>NZ_LBJC01000034.1 GCF_004114535.1 Bradyrhizobium nanningense
GATCACCGACGGCTCGACGCTGAACGTCAACGGCAAGACCATCACGTTCAAGAACGGTGGTACGCCGGCTGCTGCGAACGTGGCGACCGGATCCGGCGTCACCGGTAACCTCGTCACCGATGGCAGCGGCAATTCGACCGTCTACCTGAACAAGGGTACCGTCGCCGACATCCTGACCGCGATCGATCTCGCCACTGGCGTGC
>NZ_LBJC01000035.1 GCF_004114535.1 Bradyrhizobium nanningense
CCCAACGCCTGCAGCTCGCGCGACCAATAGTGCGATGATGCGCAAGCCTCGATTCCCACCAGGCATGGCGGCAACTTCTGGAAAAACGCCAAGACGTGGCGGCGCCTCAACTGACGGCGTACGATCACCTGGCCGGCTGCATCAACGCCATGCACTTGGAAGACCGACTTCGCAATATCAAGACCAATCGTCGAAATTGACTGCATAGGCTGCTCCTCCGAATC
>NZ_LBJC01000036.1 GCF_004114535.1 Bradyrhizobium nanningense
CGCGGCCGCCATCACCTCGGTCTCCGGCCGCGGCGTCGGCATGGACGTGGTGCGCACCAATATCGATCAGATCGGCGGCACCATCGACATCAAATCGGTGGCCGGCGAAGGATCTTCGGTCACCATCAAGATCCCGCTGACCCTGGCCATCGTCTCCGCGCTGATCGTGGAAGCTGCCGGCGACCGCTTCGCGATCCCGCAGCTCTCGGTGGTCGAGCTGGTGCGGGCCCGCGCC
>NZ_LBJC01000037.1 GCF_004114535.1 Bradyrhizobium nanningense
CGCGGCCGCCATCACCTCGGTCTCCGGCCGCGGCGTCGGCATGGACGTGGTGCGCACCAATATCGATCAGATCGGCGGCACCATCGACATCAAGTCGGTGGCCGGCGAAGGATCTTCGGTCACCATCAAGATCCCGCTGACGCTGGCCATCGTCTCCGCGCTGATCGTGGAAGCTGCCGGCGACCGCTTCGCGATCCCGCAGCTCTCGGTGGTCGAGCTGGTGCGGGCCCGCGCC
>NZ_LBJC01000038.1 GCF_004114535.1 Bradyrhizobium nanningense
GTCCTGGGCAAAGGCGGTGGCGATGAAGGCGGAGACGACGCGCCGGCCGCTCTTGCCGGCATGGGCCAGCGCGTTGCGCATGAAGTGCACGCGGCAGCGCTGCCAACTGGCGTTGAGCACCTTGGCCACGGTGGCCTTGATGCCCTCGTGGGCGTCGGAGACGACGAGCTTAACGCCGCGCAGGCCGCGGCGGGCGAGCTTGCGCAGGAACGCCGTCCAGAACGTCTCGGCCTCGGAC
>NZ_LBJC01000039.1 GCF_004114535.1 Bradyrhizobium nanningense
GTCCTGGGCAAAGGCGGTGGCGATGAAGGCGGAGACGACGCGCCGGCCGCTCTTGCCGGCATGGGCCAGCGCGTTGCGCATGAAGTGCACGCGCCAGCGCTGCCAACTGGCGTTGAGCACCTTGGCCACGGTGGCCTTGATGCCTTCGTGGGCGTCGGAGACGACGAGCTTAACGCCGCGCAGGCCGCGGCGGGCGAGCTTGCGCAGGAACGCCGTCCAGAACGTCTCGGCCTCGGAC
>NZ_LBJC01000040.1 GCF_004114535.1 Bradyrhizobium nanningense
GACGCACTTTGCTGAGTCAGCAGTGCAACAGCATCAGCGGAATGGCTCGGCTCACGTCCCGGCAGGGACGCCTTAGGCGTTCAGGTGCAGAACGCTATCGGGACTTATGCGGCAGCTCCGGCATTCGGATTAAACAGCTCGCCGGTTTTAAGCATCGTATGCATTATCACCGCCAGTTTGCGCGCCACGGCCACGGCAGCTCTTTTGAAGCCGATCCTCTGCCGGAGCTGCAGACCCCACGTGC
>NZ_LBJC01000041.1 GCF_004114535.1 Bradyrhizobium nanningense
GCGCATTCCAAAGCTGCGCAAGGGTTCCTACTTTCCCGGCTTCCTGGAGCCGCGCCGGATGGCCGAGAAGGCGCTCACCGCGGTGGTGCAGGAGGCCTACGTGCAGGGCGTCTCGACCCGCTCGGTGGACGATCTGGTGCAGGCGATGGGCATGAGCGGCATCTCCAAGAGCCAGGTGAGCCGGCTGTGCGCCGAGATCGACGACAAGGTGAAGGCCTTCCTCGCCCGTCCGATCGAGGGCGACTGGCCGTATCTGTGGATCGACGCCACCTACGTGAAGGTGCGCCAGAACGGGCGCATCGTCTCGGTCGCGGTGATCATCGCGGTCGGCGTCAACAGCGATGGCCGGCGCGAGGTGCTCGGCATGGATATCGGCCCGTCCGAGGCCGAGACGTTCTGGACGGCGTTCCTGCGCAAGCTCGCCCGCCGCGGCCTGCGCGGCGTTAAGCTCGTCGTCTCCGACGCCCACGA
>NZ_LBJC01000042.1 GCF_004114535.1 Bradyrhizobium nanningense
CGCGTGCACTTCATGCGCAACGCGCTGGCCCATGCCGGCAAGAGCGGCCGGCGCGTCGTCTCCGCCTTCATCGCCACCGCCTTTGCCCAGGACGATGCCGAGGCCGCACGAGCGCAGTGGCGCAAGGTCGCCGATCAGCTCCGTCCCAAGCTGCCCAAGCTCGCCGGCTTCCTCGACGAGGCCGAAACCGATGTGCTCGCCTACATGACCTTCCCGCCGCAACACCGGACCAAGCTGCACTCGACCAACCCGATCGAGCGTCTCAACGGCGAGATCAAGCGGCGCACCGAGGTGGTCGGCATCTTCCCCAACGAAGACGCCATCGTCCGCCTCGTCGGCGCGATCCTGCTCGAGCAAAACGATGAGTGGGCCGTCCAACGCGCCCGTTACATGACGCTGGAAACCATCGCACCAATGAGCGATGATCCAACCGTCAGTCTTCCGGCTATCGCCAGCTGACCGGCCCGGCTCTTGCCGGTGAACG
>NZ_LBJC01000043.1 GCF_004114535.1 Bradyrhizobium nanningense
TGCGGATTCCGACGAAGTCGCCCAGGCGTACCGATATGAAGTCGCCCGTGGATTCCGAGACGATGTCGCCCACCTTTCCGATTTGATCTCGCCCAGCGGCGAGGCGTTCTGGCCGGCTGGTTCTCTGGCATCGGTCAAGCCGCGCGGTCAATCTGGAATCGCGACTTCAACCTTTTTTCTTCTTCTGCGGTTGCTGTGGGCATGTGGGCAACGCGATTGCGTTGTCCAAGCGCAGCGGCATGTCCACAGCGCTCAGGTCTTTCGGGCGGATTGCCGGGTTCGGCGCAGGCTCTCCCCGGTGAGGTCGAGCCGATGGGCATTGTGGACGAGGCGATCGAGCACGGCGTCGGCATAGGTGGGATCTCCAATGAGCAGATGCCACTGGTCCACGGGAAGCTGGCTGGTGACGATGGTGGAGCGATGACCGTAGCGATCTTCGAGGATTTCCAGGAGGTCGTGACGGGCGCCGGCATCGAGCGGCTCGAGC
>NZ_LBJC01000044.1 GCF_004114535.1 Bradyrhizobium nanningense
ACGACGAAGTGGCGCTTCATCTCGCTGCCGGATGCGCTGAACATCATCCGCGCCGCCACCGTGCTGACGCTCGCTCTGCTCGTGCTGGACTACATCTTCGTCGCGCCCAACGTCCGCGGCAGCTTCTTCGTCGGCAAGGTGACGATCATCCTGTACTGGTTTCTCGAGATCGCCTTCCTCAGCGCGCTGCGGATGACCTACCGCTATTTCCGCTATACGCGGGTGCGGCGTCATGCCCGCACCGAGGACGCTGCACCGACACTGCTGATTGGCCGGACTGCGGATGCCGAGGTGCTGCTCCGCGGCATCGAGAGCGGGGCGATCAAGCGGATCTGGCCGGTCGGCATATTGTCGCCCTCGCGCGCCGATCTGGGCCAGCTCATCCGCAACGTGCCGGTCCTGGGCGGTATCGACGACGTCGAGGACGTCCTTGCCGATTTCACTAAGCGCAACAAGGCCATCGCCCGCATCGTGATGACGCCGTCGGCATTCGAGCCGGATGCCCATCCCGAATCGATCCTGATGCGAGCGCGCAAGTTGGGCGCGATCGTGAGCCGCATGCCCTCGCTGGAGAGCGGCGAGGCGCCGCG
>NZ_LBJC01000045.1 GCF_004114535.1 Bradyrhizobium nanningense
CCGACCTCCGCGGCACCACGACCTACACCAGCGCGACTGCGCTCTCCAACGTGCTGTTCTCCGGCAATGCCGGCGGCACCACGGCGGCGACCGGCGCCACCACCCTCGGAGGCGTCATCGGCAGTGTGACCGGCCCCACGGTCGTGAAGGACAACCAGGGCACCCCGGCGAACATCACCTCGACGACGCTGCTCTACGGTGACGGCGCGGCTCTGGCCACCGCAGGTCTGAGCACCGCCGCTGCAACTCAGTTCACCGACGGCACGAGCTTCACGGTCAACGGCCATTCCATCACCTTCAAGGCGGGCGCTGCCCCGGCGGCGGCAAGTGCTCCGGCCGGTTACGGCGTCAGCGGCAACATCGCCACCGACGGCGGCGGCAACTCGATCATCTATCTCGGTGCGAACGCGACCAACTCGACCGCGACCGTCGGCGACGTTCTCTCCGCGATCGATCTCGCCAGCGGTGTCAAGAATGCTGTTGTGGCGGCGGGTGCTGCAACGATCACGACCAACACCAGCCAGACCGCATCGTCGATCACTGGTGGTCAGATCACGCTCGAGACTTCGACAGGTGCTGACCTCTCCGTCGTCGGCAAGGCCGACCTCTTGAAGACCCTTGGTCTGACGACTGCGACCGGCTCCGGCAACGCGACCATCACCGCGACCCGTACGACCGCCACGGGTAGCCTTGCCTCGCTGATCACCGACGGCTCGACGCTGAACGTCAACGGCAAGACCATCACGTTCAAGAACGGTGGTACGCCGGCTGCTGCGAACGTGGCGACCGGATC
>NZ_LBJC01000046.1 GCF_004114535.1 Bradyrhizobium nanningense
GAATCAGGCCCAACCGATAATGGAAGCTGGTGGCTGTTCCCCGATAGGATGGAAATACGGGCTCACGACTGGACGCCGGGCCCAAGCATCGAATGGAGAACAGCCATGGAAGAATATATCGGTCTCGACGTGTCGATGAAAGAGACGGCAGTCTCGATCCGCCGAGCAGGTGAACGGATCTGGCGCGGCAAGTGCGCATCTGATCCCAGAATCATAGCCGAGCTCATCCGCAAGCGGGCGCCATCCGTGAAACGCGTCGTATTCGAGACCGGACCGCTGTCGGTGTGGTTCTATCATTCTCTGCGCGCCGAAGGGTTGCCGGCGATCTGCATCGATGCGCGCCATGCTAAAGCGGCGCTTGACATGGCGGCGAACAAGACGGACGCGAATGACGCCGATGGTCTGGCGCAGCTCGCGGAAGTCGGGTTCTTTCGTGAGGTGCGCGTGAAGGAATTCGACAGTATGCTGACACGCACGCTTGTGGCGGCGCGGACGCGGCTGGTCCGGATCACTACCGAGCTCTCCAATCAGATCCGCGGTGTCATGAAAACCTTCGGTCTGCTGGTTCCCGCCGGAAAGGGAAGCACCTTCGAGAAGAACGTCCGGAGCCTTCTTGCCAATCAGGACGGACTTGCATCGATCGTGCTTCCGATGCTGGAAGCCTGGCGTGGCATTCGCATCCGCGCCGCCGAACTCGGACGCCAGTTGGTCCGGGACGCGCGCCAGAGTGAGGCTTGCCGCATCCTTATGTCTATTCCCGGCATCGGTGCGATCACCGCAACCGCCTTCACAACAGCCATTGAGAGGCCGGACAACTTCAAGAAATCCCGATCTGTTGGCGCCTGGATCGGCCTGACAACGCGCCGCTACCAATCCGGAGAAGTCGATTATGACGGCCATATATCCCGACGTGGCAACCACCATTTGCGAGGGCTTCTGTACGAAGCGGCTGCGGTCATTCTGACGCGCAGCTCAACCGACAGCACTCTG
>NZ_LBJC01000047.1 GCF_004114535.1 Bradyrhizobium nanningense
CGGCATCTCGCGTCCGATGATCGCGATGTGCAAGGCGATGCGTGAGCTGGCCTCGGGCAATTTCGACGTCGTGCTGCCGGGTCTCGGCCGCAAGGACGAGATCGGCGAGATGGCCGGCGCGGTCGAGGAGTTCAAGGTTCAAGCTGTTGCCAAAGCCGAGCGCGATGCCGCCGCCAGCGAAGTCCAGAACCGGGAGCAGGCTGCAAGCCGCCGCGCCGAGCTGATCCGCTTTGCCGACGATTTCGAGAGCGCGGTCGGAGCCATCGTCTCCAACGTCTCGGCCTCCGCCGTGCAGCTGGAATCGGCGGCCTCCACGCTGACCCGCACCGCCGAGACCACCCAGAGCCTGTCGAGCCAGGTCGCCGGCGTCTCCGAGCAGGCCTCCTCCAATATGCAGTCGGTCGCGACCGCGACCGAAGAGCTCTCCGCCTCGGTCGAGGAGATCGGCCGCCAGGTCCGCGACTCCAGCCGCATTGCGGAAGCTGCCGTGGTTCAGGCCAAGGAAACCGACGGGCGCATCGGAAAACTGTCGCATGCCGCCCAGCAGATCGGCGAAGTGGTCAAGCTGATCACGGCGATTGCCGAGCAGACCAACCTTCTGGCGCTCAATGCCACCATCGAGGCGGCGCGTGCCGGCGAGGCCGGGCGCGGCTTCGCCGTGGTTGCGAGCGAAGTGAAGTCGCTGGCGAGCCAGACCGCGAAGGCGACCGACGAGATTTCCTCGCACATCGCGGGCATGCAGGGCGCCACGGCGGAATCGGTTGCCGCGATCAAGGAGATCGGGGCGACCATCGGCCAGATCTCGTCGATCTCGACCTCGATCGCCAGCGCAGTCGAGCAGCAGGGCGCGGCGACGCAGGAGATCGCACGCAGCGTCCAGACCGTCGCGCAAGGCACCCAGACCGCGGCCACCGATATCGGCCAGGTCAACCGCGGCGCCGCCGAAACCGGCTCGGCCTCGGAGGAGGTGCTGCACTCGGCCAAGACGCTGTCGTCCGAAAGCA
>NZ_LBJC01000048.1 GCF_004114535.1 Bradyrhizobium nanningense
CCTGCGATCGCGGCCGGCGCGGTGTTCGCGCAGAACCGCGCCAGCGAAGCCATCGTGCTCGCGCTCGCCGCCGACCACGTCGTGCAGGACAATGCCGCTTTCGTCGCCGCCTGCCGCGAGGGACTTGCGGCCGCGAGCACCGGGCGCATCGTCACCTTCGGCGTCAAGCCGGAGCGGCCGGCGACCGAATACGGCTATATCAATCCGGGCGAGGTGATCTCCGGCGAGGTACATGCCGTCGCGCGCTTCGTCGAGAAGCCGGACGCGGTGAAGGCCTCCGACTACGTCAATTCGGGCTATCTCTGGAACAGCGGCAACTTCATGTTCCCGGCGAGCGTCTTGCTCGACGAATATCGCAAGGTCGATGCCGCAAGCGTCGAGGCCGTCACCAATGCGGTCAACAATGCCGGTCGCGATCTCGGCTTCGTCACGCTGGAGCCGGAAGCGTTCGGCGCGGCGAAGGCGATCTCGATCGACTATGCCGTGATGGAGAAGACCGCGCGCGCAGCCGTCGTGCCGGTGTCGTGTGGCTGGTCCGACGTCGGCTCCTGGCACGCGGTGTGGGAATTGTCCGAGAAGGACGCGCAGGGCAATGCCGCGCATGGCGCCGCGGTGTTCGAGGATTCCCGCAATTGCAACGTCACCACCGACCAGGCGCTGGTCGCGCTCGAAGGCGTCGACGATCTCGTCGTGGTCGCAACCGCGGATGCGGTGCTGGTCTCGCGCCAGAAGGATGCCAACGGCCTGAAGCGTCTCGTGACCAAGCTGAAGGCGGTCGCGCCGAAGGTCACCGAGGAGCATCTCAAGGTGCACCGGCCCTGGGGCAGCTACCAGTCCGTCGACAATGGCGAACGCCATCAGGTCAAGCGCATCGTGGTGAAGCCGGGCGGGCGGCTGTCGCTGCAGAAGCATCATCATCGCGCCGAGCACTGGATCGTGGTCCGCGGCACCGCGCAGGTGACCGTCAACGAGACCTTGAAGACCGTGCACGAGAACGAGTCGATCTACATCCC
>NZ_LBJC01000049.1 GCF_004114535.1 Bradyrhizobium nanningense
TGTGGTCTGTCAGGAGGTTGTCCATCTGGTCTGAACCGAGGAAGCTGAGGTTGCGAAGCTTCAGTGTTCCAAGGAGAGACCAGATGAACGTCCACAAGAATGCGCCTTTGACGCCAAAAGGTCGAGAGGCGATGGTCCGAAGCGTGGTCCAAGGCGGGCTGAGCCAGGCTGGCGCGGCCGACCTGTTCAATACGACGCCGAAGACGGTCGCCAAATGGGTCAAGCGCTTCCGCGCAGAAGGTGTGGAAGGGTTGCGCGATCGGTCCTCCAGGCCCCATTCATCGCCGAGCCAAACCCCGCCAGCCACGTGCACGGTCATCGAGGCCTTGCGCCGGCAGCGCCACACCGGCAAGCAGATCGCAGCCGAGGTCGAGGTGTCACCGGCCACCGTCAGCCGCGTCCTTCGCCGCTTGGGATTGAACCGGATACGCGATCTGGAGCCGGTCGAGCCGGAGCGTCGCTATGAGCGCGAGCACCCAGGCGAGATCATCCATATCGACATCAAAAAGCTCGGGCGTTTCGAGCGTGTCGGCCATCGCATCACCGGCGATCCGAGCGGCCCGAACAAGAGCCGCGGCGCCGGCTGGGATTTCGTCCACGTCTGCATCGACGACCATTCCCGCGTCGCGTTCTCCGAGATTAAGCCCGACGAGACGGCGGACAGCGCTGTTCCCTTTCTCAAGGCAGCCGTGGCTTATTACAAAAGCCTCGGCGTCACCGTCACGCGCGTCATGACCGACAATGGCAGTTGCTACCAGTCGTTCGCCTTCCGCGACGCTTGCCGGGACCTCGGCATCAAGCACATCCGCACCAAGCCTTACACGCCCAGAACAAACGGCAAGGCCGAGCGTTTCATCCAGACCGCACTTCGGGAATGGGCTTATGCCAAAGCCTACCCAACCTCAGATCGGCGCGCCGAAGAGCTGCCGATCTGGCTGCACCAATACAACTGGCACCGACCTCACGGTGGTATAGACTCTCAAACGCCGATCAGCAGGCTCGGTTTGACCAAGGATAACCTCTTGAGGCTCCACA
>NZ_LBJC01000050.1 GCF_004114535.1 Bradyrhizobium nanningense
GGGCCATGTGTGGACGGCTCCGGGTTGGCAAGGAGAATCTTCACGTCGCAGTATTGGTCGGAGCAGCCATGTGTTCGGCCTGTTAGCGCGGTTCACGTGACCGCTGGCCATAATGCCCTCCGCGGATCAGGTCCCGGTCAAAAGCACGCATTCGATGATGCTGTGGCCCATGTGGGTTGTCCTGATCGCCGGATCGACCGGCACTGCATTACGTGCTGTTCGCCCTCCCAACCGTTACGTCACGCCGGCGATGTCGACGCGATCTCGTTTAGGCCGCCAGCGCGGCCGGCTCCTGGTAGCGTTCGTTCCTCGCCATCATCGCCCAAGCCATCCTGGCGAGCTTGTTGGCAAGCGCGATGGCCGCGACCTTGGTGGGCCGCCGGGCCAACAATCGCGTGAGCCATGGCCGATGCCCCGTGCCATGGATCTTGGCGTAGCGGATTACGGCGAGCGCGCCAGCAGTGAACAGGCTACGCAAATAGCGATCGCCCTGCTTGCTGATGCTGCCAAGCTTGTCTTTGCCCCCGCTCGAGCTCTGCTTTGGCACGAGACCAACCCAGGCCGAGAAGTCCCGCCCGGATCGGAAGGCTTTGGGATCGGCAATGCTGGCGACCAGCGCTGTTGCCAGCGCCGGACCGACGCCAGGGATCGCGTCCAGCTGTTTGCTCGTCGCATTTGATCGATGCCAGGCGATGATGCGGCGGTCAAACTCAAGGATCTGACCTTTAAGGGCGCGCAATTGACCACCGAGGGCAGTAAGACATGCTCGGGCCACCTCGGGCAGACGACCATCGGCTGGATCAGCGACAACTTCCAGCAATTGCTCGACACCTCGGCGCCCGACAGGGGCAACGATCCCGAACTCGGCAAGATAGGCACGGATCGAGTTGATCACTGCTGTCTGTTGACGGATGAAAAGATGGCGCGCTCGATGCAGCATCAGGCAGCTCTGCTGCTCGACTGTCTTGGTCGGCACAAATCGCATGTTGGGTCGCGTGACCGCTTCACAGATCGCCTCAGCGTCCATCGCGTCGTTCTTCTGCCGCTTGACGTAGGGCTTCACATAGGCCGGAG
>NZ_LBJC01000051.1 GCF_004114535.1 Bradyrhizobium nanningense
TGCGGATTCCGATCGATGTCGCCCAGGATTCCGAGATGATCTCGCCCACCATTCCGATTTGAAGTCGCCCACCCGTTCCGAGATGATGTCGCCCACCATTCCGGGATGATGTCGCCCGGGTGACGAGACCTCTTCTGGCTCCCATAGGGTCAACCTTTCGGTTTTGCGAAGGGGGACCCTGGATGCCGACGGAGAGGCTTGCGATGCGCCGTGTGCGCGATGTGATCAGGATGAAGGCGGCTGGGCTGCCGAGCCGCGAGATTGCTCGGCGGATGGGCGCGGCGCCCTCGACAGTGCGGCTGACCATCCGGCGGTTCGAGGCCGCAGGCCTGAGCTGGCCGTTGCCCGACGAACTCACGGACGCGGCCCTGGAGGCCCGCCTGTTCGCCAAGACCGGCAACGGTAACCGGCAGGGTCATCGCCGCATCGCCGAGCCCGACTGGGCGGCGGTGCACCGCGAGCTCAAGCGCAAGCACGTGACGCTGTCGATCCTATGGGAGGAGTACATCGGCGCCGAGCCCGGCGGATACCGGTACTCGCGCTTCTGCGAGCTTTACCGCGCCTGGGAGGGACGCCTGTCGGTGACGATGCGCCAGGCGCACGCGGCCGGCGACAAGCTGTTCGTCGACTACGCGGGCGACGGCGTGCCGGTGGTGGTCGACCGCCTCACCGGCGAGCGGAGGACGGCGCAGATCTTCGTCGCCGTGCTCGGCGCCTCGAGCTTCACCTACGCGCAGGCGACGTGGACGCAGGGGCTCGCCGACTGGATCAGCGCCCATGTTGGCGCCTTCGCGGCGATCGGCGGCGTCCCGGCGCTCTTGGTGCCTGACAACACCAAAGTCGCAGTCATCAAGGCGAGCCTCTACGACCCGCAGATCAATCGCACCTATGCGGAGATGGCTGCGCATTACGGCACGGCCGTCTTGCCGGCGCGACCTCGCAAGCCGCGCGACAAGGCCAAGGTCGAGCAGGCCGTCCTCATCATCGAGCGCTGGCTGCTCGGCCGCCTGCGCCACCGCGTCTTCTACAGCCTCGCCGAGGTCAACGCAGCGATCGGCGAGTTGCTCACCAGGCTCAACGAGGAGCGGCCGATCCGGCGGCTCGGCGTGACGCG
>NZ_LBJC01000052.1 GCF_004114535.1 Bradyrhizobium nanningense
TGGACCTCCCCTAAATCGGTGGACACCTATAGCTTAGGCAGCGAGAGGTGTCAGATGGCAAAACGGCAACGTCGGTCCTATTCGGACGAGTACAAGCGGCAGGCGGTTGATCTGGTTTTGTCGAGCGGTCGCTCGGCGAAGTCAGTATCGAAGGAGCTCGGGCTTGACGGCTCCGTGCTCAGCCGATGGGTGAAGGAGCGGGGCACGGTGAGAGCCGGCGGCAGCGCCGTGGCGCCCACATCGCAGGCGGCGGTGCCGTCGGCGGACCAGGCTGACGTGATCGCGCGGTTGCAGCGGGAAAACGAACAGCTGCGGATGGAGCGCGACATTTTAAAAAAGTCGATCGCGATCTTTGCTGGACCCCGGACATGAGGTTCCGCTTCATCGAAGATCGCCGCGCGGACTATCCGGTCCAAACCATGTGCCGTGTGCTCGGCGTCTCGCCCGCAGGCTACTATGCTTGGCGGGCGCGGCCGGAAAGCCCCCGGGCCGCGGCCAATCGAGAGTTGCTGGAGGACATCAAGCGGGTCCATCGCGACAGTCATGGCCGCTATGGCAGCCCGCGCATCCATGTCGAACTCAAAGCCCAGGGACATCATGCCAGCCGTGGCCGGATCGAGCGGCAGATGCGCGACCATGGCGTTCGGGCCATCTCGGTCGGGCCGCGACGATGCCGCACCACCGACAGCGGGCATGGCTTCCCGATCGCGCCCAACCTGCTCGGCCGGAACTTCGCGGCCGCCATGCGCAATCAGGTCTGGCTCGCCGACATCACCTATGTCTGGACCGGCCAGGGATGGCTGTACCTGGCCGCCATCATGGATCTGTACAGCCGTCGTATCGTGGGCTGGGCGATGGACGAACATCTGCGCGCCGAATTGCCGCTCGCCGCATTAAGGATGGCGATCAAGGGACAAAAGCCCGGTGCTGGCCTGATCCATCACTCCGATCGCGGCATCCAATATGCTTCAACCGACTACCGCCAAGCGCTGCAAGCCGCCGGCTTCCGGCCTTCGATGAGCCGCAGAGCCGACTGCTACGACAATGCCCCGATGGAAAGCTTCTTCCACACGCTCAAGACCGAACTGATCCATCACCGTCAATATGCAACCCGCAATGAAGCAGAGCGCGACATCTTCTCCTACATCGAGGGCTTCTACAATCATCACCGCAGACACTCGGCTATCGGCTATATCAGCCCGGTCGAGATGGAGCTAAAATCGGCTTGAACCCTGTCCACTTTTTTGGGGGAAG
>NZ_LBJC01000053.1 GCF_004114535.1 Bradyrhizobium nanningense
CTTCTACAGCCTCGCCGAGGTCAACGCAGCGATCGGCGAGTTGCTCACCAGGCTCAACGAGGAGCGGCCGATCCGGCGGCTCGGCGTGACGCGCCGCCGGCTGCTCGAGGAGATCGACCGGCCGGCGCTCAAGCCGTTGCCGGCGAGCCCCTACGTGCTCGCCGAGTGGCGGATCCGCCGCGTCAGCCTCGACTACCACGTCGAGGTGGAGAAGCATTATTACAGCGTTCCGCATCGCTTCGCGCGTGCCGAGGTCGAGGTGCGGTTCACCGCCCGCACCGTCGAGATCTTCCACAAGGGCGAGCGGATTGCCGCGCATCAGCGCATGAGTGGCAATCACAAGCACACCACCGTGCCGGAGCACATGGCCTCCAGCCATCGGCGCTACGCCGGCTGGACCATCGGGCGTATCCGTCAGGACGCCGCCGCGATCGGGCCGGCAACCAGCGCATTGTGCGACCTCATTCTCGACGAGCGCTCGCACCCCGAACAAGGCTTCCGCGCCTGCCTCGGCATCCTCCGGCTCGCCGCCTCCTATGGGCGCGAACGGCTGGACGCGGCGGCTGCGCGGGCGATCGACATCGGCGCGCGCACCTATGGCTCGGTCAAGTCGATCCTCGCCAACAATCTCGATCGGCGTCCCGCTCACCAGCGCTCCGCGGACGATGCGCCGATCCTGCATGCCAACATCCGCGGACCGCGCTACTACAATTAGGAGACCGTCCCTTGCTCACCCATCCGACCCTCGACCGCCTCAACGCCCTCGGCCTCCACGGCATGGCCAAGGCCTTCGCCGACATCGAAGCCGCCGGTGAGGCTGGCAGCCTCGGTCACGCCGAATGGCTTGCTCTGCTGCTCGAACGTGAAGCCTCGCTGCGGCACGACAAACGGCTTGCCACTCGCCTGCGCTACGCCAAGCTGCGCCAGCAGGCATGCGTCGAGGACATCGACTATCGCACCCCGCGCGGTCTCGACCGCCCGCTGTTCGCCAAGCTTGTCGAGGGCCGTTGGATCGACGACCACGTCAATCTCCTGATCTGCGGCCCGGCAGGCGTCGGCAAGAGTTGGCTCGCCTCGGCGCTCGGCCACAAGGCCTGTCGCGACAATCGCTCCGTGCTCTATCAGCGCGTCCCGCGCCTGTTCGACGATCTGGCGCTCGCCCGCGGCGACGGTCGTCACCCACGCCTGTTGCGCGGCCTTGGCCGTGTCGATCTGCTGATCCTCGATGATTGGGGGCTCGAGCCGCTCGATGCCGGCGCCCGTCACGACCTCCTGGAAATCCTCGAAGATCGCTACGGTCATCGCTCCACCATCGTCACCAGCCAGCT
>NZ_LBJC01000054.1 GCF_004114535.1 Bradyrhizobium nanningense
GATCGTGTCCCATTGCGTGGTGTAGCTGAGTGTGGGTCACCACGTTCGCCGACCTGGGCCGGATCGGTCAGCTGGCGATAGCCGGGAGGCTGACGGTGGGATCATCGCTCAACGGGGCGATCGTTTCCAGTGTCATGTAGCGGCCGCGCTGGACGGCCCACTCATCGTTCTGTTCGAGCAGGATCGCGCCGATCAGCCGGGTGATGGCGTCCTCATTGGGAAAGATGCCGACCACCTCGGTTCTGCGCTTGATCTCGCCGTTGACGCGTTCGAGCGGATTGGTCGAGTGCAGCTTGGCCCTGTGCGCGGCGGGGAAGCTCATGTAGGCGAGCACGTCGGTCTCGGCCTCATCGAGGAACGCCGCGAGCTTCGGGACCTTGGGGCGGAGTTGGTCGGCAACGCGGCGCCACTGCGCCCGTGCCGCCTCCGCATCGTCCTGGGCAAAGGCGGTGGCAATGAAAGCGGAGACGACGCGCCGCCCGCTCTTGCCGGCATGCGCCAGCGCGTTGCGCATGAAGTGCACGCGGCAACGCTGCCAAGTGGCATTGAGCACCTTGCTGACGGTGGCCTTGATGCCCTCGTGGGCGTCGGACACAACCAGCTTGACGCCGCGCAGGCCGCGCCGCGCGAGCTTGCGCAGGAACGCGGTCCAGAACGTCTCGGCCTCGGACGGGCCGATGTCCATGCCAAGCACCTCGCGGCGGCCGTCGCTGTTGACGCCGACCGCGATGATCACCGCGACCGAAACGATCCGCCCGTTCTGGCGTACCTTCACGTAGGTGGCGTCGATCCACAAATACGGCCAGTCGCCCTCGATCGGACGGGCGAGGAACGCCTTCACCTTGTCGTCGATCTCACCACACAACCGCGAGACCTGGCTCTTGGAGATACCGCTCATCCCCATTGCCTGCACCAGATCGTCGACCGAGCGGGTCGAGACGCCCTGCACGTAGGCCTCCTGCACCACCGCGGTCAGCGCCTTCTCGGCCATGCGGCGCGGCTCCAGGAAGCCCGGGAAGTAGGAGCCTTTGCGCAGCTTGGGGATACGCAGCTCGACCGCGCCGGCGCGGGTCTCCCAGATCCGGTCGCGGTAGCCGTTGCGCTGGGCCAGCCGCTCGGGGCTCTTCTCGCCGTAGGCCGCTCCGGTCTGGCCTTCGACCTCCAGCTCCATCAGCCGTTGGGCGGCAAAGCCGATCATCTCGCGCAACAGATCGGCATCAGGGGTCTTCTCCACGAGCGTGCGCAGGTTCATCATCTCGTCGGTCATCGGTGGTTCCTCGAATCAGGTTGGTGTCAGCAACCCGACCCTATCGGCGAATCATCGATGACCACCGCAAAGCCGCCCGCCCGCTACGGCGCTGTTTGGGGGCGCGCGTGCAGGCGGCTTTGCTCTACCGAGCTACACCATCAGTTGGGACACGACC
>NZ_LBJC01000055.1 GCF_004114535.1 Bradyrhizobium nanningense
GGTCGTGTCCCAGGGAGTGGTGTAGCTGATTAGCAAAGCCGCTCGCGAAGCGCGCCCCTACATAGCGCCGTAGCGAGCGAGCGGCTTTGCGGGTGGTCACCGATGATTCGTCGGTAAGGTTTGGATTGCGACAGCCAACCTGATTCGAGGAACCACCGATGACCTACGACATGATGAACCTGCGCGCGCTCGTAGAGAAGACCCCCGATGCTGATCTCTTGCGCGAGATGATCGGCTTTGCCGCCCACCGGCTGATGGAGCTGGAGGTCGAAGGCCTGACCGGGGCGGCTTATGGCGAGAAGAGCCAGGAGCGCCAGGTCCAGCGCAACGGCTACCGCGACCGGAGCTGGGAGACCCGGGCTGGCACGGTCGAGCTGCGCATTCCCAAGCTGCGCAAAGGCTCCTATTTCCCAGGCTTCCTGGAGCCACGGCGGATGGCCGAGAAGGCGCTCACCGCCGTGGTCCAGGAAGCCTACGTGCAGGGCGTCTCGACCCGCTCGGTCGACGACCTGGTGCAGGCGATGGGCATGAGCGGCATTTCCAAGAGCCAGGTGTCGCGGCTGTGCAGTGAGATCGACGACAAGGTGAAGGCCTTCCTCAATCGCCCGATCGAGGGCGATTGGCCCTATCTGTGGATCGATGCCACCTATGTGAAGGTCCGCCAGAACGGGCGCATCGTCTCGGTCGCGGTGATCATCGCGGTCGGGGTCAACAGTGACGGCCGCCGCGAGGTGCTCGGCATGGATATCGGTCCGTCCGAGGCCGAGACGTTCTGGACCGCATTCCTGCGCAAGCTGGCGCGGCGCGGTCTGCGCGGCGTCAAGCTCGTGGTCTCCGACGCCCATGAGGGGATCAAGGCCACGGTCGGCAAGGTGCTCAACGCCACTTGGCAACGCTGCCGTGTCCACTTCATGCGCAACGCGCTGGCCCATGCCGGCAAGAGCGGCCGGCGCGTCGTCTCCGCCTTCATCGCCACCGCCTTCGCTCAGGACGACGCCGAGGCGGCGCGGGCGCAATGGCGGCGCATCGCCGACCAACTCCGCCCCAAGCTCCCGAAGCTCGCCACCTTCCTCGACGAGGCCGAGACCGACGTGCTGGCCTATATGACCTTCCCGGTTGCGCACCGCGCCAAGCTGCACTCGACCAATCCGCTCGAAAGGGTCAATGGCGAGATCAAGCGCCGAACCGAAGTGGTCGGCATCTTCCCTAATGAAGACGCCATCGTCCGCCTCGTCGGGGCGATCCTGCTCGAGCAGAACGACGAGTGGGCGGTCCAGCGCGGCCGCTACATGACACTGGAAACCATCGCCCCGTTGGGCGATGATCCCGCCGTCAGCTTCCCGGCAATCGCCAGCTGACCGATCCGGCCCAAACCGGCGAACGTGGTGACCCGCACTCAGCTACACCACGCCACGGGACACGATCC
>NZ_LBJC01000056.1 GCF_004114535.1 Bradyrhizobium nanningense
GGCTGCGGCAGGCCGAGACGGGCGCGCATGTCGACCACGGTGACGATGCGGCCGCGCAGATTGAGCACGCCGGCGATCTCGCGCGAGGACAGCGGCACGCGGGTGACGCGCTCGGGCATGAACACGTCCTGGACGCGGGAGATCGGCAGGCCGAACAGCTGGCCGCCGATCATCGCGGTGACGTATTCGACCATAGCGCCTTCGCTGGACTGCATCTTGGTGTTGGCCATAAGCCTGTCTCCTGATCCCGTGGGTTACGCCGCCGCCCGGCTCAGCTCGGAGGCGCCGGCGGCGCCCGCGGTCTGCTCCTTCAGCGCCGCGATCAGACCGGGACGGTCGAACTTGGCGACATAATCGTGGAAGCCGGCCTGACGGCCGCGCTCGATCGCCGCCGGCGACACCAGCGCCGACAGGCCGATGATCGGCATCGAGCCGAGATTGTTGTCCGCGCGAATGGTCTCGGCGAACTCGAACCCGTTCATGTCGGGCATCTCGATGTCGGTCAGCACCACGTCGAAGGTTTGGGCGCGCAGCGCGGCGAGGCCCTCCTGCGCGGTCGGCGCGGTGCGGACGCGGTAGCCGGCGGCCTTGAGCACGGGCGCCAGCATGTTGCGGAAGAACGCGCTATCGTCGACCAGCAGCACCGACTGCGAGTGCAGCGACGGCTTCATCTCCTTGCGGGTGAACCAGTCGGCGAACGCCATCGGCAGGAAGTGGCCGACGTCGATCACCTCGGTGGCCTGGCCCTTGATCACGGCCGAGCCGAGAATGCCGGAGGAGGAGCCGCCGACCTCGATGTTGAGCCGTTCCTCGACGATGTCGATGATCTCGTCGACGACGAGGCCCATGGAGCGGCCGTCGTCGGCGAACACCAGGATCGGCTGGGCGCCTTGGCTGGCGATGGTGACGCCTTCCATGGCCACCAGCGGCATCAGCTGCTCGCGGTATTGCACCATGTAGCGGCCGTTACTGAACTCGATCTTGTCGGCCGGCAGCTCTTCGAGGCGCGTGACCAGCCCGAGCGGGACCGCCTTGGGCTGCGACGAGCCGGCGCGGAACACCAGCAGCGAGGTGGTCTGCTCGCCCGAGCCGATGTGATGGGCGCCGTTCTCGTCGCCCATGTCATGGGCCGAGGAGCCGGCGGCGCCGAGCGCCTTGGCAATGCCGTTGGGGTCGATGATCATGATGACGGCGCCATCGCCCAAAATGGTGTTGCCGGAGAACATGTCGATGTGACGCAGCTTGGTCGACATCGGCTTGACCACGATTTCTTCGGTGTGGAACACGCCGTCGACGACGATGCCGAAGGTCTGGCTGCCCACTTGCGTGACCACGATGAAGCCGTTCTCGGGATCGCTGGCCGCGCCGTCGTCGATCTTCAGGAGCTTCTTCAGATGGATCAGCGGCAGCAGCTTGTTGCGCAGCCTGAGCACCGCGGTGTCCTTGATGCGCTCGATGCGGTGCTCGGAATTGGCGCGGGCCCGCACCAGCTCGACCACCGAGAGCTGCGGGATCGCGAAGCGGTCGCCGGCAGCTTCCACGATCAGCGCGGAGACGATGGCCAG
>NZ_LBJC01000057.1 GCF_004114535.1 Bradyrhizobium nanningense
CCGATATCGGCCAGGTCAACCGCGGCGCCGCCGAAACCGGCTCGGCCTCGGAGGAGGTGCTGCACTCGGCCAAGACGCTGTCGTCCGAAAGCACCCGCCTGCGCGCCGAGCTCGATCGCTTCATGGGCAATATCAGAGCGGCGTAGGGCTCCGTGCGATAGGCCACTGTTGTCGCCGCATCCTCCGCCGTCGTCCCGGACAAGCGCGCCCTCAGGCGCGCGTAGATCCGGGACCCATACTCCCAGGCAGTGATTGTAGAGCGACGCTGGTCACTCCGAGTCTTCGTCAAACCACTCCATGTGGCTATGGGTCCCGGATCTGCGCTACGCTCTGCTGCGCTTGTCCGGGACGACAGCGGAATGCGCTTCTTCCCCGCGTCACCTAACCGCCGGCCAGGGTGCCACAAATTTACCACAGCTTATCCTTTGCCCCGTAACGTGCCGGGGAGTCGGAGAGCGGGCTGCTCTCGGGCTGCGCCTGGTTTTCCGCGAATGGAATGGGGTGGGGGAATGTCGGTTACGTCCAAGTCGAACTCGTCGAAGCTGCCAACTTTGCGGTTTCGCGCAAAAATCATCCTCGGCTTCGTGGCGGTGCTAGCCATCCTCGCCGTCAGCATGGCTTTCGCCTATTTCGGCTTCGAGCGGATTGCCGGCGCCGTCGCCTCCTATCGCACCAGCGTCTCGGAAGCCGACCTCGCGCGGACGGTCGATCGCGAACTGATCGCCTATCAAGGACTGGCACGAGCCTATACCCTGACGGGGGCGGCGGATGACGAGACCGCAGCCAAGGCTGCCGAAGAAAACCTGAAAAACGCCATCGCCAAGTCGATGTCCGCCACGACCGGCGCCGCGCGCCGCGAGCAGGTCGGCAAGCTCGAGGCCGAATTCCAGCGCTTCACCAAGGTGTTCGGGGAGATCATCACCCTGACGCGCGAGAACAACAAGATCGCGGCCGATGAGCTCAACAGCGTCGGCAACAAGATCCGGTTCAAGTTCGACGATCTCGCCGATACTGCCGCGCTGGCTGGGCTGGCATCGGTCCAGACCACGGCCAAGGACATCACCTCGCAATATCTGGCGGTCTCCACCTCGGTCAGCGCCTTCGTCGCCAAGCCGGAGCCGAAGACCGCCGATGGCGTGATCGCGCGCGTCAAATTCCTGGAGACCCTGCTGGTCTCGATCTATGCCAACGACCAGAAGATCACTGACCGCGTCACCGAGATCGGCAACCTCCTGAAGCAATACCGCACCTCCTTCACGAAGCTGTCGGAGAACGTGAAGATCATCGTCAAGCTGAACGGCGAGATGACCAAGACGGCGGCGGGCATCCTCAAGCTCTCGGGCGAGCTGCGGTCGGACCTGACTGCCGATCAGCAGCGCATCGAAGCGAGCGCCAATGAGACCATCGGAGAGACTGAGCGGCTGATGCTGATGATGGCGCTCGGCGGCCTCGCCATCGGGGCTGTACTCGCCCTGATGCTCGGCAACGGCATCTCGCGTCCGATGATCGCGATGTGCAAGGCGATGCGTGAGCTGGCCTCGGGCAATTTCGACGTCGTGCTGCCGGGTCTCGGCCGCAA
>NZ_LBJC01000058.1 GCF_004114535.1 Bradyrhizobium nanningense
ATTGTCCTGCACGACGTGGTCGGCGGCGAGCGCGAGCACGATGGCTTCGCTGGCGCGGTTCTGCGCGAACACCGCGCCGGCCGCGATCGCAGGCCCTGAATCGCGCCGCATCGGCTCGAGGATCACGTCGGCCTCGATGCCGATCTCGGCGAGCTGCTCCAGCACCATGAAGCGATAGGACGCGTTGGTGATGACGATCGGCCGGTCGAACAGCGAGGGATCGGAGACGCGCAGCAGCGTATCCTGGAAGGTCGAGCGCGTGCCGAACAGCGGCAGAAACTGCTTGGGCCGCACCTCGCGCGAAGCCGGCCACAGCCGCGTGCCGGCGCCGCCGCACATGATCAGGGGGATTATGCGTTTGTCCATCGTCATCTCAAACCTTGAAGTAGTCCCGATACCAGGTGACAAAATTGTGGACCCCATGCTCGATCGGCGTTGACGGTGCAAAGCCGGTGTCGCGCATCAAATCCTCGACATCCGCGAACGTTTCCAGCACATCTCCCGGCTGCATCGGCAGCAATTCTTTGATCGCCGTCCGGCCCAGCTCCCGCTCCAGAAGACCGACGACGTGCATCAGTTCCTCCGGATGGTGATTGCCGACATTGTAGAGCTTAAACGGCGCATTTGCGGCAGAAGGATCGTCCGCGGGCACACGATCGATCAGCCTGGATACGACACGGGTCACATCATCAATATAGGTGAAGTCGCGACGCATCCTGCCATGGTTGAAGAGCCGGATCGGCTTGCCGGCCATGATGGCGTTTACGAACAGAAACATGGCCATGTCGGGCCGTCCCCATGGCCCATAGATGGTAAAGAAGCGCAGGCCCGTGACCGGCAGGCGATAGAGATGGCTGTAGGACTGCGCCATCACCTCGTTCGCCTTCTTGGTCGCGGCATAAAAGCTCACGGGATGATCGGTCCGGTCCGCAACCGCAAATGGCATTTTTGTGTTGGCGCCGTAAACGGAGGATGACGAAGCGTAGACGAGATGACGACAGCCGTTGTTGCGGCAGCCCTCGAGCACGTTGAGAAAGCCGACGAGATTGGAATCGGCGTAGGCATGCGGCTGCTCGATCGAGTAGCGCACGCCGGCCTGCGCCGCCAGATGCACGACTTTGGCAAAACGATGTTGCGCAAACAGTGCGGCCATCGTCTCGCGGTCGGCGAGATCAGCCTCGACGAAGGAGAAGCGGGAATCGTTCTGCAACAGCGCCAGGCGCGCCCGCTTCAAGGCCGGATCGTAATAGGCGTTGAGATTGTCGAGTCCGACGACGGTGCGGCCTTCGCCCAGGAGCTGCCGGGCGACGTGAAAGCCGATGAAGCCGGCCGCGCCGGTAACCAAAATCGCCTGATCTGTCATCCTGTTCCCTGGGGTCCAAGCCGGCCCTGTTTAGCCGCCACCTCGATCGGCTCGCAATAGGCCCGCCGCGCTTCATGAGGCCTCCTCTCAGCGTCCTTAACGAGGGCTATTGCAAGATCGGCGCCAAAACCATACCAAAGCGGCCGAATTCGGCGCCTCGCGTCGGGTTGCCTCAAATCTTCGCAAACCCTGTACATGCGGGCGAGATGCGCCGAATCCTGCTTTCTGCGGCCAAAATCCTGATTTCCGCGGCGCTGCTCTATCTGGCGCTGCGCAAGGTCGATCTATCCGAACTGTTTTCGCGCTTCACCGTGACCAGCCTGTTCTGGATCGGCGTGGCGATCGCGATCACGTTCCTGCAGATCTTCGTCGGCGTGCTGCGCTGGCGCGAGATCAGTGCCGTCTGCGGCGCGCCGCTCGAGCTCGGCCGCGCCATGCGCTACAACGTGATCGGCTCTTTCTTCAACCAGACCCTGCCGTCGGCGATCGGCGGCGATGCGGTCCGGCTGTGGCTCGTTGCGCGTGCCGGGGCCGGCTGGCGTGCGGCCACCTACTCGATCTTCGTCGACCGCGCGATCGGCCTGATCGCGCTCGCGGTGCTCATCGTCGCGAGCCTGCCCTGGAGCTACACCCTCATCACCGATCCGCGCGGGCGCTCGGCGCTGCTGCTCATCGACCTCCTGGCGCTCGCCGGCGGCGTCGGCTTCCTGATCTTCGGCGCGCTGAAATGGCGCTGGCTGAAGACCTGGTGGGCCACGCATCATCTTCACGCCTGCGCGGTGATCGCGAACCGCGTGATCTTCAGCCGTAGCCGCGGACCGATCATCGCGATCCTGTCGATCCTCGTTCACGTGCTCGCCGTCGTCATCGCCTGGTGCGTGGTGCAGTCGATTGCGGCCCCGGTTCGCTTCAGCGACGTCTTTCTGCTCGTGCCGCCCGTGATGCTGATCACGATGATGCCGATCTCGATCGCCGGCTGGGGCGTGCGTGAGGCCACGATGGGCCTGGCGTTCGGATTCGCGGGACTTGCCGCCAACGAAGGCGTCAACGTCTCCCTGCTGTACGGCGCCGTGTTCTTCATCGTCGGTGCTTTCGGCGGCCTGGTCTGGATCCTCAGTGCGGAAAAGGCAGCGCAAGGGGCGGCTCCGATCGGGGTGCCGGAGTGACGATGTTCGTCCCGGGCCTCGACGTTGCGGCCGGACTGATGCTGTTCGCGCTTGCGCCGGCCGTGCTGGCCGCACTGATCTCTGCCTGCATCACCTGGCAGAGCATGCCGCTGCTGCAACGTTACGCGCTGGCACGTCCCAACGCACGCTCGTCACACCGGATTCCGACGCCGCAAGGCGCGGGCATCGCGGTGATCGCAGCGACCCTGCTGGTGGCTGCGGCCTGGACTTACGGCGCGATTCCGCTGGCTCTGATCGGCTCCGCCGTCCTGATCGCTATGGTCGGTCTCGTCGACGACATCAGGCCCCTCCCCGTCCTGCTTCGCCTGGTGTTGCAGGCGGCAGCCGTGGCCGCCGTCGTCTTCACGGCACCGGAGACCGCGCGCATCGTGCCGGCGCTGCCGTTCGCGCTGGAGCGCGGCCTCATCCTGCTCGCCGGAATCTGGTTCGTGAACCTCGTCAACTTCATGGAC
>NZ_LBJC01000059.1 GCF_004114535.1 Bradyrhizobium nanningense
CCGCTCTTATGTGTCGGACGAGATTATGTGGCGGAGGCGCCCTAACGCCAGCCAGGGCCGGCCACGGCTGGATTCCTCCGCCACATAATATTTTGTGCCCCTCGTGCGGACGCGGGATCCCCCTGCGCCGTAACGCCGGAGGAGCACAATGCTCGAGTTCTATTTTTCGTACCGTGGGGTGCTTAAACGCCTTCGTGACGGGGCGCTCGGCGCCGAGATGGATCGCATCGCGGGGCACTTTTTCTCGCTCGGTTACAAGCAAGCATCCGCTAAGCTTTATCTGAGCCGGATCGCGCGGTTCGGCCGTTTTGCTGCAGCGCATTGCGGTTCACGGCCGATCGGCGAAGCTATCATCGATAGCTATCTATGCACATTCACCACGGAGTCACCGCGGATTGCGGCAGTGTCTGCGCTCCAACACGCGCGACGGGTGGCGCCCGAACGATTCATTGCCTCGACGCCCATTGTAGTCGATGATCCGGACGCTCCGCTTTTGCGCTCCTTTTCTGACTATCTGAGCAGGGTACGAGGCCTTGAGCCAAGGTCCCGCGATGGCGTTCTCTTGGGCGCACGGCGCTTTCTGGATTGGCTCCGCCATCGCCATCCTGGCCAAGACCTCGAGGCGTTGACGGCAGAGCATGTCCTTGCCGCTGTCGAGTATCGGCTGTTGCTCTCGGCGACCTCCGGCACTCGCACGGCGGCGATCTCTCACATCCGAACGTTTCTCCGCTTTCTGCATTGGGGTGGCCACCACGAGCAGGATCTGGCTCCCGTCGTTCCAAGAACGCCATATTGGCGACTGGCCCATTTACCGCCCCGGCTTTCGTGGGATGATGTTCGCCGCGCCATCGATGCGATCGGCAAGGCGACGCCGATCGACCTTCGCGATCGAGCTGTCCTGTTGTTGCTCGCCACCACAGGCATTCGCAACGGCGAGCTACGCGCTCTTCAGCTCCGGGATATCGACTGGCGAGCTGGCGAGTTTTTTATCCGGCGCACCAAGGGCAAGCGTGACCGAGTGGCCCCGCTCATCGAGGAGACCGGCGCCGCGCTCGCCGACTACATCCTGCGGGCTCGACCGAAGGTCGATAGTCAGCATCTGTTCCTGTCCTTCACGCCGCCCGTGGGACCATTCAAGTACGCGTCGTCTGTTTCGAGGATCGTGCGGAAGCGATTGCAGCATGGTGGGATCGAGCTCGGTCGCGTCGGAGGCGCACATCTCCTGCGCCACAGTCTAGCCACCCAGCTCGTGGGGCGACGAAGGCCGATCAACGAGGTCGCCGATCTTCTAGGGCACCGGAGCATCAACACAACGGCGCTGTACGTGAAGGTCGCGGCCTCGCAGCTCGCTGAGGTCGCGCTCCCCTTTCCGGGAGGCGCCGCATGACCGCCTTCGCCGCATTCCTCGACGACAAGGTCGAGCGCTACATCGAGCTGCGCCGCTCCCTCGGCTACGCCTTCAACAAGCAAGCCGGCACGCTGCGGGCTTTCGTTCGCTGCGTCGAACGATCTCAGCTGGGTGCGCCCGCCACCCGGACGATGGCGCTGGACTTCGTCCTGTCGTTCGGTGGCGCCGCCGACAGCCGCGCGGTCCGTCACGGCGTGCTCCGCCGATTCTACGAGTACCTGGTCGTCTACGACCCCCAGACCGAGGTCTTGGAGCGCAAAGCTTTCCCGCGGTCCAGGGCGATTCCGCCGCCGCGCATCCTAAGAGAGGATGAGCTGACGTCGCTTATCGACGCATGCAGCTTCATTTCGCCAGGGACCCCTCTCAGGGGCCGCACGATGGCGACGCTAATCGGATTGTTGGCCAGCACGGGGTTACGATCGGGCGAAGTGGTCAGGCTTGATCGCGGCGACGTCGATCTGACCAACGGGGTCATCCTCGTCCGTAAAACCAAGTTCCGTAAAGACCGCCTGATTCCTGTTCACCCAACGACCCAGGCAGCCCTTCGTCGGTACGCCCGTGAGCGCGACACCGTGTTTCCCAGGCCCAAAGGCGAGGCGTTCTTCCTCAGCTCGCGAGGCTGCCGTCTGTCGGCAACCGGCTTGCAAAGCAACTTCGCTAAGGCCCGCAAGCTCGCGGGCCTTGACAATGGCAAGCCTCTGCGACCGCACGATCTCCGGCACCGGTTCGCGGTGACCAGGCTGAGGCTGTGGCACCACGAGCGCGCGGACGTCCAAGCGTTGCTGCCCTTACTCGCCACCTACCTCGGGCACGCCAACTATAGCGACACAGCCTACTACCTCACCGGCTCGTCGGATCTCCTCGCCATCGCGGCTGAGCGCGCCTTCCTCGACGGAGGCGCGGCATGAACGAACACCTCCCGCTGGCGCCGCTCCTGGAGTCGTACTTTCGTCGCCGGTTGACCAAGCAGCGCAACGCGACCTCCGCGACCTTAGCCAGCTATCGCGATGCCTTGCGCATGCTGATCCTCTTTGCCGCCGCCCATTTGGGGAAGAAGCCGGCGGCGCTGGCCCTTGAGGATCTCGATCGGGACCTTGTTCTCGCCTTTCTTGACGAGCTTGAGGAGAAGCGGAACAACTCCGTCGCAACGCGCAACGCCCGACTAGCCGCGATCCGATCCTTCTTCCATCACGTCGCTGCCGCCGATCCCGCCTCGTTCGGCGTCGCCCAACGGGTTCTGACGATCCCCACCAAACGGGCCCACATCGAGGTGACGCATCATCTCACCAACGCCGAGGTGGAGGCCATCATCGCAGCCCCTGATCAGACGACGCCCCGCGGTCGGCGCGACCGGGCTTTTCTGCTCTTCTTGGCGAGAACCGGCGCTCGCGTGTCCGAAGCGACCGGCGTCAACGCGAACGACCTTCAGTTGGAGCGAGGACGCCCGCAGGTGCTGCTTCACGGCAAGGGACGCCGAGATCGCGTCGTTCCCATTCCTAAGGATCTGGTGCGATCGCTGACGGACCTATTGAGCGAACGCGGCCTCGCCAATCATGAACCGCGGCCGATCTTCGTCGGGGTCCACAACGAGCGCCTGACGCGTTTCGGCGCGACACACATCGTGCGGCGTGCCGCCTCCCAGGCCGGGTCCACGAGGCCAAGCTTGGAGGGCAAGCCGATATCGCCGCACATCTTCCGGCATTCCCTCGCCATGAAGCTTCTCCGGTCAGGCGTGGACCTCCTGACAATCCAGGCTTGGCTTGGCCATGCTCAGGTCGCCACAACCCACCGATACGCCGCTGCGGATGTCGAGATGATGCGCCGGGGACTCGAGAAGGCGGGCGTCTCAGGCGACCGCAGCGCGCGCTTCCGGCCGAACGACACCATCCTGCAGCTGCTGGCCAACATCTGATTATTATGTGGCGGAGAGACCCTGGGTGGCCGGCCCTGGCTGGCGTTAGGGCGCCTCCGCCACATAATCTCGTCCGACACATAAG
>NZ_LBJC01000060.1 GCF_004114535.1 Bradyrhizobium nanningense
AACCGCGCTAACAGGCCGAACACATGGCTGCTCCGACCAATACTGCGACGTGAAGATTCTCCTTGCCAACCCGGAGCCGTCCACACATGGCCCTTCTGGGACCTCACTCATTGTGCGCTGTCGCGCCGCTACCGTGAGACAAGCGGACATCGCGGATCTGTGAGCATACGCCTAGGACGGCCCTCCGGTGTCCTCCTTGTCACTCCCACGGGCGACGATCTTGAGTCCTTTATCAGGCAGCGGACGCTGCAAGGATTTTGCTTCGTCCCACGGCGCACGAAGCCAAATGTTCCACTCCTCGGGCGAAGTCAGGAGGACTGGCATGGCCTTAGGATGTATCGGTTCGACGACCGCGTTTGGGCTCGTCGTGAGAAACCCATAGACCTGATGCGGCCCCGGAATGGGCTTCGACTTCGTGCCGCGGTCGCCGTTGAAGGTTGACCAGATGCCGGCGAATGCAAAGAGTGGCCGCGTCTCCGCCAGCGCAAACCAAACAACATCTTTCTTCTTCGTCTCCGGATTCGGCTCCGGTGCGTATTCGGCGAAGCTGTTGGCGGGCACGAGGCAGCGGTGCTCAGGCTTGAGCCAAGCGCGCCAGTGAGGCGAGGCGGTGTTGCGGATGTTCGTCACCGGCGGACCGCCGGTGCGCGGTGGTGGCGGCATGCCCCAGCGCATCATCACCAGCGCGCGCTCGCCGCTTGCGTCGCGAATGACGGGGGCGGGGTAGTCCGGAAACACGCCGGGCATTGGCGGCAAGTTGCCTTCGTAGCGGTGGACGACACGGAAGAGTTGGGCGATGGCGGCCTGATTGGTGGTGATCGAATAGAGATTGCACATAAAAGAGTTTATTCCTACCGCTCGCCCGGCCACCAGATCGAGGGTGGGTGGCTGGCTGAAATCTTTGTCGGCCTGAGCGCTACAAGCGTACTGCGCTTATACGGGTAGCCACGCACTTGCGAACACTCCTTGCAACGCATGTAGCGTTCGAGTTCGTGGACCGGTGTGATCTTAGGACGCCGGATGACCTCGAGTGCAACGGTTTGATTGGTGTCGCAGCCAAGGCAGCGGACCTCGAGGTAGGGATATCCTCCATTGATCGCATCGCCAATGGTTGGCGATGGCTGGGCGGGACCTTTATAGCCGAGCATGCGGTAGTTCCACGCTTCGCAGGCCAGCTTGTCGGCCTCTTTGCGCGCTTCCTTGGCGCGTTCGGCCGACATTTTGATCTGAGTGCCAAAGAGATATTGGCGCGACTTCGTGGACATCCGATCATCAAGGCCATGAGCCAACAGGGTTGGCAAATTATCGATTCCTAGTAGGAGGGTCGGCCGGCCAGCCACTGCCGGTCGTGGCTGTGGAAAATCTCCTATCGCTATTGCCTCGTCGGCTCCTCTTCGATGGGCTCACCGTGTTGATGCTCGAACAGCTCGCCAAGGTCGCGGCAATCGAACAGCTCCCCACAGGTGGGACAAATGAGGAAGTGATCTTCCTCGCTTGCGGGCTGCCAACCTTCGTTACGGAATTTAGGTCTCATCGCGAGCCTCCGCCTTCTTTGCTGATGCATTTACCTTGGCGCGATCCTGCCGCTCCTCGGGCGGGAGGCTCAGCACGGCCGTGTGAAGCCACGCTGGAATGGTCAGCGGATCATCAAGCGATTTCTCCGCCCATGTCCGCCAGCGATCAAACGCGTCCATCACAGGTCCTCCCTCAATCCCTTGAAGAAGGGATGCCGCACCTTTCCCTCCGCCGACTTGGCGCGGTACTCGACCTCGGCCAGCAGCTTCGGTTCGACCCAGATGCCCTTGTGCGCGATACGCTTTGCGTAAGGCTGCGTCCTGCGGCGCAGCGGCTCCAGGCGCTTCCGCAATTCGGCGGCTGATGTCTTGTCGAACCCATGGTCGACCTTGCCGGCGTAGATGAGGTCACCGCCCTTGCGGCGGCCGAGATAGACGCCGTTCCATTTTCCTTCGTCGAGCGCGAAGCCCGCGATGGTCAGGGTCTCTCGCTGCCGGCAGGCCGCTGTTGTAGGGACTGTCGCGAACCTTGGAGATCACGCCTTCAAGCCGACCTTGCAGGCATGCACGAACATCTCGCGCCCTTCCAGCTCGAAGCTCTCGCTGAACTGCACGTCGGTGCCGGAAATGAGCTTCTTCAGCTCGGCCTTGCGCTGAATCAGCGGCAGACGGCGAATGTCGCGGCCGTTCAGATACAGCAGGTCGAAAGCGACCAGCACGATCTTGGACGACTTGCCCTTGAGTTCATTCTGCAGAACGGAGAAATCAGTCGTGCCGTCGGCGGCCGGGACAACGACTTCGCCATCGACGATCGCCGAGCCCGCCCTGATATGCCACGCGTCATTGGCGACTTTCTTGAAGCGTTTGGTCCAGTCGTGGCCGCGCCGGGTATAGATGGTGACCGCTTCATTGGCCAAGTGAAGTTGGACGCGATAACCGTCGAACTTGATTTCGTGAATCCACCGCTCCCCGGACGGCACCCTCTCGACGGAGGATGCCAAGGCCGGTTCGATAAAGCCCGGCAAAGGCGCCTTGACGCCGATCGCCGGGGACTTCCGCTGACGCTGGGACGCCACCAAACAACTCCACGCAACAAACTCATTTGATTCGAATCTTTCGGCGCCGATTCGTTCCGAGTTCGCCGTCGCTACAGAGAAGCTTTAGGAACAAACTGAATCCTCTGTGGTTTTCGCAGCGCATGGAGGTGCAACATGGCTAAAGCAAAGAAACAGACCGCTCGCGGTCGCAAGCAAGATCGCGCGCGGGTGGCGGGCGGGCAGAAATACGAAGTCAGCTACGAGGCCAAGAAGACGGGCCGCTCCGCCTCTGCCGTGAAGAAGGCGGTCAAGAAGGTGGGCAGCAGCCGAAAGAAGGTTGAGCGCAAGCTGAAGGGGCGTTGAGCTTCATCTTTAGGCTGTAGATCCGCAGGCCACCGCTGACTCGGTGAAAGTCAGCGCTTGGTCCTGAGGTGCCAGTAGCCGACCAGCGCTCGCCACTCAAAGATGATGACGGTGCCGCCGATCAGCGCCGTCCCGATGACGGCCATGATCAGGATCATTTCCAGCATCGAATCACCTCGCCCTGTTGGGAGATTCCTAAGTACCAAAGGGAATGGTTATTCCTAGTATATCTTTCGATGGATGTTTGAATCCTTGGTCCATGTTCGTCTGCCTCGCTGAAGACGAGGAACGGGATACAGTCGGTTCAGTTCAGCTCCCATGCCGCGCTACCATTTCGATTTGATCGATAGCAAAACTGTTGCTGACCACGGCGGACAAGTGCTCGAAGACGTGTCGATGGCAATTCAGGTCGCGAACCGTCTAGCTGTGGAGCCTCAAGAGGTTATCCTTGGTCAAACCGAGCCTGCTGATCGGCGTTTGAGAGTCTATACCACCGTGAGGTCGGTGCCAGTTGTATT
>NZ_LBJC01000061.1 GCF_004114535.1 Bradyrhizobium nanningense
AACTGGCACCGACCTCACGGTGGTATAGACTCTCAAACGCCGATCAGCAGGCTCGGTTTGACCAAGGATAACCTCTTGAGGCTCCACACCTAGTGCGCAATTGCGCACGGGGGCGGGGACCTATAACCACAGGGAGGAGTTGCTACGCGACTCCGATCACTCCGAGTCTTCGCCAAACCACTCCCTGCGGTTATGGGTCCCGGATCTGCGCGCGCTTAGGCGCGCTTGTCCGGGACGACACCGCGTTTGTTGATAGGTCCTGCCAAGCGCGCTTCGTGACAACGACCTAGCCCTTGATCACGCCGCTCGCCACCAGCCGGTGCCAGATGAACAGCACCACCACCGCGCCGACCGTGGCCATGATGAAACCGGCGCCCTGGTCGGGGCTGTAATGGCCGATGGCCTGGCCGACGAAGGTCGCGAGAAACGCGCCGGCGATGCCGAGAATGGTGGTGAGGATGAAGCCGCTCGGATTGTTCGGCCCCGGCGCCAGCCAACGCGCGATGAGGCCGGCAATGAAGCCGACGACGATGATCCACAACAGGCCGCCCATGCTCATGAGTGTGCTCCCCTTCCCGAAAGCGCGTCGATCGAGGTCCGATTAGATTCTGCCCGAGAGCTCGTTCTCGGTCGGCAGCCGGCCGTCCGGCGTCAGATGGTCGACCACCTGCGGCAGATATTGGCTGAGGCCCTTGAGCAGCTCCTCACGCGACAGGCCGCTCTGGGCGGACAGGCTGTCGATCTGGTCGGCACCGAGTGCGCTGGCGAGATCCCCCGGCGCGATCGGCTTGTTCTCGCCCTTGCCGACCCAGGAATTCGCGGCGTCGCCGAGCCCGCCCTGCTGCAGCTGCTTGAGGAGATCGCCGAGACCGCCGCTGAGCACGCTGCCGGCCGCGCCGCCCGCGAGCAGGCCGCCGAGCCCGCCTTTGAGCAAGCCTCCGAGACCGCCGAGGCCGCCGCTATCCGCGGTGTTCGCATTCACCGGCGGAGGCGCCGGTGTGGGCGAGGGTTGCGGCGCCGTACCGGACTGGTTGGCCGTCATGTGCTTGTACGCCTTCCAGGCGAGCAGGCCGAGCAGCGCCATGGTCATCGGCGACATGCCTGATTTCTCGGTGCTCGGCGTCGAGGGGCCGCGCGGGCCGTTCTGCATGCCGTTGAGGACGTCGAGTAGACCCATGGTGCTCTCCTTTGGCGTCTCGTTCGGCGAGCGCTCGCCGCTGACTGCCCCCGGGGCGAGAACATATGGGCCAGCCATGACCGTTACAAGTCGGCTGCGATGCGATTGGTTGCCGGCCGCGCCTCTGCTATCGAAGGCGGGACGTTCAGGGAGCAAGCTCAGTGGTTGCGGATCGACCGATCGTGGTGGCCGGCGCCGGCGCCATCGGCTGTTTCGTCGGCGGCAGGCTGGCGGCTGGCGGCCGACGCGTCGCGCTGCTGGTGCGGCCGCGGGTGAAGACCGAGATCGAACGGTTCGGCCTGCGTCTGACCGACTACGACGGCTCCGAGAGGAAGCTCGGTGCAGGCCAGCTCGCGCTCTCGGAGGATCCTGCGATCTTCCACAGTGCCGGCATCGTGCTGGTCACGGTGAAGAGCGCCGACACCGCCGATGTCGCGGATCAGATCGCGCAGCATGCGCCTGAGGATGCCGTCGTCGTCTCGCTTCAGAACGGCATCGGCAATGTCGCGGTGCTGCGCGAGCGTCTCGGTGGCCGTCGTGTGCTTGCCGGCATGGTGCCGTTCAACGTGATCGCGATGGGCGAGGGCCGCTTCCACCGCTCGACCTCCGGCGACATCCATATCGGCGAGGATGCCGAGAAGACCGCCGCGGCGCTTTCAGTGCCCGGCCTCAGCGTGCGCGCGAGCCGTGACATCACCGGCGTGCAATGGGGCAAGCTGATCATCAATCTGAACAACGCGCTCAGCGCGTTGTCTGACATGCCGCTCGCCGCGCAATTGGCCAACCGCGACTGGCGAAGATTGTTCGCCGACCAGATGGCCGAGGGACTTGCCGCGCTGAAGGCCGCAGGCATCGTGCCGGTGTCTTCCACGCCGATCCCGATGAGCTGGTCTCCGACCTTGCTGCGGCTGCCAGATGCGATCTTCAACGCGATCCTGGGGCGGACGATGAAGATCGATCCCGAGGCGCGCTCCTCGATGTGGCAGGACCTGAAACAGGGCCGCAAGACCGAGATCGACTATCTCCAGGGCGCGGTCATCGCGCTTGCGGAGCAAAACCATGTCGACGTGCCGCTGATGCGCCGTATTGTTGCGCTGATCAAGGAAGCCGAGGCGGCCGGCAACGGACCGCCGCGGCTGTCGCCGCGAGAAATTCGCGGGGTGGCTTGAGGAGGATGGAGCCTGCCATGAGACATTGTCTGAGGATCGGGTTCGCGCTCGCCGCGCTCTGCGGCGCCTCGACGCTCGCTGACGCCAGGCCTCCCACCGTCGTGACCTCGCCCGGCTATGACAGGCGGCTGCAGGAGAGCAGGTCGCAGTTGGGCGGTTCGCCGACGACGGCAGCGCCGGTGGATGCGCCGGCGGTCAAACCGAAGCGCACCAAGAAGAAGCACGCGAACTGAAGCCACACGCTCCACTGTCGTCCCGGACAAGTGCGCCCCTAGGCGCGCGTAGATTCGGGACCCAGAACCACAGGGTGGAGTTGTGACGGAGATTCGGAGTTGCCAGCTCGCGCCATAACCACTCCCTGTGGTTATGGGTCCCGGATCTGCGCTTACGCTTGTCCGGGACGACGGTGGAGTTTGCGGCGGCAGTGGAATGAAGCCGAGAAGCTCAGCTCTTCTTCGCCGGCTTGCTCGGGATCGGGTTGAACAGCTTCTTCAGGTCGTTCAAGCTTTCCGACAGCCGCGGCCATTCGCAGGAGAAGGAGCCCTTGGTGCAGGGCGCGCCCTTTCGCTGCACCTTCGGCCGCTCGACCGGGACGGGCACGCGTACGCGTTCGACGTCGGTTCGCAGTGCGACCTGCTGAAGCTGTTGTAGCTGTAACTCCTGCTGCTCGCGCTGCTGGCGAGCCATGGCCTGGGCCGCTTCGTTGCTGCGGCGCTGGTTGGCGAGGTAGGCGGTGTAGGATTGGTCGATCTTCTTCTGCTCCTCCGGCGTCGGGTTGGGCCCGGCGATATCGAAGGTGCGATCCTGCAGGAAGTCGTAATAGGAATAGCCGCCGCCCGGCTTGCGGCGGCCGGCGAACTTGGCGTTGCAATCGGCAAGCGCGGATGTCTTCTCGGCCTTGGTCGCGGCCTTCTCGGCGGCGTCGGCGCATTCCTCGAAGTCGACCGGCGCGCGCTTCCACCATTGCGCCTGGGCATGCGGCAGCGTCAGCAGATAGAATCCTGCTGCGGCAATGAGAAACAGCGCTGCACGATGCATCACGGACGACATTCTACGAGAGCATTCCTTGCAAAATTCAACCCGGACTGAGTCGAGCCGGATTTTTGCCTCTTTATCGCCGGCTTGTCACCCATGGAACCCGGTAATTTCATGGCTGGGATGCTGACATTTTGTGCTTGACGTGGCGCAGGAGTCACAGCGTCCTGGCGGCGGGCTGCTACGCTTCGCCTTGCGAGCGCCCCACCTGAGGCGATGCCAAGAACACGAAATAAGAACACGAACCAAGAACACGAAATGGAAACGCCCGATGCTGCTGCCCTTGTCCGACGTGCCGCGCTGGTACGCTGAACGCAAACCACATGGCACGATTGCCGTCCGTCACGGGCAGGACACGCTGACATGGGACGAGCTCGAGCGCGGCGCCAACCGGCGCGCGCGGGCGTTCGCGGCCAAGGGCGTCAAGCCCGGCGACTTCGTTGCGATCGGCTTGCCCAATTGCAATGCGTTCTTCGAGACCTCGTTCGCGGTGTGGAAGTGCGGCGCGACGCCGACCTCGCTGTCGTGGCGATTGCCGCGCGGCGAAGCCGCCGCCGTGCTCGACATTCTCAAGCCCGCGCTGGTTGTCGGCGGCGAGGCCGACTGGAACGCGCCAAATCGCCTGCCGGCGGATTTCGTGCCGGAAGGCTTTTCGGACGAACCGCTCACCCCGCCCGTGGCGCGCTACTGGAAGGCCATGACCTCAGGCGGCTCGACCGGCCGGCCAAAAGTGATCCTCGACCATCATCCCGCGGTGACCGACACCGTCGCCGCGCCGCCGCTCAACATCCCCTTCGGCGTCTCGCTGCTCAATCCGGGGCCGCTCTATCACAATGCTCCCTTCATCGTGTCGCACTACGCGCTGTTCACCGGCGGCAAGCTCACTGGTCTGACCAAGTTCGATGCCGAAGAGACGCTGCGGCAGATCGAGCGCGAGCGCGTGCAATGGGTCAATTTCGTGCCGACCATGATGCATCGGATCTGGGCGCTGCCGGAGCATGTGCGCAACGCTTACGACCTGTCGAGCCTGCAGACCGTCTTCCACATGGCCGCTCCGATGCCGCAATGGCTGAAGGAGAACTGGATCGCATGGCTCGGACCCGAGCGGATCTGGGAGCTCTATGGCGGCACCGAGCGGCAGGGCGCCTGCATCATCTCAGGCACGGAATGGCTGGCACGCAAGGGCTCGGTCGGCAAGATCGGCGACATGGCGCGCCTGCGCATCATCGGCGAGGACGGCAACGACGTCGCGCCCGGTGAGACCGGCGAGATCTATTTCCTCAACAATGACGGCAAGGACGCCACCTATCATTATCTCGGCGCCGAGCCGAAGCGCCGCAGCGACGGCTGGGAATCGCTCGGGGATATCGGCAGGCTGGATGCGGAGGGCTATCTCTATCTCGGCGACCGGCTCGCCGACATGGTGCTGCGCGGCGGCGCCAACATCTATCCGGCCGAGGTGGAGGCCGCGGTCTCCGAGGCTCCCAGCGTGCGCTCCTGCGTGGTGGTCGGATTGCCCGATCCGGAATTGGGCCAGCGCGTGCATGCCATCATCGAGCCGGAGAGCGATGCGGACGGCCAGGCCATCGCCGACGGCATGGCGGATTTCCTTAAAGACCGGCTCAGCCGCTACAAGCACCCTGAGAGCTTCGAGTTCGTCAGCGTTCCCCCGCGCGATGATTCAGGCAAGGTTCGCAGAACATTGTTGCGTGACGAACGCGCGGCGTGGATGAAGGAAGGGCGCGCCTTCCGGATTTGGCCGGCGAAGGCGCGGGCGCACGCCGAGTAAGAAGAAGGATCCAAGGATATGACGATCACCATCGCGGCGAACAGCGTGCCGAAGCCGCCGGCCGAGATCATCGAAGGCTTTCGGAATGCGCCGACCTCGGTCATCTCGGACAATCTCGCCCGGCTGCCGGGCGCGGTCGGGCTCAAACCTTATCATCGCGGCCGCAAGCTGGTGGGCACGGCCTTCACGGTGCGCACCCGTCCCGGCGACAATCTCGCCATCCACCGCGCGCTCGATCTGGTCGGGCCCGGCGATGTCATCGTGGTCGATGGCGGCGGCGACGAGACGCGTGCGCTGGTCGGCGAGATCATGAAGAACATCGCGCAATGGCGCAAAGCGGAAGGCTATGTGATCGACGGCGCGATCCGCGATGTCGCTGCCTTCGCGGCCGACGACTTTCCCTGCTACGCCCGCGCCGTGATCCATCGCGGTCCCTACAAGAACGGTCCCGGCGAGATCAATGTGCCTGTCACGATCGGTGGCAGCGTGATCTCACCCGGCGACATCGTCGTCGGCGACGAGGACGGCGTGGTGTCGTTTCCCGCAGCAGGCGCAGCGGCGCTGCTTGAAGCCGTGCGCGCCCAGGTCGCGCGCGAGGAGGAGACATTGAAGGCGATCCGCGAGGGCCGGTATCAGGGTTCTTACGGCAAGTCCTGATCAAACGAGAACAAAGGGGAGGCCGGGGTGAGTCAGAAGGACGAATTCCACAACATCGACGATGCCAGCGACGGGCTATTCCGCGAGCTCGCCGCCGGCGTGACCACGCGCATCTTCTCCGGCGAGCAGGCGATGCTGTCGGTGGTGACGCTGGCGCCCCATGCGCAGGGCACGCTGCATCATCATCCCGAGGAGCAATGGGGCGTGCTGCTCGACGGCTCCGCCATCCGCGTCCAGGGCGATGAGGAGATCGCGGTGAAGAAGGGCGATTTCTGGCGCACGCCCGGCAACGTGCCGCACACCATGCGCGCCGGCCCCGACGGTGCCCGGGCGCTGGACATCTTCAGTCCGCCTCGGCCAGAATACAAGAAAGCAGGGTCGGGCTTCGGCACGACCTAAATGTGGAGCCTCAAGAGGTTATCCTTGGTCAAACCGAGCCTGCTGATCGGCGTTTGAGAGTCTATACCACCGTGAGGTCGGTGCCAGTTGTATT
>NZ_LBJC01000062.1 GCF_004114535.1 Bradyrhizobium nanningense
CCGCAAAGCCGCCCGCCCGCTACGGCGCTGTTTGGGGGCGCGCGTGCAGGCGGCTTTGCTCTACCGAGCTACACCATCAGTTGGGACACGACCCACGCCATCCGCATCTTAGCTTTGCAGGTCAAGGCTCGCGAGCCGCTGCCGGTCCAGAATCACGATCTCGCGTTGGGTATTGCCGATGAAATCGAGAACGCCATCAGTGTGCAATTGCGATACTGCACGCGAAACGGTCTCGACGGTCAAACCAAGGTAATCCGCGATGTCGCGCCGAGACATTGGGAGCGAGATCACGTCAGCAGCCGTGAGTCGTTCATCCATCTCGTGCAAGAACGCGGCAACGCGCTCCAGAGCAGTTTTACGTCCGAGCAGCAGCATATGGTCTTCGGCGTGTTGCAAGTTATTCGTCGTCAAGCTGAGCAAGGTGCGCCAGACAACCGCGTCATGCTCGGCGACCGTCTCAAGGTGTTGCCGTCTGATCAGGCGAACAGTGGTTTGGATGATCGCTTCCGCCGTAAATCGGTAGATTCCGCCGTTCTCGAGTCCAAAAATATCACCCGGCAAATGAAATGCACCAATCTGGCGCCGCCCATCGGTGAGTAATTTGCAGGTCCGTACCGCGCCTTTCCTGACCTGGTAGACGTACTCGGCTGGCTCACTCTCGATGTAGATGGTTTTACCTTTCTTGTAAGTGAATTCACTCAAGCTGACGATCGGATTCGAGCCGCTCGATATGCCGAGCTCACTGAGCGAATTGATTCGGGATCTATGGTCTTTGGTGATGCTCACGAACATGGTCCGACACTCCTGAACCAGAACATGCGAAGTGAATTGGAGCCTCGCGAATCGATCCGGCGCAATCTATGGATGTCATTGTAACAGCGGCTATGAAGAGAAGAAGTCGTGTCGTTGTGACGCAGCGCGCGCAACTGTTGAGGGTGACGCAATGTGTGGCCTCCGGTCGACGTGGGGGCCCCGCAACACGCGTCGGAGCGAACGAAGCGATCGTTAATCGACTGCTATACGAATGTTCTGCTGCGCAAAGGAGCCAAGTCGCGCTTAAAAGATGCATTTCACTGCGGAGTATCTTTGAAAGGCGGCTTCGGATTGCGCGTGAGTGTGTCCTGGACCAAGGACGGGGGCGGATAATCGGCTCCAGCCCTCTTATTACCCCCACCCTGATATCAACGTCTGCTCAAGTGCCCCGTCGAGGCTCCACGGGTGATTGTCTTGATGACGATGGTCCAACTGGACCCGACAGCGGCAATTGACTAAGATCAAATCATCTAATTCGGATACTCTATCCTTCAGCGAATTAAGGAGGCAAGAGATCTCATGCGTTACCTTCTCGCGACTGGAATCCTAGCACTTCCTATCCTCGTCAGCTTTGGATCAGGTTCGACCGCTGCTTCACGGGTTCATTCGTACACCCCACCGGCTCGCCAAGACGTTTATTGCCTGCAGGGCCGAGCCTGGGGATATCCGGGCAACTGCCAGTTCTCGACCTACAGTCAGTGCATGGCTACCGCATCCGGCACCTATGCTTATTGCGGTATCAATCCGATCTACGCCTTCGAGCGACAGGGAAGGCAATTGCGCTGAGGCGAACGTCGTCAGGTCAGCCAAGCAGCTTTGAATGGACGGGCGGGCCGTTCAAACTCTTGTTGCGGTTCGTTCGACCCCAGCCGCTGAATCGGCTGATTGAGCCCTTCGTTCGACTGCGCCCGGCGCCGTGCTTGCATCTGGACGGCATATCCGCTCCCGGGGCGGGGCGACACTGTTCGAAAGGGAGCTGCTGGCTCAGATGGTCTCTCGGAAGATAGCAGAAGGCCCGCGTTCTTCCCAGTACTGTCTCAATCTGTCTCAGAGTCCAGCGCAGCGTGCAGCCGAGCCTTCTCCAACCGAGACCTGAGTCCACTCAAACAGGCCGCCAGTTTCGCGAACTCCTGAATACTGAGATAATCAAAGACGAACTGCTCAAGCTCCTCCTGCTGCCTTGCAATGCTCGCAAGGCTCTTGCGAGCGATGTCCGTGAGCGACAAAAGGACATACCTGGCATCATTCATGTCAGATTTCCGGCGCACGAACCGCTTACTCTCGAGCTCCTTCGATTGCTTGGTGATGAAACCCGACTCAACTCTCATCAGCCTCGCGACGGCATTGACGGGAACACCATGCTCTTCTTCTAGCTCCGTGAGAGCCATCAAGATCATCATTTGCGGACCAGTAATGCCAAGCGCATTCGCGTGGTAGGACCGAAGATCGTCAAGACATATGTCGATTGATCTGATCTCCCACGTAAAACGCCTGAGTAGATCCTGGCTGACGCGCGGCTCCTTCCGGGAGCGTGTTGCTAATGCAGGCAGCTTGGGTGGCATCTGATCTCAGGAGCTCCATCCTCAAAATATTGCTTGCTTGCTGGCTGGGCTCAGCAAAGAGGACCGATCCTCGCTGATCACTTTGACGCCCAAAGCGCCCGATCAATCAGGCGCCACAGCCAGACCATTCGTTCCGGTTCGATTTATGAGGATATCACCCAGGGCCGGCTTCGAGTGTACCACGCAAATTCGCAAAATCGTTGCGATTAAATCCGTCAAAAACTCGATGGTCTCCGCCGGATTTATGTCCAGCGCCGCCCTTATGCGCATTTGAGCTGCAATGCAGCGCGAGAACGTGAGCAGCGAGGCACCAAGCGGCTTCGGCTTCGCCATCATCGGGCTTGATAAATCCATAACCCTTTGTCGCGCTGAAGCACTTCACAATACCGGTTGCCACTACAATGTCCCCGTCTCAAACAACCGCGATCTAAGTATGGCTTGCGAGGCATCAGGCCCGTGCGCGGGGGGGGCAATGTTGCTCCGGCACGATATGGAGCAACATTGTCGCCGGGCGTGAGCTTTACGGAGAAGCTAGGTGGAACGCCCATCGCGCGCCCTCAGCCGCTTTCGGCGGAGGTGCCGGCGACTGGCACTGTGACCTTGTCGGCCCGGCGCAAGCGCGGGAAGCTTACTTGCAAGGGGGTTCTCAGCCATGCCTTCGAGCGTTCGCTCCTGAGAGTCAGGTACGCTCTTCTGTTCCAGAAGAGCAAGAAAGGCCCGGCCTTTGTCGGTTATGATCCATTGTCCGGGTTCTCGCTTAACCAGCCCTTGTCCGAAAATATTGAGATCCAGCGCCCGCGCCGCCAATCGCTTCGTACGATCCGTCCACTCCGGACCGCTGGTGTAGAACACCGCCAGGTACTCCTTCAGGACGGCAAGGCTCGCCCGGCCCTCCGGTTGGCCGGCGAGAATCTTAAGTATCGAGATCTGAAAACTCACCTTCTCCAACCAAGCGCGGTAGCACCAAAACCGCAAATCTTAGCGGCACCTGCCGGACCCCGCGCTCGACTTTAGAACAAGAATTTCAAAACAAATGCTGATGCGGATACGGCAGATTGGGGCGCGAGTTTAGACCGTCCTTGTCGAGCTGGGGAGGCCCTTTAATGGAAATAGAGAAGCCCAGCGACGGCACCCCAGAAAATTATGCCGGCGAACGCCATGTCTTAGCCGCCTGAGCGCCCAAGCCGCTGCGCTGTGCCGATTTCATCGATCGCGTCCGCCAGCCCTTCTAGGAACACTCGGTGCCACGCATCATCGTCGGGCAGCTCCCACTCGGGAAGGCCGGCGACGTATCTGGTCAGAGCGATAGCGCCCGCGATCGTGGTTGGCTTTGAACGGATGAGCACATTTGCATGCTCCGAGAGAGCCAGGTTCCTTTGGCCGCTGATCTCGTCGGCGGCAAAAAAGTCGGCAACATCCTCGAGCTTGGCTGAAACCGACGCCGCCGCATCGTGGTGCGCGGACAGCTCGCGATGACGCTCGATCACTACGAAGATCGGATCCCGATCTTCTGCAGCAGCCGACTCGGTGGAAATTTCTCGCGATGGCAATGATTGGCCCCGGGCAAATAGCGGGCCGACGCTAGCATAGTGTCCACGGCGATTATCAGCGTAAGGGAGCTTTCTTCCGCTGTCTTTCTGCTCAATCGGCTAGCCAAATCATGGGATTGATCGACTCCGCGGAGGCAAGGCCCTCTTTACCAAAGTTCTGGAACCGACCGCCGAGATGCTCGGCTTAACCGACGCACTCAAGGAGGCCGCTCACGAACGTTCGCATTTCGTCGGACGGATCACCACCCATCACGTTTCTTTCCTCTGAAGCTGCTCTAAAAGAGCCTGCAAAGCCAAAAGAACCTGTTAAGATGTCGAGGCCAAAACCTGCTAGGAGCAACAGTAATGCAATCCACCGACCTGCTCCCCCGCTCCCAAGCCAAAGGGAATTGTCGCTCCGCGGACACGGGCCAACGGAAAGCCTAATGGATCTGCTGCAGGCAGAGCTGGCTGATCGGCTTCTTGTTCCGCCGAAAGTGTTTTTGCCTCCTCAAGGCAAAGAAAGAAGTCCGCCGGCGGCTCCCACGCGACGCAGCCGAAGATAATCGCGGTTTCAATTGATCTTGGAAGCCCGACCCTAGCGTCCGGCTTTTCTAATAGCCGGCTCGAGCGGTCTCTGGCGGCCTCGGTTTGTGCGGTTTGTGCTAACACACCTCGTTCGACCTGAGGGGCGGGATTTTTCTCAGTGACCGTCAATCTCGCGCATGAGGGCCACCTGCCGTATGACAGTGTGAAGAAACCGCATCTCGTCGTCGGTTACGCGCCGGTTGAAGTAGAAGCAAAGCATCTTCTCGTTTTCGGCATCGCGGCCGGCGGCAGGGCAGCGCAGCGGCTCCTGCTTCGCGCCGCTGACAAGCCGCAGTGCGGGCCGCGAGTGTGGTGCCTCGGTCTTGGGGGTGTCTGGCACGGGACGGGCTCTCTCAACGAGTGGGCGAAGCTACTGGCGGGTTTTTGGGCAGGCGGCAGGCGCGCTTCTCCGCATCCACAGCGATCGCGGAGAGCGCTTCGTTCTGATCAATGAGCAGAGAGATCGCCTTCGTCGACCAGTCCTCGTAGGTCAGCGTGCCGGAGTTCCACAAGAAGACAAGCGCGCGGGCGACCGCGTTATGGCGCGATAGTTCCTGCAGTTTGCGTTTAAGCTCGGCGTTCATTTGCTCGGGCATGATCTTCTCTTCGTCGAGGTCGTGTCGGTGGTTATCGGGCGACGCTAAGCTCGAGGAGCGCAATGCCTCGAGCCTGTCGCCGCCATCGCGCCAGTGGTCCCGATCTTTCGTGATGTCGCGCTCGGCCCGATCGCGGACACGGGGGCTTTTAACATCGCAACCAGTGCGATAATCGGCGCCGATCGGCCACCTTCTGCCGTCTTTCTGCTTGATCAGCAGAGGGTTAACAAACCCAGGCGCGAGTAGAGTGGAGGCGACTGCGACATCCATGATGCAGCTGCCCGGCGAGCGGCGGCAATAGTTAGCGTCATCGCCGACAAGGTCTTTAGCACCGTCGCGAATATGGCGGACCCCGAACGTGCGCTTTCCGGCGAAATGATCCGCAACTAGGACGAAAAACGGCGCGCTTTCTATGCGATCCTCCGTCTCGATCCCCTCCAGGATCAAGCGGCTGCGAGGTCCGGTTGGATTCGCCTCCATTGCCGGGCCTCGCTTCCGCCCAGTAGCGGAAGAGCTAGTCTCTGGCTGTTCAGCCGGCGCCAGGCCTCATTGTCGGGGTCTATGTGCGAGACCGCCAACCGTCCAACCGATTTGGAAGCCGGCGCGGGGCTTCCTCAAGCATATCGGCTAAATCGCGCCGTTGCCCGCCCGGAACAGTCACCGCCGAACGTATAGCGCCGCAACAGCGAGGCGGCTACAAGCGGCAGATGATCAACCGATGCGCATAACGGGAATTGATCAAGTGCTACGATTGCGGCGGTAGTATCTCGTTTTCAGCCATTGCCTGGCCGCACTGCGGGTCGCGTGAGCCAGCCGGGCCTTATACGCAAAGCTCAAGAGAGCGGCGCCAACACCGGATCGAAGAGAAAAACGATCAGACCCTGATCGGTGTGGCGGCAATGTGCTCAGGTATGGGCGCCTTGTACGGCGCGGTGACGGCCGGCGCACTCAGCGCCTTCGGCTACGGCCTGCTCGGCGCCATCATCGGCGTGCCGACGGGTTTCATCGTCAATGTCAGCCGGCGCCTACTTGGGTGACGCTCCGGACTTCGTATAAGCGAGCGGTCGAAGACGGTTTGTTGCAAACCTAACTGAGGCGCGTTTTCTGCGATGATTTCAAGCCCGAATTTGGGCGCTGGCGATCCCGGCAGGACGAAAGCCGTTGCCGAGCGCATTTTGAACCAGGTGAACACGCTCCCGGAAGGCGCTTTGATCAGCGCCAAGGAATTCCTGCATCTGGGTAGCCGGGCGGCCGTCGACCAGGCCCTGAAGCGGCTTCAGGAAAAGAAGCAGTTGATGCGCATCACCCGCGGCGTCCATGTGCGCCCTGTGGAAACGCGGTTCGGCATGCGCGCGCCTGCGCCGGAGAAAGTGGTCGCCAACCTCGCGACTTCGCATGCAGAGACCGTCGTCAGCCATGGCGCAGCGGCCGCGAACGCGCTCGGCCTGACAACGCAGGTGCCGACCAAGCTAGTCTACCTGACCTCCGGGCGCAGCCGCCGTCTTAATCTCGGCACGCAGGTGGTTGAGATGAAGCATGCACCGCAGTGGATGCTCCTGCCATCGCATCGGGCGGCAGGGGAAGCTGTGCGGGCGCTGGAGTGTACTGGGGTGGATGCCACCGCGATCCTCGATGGCGCCGTGCATGTCTATTGCCTTAAGCCAGATGCGCAGCGGCATCGCAGTCGATCGGTTTCTGCTCCGAGGAGGGCAATCAGCAGGACCGCTACTCGCGCCACTGGCATGACCTCGTACGGCTGGACGATGAGGGCTACGCCCAAGCCGCCTTCGATGACCGGGATCTTGCCAACGCGGTCGCTGCCCACAAGTCGAAGTTCTTCCGTGCAAAGGACAGCGAAGGCAATCCGATTGATTATGCGAAAGCGGTCTCGGGCGGATTGAAGCTCATTCCCGATGCCGAAGCGCTTAAGGTGCTTGAAGCCGATTACAAGAAAATGGCGGATCACGGCGTACTGTTGGATGACGCCGAGCCGTTCGAAAAATTGATCAAGCGTTGCCGGGAGCTTGAACGCTGGGCGAACGGTGGGGTGTAGCGAGAAGCGATCTTTACGGTAGTGGCGGCTGCACTCTCCGATTCTAGCCAGGCGTACTCACGACATCCGCGAAATCCGTCGCCGAATTTGCGATGTCTCCTCAAAGGTGCTCGGTCCATCGCTTGATCTTGACGTCAACCCGCACCATCAGGTCACCTTCGAAATCAGGTTGCTCCGTTAGGGACACGCTGACGAACCCAGGTTCGCCAGCGGGAGCGAGGGGAAGCTGCCAGACTTCATATCCAGTAACACCCGACTTGCTGCCTTTCGGCACTTGGGCTCAGAGCTCCACCGTGCCGCGAGCTCCGGCGCTACGCGCTCCTCGAAGTCCACTGTCCACACCTGCGCGGAGAAACGCCGCCATCACCGATTCCGAGGCCTTGAGGTTGCGGATCGTGTCTTTGCTTTCGGTCACGATTGCGCGCTCGCGCGTGCGGTCCGTAAGCGGATTGCCGGTTGTGGGAGGCGTTCCAATGTCCAGGCGATCAGCCATTGCGGCCACCATTCTGGAAATGGATCGGCACCCTCACCACCAACGGCGAAGCGCATCAATGGGCAGGGTGAGTGGTTTCGTTTGGGCAATCCATGTTGCCGCATCGATAAGCAAATTGGGCACCATGATTTCCATGTCGGGCCATCTGCGAATGAGCGGCGCATGATCGTTGGCGAGTTCTTCCTTGAGAATCTGGGCGGGCCAAGCACAAGCGTCGTTATGTCGGGTTGCGGGTATCCCTGATCAACGACAACGCGAGCGATGCATTTCCCGCCGCACAGGATATCGAGAGGCGGCTGACCAGTTCTTGAAGGAATAGGAGATCATCACCGAGGGGCAGAGGAGCCCCAAGTGGGTGCAAGGTTATCGTGACCGCTTGCGGCTGCACCTGCTGCCGTTCTTCGGCAGCATGGCTCATTCCCAAATCACCCCAGGCAAGGCGCAGGAGTATCAGGTTCACCGTATACAGACGTCGCCGACGGGCAAGGCGCCTGCCCGAAGCACTCTCCATGATGAGATTGTAACGCCGCGGCAGGTGCTGAAGACCGCCATCCGCCACGAATGGCTGGCGTACCCTCCTGACTTTTCTCCGCCGTAAGTCCCAGGGCAAGGTGGTGCACCGGCCGTGGTTCAGTCCCGAGGAATACAAGTCGTTGTTCGAGAAAACGCGGGAGCCGCGAAGCAGGCGCAACCGCAGCACAAGTGGTCCTCCGAACAACTACACGACTACGTAATCTTCCTCGGCAATACGGGCTTGCGTCCGGACGAGGCCAAGAATCTCCAGCATCGCGACGTCACGATCGTGGAGGAGGGGCCCTCGTGGACCGAGGATCCTGGAAATCGAGGTTCGCGGGAAGCGAGGCGTCGGCTATTGCAAGAGCACGCCGTGGCGGCCTTTCCGTATGAGCGACTGCTCAACCGTCCCAAGTACGTGGATCGTGTCCCGTGGCGTGGTGTAGCTGAGTGCGGGTCACCACGTTCGCCGGTTTGGGCCGGATCGGTCAGCTGGCGATTGCCGGGAAG
>NZ_LBJC01000063.1 GCF_004114535.1 Bradyrhizobium nanningense
ACCGCAGACACTCGGCTATCGGCTATATCAGCCCGGTCGAGATGGAGCTAAAATCGGCTTGAACCCTGTCCACTTTTTTGGGGGAAGATCAAGCCTGGATTGCTTCGTCGCAAGAGCTCCTCGCAATGACGAGATTGAGGCAAACATCCTGCTCCCAACAGTCACCGAGCGCGCGGCGGATCAAATCGCCCGCGCAAACATACGAAAGCCGGGAGCTCCGATGATCGTCTCGAAAGCGGGGTCACGCTTCTCTTCCGCAAAGACAAAACCCGCCCTCGCGTAGGCGCGCTCGGCGGGCTCGTTGCCGATCAGGAACGAGATCGTCGCCCGGGCAAACCCCGCCGCTTGCCCCTTATCCAGCGCATGGGCAATCAATGCCTGCACCAGGCCAAGACCGCGATAGGGCGGATCGGTCGCGACATACTCGATCATCCAGTCGCCCTCGCCGCCCTGAACCCAGCAGGCCCGCGTGTAGGCGCCGCGATAACGAATGGCTTCCAGCTCCGTCGCAGCGAGGCCGGTCGCAGCCGCAACTTCCTCGATCGCGCGCCAGGCCGCAGGTCCCGTACCGGCGGCGGGCAGCGCGCACAGCGCGGCGGCCGGCTTGCCGTCGACCTCGGCGACCAGAAATTGCGAGACGTGCCACATCGACACGGCATGCGCGACGGCGATGCGCGCGATGAAGTCGCGGCACTGCGCATCGGGCCAGCCGAGCGCGACATCGAACCAGCCGCGCGAGCAATAGCCGCGCTGCGATGACAGGATGGTCTGGACGATGAATGCGGCGTCGTCGGGACGCGCCGACCGTATCGTCATGCGCGCCCCCAGTTACGACGACCTTACGTGTTCTTCAACGCCACGCGGAATTCGGCTTCGGTCTTGGCCTTGACCTCGTCGAGCGAAACGCCGTCGGCGAGCTCGATCAGCGCCATGCCGCCATTGCCGTGCTTGTCGATCGTGAAGACGGCCAAATCCGTGACGACCATGTCGACGACGCGCTCGCCGGTCAGCGGCAGGTTACACTTCTTCAGGAGCTTCGGGCCGTCCTTGGCCGAATGCTCCATCACCACGACGACGCGCTTGACGCCGGCGACGAGGTCCATCGCCCCGCCCATGCCCTTGACCATCTTGCCGGGGATCATCCAGTTGGCGAGATCGCCGTTCTGGGCCACCTGCATGGCGCCGAGGATCGACAGGTCCATGTGGCCGCCGCGGATCATTCCGAAGGAATCCGCGCTCGAGAAATAGGAGGTCGACGGCAGCTCGCTCACCGTCTGCTTGCCGGCATTGATGAGATCGGCATCCACCTCGTCCTCATAGGGGAACGGTCCCATGCCGAGCATGCCGTTCTCGCTCTGGAGGCTGACGTCGACGCCATCCGGAATGTAGTTCGAGACCAGCGTCGGGATGCCGATGCCGAGATTGACGTAATAGCCGTCGCGCAATTCCTTCGCGGCGCGCGCGGCCATCTGTTCACGGGTCCAGGCCATCAGATTTCAACTCCAGTGCCGGCCGCCGGCGCATTCGTCGGACGCGGGCGGGTGTTGCGGAATTCGATGCGCTTCTTGGCCGTGCCGACCTCGACGATGCGCTTCACGAAGATGCCGGGCGTGTGGACGTGGTCGGGATTGAGTTCACCGGCCGGAACCAGATGCTCGACCTCGGCCACCGTGATCTTGGCGGCGGTCGCCATCATCGGGTTAAAGTTGCGCGCGGTCTTGCGGTAGATGAGGTTGCCGGCGGTGTCGCCCTTCCAGGCATGCACGATGGCGAGGTCGGCGAACAGGCCGCGCTCCATCAGGTACTTCTCGCCGTCGAACTCCTTCACTTCCTTGCCTTCGGCGATCAGCGTACCGACGCCGGTCTTGGTGTAGAAGGCCGGAATGCCGGCGCCGCCGGCGCGGATACGTTCGGCGAGCGTGCCTTGCGGATTGAATTCGAGTTCCAGCTCGCCGGCGAGGAATTGCTGGGCGAACAGCTTGTTCTCGCCGACATAGGACGAGATCATCTTCTTGATCTGCCGCGTTTCCAACAGGCGGCTGAGCCCGATGCCGTCGACGCCGGCATTATTGGAGACCACCGTCAGGCCCTTGACGCCGGACTCGCGGATCGCATCCGACAGCGCCTCGGCGATGCCGCAGAGGCCGAAACCTCCCGACATGATCATCATGTTGTCTTTCAAAATGCCTGACAGAGCCGACTTGGCGTCGGGATAGACCTTGTTCATGCAAATTACCTTCGACTGAACCTTCGGCTTGGAGGCGTCGCGCCCTATTGGCGGCGATTATTAGGCGAAATCGTCTAAAGCCGTCAATGATACGGGGTTCTCCGCGCCGCGCCCGGGTGGTAGAAGCTGCCCGCGCCGTGGGCAGAACCGTCCGCGGCCTTGAAAGCGACAAGAAAACCCATCAAGTTGCGGGGGTTGGGGGTGGGCACGCAGGTTTCCCGACCCGCCCTTCTGGCTCCAACGACCAACCCGATCAGGACATGCCATTGACCATGGCCCAAGGAATGAAGCGCCTCGGGACGCCGATCGCGGCGCTGCTCGGCGTGGCGCTGATCGCCCTGATCGGGACCTCCTGGCTCATCAACCGCGACGCCCTGCGCAAGGCGGTCGAAGCGCAGATCCGCGACGTCACCGGGCTCGAGCTCAGCGTCGCGGGCAACATCGACATCTCGGTGCTGCCGGCGAGCTACATCTCCTTCCACGACGTCGGCCTCAAGGGTGGCGGCACCAGCGATTCCGCGCTCCATGTCGAGGTGCTCACCGCCAATCTTCGGCTGCTGCCGCTCTTGCTGCAACGGTTCGAGATCGCCGACCTGACGCTGCTGCGGCCGCGTATCCATGTCAGCCTGAAGCCGGACGGCGAGAGCAACTGGACGCCCTTCATCCAGACCATCGCGCGCACCATGAAGCCCGGGGCCGAGAACCAGGTTTCGTTCTCCGAAATCCGGATTCAGGATGGCGTGCTCGAGTACGAGGACGCCGCCACCCGCGCCACCGAGCAGCTCGACGACATCGACCTGTCGCTGGCATGGCCCTCGATCTCGCGCTCCTTCGCCGCGACGGGACAGTTCGACTGGCGCGGCGAGCGCGTCGACGGCTCGATCAGCTTTTCCGATTTCGTCGCCGCCCTGTCCGGCGAGCGATCGGGTTTGAAGGCACGGATCGCCAGCACGCCGCTCAAGCTCGCCTTCGACGGCAGCGTCGCCAACCGCACCAGTCCGATGATGGAGGGTACGCTGACGATCGACAGCCCCTCCTTGCGCAACGCGCTGCGCTGGACCGGGCAGCCGCAGCCCGCCAGCGGCGGCTTCGGTCGCTTCGCGCTGAAGGCGCGCGCCAACGTCGTCGGGGCCTCGATCGCGCTCACCAATGTCAATGTCGAGCTCGACGGCAACGCCGCCGAGGGCGTCATGACCTACGCCAATAACGGCCGGCAGACACTGCAGGCGACGCTTGCCGCGGACGCGCTCGACTTCACACCTTATATCTCCACCTTCCGCCTGCTCGCCAGCGGGGCGCGCGACTGGAACAGGCAGCTGTTCGATCTCCAGGGATTGTCGACCACCGACCTCGACATGCGCCTGTCGGCGGCAAAGCTCACGGTCGGGCCGACCAAGCTCGGCCGCACCGCGATCGGCGCCAATTTGCGCAACGGCACGCTGGCGCTCTCGGTCGGCGAGGCGCAGGTCTATGGCGGCATCGCCAAGGGCTCGTTCGGCATCGCCCGCTCCGACACGGTCGCCGACATCAAGGCGCAATTCCAGTTCACCGACGTCGATCTCCAGGCCTGCGCCACCGAACTGTTCGGCCTCAACAAGCTGTCTGGCCGCGGCAACATCAACGTCTCGCTGTTCGCCTCGGGCTCGAGCCCGTTCGGCCTCGTGCAGTCGCTCGACGGCAGCGCCACCGTCACCGGGCACGACGGCGCGATCTCGGGCTTCAATGCCGAGCAGCTTCTGAAGCGGCTGGAACGGCGGCCGTTGTCGGGCGGCGGCAATTTCCGCAACGGTTCGACGCCGTACAACAATCTCACCATCGCGGTGAGATTCTCCGACGGGATCGCCACCGCCGAGGACATCCGCATCGAAGGGCCGGCCGCGAAGATCACGCTGACCGGCACCGCCTCGGTGCCGACGCGCGAATACGACATGAAGGGGGTGGCGAGCCTCAATACGACGTCCGGCTTTCAATTGCCCTTCATGGTGCAGGGCCCGTGGGACGATCCGCTGATTTTCCCCGACCCTGAAAGCCTGATCCGGCAGTCGCCCGCGGCGTCCCCCTTCCTCGATCTCCTGAAGCAGCGCATCACCGGGGGCGGCAAGCGCCCCGCTCAGGACGGATCGCCGACGGCGGAGAATGCAAAGGAAGGCGCCAAGTCGAACTAGAGTAAGTCGAACTAGAGTGCCTTGTCGGGTCGCAGCCACAGGTTCGCGTAAGAAACCAATACCTGCGACCGAGTTGTCCGAAGATGACTGTCAAGCGGCCGATCGCGTCGTTGAAACCCAGCTCTTGCCATCCCGCATCACTGTCGCCCCGGCGATCTTTGTCCCAACCGGGAGCTCGACACTGCCATTCTGTCCCAATTCACGGTCCAAGACCTCGCGGTCACAGGCGTCCTCCCATAGTGAAACGGTGATGGCGGCGACACAGTTGCTGATCATGCTGGTCAGCGCCCGCGCTTCCGACATGAAGCGGTCGATGCCGACAAGCAGCGCCACGCCGGTCACGGGCAGATCCGGCATCACGGAGAGCGTTGCGACAAGCGCGACGAAGCCGCTGCCGGTGACACCAGCCGCCCCTTTGGACGTCAGCAGCATCAGCCCGAGCATCGCCCCGATCTGCCCCCATCCGAGGTGAATGTCGCAAGCTTGCGCGATGAAGATCGAGGCCAAGGTGAGGTAGATCGCGCTGCCGTCCAGATTGAAGGAGTAGCCCATTGGCAGCACGAGCCCCGACACGCCTTTCCTGCATCCGAGTTGCTCCAGCTTGCGCAGTGCGCCAGGCAGCGCCGGCTCCGACGATGACGTGCCGAGCACGATCAGCAGCTCTTCCCTGAAGTAGCGGATCGTCTTCCACAGGCTGAAGCCGTTCAGCCGCGCCAGCGTACCGAGCACGACCACCACGAACACGGAGCAGGCGAGATAGAACGTCAGGATCAACAGTCCAAGCGAGCCGATCGAACGGACGCCGTAGCGGCCCACGGTGAACGCCATGGCGCCGAAGGCGCCGAGCGGCGCGAGCTTCATGATCAAGCCGAACGACACAAACAGCACGTGCGAGAACGAGGCGATCGCCTTCGTCACCGCAACGCCCCCATCGCCGGCACGGCTGAGGCCAAAGGCGATCAGGATCGAGACGAGCAGGACCGGCAGCACCTCACCATCGGCGAACGCTCCAAAGAACGAATGCGGAATGATGTGCAGCATGAAGTCCGCAAATCCGCTGGCGCCTGCCTGCTTGGCGAATTTCGCCGCCACCGACGGATCCAGCGTGCTGACGGAGACATGCATGCCTACGCCCGGTTGGATCAACGAGATGGCGATCAACCCGGCCAATAGCGCGAGCACCGTCAGCAGATAGAACAGCGCCATGGATTTCACCAACGTGCGGCCGACCTCGCGAGAATCGCTGATGCTGGTGATGCCGCTGACGATGGTACAGAACACGATCGGCGCGATCATCATCTTCACCAGCTTGACGAAGCCGTCTCCGAACGGCTTCAGCGCAGCGCCGAATTCGGGCCAGAAATGGCCGGTGAGGACACCCAGCACCACGCCGATCAGCACCTGGATGTAGAGAATCCGGTAGAATGGCTTTCGAGCCTCGGTGCTCGGGTGCCCGACCAGCGCTTCCTTGTGCATTCTCATTTCTCCCATGGCTCTGATTTTTTGTGATGGCGTCGGAAGCGGCGGGCTTCAGGCCGCCAGCACCGCCTGAGGCAGGTGCGATCGGCGGGCGAACACATGTCCCTCGAAAATGCGCCGGGCTGTCCGCTGCACCCGAGCCACCGGGCCGGGCTCCAGCCGAACTACGAGTTGACCGGAGGGGTGAGCCAACGTGATCGGCTCCGGCGGTGCCAGCGGTCCCACCATCTCTGCAGCGATTGTCCCGGGCGTCACACAGGCCGTCGCGATTGCGACAGCTCCGGTCACCGCCAGCGCGCTATGGCAATCGTGCGGCATGAAGTACCTGACGTTCAGCGCCGCCTCGCCCGCTGGCGCAAGCAGAACAGGCTTCGGGATCACCATGTTCGCGGCATTTGGAAAGCCCATCAGGCGCCCGACCTCGATACGCAACCCTTCAAGACGCGCGCGGAAGCCGCCGCCGGCGAAATCTGAAGGTGCCTCACGGCCGGTCCATCCCAGATCCGCTGCTCGGACCAGCATGACGGGCATGGCCGCGTCGATGCAGGTCACATCGATCCCTTCGATGCGGTCGATCGGGCGTCCCGTCGGTAGGAGGCGACCGGTGCGGGCACCGGCCGCGTCAGGAAACGACAGTTCGATGGGCGCGGCCGTTCCCGGTACGCCGTCGATCCGCGCCTCGCCCTCGTAGGTCACCCGCCCTCCCGGCGTGGCAATTGTCGCATCGATCAGCTTGCCGGTGTTGACATTGTGGATGCGCACATGGGTGCGATCTGCGGTGGCGGCGACCAGACCGGCTTCGATTGCGAACGGCCCCACCGCTGCAAGCATATTTCCGCAATTCGGCGAGGTATCGACGATGCCCTCACGAACTCGCACCTGGGCAAACAGGTAATCGACGTCAGCACCGGGCACCGTGGCCGGCCCGACGATCGCGACCTTGTTGATGACGGCATTGCCCCCGCCGATTCCGTCGATTCCAAGATCGTGTCCACCCCCCATCACAGACAGCAGGACCGCGTCGCGCGACCTGGGATCGGCCGGAAGATCGCGGGCCAGGAAAAACGGTCCGCGCGAGGTGCCCCCGCGCATGACCACACAGGGAATGGCAATCTGATCGTTCATGGAACTCTTCCGTTCGGCGATATATCGCCTGAACCAGAGCATCCTCCCTCTGAACTCTTTTGTAAAATGCAAATATCTGATGTATTATTCCATCTATCGTAATAATGGATCACGCCGTGAACGCAGAACTGCTCGACCTCAAGGCGTTCATCACCGTCGCGGAGACGGGAAGCTTTGTCCGGACCGCCAAGGCGCTGAATTTGTCGCAGCCGGCGCTCAGTCGCCGTATCCAGAAACTGGAAGAAAGCCTCGGTGCACCGTTGCTCGAGCGATCGACGCGCCACGTCAATCTCACCATGACCGGCCGTGACTTCCTGCCGAAGGTGCGCCGGCTCATCGACGAGTTCGAGACCTCGGTGCTCGCCATCCACGATATCGGCGCGCGAAGTTCAGGCCTGGTCTCGGTGGCTGCGGTGCCGACAGCGGTGTTCTACTTCCTGCCGCGTGCGATCGGCCGGTTTGCGGAAGCATATCCGCGCATTCGCATTCGGATTCTTGACATCGGTGCCAATGAGGGACTGGAGGCGGTCGCGCGCGGAGAAGCCGACTTCGGCATCAATTTCATCGGTGCTTCGCATGCAGAGATTGAATTCGAGAAACTGGTCGAGGACCCTTTCGTGCTGGCCTGCCGCCATGATCATCCGCTGGCGTCGCGCAAGCAGGTCAGCTGGTCGGAGATCGTACCGCACCGGATCATCACCGTCGGTCGCAACAGCGGCAATCGCGCGTTGATCGACAACGCATTGGCGCGACAGGGCCTCCAGTTGAACTGGTCCTATGAAGTTGCTCATCTCTCGGGTTCGCTTGGCCTGGTCGAAGCGGGCCTTGGCATCGCCGTGCTCCCGAGGCTCGCGACGCCCGCCGCCGGCCATCCGATCATCCACACCATTCGTCTGGTCGAGCCGGAAGTGTCGCGGACGATCGGAATCGTGCGCAGGCGCGGGGCGACACTATCTCCTCATGCCAGTCAATTTCTCAAGATGCTGCTCGAGGCATGGCGCGCTCCTTCCAGGGCCAGCGGGCAAGGCAAACCGCGATCCCAACCCGCCGAGGCAAGTTCAAACACGGCATCGACGGGTCCGAAGCGGAAACGCTGATAGCTCGCGGCAGAATGGAAAGGCCATTCCGCTCAGGTTCCTCGGATTGGCCCGCTTGTGTTCGGAGACATTTGGCTCTCTGCAGCCGGCGCACCGCTGCGTTGCAAGCAGGTTGCGTTGCGTTCAGGCCTCTTACCGCCTAATAGGTCTTTCGCCTGCGGCGAGCGGGTGTGGAGCTTGCGCATGGGTCAGGTCAAGAACACACAAGGCGAATTGATTGCCGGGAATTGATGCGGCGATTGGATTGATGCGCGCGTTAAGCACTTCCACGAGCCTCTGTCCCCTCGACCTATGTCTGACAACATGCCGCTAGATCGGACTACCGCCATGCGCTAGTGTTTTATACGACCGGTTAAAAACACCGGCCGTTTGAGGGAGAAAAACGTGAAATCCAAGGTTATTGGCGCAGTATCACTGGCGGTCGCTGCGGCCGGGCTGTTTGCAGCCGCTGCACCCGCATTTGCGCAGCAGAAGACGATCACGGTCTGGTGGGGCAAAGGCTTCTATCGCTCCGAAGACGACGCTCTGATCGAGACGATCAAGAAGTTCGAAGCCAAGACCGGCATCAAGGTCGAATTGTCGCAATACGCGATCCAGGACATGATTCCGAAGACGGTCGCCGCTCTCGATGCCGGCACCGTGCCCGATGTCGCCTATTCCGATTCCTATGACGTCCAGGCGCAGGGCAAATGGGCCTATGAGGGCAAGCTCGAGGATCTCTCCGACGTCATGGAGCCGATCAAGGGCCGTTTCGTGCAGAACACGCTCGACGCGTCGATCCTCTACAACGACGTCGCCAAGAAGAAGGCCTATTACGGCTTTCCGCTGAAGCAGCAGAGCATGCACGTCCAGATCTGGAACGACATGCTGGAGAAGGCTGGCTTCAAGCAGGCCGATATCCCGAACGACTGGACGGGCTACTGGACGTTCTGGTGCGACAAGGTGCAGCCGGCGATCCGCAAGGCGACCGGCCAGCGCATCTATGCCGTCGGCCAGCCGATGGGCGTGGAATCCACCGACGCCTTCCAGTCGTTCTACACCTTCATGGACGCCTACCACGTCAAGCTGGTCGACGATGACGGCAAGCTCACGGTCGACGATCCCAAGGTTCGCGAGAACCTGATCAAGGCGATGAAGGACTACACCGACACCTATATCAAGGGCTGCACGCCACCGTCCTCCACGACCTGGAAGGATCCCGACAACAACGTCGCCTTCCACAACAAGACCATCGTGATGACCCACAACTTCACGATCTCGATCGCGGCGAAATGGTACGAGGACTCGCAGAACCAGGCTCTTACGCCCGAGCAGCGCGAGGCCGGCAAGAAGGCCTATGAGCAGGACATCATCACGTCGTCCTTCCCCAAGGCGCCCGATGGCTCGACCATCAAGTACCGCTCCGACGTCAAGACCGGGCTGGTCTTCACCGCGGCCAAGAACAAGGCCGAGGCCAAGCAGTTCATCAGCTTCCTGCTCCAGGAAGAGAACGTCCGTCCCTACATCGAGGGCGCGCTCGGCCGCTGGTTCCCCGTGACGAAGGAAAGCCAGGAAAGCCCGTTCTGGCAGGCTGACAAGCACCGCAAGGCCGTCTACACGCAGTTCAAGGGCGGCACCGCACCGTTCGACTTCACCAAGAACTGGAAGTTCACGATTCTCAACAACGAGAACGTGTGGGCGAAGGCGATGAACCGCGTCGTCAGCGAGAAGGTTCCGGTCGACAAGGCGGTCGACGAACTGATCGCCCGCATCAAGCAGGTCGCGGGTTAATTCCCCCGCACCTCTCCCCGCGTTGCGGGGAGAGGTGTAAGAACAACACCGGCCGCGTTTCGCGGCCGGCTTCTCTTTGAAGAGTCCGAAAAGAATGGCGATCACGCTCTCTGGCGATCAGGCAATCCCCGGCCCGCCCCTGTCGTCGCGGCTAACCCCGGCGCAGATCTGGGGCATCGTGCTGCTCGCGCCCTATCTGCTCGTCTTCCTGGCCTTCGTGGTCTATCCCGTCTGCTACGGGCTGTGGCTGGCGCGGGCGCCCTCGAACTATGTCGCCCTCTACAACGACCCGATCTTCGCGCGCGCCGCGGTCAACACGCTGATCTTCCTGGTCATCGGCATCAACATCAAGATGCTGATCGCGCTGTTTCTGTCCGGCTTCTTCGCCCAGCAGCGCCCCTGGATCAAATGGCTCTCGGTGATCTTCATCCTGCCCTGGGCGGTGCCGTCGATCCCGACCATCCTGTCGGTCCGGTTCATGCTCAATCCCGAATGGGGCATGATCAACCATTTCATCTTCTCCCTCACCGGCGATGACGGCCCGAACTGGCTCAACGACCCGACCGTGGCGCTGACCATGGCGATCGCCGTCCACATCTGGAAGTCACTACCGTTCTGGACGCTGATCCTGATCACCGGTCGCCTTGCGATCTCGCACGATCTGTTCGAGGCCGCCGAGGTCGACGGCGCGAGTTGGTGGCAGAAATTCCGCTACATCACCTGGCCGTCGATGCAGACGCTCTACGTCACCTGCACGCTGCTCTCGATGATCTGGACGCTCGGCGACTTCAACAGCGTCTATCTGCTCACCGGCGGCGGCCCGGCCGACCTCACGCATGTGCTGTCGACGCTCGGCATCCGCTATCTCCGGCTCGACCAGCTTTCGCTGGCGATGGCGTCCATCGTCTGCGCGATGCCGTTCGTCCTGCCGCTCGTGTACTTCATGATGAAACGGTTGTCGCGATGAAGCTCCCCTCCTTGCGCGAAGTCGGGACCGAAGCGCGGCTCCTGCTGATCGGCATTCCCGTCTTCCTGTGGACGATGATCCCGATCTATCACATGTTCCTGTTCGCGATCTCCCCGAAGGAGGACGCGTTCTCGGGCAAGCTGTGGCCGGACCATCCGACGCTGCACAACTTCGAGATCGTGTTCAAGCAGCAGCACTACTTCCTGCGCGATTTCTACGTCCAGTTCTGGAATTCGGTGGTGATCGCGGCATCCGTCGGCGTGCTGACTCTGTTCATCGCGACCGCGGCTGCGTTCTCGATCTCGCGGCTGAAGGTGCCGGGCGGACGCATGGTGCTGAACCTCGCGCTCTTCACCTATTTCATCCCGGCCGCGTTCCTCGCCGTGCCGATGTACCGGACCATGGGCAATTACGGCCTGCTCAACAATCACTGGTCGCTGATCCTGGCCATGGTGACGATCGCCTCGCCTTACGCGATCTGGGTGCTCAAGCAGGCCTCCGACAAGCTGCCGGTCGAACTGGATGAGGCCGCCGTGATGGACGGCGCGACGACGCTGCAGATCTTCCGCCTGGTCTATCTGCCGCTGATGATGCCCTCGCTGGTCGCAATCGGCACCTATGCGGTGCTGCTGGCCTGGAACGAATATCTCTACGCGTTCCTGCTGCTCTCCAACGATCACGAGATCACTCTCCCGGTCGCGCTCGGCAACTTCCTTGCCGCCGACGATTCGCCCTGGGAGCTGTTGATGACCACCGGCTTCATCTACGCACTGCCGCCGGCCGCGGTCTATTACGCCTTCCGCCGCTACATGGTGGGCGGGCTCACCGCGGGTGCGGTGAAGTCGTAGCCTTCTCTTCGTCATTGCGGGCGAAGCGAAGCAATCCAGACTTGGACCTCCCCTAAATCGGTGGACACCTATAGCTTAGGCAGCGAGAGGTGTCAGATGGCAAAACGGCAACGTCGGTC
>NZ_LBJC01000064.1 GCF_004114535.1 Bradyrhizobium nanningense
CAGCTTCCCGGCAATCGCCAGCTGACCGATCCGGCCCAAACCGGCGAACGTGGTGACCCGCACTCAGCTACACCACGCCACGGGACACGATCCGCAAGCGAGCATGAACCTCCTCACATGCGTAGGAACTAACATCAAGGCCTTGAACCTCGGGAGGCAGTGTTGGCGGCAGGCACAAAAGCAGACGATTGGTTCATTGCTGCACACGTACTGAGGATACGCACGGAATCGGGCACCGCTTCGATATCGTTTAAGATTGGCAGCAGAATAGCCAACATCGCAGCACTATTAGGCTGCTCCGGACCAATTTCTGGATCCGGCGTTTCGGACACAGAACTTCCAATTAGATAGCCAACTTGTGCGCAATGGCGGCACGGCCACATTAGCGGCTTGCCGCGCGAACAGCTTAACCTCTGCTTGGAGCCGATCGCGGCCGAATCAAGTAACTTCCGCCGGGCCGCTGCAAGCCGACGCTTGCGAGGCGCGCCTAGCCTAGCTCGTTCCCCCGCCCTTGCGCATCGTCGCCAGCACGATGTCCGCGGCCAGCACGCTCGGTGACTTGTTGCCGGTCGACATGATGGTGTCGAGCTGGGCAAAGGCCTCGACCTGCTGTCGCCGCAGCGGAGAATCCGTCAGCACATCAGTGAGCGCGGGCGCCAGCTTGTCCGGCATGCACTCCTCCTGCAGGAACTCCGGAATGACATCCTTGCCGATCACGAGATTGGCAAGGATCACCGAGGAGACGCGGATGGCGCGGCGCAGGATGAAGGCCTCGATCGCGCCGACGCGATAGGCCGTCACCATGGGAATGCCTGATAGCGCAAGCTCCAGCGTCACCGTGCCGGATTTGGCCAGCGCCGCACGCGCGATGCGGAACGCGGCGCGCTTCTCGTTCTCACCGATCACGATCTGCGGCTTGACCGGCCAATTCGCGATGCCTTCGCGGATGGTCGCTTCCAGATGCGGCATGGTCGGCAGCATCAGCTCGAAGGCGTGGCCTTCCGCCTGCAAGCGGCCGAGCGTTGCGCCGAACACATTGAGGTGGTGCCTGACCTCGCTGCGACGGCTGCCGGGCAGCACCAGCAGCACCGGCGGCTCAGTGTTGCGGCGTGTCTGCTCCTCCGCATTCGGCCGCAGCGAGGACAATTGCTCGATCAGGGGATGGCCGACATAGCTGCATGGCGGTCCGCCGAGCTTGCGGTATTCCTCGGGCTCGAACGGCAGGAGACCGAGAACGTGGTCGACATAGCCGAGCATGGTCCGCGCCCGTCCCGGCCGCCACGCCCAAAGCTGCGGCGAGACGTAATCGACCACGGGAATCGCGGAATTCTTCGCGCGCACGCGGCGGGCGACGCGATGCGTGAAATCCGGACTGTCGATGATGATGAGCGCGTCGGGCACCGCCTCAATCACGGCGTCCGCTGTGTTGCGGATCAACCGCAGGATCTTCGGCAATTGCTGCATCACCGCGGCGAAACCGACGATCGACAGCTCCTCGATCGGAAACAGCGATACCAGCCCCTCGCGCGCCATGGTGCGGCCGCCGACGCCTGCGAATTCGACGCCGTCGCCGAGGCGTTGGCGCAGCACCTTCATCAAGGCGCTGCCGAGCCGGTCGCCGGATTCCTCCGTGGCGATCAGGAAGATCTTGCGCTTGGGATCGCGTGGCTGCATCACGCCGGCAAGCCGATGACGAAGAGATATTTCGCGTCGGCCAGCGCGATCATCGCCTGCGGCTCGGCGGCGATGGTGTTACCGGCGATGACGGCGATGCCGGCGAGCCCTGCGGCGGCAACACCTTCGAGCGTGCGCGGACCGATCGTCGGCAGGTCAAAGCGCAGATCCTGGCCGCTCTTCGGCGCCTTCACCAGCACGCCGCGGCCGGCGGCCGCGCGAATACGGCCCTCCTCGCGCAGCCGCGCGACGCGCGCGAGCAGCGCGTCGGTGCCCTCGATGTCCTCGACCGCCACCACATGCCCGTCGATCACCACCGCGGCTTGGCCGATGTCGAAGGGACCGAGCGCGGCCAGCACCGCACGGCCCCGCTCGATGTCGGTCTTGCTGTTGTCGTTCGGCCAGGCGCGACTGATGCAGCCCTCGGGCATCAGAAGATCCGGGGCGACGTCCTTGATGCCGACCATGCGAAAGCCGTCCTGCTCGAGGAGGCGGCCGACGCCGGACAAGAGATGATCGTCGCCGCCGCGGAAGGCGCGGATGACGTTGCCGAGCAGGCGCAACGTCTTGACGTCGAACCGGATCTCCGCGAGCGAGGGGCGCACCAGCGTTCCGATGAAGATCAGGTCGCGGCAGCCTTCCTCGCGAAACAGCCGCATGGCGCGGCCGAGCTGGCCGACCGAAATCCAGCGGTGACGGAATTTCTCCACCCGCGCCGGATCGCAGGCCCCCCGCAGCGGGAACAGCACCGGGGTGATGCCGCGGGCGGCAAGCGAGTCGGCGACCGCGAACGGCATGGCACCGCCGCCGGCGACGATGCCGACCGGCGAAGAAATCTCTGACGCCGCCGATGTCATGCCCGGGGCCATTGCAAAGTCACTTCGCGATGGCGGGAAGGCAGAGCGGGCGTTTGCCCTTGCCGATGAAGTCGAGGATCTCGGCGATCGCCGGATCTTCGCCCGCGAGCGGCCTGCAGGCTTCCAGCCGCGCGGCGAAGGTGCCGGGGCCGTGGAAGAGCTTTTGGTAGAACCCACGCACCGTCGCCAGCCGCTGCTTGGTGAACTTGCGCCGCTTCATCCCAATCAGGTTAAGGCTCTCCAGCACCGCGTACTGACCGTTGACCAGTCCGTACGGGATGACGTCGTCGCGCACGCCGCAGACGCCGCCAACCATCACATACGGGCCGATGCGCGTGAACTGATGCACCGCGGACAGGCCGCCGATATAGACGGCGTCGCCGATCTCGCAATGGCCCCCGAGCGTCGCCGACGTCGCGAAGATCACGTTGTCGCCGACCATGCAATCATGGCCGACATGGCTGTTGTTCATGAAGTAGCCGCCGCTGCCGACGCGCGTCTTCCCACCGCCCTTGACGGTGCCGACGTTCATCGTCGCACCTTCACGAATGGTACAGCCGGAACCGATCTCGAGCGTGGTCGGCTCACCCTTGTAGCTGAGATCCTGGGGCGCACCGCCGAGCACCACAAACGGTGAGATCACACAGCCGTCGCCGACTGAAGTGTGGCCGATGATTGTGACCTGCCCGATCAGCCTGCAGTTCGCGCCGATCACGACATTCGGGCCGATGATGCAATAGGGCCCGATCTCGGTGCCCTCGCCGATCACGGCGCCGTCCGCGACCCGTGCGGTGGGATCAATCTTGCTCATCAAGCAATCTTACTCGTTAGGAAGTTCTGATTATGTGTTGAAGTCGTTCGGTTTTCCGGTGGTTAGCGCGTCTATGCCCGGCCTGTCCAGTGACGTATCATCTCGCCGTGTTTCAAGTATCGGATGAGGCGGCCGTCCCGGTCCGTCAGCAAGTTCATGCGGAGCTTCAGCATTCGTGGTCAGGGCCTTGGCAGTTCTGCTCGCACAGCTCGTCGCCACGCCGATCGTATCCGAGACGGTGGAGACCGACGATCGCCGAACGATCGATCTCGGGACATTCGAATGCCGCGACATCAATCGCAGCACGGTGCTCCAGCGCGTCTGTTACGATCCCACGCGGCACGATCTCGTCGTCGCGACGGGCGGCTTCGATGCGCGCTATTGCGGCGTCGCGGCCAAGACGGTCGACCAGCTTCTGGGCGCGCCGTCCATGGGCCAGTTCTTCAACCGGCATATCCGGCGCGAGGCCGCCGGCCGCCGCTACGATTGCAGCGCGTGAGCCCCGTCCCGCGGGGAACGAAGCCGCTCAGTCCGTCAGCATGGCGCCGACATCGGCTTCCGCAACCACCTGCCCGTTGACCTTGGCATCGCCGTGAAACCACCACATGGCCTTGCGGCGGCCGAGCGAGCGCATGTGATACTCGATGGTGTCACCGGGCAGCACCGGCTTGCGGAACTTGCACTTGTCGATGGTGAGAAAATAGACCGCGCGCGGCTTCTCGGTGCCTTCGACCGACTTGATGCCAATCACGCCTGCCGTCTGCGCCATCGCCTCGATCATCATCACGCCGGGATAGACCGGGCGCTCCGGGAAATGCCCCTGGAACGCCGGCTCGTTGAAGGTGACGTTCTTGATGCCGATGCCGCTATAGTCGGCGCGGATGTTGATCACGCGGTCGATCAGCAGCATCGGAAAACGGTGCGGCAGGGTCTGGAGGATCGCGTTGATATCCACCAGCTCGAACTTCACAGGTGATTCCGCCGTCATTCCCGTCCCTCGTCCTTCGCGTCGGCCTTGCTATCGCGTACCAGGCGCTCCACCGCGATGATCTCCTTGAACCATTGCTTGGTCGGCTTGGCAAAGAAGCCACCCCAGCGTCCGCCCGGCGGGATGTCGTCCTTGACGCCGCTCATCGCGGTCACCTGGGCCCCATCGCCGATCTTGAGGTGGTTGTTGATGCCAACCTTTGCTCCCAGCGCTACGTTGTCGCCGATGGTCAGGCTGCCGGCGAGGCCGATCTGGGCCGCTAGCAGACAGTGCCGGCCAATCGTCACATTGTGGCCGATCTGGACCTGATTGTCGATTTTAGTCCCCTCGCCGATCACGGTGTCCCGTAAGCTGCCGCGGTCGATCGTGGTCCCGGCGCCGACCTCGACGTCGTTCTGGATCAGCACCCGGCCGGTCTGCGGCACCTTCAGATGGCCCTCGGGGCCGAAGAAGATGAAGCCGTAGCCGTCCTGGCCGATCGAGCAGCCGGGATGGATCAGCACGTTGTTGCCGATCAGGGTACACTGGATCGCGGTGCGGGCGCCGACGTTGCAGTCCCGGCCGATCTTGACCCCGGGACCGATCACCGCCCCGACGCCGATCACCGTGCCGCTGCCGATCTCCACATCCGGGCCGATCACCGCCAGGGGATCAACAATCACGCCATCCTCGAGCCGGGCCGAGGGATCGATGATCGCCGACGGTGCGACACCGTCATTGCCGACCCATGATTGCGGCCTCAGCGCGTCGCCGTGCCATTCCCGCGCGATCCTGACGAAGGCCCGGAACGGCTGCGCCACCCGCAGCACGGCCACATGGGCGGGCACTTGGGCCTCGAAGCGCGGGCTGACCAGGCAAGCGCCGGCCTTGGTCGCCTCGACCTCATCGGCATATTTGAGGTTGTCGAAGAACGCCAGATGCATCGGGCCCGCTTCGTCGAGCGAAGCAAGGCCCGTGATGATGTGGCCGCCCCTGCCGGGATCGACCAGCTCAGCCTTGGCCAGCGCGGCAATGTCTGCCAGCGCTGAGGCAGGCGGCTTTGTGAAGAAGATCGGCTGCGCCATTCCACCCCGTCGCGGTCCGGCTTCGGCATGAAGCGGTCAGGCCGCATCATGCCCCATCTCTTGGAATGGCACGATCCCTTTCGGAAACCGGCTCCATTGATCCGGATCGTGCCGTGCTGATCGAACTAGAACGTGGTACCGCCGCCGAACCGGAACTCCTGGACGCGATCGTACTTGCCCTTGCTGAGTGGCACGGCGTAGTCGAAGCGCAGCGGACCGAACGGCGACTGCCAGATCAGGCCGACACCAACCGAGGAACGGACGACCTTGCTGTCGTCGTAGATGAGGCCGGTACAGGTGCCTGCGGACGTCGACGGATTGATGGTCGATGGGATACAGCCCGGCGCATTGACCTCATTGGTCGCCGTCCAGCTCGTCGGTCCCTTATAGTCATAGAGACCGCCGGCGTCGGCATAAACCGCGCCCTTCAGACCCACTTCCTTCGGCAGGAACCAGAACGGCATCTGCAATTCGAGCGAAGCGCCCCAGTACTGAGTGCCGCCGAGCGCATCCCGCGAACCGAACGGGTTCAAATCGCGCGGACCGATGCCGTTCGGGGCAAAGCCGCGGACGAGGTTCGAGCCCATCTGGAAGTGATCGAGCATGCGCAGATCGCTGCCGATCTTGTTCAGCATGCCGCTCTGCACGCGGACGAGGCCGACGATGTCAGACACCAGCGGAGTATAGTACTTCGCGTCGATCACGGACTTCAGGTAGGTGACGTCGCCGCCGACGCCGGCGAAATCCTGGCGGAAGTCGACGAGCAGACCGTCGGTCGGGTTCTTGTTGTTGTCCAGCGTGTTGTAGGTCAGCGTGTAGCCGAGCGCCGAGGTCAGGGTCTTGCCGTTGGCAAGCTCCCTGCGCACCGGCAGCGAAGCTTCGCCGTCGCTGTAGCAGCCGAGGCCGTTGCTCGAGCTCAGGTCGATGCCGTTGGCGGCGGCGAAGGCCGGGCTCGGGTTGAACGCCGAGGTGCCGATATTGTTGTTACAGTTCGCCAGGTAGTACGGCAGCGTGATTTCCTGCTGATAGATCGAGTAGCGCAGCTGCAGCGACAGATCTTCACGCAGGGAGAAGCCGAGGCGCGGCGAGAAGCCGAGCGTCTTGGTGCCGTAGGAGATGTAGCTGTTGGACAGCTGCTGGCGCTGATAGAGGTCGAGGCCGAGCGCGACGCGGTAGTCGAGCAGATACGGCTCGACGAACGACAGCGAGTAGCCGCGTGCATACTGGCCATAGGTTACCGACGCCTTGGCGAACAGGCCGCGGCCGAGCAGGTTGCGCTCGGAGATCGAGACTTCGGCCAGCGCGCCGTCAGTGGTGGAGTAACCGCCCGAGATCGAGAAGTCGCCGGTCGATTTCTCTTCCATGTCGACGATCAGGATCACGCGATCGCTCGACGAGCCGGGCTCCGTCGTGATCTTCACGCTCTTGAAGTAGTCGAGGTTCTTCAGGCGCCGTTCGGCACGGTCGACCAGGGCGCGGTTGTAGGCATCGCCCTCCGAGATGTCGAACTCGCGGCGGATCACGTAGTCTCGCGTCCGGGTGTTGCCGCGCAGGTTGATGCGCTCGATATAGGTGCGCGGGCCCTCGTCGATGTTGAACACGACGGAGACGGTGTGCGCCTCGAAGTTGCGGTCGCCGCCCGGCCGGACCACGGCGAAGGCGTAACCGCGGCGCGAGGCCTCGATCTGCATCTCCTCGACCGACTTCTCGACCGATTCGACGTTGTAGAGCGAGCCGGCATGGACACGCGAATAACCGCGCATCGAGGATGGATCGAAGTTCGCAATGCTGGAGCGGAAGTCGACCGCACCGACGCGATATTGAGCGCCTTCCTCGATCTTGAAGGTGACGTTGAAGCCCTTCTTCTCCGGATCGTATTCGGTGAGCGCAGCCACCACTTGGACGTCGGCGTAACCGTTCTTGAGATAGAAGCGGCGGATCAGGTCGCGGTCGGCTTCGACGCGGTCGGGATCGTAGATGTCACCGCTGGCGAGGAAGCTCAGCAGGTTCGATTCGCGCGTCTTGATGACGTCCCTGAGGCGGTAGGACGAGAACGCGTTGTTGCCGACGAAGTCGATCGACTTGACGCCGGTCTTGGCGCCCTCCTCGATCGTGAAGATGAGATCGACGCGGTTGTTCGGCTGCTCGATGATCTCGGGCGTGACGCGCACGTCGTAGCGACCGGACCGGCGATAGATTTCGGCGATTCGCAGCGTGTCGGACTGCACCATGGCGCGGGAGAAGGTGCCGCGCGCCTTGGACTGGACCTCAGTGGTGAGCTGCTCGTCCTTGATCTTCTTGTTGCCCTCGAAGGCAATCCGGCCGATCACCGGGTTTTCCACCACGGAGACGACGATCTGGCCGCCGGCACCGCGGTTGATCCTGACGTCCTGGAACAGGCCGGTCTCGATCAGCGCCTTGAGGCCGTCGTCGATGGCGCCTTGATCCAGGCGACCGCCCGGACCCGGCTTGAAATAGGAGCGGATCGTCTCCACCTCGACGCGGCGATTCCCTTCGACGGAAATCGACTGAACGGTCTGAGCGAGCGCAGACGAAGACACGAAAACAGCCCCGACCGGGGCAACCACCGGCGCGCCGAACATGATCAGGGTTGCGAGCAAGCCCCCCCGGAGTCGCAGTCCAAACTTCATCGCGCAACGCGCCCTTATCATTCCGTGCCAGACCCATCCCAACGCCGGTCCGGAGATTCCCCAAGTCGAGGCCGCTTGTAGCCAATTTCGCCGACGCCGCAAACGGCCGAAAGCGTCGTGATTTCAATTTCATTCCAAGACGTTGCTCAACAGCAACGCCACAAAAAAGCCTCCATCAAGATGCGGCCATTCGCAGGATGTCGTTGTAGGTCGCAAACACCATCAGCATCAGCACCAAGCCGAGCCCGATTCGGAACCCCATTTCCTGAGTCCGCTCGGACAGGGGGCGGCCACGGATCACCTCCGCCGCATAGAACATAAGGTGACCGCCATCGAGCAGCGGAATCGGGAACAGGTTCAACAGGCCGATCGACACCGACAGCACTGCGCACAGATTGATCACGAACTGGAACCCGGCGCTGGCCGCCTGCCCCGACATCTTCGCGATTCCCAGGACGCCGCTGACCTCGTTGGGATTGCCGTTCCCGACGAACAGCGAGCCCAGGAACTTGAAGGTGCTGGTGATGATGAACCAGACCTGCTCGACCCCGATCTTGAGCGCCTCGCCGATGCCGACCGGCGCGGTCGAGGCCTCTCCGGCCTGCGCCTTGTGCTCGACGCCGAGCACGCCGAGACGGTGGCTATTGCCGAACGGATCCTTGCGCTCGAGCAGCGCCGGGGTTGCCGTCAGCGACACGATGGTTCCGTCCCGCTTCACCTGGAAGGCAAGCGCCGAACCCGCATTCATCGCAACGATTCGCTGCATGTCGGCAAAGCTCTCGATCGGCTTGCCGTCGATCTGGACGACGACGTCCCCGACCTTGAAACCCGCCGCGGCCGCGGCGCCGTCGGCGACCACGCCGTCGACGCGCGCGATCGTGCTCGGTTTGCCGTAATACAGCGCCATGCCGGCGAAAATCAGCGCGCCCAGAATAAAGTTAGCGATCGGTCCGGCGGCGACGATGGCGGCGCGCGGGGCGACCTTCTTGTGGTGGAAGCTGCCGGCGCGCTCCTCGGCCGACATGGCCGCAAGCGTCTGCGCGGACGGGGTCGAGGCCTCGCTCTCGTCGCCGAAGAACTTGACGTAGCCGCCGAGCGGGATCGCCGAGATCTTCCAGCGGGTGCCGTGGCGGTCGTTGAAACCGACCAGCTCAGGTCCGAAACCGAGCGAAAAGGTCAAGACGCGCACGCCGGCCCAGCGCGCGACCAAAAAATGGCCGAGCTCGTGGAAGAACACGACGATCGTCAGGACGAACAGAAAGGGAACCGCGTAGCCGAGGAGCCCATGGCTCAACGTATTGAAACTATGGGTAAAAAAGTCGATCATCGAATTCCCTCATCCAGCGCCGCAAGGCCCTGGTCCGAACCAACTAGGATGCCTTTAAGGCAATTTGAGGCAATAGGGCGGCAGCCCTATTTCGCGCAACATGGTCAACAGAGATTGCATCGTCGGCGGATGTCAGCGGTGCCTGGTTCCCGCTGCGAATCCAGTCATCCAGTGTGGCCTCGACCAGCCGCGCAATCGCGCCGAACCGGATCTTGCCGGCGATGAACGCGGCGACCGCGACCTCGTTGGCCGCGTTGTAGACGGTGGTCGCCCCCTTCCCGGTCCGGAGCGAATCGAAAGCCAGGCGCAGCCCGGGGAAGCGCTCGAAATCGGGGGCTTCGAAAGTCAGCTGGCCGATCTTGGCCAGATCGAGCTTAGCAGCCGGCCCTTTGATCCGGTCGGGCCAGCCGAGGCAATGCGCAATCGGCGTTCGCATGTCGGGCGCGCCGAGCTGAGCCATCACCGAACGGTCGGAGAACTCGACCATGCCGTGGATGATGGACTGCGGATGCACGAGGACGTCGATCTCGTCGGGCGCGAGCGCGAACAGATAGGACGCCTCGATCACCTCGAGCCCCTTGTTCATCATCGAGGCGGAATCGATCGTGATCTTCTGGCCCATGCTCCAGTTCGGGTGCTTCAGGGCCTGCTCGAGCGTGGCCTGCTCGATGTCGGCGGGCTTCCAGGTGCGGAACGGACCGCCCGACGCCGTGATGATGACGCGGACCAGTTCATCGCGATTACCCGATGCCAAGGCCTGGAACAGCGCGTTGTGCTCGGAATCGGCCGGCAGGATGCAGGCGCCCGCCTTGGCCGCACGCTGCATGAAGAAATCACCGGCGCAAACCAAACATTCCTTGTTGGCGAGAGCCACATGCGCGCCGCGATCGACCGCCGCCAGCGCCGGCTTTAATCCGGCAGCGCCGCTCACGGCCGCCATCACCCAATCAGCCGGACGCGCGCCGGCTTCGATCACCGCGCTTTCGCCGGCACCGCACTCCGTGCCCGTCCCCGCGAGCGCGGCCTTGAGTTCGGCGAACTTGGAGGTGTCGGCAATCGCGACGTAACGCGCGGAAAATTCCTTCGCGAGCTTTGCCAGCGCCTCGACGTTGCCGTTCGCCGTCAGCGCCTCGACGCGATAGCGCTCGGGCGAGGCGCGCAGCAGGTCCATCGTGCTGTCGCCGATCGAGCCGGTGGCGCCGAGAACCGTGACACTACGGACGCTGGACGCCGCAGCCTTGTTGTTTCGCAATGGGACCGCGCTCATATCCTCACCAAACCATAAGACCGCTTCCGGCGCTATGCACACCATGGCGGAGAAAGCCGATAATCCATGCCGCCAGGATGGCGGCGACAAAACCGTCCAGGCGGTCCATAAGCCCGCCATGTCCGGGAATTAAGTGACTGGAATCCTTGACGCCGAAGCGTCGCTTTACCGCGGATTCGAACAGATCGCCCGCTTGCGAGACGACCGACAGGACGGCGCTGACCAAGAGCAGTGGAACTGCCTTCCCGACGCCGCACGCGGCAAAACCTCCGGCCACCGCAAGGCTCGCCACGAAGCCGCCGACCGCGCCGGCCCAGGTCTTTTTCGGGCTCACGCGCGGCCAGAGCTTCGGCCCGCCAATGCTGCGGCCGGCGAAATAGCCACCGATATCGGTCGCCCACACCACCAGCAGCACGAACATCAGCGCGGAGAAGCCGTTGACGAGATCCTTCCGGACCAGGATCGAGGCCAGCAGCGCCGCTGCTGCGTAGGCGAATCCGGTTGCCGCCCAAATGAACTTGCCGCGCGCGATCAGCGTCACGATCGCGCCGCCGACGAGGCCAACGACGACGGAGGTCTTGAGCCCGCCAAAAGCGACGGCGGCGCCCATCATGGCGATGACGACCGTCCCTGCCCCGGTCAGCGCGGCCGAGCCTGCACCGACCACCGTCAGCCATTCCGCGAACAGCCCGATCGACACCAGGGTGACGAGCAGTGCCCATAGCCAGCCGCCGGCATAAGCGATCGCAATGGCGAGCGGCGCCAGCACCAGCGCTGCGAGGACCCGCATCACCAGATTGCTCGGGGCAGGCTTTGCGCCCGCAGGTGCGGAATCGTGTTCGCTCACGAGGCGGTTTTCGCGACCAGGCCGCCGAAACGGCGCTCGCGCCTGGCGAATTCGGCGATCGCGCTTTCCAGCGCCGCCTTGTCGAAATCGGGCCAGTGGATCGGCACGAACACGAGCTCGCTATAGGCGGCCTGCCACATCAGGAAATTGGACAGGCGCTGCTCGCCGCTGGTGCGGATGATGAGATCGGGATCGGGAATGTCGGGCGCATCGAGATGCGCCCCGAGCGTCTCGGCGTCGATCGTAGCAGGATCGCGCTTTCCTTCCGCGACCTCGCGGGCGAGCTTTTGCGCCGCTTTCGCGATCTCCTGCCGCGAGCCGTAATTGAAGGCGACGACGAGCGTGAGGCGCGTGTTGTCGCGCGTCAGCTCCTCAGCCTCGTTGAGCAGTGCGCAGATGTCGCTATCGAGGCCCTCGCGCTCGCCGATGATGCGGACCTTGACGCCGTCGCGATGCAGACTCGCCAGATCGTTGCGGATGAAGCGGCGCAGCAGGCCGAAGAGATCGCCGATCTCGCTCGCCGGGCGCGACCAGTTCTCCGACGAGAACGAGAAGATGGTGAGATAGCGGATCCCAAGCTCATGCGAGGCACGCACCACGCGGCGCAGCGCCTCGACGCCGCGGCGATGCCCCTCCGCACGCGGCAGACCGCGCGCGGCCGCCCAACGCCCGTTGCCATCCATGATGATGGCGACATGCGCGGGCGCCTCGGACCGATCGGGGCCTTCCGTTGCGGGCGCGGCGGCGTTGGACATGAAGGCGATGCCTTAAACGGTGAGGATTTCTTTTTCCTTGGCGGCCAGCAACTGATCGATCTCGGCGATGGTGCCGTCAGTCACCTTCTGCACCTCGTCGGCGTGACGCTTCTGGTCGTCCTCCGACATCTCGTGATTCTTCTCGAGCTTCTTGAGGACGTCGAGACCGTCGCGGCGGACGTGGCGCGCGGCGACCTTGGCGGCCTCCGCATATTTATGCGCGACCTTCACCAGCTCCTTGCGCCGCTCCTCGTTGAGCTCGGGGATGCGCAGACGCAGCACCTGGCCCTCGGTCGCGGGCGACAGGCCGAGATTGGAATCGACGATCGCCTTCTCCACCGCCTTGACCATCGACTTGTCCCAGACCTGCACCGAGATCAGGCGCGGCTCCGGCACGCTGACGGTGGCGAGCTGGTTGAGCGGCATGTGACTGCCATAGGCATCGACCTGCACCGGATCGAGCATCGAGGCGGAGGCACGCCCCGTCCGCAAGCCGCCGAGCTCGTGCTTGAGCGAGGCGACGGCGCCCTGCATGCGGCGCTTCACTTCGTTGAGGTCGAAATTACCCGTGGGCATCACGTTTCTCCTTCAAAATCCCGGCGACCGCTCCCGCGCCCTTCCCTTTCGGGCGCGCCAGATGAGCCGTCAGCCGGCGACGATGGTTCCGTGGCCGACGCCGCGCAGAATCGCGCCGATCGACCCCGGCTCTGCGATCGAGAATACGATGATAGGCAGCGACGTCTCGCGGGCAAGCGCGAAGGCGGTCGCATCCATCACCTTGTAACCGCCCTCGATCGCCTGCGAATGGGTCAGCCGGTCAAACCGCGTGGCGGCGGGATCCTTCTTCGGATCGGCCGAGTAGACGCCGTCGACATTGGTCGCCTTCAGCACTGCCTGAGCGCCGATCTCGGCGGCGCGCAGCACTGCGGTCGTATCGGTGGTGAAGAACGGATTACCGGTTCCGCCGCCGAGCAGCACGATGCGCCCTTCGGCCAGATATTTGTGCGCCGCAGTACGCGTGAACAGCTCCGAAATCTCGGGCATGACGAAGGCCGATAGCGTGCGCGCCGGCGCGCCCTTGCGCTCGATCGCCGCTTCCAGCGCGAGGCAGTTCATCATGGTGGCGAGCATGCCCATGGTGTCGCCGGTCGGGCGCGACACGCCGCGGGCGGAGACCTCGACGCCGCGCACGATGTTGCCGCCGCCGATCACGACCGCAACCTCGGTGCCGAGCTTGCGGGCCGCGATCAGATCGTCCGCAACCCGGTCGACGGTCGGCTGGTCGATGCCAAAGCCTTGCTGTCCCGCGAGATATTCGCCGGACAGCTTGATCACGACGCGACGATAGACCGGATCAGTCATGAGCACTTTCCTTGTCCGGGCGCCGCTTCCGGCGGCACGCCGGAAGGAACGTTCCGGCGCTTACTTCTTGCCGCTGGCCGCGGCGACCTCGGCCGCGAAGTCGCTTTCCTGCTTCTCGATTCCCTCACCGAGAGCATAGCGCACAAAGCCCGCGATCTTCACAGCGCCGCCGACCTTGCCCTCGGCCTCCTTCACCGCCTGCGCCACCGACTTGCCGGTGTCGTGGATGAAGGCCTGCTCGAGCAGGCAGACTTCCTTGTAGTAGGTCTTGAGGCCGGACTCGACGATCTTCTCGATCACGTTCTCAGGCTTGCCCTGCTGGCGATATTTGTCGGCGAGCACGTCCTTCTCGCGCTTGACGACCGCCGGATCGAGGCCGGACGGATCGAGCGCGAGCGGGTTGGCGGCGGCGACATGCATCGCGATCTGGCGACCGAGCGCTGCGAGCTCGTCGGCCTTGCCCGGCGATTCCAGCGCCACGATCACACCCATCTTGCCGGCGCCGTCGACGACGGCACCGTGGACGTAGTGCGCCACGACGCCCTGGCTCACCTCGAGCGAAGCGGCACGGCGCAGCGTCATGTTCTCGCCGATGGTGGCGATCGCGTCGTTGATCGCGGCTTCGACCGTGACGTCACCGACCTTGGCGGCCTTGATCTTCTCGACATCGGCGCCGACGTCGAAGGCGACCTGGGCGATCATCTTGACCAGACCCTGGAACTGACCGTTGCGCGCGACGAAGTCGGTCTCGGAGTTGACCTCGACCACGACGCCCTTGGTGCCCTTGGTGAGCGCGCCGATCAGGCCTTCCGCCGCGACGCGGCCCGACTTCTTGGCGGCCTTGGACAAGCCCTTCTTGCGCAGCCAATCCTGCGCCGCTTCCATGTTGCCGTCGTTTTCGGTCAGTGCGGCCTTGCAGTCCATCATGCCCGCGCCAGTCGACTCGCGCAGGTCCTTGACCATCGCAGCTGTGATCGTTGCCATCGTTGAAAATCCTTTGTGCCTGCCGGTTCGCCGCGGCATGGCTTCGAAGCGCCCCGCCGCGGTCCATCTCAGGAATTCGCGTCAACTGAATGAAATGGTGGCCGGATCCCGTCCGGCCAACCCATCGCTCTCTTGACTATTCCGCTTCCGCGGTCAGCGCCTTGGCCTTGGCCACCCAGGCATCCGCGCGGCTCGGCAGCCCGACTTCTTCGCCGATCGTGTGCGCGGTGTCGTGATCGAGCTCGGCGAGCTGCCAGTAGTGGAAGATGCCGAGGTCGTTGAACTTCTTCTCGATCGCACCCGACACGCCCGGGAGCTTCTTGAGGTCGTCGGCGGTGCCGCGCGGGCCTGCAAGCCCCTGGAAGCCGCTCGACGAAGCCGCCGGTAGATCCTCAGCGAGTGGACGGGCCGACGCGCCGACGTCAATGCCCGAATCGCCCTGGGCACGGGAGATGCCGTCGATCGCTGCGCGCGCGATCAGATCGCAATAGAGCGCGATCGCACGGCCGGCGTCGTCGTTGCCCGGCACCACATAGGTGATGCCCTTCGGGTCCGAATTAGTGTCGACGATCGCCGCGACCGGAATGTTGAGACGCTGGGCCTCCTGGATCGCGATGTCTTCCTTGTTGGTATCGATCACGAAAATCAGGTCGGGCAGACCGCCCATGTCCTTGATGCCGCCGAGCGAGCGGTCGAGCTTGTCGCGCTCGCGCTGAAGCGTCAGGCGCTCCTTCTTGGTGTAGGAGCTGGCATCGCCGCCCGCCAGCACGTCGTCGAGGTGACGCAGGCGCTTGATCGAGGCCGAGATCGTCTTCCAGTTGGTCAGCGTGCCGCCGAGCCAGCGCGAATTGACGAAATACTGGGCGCAGCGCTTGGCCGCGTCCGCGACGCCGTCCTGCGCCTGGCGCTTGGTGCCGACGAATAGGATGCGGCCGCCCTTGGCAACGGTGTCGCTGACCGCCTGCAAGGCGGTGTGCAGCATCGGCACGGTCTGCGCGAGGTCGACGATGTGGATGTTGTTGCGAGCGCCGAAAATGAACGGAGCCATTTTCGGATTCCAGCGGTGGGACTGGTGACCAAAGTGCACGCCAGCTTCAAGCAGCTGACGCATAGTGAAATCGGGTAGCGCCATCGTTCTAATTCTCCGGTTGGTTCCTCCGGAAACGTGTGAGCAAACCGGAGCGTTCTCGCCCCGGCTGCCACCGGACGGCCTTGTGAGCCATGTTTCCGTGTGAGATGGCGCGCTGTATAGCGCCATTTCGGCCAGAAGCAAGGAAATAAGGGTCTTTCGGGGGCGGGTTTTCGCCCCCGAAAGGCTCCATTCAGGGAGACCCGGCCGTCCCCTAGCACTTCGGCTGGTTGGGCGGACACTTCTTCGCCGCCGGCGGCGCCGCCGGACGCGGCGGAGGCGCTGCCGGGCGCGGCGGCGGTGGTGGAGGCGGCGCCGCCCGCGCGACAGGAGGTGGC
>NZ_LBJC01000065.1 GCF_004114535.1 Bradyrhizobium nanningense
CGCCGAGCACTGGATCGTGGTCCGCGGCACCGCGCAGGTGACCGTCAACGAGACCTTGAAGACCGTGCACGAGAACGAGTCGATCTACATCCCGATGGGCGCCGTCCACCGGATGGAGAATCCGGGCAAGATCCAGCTGGAACTGATCGAGGTCCAGACCGGCTCCTATCTCGGGGAAGACGACATCATCCGGATTGAAGACGACTATCAAAGAACTTGAGATTCTCGGAGATCAACAGAGTGGCTCTGTCTTCCAACGCTGAGAGTCTCGGCCGAGATGCGCTGCTAGAACGCCGACACTTCCCGGGTCCATCGTTGTGGATCCGTTCCAGATTCCGCACGCAGGATAGCGAACCGATCCAAGGCATCGACCAACGGTGTGACCACCGGCCTTAGATTATCAAGTACCAAGACCGCTCGTCCCTCGCGAACAAGCAGCACAAGGTGGTGCTCTCCCGTTGCCCGGATGACGACTTCTGCGAGAAGGAGTGCGGAGCTGGGCCAGCCGGATCGAAGCAACAGATGTCGCTTGGTGACGGCGTAGTCGCCGCAATTGCCTTCGTCAGGGAATATCTGCCATTCCGCGTCCCGTCGGCTTGCAGGCGGATCTTTCGGCGTTATGCCGAAGTTCACAATTGAATTGATCTGGGCGAGTTCTCGCCAGCGCTGGACTGAGGAGCGGAAGTCTCGGATCCTGCGATCGTCGTGGCGTTGGCAGTCCTCGGGATATTGAATGCAGAATTGTGAGAACGACAGCGGTGGCATCACCGCTTGGGATTCGTAGCTTGAATAGGCGGGCTGGCCGCAAACGCAATACATTATGGCCAGCATGCGGACCGCATGCCTGATCATCGAAAGTTCGCCTGACATTTCTGATTGCTAGACGAAGTATATTGCGATGCGGTGGAAGCGCTATGACAATTGTGAGGCAATCGATGCACAATCGTGGAGCAGGGGCGTGCGCTCGATCGCGACCGGGCTGAAGGCGCCATGGCGCAGTGCGTGGCCTTGAATTTCTGCAAGATCTATCTCCTAAAGGACATGGAAGCCGCCTGCTCCTGCCTCATCATCCTGTCCTTACAAGGCCGCTTACGAATGAAGCTAGAGTCCGTGCGAGGGCTCGTTAGTCAGGCCTCCTCGCGGAAACCTCGACGCGGCGAAGCGTCATCTCGATAGCCGTTTGGCGGTAGGCATTCCGGAGTCTATGCCGTAGCACGCGATCTGCCTCTCCCAGGAGAGTTCGGCGATGTCGATGGCGAGCAGCCATTCAATGGCGGATTGGGGGGGCGATGTCGCGAAAGATGGCGGTCTGGGCCGCATGATAGTGGTCGATGTTCTCTCCGGGGAAGAAGTCGAAGCGGAGGACATAGCGCCTCGAACTCAGGCGGCAAGACGCGCGCCGACTGAACTGGAGGGAGGCTGCCAGGACCATTCATCGACTTCGTGCCTCCGATTGCGGTCGTGATGTCGGTGCAGTGGCGCCAGGCTCTTTCGTTTCCGTGCCGGTGCAGGGATTGGCGATGCGATCGGCAGCGCAGCACGGTGAACTCCAGCCCATAAAATTGATAAGTAGAGATTCAAATGAATGATGACGGCCATGACTCTCCCCAAAAAGTCACAAAGCAGGGCGGCGATCGTGGACGCACCAAGGCGCGTTCTGCCGCTCACTCAAGGAGTTCAGCTTTTCCACGCACCCCCGGGCGCGCGACTGCATGCGAATCACGTGACGCAGGGAATCGCGCCCGACTCCGGCACGTCTAACGATCGAAACAACTTTAGTTAAGATGAGGATATCACCTGCGAGGAGGGAAAGCCTATTGATCGCTGCACCGACAGCGTCGAAGATCAAGGGCGGGTTAGAGGCAGGGCCGAGGAACGGCTGATGCCAAGGACTCTCCAGGAGCAACTTGATCAAGTTGAGCGCGACATCAAGCTGTATATCGAATTCGATAAAGAAGAGAAAGATCGGTTCAATCGCGAGTCTTACTTGTGGACTGCAGAGGATCGCATCGAGTGGCAGGAGATACAATCTGACAACGCTCAAAGACTCCGAGAACTGCTCGAGGAGCGTGACAATTTGCGCAGCCGGCTGGGCCTATGAAGCGTTGGATGGTTGTCGTAAATCGCAAGTGCGAAAGATCGCAGCTGCTCCGACATTTCCCTCAAAGCTCGAATGCTCGGCCCAAAGTATCAGTTCGGCGAGATGGAGGGGATAGGCTGGCGTTCCTGCTTGCAATTATGGGAGCTGCGCTGTTTGGGATCCGTACAGGTGATCTTGTGAGTTCGAACAACGCATCGGTGTTGGACCATGCATCCGAGCTCAACCGCGGGCAGCGTTCTGGCCTGCCGATGCTCGCGACAGACAGCCTTGATACCTGCATGCCGGCCCGCCGGGCGCCTGCTGGTTCTGCGCTTGGTGGGGAAGCTGCGTAGAGGCGCCGTGGGCCAGCCGCTCACATCCGGGCCCAAGCTCAGCTGTATGAGCTGGAGATGATTACGGCTTCGATGGAGCCGCTCGCAAACAAGGCTGTTCACGAAAGTGAGCGAGATGCGCGAGGGCCGGCGTTCGCGAGTCCACATCGCGCTCTGCAGCGCGCGCCGCGTGTTTTTGGGGAACTTCATCTGTAAAGACTATTCGAGGAACTTCGGCGCCCTTGGTTGGCTTTTGCGGCTAGCAATGTGAACATGGTCCGCCGCATTCGAGCGTTGAAGGTTGTGAATCTCCTTCATCAACAGCAGGCGTCGAAGTTGCGCTCCGTTCAGGAGCGTTTCAAACAAGGCGAGGATCTCGCGCACTTGAACGTAGACTTCCATGCTGATCGCAGGTTGCTACGAAGCCGTAGGATCGAAGACGGGCCTCGATATCGAGCGCAGCAGAAGGATCCAGCTGCCAGTCCAGCGCCTTATGGACGGTGTAGATTTCGGCTGCATCCTGGAAGTCCAGGGCAATGCCCACCACGTCGATTCGGCGAAGCGTCATCTCGACGGCCTTTTGGCGACAGGTGCAGAAGCTGGGTATCGTTGCATGTCCCAGGAGAGTTCTGCGATGTCGATAGCAACCAGCCACTCGATGGCAGACTGAGCACCGAGGTCGCGGAAGGGTCTGAAGAGCCGGATACCGGTCGATGTCCTCTCCGAGAAGAAGTTGCTGTGGAGGGCACAGCAACCCGAACTGAGGCGGCAAGACGCTCGCCGATCGCGGTTGACGAAGATTAATGGGACCATTCATTTAGTCGTTTTTTAAGAAGCAACCCCACCGCTCGCGCCATCCGCTTTAGTGAACCCGACATGCCGGCGAAGAGCCGTGGCAATTTCCCGCGCCGTACCGCCGTGCCCAGCCGGTCGCGGTTCTCAGATTGCGATGATCGCGCACGAAGCTTCGCATCTCGTGGTCCCGCAGGTTTTTCGTGCGCTTTAACGCGCAATAGAGCCCCCGCTACTAGCATTCGAAACCGATGCGAAGCTTAAACCGAAACCAACTCCTGTTCAGCGCGCGAGCGGTACTTAATTGCCTGCGATTAAATGATAAATTTGATTATTCGATATAATCGTGATGACTCCATCGCAAAATTGAAAAATATGTTTGGGGAAAACATGGGAGGTCGGAATGGAAGCTGCTCGCCGCTTTCGCGCTATGGCTTTGCTTTGCAGACAGACTGCCGCGCTCCAACCGGATAGAAGCTGGAGGCTGCTCGCAGAGGCAGAGTACTGGGAGCATCTGGCGGCTGCGGCTTTAGCTCATTGAGACTGGGTCGAGCGGTCCGTTGTCTGGTTCTTTTCCGGCGACTTTCTACTTCAAGCCATTTTCTGAGGCATGTGATGTCGCGTACGCGTCAGATTTATACTTGTGCTGTTCTGAGCGAACGGCTGCAAGCGCTTGTGGCGGAGCTTAGAGAGGTGGAGAAGCTTCGAAGTAAGCTCCGACAGGTAGAAGCGAGAACAATGGGCCGAAGACGGCGTACCAGAGCTGACGGCAGAGCGAGAGCCGTTTAGACTGGAGACCCTCCTGGTCCGAAGCTTGACCTTCGTCGGCTCGCTGTGCGATTTGGCGCGCGGGAGTGCTCGCGATCCTCGTATCTACAATTAACTGGGGCAGGCCGACGCCTTCATGGCGCGGAGACCTGGGCGAGTATGTCCCTGCGACGTGCCGGCAACCGCCAGGCCGGCGTGGCTCACAACGTTCGAACTAACTCGGCGGCGAGACCGGGCGTTTATCCAGGATCGCGCGCTCGCCCAAGATCTTCATTCGATGCACTTCGGAACACCGCAACTAGTCGATCGCCGTCCCAAAGCTCAACGTCGTGCTCGCCATGCATTTGCTCGGCTCGACGTCTCGCCGCCTGCTCGTCAATGCAATCGAGCTTTGCAGCGCAGATCACTCGCCGACCGCTGTCCACCATGAACACTTTGTACCGCATGATGGCAGTCCCAAGCACAAGAGGGACCGCATCATACTCGAACATCGGCCTGAGGCAGTACCAGATGGAGCGCAGACGCGCGGAACATTATAAGTGTTGCAATTCGGATATATCAGCGCGCCAGAAACTCACCAAGGCCTTTAGGTCACCTGCCAGCATATCTTCAGTGGCGTAATCTCACCGCGTGCCGGAGTGCGCGGCTCGCGCTTAAGATCGAGAAGCTCCCCAGCATCATCAGCGCCACACCTAGCCAAGTTACCGTCCGGCTGCGCGCCTCGCCGAGCACCTGTTCATCGCGCGCCCCCATCGGCATAGCTGGAGACGAGTCGGCTCGCGCGGCAGCAGAAAGCTTCTCCGCGTCGACTTGGGGCGGCACGGATTGCTCGGGCGTGAGTTGGCTGTTGGGAGCACCAGAGACGGATGCCGCCGGAATCAGGATTGGCGCGCCCGCATCGAAAACAGAAGCAGCATCAGCCACCTTCACCTCGCGTGCCGGCGTCGGTTGAGGCTCGCCAGCCGCCGCAGAGCTTGATAACTCCGCGCGCGCATCGCTTACAGGGCTCCGCCTTTGCCGCATGGTCTCGTCCTCGTCGGGCCTGACGGTGCGGTTAGCGATGCGACGATGAGCCGGTTCTCGCGCCGTCGCGACTCCCTCGGCCAAGAACCAGCATTTGCTGTGGCCTTCCCGCCGATACACCCAGCGCAGGCCGGCGCCGGGCGGGTTGCCGGGCTGTGCCAAGCATTCCGGTCGCGCCGACGAGTTCGCAGCAGGCTCACGAGGAGCAGGATTGAACAAGTCGGTAAACGGGCTGGAGAGCGCAGGTGTCGCCGCAAGACCTCCAAGAAGAACCAAACTGGCGAAATAACATCGCAAATGACCGGACATCGAAAACTCCCGGTGATGCGCCCCCACCCGAGACTTCGCGGCGACATGGGCCCCGATACGACTTAAATCTGGCAGCGCAATGAATTAAATGTGTCGCTGGTCAGTCGAATTAATCCAGCGCGCCGGGTTGCAGGGCGGCCACGCGTCGCAAGTTTCTGGATGTCACGATCCTGGGCCACCTCAGTGGGCGCTACCTCCTCCCGGCAAATTAAATCCCTTGCCATGATATTACCGCTGTCATGCCATTCTCCCCGCCGCATCTCCGCATTTAAATGTGGATTATGCGATTATCATGAGTCTGACGGCTTGCCTGCTTCTTCATCCTAGACTTTCGTGCCTGGGCTTTTGACCCCAACCTCGGATCAGCCATGGACACCGCGCATTTCAATTCGCTCTCCCTTGATGAGCTCTGGATGTTGCACCAGCAGGTCACTGCCAGCCTGACTCAGAAAATCTTAATGCAAAAAGCTCACTTGGATGAACGGCTCCACAGGATTGGGCTAGCCGAGAAGGCCACACGCTTCGATCATAAGCGCCGTCCATACCCGCCCGTTCGTCCCAAATACTGCAATCCAAAGAACCCGGCGGAGACATGGTCCGGTCGCGGCCGGCTGCCGCGATGGCTGCAACCGCAGCTCCGAGGCGGTCGGAACTTAGACGATTTCCTCATTCAGCAGGCTTCGGTTCAAAAGCGCCAGACAAAATGAGCGCCGATTGCGGCATTTGGAATGGGAATGCCGGCGCAACCCGATTTTGCGCCTAGGACCAGTACTTCAAAGCATTGTCGAAGTCCGGTCTACAACCATGTTTGGAGGCATTGTCATCGCGCTATTTGCAATGGCGATCTTTTTCAGCTGGATCGCGCGCTCTTCTGTGGCTCCCATACTGACGCCGCGTTCAGAGATTGGCCGAGCCTTTGGGCTAGGATCACCCAAACGAGCCGCTGAACAGGTCGCTTCATTAGGACCCGGTTTTGCAACGGCGAGGTAAAAGCGCGACGAGCGTGGGGTTTCTTTCGATAGGCCGTCTTCAGCATATGATGGCCATCGACGGGACCTGGCGGCGACCATGCCTCGTACACGATGTTTCTGACTCCGGCGCTAAGCTAAGAGTTGAAGCGCCCGTGGAGGGATTGCCGTTGAAGGAGTTCTTCTTGGTGCTCTCGTCAACTGGCCTGGGTATCGCCGCAGCGAATTGGTTTGGGGGAATGGCACAGAGCTTGGCGTGGCGTTCATAAAGAATAGCCGCAAGCCGGGCGGCGTCGGTCGTAAAGGATTTCGGTTCGAATGAAATGCTGCTGGCCGTACCTCGACGACCCGCGGCATTTGGTTACTTGCGAGTCTCACGCCTACGTCGCTGAAGTCTGGTTGCGAAGCCGAACCGCGCGGGTCGCTGGTTTGAAGCCGGACGAAGGTAACACGATGCGCCCCTGGATGGAGCCCGTAGCTGGCCTCGAAGCAAAGTAACATTCTAGCAGGGTCGGTCAGGTAGGATGGAATTTTACTTACCGACCGATCAGCCTTGGGATTGCTATGACTTCAGATTGCGACGATGAATTAGCAATCATTTCCCGAGAAATTGCGGCCAAGCAACTAAACGTTGAAAATCAGGCAATCTTGATTGAGGTGCTTGAACGTGACGGACACGACATGAATGAACAAAGAAGACTCCTTGCCAGAGAGCGATCAGCCTTGGCAACGCAAATCGCTCGACAATTTCGGTTGCTAGAGAAAAGTTGGACATCGAGCGAATGAGCCTCATTGGCGGGCAACATACATGACAGAACGTCGAAAGCTTGAACGCATCGATGTGGACGAGATCGCCTACATATTCGGCGACGGCACCAGTCTACGCTGCCGCGTGGTCAATATGTCCGAACAAGGCGCCGCAATCGAGCTTCCGTCGAAGCAGTTCGTGAACCCCACATTCAGATTGATGCTTGAGAGAAATCGCGCCATATATAGTTGCCGACTAATCTGGTCGAGTGACAATCGCATTGGGGTAGCGTTTGAATAGCATAACGATTCCCCTGATCAGGAAATGGATTTCCGCGGCGCTATTCCCGGCATGGGATCGATGATGTCCAACAATAGACTTGAAACACGCCCGTGGTTGCCCGAGGAAGAAGCGCAGCTTCTTGCGCTCATCGAAAGTGGCATGACCGCAAGCGAGGTTGGTCAGAAGTTGGGACGCACTCGCTTGGCGGTCTACGGTCGATTGCTCCGCTTCCGCAAACAGCGAGGCCGAGTAAGCCGCACTAGCGGACGTTTATTCCCGCAATGGGCCGATTAGCTAATTTCATGGCGATCTAACTCTTATCGGCGTCGCGCCATGCCCTTTCGCTGAGGGAGCTGCATGGCATGGTGGGCGCGATCCATGGCGGCGCCTTACCTGGGGCTAACAGCTCGGGGGCTCGAACAGCGATGAGCGAAACAGTTCATTAGCTTTCATGTGGCTAACCTGGCAGCGTGCCGATTACCGCTGATTACGGCATATGGAATGGGAATGTCGGCCCCGGCTGTTCTCCCAACCTGCGGCTGGGGCCGTTTTGAACTTTTCGCTGTATCGTTCAACCCGGTCCACAACGATGCTTAGAGGCATTGCGATCGCGCTATTTGGAATGGGTATCTTTTCGCAGCTTGATCAAGCGTTCTTTTATGGCCGCAATACCGACGCGGCGCTCAGGCTTGCGCGAGAGATTGGCCGCGGTTTTGGCCTTTAGGACGGCGCCGTGCGTGCTCCGCGTGGGAGCTTTTCGTTTCCGTGGCGGGGCGGCTGTTTATGATGCGCGCGGCACAATGGTACCGTAACTTCGTCACGTGCCTTACGGCCGAGAGCTCTCGGTTGCACGAATTCAAGATGGTGGGATCGCAGGGCGTCTGCTCGCAGACAACGCAGGGGGCAAGCCGGGGGAGCGACCTACACCCGACGAGGCCCGAGAAGCAGCGCATTGGCTGGAAATGCTGGCAGATGTCCTCGAGACGGATATTGTGAGCAAGCAGCAACCTCATTGATTGTGGCCCGAAGGTTGCGGGTGCGATGCTGCTGCTCCGGTGTTGCCTCGCAACCTACGTTCGGGACGGGTCAAACGAATCTGTCGTTTAGCGCAAGCCGCGGAGCTCGGGATGCGATGTTCAGCGCGGCCGGCGCATCGTTGCGCTTACGAAGCGCTGATTCCTGATCTCGCGCAGGAGCAACATCCGTTTGGTTTGTGCGGCATTGAGCAGGCCTTCGAACAGCACCAGGACCTCGCGCGCCTGCACGTAGACTTCGGTGGTGATGGCGTGTTGGTCGTAACCATAGGCCGCAAGCCGCGCGTCGATCTCGGTCGCAGCGATGGGATCGATCTGCCAGCTCAATGCGTTTTTCCGCGTATGGTACTCGGCCTCCTCTTCGAACTCGGGATCGATGCCGACCATGTCGATGCCCCGCAGCGCCGCCTCAACCGCCTTTAGGCGATAGGTCTCGAGCAATTTGTGCCGCAACATGCGGTAGCGCTGGATGTCCCAGGACAGCTCGGCGATGTCGATGGCGAGCAGCCATTCGATGGCGGATCGCGGCGCAAGGTCCGCGAAGATCGCCTGCCGAAGTGCCTGGTAGTGTTCGAGGTGTTCGCCGGGCAGCAGCAGAGGCGGCGGCGCCAAGGCCTCAAACTCGACCGGTAGCGCCGTGACAGTCAGCTCCCGCGTGGCTTGGAACAGGCCGTTCATGGGGCGGCCTCCGAACCAAGGTTGGCCGGAACCGGCGCGGTGCCGATCGCGGGGTCGGCCGGACCGTGGACCGGGCTTGCCGCCCACAGATTGTGCGCGACCGGCAAGGGCGCGATCTGCAGATTCGCCCACCAAGCCCGCTCGTTGCCGTGTCGATGCAGCTCCTCGTGATGGGCGCGGCACAATGGCACGGTAAATTCGTCACCGACTTTGCGGCCGAGTGCTCTGGGTTGGGCGAATTTCAGATGATGGGCATCGCACGGCGTTTGCTGGCACACCAGGCAGGGCTGCTCCTTAACAAACGACAGGTGCGCCTTACTGCGTTTGCGCGACGGCTCCTTGGGATAGGCGAGCCCGGCCTCGGGGAGCGCTGGCTGCAGCGCAGCCTCGGCGTCGACAGGGAGCGGCGCTGCGGACCGCGGCTCGCCGTCCGGGGCGGCCGATTGCAGACACGCAGCGTCCTCGAGCTTGGCCTGATAGGCCGCCTCGACGCGCCGGGCATCCGGCTCCTGCAGGCTGTTCTTGAGCGGGAGGCTCGCCATGGCCCAGCCGAGCAGATCGGCGCTGGCGGGCAGCGCTTCGAGCTGGCGCAACAGCTGCTCCCGGAGTGCGGCGGACTCCCCCGGCCGTAGCACCGGGGTACGGTTGAGAGCGCCCTTGCCGGGCGCGGCCTTGAGGTTGGGCGGTGCGGGGGGACCGGCGGCCGTATCCGGGGCGTCCAGATCATCCTCGCCGGCAATCCCGACCAGCGCGAACAGGGCGTAGCGTCGGGCATAGGTCAGCGCCGCACCCATGCGATGCGGCGCCTCGATGTCCCGTGCAGCGCAGACCGGCCAGTCCGATGAGATCCACTCGCCGGAGGAATGGGCGAGCAGGGTGGTGAGGTGGATGTGGCCGGTGGTCTCCTCGACCCGGGTGGTCTGGATGGTGGCGATCTCTTGCTGGCTCAAGGTCTTGCGCACGATGTCAAGGCCGCTCGCCAGCGAGGCGTAGCGAAAGGTGCGGTCATCATCGCGCAGGAAGGGTGAGCGGATCTGAGCGGTCAGGGTCTTTTCCGGGTTGGTCAGCGCAGCTTGGGCGCGGGCCAGCGCCGCCGCGATCGCCCCGATATGCTCACTGGCCTGGTGCATGGACGGCCTCCATCTCAACCGGATCAAAACTGATGGCGCCGGCCTTGGAGCGCTTGGCGCGGATGCCGTGTCCGAACGCTTCCTTGGCATCCTCGGGCAGCAGCTTCTTGAGCTCGGTCTTGGCCAGCTCGTGCTCGCCATGGGCGTCGCGGGTGCGCAGATAGATCCCCGCGCACTCGGCCCACAGATTGGATGCGGTCATGTCGACGACCTTGACAGCGGCGAGCCGCGGCCGCGGGGTTTCGATCCCGAACAGCAGCGGCGGCTCGCCGCTCTGCACGCAGCGCCAGAACTTCTTCTCGGCGGTCAGCAGCAGGTGTTGGTAGAGCGGGTCGGCATGCACGGTGATCTCGACCCATTTGCCGCCGCCGGTGATGATGGAGAGCACGGCCGCGCGCGCCGCGACCACCCACATGTTGTGCTGCAGCTGCGCCATGTGCTTCTCGGCCGCCGCCTCCTCAGTAAAGGCCCAGGGCAGCATGAACTTGGCCTCGAACACCGCGCCGGTCGGCGCGACGATGCCGTCCAGCGTGGCCGCCATCCAGGCGTGGACGGGGTGCCGCACCCGCTTCTGGACGTCAGTGATCGCGTGACCGGTGGCGCTCTGGTACCAGGTGCGGTTGAGTTCTTCGGTAGCGATGCCGAGCTGGACAACCAGATTGCGCGACAAATCTTGTGGCGCGACCTCGCCACGCTTTTCGCGCCACAGGCGCATGAGCTCGTCCTGGTCCTGGCCCATAATGATGCGCGCGTCCGAGCCGCCAATGAAGGCGCGCCGGTCGTGGCGGTTAAACCTGATGACGGAGTGGGGCGCCGCGGCGCCGTCGGTTGCAATCGTGGTCACCGGTCTCTCCTTGGTTGACGCGGCTTGCCGCCGCACCACCAAAAGCCCCGCCGCTGCGAGGGGAGAGACCGGGGCCAAGGGCCCACGGCCCGGTCCAATAATTAACGCTCCTTTTGCGCGGAAATGCCAGTCCTTTCTGCAGCAATTTTGCGGTTCTGTTGACCAGAAGACGTTTGATTTTTCAGTAGGTTGGAGCGATCTTCCGGGTGCTCGCACCCGCCCCGGCAGAGGAACGCGCAGATGGCGTCAATTCGACAAATCAAAGCCAATCGCGCCAACGCCAAGCGCAGCACCGGGCCGAAAACGGCGGGTGGAAAGGCGAGGTCGGGCCAAAATGCGCTGCGCCATGGACTGGCGCGGAGCGCGATCGGCGATCCTGCCGAGGCCGCGAATTTTGCCGCCGCGATTGCTTCTGGACTTGGACATCAGGTCACATCGGCCTCCGCGATGGCCCTTGCACGGTCCAAGCTCGCGCTGCTGCGGCTCCGCCGTTTGCGGCAGGACATGTTGGCCGCGCTATTGACCGGTCCGATTCCGGTAGACCTCAAACGCCTCAAAGCGCTTGAGCGGTACGAACGGGTCGCTTTGGTGCAGCAGAGGCGGGCGCTCCGCTTGCTCAGGCTGGAGCGACGTTGGTGCGGTCACTTGGCTTCGTTCTGGAAAATTGGCCGCGTCGCTCCATAGCTGCGGCGAAGCTCCTCAAGAGGCCACGTAAGGCTGACTGGGCTTAGCGCGTGGGGCTGCTTGGGTGCCGAAGCACGCGCTGGTGCCCACAACAATTCTCGCAACAGCTTCACGGCATCACCGCCCAGCGCCTGGGCGGCCGCATAAATTCCACGACGTCGACGCCATTCGCCGTCAGGAGAGCTGAGCGCCCCCGACGATCGTGGCGATATTCACGTCTGGACCGGTCGCGAGCTCGGGTCGACCATCCTGCGCCGCGAGAACGAGGGTGATGCAACGACTCCGCTAGCAGCACCCATCAGAGCCAACTCATCGTGTAATCGTAGCCGTTGTCCTCGTAGGCCAGCGCCTGGCTGATGCTGTCGACTTGATCGTCGTGGCGGCTTTGCGGGAAGGTCAATAGCTCCATCTCGAGCTCGGCCAGGAACGGCGCGTTCCTGGGAAACCAAACCCGTCCGGCGGCGAATTTGCCCTGCTGGACGTAGAGCCGGCCGACCTTGTCGTGGTCCACCTTAATGGGATTGACGAAGCAATCGCCCTTCTCGCCGAGCTCCTGGGCCAGCGCGATTCCGGTGGAGGCTTCTTCGACCAGGATCTCGTGCGGCTTGAAGCGCCTGGCGAGCTCGAGCGCGGTGTCGCGCAGGGTCGGATACTCAAACCGATCTCGCACAAGATCGAGCAGGTAGTAATTCCCGTCAACCACCAGCCAAGTCGTACAGACCGACCAGTCATTTTGCGCGCCATTCTTGGCGGCGGTATCCCAACTCTGGATGATGCGGCAGCCGAGCACCTCTCTTGAAGGGACCTCGTCGTAATATCGCAGCCAGTCTCGCTTGATCATGGCGCCGCCAGCCGGAACCGGCGCCTGCTGGTACTGCGCGGCGAACACGTCTGGCCCGAGCGTTTGGCGCAGCTTGCGCAGCGTCTCGATCGATTCATGGGACGGATGCAGCGCGTCCCCGGCCTTCCTGAGGTGAAATCGATCCGGGCCGATCGGGATCGCGGCATCTGTCTCGGCGATCGCGGGCAGGCTGAGCACCTGCCAGTCATCGGATGAACTGGCCAAAAACCCGGACAGATCGTCCAGATGAACGCGCTGCATCACCACGATCACCGCGCTGGTTTGCTTGTTGTCGAGCCGCGACATCAGCGTATTGGTGACCCACTGGTTGATGCTGGTTCTGCGCGCCTCCGACTGCGCATCGATCGGCTTTTGCGGATCATCAATCAGGATTAGGTCGCCGCCGAGCCCTGTCAGCGTCCCGGAAACCGATGTTGTCCTGCGCGAACCGCGTCGGGTGGTGATCAACTCGGTTTCGGTGCTGCGCGCGATGCGCATGTCCGGAAACGCGCGGCGGTACCATTCGGCATGCACAATGGATCGGAAGTCGCTGGCATGCTTGGCCGAAAGGTCATCGCCGTAGCTGATGGAAATGATGCGGCGGCCTGGCGCGTGTCCAAGCAGGAATGCCGAAAATGCCACCGACACTGTGATCGATTTGAGGTAGCGCGGTGGCATGTTGATGATCAAACGCGTCAGCTCGCCGCGTCGCACCCGCTCGAGCTGATGGGCAATCGCCTGAATGTGCCAATTGGGCAGGAATTGAGCGCCGGGGTTGAGGTGGAGAAAGCATCGGTAGACAAAGCTGACGAAGTCAGCGCGCAGAATTGCGCTGAACAATGCGAAGTCGTGAGTGGTCATTCGGAGTCTCCTTGCTTCTTGAATTGCTCGCGCAGCTGTTGGGCGTAAGCATCGAGGACCTTGCGATCGTCGATGTCGAGCTGCGGCGCTGCAGGCGGTTCGCTGGACTCGGCCTGCTGCTTGCGGTTGAGAAGGAAGGCCGCCGATTTGTCCTTGCCCTTCAGCGCATCGTCCACAAATCGGGTCAGGATGCCTTCGAGCGCGCTGATCCTGCGCACTCGTCCATTGTAACGGATGCTGATTTTTCGGTTGAGAAGCTCATTGATGATGGTCGCCTCGTTCTTCGAGCCTTTGGGCCGACCGCCCTTGTTGCCGGATTGACCCGGCTTGAACTGGTGCTCGCGGGGCGGGCGGCCGTAGCCTACGTCGGTTCGTTTTCCGTGCGAGGCCGGCCCGGTTTGCTTGCGGCGGCTCATGTGCTGGGCTCCGCCGATGTGGCAGCGCGCGCAGCGGCCACCTCCTCGAAGGTCTGGCCGGTGGCGACCAGGATGGCATCGCGCCTGGTGACGTCCTGCCAGCGGCGGATTGCGACGTCGACGTAGAGCGGATCGATCTCGAGGCCATAAGCGCGGCGGCCGACACGCTCGGCGGCAAGCAGGGTGGTGCCGGATCCCAGGAAGGGGTCAAGGACGAGATCGCCGCGCCGCGTGCAGTCCTTGATCGCATCCGCAATCAAGGCGACAGGCTTCACCGTGGGATGCACTGCGAGCTCGTCGAGGCGATCTTTGCGGAAGGTGTTGACACCGGCATAGGTCCAGACGTTGGAGCGGTTGCGGCCGTGGCGGCCGAGCTCGACGTTGTTGAGGTGCGGCGCATCGCCGTTCCTGTAGAGGAAGATCAGCTCGTGCTGGGAGCGGTAAAAACTGCCTTGGCCGGCATTCGACTTGTTCCACACCACCAGATTCTGCAGCGGACCGAAGACGGCGTGGCCTGCATTGTGCATTTCGCCGAGGTGTCGCCAGTCGATAAAGATGTAGTGCATTGACCCGTCATGCGAGAATTGGACGGCCAGATGCATCCAGCGCGTGAGAAAGACGGTGAACTCGGGCGACGACATTTCCCCGGACCCCACCGCAAACTCGCGGTGCTTGATCCTGCCGCGGCCGAGCGTTTTGGAAATTTGCACATTGTAAGGCACGTCGGCGATCAACATGTTGGCTCGATCGGATCCCATCAATCTTGCCCAATCGCTCTGATCGCAGGCATCCCCACACAGCACGCGATGCGCACCAAGTTGCCACAGCTCGCCTCTGCGGCTGATGGGCTGCTCGGCGATCGTGCAGGGAGCGTCAGCTGAATCCTGCTCCGAGTTGCCGAAATCGAGCAGCAGCCCGTCGATTTCGGCCGGCTCAAACCCGGTGATGTCGAGGGTGAGATTGAAATCTGGGAGAAGCGAGGCGAGCTCGCCGAGCTCTTCGGCAAGCAACTTGCGATCCCAACCTGCGTTTGCCGGAATCTTGTTGTCGGCGAGCGCCAGGGCGCGCTTTTCCGCGTCGCTGAGGCCGCGCATCACCAGAACGGGGACCTCCTTGAGGGAGAGCTGCTTAGCCGCCTCCCAGCGGGCGTGCCCGGCGATGATGCGCCGATCCTCGTCGGCCAAAATCGGGTAGGTCCAGCCGAAACGGAGGATCGAGTTTGCGACTTGCTTGATCTGCTTCTTGGAGTGGGTTCGCGCGTTCTTGGGAGCTCGCTTGACGGCTCGTAGCGGCAGCAATCGTACGTCCGGTTGGCCAATCTGTGGCAAGCGAGTGCTTGTCTTGGCAACCTCCAAATGGTCTTCAATGGAACGTTCGAGGTGCTTAGTTCGCTTGCGGGACTTGGAAAGCGCGGTGGGTGTGCTAGACCGTGGTTTGGCGGCCTCTGTTCGACCGAGCGTCATGTCGAAGCTCCTTGTTGTTGAAGGAGCTAGCTATATTCAGCATTTTTCGGACGTTTGCATCAAGTGTAATGCCAATCGAATTGTGGCAACAAAGCGCAAGCTGCTGCGGCCGATCCGAGGCGTCGCGTTCGACGCGGCCTGGCTACAGCATCCCGAACTTGTGCAATGTGTCGTCTATCTTTTGCCTGGACGGGCGTTTCAGCGCAGGCTCTTGCTTCGCAATGTACCGCAGTATCTCCTTTCGCGGCGGCACCTTCCCTCTAAGGGCCGGCAGTTTGCTGCAATCGAGCGCACCGGTGGGCTGGGCAAAGGGGATCGGGTATGTGTAGCACTCCTGCTCAGCATTCATCATCGCGATGGTATGGTGCAGAATACGCCAGTCGAGCTCGGTCACCTTATAGGGCAGCGAGGCTGGAATGACCTCGACCGCGCGAAGCCGCGTGCCATCGACAAGCTCGACAGCGCAACTGCCATCCACGGTCGCTCCGTCGAGGCGAAAGACGTCGAATTCCTCGAGTTCTTGGCTGCCGTGACGTCGGGCTCGAAAGTTCGTGGCGCTCGGCAGCGTGACGAGGGAAGTTGTCTGCGCCGCAGCGTTCTCGACAAAGACGCCGACGAGGCCGACAATCTGTTTGGAGGGCAGCCGTAAGCGACCGGCCCGGATTTCTGCGGTACGCACACGGTCGAAAACGGCCTGTGCGTGGAGAACGTTGACGGCGTCCGCAATCGAGCGCCGGTTCTCGCATTCTTCCTGTTGCAGCCACTTCAAACGGGGCATGTGGTCATCCGATGTTCTAGTTGGGCCCCCGTGCTAACGTGAGGCTTAAGCGCATAACGTTCTACCCGTAGCTTTACGGTCCGGTTGAGACCGGTAGATCGTTAGCGCCGCTGCAAAGGTTCATCCAGGTCTTTGTCGAGCCAACAGGAAGCGGTCATAGACGGCGTCGTTGCTTGGCGTGGCCGGTAAGCGCCTCAGGACTATGTAGTTTTCCGCGGTGAGGGGTGTTCGCCATCGCATTATCACGCGGCGGCTTGCGAGATTGTTCCGTCGCAAATCACGGGGGCCTGGAACAGCTCAAGCAATCTTCATAGCCGCCCTCGGCATTGGCATCAGGGCTTTGAAGCCGCCTCACGGCGTACATCGATTGAGTCCTTACGTTTGGCATCGAACGCTCGTCCGATGCCTCATGCCGCCTCATCGCAAGCTCATCTCAGCTGGTCCTGGCGCAAGCAGTCGGCGCAATGCCGGGCCGCGGGGCATAGTACTTTGCGCCAACGCCTGATTGTCAATTTGCGCGCTCGACGCGATTCAGGCCTGCTGCGGTGAAGTCTTCAGATGGGGGAAATGACCACAATGATTGTGCGTGCTCTCGGCGCTGCTACCGTATTGCTGATCTCACTGAACTCCGAAGCGTTCGCAGCGGGCAATCACAGCCCCACCGGGCGCGTATCTTGTACGGACGTCAGATACTATGTCGCGAAGTACTCAGCGCCCGTGGCCGAGATGTATGCCCGAAGTCGCGGCGCCACCGACGCACAGATCGAGCGAGCACGACGTTGTTTGGCCTCAAACGAATCGGTTGAACCCGGGCGGCGGCGCTCCTACACCGAGTGAGCCTGATGCGATCGCCGCCTTTCCTAAGGCCCGGCATCGGTTGAACGCGGACAGGCTTTCGCTCTTGCAATAGATGGATGAAATTCGCCCGATAGTCATTTTTTCAAAAGTAGCCCCATTTCTCGTGCCATCCGCTTGACTGAGCCGACATGCCGGCGGAGAGCTGCGGCAATTTCCGCCGCGCCGTACCGCCGGCGGATCATTGCCGAAAGCTTCTTGCGTTCGAGGTCGCTCCATTCCTTTGGCTTCGAGATTTTCATGGTGTCACCTTCCCGCCGGCCCGAGACGGGCGACATTGGGAAATTTACGGGTGCCATCCAGAGTTGCCCGATGGGCCGAGGAGGGGGGCAAGCATTCTTTTCGGGGGCTTGCTGGGGCTCGGTGTCTGCGTGTCCGCGCATGCAGGCCTCCGCCATTCGGAAGAAGAAGGCGCCGCGGTCTAGTTCGTTGAGCAAAAAGGCGATAGCGATTAATATTCGGGCCGATGATCCCTCTCGGACGTGGACTCGTTAGCTCTAGGACGTGGACTCGTTAGTACTAAGCCACAGCCTGATTGAAGCGAGTTGGACAAAGGCGAGATAGTTGGCGGCAAGTATGTCGAACGGGTCGCTACCCGACAACCCGGCCCGACCTCCTAGCGGCCCCATTTGCGACTTGGGAGAATGTCTGCGCTTGAGCCGCTGTTTGGGTGGTGACCGGACACCAGTCGGCGAGCGGGTATGAGCGCATGCCCTAGTCGAGGTGCCTTCTGAAGCGCCGCGTAACCGCGTTCCACACTCGCGCGACCGGAAGCAGGAGGACGACCCAAAGCACTCTGATCGCAATCGGCGTCGTCCCGCGCCGCAGGAGTGGGTCGTGATCTTCCGGTCGATGGGGCGTCGTGTCGATCGATGCCGGAGACGGGGGCCCTGTGACAGCCGCCGGGCAGGACGCGGTCTGCGCGAGGGCAGGACAATTACAACGAACAGAACGTTCATCAGCAGCCATATTCCCACAATGAGAAGGCCGGTACGCATGAGGAACGACCATCATTAATCTGAAATTTCGAGCTTAGCTCCTGATGTAGCCGGTAGCACTGCGTTCGCGGAAGCCTTGGCGTAGCCGGGACTCAACCGCCGCGACATCCATTCTAGGAAGATGCCGAGGTCGATCGGGCGCTCAGCGCTTCGCGAGCGTCCGGCTCGGCCGCAGGCTAGGGTGCGCACTCATAAAGTCGGTTGCTGCGAGTCGGCCACCTGATGTCTGCTGCTCCCCCAACAAGAGCGCGGGAGCGGACATCGCGGCACTTCGCCTTCGGGCCGGGCGACACGAGCGAAAGAGGCCGTCGACCGAGGTGGCTCTTCTTACGGTTGTTTGATTTCCAAGCGCAAAATTGCCTGCATCACAGGTCGGCCTTGGTCATCTCGGACCCGGATTGCCATTTCGCGCCACTTTGCGCTGGGCACTGTATCTCTTGCAAAATCGGCGAGCCCAGCCGCTGCTTGAGCGCGCACAGTTCGAAAGCTGTCGCATTCAATTCCCACGTCATCGCGAACAAGCGTGCCATTGTGCGTATCGAAGTAGTAGCGCGCCATAATGACTACTTCGGTGGCGGTAGTTCAGGGGGAGTGGCCCAATCGTCTAGGTGAGCCGCTGTATCGGCCTGACTGGCTTTGCGCAGCATGTTGTTGCGCTCGATGCCCAGCGGAAGCTTTTCGGCTTCGTCGCGCGCGTCTTCTGCGAATGCGGCAAGGCGGTCTTGGAATGATTGTGGTTGCTCGAAACGGCGTCGCTTCATCGTGGCGCTGCTCCCTGCTTGAGTAGGCGGGAGCGCAACCGGCGTTCTCATCACCGATAGGAGCCCGGGGTAGCGGGGTGATGCAGGAGCAATGTGCGAGAGAAAGGTCGGTTCCTAATTAAACGCCGAGCGCGCTTTCCCGGTCGGAGAACGCCGGCCATGCGAGATTGGCAATCGATCTTACCGCGGAACCGGATTATTCCTCGCCCTGCAAGGTCTCTCGCGCGCATCGGCCTTTAATGCCCCCGAGTCTGGCCGATGGCTCACTCGACGTTTTTGCGCTTAATTGGCACTGGTTCGCCCGCGAGCGCGGTGCTGGTGTCTACCGAGAGCACTTCGACCACCCGCCGCCGGTCGGCTTGGGTTTCCACTCGGACACGGATGGTCGTCCCTGCAGGGATGGTCACATAGCCAGCAGCTTTCAAAACCGAAACATGGAGAAAGGCATCGCCGACACCCCCCTCCAGTTCAACGAAGCCAAATTTCTTGTCCAGCTTGAGCCAAGACACTCGACCCGAAGCGATCATCTGAAATTTCAGTCCCGCGGAAACTTGGACGGCAGAAGGAGGGTTTAGTGGGCGGCATTATTAGCATCTGGCACCGATAAAGCAGCTCAATCTGGTTTGCGGGGACCATGCCCCATATTATCCTAGGGGAACTCTGCTGAGGTAGGCCGAAAGATGAACCTGGAAGATCTGTACCGGCTGCTGCGTAGCGAGCATGTCCAGGCGCAAGGGATCGTCGACACCCTGGAGGAGCCTCTCCTCGTGCTGGACCAGACGGGTTGTGTCCTTACCGCTAATCGCGGGTTTTACGAGACTTTCAGGGTGAGCCGCGATGACACGGTTGGGCGTAGCCTGTTCGCTCTTGGCGACGGTCAATGGGACATCGCCGAACTCAGGCGCCTTGTGGGCGAGATCATTCCCAAGTCGGCCGCGGTTGTCGGATACGAAGTAGAGGCCGAGTTCCCAACCATCGGCCGGCGCACGATGCTCGTGAGCGCGCGTCGCCTGGTTCACCCCGACAATAACAGCACGAGCATTCTGATCCTGTTTGAGGACGTGACCGACCGGCGCCGCAGCGAGGCGCAAAAGGACATTCTCCTCGCCGAAACGCGCCATCGTATGAAGAACCTTCTTGGGATCGTGCGCTCCCTGGCCTCTCAGACCGATGTCGAAGGCCGGTCAGCCAAGGAGTACCGGGACGCGTTTTTGGGGCGGTTCCAAGCAGTGGCTGAAGCCGAGAAGCTCGCGCTGGCCAGCAGCGATCAAGCCGATCTGAGCACGCTCGTCGAGCAAGCATTGCAGCCAGCGGGAGCCGAGCGATACCGCATCGTTCCCGGGCCGCCGGTCGCTCTCAAGCAGCCGCAGGTTCTCCCGATCAGCCTTATCCTGCATGAATTAGTCACCAATGCCTGGAAGTATGGAGCGTTCTCCAAGACCGGCGGCCTCGTGCATCTCACCTGGGACATTGTGAAGAAGGACGGCAAGCCCGTGCTTCAAATCGATTGGCGAGAAGAAAACGGCCCGCCCGTGACGCCGCCTATTCGCACCGGCTTCGGCTCCAAGCTCATTGACCTCAGCGCCGTGCAGGGCTTACGCGGCACGGCGGAACTGAAGTATGAGCCGACGGGTTTAAGAGCCCATATCACCGCGCCTGTGGACTAGCGCAACGGGGAGACCCTGTGCACGAGGCTCCCCGAATATTGGTAGTCGAAGATGAGTACCTCATCGCAATGGAGCTTGAGGCCACGCTACGAACCGCCGGCTATCGGGTGATCGGCCCGGCCCCGGACGTAAGCGCAGCTCTGGAGCTGCTCAAGGCAGAGCGGCCTGACGCCGCCATCCTCGACGTCAACCTTGATGGACAATGGGTCACTCCGGTCGCGGAAGTCCTCCGGGCATCTTTTGTGCCGTTCATTTTGACCAGCGGCTACGTGGCCGCCGACCTGCAGGCCGAGCCAGCCCTGCGGGATGTAGTCAACGTCGGAAAAACCTGGCGGTCCGAATTTCTTCTCAAGGTCCTGGGCGACGCGCTAAAGGGTGAATGAGCCCGTTCACTCTGGGCACCGCTTTGCAGTCATTGTTGGGCCACAACGGGCAACATTGAAGCCGTCGACTGGAGTGCCGATTCGGGCGCCTCGAGCTCTCGCATTGCCTGCTCGCCGTTGGCTCTTGCTATTTCTTCTTCGCGGGTCCGAAATCGGGCTGCCAGGCGACTTCCCTGCGGCTGGGCGCCGCGGCGATGACCTTGGCTTTTTCTTTCTTCGGCTTCTTGGCTTCCCGATTACTGCGTTGCTGGCCCTTCGCCATGTCGCTCTCCTTTGGCTTGAGTTCATCGAATTCATCCGACTGCAACAACCGCCCACGCGGGGTGCAAATCCTGACGTCCATGTAGCCTTCGCGCAGCAGCTTCCGCGCAAGACGCAGCGCGACCGCTGCAGTGCCGCGGCCGAGATTGGAGCTACCGTATTCGTTGGTCCCGCTGACGAGATACGGAACGCGTGTTGCTCTAGCCATTGAGAACGGCGGCTCCGCACACGAAAGGCGAAAGAAGCAGCGAAACGATGCCCGGCGGCACGCCCCAGGCACGAAAGAGCGACATCAAACGCTCCTGCGAAGCTTATAGCGAGAGCACGCGCGCTCCTCAGTCACCGGTAGATGCCATGGGAGGTGCGGCGATATCAGCAAGCTTACGCCTACGTTACGCGAATGGCGAGCGCTAAAGCGCCTCGTTGCCATTACCGCTAGCCGGCACGGTGAGGATAGCGCTGGTCATTGCCGCGCCAAGGGCGCATGGTCGTCCCGGCCAGCATCGGTCGGGCTTCACTTGCGAAGGGCAAGCTTGCATGACTATCCGCTCGCGGCGAATCCATCACCTTTGGGCATTCTTTCGCATCCGCGGCATCAAATGGCTTGTATCCGCAGGGCCCAATAGGGATCCGGGTGTCGCCAGTGACTGACCACACTGTAGACCTCGACAAGCATCGCGGCATGGCCGCGCAGAAAGCGACCGATTTGCGCCGAGCGCTGGCCGAGGTCGAGAACAATGCGCGCGAGCTGCGTGAGCGCGAGGCCGATCTGGAGAACCGCCTGCTGACGGTGGCGGCCGCGTCATGGCCGGAGGCCGCGGCCAAAGCGCGCTATCTGCTCAACCTCTATGCTGCAAGCCTGCCCGCAGAGGACACGCGCCACCGTGCGCTGGTGGCAGCGTTGTTCGACGATTTCGTCCGATTGGCGGGGGAGGACTGAAGCGAAGAGAGCCGCCTGCATTCTCGACCCGTGCCATGCCCAGAGGGAGCGGGAGGCGGACGCCGGTCACGGCGACGACTTAAGCGCGCGATCATGCCGAAGCGATCACCGTAAGGAGTAAGCCATGACATTGACCAGCGGGCGCTTTATCGGCCACGAGTACGACCGGATGATTGTCCGGTTCTCGATGCATGACGGCGCCAGGGAGATTCCTTGCGCCATTTCAACCTCTGCGATGGACGACCTCGAGGGCGGCCCGCAAGTTAAACCCGACCAGCGGGAAGCGCAGTTCATCCGTCTGCGGGACCGTATCGAAGCATGTGCGGCAAGCAAGTATCGCGCGACGGAGTTCGAAGGCACGCCGCCGGGAATCGTGCTGCGAGGCATTGATTTCAGGCCATAGGGACTCGAGCTTTGACCTCCGGCAAGGGCGGTTTGCGCTCGAAAGGCTTCTTTTTCGGCGGCGCGGGCAGCAGTCCTTCTCTGATTGCCTGCTTGCGAGCGAGCTTGCGGGCTCGTCGAATAGCCTCGGATTTCTCGCGGGTCTTTCTCTCCGACGGCTTCTCGTAGGAGCGCCTCTGCTTCATTTCCCGGAAGACGCCCTCGCGTTGCATCTTCTTCTTGAGAACACGGAGTGCCTGCTCAACATTGTTGTCTCTGACAAGAACCTGCAATTCATCCTCTTCGCTTGGGGCTGCAAATGCGACACGTCCTGCAAGCAGCCAATTGCGCAGGAGCTTCATTACGATTGTTGAGGTTCGTGACGGCGACACCGTCGCCAACTTCGGACAAGCCGATCTGCTTGTCACAGCGATGCAAGTCGGTGCCGTCCACGTGATCACTCCCGTGCGGACAAGTCAATCGATATGGTCTTGCCCCAGATCCGCCTGGAGTCCTTTGGTCGGAGCACTGGAGATGCTTGGCCGAAAGAAGTCGGCTTCGGTTCTTGCAAAATGTTGAAGGTGATGTATATTGAGTATGTTCGATCAGCCGCTGTGCCTTGTTGAATGCGCCCGCGGGCTCCTTTTCCAAAGACATCGACGAAGTTGAAGGTTATCGCGTGATTGTCATGCGGTATGCGCTCGCGTGCGCTTTGGAGAAGAAAATGACGACAGGTACTGTTAAGTGGTTCAATGGCCAGAAGGGGTTCGGCTTCATTCAGCCGGACGACGGCAGCAAAGATGTATTTGTGCACATCAGCGCCGTCGAACGAGCTGGTCTTGCGGGGCTTGCGGAGGGCCAAAAGGTCAACTTCGAGGCCAAGACAGACAAGATGCGAGGCAAAGTCAGCGCTGAGAACCTCTCGTTGGCTTGATATCGTCGGCGCCGTTTCACGGATGTACTGAAACGGACCCTCTGCCCGCTCGATCCTCGGATTGAGCGGGTTTCTTCCGTTGTAGAGCCCGGTGAGCGATGAGCGAGAAGAAGCCGACAGAGCCGTCACCCCAAGGCATTGCGCGTTCCGATCGCAAGCGCCTCGCCGCTGAAGAAGGAGCACGGGCATTGGCAGATGCCGAAAGGCAGGCCATTGAAGTTCGCAAGAACATGGCACGGCTTCGAGAAGTTCGTGAGGCCAAGGAAGCAGCCGATGCAGTCCTTAAAGCAGCTTTGCCCGCGCCCATGCGTAAGAAGCGCTCGACGAAGCCGCGGATTTAGCGACCTAGCAACCAAGGCTAACGCCGAACGAAATTTGGAAGGGCCGATCACATGCCAAAGAGAGCGGGTTGTGCGTAGAACCAGGTCGGAGAGCGGCGGGACGATCACTTTCTTGCTCGCGCATGGCGCAAATCGACAACTGTGCCGGTTAGCGACGACATTCAGCACGCAGAAGCAGGCCTTCAGCTATTTGCAGAAGCATCGAACTGAGTTCGAGCGTATGGCGCGGGCGCGTCTTGCTTCAGGCGAACTCGAAAACGGGATTGTCGTGCTTTCGATGCTCTAGTTGTCAGACCGGACCAGGTTTGCATGAGCGGAGCGCTTGTCGCGATCTCAGTTCCGCGCTTGAACTCGTTCGCAGACGAATGTTGCTTTCAAGATAGATCGCGTTCGTTTCGACCTCGATTGCCAAGCTATCGAGTTGCGCAGAAGTTTCGAGCTCTTTGGCAAGGTCGGCAATAGACAGCACCGCTTCCCAATGTCGGCCGCCCGCTGATAGTCAATCCAAACCTTCGTTGTCTATGGTGAACGAGTCCCCAGCGCAGACATCAAGATAGAAATGCGACACCTAAGGCGCCCTGTCCGGCTGCCTTCGTCGCTCCGCTTCCCTGGCCAACCGTTCAGCTTTCAGCCGTTCCCGATTTGCATGGAAAGCCTGTTCTGCTTGTTCGTACTCGCTCGTCACTTTCTTCACGGTCTCCTTCAACAGACTATTCGCCTCATTGGCTGCATCCGATGGGGAATGCTGTCTCATCGCTTCTCCTCCTTGTTTCTGGTGGTCTGCAGTCGTCCGATACTAGCGGCTTCTTCGTGCTCGGCTTATTGTTGGCTCGGCTTGATTGCGGATTCCGATCGATGTCGCCCAGGATTCCGAGATGATCTCGCCCACCATTCCGATTTGAAGTCGCCCACCCGTTCCGAGATGATGTCGCC
>NZ_LBJC01000066.1 GCF_004114535.1 Bradyrhizobium nanningense
CATCGCCCTGGTCGTCGACGTTGAAGGACGGACGGTCGGCCCGCGGCGGTGGCGGCGCCGGACGCGTCCGCGGCGGGGCCGCCGCCGTGGTGCCTTCGGCGGTTCTTGTGCTGGTGCTGGCGCGCCGAAAGGCATCCCCGCTGCCGCCGCTACGCGCGCCGCCACCGGGGCGCGAGGCCTCGCGGGCGCGCTGGGCCGCCTCCGATTCGACCTTGCGGACGGCCTCCTCGAGCGACAACCTTTCGCGGGTGATCTCGGATTCGGAGAGCGGCGGCTGCACGCTGCGCAGCTGCGCGATCAGGGCCGTACGCGCCCGCTCATAGAGCGCGCGACGGCTTTCGCCGGGAGCGTTGGGGTCCAGGGCGGCAATAGCGCGGGCGATCAGCGGATAGTAATCAGCCATTTCAACTCAACTATACGCGCGTCCTGGTAAGAGATCGTTAAGCCTCAAACGGGTTTTGCACCAGGATAGTATCCTCGCGTTCGGGGCTGGTGGAAAGCAGTGCGACCGGGCACCCCACCAATTCCTCGATCCGCCGGACATATTTGATGGCCTGGGCCGGCAGGTCGGCCCAGGACCGCGCGTTCGCGGTCGGCTCCTTCCAGCCCTCGATGGTCTCGTAGATCGGCTCGACCCGGGCCTGGGCGCCCTCGCCGGCCGGGAAATGATCGATCTCCTTGCCGTCGAGCCTGTAGCCGACGCAGACCTCGATCGTGTCGAAGCCGTCGAGGATGTCGAGCTTGGTCAACGCCAGCCCGGTGATGCCGCAGGTTCGCACGGTCTGGCGGACCAGCACGGCGTCGAACCAGCCGCAGCGGCGCTTGCGCCCGGTATTGACGCCGAACTCGCGGCCACGACGACCGATCTCCTCGCCGATCTCGTTCAACAGCTCGGTCGGGAACGGCCCCTGGCCGACCCGGGTCGTATAGGCCTTGCAGATGCCGAGCACGTAGCCGACCGCGTTCGGGCCGAGGCCTGTTCCGGTCGCGGCCTGCGCCGCCACCGTGTTGGACGAGGTGACGTAAGGATAGGTGCCGTGGTCGACGTCGAGCAGCGCGCCCTGCGCGCCTTCGAACAAAATGCGTTTGCCGGCGCGCCGCTCCTGGTCGAGCAGCCGCCACACGGTTTCGGCATAGGGCAGCAGCTGCGGCGCCAGTGCGCTCAGCTCCTTCAGGATGTCCTTGCCGTCGAACTCCGGCAGGTTGAGGCCGCGGCGGAGCGCATTGTGGTGGGCCAGCAGCCGGTCGATCTTGTGCGGGAGCGTGTCGAGGTCGGCGAGGTCCATCAGGCGGATGGCGCGGCGGCCGACCTTGTCCTCATAGGCCGGCCCGATGCCGCGGCGGGTGGTGCCGATCGCGGTCGCCGAGTTGGAGGACTCGCGCAGAGCGTCGAGCTCGCGATGCAGCGGCAGGATCAGGGTGACATTCTCCGCGACTCGCAGGTTCTCCGGGCCGACCGCCACGCCTTGTCCACGCAGCTTGGCGACCTCGTCGAGGAAGGCCTGCGCGTCGAACACGACGCCGTTGCCGATCACCGCCAGTTTCGACGGGCGCAGCACGCCCGAAGGCAGCAGCGCGAGCTTGTAGGTCTCGCCATTGATGACCAGCGTATGGCCGGCGTTATGGCCGCCCTGGAAGCGCGCGACGATGTCCGCCTGCTCCGACAACCAGTCGACGATCTTGCCCTTCCCTTCGTCGCCCCACTGGGCGCCGACGACGACAACATTGGCCATTCGCGGGTAATCCTTCGAAGATTTTAGATGCGCCAGCCAAGCTGACGGCCGGGAGCCGTTCGCACGCAAGGCAGCCAACCGGATAAAGGAAGCAGCCGCTCTAGGCAAGCAAGAACGAGGCTTTTTCGGGGCTCAAGAGACACTTTAAGCCTTTGATATCCCCGGAAAATCCAGAAACCTTCCAGGGCGCCTCAGCAACCTTCGACCAAAGCGTGAGACCGATTTGACCCGCTGCATGGTCGCGATGCGTCCGCCCCCGTTGATGCAGCCCCGATTTCCGTGTCTTTGGGTATCGCCGGGCGATCAGCCGGCCCGGATCCCGCCGGGCCGGAAGCCTCGGTGCACGCGGGGCCATACCAATCCCAATGTCCGCCACCGGCCAGACCACGAGCGCGGAAACTTCCGGCCACAGCTGGATCGCCAACCAGCCTTACCTGCTGCTCAGCATCACCGCGCTGTGCTGGGCCGGCAACGCCATCGTCGGGCGGCTCGCCGCCGGCCACATCCCGCCAGTCACGCTATCGTTCCTGCGCTGGTTCTTCGCTTTCCTGCTGGTGCTGCCGTTCGCCTGGAAACATCTTGTCCCGGACTGGCCGGCGATCCGCGGCAAGCTCGGCCTGATGGTCACGCTCTCGATCACCGGCATCGGGGCCTTCAACACGCTGCAATATTGGGCGTTGGAGCACACCCAGGCCCTCAACACGCTGCTGCTGCAATCTGCAGCCCCGCTGGTCGTGGCACTGTGGTCGCTGGCCATCCTCGGCATCCGCCTCACCGCGGCGCAGGCGTTCGGCGTGCTGCTGTCGATGTGCGGCGTGCTCACGATCCTGCTGCACGGCGATTTCACCACGCTGTCCAACATCGAGTTCAACAAGGGCGACCTCATCTTCATCGTCGCGCTCGTCATCTTCGCGCTGTATTCGGTGCTGACCCTGAAGCGGCCGCCGATGCACGGCCTGTCGTTCCTCGCCTTCACGTTCGGGGTCGGCGCCGCCTGCCTCATTCCGCTGGAGATCTGGGAATTGTCCGCGCGGCCCGTGATGAAGCTCGACGGGCCGAACCTGTTGACGCTGTTCTACGTCGCGGTATTCCCCTCGACGCTCGCTTATCTCTGCTTCAATCGCGGCGTGCGCCTGATCGGCGCAAACCGCGCCGCGCCGTTCTTCCACGTCGTGCCGGTGTTCGGCTCGATCATGGCGATGGCCTTCCTCGGCGAACACCCGCAGGCATTCCATTTCATCGGCTTTGCGCTGGTGCTGTCGGGCGTGTTCGTGGCGTCGCGGAAGCAGGCGGGGTAACTTCCTACGTAGGGTGGGCAAAGCGAAGCGTGCCCACCATGCCAGCCGGAAAAGATGGTGGGCACGGCGCGCGAAGAGCGCGCCTTTGCCCACCTACAGATCTACTTCGTCCTGAACTTGCTGTAGGCCTCGCTCGTCGCGATGATGACGTGCTCGGCGCAGCCGTTGACACGATGCGGGTCGGCCTGCGTTTCGTAGGCCTCCGACGTCATCATGTCCAAAAAAGCGGAGACGCTGGGATAGGAGACCAGCGCGACGAAATCCCAGTCGTTGCCCGCGTGCGGGCCGAGCGCGACAACCTTGGCTTCGCCGGTCCAGAGCAAAGTGCCGCCGCGCGCCTTGATCATCGGCACCGTGATGGCGCTGTAGCGCAAATAGGCGTCCCAGCCGGAGCCGTCGCCGTCGCGCGAGCGCGCGTGGAAACGCATCAGGTTCAGCATCACCACCGGCGCCTGCGGATCGAGCCGCTCCAGGCCCTCGATGTTCAACATATTAACCGCCAATGGCACCTCCTCAGGGTTTGCCTGCATTGTAGCATTGCGGCGGCGTGACTTGTGCCCCGACGCCAATCCGGCACAAGCTCCCGTCTGACACCAATGACGATTGCTTCGCCCGCGCCAAAGGCCGCCAATCCGGCCAGTTGGCTCAACAACCAGCCTTATCTGCTGCTCAGCCTGAGCTCGCTGTTCTGGGCGGGCAACATCGTGCTCGCGCGCCATGTCGGCGCGCATGTGCCGCCGCTGACGGTGACCACGATCCGCTGGTTCGGCGTTTTCCTGATCCTGCTGCCGTTCGCCTGGCCCCATCTGAAGCGGGACTGGCCTGCCTTGCGCAAGAGCCTGCCCTTGATGCTGTTCCTGTCGCTGGTGGGCTTTGCCTTCAACAACGCGATCTCGTACTGGGCGATGCAATATACGGAAGCGCTGAACGCACTGCTGATCCAGTCGGCAGGTCCCCTGTTCGTGGCGCTGTGGTCGCTGGTGCTGTTCGGCGTGCGGCTGACGGGTGCGCAATTCTCCGGCATCGCAATTTCGCTCGTTGGCGTCCTGATCATCATCCTGCGCGGCGATCTCGCCGCGCTGGCCGGCATCAGCTTCAACAGGGGCGACATCATGTTCGCCTCCTCGCTGGTGGCGTTCGGGATCTACTCCGCCTTCATCCCGCGCCGGCCAAAGATCCATCAGCTCTCATTCCTGTCCTTCACCACCTGCTGCGGGGCGACGATGCTGCTGCCGACCGCGATCTGGGAGGCGGCAAGCGGCCGCGTCCTGCAGTTCGACGCGATGACGCTGGCGACGCTGGGCTACATCCTGATCTTTCCGTCGACGCTGGCCTACCTGTTCTTCAACCGCGGCGTGGCGCTGATCGGGCCGAACCGGGCCGCGCCGTTCTTCCACCTGGTGCCGGTGTTCGGCTCGGCGATGGCGATCCTGCTGCTCGGCGAAAAGCTCCAGCCGTTCCACCTGATCGGCTACGCGCTGGTGCTCGCCGGCGTCGTGATCGCCTCGCGCCAGGGTTCGGCCGTGAAGTAATTCCGCGTGACGGACGCACTCACGACCTACAGCCGCCTTTCGAATCCAATTCGGACAAGTTAGGTTCCCCGCCAACGAAAAAGAGGGAACGACCAAACATGATTTCAGCGTTGATTCGAAACCTGCGAACCGCCGGCGCGGCCGCACTGTGTCTTGCCGCCGCATCCACGGCTCAGGCCGACATTTATCCCAGCCGCAACATCACGCTGGTCTTGCCGTTCGCGGCCGGCAGCGGCACGGACACCACGACACGGCTGATCTCGCAGCATCTGTCGCAGGCGCTCGGCGTCGGCATCATCATCGAGAACAAGGCGGGTGCCAACGGCATGCTCGCCGCAACCTATGTCGCGAAGGCCGCCCCCGACGGCTACACGCTGCTGGTGACCACCAACACCACGCATTCCGCCAATCCCTATCTGCTCAAGAGCCTCACTTACGATCCGGTCAAGGATTTCACGCCGATCGCGCGCACGGGCGATTTGCCCTTCATGCTGGTCGTCAATCCGGAGGTGCCGGCCAAGACCGTCGCCGAGCTCGTCGCCTATGGCAAGGCTAATCCCGGCAAGCTGAGCTATGCTTCGGGATCGTCCTCGGCGATCGTCTCGGGCGCGACCTTTGCGCACAATGCCGGGCTCGACCTGTTGCACGTGCCCTACAAGAGCTCGCCGCCGGCGCTGAACGACGTCATGGGCGGCCGCGTCTCGATGATGTTCGTCGACATCCTGACCGGCCTTCCGCACGTCCAGGGCAACGCGCTGCGCGCGCTCGCCGTCACCACCAAGGAGCGCTCGCCGCTGGTGCCGAACCTGCCCTCGATGCAGGAGGCCGGCGTGCCGGACTTCGACATCTCCTCCTGGCAGGGCTATTTCGGCCCGGCCGGCTTGCCCAAGGAGATTGTGACGCGGCTCAACGCCGAAATCAGGAAGATCGTCGAGAAGCCGGAGATCAAGGCCCAGCTCGCCACGCTCGGCATGGACGCGTTTTCCGGCACACCGGAAGAGCTCGGCACGTTCGTGAACGAACAGCTCGTGCTGTGGGAGAAGCTGATCACCAACGCGAAGATCGAGAAGCAGTAGGGCGGTCTCGGGAACTGCGTTCTCCGCCTTCTCCGTCATGGCCGGGCTCGTCCCGGCCATCCACGTCTATCCACGCATATGATGCTTAAGAACGTGGATGCCCGGGACAAGCTCGGGCATGACGACTGGATGAATGGCGACGCCTTCGTGGAACGTCTTACGCCGCGCGCACCTTGGCGAGGAAGCCGTCCACCGCGCTGCGCAGCGCGCCGGACTGGGTGTCCAGCTCGCGGGCATTGGTCAGCACGTCTCCTGCCGCCGTGCCGGTCGCTTCCGCGGCCGAGGTGACGCTGCCGATATGGGCGTTGATCTCGCTCGAGCCGGCCGCGACCGACTGGATGTTGCGCGCGATCTCGCGGGTGGCCTCGCCCTGCTGCTCGATCGAGGCGGAAATGCCCGCGGTGATCTCGCTCATCTCCGCGATCGTCTGCGTGATGCCGCCGATCGCCGCCACTGCATCGCTGGTCGAGGTCTGCATCGCCGCAACCTGGGCCGAGATTTCCTCGGTGGCCTTGGCGGTCTGGTTGGCGAGCGCCTTGACCTCGGAGGCGACCACGGCGAAGCCGCGGCCGGACTCGCCGGCGCGTGCCGCCTCGATGGTGGCGTTGAGCGCGAGCAGGTTGGTCTGCGCCGCGATCGAGTGAATGAGCTTGACCACTTCGCCGATCTTCTCGGCGCCGGTGGAGAGCTCCTGCACCGTGGCGTTGGTGCGCTCGGCGTCGCTGACAGCGCGACTCGCAACTTCGGTCGAGCGTGTCACTTGGCGCGAGATCTCAGCAACCGAGCTCGACAGCTCTTCGGCGGCGGCCGCAACGGTGCCGACATTGCCGGAAGCCTTTTGCGAGGCCGCGCCGACCGTCGCCGCACGGGACGAGGCGTCGCTGGCGGTTGCAGTCATCGACTGCGCCGTCGACTGCATGCCGGCCGCGGCAGAGGAGACCGAGCGGACGATGCCGTTGACGCTGCGCTCGAAGTCGTTGGCGATCCCTTCCATCGCGCTACGGCGTTCCGCCGCGGCGCGCTCCTTCGCATCGGCTTCGGTCTTCTCGAGGTCGCGGATGCGGACCGCATTGTCCTTGAAGATCTGGACGGTGGCTGCCATCGCGCCGATCTCGTCGCCACGGCCGACACCGGGGATGTCGCCCTCGAGCCTGCCGTCGGCGAGCTCCCTCATCCGGGTGCCGAGCAGCGCCAGCGGGCGGCTGATGCCGCGGCCGATCAGCCAGGCGACGCTGCCGGCGACGATGAAGATGCCGAGCATGGCAAGGCCAAGCAGCCAATAGACGGGTCCCATCTTGGCGTCGATGTCGTCGAGATAGGCGCCGGTGCCGAGATACATATCGAAGCCGGGGACCGCCACCGCGTAGCCGATCTTGCGGATCGGCTTCTCCTGACCGGGCTTCATATATTCATAATGCAGCAGGATCGACCCGTTCGCCTTGACGCCGTCCATCAACTCGACGGACAGCCTGCGGCCGTTGGTCACGACATCCATGCGGTTGGCGCCGATCTGCTTGGGATCGGGCGCGAGCTGCGTGATGCCGTCATAGGACGTGCCGAACAGATAGCCCGCACCGTTGTCGTAGGTCATCGCATTTCCGTAGCGGCGAAGCTCGGCCATCGCCGCGTCCTTCGTCAGCTCGCCGGCATCGATGCGCTTCTTCAGTGCGGCCGCATAGTTGCGCGCCAGCTCGACGATTGCCTTGGCCTGGTCGATGCGCGCGTTCACCATCTCGCGCTTCATCAAATAGCCGGCGAGGACGCCGGAGATGCAAAGGCCGAACAAGGTGACGCCGACAAGGATGCCGAGCTTCGGGGCGATCTTCAGATTGCTCAACTTCACCATGGGCTCCTCGGATGGTGCGGACGCACCGCAGACCTCTTTGATTTGAATCAACCTTTAGTGGGACAGCCCTTAGCAAGTTACTTACGTGCATCCGTAGAAGCCCGGACGCAGCCGCGAAAAGCGGCAATTAATCTCCAAGCCAACAACCGGGAATTGTACGCCATCACCCCGATTTCGCGTAAAAGACGCAAAGGCCCGCCCGCGGTGGCGGGTCACAACAAGAACCGACAAACAAATCGGGAGCGAGAAAATGCCGAAATACAGGGTGGTGACGCCGAAGGGCGCGAGCTTCACGGTCGCGGGCAGCGATTATTCCTATGAGCGCGAGGCGCTCGATCCGATCGATGCAGAGATCGTCGAAGCGCCCGCCGACGAGGCCGGGTTCATCGCCGCCGCGAAGAATGCCGACGCCATCTATGCCAAGGGCATTCCCATTACCAAGTCGATCATCGACACCCTGGACAATTGCAAGGTCATCACGCTCGGCTCGGTCGGCGTCGACAGCGTCGACGTCAAGGCCGCCACGGCCCGTGGAATCCCGGTGACCAACATCCCCGATACCTTCATCGAGGAAGTCGCCGACCACGCCATGATGCTGCTGCTCGCCGGCTTCCGCCGCCTGGTCGAGCAGGACCGCATGGTGCGCGACGGCCGCTGGGCCGAGGGCCGGCCAGCGCTGCTCAAGGTTCCCAGGCTGATGGGCCAGACGCTCGGCTTCATCTCGTTCGGCCGCGTGGCGCGTGCGGTTGCCAAGCGCGCAGCGCCCTTCGGTCTGCGTATGATGGCCTACGATCCCTTCATCCAGGAAACGCTGATGTACGACCACGGCGTGATTCCGGCGACGCTCAACGAGGTGCTGTCGCAATCCGACTTCGTCTCGATGCATGCTCCGGCAAGGCCCGAGGTGCATCACATGCTGACCGAGAAGCACTTCCGGCAGATGAAGAAGGGCTCGATCTTCATCAACACCGGGCGGGGCGCCACCGTCGATGAGGAGAGCCTGATCAAGGCACTGCAGGAGGGCTGGATCGCACACGCCGCGCTCGACGTGCTGGAGAAGGAGCCGCCCTCGCACAACAATCCCCTGCTCGGCATGGAGAACGTGACCCTGACCGCCCATGTCGCCTCGGCCTCGGCACGGTTTGACGAAGCGCGCAAGCGCCGGGTCGGCTACGAATTGTCACTGGTGCTGCAGGGCATGTGGCCGGTAAGCTGCGTCAATCCGTCGGTGCTGCAGAACACCGCGCTCCGTCGCTGGCAACCGGTCAGCATGGATCGCGGGCCTAACAGCTAAGCGGCCGGCGCAAAGGCGCCAACGACCGAAACGACCCTTCACCGGCGATCAACGCCGGGAAGGGGACATATATGGGGAGGTACTGATGAGGAACGACATCACCCGTCGTGATGCCTTGGCGCTGGGCCTATCCGCTGCAACGTTTGCCGCCACCGGTGCTGCAGCGCAAACATCCAATATCAAAGCTGCCGATGTTCCGGCACCCAAGCGCGAGATCGAGAAGGGCGCGTCCTTGCGCATGCTTCGGCCGGTGCGTTTCGTCCAGGCCGACGAGGATGTGTTCCGCGCCAATGCGACGAAGTTCACCAAGGAGACCGGGGTCGAGGTCAAGGTCGACTTCGTCGGCTGGGAGGACATCAACCAGCAGACCGCGGTGACCGCCAATTCCGGCGCCGGGCCCGACATCATCATCGGCTTCTCCGATGCACCGCACATTTATATCGATAAGCTGATCGAGCTGACCGACGTCGCCGACTATGTCGGCAAGCGCTATGGCGGCTGGCTGCCGCTGGCGCAGCGCTACGGCAAGAAGAACAAGAGCGACGCCTGGATCGGATTGCCGTTCGGCGCCACCGCAGGGCCGCTGATCTACCGCAAGTCGATCCTGCAATCGGTCGGCTTCGACAAGGTGCCGGAAGACCACGCCGGAATCCTCGACCTCTGCCAGAAGCTGCACAAGGCCGGCAAGCCGGCCGGCTTCGCGCTCGGCAACGCCAAAGGCGACGGCAACGGCTTTGCCAGCTGGGCGCTGTGGTCGCACAACGCGGCGCTGCTCGATGAAGAAGGCAACCTCACCATCAACAGCAAGGAAACGATCGCAGCGCTGAACTGGGTCAAGCAGCTCTACCCGACCTTCATCGCCGGCACGACCTCGTGGAACGACGTCAGCAACAATCGCGCCTATGCCGCGCAGGAGATCGCGCTGACCGCCAACGGCGTCTCGCTGTATTTCTCGCTGAAGAACGATCCGGCGACCAAGGCGATCGCCGACGACAGCGAGCATCAATTGCTGCCGAAGGGCGTGGCCAAGATCTCTCCGATGGCGGGCCTGACGCTGAACGCCATGGTGTTCAAGCACAGCCAGTACCCCAACGCGGCAAAGGCCTTCCTGCAATACATGCTGGAAAAGGACCAGTACGAGCCGTGGCTCAATGCCAATTCCGGCTATTGGTCGCAGCCGCTCGCCGCCTATGCCGAAGCAGCCGTTTGGAAAGGCGACCCCAAGGTCTCGATCTTCAAGGACACGATGAACAGCACATACTATGACGGTTACAAGGGCCCGATCTCCACGGCGACCGGTGCCGTCAGCGCCGATTATGTGCTGATTCAGATGTTCTCCGCAGTTGCGACCGGTGCGGCCACGCCAGAGGCCGCCGCCGCGGAAGCCGAGCAGCGCTGCAAGCGGTACTTCCGGCGGCAAGGCCGGTAAGGCATCGACAAAGCGGTTCGTCATTGCGAGGAGCACTTTGCGACGAAGCAATCCAGGCTATCACCTCGGAGACAGACTGGATTGCTTCGCTTCGCTCGCAATGGCGGGCGTGGTGACAGTCTAGAACAGGACGCCGAACCGATGTCCGTGACCACTCTCTCCTCTCCCGCACTCGCGCAGCGGCAACCGAACTGGCTGATGCGCTTGTTCGACTACAAGCCGTTCCTGGTCGTGATGTGCCTCGCACCCGCGCTCGGGCTGCTCGCGGTGTTCCTGACCTATCCGCTCGGTCTCGGCATCTGGCTCGCCTTCACCGACACAACGATCGGCCGGCGTGGCATCTATGTCGGGCTCGAAAACTTCCAGTATCTGCTCACCGATCCCCTGTGGTGGAACGCGGTGTTCTACAGCGTGGTCTATACGGCAATCGCGACGTTCGGGAAGTTCGCACTCGGCTTCTGGCTCGCGCTGCTGCTCAACAACCATTTCCCGTTCAAAAGCCTCTTGCGTGCGATCATCCTCTTGCCCTGGATCGTTCCGACCGTGCTCTCCGCGCTCGCGTTCTGGTGGATCTACGACCCGCAGTTCTCGATCATCTCCTACCTGCTTGTCGACGTGCTGCACTGGCGGTCGAGCAATATCGACTTCCTCGGCTCGCCCTGGCCGGCGCGCTTCTCGCTGATCGCCGCCAACATCTGGCGCGGCATCCCCTTCGTCGCGATCTCGCTGCTCGCGGGCTTGCAGACCATCTCGCCCTCGCTTTACGAAGCCGCGATGCTCGACGGCGCCAGCGCCTGGCAGCGCTTCCGCTACATCACCTTCCCGATGATGATGCCGATCCTTGCGATCGTCATGACCTTCTCGATCATCTTCACCTTCACCGACTTCCAGCTGGTCTACGCCATCACCCGCGGCGGTCCCGGCAATTCGACCCACCTGTTGGCAACGCTGGCCTTCCAGCGCGGCATCGCCGGCGGCGAGCTCGGCGAGGGCGCGGCGATCGCGGTGTCGATGATCCCGTTCCTGGTGTTCGCGACGCTGTTTTCTTATTTCGGCCTGGCGCGCCGCAAATGGCAGCAGGGAGAGGCCAATGACTGACACCGTCGCGCAACCGGGCGTCGCCGACGCCAAAGCCGCGCCCGACACGATGGCCTGGGATTCCAGGCTGCGGCGGCTGATGATGATTTATCTGCCGCTCGGCTGCTTCGTGCTGATCCTGCTGTTTCCGTTCTACTGGATGGCGATCACGTCGTTCAAGCCGAACGCGGAGCTGATGAACTACCGGGAGCACAACCCGTTCTGGATCTCCTCGCCGACGCTCGTCCACATCAAGCATCTGCTGTTCGATACCTCCTATCCGCGCTGGCTGAAGACGACGATGCTGGTCGCGATCGGCTCGACCACGCTATCCCTAGTCGCGTCGACGCTCGCCGCCTACGCCATCGAGCGCCTGCGTTTCCGCGGCAGCCCCTATGTCGGCCTCGGCATCTATCTCGCCTATCTGGTGCCGCCGTCGATCCTGTTCATCCCGCTCGCCACCGTCGTGGTGCAGTTCGGCCTGTTCGACTCGCCGCTTGCGCTGATCCTGGTCTATCCGACCTTCCTGGTGCCGTTCTGCACCTGGCTGCTGATCGGCTATTTCAAGTCGATTCCCTACGAGCTCGAGGAATGTGCGCTGGTCGACGGCGCGACAAGACTTCAGATCCTGCGACGGATCACGCTGCCGCTCGCAGTGCCCGGGCTGATCTCGGCCGGCATCTTCTCCTTCACGCTGTCCTGGAACGAGTTCATCTACGCGCTCGCCTTCATCCAGAGCGGCGCCAACAAGACGGTACCGGTCGCGATCCTGACCGAGCTCGTCACCGGCGACGTCTACCAATGGGGCGCGCTGATGGCGGGATCGCTGCTCGGATCGCTCCCGGTTGCGATCTTCTACTCGCTGTTCGTCGATTATTACGTGTCTTCGCTGACCGGGGCGGTGAAGGAATAGCCGGCCGCTGCGGCATTTGGCCTGGCTTCACAATACTGCAACACGCGATCCGCATAAGGCGTGCGTCCGCCAACAGGAGACGCACATGCGCGCGACTTTTCTTTCCACCGTCGCAACGATCATTCTCGCCACAAGCTCAGCGCTCGCGCAGAGCGAAGGTGAATTCCCGGCCAAGCTCGCCGGCCACGTGGTGATGCCGGCCGAGTCATTCATCGATGCTCCGGCCGATGCCCCAGCCGATCTCGAGACGTCAGGGAAATACACCACGGGCAAGCGCGTCGACGCGCTCGGCACGGTAATGGGCAAATCCTATGAACGTCCGACCGGCGTGTCGCTGCCGTTCAAGGGCCAGCCGCTGCAGGGCCATTCCGGCATCAAGGCCATGCCCGACGGCACGTTCTGGGTCGTCACCGACAACGGCATGGGCGCGCGCGCGAACTCGCCGGACTCGATGCTGTATCTCAACCGCTACAAGATGGACTGGGCGAGCGGCAAGATCGAGCGGCTGGAGACCGTCTTCCTGCACGACCCAGACAAGAAGGTGCCGTTCCGCATCGTGCACGAGGGCACGCAGAAGCGCTATCTCACCGGCTCCGACTTCGACACCGAGGGTTTCCAGATCATCGGCGATACCTTCTGGATCGGCGACGAGTTCGGCCCCTACATCCTGAAGGCCGACAAGACCGGAAAAATCCGAGACGGTTGCCGACGGCAAGCCGGTACGTTCGCCGGACAACTGGGCGGTGGCAACGCCGAGCGCGCCAGGCGCGACCTACACCAACGTCAATCTCCGCCGCTCCAAAGGCTATGAGGGCTTTGCGTCCTCCAAGGACGGCAAATTCCTCTATGGCCTGCTCGAGGGACCGTTGTGGGACTCCGAGAAGAAGGACTGGGAGAAGGTCGACGGCAAGGAAGCCTCCCGCATCCTCGAGTTCGACGTTGCCGCGGAAAAATTCACCGGCCGCTATTGGCAATATGTATTCGAGCAGAACGGCAACGCCATCGGCGACTTCAACATGATCGATCAGGCCTCCGGTCTCGTCATCGAGCGCGACAACGGCGAAGGCACCGCCGACAAGGCCTGCCCGCAAGGCCAACGCGGCGAGAACTGCTTCCCTGATCTCGCCAAGTTCAAGCGCATCTACAAGATCGAGCTCACCGACGCCAATGTCGGCAAGCCCGTGCGCAAGATCGGCTATATCGACCTCATGAAGATCAGGGATCCCGACAAGAAGGCGCGGAAGCCGCTCAATGACGGCGTCTACACCTTCCCGTTCTTCACCATCGAGAACGTCGATCGCGTCGACGACAGCCACATCATCGTCGGCAACGACAACAATCTGCCGTTCTCTTCGAGCCGCGATCCCAACAAGGCCGACGACGACGAGTTCGTGCTGCTCGAAGTCGCGGATTTCCTGAAGGCGAAGTAAGCTCTTTCCTCTCCCTCTCCCAGTACTTACGGGGTCGCGACGAGCTTCGCTCGCGCTGAGAGGGCTGGGGTGAGGGGCTGCGTCCGCGACGACGGGGGAGAGACGGACTCGCGGAGAGTCCCCCTCACCCGGATCGCATCTTCGATGCGATCCGATCTCTCCCTACGGGAGAGGTGAAGAGAGCCACACCGCCTACCCCGCCGGGACGATCACCATGCTCTTGTCCTTCGGCCAGCGGACGCGCCAGGCGAAGTTGATGTCGCGGGCCTCGCCGGGCCTGGCGTCGAACGACCATTCCAGCACGCCGCGCTTGTCGCGGATGTTGCTCGCGGTCGGCGGCGTGGTCGAAGGCAGCATCTCGACGACGATGTCCTCGCTCTCGCTAACCGGCAGCTGGTCCTCGATCGCGACGCGAATCGGGAAATCATGCCCGTTGCGGATCGTGGTCTTGAACGCACGCTCGTCGGTCTTCGACGTCGTGACCAGCAGGCCTGCCGAGCCTTCGTTGCGCTTCAGCACGGCGCGCTCGATCTTGATCTTGTCGTCGGCGCCGAAGCCGAGCCGCACGATGTCGTCCTTGGCAGAGGCCGAGATCTTGCCGCGACCGACAAAGACGCCGTCGCGGTAGATCGCGACCTTGCCCGGCAGCAGGGTCGTGTCGTCGGTCTGCTTGAAGCTGGCTTCGAGGAAAGCGGTCGGGTCCAGCACCGGCGCCGCGCGCACCGCGAGATCGGCGGGCACGGCCATGGCTGCGATACGCATGCTCTTGGCTCCCTCCTGCGCGCCGAGGCTGACGCGGCCGGGGATCTTGAACGTGGCCTGGAAGCCGCCGATCTCGGCAACGGCCTGCTGCTCGTCCGCGCGTTCGCGCGGCTCGGCCGCCTCCGCGATCTTGGCCATCGCCGGCGATTGTGCCTGACGCGTCATGGGTGCAGGCCGCGCCAGATCAGAGGCCGCGCCGAGGGCCAGCGGCTTGAGCGGCTGCGGATATTGCGCCAGCAGCGAGTTCAGCTCCGGGGCACTGCCGCCGCGACCAATGCGCACCGTGGAGACGCCGAGCGCGACGTTCGACCAGTCCTCGCCGGTCGACTGCGTGATCTCGGCACGACGCACGAGCTCGAGCTGCGGCTTGCGGTCCTTCGCGCCGGTGTCGAGTCGGGCGTCGTAGAGCGGCACCCAGCGCGCATTGCGCACGGCGTAGGTCACCCGCAGCGTCGCCTTGGTCGCGGCGGCCGAGGCGACGTCGATCCGCACTTCCAGCTTGCTCGGCGGCTTGGCCGCGCGCTCAGCCTCGAGCTGTGCAATCTGGCGGTCGATCTCGCGCTGCTTTCGCGTGGCGTCGCGGATCGCAGTATCGGCGGTCGCGATCTCCTCGGCGACCGCGGCAAAGGCCGCGCGCCATTCGGTGATCGGCCGCGCCTCGCCCTTGTCGCCGAGACCTGCGGGCGAGGCTTCGGCAAAGTGCTGCGCGAATTTGCGCCGGGCGTTGGCCGAGTCGATCGCACCTTGGAGGTCGGCCCGCTGATCTCTCAGCGCTTCGATGCGCTTGTCGAGCTCGGGCAGGTTGACGGGCGGCGCGGCCTTCGGCGGCCGCGCATCGATCGTGCCGATGGTGAGCTTGGCGCCCGCCTCGCCTTCGACGCGGAGGGAGGACGGATCGAGCGAGAGCGGAAAATCCTTGGCGACCAGCGTCGAGTCGCCCGAGGCGAGGTCGAACGCGATGATGCGGGTGACGGTGGCGCCGTCGGGATAGACGGTAACGGTGTCGATCGCCGAATTGGCGTCCAATTCGGCGGCCCATGACGGCACCGCGAGAGCCGTGGTCACCAGGATCAGGCTCGTGGTTGCCAGACATTTTGCGGTGATGCGCATGAAATCCTCCCTGCCGATATCGACGCGTCACCAGCCGGACGCGCGAAAGATGCCTCGCCATCGTGATGAGACGCGGCAGGGAAGGAACTGGTTCGATTGGGGCTTCCTTGGGGCGCCGCTACGGCGGCATCAAGGCCGCGGAACGTATGGCCACCCCGCGGCAGGTCCTACGCTTCTGTCGGCGAGCCCTGGCCGAAGATGCGCCGGAGCAGATCGGTCACGTTCTTGGCGCCGGCCTTTTTCAGGATGCTGGCCCGGTAGCCCTCGACCGTCCGCGCGCTCAGATGCATCCGCCGGGCGATCTCCTTGTTGGTGAGGCCGGCGGCGAGATGCTCGAGCACGTTGCCTTCACGCTCGGTCAGGGCTTCGCAGCCGGGCAGCCAGCGCTGCCGGCTTGAGCCGGGCTGCGCGAACTCATCGATCGCGGCATCGATCCGTCCGACGATGTCGTGGGTGCGGAACGGCTTTTCGATGAAGTCGGCCGCGCCGCTCTTGATGGCGTCGACTGCCATGGAAATGCTGCCGTTCGCCGAGGTCACCAGCACCGGCGCCATGCAGTTTTCCTCGCGCAGCCGCCTGAGCACGTCGAGCCCGGAGCGATCGGGCGGCAGCTCCATCAGTACGCAGGCCGGCATCCGCGCCTTTGCCTCCGACAACAACCAGGCACCGTCGGCGAAGCAGATCACGTCATAGGCGCTCTGTTGGAGCGCGGTGGAAAGTTGTTCGAGGGAGGTGGCGTCAGTTTCAATGACGAATACCTCACCCTTGGAAAGCATGTTTCCCGGCATAATCCCGATCCAGCAATGTCTTGGTCAAATGATCCGTGACGGCCGGGGCCTCATCGCCCTGTCGCGCCGTCGTCAGCACGGCATTCGCGCCAGTGCTTCGGTTTCCCCTATGTATGGTCCGGCCGGTTCCTGGATTTGACGGATCGAGACAGAAACTTTACATTTCGGGACATCTGCGGGAATGGCTGGCAGGAACGGTTCGCATGACCGACCTCGTTCGCAGCGCAGGCTTGAGCTATTACCCGGACGTCGCCCGGTCGGTGGGGCTCGATCCCAAACAGATGATGCGCAAGGCCAGGCTGCCGCTGGTCTGTCTCGACAAGCCCGATACTCCCATTGCCGTCGCCGGCCTGCGCCGTCTGCTCGAATTGTCGGCAGCGGCGTCCGGCGCCGAGGATTTCGGCTTGCGTCTCGCCGAGCGCGGCGGCCTGACCAATTTCGGCGCGGTCGGCCTGATCGTGCGCGAGCAGGCGACCGTGGGCGAAGCGATCGAAGCGTTCTCGCGCTTCATCCATATCCATCATGACGGCATGCGGCTGGACGTCACGCGCAGCAAGCAGACCGTGACCATCACGCTGCACCTGCGCGGCCGGCGGCCGACCGCGCCGCGCCAGGCGATCGACATGGCGCTTGGCAGCATCGACCGCATCATCCAGTCGCTGTTCGGCCATGACTGGCGGCCGCAGGAGGTGCATCTGCATTATCCGCCGCCGAAGGACCGCAAGCGCTACCGCGAATTTTACGGCTGCCGCGTGACTTTCAACGCCGAGGACGATGCGATCCTGCTGTCGGCGCACGACATGGAGCGCCGGATCCCGAGCGCGCATCCTCTGATCGCGGCTTATCTGCGCAAGCGGATCGAGGCAATCGAGAGCCGGCCGGCAAGTTGGGAAGGAAAGGTCGACGAGGTCGTGCGGACCCTGCTCGCTACCGGCGACTGCACCGTCGAGCGCGTCGCCGAGCATCTTGCCTGCACCCGCCGCACCATCCACCGCCATCTCGCCACATCAGGCACCAGCTTCTCGGCCATCCTGGATGCGCAACGCGCCGATCTCGTGATCCAGTTGATCGACGATCCTGGCCGGCCGCTGGCTGATATCGCGGTGCAGCTGGGCTTCTCCGCGCAGAGCGCCATGGCGCGCTGGTTCCGGGGCCGCTTCGGCTGCACCATCACCGACTGGCGCAAGGGCGTACGGCCGCCGGCACCGCCGGCCGATGCCCCTTCGGCGACCGCTGCTTGAGTTCAGCGCGCCGGAGCGGGCACGCCCATGATGGCGAGGGCACGCCGCCGGCTGCCGGCGAGCAGCGGGCCGAACGCGACGGCAAATCCGAGGAACGCGACCAGCCAGCCGCAGGCGGCGATGTGCAGCAACACATCGCTATGCGCGGGAAATACCACGGCAGCCACCCGGGCCAGAGCCGCGATGATGACCGCGGAATAGATCGCCTGGATCGCCGGCGAAGCCGTCAACGCCTGTCCGGTATGGCCGAGGCTCGCGCGGGTCATGACCGCGAGCGTCATGGTTCCCGCCGCACCGGTCATCCAGGCGTGGATGCCGGCACTCGGCGGCAGCGCGCCGAGGACCGCCAGAGCGTGCAGGATGAAGCCGAACGGCACGAAGACGTAACCGACATGCAGGATCACGAGCAGCCGTTCGCGGAAGGTGCGGTCGCCGGCCCAGCGCGCAAGCCGCACCAGATGCAACCCGCCGACAAGAGCCATCAGGACACCGGTGACGGCATTGAGCGGCGCCACGACCCAGGCGATGAGCGCGAGCGCGCTGCATCCGATCACCGCGCCGTCAAAGCGTCCGAACGGCACCGGCAGACGGCCGGGATTGAACTTGACCAGCCAGTTGCGGGTGAAGCTCGGAATGATGCGGCCGCCGATCAGCGAGATCAGCAGCATCACCACACTGATGCCGACACGGATGCTGACATCGGCCGCGCCGTGATAATGCGCCTCGAGATGAAATGCGACGTTGCCGGCGAGCAGAACGAACACCAGCCCCACCACCGGCAGGTTACGCCAGTTGCCGCCTGCGATGATCTCGCGCGCCGCGGCGGCGACGACCAGCGCCAGGAAGGCGGCATCGACGGCCAGCGCGAACGCCCAGCCGGTGTCGGCGGACAACGTCACCGCGGCACGCCCGGCAAGCCAGACCATCACCAGGGCCCCCAGCGAGGTGCCCTGGATCGGCAACCGGCCGGTCCAGTTCGGAATGGCCGTGAACAGGAACCCGGTGATCACCGCCGGCAGGAAGCCATAGAGCATCTCGTGGATGTGCCAGTCCCGCGGCGCGAATGCGGAACTCACCGACAATTCGCCATAGAACATCGGCAGCCAGGCCAGGATCGACAACCCCGCCTGGATCGCGGCAAGCAGGAAAAAGGGCCGAAAACTGTTCGCAAACAGCGGCCAGCCCTCATAGTTGCGGGATCGGGCGCCAGCCATGGGGTCAACTCCAATAGATTTCAGTCCGTTGTCTGGAAAAATACTGCCACCCGGCCGTCCCGTTTTGCGCTATCGCAAACTATCGGACGATTGCAGGTGCCATCACACTCCCCAGTGCCAAGGAGGCAGAATGGCCAAGGTCGACACATCGCTGGTTGCGCATTTGCCGCTGTTTGCCGGGGTCACGCCGGAAGCTCTGGACGAGATCCTGCGTGAGGCCCGTTCGGCGCGATATCCCAAGAACAGCGCCATCTTCGAGCAGGGCGCGGACGCACAGTCCTTTTTCCTGCTGCTGCATGGCCACGTCCGCGCGGCCAAGACCACGCCGACCGGCGAGCAGATTGTGGTGCGCTACGTCACGCCCGGCGAAACGTTCGGGCTCGCCATGGCGATCGGAGCCGCGCGGTACCCGGCGACCGCGATCGCGGTCGACGACAGCGTGGTGCTGATCTGGCCGACCTCAGCCTGGCCGCGGCTGGTCGAGCGATTTCCCTCGCTTGCCGCCAACACGCTCCAGGCCGTCGGCACGCGCCTGCAGGAGAGCCACACCCGCATCCTGGAAATGTCGACCCAGCAGGTCGAGCAGCGCGTCGCGCATGCGCTGCTGCGCCTCGCCAAACAATCCGGCAAGAAGCTCGACCACGGCATCGAGATCGACTTCCCGATCAGCCGTCAGGACATCGCGCAGATGACCGGCACCACGCTGCACACCGTCAGCCGCATCCTGAGCGGCTGGGAGAGCCAAGGCCTCGTCGAGAGCGGCCGCCAGCGCATCATCCTGCGCGACCCGCACGGGATCGTCGTGTTGGCGGAGCGGAGCGCCGACAGCGGAGCAGTGTGACCACCGCGTCAGGACGTCTCCGTTCAAGCTAGGGGGTGGGGCGCTTTCGCTTACGGCGAAAGCCGTCCCTCACCCGTGCGCCCGCGAATTCCAGACCGTTTCACGCCGGCACGCAATCAAGCAGCGCGGCGAGGAATTTTTCGCGGTCGATGCCATGCTCGCGGCAGGCATCATCCACCGTGTGGAAGGTTGCGATCGGGCAACCGACACAAGCCATTCTGAAGGCCAGAAACACGCGGATCGTGTGCGGCGCCGTGCGCATGATGTCATCGACCAGATCGTCGGATCCAAAAGGCATGGACAACTCCGTTCCGATACGACGATAACGGAGGAGAGCGGAGTTTCTTTGTGGAAGCGCAAGCTGGTGCTGCTTCTTTCCGCCGTCATTCCGGGGCGCGACGACGTCGCGAAGCCGGCATCCATCGAGCAGCAAACCAAGGCGTGGAATGGATTCCGGGCTCGCGCCAAGAGGCGCGCCCCGGAATGACGGAGAGGGTTACACCGCCCGGCTGTGCAGTTGCTTTGCCGGATTGAGATGCGCGTCGAACGCAGCGGCGACGCTGCGGACCAGGAAGCGCGAGTCTTTTGCGACTGCGAGGCGATTGCCCTCCAGCCGCACGACGCCGTCGGAGATCAGCGGCTTCAAACGCGCCGCCGAGCTCAACATCGCTCCGGCCTCGGCGCCATGGCGCGCGCAGATGTCGCCGAGGTCGGCGCCGAACTCGCACATGATACGTTCGATGATGTCGGCGCGCAGCCGGTCGTCGTCGGTGAGCCCATAGCCCCTTGCGGTGGCGGGACGGCCGGCGGCGATGCTCTGCGCATAGGCACCGATCTGCACCTCGTTCTGGACGTAACCCTGCGGCAAATGGCCAATCGCGCTCGCGCCGAAGCCGAGCAAGACCTCACCCTTGTCGGTGGTGTAGCCCTGAAAGTTGCGCCGCAGCGTCCGCTCCTCGAAGGCCACCGCCATGGAATCGTCGGGCCGCGCGAAATGATCGAGCCCGATCTGCACGTAACCGGCCTCCTTCAGCGCATTGGCGATCGCGCAGGCCTGGTCGTGGCGGGCGAGGCCGTCAGGCAGCACGGCCTCGTTGATCATGCGCTGGTGCTTCTTGAACTCGGGCACATGGGCGTAGCCGAACACGGAGAAGCGGTCGGGCGCGAGGGTAAGGCTGCGCCGAACCGTATCCAGACACGATGCGACAGTCTGGTGCGGCAACCCGTAAATCAGGTCGAAATTGATTCCCGCGATGCCGGCGCGCCTGAGCATGTCGACCACGGAAGCCGTCTGTTCGAAGCTCTGCACGCGATTGATCGCCCGCTGCACGACGGGATCGAAGCTCTGCACGCCAAGGCTCGCGCGGTTGACGCCGGAGAGCCGCATCGCCTCGACCATGTCGGCGGTCAATGTGCGGGGATCGATCTCGACTGCGATCTCGGCCGAGGGCAGCACGAAGAACTTCTGGCGCATCGTCGCCATCAATTCGGCGAAAGCCTCCGGCGCCATGATCGTCGGCGTGCCGCCGCCGAAATGGATGTGCTCCACCTTGATGCGGCGGCCGATGGTTTCGGCGATCTGCGCGATCTCGCTGCGCAGCGTCCGCTGATAGCCGGCGATGAGCTCGTCACGGCGGACGATCTGGGTGTGACAGCCGCAATACCAGCACATCTCGCGGCAGAACGGGACGTGGAGGTAGAGGGACGCGCTGGCGCCCGCCGGCAGCTCCGCCAACCACCGGGCGTAGGTCTCCGGGCCGATCGCCGTCGAGAAATGGGGTGCGGTCGGGTAGCTCGTGTAGCGGGGCAATCGCTCTTCGCCGTAGCTTGCCGCGAGATCAGCTCTCATGTCTTACCCATTCGTAAATTTCGGCCGTGTGCAGACATCACGGCAAATCACGGAATGCACTCCACTAGCCCGGATCCGGGAGGGCGACCTTGCGCTCGCGCAAAGTCGGCCCTGAAGGGGGCGCCAGAGATTGCGCTCGCGCAAAGCGCTGCGGCCGGTTCCAGGCCATGATTATCGCAATTGGCACGGCATCCGGAGCGTTTGCCCATGAGGCTTCTCGCACTCGAACTGATTTTCTCCTTGCTCGACGTCCGCGGCCATATCCCGCGGTTCGACGACTTCCGGCCGGCCCCGGTCGCACCGGCTCCGGCCGGCGCCTCGCGCGCTCTGGCCGCCGTCATCGCTGTCCTTGCCGTGCTGTCGCTGGCGATCTGGGCAACGGTCTGGCTTGCCAAGCACCTATTCTAGTCGCCTCTTCTGAAGGGCCCCGATCATGATCTCATCCAAGCGCGCGTTCACCGGCGCGGTCGTCCTGACATGCCTTGCCGGGTCGCCCACCTTCGCCGCCGACAGGACCAGCGGCGATCTCGTCATTACCAAGGCCTGGAGCCGGGCAACGCCCGGCGGAGCCAGGGTCGCGGGCGGCTATCTGACGATCGAGAACAGAGGCCACGCGACGGAGCGGCTGCAAGCTGCATCGGCCGCCCACGCGCTTCGAACCGAAATCCACGAGATGACCGTCACCGGCGGTGTCATGACCATGCGCCCGCTCGACAAGGGACTCGTCATCGCACCCGGACAAATCGTTACGCTTGCGCCCGGCGGCGGCCACCTGATGTTCATCGGCCTCGATGTGCCGCTCCTTGCCGGCGACCAGATGCCGGTGACGCTGTCGTTCGAGCGCGCCGGCGAGGTGAACGTGACGCTGGACGTGCAGGCCATCGGCGCGCAGGCTCCGGCAAAAGCGGAGAGCACGACGGTGGCGAAGCCTGCGCATCGCGCGGAGCAGACCGCGACGGTCTCACCTGCGGCGACATCCGAAGCGGACGAGAGCTTCTTTACACATCTTCATGCTGAAAGGGCCATGGCCAACGTCACGGTTTCGCCCGGGCGTGCCGGCCCGGTCGAGATCGCAATCCAGCTCGAAGACGCGAACGAGCTGCCCTTGAGTGCCGATGCGGTTGCGGTCACGCTCGGCAATCCCGAGCATGGCGTGGCGCCGATCACCGCAAACGCCGAGCGCGTCGGCAACGATCAGTGGCGAGTCCGAATGTCGGCGCCGCTGTCCGGTCGCTGGTCGCTCGGCCTCGACATCCGCATCACGCCATCGGACGCGGTTAACGTCGTGTCACCAATCCTGCTCCGCTGAGACACCTAAGTACTGTTGCGGAGCCGAATCCGGCAAAACCTTGTTGCAGCGCAAACACTCTTGCCCAGAACGGGGCACACTGCATCCGTCATCAAAACCTTTCCAGATGAAGGATGCTTACGATGTTCACCCGCAGAGCCGCATTGATCAGCGCTGCAGCGACCGCTCTGATGCTGGCGACCCCCGCTTTGGCTGCCGATGATCTCAAATTGCCGCGCCAGAAGGTCGAGCTGGTCGCTCCGCCGTTCGTGCATGCGCACGAGCAGGCGACCAAGCAGGGCCCCAAGATCATCGAGTTCAAGCTCACGATCGAGGAGAAGAAGGTCGTCATCGACGAGAAGGGCACCACCTTCCAGGCAATGACCTTCAACGGCTCGATGCCTGGTCCGCTGATGGTCGTGCATGAGGGCGACTACGTGGAGACGACGCTGGTCAACCCCGCGACCAACACCATGCCGCACAACATCGACTTCCATGCCGCGACCGGCGCGCTCGGTGGCGGCGCTCTGACGCTGATCAATCCCGGCGAGCAGGTCGTGCTGCGCTGGAAGGCAACCAAGACCGGCGTGTTCGTCTATCACTGCGCCCCGGGCGGCCCGATGATCCCATGGCACGTCGTCTCCGGCATGAACGGTGCCGTGATGGTGCTGCCGCGCGACGGACTGAACGACGGCAAGGGCCACGCGCTGAAGTACGACAAGATCTACTATATCGGCGAGCAGGACATGTACGTGCCGCGTGACGAGAAGGGCAACTTCAAGTCCTACGACTCGCCGGGTGAAGCCTTCACCGACACCGAAGAGGTGATGAAGAAGCTGACGCCCACCCACGTCGTGTTTAACGGCAAGGTCGGCGCGCTCACCGGCAAGAACGCACTGACCGCCAATGTCGGCGAGAACGTGCTGATCGTGCATTCGCAGGCCAATCGCGACAGCCGCCCGCATCTGATCGGCGGCCATGGCGACTATGTCTGGGAGACCGGCAAGTTCGGCAATGCACCTGAGGTCGGGCTCGAGACCTGGTTCATCCGCGGCGGCTCGGCGGGAGCTGCGCTGTACAAGTTCCAGCAGCCCGGCATCTACGCCTACGTCACGCACAATCTGATCGAGGCCGCAGACCTCGGTGCCACCGCGCACTTCAAGGTCGAAGGCAAGTGGAACGACGATCTGATGACCCAGGTGAAGGCACCTGCCGAAATACCGGCTGCCAAGACCAACTAAACGCGACAAGGGGCCGGTCATGACCGGCCCCTTCTTCCTTCGAGGAATGACCATGCTGATTGCATTCAAGCTCAAACTGGCACTCGCCTGCGCCGCTGGGCTCGCAGGGCCGATCGCGATGGCGCCGCTGGTCTCAACCATGGCGGTCCGCGGCACGGCAGCGGAGCCTGCGATCGTCAGGGTCGCGCCGGGCAGCCTGTCCTATCGCGAGGCCGGCGATTTCACGCGCGGCGGGCAGCAGGCGGAAGCGCCGCTGCGCGCGATGCGCGTCGACCGGCCGCTGCACATCATGCGAAATCAGGTCTCGTCATCCGACTATCAGCTTTGCGTGCAGGACGGCGCCTGCCGCGCGCTCGATCGCGACGTGGCGGTCGCCCCCGATCGCCCTGCGGTGCAGGTGAACTGGCACGACGCGGAGGCCTATGCGGGCTGGCTGTCGCGCAAGACGGGCCACCATTACCGCCTGCCGAGCGACGCGGAATGGGCCTTTGCCGCCGGCTCCAGATTCAAGGACGATGGTGTGGCGGTCGATGCGAACGATCCTTCAAAGCGCTGGATCAGCCGCTATGAGCGCGAATCCGAACGCGACCTCTCCGACACCACGGCCTATCCGTTCGGCAAGTTCGGCCCGAACGAACACGGCGTCGAAGATCTCGCCGGCAATGTCTGGGAGTGGACGTCGACCTGCTTCGTGCGCTCGCGCGTCGACGCTTCAGGCAATGCCGGCCGCCCGACCGTGAACTGCGGCGTGCGTGTCGCCGAGGGCGCGCACCGCGCCTATGTCACCGATTTCATCCGCGACGCCCGCGCCGGCGGCTGCGCCCAGGGCGTGCCGCCCGCCAATCTCGGCTTCCGCCTGGTGCACGAGGAGACGTCCTGGGTCGCGAGCGCGTCCGCGCGCTGGAGCAAGGTGTGGGCGGCGAGGTCGTAACTAGCCCCGAAATATTTGGAAGAACGATAACGGAGCCTCATGCTCCGTCATTGCGAGCGTAGCGAAGCATCCAGAATCTTTCCACGGAGACAGCCTGGACCTCCCCTAAATCGGTGGACACCTATAGCTTAGGCAGCGAGAGGTGTCAGATGGCAAAACGGCAACGTCGGTCCTATTCGGACGAGTA
>NZ_LBJC01000067.1 GCF_004114535.1 Bradyrhizobium nanningense
TTCATCTGGTCTCTCCTTGGAACACTGAAGCTTCGCAACCTCAGCTTCCTCGGTTCAGACCAGATGGACAACCTCCTGACAGACCACACCTAGTCGCCGCGGAAGACCGGCTTGACCTTGTTGGCGAACGCCTCGAAAGCGCGCTCGAAATCGGCCGTGGTCATGCACAGCGCCTGGGCAACAGCTTCCGCCTCGATCGCCTCTTCCACCGACATTGCCCATTCCATTGCCAGCATCCGCTTGGTCATGGTGTTGGCAAAGGTCGGCCCTTCCGCGATCTGCTTGGCCAGGACCTGCGCCTGAGGCAGCACCTGCTCGTCAGTGACGATGCGGCTAAAGAAGCCCCAGCGCTCGCCCTCCTCCGCAGTCATGAACCGGCCGGTATAGAGCAGCTCGGAGGCGCGGGACTGCCCGATGATCCGCGGCAGGATTGCGCAGGCCCCCATGTCGCAGCCGGCAAGGCCCACCTTGTTGAACAGGAACGCCACCTTGGCCCCGCTCGCCGCGAGGCGCATGTCCGAGGCCATGGCGACGATCGCCCCCGCCCCGGCGCAGATGCCCTCGACGGCGGCCACGATCGGCTGCGGGCAGGCCCGCATCGCCTTGACCAGATCGCCGGTCATCCGCGTGAAGGCAGTCAGCCCCTTGGTGTCCATCTTCACCAGCGGGCCGATGATCTCGAACACATCGCCACCGGACGAGAAATTGCCGCCGGCACCGGTGACGACGATGGACTTGACTGCGTCGTCGAACGCGCAGGCGCGGAAGAAATCGGTGAGTTCCCGATAGCTTTCGAACGTCAGCGGATTCTTTCGTTCGGGCCGATTGAGCGTGACCATCGCAACGCCGTCGACCACAGCCAAAAGGAAGTGCTGGGGCGAGTAATCAGCGAGCGGCAAGGTGACGGGATTGGCTGGTCTGCTCATGCGATCTCCTTAGGTGTTTGTTCCGCGCCGCTAGATTTCGCCGCCTGCGACTGAGATCGCCTGTCCGGTGATCGCACTCGCGCCCTGCCCGCATAGCCAAAGCACCGCGTCCGCGACCTCTTGAGGCGCGATCAGCCGTCCCTGCGGATTGTGCTTGGCAAGCTCGGCGATCGCCTGCTCGCGGCTTCGTCCCGTCTTCTTCATGATGTTGTCGATGCTGCCGGCCACTAGGTCAGTATCGGTGAACCCCGGGCAAACCGCATTCACGGTCACATTGCCGCCGGCCAGCTCGAGGGCAAGTGAACGAACGAGACCGACCGCGGCATGCTTCGCCGCAGCATATGCGCTGACATAGGCATAGCCCTTGAGCCCCGCCGTCGACGCAATCACGACGATGCGGCCATAGGGGCGATCCTTCATGCCCGGCAGCACGCCGTGGATGGCATGGACTACGCCCATGAAATTGATGTCCATCATGCGCGCGAACAGGGCACTGTCCGATTTCGCGAATGGCGAAGATTCGGCGCTGCCCGCATTCGCGATCAGGATATCGATCGGCTTGCGCGCGTGGGCCTCGCCAATGGCAGCTTTCAGAGCGATCTCGTTCGCGACGTCGGCGACAACCGCAAAATGCGCAGCGCCCGCCTTGACTGCCTCGTCGAGGACCGCGGCATTCCGGCCGACGATCGTCACGGTGGCGCCGGCGCCGACGAGAGCCGCCGCGATGGCGCGGCCGATCCCGCGACCGCCACCGGTCACCAGCGCGTGCGGCGAATGCGGCAATCCGGACATGCGCTAGCTCCCTCAGATCTGCGGAACGTGCCTCCGATATATTTTAACCTTCAAGCTTTTGCAATGAAAGCGGCGATCGCCGTCCGCGGATATCGCACCATGAGCGACCGGCCCGAAAATTGCTTTAAGTATAAAATTATCGCTTTCCATCCCTCACAGGCCTGTTAGCATCGAAGGGCCAAGCAAAAGGATGTCGCGTGTCGCAGCCTGCGCCAATGATAACAAAGGACGGTCGCTTCGCCTACGAAGCCGCGGGCGATCCCGGCGCGATACCTCTGATCTTCCTGCATGGCATCGGCGGTGCGGCACGCGCTTGGCGACGGCAACTTGCCACATTCGGCGAACGCTTCCACGCAATCGCGTGGGACATGCCGGGCTATGGCGGCTCGGCGCCGCTCGCCAGCGTCAGCATCACTGCCCTGGCGGAGGCACTCCAGCAATTCATCGAGCAACTCGGTGCAACCAGACCCATTCTCGTCGGTCACTCGATCGGCGGCATGATCGTCCAGAAATGGTTGGTACAGTTCCCGAAGCTGGCCCGCGCAATCGTGCTGGCGCAGACTAGCCCAGCCTTCGGCAAGGCCGATGGCGACTGGCAGAAATCGTTCATTGCGGCGCGGCTCGGCCCGCTCGATCGCGGCGAGACGATGACCTCGCTGGCGCCTTCGCTGGTGAAGGAGCTCGTCGGCGACGATCCGGATCCAAAGGGAATGGAGCTAGCGCGCGAGTGCATGGCAAGCGTGCCCGAGGCAAGTTATCGCGCCATGATGCTGGCCCTGATCGGGTTCGATCAGCGCAGCACGCTTGGCAATATTCCCGTCCCGACACTGCTGCTGTCGGGATCCAAGGACAATAATGCGCCGGCGCCGATGATGGCGAAGACGGCGACCTACATCCCAGGCGCTGAATATGTCGAGCTCGCCGGCGTCGGCCATCTCGCCAACCTCGAACGTCCCGATGCCTTCGACGAGGCGCTCGGCCGCTTCCTGAATTCCGTTACGACCAAAGCGTAAGGGTAACTGCGCGATGACCATGCAAGTCAACAAGACGATTGGCGCCACCGGCAAAGTCGCGCTGGACGCCCCGATCTTCGATCCCATCGCATTCCGCCTGAGCGACGAGCAGGCCGGCATCATCACCCGCGCAAGGGAGATCGGGCAGACCGTATTTGCCGATCGCGCCGCCACCTACGATCGCGAGGCGATCTTCCCGACCGAGAATTATCGCGACCTGCATCGCGTCGGTCTGCTCGGCATTGCCGTTCCCAAGAAACACGGCGGGCTCGGCGCGAACTACCAGACCTACGCCTTGGCAGCCGCCGAGATCGGCCGCTATTGCGGCGCGACCGCGCTGACCTGGAACATGCATGTCTGCTCGACCCTGTGGTCGGGCCCCCTCGCGGACGATCTCGACATGGATTCTGCGACCCGCGCCGAGCACGAACGGCGGCGCGCGATCCACTACAAGCGGATCGTCGAAAACGGTGCGATCTACTCGCAACCGTTCTCGGAAGGCGGCGCTGCGGCCGCCGGCGGCGTCGCCTTCGGCACGGAAGCAAAGCCGGTCAAGGGCGGCTGGATCGTCAACGGCAAGAAGATCTTTGCGTCGCTCTCCGGCCACGCCGACTATTACGGCGTGCTCTGCACTGAGATCGAAGAGGGCGAGAAGGCATCTCGCCGCAACACGCTCTACCTCGCAATATCAGCCAAATCGGAAGGTGTCTCGGTCGTCGGTGACTGGGACCCGCTCGGCATGCGCGGAACGGTGTCGCGCACGCTTCTGTTCAAGGACGTGTTCGTCCCGGACGACTCTGCGCTGATGCCGCGCGGCGTCTACTTCCAGGCCGCGATGCGCTGGCCACACATGTTCCTGACGTTGTCGCCGACCTATATGGGCCTCGCACAAGCCGCCTACGACTTCACCTTGCGTTATCTGCGCGGCGAGGTGCCGGGCATGCCGCCTGTCAAGCGCCGCATGTACACGACGAAGCAGATCGCGGTCGCCCAGATGCAGATCAAGCTCGAACAGATCAAGGCGATCTGGTTCCAGGCCGTGACCGAAGCCTGCGCCAATCCGACCAAGGAGCAGGTGCTGCGGGCCTATGCTGCGCAATATTCGGTGATGGAAGGTGCCAATGAGCTCGCCGCGCTCGCGATACGCACCTGCGGCGGCCAGGCCATGCTTCGCTCGCTGCCGCTGGAGCGGATCTATCGCGACAGCCGCTGCGGCTCGCTGATGCTGCCCTGGACGGCCGAACTCTGCCTCGACCGCATCGGGCGCGAGGCGTTGTACGAGGCCGGCGAGACGGACGACTGACGGTGGACCTCTGCAGTCTGATCGATCGCAACGCGGCGTTCGCGCCAGACAAGACAGCCATTGCCTTCGAAGGCGAGCGGCTGAGCTATGCGGCGTTCGCCGCACGCATCGAACGGACCGCCACGGCATTGAAGCAGGAACTCGGCGTCGGCCGCGGCGACCGCGTCGCGATCCTGAGCCTGAACCGACCGGACTATCTGGTTCTGCTCTATGCATCTGCGCGGCTGGGTGCGATGCTGGTGCCGCTGAACTGGCGGCTGGCGGTCGCCGAGCAGCACTTCATCCTCGCCGATGCGGGCGCCAAGGTGCTGTTGCTCGAACGAGCATTCGAGGGAGTTCTCGCCGAGCTTGCGCCCGGGACAGCCGTCGTTGGCCTCGACTTCGCACCACCTCGCGGCAGGACATTCGAAGGACTGTTGGATTGCGGCGGCGGCGGCGGACGCAACCCGCACACGGACCTCTCCTGCCCGCTGCTCATCGTCTACACCTCAGGAACGACGGGACGGCCAAAAGGCGCCGTGCTGCGCCAGGAGGCACTGTTCTGGAATGGCGTCATGAGCCAGCACATGCACAACATGACGTCCGATGACCATGTGCTGACCGTGCTGCCATTCTTCCACGTCGGCGGCCTCAACATCCAGACGACGCCGGCTTTGCAACTGGGCGCGACCGTCACCGTTCACTCGCGCTTTGCGCCGGATACCGCGCTTGCGGCCATCGAACAGGAACGGCCGACCCTCACGGTGATGGTGCCTGCGATCATCCAGGCGGTGAGCGAGCATCCCGCCTGGACGGAAGCCGATCTTTCGTCACTCAAGGCCGTCGCCACCGGCTCGACCATCGTGCCGCCGCACCTGATCGAGCGCTTCGTCGCGCGCGGCGTTCCGGTGCTTCAGGTCTACGGCTCGACCGAGACCTGCCCCATCGCTATCTACACGCGGCTTGGCGGCGACCTGTCGCGTGCGGGATCGACCGGTCTTGCCGGCCTGTGCTGCGAAGCGAAGGTGGTCGATCTCTCCGGCGGCGAGGTGCCAGCGGGCACACCGGGCGAAATCGCGGTGCGCGGACCCAACGTGTTCTTCGAATATTGGGGCAACGAGGCCGCAACGCGCGAGGCGTTGCACGACGGCTGGTATCGCACCAGCGATATCGGCCTGTGCGACCCCGACGGCTATTTCTGGGTCCGCGACCGCAAGAAGAACCTGATCATTTCAGGGGGCGAGAACGTCTACCCGGCCGAGGTCGAGCGCGTCCTGCTCGAACATCCCGATGTCAGCGAATGCGCCGTGATCGGCCGGCCCGACCCGCGCTGGGACGAGGTCCCCGTCGCTTATGTGATCCGCAGATCCGGCTCCCGGCTCGAAGCGGATGAACTCAGAATGCATATTCAGGCACAACTCGCTCGCTACAAGGTGCCGCGCGACATTGTCTTCGTCACCGACCTGCCGCGCACGGCGTTGGGCAAGGTCCAGCATTTCCTGCTGAAGCAGCTCGATGCGCAGTCCCGCGCGCAAGGAGAAGCATCTTGAAGATTGCGATTCTGGGTGGGGGAAACGGCTCTTTCGCGGCCGCAGGCGATTTTGCGCTGTCGGGGCACCAGGTCCGGCTCTGGCGCCGCGATGCAGACCAGGTGGCGGCCCATCGTGACGCCGGCTCGCGGATTGTCGTGAAGGACCATAACGGCCGCCACGACGTGAAGCTCGCGCTGGTCACGACCGATATCGCGGAGGCCGTCGACGGCACGGAGTTGATCCTGTGTCCGGCTCCTGCCTTTGCGCAAGCAGATATCGCCGGCCTGCTCGCTCCGCATCTGCGGGACGGCCAGGTCGTCTTCTTGCCGCCGGCGACATTCGGCTCGATGATCTTCGCCCAGGCTGCGCGGGATGCCGGCAACCACGCCAAGGCAAGCTTTGCCGAAACCGGCACGCTGCCGTGGCTGACCCGCAAGCACGGACCGTTCGAGGTCGCGATCACCATTCGCGCCAAACGGCTTCCGGTCGGCGTGTTCCCGCTCGACCAGGCACCGCACGCACTCGACGTGATCGGACGGGCTTTCCCCGATGCCATCGAGCCGTGCGGAGACGCGCTGTCAGGCGCACTGATGAACGCAGGCCCGATCATCCATCCGCCGTTGATCGTGATGAACGCAGGCCCGATCGAGCATTTCGAAAGGTGGGATATCCACAAGGAAGGCACGCAAGCCGCGATCCGGCGGGTGACCGACGCACTCGACGCCGAACGGATCGCGGTGCGCGAAGCGCTCGGCTATGGCGCGCCGCATTTTCCGCTGGCTCATCACTACGCGAAGGAAGGCGAGATATGGATGTACGGCCGCGGCTCGCATGACCGGCTGACCGATTCCGGTGACTGGCGCGAGCGGATCGTGCTGACGGAGCATCGGTACATGCGAGAGGATCTGCGGCTGGGGTTGTCGCTGCTGGTGTCCGTCGCTGGCCTGGCTGGCGTGGCCACCCCATTGGCCAACGCGTTCCTGTCGATCGGCGGCGCGATCTGCGGCGAGGATTTTGCGCAAGGTGGCCGGACGCTCAAGACGCTGGGGCTCGACAATCTCAAAAAGGCCGAATTGCAGACGCTGCTTCGCAATGGATTTTGATCGATGACCAATCGCGCCGACATCGCCTGTCTCGGGGCTGGCCGCATGGGGCGCGGCATCGCCGTCGCGTTCGCCTATGCGGGGCACCGGGTCACGATGATCGACGTCAAGGCGCGCTCCGCGGAGGCGTTCACCAAGCTGGAGGCCGACGCGCTCGGCGAAGTCGGGAAGACGTTCGCCAGCCTGTCGAAGCTCGGGCTGCTGACCGAGGCCGACGTTGATCCGCTGATCGCGCGGGTCTCGGTGGTGCCGGCAAGCCAAAGCGGCGCCGCGTTGGCGGAAGCCGGCATGGTCTTCGAGGGCGTCCCTGAAGTCGTCGAGCTCAAGCGCGAGGTGCTGGGGCAAGCTTCAAAGCAGGTCGGCCCTGACACGATCATCGCATCGACGACATCGACCATCCTGGTCGACGACCTCTCGGGCGCGATCGTGAACCCGCGACGCTTCCTCAACGTGCATTGGCTCAACCCGGCCTATCTCATTCCACTTGTCGAGGTTTCGCCCGGGAAAGCCACCGACCCCGCCATTGTCGACGAGGTCAAGGCGCTGCTCGAAGGCATCGGCAAGGTGCCGGTTGTCTGCGCGGCGACGCCGGGCTTCATCGTTCCCCGCATCCAGGCACTGGCAATGAACGAGGCCGCACGCATGGTCGAGGAAGGCGTCGCCAGCGCCGAAGAGATCGACAAGGCGATTCGCTACGGCTTCGGCTTCCGCTACGCCGTGCTCGGGCTGCTCGAATTCATCGACTGGGGCGGTGGCGACATCCTCTACTACGCCAGCCGGTATCTCGAAGGTGCGCTCGGCAGCGACCGCTATCGCGCGCCGGACGTCATTTCGCGCAACATGCATGAAGGCCGGATCGGCCTGCGCACGGGCGCAGGCTTCATGGATTACTCCGGGATGGATGTCGATGCTTATCGCGTGAAGCGGCTGCAGGCCATGGTCGACCTGCTCCGTCACTTCGGACTTGCGCGCCCGCCGGTGCTCGATCGCGACTAGCCGAAGACGTCCTGAAGCACGCCCTCCCGGACTACGGCAACGCCATCGAGCTCGATCGTCGTTCCCATCATCGGCAGGTCGAAATGCCCCGCCGTGTAGCGTCCCGCGAATTCGTTCGCGCCGGTCGAGAACAGGAAATTACCCGAGACCGCCCGAATCTCCGTGCCGTTGGTGTCGCGCTGGTCGTACATCGAGAGCGCCTCATAACGCGCACCGGGATTCATCCCGAAACCGACATGCGAGACCGCATAAGCCTCGCGGTCGCCCCAGGCCGCGAGATAGGTGCGCATCATCGCGGCATCCGTGCCCTCGCCTTCCAGTTCGACGACATAGTCATCCTTCAGCGTCATCTTCACAGCCGACGTCAAATAGCGCTTAAATGTGAGATTGATGTCGCCCGGCGCCATCACCAGCGTGCCGTTGATGGTCCCGCTCTTGGGGAAGCTGACGACGATGCCACCAGGCCAATGCGCGAGCGTGCCGGGCTTGTCGGTCCAGCCCCACACACCGACCGTGGACGCGCCGACCATATCGACGTCGAGCGCCGTGCCGGCCTTCGAGGTCACCCGCATCCGCTTGGTTCCCCGCAGCATCTTCGCCGCCGCCCGAACGCGCTTCTCGAGCGCGGAATCCGGCACCATCCGCTCCAAGGCCTCGGGATGCTCGTTGGAGATCACCAGGATGCGCGCGCCGGCCTTGAGGATCTCCGGCGTCTCCACCGCGTGCATCAGGCCCTCGATGGTGCAATCCACCACAAAGCCGGCCTGCTGAAGCGCGCTGATGACCGGGCCAAGCTTCTGGATCGCCTCGCTCGCCCCTGTCGATCGAACCGGAACGATATGCCGGTTACGCGGCGTCGGCATCACCACGTGAAACGGCCTCGCGCCCATGCGCAGCAGCGCCAGTTCCGCCAGATGCACATTCAGCGCGCGCGACTGGGTCTCCGAGAGAATTGCGGCGGTGTCGCCAGCCTTGACGGCGCATCGTTCGAAAATCTCGCAAAATGCGTCGATCCATTTTGCCTCGATGCGATCAGCCAGCATGGGTCACTCCCGGTCTTGTTTATTCTTCGTCCAGATCACGCTTCTGGAAAGCCGCGCAAGAGGTACGACCGCAGGGCGCCCAGCAGGGCGTTCAGGATCAACCCCAGCAGCGAGATCGTGATCAGCGGCACGAACATATCGACGGCCTGAAACGTTCGCGCCGCGGTGACAAGCGCGTGCCCCAATCCGTCCGTCGACGTGATCATCTCGGCCAAAAACACCACGATGCAGGAAATGACAAGTCCAATCCGGCATCCGGTCAGGATCGACGGCATCGCCGCCGGCAGCACGACCTTGAACAGGATTTCGGTGCGCGGCGTTCCCGCCGCCATAGCTGACCAGATCAGTTTCTGCTCGACGGTCGATGCGCCGTAATAGGTCGAGAGCAGAATGGGAAAGAGCGCGTCCGCAGCCACCAATGTGATCTTCGATCCGTGACCGAATCCGAGCAAGAGCAGGAGTGCCGGATAGAGCGCAACTTTAGGCAGCGGAGCCAAGACGCGGACGATCGGCCGGACCACGGCGTTGATCGCGGGACTTGCGGCGGCCGCAATGCCGATACTGACGCCGAGCACGACCGCGATCGCGAACCCGGCGAACAGCCGAATGAGAGTCGCCGCGATCTCCTGCTCGAACGTCCACGTCACGAGTTGCTGCAGCAGCCGACTGAAGACAAAGCCCGGCGGCGGCAGCAGGACCGCGGGCGCAAAGCCGAACGACACCAGGCCCTGCCACAGGGCGATGATCAGGACGATCGGGGCAATTCCAAGAAGGACGTTCGGGGACAGAAGGCGCGACATCACGAGAAACTCAGCGGCATATCGAACTGCGGCTCGGACCAGCGCACGAGCCTGGCCCGAACCCTTTCAAAAATGGCATCGAGGCAGATTCCCATCGCGCCCACGACGATGATCATCGCAAAGACGGTGTCGTATTGGCCCATGTCGAGTGCATTGAACAGGATGTTGCCGGCGCCGGCCTGCCGGGCAATCATCTCACTCGTGATCATCGTGATCAGCGCCAGCACCAATCCCGTGCGGCATCCGGTCAGGATTTCCGGCAGCGCCGCCGGCAGCACGATCCGCACCAGGCGATGGGTCGGCGACAGCCCCATCGCGGCACCTGACCACAGCATCTTCTCTTCGACGGCCTTGGCACCCTCGAAGCTATGATAGATCACGGGAAGGCTGACACCGAGGAAAATCACCAATGTCTTCGTGATGTCGCCAACGCCCAGCCATAACATGATGATCGGCATCAAGGCGGCCTTCGGCACGGGATAGATCACCATCAGGAGCGGATTGAAGAAAGCCGCGACGCCCCGGCTGCGCCCCATCAGCAGGCCCAGCGGAATCGAGACCAGTACCGCCACACCAAACCCGAGCGCCATGCGACGAAGCGAAGCCAGGATGTTGATGAGGGATTCCTTGTCGCCGAGAATATCCGGAATGGCGCGGATCGCCTCGATGGCCGTCGGGAAGCTGTCGTTTTTCAGCGCGAGCGAGGCAACCTGCCACACCGCCAATAACCCGATACAGGCCAGCACCGGAGCGGCGCGTCTGGTCAAGGCGGCCGGCGACATCATAAGGCAGCTCCGGATTCGTCGCTCTCATCGAACATGCGCTCGATATCGACGACATACTTCTGATAGCGCGGGTCGAGCAACAGCTCGTTGCGGCGGCGCGGCCGCGGCAGATCGATGTCGATGACCTCACGGATGCGACCGGGAGATTTCGACATCATCACGACCTTGTCGGACAGAAAGACGGCTTCGTCGACCGAATGGGTGACGAACAGCACCGTCTTGCGATCGCGCTCCCAGATGTTCAACAGATCGTTCTGCAGGCGTGTCCTTGTGTGCGCGTCGAGCGCCCCAAACGGCTCGTCCATCAGCAGGACTTCGGGATGGTAGGCAAGCGTCCGCGCCAGCGCCACGCGCTGCTTCATGCCGCCTGACAGCTCCTTGGGATAGAAATTCTCAAAGCCCTTGAGGCCGACCATCTCGATCAACGCCCGGCTCTGCGCTTCAGCCTCAGTAGCGCGAACGCCTTGCTGACGCGGGCCGTACATCACATTGCCGAGCACGGTCTTCCAGGGAAACAACGCGAATTCCTGAAATACAGGACCACGATCCGGACCGGGCCCCGTGATCGCCTGTCCCTTCATCTTCGCCGCACCGCTGGTCGGGCTGACAAAGCCGCCGACGATATAAAGCAGGGTCGACTTGCCGCAGCCGGAGGGGCCAAGGATAGAGACGAATGCTCTCTCCTCGATCGTTAGCGAGATATCTGAAAGCGCCACATGATCCCTGCGCGTCGAGGTCTGAAAGACCTGCGAGACGCGGTCGATCTCGATGATTTTGGAAGCCGGATCTTTTGATGTCACCGGTCTCACCCATTCGCTCGATCTCGCAGGCACTGCCGTCATCCCGTCGCTCGCCTCACCGTGAGGCACGGGCTTAGCAAGAAGCCTGCCAGACAGGCGAATGTTTTCGCACCGATGCGATAGGTCATTCGAACCACGGCCATTCCGCCGGACCTTCGTGTGTCACAGCTCCGCCCGGCGCCTGCCCAACCAGTCGCGCATATTTTGCGAGCGCGCCTGCACGGTGGCGCGGCGGACGCTGCTTCCAATCGCGGCGCCGCGCGGAGAGTTCCTGCTCATCGAGCAGCACATCCATCCGCCGGTTTGCGGCATCGATCCGGATCCTGTCACCGTTCCGAACGAGCGCCAGCGGGCCGCCGACAAATGCTTCGGGAGCCACGTAGCCGATGCACATGCCCCGAGTGGCGCCGGAGAATCGGCCGTCGGTGATCAGCGCCACCTTTTCGCCCATGCCCTGCCCGTAGATCAGCGCAGTGACGCCGAGCATCTCTCGCATGCCGGGACCGCCCACCGGCCCCTCATTGCGGATCACGAGAACCTCGCCCGCCGCGTAAGTGCGATCCCGAACCGCTTTGACGCAGGCTTCCTCATCCTCGAACACGCGCGCCACGCCTTCGAAAAACTGAGTCTTCAAACCTGCAACCTTGATAACCGCACCGTCAGGACAGAGGTTACCCTTCAGCACCGCCACGCCGCCGTCAGGCATGATCGGCGCACGTGCCGCATGCACGACCTCTCCATCGGGTGCGTTGGCAGCGCCATATTCTCCGGCAAGCGTGCGGCCGGTGATGGATAGACAGCTGCCATCGATATACCCGCTCTGGATCAGCTCACGGATCACCACGGCGGCGCCGCCGATATCGTAGACATCCTTTGCCGTGTATTTGCCGCCCGGCCGCAGATTTCCAATCAACGGCGTCCTTGCAAAGACCTCACCGACGTCATCGATCGTGAATGCAATGCCGGCCTCGTTTGCGATCGCCGGCAGATGCAGCGCGGCGTTGGTCGAGCCTCCCGTCGCCGCAACGATCGCCGCGCCGTTCTCGAGGGACTTTCGCGTCACGATGTCGCGCGGCAACGGCCCGCCGCGTTCCAGCATCTCCATGATCAGGCGTCCAGCGCGGCGCGAGATTTGCGCACGCTCGGCATAGATACCCGGCACCATCGAGACGTTGGGAATGGTCAGTCCCATCGCCTCCGAGACCATGCCCATGGTGTTCGCGGTGAACTGGCCGGCGCACGCACCAATCGTCGGCAGGCAGGCACGCTCGATCCGCTCCAGCGTAGCGCCGTCGATCTCGCCTGTCATGAAGCTGCCGACGGCCTCATAGGAGTCGAGCACCGTCAGCGTCCGCCCGTCCACGCGGCCCGGGAGCGCGCTGCCGCCATAAATGAAGATAGACGGCACGTTGCAGCGAACCATACCCATCATCACGCCCGGAAGCGTCTTGTCGCATCCGCCGTATCCGATCAACGCGTCGTAGGCCAGACCATGGACGACGGCCTCGATCGAGTCGGCGATCAGCTCGCGCGAGAACAGCGAGAACTTCATGCCCTCGTGGTTCATGCTGATGCCGTCGGACACCGAAACGGTCGAGAATTCGCGCGGCGTGCCGCCGGCCTCCTCGATGCCGGTTTTCGCCGCAGCCACCTGGAAGTCGTGGGTCATGTTGCAGGGCGTCTGCTCGCCCTTCATGCTGACGACGCCCACCATCGGCTTGGTAATCGCAGCGTCGTCGAGACCCATGGCACGCATGAAGGCGCGATGCGGGGCCCGGTCGAGGCCGTCTGTCGTCACTCGTGATCGCAGCTTCTTCATGCGTGCATCTTCATTGTGCCTCATCCCTGATCCTCCGGGACGCGGCTAGATCCTCGTCCGGATCGTTCGCTCGATTGCCTACTGGAGCGGAGCGACGATCGACGGATGCTTGAACTGCGCAACATCCAGTTTCGGCAGCATTCCGGTCTCGGCGTAGATGTCGAGCATCTTCTGGATCGCCGGGAAGTTCGGCGCCGCCCCTGGATCACGGCCGAAATCGTTGTCCTTGAGCAGGTAGGTCTCGAGCACCGGGATGGGCGCCTTCAGCACTTCATTGACGACCTTGAGGGTTTCCTCGCGGTTGGCCAGCGCCTTCTTCATGCCCGAGGTGATGTCGCGGACATAGGCCTTGACCACTTCAGGGTTCTTGTCGACGAAATCGGCGCGGCAGGCTTCCAGGATGTGCACGATGTTCGGCATGGCCTCGGACAGTGAGAAGAGCTTCCTTGTGCCGCCCTTCGCCTCCGCGCGCGCGGCGAACGGCTGGTTCATGTTGACCGCATCGACGCGGCCCTGGCGCAGCGCGTCCTCGGAGACCGCAAAACCGACTTCGACCAGCTTGATATCCTTGGTCGGATCGACACCATTCTGCTTCAGGAGCAGATTGAACGGACCTTGGGTACCGCCGCCGATCACGGAAATGCCGACGGTCTTGCCCTTGAGGTCGGCGATCGTCTTGATGGGCGAGCCATCCTTGACGGCCCAATAGACCGAGAAACCGCCGGGCTTCTCGAACACGTGCTGCGCCACGATGTAGGCTTTGAGATTGCCGCCGACGACGCCATTCGCAAGCGACAGAGGCGCCTGCGTCGCGCAGTCCAGCGCGCCAGCCGCGAGGGCCTGCGTCATCGGCGCAGTGCCCTGGAATTGGGTCCATTCGATGTTGTAGGCCTTGCCGATATTGGGAAATTCAGCCGGGCGGCGCATCATCCAATACTTGGACTCCTCGGCTGGGATCGTCCAGCCGACGCGGATCGTCTGCTGCGCCCATGATGAGGTTGCCCCTGCGCTCACGGCCGCCGCCGTCCCAAAAGCCAGGATCCACTTTGAAACGGTTCGCATCGTGCCCACTCCGCTGCTCCAGCGCCGACCGGCGCCACCCACCCCGACCGCCTCAAATGTTTCATGGTTCAAACATTCAGGCAAGCCATGCGAACCAGGCGGTTTTGCCGTCCGATACGCAATGTATGGTAAAGCGGCTTCGCGCTGCGACAGAGGGAGGCAACCTATGGCTGATGCGAGCAAGGCAAACCCGCAAGGCGCCGAGAGGCTCGGCTATCTCGGCCTTGGCCTGATGGGAACGCCGATGACGCGTCGTCTGCTCAAGGCCGGCTATCCGGTCACTGTCTGGAACCGGTCGGAGGGCAAAATGGCTCCGCTTGTCGAAGGCGGTGCCAAGCGTGCAGTCACACCCCGCGATCTCCTGGTGAACTCCGATATCGCCTTCATGTGCGTGACGGATGCGACGGCCGCCGAGGAGGTGATCTTCGGGCCCGAGGGGCTGGCAGCGGCGCCCGGCGCAGGCAAGCTTGTCGTCGACTTTTCGTCAATACACCCCGACGCTGCACGCGACCTCGCAAAGCGGCTGAAAGACACCAATGGTGCTGGCTGGATCGATGCACCGGTGTCCGGCGGGACGAAGGGCGCCGAGGAAGGCACGCTTGCGATCATGGCCGGCGGAGAAGCGGACGATATCGAGCGAGTCCGGCCTTACGTGCTGGCCATGGCGCGCAGGTTCACCCACATGGGCCCGACCGGCGCCGGCCAGACCACGAAGCTGTGCAATCAGGTGATCGTCGGTTGTGCGATGGCCGTGCTGGCCGAAGCCACGCGCCTCGCCGTCAACGCCGGAATCGATGCCAATCGTCTGCCTGTAGCGCTCGCCGGCGGTTTTGCGGACTCCATTCCGCTTCAGCTTTTCGTGCCGCGGATGGTGCAAGGCATTCACTCACCACCGCTTGGTCACATTGCCACGATGCTCAAGGATCTCGATACGGTCGCCGACGTCGCACAGGCGACGTCGACGCCAGTGCCGATGGCCTCGCTTGCAGGACAATTGTTCAGGTTGGCCAAGGCCGCGCGCGGCGCCGAAGCGGACGCGCTGGAGATTTACAAGCTTTCAGCAGCAGACCGCTAAGCTGTCGAGCGCGGCCCGACGCATGCTAAGGTGACTTGCTGCGCTCGTCGTCCGAGAGAAACCGGCCAAACGCCCCTCGCGCGAACAGCAGCGGCTCGGTGGTGTTGTAGGTATAGGCCTCGACCGCGCCGAGAAAGATCACGTGGTCGCCGCCATAATAGCGATTCACCGAACGGCATTGAAAGTTCGCGACGCTCTCGGCAAGCACCGGCGCTTGGCCGAGGCCCGGCGTCCAGTCCACGCCGGTGAACTTGTCGTCCGAGGATTTCGCGAATTTGCTTGCGAGCGCCTGCTGCGAAGCGCCAAGCACGTTCACGGTGAAATGGCTGGCGTTCTGAAAGATGGTCAAGCTCGAGGAATAAACGACGAGGCTCCACAGCACCAGCGGCGGATTCAGCGAGACCGAGGCGAACGAATTGCATGTCAACCCGTAGGGCTTGCCGTCAGGCGCCGCGGCCGTGATGATCGTCACGCCCGTCGCATAGGTCCCGAGCGCGTTGCGAAAGTCTCGAGGATCGATCGACGAGCTGTCGCTCGCGAACTCATTGGCTGGATCGGGTCCGGCCGCCTGCTGCGGCAGATCATTCATCAGCCGGCCTCACAGCGTGAGATTTTCGGACGGAAGGCCCAGCGCCACGCGTCCATAATTGGTTCCGGCCGCATCGAAGTTGAACGCGAGATGCGAGTTGATGGCGTGAGCATCGCGGAACTGCCGCTGCAACACACCGCTCGTGAACAGGCCGCGCGCGCCGCTGGCGGCAAACAGCATCGAGACCGCGTCCGTACATAGGTTCACTGAAAAAGATCCATCGCGCCGATATCGGGTCTTGGTCGCCATATCAGGGATGTGACCGCGCCGCGCCTCCTCCATGGCATCGAGGCACGCCGATCGCATGATCAGGCGTGCGGCATCGATCTTCGCCGAAGCCTCCGCGATCTTGATCTGGGTGCTCTGAAAGTCGCTCAATTTGGCACGGTTATAGGTCGAAATGCGATGACGCGCGACCTCCGTGTAGTCGTCGAGGCACGCCTGCGCATTCCCCAACGCGACGCCGGAGAGGACGTATGGAAACAGTGAGAACACGGGCAGCGCATACAGCGGATTCGGATTGACCTTGCTTCCCGGTGCCGGGCCGCCTGAGAGGTCGCCAACGGCAATCGTCATGTGGTCAGCCACGAAGGCATCCCTGACCTCCACGTCGCACGACCCCGTCCCGCGCAGCCCTGCGACATTCCAGGTATCGAGCACGTTGTAGTCGCCCTTCGGCAGCAGAAAGATGCGATACTCGATGCCGTCCGCCTCGTCTTCGGAGTACACAACGCTTGCCAGCATGTTCCATTCACACGAGGCAACGCCGGAGGAGAATGGCCAGCTGCCGCGCAGCTGGTATCCGCCCTCGACTTTCGTCGCGCGTCCGGCGGGAAAAATGAACGAGGATGCGATCAGCACGTCCGGATCACGGCTCCAGACCAGATCCTGCGCCTTCGGCTCGAACATGCCGAGCATCCAGTGATGGCTCGCCAGATTGGCGAGATTCCAGGCGACCGACGCATCCGCTTGTCCGAGCAACTCGGCGCAGTCGACGAGCGCGACATAATCGAGCTCGGCGCCGCCAATCCGTGCCGGTTGCAGCATTCGGAACAGGCCGGCATCGTGGAGATCCCTTTCGGTCTCCGGCGGGAGATGCCGCAACTCCTCCGTTCGCGCCGCCCGCTCGCGTAGCCGCGGCACGAGGGCCTGAGCCCTCGCGATCATCGCCGCATAGGCGCGTTCGCCGGCTTCCGACCCGGTGGGCTGACCCATGCTCGGCTTTCGACCAGGCGCCATTCTGTCCCTCACTTCACGTATTTATGCGGCCACCCCTTCGCCAAATCAAGCCAACGCCGCCGGCCTTGCTTTAAAGCCGGCGGTCCCGACGCCGGGGACTGATCGCGCGGGCCTAGCCCGTGGAAGGCTTGCTCGCCCCAAAAACTCCCTTCTGGGTGACTTCCGTGATCCGACGCGCGTCATAACCGAGAATATTACGTAAGACGTCCTGGGTATGCTCCCCTAACAGCGGGGCAGCAACGGGATCGACCGTGCCAGTCAAGCTCATGGTAATCGGCGGCTCGATGTTGGGCACCCATTCCGCGGTCGGGTGCGGAATCCGGTTCAGGCGCTGGCGCTCGCGAGCTTCAGGCGCGTTGAACCCCTCCTCCACGGTCCGGAGATAGCCAACCGGAATTTTGGCCTGCTTCATCTTCGCCATCCAGTTCTCCAGGGTATCGCTGGCAAAAACCTCCGCAATGGCTGCGCGCAAGAGCTCCTTGTTCTCGGAACGGGTCTTGCGCGTCGCAAACTGCGGATCGGTGATGAGATCTGGCCGGTTGAACACTTCGACCACGAGCCGGCGATAGAGCCGGTCGTTGGCGCAGGCCATGTAGAGCGGCCCGTCTGAGGCTTCATAGACGCCGACGGTGGGGGAGCCGCTCGGCGAATTGCCGAACCGGCCGGGATTTTCGCCGTTGATGAGATAGGCCATGCCGTAGAAGCCGGTCATCCCCATCGCGACGTCGAACAAAGCGACTTCGACATGCTGCCCGCGGCCGAGCCGGTCCCGCGCGAGCAGCGCCATCAGGATGGCATTACAGGCCGACATCCCCGTCGCCATGTCCACGATGGGTGGGCCGGTACGAACCGCCGGACCGTCGGCAAATCCATTGAGCGACATGAAGCCGCTTTCCGCCTGCGTGATGGGATCGAAGCCGGGGCGCGAGGCGAACGGTCCCGAGCGTCCGTAGGCCGAGATCGAGCAATAGACCAACCGTGGATTGAGCGGCGCGACTGCCTCATAGTCGAGCCCGAACTTCTTCATGACCCCGCTTGAGAAATTTTCCACGACCACATCCGCCTTGCGGATCAGGTCCAGCGCGATCTCGCGGGCCTCAGGTACGGAAAGGTCAAGCGCAATGCCGCGCTTGTTGCGGTTCAGGCTGAGAAAGGCGGCGCTCTCGCCGCCGATCTCGGCATGCTCATAGGCCCGCGTGTCGTCGCCGCCGTCGGGATTCTCGATCTTGATGACGTGTGCGCCAAAATCGGCGAGCGTCTGGGTGCAGGCCGGGCCGGCAACGACACGCGTAAAATCGATGACCAAGAGACCATCGAGCGCAGTCAGCCCTCCCGTCCCTCGCGACGAGCGTTCCGGCAATTGAGGTTTGGTGGGCATCGAGGGCGCTCCCTTACATCGGCTTATGGCCGCCGAATTTCCTGCAATAGCAAACTTAAAGCCCGGCGCCGCCAACTTCGCAAGTGTCCCGCTTGCATCGCCCGTAAACGCAAAAGAAGCCCGGCAGCCATCAGGCTGCCGAGCTTCTCGCTATGCGCACACAGGCTGCGCCGCACCTCTTATGAGCCATTGCAGGCCACGTTCCGCACCACGGGAAACGCACCCCACCCAGTCAGCGCAGCCGCTTTCGCCAGTAAAGCGTATGCGACCAGGCCCAGGGGATCTCCGGCTCATAGAGCCGATAGCCTGCTTGGATGAAATTTTGTCCGTTGCATCCGAAACACACTGTCCCATCCAATGCGGCGTCCCCTCGCCTCGATCGCTCGCATCAGCCTCACCTGAAGGCCGTGCCCCCAATGCCGCCGCAAAACTCCGACCCTGGAGAAGTAGCCGCTATTTCGGACAAGCGTCGACGGCATGACACCGGCAAAGGCGACTGCGTCATTACCGCGATAGGCCAGCCACCACGCTCCAAGGTCGAACTGAGGCATTGCCGCAGCATCGAAAAACGTCAGTTGGTGAAGATCGGCCAAGGTGTCGGCAACGTCATCATCAGACGCATCGACAATACGAATTCTGTACATGACGTATCCATCGACGAGGGACGAATTCGCTCCGTCGCACGGCGACGTCGGGGAGCCTCACTTGCCCAGCGCGACCTTGACGCCCAGCCAGACCGCCCCCATCAAGCCGGTTGCGACCACCGTGATCACGGCCTTGAACGTATAACTCTGCGCCTGTTCGACGCTTTTCCGCCAGCGCCGCAGATGCTGGAAGTCTACTCTGAGCTCCTTCCGATCGTCATCTTCGATTCCAAGAGAAGCCAGCACCGACGCCACCACCTTCGAGACGATCGCATCGATGCTCTCCTGATGGAGTCTGTGCTGCTCGACCAGCGTCTCGGCAACGATGGCCTTGATTTCGTCGTCCGCCATCTTCACCGCTTGATGATCCTTGCAACGTTTTCGAAGCGGCGTTTGGCAAAGTAGAAGGAGACCACGAGATTGGCCATAATCGCCGCAAAATCCCGCCAGGGCGTCGGTAGAACCCAAACCGAGGACCTTGTCCCAGACCAGGAGCTTCGCGAAATACAGCGTCACGCAATATCCCATCAGCTTGTCCGGCTCGTAAGCGCGAGCGATATCGGATAGGTGGTCATCTTCTCTCCATGCGAAGAAAATGCGCGGCAGATCGCGTCAAGCGAAGCGCGATCGTTTCGGGCGCGACCCCTATCTCCGTATATTCCGGAGACCGCAGCGGCGCGGGCAATCGGCCCAGCGCCGCGAGCCGGCACGTTCGCGCGTGCACGGCCTGCAATGGTTCGGACGGCGGCGCGCCGATCGGACGCTCCATGAACGTTACGTCGAGTGCGTGGCCGGATGCGCGGCCACCGTCCGATTCTGAAATCGAGACGAAAAAACCCGCAGCGGATGATGTCCGCGCGGGTCAACAAACTCGTCTCGATGATGTCATCATGCCGGTGTTTTGCCCGACGTGTCAAAACCCATCTCGAAAATGAAAAAGCCCGCCGCAGAATTCTCCGCGCGGGCTGAACCAAACTTCTTTCGATGATGCCATTTTGCCTGTGTTTTGCCCGACGAGTCAAACGAACTTACCGGCTCGGCGAAAGTTAGCCGATCGGGAGGATCGCCCGATGACACCCAAGACGACATCACAGCAGAGATCGCGAAACCTGTCCGGAGCCAGACCGCGCAGCGACAAGGCGCGCGACAGGCGAGGGGCGATCGTCGAAGAGCCCGGCGAGAGCGCCGACGGCGGTCGCGATCTCGCGCGCGGCGAAGGCGGCACGATCGACCTTCCTGGCGAGCCCGGCGATTTGTCGAAGGACGATTAGGCCCGCCGGAACCACCCCGACGAGTGCCGCGTTGATGCCTTTCAGAAGGAACGTTCGCGCGATGAACCACACTGTCCTGGTCGTTGATGACGAGCCCGCCGTCCTCGACGTGATCATCGGCATGCTGGAAGATCTCGGCTACGAGGTGATCTCAGCCCAAAACGGACCGGAGGCGCTCGACCGGCTCAGGCAAAACCTGGAGATCTCCATCCTCATCACCGACATCAACATGCCCGGCATGGACGGCCATGAATTGGCCGAGCTGGCAAAGCGAAACCGTCCGGAGTTGAAAGTGCTGCAATTGTCCGGTCGCGAGCCCCGGCGCGGCGGCCTGCCGATGATAAGGAAACCGTTCTCGTTCGAGGAACTCGCCGACGTCATGCAGCGAACCACGGGCGTTTGCTGAGCGTCGGCCAAAACAAAACCCGCAACGGATGGCTCCCGCGCGGGCTGAACTCAACTCTTTCGATGATGCCAATATGCCGGTGTTTTGCCCGACGAGTCAACGCGGCGAACGCGGACGAAGGAGATCCTCCTCCCAACTCAATATGTGGTGCGCAACGGGCTTGCTTCAAGTCCCCGCCCCGCCGTAGACCCCCCGCCCCAACGAACATCCAAAGCAACCAGCCGAAGGGGTCAACGTGCCCGTCCTGCTTCCGCCGTCCCGTTCACGCCACAGCGCCCAGGGCACCGACGCGATGGAAACGCCGACCGACCACGCCGTCGTGATCGCCGGCGGCGGCCCAACCGGGCTGATGCTAGCCGCCGAGCTCGCGCTCGCCGATGTCGACGTCGCAATCGTCGAGCGGCGTCCCGATCAAACGATTGTCGAGACCCGCGCCGGCGGCTTGCACGCCCGCACCCTCGAGATCCTCGATCAGCGCGGCATCGCGGGCCGCTTCCTGCGCGAAGGAGAGATCCTCCAGCTCGCCGGCTTTGCCTGGACCAGGCTCGACATCAGCGATCTCCCCACCCGGCACCCTTACGGGCTCAAGCTGCGGCAGACCCGCATCGAGCGCATCCTGGCCGATTGGGTCGAACAGCTCGCCGTCCCGATCTATCGGAGGCGCGAGGTCACGGGCTTTGCGCAGCACGAGACCGGCGTCGAGGTGACGCTGTCCGGCGGCGAGCGCTTGCGCGCAAAATATCTGGTCGGCTGCGACGGCGGCCGCAGCCTGGTGCGCAAGGCCACCGGCATCGACTTCCCCGGCTCCTCACCAACGCTCAGCAACCTCATGGCCGAGGTCGAGATGCGCGAGGCGCCGGAATTCGGCCTGCGTCACGATGCGCTCGGCTTTCACGGCCTCAGCAGAAGCGAGAGCGGACGTGTGCTGGCCGTGGTGACGGAAGCAACCCTCGCGGCTACCAGCCAGCCGAGTTTGCGCGATCTCAGCGACGCGCTCGTCGCCGTGTACGGCACCGACTTCGGACTACAAAACGCGGCGTGGATCTCCCGCTTCACCGATGCGGCGCGGCAGGCTGCATCCTATCGCAAGGGCCGCGTGCTGCTCGCCGGCGATGCCGCGCATATCCATCACTCCGTCGGTGGACAGGGCCTCAACCTCGGTGTGCAGGACGCCGTCAATCTCGGCTGGAAGCTGGCACAGGTGGTCAAGGGCGTCTCACCGGACAGCCTGCTCGACAGCTACCACGATGAGCGTCATCCGGTGGCCGCGCGCGTGCTGAAGAACACCATGGCGCAGATCGCCCTGCTCCGCCGCGGCGACGACGGCCGCAAGGCCGCGCGCGAGGCGATCGCCGAGCTGCTCGCCATGGACGAACCGCGCCGGCGCTTCGGCGCGATGATGAGCGGGCTCGACATCGCCTACGATCTCGGCGAAGGCCACGTGCTGCTCGGCCGGCGCATGCCCGATCTCGACCTGACCGTCGAAGGACGGAAGCTGAACCTGTTCACGCTGCTACACGGCGCGCGCGGCATGCTGCTCAATTTCGGCCAGCGCGGCGGCGTCGACGTGGCCCCGTGGGCGGATCGCATCGATGTCGTCGACGGCGATTACGACGGCGTGTGGGAGCTTCCGGTCCTCGGGCGGGTCGCCACGCCCGGCGCCGTGCTGATGCGGCCCGACGGGCACGTGGCCTGGGTGGGAGACGAGGGCCAGCACGGGCTCGAGGAGGCGCTGACGCGGTGGTTCGGGCCCGCGGCGGCGTAGGGCTGTACTCCTGAATCACTTACTCTAGGTGCTCCGGATCTCCGCTCGTCCCTCGACAGCGGACATCGAAGATCGCCCGATGGGCCACGACTTGGCATTCGACGCTAACACGTTAATTCGCTCACAGCGGCAGAAACGCTGCGATTGTTTCAATAAATTCCCTGCTAGCTGCTGGTTGAGGCGGTCGGACGAAGATGAAGCGAGATTGCACCGGGATATCCGCCTCAGCTCGACCATCTTGGCTGATGAGAATCAAGCCGGCGCCGCCATTTGCAACATTCAGAATAATCGGCTCGCCGCTCCATGTCTTGATCGATTCCATGCCGACGATGAGAAATTCGCCGATGGGCTGGTCGAAATATTGGATACGCAATTGGGGGCCGACTTCGGCCGCAGCAAGTTCAAAACCAAGCTGCTGGGCACGTGCGTAAACGTTTGCCAGGGCCACGGTATCGGACGTAAACCCAAGCTGGGCCGGCGAGATATTGACAAGCTCCACGTTTGTTCTTTGAGAGCTAATCTTGAACGCGGGCCGAGCAAGGATTTCAGCGGCCTGACTGCCAACGCTGCAGCCCCTACTATCGAGCTCGTTGCGCAGCTTAAGAGAGTCGGCGAAAGTACCTATTGTAATCGCTTTCCATGTCGCAACGTCGCGAGCGGACATGATGGGCTGTTGGGGCGCTGGGGTCGAACGCGTCTTAAGCTGCAGCTGGTTGTGCAAGACATCCCGGGCTGAGCATTGCGCCGACGCGGTGCTCGCGAAGGCAATAACGCAGGCTGCCCAGAGTATGAAGGCGAAAACGTAGAAGTAAACTCGCGTTGCGCTTGAATGGTCATTACCTGCCGCGCAGCAGGCTTGGCTTCTGAAAAGAGACATGGCGAATGGCTTTTTCTAACGCGTTAGACAGAAAAAGCCCGCCTCCGAGTCAATGGGAAGAACGGAGAGAATGAAATAAAATGAACACTCCCAGCCGACTTTGGAATGCGTCCGGAGGCGGGGCCTATGGCTACAGTATTCCAATTTCCAATGGCAGGTGGCAGTCCGTAAGCCTGATTACCCACCCGCCCCATCAATCCTAACTGGAATGATGTCGATAAAATCTAGCATTCAGAGCAAATCGGGACAACACCCAAGTCGGCTGAGGGCACAAGCAGTCATGCTCCGGCTGCTCGGAAGATGTCCGCTCGACCCTTATGAGTACGGGACCTGGCGCACCTCTTTACCGCCAGAAGAAAGCCCGCGGTTGCCCGCGGGCTTCTTAAACTTCATTTGCTCGAGACGCGGCTCAGCACCCGAATGTTGCGTCGCTCGTCGGCTTCCAGTGGGACCGCCTTTGTTGGCGAGCCCACCACCGGAGCTGGGCTCTCCGGCCTGTACGCAATCACGTCGACGATCCATTGCGGCCATTTCGCTTCGGGACTCGGCTCAGCCCGCGCTTGGAGCAGCTTCTGAAGTATTTCGCTCATGCCTGCTCCTGCGATTGCAGCCAGACGTCTTCGTGAGAGACGTCGAAATCGTTTGTCGCGCCGACACTTCCGAGAACACTGAGCGGCACCCGCCGCACGGATTCCTCAATAGTGGCGTCAATCACTGGATCGTTCACTGGGTCTCCGGGATGGACGATGACCCGCTCGATGCGGTGAAGGAACTCAAGCGGCGTGCCGTCCTCGCTTGCAATGCGCTGCAACGACTTGCCCCAGCCGCGATCGAGAAGCGAATTCGCCGCGCAGACGCGCGCATACGCCGGGGCCTTCTTGTCCCGCATGATTTGCACCAGCGTGTTCACGGCCTGCAAGGTCTGCGTCCGCGCGAGGGACTTGATTTCCGTCATGGTCCGCCCCTTCAAAGTCCTGCGAGCAGCCTCCCTCGCAAATGCCACTTCGGAGCGTTTGTTCTTCGATAGGACGATCTCATTCATCTGCAATCTCTCTCTGTAAATTCAATCACAATGGATCGGGACGCAAAAAACCTGCGGCGGAAAATCCGGCGCGGGTGCAAAACAAACTCGTCTCGATGATGCTATTCCGCCGGTGTTTTGCCCGACGTGTCAAACGACTTCGCCGGTCGTGATAAGAGCTAGGCCGCTCCGCGCAGCGGTAACGCCAGTTGAAGTCCAAAAGGTCGCGTCGCGTTGGCTTCGACGAAGGCCTGCAAGGCCGGCGTGATCTCTGCGTCCCTGGCGGCAGCCTCTGCCAACTCATCTGCAATCTCGTTGGTCGCATCGCGAGCGTACCCTCGATCGCATTGAAGGCGACGATCCGCACCGGATAAGTGTATTGGCCTGAGAGCAGATCGCGAATGATCGTATCGCGGTCCGTGTCCTGTTCGTCGGTCTCGCGCCAGGCGCAGCCGGCGCGTGCGCCGAAATCTTTAAGCACCAGATAGATGTCCCGGTCGAGGCGATCGGTCGGGACGACCGAGGGCGATGAACGCATACGCTTACTCCGAAACTGCGCGCTGGCGGAGAGACGGCCCCGGCATGCAGGGGGGCTTGGGGTATGGCCGGGGCCGCTCCGCCAGCTCGGCGGCGAGCTAGCAACGACTCAAATCCACGGCGATTGCTGCAGTTCCTGAGTTGAGAAGATTCTTGGCGGTGCTCCGATTAGTCTAACGGGGCTTCGTGGATACGCTCGCCGTCTTCATCGGTGACCAGCACCTTGTAGCCTTTGCCACGCAATTCGGGACGAGCCGTTGACAATTCACGCGCTAGATGTGGTCTGTCAGGAGGTTGTCCATCTGGTCTGAACCGAGGAAGCTGAGGTTGCGAAGCTTCAGTGTTCCAAGGAGAGACCAGATGAACGTCC
>NZ_LBJC01000068.1 GCF_004114535.1 Bradyrhizobium nanningense
CCCGCAAAGCCGCTCGCTCGCTACGGCGCTATGTAGGGGCGCGCTTCGCGAGCGGCTTTGCTAATCAGCTACACCACTCCCTGGGACACGACCAGTACGTGCCGCAGGGACGAGCCAAAGAGCGCAATCGTAAGAAGAATCCCCGATAGGTATTGCCGCCGGAGTTTCCCAAGCCCACTGATCGCGCATTTCCGGGCAACCACATCGGGCAATTCAATCGCTTGCTGGAAAACAGCGAGTTGAAGCTCGACCGAGATGGCAAGCCATGTACCGCTTACAGCTCGCGCCATACAAACGACAGGAGTCCGAACGCGTTCCAAATTTTCAGCCGGCCTTAGGTTTCGGAAAGTCTTTCCGTTCACAATCCTTCAACGCCCGACTATCTTGCTTGCACCACCATGTTGTCAGTGGCACCCCAAGATCCGTGAGAGCCACGGACGCTTCGGCGCTTGCCGAAGCGCAATCATCGTCGCACACAAGAATGGCGCCTGGCAGCTTGCGGCTTCCAGAGACATCCGAAAATGACTTTGCGTCGGCAAGGCTTCTGCTAACCGCTACCGGCCATCGATAGGAAGCTTCAATCGCGATGACATGGTTGCCGCCGACGCAGTCAGCTTTGCTTCTGTCGGAGACTGCCATGTCTGGGATCTTTCCTTCGCAGTATTTGCCCCGCCACTCGCCAGGCTCATCTCGTGGCACCATGGTCTTAAGAAGTGCGACCTGACTGTCGGTAAGGCTGAGCGACAGCGGTGGCTGGACGAGGCCATACTTATCGTAATATGTGAACTGACAGTGCTTGGGCTGAACCGATGAAAACATCCCATTCACTGGATAGGTTTGCGCATGTGTAAGGCGACCGAAGAACGATACGGTTGACCGTGTAGGCACCTCGGGAAACGCCTTTGTGCCCTCTGCACATCGTGGAAGTTGAAGGTGTATATTTCGCGCTCGTTCGACCAGGTTTCGCCAGCGCAAGCAAAATTGGACAGAATCGAAGCCACGGAAAAGCCGCTGTTGACCAATTGTCCTCTCAGCAGGCTTTCGTAGTTCGCCACGCGATCCACTCGGTTGGAGGCGGCTTGATCGTCAAGGCCGACGTTTACGATATCGCGATTGAAGACGTGAACAGTAACGGCGGCGCGATCTCGCTGCAGCCAGCCCAGGACCGTGCCGACGGCTGGATAAAAAAAGGCAGTGATCAAGGCCGCTATTGCCGCTGGCATCCCGACCCAATCACGAAAGGTCTTCGCGGCAGTGCCCAGCGCAGAAAAAAGCCTTTTTGCGCGGGGTGATTACGGCGATGTCGGATAGGCATTCCGGACACTTCCTGGCTTGGCCTGGAATCTTCCGTTCGCATCTCGGGCAATGTTTCGTTATCATTCGAATCCTCGCGACGTCGCTGCATTGGTTGCTGTAGATCGCTTGCACTCGCGTCCTGCACTCCCCTCACATGAGATCGCGCCATATGCCAATCGCTCGGATCGACGACGAGGGCGAGCTAGTCGGGCAGCGCAGCTCGTTTGTGGATGCGATCGCTTCTACCGTTCTGACGAAGGTCGCCGTTGGAGCGATCTGGGGTCCTCACGAGGATCTCCTATCTCGATCACCGGCGATGCTTTGACGAACCTTAGACCTTGAAGATGTCAGCTCGACAGCGTGCTCCCCTAATACGACGATCGTCATTGCCGACGTCATACACGACGAGCAATTCGCCATCCTTGAAGCAAATGCCTTCGGGCGCCACGGAGCCGTTCGGCCAGCCATAGACCCGCCTCGGGCGCTGAATCCGCTTTGTCATGCGCCGGCTCCACTGGTAAAGCCGGAAGGGCCCAAGCGCGGCTGTGACCGGCCCGGCCAAGACGAAGATCGTCTCACCCCGAACTGTCAAGTCACGAACGCCCAAGCCGTGGAGGTCGAGAAAATGAAGGATTGGAGGCCGCGCGCTCACCTTGTTGACACCCGTCAGGGACAGTTCGGCTACGAGCGCGATACTATCGACGACAGGGCCTCTTAGGCCGATGAAGAGCCGGTTCTTGCCGATAGCAAGGCCCTCAATATCCAGCCCGTTCTCCTTGCTAGGCAGGCCGACAAATGGGCGGATGAAGGGGTCGCCAGCTAACCGCTCCCTCAGGCTTTTCCGGCCCGTCAGCGGCACTGCATAACTACGAGGCCGTTCATTGAGGAGCGAGTCGACAGCGACGCGTCCGAGTAATCTTCGGCTCTTGCGCTCGCGCAACTCCGGATCGACCATGGTGGCCTTTGACTTGCGCGCTTGCTTGCGCACGATGCAATGCGAACCACAGAGCCACAGTTCGCCGTCCCGAAAGTCGAGCGATTCGAGGTCGATCTCGTCACCATCTTTCTTGCCAGGAAGATGATCGAATATCTCGTCGAGCCCGAACTGACGCAACAGCCGAAACCCTCCTCGATGAGGTTCGAGACATTCGACCGTGCGGCCTTCGTCTGAAGCCGTCCAAAGGTAGGGATCCGCCCAAACGATCGCGGAGATATTGCGGACGAGCGCAGCATCCTCGCCAGCAGCTTGATAATCAAGCCAAACCGATCGTCGCTTGATGGCCATCTTCTGACTTCGCCGCAAGGTATGTCAATACGTGCTCAAGTCGCGTTCAGGGTCCTGCGAGCACATCCTCTAGGATAGCCTTCAGGCGCGATGCGCTTTTCATCATTTGATCGTTGAGATCGTCTTTCACGGCCACAGCGTAAGCATCGCCGAGCTCCACGGCATGGGCCGGATCGTTAGCCGCCGGCGTTCCTGCCGGCAACAGCTGGTAAGCCTTAATTCCGAGCGCATGCGTGTCATTGGCCCAGGCCGCAATGCGAGCCTCGTCATAAGGGCCACCTTCGGCTGGGGGAAGCGCGATACCGTCCAGCGCGTCAGCATAGCTCCCCCATGAATAAGCTTGTAACTCGATAAGAGAGTCGTCCCACATGCTGTGAAACGAGGATGACCGACGGTAGCTTTTTCCATCTTGCCGCTTAGCCTGAAGTGAGACGAAAAGCGTGTTACCTCCGCCGTCGTCCCCGTTGCAGCTCGCATGAAGAGGTTGACCCAAATCACCAATCAGGTGAACTACGAGGCGTAGCGCGTCCCGACGCTCGCGGATCGGTTTGGTTCTGTCCTTGAGGGTAGCGATCGCGATCGGCAGGCCCTTGGCGATACAATTGCCCTGGTTGTTCTTTTCTGGACAATCGGCCTCGCCGTAAGCGGGGTGCGAGATATCGATGTCAACAAAATGCCAGCGATAGGTGCCTTTACCTTGCTCAGTGAATTTATAATCGTCCGCCCAGTTGGAGATCGAGGCGAGCGAAGTTTCGCCTATCAACTCCTTCAAGGCCGCGAGCGTCCTCGAATTAAGATGGCGTTGCGCGAGCTCGGCAATGACGGAGTGACCAAGCTGCCCCCATGCCCACGCCGAACTCGGCCAAATTACCCCCATAACGAGCGCGAAAAGAGCATATCTGCAAGTTTGCTTGCGTCTCGTTACCCCGGCTGCGGTCATGGACGACATACTCCTGCATTGCCGGGCACGACCGGCGTTTCGTAAAGGCCGGGTGCGGCAGGTTGCCCGTCGAACATGATGCCCATCTGACCGGCAAGACCGGAATTGGCGTTGACCTCGCGGCGCTTCTGGTTGATGGCCCGCACAATATTCCATTCGTCGTGAGAGCCATAGCTGAAGGTCACCGACGCACGGAGCCCGTAGTAGTCCCGAAAAGCGCGGCGGCCGACCGCCTTCAATTTCTCGTCTGTCTTAGCGGCCTCGTCATAATAGCTCTCCAGACGTTCAAGGTCGCCCGCCCCCGTGAGTCCGAAATGGCGAGCGTAGTCAGAGGGACCGACAAAATAGACAAAATCGAGTTCGCTGAGCCCGTCCGGTCCTTCCAGGACCTTGGTCCACATCAGCATGTAGTCGGCACCTGTCGCTCCTGCAGGAAGCGCGAACTCCGCGGCGCCAGGATTCAGTACCCACGCCGCGCTTGCACCGAGCCGGGCTTCGATGCGGGCTTTCGTCTCGACGGCAGTTTTGGCGTTCTCGTTGAACCATCCGCCTCCCAGCGTAGACAGCGGGATGCTGAGATAGCCTACGGCCTTGCCCTTTGCTTTTTCCGCAGCAAGCAGTTTGCGGATAGTGTCTACGTTCTTTTCGACGGCTTCGCTCAGGCCGCGGTCCACGCAATAACAGAAGCCGTTGGCAGTGCACTGAGTGAGCTTTTCGGCCTGGACGCTACCCAAGGTGCAGATCAAAACAAGTAGGACCAAGGCAGCTTTCATTGAAGCTCTCCTCTCGGATCCAATGGGATGCAAGCCCGTCCGTGAATGACCGGGCGCGAGCTAGGCGAAGTATTCTTCTTTGGAGAACAGCGGTTTGACCGACATGACCACGTCGCCAACGCCCTGGGCTCGCACGAAAGCTACCTCGCGGTCTTTCAAGGCTCGTGGAAAGACTACACCTGTCTTCTCCTGGAGATCACGAAGTGTGATCCGCGCCCACAGCCATTCGTCGAAGTCGAGTGCTTCCGGACGAACCAACCCCTCGATTAGGTTGGCCTGCGTCAGGATGAACGCGAACACCTTCTCTTTGCCGTCCTCGTCATCGACATAGGCAACGACTTTCCAGAACTCGCGCGGGAGATAACAGTCCTCACCGAGCTGAACGAATTTCTTGTCCTTGTTTGAAAACACCGGACCGCCCATCACAGAGACCCGCAGCCTATGTGGCGCTTCCGAATCGAACACCGTGTTCTCCAGCCGGCCCCAGAGCCCACCGTCCGGATCGCCGCTGGTATCGTCGCTCTGGTTGAACGCCTTATGCTGCGGTGTAATGTTGGTGTAGAAGAAGCTATCGTAGTTACCCTGCTTTGCCTCCTCAAGGCTTCCCCAGCAAAGATCGGCCCGGCGCGCGATATGCCCCTTATCGAGCACATTGTCATAATAGATGTCGTTCGTGAGCTGGTAGTCCTCGAGATCGCCACGCCGATCGGTACGGAAACTCACGCGTTTGATCCGTTTGAATTCGGCGCCATCGATGTTCCAGGCCACGCAAGCGGGATATTTCCGCCGCTTGCTCAGCCAGACTGAGAAGTGGCAGTACCGGAGCTCTTCATCGCCATCGAGCTTTGCCAGGTCGCGTTTTAGGCTTGGCGTGAACTTCGGTGGTTCAATCTGGAACGGCAGGAAACTGGGATCAAAGCCTTGCCGAAACTCTTCAATCCCTTCCGGCGCGGCGATCTCAGCCTTGACTGCGCCGATTGGCTCGATCTCCAGCTTATTCATCACGGAGCGAGCAAGGCAGGCCAACGCAAACTCAGCCGTTCCGCCATCATCGTCGTCGCCGGCGAAGTGAAGACCTAGCATGACGTCTGTCGGTTTGCCCTTCGAGTCAACAGCCATCCAGATCGAGCCGGAATCTCCCCCGCGACTAATCTCATTGTCCGGTGCCGGCTTCTTGGGGTCCGGGCCGATTTCAAAACCCCCAATGATGGCGGTCTGGCCGCCGGGATAGGTCATCCTCGTGTTGACCTCAAGCCGCGTGACAATTCCGAAAGTCACGCCGGAGGTCCGTCCGCTCTTGACCACCCGGTCATCCAGCTGAGGCTCACCAATCTCGCTGAAGGACGTGCCGAGCCCGATGATCTTGTTAGAAAATTTCCGTCCTGTGATGGATGCGATCGCACAATCACCGGCGGGACCAAGATGGCTGCGCAACAGCTTGCCGATCCGATTAAGCTCGACTCGATTATCGTCGAATTTACCCGGTTGCACGACGTCGTCGCCGAGCCTCCCTTGGGATCCCTGCATCACATGCCAGTTCGACAGCATGACGGTGCGCTTGGTCTGCTTGTCGCGCACAAAAGTCCCGAGCGTTCCGGCCGTCGTGAAGAGGTTGCCCAAGCTCACGCCAGGAAAAACGGGGTCAGCTCGGACACGGCGCTCGTTCTTTGGTTCTAGACCGAGCTTCTTAAAGCTCGGCGCGTACTTTCGCTCGATGACATCCGTTGGAATTTGCTCGCCGTCGACCTCCAGATATTTGGGGATCGGCTTGGTTCCGAGCTGCGGCAGCGCTTCAGCAACGGCTTTCGCTTGGACCGAGAACTGGATCGCCAATTCCGGCGTCTTCTCGCCCTTAGTTTGCTTGTAGCCGATTCCGACGCTCGTAATGTTGGGATCACTCAGAAAGCCTTCGGCGCGGGCGCGAACATAACGTCGAAGCTTTTCGAGCTTCTTCTCGGGAATGCCCCCGGCCGACTTGCTGCCCTTACCTTTGTTCGTCGCTTGCTTCTTGGCGGCCTTGCCACGCGGAGATTGCTTCGTCCGCAACGTTTTCTTCGTCATCCTGAAAATCCCTCAAAAAATGACAGAGCATGCGCAGTGCAAGTTAATGCAACGAAAAATCTCGACGGAATTCGATCCTGGCGGCGCAAGACATTCCAGCCCGTCACCGGAGCCGACCAACGGCAAAATATCGAGTGCCAGTATAGATTGATATTTTCTGGGATGTCTACCGGCCTAATTGTCTCAGCGACGGTGGATCGGACGTGTGACGTAAGCCGATGCCTGGGGAGACGCCCTGTCCGCTGGTCGATGGCTCTGACGGAGCTTGGCGAGAAGGTTCGGCTTGAAATGCCGGCGCGGATTCGACTCAGGGCGAAGCGGCCTATACCCGAACGCTCCTATACGAGCAATCTAATGTTGGTTGCCCCAACGCGCCGCTTGAAGTATCCGGCACTGTCAGCGCCAGCAGCGTCTACACCTCCGGAACATTCCGGGTCGGCGGCACCGGCAGCGAAACCTGCTCAGGCCCCTCAGACTACGGCAAGAACCGCTACAACCCGGTCACCGGCCACATGCAGGTCTGCGTCCCGCGCCGAGACACGCCCGCGCGGCAACGCACGAAGCGACAATGCCTCTACGAAATCCGCAAGCGCCTGAACCGCGAAAATCCGCCATCCCACCCAACGAAACTTTGCAAATCCGTCACCCGCATCGGCGCTTCGTTCGCAGAAGCCGCTGCAAACCCGTCACCCGCCCAGAGCAGCGGATTAGTCTAGTACACCGATGGCACGGCTTCATCAGGTGATCAGACAAAAGCTAAGGGAGACACGACACGTCACCCGATGTTCTTGGGCGACATTCAATTATATTTTAATGATATCTACTGAAATAATATTTCTTGCCTATTCTGATCAAGGATCACGATATCACCATTGACGTCGGGCCCTATCTACCTCGGCCTTTTCAACCATGGGGCGCGAGAGTGCCTAAGAGCGGCATCTTTTTGGGATACCGTGCCGGAGGCGAACCCCGCAACGCCCCCGTCAGAATGAGAGGGCGGACGGGCTTCGCCATGACGGGTTGAAGAATGAGAGGCCTCCGGCGCCTGTCGTGGCGGCACGCGCGTCGGCCGAGTATCGTCCGAGTGGTTCTCGCGGCCAGGGTACGACGACGCTCGCCACGTTCTCGTTGATGTCAGCTCTGTTTCGGATCGAGCGAACGAAGCGGCCTCTTCGATGGGGGGAGATCTGACTGAAGGCCGGCTAAGAAGCTTCGATCGCCCATCGCGCAACAGCGGCGTCACAACTTTCAACCCCTGCCGGCTGCGCCGTCATTCTCGCGAAACAAGAAAGTTACTCCTTTGCTGTCGAGCCCCTGCGGGTGCGCCGTCGATCGCCTCCGGCCTGTCGATCACCATCGAGGCCGCAAGGTGCGGGCTCGGAAAACAGAGATCAAGGAGAACTTCCATGGCGACCATCGGCACCTTCAAGAAGACCGGCAACAACGAGTTCAACGGCGAAAATGTCACCCTCTCGCTGCAGGAGAGGAACGTCCGTATCGTCCCCGAGACCAGCCGCTCGCGCGACAACGCCCCCAGCCACCGGATCTATGTCGGCCGTGTGGAGATCGGGGCCGCCTGGACCAAGCACTCCAACGAGGGCCGCGACTATCTCGGTCTCAAGCTCGACGATCCGAGCTTCACCGCTCCGATCTTCGCCAACCTCTTCGCCGACGAGGAAGGTGAGGGCTTCAGCCTGATCTGGTCCCGCCGCAGCCGTCGCAACGGCGACTGACCCAATCCCAGAATGCCTCGCCCCGTTAGTCCGGGCGGAGCATTACCTTGCGCAGGAGCCGGCCGCGATCTTGCGGCAGCGTCGTACCACGACCATGCGAGCTTCGCAGGATGGACGCACTGATTCCCTCAAGGAGCTTCAGTCGCAGGCGACCGAGGGCGCGTCGTCGTGCTTGAGGTGTCGCTTTCGCACATTGTAACTCACCAGCCAGATCACGCCGACTGCGATCGGCACGAAGGCTGCGGTCAGGAAGGAGGGCTCTACTCGCAGTCCGACGTCATGCGCGCCCTTGGCAAGATAGCTAAACAAGCTGACCACATAATATCCTATCGCCCCGACCGATAATCCTTCGACCGTGCACTGCAGCCGAAGTTGCTGTCTCGCGCGCTCGTTGATGGCCTGCAACAGGTCGCGATGTTGTCGTTCGATTTCGACGTCGACACGGGTTCGCAACAGATCGGCGGCACGCGCGAGCTTGACCGACAGAGCCGCCTGACGATCCTCTACGGTCGCGCAGGTTCGCATTGCGGGCGCCATGCGGCGCGCCAGAAACGACGACCAGGTTGGATAACCCGAGACATCGTTGCCTTCAATGATGGACAGTCGCGATTGGACCAGCTCGTTGTAGGCCCTGCTGGCGCCGAAGCGAAACAGGCTGCCGGTCGCGCCTTTTTCGAAGGTGGCGGCCAGCCCCGTCAGCTCGGCAAGCAGATGGTTGTTGAACTGCAGCCCCTCACCGCTTTGCATTTTTTCGAGCGCCTCAACAAGACGGCGGTCGATGCGATCGACAGACGGTGCAAGCTCAAGGGCCGCCGACAGGCCAAGCAGCGCCAACGGACGGTAAGTCTCGATTTCCAGGAGCCGTTGCACCAGCGCTCCGAGATCGTGCGATGTCAAGCCGTGGTCGCAGACGAGGATGTTCGTGAAGCCTTTTTCGTCTACGCGGAAGTCTGAGGCGGCAACGCCTGCGCCGCTCTTTGTGGCAACCATGGCCAGGCTGTTCTTGTCAAAAATCTGTTCGGCGCGCTTGGTCGGCGAGGCGCACCGTTCCACTTCTAACCTGATCGCAACTAGCAACTGTCCGGTCTGCCGCAATGCGCGGATCAGCGATCGGACGGTGCCATCAACTTTGACAAATTGGTGTGCGGCAGGACCATTTGCGTTAGTCCAGATCCAGGTGAATGTTGTAAATTCCGAATGCTGCTCCCAGCGCAGCGTAGCGGGCCCGATGACAATCTGATGAAGTTTCGCCGATTGCTCAGGCGGTGGAAGATTGCGTTCGAGGCAAAAATCGATAAAACGGCAGCGATCGCTTGTGGCCGCCTCACCCTGCGCAAGAAAAGCCAAATGGATCACGCTGACGGGCGAGACAAGGCCCGTGAAAGGGCGCGCGTGCACTTCGCCGAGTACAGCGTGGCGTTGAGGATGTGGTGTGAAGGTTCGCAGATCCATTTCATCGATCATGTATTGACGCCTCGTGAGCTGGTAACCGTGAGGAGGTGGGAAGCAATGGCGGTGCTGGGAAACGGTTAAGCAGGAGCGTCCCAGTGGGGTGCAGACAGAAGACCTCCGGTGCGGCAACCGTATTGTCGATTGACGGAATGAGGCCCAAACGCGACTCTCAACTTGGTCCCGGCGCAAAACTTCTTGACGCGGAGAGGCGGTGCAGGATTTGGGCCAGCGCCGTAGAAGGGGGCGCCCCCACGCTTTTCGGGGCGCAATGTGGCTTTCGAAGACAGTCGGAGACAGTTTCGAACATCGAGCGCGCTTGTAATCTGACAGGATGCGCACGTGGCGCAGGCCGCCGGGAATTGCCTGTTTCGCACCGTGATCGCTAGTCAGGCGGCTGCTATACCTGAGACGCCATACTGTGGTTGGATTGACCATGCAGAGGCCGGAGACTGATCGCGCCCAACACGTTCAAGGCGTCATCATTTCGAAGGTCGCCAAGGATCCTGTTCGTGGCTTCAGGGCTCGGCCGGGATCTGACACCAACCCACTCAAGCTCCTTAGCCAGGGGCGGGCCAACCGAGACGGCGTTATTGATTGCGGATCGCCTTCATGGAAGGCTGTACGGTCAAGCGATAGAGCACGAGGGGAACCGCTCTGAGCTCTTCGATCAGTGTGCCGCAAGCAGGGCAGTGGTAGCTTCCTTGGATGCCACGTTCGGACGTAAGCTCAAGACGGCGGAAGCCGGCACCGCATTCCGAGCACGTCACATCACTCTTTTTCATGCGTGCCCTCCTCGCGATGGCAGCCGTCACATTTGTTTAACATGCGCTTAGTTACCGCGCATCTCCCTGGGACGCCATTCAAGGACAATTAACATTGCGGATTTGCTGTCGCCTGCGCCTGTCGGCAAATGGTAGTCGTACAAATCGGACACCGACAAAAAATTGCGCTCGGTTGTAGAGCGCTCCTTCGTAGAGGTTCAAACCATCGTGCGAAGCTTCTCGTCGTCATCCTGACACCGACAACCGCTTTTCGTCGTATTCTGGCTGCTCGTCGCGCATTTCCTGCGTTGTGAGGAAGAAGACGGTCACGCGTGGTCGAAAGGATCCGCTATCGATCAGCATGATCGCGCCGTCCGTTTAAGTATGAATTAAGCCAAGCTGGATTTGATGCCGCCCGGGCAGGAAGCTTAGGTCAGCGGGGCGTGTGATGAGTGCTGCCAACGAGCAATCCGCGGGATCGGATACGAGGCTGTTCAATGACATGCCGGTCTTGCGGCGGAAGTGGCAGGCTGCGCTCAAGCCCGGCGAGACGCTTCCCCGCTACGAAAATGTGCTGCTGGGGAGCCTTGGGCGGCTTGCCGATCATCTTGTGCTGCTCCGGTGTGACAATGGCGCGTTTGCGGTTTCGCGCACTGGCCGCTATGTGCAGAATTGGTTGGGCGATGCCCGCTGGGACATTCCGCTGGATGCGTTGGGTCCAGATTGCGCGACAGCCCTCACCGGGGCGGCCTCAAATGCGATTGCAAACAGCCATCCCTATCTGGCAACCGCTCATTGCGTGCACGCCGGCATGGTACGGACCTACGACGTGCTGGCTCTGCCCACCTTATCGCGTTGGGGCGGTACACTGGTCGGCGTCTATGTCAACGAGCGGGCTACAGAATACAATTTGATCGATGCAATCTTTTGCAAGACCGACGATGGCGTCATCTCCCTGTCAACCGTTCGCGATCCCACAGGCAGACCATTTGATTTTCAAGTTGTGCACCACAACGAGGCAGGGGCTAGGCTCCTCGGTGTGGAAGAGGGCAGCCTGTTGTGGCAGCGCCTCAGCAATTCAGACCATCTGCTCTGTTCGCATGAGATGATAGAGCGGTTGGGCGCCGCGGTCGCGAATGAATTCGGTGACCAGTTCGAGGTCGAATACGGTGATCAGAGCCTGCGCTTGCGCCTCAGTGCCTTCGGCGACATCGTGTCCGTGGTCATTTCCGACGTTACGTCCTTCAAGCGCCGGGATGCCTCGTTCAGGTTGCTGTTCGATAGCAATCCGATGCCGATGTGGGCGCTCGACGCCAAGACAATGGACTTCGTGAGGGTTAATGACGCAGCAGTGCAGCACTATGGCTATGCTCGCGAGACCTTCCTGCGAATGAAAGTTCAGGAGATCTGGCCAGACGACGAGCGGGTCAGCTATACGCGGGCGCTGCGGGACGCCGGCGATATCTATCAGTCCGAACACCCCTGGCGCCATGTCAAGGCTGATGGCACGGAGATTTCTGTGCTGACCTTTGGGCGACGCCTGATGATTGAGGGGCGCGAAGGGTATCTGGTCGTGGTGGTCGACATCACCGAACGGCGCAAAGCCGAGGCCCGTATCGCCCATATGGCACTTCACGACGGGCTGACCAACCTCGCCAACCGCGCACTCCACCAGAGGTGGCTCGGGGAGGCGCTTGAAAGGGCTAATGCAGCAGGTAACAGCGTCGCGGTGCTGTGCATCGACCTTGACCTCTTCAAGAACGTCAACGATTCGTTCGGACGCCCCATCGGCGATCACATGCTCGAGCAGGTGGCCGACCGGTTACGGTCCAGGGTCGCCGGAAACAATCTGGCGGCACGGCTCGGTGGCGACGAATTTTCGATCATTCTCACGGATGATACCTCGCCGACGCATGTGAGCCAATTCGCGGCCGACCTGATCAGGACGTTGAGTGCGCCTTACGAGATTGACGGCAATCAAGTCATTATCGGTGCCTCGGTCGGAATCGCGCTGTCACCAGGCGATGGCACGACCAGTGCCGAACTGATGCGTAACGCCGATATGGCGCTCTATCGCGCCAAAGAGGATGGCCGCGGAACGCATCGCTTCTTCGAGCGCGAGATGGATCAGCAGGCGCAGCGGCGGCGCGGGATGGAGCTTGATCTGCGCCGTGCCTTTGCTGGTCACGAATTCGAGCTGCACTATCAGCCCCTGGTTGATATCGCGAGCGACAAGATCTCTGGCTTTGAGGCGCTTCTGCGCTGGCCGCACCCAGAGAAGGGCATGATCTCGCCGGCCGAGTTCATTCCCCTTGCGGAGGAAATCGGACTGATCGGGCCCCTCGGAGAATGGGTGCTGCGCGATGCCTGTAACGAGGCGGTAAAGTGGCCTTCGGAGATCAAGGTTGCGGTTAACCTGTCCCCGGTTCAATTCCGTAGCCGCAATCTGGTTCAGGTGGTGATTTCAGCGCTGGCGAAGTCCGGCTTGGCGCCGACGCGGCTCGAGCTTGAAATCACTGAATCTGTGTTTCTGGCGGAGACGGAGGCAAATCTTGGGATCCTGCACCAGCTCCGCGAGCTTGGCGTCTCCATATCGCTAGATGATTTTGGAACGGGCTATTCCAGCCTCAGCTACTTGCGCAGCTTTCCCTTCGACAAGATCAAGATCGATCGCTCCTTTGTGAAGGATCTGGCGAAACGCTCCGATTGCGGGGCCATCGTGCGGGCGATCTCGAGCCTTGGCCGTAGCCTCAACATCACAACGACAGCGGAAGGGGTGGAGACTACGGAGCAGCTCGATTGGCTTCGCGCCGAGGGCTGCAACGAGGTGCAAGGATTCTTGTTCAGTGGCGCCAGGCCATCCGCCGAGGTGGGTCAGCTGTTGGTTCGCTTTGGCGCAAGGGCGTCCAAGGCGGCATGAATTGCCGATCCCGCAGGAACAGGTGCGTCAAATCGAGGGCTCGTAAACCGAACACGATCAGGCCACGAGGTTGTCCGAAGCCGTCATTGGCGCGCACGAGTTGATCTTCGACACTTCTCGCGCGCCTTGACTGCGGAAGTGCGTCGCGTAGACGTCAATGGGGTACTTCAGCGCTCCTCTGGGCGGCAGCCGGCGCAAGATGCACGATCCGATACCCATTCTGATGCAGGTACCGCAGGAACGCAGGCAGCATGGCCGCCGTCCGCGTCTGCGCATCATGCAGCAGAATGATGCCCTTACGAGCGGCCTTGAGCCGCTCGATCAGGATTGTGAGCTCCCGCTCTGGAGTTATGTTCTCCCAATCGCTCGCCCAAAGGTCAGCTCCGAACACGACAATTCCGCGCGCCTGCAAGAGATCGAGCGTCGCAGGTGTCGCGTCGAAGTAGGGGAACCGGAAGAACGGTGTCGAGGGCATTTTGGTGGACACACCGTTAAGCGCCATTTCGACGCCGGCGATACCGCGCTCGATGTCCTCTTTCGCCTGCTCGAACGGGATTTTCGACATCATCGGATGCGACCAGCTGTGGTGCGCTACGGTGTGGCCCTGGGCGGCCATACGCCGCACGAGCTCGGGAAATTCAGCCGAGGATCGGCCGACCAGAAAGAATGTGGCTCGCGCACATTCCTGTGCGAGCGTAGCCAGCACCTTATCCGTGTTCGGCGGCCGCGGTCCGTCATCGAAGGTGAGGACGACTTCATAGTCCGCCAGAGGAAGCGTCTCTGGAAAGTTCTTCAGCCCCACCCGGGGGAAGAGCGCGGCATCGACAACGAGCACCCGCGCCGTGCCGAGCGCATCCCGTCGATTGCAGCTAGAGGCGTCTGTCACTGCAGTACCGGCGAGCAACGCCAGCCCAGCGCAGCCGATGCGAAAAGCTAATCTAGGGAGGCGCAACTCTGTCATTGCGCGTTAGTGCGACCTTGATTGTTGGTGAGGCCCGTGGTGCTCAGCAGACTATCTGATCGGCATCGTCGGTTTTCGGCGCATCGAGGGTATGTCGTGCGTAAAATGGTCGTCGAATGTCCATTATCCGCTGGAACCGCTCCTGCCGCCTGTCTTGCTTGGGCTGGAGGCAGGCGGCTTGGCTCGAACAATGGCCGAAGCCGCCGGACGAGTTTACACGGACTCATATCCAGCGGTTCGGGGACGCAATTGATGAGATAAACGAGCGTGGTCTGGACATGAGGGGGCTGAGCCCAAAGCTGATGTCCCAGCGGAGCTAGCAAAGGTTTATCTTGGGCTGCCCAAGGAACTCGCGATGCTCGTCCCCCTGCGGAGTTTCCGGCAAGGGCCAAGTTTCGACGGAACGACTCGGTACGAAACGTACAAAATATTCGCTTCCAAAGCGCGGTCGATCCGGCAATATGAGCCTAGCTTCTGGTTGACCGAACAAGATCTGCCGGTGTTCGACCTTGGAGTGAAGCAGCGAAATCGTTAGACGGATCAGTGGGGTCTCTGCCGGTTCGCGCGAAGAGGCCATCCGGAAACTAAGGAGAGCGTTCACACCGCCTGAGCGCAAGGCGCCGTTGAAGGGGCTTCGGTTGATAAGAGCCGGCGGATGCCATTTGGTAGAAGTGCCGGATGTGTGGCGCGGCGCTTCGTCTGGGAGATCGGCTCGATCAAGGCGCACATGGATGAGCTTCGTTCCGGGCCAGGCAAATTGGCGTCACTGGATTGCTTGCCGGGCAGATTCAATCTCCCCAGGGTCTAATCGCTGAATGGGCCTGCCGGAGGCTCTGCTACAGCGCCCGGGCGGCTTACGTTGCCGGAACGAGCATCAGGTGAACTGTGGCGCTTGCCCGCGCCAGGGACGCTTTAGGTGCCGCCCTTTCGGTCGCGGCTCAAGTCTGCGGCTGAATTGTTGCGCACCGAGACCGAGATGTGAAAATAGTGGTCGGACTGGTTGCGGACGGATGGACAATCAGTTGGTTTTGCAGTTCAATTGAGAGTTGATAAGGTAGTTGGTTACACTGCCGAGCACATTTTTGGGACTGATTTTGGCCGGTATTTGTGGCGGCCGCCAATGATTATCGAGGCGCAAAATGGCAGCGCAGAAAGCAAACGTCTCTGTAGCAGAGATCGTTATCCGAGAACTCGCAGCTCAGGCCCACGGCACGGTCGATGGATTGCCGATGGACATCATCCGCTTCGTGCTGGAGTGGCCGGGAATTGCGGACCCGGTTAGGGCGCGGGAGCAACTGCTAGCCCTGCTTGGATCGGACAGGTTCGACCTCCGGCCTCTGGACGACCAACTACCGAAGTTCCTCGTGCTTCAGTTTCCCGGCGTGCCGCGCACGATCGCGCCGCCGAGGCTCTTTGCGGTTGCGGATCTTCTCTGTGACAGACTGGGGTTGGTGTCGTGCGTGCCTGATATCGGGTCGACGCTGTATGCCGAACCCGACGCACGCTTCCTTCGGGATGATGCACCCGAGTCCGCCATCACCAATGCGTTCTGCTGGTCAGATGCGGCGGCGCCGAAAGACATGCATTGGGCCCCCATCGCGATCAGGGCGAACCTCGCCTGGGCCTTCGAGAACGGCAAAGGCGAAAACATTCTCGTAGCCCAACCCGACACCGGCATTGCCGTCCATCCTGAGTTGGAACCGGGCATGTTCGACCTCGAGCGCGCTGCGAACGTCCTTGAGGGCGGCAACAATCCGAACGATCCGCTTCGAGCTGGGACAGCCAATCCGGGCCACGGCACCGCGACTTCCAGCGTCGTGGCAAGCCGAATAGCCGGGAAGATCGTCGGCGCAGCTCCATTAGCCAAGGTCATTCCGATCAGATGTATTGAGGACGTCAAGATCTTCGACGGTGCACCGGTTGCGCGCGCGATTATGCACGCCGTGTCGGTCAATGCCGACATCATCTCCATGAGCCTCGGAGGAATCTATAGTCCGTCCATTGCCGCAGCGCTCGAGAAGGCCATCGCGGCGGGAAGCATTGTGGTGGTCGCGTCCGGAAATTGCATTGGTTTCGTCGTCTATCCGGCCTCTGACCGGAACGCCATCGCTCTTGCAGGTGTGAACGCTGGCGACATTCCGTGGAAAGGCACGAGCCGCGGGGCGGCTGTCGACGTCTCTGCCCCTGCAGAAAACGTCTTTGTCGCGCGCCGCACCCCGGAAGACAATGGCGTGGGCGTTGTCACGGGTGGTCAAGGGACCTCCTTTGCCACGGCACTGACTGCAGGCGTAGCCGCAATCTGGCTCTCCCACTTTGGCCGGGACCGAGTTCGCGCAGAAGCCGAGCGTCGCGAAATAAGCGTGCAGGAATTGTTCCGCTTGGCGCTCCGTCGGTCGGCTCGCAAGCCTGTGGGCTGGAACGCGAATCTGTACGGCGCGGGGATTGTTGACGCGCGAGAACTTCTGCAGTTGTCGCTCGCCGACATCCCGGCTCCCTCCGCGGGCGTTGAAGCTGTGATCTCGCGGGGGCAGTCAGAAGAAGATCGCGACGCGGCAGCGGTATTCGAACTTGCCGCCTCGAGAGCCAATCTCGAGGGGTTCGACTGGGCAAGGTATGGTGCAGAAGCAAGCTTCCTTGCGGGCGATGAGCGACGGAGGTCCGATCCGGCAAAAGCGGGTCTTGTCGAGTCGCGGATTCGTCCGAAACCGACGCCCGGCCTGAACGCCACCGCGCCGCAGCTGCTTCAGCGGGTTCTGAACCGATTAAGCCAGGCCCCCGAACTGGTTGCACCGCTAGACCGCCAGAAAGACGCCAAGAGCACGTTTCGGATGCTGTTATCTCAGCCCGGGATTGTCCGGGCTGCAGGCGCGCCGGAGTCTCCTCTGCAGGGCAGGAATGTCCAAGACATTCAAGATCGGCTCGACCGTGCCATCAAAAAGATGGATGGGCGGCCCGATGTGACGCCCGAAGCTAGGGCACGACGACGTGACCTGTTTGATCGAAGCGAAAAGCTACTCAAGAAAGCTCGCGAGCAGGGCGGGCGCAACCTCGTTGCCGCCGAGCGGGCAGACGTTGAGGCATTGGTCCGATTGACTGGACGTCCCGCCCTGAAGATTACCGAGGGAAAGCTTGACCCGGCCGCGTTGGCGGCGACCGAATGGGAAGGTACCTTCAAGGTTAACCCCACGTGGCTCGAAGCGCTTTCGGAAAGAGTAGGTCGCATCGACCTGGATGGCGAACATGTTGGTACAGGCTTTGTCGTGGGCGACGGCCTGGTCATGACAAATCGACATGTGGCGGAAGCGATCGCAGACGAGATCCGGGGCAAAGCATCTTCGACATGGATTTTGCAAGACAATGCAACCATCAATTTTGATGATAGGGGCCTGGGTTCGGCGAAAAGATTTCGCATAAAGTCGTTGGTGTTTGCGGGCGGAGATACAATCGGTCGCGAGGTGAACTTCTCGCACCTGGACATGGCGTTGTTCGAGGTCGAGACCAACAACGGGACCTCGACGCTGCCCTCGAAGATGGCTCAAGTTGCCGACAGGCAGGTTGGCGAGACCAGGACGGACTTGATCGTCGTCGGCTATCCTGCTCGTCCCGATATCTCCGCGCTCGAAGATCCTTCCACACATGAGATCCGCGACGACATAGCCAAACGCCTCGGGGAGATATTCGGACTCGATTATGGGCGTAAATACGTGGCGCCGGGCCGAATCGAGGGTATCACCGGAAGCCTGGACGACGATCGATCCCATCATTGGGTATTCTCGCATGATTCCACCACGCTGGCGGGCTGTTCAGGCTCGTGCGTTTCTCAAATTATCGACTTCTTCCCGATTCTTGGCCTGCACTTTGCTGGACGAAACCTGACGGCCAATTACGCGCATTCGCTTGCCGCAGTGCGGGCTTCAGGTCAGGTACCGGCGGCAATCGCCGAGCGATTGGGCTGGACCGGCTAAGATGCCGACCGCAGGCGAAAACATCTTCAGTCCGGCGAAGCTGGCCTCACAGGTAGCGGCATCGCGAGACGTTTTCAGGAAGTGCTACGACGAATTCGCAGCGAACTACCCTGATGCCCGGCGCTTTCTGACGATCACGACGTTTCGCCAAAAGGCGGCTCCTTTGCCGTTCGGCTCCGACTTGCATCGTGCGGATTTCGAGGCCGCCTTGGAAGAGGCCCAGCGAAAAGGGTTCCTAGCTTCATTCGTCAAAGCATACTCGGGCAGACTATTCACGTCGTCGGAAACTGAAGTCGATGCGGCGGATCTGCTGGACGATGAAGAGGGTGAGGAGACCTACCGCGCCACGCTTCAGAAGATCCTCGACGACTTCACTCCTATGACCGATGCGCTGACGATCCGGGAGGGGATGCCGAGGCTGGCGAGGAATACTTGCAAGATCGTCGTCAAGCTAACGGATGGATCCGTGGAGACGGGCACAGGGCTGCTCATAGGGCCGAGGCTGGTGCTCACATGCTGGCATGTCATCAGTTCGCTGGTAACCTTCGATGCCGGACGGAACGGCCCGGCAGGGGAGCCCGATTGGCCAGGTGTTCCTGTCAGGCAATTGTCCTCCCGCATTTCGGTCGAGTTCGACTACGTGGCCAGGGCCAATCAAATCGAGAATAAATGGACCTGCGGGGTGACGGAAGACTGGCTGGTGGTGGGCAGCCGGCTCAGCGCGGATCCGAATGAGACCCTAGAGAAATGGCGGCCCAAGCAACTTGACACTTTCCTCGACTTTGCAGTGATCGAACTGGATCGGCCTGCGGGATTTGATCGGTTGTACTACAATCTCGTGAACGAGGCGCCGCGCCAAGCCAACGGGAAGATGATCGTATCGCATCATCCCGGCAACTACACGATGCGCTTCTCGCCAGGCGAATTCAGCTCGCAGAGTCCTGTGAGCAAGTTCAACAGCATGGTAGCGAACACCGACCGAGTGCTGCATTCGGCAAACACGATACACGGATCTTCGGGCGGAGCGTGCCTCACTTACGACATGAAACCCGCAGCAATGCACCAGTTCGTGTACCAGGTGGAAAAGAAGGTCAAAGGCAAGACCGAGACTTACACGACCAACGTCGCAATTCCGCTGGCGAAGATTCTCGGGAAGGCCCAAGGTGCGATCAAGTCGCGCATGGGGAGCTTGAGCGCTCCGCGTTGTACCCTCGCAAATGGGAAGGCTCTCATCGGTCGCTATAGTCTACAGGAGGCAATTGCATCGGCTCAGACGCCGGGCGGGCCGAAGGTTCTCGTCGTGCAAATCCACTACGGTTCCAATCGAAAACCTCTCAGCCAGATCGGCAAGTCGTTTTCATACGAGATCCTCGATGATGCCCTTGCGCCGGCGCTGCATCGGCTGATCCAAATCAACGCTTCCGACATACCAGACAATGCCTATTCGACGGCGCAGTTGCTCCTGGACAGAGTCGCGAACGGGATGTCGAACAAGCTGGTCGCGCCGGGTCGCTTGGCGGGAGCGCAGGAATCGACGGAAATCAACGATACGATCGCTGTGCTTGCCCGCGACGTTGCAAGCTTGATCGAAGCCGACGCTACGAGGCAAACGATTTGGATCGCTATCAACGAGATGGATCAGCACCCGTTGAGCGATACCTCAACGCGAGTGTTCTTCGAAAAGCTTTATCCTGAAATTGCCGCTCGGCAGAAACTCCGCCTTGTCCTGATTGGAATGTCCGATCCCGATATGCCTGCATTGAAGAATGTTAATGCGAAGTCGATCGATCCCCTGAAGGATCATCTGAGTATCGAGGATGTCATAGGATGGATCCGCAATAGGTTGAGCTTTGATCCCGATCGCATGCTCCTCAGCCTCGGTCGTATCGCCACATTGCTCGCTGATCGAGAGATGCTTTCCAACCCACAGCATCCTGCCCTCCACGGGGCGGCTATGAGCAAGAGCGCCGCAATCGCAAAGATCGTGAACGACCTCTTCATACCGTCGACGACACCATGACCGCTCAGAGCGACCCGAGATTGCGAGAGAAGATTGACGAGGTGCTCGCCCGTGCCGCGATCATTGGCGCGTTTGATCCGCACGATCTCTTGTCGGCCGCCGAAGGCGGTGACCTGAGTGAGCGCATCCTCGACGAAATCGTAGATGACGTACAGGAGGTAGTGGTCGAAGAGAAGCTGTATTGGAAGCTCACGGCAAGAGCCCGCCACGAAACACTGGCGCGAGCCGTTAGGCGCGCCGATTTCGATCGCCTTCTCGAAGAGGCAAAACCTCACCCCAAGGAACGTTTCGCGCTCTACCTTGTCGAACTGCTCAGAGGAGACGAAGAGGATCTGCTGGAGGACCAAGGCCTATCGAGGCCTGACTTGCAGGACCTTGCCGTGGCTCAGGACTTCGTCCACCGGGTGCGCAAAAAGCCTTCGCCCAGCGGCAGGGCGGACCCCCGGTGGAAGCTTGCCAGGCTGGATGACGAGCAAAGATTGCTACACGTTGCGCCCAAGCTCGTGGGGCGAACACAAGAGCTGGGATTGCTCACCGCATACGCCACCAACGGCGAGGTAGCGACTTCGATCCGGCTGGTCAACGTCAATACGGATCCGAAGAAGTTGGATTGGCTGAGGCCACTTCTTCTCACCGGTATCGGGGGGAGTGGAAAGTCTGCTTTGGTCGCCGAGCTTGTCCGTTCGATGCGAAAGGACGATTGGAGCGGTCCTATAACCGTACTACTCGATTTTGATCGCCCGAACCTGGCATTGGGGGCGGAGAAGGAGTGGACGGCCGAACTCACGCGACAGATCGGACGCGCACGCACCGAGCTTGATGGCGAGATGGACGACTTGCGGCGCGACGCGCTTCGCATCGCCGCTGAAACCGGCAGCGATCTCAAGTCTGCGGACATATTGCTAGAGCGGCTCGGGGACGCGCTGGGCCGCCAACCGGTTCGCCATGACGTATTAATCGTCGTGGATACATTCGAAGAGGTGATCGTATCCTCGGAAATGGGTCTGGCTGACGCGGAACTGGAGCGTGAGCCGTTCGGCATGGTCTTGTCCTGGATTGACCGGCTCATAGATCTTCAAGCCGAGGACGGCTCCCGCGCGTTCCAGACCGTGAGGGCCGTGGTTGCAGGACGTATCCAGCCATTTGTAAGTGAGCCTCGCCGATTGCCAGCGTGGTTCTGCGGCCATCTTGAACTTGGCCCGTTCACTCCAATTGAAGTTGGCGACTTTCTGCGAGAGAAGGATCGGGCCAAGATATTCGACGATCAGAGGATTGAACAGATCACGAGATCTGCGATCGAGTGGTATCCTCTTTTTCTTATTGTTCTCATCAAATTCGCCGCAGAGAAGAGCACTCGAGAGATCGACGAGATCGTTCGTGACGTGAGCGGTTCATCGTTGTACGGCACCGTCGAGGCGATGAGGGTGCTGTATTCGCGATTCCTGGATAGAATAAAGGACCATAAACTATCGAAGGATCCGAACGACACTAGAACGATCCCGAAGGAGGACATTCGCAAACTGGCTCACCCAGGTCTTGCCCTTAGAACGGTTACCGCCGAACTCATACGCGATGTGCTCGCCATACCATGCGGGCTGGGGGATATCGACATTGAGCGCGCGAGGGAGCTCCTGCGAGCGCTATCCAAGGAAGCGTGGTTGGTGGACTCGTACGGTCCGAACGAGGTGCGACATGTGACCAACCTGCGTCGGCTGATGCTGCCGATGCTCTGCGGCACGACGCGAACCCCGGACGGTCAGCCGTCGGATTTGCAGAATCGCGTGAGGCTTGTGCAGGAGAGGGCCGCCGATTGGTACGACGAGCGGGACGGGATAAGGGATACAGACATGGCGACGGGTTCGGACCCGATCGCGATGGCCGCCTACTACAGGGCGTTCTATGGGGATGTATCGGCTATAGCCGAAGACGAGGGGCTGGCGCGGAGGGTGCTTCATATTGGGCGGGAGGACATTCACGCGATGCCTCCGGTCGCACGCGCTCTTCTATTGAAGGACGAACGTTCGCTGACTGAGGAGGAGAGGGCTGCACTTCCCGAAGCCCAAAGAAGGGATGTGGAGACGCGCAATCTCAGAAAGCGCTCGAAGTCAGGTGCCATACGAGCGTCGTCGCCGCCGGGACTGTCTGCTGTCACGGGAACCGGCAGCGGAGACGCGGGTCTGGCGAGCCCCCGGTCGATCCGCCCGCATACGACTCTTGATGACATCCTCGAGGATTCGGATCTGGCTACCCGCGTCGATGTCGCCTTCAAGTCCGCGGATTTCATGGAGGTCATAAGGCTCGCGGCTCCTTCAATGGAAGTCTTGTCAAGGCAGATGATCGGCGGCCTGCCTTCCTCGATGTTTCAGCGACTGACCGTTCATTGGACGTGGAAATGGGCTTGCGCCCAACTCGCGGTGGGAGGTGGAAAGGCGCTCGTCGATCGATGGCTGTTGCACGACTTGGACTCCCGTCCTGGATGGATCGACTACATGCCCTTGGTCGCGATAGGTCGGGTGGCAGCCGGCGATGCTTCGTTTTCGCAGTCCATCAGGCATCGCCCATGGTTCAAATCGCAAGATGGTCTCGATCTCGATGGAATACGGATGATCGCTCTGGCTCTGGCCGCTCCTGAGACTGATCTCGCTCTTCCGATGTCTCTCGGCCAGATCTTCTCCGACCAGAGCTGGATGTCGGCGGAAGGATCGGGCCCGCTGATTCTCCCGGAGGAAGCAAGGACCCAGATGTTGGTGCTTCAGACAAGCGAGAAGCATCGCTATCTTTCGCTTAGCGAGTTTTACAATTCGAATTTGACAATCCATTTGCGGGACAGGTCTCGCCGCCTTGATGTGGTACGCAACTTCGTGCGTGGCCGTACACCGGAGCTCTATGATCCGGTACGCGCGGCCCTTATCGACATCGTACGGTACGATCCCGATCCGCTGGGGGAGCAGATTGAGTTTTTCGCCGGCCGCTGCCGAATCTGGCCTGTGGATCTGCTCCCGGAGCGTCTCCTCAACGAGTTGCAAAAGACCCGTCAGGCCGACTTTTTGTTGCTCCGCTTGATCGAATATGTCGACGTCTGCGGTCTTCTCAACGACTTCGTTGGACAATTGAGTAGTGTAAACCTCGAGAGAGTGCGCGCGACGGCAGAGTTGGTCGCCAAATACGATTCGCTTTTGCTCAAGGGCATATCAACGGAAGCATGATGGGGAATATGATGAAGGTCGATTTGACGGTGCGTCCATTTCTATCCGACTTGCAATTTGTGGAGCCTCGTGTCGGAGGCGCGGGCCTCGAGGCAGCCGAATTGGAAGCTTCACGGAGGGCGCGACGCTCTCCCCCCGAGCGCTTCCAGGGACGGGCGGGATATGATGTTGATTTTCTTGGCTTTCCGATTCCGCTCCCGGATCCTGCAAAGTTCAATAGAGATGTCCTGGAGATCGAAGGTAGCCCAGAAAATCGATTGGACTACGAACACTTTTCGGTAGTGATGTCGAAGTCGCGACGGATGCCGATGTTCGTGGGGGTCAACATCGACGGGGAGGCAGCAGTCAGGGTGGTCCGTAGCCCGCCCGACAAATGGTTCTACGACGGGCGCATTCCCGACGAAGCGCAGATCGGCGAGGAGCTGTACGCGGACAATATCCTCGATCGGGGCCACCTCGTCCGCAGGGAAGACCCGAATTGGGGAGAAACTGCTGAAACCGCCAACGACGATACGTTTCACTTTACGAATTGTACGCCACAAGCATCCCACTTCAACCAGCAGACATGGCTGAGCTTGGAGAACTATATCCTCAAGAACGCGAAAGCCCAGGAGGCCAAGGTCAACGTATTCAGCGGCCCGATCTTTCGTGACAACGATCGCCTCTATCGGGGAGTAAAGATACCGGTCGCCTATTGGAAGGTGATCTCGTTCGTGTCGAATGACGGCAAGCCCTCTTCGACCGCCTACACGATTGATCAGGTGCAGGAATTGAAGGAACTGGAGGCGGTGTTCGGGGCCTTCAAGACCTATCAACGGAGTGTCCGGTCCATCGAGAAGATGACGGGTTTATCTTTCGGACAGTTGCGCGATTACGATGGCTTCTCCAACGAGGAGCAACGCACGCGAACTTCGATCGTTGCAGAGGTGCGCGATGCCTCTGATATGCGGGTCTGATGAATGGCCTCTGTCGCCGATCAATTTTGCTGTGGATTGTACGAAATCAAGCCTCCTGCCATGCCTCCCGTGCGAGACTCCGACCAGCGAATCGCAGCTTCGCCGGGAGATGGCCAGGTGCAGTTGGGCTTGCCGTTCGAAGAAAGACCGTCCGAACCGGTATCGTATGTCTGGCTTCTTGCATGCGAATCTCGATTTGAGGAAGCCGTCGCCTCGCGTCTTCGGCGGCGAGCTCATGCAATCGTGGATGGACGAGACGGACGGCCTGTCGTACTTCCTCAGGACGTGATCCTTCTTCATCGCTCGGACGGCTCCTTCTCGGCCTTTGGGCCGGTAGGCGTCGAGGGCGGCTCCGTTTCTGAAACGCTTCGGCGCCTACTTCTCGTCAGCCGCAACGTCGTGGCTCGCGAGCCCACCCGAGACGCGATCGGGCTGTTCCTGGGCGATGGTGGAATCGGCAATTGGACGCCGCCGACCGTGAGCACGCCGTTGGAGCGGGCTCTCGCGGCGCTCCGTCATCGTTCGACATCCGATCTACCACAAGTTCGTGAGGAGAGATGCCGGGCCATTCTGGGCCTCTTGCCGCCCGATGCGGACCCGCTACTGATCGCGCTCGTGGAGCTTGAGCGGATCGACGCGCGTTGGATGGTGGCCTCCATAACGGACCGGCGAGAGTATCAGGAATGGACGGATCGGTTCGCGCGCCTTAAGGCCACCCGAATGGCGCAGCGCCCGCATAGGGCGTTCTTCCAGGCGAGAAGACCTCCCGACCTTTTTGGCGAAGCGGGCAAGGAGCAACCTTCATGGTATCGCGCCGGTTATCGAGCGATCCCGATGCTCGCTCAGCGTCTCACCGTGCTCGAGGCGCTGACTGGATCTGCTCGTACCGGGAATCATCGTGACGACGTGCCACTGCCGCCGATACCTGACGCGCAACTTTGCGCCTGGATCAGGGGCGTGCCATCCAACAAGCTACAGCCAACCGTCAGCACCAGAGCATTGGACTCTTCGATGCTCGAATTCGAGCTTCGTGCAGTTCTCGATTCGGAGCTGGCTGTGCGGCTGGGCGTCCCGGGTAAAGCTGGAATCAAGGACGGAGTTTGTGAGCTGCGAGCTTACAGCGCATCGTGCCAAGTCGTCCCGACCCGCATTGCATGCGCAGTCGGTGAGGCCGGACACTTCCATATCGTAGCGCGGCGTCCTGGAAACGGGGCTGTCGATGTCGAGTTTCGATTGGCTGCCGGCACGCCGCTAGTAGTTAGGACTTCTCTCGCAAGATCGAACGTAGCGGCATAATGAAGATTTCTCGTCTACACCACTCCGGCGGGAGGCCGGTTTGCATTCGAAATTCGATCGTCGATGGCGATCTGATCACGACCCTGATCTTCGATGAGAAGGACGACATTGAGTTTCATGCCAATGCGAAGCCGAATGAGGTCAAACGGCTCTCGAATGACATACTCGATTTCGTCGGAAGCCACACCTTTGAACGGGCGAAGTTCGATGCGTTGTCTTCGCCAGAAAAGGCGAGCCTCTTGGAGGAAGTGGCCAGGAAGGGATACGAGCTGTTCGATGCGCTAATCGCGGACGAGGACAAGGACGTCTTCATCAGTCTGCTTCGCGAGGAGGCAAAAAGGGATGGGGCGGTCAGCGTGCGATCGACGGCCGTCCGCATCCCCTGGGAATTCGTGTATATCGAGCCGGTTGAAGGACCTATCAATCCGCTGCGTTTTCTGGGACAGATCTATCTGCTGCCAAGAATTGCGCCCCCACGGTCTCCTTCTGGAGGCGACGGCAGCTATTTCCGCCGCGGCGGCGCCAGCCCCAACCTGGCAAGAGATGGGAATCTCGACGTTGGCGTGGTCTATGACGATTGGAAGGACGGTAAGTCACAGCGACACATTTCATCGGCTTGGTTCTCGGGTCAACCGGACATTAGCATTAGAGCCCTTCCTCAATTGTCCGCGGCGGTACCGCGCCGGAAGCAGATGTTCGATCTGCTGCGCGCCTTTCTGTTTCTTCCTGTCGATACCTTTCTCTTCTCCTGCGGGCTTTGCCGATTTCCACGGCCGAGCCATTCGATCGATATACGAATTTGCGACCGCTTTGAATCGCGTTTCAATGACACCGCGAGTTTGAAACTGCGCGGCCATGATCACTTGCTGGTGTTTCTCGATGTCGACTACGCGGCCTACAACGCCGTATCGCGAGCAGCGAGTTTGGCTGAACGGATGCACCACAATGGCGCGGCGGTCGTCGTCGCGCCGATCGGAAAGGTCGATCCCGCGCTTTCGGAACAGCTTTCCGATCGCTTCTTTCGGCACCTTTTAGATGGGGAAGACATTGGCCCATCGTTGCTGCGCGCGCGCCGATACGTGCTGCAACAGAAATCGAATCCGACGGCGCTGCTTTGGACGGCCTTCGGAGACGTCTGGACGAAGGCTTCAGGTCAAGGAGTATCGGCGTGAGGACGGGGGTGTTGGCTCGCAAAGAGGGAATGACCAGGGTCTTCGACGAGAACGGGAAGGATGTTCCAGTAACCGTTCTTCGAGTCCCCAGCTGCCAAGTCGTTGCGCACCGCACCGCTGAAAAGAACGGCTATGTCGCCATCCAATTGGGGGCAGGAAACCGCAAGACGGTGCATATGCCGAGAGCGGAGCGTGGGCAGTTCGCAGTAGCACAGGTCCCACCAAAGGAGCTGTGCGCGGAGTTTCGTGTCTCCCAGGACGCTTTGATCCCAGTGGGGGCGGAGATCACGGCCGATCATTTCGTCGTCGGTCAGTTTGTAGACGTAACCGGCACAACAATCGGCAAAGGCTTCCAGGGAGGCATGAAACGGCACGGCTTTGCCGGCTTGCGTGCCAGCCACGGCGTTTCCATTTCCCACCGGTCGATCGGCTCCACGGGTGGACGGCAAGATCCCGGAAAGACTTGGAAAAACAAGAGGATGCCAGGGCACATGGGCGGTGATCGCGCCACCGCCCTGAACCTTAGGGTGATGGATATCGATCCGGTCCGCGGCGTTATAATGGTGTCGGGCTCGGTTCCTGGCGCGAAGCATGCTTGGATCCGAGTGAGAGATGCGGTCAAAAAGCCGCTACCGAAGGAAATACCTATTCCGGGACGGTTCATACAACCAAATTTAAAGGACGACGTGCCTTCATTTGGTACACTGTCGGAAGCGGAGAACGGTCTGTTGCGTGCGTTCGTCGATCTTGAGGAAGGAGACGTGTCCGCCCGGCTTGCCGCGGTCCGGCTGATGCTGACGCGTGCCGGCGACGCGCGCACACCCTCGTCCGAGAAGCGGAACATCTCCAAGCGAGTGCGCGCTATCGAGAACGCGTTTGTCGACGCTCTGTTCGACGATGCGCCCGATGTGCGATGGGCGGCAGCGTATGCAATTGCCACCTTGAAGGACAAGGATCACAAGCTCAGCCGATCCCGCATTCCCGATTACGGAAAGGGCAAGCAAGACGAACCTCGAGTGTTCAGTATATTGCAGGCGTATTTCCGCGAGTCCGACGTCGATCTCCTCACAGGATTGACAATCGACGTGGCTGAACAGAACAAGCGCGCCATGAAGCTGAAGCTCGAGGCGCAGATTACAAGACAGTTGCCTGTTGTGCTTGATGGCAGGCATGTGCTTACGGGATCGGAAGCTTCACTCAAAATCGGAAGTGTGGTCATCATCACAGTCAGTGATGCCATCGGGGGCTTGAACAAGACGCTTAAAGCCAAAGTTGACAAGCCGCATGGTGTCTCTGTGATCACAATGGTCGAAGTACCGACAGCCAAGGACAATGAAATTTATGTCGATTTCAAAATCGGTGGGCGCTCTATCGACACTTTGAGTGCACCGCTTCAGAACATTTTAGAGCAACACGGGATCCCATTGCATCCCTCACGATAGCCGATTTTCGTGTAACGGAGCCGCAAAGCGGGAAGTGGTTCGCTCAACCAATGGCGATGGGCGCTGCGACCCTCGGAGCCAACGAGTCTTCCAATATCAGCAACGAAAAATTTTGCCTTGTCTTTCGTAGCCGAGTCTTTTCCAACACTTGCTGACGTTCGCTAAGGCCTCCCTTCTGCTCCTTTGCTTCCACTGATGTGGAATGCGAAGGGCCTCAGCGTCGCTCCTCGGATTATGGAGGAGACTTAATCTTGATACGGCGTGGTCAGGACCTCAACAGCAGCGTCCAAAAAAGACGTTCGGCACATGGCAGGTACGTCCCGGCTCGGCAGAAGGAGATGGTCGGGTGCTGACTGGCGCGGGACGCGTCATCGTGCAGACTCATTTTCCCCGGGTTCGAGTTCATCCCTGCGACGGCCGCTGTCGTAAGATCATCCGTTTAGCTCAGCACGACGATGAAGAACAGGCGCATAGAGCACGTCCGCGGATGAAGCGAACGTGCTGCTGGTGCTGTGGCGCAGCTGATCAGATTATAGAAGCTTGCTTCGCGGAAGTCTTGTACTTACGTTCGATCAGCGCCGCGCATGAGAGGTCTTGGTCGCGGGCTGCTTTGGTCTCGATAGATTACCGGAAGGCACTAGGGAGGAACGGTCCGCCATAATTACTTGCTCGACGATGCCTCGTGCTAAAGCAGTAGCCGTTTCGAACCGAGCTATTCCACGGCGAATGCGAGCCCTTTCAGAAAAAGTCATAGTTCGTTTTACCTTCTGGCCAGTCCGCAGCAGTACGTAATCAAGCACCGATTTGTTATGCTCAGCCATCCTGGCCGCGGCAATCCACCCGTGAGGCAAGCGTGCCTCACGCTTGATGGACCAGTACGGCGCGCGGTCTTGCCTTCCACACCAGAGGGCGACTCGAATTGAGATGTTGACCGATCCATTCACGCGCAAGTAACCCGCGCGAGAGACGGTTCGGCCGCCGGCCTTTTTGATGACGGTGGCAATTTGCGAGCCCAGCTTGGCCTTTTGCTCGGCCCACAGCGGACGCGACTCAAGGAATTCATAGTTTCGCTTGGGAGTGTAGCCGATTAGCCGATACACGTTCATCATGCTGCCGAAGTGAGTTTGATAGGTGGAGGCGCAGGGAAGGCCTACCGTGCTGGCGATGATAGCAGAGCTCAGACGTCCTTCCTTGACCAGCGTTTTGCGTAGTCGGGCAAGCATCTCCTCTTCAGTGAGGTCGACACGCCGTTCCTCAATGATCTTCTTTACTTTTAGGAAGGTGTCGCGTTCAATGATCGGCTCGATACATCCCTCGCTGGTGATCCAAAGCTCGGGAGGATTGCAGGCGGACTTCCGCCGTAGCTTACGTGATCGACGGTTAAACGTCAGGTTCCCAATGTAGTTCTCGTTTCTAAGCACCGTGTTAACAGCTGCACGCGTCCACCGACCTCTTGTGCTCGTGAGTATCTCCTTCCGGTTTAGCTCCCGCGCGATAATCGCTTCCGACTTTACTTGCAGAAATCGCTCGAAGATCCACTTCACCACGGCTACTTCCGCGGGGATGCCAGGTCGCAGTCGGACGTGATCAGTCGCGAGGTACTTCTGATCGCCGTTCTTCAGCACGCCGCGAGACTGCTGACTCTGGTCGACAAGCTCTCGCAGAAGAGCATAACCAGGGCGACCTCCGAGCTTGAAGCCAAGTCGGGCGAACCGGCATTGCGCGGCGTGAACCTTTGTCGAAAGCTCACGACTGTACTCCGCTGCCATTACGCGCTTGATGTTCTTGATGATGCTGGAGAGCAGGCTGCCATCATTATCAAATTGCTCAGCACAATACACGATATTGATGCCTGCCTGTTTGCAGACGAATTCGTAGTACGCGCTCTCGTCAACGTCCTGAAAGCGGCCCCAGCGGCTCACGTCATAAACCAGAATATGACCAAAATCGACTTCCCCTGTTTGAACGTCCTTGATGAGCTGGATAAGGCCGGCCCTGTTCTTGATGAGAAGGCCGCTCTCTCCCTCGTCGCGGTAGGTCCGTATAATCGTCAGGCTATGGGCGTGCGCGTATGCTGCAATCACAGCAGCCTGATTCTGAATCGAATATTGCTGCCGTTGTGTCGACATACGAACATATTGTGCCGCTCTCTGATCGAGCTGTGATCGTGCCGGATGAGCCTTATAAATGTCGAGGGCGTTCACCATCATTCTCGCTCCCCCAAGATTACACTGCTGCAAATCAAACATCTCTCGGACCTTTTCAGCAAGAATTAATTCGATTCAAAATGAGCGTGCTCTGGCCGTCGATTCACTTGTGCGACCGCCTCTCTTCGTAGTGCGCGTCCCAAGGAGCGTGTTCGAAACCCTCTACAATGCCGAAGGATGGTGACCGCGCGAGGGGCAAAAGTAGCTTGCCTTCGGCGTTGCGTGGATCGTGTCCCGTGGCGTGGTGTAGCTGAGTGCGGGTCACCACGTTCGCCGGTTTGGGCCGGATCGGTCAGCTGGCGATTGCCGGGAAG
>NZ_LBJC01000069.1 GCF_004114535.1 Bradyrhizobium nanningense
TCAGCCTCCCGGCTATCGCCAGCTGACCGATCCGGCCCAGGTCGGCGAACGTGGTGACCCACACTCAGCTACACCACGCAATGGGACACGATCCAGGTTCTCATTCTTCATGTGACCACGCGCGGCTCATGAGGGCGCCGCCAAGGAGGACAAATCACGGTTATGTTGACTTCTGCAGCGAACCCGAAAGGCAGGGCAACGAGCGTGAGCACGTGCTGAAGGCGGCGCAGCTGCAAGCAAAGCGGCCTCCTCCGGAGTGCGTCAGCAACAAACATTCGGCTGCTATTTGAGAAAAAAAGCCAATGTCTGCAATGATGAATTCAGCACCCCACACCGTGGGCGCTCATCCTGCATTTCCGTGCATGCGATCGAAAGCCATGGCTGACGATCTCAACGATCTGCAGGACACCGGACGAAATCCTACCCGGAGCTCAGGCCCATCGTCGGCTCGCGTCCATTTGCATCGGTTACTCGACGGAGGCAAATGTGATTGCTAAGCCTTGCCTCGGCCGCTCTGCTCTCCAACGAACCGAGCCAGCGGATGAAGCGATTGGTTCCTTAGATGTTGACCACTTTTGTAGTGGCAGCTGCGCACATCGCGAAGGCGGACGCCACGGGATCGAACCGAGATGGGTGTTGGCCGTCGCTCGCACGCAGCCGCTGCCAATGCGCCAATCGATGCACGATATCTCGAGATCTCGCCAGTTTCCCTCCGAGACAGCGAGCCGATGCACATGAGCCGCATAGGGAACGAAGCTGCAATACGTGGGCCAAACGACGATGGAAGCTTTCGGTTGTCGAACGATGGATGGCGCTAAGCGTCCAGGATTCGGTGATATCCTGCAGGAGTTTGCAGACGCGGTATTCGAGCGGGAACGAACAAAGCTGTTCGCGCGGCATGTGAAGAAGAGCTGATAGCGACCCGGCTCTTTTCTGAGAGGAGCGGGATTGCGAGCGCGCCACCCTTAGGAGCGTTTTTCTAGCGGCCAGGCGCCATTTCCGCCGGCGCATGATCGAGGACATCCGTTCGCAACATTTTCTTGTTCGCCAGAGAAGACGGTCTTTTATCTTCTGCGACAGACCGTCCAGTTACTCTCGCGCCTTCAAGCCTACGGTTTCTGCGGAGCCGGCGCCCGTTATCCGCCGACACACGGTATTATTCGAGATGCACGAGATGCAAGTAATTGCGAGCCAGATTCGGTCACGACAACAACTTCTTCGTGCAGCATCAGCTTCGGTGATCCGTCGAGATCTTCGCCGGCTTCTCGAGTCCGCGACAAAAACATTCGAACTCGAAGACGACACGCCTCTCGTTCCGTCATGCCCAGAAGCAAGATTGGTGCGAGATTGTCAAACGCTTTCGAAACAAGCCCACATACGATTCAATCCGATTGAGCTCCGGCGGTGACTTGGTCATTCGCAAAGGAGTGAAGATCGGATCCGATGCATCGACAAAGTCCGAGGTTTGTCTGCGCCCGCAACACGTAAAGAAATCGGCCCCAGGGAATCCAATTTCCGCGCCAAGCTCTGTGCCAATCCTGGCATGCTCCGGCAGTAGTTCACGCAATGCGCAAACAAGCGGGGACACACCTCCGATTGGGCCAGCTCCCGCAATTTTCTACCCAGGTCGTCTCCCTATAAAGCTGATCGATTCCCTCTGGAAAGACTGCAATTGCCTCGCCAGAGGAGAGAACAACAAGAAATCGAGGCCGAGCCGTCTGCTGCGGTGTCGTGCCAGGTTCGCGAACAAAATATGGTAAGTTGTGTTCGCAGGTCGCCACGGGCGGCAATGGCATGCTCTTTCATCAAACGCAAAGCTTGCCTGACCGGACCTTCGTATTCGGCTGGAGGAAAAGGAACGCAAGGAACCGTTCTGATAAAAAAGCAGAACCAAGAGCATTCATAGCGTTTCTCCAAGAAGGCCTGGCGGAGGCAGACCTGGCTAAGGAACATACTCCGCCTCCGGCAGAGGTAAGCTCAGTTCGAGAAGGCGCCGATAGCAACGGGAAGGACAGCCGGCACGAAGACTGAATCCAGCTTTCAACACGGCGCAGCCGTCGCAAAACTCCGAGAAAGCTCACCTGAACGACCTCGCTCGCCAGCGGCCACAGCACGACGTCATCTTCGGCAGTCATGCTACTTTTGTAGAGGGATACCGTCGAGCATGCGCAACGGACTCCATCATCATCCGACAGAAGCCCGCGATGTCGTAGACAGGCAGGTTCGTCATGCGGCGGATCGACGGCGATACTGGTGGGAAAGCCGTGCACTCGAACACAATTGCAGCAATGTCCGGATTGTCGGCAAGTAGCCGTGAGACGCAATCCGTAACATCCGCCTCAATATCGGCTGTTTCGGTGTATACTGGCGGACGCTTCATTTCGTTTTGATGCAATTTACCCCCTTCTATGCCGCCAATCACTAATCTAGACCGGTGACGGGATTCTACAATGCGATGCACGCGTTCGCTGGAGTTTCTCGAGTCAGCAGACAGGATAGCGAGCTTCGAAGTCGGCGGCAGTTGGCCGAGCAGCGCCGGTACTAAAAGCAAGATCGATGTGGCAACAGGCACATTCACCGACGCGGCCGCAGCGTCCTGGTGATGGATAAAGGAGGCGCAGTTTGAGCTTATCGCAACAGCTCCTCTCTGCACCAAACGCTGGGTTGCTGCGATAGTGGCCGGTCTGATGGCTGGATCGCCGCGCATTGCCACGTCTGCCCAAGCTCCCTCGACGGTTTCCGCGATGATTGGAAAAGCAAACGTCGACGGGTGGAGGATCGAGCCCAGTCTTGGAGCGGAGGGGGCCGGCCCCCTTTCGAGGTTGAGAATTCCAAGAGGACGTGAATTGTTCATTGTCATATAGAGTCTCCCGAGTGATAACTAGTTATCACAGTGCTTCCAATGGCGAACTAGTGAGAATGTCAAGCAGCCTGTGTTGCCGGGTCGCGTCCGGGTGAAAGTCATGCGCGGGCAGGAGCTGAGCACGGCCAACAGTGGTTGCGCTTACGTAGGGCTCAGAGGCTGTTCTGCTCACCGTCCGCTTGCGCGACCGATTCGTTCGACCCAAAGCGTTTGAACATTCGCGCAGTGTAGCATGTCGGATCTCATCCTTGAGCTCCTTCTCCGCTGTCGATTCCTTGTCATGTTGGTCCTTTGACGCTCGCAATGGCCGATCGAAGCTCTTCTTGAGCGTGGCTCCAGCCTTTGCCGAGATCACGCAAAGCGGCGGCCGTTCGTTGGATGCCGCTCTCCAGCTCCTCCAGCGATGCCGCAATGGCATCGGGCGCGGGTCCTCCCCCTGCCCGAGCCGTTCGCGCGATGACGTGCGGGGGCGGTGACGTCTCTGAGTTGAGCATCCGATCGTGTTGCCCGACCGCCAAGAGGCTCGGCGCGCCACCCTCGATCGCTGTCGTAACCAACCGCCCGACTTCATTGTGGGCGGAACGAAAATCGAGATCGCCACCGAGCGCAAGGCGAGTCGCCGTTTCCATGGCATTCACGAAGGACCTGTCGAGCATCGCAGCCGCTGCATCTTCGCTGACGATCAAGCCCGAGAAACATAATCTGATCAGGCGCGACACCCCAATGGAATGGTCGATCCCAGGCCAGACATTGCGCGTAGCCTCCGTTCCGACCGCGACGCAGTTTGTGAAGGGCGTGCTGTGCATGGCCGTGACTGCGGCCACGAAACAGCCAACGATTGCGCCTGCTTTTCCTTGGACTTGCTCCAGAAGGAAAGGGTTACGCTTGTGAGGCATCGCGGAGCTAGATCCCACTAGTTCGTCCGGTAGAGTGGCCAATCCGTGATCGCCGACCCACAGCAGCAACGTCTCGGCGATGCGGCTTAGAGATGATCCGAGAATCGCGCAAGCCGCTAGCAGGCGAAGGATCAGGTCCCGAGAGGCCACGCTGTCGATCGAGTTAAGTGGTGGGCTCGAGAAGCCGAGCAGCCTGGCCGTCAACTCCGGTAGGATGGGCAAGGTCGTGCCGCCGCCGGCGCCGGCCCCGAGGCAGGAAAGGTTCAGAATCGGATGCACGGCCAGAAGGGCATCTAGATCGCGCGCGAGCGCTCCGGCGAAGGCGGTCAGATGGTGCGCAAAAGTGGATGGCAATGCTGGTTGACGATGGGTGTGCAGCGGGAAGACGGTCTCAAGATGATCGCGAGCTTGACCGCATAACACTTGCAAAAGTTTGAGGATCTCGGCCGCCAATTCCTGATAGGGCGCTCTCAACTTGAGCTTTACGAGGGTCGCGTTGATATCGTTGCGGCTCCGGCCCAGATGTAGATTACTAGCTTCGTTTCCGATGTTGGAGCGGAGATAATCCTCATAGGCGAGATAGGAACCCCGAGGCGCAGGTCGACTTGCGATGGTCTGAAAGTTCTCGGCTTGCAGTTTGTCGAGCTCGGTCAACACTTTTCGGGCGAGATCGCGATCGATTAATCCGACTCGCTCAAGCATGATGGCCTGGGCTCGATCAATCTCGGCGTAGAAGGGTAGCTCCTCCTTCGCTGCACGCTGTAGATCACTGTCGAAAACGATGGCGCTGGCTTCAGCATGAAGGGTCGATTTGATGCGGCCTGTGCTTTGCAAGGGTCTCTCCTCATGCGCCAAGAATGAAAGCAACGGCAGCTTCGGCGCGCCGTGCAACAGCAGTAGGGTCGTCGTCAACTGCAATGACGTGGCCGATCCGGTCGCGGAAATCGTTGCGGCGCCTGAACTCTATTGGCGGAGTATAGTAGAGTACGAATTCCGCCAGCCCAAAGCGATCGACGAGATGCTCGCATTGCTGTGGAAGGGCGAATGAGCCCTCACGCTCCGGAATGATGAATCGAATCGAGCCATGAGCGGCTCCGCTCGAAGGGAGCGAGGACGTTCCGAGCAGGCTACGGAGGACCGCGAGGACCGGATCAAAACCCGTTGTGTAACGAAAAAGGGTGGGGATCGAACCGCCAGCAAGGCGTGGATTAACCTCGATTATCGTGACACAATCCTCGCTGACCCGGAGTTCGACATGAGCTGGTCCTTTCACGTGCCCGAGAACTTGGATGGCACGAAGCGCCTCATTTTCGATTTTCGCGCGCAACCGGGACGAGATCGGTGCTGGTATATCATGTCCAATTTCAACGAAATGCGGTAAAGGTCCAAGGTGTTTCCGCGTTACGCCAATGATCTTGCTATCGAGAATCTCGACGGAATACTCCTCGCCGGCGACATACGCCATAAGAAGAGCACCAGGCTGGATAGGGCGGCCACGCACGTCATTCGTAGTCCCGAGTAGCTTGCGCAAAGCGTCAGTGGCGCTTGTTTCGGTGTCCACGAAGGTGACGCCGATGCTGCCGGTCCCGCTGATCGGCTTGGCTACTGCAGGCAACCCGATTTGCTTGATCGCGTTGCTGATATCACACTCCGCATGCACCGTCGCGCTATAGGGCACGCCGATACCCGCCGCCCTTAGGGCGGCGGCCTGGCGATCTTTAGCTTGACAAAGTGCGATTGCACTTGGATCCGGACCGGTAAGCCCCCGCCGCCTGGCTTCCAACGCTGCCGTGTAAAGGTAGAAATCGCTGGAAGTCGTTAGCAGCGCAATCCGCATGTCCGTCGCGACGCTATCGATTACAGCTCTAACATCGGTTTCTGAAGACGTGTCGCATGTACGTAGTTCGAGACCCGCAATGCGACTCAGAAATGCATAACGTTCGGGTGAGTCTGTAACAAAGAGTGGAACGAGCCCAAGTTCTTGCGCGCGCAGAATAAAGTCGGCGCCCGAGCCTGTGGTGTTGGATTCGATAAAGATCGCAGCTGAGTTGGTCACTTTTGTATGCTTCAGTTGGGGGAAGGCTGATAATCTATCACTTCGGTCAGCGAGCGACGGCTCCAGTTGAAACGGCACCAACCCCTATCAGCTTGAAGAGGGTGACGGACAAGGACAGGCTCGGCCGCGGCGAGTGCGGCCTGATAGCCGTTGGCGCGCATCCACGTTGGATCGTAAACGTTGTGCTCGTAGCGATTGCTGTCGTCAGGAAATACCGCGAGTACTTTGCTTTTTGGGGACTGCTCGGCGTACCACTTAGCGACCAGGTAGGCCGCCCCGCTCGTAGGCCCGCGTTTTAACGAAGTCTCCCGGTGAAGTCGGTGCGCAGCTTGGTATGCTTCGTTAGCGCCGAGCCAATGGATTTCATCGAAGGCATCGTGGAACAAGTTGCCCGGGAGAATGCTATTGCCGAGGCCGCGCAAGTCACGTCGGCTCGCCGGTTGGCCGAACAAGACACTACCGAAGGTGTCGATCCCGACGAGTCTCATTTCGGGAAAGAATGCGCGGCAATAGTGGGCAAGGCCACAGGATGAGCCTCCGGAGCCCACGGTTGCGACCAGAACGTCGATCTTGCCGAAGCGTCTCATCGCCTCCGCAGCTGGACGCGCATAGGAAAAATGATTGCCAAGGTTGTCATACTGTCGTGACCACGTAGCTCCGGTCCGCTCCATAAAGTCGAGGAGCGCCTTTTTACGGAGATGCTGGACATTCGCATCCGACGCTGTCGCCTCCACGAGGTGAACTTCAGCGCCCAATTCCTCTATCGTGCGTTTAAGGGGGGGCTCGATAGCGCGGTCGCCGAAGATGTGCAACTTGAGCGAGAACTGCATGCAAACGATGGCGAGACCGAGAGCCATCGTTCCGCTCGACGTCTCAACAATCGTGGTGTTGGGGCCGATTGTCCCATCGCGAAGACCTGATTCGATGATGTTGAACGCAGGAAATACCTTCATGACTCTGAAATCGATCGCGGCCAGGTTTTCAGGCCGCAATGAAACGATCTTGAGAGGCGCATGGGCGTCGACAGTGTCGGAGAGCGTGTGCGCCATCGTCCATCTCAATACGGGGTCGAAAAAGTGCAGCGGATATCGAAGCCAAGGCGACCGATCGCGGCTTTAGCCTCATCCATTCGGCTGCGAAGGTCGGGTAAATTCGGGTCGAAGATCAAGCCGGCGACCGTGCCGCTATGTGCGACGACAATGCCAGCCGATCCGATGTCTTCCTTAATGCGGAGGAGTTCGTCAAACTTCGGCTTCTTGAGTGGATTCTGCAGGGCGCTCTCGCTCTGTATCGCCGAGAAAGTCGCCACCCGGCCGGCGAGTGCGACGCTCTGCTCTGAAATTGCACGCTCCAAGACGGCCAAAGCGCACCCAAAGGCGGCGATCTGATCACGCGAGTAACGCGCTCGCGGGAGGCGGTCGGTTCCAATGCCACTGTTGGCCGCGCCTGTGTCAAACCCCAAAATGTACATTTGGGGGAGAGGACCGTTGAATACTTGGACAACTTTGCCCATTCGGTGGGCGAAAAGAATGGTGCTGCTTGTGCAATCGAACATCAGGGAGTCGCACGCATGCTCGGCCGCCACCGCAAGCTTCGCCTGAAGATGAGGCGCCAGAAGCACTCGGGATCCCCGATAAGCTGCGACGCTCCTAGCGATCGCACGGATAGAGGCCACTACGCCGCTCGTAGACGAGCCCATGCCGGCGCCCTCCGGAACCATTGTCCTAACTTCAAGCTTGGCCGCCATATTCCTCATTCCAAAGGCATCGAGGGCAAGTCGAGCTGCGAGCTCACATTTGTAGAAATGATTCGGTTTCACTTGGACGCCAGTGCGGCCGACTTGCGGCACGAACTTCCCCATACGGCTCGGCTCTAATATTGCATGGGCTTGCGACCCATTGGCGTGTGGCATGTGAACTGAAACCAGCGCGCGCACCGTGCGGTGGTGCCCCCCTTTCTCGACGGCGAATGCTCCCTGGAGCAGCTCGCCAAAGTGAGGGTGGCAGGTTGCCACCCCGTATGGCTTCGCGAGCGAGTAGGAGCTAGCAATCGTACCGTCCCCCGGAGCCCTCGTTAGCATCTCCGTCATATCGTTCCTCTACCGTGGCCGAAGGACCAAGCCGCAACGGACTTGCATTGAAGATGGCACAGAAAGCCGAATAAAACCGTCTCTCATCGTGGTGATGCCCGTCTATGAAGAACGCCACGGAAACCAGCCAACAGTCTGATTTGCATGCCTAACGGCCATGAACGCGTCGAGCTTTTGGTGGCCGCATGCTAACAGTACGGTTGACTTGCTGCATTTCGCAGCGCCACATTTAGCCCGCTGCACAGATGTGCGCACCTACCAACAAAGGGAGTTCGATCTCAATTCACGTCTCGGCGGCCCTTCAGGTCACAAGGAGATTTGATTTCCCGGTAATGCACTGACGTTGCCCAGCGCTCACGTCGAAATATTCAATTCGAGCAGCGCGTGAATGCATCAAAGTCTCGCCATTTAAAGTTACATCCTTGTTTCAGTTATTCGCTTGCGCGACTTTGACGTGCAAGGTTGGCGGCGAGTGGCACTCGGGGCTTTTGTAGGCTGCAGCCATGCACCAGAAGGCAGCGAGCTAACTACACAGAAAGTGCTGGATTCAAAAAAAGGATTAATCGCGGAGTTATAGCGCGAAGTCATTTTCATTTTGCTTCAGATGTAGTGTAACCGTCCGGTGATGACCGCGGGATAGTCGCACGGCTCGGAGCCGATCAGGCAGCGAACTGAACAGGCGCCTTCCATTCCCAAGGCAGCAGCTCATTGAGCTGGGTTTGCGGGATGGTTGCGATGCGGGCCAGCACGTCCGCCAACCAGGCTTGCGGATCGACGTCGTTGAGCTTTGCTGTCGTGATCAGGGTTGCCATGATCGCGGCACGGTCGGCGCCACGATCCGAGCCGGCGAAGAGCCAGGACTTGCGTCCGAGGGCAAAGCCGCGCAGCGCGCGCTCCGCTGCATTGTTTGTCAGGCAGATCCGCCCGTCATCGATGAAGCGAGTGAACCGGTCCCAGCGGCGCAACATGTAGTCGATTGGCTTCGCGACCGATGACGCGTTCGACAGCCGAGCACGCTGCTCGCGAAGCCATGCTTCCAATGCCGTCAGAAGCGGAAGGCTTTGTTCCTTGCGCACCCGCAGACGCTCTTCGGCGCTTTGGCCGTTGATGCCGCGTTCGATGTCGAACAGCGCATCGATGCGCTTGACCGCCTCCAGCGCGGTCGGCGAGATCGCTGCGGCATTCTTGTCGCGCCGCGCATTGGCGGCGATGTCCGCCAGCTCGAACAATTGCCGCCTGGCGTGCGCCCAACAGAGTGCGGGCGTGATCGGTCCCTCCGCACGCGATGGGTCGTACAGTGCATTGTAGCCGCTGTAGGCATCCGCCTGCAGGATGCCGGTGAAGGTCCGAAGATGCTGGGCAGGATGCTCCTGCCGTCGATCGCGCGAGGCGTAATAGAGTGCGGCCGGCGGCGCCCGGCCACCAAACGGCCGGTCGTCGCGGACATAGGTCCAGATATGCCCTGTGATTGTCTGGCCCTTGGCCAGGATCGTCACCGTGGTGTCATCGCCGTGCAGCCGCTCGGCGGCCAGCACGTGATGCTCGATCAGCCGGTAAAGCGGCTGCAGGGCCGTCGCACAGGTGCCGACCTGGTCGGCCAGTGTCGACAGGCTCGAATCGATGCCCTCCCGCGCATAGCGCTCGCTCTGCCGGTTCAAGGGCTGATGCTGGCCGAACTTTTCGAACAGGATCATGGCCAGGAGGTTGGGGCCGGCGAAGCCGCGCGGCGTCACGTGGAAGGGTGCCGGCGGCTGGGTGATCGTCTCGCAGTCCCGGCACGAGAACTTCTCGCGCACCGTCTGGATCACCTTCCACTGCCGGGGAATGACCTCCAGCGTCTCGGTTATATCTTCGCCCAGATTCGACAGCTTCGATGAGCCGCAGCAGGGACAGCTCTGCGGCGCGGCGACCACGATCCGCTCGCGCGGCAGATGATCGGGGAACGGTTTGCGCACCGGGCGCTTGCGCTGGAACGACTTGACCGTCTGCGTTCGCGCCGCGGCCCTCTCAGCCGCCAGTTCGTCCTCGGTTGCGGTTGCTTCCAGCTCTTCAAGCTGAAGCTCCATCTGCTCCAGCAGCCGTGCCTTGCGCTCCGAGCGGCTGCCGTAAATCTGGCGACGCAGCTTCTCGATCTCGAGCTTGAGGTAACTGATCAGTGCCTCGGCCGCCTTCGCATTGGCAGCTTCCGCTTTGGCGCTCGCCGCAACCGCCTCCGCTTCCAGGCGCGCGGCGCGCTCCGCGAGGATCATCGCATGCGCGGCGGCAAGATCGGTGGGGAGCGATTCAGACGTGGTCACGATGGTGATGGAATCACATCCATCACGATCCGCAAGTTCAAAGCCTCATCCGACCGCTGTCGGCCGCCACGTCTCCTGTGGGTGCCTCCAGTCAATCCCGGACAGCGAGGGGATTGAGGAATGTCCCTGATAGTGAGTCTGACGAATCATTTCCGGAGGTGGTCGAGGTTCGGGACCCCCACCATCCTTTGTGGGGGCGCTCATATCGAGTGATCAGGAAGATCGGTCAGCGAGGCCGAGGCATTCCCGCTTCGTATGAAGTTGAGTATCGCGCAGGAAGCAGTCTTCTGATTCAAGCAACCGCAATCGAATATTATGAGCAAGAGGCAAATCAGATTAAGCTGAGTATGGAGGCTCTACTCGAGCTTTTATCGATAGCGGATTGTCCCGACGCACATGAGCATGGATCCAGCCGATCTTTGGTCGACGCTGACGCCCGCGCTCCGACGCCAGATCGTCGAAGACGTCGCCGCTATTTTGGCGGAGATCCCTCATGAAGTCCGAGCTGGTCACACCAAGCCACTTGGCGCGCAAAGCCGTAGTCTACATCCGGCAGTCGACGCCCCATCAGGTCGTAAGCAATCAGGAGAGCCTGCGCCTTCAATACGCGCTTCGCCAGCGCGCCCGCGAACTCGGATGGCGTGAGGCGGCCATCGACGTGATTGATGCCGATCTCGGGTTGAGCGGCGCGTCTATAGCACAGCGTAACGGCTTCAAGGAACTCGTTGGCCGTGTTGGCCTGAGTGAAGTGGGACTCATCCTGTCGATCGACGTGACCCGCTTGGCGCGTAATTGTACCGACTGGTATCCGCTCCTGGACATCTGTGGTCTACGTGGCTGCCTGATCGCCGACCGCGATGGTGTCTATGATCCGGGCACTCCCAACGGACGGTTGCTTCTCGGGCTGAAGGGTTCGATCTCCGAGCTTGAGCTACATACGATCCGCAGCCGGCTGACCGCCGGCCTGCTGGCCAAAGCCGAACGCGGCGAACTTGCGGTTATGCTGCCAATCGGGCTGATGCGGGACCCGAGCGGCGTGGTCGTTAAGGATCCCGACATGGCCGTGCAAGGGCGGCTCGGTCTCGTCTTCCAGTTATTCCTGCAGCTGCGCAGCGTTGCCAAGGTCATGCGAGCGTTGAACGAGCGTGACCTGGAACTGCCGCGTCGTGATCGGTATGGCGATTTGTGCTGGACGCGCGCGACGCTGGCTGCCGTCGCGGCGATCTTGAAGAACCCCGCATACGCGGGCGCCTTTGTCTATGGACGAACCCGCTTCCGGCCGCCGAAGCGGGAGGGGGCCCTGCCACAAAAGGCTCCGCGGCCGATGGAGGAGTGGCGGATCGTCGTTAAAGATCGATATCCAGCCTATATCGACTGGCCAATTTATGAAAAAATCCGATCCGTCATCAGAGATAACCGAGCCGAATACATGCGCATCAAAACCCGCGGCGCGCCTCGCAATGGCGAGCTCCTGCTCCACGGCATTGCCTGGTGCGCACGATGTGGCCATAAGATGTACGTCCGCTACAAGGGCGGCGGCGAATATGTATGCAATCACCTGCGTACCCAGGAAGGTCAGCCAACCTGCCAACACATCCGCGCCGCCCATATCGATGCAGCCGTTGGCGACGCATTCCTAACCGCACTAGCGCCGGCCGAACTCGATGCCTTGTCGCGCTCCCGCCGGGTGCAGCAGCAGATGAATAATGCGCTACGCTCCAGTGCAGAACGAGAGCTCGAGCGCAAGCGATACACGGCGGCGCTCGCCGAACGGCAGTTCAACCGAGCTGATCCAGATAATCGGTTGGTCGCCTCGGAACTCGAGCGTCGATGGGAAGCGGCGCTAAACGACGTGCGCGCCGCCGAAGAGGCGCTTGCCCGACAGACGCCGCCCAAAGCCATCACACAAGTGGCCATAAGCAAGGAGCTCAACGACAAGGTCATCAGCCTCACCGGCCGCCTCCCGCAGATATGGGGTGACGAGACTATCTCGGATGCGCATCGCAAGGCGTTGTTGCGATGTCTCATCGAAAAGGTCGTTCTCGACCGCGGTGAGCGCGACTTGGCCCTGGCTAGGATCGTCTGGCGGGGAGGCGCCGTGACGGAGCTCGAAGTGAAGATGAGCGTCAACTCCGTCACCAGATTGACGCGAGGCACAGAGATGCGGGAACGCCTTCTGACGCTCGCTCGCGACGGCGTCCCAGACGACAAGATCGCCACAGTCCTTACTCGGGAAGGTCACCGCTCTCCCCGTTGCGCCGATAAGGTGCTGCCTATCACCGTTGGGCGGCTCCGTCGTGCCGCCGCCATCAAGGTAACTGCCCAGCGCAGCCGATGGGAGCATGACGACTCATACCTCAGCCCGCCCGAACTGGCCCGAAGGCTCGAGATTCCAGTAAACTGGCTCTATGTTCAGATCCGAACCAAGCGTTTGCTAATTGATCGCCAGCCCAGCGGCGCCTATCTCTTCCCGAATACACCATCCGTTCTTCACGCCATCGGAGACCTTCGAAAACACGTCATCGCGCAACTTGATCTAAGAATCTGTCAGCCTAACAAGGAGGGGCATCAACATGCGCCGACGAGATCGTCACCACACCCTCGGCCGGGCTCGGCCAGATGAAGCGACCCCGCTCCAGTCGTTTTGTGAACAGGCAGGCGCCCTGGCCGTCGTGCCAGATCACCTTCAGCAGGTTGCCGCGACGACCGCGGAAGCAAAACAGGTGGCCGCCCAGCGGATCGCGATGCAAGATCTCCTGAACCTGCAATGCCAGCGATGAAAAGCCCTTCCGCATGTCGGTATAGCCGGTCGCGAGCCATACCCGCACGCCGGCCGGCAACGAGATCATCGCGGCCGTCCATCAGTCAGCGCCGCCACGACTGCGGTCAGCGTCGCCACGTCAATCGCACCGGTGATCCGCATCCGAGCCCCGGCCGCGAACTCAATCTCGATCGCACCGCAGCTTCCTGAGGGCGCCGTCAACGGTTGCCGGTCTGGCGCAATGGAGACTGCCGCAAAACGGACCTCGTCATCCTGCTGCTGCATCGGCTCGGGCCCGCAAGCGAGGACGCCGGTTCGCGCCTGCCGCCGCCAAGCCGTAACCAAATTGCGGTGAACGTCATGTCGTCGAGCAACCTCGACAACACTGGCCCCAGGCGCCAGACTCTCCACCACGATCCGAAGCTTCTCGGCACTCGTCCACCGCCGTCGCCGCTCAGGACCGGACAGAACCGTAACCGTCGTCACGTTTGCTCATTTGCTTGCGAATTAATGAGCAAATCATCTCATGCCCGACCGCAATCCGGGAAGGCGGCCTCGGCCGGAGGTTTACGATGTAGTGGAAGTTTTGCGAGTGTTCTCGTTCTCCGCCATTCATGTCGTGCACACCCATTGGCTTGTCTGAGATCCCGCTTGGCGTGCGTTCAGAACTCGCCGACCGGTCTCGGTGTGCCCGATTGGGGGCCTTCCCGCCGGAAACACGGACAATCTGAGCGGCCGTTTATCTCGATCGGAGCGACCAATCTGTTCGCGGTCCGACGGGCTCATCCGATGTACACCTCGGTCGAGCAAACCCTGCTGCCGAACGCTGTCGCATTGTGTCGCAGCGGGCGGACTGCTTTGTAGTGATCCTCTAAGATTCGGCGAGGGTGCCTGATCGGTGAGACCGACGTGACTTGACGAGCTGCCGACGACCGAGACGAATGAGCCGCTCACATTGGAGCTTGTGTCCGGTTGAAGACATTCTGTTTGAAGCCCAACAAAGGGGCCAAAACTATTGGTCGACCGTCCGCGAGGCGCTTGCGATTCTACTGTATTGGCCTAATGAAGCGCCACGTCCTATTGGCACGCAGATTGCTGAGAAGGGTGACCAATTACGTCGCTGCGCGGACGATCTCGCTCTGTGCCGAAGGAGTTCAAATGAAACCCTCACCGTTGACTCAAACAGCTGACGCGGACAGTGCACCAGGCGAATTGACGGTCGCTGGAGATATCTCGCCTCCCTCGTCATCCGCCCAACCAGCTTCATCGCCCCGCGCCGTGCTCATGAGATTTATAGAGGGCGATCGCAAGATTGCGGAGACGGAGCTGCAAGCCCGTAGCATCACACGTCATCATGTCACAAAATTCTACCGCGAGCAGATCGCCAACAGTGGTTACTACGAGCAGCTAAAACATATTGTGGAGCCCTCAGTTAAGGAGTTCGACAGTACGGGCATTTTGGACACGAGTGGTGAGCAGGACAATACCGTGGTGCGTGGACTTCAACATAAGTACGCCCAGACCGGGTTGCTGCTGGTGACTAACCGTTGTGCGTCATACTGTCGTTTTTGCTTCCGCAAGCGACTTGTTGGCCGAGAGTCAGATGAGATCGTCCCAGATATGGCGAAAGTTCGCCAGTACATTGGCTGCCATCCAGAGATGACAAACGTGCTACTGTCGGGAGGCGACCCGTTTGTTCTTAGTACGGCAAAGCTCGACGAGATTCTTGCTCATCTGCTCTCGATTCCGCATTTGGCTTCCATTCGGATCGGCACGAAACTATTGGCCTTTGAGCCAAAGCGCTTCGAGGATCCCGCTCTACCTGCTTTCTTCCAACGAATACGTGATGCAGGCAAGACTGCGGTGCTTGTCACGCACTTCGATCACATCGGTGAGATCTCGGTCGATGCTGAGAAAAATATCCGATCCTTGCGTGCAGAGGGAGTGCAGTTCCTCAATCAATCCGTGCTTCTTGCAGACGTAAATGACAATCCGGAGATCTTGGCAGATACTTTCGCTAAGTGCCACCAAATAGGCGTCCGCCCTTATTATCTCTTTCAGGCAAGGCCAGTGAAGGGTGCGTCCCATTTTCAGGTCCCGCTTCGCCGCGGAATAGAGATTGCGCATGGCGTCAACCAACGTCTGGCGGGCATCGAAAAGACTTTCAAATATATCATGTCGCATTACACCGGGAAGATCGAGATCCTTGATTGGGGTGATGATGGACGTATCTATATGCGATATCATCAAAACAAGATCTCAGACAAAGTTGGAAAGATCTTTTCAAGGCAATACGTCGAGACCGCTTGCTGGTTAGATGATCTGCCGGATGATGATCGATTGAAGAACTAGAGACCGAGCTGGAAATACGTGAAAAGCCTAAGTGTCGCGTTGAAAAGGGCAGGGGAGGATCAAGCCAAGGGCGGCGGATCCTAGGCTGCGGCCTTATCTATTCCGCTGCATCAATTTACCAATCGTCATTCAGGAAAGGGAGGGCAAGGGCGTCCGATTGGCGACGACGATATCGGCTCATCCTGTATTTGATGCGGAGGAGTTCATCAAACTTTGGTATTCTGCATGTTGCGGAAGAAAGCGCCGCGCTGACGAGAGCTCGCCTTCGGACGCGCGCTGGCGCTCCAGGGGCGGCATTGCACTGCCGGGCGGCGTGGAGTGAACGTTAAGAAGGCGAATCAATCGAGCCCGTTAGTTCTGCGAGCGGAATTGGCGGCGAGTTTGCAGCGATTATAAAAGATATTTGTCGGCCCAGATCTAGCATTGGACTGTATGCTCGATTGCATCAACCAAGGCTCGGCGCGAAGGGTTATCTTGTTGCCTACTGCTAAATTGGTGCGCGAACCTCCGCAGGAAGCTTAGTTGCGCCGGTCCTCGCATTCGGTTCAGTTGACCTATAGCTCACTTAATAGGGTCCGATGCTCGATCTTTTGATCGTACTGAGGGCAAGTTGAGGCCGCTCGATGAATTTCTGTGTAGGTTCGAGTTTTACCTGCCAGGATAGATAGGTTTGTTCTGCCCGGTTCTGCGGTAAGTGAGTGAAACTAATTCGGGAGCACATGCTGTGCTGCCGAGCCAGCGCTGGGCGATCGCTGTTGGCGGATCGCAGTGCACGAAGGGCTGGGTAGCGAGTCGGGTGAAATGCACGAATTGAAGTCGCTAGAATCGAGCCGCCGCTTTGATACGGAGACCTCTCCCGTTGTTTTGAGTCGAGCGCGCGGCTCGATTGTTCTGACGGTGGATGGCAGGAGGATTATCGACTTTTACTCAGGAGCTGGGTTGCTAAACTATGGCCACAACAATCATCAGATCAGGCAGGTTATTCTCGATTATCTAACGTCAGATGCGGTGGTCAACGGATTTAAGATTGCGACTTCCGCCAAGCTTAAGTTTGTTGATACGCTCAGATCTGTCGTGCTTCGTGAACGGAACTTGCTGCAATATCATTGCGAATTCACTGGACCAAGTGATGCCAATGCCATTGACGCAGCTCTAGAGCTCTCACGCAAAGTGACGGGACGTGAGAATATTGTTTTTTTCACCCGTGGACAGAGCGGCGTGCGTCCGGGATCCATTGCTCTGCGCTGTGGTGGGCTTCGCCGTACTACCGTTGACGTGTCCCCACGCGGACTAACTCTTGTCCCGTACGACGGCTATCTTGGACCCGTGAGCACAACTGACTATTTGCGAAAGCTGTTGCTTGAACAGCACAGCGGCATTGATCGTCCAGCTGCCATTCTGGTCGAAGCTGTACAGCGAAAGAGTGGCATGAACGTAGCTCGCAAAGAGTGGTTGCGGTCGGTCCAGGCAATTGCGAAAGAGACTGGCGCCGTTCTGATAGTCGACGATAGAGAAATGGGCTGTGGTCGGACAGGCCAATTTTTTAGTTTCGAGTTCGCAGGCTTATCGCCGGACATCGTTGTAATGTCGAATTCTCTGAGCGGCTGTGGTCTGCCATTGTCAATGCTGTTGATTAAAGATGAGATCGACCGCACTTGGTCTGTCCAGCACGCGGGTACGGAAAAGACCGACATTGCATTTGCAGCTGCAAGCGCTGCCATTGATATCTATTGGCGCGACTGCATCCTCTCTGAGGAGGTGCAGCGCATGGGAGAGCTTGCGCAGCGCCGGCTCAACGATATTGCATGCTACTATGGGAGCAGCTTTTCTGTTCGGGGGAGGGGGCTGGCGTTGGGGTTTGATTGCCAGACATCGGAAATTGCAGAAGCGACCACACGTAACGCGTTCGCGAGGGGGCTGTTTTTTGAACGATGCGCTTCGGCCGGTGAGGTCATACAATTCTTGCCCGCACTCACGATTGACAGCGAGACTCTCAATCGGGGCCTTGAAATATTTGAAGAAGCCTTGGCGGAGGCCCTGAACCAAAGAGGGACTTCGAGGCTTCAATCCCAGCGCGGATAGAGACAAAGATGGTTTGACCTGACCTGGCACTGAACTGCGTGTCGCCTTTTTGTACGCAAAGTAGGAGTGAGCAATGGACGTCCGGATTACGCGGCCGATGTCCTTCGTGGCGAGATGGGCGGCATGGGCGCGGTGCTCCGCGGTAGCGGCGTGGTGATGCTGGAAAGGGTCTGCAAGCAAGCGGTGGCTGCGCCAATGTGAGGGAGGCGCAAGTGCTCTCCGTGTGGCTACGGAGCGGTGCCGCCGAAAAATACATGAGACGCTAGCCGTTGCTGGATGCAAGCTCAGTGGGAAGTCAAAGCATCGAAGTATCGTCAGCCAATCAGATGGGCGGGGCCCTGAAGATGATTGTCCTGGGTGCGGCGCGGTGCAGGTGAAAGCTGGTGAACGAGTTCTGTGTTCCTCGAGAAAGCTGGGAGCCGACGCGAAAGAAGTTCGCGTCGGAATGCCCAGCGGCCCGTCCAACAAGACTTGCGAGTTTTTGATTTCGATCAGGTCAATGTGAGCGCCGCGCGTTCTTCTTGTGCGTACCTGCATACGAGTGGCATCCTACCAATTAGCCTGTAGAGCGCCCACGAGAAGAGGTAGTACGACATTCATTGTCCAGAGCGCATAATGTTTGATTGTTGTAGCCTGGGAGGTAACTCATGACGGTAGACGAGAGGGTGGCAGCAATGAGCGCACGCATTCCGGTGCATGTCTCACGGTGCATTCCAATATATGACACCATGGCTGCTCAGAAAGATATTAACCTGTTAATGGGGTTCGACTTTCAGGAATATGTCTCAATTACCCAGGCAACTCCGACGAAGGGGCGAACATTTCCCAACTTTCGGCCTGACCGATCGACGATTCGCCCAAGCGATGGATATTGGGTCGTTGGTCTCGACAGGAATAGCGACGTCGTGCTTACAAATGCTGCTCGGCTGTATGACCTTTCCAACGGTAATTTTGCGGAGCATCTTCGGTCGCTGAGGGCGTTTTACAGTGACCCGATCGCACATGCACATGTTGATGATCGTTGCGTTTGCATGGCGGCTACGGCGGAGGAGATGACCGGCAAAATAGCCTACAATGGGGATCTTTGGGTACGCAGAGATCTCAGGGGACAGGGTGTCCCGAGGATGATAGCCCGAGTTACACACCGCGTGTCGTATGCTATGTGGGCTCCCGATTTCTTATGCGCGCTTGTGGCTCGCTGGCGAGTGAATAAAGGACTTCCGCATTACCCTCATCATGAATCCGGCGGAGCGATCTTGCGGCTGGTGAAAGAGGATATTGCTGAGGATAATTGGCTAGTGTGGGTAACAGGTCGAGAGTTAAAAGGTGAACTCGACGATTGCTGTAAGGATATTTTCGCCGCGCCATCACTCGGTGTGTGGTGACCTGCCACTGAGTATTTCCTCCAGTAGGAGTTAGAGTCCGGCCGAAGTGCAGCGAGACCGAACTTTGGACCACCCAGAACTAGAGTTTTGCGCCGCTGTCACGTTGGCGGGCTGGGCGCGCCGACGTGGGTTTGCAGCAAAATCGGCGGTCGATTGCCGATCGCCCCATGGGGCCGTTCTTGGTTATAATATCTGCGCCAAGTCTCCACTTTGTGCTGGGCGTCCGCAAGCGACAGGAACCAGTGAGCGTTGAGGCATTCGGCCCGGAAGCGGCCGTTGAAGGCCTCAATGAACGCGTTGTCGGTTGGCTTACCGGGCCGCGAGAAGTCCAGCGTGACGCCGCGCTGGTAGGCCCAGAGGTCAAGATCGCGCGACACGAACTCGCTGCCTTGATCGACGCGGATCGTTGCCGGGAATCCCACTTCCTTGCAGGCCCTTTCCAACACCTCCACCACGTCGGTGCCGCGGAAGGTGAACCGTGGCGCCAGCGCCGGCGAGAAGCGGGAGAAGGTATCGATGATCGTAAGGACGCGCAGCTTGTGTCCGCTCGCCAACTGATCATGGACGAAGTCCATCGCCCAGGTCTCGTTCGACCGTGTGGCCGGCCTGCGATCATCGCGCAGCTTGGCCTTGACCCGGCGCTTGGGCGTTTTGTTGCGTAGTTGCAGGCCCAATTCGCGATAGATCCGCCGCGTCTTGTTCTGGCCATGGCGCCAGCCTTCACGACGCAGCAGAACGTGAACACGACGATAACCGTAGCGGATACGCACATGGCAGATCTCCTTGATCTTCTGTTCGAGGGCAGCCTGGCCGGAGCGACGGGACTTGTAGTGGTAGGTCGAGCGGTCAAATTCGAGAGCGTCACAGGCCCTGCGGATCGAGACCTGCCATCCGCTGCGAACCGCGTCGACCAGCATGCGCTTCCGTCCAGGCTTGATAGCTTTCGGCGGATCACGTCCTGCAGCATCTCCTTGTCGAGCGACAGGTCCGCGACCAGCTTCTTCAGCTTGCCGTTCTCCTCCTCGAGCTGCTTCAGCCGGCGCATCTCGGTCGGCAGCAGCCCGTCATACTTCTTCTTCCAATTGAAGTAGGTCGCCTGGCTGATCCCGGCCTTACGGCAGATCTCCGCCACCGCAACCCCGTCGTTGCCCTGTTTCAGGATGAACGCCTTCTGGGCGTCCGAAAATTTCGAGGCCTTCATGGTCCATCGCTCCTCCCAGCCGAGGGGATTTACGCAGCGAAACTCTAGCCAAAAATGGTCCAGTTTGCCGGCCGCAGATCAAAGAAGGACGGACAGATGAAGGGAGCAAGGTTCACGGAAGAGCAAATTATCGCGGTATCGAAGGAGCATCAGGCTGGGGCCGAAGACGGCTGACCTGGCTCGCAAGCATGGGATCTCCGGGCGACGATCCACAATTGGAATATCAAATTCCGCAGCATGGATGTTTCCGAGGCCAAGCGGGTAAAGGCGCTGGAAGAGGAGAACGGAAAGCTGAAGAAGCTCCTGGCCGAGCAGATGCTCGATGCGGCCGCCCTTCGCGAGCTTCTTTCAAAAAACCGTAGGGCCCGCCGTCAAGCGCGCTGCGGTCGCGCATCTGCAGGCCGTCAAGAGCCTGTCGGAACGGCGGGCCTGTTCGATTGTCGGCGCGGACCGGAAGATGATCCGCTACGGCTCCAGCCGCCCTCCGGACACAGCTCCGCGCGGCCGGTTGCGCGATCTCGCCAGCGAGCGGCGGCGGTTCGGCTACCGCCGGCTATTCGTCCTACTGCGACGGGAGGGAGAGCCCTCGGGGATCAATCGGATCTACCGGCTTTAGCACGAGGTAGGGCTCACCGTCCGCAAGCGGCGGGCTCCGCAAAGCTGCGGGAACCCGTGCCCCGATCCTGATCGAGGCGAGGCCCGGCGCGCTGGTCGCTGAACTTCGTCCACGATCAGTTCGCCAACGGGCGGCGCTTCCGCATCCTCAACATCGTCCATGACGTGACCAAGGAATGCCTGAGCGCCATTTTGGATACGTCGATCTCAGGACGGCGCGTCGCCCGCGAAGTGACGGCAATCGTCGAGCGACGCGGCAAGCCAGGAATGGTCGTATCTGACCATGGCACCGAGTTCACCTGCAACGCCATGTTCGCCTGCAGCGAGGGCACGGTCATCGATTGGCACTTTAGCGCGCCGGGAAGCCGATGCAGAACGGCTTCATCGAGAGTTTTAATGGCAGAATGCGCGATGAACTGCTCAACGAGGCCCTGTTCTTCGATCTCGATGACGCCCGCGCCAAGATCGCCAATTGAGTCGCCGACTACAATCTCCAGCGTCCCCACTCGTCGCTGAGGCGGCCTACGCCGCCCACCTCACCGCAACGGACGATCGGCTGCGCAACCCCGACCAGCTCCGCCAATCGTCCGTTGCTCCACCCGCACCACTTGGCGTACAAAAACCCTGAGACCCTAACTGCCGCTGGATGAAAATGAAGTGGCAGGTCAAGCGCCATCACCCCTAATTGCCGTTGTCGTTCGCGAAGCACCCTTCATCCTGCAGCAGGAACCCGAGCGCCAGCGGCGCCTCGCAAGCCTGGTTGCATTCACGCAGCAAAAGGTGGACCGCGGCGTGCGATGCCATTCCAGCTCGCAGATCTTCCCATACATGGTAGGTGACAATGCTCCTACGACGCGGCTCGCACGCCAGAGGCGCTTCAGAGTGCATTTACGTCCTCGTTCCGTGCGGCGATTTCAGTTCATCATGCCAATGATTAAGTCTCCAATTTGGCATCCGTTTACGCAGCCCGCGCTTCAAGGCGAGACGACAAAGATCTTGCGCGAGGAGGGGGCTTTCCTTCACTACCGCTGACGGTAGACGCATCATGGACGCAATGTCGTCCTGGATGATCGTGGCCCACGGTCATTGTCACGCGCATATTGTGAGTGCCATCCAGGACTAGGCGAGCAAGCTCAATCAGAGTATCTTGGCGGTGTATACGCACCAGCCAGCCGAGGAGCGGCGCAACTCTTGCAATTCACGCCGCCCAGTCTTGAGCATGTCTTCTTCTCAGATAGCGGTTCGACAAGCGTCGAAGTCGCGCTGAAGATGGCGCTCGGCTATTAGAATAACATCGGCGAGCAGCGGACTCGCATTGTCGCGATGCAACACTCCTATCATGGCGTTACGGTGGGAGCGATGTCGGTCGGAGCCCGTGGCGACGTTCAATGTGGCTTATGAGGCCCTTCCATTTGACGTCAGACCAATACTGCTCCCAGCAACAGATCGCGAGCGCGAGACGCTCAATGCGCTATATTCGGTATGTCACGAGCAGATGCCAGCGGCTTTGATCGTGGAGCCCCTGATCTTAGGGGCGGCGGAATGCTGATGTACCCAGCGTGGGTACTAAGGGAGATGCAGCGGATCTGCCAAGAAGGGGACGTTCTCTTCATTGCAGATGAGGTCATGACCGGCTGGGGCCGAACGGCTACGCTGTTTGCCCGCGAGCGGGCCGATGTCACACCAGATATCGCCTGCTATTCGAAAGGGCTCACTGGTGGATCTCTTCCGCTCGCAGTGACGCTCTGTCGCGCTGATGTTTTCGAGGCGCCACTATTCGAAAGATCGCGATTTGACGTTCTACCATTCGAGTTCATATAAGGCGAACCCGCTCGCCTGCGCCGCTGCAAAAGCAAATCTGGATCTTTGGCAGAACTCCGAGGCGCGCACCCGCGTATCGGCCCTAGCATCCATGCAAGAGCGCGCAAGCCGCGCTTTGCAAAGGTTCGGCGGACGGCACCATCACTGCGCTTGATCTGAAAACAAGTGACCACGCCTAACTCGCGATCATCGGTCCGAAACTCCAGGCCTTCTTTAAGCACCTAAATCTGCTCCTGCGTCCGCTCGGAAATACGACTACGCAATGCCGATCTGTTCGCTTGATGCATTCCGAGCAAGAGCTCCGAAATTTCTGAAATAATCCGCTTGAGGTGAAGTACCTCCCTGAGATTCCAGAACTTGCGCGGCAGAACGCGGTTATCGCATTATTCAAGCTGGAAATATCAGTTACACGTCTGAAGGCTTGGCGCAGGTGCTCATCTGAGGGCGGCCACGCCAAAAGCGCGTATCAGGTCATTCTGCTGAGCCCACTCGCTCCTGCATACCTCAGAGTCGGAATTGGCGTCGCCGCACGTGATGTGCGGGCGCTGTGACGTGGAAGTGGAGAATGCATAGGGCGCATCGAGGTGGGCCGAAGGAGGCAAAGATGCGCGATAACTCACACGCTTTCGGTGGTGGATCAGGAAGGTGCTGCGGGATTTGTGGCGGCAAGTTCGGCCTGATCCGCTACTATTGCTGGCGGACGGCGCTCTGCTCCAAAAGGTGCGTAGATGGCTTCAAGGCGCAGCGGGAGATCAATCAAGTGGCTTCGCTGGTTGCGAGCAGCTTGATCGCTTGCATGAGTGACTCCATCCGGCGTTAGCCAGGCGACGAATTGTCGCAAAATGCCACGGTCTGCCGGGGATATCGCAGCGCGAGTGCGTACGCAGACGCGGGCCACAATTTCGTATGAAATGCTGAAATTGGCGTAGCGCTTCGATCTTGTAGGTTACGAAAATGGCCGTGCGAAAAGTTCGCACGGCCAAGTCAGGGAGGAAACGCCCCAAAGGGCGGCTAGAGAGAGCATAGAGTGAGTGCCCACACTCACTGGGAGCTCCAAGCTTGTGCCTACGGTCAAGTTGCGCAAGCCCAATGTAAGAGTATCTGTTGGTAGTGCCGATTGGGCGCGAATTTTGAGCTTGCTTCGCATGTTTTATGCGAAGAGGATGCATTAGATGCAGCTATTCCGTGAGCTCCCCAATTCACAATCGTCAAGTCATGCGACGCGCTGTATTCGGCGGACGAAACATAACAGTCGGCTCGATCATCTTCGACGATGGCACCGAAGTCACCTGCAATGCCATGCTGGTTTGATGCAAGGCACGGTGGGAGCACTGTCACGCTCTGCGCAAAAGTGCGCTCGCGTGTTTGTCTGAAGGACACCTTGTCTCCCCAGAGTACGCTGCGGCGCAAATATCCGTCTTGCGCCGCTGTGCGCGTATTCTAACGTTTGCAAACCTGCCGAGAGTTGTATACAGGCGTTATTGGCGACGAGGGGCTATGAAGAAACCAGTAAATTTCACACGACTCCGCAATTTAGCGCGGGGCGGTCAGAATTATCGTCATCTTCGTTGGAGAGTGTTTTCGCTTCTAAGTGAGAGTGCAAACGCAGGTGTTGCGCCGCTGTCCGAGTATCTGAGTGCCACATTCTTTTCACTCGTGTCCAATCCCCATCAGTACGACGAGACAGTCTATCCTCTTCAGGCGCTCCCGCTGATGGAGAGAGACTGGAAAATTCTGGAGGCGTTAGCTGATGAGAGAAGAGAAGCGGTTTGTAGCGCTTACTTGGAGCTCGTGACCAACTACATTAAAGTAAATCGCAATGCCGTTCGCAGATTGATCGAGGTGGAGTCGAGCGTGTCGCGTGACATTCTCAACCTCGAGATGCGAGATGCATTAGAGGCGTTTTCCCAACTCAAGGCCGTCGACAAGCAGTCCTTGTTCGCGTTCAAGCTCTATTGCGCGATCAATGCGGATAATAATGAGCGGATTGCCGACTACTTCGCCAAGAACCCGCATTCGGATTGGGTGCGTCAACACTTTCTGTATCCCCTGATCTTCTATTTTATCAATGTGCCGACGAAGGAAACATTCGAGCAGGTTCTTACCCAAACATTTCCAAATCCTGGACAAAGGAATTCGGAGCTCGGCCTGGTCAAGCTGCTGGTCGCCGACGATGTCGATTTCAGGACGAGCCTTGCCTTCAAGTGCTATTCGGCCCTGCTTTGTCATCCCTTCGATGCATTTCAGCTGCTTCTGTCATATTTTGAGACGGCTATTGCGGCCGGCCGCGTGCTGGCAGAAGCGGAGCTGAGTTGCGTTCGCTCAATATATGAGGCAACCGACTCGCCGCGGTTTAGGACCGTTCTCGATATGGCGCAGGGGCGTCGTTGGGATATTGTTTGCTCTCCGGGACGGCTTCCGATCTGTGCTCATCTTAACTTGTCCCGAGATGAGTCTCGATTCCTAGAAGCGTTTGTCAGCGTGGATCAGGATGCGCCTAAAACCAAACTCGATGGAATATACCCGCAATTAAGTCGGTTGCGTTGGGAGCGCTATCCTAACCAAACGGACTTCGGCGACGTTGTCGGAGTTGGAAGGAGATATGGCTTCTGTGAGGTGGGGCGCCTTGTAACAGTGCTGCTAACATCGCTGTATATGATCGAACGGCGAAGTCGCGGGGACGAATTTCTTCACCTGATTCGGCAAGTACATTTTTTCGGTACCCTTTCCCCCTTCACTCTGTGCTCGCCGCGTGGCGCTGCAGCATTGGACTCCAATCTCTTTGCCGCCGTCGGTGACCCCGAGCAGATAGTCGATGCCTCAATGTCTCTCGTTGATGTGGATACTCGATGGTGGCTGAAGCGAATTCACTGGCGTCTTCGCTCCTCCGAGCGAACGATGAGGATCTCAGAGTGGCTGGCGACTGTTCGACGGCATATTCCGCTCTCGGGAAACAGTCGCTTTTTGTCTGGGATAGACTGGTCTTGGATCGACCAGGTAATTGGAGCGCTCAGAATTAGGCCGTTCCAAGGAGACTTGGATGGAATATACGTGCTTTTGATCAGAGCGGTTGAGCAGCGGCAGCGCGAGCCTAATTCCTTGATGCTGGCCCTCGCGCCGCTCGCGCCGTCCGGAGGGCGCGTTGGGACTTTGGTTCAGAAGCTAATTGAGCATTACAGGAACGACGCGGTCGCGTTCGTTCGCTTCTTTCTAACTCCGTCTATGATTTTGAAGATGCGTTTGGAAACGAACTATACAGCAGCCTTGTCGGAGCGCCTGAACGCGTTGGAAAAGTGCGCCGCGGAGTTCGGTTTCGAAGACGAGATTATGACAGCGGAGCAATTTGCGTTCGAGCAACGGTCTTTAACAAGTGCTCTTACCTTCATTACCGTTGGCACAGCTCAGTTTGAGCTGCCATGGGAGATCTTTACAACGGATGCGCTCTCAAGTGTTGCAGATGAATTCAGAACATTTTTGGCGGTTGACAAGACCTACAACTCGTTGCCGCTCCTTTCTGACGCACGAACCTCGACCTCTCACGTATATCGTAACAAGGAGGTCAGGACGTATGAGTTTCGTAATCGAGAGTGGCCGCTCGTCGTCACCATATGCTTGATCATTGATTTGTTTCTGTCCCATCCGTCCTACGGGATTGAATCAATACTCGCTATCCGGATTCGGCACGATAATCTTCGCAGGGAGTTCGCGTTGGCACTTGCCGCGCTGCGGCGTACGAAAATGCTGGATGTGACGAATGACGAGAAGGCAAGGTGCCTGCAATTATTGGAGTCCAGCGTATATTCAGCTCTGCAGTCTTGGATAGATGTGTACATGCACACCAAGAAGACCAAGCTGCAGAGAGGGATATTCGAGTTCTTGCCCGATCAGGCTGAGATGGCCAGCTTTGTTGCGCAATTGCATGATAATAAAGTCTTGGAGGATGTGGTTGGACTGATCGCGAGCTGGTTGCGACAAAGGCTTGATGTGGCGCTGCACCAGGCGAGATCTAAGCTGATGGAGGAGCTACAGCCATCGCTGCGCACTGCGATGGATAGTGCCCGGAATGCTCTGGCGGGAGAGCAGGTTCGCATGTCTGCGGTGGAGCGAGTGATTGGCACAGCGGAGGTGCAGGTCATGCAAAAGGTCGGCGAGCTTCAGGCGTGGTTTGAGATGCCGATTGTGCCACGTAAGGAAGGGCTTTCCTATTCGGAGCTGAAGTCGGCCGTGGAAGGCAGGTTCCATGACGAGGTAGCAAGTGGGCGATTGATCATCACCTTCGAGGCCCGCCGGTGGGCCGACGAGGTGATTGCTCCGGAGAATATTCGTCCATTGTTCGATCTTTGGTGCGAGCTCACTATCAATGCGCTGAAGTACAGCGAGCGAGATGAGATCCGGATTAGAGTGCATCCTTATGAGGACGACTTGGCTCGTGGTTTGGTGTTTTCGTCCCTAAGGCGCGTGGGACGCATGATAGTTGAAAAGTTCGTTGGGGTGCCGACGTCCGTGAACGAGCCGATGCTGAAAGCGGGGAAATCAGGCCTGAAGATTGTGGCTGCACTGTCCGCATCTATCATGCGTCGGACCGTCACCGTGGAGGTTTCTGAGCGAAAATTCAGCTTCCATGTTCAAGTACCACTTGTCTGTAAGGTGAAGTGATGAGTGAAGGGCCAGACATTCTCGTCGTTGAAGACGTGGATCACAAATACGACGACGTTATTCGACTGATTGAGAGCATTGCGAGTGGCAGATATGGGTTCGTGCGCGCCAAGACGGTTGTGGAAGCAGCTGACCTGATAAGAGAGGGGCGGTGGAAATTGCTCATTCTTGACATCTCGATGGATATCGCTCCGGGGAGCGGGGCGACCGTACGCGATGGTCACGCAAATCTCGGGGGGCTGGATATTTTGGAGCAGATGTACTTGCTCGAGAAAGAGATGCCGACGGTGATAGTGACGGGCTTTGACTATTTTGTCAGAACGTCCTTGGAGGAAGACACGAGCGACTCACATACTCTCCTAGATCTGGAGCGGCAGGCGAGGGCTTGGATCGGTAGCAATCTGCTAGGTTGCGTCCGATACGGTTCCCTAAAATGGTCTGAACGTTTGAAAGAGCTGATTGGAGGTGCGTTATGAAGACGCTTGTGGCGCACGACCGTGCGGAGGTAGCCGAAGCTGTACTCCGGGTCGTGGAGGAGTTGCAGTCCGAAGGCTCGGAGGTGATCGTTTCTGAGGATGGGGTATCAACGAGGGAGCATCTGCGTACAACGCTGTTCGATCTGGTGATCCTTGATCTGACCCTTCCTTACATTAAGAACAAATCGGCGATCGACTACTCGGTAGTTGAGAATCTTCTCATCGAGTTGTTTGAGGGAGATACGTTAAATGTCCCAGGGGATCTCATTGGCCTGACCAGAGAGAAGGCGGCACTCGATAAAATTGATACTCGCATAGGGTCACATCTTCTAGCGATCGTTGAGGAAGACGAGAAGGGACTGTGGATCGAACGGCTGTGCGACAGAGTGGCATTTGCCAAAAAGGTCAACCGATCGCGCCTTCTGAGTATCTTCCAGCAGCATGACTATGACATTGCCATTCTGACGGCTCTGGACAAGGAAAGTGCGCCGTATAGCGAGTTATTCGAGCTGAGGGACGTTGCTCACTGGCCCGGGGCAAAGGAATTTCTTTTCAGTGATAAGGGTGGGGGGATCAGGAGGGGAGTTCTTCTTTCAGTTGGACGTGCCGGGCAGGCTCCCTCGGCATCGTCTGCGCAAGCGCTGCTAACGCACTTTCGGCCCTCGCTGTTCTTGATGTCGGGCTTCTGCGGTGGATTCTCGGACAAGACTAAGTACGGGGATATTCTCATGGCTGAGAGTGTCTTTGACTGGGACAGCGGAAAGTGGAAAGGGAAGGGTGACGATGCGAAGTTTGTTCCAAGGCCAGAGCCGATAAACATTCGCGACTCGCGGGCGCACCGCGTCGCCCGGGAATTGCTGAACTCCAAGCTTCATAACCAAGACGCGATCGTCGGTCGGCTCAACGAATTGTCAAATGGCGAGCTGAATAGCATTAACTTCCAACTTGGGCCGATCGCGAGCGGATCCGCAGTCGTTTCGCACCTAACCACGATCAAGCTCATTGAGCAGCTCAATGAAAAAATACTTGGAGTAGATATGGAGGCTTACGGGTTTTACTATGCCGCATATTCTACAAGGGTGGTGAAACCGTCCTTCCTATTTATTAAATCGGTAGCCGACTTCTGCGATGCAACGAAGGACGATCGATTGCATAGCGCTTGCTGCTACCTAGCTGCTTGTGCAGTGAATGAGATCGTCAGAAAGCGCTGGCAGTTTTAGTCAGGGCCGAGAAACTACGGTAGTAATTGTCATCCGATAGGTTTGTTGCGCGAATGTCATTCGTGCTGCAGCGCCGATTGACAATTCCCACGCTGGCAGCAGGCGATGAACCGTGGATTCAGCGCTGCCGGATAGCCGATGTCCTCGTAAGCCGCCGGACGTCCGTGTTACGAAAACTTGTTTTGTAAGGGCATGGACGTGGACGGAAAATGGATCTGCTACCTTCGCGTCAGTACCGATCGGCAGGGAAGATCAACGCTGGCGCGCAGCGCAATTCTGTCACCGAGTTCCTGAGCGGCGGCAATTGGAAGCTGGTCAAGGAGTTCGGTCGAAAGCGGCAAGCGGACGGATCGCCCATGCTGGATGAAGCCATTAAGGCCTGTCGAGCCTGCGGCGCCAAGCTGGTCATTGCGAAGCTGGACCGTCTGTCGCGCGATCACTTCCTGCTGGGCCTCGAGAAGGCCAGCGTCGATTTCGTGGCGGCCGAATAGCCGTACGCCAACAGGCTGACCGTCGGGATCATGGCGATGGTGGCAGAGGAGGAGCGCAGAATGATCAGCAGGCGCACAAAGGACGCCCTCGCAGTAGCCAAGAAGCGCGGCACGAAACTTGGTGGTGATCGTGGGATGATCCCGAGCACGTAAGCCCGTAAGGTTGCTACTGAGGCGCTACAGGCGCGTGCGGCGTCCATGGCGGCCGATATCGCCCCAATCATCAACGCTACGGGCGGCCGGAAAAAAGAGTCTGCGGGCCATTGCAGAGGGACTGAATGAGCAGGCATTCCGACGGCGCGCGGGCAGGGGTTCTGGTCTGCGGTGTAGTTCAAGCGAACCATCGAAAAGATCAAAGGAGCTTCTGCACAGCCTGGAAGGACTGGCGCGCACCACAGACGTCGATGGAACAGTGAAGTACGCCGATAAGGTCGGGTGAATGGTCCTCGCCTGTCACTCGCTGGAACTGTCCCCGTTAGACCGGACACTCGGCCGATCTAATTGAGCAATGTACTCCCGAGGTGAGCGGTAGCCCATCGGTGAGTGCGGGTGTCCTGAGTTGTAGTCGTCCATCCATTTGTCGATCCGCTGCGCAACCTCGACCGGCTCTGCCAATCGCCCGTTGCTCCACCTGCCAATCGAGTTAGAAAAACCCCGAGACCCTAACCGCCGCTGGTGAAAGTTCGGTGGCAGGCAACGCCGCTCAACGGTTAAATCGGCGAACGATGCCGATTTGTTGACGATCGTTGAGGTGTGACCAGAACGGCAATTGGCCGGCCGGCTGCTTCATGCCCCAGGAATTCGCGATCTGCATCGTCAACGCTGAAGAAGCCTCAACATGACGCACTCACACTTGGATCATCGGAATGGGAAAAGCTCGCTAACGGTAAGCAAAGCGATACGATGCTTTGTCAGGTTTGTTGGGTTCGCCACGCTCGTGTTTCGATCGTGTCGCAGAGCCAAACAGATTGAGAAGTAATAAAGTGGTAGTCCGGCGCATCAGCGAAGTGGCATGAGTTTTGATGCTCTTGATCGCGACGCCGTAAGGGTTGCCGAGTAGATATCATGCTCGGGGCGCCGTCATGGGTGGCGGAGGGGGGAAAGCCGCATAACGACGTCCGTCAAATCGCATGCCATTAGATGCTGAGCATAGATTGAACCTCCGACGCTATGCGCGAGTCTCGTCGACCTTCGGAAGAAGGTTGCGAAGACTGCCCCAGCGCTCCTTTGCTGGACGGGAGTGCTGGCAGAGCAGGGTCCGGATCTTGTAAGCGCTTCAGCTGCTCTTGTTGCCTTGACGCAGACGCCCGATCGGTGACCGAAGTGTTAGAAAGGTACTTGAATGAGCTTAGATGATCGCGATCATGCGCCGCATGATAGCCCCGCTGCAGGTCAAGTATTCCGGGAACTCGGCGTTGAACCGATCATTAATTGCACCGGCGTACGTACCTCTTACGGCGGATGCAATCCAAGGCGGTCTGTGCTCGCCGCAATGGAAGCCTCCAGCCAAGGCTTTGTCGTTCTGAATGAACTGGCGGAAGCGGTTGGACGGAAATTGGCTGCGCTCACCGGTGCCGAATGGGGGCTCGTCACCGCTGGAAGTGCAGCAGCAGTAAGCCAGGCGGTTGCTGCTTGCGTAGCCGGTAACGATCCAGAAAAGATGCTGAAGCTCCCGTTACGAGGCGAGAAAATAGTGGTTGTCGCAGCTGATCAGCGAATGGCTTACGAGCATGCAATCCGAGCAGTCGGTTGTATGGTGCGTCCTATCTGCCGTGCCTCAGATCTAGATCAGATCCAAATTGAGAAGATCGCAGCAATATGCGTTGTTGCCTCAGATATTCCAAAGTCGGCCTTGTCGTTCGAAGAAATCGCTCTGCGCTCCAAGCAACTGGGAATCCCGCTGATTGTGGACGGGGCCGGACAAGCCCCCATGTTTCCCAACATTTGGCTGCAAAACGGGGCAGATCTCCTGATTCATTCAGGCGGGAAGTATATCCGCGGACCGCAATCGACGGGCTTCCTACTTGGCTCGGAAAGACTATGTAGAGCAGCGTACCTGAATGGACCTCCTGGTCAATCGTTTGGCAGATCCATGAAGGTCGGTAAGGACGAGATCATTGGCGCTTACGTCGCGTTGGAGCAATGGGTAAGGGGGGGAGCCGCTCGTGCGATGGAAAGATGGCGCGAGTGTATTTCGATATTGAAGCGCGAGTTTTTGAACGCGCCTGGGCTCTCCGTCGAAGAGATCGAACCAGACTCTGCATTCTGTAATCCACGAATAGCAGTTTCTTGGGAGAAAGAAACATTCTCGGCGAACACCGACCTGATTGTCAAAAAGCTAGCCAGCGCCCGCCCGCGCATTGTGCTGCACGACTGTTGGCAACGCCCGCAACGGATCGTAGTCGATCCGACCAATCTGACCAAAGTCGAAGCTGAGATTGTTGGCCGTTCAATCGTTCATGCCATTGCAGAACGGCCTTCAGCGCCAGCGGCACCTCCAGAGGCCGCTTTCGAGGAGCTAGCGGGAGCATGGCAGGTGTTTATCGACTTTCTTCACGGCAGCGCTGTCCATGCGTTCATGCTGCGACAGGATCGCCAGAATATTGCGGGCACGCACATCGGCGCTGAGGTCTCGGGTAACTGCCGAGGCAACATAGTTGGATCGAAATTAATGCTGTTTTCACAATTGCCAGGCGATCCCCTGGGCTTAGACTACGAGTTCGAAGGGACGCTTCGCGATGGCAGCCTGAAGGGCGTTGTTTATTTAGGTGCATCCGCAGCTAAGTACTGCGGCGTTACCTTTCGGAGGCAATTCGGACGAGCGAGTTGGCGCGCTGGGCGTCCGGTAAGAAATCCCACCGATCGTGTAAGAACAAATCACACCGATGGCATAAAGTGTGCAAGTCGTCGCTAGGCGGTTCTCTAAAGGCAGCCCGAGCAAACTGCAGATGCTCAGGAAGGATCATCTTCGACAACAATTCGACCCAGTCCATGCTCGCATACTCTTGATGGGGGCGGCCAAGCCGATAGAAGCGTATTTGGCCGCCTCGAAATGCAAGTGCGCTCGATATGTGTTTTTGGTGCAGACCACGGTTACATCGAGGCCTACGGGAGGCGTGTGGCCGAGGCGCCGCAACCGACGCGACCAAACGGCGGTCGAGAGTCGTCTACCACGTAGTTCGTGTTATTCACCATCGCTGGTCTGATCGGGCGAAAGCGGGGAACAGCGCCTACCGCGCGTAATCCGCAATAGTTAAGGCACTCGGCGATATGCGACCGGAACCGAGAAGATCGAGACCCACCCAGGAGGATGGCAGTCTGATCGTTGTGGCACTGGGCGGTGCAGGAATTATCAGCTACGGCACACTTTATTATTGCGTGGCGGCCATTGCAAAAGAGGCTTCCCGTGACCTCGCAGTCGCAGAGGAGTGGATACTCGGTTGTTTCTCGTTTGCTTTGCTTGCCAGTGCGCTGATGTCGCTGGTTGCCGGTCGCCTCATGGACCGATACGGCGCAGGCAAGACAATGAAGGTCGCCTCATTCGTTGGAGCTGCTAGCCTAGGAATTGCAGCAACTTCTTGGAATGCGGTCGTTTTTGCAATCGCCCTGTTCGGTATGCAACTTGCGTCGGCATTTCTCTTTTATGAGGCTGCGTTCGTGTTTTTGGTACAGCGAGATGCGGTCCACGCGAAACGGCAAATGGCTGTCTTGACACTGATCGTCGGCTTCTCGTCAACGCTGTTTTGGCCGTTGACCTCGTTGCTGCTCACTTCGATATGCTGGAGGCAAGTCTGTTGGATCTATGGAGGCTGCAATGTTCTCCTCGCTCTCCCTTTAATCCAATTGGCTCTTGGGAAGTCCTCCGCAAGGCTTGGAGATCAGAACACGGTCTGTGGCCCGCAAGCCCAGTCCTCTTCCAAGCCGACTGTCCTCGTCCTCATGACGGTAGGCTTTTCGCTGACGACATTTGCTTTTTCAGCGTTACTCAGTCGAATGATTCCTATCCTTTCGTCGATCGGTTTAGAGCTGCAGGAGACAGCCTTGGTTTCCACGCTCTTCGGCCCGTCACAGGTCGCGGTACGGCTATTTGCGGGATCGTTTACCGAGAGGATATCGCCAATTCAACTCACCATTCTCTCATGTGTTATGCTCTCAGCGGCGACATTCGCTATTATACTGGCGTCTCACTCTCTGGTCGGAATTGCAATCTTCGTTGCCTTGGTGGGGTTTAGCTCTGGTCTAAACAGCATCTGCCGTGGGAGCTTGCCACTCTCAGTCTTCGGGCCGGATGGGTATGGAGCACGGGTCGGGTTGATCACGACCTTCCGATTATCGACGGCGTCGTTCGCGCCATTCTTCTTCAATTTCATCCAAAACAACTATGGCGTCAGGCTTGCCTTGGCTTCTCTAGCCATCTGCGGAACAGCAAGCACGCTTTCATTCGCACTCGTGAGTGCCCGATTGAAGCGGGAACCAGGCCGTTGAAGAAGTGGGCCGATCGGCCTGACGGCGAGCCGGACGCGGACCGGATCATCAATAAGTGTCCGCCACCTTATGAACGATCGCAAGGGTCTGAGTTTAGGCTTATCACGCTGAACTCGACGTTAGCGCGCATTCTGGAGAGCCGTGGTGTGCGAGAGGCGCGATCAACTGGGCGGTCCGACTGCAGTACCGAATGAGAGACGTATCTCGCTTCGCCGGGCCAAAGCTCTAAATGACAAGTGCCGCCCCACTGAGGAGCTGCACTTTGCAATTATCTGGTACTCTAGACTTGGCCATCGCGATCGCGACCGCTGCCTGGGACGTGTCAACAAGCGCCCGCTGGCGGTCCTTTCGAGGCGATTGAACAGCAGCTGCTATGGGAGAGAACGTCAAGGTAACCGACCACAGCTCGAGTCCGCCTCGTCCACACATTCGCATGAAGGGAGGAGCTGCCGCCTTAGCTCACGCAACCCATTAATCTTACTGCGTCATGGGCGCGGACGTCCATTTGACATTGCGCCGGCGCCACAGCAGGGACATCGCGGCAGGGTTTTGATGAGGGCACGGATCAGTCGGGCGCGCATGGTTGCGATTGAGTTCGGGATGTGGCGTTCAGGCCGCGCGGGCGGAGCCTCTGGGTCGATAATTGTCGGGTAAGCCAAGTACCGGGACTGGCGTGGCGGAACGAGGTCCTGAGGGGGGAATCGTCGCCTGTTCGGCGATCAAGAAGCCGTAGGCTGCGATACACAGAGTCGCGTGGTGATGGAAGCCACGCCAGCCCCGCCCCTCGTAGTGGCCGAGCCCGACCTCCTGCTTGAGCTCCTGATAGTCACGCTCGATGCGCCAACGCAGTTTGGCGAGGTCGACGAGACGCTCGAAGCTGATGGTCTCCGGCAGTGTGGCAAGCCAGTATTTGGTGGGCTCTGCTTCACCCTCCGGCCATTCGATCAGCAACCACTCCGACGATAGCTTCTCAGGGATCAGTTTGTTGTACCCGACCCGGACGCGCACACGTGCAAAGCGCGAGGACAGCCGGTCGGCCGAGCCTTCGCGCCACATCACCGTGCGCCAAGCCTGCTTGGGTAGAGCAAGCATCACCTCCTTGGCCGAGACCAGATCGGGCTCGTCGCGTCGGCCGGTATTGTTCAGCGGCCTGTCCTTGCGCCGCGGGCCGGTGCCGGGTCGCCACATCAAGGTTCTCGGCAAGATACCGGCCACATAGAGCACGCCCAAGGCTGTCATGCCCGCGCGGAGCCGCGAGTCGTTGCCGTAGGCCGTATCCATCAATCCGACGCCACGCGGCAAGCCGGCTTCGCAAGCCCAACGTATCTGCTCCAGCGCGATCTCCGGTTTGGTCCTGAACTTGATCTCCTTCGGAACACCCGCCTTCTTCCGGCGTGCGCGATCCTTCGCCCAGGGTTCCGGCAGATACAGCTGATAAGCCACCGGAAGGCTGGCGGCATGGTTAGCGATCGACAGAGACACGGCCACTTGGCAATTGGCCTGCTTGCCGAGCTGACCGCAATATTGGTGGTGAACACCGATCGAATGCTTGCCTTGTTTGGGGAATGACGTGTCGTCGATGATCCACGCCTCGATCGGCTCGCTCTTCTCGATTGCGTGCGGATTCCGATCGATGTCGCCCAGGATTCCGAGATGATCTCGCCCACCATTCCGATTTGAAGTCGCCCACCCGTTCCGAGATGATGTCGCC
>NZ_LBJC01000070.1 GCF_004114535.1 Bradyrhizobium nanningense
ACCGCAGACACTCGGCTATCGGCTATATCAGCCCGGTCGAGATGGAGCTAAAATCGGCTTGAACCCTGTCCACTTTTTTGGGGGAAGATCAGATCGGCCCCGGCAGCGGCTTGTCGGCATCGAGCCGGAATTCGCCGAGCTTCGCGCCATTGCTCAAGGCGAGGATCACCTCGCTGTGCGCGCGCAGCTTGGCGGGCATGAGATCGAACAGGCCGGCGTTGATGCCGACAATGGCGACCAGCGCCGAGCTCCGATTGACGTCCCTCAGCACGCCCAAGGCGTCGCCGCCGAACTGTTCGACGCGGAACAGTGAGAGCTTCTTGTCATGCGAGGGCAGCATGTCGCGGCGATCCGCCCATCCCTTGTCGAACTCGAGCGTCTCGGAATAGGCCGAGCAGATCACCGATCCGTCCGGATTGACGAGACGCACGTCCTTGATCGCCGAGCGCTGGTAAACATGGAGCCGGATGGCTTGCAGTGCTGCCGGCGCGCAGCTGGCGAGATCGCGCTTGGCGAGTTCGTCGAGGCTGGCCGCGGCGAAATCGACAGCCAATTCGGAGCGGCGCAGAACGACCTCGGTCAGCTCGTTCAGTTGGTGCACCTGCTGGTGGCGAATGACGGCCTCTGCCGCAAAATGGCCCGCCAGCCCAAATGCCATCATGCTCGCAAGCACGAGCGCCACAAACGGAAGGTTCGGTCGCTGCTGTCTCATCCGGTCCGGGCGGAATTCAGGAGAGGCTAGGGACTGATCTTTGGGAATTATCTTTGGATTACCTTGGGAATTGATCCTAGCCAGCGAGGGCTAAGATAGGGTTTAACGGCCGGACCGGCCCCGAAGGCCCTGATCCCAGCGGTTGCCTGACGATTGGTCTTGCGGCCTCGAGCATGGAAAGTTGAGCGATATGACCAGAACGGTAACCCTCGTTGTCCTCGCGTTCGCCCTCGGTAGCTCCGCGGCTTCCGCCCAGGGGACCAAGGACAGGCCATCAGGCACTCAGCCCACCTCTGCGACCCGCAGCGGCACGGCTACGAATTCCGGGTCGGACACCATGGGGGGAGCGTTCAAGGGAACGGGGACGCCGAACTACGGAACCAGTCCCGGGATGGGTTCCCAGAAGAAGACGCACAACTAGGTTGAAGGGCCGGACGGTCCGCTGCAATGCGGCCGTTCGAGGCTCTTGGAAAGAGTGTTGCGGCAGCCTCTCGGGGTGACCTGCTGGTCTCATCAGTGAGGCGTTCGTCATTCACCGCAACGCGGGAAGCCGTCCTGCGAGGCTCAAAGCGAGCACCGGCGCATTGCCGAACCTTACGTCTTCTTTCCCGTCTTCGACTTCAACGAAAGACCAAGCCGCAAAGCCATGCGCTTGATCGCATCCTGCGAGCGGCCGAGAAGTTTTGCCGCCTCTTCCAGCGAAGCCGAAGACTTGGCCAACTCCATGAGCCGGCGGTCTTCCTTGAACGACCAGGGCTTGCGCGCCATAACCGAAATGATCCTCTGTCGACACAATGACAAAGCCGCCAAGCGACCCATGTTCGCTCGACGGCTTTGCTTGGGTGGGGCCAGGCTTGGGGGAGCCCGGTGCGAAGATGGATATGCGATCGGTGAGACTTCGCAACAAACAACGCGGATTAAGCTAACCGCTCAACCTTACCGCGACAAAATCGGCGCGCGAGGTACCGTGTAACCACGGTGAACGAGGGTTCATGGTGTCGGCGTGTCGAGTTCTGGTAAAGAGAACTGGAGCCTCTTCACCGCGCCTCGGGCCCTCACGTGCCGACCAATCGTCAAGCACCACGTTGCACAAACTTCATCTTCGTCTGACAAAAGTTTCGGCGCTGCCGATCTTGAAGTCGGCGCAACGAAAAGATGAAATGAGCGCGGGAGGAACGTTCCGGCAAACGTGGGACATTCCAAATGTTGGCTGTTTTGGTCTTGATTTCGATTTTTGCAGCGGGCTTTGGCTGCGGCTATGGTGTAAGGGCATGGCGCTCGCGGAGGCGATCGGAGCGATATCGTCTTTACGCGCCCTATACCCCGGCCTCGATGGAGACCAGTCGAACCCAGTCGCCACTATCGTAGACGACGCGCCCAACTCGACAGTGGCGAAATCGAAGTAACCATGTGCGGTTAGGTTAACGGGGCACCGTCCTTGAGCGCTTCGGAAAGGCAGCCTAAGACGAAACAATTGATGGCGAACGTTTGGCCGCCTTTATTTTCATTTCCGGGCGCGCAGGTTGGTATAGATGGCGTTTCTCATTGCGTTGCTGGGCGTGACGATCTGCGCCCTCATTTTGATTGCGTTTGTTTGTAGCTATGGCCGGCATCTGAAAGATCTTCCAGGTCCCTGGATCATGAACGAGGGTCGTTCAAATGATTGATCAACGGCACAACGCACCCCGCAGGTATTTCGTTGACGCGCAAGGGCATCGCGTTCTGATCGGCCTTTCGCTGGAGGAGACGGCGGAGTTCGAAGCGCTGGATCTGGCGCCGACGGAGACGATGCAGGTTGTGGCCGAAACCGGCATGGGCAAGCGAGCGGGTGCGGGTGACGACGTTCGGTGGTTCGAGCTCTATTCCAAGCACGAAGGAGCCTGGCGGGCGTGGATCGCACGAAGCCAGGCGGAGCGGACGCAGGATTTAGGCTTTGTTAACTATGTCTGACCGATGGTAGCCGCCTAGATCTCGAAAGTGGGGATGGCCCAAATGTTTCAGCTGTTCCTGAGAGCGCGCGCACACAATCTTCTCGGCTCGCGCCGCGAGGACAAAGGTTTCAAGGCCCGCTCCGTCGAGCGTGACGCGGAGACCGACCGCGTGCGGATCGGTGCCGTCCTGGCGGCGATCGAAACGGCATTGCAGGAGGCGGAGAGGGAGCAGGCCGGCCTCAACCGGCGTGTCGATGACGCGCTTGCGCGTGCATCCGTCACCTTTGGAAACGGCACCGACGAGTATCTTGAGCGTGAGCCGCTCGACAATCATCACCAGGATCTCTTTGCGGCCGACATCTCCAATGGCCAGCGCCGGCTCAAGGAATTGGCGATTAGCATCGCGCACTTGAAGTTCGTCAAGACCGCAATGCTCACGCGCTTTCCCGATTTCAAGCCACCGCAGCTCAACAGCTAGTATTGCGAGCGGCGCGCGCTGCGGCCATCCTTCGAGACGCCCGCTTGAGGCGGGCTCCTCAGGATGAGGACCGAGTGCGTTGCGCCGGTCCGACAAGCACGGATGCCGCTTAGCCTCATCCTGAGGAGGCGCGTAAGCGCCGTCTCGAAGGACGAGGCGTGTGCTCAGGCCGCAGTCAAAAGTCATATGCCATACCCCAGCCGCTCACAGGGCGGACGGCGTGACAATTCGGCGTCGCTTTGCGGTTTGGCGCCTCGATCCTTTTTGCTATGGTTCCGGCAAGCGTTCACGGTTTGAAGGAACAACAAAGGTGCCGGTCAGAAAGATGCGAAGATTGGTTGGATTGGCATGCGTGTTGACACTGGCTGCGCCGGCGACGGCGTCGGCCATTACCGCCGAAGTGGCGCGCGCATGCGATGCGGCGGTCGCTAAGGCCTTTCCGCCGAAGCAGATTGGGAATCCCGCGGCCGGGAGCGCCAAGGGAACGGCCAAGGATCGGCGCGAATACTTCGAGAAATGCGTCGCCAACAACGGCAAGGTTGATGATGCGCCGGCAGAGGCGCCCAAGGACAGCAAGCCGTCAAAATGAGGAATCGGAGCTAGCGTCGCGGCGGCGGACAGGGCGAGTAGAACGCGCCGTTCGCCGCATTGATGCGTTCGACGCATTGATTGGGATCGGTGACCGTTCCGGCCACCGTGAAGTCGTAGCCCATGCCCTTGATCACCACGACGTAGCGGCCGGGAGCGAGCGTAAAGCCGTCCTGCTCCGGTTGCAGCAACAGCATTCTCGGCTGGTCGTCGACCGGACCTACCTTGTAGGGGTAGGACATGCTGCGGATAACCCAGGAATCGCCGGCGCTGACCATGGAGGCCTTCCCGCTGGCATCGACGCCCATGGCTCGCGAGACTTTCGCGACGACCCGAACTTCGGTCCCGCTTGCATCGACGCCTCCGTCGGGCCTGAACACGATGAACTTGACGTCGCCGTCCATCAACGTGGTCGCGCTCGGCGTGGTGATGGCCGCCGAGATCGCGACGCGGCGGTCCGGAATCTTGCCCGGCACCGACTTCAGCTCATAAAGCTGGCCCTCGCTCAAGGCGTAGACTCCGAACGTCGTCGGTAGAGGCATCGAGGGTTGTGCGGCTTGCGCCGGCTCTTTCTGACTATCCGGCGGCCGTTCAACAGCCTCGCCGACCGCTGGAGGCGGGCTGGCGCTCGGCTGAGATGCCGGACTGTTCGGTGCTCGCTCGGGCTGCGGCGCCATCTGCGACGATGCGGTCAGTTGCGACCTCAGCCGAGGCCAATAGACAGCCACGCTCGCGCCCGCGCCAATGAGCAGGAGAATGACCGCCAATCGAACCAGAAGGGTGAAGGCGCTGCCGCGCTTGGGCTGATCGGGCGATCGCGGCGATGCCAGGGGACGGCGCGGTGCTGCGGTGTCCTTCACCGTCGGCGTCGCAGCGGGCGGCGACGGAACGAGTGCGGGAGCGGGGGCAGGGACCGGCGGGGGCACCGGAACGGCGGTTGCCGCCGCAGCATCTTGCGGTTCCGACGCGGCGCTCCGCGCGAAGGAACGCTCGACCTCCTTGATGGCGCTTTCGAGGACTTGCTGAAGCTCGCGGGATTCCCGCGCCTCGGCGTGCGTGAATTGCTCCAGAAGCTTGACGCGCGCCAGCTCATAGACGATCTCCCGCATCTGCGGGGGATCGTCGGATACGGCGCGGATTCGGCTCGACAGGAGACGGATAAAGCCGGCTTTAATCTGTTGCGTCGAGGGGGCGTTTGCCGCAGTTTCACCGGAGTCGGTCATCAAGGCGGATCAAGTAGCCCGGATGACGCCATTTCGCTAGGTTTTTCCGCCTTGGACGTCGCGCCCGAGGCCGCTGTCCCGCTGATTGCCGGATCTGCCAAAGCCCCTCTCGATCTTCGAAGATGCTTGCTTTTAGGGGAAAACCTGTGACATTTCGCGGAGCTCCTCTTTCTGGTGTTCGACCATGCGCGGCCTTCTAGCAGTCCTCTCGGTGTTAACGTTCCTGGCTTCGCCTGCCGTTGCGCAAGGGGTCAAGGATCAGGCCAACACCACGAGCTCCAGCATCATCACGACGCCCACGAAGAAGGCGCAGACCAGTCAGACGGCGTCGCGGCCGACCGCCGTTCGAAACCTTTCAGGCAGCCTGCCCGCTGGAAAGTCGGCCCAGGGCGTCTGGCGTGATGGCAAGCTGGTCGCCGTTCCCCGCTGAGGCCGCCACCCAACGAACCGTGAAGGAACGGTGATCGCCTCCCTGACGTTCTTGCTCGGGAGATATCGTATGAAACGACCAGTCCTGATCGCAATCGCGTTGCTTGTGCCGGCCGCTGCCTGGGCCCAGGGCGTCAATGACCCCTCGACGCCCAACCGCAACGTGACCATCGTCAATCCGTCGCAGCCTGCGCCACCCAATGCGACGCCCAATATCCCGAGCCGGATCGAGCCGCCCATAACGACCGGCGGCGGACGTGCGCGGCCGTACTACGGGAATAGAACCCGGGGCAGCGGGACGAGCCGCCGCTAAGGCGCGCCGCCCATCTTCGGTCGCGTTGTAAGCCAAGCTATTGCGGGTTGACCTCGACCTCCAGGGTCGAGGTCCCTGCATGGTGTCCGTTCTTACCCGAGATCAGCAGTGTGAACTTGTCGGTGCCGCGCGTCTGGTTCTCGGCCGAATAGCGGAAACCGGAGCCGACCACGGCCAATTGTCCCCGTGATGGTCCGCTGACGACCGACACGTTGAAAATCTGCATGTACGACCAGCGCAGGCCCTGGATGCACTCCGCACCAGGCGCGATCGACATCGTCCATTTCACCGTATCGTTCGAGAAAGCGAACGGCGTCCGCTCCTTGATGCAGAGCGGGCTGGCATGCGCCGCGCGGCCGGCCGCCGCGGAGGCCGCGACGGCAACAGCCAACAACAATACCGGTCTTGCACGCATGCTCGGCAACTCCGCGGGTGGATGCCAAAAACAATAGCAGCGATGATCTAGCGATGTCTTGGAATGCAGCAGGGTTGTCCGCTCCGACGCGCATCTCGGATACAGCAGTCATCCGTCGGTGTAGGTCGGAACGATACCATTCTGCCCCCGTTTTGCCCGCCGGGTCAATTTGCATTTCGGAAAATTCGTAAGTTATTGATTTGGCTGGGGCCGTGTATGGGGTTGTTTTTCGATTTTTGATGGGACGGGATCTCCAAAGCCCCCGAGGGCCAATGCAGCTCATTGACGAATCCAGCTTCTTGCAATTGGGAACCTTATAAGCTGAACTTGTAACGGCCTCTGGCTGCTGTTGGCCTACTTGGAGTCATCGGAGTGCAATCAACTCGCGGGAATTCGCTGTCAGATCGCCTGATGCTTGGGGGTGCGCCGGTCAAGGCGATCTTGGCCGCCGCTGTCGGACTCGCCGTCGCTGTTGCCTGTCCGCTCCCATGTCGTGCTCAGAGCGACCCGGAGCCCGCACTCAGCGACTATCTTCCCCCAAAGGAGCCGGAAGTCTCGCGCGACGAATGGCGGCAGCGGATCGAGGACGCGCGGCGCCGCGCCAAGGACGTCTCGCGCGAGCGGCGCGAGCATCCCGAGCTCTACAAGCCGGTCCCGGAAGATCCGGACCTCGTCGCGACCGAACGTCTGCTCCGCGACGACAGTCTGCAGCAAGGCGACATCGTCACGACCAAGAAGGGCATGTTTGTCTACCAGGGGCGATCCGAGCAACCGCGCCGCGATCAGGATTTCGTGCCGGTCAACCCGAAATCGGTTCGCTGAGTTAGTAGCGCCGCAAAATCTCGTTGAATTTGGGATCGCTCACTTTCGTGGTCTCGAGCAGCAGCGACTTGCCCTGCGGCGTTGCCTGCACGTAAGCCGCGACCAGCAGCGGCTCGTAACGAGAGCGATTGGACAGCGCCGACCGGATGTCGGATTGCGCCAGCAGCCTGATCTCTTCATCCGTTGCGGCGGCGCCCGAGGTCACGGTCCGGACGCGAGAGATAGCAACGGCGATCGGCACCGATCCGGTCAGGTAGGACATCTTCACCGCTGGCGTCGCCGCTTCGCCGGCCTGGACCTGCAGCGTGCCGAGCGTGAGCCAGAGCGCCGGCCTGATCGGTGAGACTTTCAAGGCCGCGACGACGGCGGCTTGCGCCGCCTTGATCTCGCTGGCCCTGCCGTCGGCATCGATCGAGGGGCGATGAAGAACGTCAGCGGCCGCGGCCGCCGCGTAATTGGCGAGCAGGTCGCCATCCCATGAAACCGATGCCAGACCACCGGCGGTCGCCAGCTTGGCCTTGTCAGGCGGAATCTCGCCCGAGAACAGGTCGCCGGCGCGGAAGTTCGGTCGTATCAGATCGCCGTAGAATTCCATGCCGGCGTGAAGCGCCAGCACGATCGCAGCAGAGATGCCGATGACGCGAAGCAGGATCATGCGGTCATGGTGAAATCGAGGAGGCCTGTGGCGGCGAAGCAAACACGGGATGGAAAGGAAAGCAGAGATCTCAAATTGCCATCAGACTATCGCCCTGGATCGTCAACAGCGTCAAGTTTCCGGTCGCATAGGCGCCGGTGTCGATGTTGATGCGGTTCGGGCGAATATCGGGCACGCTGACCGGCGTATGACCATGGACGATATATTTGCCGAAGCGCTCCTCGGACGCCAGGAACTCCTCGCGGATCCAGAGCAGGTCCTCATCCTTCTGGCGCTCCAGCGCGACGCCGGGCTTGACGCCGGCATGCACGAAGAAGAAGTCGCCGCAGGTAAAGGACGAGGGCAGTTGCTGCAGGAAGGCGAGGTGCTCGGGCGGCAACGTGCGCTTCAGTCCTTCAATCAGCTCGACCTGTTGCTCCGCGGACGGGTTCATGGTCGGCGTGATGCCGTAGGAGACCAACGTCAAGAGGCCGCCATAGTGACGCCACTCCTGCAGGCGCGCCGGGTCCTTGAGGACCTCGAGCAGGAAGACCTCGTGATTGCCCTTGAGGCAGACAGTCTCGTGGGACTTCGAGCGCGCGATCAACAGATCAAGCACGGCGCGTGAGTCCGGGCCGCGGTCGACGTAGTCGCCGAGAAAGACCTGAATGGCCCGCTCGGGGGCCGAGCGGGCAAGGTCGGCGTCGATGACGGTTAACAGGGATTGAAGCAGGTCGGCGCGGCCGTGCACGTCGCCGATGGCATAGACGCGAATGCCGTCGGGAAGCCGCGGCTTGGTCTTCTTGCGAAAGCGTCTGGAAAGGCCCATCAGGTCGGTCGAATCGCTTCTTGCGTCACGCGCGGAACGTTGTGACCGCTCTTAGCAGAACAAGTCACGCATCGGTATTCTTAATTGTTTCCGACCAAGTCGCCCGCATTTTGATTAAAGGATCGTGCGGCCTTTGAGCCGTATTTCAAGACGTCTCGCGTAGCGTTTTCCTCAACAAGAACGGGGAGCGCGACATGCGCAAAGTTGTGAAGTTCCTTGCGGCCGTGGCCGCAATCGTCGTTGCTGTGGGGGTGCAGCAGCGCGCCGAAGCCGCTTTCGTCGGTGCGCCGATGGGGCTGCGCGGTGCCATCCAGTACATCAAGTTCGAACAGCCGACGCTGGCGCCGATGGCGTTCACGCTGTTTTGCCTGAAGTACAGGGACGAGTGCAAGCCGCGGCCGCAGCAGATCGTATTCCGGGGCGGGCGCCTCAAGCTCACGGCCGAGCGGCTGGCGCAGATGCAAGAGGTCAACCAGCAGGTCAATACCGCCATTCGCCCCGAGGCCAATCTGGAAGGGCTGCGCGGCGAGAAATGGCTGCTGCATCCGGCGAGCGGCGATTGCAACGACTACGCTGTGACAAAACGCCACGAGTTGATCGCCAAGGGCTTTCCGGCGCGCGCGGTGCTGCTCAGCGAGGTCGTGACCACCTGGGGCGAGCATCATCTCGTGGTCGTAGTGCGGACTTTCTCCGGCGACCTCGTGCTGGACAATCTCTCTGGCCACATCCTGCCGTGGTCGAAGAAGCCCTATCGCTGGGTCCGCATCCAGTCGCCCAAGAACCCGAACTTCTGGGCTTCACTCGGCGATCGCGACGCCTGACGGATGCCTCACCGTTGGCAAATTCTGCCAGCCATCATCCGCGGTGATCCGCACCGTGCCAGTTCCGCAGGATTGCCGGACCGTGGCAAGGCCCGTCTCTCGAAGTCTTCCGATCCGACAGGAAGGGTGCGCTCGCTCCGCTCAACGGCGTCTGCTCGCTTCTTCCTCGCTACCTTTTTCTCGCCGCTTTCCATACGCGACTGCGGCCGCCAGCATCTCGGCGAGGTTCACCAGCCGTGGATGTTTCCACCGTGACCACCGACGGCAGGAACCTCCATTCACTTTCCTGGCCGAATGGCCGGTCGTGGGATGATTTTGCGCGGCAGTGACCTTCAACAAACCAGGGAACAAATACATTCAGAGATTGTTAAAGTTGTCGTTTGATCGGTTTGCATTCAGCGGGTGAGCCGTACTTTGAGAGGTGTTTTGTGAATTCCCCCTCCGCACCAACGGGGAGCACAAGATGCGCAAGGCTGCGAGATTCCTGGCGAGCGTCTCGATCGTATCGATTTCGGTTGCGCACCATGCGGAAGCGGACTTGATAACCTCTCCAATGGGGCTGCGCGGCGCAATTCAATACATCAAGTTCGATGCGACGACCCTGCCGCCGATGGCGTTCACGATGTTCTGCCTCAGATACGAGAATGAGTGCAGGCCTCACCGGATGGTGTTCAGAGGCGGCCGGCTCAGGTTGACGCCTCAGCGCTGGGCCGAGCTCAACCAAGTCAACCGTCAGGTGAATCTTGCGATCCGACCGGAACCCAATCTGGAGGGCTTGACCGGCGAGAAGTGGCTTCTGCATCCCGCCAGCGGCGACTGCAACGACTACGCCGTAACAAAACGCCACGATCTGATCGCGAAGGGCTTTCCGGCGCGCACGGTGCTGCTCAGCGAGGTCGTGGTGCCCTCGGGTGAGCACCATCTCGTCGTCGTGGTGCGCACCTTCGCCGGCGATCTCGTGTTGGACAGTCTCACCCGACACATCCTGCCCTGGTCGAAGAAACCCTATCGGTGGGTCCGCATTCAGACGCCCAAGAACCCGAACTACTGGGCATCACTGGGCGGCGACCACGACGCCTGGTAGCCCGCGCTTCATCGTGAGGACTGGCTGACGCTCTGCGACAGCCCCAGTCCCATGATCACCGAAAGGCAAAGGATCGCTGCCGGGTGCAGCAGTCCCGGACCGGCGAAGCCCTGAATAAGCACGAAGACAACACAGGACGCCGCCGCCGCCGGGAAAAACGAGTCGCGTCCGCGCCGCAGCGCGCCGAAGAACAGCCGCACCACAGCCAAAATGCTCGCGGCCGTTGCGGCCAGAAGACCGATCCATCCCATCCCTGCGAAGATAGAACTGGCCGCTGAGGGCGCGGCCAAGGCCGCGCCGGACTCGCTCTGATAGATCCGGCCCAAGGCCGAAAAGGTCCCTGCGCCCGCGCCGAACCATCGTGTGTCGGCCAACAGCCGCTCGAGCGCGGCTTTCGTTTCGACGCCGAGATCCGGGACCAAACGCAAAAGCAGCGGGCCAGAACTCTGTTCGAACAGGAAGGTCAGGACAATGGCCGTTCCGGCGACCGCGGCCACCGATACCGCGCTCGCCGCCAGGAGTGAGAGGTCGAGCCTGCGGATGACGAGGATCAAAAGCATCAGCACAAGGCCGAGGCTTGCGCCCACCGCGCTGTTCGTGCCGGACAAGCCAAAGATCGCAGCCGCGCTGACCAATGCGCCCAACAGGCCGCAAAGACCAATCGCAATCGAGCGAAGGAGCGAGTGCCGGGTCTCGGCCCGCTCGGCAGCGAGCTGCATGACCGCAAGATTGAGCATCAGGCCGAGACCGGCAAACGATACGGCAAGGTCAGCGGGCGCGGCCGTCAAAACCGCCGGCACGAGGCGATGCAGGACCAGCACCAGCGCTGAGACCGCGGCTATTCCGGCCACGACAAACAGCACCAGTTCGGCTCGGCCGCGGTCGCGGACCACCAATATGGTCACCCCGAGCAGCGCGATCGCTGCAAGCGCGAGGACCAGCGCGTTCAGCGTCAAGCCAATATCGGCCGTGATTGATCCGAGCGGCAGGCCGCCGAGCGCCTCGCGCGTGCTGGCCCAGATCGGATGGGCCAAGCTTAGCGGGAGCGGCAGCAATTGAGCCGCAATGCAGAGCGGAATGGCGATCAGAAGCCAATGGCCCCAGGCGGTGGCGCGCCAGTAATGTTCGTAATCGGTTTTTCGTGCGCTCAAGGCGGCGGCCGACAGGCTCAGCGCGGCAGCCATCGTCCCGAGCTGCGCACCGAACTTGGCGCCGGCGATTTCGAGAGCGGAAGCGGAAACGATGGAAACGATGAGGGCAAAATAAGCGAGGGACAAACGGCGCGCTCGATGCGGAATCCTGAAACGATCAGGTCACCATACAAGCGAGCGGGTGGTTTTCAAACAGAGGCCTGCCTCGGTCCAACACTTAAAACTTGGACCGCTTGCGCGCGGGGCGCGTTGTTCTGTTGATCGGCGCGATCAGCGTCAGCGGGTAACTTTGACCGGACGACCGAAGACGCGCCCGGCGCGTGCGGCGGCAAGGCCAAAGCGAGCGCCTGATCCAAAGAGATAGCCGGCCTGGAGGGCGATGGCCGCGAACACCGCGCCTTTGAGGCTGTCGAGCACGGTGACATCGAGCATCAGGCCGGCCGGGATAGCGACAAGCGCCATGACGAAGGTCAGCGGCAGCAGCACCAGGACGCGAAAGCGTTGGCCCAGCACGGCTCCAACGAGAAAGCTGAAAATCAAAAACGCGGTCATCCGAAACACTCCGTGCGTCGGACCCTAGGTTCCCCACCCTAAAAAGACCCTTAAGCTGTATGGCTAAATTTGGCCTATTGGCCGCAATTGGCCAGCAGCGAATGGTAGGCCTCGCGCAAGCCGTTCAGCGCGACCAGACCCTTGATCTCGCTGTCGCTTTCCTTAACCACGATGGACAGTGAAGCCGTTGCCTGCCACTTGCCGGCGGCAAAGGCCGAGACTTCGTCGGGTAGCAGCACGGCGGCCCCTGCGGCGGCCATGCTGGCATCAATGGTCAGGGTGCCGGCGCCGCTCGCGGCGATGGTGACCTTGGGGTGGCTCCTGGGTGGAAAGGGCCGGATCAAGGCCACCAGCACGTCGATCTTGCCCTTGGGCGCACAGCGCACGATCAGGCCAGCGAAGTCCGGGTCGGACTGGGTGGTGTCCGCGGTCTTCATGATGGCGGCGAAGCTTTCGCCATCCTTGGTCCCTTGGGTGCGGCTGAACTTCCAGACCGAGGAGGGAGCCGTGGTCGCCACTTCGACGATGGGGGCGACCCGGCACGGAGATCGCGCGCAGGGGGTAGCCCGATCCAGAGGGCGGTCGGCGGCGCCAAGCAGCGATGCTGCGAGAAAGGCGAACAGAAGGAGGCCAGACACGGGGGAGTCCTCTCTTGATGGTTCCCATCTTAGCAGACGGAGAGCCTTGCGCTCGACACACTGAGCTCTCGACTTGGGCGAAGTGCCCGCCGACCGGGCACACGAAATACAACAAATAGTCACAAAGGGTTAAACCGAGCCCCAAAGAGTGTCCCGCACGCAACAGTAGCGGAGCGATCGTACCGTTAACCACTCGGGAACCCTTGTCGCACCGCCCACGGCGCCGTACCAATCCAGGGTAATTGGGGTCTCCTGGGGCGCGATTCATGCATTCCTTTGCCAAGTCATATCTTTTCAAGCCAGCATTTCTGGCCGCCGCTTTGGCGCTCGGAGCCTGTTCGACCAATCCGGGTTCTGGCCCCTTGATCGACGACGTTAACAATCACGTTCAGACGGAAAATGCCCCAGCTTATGAGCTGGTGCCGATCAATCCGGCCACGGTCAACATCCTGCATACGCATGAGCCCAAGGGGCTCGCCGGCGCTTTTACGGACAAGCGGCCTCCGGCCAGCATTGTGTTCGGGATCGGCGACGTGGTCAGCGTCACCATCTTCGAAGCCGCGGCGGGCGGCCTCTTCATCCCGGCGGAAGCCGGCGTCCGTCCCGGTAACTATGTGACGATCCCGGATCAGTCCGTCGACAATGACGGCTTCATCACCGTGCCCTATGCCGGCCAGATCAGGGCTGCGGGCCGCACGGCGGTGGAAATCCAGCGCGCGATCGTCGAGAAGATCGGCAATCGCGCGATTGAGCCGCAGGCGATCGTCGCAATGTCCTCGCAGCGGACCCAGCTGATCAGCGTGCTCGGCGAAGTCAATTCGCCGGCGCGTTACCCGGCGAGCGCGGCGGGCGCCAAGGACAAGGTGCTCGACGCGATCACCCGCGCCGGCGGCATCAAGGGCCAGGGCTTCGAGACCTGGGTCATGCTGGAGCGTGGCGGACGCCGGGCCACCGTGCCGTTCGAAAATCTCGTGATGACGCCGGAGAACAATATCTATGTTCGCCCGGATGACAGCATCTACGTCTACCGCGAACAGCAGAAGTTCCTGGCATTCGGTGCCAGCGGCCAGAGCGGCGAGTTCAACTTCGATGCCTGGCGCATCAACCTCGGGGAAGCTGTCGGCAAGGCCGGCGGCCTTCTGGACGGTCAGGCCGAGCCGGCTGGCGTGTTCCTCTATCGTCGCGAGCCGCGTGATGTCGCTGCCCAGCTCGGTATCGACGTCAGCAAGTACACCACTGATACGATCCCGGTTATCTTCAGCATAAACATGCGCGATCCCGGCGGCTTCTTCCTCGCGACCAAGGTCATGATGAAGAACCAGGACATCATCTACGTCTCGAACTCGCGCAACGTCGAAGTTGCCAAGTTCCTCGGCTACCTGCGTGTGATCATGGCGACCGGCAGCGATGCCGTGAACCTCGGCAACGATGCGCTGATCTTCCGCAACAACATCAAGCTGGCGCCGTAACACGCCGACTTGATCCACCAAAAGCGATGGCACCGGGGCTTTGTCCCGGTGCCATTGTCGTTTAGCAATCGGTGCGCTTCTGCTGCGGCTACAAGCTCGGGATTGGATCAAGGCGCGTACGAAATACGCGGCGCCGGTCCTCGGTCACCCCCGCAGTGTTGCAAGGGGCTTCATGCGCTTTCGAACAATTGGGCGTCTTCTGGTCCTCGTCCCCGTCGGCTTCGGGATTGTTGCATCGGTCGGGAGGGCTCTCGGCGCTGCCGCAGAGCTGGGCGTCCGCCATCGCATCGACGTGATGGTCTCCGCAGAACCTGATGCCCCGATCGTGTCGCGCCTGAAGGGCGCCAAGGGCGAGCTTTCGTTCACGATCCGCCTGTCGGCGAACTCCAAGGAGAGCAAGTTCTTCGGAATGCTGCGTCCGTCGTTCCCCGATCTCGTCGTTCCAGAACGCGCGGGCAAACCGCTGGTCCAACAGACCAAGCTGTGGGAAGAGGAGGTCTGTCATCAGCGCCGCGGCCTGCCGAAGGTCACGGTGACCCAGCTCGCGGGGCATTTTGCCGAAGGCGAGGGGCGGATCGAGATTTCCGCCATCAACCGGCACATCGGCGTTCTGGTGCCGCCTGACGAATTAACCCCTGGAATAAAACTCGATCCGGGCAGTGATAGCTTTGGGCTATTCTATGCGTTCCGGGCGCAGACCCGGAACAGCCGCCTCAACGTCGATCTGAAGATCTATCCGATCGATTGCTTCCTCTAAGCCCGAAAGCAAAGTTCGCAAGACACGACGATGCGCCATTGGCCTCCCAGCATCAATTGGTCCAGGATTCGATGGTCATGGAGCTTGCCCGCGACCGTCATTCTGCTCTTCGTGGTCGCCGGCGCGCCGTTCCCGTTCGGCTCGACCAATGATCTGTCGATCGCGTTCTGGTGTCTCTGTCTCGGGATCGCGGTGATGTTCGCGCCGACGCGCGATCTGCGGGCGCCGCATCTGTGGCTGCTCGCCGGCATCGGAATGATCGTCGCTGCTTACGCGTTCGTGCTGCATGAGCAGCTCTCCGACCATCCCTGGGTGGCGCCGTTCCAGCCGATCTGGAAGCAGGCCTCGGATCTTCTGGGCGTGCCGATCGCCCCGTCTGCTTCCATCGTGAAGAACGAGGCATTCTTCGCGCTGGGCGCGCCGCTCGCCAACATCCTCGCCATCGTGCTCGGCATCACCGTCGGCGCCGATCGCGAGCGGGCACGCCGTCTGCTGTGGGTGATCGCGATTTCGGGCGCGGCTTACGCGCTCTATGGCGTGCTCTCGTTTCTGATTGAGCCCACCATGATCCTGTGGCGGGACAAGACGGCTTATCTCGGCAGCGTCACCGGCACCTTCATCAACCGCAACACCGCGGCGGCCTATTTCGGCTCCTGCGCTGTGATCTGGATGCTGCTGATCCTGGAAGACGTCCGCCGCCGGCTGCCGGAGCGACACATCGAATGGCGGCGCCTGTCGCTCGATCTGCGCGCGATCCCGCCGAAACAGATCCTGCCGCACCTCGCCAGCCTGCTGGTCTGCCTGATGGCGATGTTCATGACGGGATCACGCGCCGGCGTCGGCCTGTCGCTGCTGGCGATGATCGTCTCGTTCACGCTGTTCCTCAGGAAAGACCTGCCGCCGCGCACCGGCATCTGGATCTCGCTGGGCTCGGGCATCGCGGTCGCGCTCGGCCTGCTGCAGCTCTTGGGCGGCCGCGTCTCCAGCCGCTTCGACAGCCAGGGCCTGGTCGACGGGGGCCGCATCGAGGCCTGGAAATCGACGCTCAAAATCATCGGCGACAATCCCTGGTTCGGCACCGGCATGGGCACCTTCCAATGGGCCTTCCCGCCGTACCGCAGCCCCAACATTTCGATTCGCGGAATCTGGGACGCCGCGCATTCGACGCCGCTGGAGCTTGCCTCCGAGGTGGGCATTCCCATGGCGCTCTTGGTGGCGCTCGGCTGGGCGATCATGCTGATGGTGCTGGCGCGGGGCGTGTTCGCCCGCCGGCGCGATGCCATCATCCCGCTGGCGGCGGCGGCGACCGCGACGCTGTCGCTGCTGCATTCGTGCCTGGACTTCACGCTGCAGGTGCCCGGCTACAGCATTCCATTCTTTGCGCTTTTCGGCGCGGGCCTGGCGCAATCCTTCCGCAGCAAGGAGGGCCGCCAGCTTGCGGAAACACCCACCACCAGCCGGCGAGGCGAGGGCCGCCATGCAACCGCCGACGCCGCCCCGCGCGCGGTGGCTCAGCTTCACAAAAGTGTCTAGATTTGAAGCAGTTGCGCCGTTTACGAAGTCTTTAGAATAAGTGGACAGCTCTTTTCTCTTCCGCTAGGTTCCTGCAACCAGCACAGCCTTTTGCCCGGGCCGAGGACGCACATCGGGGCAGCTGATTTTTGGAGGTTTGTTTATGAGCGTTATCAAGATTGCGCTTCGCATGGCTGCCGCCGCGGCCCTCGCCGCGACCATTTCGTCGGCCGCCAGCGCCGCCGTTTACCCGCCGCAGCGCCAGCTGCCGGCCACCGTCATTTCCGACTTCAAGGCCGCACCCAACAGCCTGCTGCAGCAATATCCGACCGGCGGCCCGCAGCTGATCTCGCGCGTGCGCGATCTCGGCGCCTCCGATCCGACCACGCTTCCGGGCCTGATCGCGCTCCTGAAGGATCCCGCGACCACCAAGGACCAGATGCGCGCGATCGTCGGCGGCCTCGCCCAGGTCGCCCGCATGGCCGCGCAGGCCGACCAGGCCTATGCAAACGAGATCCAAGCCGCGATCGCCGGCACCCAGAACCCCGACGTGATCGCCGCCTACCAGGCCGCGACCGGCGACGTCGCGATCGCCGCGACCGGCGGTGGTGGCGGCGGCGGTAGCTCCGGCGCGGGCGGTCCGGTCGGCAATCCCGGCAACACCGGTGGTTCTAACAACGGTGCGCCGAGCTTCGGCGGTCTGCACTATGCGACGCAGGTCAACTCGAACGCGTCGAATGGCGTGAGCGGCACGACGAACGCTGGTGGGAACGTCAGCCCACGCTGATCGGAGCCGGCCCCGCAGCCGGCCCATGAGACATCACGGCAGCGGCGCCAGCGGGCGCCGCTTTGCTTTTGCGCCGTGCAGCGGCGCCAGCGGGCGTCGCTTTGCTTTTGCGCCGTTAAGCTTCATGCGAAATGTCGTGTAAGCGGCGCTGTGCACTGCATCAATCGCGTTCAATTGCAGGCAGGGTTGTGATAGTGTTGCGCGCAGCGCGGGTTTTGGCATCGGGTTTGCTCCGGACGCATCCAGGTTTTCAGCGAACATTGATCCCAACAAGACACATCGATCCATTTTCAGGAATTGCTAGATGTTGCAGGTGAACAAGCCGACCTCGGAGATCAACCGTGATTTCGCCGAGGCCGACGGCTCTCCGTCGCAGACGCTGACCTCCTATCTCGACATTATCAGGCGCCAGTTCCCGACCATGGTCGCGATCGTCTCGGCCTGCGTGATCCTGGCGCTGCTCTATCTCTTCACTGCTGCGCCGCAATTCACCTCCACCGCCTCGATGGTGATCGACACCCGCAAGGTGCAGCTGTTCCAGCAGCAATCCGTACTCGGTGACATTGCGGTCGATTCCGCGACGGTCGAAACCCAGGTTGAAATCCTCAAATCAGAGAACATTAGTCTCGCTGTGATCCGCGACCAGCATCTGATCGACGATCCCGAGTTCACCGGCGCCGGCGGCGGCCTGCTCGGCACCATAGTTAGCGCCGTCGGCGGTCTGTTTTCCGATGGGCAGGCATCGTCCGAATTCGAGCAGACCCGCAAGGCGCTGGAGCGCTTCGAGAAGAGCCGCACCGTCAAGCGCCTCGGTCTCACCTATGTGATGGAAATCGGCTTCACCTCGAAGGACCCGGCGAAGGCGGCGAAGATCGCCAACGCGATCGCAGACGCCTACATCGTCGATTCCCTCGAGGCCAAGTACCAGGCTACTCGCCGCGCTAGTGTCTGGCTGCAGGACCGCATTAAGGAGTTGCGCACCCAAGCCTCCGCCGCTCAGAAGGCGGTGGTGGATTTCAAGACCGCCAACAACATCGTTGACACGGGCGGGCGGCTGATGAACGAGCAGCAGCTCGCGGAGGTGAACAGCCAGCTCGTGATGGCGCACGCGTCGACGGCCGAGGCCAAGGCGCGGATGGATCGCATCAACGACATCCTTAAACAGGAAATTCCGGATGCCAACGTCGCGGACGCGCTGAAGAACGATACTATCGTCAAGTTGCGCGGCCAATATGTCGACATGGCCTCGAAGGAATCTATCTGGGCGATGAAATACGGCTCGGATCATCTCGCTGCTGTCAACCTGCGCCGCCAGATGGCCGAGATCAAGAAGAACATCATCGACGAGCTCAAGCGCATCCAGGAATCCTACAAGAGCGATTACGACATCGCGATGACTCGCGAGGAGGCGATCAAGTCGAGTCTCGCTAATGTGGTGTCGGAATCGCAGCTCACCAATCAAGCGCAGATTCAGCTGCGCGAACTTGAGAGCAACGCGCAAAGCTACCAAGCGATGTACGACAATTTCCTGCAGCGTTACATGGAGAGTGTGCAGCAGCAGTCGTTCCCAATTACTGAGGCACGCGTGATTAGCGCGGCGAGCACGCCGTTGATCAAGAGTGCTCCGAAGACCCTGCTTACCCTCGCTGGCGCGCTGCTGGGCGGCTTGTTGCTCAGTCTCGGCGCAGCTATGGCGCTGGAGCTTACCGATAAGGTCTTCCGTACGACCAGCCAGGTTGAGGAGCAGCTTGGCGCACACTGCGTCGCCATCCTACCTGCACTAAGTGCGTCGGCAGTCGCTCCTTCCGGCAATTTCGGTCGCAAGAAAGATAGTCCTGGGCCCGATCTCCTGCGCTACGTAGTTGACAACCCGCTGTCACGCTTCTCGGAAGCCGTGCGATCCTTGAAAGTTGCCGTTGATCTAAATTCTATCGTGCGCGAGAACCGTGTGCTGGCGGTGACCTCGACTTTACCCAACGAAGGGAAGAGCACGCTCTCAACCAATCTGGCGCAGCTTATCGCTCATGGTGGAGCGCGGGTGATTTTGGTCGATGCCGATCTGCGTAACCCATCGCTTTCGCGCGCGCTGCGTCCGGATGCGCCTGGCGGACTCGTGGATGTTGTTGCTCAGAAAGCGCAGCTTGATGATGTTGTAAGCGTTGATCCGCAGACCAGACTTGCAATCCTATCAGCGGGCGCAACTTCGAAGTTACTGCATACCAATGAAATCTTGGCGTCCAAGCCGATGCGAGATCTCGTAGGTCTTCTGCGCTCGAAATATGATTATGTTGTCTTGGACATGCCGCCGATGGCCCCCGTCGTGGACGTGCGCGTCACGACTTCCTTCATCGACTCATACATATTTGTGGTGGAGTGGGGTAAAACCAGGATTGACGTAGTCAAACACAACTTGCGCGGCGCGCCGGAGATCCAGGACAAGCTGCTTGGCGTTGTTTTGAATAAGGCGGACACCAAGCTTCTTGCGCGCTACGAGTCCTACCATGGCCGGTATTACTATCAGAAATACTACGCCCGGTACGGGTACGTAGAGTAAACGTTAAGTTGTATGCTCGCCATCATAAGGAGCCGCGTAGCGGCGTTTTTGTGCATGAGAGATGCCAATCAATGGTGCCTATGCGCGTACTGCTGCCGATACTTGGTCTAGTTGGAGTGATCTGGACTATCGTGACGCTTCCCACCTTCTCTGTGGGGACACCAGCCCGGAAAATCGCTGAGCGTATCCTCGCCAACGACCGCTTCAAACCCCCGATGCTGAACGAGATTAGAGCTAGGATTGAGACGTACCCGACGTCTGTCCTCAACCGGAGCGATATTTCCCGTGCAAGAGCACTGATCGTGTTGAGTGTGGCCGAAGATGCTGCGCTCAAGAATACCGGCGAACGAGATCACCATCGGGCTGCTGCTGACGAAAAAATTAGAGCGTCACTCCTGTTGAATCCGTCAGATTCATTTCTTTGGTTCGTATGGTACTCTCTGAAGATGAGTGTGGAAGGATTCGATGAGAGAAGTCTACGCTATCTCGAATTTAGCTATGCTTCCGCCCCTCTAGAGGCTTGGATAGCGCTACGACGGAACAGTGTTGGATTGGCCGTACTTCCGCTTGTCGGCGAAGAAGCCCGTCAACGAATATTGCTCGAATTCGCTGCACTAGTTGACGGTGGATTCCATCAGGCTGCAGCTATCAATCTAACCGGAGTGGGTTGGTCGGAACGAGTTCTGTTGCTGTCAACTTTGACACACGTAGATATCATCGCTCGCGAGGCGTTCGCGAGAGTTTTAGCTAGAGAGGGTGTGAAGGTGTCGGTGCCGGGTGTGCAGACTGATGAAAGAGTGTGGCGATGATCGGAACAGGGGGCAATCGAACCGATTGTCGCGTATCGGTCCGATGGATATTGCTCGCGCTGCCCTTATGTCATCCTTCGGTGGCAAGCGGTCAAATAAGCACAGCTCCGTCGCCCCGATTTACAATGCAGGGGCCTGCAGATTCGTCAAAATCTACGATTGTTCGCGATGGACTTAACCGACCCTGCCTCGACGTAGAGGCAATAAGCCGCGCACACATCGTCAATCCGGATATGATTGACCACGTTGTCAGCGTCAAGAATAAATGTCCGCGGAGTATCAAAGTGAAGATCTGCTATTTCGAGACCGATCGCTGCAAAGAACTGGATATTCGGCCGTATGATCGCGTCGACGCGCTCCTTGGCACGATGACGAAAGTAACAAGATTCCGGTATTCGCTCATTCAAAAATAGCGATTCTCGCGCTCCTAGATGTCGCCACCAGGAGGACCTCATCTCCTCGAGAAGCGATCATTGAACTGATCATCCATGCTTGTCTCGGATTTGGTATTAGGCACCATAAGTCGCATACTGCAGGCTCAACAAATGAAGCGAGATGCAAACAATTCTAGGTTAGGACTGCAACGTATCGTTGCGCTTTCCTTTGTACTATATTTTTCAGCGCAGATCTGGCCACTTCAGTATTACACCAATTGGCAGTCTGCGATTGATAATTTCGTAACTGAACAGAATAGCTTCTTTCAAGTTGTTTCGATCGTCGGGCTCATGGGGCCGGTCATGCTCCAGTACGTTCTGGCTCGACCTGGTGACGACATTTCTCCGCTTGTGTGGAATGGCAATGCGTTATTGCTCTGGGTCGGTTTGCAGCTTTGGCTCTTGTCTTCCGCAGTCTGGTCCATAAGCCCTGGCTCCACTGCAATATATGCCGTGTTTTTGGTGTTCATATTTTCAGCATTCGTTTGTTTTTGGCGAATGTCAGGGCGGGAAATGGCATTTGAACTTGGAGCATTCGCGATATTAGGAGGCCTCGCATTTCTGACTATTCGGCTTCCATTGATGAACCGCAGCCTGGGAGGTATCACTCCAAATCTCATCGGGCACTATGGTCTTGCTGTCATTGTTCTGAGCACATTCTCTCGGAGGCTTATAAGGGGTGGGTTGATAAGTGCTGGGCTCGCTTTGATTTACTATTCTCAGGCGAGAACAGTACTGGTCAGCGCGCTCCTATTTTTGGTCTTCGTTTATGGCGTCGCACCCCATCTATCTCGAAGAAATTTGCACCTATTTATTGGGTTAGTAGTCGGGACGGTCATAGCGATTCTCGCATTGGCGCCCCTTCTCCTTCCGTATGTGACGGAGTTCACTTCCGCGGCGACGAGTGTCGCAAACGATGTCGAACGAGGGGCCGCAAGTGGCCTAAGTGGCAGGACGTTGCTTTGGCAACTCGGTATTCGCGCTTTAGAAGATCACGAACTTTTGGGCTATGGATTTAGGACACGGGGCCCAGTCATTCTAAGCCAGACCGCGACAGTGAATGGTCATAGCGGGTTGATCAACGCGGCGTTAGATTCTGGCTTTATCGGCGCCTTTTTGCTCTTGGCCGTGATCTGCACATCAACGTACCAGGCCTCAGTCGAGTATGTTCGCTTTAGATCGACCGACGCGCTTATTGTGTTCGGCTTTCTGCTGTCCTATTTGCCGACGCTGGCAGTAGAGCCCAACTATTTCAACTTCTCACATCCGACGTCGATACTCTTCATCTTGTGTTTGGTTAGAGGTGTGCTTGTCAGTACCAAGGGGCCTCTGACACACGGAAGCCGAATCATGTCGTCGACTCCAGCGAGATCGGCCGCGCGATCTGCTAGAAAAACAATCACAGCGCGGTGAGCCTGCTCGAGAGGTCGATGGTGCAAAATAGGAGGCAGACTCTTGCAGGTGCCGTTGCGTTCGTCGGTGGCGCTGCATTTTCGCCAGACGTTGCTGTTATCGAGGACTTCGGTAGCAAGGTCAGAACAGGAAGAGACGACACCGAGGCTATCAAATCGGCGCTGAATAGTGGCACACGCTTTATCGCTGCCGCCCCTAACAAGAAGCTTTCAGACCGATATTCAATCTCCGAAACTATCCACTTGCCGCCGGGAGTGTCATTCGATGGACGCAATATTCCCATCTCGACTAAAGAGCCGATTCGCGTTCTGTCGGTTGACGCTGACGAGGCTCATGGCAATCGGGAAGGTGAAGTTAATAATCTAATCATTGACGGCGGGCGGCGCGCTAGTTGCGGGCTTTACGTCGGGCTAGCTGTTCACAGGACCTTTCGTAACATCACCGTGAGGGGTGTCAGCGGAGATGCCATAATCGTTGACGCTGGGCAGAATAATTTGTTCGAAAATCTAAACACCGAAGACTGCCAAGTGGCGCTTCGCCTCTGTAACGGAGCTGCAAACAATCTATTTGTTCGTTGCTCATTCTCTGATGCTAGCCTTAGAAACATTATTCTTGGCCGTTCCCCAGAACTGGGTGGGGCTCGCTGGAAGATGTTCGACAATCACCCGTGTCAAAACACTTTCGAGAGAATTATCGCCGAGTACGGTCGTGCCGAGATCGTCGTGGATGTTGATAGTGGCAGGTTCAACAGCTTTCGCGATATCGTGATATCGGGTGGAGGGCGATCGGGTCCGAGTTTGCGTCTCGGCAAGGAGAGTAGCCTAAATCACTTCGACCGGCCATACGTGGGTGGTGGAGGTGGGCACACGGGAGTTCTTCAAGAGGGGTTTGGGAACAGTTTCGATACCCCTATTTTTGAAGGGTTTGCAAATGGATCCACCGTTCTTGTATCGCGCGGTCAGACTAGGGTGTCAGGATTCCCCCATTGGAAGGCGAGCAATCTACAGCTGAAGCCCGAGGGAGGTGGCCGGATAATGTTGGGGCAGGATACGGATGTCCCCAGTTCGGGAAAATGACCAACGGCTTGTCTTAGATGGCAATTCGTATTCACTACGGTCCTTTCCAAAAAAGATTCCCTCTCGAGCAAGGCTCGCGATCAAGCGCGGGTTTCGCTCTTAACTAGCCACTTTGTTAATTCAAACCATGCGTACATAATTGAGAAAACAAGACCTTGGCGGCCGTCGCGAAATCCGCCGCAGACGAGATAGTGATACAGAAAACGAATAAGTGGTCGAAGCAGATTGTCGGGGACCAAAAGACTCAATCGCATACGTCTCGTGGTGCCAGCATTGATCTGCTTCAGCTGATTGGCCTCAAGTGAGGCAAGTCCGACGTGCTTCGTAAGCCAATGCTGAATTCCGTGGCTTATAATATAGTGTCGGTATGGGATATCTAAGAAATGAGTTTTGAGGTCTCTCGTAGAGTCGATCATCTCTCCATGACCTGATTGGTTTTGAGAGAATCGAGCACGCGACGTTCTAGCAATCCGCGGATGGTATATGGGGTAACCAGGCGCATGCCTTAGGGGCTTATGATTGAGATAGATGGTTTGAGATACGTAGATGACATCGATATCCGATTGCTGAGCGGTTCTATCAACAAAGGAAAAAACTGCTGGGTCGAACTCTTCGTCAGCATCGATGAACGTCAACCATTCGTATTGAGCTCTCAGCGTATCAATTGCGAAATTTCTCTGATCGGCAAATCCGGTCCAGCTCCGCGTGAGAACCGTTGCTCCTGCAGATTCGGCGATCACTTTGGTCTCGTCCGTGCTTCCTGAGTCGATCACGTAGACATTGCAGTGCTGTTTGTGTTGCTTGATGCACCCAGCGATATTCCCCTCCTCGTTCTTTGCGAGGATTACTATGGCCATAGATGCCTTGCTCATGGTGTGTTTCCTAAGGTCCAGGTCGACGTGCTTACCTGGAGTTTAGTCTCTATTGTCAGCTAGCTTTGAAGGTCCCCTCTTGGGGCTAGCAGTCGTGTGACGATGGTCCAATTTCCAATGATGCAAATCAATGCGAATATCAAGTTCGATAGAATCGAGGACACTATCAGTCCCGTACTTAGATCATTCAATCTGAGCATCTGCTCCACAAACAAGTAGGCTGCGAAGAAGATTGTTGATGCACCCATTGCGAAGTTTAAGATTCGTAATTGGCCGACTGAAATGCACAGCCATTCACTGATTCCGGAGAAGTAGGTTAGAGCGATCGACAGTGAGAGTAATGCGTGCCATCGCGGATCAAAGGGAATGTTGTAGGCCGACGTATAGTAGTACACAGCCAGGACCACGAAGCATCCGTACAGAAAGAAGGCTGCAAGGTTGACCAACGCGGTCAGACGGAATGTTCGGATCCATCGATAATTGATGTGCTGGCTGCTACGGACGTTGTAGAGAGTTGATCGCATCGAATCAAAAACGACCAGGGTCACGATCGAAGCATTGGTCGCAGCGAATGAATAGATGGTATAGCCTGGTGCGGCAGCCTCGGCTGTGCTCACTATTAGGCGACCTGAGAGATTTTGAATCCAGGCGCACAGTGGAAGAAAAGAAAAATGAAGGGCGAACGTTGCCGTTTCGCGGAAGCCTTGGGCGCTGCTCCAGAGCTTTCGCAGTTCCCGAACTAGCTGATATTTGTCAGCGAAGATCAGTAAGCCAAGGAAGCTTATAATCAGCGAGGCTGCTGAGATCGAGAGCAAGAATTGATCAAAATTGGTCGACTTGAAGATGGTGCCGATGCCGAATAGGGCTGCTGCCGAAAGAAGCCGAATGGCGCCAGCCATGCCAAGATAATAAGAATTGTCCACCGATCTTGCAGTCGTGATAAAATGTTCTGAAGCGAGATAAAGCACTATTGAGCAGACCGTCGGGGTGTGCAGCAGTGCATATGCGGTACCGTTCGGGTCTCCCAGGGCATGAACTGCTAAGCTAATGAAGATCAGCAGTGCGGCCTGCATCAGAAACAGTGCGCTAGTAATCGGTATAAATCGGTACTCGCGAGTGTCGGCACCTGTAAAAATGAGCCGCCCGTGCGCGAATGGAGTGCTGCAAAATAGGACATAACCAATCAACATTTGCATTGAGGTGTACTGTCCGTACCGGACAATATCTGATTGTCCCCCATATGTTAGAAGTGCAACGAGAAATAGGAGAGACTGTCCCTTGGTGGTGAGGGCAATTGCCGCTGAGGCAACCGCACGTAACAGGCGATGTCGTGTCATTGAGGTCTCGGGGCGGCGATTCATTCGAGCGAATCGCTTGCTCTTGTTTCGGCTATGTGGCTCGCCGCGCTTTTTACTCGAGGGGCCGTTGGGCGAGCTACAGTTTACTTTCGCCCTCGGGCGAACGTTTCTGCGAGGTCCAAGAATCGGCTAATCTCACTTGCGGATCCTGCGCTGTCGAAATTCATTGCGTAGTTCCGGCAAGCGGAGGGAGGCGCCAAGGGCTTATCAGAATTGCGAAGATTGCTTAGAAGGGCCACGATTTCACTATCGTTCTCTGGAAGAAAAAAGCCAATTCCTTGTGTTTCGAGATCACGCCAGGCCAATCGCTGACTGATCAGGACAGGGCGCCCAACGGCGAGAGCTTCCGGAACTACATTCCCAAAGTTTTCGCGGAGTGTTCCTTCCAAGCCTGATGGGAGCACGAGCGCGTCTGATCTGCCGACAATCTGGAACGTGGTAGCTCTATCGCGTTCTCCGAAGAAAACAAAGCGCGGGTCGTCTCTGAATTCTTCCACTAACGCTCGTCCATAGCGATCATCCTGGCCGCCAATTATCTGCAGAACGTCTCCCTCGCCTGCGAATGACTTCCAGATGCGGCTAAAACGATAAATTCCTTTATCCTTGTGTAGGCGACCGACAAAGGTCAGACGAAGATTCTTGCTGTGTGCCCCAGCAGGTGGAATTTGAGGGATCGAGGATATATCCTGGTAGTTAGGCGTAATCAGTATGGGCTTGTTCAACACCTTCCTCACGTTCTCGGCCTCGAACTCAGAAGAGCAGTTGAGAAAACAAGCGCGCTTCAAGAACGGTAAAATGGCGTACCGGAATAGCAGCCATTTGAGGTGTTTTGATTTGAGTTCAACCAAGCGGTCTTCAAGTAATCCGCCGTGAGCGTGGAAAGCGAAAGGCTTCTGAAAAAGCCAAGCGCCGATGGCTGCTAACGTCGTAGGCCACGTCATGATTCCGGCAGAATAAACAAAATCCGCATGGCGAATGTTTTGGAGTAACAGTGGGATAGCTGCCCAGCTGAACGCGCTCTTGTCTCTATTGCTGGAAGAATAGAGGGCGACTTCATGCGCAAAGTCGATGTCACGTTCACTGATGTGTCCTGTCTCTCGGCATGCATCACTAGCGATAACACACAGATCGGTTTGCGTTCCAGACGCCAGAAGCTCGAAGAAGGTGCGCGCGGTCACGGCAACTCCACCCCAACCTCTTGCAGGGAGCAGATGTGTCGCTACCGCCAAAACTCTCATTTTAGTTCTTGCCGACATTTTCCTCGTCAGACTAGTAACGTGACTTTGTGGCGCTCAAATTGTGAAGCGCCAGCAAGCCCTACATTCGGCAAGAACTCTCATCGTGAAGCAGTCTAGTACGCATTTGGTGCCCGCAAACTCGTGACTAGCGTCAAGACAATTACCTTCAGATCCAGAGTAAGGCCCCAGTTGTTAATGTACCACAGATCATACTCCACGCGCTTCTGCATCAGGTCGAGCGTGCGGGTTTCTCCGCGGTAACCATTAACCTGGGCCCAGCCGGTGATGCCGGGCTTGACGTGGTGGCGGAAGGCGTAGTTGCCGATGATCTGCTCATATTCGGTGTTGTGGGCGGCCGCGTGCGGGCGGGGGCCGACCAGCGACATGTCGCCCTTGAGCACGTTGAAGAGCTGCGGCAGCTCATCGATCGAAGTCTTGCGCAGCCATTTGCCGATTGGCGTGACGCGCGGGTCGTTCTTCTGCGCCTGCACGATCGTCGGGCCGTCCTCCAGCACGCGCATGGTGCGGAACTTGAAGATCTTGAACGCGCGTCCGCCGAAGCCGTGGCGGGTCTGGCGGAAGAACACCGGGCCCTTCGAGCTCAGCTTGATCAGGATCGCGGTCACCAGCATCACCGGCGCGAACACGAAAAGCGCAACGCTGGCGCCGACGAGATCGAGCGTCCGCTTGAGCGCCCGCTCCTTCCAGGATAGCGGCGCGCGGCGCAGCTCGGCGGTGAACGTGTTGCCGGTGCTCACCAGCGGATAGCGCAGGAACCGCGCGGCGTTGGGGTCCGGCACCAGATGCACGGGGATCGGCAGGATCTTCAGCGCGTCCAGAATGCTGTCGATCGCGTGCTGCCGGCTCCAGTTCATCAGCAGGAAGACGTGCTCGATCCGGTGCTCGCGCGCAAACGCGATCAGTTCTTCGAAGCGCGGCGCCAGCTGCGACAGCAGCAGCGGCGAGGCGAGGTCCTTTGCCGGGATCTCCATCACCCGCACCAGGCGGTAGCCGTGCTGGCCGAGGTCGTCGACCGCGTTGGAGGAGCTCGCAAGGCCGAACTCGGCGATCATGATGGCGCGGCCGTTGGCGAAGGCGCCGGTGCGCAAGGCATGCGCGGTCCAGCGCGCGGCGATCGCTTTCCAGGCGAGGAGGAGGGTGAGGCCGACCAGATAGAACGAGATAGCGGCGCCGCGGGAGAACTCCTCGCTGACCTTCATCGTGAAGGCGATCGCCAGCAGCGCGCCGAACAAGCCGGTCCAGGTCGCCAGCGTCAGCCGGAACGTGCGCGGCAGGTTCGTGATGTTCTTCAGGCGGTAGCCGTGTTGCACGGTTGTCAGCAGGATGAAATTGACGGCGACGAGAACGCTCGCCCCCGCATAGACGTCGGCTTTGCCGATGACGCCGGCGCTCGCCAAGAGATAGCCGACCGCGCAGCCAATCCCGCTGAAAACGATCAGCGCCGCATCCACCACCGCCATCGCCCGTTCGACAACCACAGGTCGTAGCCAGCTCGGCGCGGAGCCTGCAGCTGTATCCGCCGCCGGCTCGACCACGTCAATTTTCGCCGCAGAATCAGCGACAGGCACCGGCCGTGTGGAAAGAATAGTCATCCTGCCAAATCCATTGACGCAAAATTCATTTACCGAACGCGCTGTGCTATCGGTCAAAATCGCTGTTAAAACAAGGCGAAGGAAAAGTTAACCTTACCCCACAAGCTGAAATTGTAGCCCATCTCACCCTCGTTGATATGTTAAATTTCGCAACCTGTTAGGAAGATCTCGTTGCCTCGAACCCAGTCCCGGCGGCGGACCCGGCCGAGAGGAAAGCGCGCCCTCGCCATTGGCCTTGCTGCCGTGGCCTTGGCCGGAACCGCGCTTCTCCTTCTTCACCCCGATGCGGCGCCCGTACGCGCTCCGACGGCCTCGACCGCCGCTGCGGTCAAGCTGCTCGTGGAAGGGCCATATAGCGCGCGATTTGCCGGCGAACTTGCAGCATCGAGGCAGGGATTTTTCTCTTCCCGCATCGAGTTGGCCGCCCAACCCGATCCAGACTTCGTCCAAACTGTTGCACGTCAACATGCCATCGGCGTGACGAGTGGCCAGAAGTTCTTGCTGGCAACCTGGCGGGGCGTTCCCGTGACGGCCTTTGCCGCGAGCTTCCTTGATACCTCCGTCGCGATTTTCACGCTCGAAAGCTCGGGCCTGCGGCGGCCGGCTGATCTCGTCGGAAAGCGGGTCGGATACCGCAGGGCGAGCGAAGGCGACGTTGCCTTCGACGCCATGATGGCGCAGCTCGGACTGCCCCGGAGCCAGATCACCAAGGTGCCGGACCGCGACAGCTTCGACGCTCTGCGAGCCGGCGAGGTGGATGCCATCATCGCCGCAATCGACGAGCAACCGGATCCGACCAGTTCGGCCTTCGTGAAGCTGAATGTCATCAAACCGCAAGACTACGGTATCCATGTCCCTGGCTTGGTTTACTTCGCGAGCAACGCTCTCGTCCATGAACAGCCATCCATGATTGCCGATGTCCTTCAGGGCGTCATTCGCGGATGGCAATTCACCTACGCGGACTATGCACGGAGCGTGCCCGTTCTCGCTGGTACCGGACCGGTCAGGTTGAATTCCGACCGGCTGCGATTCGAGCTGCAGCAGCAACGCCCGCTGGTGCTTCCCACCGGCGGCCGTATCGGCGACTACGACGAAAGCCGCTGGCGGACGCTGCGGGATATCCTTCTCTTTGCCAAACTCGGCGAGGAAGACGTGCCTCTGGCCCAGACGGTCAACTACCAGTTCCTTCGGGATGTGTACCGCCGTTCACCCGACCTCGCCGCCCCGGGCGCCTGGAGCGAGGAAAAATAGGACCGAGAAGCCACACCTGCGCGCCATATCGTCCCGAAAGGCCCTCGGCTGCCCCGGCATCGGTTGCAATTGCGCCGGCGGCCTTGGTAAAGTTCGGTTCGCTATTTGGGCTAGTCGCGGCAGTGGCCTTACGCACCGGCGGCGTCGGTCAGCTGGGATCTGACGAGCGCGGTCGGGGTCAAATCCGCAAGGGGCGAGGAGCTATTTTGGATGTTTAAGACGTTGATCCGAGCAGGCCTTTTGGCCGCAACTGTTACCTTCTGCGCGGCGAGCGGAGCGAGCGCCGCGATGCAGATGCCCGCACCGGCAGCCCTGCTCACGGGCGAAAGCCAGGCAACGCCTGTGACGTTCTGGGCGCAGCCGTATCCCTACCGTTATGTGCCGTGGCGCCGTTGCCCGTTGGTGCGGGTCGAGACGCCCTATGGCTGGTACATGGACCGGGTTTGCGCGCCTGTCGGCCCCGTGCTGCGCCGGGCATACTGAGGTTGAGCTAACCCGGGCGGCGGCTGCCGTTTTCATCGATCTTCGAGGCAGCCGCACAGCCGATGCGGCTGCCTTGCTCGTTTTTGTTTCAGTGTGTGCTGACCTTTTGTGCGCGCAGCGCAGGTTCATCATGAATATCTTTGCCTGGCCGGGCAGGCTGTCGCATGGTGAAGATTGTGTTACCTGTCTGGCGGGGCTGCATCGGCAGCGTGATTGCGTAATGCGGCGGTAACTGGATCGCTGATGATCCGGCGAACCGAACGCTTTTAGAGGATACGATGACAGGGGCTTCAACCTACGATCTCTCGGGCAAACGTGTCTTTGTCGCGGGTCACCGGGGCATGGTCGGATCGGCTGTCGTCCGCAGGCTTGCGTCCGAGAATTGCACCGTCCTGACGGCCGATCGCCGCGAACTCGATCTCACAAAGGAAGAGCCTACGCTGAGATGGCTCGAGGCCAATCGTCCCGAGGTCGTGGTTCACGCCGCGGCAAAAGTCGGCGGTATCGCAGCCAACAACAATTTCCCGGTCGACTTTCTCTGCGACAACCTTGCGCTAGAGTTGAGCGTGATCCGCGCAAGTCACGCGGTTGGTGTGCAGCGTCTGCTGTTCCTCGGCTCGTCTTGCATCTATCCCAAGCACGCCAAGCAGCCGATCGCCGAAAGCGAATTGCTGACCGGGCCGCTTGAACCGACCAATGAGTGGTACGCGATCGCCAAGATTGCCGGCCTCAAGATGTGCCAGGCCTATCGTCGGCAATTTGGCGATGATTTCATCTCGGCCATGCCGACCAATCTTTATGGCCGCGGCGACAATTATCATCCGGATCACAGCCACGTCCCGGCCGCGTTGATCCGGCGCTTCCATGAAGCCAAGCTCGCCAATGCTCCCAGCGTCTCGGTATGGGGCACCGGTACGCCGCTTCGCGAGTTCCTCAACGTCGAGGACTTTGCCGATGCCTGCGTTTTCCTCCTGAAGAATTACTCAAGTGATCTTCCGATCAATGTCGGCAGTGGAGACGAGTTGTCGATTGCTGACTTTGCGGCAGCGGTTGCGGACGTTGTGGGCTACAGGGGCAAGCTGGTCTTCGACACGTCTAAACCCGATGGTACGCCACGCAAGCTGCTAGATAGCTCTAGGATTAGAGCGCTCGGCTGGCGGCCGAACACCTCTCTCCGGTCCGGTCTCGCGGCGGCCTACGACGATTTCCTGCAGAGTGGGGGTCGCAGGCTGGATGCGATCGTCGGGTCGTAGGTCGTAATTGCGGTTGCACTGGGATTTTTAATTTTGACAAAGACTATTCTTTATCTGTCTCCTTATTTTTGGCCGGAAGAGATAGGGTCCGCGCCCTATTGTACCGACCTTGCAAGGTATTTGCAGGGGGCGGGGCATCGGCTGCACACAATAGCTTTTCGACCGCATTATCCCACGGCAGAAAATTTCCGTGCGTGGAGCGATGGAAGCCGCGACGAAGAGACGTTTGAAGACATCAAAGTATCTCGAATCGGCGTAAGCGAGAGGGGCGCCGGCGGCTTCAAAGAACGCGTGAAGAACGACATTCGCTTTGTAATTTCAGTTTGTCGAAAAGCGTTGCTTGGGCGTTTCAGCAGACCAGACGTTGTTATCGCCTACGTTCCAAGTAGTTTGACGGTCTTCGCTGCGTTATTGGTAAAACTTATCAGTGGCGCACAGGTGCTAACCATCGTTCACGATATCGAAAGTGGGCTAGCGCGGTCACTCGGTATTGCTAAGAACCCACTGATCTTGCGAATGATGGAGCGGGTGGAGAGCTTCGTACTCAACCGGTCGGATCGGGTTGTGGTACTGACAGAAGGAATGAAGAGCGAGCTTGAGAAGATCGGGTGTACGAGCCCGATCGACGTCATTTCTATTTGGGCTTCACCTGCGTCTGAATCGCCTGTTCCAGCTCACCCGCCAACATTGATGTATTCCGGAAATTTTGGAAAGAAGCAGAATCTAGATCAGCTTCTACCATTGATCAAACGCCTTTCACTCGAAAGGCCCGACGTCAACGTCGTGATGCAGGGAGACGGCTCAGAAAAAGACCGGATCATTCGCCTGTTTCAGCAGGCCGGGGTGACAAATACTAGGTTTGCGCCGCTGGTGGATGCAGACAAGTTCGTTCCTAGCCTGCAGGCGGCTTCGCTCCACATGGTGCCACAGGCGTTGGACGTGGCGAACTATGCATTGCCATCGAAGCTCTTCTCAATCATGGCGGCTGGACGACCGTATGTCTGTATAGCCGAGACCGGAAGTCCGCTCGACGTGCTCACGCAGCGCTCTGGAGCAGGAATTTGCGTTTCGCCCGGAGACGAGGATGGCTTGTTCGAGGCGGTCACCAGCCTTCTCGATAGCAAGGACGAGTTAGCGCGAAAAGGCGAGAACGGCCGCACTTTCGTGGCCGAGTGCATGAACAAGCAAACCATTATGAACCAATATCTCGCGCTTATTGGCAAGGCATGACATTTCAGGGAAGCAGGGGCATCTAATGGAGATCGGGGGCAGAATTGCTGTGATATTCGGCGGGCACGGATTCATCGGCTCACATCTTGCTCGTGAGCTTGTGAATTCAGGCAAATATGCTCGAGTCGTAAGCGCGGATATCGCGCCCCAGCCGAGATTCAGGACCAAAGGTGTCGAATATACATTTTGCGATGTAAGGTTGCCAATTCCGGCGGACTTAGCGCCTGGGGTTACTGAGATTTACAATCTTGCGGCAGTGCACGTTACTCCCGGCCCGGCGGACTGGGAGTACTACTGGACCAACGTATCCGGCGCCTTGAGCGTGACGCAGTATGCCCGGATCACAAAAGCGAAAACGTTGTTCTTTACAAGCTCGATCTCGATTTACGGCCCGAGTGAAGATGAGATCTCAGAGTTCTCGGATCCTAATCCGGAGAGTTCATACGGAAAATCGAAGCTTCTAGCCGAAGGTATTCATCAGAGTTGGCAACTAGAAGAGCCGAGAGACCGAAAGCTGGTGATTGTCCGGCCGGCCGTCGTATTTGGGTTTCAGGAACGGGGAAATTTCACCCGGTTAGCACGATCACTGGAGAGAAGGGCATTCTTCTATCCCGGCAGGAGAGACACCAAAAAAGCCTGCGGATACGTTAAAGATTTGGTCGCCTCATTGGAATTCGCTCGTCGCAGCGAAGAAATGCTGACAATTTACAATTTTGCGTTCGACGAACCGGTGACGACGGAAGGCATTTGCGCGGCCTTTTGCCGGGTGGCCAATTTGCCAGAGCCGAGGTTTACAATTCCGATAAGCTTGATTCTTCTGGGAGGGTTGGCGTTTGAGCTGCTTTCCAAGCTCGGCCTGAAGACCTCGATCAATCGAGCCCGTGTGCTCAAGCTTTTTAGGTCTACCAACATCGTTCCGAAAAAATTGCAGAACGATGGCTTCGTTCGACAATTTGACCTGGCGGCTGCTTTGCGCGACTGGCGCTCGCAGTCGCCCGCCGGACGGTTCGAGTAAGACCCGCGGGTCGGCCGCCCCAAGACCGTGCGATCCTTGCCAGAAGAGCTTCAGCGCTCTTCTGGCCGACCCCGAAAATTAGAGCGACGAGTCGAGCCTCACCGCTATCACTCGTGTCGCGGATAGTATCTAAAGCCGTGCTGCTTGATGAGTTCGTCCCGTTTTGCGGATTCGAGATCTTCCTTCATCATTTCTCGAACCAGGCTTTCGAACGACGTACTGGGCTTCCAGCCGAGTTTCTGCTTGGCCTTTGACGGATCGCCAAGAAGCGTCGCGACCTCGGTGGGGCGGAAATAGCGGGGATCGACGGAGACGACGCACTTGCCGGTCTTCGCGTCATATCCCTTTTCTTCGACGCCGCTTCCTTCCCAGCGGACCGTCATGCCGACTTCGCTTGCTGCGACATTGACAAAATCTCGGACCGAATGTTGCACGCCAGTAGCAATCACGAAATCCTCAGGCTTGTCCTGCTGCAGCATCAGCCATTGCATTTCGACGTAGTCACGGGCGTGTCCCCAATCGCGCAGGGCGTCCAGATTTCCTAGATAGAGCCTTTCCTGCAGTCCCAAATGGATGCGCGCCAAAGCACGCGTGATCTTTCGGGTCACGAAGGTCTCGCCGCGGACCGGAGATTCGTGGTTGAAGAGGATGCCATTACAAGCATACATCCCGTAAGCTTCTCGGTAATTGACCGTGATCCAATATGCATAGAGCTTGGCTACAGCGTACGGCGAACGCGGGTAGAAAGGCGTAGTCTCCTTTTGCGGGATTTCCTGGACTAAGCCATAGAGTTCGGAAGTCGACGCCTGGTAGAAACGGGTCGTTTTTTCCAAACCGACGATCCGCATCGCTTCGAGAATTCGAAGGGTGCCGAGGCCGTCAGAGTTCGCGGTGTATTCCGGTTCCTCGAAGGAAACGGCCACGTGACTTTGTGCTGCGAGATTGTAAATCTCGTGGGGCTGGACCTGGCCAACAATCCGGATCAGGCTCGAAGAGTCTGTCAGGTCGCCGTAGTGCAGGCGGAACGGCGGATTGGGTTCGTGCGGATCGAGGTAAAGATGGTCGATACGATCGGTATTGAACAGCGAAGTCCGTCGCTTGATGCCGTGGACCTCATATCCTTTTTCCAGGAGCAATTCAGCGAGATAGGCGCCGTCTTGGCCAGTTACGCCAGTAATAAGTGCACGTTTCTTTGTCATAATAATCTCTAGGTTGGGTACTCCGTACGTACTCGAAAACGGAGGCAATAGGGAGATGGGCTGGACCAAAAAAGCAAGCTTAGATTAACGGCTTTCGAGGTCTGCGGAATAGGCAACAGACTAGCCTTGATAAGGATATTTCGAGTTCACATCCCCAGTGTGAGATTGTGGCTCTCTATAGATGCTGTCTCTAATTTATAGAACTGGAATTTGGCGCGGAGCTTGAGATTTTGGACAAACGCATAATCCCCCTGATCATGTGCGGCGGCGCCGGCACGCGGCTGTGGCCGGCGTCGGGCGAGGTGCGGCCCAAGCAGTTCCTACCGCTGTTCGGCTCGCGCTCGACCTTCCAGGACACGCTGCTGCGCGTCTCCGATCCCTCGCTGTTCGACCGGTCGATCGTCATCACCAATGCGTCCTATCGCTTCATGGTGCTGGAGCAGCTCGCCGAGATCGGCATCGAGGCCGACGTGATCCTTGAGCCGATGCGGCGCGATTCAGGACCTGCGATCGCGGCCGGCGCGGTGTTCGCGCAGAACCGCGCCAGCGAAGCCATCGTGCTCGCGCTCGCCGCCGACCACGTCGTGCAGGACAAT
>NZ_LBJC01000071.1 GCF_004114535.1 Bradyrhizobium nanningense
AACTGGCACCGACCTCACGGTGGTATAGACTCTCAAACGCCGATCAGCAGGCTCGGTTTGACCAAGGATAACCTCTTGAGGCTCCACACCTAGGCGCTGCGGCATGAAACATTCCCCGAATGCTCGGCTTGCATCGGCGGGCATGGCACGGAGCCGTAGGAGCAGAACACGCAGCAATCACCCTCCTTCGGCCGGAGTTTTGCGCCGCAGCCTGCGCACACATAGAAGAACTGGCAAGCGTCGGTCGGCATCGTTTCCGACTTCGAGGTGCCGCAATGCGGGCAGGTGATAATCGATTCAAGGATCATTGCGTTCAACTCCTTTCAACTCTTGGGCTGCGAAGGATACCCGGCATTCGTGGTGGCCGTCGTGAGTGCCGCCACATCGGCCCTCCGGTGTTGGATATCCTCGATATCCAGCGCCCCAAGTAGTTCAGATAAGCGCGATCCCGCCGAAAATGTGAACCTGCCGATTTCTGCGCTGAGCCACGCTAGCGCCCTGTCGCGAGCAAATAGTGGTTTTGCACCGCATATGGTTGGTTCAAATCAAGATGCTCGACCGAAAAGGGAAAGCGCCGAACCAAGACGCGAAAGTCGAGTGCGGAGCTCTCGCGGAATGAAGTTCTAACGTTCGGTGTGGGTAACAATGTGGGAACAAGTCTCAACGAATCATTTTTCGTATCAATGACTTATGCCGCCTGGTGCGCTCGGAGGGACTCGAACCCCCACGATTTTACTCACTGCCACCTCAAGGCAGCGCGTCTACCAGTTCCGCCACGAGCGCTTTGGGGATACCGGCCTGAGGCTTGAAGGCCGGCCGGATCAACGGCGCCGATCTAACAAATCCATCAGAGGGGTACAAGCCTGCAAAGGCCCTGAATCCCACAAGCTTTGCACGAAAGTTCGGGCCCCTCCCCGAATTGGCCCTGCCCCCGGTGCCCAGGCCCTACGGGTGCCCGGGCCCTACGGGTGCCCGGGCCGCTATCGCGTGCCCGGTGAGCGCGGCAGCATCTGCTTGACCTCGACCGCGATTCGGTTGCGGTCCACCAGCACGACGCCGGAGGCGACCGGCAGATTGTTGGCCAACACCTTCACCTCGTCGGCTTCGGTCGCGTCCAGCTCGATGATGGCGCCGCGGGAAAGACGCAATACCTGATGGATCGGCATGGTGGTCGTCCCGAGGACGACCATGAGATCCACGGTGACTTTATCGAGGGTGGGCACTGTCAGGACCGCCGCAACTTGGGACTTGGGACTTGATTTGGGACTTGACCAAAGGACTTGGTATTTGCCCCCGAGATGATCACCACGTTATGGTTAGGCAATGGTTAATTCGCCGCAAAACCCTCGCCAAGATCCGCGCCAAGACCCGCGTCAGGAGCTCGATTTGACGCCGTTTTCCGCCGCAGGCGGCGAGCCGGTCGAGTGGCGGATCTCGGACGCGCCGGTGCCCTATCCGGAGGCGGTCGCCGCGATGGAAGCCCGGGTTGCCGCCATCGCGGCGGGCGAGGCGCCGGAGCTGGTCTGGCTGCTGGAGCACCCTGCGCTCTATACCTCCGGCACCTCGGGCAAGGCCACCGACCTGCTCGATCCCCGATTCCCGATTTTCGCCACGGGACGCGGCGGCCAGCTCACCTATCACGGGCCTGGCCAGCGCGTCGCCTATGTCATGCTCGACCTTAAGCGCCGCCGGCCGGACGTGCGGGCCTACGTCGCCAGCCTGGAGGAGCTGATCCTGCGCACGCTCGCCGCCTTCAACGTCCGCGGCGAGCGGCGCGAAGACCGGGTCGGCGTCTGGGTCAAGCGGCCCGACAAGGGGCCCGAACACGAAGACAAGATCGCGGCGATCGGCGTGCGATTGAAGCGCTGGGTCTCGTTCCACGGCATCGCGATCAATGTCGAGCCGGAGCTATCGCATTTCGCCGGCATCGTGCCGTGCGGCGTCACTGACGCCCGCTACGGCGTCACCTCGCTGGTCGACCTCGGCCAGCTCGTCGCCATGGCTGACGTCGATATCGCGCTACGCCAGGCGTTCGAACAGCTGTTCGGACCGACCCGCGCGCTGCTGCCGGAAACGGCCGCCTGACGCTTTCCTGTTGGAGACGCAATGCCTGCGTTCTCCTCTCCCGCGGAATCGGCTATGTCTAGGTCCGGCGCCGCCCACGCCTCCCCCCTCCGCCGGGAAAGCAGACCTCATGCAGGGCGATGAGATCATCGGACCGACTGTTTCGAGCGCCAGGCATAAGGAGGGATTGCGTTTTCTGCTCGCAATGGGAGGTTTTGACGATGAGACTTTCTGCGCCGATCTATCATCTGAAGCGACGAGCGAAGCGCCTGTCCCGCGAGGAAGGCGTTCCACTGCACGACGCGCTTGACCGCATCGCCAGGACGGAAGGGTTTTCCGCCTGGAGCATGCTCGCAGCGAAAGCCGCCGCGTTGACGCCCGCGGACAGGCTGTTCCCGCAATTCATGCCAGGCGACATGGTGCTGGTCGGCGCCCGGCCCGGTCAGGGCAAGACGCTGATGAGCCTCGAACTTGCCGTGGAGGCCATGAGGTCAGGCCATCGGGCCGCGTTCTTCTCGCTCGAATATACCGAGAAAGACGTGCGGGACCGCCTGCAGGCGATCGGCGTCGAGCCCGCGCAATTCGATGAACTCTTCGAGGTCGATTGCTCCGACGCCATCAGTGCCGATTACGTCGTCAAGCAAATGGCCGCGGCGCCCCGCGGCACATTCGTGGTGATCGACTATCTGCAGTTGCTCGACCAAAGGCGCGAAAACCCCGACCTCAATGTTCAGGTGCGCACGCTGAAATCGTTCGCATGCGATCAGGGGCTGATCGTGGTCTTCATCTCGCAGATCGACAGATCCTATGATCCCTCGGTCAAGCCCTGCCCCGATCTCAGCGATATCAGGCTGCCGAATCCGCTCGACCTGAAGCTGTTCGACAAGACGTGCTTCCTGAACAATTCCGAAGTCCAGTTCCGCGCCGCGAGCTGACTATCAGGCCGCGGGTGAGATGGCTCACCCGCGGCTTGCGGTCTTACGCCGCCTGCAACGACACCTCGAGCTTGCCGGCGATGTAGCGGCGCTCCTGGGTCAGGCCGCCAAAGCCGTAGGCGTCGCCCTTGACCTCGTCGACATGCAGATAGGTCTCGGGATGCAGCGGTCCAAGAATTTCGGCCATGCGCTTGAACATCGCGGCGAGATAGGCCGCCTTTTCGTCCTTGGTGTTGGTGCCTTCGCTGACGTGGATGTCGAGCCAGTAGCTTGCAAGCTTCTGCTCGGCCAGCGACTTGCCGCCAGCGAACCAGTCATCGGCATCCACCGACTTGACGATGATGGCGGTCACCCTGGGATCCTTGTGCAATATCTCAGCGGTGAGCTCGGATACGGCATTCGCGATGTCGGCCTTCAGCGACGGCGACTGGCGCGAGGTGGTGTAGGACACGGTGATCAGGGGCATTTTGGCTCTCCTCAAGATGCTGCGCCGGTCAGCGCGGCGTTGGTGAGAAGCTAGACCTGTCGCCGTCATTTTGATATCTTATCTATATTGATAGCAGTGATAAAAAACCACAATGACACCGACGCTCGACATCGCCACCGTCCAGGCCTTCCTGCTGGTCGCCGACCTCCAGAGCTTTACGCGCACCGCCGAAGCGCTCGGCACCACGCAGGCGGCGGTCAGTCTCAAGCTGCAGCGGCTGGAGACATTGCTGGGAAAACGTCTCGTCGAGCGCTCGCCGCGCGCGGTCCGGCTCACTGCCGACGGCGCCGGCTTCCTCGAACGCGCCCGTGTGCTGATCGCGGCGCATGATCGCGCGCTGTCGGGCGAGGCACCGGCCGCACAATCGCTCTCGCTCGGTATCTCCGATCATGCGGCGGGCCCTGAGCTCGTGCCGCTGCTGGAACGCCTGCACGCCATGTCCTCGAACCTCACCCTCGCCGTCACCATCGGCTTCTCGCGCGAGATGCAGGATGCTTACGACGCAGGCGAGCTCGATGCGGTGGTCGTGCGCCAGGAAGGCAGCCGCCGCGGCGGCGAGAAGCTGATTGAGGACACGTTCGGCTGGTTCGCCGCACGACGCTTCACCCTGCCGAAAGGCGAGCCGCTGCCGCTCGCCACGCTCGCCCCGCCCTGCGGTGTCCGCGCCATCGCCGTGCGCGCCCTCGACAAGGCAGGCATTGCCTGGCGCGAGCGCTTTGTCGGCGGCGGTGTCACGGCGGTGGTCGCAGCGACGCTCGCCGGACTTGCGATTGCGCCGCTGGCGCGACGGATCGCGCCGCCCGGATTGGTCGACATCGGGCTTGCGCACAAGCTGCCCAAACTCGGCAGCTCGAAGGTGATGCTGCATTCGAAGGTCAGCGATCCCGCGAAGCTTGCAGCGCTGCGTGCGGTGGCGGCGACGTTCCGGAGCGTGGCGGCAGCCTGACGATATGGGCGCTTTAGCGGCCCTATCTGCACGCGTACGGGACACCTGCCTAAAAATGTCCCACCCCAGGGGAACCATCCGGCCGCCTGCGGCGTTTGTTCCCGTCGAGGCGGGGTCCGGAATGGTCGAAAAGTTCAGTCAACAGAGAGACTTGTTCGAGAGCGAACGCAGTTTCCGGCTGTTGGTTGAGGGAGTCGCCGACTACGCCCTCTACATGCTGGATCCCAAAGGGATCATCACCAGCTGGAACATCGGCGGCGAGAGGATCAAGGGTTATTCGCCTCAGGAGATCCTCGGCCAGCATTTTTCCCGGTTCTACACCGAGACCGACCGCGCCAACGGCAAGCCGGCGCGTGCGCTCGGCATCGCCCGGGAAAAGGGCCGCTACGAGGAGGAAGGCTGGCGCGTCCGTAAGGACGGCACGTTCTTCTGGGCCAGCGTCGTGATCGATCCGATCTACGAGGACGGCGAGCTGGTCGGATTCGCCAAGATCACGCGCGACATCACCGAACGCCGCAATGCGCAGGTCAAGCTCGAGGCGATGCACAAGCAGCTCGCCGAGTCCCAGAAGTTCGACGCGCTCGGGCAGCTCACCGGAGGGGTTGCGCACGACTTCAACAACCTCCTGATGATCATCAGCGGCAGCCTCCATATGCTGAAGCGAGGCGCCGACGACCCGGCTAAGCTTCAGCGCGCGATCTCGGCCATCGAGACCGCCACCAAGCGCGGCGCGGCGTTGACCAACCAGCTCCTCACCTTCGCGCGGCGGCAGAGCGTCAATCCGCAGGCGATCGACTTCGCCGAACGCATCGCGGCGATCCGCGAGGTGCTCGATGCCGGTGTCGGCAGCTCTGTGCGCCTGGGCCTCGACATCGGCCGCGACCTCTGGCCGATCAAGACCGACGTCTCCGAGCTCGAGACCGCGCTGCTCAACCTCGTGATCAATGCCCGCGACGCCATGCCCGATGGCGGCGCGGTGACGATCAGCGCGCGCAATGCCGTGCTGGACGAGGCATCGCTTACCGGCGATTTCGTCGCGATCGACGTCACCGACACTGGGCTCGGCATCCCCTCCGACGTGCTCGACAAGATCTTCGAGCCATTCTTCACGACCAAGCCGATCGGAAAGGGCACGGGCCTCGGCCTATCCCAGGTGCACGGCTTCGCGCACCAGGCTGGCGGCACCGTGAAGGTCGCAAGCGAGCTCGGCAAGGGCACGACGTTCACCATCCTCCTGCCGCGCGGAGAAGACGCGCCATCGCAGGACACGACGGGCGAGCCGGGCTTCAAGGGCAGCGGCACGGTGTTGCTGGTGGAGGACAATCCGGACGTCGCCCTTGTCAGCATTGGCCTGCTGGAGCAGCTCGGCTACCAGGTGCGCCGGGTTGCGGACGCCGAAGCTGCCTTGCGCGAGATCGAGACCGACGGCGTCGACTTCGTGTTCTCGGACATCGTCATGCCCGGCAAGATGGACGGCCTCACCCTCGCCTATCATCTCCGCGAGATTCGCCCCGGCCTGCCGATCCTGCTCGCCACCGGCTACAGCGAGGTCGCCGCCGACGTGCGTGGCGATTTCCCGATTCTGCGCAAGCCGTATGAGATCCACGAGCTCAGCGAGGCCATCGCCAAGCTGCCAAGGTGAGGTCTTTCCTTCGCCTCTCCCGCGTGCGGCAGGGCAATTGCATATGGGAGCGATCTCGCCTGTGGCCATCCTTCGAGACGCCCGCCGTTGGCGGGCCCCCAGGATGAGGATCTTGTTCGCGGCACTCGCTTCAACGAGCACCAATGCTACTTAACCTCATCCTGAGGAGACCGCGAAGCGGTCGTCTCGAAGGACGAGGCGTGCGCTCAGATGCCGCAAAGCGCCATTTACGATAGCCTGCCGCAAGCGGGGCGAGAGTCGATACACCTACACCGTCGGCAACACCGAAAACGCCTCCCCTGCCCGGCGCAAATTCAGCTCATCCGCACCGGCCGTCTCACTCGTCACACTGTCGACGCGCGAGGATGGCGGGCCGTGGCGGCACAGCGCAACCATGTCGGCGACGTGCTTCGGCGTGCCGGCGAACAGCGCTTCCACGCTGCCGTCGCGGCGGTTGCGGACCCAGCCTTCGAGGCCGCTCGCCGTCGCCTGATACTCGACCCAGGCCCGATAGCCGACGCCCTGCACGCGCCCGCGGATCATCACCTGGAGAATCGCCCGGCTCATTTTTTCAATCCGAGGACGTCGGCGCTGCGCGCCTTGACATCGGCCTCGCGCATGATGCGGGCCGTCAGCTCCGAGGATGCGAGCCCTCTGAGGCCTTTGGGCGACGTACCTTCGCTGAGCGCCTTCAGGGTCTCGTACACGGCCTGTGTCGCGGCGGCGATCGGTGCATGGCCCTGGAGCGCGATGCGTACGCGCTGACCTGCGAGGTAATCGAGCGCGTTCAAGTCCTCGGGCGCGCCGCCGACGACGATCGGCAGGCGCGTCGCAGCGCGCACCGCCTCGAGTTCGGCACGCGACTTGATGCCGGTGAAGAACAGCGCGTCGACACCGGCGGATTCATAAGACTTGGCGCGGCGGATCGCGTCCTCGATCGAGGTGATCGAAGCCGCTCCGGTGCGGCCCATGATGACCAGCGAAGCATCATTGCGGCCGGCGAGCGCGGCTTTCATCTTGCCGACGCCTTCCTCGAGCGAGATCAACTGCGTCTTCGCTTCGCCAAAGGCCGCCGGCAGCAGCGTGTCCTCGATGGTGAGGCCGGCGGCGCCCGCCGCCTCCAGCTCCTGCACCGTGCGCCTGACATTGAGTGCGTTGCCATAGCCGTGATCGGCATCGACCAGCACGGGCAGCGCGGAGGCGCGCGACATCCGCCGCATCTGCTCGGCAAGCTCGGTGAGCGTGATCAGCGTGACGTCGGGGTCGCCGAGCACCGCGAGCGAGGCGACCGAACCGCCGAACATGCCGAGCGGAAAGCCGAGATCCTCGGCGATGCGGATCGAGATGGCGTCGTAGACCGAGCCGGGATGGACGCAAGCTGCGCCCGACAGAACGGAGCGAAGTTTCTCGCGGCGGGAACGAAAGGCCATGGTGCCTCACTCTCAATTCCTCATCCTGAGGAGCGCGCTCTTGCGCGCGTCTCGAAGGATGCAGGCCCGGCTGGTGGCCTCGCCCTTCGAGACGCCGCGAAGGCGCGGCTCCTCAGGGTGAGGGTTTGCTGTTGTGCCTGAAGCGCTTTACGCAAACTCCAAAATCAGCGCGTCCACCGCCAGCGTCGCGCCGGCGCTGGCGTGAACCTTTTTCACCGTGCCGTCCTGCTCGGCGCGCAGCACGTTCTGCATCTTCATGGCTTCGACCACAGCCAGCGTCTCGCCGGCCTTGACCTCCTGCCCCTCGCTCACCGCGATCGAGACCACGAGGCCGGGCATCGGACAGAGCAGCTTCTTGCCGCTGTCGGAGGCCGTCGTCACCGGCATCAGCCGCGCCGAGGTCGCCTCCGCTTCGGTCCAGACATAGACCGGCACCTCGACGCCCTGATGCGCGAGGCGAATGCCGTTTGGGATCGGGCGCGCCTGCACCGCGACGAAGTGGTCGTCGATGGTGCCCTGCCAGACCGGATCGCCCGGCTTCCATGGCGACTGCAGCAGATGCGCGTTGCCGGCCTTTCCTTCGGCGTCGATGAAGCGGATCGCGATGGCCTCGCCCTCGCGTCCGACCTCGAGCTGGATCTCCTGGCGGTCGAGCCAGACCGCACGGCGCCGCTCGCGCTGCACGAGCCGGCCGCCCATCTGGCCCGAGATCTGCCGCTTGCGCTCCCCGAGCACGTGATCGATGGCGGCGCCGACCGCGGCGATGCGCCGTGCGACCTCGCCTTCCGGCACGCGCACCGCAAAGCCCTTGGGGAATTCCTCGGCGATGAAGCCGGTCGAGAGCCGCCCCTCGCGCCAGCGCGGATGATGCATCAGCGCCGACAGGAACGGGATGTTGTGGCGGATGCCGTCGACGTAGAACGAATCCAGCGCGGTCGCCTGCGCCTCGATCGCAGCCGCGCGCGAGGGCGCGTGGGTGACGAGCTTGGCGATCATCGGATCGTAATGGATCGAGATCTCGCCGCCCTCCTGCACGCCGGTGTCGTTGCGGATGGTGATGCCGTCGTGGCTGGCTTCCGCCGGCGGACGATATTTTACCAGACGCCCGATCGACGGGAGGAAGTTGCGGAACGGATCTTCGGCGTACAGTCGCGATTCCACCGCCCAGCCCGTCAGTGTGACGTCCTTCTGCGCGATGGCGAGCTTCTCGCCCGCGGCAACGCGGATCATCTGCTCGACGAGATCGATGCCGGTCACGAGCTCGGTGACGGGATGCTCGACCTGCAGGCGCGTGTTCATCTCCAGGAAGTAGAAGCTCTTGTCCTGCCCGGCGACGAACTCGACGGTGCCGGCGGAATCGTAGTTCACGGCCTTGGCCAGCGCGACGGCCTGCTCGCCCATCTTGCGGCGCGTCGCCTCGTCGAGCAGCGGCGACGGCGCTTCCTCGATGACCTTCTGGTTGCGGCGCTGGATCGAGCATTCGCGCTCGCCGAGATAGATGACGTTGCCGTGCTTGTCGCCCAGCACCTGGATCTCGATGTGGCGAGGATCGACGATGAACTTTTCGACGAAGACGCGGTCGTCGCCGAATGAGGCCTTCGCTTCCGCTTTCGCGAGCCCGAATCCCTCCTCGACTTCCTGGGTCGAGTAGGCAATCCGCATGCCCTTGCCGCCACCACCGGCAGAGGCCTTGATCATCACGGGATAGCCGATCGCGTCGGCGATCCTCACCGCATGCTTGGCATCCTCGATGACGCCGAGAAAGCCCGGCACGGTCGAGACGTCGGCGTTCGCCGCTGCCTTCTTGGATTCGATCTTGTCGCCCATCGCGGCGATCGCGCCCGGGTTCGGGCCGATGAAAACGATACCGGCCGCCTCCAGCGCGCGCGGAAACGCCTCGCGCTCGGACAGGAAGCCGTAACCGGGATGCACGGCCTCGGCGCCCGTCTTGCGGCAGGCCTCGACGATCTTCTCGATCACCAGATAGCTCTCGGCCGCCGCGGGCGGGCCGATCAGCACGGCCTCGTCGGCCATCTCGACATGGAGAGCGTCGCGATCGGCCTCGGAATAGACCGCAACCGTCTCAATCCCCATGCGGCGAGCGGTCTTGATGACCCGACAGGCGATTTCGCCGCGATTGGCGATCAGAATGCGTTTGAACATGCTTCTTCTTGAGTCTCGACCTTGGGCGGGACCCTTCCCTGGCCGTTGGGGCCTATGGGGCTGGGCCGTGTGGCTTCCGTGGTACATCAAAATGAGCCGGAGGCAACGGTCTAAATCCGGCCCGCTTCCAGCGGGCCAGCGCAAGACCAACCGGTTTGGAAACGGGGCTGGCGAGCCCGCGGATGCCCTATGCCCTCCCGGACCTGGATGCGGACTTGGACGCGGACTTGGACGCGGACTTGGCCACGTCCCGGACCAGGCCGTGAATGAAGCCCAGCTTGCCGACCACCGCGGGCGACAGGATGAAGGGATAGAGGTCGCGCAGGCCCATGGCGCGGTTGACGCTGTTCATGGCGAAGGTGAAGGGCAGCCATGCGTTGACCAGCGCGTCGACGTCGCGTGCCTCGTACGGGTTGAAACGGATACGCGCCGTCAACTCCCCGTCGCGGTCGACCCTGGGGCGCACCTCCATGCCGAACTCGCCAGCCATCTCCAGGGCATCCACGATGTGGAGATAGTGCGCCCAGGTTTCGGCGAAGTCTTCCCAGGGATGGGTCGTGGCATAGGCTGAGACGTAGGTCTGTTGCCAGTCCGGCGGCGGGCCTTCGGCATAATGGCGCTGCAAGGCCTGGCCGTAATCGGCGGAATCATCACCGAATACCGCGCGGCATTGATCGAGCTTGCCGCCGCCCTGCACCAGCACGTCCCAGAAATAGTGCCCGACCTCGTGGCGGAAATGCCCGAGCAGCGTACGGTACGGCTCGCCCATTTCGAGCCTGCGCCGCTCGCGCTCGATGGTATCGGTCTCGGTGAGCGCGATCGTGATCAAGCCGTTGTCGTGGCCAGTCATGATCCTCTCACCGCTGTTCGGATCGTCAGCCAGGAAATTGAAGATCAGACCATGCTCGGGGTCGTCCTGCCGCGTCCAGAGCGGCAGCTTCCAGCGGATCAGGGAATAGAACAGACGGTGTTTCGCCACCTCCAGCTCGCGCCAGCCGGCGAGCTGCGCCGGATCCGAGAGATTCGGCACCATCCCATTATGGCGGCAGGCGCGGCAATAGCCGGTGGTATCGCCCGCGTCTGTGAGCCAGTTGCAGGCGTCGTACCCGGCGTTCCGGCACAGCATCCGGCTTTCGCCCTTGTCGGCCAGCATCCTCCAGGCCTCTCCGTCCGGCTCGATCGCCGACATCGTCTCCTGCTCGGGCAGGAAAGCGACCCGATGGCCGCAGCGTTCACAGGCGCGATTTTCGAAATACAGGACGTTGCCGCAGGCCTGGCAGACAAAGAGCTTCAAGATTTGGCCTCTTCGGAAAGGGGAGCTTCATGGAGCTCGTCATTGCGCCTCGCGAAGACGCGTCCGCCGGCTGATCGTTCCAGTCTCTGGAACAAATTGCCAGACCCGGCATTGGCAAGGCGTACTTTTTCGGTCCGCGCAAGCCCAGATTTTCCTGCCACGCGCTTTCCTCCAGGCAATGGCCATCACGCTCCGTCTGTGTGAATATCGGTCCGGCACGTGCGCTCCTGCATGACAACGGCCGATGCCTTGAACGATCCCTTGCCCGAGACCATCGCCGCCGAAAGGCTGCGTCAACACCTCGAAGACGTCGCGCGCGAGCGCGACAACGCCTATCGCGCGATCCAGGAGCGCGAGGCCGAGCTGGCGCGCATCCAGCGCATCGGCAAGGTCGGCGGCTTCGAGGTCGATTTCCGCGACGGCTTCAAGAACCGTCGCTCACCCGAATATCTGATGCTCCACGGCCTGCCGCCGGAGGCGGCCGAGGAATCGCATGAGGAATGGGTCAATCGCATCCATCCCGACGACCGCGATGCCACCGTAAAGCACTTCTTCGAAGCTCTCGCCGGCACCGGCGAAGACTACAGCGCCGAATACCGCATCATCCGCCCCAATGACGGCGAGACCCGCTGGATCCGGGTCGTCGCCAAGATCGAACGCGACAAGAATGGCTGCGCGATCCGCCTCGTCGGCGCCCATATCGACGTCACCGACCAGATGCTCGCGCGCGAGACCCTGCGCGAGAGCGAGGAGCGCTTCCGCCTGATCGCCGACAGCGCCCCGGTGCCGATCTGGGTGACCAAGCTCGACCGCAAGCGGTCCTTCGCCAACCAGGCCTATGTCGACTTCGTCGGCCTGCCCTACGATCAGGCCATCGACTTCGACTGGCGCAAGGTGCTGCACCCCGACGACCTGCCGCACGTGCTTCAGCAATCCGTCCAGGGCGAAGCCTCACTCAAGCCCTTCGTGTTGGAAGCGCGTTACAAGAACGCCAGCGGCGAATGGCGCTGGCTGCGCTCGGAATCGCAGCCGCGCTGGGACCCGACCGGCAAGCATATCGGCTTCATCGGCGTCGCCCACGACATCACCGTCGCCAAGCAGGCTGAGATCGAGCTGCGGCAACTCAACGAGACGCTGGAACAGCGCATCGCCGAGCGCACCGCCGAGCTCGAGTCCAACGAGTCGCGGCTGCGCGCCATCCTGGCCACCAGCAACCAATATCAGGGCCTGGTCAACCTCAAGGGCGAATTGCTCTATGCCAACCGCACCGCGCTCGACGGCATCAAGGCGAGCGCTGCGGACGTGATCGGAAAGCCGTTCTGGGACACGCCCTGGTTCACCGGCACCGATGGCATGAGCGCCGCCGTGCGCGAGGCCTTTGAGAGCGTGCTCAAAGGCGAAGCTGTGCGGCTCGAGATGCGCCTGCACCTTCCCATCGGCGAGCGCGATTTCGACTTCGGCATGCGCCCCGTGCTCGACCGCCACGGCAACATCACCGGCGCCGTGCCCGAGGCCGTCGACATCACCGAGCGACGCCGCGGCGAGGAAGCATTGCGGCAGTCACAGAAGATGGAGGCGATCGGCCAACTCACCGGTGGCGTCGCGCATGATTTCAACAATCTCCTCACCATCATCCGCTCGGCCACCGATTTCCTGCGCCGCCGCGAGCTGTCGGAAGAGCGCCGCCGCCGCTATGTCGATGCCATCTCCGAGACGGTCGAACGCGCCTCCAAGCTGACCGCTCAGCTTCTGGCGTTCGCGCGCCGGCAGCCGCTGAAACCGCAGATTTTCAACGTCGGCAGCCAGGTCGAGGGCGTCGCGCAACTGGTCCGGCCGCTAGTCGGCGCCCGTATCGAAATCGCGGTGGAGATTCACGATGCCGACTGCTTCACCGTCGCAGACATCGCCCAGTTCGAGACCGCGCTGATCAACCTCGCCATCAACGCCCGGGACGCCATGGACGACGAAGGCCGCCTCACCATTGCCGTGCGCAAGGTTTCCGGCATCCCCAGCCTGCGCGCGCAGTCTGCGCGCAGCGGCGACTACGTTGCCATCTCCGTCGCCGACACCGGCAGCGGCATCCTGCCGGAACATCTCGACTCCATCTTCGAGCCGTTCTTCACCACCAAGGAGGTCGGAAAGGGCACTGGCCTCGGCCTCAGCCAGGCCTTTGGCTTCGCGAAGCAGTCCGAGGGCGACATCGCGGTGACGAGCACGCAAGGCAAGGGGGCGACCTTCACCATCTACCTGCCGCAGGCACAGAGCCCTGTCGGCGAGAAGGAAGCAGCGGCGCTGACCCACGAGGCCGCCACCACCGGGCGCGGCTACCGCGTGCTCGTGGTCGAGGACAATGACGATGTCGGTCAGTTCTCCACCGAGCTCCTGGAAGATCTCGGCTATGTCGTCCGTCGCGTCGCCAATGCCAACGCGGCCCTTGCCATTCTCGGCGAGAACGAATTCGCCGTCGACCTCGTGTTCTCCGACGTCATCATGCCCGGCATGAACGGCGTCGAGCTTGCCGGCATCATCCGCGAGCGCTATCCGGGCCTGCCCGTGGTGCTCACCTCAGGCTACAGCAACGTGCTCGCCGAAAACGCCCATCGCGGTTTCGAACTGATCCAAAAGCCGTATTCGGTGGAGTCGCTGTCACGCATCCTGCGCAAGGCGATCACGGAGAAGCTGTCGGTGACACGCTGAATGTGAGCCAAACCCACGGTGTCGTCCCGGACAAGCGCGCCCCAAGCGCGCGCCGATCCGGGACCCATAGCCACAGGACCGTGTTTGGCGAAGAACGACGACGTATGTGTCCCGAGAAAGATTCCGCGGTATGGATCCCGGATCTGCGCTTACGCTTGTCCGGGATGACAGCGGAGTGTTTGGTAGGGTGCGCCCACAGCATCGGCGCGGGCACCATGCTGCTGACGGCGCCGTTTTGAGGCTGGCGGATCCGTCCCGGGCACGGTAGTCAGGGACGGATTTTGGAGATCGACTTGCCGACCGTGCCGTCTGACGCCATCTGGGCCTGGAGCATCATCGTCGTCGCGACCGCAGGCGTCATCATCCGGCCGTTTCGCCTGCCCGAAGCGATCTGGGCCGCGATCGGCGCGAGCGCCCTGGTGCTATCAGGCTTGCTGCCGTGGCGGGATGCGCTCGCCGGCATCGAAAAAGGTCTCGACGTCTACCTCTTCCTGATCGGCATGATGCTGATCGCCGAGCTCGCCCGCCTCGAAGGCCTGTTCGACTATCTCGCCGCCTTTGCGGTCGAGCATGCACGCGGCTCGCCGCAACGGCTGTTCCTGCTGATCTATCTCGTCGGCACGCTGGTGACGGTGTTGCTCTCCAACGATGCCACCGCGATCGTGCTGACGCCCGCCGTCTATGCCGCGACACGCGCGGCCGGCGCCAAGCCGCTGCCCTATCTGTTCGTCTGCGCCTTCATCGCCAATGCCGCGAGCTTCGTGCTGCCGATCTCCAATCCGGCCAACCTGGTGGTGTTCGGCAAGCACATGCCGCATCTCGGAACCTGGCTCCGTCAATTCGCGCTACCGTCACTTGCCTCAATCGTGCTCACTTACGTCGCCTTGCGCCTTGCGCTGCACCGCGAGCTGAAGCACGAAACGATCGAAACGCGGGTCCCTCACCCGAAGCTCGGCCGCGGCGGCCGATTGACTGCCTACGGCATCGGCGCCATCGGCATCGTGCTGATTTGGGCTTCTGCGCTCGATCTGCAATTGGGCTTGCCGACATTCGTCTGCGGGACCGCGACGGCGGCTGCCGTGCTGCTCATCAACCGGCAATCACCCTTGCAGGTGCTACGCGGCGTGTCCTGGAGCGTGCTGCCGCTGGTCGGCGGGCTCTTTGTCATGGTGGAAGCGCTGATCAGGACCGGCGTGATCGCGCAGCTGAGCGCCCTGCTCCACCAGGCGGTGGCGCAATCGATCCCGCAGGCGGCCTGGAGCGTCGGCGTTGCCACCGCGCTCGCCGACAACATCGCCAACAACCTGCCGGTCGGCCTCGTCGCCGGCTCGGTTGCCGCCAGCGATCATTTGCCCGCCCCGGTCGTCAGCACCATCCTGATCGGCGTCGACCTCGGTCCCAATCTGTCGGTGACCGGATCGCTCGCCACCATCCTCTGGCTGGTCGCGCTCCGCCGGGAAAAGATCGAGGTCGGGGCCTGGCCATTCCTCAAGCTGGGACTGCTGGTGACGCCGCCGGCTCTGATCGCAGCGTTGGCGGCAGCCATCAGGTAAGGCAGGCCGGACGCCACTTTCGAAATGAAGTGCAGGCCATTTGCGGTGCGTCAATGCCGGCGGCGAAGCCGTGGCTAAAATTCCATTGTCGCGCAAATCAGATGGATATCGCGCGTCAAGGAAGGTTCGTGATGCAGATCCAATCGAAGGCGTTACCGCAGAACTCCCTTCTGCGTCGCGCGATCCGGAGCCTCACCGCAGCGAGCGAGAGCGGCGCCGAGACGGCCCACCCCCTTCTGGTCATCTCCGCGGTGGCATTGTTCACTCTGTTCGCCATCGTGGAGATGGACCTCCACTCTGCCCAGCTTCAAGCGCTCGGCCTGCTCAGCCATGGCACGGGAATCGATCCGGTCTTCCTGAGCCCGTAGTCGCCGGCGCGCAACATCCCGAAGTAAGTCCCGATCGCGGCCGTGGCCGCGACCGGGCACCGGTTCGTCAGTCGTTCTCGTAGCCGTAGACTTCCAGCAGGATGAAGATTGCTGCAAGCAATCCGATCAGCGGGAAGATCGCGACCATCAGCGTCGCATTGGCCTGCCCGATCGCGGCGAACACCGTCGGGAACAGGAAGATCGCCAGGAACGACGGCAGCTTCACGAACATGTAGGCGAAGCCGCTCGCGGTGCCGCGATATTTAGGCCGGGCGACCATGGTCGGGATCGTCATGCAGTTCGAGGCGTCCCAATAGTGCCCCCAGAGCATGCCGGCGGCAGCGAACGGCAGCAAAATCTTGTTGTCGGTGTAGAGCGCGAAGGCCGCGACCAGGAGCGACATCAGGACGATGGAGAAGCCCGCGATCGCGATGCCGCGATGGCCGATCTTCGGCGTCAGCAAGGGTCCAACCCAGCCCGACAGCCCGGCGAAGGCAAACAGCGCCATCGTCACCAGATTGTTGCCGAGGATCGACGAGACGCCGACCATCGCGAACAGGACCGGCAGGTAGAACGCGAAGGTCGAGAACTCGCTGGCTTGCATGAAACAGGCGATCCAGCCGTAGACCGTCGCGCGCCAGCGGATCGGATCCTTCTTGAGGTCGGCGAGGAACGCGCGGGTTGAAACCTTCGGCACCACAACGTCCTGGTCGGGCAGCATGTCGAGATTGTCGTTGAACATCTCGCGCGCGACCTGCTTGGCTTCGCGGTAGCGTCCCTTCTGCACCAGCCACACCGCCGTCTCCGGCACGTCGTGGCGCATCACCAGGATAATCAGGGCCGGCAGCGCGCCGAGACCGAGCGTCACGCGCCACAGCGTCTCGTGGTGGATGTCGAGCAGCAGGAAGATGACGATGACGCCGACGGTCAAGACTTCACCGACCGCGAACATGAACTGCCAGCGATTGCCCATGACCTCGCGCTCACCCTTGGCCATGGATTCCATGATGTAGGTGTAGCCGGTCGAGATGTCCGAGCCGAGCGGGATGCCGAGCAGGAAGCGGATCACGACGAGCCAGGTGACATTGGGCACGAAGGCCTGCGCCAGCGCGAGCACGATGAACAGCACCATCGTGGCCAGGAACATGACGCGGCGGCCGATCTTGTCGGAGAGCCAGCCGCCGAGCAGTGCGCCGATCAGGGCGCCGCCCTGCGTGCCGGCCGCGGCCAGGCCCAGCATCAGCGGATCGGGGTTGTACTGTTCCTTGATGAAGATCAGCACGAAGGCGATCGAATAGAGGTCCCAGGCTTCGACCAGGATCGAGGCCATCATCAGCCAGCCGACCTTGTTGCCCTTGGGGCTGTAGTTCGTGATGAGGTAGCGGACCGCGGCTTCGCTCGCGGTCGGTTGTGGCATTGCCATCGTCGACATCTCTGGTCCTCTCTTCAAAACTCTCTAGGTGCCCAGCAGCGGCTCAATGCTGCAATCGAGCAGGCGCGGGTCGATCCCCGCCTCCATCCCGGTGAATATCGCGTCCATGTAGTCGATCAGCGCATCGCTCGCTTTCACCGCATCGTCGATGCGGCGGTTGGCGACGGCGCTGAGGATGGCGAGATGGTGATCGATCGTGCCGGACAGGTCGGTCTGTCCCGGCATGAAGCGATGGTGGATATACCCGATGCGGCGATACAGCGTGTGCAGCGGGCGCAGGGTGTGCACCAGGAACGGTTCGCCCGCGGCCTCCAGCACCAGCGCGTCGATGCGCCGGTCGATGCTGTTGAATTCGTCGAGGCTCAAGGTGGCGCGGCGCTCCCGCAGCAAACGCTCGATGTGCAGCGCCTGATTGCGATGCGAGAGGCTGGCGCGATCGGCCGCGAGGCGAACCACGAAGCGCTCCATGTCGCGGCGCAAGGCCAGCAGCATGCGCTCACGCGCCAGATCGATCGGCGCAATGTGCAGACCGTGGCGCGGACGGATGATGATGAGCGTGTCGGCGGAGAGACGGTTGACGGCGTGGTGCACCGGCGTGCGGCCCAAGCCCGTGATCTCTTGCAACTCCAGCATGGTCATGAACTGACCGGGCTTGAGCTCGCAATGAACCAGGAGCTCCTCGATCTTCTGATAGGCCAGCTCGAAGAAGTTGACGCGGTTGCGCCGGGAGGGCCTGCCCTCGCCGTCGTCGTCGCTTCTCACCACCTCGAGCGCGCGCTTGCGCCGTGCCATGTCGTCCTCCCGTCAGCCCCCGCTCGTTGCGTGGCGGCGCCCTGTTTGTGATATCCTTAAAACATGTTGTGATATATTACAAGCGGAGCTATGACTACCGCCGGTCCCGCCGGCAATGGCGGCACAGAAACGACAAACAAAGCGGGCGCTATGGGCCCCGACGGGAGGATTGTTGCCGTGAAGATCACGTCGATCGAGACCCTGCGCACCGAGGAGTTCTCCAACGTCATCTGGGTGCGCATCCATACCGATACGGGCGTGATCGGGCTCGGCGAAACCTTTTATGGCGCCGGCGCCGTCGAGGCGCAGATCCACGACACCTGTGCCGGCCGCCTGCTCGGCCGCAATCCCCTGCACATCGAAGCGATCCACCGCGACATGCTGAACCTGCCGATGGCTCAGTCATCCACCGGCGTCGAATATCGCGCGGCATCCGCGATCGACATTGCGCTGTGGGATCTGTTCGGCAAAGTCTGCGGCCAGCCGGTGCACCAGATGCTCGGCGGCCTCTGCCGCGACAAGCAGCGCATCTACAACACCTGCGCCGGCACGCAATATGTCCGCTCCACCAATATCAGCCCGGTCTCGAATTGGAATCTCGGCGCCTCCAAGGGTCCTTATGAAGATCTCGACGGCTTCATGAACCGCGCCGATGCGCTGGCCGAAAGCCTCCTGGAAAGCGGCATCTCGGCGATGAAGATCTGGCCGTTCGATCCGGCAGCTCAGGAGAACAAGGGGCTCTACATCACCGCCGCGCAGATGAAGCAGGCGATCGAGCCGTTCGAGAAGATCCGCAAAGCGGTCGGCGACAAGATGGAGATCATGGTCGAGCTCCACTCGCTTTGGAATCTGCCGACCGCAAAGCAGATCGCGCGCGCGCTCGAGCCCTACAAGCCGACCTGGTACGAAGACCCGATCCGGATGAACTCGCCGCAGGCGCTCGCCGAATACGCCCGCTCGACCGACGTCTGGGTCTGCGCCAGCGAGACGCTGGGCTCGCGCTTCCCCTACAAGGACATGCTCGACCGCGATGCCATGCATGTGGTGATGGCCGATTTGTGCTGGACCGGCGGCCTCACCGAGGGCCGCAAGATCGCCGCGATGGCCGAGACCTATCACCGGCCATTCGCGCCGCACGATTGCATCGGCCCGATCGGCTTCATCGCCGCCATCCACATGTCGTTCAGCCAGCCCAACACCTTGATCCAGGAATCGGTCCGCGCCTTCTACAAGGGCTGGTACAACGAGCTCGTCACCACGATGCCTGTGATCAAGGACGGTTTTGTCTATCCAATGGAAGGTCCCGGCCTCGGCGTCGACCTCCTGCCTGGTGTCTTCGACCGCTCCGATCTCACCGTGCGCCGCTCCAACGTCTAAGGACTTTCCGATTATGAGCACCTCCCTGTTCGATCTCTCCGGCCGCACCGCGCTCGTGACCGGCTCGTCCCGCGGTCTCGGCCGCGCCATCGCCGAGGGCATGGCGAAGGCCGGCGCCAGGATCATCGTCAACGGCGTCGACCCTGAGCGAGTCGAGCAGGCCGTCGCCGAGTTTCGCGCCGCCGGGCATCAGGCCGAGGGCGCCGCGTTCAACGTCACCGACGAGCCTGCGATCGTCGCGGCTTTCAATGATTTCGACAAGAAGGGCATCGCTTTCGACATCGTCGTCAACAATGCGGGCATCCAGCACCGCAAGCCGCTGGTCGAGTTCACCACCGACGAATGGCGCAAGGTGATCGAGACCAACCTCACCAGCGCCTTCGTGATCGGCCGCGAGGCCGCCAAGCGCATGATCCCCCGCAAGCACGGCAAGATCATCAATATCGGCTCGCTCGGCAGCGAGCTCGCCCGCCCCACCATCGCGCCCTACACCGCGGCCAAGGGCGGCATCAAGAACCTGACCCGCTCGATGGCGGTGGAATGGGCCCAGCACGGCATCCAGGCCAACGCGATCGGCCCCGGCTACATGCTGACCGACATGAACGAGGCGCTCGTCAACAACGCCGATTTCAACAACTGGCTGATGGGTCGCATCCCGTCGAAGCGCTGGGGCAAGCCGGACGAGCTGGTCGGCGCGGCGATCTTCCTGGCCTCCGACGCCTCGACCTATGTCAACGGCCAGATCATCTATGTCGATGGCGGCATGATCGCCGCGATGTGATTGCCGAACTCTGAAGGAACGAGCCCATGCGCGCCGTCGTCATTCACGCCCCGAAAGACCTGCGGATCGACAACTATCCTGACGCGGAGCCCGGCCCGGGCGAGGTCCGCGTCAAGATCGCCAATGGCGGCATCTGCGGCTCCGACCTGCACTACTACCATCACGGCGGTTTCGGCGTCGTCCGCATCCAGCAGCCGATGGCGCTGGGGCATGAGATCGCCGGCGTGGTCGCCGCGGTCGGTGACGGCGTCACCGGCGTGAAGCCGGGCACGCGCGTTGCGGTCAATCCGAGCAAGCCGTGCGGGGCGTGCCTGCATTGCCAGGAAGGTATGCGCAACCAGTGCCTCGACATGCGTTTCCTCGGCAGCGCGATGCGCTTTCCTCACGTGCAAGGCGGCTTCCGTGAATTCATCACGGTCGACGCCATCCAGGCCGTGCCGATCGCGGACAAGCTGTCGCTGGCGGAAGCCGCGGTCGCTGAGCCGCTCGCGGTGTGCCTGCATGCCGGCCGGCAGGCAGGCCCCCTGCTCGGCAAGCGCGTGCTGATCACCGGCTGCGGCCCGATCGGCGCGCTGATGATCCTGGTGTCTCGCTTCGGCGGCGCGTCCGAGATCGTGGTGACCGATGTCGCCGAGGCGCCGCTTGCGGTTGCCAGGAAGCTCGGCGCCAGTCATGCCATCAACGTCGCGACCAATGCCGCGGCGCTTGATTCCTGGCGCGCCGGCAAGGGCGTGTTCGACGTGCTGTTCGAAGCCTCCGGCAATCAGGCGGCGCTCCGCACCGCGCTCGACGTGCTGCGCCCCGGCGCCACGCTGGTACAGCTCGGCCTCGGCGGCGAGATGACGCTGCCGATCAATTCCATCGTCGCCAAGGAATTGCAGCTGCGCGGCACCTTCCGCTTCGACCCGGAGTTCGAGCTGGCGGTGCGGCTGATGGGCGAAGGCCTGATCGACGTGAAGCCGCTGATCACGGCTACCATGCCGTTCGAGAACGCTATCGCCGCCTTCGAGCTCGCCAGCGACCGCTCACAGTCGATGAAGGTGCAGCTCACTTTCTAGAGCATGATCCGGAAAAGTGTGCGGCAGTTTTCTGATGAGATCATGCTCAACCAAAAATCGAAAGAGCGATGAATCTCATCGCTCTTGAGCGCCCGCGGCCTGCTGGCTTTCGATCAGCCGGTCACCGACCAGCCGCACCGCGCCCCGTTTCCAGGAATAGTCCGCGCCGAGGCGCAGGCCACTGTCGCCCCGCGACAGCACCGCGCCGGTGCCGGCATCGCGCACCTGGAAGCCGAGCGTGTATTCGGTGCGGCTGACCCGCCGCACCACGCCGATCAGCGATTGATCCGCGCCGAGCTCTTTCGCAATTGCCGCCTCGCAACCGCCGCAGTCGCGCAGCGCTCCTGCCGTTGCCGCCGCCTCGCGGCCGACTTCGACGATCCGGTAGCGCCCGGATTGACCGAGCGCCTCGCGCACGGCGTCGGTGACCTCGGCGAGGTACGACGCATCTGAAGCGGCCAAGGCGCCCGCTGATGCGGCCGTCATATCCTCGAGCTCGAACTCGAACACCGCGAGCGCGACCGGCGCCGGCGTTGCGAGCGCAGCCATGACCTCGCGCGAGACAAACATCTCGGCGCGCTCCCACGATTCATCATTGTCACCGCGGAAGGTGTAGAGCTTGTCCATCACGAGCTTCTTGGCGCCGACGTCGATCACCGCGACCTTGGCCCATTGCACCAGCGTGCTCGTCTTCTGGATGCCGCCGATGACCTTGAACGCGGCACCGTCCTGAGCAGAGGGCACCTGCCGATAGCGCCCGGCCTCGCCGATATCCCGCCTGAGCGCGGCCATGAACGCCGACAGCCGCCGCTCATGGGCCGCAGTCTGATTGGTCGGCTCGGCGGACGTATCGGTATAGCTGAAATCGTCCACGGCCACGCCGATGGCGGCCTCGGCGGCAGCCGGGGCATGAGGGAGGACGAAGAGGAGAAATGCAGGCAGGATCAACCGGGAGAGGTGCATGAGCGGGGCCTCGCTAGAACGAGCGGTTCGCAAATCTCGGCGGCCAGCCCGAGCCCCTGCAACGGGGGGTATCCCGGCGAGCCCCGGGAAAATTTCACGACATTGCACTGCGGTAGCGCGTGGTGCTTTCCGCGGCTGGCGTTCTGCCGTTTAATACGGAGGCGACAGAACCGTTCGCGCAAGGTGCTCCCCAATGTGGAACCGCCCGAGATTCGATCTCAAGGTCCGTCTGACGTTGCGCGTGGCCGCCATAACGGCCGCCTGCTTCGCCGCAATCTCCGCCTATTTCCTCATCGCCGCCGACCGCGACGCCCATGCGCGCATCGACGGCGTCGCCGCGATCGTGGCGAAGTCGCTGGAGCTGCAGCAGGGCAAGATCCAGTGGGTGGCCGGTCCGCGCGACTTTCCCAACCTCGACCCCGTCGCGGCCTATGTGATGACGCCCGGCCTGTGTCTGGCATTCCGCGGCGCGAGCGGCGAGATGCTGCAGCGGTTCTGCAGCGGTGCGCCGGCCCCGGCGAGCCCGCCACCACAGGCCTTCACAGCCTTCTATCGCAGCCTGTTCGATCCCGGCCGCGAGGCGGCGCGGCCCGTGATCGTGCGCGGCGCCAAGCTCGGCGAGACCGTGGTCTCGGTCGATCCGGCGGTGCAGACGGCGGAGGCCTGGCACGAGGCCGGCCGCCTGATGATCGCGCTTGCGATCGCGCTGCCGTTGTTGTGCCTCTTGGTCTACGCCGCGCTGGCGCGCGCGCTACGCCCAACCCGCCTGATCTGCACCGGTCTCGAGCGGATCGCGGCCAACGACCTCACGGCGCGGCTGCCGCCGTTCGATCTCGCCGAACTCTCTGCGATCCGCGACGGCTTCAACCATCTCGCCGAAAGCCTCGACAATGCGCTGGCCGAACGTAGCGAGCTGACGCGCAAGCTGATCGCGCTGCAGGACGACGAGCGTCGCCATCTCGCTCGCGAGCTGCACGACGAGTTCGGCCAGTCGCTGGCCGCCATCCGCGCGCTGGCCTCGTCTGCCCGCCAGACCGCCGCGCAGGAGTGCCCCGCTTTGCTGTCCGAATGCGACGGCATCGCGCGCACCGCGACCGGCATGATGGAGACGCTGCGCGGCGCGCTGTTCCGGCTCCGGCCGCCCGACGTCGAGGAGCTCGGCCTCGTTGCGAGTCTGGAAGGCCTCGTCGCGGGCTGGAACGGCCGCAGCCGCGGCGAGACGCGCTTCACGATCCAGTTCGACGGCGCCTTCGAGACCCTGCCCGCCACGATCAGCGCCAACCTCTACCGCATCGTGCAGGAGGCGCTCACCAACGCCGCCAAGCATGCCGGCGCGACCAAGGTCGGCGTCCATTTGACGATGGCCGTAGACGAGATCGCGCTTGCCATCGACGACGACGGCCGGCCCAGCGATGCCTCGGGCAAATCCGGCATGGGTCTGCTCGGCATGCGCGAGCGCGTTGCGGCCCTGCGTGGCCAGATGAGCTTCGAGGTCGGCCCACACGGCGGCTCGGCGCTGCGCGTCGTCATTCCGCTCGCCGCCGCCGAGCCTCAGGTGCTGGAGCATGCGGCATGAGCGCGGCCGACGCGTCGATCCTGCTGGTCGACGACCATTCCGTGGTCCGGGAGGGTTACCGCTCCGTGCTGCAGAAGCAGCCGGGCCTGCGCGTCATCGCCGAAGCGGCCGACGGCGCGGAGGCCTACCGGCTTTACAAATCCGAAGCGCCCGATCTCGTCATCATGGATTTGAGCATGCCCGGCATCGGCGGCATCGAGGCCATCAGGCGGATCAGGCAGTGGGACAAGGGCGCAAGGATCCTCATCTTCACCATGCACCAGAATGCGGGCTTCGCCGTGCAGGCGATCCGCGCCGGCGCCAGGGGTTACGTCACCAAGACCAGCCCGCCGGAAACGCTGGTGCGGGCCGTAATGGATGTGCTCGCCGGCAAGATCGCCATCAGCCCCGACATCGATCACGAGCTGGCGCTGAGCCGGCTCGGCGGCGAAAGCTCGGCCGCCGACGTCCTCACCGCCCGCGAGTTCGAGGTGCTGCGGCTGCTGCTCGCCGAGAAGACGACGGACGAGATCGCCGAGACGCTCCATGTCAGCCCGAAGACGGTGGCGAACCTGCATTCCCTGATCAAGGACAAGCTCGGCGTCGGCTCCGACATCGAGCTGGTCCGCCTCGCGCTGCGCCAGGGCCTGTTGACGGAGCCCGATCTCGGCGAGGCCTGAGCGTTCTCCCGCCACCACGGATCATTCGCGCGCGACCACCTGATCCAGCCACGCGCAGTTGAGCGGCGGCACGCGCGGATCGGCGACACGCACGCCGCGCGCGGCCGCATCCAGCCGCATGTCACGCAATCGCTTGCGCTGTTCTTCCGGCATATGGAGCCGCTCGTGGCCCCACAGCGACGGGCCGTCGAACGTCTCATGCGGCTGCCAGGTCTCGGGATCGATCACGCGCCCGCCCCAGCCATACTCAATGAAGAAGCCGGACGGAGTGTTCACGTAGAACGAGGTCATGTGATCGTTGGTGTGCCGGCCCAGCGTATAAGCGACGCGGCCCTCGTCCATCTGCGCGAGGTCGTAGCCCTGACCGACATCGTCGAGGCTGCCGAGCTCGACCATGAAATGATGCAGCGCTTTCCGCCCGGAGCCGACCATCGCGAAGCTATGATGGCGGCCGTTGACGTGGAAGAAGTACAGCCCGTAGGGCTTCAGTCCGAAATCCGAGACGTGGAAGCCGAGCACATCGCGATAGAACGGCAAAAGCGGCTCAACATCCTCCACATTGAGCACGACGTGCCCCATGCCGAGCGCGCCGGTGCGAAAGCCCGAGATCGGACGGCCCGGCCTGAAGGGCTCGGTCGCAAGCTCGGGCTTGCAGAAGGCCTCGAGCCGATTGCCCGCGGGATCGGCGAACGAAATCAGCTCGGTGACATGCCGCTCATCGGCGAGCGCGCGTGATCCAAGCGTCACCTTCACGCCCTGGCTCTCCAGCCCGCTGGCGAGGCGGCCGAGCTCGGCACTTGACGGCACCTCCCACCCCATCACCGCGAGGCCGGCATCGCTGCTGCCATCCACGATCAGCCGCTGCTTGCGATCGTCCATGCGGAAGGCGCGCTTCTTGCCGCCGCGATCGACCTGCTGCATGCCGAGCAGCCCCGTCGCCATCCGGCCCCACTGATCGAGCTGCGACGAACTGATTCCAATATAGCCGAGCGCGGTGATTTCCATCGAAGTCCTCCCGAAGGCATTGCGTGTGCCGCAATGCGGCGAACTTGATACCGGCCGCGCACGATCTTAACGTGGCGTTCCGCAATCGCTTCGCGCTCGCAACGATAATCGCGGGACCGTGCGCCACAAGGGAGGAAATGCGAAGTGTCCAAGGAGCGGACGGGGCCGGGAGCGCCGCGGCAATCGGAAGGCGTCCGCGCCTTCAAGCGCGGGCTCGACGTGCTGCGGGAGGTCAATCGCTCCGGCGGCATCCGCGCCGGCGACGTCGCCCGCGCGCTCGACCTGCCCCGCCCCACGGTCTACCGCCTGCTCGAAACGCTGGAGGAACTCGGCTACATCGCCCGCAGCGCCAGCGACGACCGCTTTCGCGTCACCCGGCGGGCGCTGAGCCTCGGCGACGGTTATGATCCCGGCGTCGTGATCTGCCAGGCGGCAGCGCCCTATCTCGCCGAGCTCAGCAAGACCCTGGTCTGGCCGGTCGATCTTTCTACCTACGAGAATGCGGCGATGGTGGTGCAGGAGACCACCCATTCGCGCAGCCCGCTCTCGATCGACCGCGGCATGATCGGCAAGCGCCTGCCGATGCTGCGCACCTCCGCCGGCCGCGCCTATCTCGCCGCCTGCCCCGCGCGCGAGCGCGATCTGATCGTCAATCATCTGCGCCGCATCGACGAGGCCGACGACCGTCCGTTTCTGGACGCAGCCCGCCTCGATCGCATGATCGCCGAGACGCAGGCGCGCGGTTACGCGATCCGCAGCGAGGGCGAATACAATCCCAAGACGGCGTCGATTGCCGTCCCCATCGTGCGCGACGGGGCCGTCTTCGGCTGCATCTCCATCATCTGGATTCGCTCGGCGCTGGGAATCGACGAGGCGATTGCCCAGTTTGCAGTGCAGCTTCAGGAGACGGCTTCGGCCATTCCTGTCGAAGTGTAGCGCATTCACGCCTCCACACCGTCCAGCCGGCCATGACCAGCGGCACGAGCCGCGTCCGCTGGGTGGACACTTCTGCCGGCGGCGTTGATGCTGCGACGCGGCTTGGGGAAGAGATGGCCCATGCAAGATAAATCCACTCCCGAAGAGTTCGACGTCGTGATCGTCGGCCGCGGCCCGGTCGGCGCCACGCTCGCCAATTTGCTCGGCCTATGCGGCGTGCGGACGCTGGTGCTGGAGCGCGAGGCGCGGACCTATCATTTGCCGCGCGCCGTGCATTTCGACGACGAATGCATGCGCGTGTTCCAGACCATCGGTCTGGCCGACGCCATCCTGCCGCATGTGATCCTCAGCCCCGGCATGCTCTTTCTCGATGCCGAGGGCCGCATGCTGCTGGACTGGTCCCGTCCGCAGACCTTGACCCCGATGGGCTGGCATCTCAGCTACCGCTTTCACCAGCCGGATCTGGAGGACGTCCTGATCGGTGGCCTCTCCCGCTGGCCGCACGTCACCCTGCGCAACCGCTGCGACGTGTTCGCGCTCGATCAGGACGATCATGGCGTGCGCGTCCGCTACGAAGATCTCTCGAACGGACAACTCACTGAAGTCCGTGCCGGCTATGTGATCGGCTGCGACGGCGCCCGCTCGCTGGTCCGCCGCTTCATCGGCTCCGGCATGGACGATCTCGGTTTCCACGAGCGCTGGCTGGTGATCGACGTGCTGCTCAAGCGTGAGCGCAACGACCTTGGCGACTACAGCCTTCAGCATTGCGATCCCAGGCGGCCCGCGACCTATGTACGCGGCACCGGCACACGGCGGCGCTGGGAGATCACGGTTCTCCCGGACGAGGATTCTCACGAGGTCGCGCAACCTGCAAAAGTCTGGGACCTGCTGTCGCGTTGGATCACACCCGACGATGCGGAGATCGAGCGCGCTGCGGTCTACACTTTTCATTCCGTCATCGCACAGCAATGGCGGAACGGACGATTGCTGCTCGCAGGCGATTCCGCGCACCAGACCCCGCCCTTCCTCGGACAGGGCATGTGCGCCGGCATCCGCGATGCCGCGAACCTCGCCTGGAAGCTCGACGCCATCGTCCAGGGCGACGCAGGGAGCGAACTGCTCGACACCTATCAGAGCGAGCGCCTGCCGCATGTACGCGAATTCATCGAGCTCGCCATTCGCCTCGGCGGCGTGATCAACACCAAGGCGATCGAAGCAGGCCTTGCCGCCGGGGAGGTTCGCGAGAACGCGCCGGTGAAGCTCGAGGTGAAGAAGCCTCTGCTCGGCCCCCGGCTGGCGCCCCGCGATCAGCCTCTCGCCGGAGATTTGGCACCGCAGTTCGAGCTTCGGGACGGCAGCCGCAGCGACGATCGCGTTGGCTACGATCGTGTCCTGTTCGCCGCAAACGCGGCCGCCCTCGCCTCACGCCCGGCTCTCGCACAGGCGGGACTGAGGATCCTGACCGGCGGCGACGCGGACGCCATCGGCGACTGGCTGCACCAGCACGGCATCATCGCCGCGCTCGTTCGCCCCGACCGCTATGTGCGCGGCACGGCCCGCAACGAAGCCGAACTCGACCAGCTCATCGCCGCCATCACGCCTCTAACCCACGTGCCGTCCGCGGCCTAAAGCGAACACTCTCAAGGATATCTCATGAAGCTGCTTTCTTTCCTCGTCGACGACCGAGCCTCCTTCGGCGCCGTCAAGGACAACGGTGTGGTCGATCTCGGTGCACGCATGACGGGCTGCTCGACGCTGCGGCAGTTGCTCGAAGCTGGCCGCCTCGCCGAGGCGGCCAAGCTGGTCGCATCCGCCGCGCCCGATCATCCGCTCGACAAGATCAGCTTCGCCCCCGTGATCCCCGATCCCGGCAAGATCATCTGCGTCGGCCTGAATTACCGCGACCATGTCGCCGAAACCGGCCGCACTGTCACCGAGAAGCCGGCGCTGTTCGCGCGCTTCGCCTGCAGCCAGGTCGGCCATCTCCAGCCGATCGTGAAGCCGAAAGTGAGCGACGATTTCGACTATGAAGGCGAGCTCGCACTCGTCATCGGCAAGGCCGGCCGGCACATCCCGGCGAGCCGTGCGCTCGACTATATCGCCGGCTATTCCTGCTACAACGAAGGCAGCATCCGCGACTGGCAGCGCCACACCAGCCAGTTCCTGTCCGGCAAGACCTTCGCCGACAGCGGCAGCTTCGGCCCCTGGCTGGTGACGGCGGACGAGATCCCCGATCCGTCGAAGCTCAGCTTGCAGACGCGCCTGAGCGGCACCGTGGTGCAGAACACCACCACCGACCTCCTGATCACCGCCGTCCCCGAGTTGATCGCCTACATCTCCACGATCTGCCCGCTCGTGCCCGGCGACGTCATCGTCACGGGCACGCCGGGCGGCGTCGGCGCAAAGCGCACGCCGCCGCTGTGGATGCGCCCCGGCGACACCGTCGAGGTCGAGATCTCCGGCGTCGGCACCTTGCGCAACAATGTCATCGCCGAACCGGACTGAGCTTCGCGACCAATCACTCAACGATAAAATCAGGAAACGCCATGACCCGCACCGTATCTACCGCCATGTTGCTAACTGCGCTGGCGCTCGCAGGCCCGCCTGCGCGCGCCGAGATCAAGGGCGAGACAATCCGCATCGGCGTGCTCACCGACATGAACGGCGTCTTCGCCACCGCCATGGGCCCGGGCTCGGTCGAGGCGGCGCGGATGGCGGCGGGGGAGTTCGGCGGCAAGATCAACGGCAAGCCGATCGAGATCCTGCAGGCCGATCACCAAAACAAGCCGGATCTTGCGGCATCGCTCGCCCGCAAATGGTTCAGCGAAGGTATCCAGGCGATCGCCGACGGCGGCAGCTCCGGCGCCGCGCTCGCGGTGCAGGAACTCGTCCGCGGCAACGGCAGGATCTTCCTCGTCTCCGGCGCCGGCGCCAACCAGCTCACCGATGAAGCCTGTGCGCCGACCAGCGTGCAGTGGACCCAGGACGCCTATTCCACCGCGACCGCCGTGGTCTCCGGCATCATGCAGACCAGCAAGGAGCCGTGGTTCTTCATCACCGGCGACTATGCCTTCGGCCATTCGATCGAAGCGACCGCCCGCGCCCGCATCGGCGAGCTCGGCGGCAAGGTCGCCGGCAGCGTCAAGGCGCAGCTCGGCACCCCCGATTTCAGCTCGTTCCTGCTGCAGGCGCAGTCGTCCGGCGCGAAGATCCTGGCCATCAACGTCGCCGGCGACAACGCCACCGCGATCAAGCAGGCCGAGGAGTTCGGCCTCGCCGATCAGGGCATCAAGATCGTACCGATGTCGTTCCAGAACGTCGATATCGAGGCGGTCGGGCTGAAGGCAACCCGTGGCGACCTCATCGTCACCTCGTTCTTCGAGGATGTCTCGCCTGCAGCCCGGCGCTTCTCGGATGCATTCCATGCGCGCCGCAAGGCCATGCCATCGCAGATCCAGGCCGGCGTCTATTCCGCCGTGCGCCATTATCTGCAAGCGGTGAAGGACACCGATTCCGACGACAGCGCAACTGTGATGGCGAAGATGAAGGCAACGCCGGTGTCGGACGCCTACACGCCCAACGGCCGTATCCGCGAGGACCAGCGCATGGTGCACGATCTCTACCTGGTGCAGGTCAAGACACCGCAGGAGTCCCGGGGGCCATGGGATTTCGTCAAGCTGATCGCGACCATCCCGCCCGATCAGGCCTTCCGTCCGCTCGACCGCAGCAAGTGCGGCCTGGTGGGTAAATAATCAGGCCAGATACAGCGCCAGATAGCCTTCCATCGCATAGAGCGCGCACAGCGCCAGGCTCGACCACACTGCGGCGCTGAAATACAGGAACATCCAGGTCAGCTCGCCCTTCCAATGCGCGATGTCGTGGGTCACCACCCAGCGCGTCGAGACGTCATGCAGGCCTTCGAGGAAGCCCAGGAACGTATTGCCGTCGGCGTGCCCTGCCCGCCAGCGGCTGAGATACATCGGCACGTCGACGGTGACGAGGAAGGCCAGGAAGCAGGCGATGCCAACGATGCCTGACATCAGCGCCCAGCGCACTACGCCCTGGAATTCCGGCATCAGGCGGCACAATGCGATGCCGGCGGCGAAGAAGGTCACCGCCCATAGCGAATTCTCGATCGCGTTGTAGAGGAAGTTGGTCGTCACCACAGCGTACCAGGAGAAGCACTCCGCGATGATGATGATGGGCACGATCACGAGCGCGATATTCACCGCGGTCTCCGCGCCGGTCATCTTGCCGAGCTGATGCAGGATGATGGCCCATTGCGCAACGAAACAGAGCTCGGCCACGGTCGCAACGGTGCGGCCGACCACGACGCTCGAGAGCCAGGTATCGAACAGGCAGATGCGCTGCACGTCGGCGCGCGGCAGCACCGAGCGGAACGCGCAGCCGAATACATAGCCCGCGCACAGCAGGAACATCAGCCCGATGTCCGAGCCGCCGCCGAGGCTGCCCGAAGGCGTCGGGTAGAACTCGCGATACAGCATGAACCAGACGAGGATATTCGCGCTGCTGACAAGCGTGAGAGACCCCCACCACCACGCGAGGGGATTTGACCGCGCCTGCCACTGCAACATGAGCCGCTCCGCTGTAATCGATATTTCATCTAGCGGTAGCAATTCTGTCACATTCAGGCAGGCGGTCGCGACAAAAATCTGCGTGACGGCACTGTCATAATTCACGCCCCGGGGCCGACCCAAGCCGTACGTCCGGGCTCAGCGCCCCTCGGCCCTGCGGCCGCCGCTGCAGATGAGGTTGTCGCACTTTTCGGCGAAGCGCTGATATTCGGAGATCGCGCGATTGGCCATGCGGATCCGGTTCGTCTGTCCCTCCTCGACCATCCCAGCGATGCGCTGCGCCAGGAACACGCAGGCGTCGAATTCGTCGCGGATCGCGCCCGCGCGGTCGAGAAAGTCCCAGGCGATCTCGTAAGCCTGCTCCGCGGCGGGGTTGCGGTAGTCGCTGAAGATAATGTGCGCCATCACTGCCAAAGCCGTGGCGCGGCGATCGTTCCTACCAGGCGGACAACGCCGGACTGAAAAACCACCGGCGGCCTTGGCGCGCCGGTGGTTCGCGAAAGCGGTCCCGTCGTGTTCTCCGCCGGGACCGCGTTGTCTTCACCGCTTCATGCCCGCCACATAGGCCGCGAGCTTGTCGAGAGTCTGATAGCCGTATTCGACGGCGCCGAAGCCGATCATGCCGTCGCGTTGCTCGGTGCTCGAGGCCAGCTGGCGCATCATCAGCACGGTTTTGCCGTTGCTCTGCTCGGCAAAGGTCACGGTGAAGCGGAACATGCCGGGATCCTCGTCCTGGTCGCCGCCGTGATCCATTTCCATCAGGTGCGGCCGCTCGATGCGGCGGAAGCGCATGCGGTTCGGATAGACCGTGCCGTCGGGGCCGATCATGTTGAAGCGCCAGACGCCGCCGACGCGCACGTCGATCTCAAAGGTCTCGACCTTGAACCCCTTCGGCCCGAACCATTGCGGCAGATGCTTGGGGTCGGACCACGCTTCGAACACCAGATCGCGCGGCGCGTCGATCACGCGCGACATCACGATCTCGCGGTCGAGCGACCATTGCGACAGAGCGGGATTGGCAGAATTCGTCATCACTCAGAACCTTTCCGTTTGGTTGTTCGGGACGGACGCTTGACGGCCGCCCTTTCCTTCTCTTTCTTGAGCTTCATCACGTAGGCTTCGAACCGGTCGAGCCGCGCCTCCCAGATCGCGCGCTGCTGCTGGAACCAGTCCTCCGCACCAAGCAGCGCATCCGGGCTGAGGCGGCAGGTGCGCACGCGGCCGGACTTCTCCGATTGAACGAGCCCGCTCGTCTCCAGCACGTGGATATGTTTCAAGAAGCTCGGCAGCGCCATGTCGAAGGGATCGGCGAGCTCGCCGACCGAAGCCTCGCCGGCGCACAGCCGCATCACGATCGCCCGCCGCGTCGGATCGGCAAGCGCTGCGAAAACCTGGTCGAGCGATTGGTTAGCCATGAAGCTAACTATAAGCGACCTGGAGTCCCGCGTCAAACAATTGTTAGCTCATCAGCTAAGTGATTTGGTGGCGTGCGAGTGATGCGGAACCCGCAACGCGCAATTGTGAATTGGGCCGTGGGACGCTTCCGGCTAAAGCAGATCGGGGGCGCATCAACATCGTTGATCAGAGCAAGTGCCGCCTGTTGTCACCTCATCCCCGATCACCCGGCGAATCTTCACCCGGGCTGCGCTCATCCCGCTTGCGATCGCGCTTCGGCCACGCCGCGCCTTGGCGGATTCCGACATGATCGCGCAGATGCGCGACATCGTCGCGAGCGAACTGGCGCCGACCGCGACGCCAGACCATGCGAGCGGGCTCGCCGCCGCCCTCTATGCCGGGCGCCATGTCGAGTTCTTCAGCTACGGTCTTGCCGACGATGCGACCAAACGGAAGGTGACGCCGGACACGTTGTTCAACCTCGCCTCCTTGAGAAAGCCGTTCGAGGCGGCTCTTGTGGCGCTCGGCGTGGTGCGCGGCGAGCTGCGGCTCGACGACCGCCTGCCCAAATACCTGCCCGAGCTGAATGGCGACTATATCCGCAACGTCACTGTCGGCCAGTTGGCCACGCATACATCGGGACTGTTGCTGCCGACCGACCATCCGCCCTGGCCGAACGATGAGTACACGCGCGAGCAGTTCATCGCCATGCTGAACGGCTTCGCACCGGCGGTGAGCGTCGCGCCCGGCCGGCAACGCGTCTACACACATGCCGGCTACGTGCTGCTTCAGCTCGTGCTCGAGCGCTGCTACGGCATGCCGATTGGCGCGCTGATCCAGCACCGCCTTCTCCGCCCGCTCGCGATGGAAGCGACCTTCATACCCGAGCGCGGCGCAGACAATCGCGCGGTCATGGATGCCGCCTGGATGCAGCGCGCGGTCCAGGGCTATTCCGACCAGGGCACGGCCGTCGGCCCGATCGGCGATCAGCAGAGCTATTTCGACTTTCCCGGTACCGGCCAGATGTTCGCTTCGGTGCGGGATCTCGCCGCTTTCGCAGCAGCCTGCGTCGACGGCCGGGCGATCGATCCGCACCTGCGCGAGGCGTTGCGGATGACGCAGCGTGAGGCCTTCCGCATCGACGACAAATTCGGACAGGGCATGGGCTGGGAGACCGTGCGTCTGCCAGGCGTCACCGTCATCGACAAGCCCGGCGGCCTCAACAACGCCTCCGGCTATCTCGGCCTCGTGCCGGTGCGGCGGATCGGCATCGTCCTGCTGGCCAATCGCGGCGAGTATCCGCACGAGATCGCCCGCTACAAGATCCTGCCGGAGCTGGCGCGGCTGATCACCTCGCACGCAAGCTGAGCTCCAAGACAGAGAGCCCCGGCTAGGCCGGGGCTCTCCACGCAGATCGGGAATGGGATGGCGCTCAATATCTGGCGACGACAGCTCCGCCGAACTTGTAGTTTACGCCGACGCGCACGATGTCCGACTTGATGTCGACCGAGTGGGTGTAGACGTTGCTCGGGAATGCGATGGCCGGCCCGAACGCGGCAAGGTTCGTGCTGGTCGTGCTGGCGCGGCCGAGATCGACATGGAGATATTCGGCCTTGAGCGACCAGCCGCCGCCGAAGGCATATTCGGTGCCGACGCCGGCGGTCCAGCCGACCCGCGTATCGCGGATCGCCGCGGATTCCGTCGCGCCTGCGAACGTGTCGGTGAAGTTGAAATTGCCCTTCACCTCCGCGATGGCCGCACCGCCGGTGGCATACAGCAGCCAGGTCGGAGCGGCGAGGAAGCCGATGCGGCCGCGGATGGTGGCGAGCCAGTCGGCCGAGACCTGCGACGAGACCGTAAAGCCGGTCGGCGCGCAGCAGGGATAGACCGCCGAGCCCGTCGCGCTGCCTTTGAAGCCGAAATAGTTGATGTCGCCCTCGAGGCCCAGCACGGCGTGGTTGACCTGCCAATTATAGCCCGCGGTGAAGCCGCCGGTCACGCTGGAGCTGCTGACGCTCTGGGCGCCGACCGTGTTGATCGCCGGAACGCTGCTGGTGGCGAAATAGCCGGTCGGCGAGAACACGGTGGAGGTGGTGGGATCGGCGCTGCCCCATTGCCCGCCGATGTTGCCGCCGACATAGAAGCCGGTCCAATTGTAGGCCGCAGCCATCGCGGGCGCCTTGGTGTAATGCGCCGCAAGGTCGGCAGCCTGCACGGAAGCGGTCCCAAGCACAATCGATGCGGCCGCCAGCAAGAACGTCTTCATTTCGATCTCCATTCCCCACGCGACTGAACCCGCGTTTTCGAGGCGCAGATGGGAGCCATCCAGCGCAGCTCGGGAATAGGCGCAGCACCGTTGTTCGTCTCGGTCTGCGGCGCAGTTCATAGGGACTGTGACGTAATCGGTGGCTTATCGCGCAAGACGGGCGACGAGTGTGACCTCGGCGCCACGCATCGGCCCCTGCCGCGGTGGCGCGCGAGGCAAATCCGCGGCGCGTCACGACAGGGCGCGGGCGAATCCGCGCGCGGCTCACACCGAGCGCGTCAGTCCGCCATCGACGCGGAGGTTCTGGCCGGTGATGTAGGCTGCGCCGTCGGAAGCCAGGAACGAGATCGTCGCCGCGATCTCTTCCACCCTGCCGTAACGCTTCATCGGCACGCTGTCGCGGCGCGAATCCTGCTGCGGCAGGCTGTCGATCCAGCCCGGCAGAACGTTGTTCATGCGGACGTTGTCGGCCGCATGGGTGTCGGTGAAGACCTTGGTGAAGGCGGCAAGGCCGGCGCGGAACACCGCCGAGGTCGGGAACATCGCGCTGGGCTCGAACGCCCAGGCCGTCGAGATGTTGATGATGGCGCCAGCCTTTTGCGCCTGCATGATCGGCGTCACCAGCCGGGTCGTGCGGATCACGTTCAGGAGATAGGTGTCGAGGCCGGTGTGCCACTGCTCGTCGGTGATCTCGGTGATCGGCGCGCGCGGCCCGTGCCCGGCGCTGTTGACGAGCACGTCGATCCGGCCCCACTTCGCCATGGCACCGTCGACGAGACGCTTCAGGTCGTCGTTGGATTTGTTCGAGCCGGTGACGCCGAGCCCGCCGAGTTCGGCGGCCACGGCCTCGCCCTTGCCGGAGGACGACAGGATCGCGACGCGAAACCCGTCCGCTGCCAGCCGTCGCGCAGCCCCTGCCCCCATGCCGCTGCCGCCGGCGGTAACGAGCGCAACCTTCTCTGCTGCCATGACCGATCATCCCTTTGAGTTGAGGCGAGCCGCAGGCTCGGCCTATCATGCGGCCTTCTACAGCCAGACCTGCCGGCAGGTCCATGGTCGAAGGACGCACCTCATGAGGAACGCAAGATGAGTGACTTGCTGATCCGCAATTTGCGCCCCGAGGAAATCTCGCTTGCCATCGACTGGGCCGCGGCCGAGGGCTGGAATCCCGGCTTCTCCGACGCCGCCTGCTTCGCTGCTCCCGACGCGGAAGGCTTCTTCGTCGGCGAGATCGACGGCGAACCGGTCGCGACCGTCTCCTGCGCCAATTACGACGATCGCTTCGCCTTCCTCGGCTTCTATATCGTGCGTGCGGATCTTCGCGGCTCTGGCCATGGCCTGCGCATCTGGAGCGCGGCGATCGCGCATGCGGGCACCCGCGTGATCGGGCTCGATGGCGTGGTGGCGCAGCAGGACAACTACAGAAAGTCCGGTTTCCAGCTTGCTTACGCCAATATCCGCTATGGCGGCATCGCCGGCGCGCCCCTGAAGCCACCCGCCGATGTCGTCGCACTCGACACGGTCCCGTTTGCGCTTGTGGAAGCCGACGACGCCACTGTCTTCCCGGCTCGGCGCAGCGCCTTCCTGCGCGCCTGGATCAACACATCGGACCATGTCGGCCGCGCGCTCCTGCGTGACGGCAAGCTCGCCGCCTGGGGCGTGATCCGGCCGTGCCGGACCGGCTACAAGATCGGCCCGCTGGTCGCCGACGATCGCATTGCGGCGGAGACGATCGTCGGGGCCCTGCTGGCAAGCGCGGATGGCGAGGTGTTCCTCGACGTCCCCGCCGTCAATCGCGAGGCCATCGCGCTCGCGGAGGCGCTTGGGCTGAAGCCGGTGTTCGAGACGGCGCGGATGTACACGGGAGCGATCCCGTCGCTGCGTATCGACCGCGTCTTCGGCGTGACCAGCTTCGAGCTAGGTTAGAGCCAATTCGAGCTAGGTTAGAGCCAAGCTCAATAGCAGCGCATGATGTTGACGGTGTGCTCGCTGCCGCCGCGGCCGGGCACCGTTACCTGCTCGGTCGGGCAGCTCGGCACGTAGGGCCGATCGGACGGCACGACGTTCGGCGGGAAGCGATGCGTCCAGTCCCAGGGAACGTCATAGGTGTAGGTGTAGCGCACGTCGGTGGAGACCGGCTGGGCGGTATCGACGAAGGGCTGGCTGTAGCCGGCGCTGTCGTAGAAGAAGCCGCCGCCGCCCGGCCAATAGACAAAGGGGTTATTCCGCCGGTGGAAGCGGGCTCCCGGTGCGATGGGCGGACGCGCCATGGCGCCGGACGGCGCCGCGGTCAGCCCATGCGGCGCGGCGCCGCCGGGTCGTGCAAAACTATCGCTGAGGCTAAGGAGCAGCGCGGCTGCGCTGAGCGAGGCGAGCAAGGCCCCATGCATTCTGTAGGTCATGATACGCACCAACTCGTTTGGCTTCGGCGGCTCCCCACCGCACGCTAGGCCGGGCCGTCGCCCAGCCGCAAATGTATAATTAATTTTTGGTTAAGGCACGGCGTTAACGGGGGAACCGGTGCGGCAAGAGCGCTCGGATTCTCCGCTGACAGGTACTTCGTTCCGAAAAAAGCGTCTCATAACCAGTTGATCCGAGTTGATCGCTCCCGCCTGCCGGGTTCCGGAACGCTCCCGCAGTGCAACCGTTGGCCCCCGACAAATTTCCAATGCAGAACAAGTCAAAACTCCTCTGCCTGATCACGGCATCGCTCGTCGCGGCACGGCGGCGGCCTCGGCGCAGGGCTATGACTGGAACGGATCGCGCATGAGCTGGGACCGCAGCGCGCCCGCCTACGAACCGGTCCAGTCGGGCGCCTACTATCCTGACGTCGCGGGCCCCTATGGCGCCATCAACGGCACCAGCCATCCGACCCCGAGCTCGACGCAGGGCGACGTCGGCCCTGACGGCAACAATAACGGCACGCTGACCGGCGGCTATCGCTGGTAGAGCCGCTCGACGTTAGGCCCACCGTTCGTTCGCGCGCGGTGGGCCTTCGCGCGTCAGCGGTTTCTTGCGAAGCTGACCGCCAGATTGAACGTCCCGCCCACAACCCCTTGCGTTGCCTGACGGGCAAAACACCCAAGATCGCGGTCAATCGGCGCCGCCGAAAATATTCCACTTTACCGAAATTCGGAAATCTCGTATGTGTCGCCGCAACCCGGCCCAAGGAGAGGGGCGTATCGCGATCGTCACGAACGCGGGCCGGGCGGCGGTGGACGCTGATTGCATCGGCGCGAGAGGTTTCGCAGGGCGGGCAACCGTGAGCAAGACGCCTCGCGCACACGACCGGTGTGATCAGCGTACGGCGAAATCGTGCCGTCCTGGCGCCCGGGGTCTGCGCGCCAAGTCTTGCGGAGATGTGGCGGCCCGACCGGGCAGGCGCATCGATCATCCGCAAGGCGACGGGGGCAATAGTGCATCGCTCCCCGGGGAGATCACGACATAAGCCGTAAAACCACTGCGCAGGGAAGGCCGGGATGTCTCCGGTTGCCCTGTTTTTCCGCTATGCATGAAGCACACGCAGTCTGCTCTTGGCATGGCGGTCGATGGGAGCCAACCGGCTCCCGGCCTTCCCTGCGCCCTCTTCATTTTCAGAGGGTGAAGCATCGAGGCAAAGCTCGGGCGAAATGCGCCGCGAGGTTGCGAAGGTGTGCCTGCAATCGAAATGTTAGCCGTAGCGCGAATCCGATTCCACTTGCTCCGTCATTGCGAGCGCAGCGAAGTAATCCAGGAGTTGGACCTCCCCTAAATCGGTGGACACCTATAGCTTAGGCAGCGAGAGGTGTCAGATGGCAAAACGGCAACGTCGGTCCTATTCGGACGAGTA
>NZ_LBJC01000072.1 GCF_004114535.1 Bradyrhizobium nanningense
GGCCGAGACGGCCGTGCTGCCGCCGCCCGCAGCACCGGCGCCTCCTCCAGCACCCGCGCCAGCCGCGCAGCAGGCTCCTCCCGCCGTGACGACAGCACCGCCGGGCCCGGCCGTGACTGCGGCCCCTTCGGCGCCGCCTCTGCCTCCCGCTCCGCCCCCTGCACCGGCCCCCGTTCAGGCGGCGGCCGTCGCTCCGCCTGCCCCGGCAGCTGCGGCCACGCGCGATCTCAATTCACCGCTCGGCGTTTGGCTCACCGAGGAGAAGGAAGGCAAGGTCCGCATCGAGCAATGCGGCAGCAATCTGTGCGGCTATTCGGTCGACAGCAAATCGAACCAGAACGGCGAGCAGGTTCTGATCAACATGAAGCCCGGCAAGGACCAGAAATGGTCCGGCCGCATCCTCGATCCGAACTCCGGTTCGACCTACGATTCGACCATCGCGATGAAGGGTACCGATCGCCTGAACGTGCAGGGCTGCGCCTTCGGCGGCATGTTCTGCGGCGGCCAAACCTGGACGCGGGTGAACTAGAGGCGTCTAAGCCGCGCCGTCGGCTCCGGTACGTGGCGAGGCGCGCTGTGCACGGGCACGTGGACGGCGGCGAAGGTGTAAGTTGCCGTTGCCGTGTCCCGGACGCGCTGTAGCGTACAACGCTGCTGAGCAGAGCCGGGACCCAGCATCGTGGTCGCTGGAAGGCTCTGGGTCCCGGATCGGCGACGCATCGCCTGAAGGCGATGCGTCTTGTCCGGGACACGGGAGTCTTAGCCCAGCGCCGCGCCGTACTCCGCGTCGGTCACCGGCTCCAGCCAGGTCGAGTAGACGCCATCAAGCGCTTCCTGCATGGCGATGTGGCACATGCTGTTGGTCGGCGAGGCCCCGTGCCAGTGCACTTCACTGGGCGGAATCCAGACGGTGTCGCCAGGGCGGATTTCCCTGACCGGCCCGCCCTTGGTCTGGACGCGGCCGACGCCCGAAATCACGTAGAGCGTCTGGCCGAGCGGATGGTGGTGCCAGTTGGTGCGGGCACCCGGCTCGAATGCGACGCGCGAGACGTTCAGCCGTGCCGGCGCAGGCGCCATGTTGATGGGGTCCTGCCATACGGTGCCGGTGAAGTGTTCCTTGGGCGCGCGGCGGGTCGGCCGCGTGCCGGCGAGCGTGATGTCCATGAGAGTCCTCGTTTCCTTGTCCGTTACTTCTTGCTGGCGGCGTAGCGCGCCTTGGTCTCGGCGTTCATGGGATACAGGCCCGGCAGCACCGCGCCGTTGTTCACCTCGTTGACGATCCAGGCTTCCATGCGCTCCTGCTCGACGCCCTCGTTGAGCACGTGGTCGAGCATCGCCTGCGGGATCAGCACGCAGCCGTCCTGGTCGGCGACCACGATGTCATTCGGGAAAACGGCAACCCCGCCACAGCCGATCGGCTCGCCCCAGCCGACGAAGGTGAGGCCCGCGACCGAAGGCGGCGCGGCATAGCCGTCGCACCAGACCGGAAGATTGGTGCCGAGCACGCCCTCGACGTCACGCACCACCCCGTCGGTGACCAGCGCCGTGACGCCGCGCTTGACCATACGGGCGCAGAGGATGTCGCCGAAGATGCCGGCATCGGTGATGCCCATGGCGTCGACCACCGTGATGCAGCCCTCCGGCATCGCCTCGATCGCGGTGCGGGTCGAGATCGGCGAGGACCAGGATTCCGGCGTCGCCAGATCCTCGCGCGCCGGCACGAAGCGCAGCGTGAAGGCCGGCCCAACCAGCCGCGGCAGCCCGGGGCGCAGCGGCCGCGCGCCGCGCATCCACACATTCCGAAGGCCCTTCTTCAGCAGGACCGTGGTGATGGTGGCAGTGGTGATGCCGGCGAGGGTCTTGCGGGCTTCGGGGGACAGCGACATGGACGACAACGAGCTCCGAGGTGCGGGAAATAACGCGCGCATCTTGCGAGCCGCAGGCCGTGCGTCAAGGGCCAAGAGGCTAGCAATAACGCAGGGCCGGTGGGCCTTTATGCGACGCGATAACAAGGCTTTATCGCTTCCCCCTGCATTAATTTATTGGACTTGCGGGCGCATTTACGCGAAGCAGGAGTGACGCGGAACTCAAGGTCGAGCCCGCGCTTTGCAAAGCCCGATTTCGACAGCTCTTCGACAGCTCAATGGCCGCGACGCTTCCCCCGCCCCGCCTTCTGCCCAGTGGCGACAGCGCCGTCACGGTCGAGTTCAGCCGCACCATCGACGAGGATGCCAACCAGCGCGTGCTGGCGCTGGACAAGGCGCTCGCAGCAAGTCCGATCGACGGCATCACCGAGACCGTGCCGACCTATCGCTCGCTGCTCGTGCATTACGACCCCTGCAAGATCGGTTTCGACGCGCTCGGCGACAAGCTGCTTCCGATCGCGATCCAGTCGCCCCCGCCGGTGACTAAGGCGCGCCGCTGGCGCATTCCCGTCGCCTATGGCGGCGAGCACGGCATCGACCTCGAGGACGTCGCCAAGGCGCTGAACACCACGCCGGACGACATCGTCGGCCGGCATGCGGGCGGCGACTACAGGGTCGCGATGATCGGCTTCACGCCGGGCTGGTCCTATCTCAGCGGCCTCGACAAATCGCTGCACATGTCGCGGCGGCAGAATCCACGGCTGCTGACGCCGGCCGGTACGATCTCGATCGGCGGCGTCCAGGCCGGAATCCAGTGCCTGGCCGCCCCCAGCGGCTGGCATCTGCTCGGCCGCACGCCGGTGCGAACTTATCAGCTCCACCGCAACCCGACCTTCCTGACCGAACCCGGTGACCGCGTGACGTTTTTCGCCATCGACCACAAGACCTTCGATGAGCTGGATCGCGCTGCGGAAGCCGGCGAGATCATCGCCGAGCAGGTGGACGCATGAGCCGGCTCATCGTCGCCAGCATTGGACCGGCAAGCTCCGTCCAGGACGGCGGGCGCTTTGGTGCGCAGCGCTATGGCCTGACGGTGAGCGGTGCGATGGATCGGCTGTCGCTGGCTGCGGCGAACACACTCGTCGGCAACGCGCCGTTCGCGGCCGCCGTCGAGATCGGCCCGTTCGGTGCCGCCTTCACCGCCCGTGACGGCGCCGTGCGCGTCGCGATCTCCGGCGCGCCGCGCAACGCGGACGTCGCCGGAAACGCGGTCGCCATGGACAATTCGGTGACGCTGAAGGACGGCGAGACGCTGACGCTGGGCTTTGCCCGCGGCGGCGCCTTCACCTATCTCGCGATCGAAGGCGCCATCACGGGCGAACTCGTGTTCGGCAGTCTCGCGGTGAATGCCCGCGCCGGCCTCGGCAGCCCCTACCCGCGCCCGCTCCAGGCCGGCGACGAATTCAGCGTCGATGCCGCGAGCGGCGCACCCGAGATGCGCATCGAATTGCCGAAACCCGTGAGCGGTCCAATCCGTGTCGTGCTGGGGCCGCAGGACGACGAGTTCGACGACGCCAACAAGGCGCTGTTCCTAGACAGCGAGTGGAAGATCTCGGCGACCTCCGACCGCATGGGCTACCGACTCGAAGGCCCCGCGATCAAGCATCTGCACGGTCACAACATCGTCTCCGACGGCACCGTCAACGGCAGCATCCAGGTGCCCGGCAACGGCGCGCCGATCGCGCTGATGATGGACCGCGGCACCTCCGGCGGCTATCCGAAGATCGCAACCGTGATCACCGCCGACATCGGCCGTCTCGCACAGACCTCGGCGGGGACGGCGTTTCGCTTCAAGGCCGTCAGCGTGGCCGAGGCGCAGAACGAGGCGAAGAAGTTCGCGCAAACGATCCGCACCCTGCCCGATCGCCTGCGCGCGGCCGACAGCGTCGCGCTCAACATCGAGGCGCTCAGCGATGCCAATGTGGCGGGCCACGCGGTGAACGCCGTCGATGCCGGCACATGGCAGGTCACCACGGAGCCTTAAACGTAACAACGAGACCGGAAGGCGGAGAGCACCCATGAAGACGATCGATCTCAATTGCGACCTCGGCGAAGGTTTTGGCGCGTGGGAGATGGGCAACGACGCCGCGATGATCGAGCTCGCAAGCTCGGTCAACGTCGCCTGCGGCTTCCATGCCGGCGACCCCGATATCATGCGCCGGACGGTGGAGCTTGCGAAGGCGCGCGGCGTCTCGGTCGGCGCGCATCCCGGCTATCGCGACCTGCACGGCTTCGGCCGGCACCCGATTGCGGGCCTCAAAGCCTCCGAGATCGAGAACCTCGTCGCCTATCAGATCGGCGCGCTGCAGGCGATCGCGACCGCGGCCGGCCACAAGGTCACGCATGTGAAGGCGCATGGCGCGCTCTCCAACGTCGCCTGCGAGGACGACATGACGGCCAAGGCGATCGCCGCCGGCATCAAAGCCGTCGATCCCAGCCTGATCTTCGTCGTGCTCGCCAATTCGAAGCTGGTGAAGGCCGGCGAAGACGCCAACCTGCCGATGGTGCACGAAGTGTTCGCCGACCGCGCCTATGAGGACGACGGCAACCTCGTCTCCCGCAAGAAGCCCGGCGCGGTGCTGCACGATGCCAAGGCCATTGCCGAGCGCGTGGTGCGCATGGTGCAGGACGGCGCGGTGGTCTCGGTGACGGGCAAGGTGATCAAGATGCGCACGGACACGGTGTGCATCCATGGCGACACGCACGGCGCCGTGGAGATCGCGCGGACGCTGCGTCAGGCGTTGAAGGATGCCGGGATCGAGGTCGCGCCGTTCAGGCGCGGGTGAGGCTTGTTCGTAGGTGGATTAGCGAAGCGTAATCCACCTCTGCGGCGGGCGGTACAAGTAGTGGGTTACGCCAGCGGACTGCGCTTCGCGCAGCCGCAGGCTAACCCACCCTAGGCACTCACCTTAAAACGGATGCACCGAGAGCGTGCCGAACACGATCGCCGCGATGATCGCGAACGCGCTGTAGAGCGCGAAATGATGGACGTTCGCCCGGGTCCGCTGCGAGAGCGAGCGCGCGTAAAGGTGAAGTCTGGCTTCCGCCGATAGTTCGCGCATGGTCGATCTCCAACGCCCCATTTGCGGGATTATGAGGGATCACCCAGGGTGTGAGGCAAGACGGCGACGGAAATAGCGATACGCCTGCTCCGCAAGGGGCCAATCGCAGACATAAATTCTTTCCAGGTGCGGGTTCCCAGAATCTTATTCGTTCAAATCCGAGCCAGTTGGAACCGGCCCGGATGACGTATTGTAACGGCACTCAGTACACGTCGGCCTGGAAGCGGCCGATTTTCTTGAGCTCGGCGACGAAGCTGACGGCCTCGTCGGTCGAACGCGCGCCGAACTGGGCGACGATGTCGACCAGCGCGCGCTCGACATCCTTGGCCATGCGCTTGGCATCGCCGCAGATGTAGAAATGCGCGCCCTCGGCGAGCCAGGTCCACACCTCGCGGCCGACCTCCCGCATGCGGTCCTGCACGTAGAACTTCTTTTCGCCGTCGCGAGACCAGGCCAGCGACATGCGCGTGAGCAGACCCGAGGTCTTCATCGCATTGAGCTCCTCCTGGTAGAAGAAGTCGCAATCGCTGCGCTGGTGGCCGAAGAACAGCCAGTTCTTGCCGGGCGCGCCGGTCGCCTTGCGGTCGAGCAGGAAGGCGCGGAACGGCGCGATGCCGGTGCCCGGACCAACCATGATGATCGGCGTCTTCGGATCCTTCGGCAGGCCGAAGCCGTGCGCCTTCTGCACATAGACCTTGAGCTGCTCGCCCTCGGCGATGCGTTCGCCGAGGAAGGTCGAGGCGACGCCGAGCCGCTTGCGCTTGCCGATGACGTAGCGCACGGAATCGACCGTCAGCGACAGCTTTCCGGGCGTCGCATTATGCGACGACGAGATCGAATAGAGCCGCGGCTGCAGCGGTTCCAGTGCCTCGACGAAGGCCTCGGGATGTGGCCGCGTGCCGGAAAACTTCTGCAGCCCGGCCATGACGTCGAGGGTCGCGGCATCGCCATCGGGATCCTCCCCCTGCGCCAGCGCCCGCGCCTTCTCGCGCGCCGCGCCGCCGGTGATGAAGGAGATCAGCTCGAACAGCGTGTCGGGCGCCGGCGACAGCGAGACGTCGTCGATCAGCACCTCGCGCAGCGTCTTGCCGTTCACTTTGGTGGTATGGGAGGCGCCGAGCAGCGCGATGACCTGGTCGACGAGACCGACATCGTTGCGCGCGAACACGCCAAAGCTGTCGCCCACGACGTAGTCGAGCTTGCTCTCGGACAGATCGAACTCGACGTGATAGGTTTCCTTCTCCGACTTCCCCTTGTTGAGCAGGCGGCGCGACAGGAAGGTCGCGGTCACGGGGTTGTCGCGCGAGCGGCCCGGCTCTGCGATCGTGACCGTCACGGCCGGCGCCGGAGCGTCCGGCTTGTCCGCCGTTTTAACCGCCGGGGCCTTGTCGAGCTCCTCGTAGAGCGACTTCAGCATCCGCGCGGTTTCCTTGCCGCCGGGGACGCAGAGGTTGAGCCGTGCTTCGCTGCGGCTGGCGATCGCTTCCGAATAATCGTGGCAATTGTAGCCGCACTGGCCGCAATCCTGCTGCGCCATCGCCGCCATCATCTTGCGGCGCACCGGGCGTCCCTCGGCGAGCTTCATGCGATCGGCAATCGGCATGGTCTGGTCGTGCCAGGGCGCTTCGCCGTCGTCACCGTCGCCGGCCGCGCCTTGCATGACGGCGGCGCCCTGCTCCGCCGACAGCGGCGCGGCGACATCAGGCGACAGCAGCCCGGCAAAGAAGCCGTTCAGCCAGGATCGCTGCGCATCGGAGAACGGTGCGCTGGCGGGAATGATATCGAGCCTGGGCGGAGGAGTGATCTGGTTCATGCGGACACCTGTGCATCGGCAAGCTTGCGCAGCGTCTCGCCGTCATGGCGGCGCGCAAAGGAAAGGAAGGTTTCGTCGGCAGACGAGCGATGAGCGATATAGGCCTTGAGCAGCGCCTCGACCGTCTTCGGCGCGTCTTCGGCCTTGAGGTCGTGATAGACCTCCTGTCCGACGTCGGCGTCGGGGCCGAAGCCGCCGCCGGTGAAGAGGTGATAACCCTCGACCGTGTCGTCCTCGTTGACCGGCACGCGCGCCCCGATCAGGCCGATGTCGCTGATGTAATGCTGCGCGCAGGAATGATGGCAGCCGGTGACGTGGATGTTGACCGGCTTGTCCATCGCGACGCGCGGCTCGCACCAGTCACCGATCTCGGCGGCATGGCGCTTGGTATTGGCGGCGGCGAAGCGGCAGCCGGCATTGCCGGTGCAGGCGATCAGGCCGGCGCGGATGTGCGAGGCCTCGACCGCCAGCCCGATCTGCTTGATCGCCGCGATCGCAAGCTCGACGTTCTCATCGCGCACGCCCGATATCAGCAAGTTCTGCCAGACGGTCAGACGGATCTCGCCGTCGCCGAGGTCGCGCGAAACCTTGGCGAGACCCCGCATCTGATCGCAGCTGAGCTTGCCGAGCGTCAGCGACACGCCGATCCAGTTCAGACCCTCCTGCTTCTGCTTGTGCACGCCGACATGCGCCATGCGGTCGGCGGCCGGCCGCGGCGCGAATGCCTCTTCCGGCACGCGGGTGAACGGCGTCTTCAGCCGCTCCTCGACCAGCTTGAGGAAGCCGTCATGGCCCATGGCGTCGAGCACGTATTTCAGCCGCGCCTTGTTGCGGTTGGTGCGGTCGCCATGGTCGATGAACACGCGCACGATGGCGTCGGCAACGGCGGTCGCCTGCTCTGGCTTGACGATGATGCCGGAATATTTGGCAAAATCCTTGTGGCCGGTGATGCCGCCGAGGCCGAGCCGGAACCAGACGCCCGGCTCGACGCCAAAACCGTCCTTCACCTCATACGCCGTGAACGCGATGTCATTGGTCTCCTCGAGCACGGCAATCCTGCCGGCCCCGTCGAAGGCGACGTTGAACTTGCGCGGCAGACCGTACAGCGAGCGGTCGTTGAGGATGTGGTAATGCCATTCGCGCGCATAGGGCCGCGTGTCGATGATTTCCTGCGGATCGATGCCGGCCGTCGGCGTCCCCGTGACGTTGCGGATGTTGTCGGCGCCGGAGCCGCGCGAGCACAGGCCAAGCTCCTGGATGCCCTCGAGCAGCTTGACCGCGTTCTTCGGCGGAATCTCGCGGAGCTGGAGATTGGCGCGCGTCGTGACGTGGCTATACGGGCCGCATAGTTCGTCGGCGAGGTCGGCAAGGCCGGACAGCTGCCAGTGCTTCATGATGCCGTTCGGAATCCGCAGGCGGCTCATGTAGGAATCCTGCGTCGGCGCGACGTAGAAGATGCCGTAATAGCGCCAGCGGAAATTGTCCGCCGGGCTCGGCGGCGCATTGTCGAGCGCCTGCTGGCGTAGCCGCGGATAGGCATCGAAGGGATGCTCGTCGCGCTTGAACTTCTCCTGGTCGGCGAGCTTCTTGCCCGACGCGAGCACCTTGTCCTGCGCCTTGATGTGCACGGCATCGGGACCAGCAGGCTCGGCATTCGCCTTGCCGGCGCTGCTGCCGCCCAGACCTCGCCCAACCCGGCTGATCTGCAGACCGGTCGTGAAGCCTTCGAGATAGCGTTTCTGCTCGTCGGTAAAGTCGACTGCGAGCGTATCGATTTTCATGGTCGGTAACGAAGCTCCTGCGGCCACCTGGGTGGCATCGACGGATATTGCGCGACCCGCGAGGACCGAGGCTGGCTGCAAGAGCCGGCTTCGCTACCCCCACGGTCCGATCAGCTTCGTTGCTGCGGGACTCGGCTCAGCAGGCGCCTGTGACAAGCTGGCCGCACTGCAACATTCAAGTTGCGTGCCAGCTTGGGGGAAATGGAAAGCTTTGTCTTTTCAGGCGATTAGGAACGGGCCCGAAAAATCCCGGGCCGTGCATTTTCACGAAATTCGTGCATCCTGATCAATATTTGGGCGGCAAATCGGTGTGCTCAAAAATGATGCAGACGGAATCAGGTCCGCCAGCGCCCAACCTCGAAGGCCTCAAGATGCCCACGGATGTTGTCGGGATCGAACACCGGGCCGGCAAATGCGCCGAAGGCTGCGGGTGCCTGCTCGGGCGGCCGGCGGCCGAGGGCAGCATCGTACAGGTCGGGCCTGAACACGGCCATCGCCGTCTTGACGCCCTCCGGAGTAAGCGCCGTCTGCCCCCAGCGCACCATCTGCGCATAGAGCCAGGCGGCCTGAACCGGATCGGGGCGCCCTGCCTCCTCCCGCCCCACCAGGAGGTAGCGGCCGCTTTCGCGGAAGGTGCCGTCAGGGGAAATCTTCAGGCGTCCGGTCAGGGTGCGCTGGATCACTTCGGCATCGACGCCGATCCGCTCGGGCTGCGCCAGGATCTGCGCCGCCTCGATCAGGTTCGCAGGATTCTCGATGAACTCGGCCCCCTTCACCGCCGCGCGCACCAGACGAGCGACCACGTCCGGATGCTTGTCGGCCCAGACCTGGCGAACCGCCAGCACCTTCTCGGCTGCGCGGTCGAGGATGTCGGAGACGAAATGCAGGATATGCCCGATGCCGAGATCGACCGCGATCGAATTCCAGGGCGCGCCGACGCAGAATGCATCGACATGACCATTGGCGAGGCTGTCGACCATATAGGGCGGCGGCAACACCACGAGGCGCACGTCCTCGTCAGGATCGACCCCGGCCGCAGCCATCCAGAACCGCAATTGGTAATTGTGGGTCGAGAACGGGAAGGTCATGCCAAAGGTCAGCGGCTCGGCCCCTAGCTTGCGGCGCTTGGCAACCACCTTCGCCAGCGCTTTCGCCGTCACCATCGGATCGAACCGGTCGCCGTCGATCTCCTCCATCAGCGCGGCATGGAGAGCCGGCGAGACCGTAATCGCATTGCCGTTGATGCCGAGATTGAAGGGCGCGGCGATCGGCACCTTGACGTGACCGAGCCCGAGCGAGGACGCGATCGCCACAGGCGCCAGCAGATGCGCGGCGTCGAACAGGCCGATATTGAGCTTGTCGCGGACGTTGGACCAGGAGACCTCGCGCACCAGCTCGACCTCGAGACCCTCGGCGGCAGCAAATCCTTTATCGACGGCGATAATCAACGCGGCGGCATCGACCAGCGGAATGAACCCGATGCGGAGGGGGGCGGTCATTTCAGCATCTCCGACGCGGTGATGATCGACTGCGCGATCTCACCGATTTTCTTCTTCTCGCGCATCGCGGTGGAGCGCAGCAGCACATAGGCCTCGTCCTCGGTCAGGCCCTTCACCTTCATCAGGATGCCCTTGGCACGTTCGATGATCTTGCGGTCCTCGAGCTGCGACTTGGTGCGCTCGAGCTCCTCCTGCAGCTTGGCGAAGGCATTGAAGCGGGACACGCAGAGGTCGAGGATCGGCTTGATGCGCTCTTTCTTCAGCCCGTCGACGATGTAGGCGGATACCCCGGCCTCGACCGAAGCCTGGATCGAGGCGGAATCGCTCTGATCCACGAACATCGCGATTGGCCGTTTCACGGCGCGGCTGACCTGGAACATGGCCTCCAGCACGTCGCGGCTGGGGTTCTCCAGATCAATCAGGATGATGTCGGGGTCCACCGCATAAATACGGGCAAGCAGGCTCTGCATCTCGCTGATATGGACGACCTGCGTGAATCCGGCCTCCCGCAATCCCTCCTCCAGGATCGCAGCCCGGATCGGGCTTTCGTCGACGATCACGATTTTGGGCGACTGGTCGGCGCTCATGGCTCACTCACGGCAGGTGATTCATCCATAGCACGCCGGAACGCCCTGCAAAGGGTTGTAATTGTGGGCAATTGGGACTAGCTCATGCCGGTCAATCAGGCAGATTTGGATGTGGATCAGATGGCTGCGCCCAAGGTCAGCTTCGTGTCGCTCGGGTGCTCCTGAGACAACGAATGTAAACTTGAGCCGTCGCTCCAAAAAATGCGCTCCAGCAGGCGGGATCGTGCTTGCTAAGGCGAGATTTCAGCTTTCGGATGCGAAGCAGAACTCATGTAGTCTATCGCAGCCTTACCGGTCGTTACCCGAGAGCGAGCATTTGGGCTCATGCTCTCACGGAATCTTCGCGCCAACGATCATCTTGTCGAGAAGTGGCACGGCGGCCAGCACCGCCGCCTCGTTGAGGCCGGAGACCGCTAGCCGCACGACGTAGGAATTGCCGTCCTTGTCGAGATCGGCGTAATGCGCGATCACTTCGATGGGCTGGTCCTTGAGGGACGGATTGTCGTAGCGATTGATAATGACCTTGGAGTTGACCGAGGGAAGCGCGGTGATCTTGGCATTCTTGCCGGATGTCGTTGCCCAATCCCGATCACTGGCAGCGACCCATTGAACCAATTCGGTCCGGTCCTTGTTGTAGCGGCCTTCGGCATAGATAATGACTTCTGCTTTACCGAAGCTCTTCCCGTGAGGCACGAACATCGATGCGCCGTACTTGAGACTCGCGGCCTCGTCCCTCGCCCACCCATCAGGCGCTATCACGCGTGGCCTGAATTCCGGACACATTCGTTCTTGCCGGTCGCAGACATGGATGATCTTGTCGACTTCAGCTCGCGCCGGAAACATCGCTCCATAGAAAACGGTAACGAAAGCCATGCCGAAGATGAAACGGCGCATCGCGGTTAAACTCCGTGGAATCAAGCAGAGACGGAATAACAACTAAGAGGTGCGTGTTGGAGCAATTCATCTCGGCTCCTCCATCGCTCAATCGAAACGAACTTCCACGTTGGGGAACCTCAATCGGTCCCATACTTCCCTAGTTACTGGCCGATTGCCTCATAATACGTGTAAATGCTGCGTTTTAGCATTGTACCGCGCACGTAGTTATTGAATTTCGCCATCGGATCAATTAGTTGGATCGCATATCCGAACAATTCAGATGCAGGTTCCAGGCGATTACATGGAAAGAGCGCCGCGTATATCTTTCACATCACTCGGTTGTCCCAAGGCATTGGTGGATTCCGAGCGCATCATCACGCGCCTGCGCGCCGAAGGCTATGAGCTCGCCCGCAAGCATGACGGCGCCGATATCGTCATCGTCAACACCTGCGGCTTCCTCGACAGTGCCAAGCAGGAATCGCTCTCGGCGATCGGCGAAGCCATGTCCGAGAACGGCAAGGTGATCGTCACAGGCTGCATGGGCGCGGAACCCGAGCAGATCGAGCAAGCCTATCCCGGCGTGCTCTCCATCACTGGCCCGCAGCAATACGAGAGCGTGCTCGACGCCGTGCATCGCGCGCTGCCGCCCGCGCACAATCCGCATCTCGATCTGGTGCCGCCACAGGGCATCAAGCTGACGCCGCGCCACTACGCCTATTTGAAGATCTCCGAAGGCTGCAACAACCGCTGCACGTTCTGCATCATCCCGAAGCTGCGCGGCGATCTGGTCTCGCGCCCGGCCAATGACGTGCTGCGCGAGGCCGAGCGCCTGGTCGGCGCCGGCGTCAAGGAGCTGCTCGTCATCTCGCAGGACACATCGGCCTATGGCGTCGATCTCAAATACGCCGAGAGCCCGTGGAAGGACCGCCAGGTCCGCGCCAAATTCCTCGACCTCGCCCGCGAGCTCGGTGAGCTCGGGGCCTGGGTGCGGTTGCAATATGTCTACCCCTACCCGCATGTCGACGAGGTCATCGCGCTGATGAACGAGGGCAAGGTGCTGCCCTATCTCGACATCCCGTTCCAGCATGCGAGCCCCGAGGTGCTGAAGGCGATGAAGCGTCCGGCGGCGCAGGACAAGACCTTGGCGCGGATCAAGCGCTGGCGCGAGGAATGCCCCGATCTTGCTCTGCGCTCGACCTTCATCGTCGGCTTCCCCGGCGAGACCGATACCGACTTCGCCTATCTGCTCGACTGGCTCGATGAAGCCGAGATCGATCGTCTCGGTTGCTTCAAATACGAGCCGGTCGCCGGCGCAACCTCGAACGCGATCGAAAATCCGGTGCCGGAAGAGGTCAAGCAGGAGCGTTACAACGCGCTGATGGCTCGCCAGCAAAAGATCTCGGCGCGCCGGCTGAAGCGCAAGGTCGGCACGCGCCAGCAGATCATCATCGACGAGGTCGGACCGACCGTCGCCAAGGGCCGTTCCAAGGCCGACGCGCCGGAGATCGACGGCGCGGTGTACCTCACGAGCCGCCGCCCCTTGCGCGTCGGCGAGATCGTCACCGCCAAGATCGAGCGCGCCGATCAATACGACCTCCACGGCAGCGTCGCGGGGTTCTGACGCCCCCGTCATTGCGAGGAGCTCGCGACAAAATTGCGTAGCAATTTTGCGCTGATGCGACGAAGCAATCCAGAATCCCTCCGTGGTGGCAGCCTGGATTGCTTCGCTACGCTCGCAATGACGATGTGGATCAGTCACGCCAGCCATTTCGGCACCCAGCGCTCCGGGCGCGGCGCACGGGCGAGGTCGGCCTTGGCTTCGGGGAGCAGCGCCGGCTCGCCGTCGATCGTCGGGCGGACATCGTATTCGAAGTTGGGCATGATGCGGCCGTCCGCATAGAGGCCGAAATTCATCGCGTACCACAACCCAAGCTCGGGCTGCGCACGACGCATCTCCTCGCGCAGATCGCGCAACAGGGATTCGATTGAAACCGCTTCCTCGAACGGCTGGGGCCCGCGCGAGAGCACGCGCGCCTCGTATTGCTTGCCGACGATCGCGACCGCAAAGCGCGTCTGGTCCCAGGGCTTCTTGCCCTTGGGCAGATGCGCGGCCAGCCGCCAGCCGAGCTCGGCCATCAGCCGGTGATTGGCCCAATAGTCTTCGCGATCCCGACTCCACTTTTCCACGAAGCCGCGGAAGTCGGGCAGGTCCGACGACGTTTCCTCGGGCGTTGTCGGCTCGCCATGCGGCCGTCCGGCGAGCCACTGCGCAAGCTCGACCGTCTGGCACTCGACCTCGTCGCGCGGCTTGAGATCGCTCCAGGCATTGTCGAATTGTTGCGACGTCAGTTTGGCGAGCAGGCCATCGAGGCTCGGCGCCAGCAATTCGTAATCGCCCTCCGACCCCAGCCCCACGATCGGCGGATTGTCGCGGTCGAGACCTGCGCCGTACCAGCCGCCGACGGCCGAACCATCCGGCAGCCGCATGAACAGCGAAAACCTGTCCCGCAAGGGGCTGCCGTCGATGATCGGCGCGTGATCGGAGAACTGGCCCTGCAGCGAAAAGCAGCCGACGCTGCCCCACGGGCGCCCGTCGAGCCACGTAGCAAAGTCGAGCAGCAGCGGGGGCGCTTCGATGCCCGGCGGAAATGCGCCGCGAACGCTGTCGAGGTCGATTGGATAAGGCGTATCGGACAAGGCTGAAACTGTCTCGTTGGTCCCGCCACTCTTGGTCTGAGCCGAGCTGCGTCCGGTTCGAACCAAGTCGCATCCTTCGATCACAAACGCGCCAGCGGCGGGATGGTTTCCGCCGGTCGAGCGGTGAAACGGCGGGAAACAATCGGTACAGGGTGCGGCCAGCTGCGTGGGCCCTCGCATCCGTCTCGGTCCCGCCCGCAGGCGTCGTCGTCTTCACTGCCGTAAGCCGCGCGCCGGCGATGTGACACTATAATGCATTCACGCAGGAGTCACGGACTCGGCCTAACTCTGCCGCGGATTTCAACGCGAGCGAGGATTTTGATGAGCCGTCTCTCGGACATGCTGCGCAGGCAGCGCTTCGACGACTACCGCTTCTACCACCAGAGCACCGTCAACCAGACGCTGCACCTCGTCAGCGCCGTGATCTTCCTCGGCTGCTACGCGCTGCTGTTCAAGGACGCAGCGCTCGCGGGCATCATTGGCTGGCTTGCGATGCTGACGCGGCAGACCGGGCATTTCTTCTTCGAGCCGAACGGCTATGATTCCGTCAACGACGTCAGCAACGACTACAAGGAAGCGGTCAAGGTCGGCTACAACCAGACCAGCAAGATCATCCTGCTGCTGGTGTGGGGCAGCGCACCGCTCGCGCTATATGCGTTCCCTTCCCTGTTCGGGCTGTTCGATCCGCCCGCCACGCGTCTCGATTTCATCCGTCACGTCGGCACGCTCTGGCTCGCGATCGGCGTCGGCGGCGGCCTTGCCCGCATGCTCCAGCTGTTCGCCACGCGCGACGTCACGACCGGACTCGTCTGGGTGTTCAAGGTGCTGACCGACCCTTTCCACAACATCGCGCTGTACTGGAGATCGCCGCTCAAGCTGATGCGCGGCGAGCTCTTGGACACCGCCATCGCGGATGCGGATTGGGGCGACGAGCACGCCGAGGAAGCGCCGCACCTGACCTGACCGATGCACGCCAGGGCTGTGTCTTGCAAAACGCCCGCTTGACAAGCCCTGCCCTTCGCATGTATTGCCGCGCCCCATGATCAACGCCCGGACCAACCTGCGCACCGAAATGCTCCGTCGTCGCTGCCGCGACGATGAGAGGGTGCGCCATGTCCGACGACGCCGCTGAACCACTGAATTTCAGCTGAAGTTTTCGAGAAGGCCGCACCCGCAAGGTGCGGCCTTTCTGCTTTTTGCGCCCGTTTTCCACCCGCCTCCAGAGGAGTTCGACATGACGACGCATCCGTACGACGCGCTGATGGACATCACGGCACGGCCGAAAGCCGTGTTCGTCCGCGGCGCCGGCTCCTACCTCTGGGACGACGGCCGCAAGCGCTATCTCGACTTCGTGCAGGGCTGGGCCGTCAACTGTCTCGGCCACTCCCCGCCGGCGGTCGCCGAAGCGCTGGCCTCGCAGGCGAAACGGCTGCTGACGCCGAGCCCGGCTTTCTACAACGAGCCCAGCCTGAAGCTGGCGGAGGCGCTGGTCGCCGGCAGCGCGTTCGATCAGGTGTTCTTTACCAATTCCGGCGCGGAAGCCAATGAGGGCGCGATCAAGCTCGCGCGCAAATATGGTAGCCTGCATAAAAGCGGCGCGTTCGAGATCATCAGCTTCGAAGGCGGCTTCCACGGCAGGACGCTGGCGACGATGTCAGCCTCGGGCAAGAAAGCGTTCGAGCCGCTGTTCGAGCCGAAGGTCGCGGGCTTCAAGAAGGCCAAGCTCAGCGACATCGCCTCGGTCGAAAGGCTGATCAACGACAACACCGTCGCTGTGATGCTCGAGCCGATCCAGGGTGAATCAGGCGTGTGGCCCGCGACCGATGCGTTCCTGAAGGAGCTGCGCGCGCTGACCGAGGTGCACGGCCTGCTACTCATTTTCGACGAGATCCAGACCGGCATGGGACGGACCGGAAAGCTCTTCCACTATGAGCACACAGGGATTGCGCCCGACATCATGACGCTCGGCAAGGGCATCGGCGGCGGCGTGCCGCTCGCAGCCCTGCTCGCGACCGAACGCGCCTCCTGCTTCGAGCATGGCGATCAGGGCGGCACGTTCAACGGCAACCCGATCATGTGCGCCGCGGGGCTTGCGGTGCTCGAGGAGATCTCTAAGCCGGACTTCCTGAAACAGGTCGCCGAGACCGGTCTCCTGCTCGAAAGCGAGCTGCAGAAGGTCTCGGCCCGGCATGGCCTCGGCGGCGTACGGGGACGCGGGCTGCTGCTCGCGCTCGATCTCAAGCTGCCGATCGCGCTCGGCATCGTCGCGCAGGCGTTCGAAGCCGGCGTGCTGCTCAACGCGCCGCAGGTCGACACTCTGCGCTTCATGCCGGCGCTGAACGTCGCGAAGGAAGAGATCGCCGAGATGATCGATTGCCTCGACGGGATCTTGACCAAGGCCGGCGCGGCCCGGCGGGTGGCGTAGAACCAGTCTCGTGCCCCGGACGCAGCGCAGCGCTCTCAAGGCGATGCGAAGCATCGTCCGGGAGCGGTGCGCTGCAGAGCCGGGGCCCATCTCTCCGCAGTGTCCCGTGCCGCCCTCTGGGTCCCGGCTCCGCGCCGCAACGCTCACGCGTTGCAGCTTGTCCGGGACACGAAACCTACGGCTTCAAGATCGACGCGCCGGTCGTCTTCCGGCTTTCGAGATCGATATGGGCCTTGGCGGCGTCCTTGAGCGCGTAGGCGTGGTTGATCGGCACGTGCAGCTTGCCGTTGATGACGGCGGCAAACAACGTGTCGGCGCCGTCCAACAGCTCCTTGCGGGTGCCGATGTAGTCGTTGAGCTTCGGCCGCGTCGCGAACAGCGAGCCGTGATGGTTGAGCTCGGCGATCGCGAACGGCGGCACCGGACCTGACGCGTTACCGAACGAGACGAACATCCCGCGCGGCTTCAGGCAGGACAGCGAGCCCGGGAAGGTCGCCTTGCCGACGCCGTCATAGACGACGTCGCAACCTTCATTGCGGCTGATCTGTTTGACGCGCGCGACGAAATCTTCCTCGTTGTAGAGGATGACGTGGTCGCAGCCATTGGCCTCGGCGAGCTCGGCCTTCTCGCGCGAGCCGACAGTGCCGATGACGTGGGCTCCGAGCGCCCTTGCCCATTGGCAGGCGAGCAAGCCGATGCCGCCGGCGGCAGCATGGATCAGCACGCGGTGATGCGGCTCGACCTTGAAGGTCTTGTGCAGGAGATACCAGACGGTCAGCCCCTTCAGCATCAGCACGGCACCCTGTTCGTGGGTGATGTGGTCGGGCAGCTTGACCAGCTTCTCCCAGGGGATGTTGCGCTCGCCGGTATAGGCGCCGAGATTGTGATAGTAGGCGACGCGATCGCCGGGATGAAAATTTGTAACGCCGGGCCCGACCGCGGCAACCTCGCCCGAGGCCTCGTTGCCGGCGATGAACGGCAGCCCCGGTGCCTTGTAGAGACCGGTGCGGTAATAGACGTCGATGAAGTTCAGGCCAACCGCATGCTGACGGATCCGCACCTCGCCGGGACCGGGCGCCGGCACCTCGACGCTCTCGTAGACCAGGGCTTCGGGGCCTCCGACCTTGTGCACACGGACCGCTTTGGTCATCGCCTGACCTCCTCTTCTCCAAGGCTGAGCGAAAGGCATCGCGCCTGCCTTGTCAACTCGACGGCTAGCTGGAACGGCTAAGCGGACCGCTTGCCGGTTTCTTGCCGGTTCTTTTGCGATTGCTGCATCATGCGAGGGATCTTGCCAGGCGGATCAAGGAATCGCTGAAGCTGATCCAGAGCGCGATGGCGCAGAGCACGACGGTGACGCCGGTGCCGACGCGAAAATCCATCTCCAGCACGTAGAGGCCGAGCACCGCCCAGAGCGCGATCAGCGACATCGTCAGCCAGCGCAGCCGCACGACGCGGACCGGATGCAGCACGTGGAACGGCACGAAAGTCAGCACGACGAGCGCGGCCACCAGCAGCGTCGACCACAGGGGCGGCCAGTGCAGCAGGAACAAATAGAACGCCGCCGCATTCCACAGCGCCGGGAAGCCACGGAAATGATTGTCGTCCGCCTTCATGCGCAGATCGGCGAAATATAATGCGCTGGTGACGATGATGGCGACGCCGAGCAAGGGAGCTGCGACCGGCAGCAATAAGCCGCTGGCCACGATCGCATAGGCTGGCACGAAGACGTAGGTGACGAAGTCGACCACGAGATCGAGCACGTCGCCCGACCAGTTCGGCTGCACGTTCTTGACGTCGAGCCGACGCGCGATCGGACCGTCGATCGCGTCGATGATCAGGGCCACGCCCAGCCATTGAAACATCGCCGCCCAGTGCTCGCGCACGGCTTCCAGCATCGCGAGCAGCGCGACCGCCGCGCCAAACGCGGTGAAGATGTGCACCGAGAAGGCCGCGGCGCGGATCGCGGGCGTGGGCTTCAGGGAATCCTCTTGGCTATCCATAGCTTCTGCTATCAGAATGAAGCCGATTTGCACATGCGCCAGGGCGCCGCCCGGTCCCACAATTCGTCGAAAAATCAGGCAAAATCAGCAGGCTTGAATTTGCCGCCGGGCGTGTCATTTGTCGTTCCATGACAGATGCATCGACACTCCATGACGCCGCCGTGATCGGCGGCGGACCTGCGGGCCTTGCCGCGGCGATCGCGCTGGCGCAGGCGGGTGCCCGGACCGCACTGGTGGCGCGCCGCGTTCCCTATGCCGACAATCGCACCACCGCATTGCTCGGTGCCTCCGTCGAACTCCTGGAGACGCTCGACGTCTGGTCGCGATGCAAGGACAAGGCCGCCGCGCTCGAGGTCATGCGCCTCGTCGACGACACCGGCCGGCTGTTCCGCGCGCCGGAGGTCCGGTTCTCCTGTCACGAAATCGCGCTCGACGCCTTCGGCTACAACATCGACAACCGCTCGCTGATGCTGGCGCTGGAAGAGCGTGCGGCAGAGCTGCCCAATCTCGTCCGTTTCGACGACGAGGCTGAAAGCATCGTCATCGAAGCTGCCGACGTCGCAATCCGCACCGCCTCCGCACAGTTTCTCTCGGCCCGCCTCGTGGTCGGCGCCGACGGCCGGCATTCGCTGTGCCGGCAGGCTGCCGGCATCGAGGTGACGCGGCGCGAGCTGACGCAGACCGCGCTGACCTTCAACGTCTGCCACACGCGGCCGCATCGCAACGTCTCGACCGAGTTCCACACGCCACACGGTCCCTGCGTGTTCGTGCCCCTGCCCGGCGACCGCTCCAGCGTCGTCTGGGTCTCGGCACCTGCGGAGGCCGAGCGGCTGCGGAGCTTGAGCGATGCGGAGCTGTCGGCAGCGGTCGAGAAGCAGTCGCATTCGATCCTCGGAGGCATGAGTGTGGAGCCCGGGCGCAACCTGTTTCCGCTGGCGATCGAACGCCCGAAATCCTTCGGCCGCGACCGCATCGCGCTGGTCGGCGAAGCCGCCCATGTGGTTCCCCCGATCGGCGCCCAGGGCCTCAATCTCGGCCTGCGCGATGCCGCCGATATCGCGCGGCTCGCCGGCGAAGCCCTCGCTGCGGGCCAGGATCCCGGCGCGGACGAAGTGCTCAAGCGCTACGATCGCGCCCGGCGCCCGGACATCCTGAGCCGGACGTTTGCGATCGACATGGCCAACCGCTCCCTGCTCAACGATTTCCTCCCCCTGCAGCCGGTCCGCGCCGTCGGCATGCACCTGCTCGGCGCCATCGGCCCGCTCAGGCGCTTTGCGATGCGCGAGGGCCTGACGCCGACTTGGCGGCGGTAGTTCTGGCGGCGCTGAGCCCGCTCACGGAAACGCCAGCCGTCCGGTCTGAATCGCCCACATCACGCTGGTCAGCGTGACCACGGACGCGAAGGTCCCGAGCAGCACCGCGACGGAGGCGGATTCGATCCAGGCATCGTTCTGCCGGGCGATCACGAACACGTTCAGCGCCGGTGGCAGCGAGGCCATCAGCACGGCGGTCGCGGCCCAGGGCTGTGCGAACGGCCCGAACGCGAGCATCAGGCCGAACGCCGCGAGCGGATGGAATAGCAGCTTGATTGCGATCACACCCGGTACCTCCCATGGGACGCGGTCGAATGGGCGCAACGCCACGGTCACGCCGAGCACGAACAGCGCGGTCGGGGCCGCCGCGTTCTGCAGGAAGGTGATCGTGCGATCGAGCGCGACAGGCATCTCGACATGCAGCGATGCGAAGGCCGCGCCAAAGCAGGCCGACATGATCAGCGGGTTGAGCACGATCTGCTTCAGCACGACGCCGAAGGCGTGCACGATGGAGGGATGATCGCGGTCGGACAGCTCGATCAGGAGCGGCACGATGGTGAACAGGAAGATGCTGTCGCAGCAGAAGATCAGCGCAGTCGGCGCCGCAGCCTTGGATCCGAGCACGGCGAGCGCCAGCCCGGGGCCCATATAGCCGATATTGCCGTAGCCGCCGGAGAGACCTGCGAGCGTCGCCTCGCGCAATGTCAGCCGGCCGAAAACCTTGCCCACGACCAGCGCCAGGGTGAACGCGGCGACGGTGGACAGCGTGGTCGCGACCAGGAACGGCGGGTTGTTCAATTCGGCGAACGGCGTCTTGGACATGATCGCAAACAGCAGCGCCGGCAGCGACACGTAGAGCAGGAAGAAGTTCATCCAGGCGAGGCCCGATTCCGGCAGGGATTTGACTTTGCCGCAGGCGAAACCGACGAAGATCAGACCGAAATAAGGTAGCGCCAGATTGAGGATATCGACCATTGATGAAGTGTTTTCTGAAGACTTGGGGGCTATCTGCCCCTTAAGTGAATGCCAATTCCAGATGAGGCCACTAGCATCGGCCACAATCCTGGTCTATCGACGGAGAATGATTAAAGCGCGCACCGCCAAATTTCAGATCGGACAGGTCGTGCGCCACCGGATCTTCTCGTTCCGGGGCGTGATCTTCGACATCGATCCGGAATTCAACAACACCGAGGAGTGGTGGCTGTCGATCCCCGAGGAGGTGCGGCCCCACAAGGATCAGCCGTTCTACCACCTGCTCGCGGAGAACGCGGAGTCCGAGTACGTCGCCTATGTGTCCGAGCAGAATCTGTTGCCGGATGAATCCGGCGAGCCGATCCGGCATTCCCAGGTGGCCGAGATCTTCATCAAGAATAAGGATGGCGGCTACCGCCCGCGCAATCCCTCTCTGAATTGAGTCGCTCCGAGAGGCGGCCAGCAAAAAAGGCGCTCGAGATGAGCGCCTTTTTCATGTGTCCGGGATCTGGCCCCCGATTACTTTTGAGCGGTCGGAGGTGCGCCGGGCGCGCCACCCTGCTGCTCGAGCTTCTTGCGCTGCTCGTCGGCCTTCTTCTGCAGCTCTTCCTGAAGCTTCTTCTGGGTTTCCTCGAACACCTTCGGATCGGTCGGCGGACCGTCATAGGCCTTCTGGAATTCGCCGGCCAGCGGCAGCGGCAGGGTCAGCGGCGCGCCATTGGCATTGATCGCCTGCACAACGAGATTCTGGCCCTTCTTCATGTTGTTGATGAGCTCGGGCGTCGCCTCGTAGTCCGACATGCAGCCGTTCTGGAAGCAGATCACATAGGGTTGCTGCAGCGGCGGGTTGCCGTCGACGATGATGCGGGTGCCGTGCACGAGCTGCATGCCGAGCGGCAGCGTCACGCGCAGGATCTTCTTCGGCTCGCCTTCCGGCTCGATGATCACGGCGGCGATGACCGGCTGGCCCGACTCGATGCGGCCGTCCTTACCGGTGAAGCAGACCTGCTTGGCGTTGGCGTCCTGGCCCTTCAGGCAGAACTTGGTCCAGGGGGCGTAGATCAGCTGGATCTGCTGATCGGCCGGCTGGGCCGCACCTTGCTGCGCCGGAGCGCCCTGGGCCGGGGCCTGCTGGGCGGGGGCCTGAGCGGCCGGCGCCGGAGCCTTGGGGGCAGCCTTGGGAGCGGCTTTCGGGGCCGCCTTGGGCGCGGGCGCGCCCGGAGCCGGCGCCTGAGCCTCGGCGGCAAACGGAACGGCCAATACCGTCGCCGTCAACAGGGCGAGAAGTCGCCCGCGCGGCCGGACGGACGCGGCCAAGTAATGGAAATTCATTGCGGAAAACCCTTTCTGAACGGGAAGTGCCCGAACCGCTCCGAAGCACCGAACCTGGCCGCGTTGGGCGCGGCTCTCTCCCCGTCAATTGAGGCGGATAAGTGACGGGCTCGACGCTCTTGCGCGATTGGGTGCCTTCTTAACGTGGTCGACGAAAAGATCAATGCCGACAAGCGCCTTTGGCCACATCCACAGCTGCGTCCGGGGAAATTCCCTGTGATAGGATTCGAGGCACGACGGTCCTCGAATCAACCTGTGCTGATGTTCATATTCCAACGCCTTTTCGAGGGCCCCGGTGTCCGCCTTTGCGTCCTGGCGTTGGCCTCTGCCCTTGTCCTGGCTCTCGGCGGCGGATTGTCGGCAGACGCGGCCCGGGCCGAGCAGGTCCATGCCATCGCCATGCACGGCGAGCCGGCGATGCCGGCCGATTTCACCCATATGCCCTACGTCAACCCCGATGCTCCCAAGGGCGGCCGCTTGACCTGGGGTGTCCTCGGCACCTTTGACAGCCTCAACCCCTTCATCGTCAAGGGACTGGCCGTGCAGCAGATGCGGAGCTACGTGGTCGAGAGCCTGCTCGCGCGCGGCAATGACGAGCCGTTCACACTCTATGGCCTGCTCGCCAAGAGCGTCGAAACCGACGACGAGCGGAACTTCGTCACATTCCGCCTCGATCCGCGCGCCCGTTTCTCCGACGGCAAGCAGGTCACGGCTGAAGACGTGCTGTTCTCCTGGCAGCTGCTGCGCGACCATGGCCGGCCGAACCACCGGCAGTACTACACCAAAGTCGTCAAGGCAGAGGCGCCAGATCCCCTCACCGTCCGCTTCGACCTCGCAGGCGCCAATGATCGCGAGCTGCCGCTGATTCTCGGCCTGATGCCGATTTTGCCCAAGCACGCGGTCGACGTGGCGACCTTCGAGGAAACGACGCTGACGAGCCCGATTGGCTCCGGCCCCTATCGCGTCACGGCGGTGAAACCCGGCGCCAGCGTGACGCTGACCCGCAATCCCGACTATTGGGGCCGCGACCTGCCCATCAACCGTGGGCTCTACAATTTCGACGAGATCCGGCTCGACTATTTTCGCGAGGCCAACGGCCAGTTCGAAGCTTTCAAGCGCGGTCTCTACGATTTCCGCGTCGAGCAGGAGCCGCTGCGCTGGCATGACGGCTACGATTTTCCGGCCGCGAAAAGCGGCGAGGTGATCCGCGACACCGTCAAGCCGGGCTTGCCGCAGCCCTCCGAATTCCTGGTGTTCAACACGCGCAGGCCGATCTTCGCCGACATCCGCGTCCGCCAGGCGCTGACGCTGCTATTCGATTTCGAGCTGGTCAACCGCAACTACTTTTTCGGGCTCTATTCGCGCGTTGCCGGTTATTTCGCGGGTTCCGACCTGTCGGCCTATGGCCGGCCAGCGGACGCGCGCGAACGAGAGCTTCTCAAACCGTTCGCCGCCCGAATTCCGCCCGACGTCATGGATGGCAGCTACCGCCTTCCCGTGACCGACGGATCGGGACGCGACCGCACCACGCTGCGCGCGGCGCTGAAACTGCTGTCCGAGGCCGGCTACGATCTCGACGGCACGGTGCTGCGCAATCGCGCCACCAAGGCGCCCTTCACCTTCGAGATCCTGGTCACGACCCGCGACCAGGAGCGTATCGCGCTCGCGTTCCAGCGCGACCTCAAGCGCGCAGGCATCGAGCCGAGCGTACGCTCGGTCGATCCCGTGCAGTTCGACCAGCGCCGGCTCGCGTTCGAATTCGACATGATCCAGAACCGCTGGGACCAGTCGCTGTCGCCCGGCAACGAGCAATATTTCTACTGGGGCAGCGCGGCCGCGGACAATCCGGGGACCCGCAATTACATGGGCGCCAGGGATCCGGCGATCGATGCCATGATCGCCGCCCTGCTCGAGGCCCGTGAACATACGGATTTCGTCTCGTCGGTGCGGGCGCTCGACCGCGCTCTGATCGCGGGCTTCTACACAATCCCCCTGTTTAACGTATCCGAGCAATGGATCGCGCGCTGGAATCGGATAGAACGGCCCAAGGCCACCTCGCTCTCCGGCTATTTGCCGGAAGCCTGGTGGTCGAAGGGGCAGCCGCAAGCCACGCAAGCAAAGTGACGCCGTGAACCAGCCAGCCGCATCGCCGACGCTCGACACGCTGTTCCAGCGCACGCTGACCCGGCAGCCGCACGCGGCCGCTTTGCTCGATCCCCTCAACAAGGGACGCGTCACCGGGCACCAGCCGCGGCGAATGAGCTACGCCGAGGCCGACAGGGCTATCGAGGCGCTGTCGGCCCATTTCGTCGAATCGGGCCTGCCGGCCAATTCCGTCATCGCGATCCAGCTGCCCAACACGGTCGAGTTCGTGCTCACGGTGCTTGCCGCCCACCGCGCCGGCCTCGTCGTCGCCGTGTTGCCGCTGTTGTGGCGCCACGCCGAACTGACCGCCGCACTCAACCGCACCGCGGCCCGCGCCATCGTTACCATGAGCACGGTTGATGGCGTCAGCTATGCCGATCTCGCGATGCATGCGGCCGCCGAAGCCTTCTCGATCCGTCACGTCTGCGGCTTCGGCACCGATCTGCCCGAAGGCATGGCGTCGCTGGACGACGTGCTGGCCCGCCCGCCCGGCACCACGCGGGCCGTGATCCAGGACGGTCGCAAGGCGGCGATGATCTCCTTCGACGTCACCGCGGAAGGCTTTCGTCCGGTGCCGCGACCGCATTTCAGCCTGATCGCCGGCGGGCTCGCGATGTCGCTCGAAGCCGACATCCGGCAGGGTGCGAGCTTGATGGCGGCGTTCGCGCCGATGTCGTTCGCCGGGCTCGCCTCCTCGCTCGCGGTGTGGCTGCTCTCCGGCGGCGCGCTGGCGCTGCATCATCCGTTCGAGAACGACGTTCTGGAGCAGCAGATCAACGAGCACGAATGCGAGGTGCTGATCGCGCCGGCGCAGCTCGCACTGCGGCTCGGCGATGCCGACCTGGCGGCGCGAATGCCGTCCTTACGCAACGTCATCGGCCTGTGGCGCGCGCCCGAGCAGGTGGCAGCGAGCGATGCCTGGATTGCTCCCCATGCGCCGCTGACCGACGTCTATCTGTTCGGCGAGGCCGGCCTGTTCGGTGCCCGCCGCGGCGAGGACGGCATGCCGGTGGCAGTCATGCCCGGGCCGCACGGCGCTCCGCGCGAGCAGATGGGCTCGTCCATTGCCGGCGAGATCCTGCTGACGCCGAAGGGCACGCTCGGCCTGCGCGGCGCGATGGTGCCGATCGCGGCCTATGCCCCGCCGCAGCCGGTCGGTGAAACCCTGACGGCGCAGCCGCCGCGCGACTATGTCGATACCGGTTATGCCGCACGGCTCGACCGCCCGAGCGGCGCAATCTGCATCACCGCGCCACCCTCCGGCATCATGGCCGTCGGCGGCTACCGCTTCCTCTCCAACGATCTCCAGGAATGGGCACGCCGGCTCGGCCAGGGCGCCCTGCTCACCGCGCTGCCCGACCGGCTTTCCGGTCACAGGCTGGCCGGACGCGCCCAGGACAACGCCCGCGCCCGCGAGGCGCTCAGCGAGCTCGGGCTTAACCCCCTGATGGTCGAGGCTTTTCGCGACCGCTCCGGGCCGGTCTAGGCGCAGTTTCGCCTGATACGTTGACGCTGCATTAAGGCGGCCAAACTAGATTGCGCGGCATCTGTTGCGTGATCAGAGTTTCCGAATGTCCCAGGCGGGCCCGATCCTTTTTGTGTCCAATGCCGATCGGCCGCCCTTCGTCGGGGCGCTGGACGAGGCCCGGCTGTTTCCCGTGGTCGATACCGACTGGGCCAGCGCGGCCCGCGCGGTCGAAGAGGTGCAGCCAGCTGCAATTCTCGCCGTGATGCATGGCGGACATGAGCCGCATCTGGCTGCGCTCGCAAAGAAGATCGCCGAGCAATCGCCTTATCTTCCTTTCGTCGCCGTGGATGCGGCGGGCACGCTGCCTCGCAATGCCCTGCCCTTCTCCTTGCGCGGCGGCAATCCCGACCGCCTGATCGCACGGCTTCGCGCCGCGCTGCGCGTGCGCACGCTCCACGCCACGGTGCTGCGCCGGCTACCCGAAGTGAAGGTCGCGCTGCCGCAAGGTGACCCCGCACGCGATGCCACCGTGCTCCTGATCGGCCGCGGCGCGGCCTACCCCGCGCTTTCCGTCGCGCTCGGCGAACGCGTCGGCGTCGTCGGTGCGCTCTCGATCGAGGCCGCCGCGAAACACCTCAACACCCGCGACCTCGACGGCGTCGTGCTCGCCGAAGGTTTCACCGCGCGCGTCACCGACGCCTTTCTCACGGTGCTCGCCGAGGACACCCGCTTCCGCAGCCTGCCGGTGGTCGTCACCGCGCACCAGCTGACGCAGACCTACGACCTGCCCAATCTCGAGCTGATCCCGGGCGAGCCGGCCAAGGTCGCGGCCAATGCGTTGCCGCTGATCCGCCAGCACGCGATGGAAGCCCAATTGAGCCGCACGCTGCGCTCGATCGATGCCGGCGGCTGGCTCGATCCGCGCAGCGGCCTGCTCACGGCGGAAGCCTTCGCCCGCGATTTTGCCAAAGCGGTCGAGCAGACGCTGGCCCGCGGCGGCGGCCTGTCTGTCGCACGTTTCGCCTTCGACCCCGGTAATTCCCGCGCCCAGCTCGACGCCGCGCGCATCCTCAGCCGCCTGATGCGGCAGATGGATTTCGGCGTGGCGCAGAAGGACGGCTCGGTCATCGTGGTGTTCGCGGAGACCGACTTCCGCACGGCCCATATGATCGCGCGGCGTCTGTCGGCGGTGATGAGGCATACCTCGAACGGCAAGCACGAGATGCGCAGCGATCCCGTGGTCAGCGTGGATTCGCTGTCGCCCTCGGATACGGCACGGTCGCTGCTGGCGCGGCTGTCGGCGGATGCGTCAAGGGCCGCGTCGTAGTTCTTTCGCGAACTGCTGCAACAAGCACCGTCATTGCGAGCGTAGCGAAGCAATCCAGGCTCTCTCCGCGGAAAGATTCTGGATTGCTTCGTCGCAAGGGCTCCTCGCAATGAAGAGGTGAGACCTGAAGCTCACGCCGCCTTCTTGCTCTCGGCGAGTTGCGCCAGCTGCCGCATGATCTCGGTTGTGCCGGCGAGACGCTCTTCCGGGGTCTCCCAGTCCTGCAGGAACACCACCTTCATGTCGGGCCGCACCTTGGCGGCTTGGCCGTGGCTGCGGATGAAGGTGACGAGGCGGTCGGGATGGGCGAAGGAATTGTCGCGGAAGACGATCACGGCGCCCTTCGGGCCGGCGTCGATCTTCTCGACATTGGCCCTTCGGCAGAACGCCTTGATCGCGGCGACCTTGAACAGGTAGCGCACCTCGTCCGGCAGCACGCCGAAGCGGTCGCGCATCTCGGCGCCAAAGTTCTCGATCTCCTCCTCGGTGTCGAGATCGGCAAGGCGCCGGTACAGCGACAGCCGCACCGAGAGGTCGCCGACATAGTCCTCCGGGATGAGCACCGGCATGCCGATCGTGATCGACGGCGACCAGCGGTCGGCGGCGGGCTCGGAGACGCCGGCCTTGAGGTTGACGATCGCCTCCTCCAGCATCGACTGATAGAGCTCGAAGCCGACCTCCTTGATGTGGCCGGACTGCTCCTCGCCCAAGAGATTGCCGGCGCCGCGGATGTCGAGGTCGTGCGAGGCGAGCTGGAAGCCGGCGCCCAGCGTCTCCAGCGACTGCAGCACGGTGAGCCGGCGCTCGGCCTGCGCGGTGATCTTCTGCTGCGCCGGCAACGTGAACAGCGCATAGGCGCGCAGCTTGGAACGGCCGACCCGGCCGCGCAGCTGATAGAGTTGCGCCAGGCCGAACATGTCGGCGCGATGCACGATCAGCGTGTTGGCGTTGGGAATGTCGAGGCCGGATTCCACGATCGTGGTCGACAGCAGGATGTCATATTTGCCGTCGTAGAATGCGGTCATGATGTCCTCGATCACGGCCGGCGGCATCTGGCCGTGCGCGACCGCGACCTTCATCTCCGGCACGTTCTTGTCGAGGAAATCCTTGACCTCGGCGAGATCGTCGATGCGCGGCACCACGTAGAACGCCTGCCCGCCGCGATAACGCTCGCGCAGCAGCGCCTCGCGGATCATCAGCGGATCATGCGGAGCGACGAAGGTGCGCACCGCGAGGCGATCTACGGGCGGCGAAGCGATGATCGAGAGCTCGCGCACGCCGGTGAGCGCCAGCTGCAGCGTGCGCGGGATCGGCGTTGCCGACAGCGTCAGCACGTGCACCTCGGAGCGAAGCGCTTTCAGCCGCTCCTTGTGGGTGACGCCAAAATGCTGCTCTTCGTCGACGATCACGAGGCCGAGATCGCGGAACTTGATCGCCTTGCCGAGCAGCGCGTGGGTGCCGACGACGATATCGACCGAGCCGTCGGCAATGCCCTTCTTGACCTGGTTCAGCTCCTTGGTCGCGATCAGCCGCGAAGCCTGCGCCACGTTGACCGGAAAGCCCTTGAAGCGCTCGGTGAAGGTCTTTGCGTGCTGGCGTGCGAGCAGCGTGGTCGGCACCACGACCGCAACCTGCTTGCCCTCGAGCGCCACGGCAAACGCTGCGCGCAACGCCACCTCGGTCTTGCCGAAACCGACGTCGCCGCAGATCAGCCGGTCCATGGGACGGCCGAGTTCGAGGTCCTTCAGGGTGGATTCGATCGCCCCGAGCTGGTCCTCAGTCTCGTCATAGGGGAAGCGCGCGCAGAACTCATCGTAAAGGCCCGCCTGCACCGGCAGCTTGGGCGCCTCGTGCAGATGGCGCGCGGCCGCGATCTTGATCAATTCGCCCGCGATCTCGCGGATGCGGTTCTTGAGTTTCGCCTTGCGGGTCTGCCAGCCGCCGCCGCCCAGGCGATCCAGTTCGACCGTCGTCTGGTCGGAGCCGTAACGCGACAGCAGCTCGATGTTCTCGACGGGAAGAAACAGCTTCGTCTCGGCAGCATAGTGCAGCTCGAGGCAGTCGTGCGGGGCACCGGCAACGTCCAGCGTCTGCAGGCCGATGAAACGGCCGATGCCGTGGTCGACATGGACGACGATGTCGCCGGCGGCAAGGCTCGTCACCTCCGAGATGAAATTGTCGAGCTTCCGGCTCGCCTTGCGCGGCCGTACCAGGCGATCGCCGAGGATGTCCTGCTCGCTGATAATAGCGATCTCGTCGGTCTCGAAACCGCTCTCGAGGCCGAGCACCGCGAGCATGGTCTCGTTGCGCGGGGTCGCCTGCACGGTGCGCCAGGAGTTGACGCCGGTGGTGTGGGTCAGCTTGTGGTCGCGCAGCATCGACGTCATGCGGTCGCGCGAGCCTTCGCTCCACAGCGCGATCACGACCTTCTTGCGCTGGGCCTGCAGCGCCATGACGTGGCCGACCACGGATTCGAACACGTTGACGTTGGTGTCGTTGCGCTCCGGCGCGAAGTCGCGGCCCTTGCGCGCACCGGCGTCGACGACGCTCGTCCCGTCCGCCGGAACCGAGAACTGCGTCAGCCGCACCAGCGGCATGTCGCTCTCGCGCTTGGTCCATTCCTCGGCGGTGAGATAGAGCCGGTCAGGCGGCAGCGGCTTGTAGATCGCGCCGCCGCCGGGATGCTCCATCGCGTCGCGCCGGGCCTCGTAATAGTCCTGGATCTGCTTGAAGCGCTCGCGGATCGCGTCCTCGGCCTGCGGCTCGATTGCGACGGCTGCGCCTTGCAGGTAGTCGAACAGCGTGTCCATCCGGTCCTGGAACAGCGGCAGCCAGTGCTCCATGCCGGGATGGCGGCGGCCTTCGCTGACGGCCTCATACAGCGCATCGTCGCGCTCTGGCGCGCCGAACTCGGCAACGTAGCCCATGCGGAAACGGCGGATGGTGTCGGTGACGAGCTGGAATTCCGAGATCGGCACCAGGTCGAGCGAGCGCATATCGAGCAGCGTGCGCTGGGTCTCGGCATCGAAGGAGCGGATCGATTCCAGGCTGTCGCCGAAGAAATCGAAGCGAACCGGCTGCTCGAGGCCGGCCGGAAACAGGTCCAGGATGCCGCCGCGCACGGCATATTCGCCGGGCTCACGCACGGTCGAGGAGCGGTTGTAGCCGTTGTGCTCGAGCCAGGCGACGATGGTGTCCATCGGCACGACATTGCCGGGGGCAACCGACAGCGCCTGCGCCGCGACGAGCTCGCGCGCGGGCACGCGCTGCACGACGGCATTTACCGTCGTCAGCACGATCAGCGGCTTGTCGCTGCCGGTCAGAGATGCAAGCCGGGCCAGCGTCGTCAGGCGTTGCGCCAGGATGCCGCCATGCGGCGAGACGCGGTCATAGGGCTGGCAGTCCCAGGCTGGGAAGGTCAGCACCGGCAAATCCGGGGCGAAGAACTGCAGCGCGCGTTCGAGCTGCTGCATGCGCGGCCCGTCGCGGCAGACCACCGCAAGGCTGACCGCCGGCTTCTTCGGCCGCGCCGCGATGGCCCGGGCGAGATCGGAGACGACGAGACCTTCGGCGCCTTCCGCGACATTGGCAAGCGTCAGCGCCCGGCCGGGCGCAAGCAGCTCGGCCGGAGATTTCATCCCCGGTTTCATACGCCGCCGTCCGCGATCGGATAGGACTTGATGCGGGCAAACACCGCGCCGGTGACATCGGCCGGCAGCACCTTGTCGCCGGTGATGGCGGCATAGAGATCGGGATCGTTGACCTCGAGCAGCGTCTCGAGCTGCGTCAGCTCGTCGTCCGACAGACTGCCGATCTCGGCATCCGCGAAGCGGCCGAGGATCAGGTCCATCTCGCGCGTGCCGCGGTGCCAGCAGCGGAACAGCAGCCGCTTGCGGCGATCGTCCAGCCCGCTGCTCGATCGTGTCGTTCCCGTCATGTCTCAAATCCAGTCAAACGCAGAAAGCCCGGACGTGCCGGGCCGGGGTGATATAGCCACTCGGGGTGGCCGTGTCAGCCCTCGATTTGGCATGGCCCGGTGGCCCGCGCGGGGTACGAAAAAAGACGTGGATGCCCGGCACAAAGCCGGGCATGACGGGCCGAAACGATCCTAGATTCGCATCCATGCGCCCCAGTCTCCTGAATCCGCTGTTTGCTGCCGTGACCAGCCTGCCCGGCGTCGGTCCGAAACAGGACAAGCTGCTGCAGTATTTGCTCAGCCGGAGCGAGACGCCGCGGCTGGTCGATCTGTTGCTGCATTTGCCGAGCCAGGTGATCGACCGCCGGGCGCGGCCGAAAATCCGTGACGCGGTGCAGGGAACCATGGTGACGCTGGAGGTCACCGTCGACCGTCATCGCCCGCCCCCGCCGCGCAACGCGCGCGCGCCGTATCTGGTCTACGCCAGCGACGACACCGGTGACGTCGTGCTGACCTTCTTCCGCGCCAAGCCGGGCTATGTCGAAAAGCTGCTGCCGGTCGGCGAGAACCGCTACGTCTCCGGCACGCTTCAGATGTACGACGGCATCCCGCAGATCGTGCATCCGGACCGCGTGCTGGACGAGGAAGCGATCTCGAAGCTCTCGGGCATCGATCCGGTCTATCCGCTGACCGAAGGCCTCGCGCTCGGCTCGCTCCGCCGCGCGATCGCGCAGGCGCTGCAGAAGCTGCCGGCCCTGCCGGAATGGATCAGCCCGGAGGTGATGCGACGCTGCAATTTTCCGCCGATCGCCGAAGCGCTCACCCGCGTGCACCAGCCGGTCGAGCTGACGGACATCCTGCCCGATCAGCCGTTCTGGTCGCGCCTCGCCTTTGACGAGCTCCTGGCCGGCCAGCTCGCGCTCGCCCTGATCCGCGCGCAACTCCGCCGCCCCGCCGGCGTGCGCAATGCCGGCGACGGACATCTGCGCAACAAGATCATCGACGCCCTGCCCTACGCGCTCACGCCCTCGCAACGCAGCGCTGCGGCGGCCATCGCCGAGGATCTGAAGCAGCCGGTGCGCATGCTGCGACTGCTGCAGGGCGACGTCGGCTCCGGCAAAACGGTCGTGGCGCTGCTCGCGGCCGCCGCCGTCGCCGAGGTCGGCAAGCAGGCCGCGCTGATGGCTCCGACGGAAATCCTGGCGCGCCAGCACATCAAGACCATCGCCCCGCTCGCCGAGCGCGCCGGCATGCGGGTCGCGATCCTCACTGGCCGCGAGAAAGGCAAGGAGCGGCGCGAGATCGTCACCCAGCTCGCCGCAGGCGAGATCGACCTGCTCGTCGGCACCCATGCCCTGATCCAGGACGACGTGATCTTTCACGATCTCGCGCTCGCCGTGGTCGACGAACAGCATCGCTTTGGCGTGCGCGAGCGGCTCGCGCTCACGTCCAAGGGCGAAGCCGTCGACGTGCTCGTGCTCAGCGCCACACCGATCCCGCGCACGCTGGTGCTGACCTATTTCGGCGACATGGACGTCTCCGAGCTGCGCGAGAAGCCCGCCGGCCGGCAGCCGATCGACACCCGCGCCGTCGCCATGAGCCGGCTCGGCGAGGTCATGGACGGCGTCGGACGCGCGCTGCAAGCGGGCAAGCTGGTCTACTGGATCTGCCCGCTGGTCGAGGAATCCGAAGCCGAGGGCATCGAGCACCTCACGAACGCGACCAAGCGTTTCGAGAGCCTGCAAAAGCGTTTCGGCGACCGCGTTGGCCTCGTCCACGGCCAGATGAAGGGCACCGAGAAGGACCGGGTCATGGGCCAGTTCGCCGCCCATGAGATCGGCCTTCTGGTCGCGACCACCGTGGTCGAGGTCGGCGTCGACGTGCCGGCGGCGACCATCATGGTGATCGAGAATGCCGAGCGCTTCGGCCTTGCCCAGCTGCACCAGCTGCGCGGCCGGATCGGGCGCGGCTCGGAGGCCTCGACCTGCATCCTGCTCTACTCGGAGCCGCTCGGCGAGATGTCGAAGGCCCGCCTGAAAGTGATCCGCGAGACCACCGACGGGTTCCGCATCGCCGAGGAAGACCTGAAGCTGCGCGGCGAAGGCGACGTGCTGGGCGTGCGCCAGAGCGGCCTGCCCGGCTACCGCATCGCGCGCCCGGAGGTGCATGGCCAGCTCATCGCCCAGGCAAGAGACGAAGCGCTCCGCATCCTCAAGGAGGATCCGAAGCTGAAGGGCGAGCGCGGCGAGGCGTTGCGGTGCCTGCTGTATCTGTATGAGCGAGACGAGGCGATTCCGCTGATCGGGGCGGGCTAACCTGCCGCCCTTCGTCGCCCGACCTCGTAAGCCGCCACATGCGCGCGGGCGAGATCCAGCAGCGGCGTCTCGATGCCAAGCCTGCGGGCCCGGTTCGCCATGTCGCCGAGGATATGTTCGGACTCGGTGACCGAACCGCGTTCGATGTCGCGCAGCATCGAGGCCTTCAGCGGCGAGTCCAGCGTCGTGAACAGTTTGCGGTCGAACTCGATGAACGGTGCACGCGGCTCGTATCCCGAGGCCGTCGCAACGGCGCAGCATTCGGCGAACAGGCGGAAAATCGACTGCTCGCCGTTGGGCACGGCCAGGATGTCTCCGATGCTTGCACGCATCAGGCAGGTGATGCCGGCGAGCGTCGAGAGCTGCACGAACTTCTCCCACATGTCCTGCATGATCGCTTCGCTGGCGCGCACGTCGATACCGGGAACACCGAGCAGCATCTCCAGCGCGAGCGCGCGTTCACTTAGTGCGCCCTCGATCTCGCCGAAGATGATGGTCTGGTTGGCCATGAACTGAACGACCCGGCCATCCGCGTCCAACCCGGCACTGACATTGGCGAGACCGCCGAGGACGCGAGCGGCGCCGAACCTTGTGGCGAGAGCGTCGACATGCTTCAGCCCGTTCAGGATCGGAAGGATCATCGTGCTCGTGCCGACGGCGGGCGCAAACTGGCTCATCGCGTCATCGAGCGAGTAGGCCTTGACGCCGACGAGCACGAGATCGAATGGCTCCTTGAGATCGCTTGCCAGCAGGGTGTTCGGCTGCACGGCAAAATCGCCGTGCGGGCTCACGACCCGCAATCCGTTCTGCCGCAATTGCTCGGCCCGCGTCTCGCGCACGAGAAAGGTCACGTCGCGGCCTGCACGGACCAGGCAAGCTCCGTAATAGCCGCCAAGCGCCCCTGCGCCGATGACGAGCACTCTCATTCGAACTCCCGTTGCACACGAACTGCTCCGCAGAGACAATAACAGATGGGCTCCGCGGCGTCTGCTCCCCGTCATTGCGAGCCAACGGGTCGCGCTTCGCGCGGACCCGCTGGCTCGCAATGACGGGGATGGAGCCGGTTCAGAAGACTGCCCCTTTCGCCACGGGCCGACTTCATGCAAACCTTCCCGCCATGCGCCGGATCATCGTCGTTGGCTCGCAGGGAAGCGGAAAGACGAGCCTTGCCCTAAAGCTCGGGCGAAAGCTCGACCTGCCCGTGGTGCATCTCGACGTGCTCTACTGGCGGCCGGGATGGACCCCCTCCGACACGGCCGGCTTTCGGGCGCGCGTTACGCAAGCGATCGCGGGCGACGCTTGGGTCGTTGACGGCAGCTTCTCGGGGCTGGCCTTCGATCTCACGATCGGGCGCGCCGATATTCTCGTCGTCATCGACCGTCCGCGCTGGCACTGCCAGTGGCGCATTCTCTGGCGCTCGTCCTTCGATCGCGACACGACTCGGCCCGATCTGCCCGAGGGGTGTCCGGAACAGTTCGACTGGAAGCTGATGAAGGAGGCCTGGCGCTACGACACCGAGCGCGTGCCCGTCATCGAGGCCGAGCGCCTGCGATACGGCCCCCATGTCCCCGTCGTGCGCCTGAGACGCGACCGGGACATTCAGGGCTTTCTGGACTCGGTTTCGTTGAACGGCGAGTGAGCCAAAACGATCAGGCCTTCTTCCGCGCGATCCCCGCGGCAAATGCCTTCATCAGTTCCGCATCCACAGCCTCGCCCTTCGCATCTTCCGCCAGATGCTCGAACCAGCGCGCGAAGCCTTCGTAGATCTGGCTGGCCGGATGATCGGACCCGAGGAAACCTGAAATCTCCCGCATCTCCGCGACCCAGCGATAGGCCTTCGGAATCATGTCAGGCAGAGCGACCTCGAGCCGGGCCAGGATCGCAGGCTGGCTGAGCGCAAGCTCGTCGCGCAGCGCATCGGCGGCGCCCGCTTTCGTGGCCGCGACCACCATGGCCGAGCCGATGCCGGCGAGGCCCTTGACGATGCCGGCATAGGACATCTTCAGCGCCGAGGCCGCGCCGACCGGACCTTCGACGATCCGCACGTCGAGGCCAAATTCCTTCAGCACCGCGACGTCCTTGGCGTGCTCGCCGGACATGTAGAAGGCCGGACTCTTAGCCCCTGCTTGCGGCGGAAAGCCGATGATGCCGGCATCGACGAACGGCGCCTGCGCCGAGCCGATGATCTCCTCAATCCCACGCACGGTGTCGACGTTGACGGCGTTGCAATCAACCACGACCGGCTTGTGCTCGCGGCTGACGATCAGCCCGGCCAGCCAATCAGCCAGCGCGACGGCTTCGCCCGGAGGCACGATCGAAAGAATGATGTCGGCGCCGGCGATCGCATCGTCATCGGCGCCGATCATGCCGGCATCCGCTGCGCGTTTTTGCGTCGCCTCGCTCCGCCCCTTCAAGGACGTCAGCACGCGCGCGCCATGCTCGCTGAGACGGCGGGCGACGGCGCTGCCCATGGCGCCGGGCGCGAGGATCGCAATGGTCTTGGACATCATGCACTCCAGGTCGAGCGCCGAGCGAGGCGCTCGGCTCGACGGGAGAATAGCAGAGGATGCCAACGTGCGCGTGACCGACGCCATCCCGCAACGGAATGGCCCTACTCCACCTTCGCAGGCTCAGGCTGAAGCGCCGACGCGTTGGCGATACGCGCGGCATTGGCCATGCCCGCGAGGGCCGCGGCCTTCTTCGGATCGGGCGCCGAGCCCGGCTGCACCACGCCGGCCGACATGATCAGTGTCGCCGCATCCTCGGCCGTGAGGTCGACCTCGATGATCTTGCTCTTCGGGACATAGAAGAAGAAGCCGGTGGTCGGGTTTGGCGAGCACGGCAGGAACACCGAGACGTGCTCCTCCTGCCCCGGCAGGTTGCGCGCAATGTCCTCGTTCGGCGATTGCGAGATCAGCACGATCGACCACATGCCCGGCGAGGGAAATTCGACCAGGCCCACTTTCCGGAAGCTCGAGCCCTTGCCCGAGAACAGCGTCTCGAAGACTTGCTTCAGGCCGCGATAGATGGCGCGCACCGCCGGGATCCGGCCGAGGAAGGTCTCGCCGACATCGACCAGCGTCCTGCCGATCAGATTAGCAGCAAGGAAGCCGACAAGCGTCAGCGTGAAGAACGCGACAACCAGTCCCCAACCGGGAATGACGTAAGGCAGATAGGTTTCCGGCCGGTAGGCCAGCGGCACGAACGGCCGCACCACTCCGTCGACCCAGGTGACGAACCACCACACCAGGTACAGCGTGATCGCGATCGGCCCCGTGACGACGAGGCCGGTCAGGAAATAATTGCGGAAGCGGCCCATCAGGCCGGTATGCGGTTCCGGAATGGGATCAAGAGGCGCAGGCGCGTCGTCGCGGGGGGTCATTCGGGTTCCAAGTCGGTCGCAGCACACAAGCTAGGGTCTTCTAGCAGGTTTTGGAAGACCACGAAGCGCTCCGACCGGATCCCTCCTGCCTATTCCACGGTCACCGATTTCGCGAGGTTGCGCGGCTGGTCGACGTCGGTGCCCATGACGACAGCGGTGTGATAGGCGAGCAGCTGCACGGGGACGGCATAGACCATCGGCGCGAACGCCGCCGCCATATCGGGCATGACGATGGTGACGAGGGACTCGACGGTCGCCTCTTCCGCGCCCTTGGCGTCCGTCATCAGGATGATGTTGCCGCCGCGGGCGGCGACCTCCTGCATGTTGGAGACGGTTTTTTCGAACACCCGGTCGTGGGGCGCGATGACGACGACCGGCATGGTCTCGTCGATCAGCGCGATCGGTCCATGCTTGAGCTCGCCGGCGGCATAGCCCTCGGCGTGGATGTAGGAGATCTCTTTCAGCTTCAGTGCGCCTTCGAGCGCGAGCGGGAAGCTGGTGCCGCGGCCGAGATAGAGCACGTCGCGCGACTTGGCGATCCGATGCGCGAGCTTCTCGATCTGGAGCTCGGTGGTGAGTGCAGCCGCCATCAGGCGCGGCACCTCGACCAGGCCGTGGACCAGCTTGGTCTCGTCCTCGTCGGACAATTCGCCGCGCGCCTTGCCGGCCGCGATCGCAAGGTTGGCCAGCACCATCAGCTGGCAGGTGAAGGCCTTGGTCGAGGCGACGCCGATCTCGGGGCCGGCAAGCGTCTGCAGCACGGTCTCGCTCTCGCGGGCCATCGTCGAGGTCGGCACGTTGACGACGGCGATCGTGTGCACGCCCTCGGCCTTGGCATAACGCAGTGCCGCCAGCGTGTCGGCAGTCTCGCCCGACTGCGAGATGAAGATGGCGAGATCGCCCTTGCGCAAGGGCGCCTCGCGGTAGCGGAATTCGGAGGCGACATCGACCTCGACCGGCAGCCTCGCAAAGCGCTCGAACCAGTATTTTGCGACGTAGCCGGCATAGCTCGCGGTGCCGCACGCGGTGATGTTGATGCGCTGGACGTTCCTGAAGTCGAACGGCAGCTTGACCGGCAGCGCGACGCGCTCGGTCGCCATGTCGACGTAGCGCGCCAGCGTGTGACCGACCACTTCCGGCTGCTCGTGGATCTCCTTGGCCATGAAGTGGCGGTAATTGGCCTTGTCGACCAGCGAGGTCGAGGCGGCGTGCTTGATCTTGTCGCGCTGGACGGCGTTGCCGTCCTTGTCGAAAATCGTCGCGCTCTTGCGGGTCAGCACGACCCAATCGCCGTCCTCGAGATAGCTGATCGTGTCGGTGAACGGGCCGAGCGCGATGGCGTCCGAGCCGAGATACATCTCGCCGTCGCCATAGCCGATCGCAAGCGGCGGACCATTGCGGGCGCCGATCATCAGGTCGTCGTCGCCGGCGAAGATGAAGCCAAGCGCAAACGCGCCGCGCAGGCGCCCCAGCGCCAGCTTGACCGCTTCCACGGGCTTGTTGCCGCGCGCCAAGAGATCGTCGACGAGATGCAGCACGATCTCGGTGTCGGTCTCGGTGTTGAACACCGTGCCCTTCTTCTCGAGCTCCTCGCGCAGCTCGCGGAAATTCTCGATGATGCCGTTGTGAACCACGGCGACGCGCTCGGTCGCGTGCGGATGGGCGTTGTTGACGGTCGGCTTGCCGTGAGTGGCCCAGCGGGTGTGGCCGATGCCGGTGGTGCCCTTGAGCGGCTCGGCTTCCAGCCGCTTCTCCAGGTTCTTCAGCTTGCCCTCGGCGCGGCGGCGCTCGAGATGCCGGCCTTCGAGCGTCGCGACGCCGGCCGAGTCGTAACCGCGATATTCAAGACGTTTGAGCGAATCCACCAGCTGCTCTGCAACCGGCTTGCGCCCGAGAATGCCGACAATCCCGCACATGCGGATCACTATCCCCCAAATCGTCGAAAAATCGCCTAAACGACACGTCCGGTTTTTAGCGAAATTCGGAAGGAACCATATACTCAATAATTATTGCGAATTGAGACAGCATGGATCGCAACCTGAGCTTTGCCTGCGGCGAATTGGCCGGCCTTAAACCGCGCGCGTTAACCTGTTGTCAACATGTTTGACCAACGATTCCGGTGCAGGAGAGTTGAGGCCATGAAAGGCTCGTCCGACCGCAAAGGTCTGTCATCGATGTATTTGCGCGCCAGCGAGACCACCGGCACGCACCTGGCGCATTGGCCGCCGCCCCAGCGCGGCAAGGAAAGCAAGCCCGTCTTCGTGAAGCATCCCGAAGGCGAGCCGGTCAAGCGCGCCAAGCCGCGCGGCTGGCGCCTGACCCGCGCGATCTTCTCCGAATTCGCCGACGACGAATAGCGGACGCCTCACCACCCGAGAACCAGGGCGAACACGAGGAAAACGGCGAACGCCCAGAACGCCAGTCCAGTGAAAAGCGCCGCGATCTCATGCTCATGCGTGTGGCGCACTCCAACTTGGTCCAGCACCCATCGTCCCGGCGGCATGATGACGTTCTCGACGAAGAACTCGAATAAGAAGGCGGCCTCTTTGTCCTCGTCCATGCGCGCGCAGCCCTCGCAAGAGAAGAACCGCCTGGCTTCTCACTTCTCCGGCTTCTTGCCGCCCGTCTTCATCTCGCGATAGCGCGCCGCGCCGCCTTCCCGGATGGTCTGCTGGTTACGCTCCAGCGCCATGGCGTCATCGGGCACGTCGCGGGTGATCACCGAGCCCGAGCCGATATAGGCGCCCTTGCCGATCTTGACGGGGGCGACCAGCGACGAATTGGTGCCGACGAAGGCACCCTGCCCGATCACCGTCTTGTGCTTCCTAAAGCCGTCGTAGTTGCAGGTGATGGTGCCGGCGCCGATGTTGGAATTGGCGCCGATTGTGGCATCGCCGATATAGGAGAGATGGTTGACCTTGACGCCGGCCTCCAGCGTCGCCGCCTTGGTCTCCACGAAATTGCCGATCCGCGCACCGTCGCCGAGCGAGGTGCCGGGCCGAAGCCGCGCATAGGGACCGATCGAGACGTTCTTGCCGAGTGTCGTCTGCACGATGTGCGAAAAGGAATGGATCACGGTGCCGTCGGCGATCGACACGCCTGGGCCGATCACCACGAACGGCTCGATGGTCACGTCCTTGCCGAACACGGTATCGGCGGCGAGATAAACGGTCTCCGGCGCGATCAGCGTGACGCCGGCCTCCATCGCTGCTCTCCGCAAGCGCGCCTGCATCACGCCTTCTGCTTCCGCAAGCTGCGCCTTGGTATTGATGCCGCGCACTTCGTCCTCGCTGGTCTCGATCACCACGGACTCCCATCCCTGCTTGCGGACGATTTCGACAGCGTCCGTCAGATAATATTCGCCCTTGGAATTGGCATTGCCGATTTGCCCAAGGATTTGAAGCGCCCGGCGACCGTCGATCGCCATCACGCCGGCATTGCACAGATCGATCTTGCGCTCGTCGGCGCTCGCATCGGCCTGCTCGCGGATCGCGACCAGACGTTCGCCCTCGACGATGAAGCGGCCATAGCCGGTGGGATCGGCAGCGCGGAAGCCGAGCGCAGCAATCGCAGCGCCGCTTGCGAGCGGCGCGCGCAGCCGCGCAAAGGTCTCGGCCGAGATCAGCGGCGTATCGCCGAAGGCGATCAGCAGATCATCGGCGCCCTGCGCAATCGCCTCGCGCGCCGCCAGCACCGCATGCGCGGTGCCGAGCCGCTCGGTCTGCACGAAGGTGAGCGCGTCGGGCCTGATGCGCTTCGCCTCGTCCGCGACCGCCTGGTGGTCGGGACCGATCACGACCGCGAGCGAGCTGCCGGTTCCCTTGGGTGCCGCGCCGAGCACGTGGGCCAGCAGCGTCTGGTGAGCAACCGGATGCAGCACTTTCGGCAAGCTCGATCGCATGCGCGTGCCTTCGCCGGCGGCGAGCACGATCGTGAGGCTGGAACGGGCGGTCATCGAAATCCTGTCAGATTCGGCCGAATCAAATGGGGCGGGCCGCCCTCAAAAGCTGCCGCCTTGCTACCCCCGCAAACGCCCGGAATTCAAGTGCGACACGCTTTTCCTGTTAATGTTCCCTGATTGATTCGGGGCAGCTTCGGGGCTGGGCACTTAACGTTCATGGCAAAGGATTCCGACCCACTGGCGGATGCCTTCGGCGCCAAGGAGACCGGCGGGCTGTTCTCTGGACTTTTGGCCGAGGAAAGCGCGTTCGACCGCCGCCTGCTGTGGCGGCTTGGCTCGTGGGGCGTGGCGGCCGTTGGCGCCGTCACCATCGCGGTGATGGCCAATCAGGCTCAGCTCGGCTGGCGGCGCGACCAGGTTGCTTCCGCCGATCTCGCGCGCCAGGCCGATCGGCTCCAGGTGCTCACCAAGGAGAGCCAGATCGAGGCTCGCCGGCTCACTGCCGCCATCGAGACGCTGAATACGGATCGCGACCGGTTGTATTCGCGCGTCACAGTGCTGGAGCAAGGGCTCGATTCCGTCACCGGCGCCATCGCCAAGCAAACCACCCCGCCGCCGCAGTCCGGCAAGGCGCAGGATGCTGCGCCCACGGCTCCCAGCGTCGCGCCGGTTGCCTCGACGCCTGCTTCCGCCGCTGACAAGCCCCGCACCGACGCCGCCAAGGACACGTCCAAGGAGACACCCAAGGAAACGTCGAAGGAAACTGCAAAGGAGCCGTCGAGCCCGCCACCGCAGAGCGCCGCTGCCGCCTCGCTCGTGCGACAACCGCTGGCAACGAACTCGGCATTGCCGACCATTCCGCTGGTCCCGTCCAAGTCGATGATGGCGCCGCCCGATCCGGCCGCGTCGAAATTGATGCAGCCCGAGACAAACGAGAAGGCTGCCGAGAAGAAGCCCGAGCCGGCGTCCGCCCCGACCGAAGTCGTCGCGACAGCCGCCAAGCCGGCGGAAACCGCCGAAAGCGAATCCCCCGCGATCGCGGTTCAGCAGACGCGTTTCGCGATCGATCTCGGCGGCGCCAATTCGGTCGATGCCTTGCGCGCGCTCTGGCGCGGCGTGACCAAATCCAATCCGGAAGTCGCAGCGCTGCGACCGATCATCATGATCAAGGAAGGCACGACCGGGCTCGGCATGCAGCTCCGCCTGGGCGCCGGGCCCCTCGTCAACGCCGCCGCCGCCGCGAAATTCTGCGCGAGCCTCGCCGAGAACAATCGTCACTGCGAGACCACCGTGTTCGACGGCCAGCGCCTGTCGATGCGTGGCTCGGAAAAGGGGCAAGAGAAGTCTCAAGACAAGGCACAAGAGAAATCTCAAGACAGGGTTCAAGAGAAGAACGCGGAGAAGAACCAGGACGCGGCCCCGCAAACCGAAACCGCGCCCACGCCCAGCACCAAGCCCGAGAAGCCGCAGCGCCGCCGCAGCTACTCCTCGAAACGCACCAAGCGCGAGGAGCCCGCGCCCGCCCCTGCGGCGCAGCCGGCGCCGGCGAAGCCAGAGACCGCGTCGGCGTCCGCGGGATCGACGCTGTCGTCATTCTTCAGGCGATGAAGCCGCGCCGATCCGGGGCGGACGCAGCCTCAACCTGAACGCACGGTGAATGCCGGCGCGTTGTTGCACGCGGCAATGGACCTAAATTTCGGCCCGGCAAGAGAAACCACCCGCCGATTGCCAAGTTATCCCGGTCGTAAACGGGAGCGGCCCGCATACGAAATCGCCCGCCGCCTCCATGACCAAGGGAGAAACACGCGTGAAGACATTGATCATCGCGACGGCCGCGCTGCTGGCGGCATCCTCGGCGTTTGCGCAAACTACGAAATCGCCGGGCGCTTCGAGCTACGCGCCGGGTCAGCAGATGCAGAACACGACGAAGCCTTCGACGGGTCCCGGCGCTTCCGAATACGCGCCTGGTCACCAGACCAATACCGCCGCGGGCCCGGGCCACTCGGAAAGCGCGCCCGGACAGAAAATGCGCCACCACACCACCACCACCGGCTCGAACACCCACAGGAAGTGATGGTGCTGCGACAGGATCATTCAACTTTTGCCGACGGCGCCTGACCAACATGGTCGGCTCCGTCGCGTTGACCGCCCGCATCGCAAGCTCCGAGCGATGGCAACGTACCAAATGACACCAACAGAGCCGGCGCAATCCGGCATGATCCGCGACGGATTTGATTCGGAGCGGAGATGACGGCGGACGCGAAGTTTCTGCGGGAGCAACTCACCTTGATCCGCGAGCTGGCAGACCAGGCGGATCCCCATATCAGGAAGCGACTGCTCGCATTGGCTGAAAAATACGAGCGCCGGCTGGCGGAACAGAACGGACGCAACGTCGGCTTTGACGGCTCCTCGCGCACGCCTTAAGCCGGCCGGATCAGCAGAAACATCATCCCCCCTGTTGCCTGCCCGCGCCATCCCGACCATATTGCGGCCATGACAAAAAAGCCCTTCCGCCTCACGCCCTACCAGGTGCAGTTCCTTATCGTCGTCGGCTTCGCGTCCGTCGGCTATGCGCTTTATCTGCGCTACCTCGCGATCGAGCTGTCGCAGGTCGCTCTGGCCTGCGACGCCGGGCTTCAGACGCTGCTCTGCAAGGCGCGGTCGGTCTCGACCGTGCTGTTCAAGAATTCGGTGTTCGGCATCGTCGCGCTGGTGGTTGCGACGCTGAACCTGATGCGGCCGTCGATCGTGCTGCTCACGGTCGGCATCATCGCGGCCGGCCTCGGCATCGTGCTCTACAATGTCGTGCTGTCGGGCCTTGCGATCGGCCTGTTCATTCTTGGGTTTGCTCGGCCCGCGCCCGCCACAGCGTGAGCGCGAACAACAGATAGATCGCGCAGGTCCACAACGACTGCCAATTGTCGCGGCCTTCGTTGAAGAGCACGAAGACGGCCGACAGCGCCAGCACGCCCGCGAACACCGATTCCGCGATCGGACGCTGGCCGATCTGCGGCCGGTTCAGCATCAGAAGCGCAAACGGCACCACCGCCATCGTCAGCGCGGCGTAGGGAAAATCCTTGTAGCGCGGGTCGAACACGAAGCCGAGCGCGGTCGCGGCCGCGATCACCGCCGTCGCCGCGAGCGTCAGGCCGAGAACGGCGGTGAGCTTCGACCATTTGCGCCCCTCGCGCGGACCGAGCAAATCGAGGAAGGTCGGAAGGCTGCGGCCGATCACCATGGCCTGCGAACAGAAGATCGGCGACAGGATGCCGGCAAGTAACAGCGCGCCCCACAGCAGCCAGCCGCCGATGCCGTAGCTCTCGTAATACATCTTGTCGGCGCCGATCCCGAGCAGGCTCCCCGCCGTCGTCGCCGAGATGGCGACGCCGAGCCAGGCCGAGAAGCGCGGCGTCCACGGCCGCCGGCGCAGCGTGATGAGGGCGACCGCGAACACCAGCACCGACAGGCCCATGCCCGCGCCCATGTACCATTTCCAGTACGGGAAATTGCTGATCGGCTCGCCCGGCGGATATTTCAGGCTCCGGCGCACCGAATCGTAGAGGCCCCAATAGCCGCCGACAGTGCCTTCCAGCTTGCGCTTCCACGGCTGGTCGTAGGACTCGATCAGATTGACGCGGAACTTCTGCGCCTTCGCCAGGCTGAGGATTTCCGAAACCACCCGCGCCTGGTTGGTGCGTGACGGCAGCGCGCCGTCGCGCATGCGCCCCTCGCTCGGCCAGCCGGTTTCGCCGATCAGGATTTCCTTGCCGGGAAACGCCACCACCATGCGCTCGCGGATCGTCTCCACGTGACCGGCGGCGAATTTCGCCTTCACCGGGAAATCCTCCCAATAGGGCAGGATGTGGATCGTGACGAAGTCGACGGCGTCGGAGACCTCGCGGTTCTTCAGCCAGTACTCCCAGACGTCGGCATAGGTGACGGGCACACTGACCTGCGTCTTCACGAGGCGAATGATGGAGACGAGATCCGCCGTCGTCATCTCGCCACGCAGCAGCACCTCGTTGCCGACGATGACCGTGGTGATGATGTCCGGGAATTGCTTGGTGAGGCGGATGGCGAGCGCGACCTGCTCGAAATTCTTGGTGCGGTTGCTGGAGAGCCAGATGCCCTGCAGCACTTTCAGCCCGCCGACCTTGGCGGCGATCGCCGGCACCTGGTCGAGCCCGTTCTCCATCGAATAGGTGCGGACGCAGTCGGTGATCTCTTTGAGCTGGCGCAGATCCTGCTCAATCTGCTCGGCCTCGATATGGGTCCACGCGTTCAGCGGCGTCTGCTCGCCGCGGAACGGCGCGTAGGAGACGCATTGGACCTTGTCGGCGGGATCGATCGGGGCGCGCGCGAGCGTGATCGGCGTCGCCAACCACCACCACACGGCAGCAATCGCACCCAGTGAAACGAGCAGAAGCGCCAGTGGCGTACGAAGAGAAATCGGTTCCGTCCTCCGCGAAGGGCCCGTCGATTACCTGCTTGCACGCCGTCTGCCAAGGGGGTGTCCGGGTGCGGATATGCTCCTGTCCTACAGGAATCGGGCCGCGGCCGTTCGGCCGGGCCCTAGCATCGTGACTTTGCTGGACAAAATTCCAAATACAGGCCATGGACTCCCAAAGACTTTTCCGCCGCATTGGAGACCCATTTGGACGCCATCACCGACGCGTCCGCGGGATCCTGACGCGGACGGCAAGCGGATACATTGGGGAATTCATGCGGCAACGGGTGTTCGAGTCACGAAATGCGGTCCTGCGGCAGTTCGCCGCCACCTTGGCCGTCTCCTGCCTTCTCGCTCTCGCCGGTCTCGGTGGCGCCTCCGCCCAGAGCGGCACGCCGGCCCCGGATCAGGGCAAGGCCGCCGCCCAGCCTGCCGACGCCGCCAAGGATGCCGCCCAGAACCAGCGCCGCACCGACGAGTTCGCGGAAGCCGCCCAGGTCATCAACGGCCCGGCCGGCAATCCCGAATGCGTCTGGCTCGGCCGGCGCGTGGTGCGGCTGATGTGGCGGGACGACCTCGATACCGCGTTCCGCCATCTCGACCTCTACGATCGCTTCGGCTGCCCCGGCGGCCACATCCAGGCCGCCTTCCGCTGCCTGACCCGGTTCGGCGGCCAGATCGACCCCAAGGTCGCCGAGACCCTGGACAGCCGCGTGCACGCCTGCTGGATCAACCCGGCGGCCCAGCCGCAGCAGGCGGCGGCCGCGGCCGCCCAGCCCGCGGCCCCGGCGTCCGGCAATCCGCCGGCACCGCAGCCGGCC
>NZ_LBJC01000073.1 GCF_004114535.1 Bradyrhizobium nanningense
CCGCAAAGCCGCCCGCCCGCTACGGCGCTGTTTGGGGGCGCGCGTGCAGGCGGCTTTGCTCTACCGAGCTACACCATCAGTTGGGACACGACCGAGAACCTGTCTCGGAAAATATGCGCAGACAGCTCAACATTGTCCTGTCTATGCAGCTTCGCAACTCGAACAGATACGTTGTCAACTCTGTCGCGACTGGCCGCTCTTTCAGAGGTGTCGGCCCTCGACGCCCACATAATGGAACAGGGTATCCGCCGGCTACTGCCCCTTTCGATGGCGGGTAGTGGTCCAGCCATTCACAGGTCAACTCTCAGTTGGGCATTTGCAGCGACCAGGGCGATTACTGAGCTGGCAGAGCGCGGTCCCGCAGCCCCTGTTCCCAATGCGCGAGCGTCTCGCCGGCGCCGTAGCGTTGAGCCCGCAACGCCTGGAGCACGGACACGAGGCAGTCGTCGCGCTTCTCTTCGAGTTCAGCGAAGGTTAGGTTCTCCATCCTTGCCTGCGACTCTGATTGCTCGGCGAGCTTGTCAAGGAAGGCATCAGTGACCTCGGGCACGTCTGTGAGCTTTGTCCACGGACACTTCAGCATAGGCCCCCATTGCTCCATGTAGCGACGCATGCCGGCAGCGCCACCGCCGATCCGAAAGGGCCCGAGGACGGCCCTTCGCAAGCCGAAGGAATAACGGACGGCGTCATCAACCTCCTGTACAGTGGCTACACCGTCGTGGACTAACCACAGCGCCTCGCGCCACATGGCCTCCTGCAACCGGTTTGCGATAAACCCGTCCACCTCTTTGCGAACGACGAGCGGGTGCATTCCCACCGTGCGGTAGATCGCCGCCGCCCGAACCAGTGTTTCGGGCATAGTGCGCCGTCCTGCGCACAGTTCAACTAACGGCATCAGATAAGCGGGGTTGAACGGGTGCGCAACGAGCAGGCGCTCGGGGTGATCCATCTCCGCCTGCAGCAACGACGGTCCAAGCCCAGACGTCGATGAGCAGATCAGGGTTTCTGGCGCAGCCGCGCGGCTCGCTGCCCCGAGCAGTTGCTGCTTGAGTTCCAAGCGCTCGGGGGCCGACTCCTGGACGAGCTCCACGTCGCGCACGGCGTCCGCAACCGATTCCACCACCATCAGCGATCCTTCCACCGGCAGCGGCGCCTCCGTGAGGCGCCGATATGCTCTTCGTGCCTTGAGAAGGATCTTCTCCACGCGCTCGACAGCTCGCGCCGAGGGCCCATACAGCCGCACATCGACTCCGTTGAGGATAAACCTTGCTGCCCAGCCGCCTCCGATAACGCCGCCGCCCAACACCCCGACCGCGCGCGGTGGCCTGTTTAATCCGGATATTGAACCCTCTGCCATGGAATTTTAACCTCTGCCCTTCGATTTGCGGATTTAGGCGCAAACTTTGAGCGCGAGCTTCTCGCGCACCTCGTCCGAGCACATCACTCGCACTCCGATTCTCTCGAGAATCTGTACCGCCCGTTCGACGAGTTGGGCGTTGGTCGCCAACTGCCCCCGGGAGAGATAGAGATTGTCCTCTAGCCCTACCCGTACGTTCGCGCCCACTAACGGCGCTAGCGCCACGTATGGAAGCTGCATCCGTCCAATCGAGAAGGCCGAATAGACCGAGCGCGGCGGAAGCTGCTGCACGAGCGCCAGCAACGTGCTTGGATCATTCGGCGCACCATAGGGAATCCCCATGCACAGCTGGATCAACGTCGGATCTTCAACCAGCTTCTCCTGGATCAACTCGTGCACAAATACAAGCTGTCCGGTATCGAACACCTCAAGCTCAGGACGCACCCCGAGCTCCCGCACGCGCGCAGCCATCGCTCGCAAAATCTCAGGGGTGTTGACCATCATGTACTCACTGCGAGTAGCAAAGCACATCGTCCCGCAGTCAAGCGTGCATATCTCTGGACGCAACTCTTCCACGTGCACCAGCCGCTCCAGCGCACCTACCAGGTCGGTCGAAGGGTCCATCGGCAAGGGGGAGTTAGCCCCGCCCAGCACGAGGTCGCCGCCCATGCCCGCAGTCAGGTTAATTACCGGGCTCAGATGAGAACTCCGAATACGCCTCACCACCTCTCGATATAGCGCCGGATCCCGCGAGCCCCGCCGAGTAGCACCATCACGGACGTGGATGTGCACCACTGCGGCCCCCGCTCTCGCCGCCTCGATGGCCGAGTTCGCTATCTGCTCGGGAGTTACCGGGACATGTGGGCTACGCGCCACCCCGTTGCCACCGCCCGTGACCGCGCATGTGATGAACACCTCAGAAATCATCTCAACTTCTCCTTCTAAACTTCACCTCGTCATGTTCGCCGGTATTCGAGCTTAAGTAGCGTCCGACCGTTGATCAGCGCAAGTTTGAGAGGCTGCCATAGACTGCTCCCTGATGGTGCGCCAGAAGCCTACGGCGACCGTTCTCATCCCAGCAATCGTCGTGCCACCCGCGGTATGCGTTGCGCCTTGGCGAGGTAAACGCGTGCAGGTAACAGCTTGTTGTCGGAATAAGAGCACGGTAGGCGGAATTCTGACGCGTTGGCAGTGAAGCGGACACCGCCATGGCACCGTCCAACATTGCTTGACGATGACGCTCCTTTTGGCGGCGTCGCCGCCGACCTGCGCGACATCATCTTCGTTTTAGCGGTGCGCCGGCCGGGTGCGGTGCAACACCGGCTCCAGTTATCGTTCGTGCGGTTGTCTCAGAGCACAAGCGGGTTGCGACACGGCGGAGTTATTGACCTTTGAGAAGCAGCATTCGACAAGATGGCGGTGGGAATGCTTGTCGAGCGGGAATTTGGGGGCGCGTGAGGGGTTGTTGGGCATGAAAGGCGAGTATGCCCCTGGCCTTGATGCCCTGACGCAAGTGCGTCCTGAGGTCACAGGTTCAGCTCGATAGATTCTCTTTCCGTCGCATCAATCTCCCGTAAACCCGGCGCAACGTGGCGCGCCGCAATGGCGCTCCAGAGTACGGAGTGACCACGGCCCAATGGCACGCTGATCGGTCCTCCCGACGGCCAAAGCCGGCGAAGTTGGTATTAATCCGATTCTGCGAGACTATGTGCAAGACTGCCTTGCCGGCAGGATCGCTACCCCGGACGGAGCGCCCCTCGTCGGCCCGAAGGTCGTGTGGAAAGGGCGCCGTGCATCGACCGACGCTGGGCGTGTGGAGCCCGGAACAGATTTCTCGCCGTTTTCGGCTCGACTTTTCCGAGGATGAGACGATGTGCATTAGTCACGAGGCGATCTACCCGGCACTTTAGGTGCAAGGTCGAGGGGCTTTGCGCCGCGAATTGACGGCCTGCTTGCGCACCGGGCGGGTGCTGCGGATACCGATGGCGCGTACACGTAAAGGTAGGAGCTTTGTTCCTTCGTAGATCATGATCAGCCCAACGTCCGGCGGAGATCGCCGATCGAGCCGTGCTAGGCCGCCGGGAAGGCGATCGTCCTGGAAGTCCCCCGATCGGCACCTTGTTGGAACGCACGACACGTTTCACCGTGCTGCTGTGCCTGCCGCCAATGACGTGTCATGGCCACGAAGGCTCGCGTGAAGAACGGACCACCACTCGCTAGGTATGGTGCCGAGGCCGCCACTACCGGGCGATCTTGACTTTGCCCGAGCACTGCAGTCTGGAGAACACCGCCAGAAGCTCTCGACAAACTGCTGCGCGTGACCGATACACAAAGTGTTGCGACGAACGGTTGCCCCTGTCTTGTCGGGTCAACAGCGATGGAGCACTCGCACAGCTGCTGAAAGACTTACCAGACGATCCAACGCTCGGAGTGACCCGGACCACCAATGATGGACCCATAGAAGCCACCGTGAACGCCTTTCAAAGGAAGCGATCTTCGACTTCGCGGGAGTGGCAAGCGAGAGCGGATCTCCGCCTCAAGTGTGTAGCGCACTTCTCCTCCACATCAAACAGCAGCGGGACTTGCGGGACAGCTCCAACTCCGTCTGCACACGTGTCACATCACCTCAGAGGATAGGGCTTTCCGGTTCGTTCAGCGAATTGTTCCAAGAAGCAGTCGCACAACCCCTCTATGTCGCCCTCCTTATGCTCCGCTGTAATGCACACCCGAATCCCGACCGCTCTTTTCCCAACGGTCGGGAAGAACGTGACCAGAGTATAGAAGCCACTATCGAAAAGTCCTCTTGCGATTGCAGACGCATTGATCTCCGAGCCAACAATAATCGTTCTGATCGGAAGTGAATTACCTTTCCCCGCAGTTGCGATACGGCGATCAAACAGATCGATGCGTTGCGCCAGTTGCGCCTGTCGCTGCCTGAGCTCTGCAGAGCGATGGACTTTGCACGACCCAAGCGCCGCGCCAAGCGCCGCTACATTGTGCGGATCCGAACACGGATCGTGAACCGAATGTTGCCGAAACAGCGCTTCATGGTCGGCTGTCCCAACCATCAATATTCCGCCTGATGCGCCGAATCCATTGGCCAATGATCCTGTTATGATCGTACGGTCACCGAGCACGTGAGGAAATTGAGATCGAGCGTATCCTTCGCCTTGGTTCCCGAAGGTCGAGATACCGTGAGCATCGTCGATATAGAGAAAGAGCCCATAACGTTCCTGAAGCTGACGCAATTCCTGGATCGGCGAATAGCCTCCCATCCAGTAAACACCGTCGCACACATAGGCGACTGCCGGATTTTTGCGACATAAACGTTCGAGAGCGCCGATGTCGTTGTGGACAATTGTTTTCACCCGCGTGTCATGGGCCATAAGCTTCTGACAGGTTAGCGACAGACGTGCAAAGCTATCAAACACTAGGACCGGCTTACTGCCGCCCGTTAATTGCCCCGAAGTGAGCACCGACATCGCGATCAGATCAACGAGCATCATGCTTGAGAAGGCAAGCACGCGTGCCCGGAAGATCCCAGATAAAGATTCTTCAAGTTCTCTCAGAAGATTGAATTTCTGTTGCTTTCCGGCGATAGACAGATTCAGAGATGGCTGCGCCTGGATCGCGGCGATCGCCCCAGAGACGATCGCCGGATGACTATCGAGGCCCAGGTAGGAAGAATGCACAAAATCCATTAATTGCCGAAGTGGGTTTTTGCCATCAGCAATGGAGCGTCTCATCGTGGAAAGTTCATGAGGGCCGATGAGATCAGTTGGAAGGACTCCATTGAAGTAAGGCTCGGCGATCCGGAACTGTTCAGACGGGCGACTAACGTCCGAGGCAGCAAGCGCATCGTCGTTCTCCATTTTTTCTACTCGAAGTATGCCGCCGGACTCTTAGCTGTACCCGCCGGCTTTAACGGCATTGACCGAGCGATCAATCTCTTATTCAGCGAACTAAACCAGCGACTGCTCCCTTAGTCAGCTACCAAATCAAATAGGCCATTTAGTAAGCGTGAAGCATGGAGGAGGCATTCTCGATCAGGTGGCCATCGGCTGTAGGGCGTCAGGTACGGCAAAGCCGGGGCACCTGGGCGGCTGGATGCGCAGCCGTGGTTTTACGGCCAATAGGCTCTCTATTGCCGATCGCCCGATCGGCCGCTCTTCGTTACAGTATCTGCGCCAAGTCTCCACTTGTGCCTCGGCATCCGTAAGGCTGAGGAACCAGTGACTGTTGAGACATTCGGCCGGGAAGTGACCAGTGAGGGCCTCGATGAACGCATTGTCGGTTGCCTTGCGGGCCGTAATCATCCAGCGTGGCGCGCTGGCAGCCCATAGCTCAAAGAAACTCGCTGCGTTGATGGACGCGGATCGTCGCCGAGAATCCCACTTCCTTGCACGCCCTTTCCAGTATCGCCACGAAGTCGCGGCCGCCGAAGGTGAACAATGGCGCCAATGCCGGCGAGAAGCGTGAGAAACTATCGATCATAGCGCAGGAAGCTTGTGTCCCGTCGCCAACTGATCGCGAACAAAATCCGCTCAACCAAGTGTCCTCACTAGATCGTGTGGCCGGCCTAAGGTCAATCGCGCAGCTTGATTTTGACCTGGCGTTTGGGATCTTGTTGCGTAATTGCAGGCCCACTTGCGGTAAATGTGCAGCGTCGTGTGCTGGCGATGGCCGCCAGCCTTCACGACCAAGCAGGAGTGAACGCGGTGGTGCCGAACGGGCAGCCTGGCCGGAGCGATGGGGCTTCTAGTGTAGATAAATCGATCGGTCGAGCTCGAGAGCGCTACAAGCCTTACTCGAGACCCGCCTTTCGCTGCGGATCCGTCGACCGGCTTGTCATGCCGATCAGGTTCATAGCTTTCGGGGGATCACGTCATGTAGCATCTCCTTGTGGAGCGGCAGGTCCGCTACAGCTTCTTCAGGGTGGCGTTCTCCCCATCGAGCTGCTTCAGCCGGCGCATGTCCGTTGCGAGGTTTGTACTTCTTCCTCCAATTGAAATGCCGGCCTTACGGCAGATCTGCGCCACCGCAACCCGTCATGGCCGGCCTCAGGATGACGCCTTCTGAGCACCAGCGCGATGAACCCTCGGGCCAGTTGTCTCGGATGTGCGAGCACACAGAGCGACAGGCGAGAACGCACACACGCGTGGGCTACTATTCGATGCTTCGGATCTACACGAAGTCGCCAGAGTATTCCGTGACCATATCGGCCATCATTCGCAACTTGATCTCTTCCGATCCGAGGCGTTCTTGCGGCCAAATCCTCAGCCGGCGGTCCAGGCGGTTAACGTAGATAGCCCGCATCGAGGACAGACTGCCGCAGCCCTCGTATCCTGGACCGATACTGCTTATGACTCATCCCGATGGTGAGTAGCTTATGCAGATCCAATGCTGCGGCTCGGTCTAGAGTGCAGTATTCGTCAACATACGCTTCTCACTCGACGAACCATCAAGTACGCTGTCGATTCGAGCAGCCCAGGATCCAATCACGAGGAGATCGGTGGAGACGTTAGTCGCGGTATTCTTCGCGACCCACTGATTTCAATATTGGATTGTCGAGAGGGCCGGTTAGTGCCTGGGGTCGCCTTCCGTACCGAACAAGCAGGTACACTTCCTCACTTCGGGGAGGAGTTGCCGCTAGCGCCAGCGCTTCTCCTCGGCGTCGTAAGCGCCCGCAAGCGGATCGCTGACTGCCATCAGCTCGCGTTTGAGTACCTTGTTGCTGGAAGTGGTTCTAGGAAGCGCAGAAATGAACCCAATGTACCGCGGCACCTTGAATACGGCCAGGCGCGTGCGAGCATGCGCTAGAATGCGCTGGACGGTGAGATCGTCCGGCGTAATGCCTTCCCTTAGCTCGACGTAAATCTTCACCTCTTCGCCGCGCTTCACATCGCGTACTGGCACAGCGGCTACATCTGAAATCTCCGGAATCTCGCGGATCACTGCCTCCACCTCTCGTGCAGCGATATTCTCGCTCGAACGGCGGATCATATCCTTTGTGCGCCCCATCAGCCAATGGAAGCCGAGTTCGTCGCGACGCATCAGATCGCCGGTCTTGAACCAGCCGCCATCAAACGAGGCAGCATTTGCGTCCGGCTTCTTCCAATATCCCTTGAAAACTCCGCGCCCTCTCACCCACAGCTCACCTACCTCGCCCAGCGGCGTGGGGCTGCCATCCTCTTTTGCCAGCCTGAGTTCCCGAAAAGGTGCGCGAATTCCCACAGAGCCCGAGTCGGCCAGCTCGTCAAAGTCATTCGCCATCCGGGTGCCGAACCCGATTTCAGTCATCCCATAAGCCTCCTGGGTGCGCACTTGAAACCGTTTTCGGAACTGGCGTACGGTATCAGCTCCCCAGCCCCAATTCAGGATCTGCTTCAGGCATGTCGTCGGCTCTTCGTTGGCGGCCTCTGCCTGGCGCGCTATCAGCTCGGGACACTGGCACCACTCGATGCGGTGCTGCTTGAGCCAGCTGATGAAGCGAGTCGAGCTGAGTTGCGGACCTAGGTAGTGCGTGCCACCATGTCGATACGACTGTAGAAGATGCCATGGTCCATCGACATAGAAGAAAGGCTGCGCAGAGAGGTATCTCTTGTACGGCTGGTCGTCCCAACTCGCCGCCTGATACGAGAACACGCCCCAGTAGTCGTGGCTCAACATGCAGCCCTTGGGAAAGCCCGTTGTCCCCGAGGTATATTGAATGCTCAACAGGTCGTCTGGACGGATATCCTCCGTGACGAAAGTGTCGTCCACGCCTTTGAGCAATTTTTCGAGGGTGTTGTCTTTCCCATCCGAAGGCTGCCCCACAACAATGGCCTGCTCGATTGCAATATCTTGTGGGCAGACTTTCATCGCTCTTAACAATGACCATGCGGATTCGTCGACAACGACGAGCTTTGCCTCTGAATCGCTGAGAACGTATTTTATCTCCCTAGGAGTGTAGCGCATGTTGATCGGGACCATTACCGCACCGATCTTCGCAATTGCGAACCACAGGATTGGGAATTCGATCCGATTAGGCAGCATCACCCCAATGCGTTCACCCTTTCGTACGCCGAATGCACGCAAAGCTTGCGCGTATTTATTAGACAGTTTTTCCAGCTCGGAGTAGGTCGCGCGCTGGCCGCGATCGAAAACGTCAATTGCAACGGTCGAACCGTGCTTTCTTGCCATACTTGAGACCAGCTGACCTATGGTGATCGTCTCATATGCGGATTCCAGCGTCTCGATTCTGCGCATCACATTTGCGACCCGCTCTTGCAGGTGGAGCTGGCTCAATTTTGGAGTAATCATCATTGTGCCTTGAAGTTCAGAAAACTAGACAATTCCACCAGCAGGTGTATCTTGCATTGGACATCTCGCGGGCGAGAACGCAGAGTGCCATGTTGCACACATCATTTCTCATTCAGACTCGTGTATAGAATGAGACATTCAACGGATCGATGGCACTCCCACTTTTGCTTCTTATCGCATCGTGATTAGATAACTTCAGCAATTAGCTGATACCTTATCAACGAGGATCGAGACACTACCAGCTCTGGTGAGGTATATTGTGCTGGCTATTCGACAGGTGGATCCTGAAGCCGGCTGGTCCTGAAGACGATTGCGCCCATGCCGGTCTGCCTTGAAACCACAGCGTTCAAAGCAACAGCGCGGCGGCTCGCCCGAGCCGAAGCTTATCCTATCCGCCATCGCCGGCCCAAAGCGCCACCGTCGCGACTCTCGGCGGCCGCTATCCAGACGGGGCCACCCCGGTCTGAATGGTCGCGCGGAAATCCAACAATGCCGCGCGCGCCCGGTCGGCAAGCTTGGTCTCCAACCCGACAAGAACTGCTTCGACCTCGAAGACTATATCGGCAGGTGCCGCGCACCAGTGCGCGCGCCATCGGCTGTTGAATCATCGTCGTGCGCGGCTGAGTCGGGACCGTCCTAATGTAATATTCTCATTCCGGCACGTCGCTCCTTGTCACCTCGTGATCCATATCGAGACGCCGACGATCTATCTCATGCGTGTTGTCCCCAGCTTGCTGCATAGCTCATTATCGGCTTGAACGCGCCTTTTTCGTCTTTGCGAGCTCCTCTTCCGAAAGCATCACCGTGCCAATGATGCCCTCCCTCTCCAATTTCGCTATCTCGGCATCGGAGACGTCGAGAAGCTTTGACAGGATCTCTCGGGAGTGTTGACCTAGCGTCGGCGCCACTGTGTGGATCGCATAGGGACGTTCGCCCTCGCGGATCGGCATCGAGGGCTGCGGATGCCAACCTATGAAAGCACGTTCCACGTCCTGCAGAAATGCCCGCGACTTGAGATGCCGATCGCTGAGCAGGTCAATTGGCAGGCGGGCCACACCAGCAGCAATCCTTGAGCCCTGCAATTCGGACATAGCCTGATCGGGATCACGATTCAGCGTCCAAGCTTCGATGTTGCTCTCGATAACCTCCTCAATCTCACGGCGCGCTTCCGCATTCTTTAAGGATTCGTCCACGGACCAGTCTCTTCGGCCAATAAGCAATGCAAGCCTCTGCCACATGCCTTCGTTCGTCGCCGCTAACACAATCCAATTATCCTCGCCCGCACATCGGAAACAGCCATGCGGCACGAACTGCGGATGTCGATTACCATATCTTCTCGGGGCTTTGCCGTCGATAGACTGAACGGTTATCCAAGGCGCAGCAAACGGCATCATGCAGTCGATCTGCGCGAGATCAATGAACTGGCCACGCCCGGTACGGCGCGCGTGGATCAATGCAACTAACACCGCAGCACAACCGTTCAAGCCGCCAACGGCATCCCCAAAGGCGATGTGGCTCATAGCGGGTGGCCCGTTAGCGCTTCCGATCACGTTCGGCAAGCCAGAGCCCTGCTCGAGAGTCGAGCCGTAGGCCCGGCAATCTCGATGTATGCTGTCCGTACCAAATGCGGACATTGACATGATCACAGCTCGTGGGTTGAATGTTCTAATCACGTCGTAACCAAGTCCGAACTTCGGCAGCACATCGACTGAGTAATTATCGATGATGATGTCCGCTCCTGCCAAGAGCCGTTTCGCCAGAGAGACGCCCTGCGGACGGGTGAGATCCAGCGTGATACCCCGCTTATTTCGGTTCATGACGCAGAATGGCGCGGCCATTTCGTATATCTGGCCGTCGACGGCGGCCGGCCGCCGGTCGACGCCACGTAACCAATCAGGGTATTGTATTGCCTCAATCTTGATGACGTCCGCACCGAGGTCGGCCAGCGTGCGGGTACACAATGGGCCCGCCCAGCCCATGGTGAAGTCGACGATGCGAGTTCCTTGTAACGGCTGCCGGATGGAATCGCTGCGGTTATGGCTTCCGAGCGCTGAACTGATCCGACCTCTTGGAATTTTTGCGAAAACTTGCTGCTCGCCGGGAGTTGGAACCTTCCCCCCGCGCAACGGCGGCGTCAATATTAACCTCAGAGCCGGGCCCACTGTGAAGGCTTCTTCTTCCCCAATCCGAACGGGCACAATCGCGCCCCGTCGCTTCTTTTCCGTATCCTGGAGGAGATTGAATATTTCGGGTACTGGCACGATCGGGATTCTGCGTTTCAGTCCCTCCGCAAGCCACTCCAGCGCCGTGCGCCTCTTGAAGATCGGGATGAACTGTCGTTCGAGCTGTTCAATCCGCTGCACACGATCTTCGCCGAGGACCAAAGCTGGATCATCACGCAATTCGGGCAGGCCGAGCATGTCGCAGAATGCGCGCCATTGCGCTGGCGTCCCCACGGAGACTCCGATCACCTCGTTCCTTGTTTCGTAAATGCCCCACGGAAAAACCGACCAAAAGCGATTAGTGCCAATCCGGCGCATCACGTCGCCGCGTTGGAACGCCTGGAACATTTCATACTCGCTCAGCGTAATGCTTGACTCGAAAACACTGAGCGACCAAGACCTCCCTACTCCGCCCTGCATCAGTCCAACCATTGAAGAAGCGGCGGCAATGAAGCCCCATAGGCCGGCGAAGATGCCCGTTTGGAAGTCCGGTGCGTGCAAGGGGGGGCCCTCGGCCGGTCCGATTAGCTTGATGAGGCCCGCTAGTGCACGCACAGTCGAATCAGTTGCCTCAAATTCTGTGTAAGGGCCATCGCCGCCGAACCAGCTTGCTTCGATGTGGATCAACTCTGGGTGCCGCTTGCGGATCGTCGCGACATCAATGGAGGGGCACTCTGCGGGGTCAATGTCGCGGCCATCGACTAAAATGTCGCAATTCTCGATCAGTGTCGACACTTGTGTGCCGGCGTCAGACTTGGCCGGGTCGACGATGATGCTTGACTTGTTGAAGCTTAGGAATGCGAACCATGCGCTCTCGCCGCCTGGCGTGAGTGGCTCACTACGCCGAAGTGGATCGCCTGCCGGCGGCTCGACCTTTTGAACATCGGCGCCGAAGTCGGCAAACAACCGCGCGCAATAACTGGTTGCAGCCGAGCTGCCAATTTCGACGACGCGCAAATGGGACAACACTTGCGTCGATCGCTCTACCCTTCCAACCATGCCGATGCTCCGGTAAGTGATTTGCCTCAATGTGAACCTGTCGAGAACGCTGTCGCAGCACTCCTCAATAGGCGATAATTCGTGGGGATTTGCGTTTTGTGTGAGTCACAGCTCTGAGGCGACGCGTAGGGCGACTTTTGACCCTGCGTACTTAGTGGGGGACCATGCCGAACGTCCGATATGCACATAGTTGGTGGAAGGTGATCGCATACTCTACCGACGATGATCGTGAATTGGGACGTTTGCGACGCGCAGCTGCGAACTGCTCGACGGATGTAATGCGCGGCAGCGTCGCGCAAGTATTTCCAGGGAAACATGGAACGCGTGACAGACCGCATACTTCGTCCTTGCAGCACCTTGCGCTATTGTTACGAGCTACGTCGCCTCCCTCCAGGGAATTACTCATCAAACTACGCGATCGGCATAGGAACGAGCTACTATCTACTTTGGTGAGGAACCGCGCAAAGGGCTGTATTAGCATTTAGTGGCGCCACCGCTCGTCTACCGCGAATCTACGACTGCTAACTTGGGACTCGGGACACTAGCAGGCTGTTGAAGAACTCAGCCGCGTTCGCAAACGAAGGCTGAATCGCCATCGTGTATGTAGAAGTGGCCGACGAGCCTGCCGGCAGTGCCGATCACCGCCCATCCGCGACCGCAGGCGCGGTCATTCTCATCGTGCCCTTCCCATGAGAACTCCGCGCAGGCCGAACCGTCTCGCGCGCCGTAGCGGACATCGAGGAAGCCCTTCAGCGCACCCAAGGCAATCTCACCGTCGGACTTGCCCTTGAAGGTGAGATGCGCCTGTTCGACGAGGTCGAGGAAGTCGCTGTCCCAGTTGTCCATTTCGACGATGCGCCAGCGGCCAGCAAAGGCCTTGGCGAAGCCGGGCACCTTGGCCATCAGCCGGCCTCCGCGATCAGCTTGGGCAGCCGCACCAGATTGTAGGCGGCCCCAGCGAAGGTAAAGGCCCCTCCGACGCGTTCACGGCCACGGAATCGGGTCTTCTCTTGCCCGGCGACCGTCTTGATCCAGCCGAATGCCTCCTCGATGCGCTTGCGGATGCGCTGGCTGACGGCATAGCCGCCGTGTTCGTTCGCCCGTCGATCGCAGAGCTGCGGCCGCTGGCGTTCTGCGCAACATGCGGCGTCGCGTTCATCGAGCGCAGCTCGTTGACGAAGTCTTCTGCGTCCTAGGCTTTGTCGGCGCCAAGCATGATCGCTGTCGGCCGGTCGGCACGCGGTTCGATCATGTGCAGCGCGGCCACCCGTTCGGCATGCCCGTCGGCCCGCGTCAGGCAGGCGTCGACCAGCAGGCCGTGGCGGTTCTCCATCAGCCCATGCCCGATGAAGCACAGCTTCGTCTCCTTGCCCTTTCCCTTGCGGTAGAGACTGGCATCCGGATCGGTGGTCGAAGCATGGGTGTCGTTTGAGCGTTTCTGGCCCTGGAAGTCCGCTTCGGCATTGCGCCCGCCGCCTTGCGCCCGCGGCTCGCCAGAGCCATCCTTCGGCTTCACGCTCTTCATCGAGGCCCAGGCCTCGATCAGCGTGCCATCGACCGAGAAGTGAATCGCTCGACGGCAACTTCTTCACCTTGGGCTGCGCCAGCACCGTCGCCAGGAGCTTGGCAGCGATGTCGCCATCCAGCAATTGGTCGCGGTTCTTCGCGAACACCGAATGATCCCAGGCTGCATCGTTGACGCCAAATCCGACGAACCAGCGGAACAGCAGGTCGTATTCCAGCCGCTCCATCAAAATCCGCTCCGAGCGGATCGAATAAAACGCTTGCAACAGCATCGCCCGCAGCAGCTTCTCCGGCGGGATCGACGGCCGCCCAATCGGCAAATAGAGCGCGGTAAACTCGCGCTCCAGCGCTGACAGCGCCTCGTTCACGATCGTCCGGATCGCTCGCAGCGGATGGTCACGCCGCACCCGCGCCTCCAGATCGACGTAGCTGAACAGCTCGCCCGTTCGATTGCCGCCGCCGCGCACGCATCATCTCCGAATCTCGTCGGGGCCAATGAATCACGGTCGCTGGTCGGCGGCGAGCACCTTTTTCAGCGGCCTGCTAGCGCTCGAGAGTACGGTGCCCCGCCGCTCCTGTATCGAGACGACCGTTGAAAGTGAATCCGTGGATCGTTCGCCGATCGTGGAACGGACGACTACTGGAGCCTCTCACCGCATCGAAATTCGCCACCATTGAAATGTGCTCCTCCGACAAATCCTGCATACTCCGAGCAAGAGATTCGGTGATCTTGGACCGCGGCATGATGGTCAGCGTCTCCGCAAAAGCTTAGAACGACGAGGCGCGATAGTCTTCCTGAGTGGAGCGCAAATTCGATGACCACCTTTCCACCCGATTAAATAATCTCAATCTTTCTTCTCGAAAGGTGCGAAGATCGAGTTCACCCACTGATTTGCTGCAGCGGTCCCCTCTTTCAGCTGGATCTGCGCGTATGCCTTGAACTCCGAGTCGGAGTTTTCCATGATCAACCCGGCGTCGGCACCGTAACGCAAGGCAGAGTCGAACCCTCCAGCGTTCATTGTGTTATTCAGTGCGCGCTTATGCCACACCAGGGTCGGCATAGCGACGCGCGAGATGCGCTTCGCGATACGGATGACTTCTTCCTCAAGTTGATCTTTCGGAAAGATACGATTCATGAGACCGAGCCTATATGCTTCCTGGGCGTCGAACATATCTCCAGTGTACATCAGCTCGCGGCAACGCTGACCCATGACCCACGGGATCGACATCATCAAGGCGGGTTGTCCAAACCGGACCTCAACCAAGCCGAAGCGGGCATTCTCAGAACAGTAACGAAGATCGCACATTGAGATGAAATCCATCGCGCCTCCCAAGCAATAGCCATTGACCATCGCGATCACCGGCTTGGAACACTTGAAAGGAGAATAAAGAAAGTCGAAAGAATCATCGACGATCTTCTTCCAGTCGTTGATAGTTCTTTGCTTCTCACCGCCGGCCCTCACTTCGGCATCTTCGTCATTGAGGTCAAAGCCAGCAGAAAATGCGCGACCACCAGCGCCGCTAACCACGATCACGCGAACTTCCGGATCACGATCCGCGATCACTAACGCATCATGAAACTCTTTGCGCAGCCTGATCGAGATGGCATTCATTTTCTTTGGCCGGTTCAGAATAATCCGCGCAACGCGGTCGTCTACTTCGTAAACGATGGCCGTATATTCCATAATCTTCTTCCTCTGCTGGTTGATAAAACGCGACGACAAGTTCAGTTGTCGTCGTGAATTGGCACGCACGATGAGCGGATCCACCGCCACAACGCCTTGCGTGCGCACGAACAACGGATGGTAGGGATCGATCGAGTCTCACTTCCGAAAGTTCGGGCGAGCCCGTCTAGCCGCCTACAACATTCATCGTCACGCTTTCGTATGGAGTGCAGAGCACCGCGACACGCTTGCATCAGGTTCCAGCAGCGATCGCGCGATCGAGCGCGCCCGTCACGTTTGCCGTCACACAAACCATTATTTCTGCCTTGGTCGGGTTGCACGCGAAAGCCCCGCCGGATGATCTGCTTTTTTGGTAACCAGTCGCCTCTTTGCGCAAGGCGCGCTCATACAGACTGGATCAGACGTCATCATCGGCCGGCGTGAAAGCGAAACCGGCCATGCCCATCACCTGCCGCAGCGCTCCGTCTTGTCACGCGGTACGACGCAACTCGGCCAAGTAATGCCATACGGTGGAGTTCACCTTCGTACACAACGTTGCTCCACGTGTGCTTGCCACTGCGTCCAGGGGACATTAGCAACTGTACAAATATGAGCACCTACGAATATTGGCAGCACGCTCGTCAAGCGAGTCAATTGATCGGACGCCATGAGACGCGCGATGGAGAACACTGTCGTGCTTTTCTGCTTCGGTCAGCGGGTCTGAATTGGATCTATTCACCCAAGCGCGGATTTTGCTTTTGACTTGGCGCGATCGAATCGCGTGTCATTTGCGTGGTATAATGTCGGTGGGAGCCGCCCCCGCACCTCAGCAGCACGGCAGAGGCAAATCGTGGCTTATCTATGCTGGATTGGCGACGACCTACATCACGAACTCGACTGTCGCACCGACTATTCCTAGCGGGCAATCTGCAGTCAATCAATGTTACTTACGCTCCAAATGCCTGGCTTTCGAAAGTCGTAACCCTGGATGGAGAGAGTGCGGGCTTGGCCCGCCAAGAACCTCGGTCCCAGCTTCACGCCGGTCGCAGGGCACCGGAATTGTCAAGCATTCATCGCGACCTTCAAGCGCGACTACGTTCGTTTGTGAGTCGGACTGACGTCAGCACCGCGCTGAAGCGGATCGACAACCGGATGAAGTATGGAAGGTTCGCATTCCCGGCTGCGCTACTGCTCCGCGCGGGAGTACATTGAATCGCTTCAAACCAGCCAAGTGTCCGGTCCAACGGCTCAACTCCAGCATGCCGCCCAGCTTGAACAAGAATATCTTCCGTCTTCACAACACTAGGTGCAAGCCCGCGTCTGTGCGCACGCATTCGCCAGTCATGTTGCTCGCTGCCGGACTTGCAAGGAAGCAGACAAGCAGCGCAATATCGTCCGCTGTCGAAGCAACCTTAAGCGGTGTACGTTCGATCGTCGCATCACGCACCTGCCGGGCGCCGGCCTCGCCACGACATTTGGTGAACCAGTGAGTATCGATGTAGCCGGGACAAACGGTATTGACGCGTATAAAGGGCGCGAGCGCACGTGCCAGCGGCGGCGTCATGGCATTCAGCGCGCCCTTGCTCGCTGCGTACGCGACCGAAGAGCCGCCGCCGTTGATGCCGGCGATCGAGGAGATGTTCACCACAGCGGCCGCCCGTCCACTCAGTTTAGCGCCGGCGTTGAGAAGCGACCGCGACGCACGAATCATCTGGTACGGTCCGATCGTATTGACGGCATAGATTCGCTGAAAATCCTCTGCCGAGAGTCCATCGAGATCGTAATGAGGCACGTGCTTTGTTGTGCCGGCGTTGTTGATGAGCACGTCGAGCCGTCGCCAGGGCGTGGCGGCCGCGACAATCTTCTTGCAATCTTCATCGTGGGAGACATCACCTTGCACCACTATCACCTCGGCAGCGCCCGCCATTCGGCAGGATTCGGCAGTGGCCTCGGCTTCCTTCTGGCTCTTGGAATAGTTGACCACGATGCGCGCCCCGTCTTTGGCTAAGAGACGCGCGGTCGCCGCGCCAAGTCCGGACGCCGAGCCCGTCACTATCGCGCATACTCCATTCTTCAGCATCGTTCCCTCTTCTTGAGCACTCTAGAGTCGTGTTAGTTGCGCGGCAGAACGCGCGAGACCTTCGAATCTATTGGCTGGAAATAGATGTAGCTCCGCCGCGGCTTCGGGCCTCGCGGTGAACCTACATCTGTTCACCCATTACGCCTTCATTGTCTGCCGCATCGGTGCGGTGCCGATCGAGCCTTTCTTCTGGTCATCATCGTGCGTGAGCCACAACCTCCCGGGTTCTCCGTGCCAATACTGTAGAGCTCTAGATAGCGGCTTTCGGTAACGTGGAGAGAGCCACAGTCCTCACCCAACCTTCTGCCGTTTTCGTACTTGGGATCACGCAACCAGTGCCATTCGGCTGGATCGACGACTCCGCGCCCGAGCAGGTTAAGCACGCTCCTCCCAGACATTAACTTTGCGCCTCAGACCTGAACTTTAATGCGAGCTTCCGCCGCACCTGATCTGGGCTCATCACCCGGATCCCCATGCGCTCGAGAATTTCTACTGCCCGTTGCGTTAGCTCGGCGTTTGTGGCCAATCGTCCCCGAGAGAGGTAAATGTTATCCTCTAAGCCTACCCGCACGTTTGCACCGACCAACGGGGCCAGCGCCGCATAGGGTAGCTGCATCCGCCCGATCGAGAAGATAGAGTAAATGGCCTGTGGCGGGAGCTGGTGCACCAACGCCATCAGCGTGGTGGGGTCATCTGGCGCGCCGTAGCGAATTCCCAAACAGAGCTGGATCAACGCTGGATCGTCAATCAGCCCTTCCTTGATCAAATCCCGCACCAATACCAGTTGACCAGCATCGAACACCTCGAGCTCAGGGCGAACACCGAGCTCCTTCACGTGTGCGGCCATCGCGCGCAACGTCCCCGCCGTATTGACCATGACGTACTGACTGCCGGCGCCCCAGTTCATCGATCCGCAATCCAGGGTACAGATCTCGGGGCGAAGCTCTTCTACATGCACTAGCCGCTCGCGCGCGCCCGCCATGTCCGTGCCCGCTGGGTTCGGCGGCAGAGGAGACTCCGCATCACCCAGTACAAGGCCATTGCCCATCCCCGCAGTTAGGTTAATGATCGGATTGACGTCTGCCTCCCGAATGCGCTCCACCACTGCCCGGTACAACGCCGGATCGCGCGAGCCACGCCGCGTTGTGGGATCACGGACGTGGATGTGCACCACCGCCGCCCCGGCCCGCGTAGCCTCGATGGCAGACCGAGCAATCTGGTCCGGGGTAACCGGTACATGCGGGCTACGCTCGAACGCATCCCCACTCCCTGTTACCGCACAAGTAATGAATACTTCAGAGATCATATCCACCTTCTCCCATACTGAAGCTTGCTGCAGCGGGCTCGACTAGATCGGGGATCACTTTATCTGCATTGAGCGTCGCGCGTAGGCAGCGCCACGCCTTACTCGGGGCCATCCAACGGGGCTCATCGGGAACGCGTTGCGGCGCCGCCAACGCTTCGACAGCCGTAGTCCTCGTCCAAGCAATCGGCGTGCCGTAGGCGGGATGTCGCGGCGGCTTGCCCGAGGGTAGGAAAAAGCGCGCAGCAAGCCGTCTGACCTTGGAATCAGCTGCAGGTTGTCGGATTTCGCACATGGCCGCAACGAACCCAACACGGCCGGCGTGACAAGAATGCGTTAACGTCCCGATCGTCCCTCGGGTCTAGGCTCAAATACTGTGGTCATGATGACGTCGTCATTTTTTACCACTTACCGTCGGCGCATGCTCTCTCTCTCTCTCCCTCTTACAGCAGGCATTTTTCTGGTCGAACAGTAATGCACGGATGTCAGCTGTTGGAGGCGCGCCGGTTTTTCTGACACCCCGCAGATGGGTTTGGCTCATGCCGTGGGGGCGCCAGCAGCCCTCCCAGGCCGGAGAAATGCGCGGACCCAAACTCTTCGAAATCAGGAAGGATTTCGTGCTAGTGTCCCAAGTTAGCAGTCGTAGATTCGCGGTAGACTCGGGTCGCGGCGCCAAGGATGGAGGCAAACAGCGATGGCCTCTCCAAGGGCCGTCCAGCAACTTGCCCCGTCATATTGAGCGATGATGAGCGTGCTGAACTGACGTCGCTGGTGATGCGGCAGAGGATGGCGCAAGCGCTGGCTCTGAGAGCCCGGATCGTGCTGACCTGTGCGGAAGGAGGTCAGAACACGGAAGTGGCGAGCGGCTTTTTATGGAGTAGCGTGCGGCCTGGCTGTACGACGAGCGGCGCGCCGCGCACGATCGACAATGCCCGCATCGAAGCCGTGATCGTGAGAAGTTGGAGAGTTGCCCTGAGGCCGCCACTCAATGGAGCTCCCGCGACATGGCAAAGACTAGCGGCCCATCGGTATCGACTGTCCAACGCATCTGGCGGGCGTTCGGGATCCAGCCGCACCGGATGGAAACGTTCAAGCTCTCGACCGATCCGAACTTCGTGGTCAAAAGTGCAGGATACCGTTATCGGGACTCAAGGCCTTTTCTTTGGCGCGATCGCGACAAGTTTCGCCGTCCACCTACTCATAAATGGATTTATCGAGTTTCGGGTCTTGGCCGGGTCTTAGACTTGATATGATCGATGTCCGGGGATCTAGCTCACGGCGACATCTTTTGCCCCGCCGTCATTGCAATGGACTTTCCTACCGCACTTGTGAATTGCGCGTACTTACTTTCCTCCTTGCAGCTTTCGAAACAATGGTGGTAGCACGCGCTCAGCACCAAATTGGTTTTCGTGCCCCGCCCGACACCGCTGATCTACTAGTGAACGTTCGTAGCGCCAAGACTGAGCTCCGACTACAAACCGTTTGACGCGATTGACCAAACTGAGGAAGGCTAGTGAAGCTGCACGGACTTATACTTCCGATCTGTACGGCTGCGTTAATGGCCAGCACATGGTCCCCTCTGGCCTGGGGACAGCTAGGTCACTCCCTGGTGGCGGAATTAGCGCAGCGGCACTTGGAAGCCAAGCTCCAGGAGTTGAACGGAGACACTCCTCTGGAGGCTATCTCAAACTGGGCAGACACCGGAGGGAAAGAACACTTTCCGGTGGCACTTCGTCGGTATCGAGTTGAACGGGCGACGTACGACGCCGCCATCGATCGCAAAGAACTGAACGCGAGGTTAGCGGCATCGTCCGGGTCTGCCGGCATCATCGGCGTGTCAATGGACCAGTCTCGCTCGAAGGAGCGATCGGTTGCGCGCCTTAAAACTGGAGTCCACCTCACTGACGATCTGGAGCAACCCTTGCCCGCAAGCGAACGCAACGACGATCAAGGAGACACTGCACGTCGTCATCTTGCACGCGAAGCGCCCGGCGGCACAATGAGCAGGACATTGCATGGTGATCCATTACCCTGACATCTTGGAGCAGAGAACTGAGCCGCGCGTCTTTACCTATGGTAAGAAAGACGTGATGCTGTATGCGCTGGGCATCGGCATGGGCCGTGATCCAATGAACGAGCGCGAGTTGTCGTTCGTATACGAAAAGGACGTCAAGGTTGTGCCGACAGCCGCCACAGTGCTGGCTTCTGCCAATGGGCGCCCTGCCGTGCCAACAGTGGGGCAAAAGCCAAGCCTCCGGATCAGCCGCCTGAATCTTCTTATGTTAGTGCATGGCGAGCAAAAGGTCGAGTTACACAAGCCGCTGCCGTTCTCGGGGACGTTTACGGCCACGTGCCGCACGATCGGCGCCTACGATAAGGGCGAGGGCAAGGGCGCGGTCGTGATCGACGAGACCGTGTGGACCGACGACAAGGGCGAGAAGATTGCCACCCTCACCGCTTCCACCTTCGCTCGCGGCGACGGCGGCTTTGGCGGGCCATCGGCGGGCGCCCCCGAACCTCACAGTGTCCCCACGCGCAAGCCTGACTTGTCGGTCTCGTTCGATACCAGGCCAGACCAGGCACTGCTCTATCGGCTGAACGGCGATCTCAATCCGCTTCATTCCGATCCAGATGTCGCCAAGCGGGCCGGCTTCTCGCGGCCGATCCTGCATGGCCTCTGCACTTTCGGCATCACCTGCCGGGCGGTGTTGCAGGAGTTCTGCAACTACGAACCCACGATGATTCTGAGCCATCAGGCGCGCTTCTCGGCGCCCGTGCTCCCGGGTGATGCGATCACTGTCGATCTGTGGCGAGATGGCAACGTAATCTCGTTCGAGGCCCGCGCGATCAATCGCGGCGCGACAGTGATCAAGAACGGCAAGGCCATGCTGAGCGCCTCGTAGGGGCACTCGCTGCTGGCCATGGCTAGGTCTGCCTACCGGCTCACACCGCGCAGAAAGAGCACTTCACCTGGTCCTGCTCCCAAATCCGGATGTCATAAAAAGATCGTGCTGCGTTCGCGGAAGAAGATCGAACAGTTCCTAATTAGAAGGAAGCACCTCGGCAATGCAGCTGGCTTAACTCCTAGCAATTGCTTGTGCTGTGGGGCGAGCGTCCCCGAGCCATTCTCAGACTCGGTCCGAGGTGTTCAGAGTAGAATGGCGAACGGAGCACGACAAGGCCCCCTCACTGGAGGGCATCTCTTACGTGTGGACCTCGCGACCAACACCTGCCAGCCACCGGGCAGCCGCGTAGCGGAAGAGCACGCGCGATTTGCAGCGCGCGCGACCTCATAGCTTGACTCCGATGCAACGAACGCGGCGTAAGCCACCTACATTGTAGCGCTCCGCTCGGGCAAGACAAACTCCTCTCGCGATGGTCAGCGGCAAAAGGCTACCTGAGAAAAGGTCGCAATTGGCATGGCAATGCCCCGCTCGACAGAAGCAAGTGCAGCAGTCGCGGCCGCGCCTTCCGTGCTCGAAGCACATAAGCAGAATTTGGTGCACTAATCTTACCCTTATCTTGAAGGGGAGGCCTTTTCTTCTCGCGACACGTCTGCGCGCAAACGGATCCAACCATTCGATCCCGTCGCACCGAAAATACCGCGGCAGGCCCTGTGGAGGTGATTGAGGCTGAAAGGCTTGTGTCTGGCACGCAGACTTTTTGCCCGTCCTGATTCCGCTCTGGCAGACGCGGCTGCCAGTCGCTATGCTGATCTCTTGAACCTGCCACAATCCTTCCGCCGCGTCGTGAGGCGACGTTGCACGCGTCCTTTAGGCGGGGGCCGCGGCAGCAAGGCCGAACGCACATCCGATTCATGTCTGCTGCTATAGGCTCTTGAGGGGTCACCAACCCAGACTTGACGCGCGCAGCGTAGCGCGCACCGATGAGCTCAGGCGCCGCATTGGGTGTCGCCCTCATGCCCGCTGATATTCGCAGGATCATCGGGAGCAACAGATTGAAGAAGGCGGTCGACCGCGTCTGAAGTTTGAGGCCGCGACAGTCAATTGGCGCTTCTCGATCAATGGTCGGATGCAGATCATCCGTTCTCGATAGCGTTTTTTCTTCTCCTAGCCGATTCTGGACTCGCTCGAAAGGGCCCCAGTGATTCTCGCTCAGCGGGACGACCGACTATCAAAATCCAGCCATTGAAGCAGCTTCTCCGCTGCAATTGAAGCTGCCGCTACCTTCACCAATTTAACCCCACCGCGCCGTTTCATGAGCATTAATGTGGCATCGGCAGGATAAATAGATGATCTCGCATGATCGGTTCTCTATCCGCGCCTTGCGGGCCGCTCGTTTAGCGGCGCCATGCAAGCCGTACGGCTGCAGGGAATCATGACAAGCGTATGGGGCGGACCAAATTGAGGTTTTCTCTCTCAGCTCGGAAATTTATTGTGCTTTGCGCGCATGCTGACTTGCCGCGCGCATCGGTGGCCCCCCGGGTGCTCGGTCTCGGCGCAGACGAGACAGGAGCACGCTTGTTCTCGCGCTCTACTCAATATTCGCGGAGCCAGCCCGAATTTGAAAGCCGGAAGAACATCTGTGCGCAGATCACGGCTGTTGCGCACATGATGGAGGGCCATGCGGTCCGCGTCTGGACCTGCGCTCGTCGTATTCGCGACAACACAATGGGACTTTTTGAAACACGCGCCCGTGGCCTCGACGCCATGATGAGCTGTTTTCTTGTGAAAGGAATGGCTTGGGCTTCGGTTTTGCAATTGGCACGGTGCTTGCTGCGGATCAGCCGGTAACATGAGGCAAACATGAAAGTCAGCGCTCTCACCTGCCCCCCGCCCGCACGCAGGCGTTTCGCACTAGTGTTTGGAACTAGCGCGATCGACTCCATCATCCCGAGAAAGCTGGCTGAAGCGGCACATAACGTCGTTACGAGCCTAGACGCTTTCTTGGCTGTGATCCGCCGCTGGGAGACGGCTCATGACTCGCAGTTCGGCGAGTTTGCGAAACTGACAGCCTTGGAGTTAATTGACATCCAGGGGTGGGGCGCCATCGAGCTTCAAGCGGCGTGTTCGATCGATCGTGGTGGGGATCAGTGGCGATCTGTTCGTGGCCGATCTCGCGTCGAGAGACTATCAACGGGCCGATCCCGCCCATTTTGGCGAAGAGCTCTATGCGGTCTGGCGTTCACCTGTTGGTGCCGCAGCTGGATAGATTGGTTCGCCGACAGAAAACCGTAACGTGGAGGAGGATACCACGATGAGTGAAACGGCTTCGATCGATAAAGTTATTCCGCCTGCCGATGTCATCAAACGCGCAGCGCGCATCGGCGCTGAAATTAGGAATATTAAGCTGTCAGGCGACTTGCCAGACCATACGATTGCCGCGATCAACGATGTACTGCTCAAACACAAGGTCATCTTCTTCCGCAATCAGGGTCATCTGGACGACGCCGAGCAGGAGCGTTTTGCTCTTCGTTTTGGAAGGCTCGTGCCGCATCCGACGATCGGTGCTACGAAAGGAACGGCATCTATCCTCGAGCTCGATTCCGCCCGATTCCGAGTCGACCTGTGGCACAGCGACGGGACCTTCATCGAAGCGTATCCCAAGATTACGGTTCTGCGAGGCGTCGTGATCCCACCATTCGGCGGCGATACGGTCTGGTCAAATACAGCTACGGCTTATCTTGATCTACCGCTCCCGCTGCAACGGCTTGCCGACGAACTATGGTCGGTTCACAGCAATGACTACGGCCTTAGACCTGGTACCAGCGAGGCCGATAAAAAGTATTATGACGATGTCTTCACTAGTACCATCTATGAGACCGAACATCCCGTTGTGCGTGTCCACCCCGAGACCGGCGAGCGCACGCTGGTGCTGGGCCATTACGTACAGCGTTTTCTTGGTATCTCGAAGTACGACGGCCAGAGGCTGTTGGATATCTTCCAGTCTCATATCACCGCGCCCGAAAACACCGTGCGCTGGAGCTGGAAGGAGGGCGATGTCGCCGTCTGGGACAATCGCGCCACACAACATTATGCGGTCAACGATTACGGCGACCTCCATCGCATCGTTCGCCGCGCCACCATCGATGGCGACTTACCAATCAGCGTCGATGGTCGGTGCAGCATAACTCGCGTAAGGGCCATCAGGCAGCCACCTGCAAAAGTCCCCTAGCGCGTTCGCAGATTTCACGCAGATCCGAACGATCGTCGATCGTGCTGCGCCGGAGGACGGGTTGCTCAGGCAATGAACATCGGCTTGCCAAACAGGTTGCCGGACTGCTTGTTCATTCGTGCCGGTGCTTGTTCTCAGAAATCAGGTGCCCCTTAAGCCCGACGGCTACACAGGTTCGGCAAGTTCTGGTCGTGCAAAGATGCTATAATCGTGCCCCGCGCTTGCCGTCGGGCCTCAAAATTGAAAAGGCAACCGTCGCGTGCCCTCCTCCGCGCGAGCTTATGGCGCGGCCGATCGGCTCGCGTCCATGGCTGTTGCCCACAGGTTAACAGCTCGGCGACTGCAGGGGCGCAGTTTGTTTGCGACACCGGTCAGGTCCCCACTCGGCGGTCTGCTAATGTGGGATTGAGGCTCTCGGCCACAACTTCGCTCGGTGTGGTTGAGCACTAGCCATCAAGGGTTGCGCGTGGCGATGTTGAATGGCGGGACCACCAAGCAGAGCGAGATCAATTCGGGGCCGTCGCGAGATCGCGGATGCACCACTCGCTCCGTTCCGTGACCTTATTAACCGCTGAGTCACGCTAGAGCCCCGGGAACTCATGCTGGCGTTCACCGATCAGCCTCGTGTGGTCTTTTGGACGGTGCCCGACGAACGATCGCGTGTCGCCTCTTTCGGCATGACTTTCAACATCGCAACGGCGCTATCACAGACCGGCGCTTCAAAATCCTTACGTGGATGGCTTCTGTCCTCAACCGTTCCGCAGACATTCCAAAGCGGTTCTGCGAATTCCACCTCGCGCATGCGGATCGAGCGCGCCTCGCTGGCGCACTGCCGTTTAGATGACGTATTCGGGCCAGGCAGGGGCCTTTCTTAAGGTACGTCGCCAGACTTCATGAACTCGCTGGCTCTCTAGCGGTTTTCGCAGACAGCGAGTGGCGAGCGCAAGCCTCTTGATTAGCTGAGATCGACCGGAGACGAAAGGCCGCTGACCATTACGGCGCGCTAAGCGCTAAAAAGCGCGCTATTTGTTCCTTGTGCAGTGATCGTGGTAACTTTGGATCCTTGCTGCACCATGTTCGGATGATGACGCCGATGTCGCCAACCTGATAAAGCGTTGTGAGCATTCCAGCAAGCTGGCTAGTACATATGCGGGTGTTCACTCCCGTCTAGCAAATGATCATTCTATTCCGCAAGTGGCACGTCGCTTGCTAGGAGACGCTTGCTAGGAGAGCAGTAAGAGCCGCGGCGGCCGCCCCGGTGGTAGCGGCCCATTCAAGAGTTCTCGACCAGTGTTGAGCTTTAGCGCGAGCGGGACGTTTTAAAGCCGAACCACCCAGCCGCAGAAACGCGGTCAACCGGCTCAAGCCCACTCACTTTCCTCAGATAATGAGAGCCACGATACGGAGATAGACCTATGAAACTCGCTTCCGGATACAAAGCGCTTTGGGAGGCTACCCAGAAGGATTACCCAGGCGAAACAGGCGTGATTGGACTTCTTGATCAAAGAGGCGCGTTTGAATCAATGAGCAACGTGGTAAATGCTGACCATTCTGACCGCTTTTCAAAGCCAACGGCGCGGACATGGAGGTCGTCTATTGACCCGTGGACCTTTCAGCGCTCCACAACAGTTGGCGCCTTGGCGCGGACATACAAAGGGCTGATCAATATCAAAAGCCCTTTCGATCTGACCCTGTATACAAGGCTCATCTGGGAACTTCAGCCGAAGACAATTCTAGAACTTGGTTCCTTTCAAGGGGGAAGCGGACTATGGTTTGCTGATCAAATGTCGATCCTTTGTGAAAATCCAGGTGAAGTTCATTCCTTTGACTTGCACACGAAACGTATCCACGAGAATGCGAAGCATCTATTGCTTACCTTTCATCAGATTGACCTTTCGAAGGTGGAGCCGTTGGATAAAAACCTGCTTATTAGACTACCTCATCCTTGGCTTGTAATCGACGACGCGCATGTACAGGTATTTTCGATTTTTTCTTACCTGAGCCAGCATTTAGTGGCAGGAGATTATTATGTAATTGAGGACGTTATAACAATGTTGAATAAAGAGGTTTTCGATGGCTTGCAGTTGGTCGAGCAAGCAGGATTCTTAGTCGACACTTATTACACCGACGCGTTTGGGACCAATGTCACTTGTGCTCCAAATGGATGGTTTCGAAAATCGTGAGCTTGGGCCGGTGGAGTTGGCTTGGCACTCAATTGCCTCATCGTCCATTATGCGGTAGTCGGCCTGGACCTAGCCTTGAGTTGCTCTGTGGCCCGAGCTAAAGGACGCGATAGTCAAATGAAATGCATATTGGAGCGCTCGGTGTAGTGGGCTCGTGTTGATCAGGTGAGGCCGACCAGGATCATGTCTGCGCCGATCGGCGAGGTAAAGATAGCTGTCTTCGTCGAAGTGGCCGAGATCCCCGAAGCTGTCCCAGCCGCCAGGCAGCGTGCGGGACGTGGCGCCGCGGCAGACCTAAGAAGGCCTTGCCTCTCCACGCAAGTTGATTTCACCTAACTTGCCAGGTGATAGCAGTTACCGTCGGCATCGAGGACCTTGATTTTATGCCAGCTTAGGCGGCCTACAGAACCGCGGGATCCAGCCACTCACTTCCGGTGTTGACGATTCCGGCTTGGTTCTCGCTGGTGCCATAAAGCTCAAAGATGGTCTCTGGCCCCAGCCAATTGATAAGGCCTCCTTGAGCCGTATTGGGCAAGGTGCGGCAAAGTGCCAGAGGGTCTTCAAGGATGAAAGGTCATAGCGTTCTCACACCTCTTCGGGCACCCGCCAGATGCGACTCATCATGGTGGGCGCCAAAAAAACCCACGTCGCCCTTCGCCGCTCGATCTCGGCGAGAACCCCTCCGCGTCGAAGCGCGGCATCAGCACCAGATGGGATCGCTTGTTATGGCCTCCATCGCGCACCCGAACGGTCCGCTATGATAGAGGGGACCTGGAATCAGCGCTGTGCCACCTCGACGGAAGCGACAGAAGCTCGGACTTTCGGGCTCTGCGATGGTCAGGCCAGGCGTTCCGGCAAGAATCAGCTTCGGCCGGCCGGTCGAGCCGCCCGAAGTCAAAGCCTTCGAAACCGGCGACACGCGCGATCTCAGTGGCCGGTCATCATCAGAGAGCGCGAGCAGATCCTCGACCGTGACGCGCCGCCGGTTGGTATCTATGCTCGGTAAGCCGATCAACACGGCCGGATCGGCGAGGTCGACGATGGCCTGCAGTTCGGCACGCGGCAGTCGGAAGGACACCGGCTGCGGCGTCGCGCCGAGCTTCCAGACGCCCCAGGAAGCCTCGATAAAATCGACACCGTTAGGAAGACCAATCGTCACCAGATCGCCTAGCTTGACTCCCAGCCCCTCCAACGCCCGCGCGATGCGGTTTGCATGCGCCTCAAGCTGACGCCAGGTGCGTGTGGTCTCCCCGCAGCTAACAGCTGGTGCATCTGGAGTTGCTTGCGCGCTACGGGTCAGCTTCTCGCCTAAAGGAATCATGCCTTCAGCCATCGTTTCTCACAGATGTCCTCTTTGTCCCGTTCAGGCTGGCTGCATGAGCAACCCACTGCTCTCGGCAGAACCAAATCCTCCTGACAATTACCCCAGTTCGCAGAAGAAAACCGCCAACTCACGGCAAAGCGACACACATATCAGGCAATTTTTCCAGGTTCGGCGCAGGAGTTCATCCCGCTATGGACCGCAGCTTTAGATATTGACGGCGTACAATCGGCTGACGCGTAGGCGTACTCGGCGCGATCACAGATTAGTCGCCCAAGATGACACCAATTCCACGCATAGAACAGCCCGCACATATGCAGCGCTGGATCACCGGGAGCTTCGCAGATGGCTCCATTCATCAACGCAGGCTCCGTCTCGATGGACTAATAGAATAACGGCCGAAGTCGGAAAAAACGTTATTGCCACTCCTGTTGATGCCGGCAGGTATGTTGCCATTGTGCAAAGCGCAGTTTCACCATGCAACGTACGGCATGATGTGCTGGCTGTTGTGGTAACCCGGTAGAACACGAGCAAGCGATTGTTCGCCGCCGTTCGCTGGCGATCCGGCTTTAGTGCCGGCGAAAAGGAGCTGAGGCGGTCCCGCCGATTTAGTCGGCGCAGCAAGCGATGCGGCGCTACGCGCGTCCATCGGTCTTCGACCCAAATAGCGGGTCTCCGGGGAAGAATACTGAAGCCGCGTGCGCCGCCACGTCCTGCGCGGTGTAGGGTCCCTTGGGTTGGAACCCCTGGGCCATCAGCATTTTAGCCTCCGCGATCTCCTCCCCCGATATAGCGATGACCTTGCCCGAATGATCCGCCGCCAAGTCGGACGCCAGGAACAGCACGCCAGGAGCGACGTTTTCGGGACGTAAAATCGAAAGGCGATCGGCATCCAATGCAACTGGAACGCCCGCCCACATCCGCGTGATCGCGTTTGGTGCCACCCCCATAACGCGAATGCCATATTTTCGACCCTCTATGGAGAGAACTCTTATCAAGCCATAGATAGCGGCCTTCGCCGCCCCGTAGTTTGCTTGGCCGAAATTCCCGAACAATCCTGACGTTGAGGACGTCATAATTATAACGCCCGGCCGACCATTGTCTTTGAGCCACTCCCAAACCGGTAACGTGCAGCAGTAGGTTCCCTTCAGATGGACCTTGAGAACGAGATCCCAATCTTCCTCCGAGATCTTAGCAAATGTCCGGTCACGCAAGATGCCAGCATTGCAGATCAAGATGTCGACGTGGCCAAAAGCGTCAATCGCGGACCTTAGGATATTCCGCCCCCCATCCATGGTGGATACGTCATCGCCATTGGCCACAGCACGCCCACCGGCCTCCAATATGTCGGCCACCACTCTTGCAGCACCGGCGCTCGCGCCAACACCGTTCACAGTGGTACCGAGATCATTGACGACGATGGCCGCCCCCTCTTTGGCGAATAGCTTTGCATAAGCTTCCCCGAGTCCGCCGCCAGCCCCAGTGATAATTGCCACCTTGTCGTCCAATAATCCCATCATATCCTCCTCGAGTGTCTGCATCGTCAGCACCGCGGCGCCCTCGAAGTACCGGTGGTCCATCTGAAAACAGTCGCGTTGCGTGCCAAAACCCGGCCGCCTGGTGTGTTCTGGTTACCCTATACTTGCCCAACCGAGAGCTCCGGGCGGTGGGATTATGCACTACGAGCCACGCCTTTCGAGGCGATCTAACCACCGCGCTATCAGCGCCACCTGAGCTCCGCATTGCGCCAGGGTCTTGGCAAATCGCACGCCAAGTCCCGCTTATGCTCCGGTCACTAGCACCGTCTGAACCTCCAGGTTGATAGAGAATTTTTTTGGACGTGCCATCGGGCGCGCGCTTGGGTTTTTGTGGAAGTCCGTCGATCCAGAACGTCTCTGAAGGCCGGAGAGGCGTGATCGATTTGAGGCCGCCAGCGCTGCGATCAACAAACGGCTTCGAAGATATTAGCCACCTCTTAGAGTCGTTTTTCACCAACTGCCGCCTTAAATAGGGTAATTTCTGCACGGCTCGAAAAACCCGTAAGTAACAGTCAAATCGATGCTTTTGCCCAACACAACTCGCTGCCCACAGGACGTGGGAAACCTCTTGGAGTTCCAGAACGAGCAGAGAGAGAGCACCAATCAGCAATATAGAACTTGCAGAATTCCCGTGGATCAAAGCCAATGCCGGCGCGGCACCACCACTTTCGCTAGAGTGATGAACGTCGCCATCTCATATAGGCTTCAACTAAGCGACTATTATTGCAAATGAGATATTTCGATCGGTCTGGATCGCCCAAACATGTGATCGAGTCGACTAGATCGGCTCTTGCGCTGCTGCGAAAGCACATGAGTGTGAATGTGCGGCGGCGATGGTTAGGTATTGCGAATGCCACGTAATCGCTCCGAGCGCCGCCGTAGCAGCTCGATCGTGGTCAGCATGATGATGGAGAACAGTGTCAGCACGGTCGCGGCCGCGATGATCGTCGGACTGATCTCCTCGCGAATTCCAGAAAACATGACCTTTGGCAAAGTGCGCTGATTGGTGCTAGCGACGAAAAGAGCGACCACTACCTCGTCAAAGGAAGTAAGGAAGGCGAATAGCGAGCCGGAGATCATGCCGGGAAGTATAAGCGGCAGAGTGACTTTGAAGAAAGCGGTGACAGGCGGCGCACCGAGACCTGCGGCTGCGCGGGTTAGCGAGTGGTCGAAACCCGTCAGTGCAGCGGTGACGGTGATCACGACAAAGGGAGTTGCCAACGTGGTGTGCGCCAATATTAGTCCAGTAAAGCTATTGAGCAGCCCAGCATCGGCATAGAAGAAATACACGCCTACCGCTGTGATGACGACTGGCACGACCAGAGGCGATATCAGTATCGTCATTACCGCCGTGCGCCAGGGGAAGTTCGGCCGGCTTAGACCGAGCGCGGCTAGCGTGCCTAGCACGGTTGACAGTAGCGTGACCGATACGGCTACGAAGATCGAATTATGCAGCGCCCCCTGCCATCGATCGGTGAGGAAGAACTCCTGATACCAGCGCAGAGAGAACGCAGACAGAGGATAGGTAAAGAAGGGTACAGAATTGAATGAGAGCGGAAGGACCACGAAGATCGGTGCGATTAGAAACAGCAATACCGCCCCGCAGAGCAGCCGGTGGAAGTAGTACCAAGCCCTCTCCATCGGAGTGGCATAGACGGACGCAGCCATCGATCTCATCCCATCTTGAGCCGGTCGACGCCGACCAGCTTGTTGAAAGAATAGTAGAGTAGTAGCGTCGCGGTGAGCAGGATGGCGCCGAGCGCCGAGGCCATGCCCCAATTGAGCTCCTCGTTTGTATAGTAGGCAACGAAAGAGCTAACCATTTGGTCAGCGGCCCCCCCCACGAGAGCAGGAGTTATGTAGTAGCCCAGGCACAGAATGAAGGTCAGTAGGCAGCCGGCAGCGATCCCCGGCAGGGTCTGGGGAAAGTAGACCTTCCAGAATGCATAAAACGGTCCGGCACCGAGCGAGCGAGCGGCTCGAACATAGGTCGGTGAGATTGTTTTCATAACACTGTAGATTGGTAAGAGCGTGAAGGGCAGCTGAATATGGGTCATTGCCACGATGGTCCCGACCCGGTTGTAAACGAGCTCGGCCGGCTGAGATATGACATGCAGCGCTATCAACGTTTCGTTGACGACTCCGTGCTGCTGCAGAAGTACGACCCAAGCAATGGTGCGCACCAGCAATGATGTCCAAAACGGCAGCACGACCATAATCATCAGGAGATTGCTGGATCTGCTCGGCAATGTTGCCAGGAGATAGGCCACAGGGAAGCCGAGCAGCAGGGTCACTGCAGTTACGCTAATGCTAATACTAAGTGTGCGCAAAAAAACGCCGCGGAAGATTGCGTTTTCTGGCGGTGAGGCGACGATTTGGCTATCGGGGCCATACTGGTAATCGATGGAACGTAGCAGGTAGTAATCCGTATAGGCCGAGGTTCCTCGCTTCATTAGATTCCAGACATCCTGCCGCCCCCAAAGTGGACTAATCTCGATCATCGCCTCCTTGTAGGGTCCGCTGGTAAGCAAGCTCGCCTTGCGCGCGCTCAATACCACCTGGCTGAGAGAGCCGGGCAACTCATAGTTCATCCGCTTGCCGATGGCGGTCGCAGTCTTCTGAGCCCAAGAATCTTTCAGATCGGCGATCAGCGCGGCATAGATCGCCTCGTCCGGCAGATCCCGGCCTTCCCATTCACTTAACGCCGTCATGGTCCGCGGCATCAGGGTCAACAGGGTATGGTCATGAATAGCGTTGAACAGCATCCGTCCGATCGGCAGTACGAAACCGATCAAGATGAACAGCAGGAGCGGAAGAACGAGGATAAAGGCCTTAAGCTTCTGCCGACGCTCGACCCGCCGCAGCTTAAGATGCAGAGGCATGCCTTTGGGGCTTCCGGTGCTTCGGACGGCTGTCGTCGCCATCGATTTTCTCCCAGTTCATGCGTAGAGGCGATGAGGAGAACAGAGTCCATCCCCGCCATTTCCATTCTTGGCGTTACTTGGCGAGCCAAGCGGTAAAACGTTGGCGGATTTTATCGCCCTTCTCACTCCGAAAGCTTGCGTCCGATCGGAGGGCACGGTCAGGTTCATTCGGAAGGTTAGGCAGGATCGCCCAATTGACGAACGCAATCGCGTCCTTGTTGCCCGTTCCCTCGCCGGTGTGGTTTGCCACGTCGGCATGCGCCTGGGGCGAACTGGCAAAGGCAATGAACTTGTAGGCGCTGCCCAACCGCGCAGTACCCTTTGGAACCGCCACTGCGGCGGAGACGCTGGATGGCACCCCAGAGTCCGTGCTGCTAACGCCCTCGAACTCGGGCCGGTCAAGGCCCAGCTTCTTCCAATCGATCGTCTTGACAGAACCCTCTGCACAGAATTCCCGGACCGCCGAGTCGCCAGCCCAAATCGCGTCGCAGTTCACGCTTCTGGTCTCGACCATGGCAGGGATTTTGGCCAGGCCGTAGCCGTACTCGGCTTCAGTGACCTTGATCCCGCTCGCCTTCCAGAAGGGATCGAAAATGACCTTGCGCACGACCTGCTGAAAGGACCTGACGCCGGCGGCTTCCATGAGCTGATCATCTGCTAGGGCGGGATTCGTTAGAGTGACCATGCCCGCTACCAGGCCGATGATGGTCAGAGTGTTCGCGATCGTCAGTGATGCCCTCATCGTCTACCCTCTCCCCTTTATGCCACCTCCAAGATGGACGGAGCGCTGCCGAAGAGCCAGCCGAGACTTCCCGACGCAGCCCTGATCGTGCTTACGGCGCATCGAGCGCCCGACAATCCTCCGTATTCCAGCCGATGGTGATCGCCGCCCCGGGCTCGACCTGCACCACGCCTTCCGAACTCGGCAACTTGACCACAAAATCATCATGGCCGCAGACTGAAAGCCGCGTGCGCACGTGGTCGCCCAGATAAATCACCTCAGCAACTTGCGCGCTGAAGACGTTGGGCAACGAACCTGGTGTCGGATTTAATCTCACCCGCTCCGGCCGCAACGACAGTACCGTCGGCTGGCCAACCCCTTCCACTTTGACAGCCAGCGCGTGCACGTTGCCAACGCCGGGAATCTCTACCTTGCAATCGGCGCCATTCATCGCCACGACCTTCCCCCGCAACCGGTTGTTCTCGCCGATGAACTGGGCAACGAAAGCGCTTTGCGGCCGCTCGTAAAGTTCGACAGGTGCAGCGAGCTGCTGGATGACCCCCTCATTGAAGACCGCTATGCGGTCCGACATGGTCAGCGCCTCGACCTGATCATGCGTCACGTAGACGATCGTGACGCCAAGATTCTCGTGGATACGCTTGATCTCGAGCTGCATGTGCTCGCGCAATTGCTTGTCCAAGGCACCGAGCGGCTCGTCCATAAGCACAAGCTTGGGACCGAAGACGAGTGCGCGGGCGAGTGCAACGCGCTGTTGCTGGCCGCCAGACAGCTGGCCGGGACGTCGGCCGCCATAGGCGCCGAGACGCACCATATCGAGCGCCCGCTTGATCCGCGCATGAGTGTCGGCTTTGCCAAGCTTTCGGACCCTGAGCGGGAAGGCGAGGTTCTCCTCCACGGTCATATGCGGAAACAACGCGTAATTCTGGAATACCATACCGATGTCGCGTTTGTGCGGCGGCATGTTATCGATTGCCCGTCCCCCCAGCAGAATCGAACCATGAGTGGGCGCTTCGAAGCCGGCAAGCATCATGAGAGTCGTCGTCTTTCCGGAGCCGGAAGGCCCCAGCATCGTGAGAAACTCACCCCGAGCAACCTCCAAATTGAGATTCTTAACGACCAGTGCTTCACCGTCGTAGGTCTTCTGAACGCCGGAAAACTCCACGAAGGCATCGTTCGTGCTTGACATCAACCCTCTTCCCTCCACTCGCGTCCTGGCGCTCCGGTTGGTGCGCCGCCTGTCGACAACGAGACACGACGTCTTCTTGATGGATTGCAGCAGTTGCGCTCGCTCGGGATTGCAGAAACGCATCTGCGCTGAAGCAAATGACGCGGCTGTTTCCTCGCCTGCGTTTAGCTCCGGCGACCTTGAGGCCGACAGAACATTGTTGTTCACCAATTCCCTAGCAAGTTCCTGGAGACGAATTTAACCGATGTGGCCCGTTTTACGGCGAAACTTCTGCACAAATAGGCCTACCGCGCAGGTTTGCGTCGGCCGTTGTTCCGGTTGAGTAGAATCTCCAAGGCGAGCTTAACCTTAAACGATCATCCCCCATGGCTGTGTCGTAAACCAGGAGCATGACAGCAGCTGTTGCGCCATCAGCGATTGGGCGGCGCGCTGGTTGTGACCGTTCAAGGAGAACGTGCTTGCTGCCAGCAACGCGCGCCATCCAATTGTGCCACAAACGCCTCGCTTGCATTATCTCCTTGAGCGTCCAAGCCACAAACTGAGCGGTGTACCACTGGCTCACGCTTACGTTTGACCGCATCTTGAATGAGCGCAATCAAATTAGCAGTCTTAGTCGCTATGAGCTTCAAACCGACCACCAGCCAAGCAAAACCGAACGCTGTTTCTCGTTATCAGTGTATCGATCGCGCTACCCGCGATCTCGGACGAGATATTGAGCGCCGCGGCCGCTCGCAAGCCAGAGAACATTTGGTTGCCGGCCGACCACTTTGAGGCGGGTTGGTCTTTTATGTTTGGCGTAGTCTCCTAGACTTTTCGCGGTAATAGAGATTGACAGCAGAGCGATGACAATCTCATGGAAGAGTGGATTGGCGAACACCTCGCCGACGTCACTGTAGCCATGATCGCAGCAAGTGCCTCAAGAGGGAGCCGTCGGAATCGAACTTAGCTGGCGCTTCGCTGGATAGCCCGCTGTCCTCTCTCGAGATCCGATCACGACCGGAGTACTCCTTACTCAGAACTTCCTAAGTTCTAGCGCTCAATTACAATTCGATCTGGTGTTCTGCGCAGCGAAGTTCGCCCAGAACTGCCCGCGTGTGCCGTCCTGATCTGGGCAAGGCCAGTGGGCCACTTGGCCAAGGGACGAGTGGACCCGATGTTCCATCACAATTATCGTCGGCCCCGCGGGGCCGCCATATTCATGCGGAAATGGGAGCACAGAAGACCGAACCGGGCACAACGCTTTCACATTGCCTTGCTGAAGGCCCGCTTCTCCCTCGTTACGTCACCTCTAATGGGAGGGCGGGCGCAGCCTGAAACTGAATCTGGCTATTGTGCGGTCTGGTTCAGGACCAACGAACCATCACCCATTTTCCGTGAGGGACGAGGCGCGAAATGCACTTTTGTTTTTCTGGCGCGCGATTGATCCTGTTTGACGTGCACTTGTCGCCATCGATATTGATTCGTAGCGATGCCAGCAGGCGCGCATCACTACGCAGAAAGGGCCGGCGGAAATTTTCTGAGCACGAAGTGCGATATAGACGCCATATCCAAGCCGCCAAAGGCGGAGGGGTGAAGCCGCGCAGACCACCGCCTCGATCGGTTGCATAAACAAGCAGTTTGTCTCTTTAGACGCGCGCATTGCGTTCCATCTGGATCGGCTTCAGAAGCTATAGAGCGCGTTGATACGCTACCTGCCGAAGTAATTCAGCGAAAGTACGGGTTCAAAAGCCTCCACTTAGGCCAGATATGAAAGGCCTCCGGCGGGCATGCCGGAGGCCTTTTTGGAGGTCTACTTAGTTGAACAGAGCCGCTTGGTTCCTCCTTCTGTTAATTTGACAGTAACTCACCAGACGCGCTGGGCCCGGAGCAGCAGCGTGAGTGCGCCCTGGTCCTTCAGCTCATACGTAGTACCCGGCTTGGCGATGCCTGACTGCTGCGGCAGCGTCACCGTGCTCCCGCTCGCGTACTTCTGGTCCAGCATCGTGTACGCAAGCTCGGCCGAGAAGGTCAGGCCTTTGACTGGCGTCCAACCCGTCCTCGTACCAATAATGGCGTAGTTGAAGTCGGGATTGCACCCTGCAGCACCAGTCGAGAGCGCGACATTTGCGACGACCGCGCCGCAGATGTAGCCCTTGGCCGTGTTGTTGTACCGTACAGCACTCCACCCACCGTAGATGCTGCTCACCCAGCGGGGATCCCAGTTGTGTGAATAGCCGCCCTGGAAGCCATAGGTCGTAGTCAGTTGTTGACCTGAGCCCGTCACGAATACCGAGTCAGATACGCCAGCTAGGGCGACGCTCTGGTAGGCACCAGCAAGGCCTGTGCTTCCATACATCGCGAAGCTAGGCGCACTCGTATAGTCATGGAAATTATAGCGACTCGCACCATTCGTATATACCGCTGACATGTTGATCGTATCACCCGCACCGGTCGGGATGTTCCTGATCGACAAGCCCAGCTGACCAGCCCAGCCCCACTTGTCATCTGGGTGACCGGTGAGCTCGGTTGCGCCGTAATAGGCTGCGTGATTGTCATGCGCGGCAAACGACGCCTGGAAAAGGCCCCAAGCCTGATCGACACGAAGCTGCGCGACGAAATCCGGAGTTCGCGAACCACCGAAGTCATTAGCGCCGTACGCACCAGCGGCAATTCCCGCAGCGGACGCCGCGCTCACGTTCCAGACGGCAAGCTGATCACGAGAAACTTGATCCTCGGCTGAAAAAGCAGCCGTGATACCTTGTCCGAAGTCGAACGTATAAGCGAACTGGTTTGCGGGCTCCCAGCCGCCGGCGCCGGGCAGCTCGATGGAATTCGCCGGATATTGGTTCCAAGGCGTGCTGAATTGCGAAAACGCTTTGCCGAACGTGAAGCCAGCGAACTGGATGAAGGCGTGGTAGAGACCGGGCGTGCCACCCGAGATCTGAGAACCTATGGATGTCGTATACGTCGTTCCACCGGCGCCGTTACCGCTATAGGGGCCGGTCGTATAAGTCCATGCTCCTTCGAAGTACGTGCGGAGTAAGCCGTACTCGGTTGCGGTGCGAGTGTCGATAGTGATGTCCTGACGAGAGCGCGCACTGTAATAGTCGCTCAGGCGGTTATTAGCGCCACCCACACCACTATCCGGTCCAACATAGTGGTAGCTTGAATTCAGCACGACTTCAGCGCGCAGATAGCCGCCGAGCTTGATGCAAGTGTCAGTACCAGGGATGTAGTAGAATCCAGCTCCGTACAAAGAGCAGATTTTGACGTACTCGATCGCCTTGGCCTTGACGGGGAGATCGGCCGAGTGTGCACCGCCGATAGCGATCAAACCTGCCGCTGAACCTAGAAAGAGGCTCTTCGCCATCTTCATAAAAAACCCTCCAGTTGTTTTAACCCAAGAGTGGCCAGTCTCGCCTTCGAAAAGATTAGCCACCTCTGCCCCCAATCATTCTCGACCTACAGGGCCTTCCTCGAACATCACCGATGAATCGAACCCGGTGACGTCGCGGTGCGGACCATTCCGCCGCTCGCGTGACTACGTTGACAGATTGCGAGAATGAGCAGCGTGAAAACTTTGTACGAAACGGACTAACGCGCGCGCGCTACGGGCTAGCGTGTTCTAAGCGCTTCACAAGCGTACGATTAGTACCCAAGACTTGCTTCAATGTACGGTTCGTACACATCGGTGGTCATCTCGCGCGCGGAATTGGTACCGTTCAAAGCGTGTTGCGCATTTCCCGGCTCCCACCAACGCGAGATGCGGCTTTTGCGCAGATCGGGCGAGACCTGAATCTTTTTTGATATCCTATTCTGGCCGTCGAGATCGTTAGATGCTCTTTCTCGCCAATGCGCGGCGTCGCCATGCAAGAGCCTAGCGTGCGGGAGAACGCGCGCTAATTGAGCGGTGACCAATTGCACGGCTATTCAGGAACCGGCCACTCACCGCAGCAAGAATGGTGTTTCCATTCTTCTAATCCCCCAGGTTTTAAGGCGCACGGAAGCGACCGGCAACAGCAGCCTCAGCCAACCCCGCTGATTGTCAGCCGCACTCGCGGCTAGCTCGCCTGCCGAAGGATGTGAAATAAGGAAACGAATTATCGCGGCCTGGCAGGTACGCATACGACGGAGACCGCCTGATTGATGCATGCGCGCGGGGGCCGGGTAGCCTATGATAGCGTTGCGTGAAGGTTAGGCAGCTTGCTGATCGGTGGGCTTGTCGGCTTGGCGCAGGAGCTTCCATTCCCAAGGCAGCAGTTCGTGCAAACGCAAAGCGGGAAGATCGGCGATCCGGGCGAGGACGTCGGCGAGCCAGGCTTTGGGGTCGACATCGTTAAGACGACAGGTCGTGATCATCGTCAGCATGATGGCAGCGCGGTCGGCGCCGCGCAGGCTGCCGGCGAAGGTCCAATTGCGCCTATGGCGATGCCGCGCAACGCTCTTTCGGCGGCGTTGTTGCTGAGGCAGATCCTGCCATCGTCGAGGAAGCGGGCAAAGTCGGCCCAGCGCCTGAGCATGTAATTCATGGGCTTCAGGACCTCGGAGGAGCGCGAGAGGGTTTCTCGCTCCCGCAGCAGCCAGGCGTGCATGTCGTCGAGCAGCGGCTTGTTTCTCTCCTGGCGCACCCGCTCGTCGGCACTGCGGCCGTTGATGGATCTCGAACAACGTATCCAGGCGTCTGACCGCCTCCAGCGCGATCGGGGAGACCGGTTTGCCTGCCTTCCCTGGCGTTCTTCTCGATATCGGCCAGCTCGAAGAAGCCCCGCCGCGCATGGGCGAAGCAGAATGCTGGCGTGATCGGCATCGCTTTCTTTTGCGGATCGACAACGGCTCGAAGCCGCTATAGCAATCCGCCTGCAGGATACCGGCGAAGGCGGCCAGATGCTTCTGGGGATGCTCGCCCCGTCGGTCGCTCGAGGCGTAATAGACCGCCGCCGGCGGCGCTGGCCCACCGTAGGGCCGGTCATCCCGCACATAAGCCCGGATCCGGCCGGTCGTGCATTTGCTCTTGGCCAAGATGCGGATGGTTGTGTCGTCGCCACGAAGGCGCTCGGCCGCGAGCACGTGACGCTCGATCAGCTGGAAGAGCGGCATGACGGCGAAGGTCCCGTGGCCGACCTGGTCGGCCAGCGTCGACAGCGGCAGGTCGATCCTCTCGGCCTTAAAGCGCACACTCTGGCAGTTGAGCGGGATATGCATGCCGAACTTGTCGAACAGGATCGTCGCCAGCAATTGCGGACCGATGAAGCAGCGCGGCTTGGCATGGAACGGTGCCGGCGGCTGGCTGATCTTCTCGCAATCGCAGCAGGTGAAGTTTTCCCGCACCGTCTCGATCAGCTTGAACCGGCGCGGGATCTCCTCCAGCGTCTCGGTCACATCCTCGCCCAGCTTCGCCAGGCGCGATCCGCCGCAGCAGGCACAGCTGGTCGGGGCCTCGATGACGACGCGCTCGCGTTCGATGTCGTCCGGCCACGGCTTGCGCACCGGCCGCTTGCGCGTGCAGGCGGTAACCGGCATGAGCTCCCACGTGCGCGGTGATCAGCGAGCGCGGGCGTAGCGGATCGGCATCCAGTATTGCCGCAAGGCCTCGACCGCCGCCGGAATATCGGCGTGGGCGTTACGCAGAAAGTTCTTGGTCTCGCGACCGCTTCGTGGTGGTCCAAGCAGCGGACGGCCCTGATCGTCGCGACAGTGCAGCAGGATGGGCAGAAGTAGGCCGCGATTGACGTTGCTGGCGTCCAGCAACGGCGCCCACGCCGATAGCTTGAGCCGCATCGCGGCATAGAAGCCTGGGCACCATGGTCGCGGATCGACGTCTCCACTGGGTTTGCGCCGGTGCATCGGCGCGAACCTGTCGGGTGCGGTCGAGAGGGTGTTGCTGATGTCGTTGTGGCGCAGCGCGACGGCCGATATGGCTGCAAACTCCGGGGTGCCGCCGTGGTTGAAGGCATCGGCATCGATGGCGAGCAGCGGGCAGATCCAGTCGAGTGGGCTCATCGACACCGGTCCGGCCACGATTGCGGCGACGTAGCCGTCGAGCATGGGGAGATTGGTGGCGGCAGGATGCTGATCGACGCGAGCCTGCAGCCATCGCTCGAGTTCCGCAAGTGGCATCGCGGCGGTGGCCATCGATGACAATGCTTTATCGCGACGTGGGCTCACGCAGCGGCCTGTGCGGTGCGCTGGCGCGCCGCCTTCCAGTGCCAGGCAAGCAACTCGTGCAGTTGATCCTCTTGGTTCGCCCGGAGACGATGCGCTCCAGCACGTCGATCAGATAGGCCTGCGGATCGAGCTCATGGAGCTTTGCGGTGTTCACGATCAACACGCAGCTTCTCGTTCTCGGCGTCAAGCGCGAGCACCATCTCGGTTAGAGCGGCTGGATCAGTCGGGAGAACGTCCGGGCGAATCGCCATGAACGGACCATACATCCGCGCGCCACAGGCTCCAGCGAAATCCTCTCCTCTCAGCCGACAACGGCCGGCTGCTTCACAGGCTTGGGTGAGACGCGCGTCCACTCGAGTCCGTCGAGCAGCATCGCGAGCTGCGTCGCACTGAGATGCACCACGCCGTCGCGGATCGGCGGCCAGGTGAAGTGCCCCTGGTGCAACCACTTCGTCACCAGCACCATGCCGCTGCCGTCCCACGCCAGAAGCTTCACCCTGTCCATGCGTTTGCTGCGGAACACGAAGACGTCGCCACAATACGGGTTCGCCCGCAGCGGCTTCGCTCACCAATGCCGACAGCGTATGCACCGACTTGCGGAAATCGACCGGCTGTGTCGCCAGCACCACCTTGAGGTCAGAGCGTAGCGCAATCACCGGATGCCCCGAAGCGCCGCCAGCACGGTCGACAGCGTCGCCAGCTCCACGCCCGACTCGACCCGGATGCGCGCCCCCGTTCACCTCGATCTCGACAACCCCGCAAACCTTGGCCGGCGGCGCGGCGATCTCCAAAGGCTTCGTCTGTAGCCGCGAAATACGCTCGGGCTCGCCGGCTGTCCCGCTACCGCTCTCGGCACCAATTTGGATTGGCACGAAGTTCGGCGCCTTGCCCACCACCGCCGCCGCAACTTGGCGTCGCCACACCGTAAGCAGCCCCCGCGAAACGCCATTGCGCCGCGCAACCTCGGAGATGTTCGCCCCCTCCCCAAAGCTCTCCGCCACGATCCGGGCCTTCTCCTCGCCCGTCCACCGACGCCGTCGGCGCTCCCCAGTGATCACCGCGACGCGACGATAGGAGTCATCTTCCTGCCTGGCATCAAGCATGGCATTTGCCATCGTTCCACCTCCACCGATCAGCTCATGCCAGGCTGTATCGCGCGCAAGCCGAGGGTGGCTAGGTGGGGGCCTCATGCCGGTTACTGCAGGCGCGCTCGGCCTGGGTTTTCGTCGCCGCCGCCTGGGCGGCAAGCTCGTCCTCGCTCGCCGTGGTGACGAGTTCTTCGAGCTCCAATTCCAATTGCTCGATCAGCCGCGCCGTGCGCTCAGAGCGCTGTCCGTACAGTTCGCGCTTGAGCTTCTCGATCCGCAGCTCAAGATGCGCGATCAGCGCCTCGTTGGCCGACCGCTCCGCCCGCGCACTGGCAGCTACCGGCTCGGCTTGCAGCCGCGCCTCACGTTCAGCCTGCAGCGCCGCCAGGGCACGCGCAAGATCCGATGGAAGGTCGTCCGGCTTCGATCATGAAGCCATTGAATCAGATCAAGCAGCAGATTCAAACCCAAAGCGACTATCCGACCCGCGTCGGACGCTGGGTTTCTTGTGGGTTGCGCCAATCGATTCCGGACAACAGGTAGCTCAACTGCGCCGTGGAGTGCCAACGACGGAAAGCCTCGGCGCATGTCCGTGTAGCCTGTCGCGAGCCACACTCGCGCGCCCGTCGGAACCGGGATCGTCGGCGTACCAAAGCATTGAGAACCGGACGTAGCGCGTCTCCATCAACGTCGCCATCGACCCGGATGCGGTGCCCGCTACCAAGATCGATTTCGATGATGCCCTGGCTCTTCCGTCGACGCACCGCCGTCCTTGTCAATGGCGGTTCGGCCACCTCCCGCGGCGGCACAGACGGCCCAATCTCGACCGGCACGAACGCGCTATACTCGCTTCACCCTGCTTGCAAAGCTCTTTGCGCCACCGGAACAGCTGGCTCACATGAAGGCCGGCCATGCGAGCAACCTCGGAAACATTGGCTCCGGGCTCAAGCGATGCTGCAACTAGCCGTTCCTTCTCATCCTGCGACCACCGGCGCCGCCGCTCGACCGATGTGATCACCTCCGCCCTCGAAATCGTCATCGCGCTTCTCCTAGGATTACTCCTAGGACCTGCAGCGATCGCGTTCGTCAAACAAGGCGGCCCTCAATGCAGGGATACCCTGGCTGCAGACTGAAGTGGACTCCATGTGTGGGACCACGGATTGCTTGTTAGTTGGATGCTCGAGCGCTCCGATCTCCTGATATCACCTCGCGAACAGCGCTGGGCGCTGTTGTTGCGGCTGTGGGCATGTAGGCAAGGCTTCAGCATTTTCCAAGCGCAGCGTCATGTCCACAGCCACATCGACGAGGCCGTTAATGCCTTCGCGCCAAGCCGTCATCGGCGCGCGATGACGCGCCTGATGCGGGTGACGGGTGTTGTAGAAGGCCATCTAGACGCCGATGTGGGCCTCGCGGCCGTCGGCGTGGCCTTTGAGGCAGGTGAGTGGCGCGGGGCATTGCAGCCCCGCGCTCTCTCAGAACCGGACGTGAACCTCGCGATTCATCCGGCTCCCGTCATCCAACCGTTGATCCGGCAACCCAGTGAGCGAACAGGCCTGGATTGCGTCGCTTCAGCGATCGCAACCATTCCCATACCGCCAACGTGTGTCCTCGGGACCGTTTGTATTTTCGTGTTGCCCATCGAACGATGTAGGCATCGATCGTGCGCAACTCCTCTTGAAGCTTCGAGGGATAAAACCGCCCGTAGTAGCGCACCCAGCCCGTCAGGACTGGACGGACCCATTTGGCGATTTCCACCAGCTCAAGATCGCTGCGCCGATGCAGCCGCCACCTGCGCACGGTATGCCGCATCCGTTTCCCGGCCTTCTTGCTGACGGCCGGGCTGAATGAGACGAACCGCTCACCGTGTCGATTGTTCGCCATCCTCGGCCGAAAGCTATAGCCGAGGAAGTCAAACGACTGCTCCGGATAAGCGCCGGAGCGATTGGCATCTTTGCAATACACGATCTTCGTCTTTTCCGGATGCAGCCGTAGCCCGCATTCCGCAAACCTCGCTTCGAGCGCCCGACACAAGTCACGCGCCTCCGCTTCGCTTCGGCAATGGCCGATGGCATCATCAGCATATCGTTCAAATGGGACACCCGGATATTCTCGGCTCATCCACACATCGAACGCATAATGAAGAAAGAGATTCGCCAACAGCGGGCTGATGACAGCCCCCTGCGGAGTTCCTCTCGTGCGCTTGACCAAGCTTCCATCCGGCATGCTCGCGGGCGCTTCCAGCCACCTTTGCAGGTAGAGCAAGACCCATTTGCAGTCGGTGTGGCGGCGCACGGCCTTCATCAGAAGGCTCCAGTCGATTTCGTCGAAGAAGCTCTTGATGTCGAGGTCGAGCACCCAATCGTGGCTCCAGCATCGACGCCGAGCCACAGCCAGTGCATCATGTGCTGATTTCCCTGGCCGATACCCATAGGAATCCATGTGGAACACGGGCTCCAGGATCGGTTCAAGATAACGCTTGACCACCATCTGGGCGATCCTGTCCGAGACCGTTGGTATTCCCAACGGTCGCGTGCTGCCAGCTCCGCCTTTCGGTATCTCAACGCGCCGCACCGGAGGCGGAAAGTAGCTGCCCGAACTCATCCGATTCCAGATCCGATAGAGATTCTTATTCAGATCTCGGTCGAAGTCTTCGATCGACTGCCCGTCAATACCAGCTGCCCCTTGGTTAGCCTTCACTTGCTTATACGCCTCCCAGACATCGCGTCTGGCAATACAAAACGGCTTGGCCTTACTCATGCCGATCATCCCCTTTCGGGTTGTCGACCGCGTAAAGCCGGATGACAACGCCCCTTCGGTCCAGTGCCATTACAGCGCCTTCGTCCCTAATACGGGCGTTTCCGCCCCTGTGCTCCGCATCGGTACTCTGCTCCTTGCGGCGACGAGCCGCTTGGAGTCCTCCCTTCACATCGGAGCGACAGGTTCCTGTGTTCCTTGTCAAAGCCTGATCCGAGGTCACGCCGCCTTCATGCCGGACGCCGGTTGGGCAGTCGGCAGGCTCCCCCCAACCCTTGCTCGCGGGATAGACATCCTGATCCCGGTTTCGACGTCGATAGAACACGTTACGACACGTCATCAGCGGTTTACTTACGTTCGTCTCCTCGGATCTCACCTGACGGAGTTTCCTCCGCCTTTTCCTCCAACGCTCACTACCAGGGCTCTTTACCCTCGCAGCTGGGAGTGGTTTGACGTCTACCCCTGCAGGTCGACTTCGGAGGGCCATCCTCCATCTCTGACAAAGCTTCGTCAGGCTTCATGCCGAAGCCTGACTTCCACAGCACACGATGTCCTCGTGCTTGAGCAGCGCCACAGCCGCTCGATCAACACGTTGCCCATCCAGCGGCCGTCCATCGAGATGCGCACATCGGCTGCCAGATCCAGAAGCGGCCTCTTTCACCCGTAAATCTGGTTCGGTGGCCTGCTCTAATGCTCTGCCCGCTTGGTGAGACGGTCCCGAGGAAGCAACCCGATAACACGTCTCAGTGATGTTAATGCGTGGATGTACGTTCGACATGGAGTTCGTGTATCCAACCGGCCCATTTGTGATCACCTCTAGAGTGCGCTCAAGTAGGACTCCAAGCTGCCATGGATACTATTGTTGGCTGACGTAGGGGCCTCAGCTGCAAAATAGGCGCCGGCAATTACCTTGTAGCAACTACATGCCCTGCGCTCGAGGGACCGCCGATCTCCGATCTGCAACACACCACGCGTTTTTCGAATTAATCCTTGCTGCTCGAATCGGATTAGCGTTTCGGTTACCCCAGGGCGCCGCAATCCCAACATCGAAGAGAGGTAGTCATGTGTAATTGGAAGCACATCAGACTCGAGAGAATCGCTCGCCAAACAGATCCAGCATGCGAGCCGTTTCTCCCGATCGTGTCGAACCCCGCACAATCCCGTCTGAGCGCAATGCAAGTTCAATGCTTGAGCATACTGAAAGAGATGCTCTCGGATTTCCGAGCACTCAGGCAGGACGCGCCGCAAATCCTCGACAAGAATCCTGTGCGCACTTCCAGGAAATAGTACAACGGATTGATGCGTGACAAGATGCCCTCCGGCTAAGAGCGAGGCGCCGACCGCACCACGATGTCCCATTACCGCCGTTTCAAGAATGCTTCCCGCCGCGACAATCCTCAGCGAGACGAGGCCCGATTCTATGAAATAGATGTGCTCAAGTTGCTTTTTGGGTTCTTGAAGTATCGCGCGCTCTCTCAGGACGACCGGCTCAAGGTATTCTCCTACTGACGCGAGTTCTTGAAGAGAAATTCTCGCGAGAATCCCGTTCTTGACGAAGGGGCGCGTACTGGAACGCACCGCACCTGGCCGATGAAGCATTCGAGGTGTATCGGATGCTCGTTTGAGAGCTGCAGCTTCGGAGTTATCGCGCCCGCCGAGGACGGACAGGGACTGGTCGGTCATACTGCGGTCCGTCTCTTGATGAGTGAAATTCTTGGCGGTCAACCCCTTTTGACCTTCAGCAACATTTGATTCGAAATTTTAACAGTCAGCAGCTTCCGATCCATGCAATCAGAGGCCTGTCAACGAGCGAATCCTGCGATAAAGCCAGATCGGCGACGTATTCCACCGCGCGATGCTTTTACGCATATCAGCCTCTTACGTTACAGGGCGGCCTAACGTCGCGATGGAGGGGGCATGTGGTTCAGGTTGGCACCTCAGATTAGGAAGGGATCGAGTGCTGGCCCTTCTCCTCCGCTGCGCACCATCTGGAAGGCGCAACCCGGGGCGCGTCTAATCCGGATTTGAAATAATAGGCCCTGCCATCGCCCCCGCCAGCTCCCGGGTCGCCTTAGCCCGGGGCGTTTCCGGTGCTTCCACCACTGGCGCGCCCGCGCTCCCCGGGGAGCCGCACGGTATCCTCGAAGCCAAGGCAGACATTGCCAACACTATCCCCTACAAGGATGATGTTGACGACGTGGTGAGCGATGCGTGCCGTACCGCGTCGTAGGCGGTGGTCATTACCACGCGCCGTCCCTCCTGCTTCCATCGCTGGAGCATAGGAATCGTGACACGTTCGATAGGCTGCCCCGAACTGTGGCTCATTTTAAGTTCTCTGCGCCCGTGTCCCCGCAGTCGGTGTTTCCTAGGTAAGAACTGAGAGCGCTGTCAATGGCGACAAAAAGAGGAGATCGTCCCCTTTTTGAAAAACCAGAGAAGGATGGGACAAAAACTTCCAATGGTCGCGCAATCATCGTCCAGCGCTTCTCGTCCCTCAGAAGGAAGTGGCGAAAGTTGTCGCCGCCATCGCAATATGTGCGTTACGCGACTGACAGATGTAGGTCGGAAACACACATTTATTCTGTGTTGAAGCCAAACCATTCAGCTGCTCCACCACGTGGGCCAGCGATTGTACAGGCCGAACGGGGGCCTTCGCAGCAGAGAACGAACCCTCTGGTTTGTTCAAAAAGAGCCTCGTTGCGGTGTAGGCGGATCGACCCAACCGAATGGGTTCCAAACCAGGAATGGCTAAAAGAAATACAACGGGTACAAGCCAGGCGGCACAGTTGAGCCATCTAGGCCATGCCGAACCTTGGCTCCAGCACGCTTCCTCGTCCTGTAGGCATTGAAGTCGATGATTGTTGCTGAAGTCTCAGTCACTTTACGCTTCCACCATCTGAGGTTTCGAATGCCACGGGCAGGTGCGGTTCGGTTCGGTTGATGCTTCTTCTGACGTGGATATCCATCCACCCACCGCACGTAAGAGGGCTTCACGGATTTAAGCAGCCCGCAGCCAGCAGATCCATTTACGGTCGGCTTCCTGCGGCGTCTTTAAACGATCGACGCACTTCTTCGAGCAAAGGGCCTTTCGCCACCAGTAGTAACGGATCAGCCCGAACTTCCCGCCGCATATCGCGCAGCACCTTCCGAAACTATCTCGGGGAATTCTGGGAACTGTTGCGCATTGTCGTCTCCATTTGCGCTACGTGGATGCCCCTACTTTCTTTTGGCCGCAACACTACAGCCGACGCGAAGCGCGGCTGACAGCAATCTCAACTACTTGCGGCATTCACAAACGGCGGGCGCGAGCTTGACATGCGCCACCATGGCGAAGCGGTGCGTCCTGTTGTACGTCCTCCGCCGCGTTTCCTACTTGTAACGCGATTTCCAATCACTATTGATGCAATAGGACCCCTTCCGAGGATTAAAGGCTGCGTTTAGTAGCATTCTTTAAAGGATTTCAATTGGTCGATGGGGACGTCGGGTAATTTAACAGTGTCCAATACTTCTCGCGTTCGCGGTCAAGGACGGAATGGTTCGCGACAGTTGATGGGCAGCCGGCCCACCGCTCTCACGTCTGATTGGTTTAAGCCTGAACCGCTTTGGAGAACAACGAAAACGACGGCTAAGACCGGCTGGTCCGCCTTCGGTTGTCGGGGACACGACGTCGATGCCGGAGTCCATGTCGGCGCCAGCCTTTTTCGATGGGAGGGGATCGAGTGAGCCTTCGGAGACTCAACAACGGCCTTCTCTCGATCTCTAACTTCATCTCCGTAGTAATCGGGCGCACCTCCATGAAATCGAGCACCGCGCGCTCGTCTTCCGTAATGCGCCACCCACCCCTTACACGCTCGATCTCGGAGAAGATGTTCAGGTCCGGCACTCGAGCGGCCAATCTCTTGGTGCGGTCAGCCCAATCCCGACCGCTCGTCGCCAAAATCGCCATGTCCCGCTTAAGCTCCGCCATGGGCGCCAACCCGCCCGCATAGATGACAAGGATCTTCAGGACTGTGACCTAGAAATTCACCCAACCGACAACATCATTTTATCACCTACCGCCACATGGTAGGCGCCTGGCGAAGAGCATCAATGCCGATTTGTTTAAGGCGTTCGCGCGTCGTCTCCCCGCAAGCGGCGGCTTCCAACATCTTCGAGGCGACATGCGCGCGGATGCCCGCTCCGAGGAACATTCTCGCAGACTTCCTCGAGGACCGTTCGCAAAAGCACGGTAGTAGCTGCGTCCAACATTCGGTGGTCCTCCCAGCTCGAGCCAGATGATAACACGAGCAAGAACGCTTTTGAATCCAAATAGATTGAAAGAGCGGAGAGTTCAAACGGCCTTCCGTTCCACCGCCAGCCCCGAAATCATCTCCAGTGATTTCTGCTCCGGTCGTCCTTTCCTTGGCTTGTGCTTGTTACTTGATGGCCTATCTCGCCAAGCGAGCTGTCGAATTCGCCAACTCAATAAAGGGGGGGCTGGTCGGTAACAGAAACATCGCCAAGCAACGAAGCGGTTTCAGCGGCGCGGACGTTCAGAGGCCGGATCAAAATCTCCTAGCGACCCGAGGCAGGATGCCGAATGCTTCGACTAGTTGGCAACATTATCCAAGTTGGCTTTGCCAGAACGTCCGGCCTTAGCTCCCAGATGATCTTGGCTCCCTCCACTAATTCGCTGTAGCCAGCCTTTTCAACGGCGAATGTACATGAATACGCCGGCGCCCGCCATCATCCGGTTTGATGAACCCATAACCCTTTGTTCGACTGAGCCACTTTACAGTTCCGATTCCCACCCAGTGAATCCAAACTGAATCCATGCGATTTAACTACAGTTCTGCAGAGCATGAAGGCAAGCCGTACACCGACACTGGGCTCGTGTTTGGGAAATATTTCTCGCATCGTTCATAGAGAACCCACTCAGAAGCACTAGTGCTGGCATCCAGCACTTTAAGGTCTGTAGGGAAAGACCGTCCGTCTGGGTTTGGCGTTCCTGTATAACTTCGCTGATGAAGAAAGCCCCGCAGTGTCTGGAACACCGCGGTTCTCACATGCACCTCAGCGCCATGCCGGTTCAAATCGGTCACGGTTTCGGCCGAAACATGTTCATACGACGCAGGCTGTCGCCGAGCCGATGCTGCTCTTGTACTCGCATCGCACTAGAGGAATTCTGAGACAGAATGGAGCTTCCGTTGCAATTCAGCGCGGTGCAGGGTGAAGCCAGCATTTTAGTGAACCACTTTCCCGAAATGTGTGTGAGCACGCCGTTGCAGGACTTGCGTTATCGTAAGTGGTGGTCGCAGCGCCATCGCCGGCGCGCCCGTGGCACCGGGCAAAATGGGCGAGCAGCGCAAGCTTGATGCTGGAATCTAATGACGCATTCATCAAGGAGATAAACAGCCAAGTGTCGTAATTGACATTGCAAAAGCCCAAGCAAAGTCACCGAGTCGCACCAGTCACTACGTGAAGCGGGTATGCTGTGCGCCACGATCAGCTCTGACCGTGAGTGTCGAATCGGTATCGAGCGTCTGCCTCGAGACTGCCGATTAGGGCTGACCATTGATCATTGGCTGCCCAATGCTGGCCTGGTCGGTCAAGCCCCACTTGTGCAGAAGCTGGCTATAGGTACCATCGGCGATAATCCCGGCAAGGGCCTTCTTTAGCTCTTCTCCGAACGGAAGGTTATCCTTCGCGAAAGCGAAACCGGTCATCAACTTGACTACAGGCTTACTAATCACTGCGTACTGGTTCCCCTCAAGTTTGTTTTGATACGCGATGACGCCTTCGCCGGTGATAGCGGCGTCGGCACGGTCCTGCTGTACAAGGAGTCGGCTTTGCGCCGTATTCTCACTGGCTGCGACTTCGACCGCCGGCTTGCCGGCTTTGACACAATTCTCCTCGCTCCATTTCTCAATCCCTTGGATCTCGATAAGGCTCGAGCGTGTGGCGGCCACGCGCTTGCCGCACAAAGCCTCGAGGTTTGCAAAGCGCCCAGCTTTGGTGCTTAAGGTGTAAAATATCTGGTTTGAATAAACGTAATCGAGGAAATTAGCATTGGCGCGGCGCTCGGGCGTATCCCCCATTGTGCCCAAGAGGATATCGGCGCGCTTTGTATTCAGCGGCGCAAAGCTGATCATCAGCGCGTAGCTTGTCTCGGTCCAGCTGACCTCCGCTCCCATCTTTTTTGCCATCGCTTCTAGAACATCAATGTTGAAGCCGGCTACCTTGCCAGCCTTTTCATCCTTGAACTCGAAGGGAGGATAGGTAGTCAGCGCCATTGCGTTGATAACTCTCTTGGCGCTTTGCGCGCAGGCATCAACGGCCATCAAGCCAAATATGGCTGCAATAGCGCTCATGGTTAGGCGGCGGGTACCATTTGAGAACATTTCGAATCCCCTTCTATGGCTACTTTGAAAACATGTGCTTTCGCTTCAATGAAGCAGATGCGATTAGCTCCCGAATGCGAGCAAGTGTTGGATCACTCAGTAGCTATTCGGGTCGGCCATGACCGACCCTGGCACGGAAGCTTGGCGTATCAAGCTTGGTTTTAGTCATTTCGGCTACGCGCGAAATCACACATTCCGGCTGATACCTGTCTGGCCAGTTCTGGATCCGGCCCTAAAGACTTCTGCGTGTCGCGTCCGTTGCGGATTTGCGGTTCCGCGGCGCTGGGCCGGAGCTCGGATTGACTTAGCTCACACCCTAACCGCATCACGTTGTACTGCAGCCAGAGCCTTTGCTGCAGGTCGCGCTTGCTTCTCCGAAACAATTTATCGGCATGCGCGCCCATACGGAGTCGGTAAAAATGCCTGGCCATATCCCACTCCTATGCCAGTCCGCCGCATTGAGATGGCTTCCCGCCTTAACTGTGTAGAAAGATCACGCTTAATCCTTATAGTACGGATTTAGAGAGATGAATTTGCGCGTGGACTACCGCATTTGAGCCTAAATTCTGCGAACAAGCGGATTATCTGATTGATTTCACCGCGGCGATTCCTGCGTCAATAAGGCAATGCGTGATGTCAGGAGCTCCCCTGTGCTCTCCAGTTTAGCGGTATCCGTCCGGTGAAGGCCGCCTTGCCGAATGAGGCGTGTTGTTGAGTACTGTCCTTATGGACAGTGATAGGCGCAGTGCCCAAGTCGAACGGCTTGAGGTGGTAGATACGGGCCGGCGGCGGCGCTGGTCCGAGGATGAGAAGCTCAAGATCGTCCTGGAGAGCTTACAGGCGCCGCGGCAAGTCGCGGCAACGGCGCGGCGGTACGGCATTTCGCGCTCATTGCTGCTGCGATGGCGACGGTCGTTTCGGCCTGAGCCGAAGGAAGCCGCCCATCAAGCTGGCTTCGTACCGGCGATGGTGGTCGCGGAATCAGGGCCGACGCCTTATCCAGTCGCGCCGGCCAGCAGCGGCGGGGCGATCGAGATCGAGTTTGCGGCCGGAACTCGGATTCGGATCACGGGCACGGTCGACGCTGCAACGCTGAAGGCCGCCGTTGCGGCGCTGGCAGATGGACGGCTGCGGTGATCCCCATTGCGTCGGGCGTACGGGTGTGGATTGCGACCGGCCACACCGACATGCGTCGCGGCATGAACTCGCTGGGCTTGCTGGTGCAGGAAGCCTTCAAGCGAGACCCGCACTTATGTGTCGGACGAGATTATGTGGCGGAGGCGCCCTAACGCCAGCCAGGGCCGGCCACCCAGGGTCTCTCCGCCACATAATAATCAGATGT
>NZ_LBJC01000074.1 GCF_004114535.1 Bradyrhizobium nanningense
CGCAGACACTCGGCTATCGGCTATATCAGCCCGGTCGAGATGGAGCTAAAATCGGCTTGAACCCTGTCCACTTTTTTGGGGGAAGATCAGACTACCTCTGCAGAGGCAGACTGGATTGATCTTTGTCGCAAGAGTTCCTCGCAATGACAGCAAGGGCTACAACGGTGCCGCGCTCTCGCCCTGCGAACTCGACAGTTTCGAGGCGAGCGAGGCGATGACGATGACGACAGCGATCAGGGCGATCACCAGCGTGCAGATCGCGTTGATCTCCGGCTTCACCCCCAAACGCACCTCGGAGTAGATCCGGATCGGCAGCGTCGCCGAGCCGGGCCCGGTGGTGAAGCTCGCGATCACGAGGTCATCGAGCGACAGGGTGAAGGCCAGCATCCAGCCGGCGACGATCGCGGGGGCGATCAGCGGCAACGTCACGGACACGAATGCGCGGACCGGGTCGCAGCCGAGGTCCATCGCCGCCTCCTCCAGCGAACGATCGAGCGAGCCGAGCCGCGACTGCACGACCACGGCGACGAAGCACATCGTCAGCGTGGTGTGCGCGATCGTCACGGTCCAGAAACCGCGCTCGGCGTTCAGGGCGACGAACAGCAGCAGCAGCGACAGACCAGTGATCACCTCCGGCATCACCAGTGGCGCATAGAGCATTCCGGAGAACAGCGTACGGCCGCGGAAGCGTTCGCCACGCGACAGCGCGACGGCGGCGAGCGTGCCGAGCAGCGTGGCAATGGTCGCGGAGGCGACCGCGACCCGCAGGCTCATCCAGGCCGCCTCGATCATGGCGCGGTCATTGAAGAACGCGTGATACCAGCGCAGCGACCAACCGCCCCACACCGTCACCAGACGCGAGGCGTTGAAGGAATAGATGACGAGGATGAGGATCGGCAGATAAAGGAACGCCAGTCCCAGCGCGAGCGAGGCGATGTTGAAGCGGGAGAGACGGGAGACCTTGCGCATTGTCTCAGCGCCCCAGTTCCAGTTGCCGCCTCTGCAGCCGCTCGTACAGCAACAGCGGCACCAGCAGCACGACCAGCAGCACGATGGCCGCGGCAGAGGCGACCGGCCAGTCCTTGTTGGTGAAGAATTCGAGCCACAAGGTCTGGCCGATCATCAGCGAATTGGAGCCGGCCAGAAGGTCCGGAATGACGAATTCGCCGACGATGGGAATGAAGCACAGCAGCACGCCGGCGCCGACGCCGGGCAGCGACAGCGGGAAGGTGACGAGCCAGAACACCTGCCACGGCGGCGCACCGAGATCGGCGGCTGCCTCCTCCAGCGCCGGCTCCATCTTGGCGAGCGTGGCGTAGAGCGGCAGGATCATGAACGGCAAATAGGAATAGACGATGCCGATATACATCGCGCTGTCGGTGGAGAGCCAGACCACGGGCTGGCTGACCAGATGCAGTGCCAGCAGGATCTGGTTGAGCAGGCCGTCGTGCTGCAGAATGTTGATCCAGGCATAGATGCGGATCAGGAACGAGGTCCAGAACGGCACGATCACCAGCACCATCACCACCGCCTGCCAACTCTTCGGCAGCCGCGCCATGCCATAGGCGATGGGATAGCCGATCAGCAGCAACAGCGCAGTCGCCGTGACGGCGACGGTAAGGCTGCGCACATAAGCAAACACATAGATATCGTCGGAGGCGAGCAGCCTGAAATTGTCGAACGACAGCGCAGCAAGGGCCGCCTTGAGCGCGTCCCATCCCGCCGTCACGTCGAACACCGGATCGTAGGGCGGCTGTGCGATCGCGGTTTGCGACAGGCTGATCTTCAAGACGAAGGCGAACGGCACCAGGAAGAACAGCACCATCCAGACATACGGCGCGATCGCGGCAAAGCGCGCTGGCCTTGCGAAGATGCGGCGGGCGCTCATGATTGCAGCACCACGCAATCATCGGGCGAGAACCAGGCGACGATTTGCTGGTCCACGCTGTAGGCGTCGACATCCAGCCGCGCGCTGTTGGCGACGGACGCCTGCACCGTTCCGCCGGTTTCGAGCTTCACCTTGTAGGTGGTGCTGCCACCGAGATAGCAGACGTCGGCGATCACGCCATCGAGCCGGTTGATCGCCGTCTCATAGCCGGCCTCGCTCACCGGGCCGCGCCGCGACAGCTTGACCTTCTCGGGGCGGATCGCGACCGCCAATTTTCCCGCGCCGACCGGCTCGCGTGGCTCAGCCACCACCAGCGGCCCCGCATCGCGCGTGCCAATGACCAGGCGATGACCATCGCGCAATTTGGTCTCGCCGTCGAATACATTGACGTCGCCGACGAACTCCGCGATCCAGCGCGAGCGCGGCGCCTCGTAGAGTTCGCGGGGGCTCGCGACCTGGGCGAGCTTGCCGGCGTTCATCACACCGATCCGGCTCGCCATCGTCATCGCCTCCTCCTGGTCGTGGGTGACGATGATGAAGGTCGTGCCGAGCCGACGCTGCAATTCCATCAATTCGCCTTGCGTGCTCTCGCGCAGCTTCTTGTCGAGCGCCGCAAGCGGCTCGTCGAGCAGCAAGAGCTGCGGCCGCCGTGCCAGCGCGCGAGCCAGCGCCACGCGCTGGCGCTGGCCGCCGGAGAGCTGGTCGGGCTTGCGCTTCTCCAGCCCTTCGAGCTTCACCAGTGCGACCATCTCGGCTACCCGTGTGGCGATGTCGGCACGCGCCATGCCGGCGCGCTTCAGGCCAAAGGCGATGTTGTCGCGCACGGAGAGATGCGGAAACAGCGCGTAGTTCTGGAACATCATGTTGATCGGCCGCTCATGCGGCAAGGCCTGCGCGATGTCCTTATCCCCGAGCAGGATGCGCCCCTCGTCCGGCGCCTCGAAGCCGGCGAGCATGCGCAGCAGCGTGGTCTTGCCACAGCCGCTCGGGCCGAGGAGCGCGAAAAATTCGCCGGCCCTGATGTCGAGCGAGACACCATCCACGGCGCGGAACGTCCCGAACGTCTTGGCGACGCCCTCGATGCGCAGCAGCGGCTGGCCGGGGGCTGCTTCTCGATCGGCCGCACCTGTCGCGGCGTGCGTTTTGGGCAATTCGTCGGTCATGTTCCCTGCCAACCCCAATTCCGCCGCACGCTAGCGGCCGATCGGCTTTTGCTCAACCGGGTCGGGATGGATCGTTCACACCCGCCATGAACGCGGCGAGCGTGTCGCGATCCGCCGCAGACATCGTCAGGCCAAGCTTGGAGCGGCGCCAGAGGATGTCCTCGGGAAAGCGCGCCCATTCGCAGGCCATCAGGTAGCGCACCTCGGCGCCGGTCAGTTCGGGGCCGAAGGCCGGGCCGAGTTCGTCGCGGGTCTTGGCCTCGCCAAGCACGGCCGAGAGCCGCGAGCCATAGGCCGCGACCAGGCGCCGGGCCTCCCCCTCCGAGAGAAAGCGCCAGCGCTCGCGCGCAAGGTCGACTTGGGTGTCGAAACGGTCCCAGGCGAAATCGCCGCCGGGCAGCGCCGCGCCAGCGGTCCAGCGCGGCGACATCGGATAGAACGGCGTCAACCTCGTCACGGCCCGCTCCGCCCGGAGGCGCGAGGTCGTGACGTCGCCGCCGAACATCGTGATCAGCGGCGCCTTGCGCCGGCGCGCGTGGAACAGCGTCGTGCCGTCGCCTCGCCGTGCGGACGCAGGCGTCAAATTGACGCCGGAGACGGTCCGGATCACGTCGGCCGGGGCGACACGCTCGCGGAAATAGCGACTGGCCGCCTCGCAGAGATAGCTGATATCGGCCCCTCGCATCGCGACGATGGCGGGATCGCCGGTGAAGTCATGCGTGACCGTTCCGATCAGCGTGAACTGCCGCTCGAAGGGAGATGCGAAGATCAGTCGTCCGTCGCTGTTCTGAAAGACGTAGACGTTGTCCGAATCGAACAGCTTGGGCACGATGATCTGGCTCATCTGCATGGCCGCTGCGGCGGGCTGCGGCTGGCGCAGCACCGTCTCCGCGACCATCGAGGCCCACGCCCCGGTGGTGTTGGCCAGCGCCCGGGCCGTGATCGTGCGGCGATGGCCGCGATCGACCATCGCTAGCCGCCATGTGTCGGTCCGATCGGCACGGACGCAGCGCGCACCGGTCCGGATCGCAGCGCCGCGTTCGGCCGCGTCCAGCGCCGTGAGCACCACCAGGCGGGAATCGTCGACGACGCAGTCCGAATATTCGAAGGCCGTGCCGAACGGCCGCTTCAGCGCGTTGCCGACCGGATGATGGGTGATGTCGATGGTCGCAGATCCAGGCAGACCGCTCCGGCTGGTGAGGCTATCATAGAGGAACAGGCCGGCGCGCAGCAGCCAGGGTGGACGCTCGTCGGAATGCGCCGGGATCACGAAGCGCATCGGCCGGACCACATGCGGCGCAATCCGGAGCCAGATCCGGCGCTCGGCCAGGGCCCGGCGCACCCGCCAGAACCCTCGCCGCTCCAGCACCGACAAATCGCCGTGGATCAGCCGCGGTGTCGCCGAGGACGCCGCGCCGCCGAGATCGCCCTGCTCGAACAGGACGACCCGCAGACCGCGGCCGGCTGCATCGCGCGCGAGGCTGACACCGTTCAGACCACCGCCGATGATCGCAAGGTCGTAATCCGCCATGAGGCCGTCGAGAAGGAGCGAAGCGCCCCATCATCACTAAAGCATGATCCGGAAAAGTGCGCAGCGGTTTTCCGAAAAGATCATGCTTGAACAACAACCTAAAGCGCGATGACGATTCATCCTAATCGCGTCGCGCTTTAGAGCCATTTCCGTTCCGATGAAATCGGAACGGGGCTCTCGATTCATATTCTGACGCGTTTTCTTGACGCGGACCGGTGTCCACTTCGCTCGAAAACGCTCTAGCCGGTCTTGAGCGCGAGCTCCATGACCTCGGCGCGACCGACGAGACCGGCATACTTCCCGATCGGCAGCGGCTTACCGAGCAGATAGCCCTGAACGCCGTCGCAGCCCTCCTTGGCGAGGAAGGCGAGCTGCTCGACCGTCTCGACGCCCTCGGCGATGATCGACATTTCGAGGCCGTGGCCGAGATCGATCACCGCACGGACGATCGCAGCCGATTGCGGGTTGCGGCCGAGATTGATGATGAAGGCCCGGTCGATCTTGATCTTGTCGAACGGGAACGCCTGGAGGTAGCTCAGCGAGGAGTAGCCGCTGCCGAAATCGTCCATGGAGATGCGCACGCCGAGCGCCTTCAGGCGACGCAGCAGCGCGAGGCCCCGGTCGAAATCTTCGATCAGCACGCCCTCGGTGATTTCCAGCTCGAGCCGGCCGGGTGCAAGGCCGGTCTCGATCAGGATCGAATGGACGAGGCCCACCACGTCGCCGTGCATGAACTGCGCCGGCGACAGATTGACCGCGACCTGGAGCGGCTTCGGCCAGGACGCCGCCTCGCGGCAGGTCTCGCGCAGGATCCACTCGCCCATCTCGACGATCAGGCCGCTCTCCTCGGCGATCGGGATGAATTCGGCCGGCGAGACCTGGCCGCGCACCGGATGCTGCCAGCGGCACAATGCCTCGAAGCCGATGATCTCGCTCTCGGCAACGCTGTGGCCGGCGACGCCTTGCGGCTGGAAGGCGAGCGAGAGCTCGCCGTTCTTGATCGCCATCGACAAATCCTGGTGCAGCACGCGGCGATCGCGGATCTGCTGATCCATCTCCGGCTGGTAGAGGCTGATCGTGCCGCGGGACTTCTGCTTGGCGCGGAACAGCGCCGCACCGGCATTGGCGAGCAGCGAGGCGCCGTCAGTGCCGTTGTGCGGGAACACCGCCATGCCGGTGGTGGCGCCGGCGCGGACAGCCCGGCCGTCGATCTGGAATTCCTTCGCGACGGCTTCGCCGAGATGCTGCGCCAGCGCGAGGCCGGAATCCGGCTGCTTGCCGTCGATGATGAGGCCGAATTCGTCGCCGGACAGGCGCGCGACCACGCCGCCGCGGGCGGAGTCCTGAAGCCGCTGGGCCACCTCGATCAGGAGCTTGTCGCCGAGTGCATGGCCGAAGACGTCGTTGACCTCCTTGAGGCCGTCGAGGTCGACGCACAGGACGGCGAACTCCTCGTCGGTACCTTCGCAGGCCTCGATCATCTGGGTCAGCGCCTGAAGGAACGCGGCACGGTTCGGCAGATCGGTGAGGCCGTCGTGATAGGCCATGTGCGCCATGCGCGATTCGGTCTGCCTGCGGTCGGTGACGTCCTCGTGGGTCTTGATCAGATATTGCGGCTCGCCGGCATCGCCGAGCACGGTGGCGCGGCGGGTCAGGAACAGTCGCAGGCCATCCTTGGTCGAGATCGGATGTTCCTCGGTGATCATCCCGCGTTTCTTGATCGCGGCCTCGTCGCGCGCGATGATCAGCTTGGCTTCCTTGGGGTTGAAGATATCTGACGCGGTCAGGCCCGTGGCTTCCTCGCGCCGGCGATTGAGGATCGTCTCCGCGCTGCGATTGGCGAGCAGATAGCGTCCATCCTTGACCTGCTCGACGATCAGCGCCACCGGGATGTTGTCGACCACCAGTTCGAGGAACTTCTTGGTGCTCTCCAGCTCCTTCGACAGCGAGCGGCGGTCGGTGATGTCCTCGAACACGAGCATCAGGAATTCGGGCTTGTTGCTCTCGTTGCGGACCACGATCCGGATCGAGGCGACCATGCGCCGCTCGCCGCCGCGATCGACCTCGAATTCGTTGCGGAACTGGCCGTCCGGCGAATCGAGTGCTGCCCGGTCGGTCGCCTCGATGCTACCAGCCGAGGCGGGTTCGAACAGCTCGCGCGCATTCTTGCCGACGACGTGGTCGCGCGAGAAGCCCCAGAACCGCTCATAGGCGCTGTTGGCGAAGATATAGCGGCCATCCTCGATGTTTTTCGCGGCCACGCAGGCCGGGACGTTGTCCAGCAGCGTTTCGAGGAATTGCTTGGTCGAGGCGAGCTGTCGCGAGAGCTTGCGCTGCTCGCTGACGTCGAGATGCGTCGCCACCGAACCGCCGTTGGGCAGCACGAAATATTTCACCAGGATGGCCCGCCCGTCCGGCAGTTCGGTGATCAGGCCGTTGGTGCTGGCCGCCTTCTCGTAGAACTCGTCGTCGGAGGCGACGCCGAGCACGCCGCGCTTGCGTCGCAGCTCGAGCAGCTCATGGCCGCTCATGTTGGCCCAGACATCCGAGCGCGTCAGGCCGTAAATCTCGAGATAGCGGTCATTGCAGAAGATGATGCGGCGCTGCGAATCCGTCATCACCACGCCCTGATTGAGATTGTTCATGGCGGAGGAGACGAAGGCATTGCGCCGCAGCTGCAAGCGCCGGGTCCGGCGCAACGAGGAATGGATCCACAGCGCGATCGCGGCGAGGAAGGCACAGACGACGATGCCCGCGATCAGGGCTTCCCAGACCACGTTGGGATCGAGCTCACCAAGAAAGCTCGGCGCGGCAAGGCCGTCCGACAGCGCAAAGGCGCGCGCGGGCGCAACCGTGCCGGCCAGACACACAACGGCCTGCACAGCAATCGGAAGCGTGCTGCCCTCGTGCCAGTTCTTCTCAGCCATCAGCCACCCGCGATTTCAACGTCGGATTGTCTGGCTTCACGGGTTTGGATCGGGTAAACGCCTGTACGCGCAACAGAAAAATGTGACGTGAAATACGCCAATTGCCCTGACATGATAAATTCTTCCTTAACGGAAAACGGCCGGGCGCCATTCTTCCCGGGCCTGATGCCACCGGCGCTCCCAGCGGACATGCTGCACAACCATGGATAGGGTCGATTGCGTCGTCATCGGAGCTGGCGTGGTCGGGCTCGCGGTGGCCCGAAAGCTGGCGCAGGCCGGGCGCGAGGTCATCGTGCTCGAGGAGGCCGAGGCGATCGGCACCATCACCTCCTCGCGCAACAGCGAGGTGATCCATGCCGGCATCTACTACCGCGCCGGGAGCTGGATGGCGCGCATGTGCGTCGACGGCAAGCACGCGCTCTACCGCTACTGTGCCGAGCGCGGCATCCCGCACAAGAATTGCGGCAAGCTGATCGTCGCGACCAGCCCGCAGGAGACCGCGAAGCTGCAATCGATCAAGGCGCATGCCGAGGCCAATGGCGTGCTCGACATGCAGCTGCTGGCGGGCGAGGCGGCACGCGCGCTGGAGCCGGCGCTGGCTTGCGATGCCGCGCTGCTGTCGCCCTCAACGGGCATCATCGACAGCCACGCCTACATGCTCTCGCTGCGGGGCGAAGCCGAGGCATCAGGCGCGGCTTTCGCGTTTCACACCCCGCTGATCCGCGCCAAGGCGGCCGGCGGCGCCATCGAGATCGAGGCCGGCGGCGAGGCGCCAATGACGCTGCAATGCAGCCTCCTCGTCAACGCCGCGGGGCTCTCGGCGACGAAGGTGGCGCGCAACATCGACGGCATGCCGCTGGACCGAATTCCGCCGGCCTATCTCGCCAAGGGAAATTACTTCAGCTGCAATGCCAAGGCGCCGTTCTCGCGCCTGATCTACCCGGTGCCCGAACCTGGCGGGCTCGGGGTGCATCTGACGCTGGACATGGCAGGCCAGGCGCGCTTCGGCCCCGACGTCGAGTGGATCGAGACGATCAACTATGAGGTCGATCCGTCGCGCGCCGAGCGCTTCTATCCGGCGATCCGCAAATATTGGCCGACGCTGCCTGACGGCGCGTTGATGCCGAGCTATTCGGGGATCCGGCCGAAGATCGTGCCGCCCGCGGTGGCAACGCAGGACTTCTTGATGCAGGGGCCACGCGATCACGGCGTCGCGGGCCTGGTCAACCTGTTCGGCATCGAATCGCCCGGACTGACGTCATCGCTGGCGATCGCAGATCACGTCGCCGAGCTCGCAGACGTCTAAACCGCGCAAACATCTTTGCACGGTGCGCCCTGTAGCAGGGATGAGCGCAAAGGCTCCCATCCCTGCGGATAAGGGTTCGATCAACTCTACACTGTTACGGGGGTTGCTAGTGGAGCGTGTCGCCGTGCTTCAGACGCTCGATCTGGTCCTTGACCATCAACTTCCGGCGCTTCAACTCAACAATTTGCAGGTCGTCTGTTGAAAGGTGCACGAGAGCGTCGTGCAATTCGTTTTCGAGAAGTTTGTGCTTCCGTTCCAATTCAACGAGATGTGCCTGAATTGTCATTCGAAACCTCCTCGGTAGGGTTGAACCTTAGGATTCGATCCGGACAATGAAGTCTACATCACCGATTCGTTCTGTCGATGGGTATCCGTCGTCGCAGCTTCATTTTTGAAAATTCATATGTAACGAAGCGTGAGTAAAGGAACCACGCGGGAAAAATCCATGATATCAATGCGCTCGCACAACCCCTCAGCGCCCCCGCAGAAATATGTTGCGGGAGATCGGCGAGCGAGGGTCGCAGATCGCTTGCGGTCACGCCGCGCAAGGACGATAATTTCCACAGGGCATCCACAGCCTTAGTCTCACGCCTTATCGGTTTTCGGCCACCGCAGACATGACCAATGAAGATGAGCGTGAGCTCGAAGCCGAGCTCACCCGGTTGCAGCAGGAACACCGAGATCTCGATGCGGCGATCGATGCACTGCATCAATCGCCCGCGCCCGACCTGTTGCGGTTGCAGCGGTTGAAGAAGCGCAAGCTGTTGTTGCGCGACCGCATCGCCTTCATCGAAGACCAGATTACCCCTGATATCATCGCTTGATCCGTGAGCTGCTTGGCGCGGCGGTTCGCGCATGAATCCGCTTGACTCGAAAAGAACAAAATAGGAACATTTGGGCACCCCAACCGCCCCAGGAAACGCCCCAGGACAACTGAAGGAACAATGCAGATGTCGACAGCCGCCCTTCTCGACAACAGCCATTATGAGGAGGCCTGCGACCAGGCCATCGCGATGTGCGACGGCAATCTGCGCAGCACCATCAAGGCGCTGATCATGGCCAACGAATATCTGGAAGCCGAACTCGAGGAATTGCAGGCGGCGATCTCCGCCGGCTGCATTCCGGAAACCTCGCGCAGCAAGATGCGGAGCAAGAGCAGCGCCGCCTGAGTTTCAAAGCGCGATGGAGATCGCGCTTTTATTTCGTGCATGATCTTGTCGGAAAACCGCTTCACACTTTTCCGGATCATGCTCCATCGGAGCAACGCCATGTCGGATGTGACCTATTACGTTGCAATGCCCTTCTTGATCGACGCCGACGGCTCGCCTGTCGCCGGCGCCGCGGAAGAATGCCAGAGTTCGACGGCCGCGTTGCGGCGCGCCGAGGCCTTGTCGCGCGGCGCAGGCCACATCGGTGCGGTCGCGTTCAGCCGCAGCGGCGATCCCATGACCGGCGAATTCGGTGACGCCACGCTGCTGCGCAAATTCGGCAACGTGCCGGAAGATCTCGCCACGCTGTAAGAATCAGCTGCCGACCAGCCAGATCCGCGGCTCGTGCCGCCGGTGCGCCTTGCGCACATACATGGCGGCATCCGCCTCCTCGAGGGCGCGGGCCGCATCGGAATGCGGTCCCAACGACGCGATGCCGGCGGAGGCGCCCGCGGTGACGTGCTGGCCGCGAAAGACGAAGGACAATTCGTCGATTGCCCGTTCGAAGGCGGCGGCCTTCGCCTTGGCATCGGTCTCGCTCAGATTCCACAGCAGCAGCGCGAACTCGTCGCCGCCGAGCCGGCCGACCACGTCGGAGGCACGGACCTGCCTCGCCAGTGTGGCGACAATCGCCTTGAGCACCTCGTCGCCGGCGGCATGACCGAATGAATCGTTGATCGGCTTCAACCGATCGACGTCGAGCACGATCAGTGCCCCGCTGGCGCGGTAGCGCTTCATGTAGGCGATGGCGCGCGCGAGCTCCCGCTCGAAGCCGCGCCGGTTGGGGATCTCGAGCAGGAAATCGGTATCGGCCGCAGCTTCCAGCTCCGCGACCCGGCGCTGTGCATGCTTGAGCTTGGTCCGCAAGCCCCGGATCGTCGCTTTGACGGTCGCCTTGGCTCCATCATCGCCGGACGCCCCGCGCCGCGGCGGCTTCGCCGGACGCTTGGTCAGCCGCTTCGGGGCGGCTTTGGAACGGCCGGCGCTGGTCTTCCGGCCCGCTTTGGCCTTCGCAGCGCTCGCCCTTTTTGGTTTCTTCATGGGCATCCTGCTCAATGAAGGCTTGCGGGGATTCACCAAGACAGGATAGTGGATTCCCTTCTCCTTGCCACCGCCTTGCGAGCCGCCGGCCGGAACCGTTAATCTGGCCTATCCTTCTGTTTTTCGGGCACAATTAACGTCATGACCGCGCCGATCGCCATCATCATGGGAAGCCAGTCGGACTGGGACACGATGCGGCACGCCGCCGACACGCTTGCTGCGCTCGGCATTGCAGCCGACAGCCGCATCGTTTCGGCCCACCGCACCCCCGACCGGCTGTTTGCTTTCGCCAAGGGCGCCAAGGCCGCGGGGTACAAGGTCATCATCGCCGGCGCTGGAGGCGCTGCGCATCTGCCCGGCATGGCGGCGGCGCTGACCGAACTGCCGGTATTCGGCGTTCCCGTCGAATCCAAGACACTCAGGGGCCTCGATTCGCTCTATTCGATCGTCCAGATGCCGGCCGGCATCCCGGTCGGCACCCTCGCCATCGGCAAGGCCGGCGCGACCAACGCCGCGCTGCTGGCAGCGTCCGTCCTGGCATTGTCCGACCCGGCCTTGTCCGATCGCCTCGCCGCCTGGCGCAAGGCTCAGACCGAGGCGGTCGCCGAGCGCCCGGAGGACAAGGCGTGACCGACAGCAGGCACGTGAAGCTGAAGCCCGGTGACACCATCGGAATCCTCGGCGGCGGACAATTGGGCCGGATGCTGGCGATGGCTGCGGCGCGGCTCGGCCTGCGCTGCCAGGTGTTCTCGCCCGATCCGGACTCGCCGGCCTTCGACGTCGTCTTGAACGCGACCTGCGCCGAATATGCCGATGTCGAAGCGCTCGAGCTGTTCGCGGGCGACGTCGACGTCATCACCTACGAATTCGAGAACGTGCCCTCGGCCGCTGCGATGGTGCTGGACGCGCGCCGCCCGGTGCTGCCCAATCGCAAGATCCTTGAGACCACCCAGGACAGGCTCGCCGAGAAGGATTTTGTCACGCGCCTCGGGATCGGCACCGCAGCCTACGCCGACGTCACCTCCGTCGCCTCGTTGCGCGAGGCGATCGCCAGGATCGGCGTTCCGGCCGTGCTCAAGACCCGCCGCTTCGGTTATGACGGCAAGGGCCAGGCCATCATCCGCGAGGGCGACGACATCGCCAAGGTGTGGACCAGCCTCGCCACCAAATCGGCGATCCTGGAAGCCTTCGTGCCGTTCGAGCGCGAGATCTCCGTGATCGCCGCACGCTCGGTCACAGGCGAGGTCGAGTGTTTCGACGTCACCGAGAACGAGCACCGCGACCACATCCTGAAGATATCCCGCGCGCCGGCGCCGATCCCGGCTGCGCTTGCCGAGGAAGCGCGCAGCATTGCCGGAAAGATCGCGAGCGCGCTCGACTATGTCGGCGTGCTCGCCGTCGAGATGTTCGTGCTCGCCAATGGCACGGGACCGAAGGTGCTGGTCAACGAGATCGCCCCGCGCGTGCATAATTCCGGGCACTGGACGCTCGATGGCGCGTCGGTCTCGCAGTTCGAGCAGCACATCCGCGCCATCGCCGGCTGGCCGCTCGGCAAGCCGGTCCGGCACGGCGAGGTCGTCACCATGACCAACCTGATCGGCGACGAGATCAACGACTACGAGAAGTGGCTGTCTGTGCCGGGCGCGACCGTGCACATCTATGGCAAGGGGGCGCCGCGTCCCGGCCGCAAGATGGGCCACGTCACCGAAATCGGGCCGTCGCAAGGCAGGTGAACCAGAGCAAGTGAGGGGACCGCAGCAATCGCTGCGATCCCGCTTGGCAATCTGTTGACGCGTTTTCTAGACGCGAACCGGTATCCGCTTCGCTCGAAAACGCTCTCTACGCCGTCTTCACGCCGGCGACGATTCCTGCGGGCTCCTCGCTGAGCCAGCGATAGATCGCCCCGCCCAGCACACCGCCGATCAGCGGTGCGACCCAGAACAGCCACAGCTGCGCTGTCGCCCAGCCGCCGACGAACAGCGCAGGGCCCGTGCTGCGCGCCGGGTTCACCGACGTGTTGGTGACGGGGATGCTGACGAGATGGATCATCACCAGCGCGAGCCCGATCGCGAGCGGTGCGAAGCCTGCGGGCGCGCGGCCATGCGTGGCGCCCATGATGATGAACAGGAACATCATGGTCATCACCACCTCGGTGAGGAAGCACACGATCATGCTGTACTGGCCGGGCGAGTGCGCATCATAGCCGTTGGATGCGAAGCCCTTGCTGACGTCGAATCCGGGAGCCCCGCTCGCGATGACATAGAGGAGCCATGCAGCCACGATCGCACCAGCCACTTGGGCGATCACGTAGGGCAGGATCTGCCCGGCGGGGAAACGGCCGCCGGCAGCAAGACCGACGGTGACCGCGGGGTTGAGATGGCAACCCGAGATATGGCCGATCGCATAGGCCATGGTGACCACGCTGAGCCCGAACGCGAGGGAGACACCGACCAGGCCGATTCCGACCTGCGGAAAGCCGGCGGCGATCACCGCGCTCCCGCAACCTGCGAATGTGAGCCAAAAGGTCCCAATGGCTTCGGCAGCGTATTTCTTGATATCCATGTGCAGTCCCCTGCTTTCAAGATTCCGGAACAGAGCTCCGGAAACGGCCCCACCATTGGCGTCAAATCTCCCAAATCAGGGCCGCACGGAGATATTTTGCCTCATTTAATGGCTGAACTTGGCCCGAATTCCCGCTTGGCCGGTGGACATCCAGGGTTTTGTCTGGTACATCCGCGCCCTCAAGGTTAAGGGCTTGCGCGTTTCGCCATCCCCTTCGTCTTACCAGAATTCAAATCCGATCCACTGAAGAGGATGCCGCGTGCAGGTTCTCGTTCGCGATAACAATGTCGATCAAGCCCTCAAGGCGCTGAAGAAGAAGATGCAGCGCGAGGGTATTTTCCGCGAGATGAAGCTCCGCGGTCACTACGAAAAGCCCTCCGAGAAGAAGGCCCGCGAAAAGGCCGAAGCCGTGCGCCGCGCGCGCAAGCTGGCCCGCAAGAAGCTGCAGCGCGAAGGCCTGCTGCCGATGAAGCCGAAGCCGGTGTTCGGTGCCGGTCCCGGCGGTGATCGCGGCGGTCGTGGTGGCCCGGGTGCAGGTCCGCGCGGACCGCGCTGATCTACCGGATCTTGCAAGACTTCAGTTTCCGATGACGCGGGCCACTGGCCCGCGTTATTGTTTGTGAGCGGTGCCTTCTGGGACGGGCACGACCGGTGCGGCACGAGCGCGAGCGAACCGTAGATGGCCTCCCCTTTTCCCGAGCGCGGCTTGGCGCGGCGACGCCAGATCTGGCGGCCGTTCGCGCTGGCTTTGATGGGGATTGCGCTATGCGGCTGCTCCTTCGATCTGGGATCGTTGATGCCGGAGAAGGACAAGCCGCAGGAGGCACCCAAGGAAGCCGCGCCCGCTGAGAGCGCGGTGAGCGCCGCCAACGTCACCGAAGCTCAGGCTCACACCGCAAAGGCGCAATCCCTGGCGAAGTCAGGCGAGACCGCGGCAGCGCTCGAGGAGTTCAATCGCGCCGTCGGGCTCGATCCCTACAATGCCCAGGCGCTCTATGGCCGCGCGCTGATCTATCAGAGCAAGAACCAGCACGACTTCGCGATCGCCGATTTCAGCGCTGCGAGCGGGCTTAACCCGCAGAAGGTCGAGCCGCTGCTCGGCCGCGCCACCAGCTATCTCGCGCTCGGCAAGGTCAAGGAGGCCGCAGCCGATCTGGATGAGGCCTCCGAGGCGGATCCGCACAACGCGCAGGTCTGGACCACGCGCGGACAGGCCTATGAACGGCTGGGCGACAAGGCCAAGGCGGCGGCGTCCTACACCAGGGCCGTCTCGCTTCGTCCACGCGACGACACCGCACGCAGCGGCCTCGCCCGCGTCGGCGGCTGACGGCTTGGGCGCAGGCAGCTACTGTCGTCTTAGTCGGGGGTGGCGCTCTTCGGCAGCACGGAGTGGAACATCGACTTCATGCCCGACAGCATCTCGTCGGCCACATTGGTCTTCTTCGGCCGCGGCATGGAGGCACCGGCATCGGCGCGCAGGTCGAGGGGCGGCGCAATCACCGGCACGGGAATATCAGCCGGCGGCGTTATCCGATTCGGATCGTCGTTACCGACCGAGGCGGTGTAGGGCGGATTGGCCGACGAGGAGCCATTATTGCCATAGGCCTCAGGTGAGGGCGTCGACACCGTAATCGGCGGCGGCAGCGGGCGGACCGCGGACGGCTCCATATTGATGATCCGCGGGGCCTCCGGCGCGCGGGAGGCTTCCCGCACCGCAGGCTCGGCTGACCTCTCGGCTGACTTGGCCTCTGACGGCCGAACCTCGGCCGGCTTGGTTTCGGAAGATCTGGCCTCGACGGACTTGCCTTCAGACGACTTGCCTTCAGACGACTTGCCCTCAGGCGTCTTGCGCAGGCGCTCGATCGCGGCACGCACGAGATCGTTGGCATCCGGGGTCGCAGCCGGCGCCGAATTGGCCTCTGCCACCGGGGCAGCGGGAGCGGGTACACCCGCGGCAGGGGTCGACGTCGGCGTAGCCTTGGCGGCCGCCTTCTCGCGCGCCGACGGCTTGCCACGCGGGCTCGCTTCGGCCGGTGTCACGTCCGCAGCCTTGTGCTCGACGGCCGGCTGATCGGCGGCCTTCTCAGCCGCCGGCTTGTCCGTCACGCTCTTCTCGGAGATGCCTTTCGCCTTGACGCCGGGCGCCGGGAGATTGGCGACATCGGCGGGCTTGCCGTTCTTGCCGGCCTCGGCAGGAGCCACAACGGCCGCGGGGGTATCAGCCGCCGGCTTGGCGTTGATGTAGTGGTTAACGATGTACGCCCCGATGATCGTCGCGAGCACCGAGGGGAAAATATCCATTGAAATTTTAGCGAGGTATTTCAGCATTCCGGCCACTCCCCGCGCGATCTGATGCGGGAACTTTGGGGCATTGTAAGGGATCAACTGCGACGGATCGATGGCAAGTGGTAGGGTCGGATTTACGGCTTTAGCTCGATCTCAAGGAACACGATCTCGGTTGAGGTTTCGTTAAGTACGTCATGTTGGACGCCCGCCTTGCGGAAATAGGATTTCCCGGCCGCAAGCTGCGCCTTGGACCGCTCGCCGCCGGGGGCCACGATGGTCATCTCCCCCGCCACGACGGGAACAATCACGTAGTCCATGCCGTGGGTGTGATGCCCCGTGGCGCTGCCCGGACCGAGGCGCCACTCGGTCACCCGGACCTCCTCGTTATCGACCTGAACCTCGGATCTGGCGGCAAGCATCGGGAACTCTCCTGGGACGCGACCCGGACCCTGTAGGGCCGCGGACGCGCAAAGTGGGTCAGGGCACGAAAACCATGAACACGTAGACGGCAAATACCACCATATGGACCAGCCCGAACAGGACGTTTGTTCTGCCCGTGCCGAAGGTCAGCATGCTCAGGAAGAAGGTCAGGAGCAAAAGCACGCTGCCCTGGGCGCTGAGGCCGAGCTCGAGCTCCTTGTCGAGCGCGTAGGTGGCGACGCCGACGGCCGGGATCGTCAGCCCGATGGTGGCGAGCGACGAGCCGAGCGCGAGGTTGATGCTCTTCTGCAGGTCGTTCTTGCGGGCCGCAGCTACAGCCGCAACGCCTTCCGGCATCAGGATCAGGAGCGCGACCAGAAGGCCGGCAAAGGCCGGAGGCGCGCCGATCTTGACCGCAACGGCATCGACCACCAGCGAGAACTTCTTGGCGAGCAGCACCACCGCCAGCAGCGCAATCAGCAGCAGCACGACGCTGAGCACGAACATCCCGCCCGGCAGGTGCAGCTCTCCGCTGTCCCCGTCCGCCCGTTCATGGACGAAGTAATCCTTGTGCAGGACCGTCTGGGTGTAGAGAAATACCCCGTACAGCGCGAGCGTGACCACGTCGACGAAACCGAGTTGCGCTGCCGAATAGACCGGCCCGGGCGTGCTGGTCGTGTAGTTCGGCATGATCAGCGTGATGGTCGCCAGCGCGAACAGGACGCTGAGATAGACGTTGGCGCCGGAGAGCTGAAAACCCTGCTCGCGATAGCGCAGGCCGCCGATGAAGATGCAGAGCCCGACGAGGCCATTGCAGACGATCATGACCACGGCGAACACCGTGTCGCGCGCCAGTTCCGGCGCGGGCTTGTCACCCAGCATGATCGTGGTGATCAGCGCCACCTCGATGATGGTCACCGAGAGCGTCAGCACCAGCGTGCCGTAGGGCTCGCCGACCCGTTCGGCGATCACTTCGGCATGATGAACCGCAGCGAACACCGTGCCGAACAGGATGACGAGCAGCACGGTCGCGAAGACGAGCCCGCTCAGCGAGAGCGTGAACACGTAGTTCGTCGCGCTGACGGCTGCGAACAACAGCACGGCCAGCGCCGGAAAGATCCAGGCCGACCGGGGCATCGGATTATGCGCGCTCATCCACCGGATCCAATCGTTTCAGCCGAGCAGTAGCAAATCGGCCGGCAGATTCAATGCCAGCGCAGGATCGGCGCGACCGGCAGCAAGGTCAGCAGCAGGAACAGCGGGATCAGCACGGCACCGGCCCGCAGGAGATAACCGAAGAAGCTCGGCATCTCGATGCCGTTCTCGCTGGCGATGCTGCTCACCATGAAGTTCGGCGCGTTGCCGATATAGGTCAGCGCTCCCATGTAGACCGCTCCCATCGAGATGGAAGCGAGCGTGCCCGACATCTCGTGCATCAGCGTTTGGGCATCGCCGCCGGCGAGCTGGAAAAACAACAGATAGGTCGGCGCATTGTCGAGGAACGCCGACATCAATCCGGTAAACCAGAAATAGGCGACCTCGCGCGGCGTGCCGTCCGGTGCCGTCACGGCTGCCAATAGCCCCGCGAAGGCGCCGTGGTGACCGGCGTTGAGCATGGCAATGACCGGAATGATGGCGACGAAGATGCCCGCGAACAGCTTTGCGACCTCGCGGATCGGCTCCCAGGTGAAGCCGTTGGCCAGCCTGTGCTCGTCCGGTGTCAGCCACACCGACAGCGCGGCAATCGCCAGCAGCGCCAAATTGCGCGCGATATCCTCCAGCTCGAGCTTCGTTCCGAGAACATCGAAGGCAATGCCGGGCTTCCACATCGCCGACATCAGCAGGCTCGCGACGATGGCAGCTATCAGCGCGAGATTGACGAGGCCGCGGATGCGGACCGGCTTGGCGGGGCCGGCCTCCCCGAGCAAAGGCTCGCTGCGGAAGCGCCAGACGTCGATGGCGGCGAAGATCGCGAGCAGCAATCCGGCCACGAGCGCGGTCTGCAGCCAGATGGTCCGTGTGGTCCAGAAGAAGTCGATGCCGTGCAGGAAGCCGACGAACAGCGGAGGATCGCCGAGCGGGCTCAACGCGCCGCCGACATTGGCAACCAGGATGATGAAGAAGACGATGACATGGGCGTTGTGGCGCCGCGGCCGGTTGGCTCGGATCAGTGGACGAATCAGGATCATCGCGGCCCCCGTGGTGCCGACGATGCTCGCACCCAGCGTGCCGAGCGCGAGGATGCCAACATTGGTCGCCGGCGTGGCCTTGATGTCGCCGGTAATGAGAATGCCGCCGGCCACGACATAGAGCGAGAACAGCAGCACGATGAAGCCGAGATATTCGGCGAGCATGGCGTGAACGAGCGCCGCCAGCGTCGCCATGCTGCCGGCAAAGATCACGAGCGCGACGAGCGCCGCCAGCGACCAGGCAGCGGCGATCTTGCCGTAATGATGGTGCCAGATCTTCGGAAGCAACAGCGGCCCCAGCGCGATCGACAGCAACAGGCCGGCAAAGGGCAGCGCATAGGGCCAGCGCATCGCCGCACCATCGAGCCCGGTTGCGGCCCATGCCTGCTGCGGCAACAAGGTGAGGATGGCGACGAGGCAGACGCCCCGGAGCCGCATGACAGGTCGTTTAATATCCAATGAAGCGCCTTGCCGTTTCGACCGCACCGAAACTATCGAGATTGTCATGTCCGCCGCCCGCAAAGCGAACGAACTGCTTCGGTTCATGCGCGAGCGCGAACAGACGCTCCCCGAACAGGATCGAAATGGCAAGATCATTGGTGCCATGCATCACCAACAGCGGCACCGTGACGCGTGCGATCCGTTCGTCGGAGCGAAACTGGTCGCGCATGAGAAGGCGCACCGGCACGTACCGGAATGCCAATGCGGCAATGTCGGCCGTCGAGGTGTACGGCGCCTCCAGGACCAATTTGCCGATGGCGTGTTCGGTGGCGAGCCCGACCGCCACGCCCGTCCCGAGCGAAAAGCCCCAGGCGACGATTCGTTCCGCCTCGTAGCGGGTGGTGGTGAAGGCGTAGGCAGCGGCGGCATCGCGCAGCAAGCCCTGCTCGCTCGGCGCGCCGCTCGAGCCGGCATAGCCGCGATAGGACAGCGCGACGAGGCCGGTGCCGTCAGCAATCATCGCCTTGAAGCGGCTGACACGACCGGCAAGAAAGTCGCCATTGCCCGGGAAGTACAGGATCACGGGACGGCCGGCCCTTGCCGGCACGTGCCAGGCGATGACGTTCTCGCCGTCCGATGTGGTCAGGACGTGCTCCTCCGCCTCGGGACAATCCGCCGCATCAGGAGAGGTCCGCCTGGCAGTCGGTATGGGGAACAGCATCTCGCGCTGCCGGACATACAGCACGACGAGCCCGGCGAGATAAACGGTCGCGAGCAGGACGATGGTCCATTTGGCGATGGTGATCATTGCGCGGCCGGCCCCGGTTTGAACTCAGGACTTGCGACGGCTCCGCAGCAATTTCATGACGTCAGGCGGAAGGCTTGCCGGTACGTCGCGACAGCCACACGCCGCCTTGTGGGCGGCGTGCCATTTGAGGCGCTGCTCGCGCGTCGCCTTGGGCGGCATGCGATGGGACCGGTGCCACTCCTTGTTCAGGGCCACGGTCCGCTTCTTCCACGCGCTACATCGCCTTGACGATGTTCTCGGTGACCTTCTTGGCGTCGCCGAGCAGCATCATGGTGTTGTCGCGATAGAACAGCGGATTGTCGATACCGGCATAACCGGAGGCGAGCGAGCGCTTGATGAACATCACCGTGCCGGCCTTCCAGACCTGCAGCACGGGCATGCCGTAGATCGGCGAGGTCTTGTCCTCTTCGGCCGCGGGGTTGGTGACGTCGTTGGCGCCGATCACGAAGGCGATGTCGGCCTGCGCGAATTCGGAGTTGATATCCTCGAGCTCGAACACCTCGTCATAGGGCACGTTGGCCTCCGCCAGCAGCACGTTCATGTGGCCGGGCATACGGCCTGCCACCGGGTGAATGGCGTATTTCACCTCGACGCCTTCCTTCTTCAGGATGTCGCCCATCTCGCGCAGCGCGTGCTGGGCCTGCGCCACCGCCATGCCGTAGCCGGGCACGATGATGACCTTCTGCGCGTTCTTCATGATGAAGGCGGCATCGTCGGCCGAGCCGAGCTTGGCGGGCTTCTGCTCGCCCGTACCGCCGCCGGCCGCGGCGGTCTCGCCGCCAAAACCGCCGAGGATGACCGAGATGAAGGATCGGTTCATCGCATGGCACATGATGTAGGACAGGATCGCGCCCGAGGAGCCGACCAGCGCGCCGGTGATGATCAGCGCGGAATTGCCGAGCGTGAAGCCGATGCCGGCCGCGGCCCAGCCGGAGTAGGAGTTCAGCATCGAGATCACGACCGGCATGTCGGCGCCGCCGATCGGGATGATCATGAGCACGCCGAGCGCCAGCGCCAGGATGGTGATCATCCAGAAGTCGAACGCGCTGCCGGTCAGCACGAGGCCGACGATGAAGAACACCAGCGCCGCGGCGAGCGCTATGTTGATGACGTGGCGGAACGGCAGAATGATCGGCGCACCGCTCATCCGCGCGGACAGCTTCAGGAACGCGATCACCGAGCCGGTGAAGGTCAGCGCGCCGATGGCGACGCCGAGCGACATCTCGACCAGGCTCTGCGGATGGATGTTGCCGGGAGTGCCGATGTCGAAGGCCTCGGGCGCATAGAACGCGCCCGCGGCAACGAGCACCGCGGCCATGCCGACCAGCGAGTGGAAGGCCGCGACCAGTTCCGGCATCGAGGTCATCGGCACGCGGCGGGCGATCACCGCGCCGATGCTGCCGCCGATGGCGACTGCGAGGATGACCAGCAGCCAGGCCAGGCCGTCGGCCGGCGGATGGCTTGCCAGCGTGGTGGCGACCGCGATCGCCATGCCGATCATGCCGAACAGATTGCCCTGGCGCGACGAAGCCGGGCTCGACAGCCCGCGCAGCGACAGGATGAACAGCACCCCCGCCACGAGATACAAGAATGCAGAGAGATTGGCGCTCATCTCAGGTCCCCATTAATCCTTCAGCCCGAGGTGGCCGCTCACTTCGACTTCTTCTTGTACATCGCCAGCATGCGCTGGGTGACAAGAAAGCCGCCAAATATGTTTACGCAGGCGAAGATGAGCGCGACGAAGCCGAAGCCGCGGGCCCATCCCGAGCCGCTCGAAACCATGCCGACGCCGACCGCGAGCAGCGCGCCGACCACGATCACCGAGGAGATCGCGTTGGTCACGCTCATCAGGGGCGTATGCAGCGCCGGGGTCACCGACCACACCACGAAATAGCCGACGAAGACGGCGAGGACGAAAATCGACAGCCGGAAGATGAAGGGGTCGACGACCTGTGCAGCATGCTCCATGGCGGGTCTCCTTAAACCTTCGGCTGGAAGTTCGGGTGGATGACGGCGCCGTCTTTCGTGAGCGCGGTGGCCTTGACCAGCTCGTCGTCCCAGTTGACGGCGAGCTTCTTCTCTTTCTTGTCGACCATGGTCTCGACGAAGGAGAACAGGTTGCGCGCGTAGAGGCTGGAGGCCGAGGCCGCAACGCGGCCCGCGACGTTGGTGTAGCCGACGATCTTGATGCCATCGAGGTCGACGACCTCGCCCGGCTTCGCGCCCTCGACATTGCCGCCGCGCTCGACGGCGAGATCGACCAGCACCGAGCCCGGCTTCATCGACTTGACCATCTCGGCACTGACCAGCTTCGGCGCCGGCCGGCCCGGGATCAGCGCGGTGGTGATCACGATGTCCTGCTTCTTGATGTGCTCGGCGGTGAGCGCGGCCTGCTTGGCCTGATATTCCCTCGACATTTCCTTGGCGTAGCCGCCGGCGGTCTGCGCGTTCTTGAACTCCTCGTCCTCGACGGCAAGGAACTTCGCGCCGAGCGATTCGACCTGCTCTTTCGTGGCGGGACGCACGTCGGTCGCGGTCACGACGGCGCCGAGACGGCGCGCGGTCGCGATGGCCTGGAGGCCGGCGACGCCGACGCCCATCACGAACACCTTGGCCGCAGGCACGGTGCCGGCCGCGGTCATCATCATCGGGAAGGCGCGGCCGAAGGCCTCGGCACCCTCGATCACGGCGCGGTAACCGGCAAGGTTTGCCTGCGAGGACAGCACGTCCATCACCTGCGCGCGGGTGATGCGCGGCATCAACTCCATCGCGAAGGCGGAGACGCCGGCATCGGCGATCGTCTTCAGCGCGGCCTCGTTGCCATAGGGATCCATGATGGCGATCACGAGCGCACCGCGCTTGTACTGCGCGAGCTCCGAGGCTTCGGGACGCTTCACCTTGATGATGATGTCGGCATCTTTCAGCGCGTCGGCGCTGACGGTGGCACCCACCGCAGTGAATTCGGAATCCGGCAGGCCCGATTTGAGGCCGGCGCCCGGCTCGACGGCGATCTCGGCGCCCAGCGCCTTGAACTTCTTCACCGTATCAGGCGAAGCGGCGACGCGCGGCTCCGACGGATCGATTTCCTTGGCAACGGCGATCTTCATAGGTCCTCCGGCGGCGCGGGACAGCGCGCGCGCAAACTTGAGCGTTACTCCCGCGGCGTTCGATACCGGTTTTAGCACCGGCTTGGATGCAAATATTCTAGGCAGCTGCTGCCGCTGGCGTGTGCAGCTGCCGATCGATCAGGTCAGGAAGATCGCCATCAGGATCACGATGAGCGCGACCGAGGCCGTGCCGTACTTCACCAGCTTGATGAAGCCCTCGTAGGTCTGCTCGTGGGCAACGTAGTCGTTGCCATCGGCGGTGCTGTACGCCACTTCGCTATGATCAGCCATGGAATGTCCCCAGTCGAAAGTTCAATTCTTAGGCTGGGATACCGCAAAGTTTCGGGCAGGGCAACGGCAGGCAGGCGCGGTTTTCCTGCAAATCAGGTCATTTGGAATTCCAATTGCCGGGAATTCGCACAGGCCGGTCGGCACCCGCTGGGCGGCGGCCCCGGGGTGCGACGAGCCGAAGGCCTATCAGCGCAGGCCGAGCGCGCGGCGGACTGCCCTGATGGGCTCCAGCTTGCTGTCGCTGAAGTTTCGTTTCGCGCAACGTTCTCCGGGAACGTTGACCACGATCGCGTCAGCGCCAGCGCCCTCGGCGAGGAAGCCATGCGTCATATGAAAGCCAAGCGCACGATAGACCTCGAACTGCTCCTCCGAGAAGAACTGGTCACCCGTGGTTTCGTGCGGGAAGGTGTCATTGCGGCGCGCGTAGTCGCGGATGTAGTCGTTTTCGTCTCCGGTCAAGGACGATTTGATGTAGACGAGATAGCCGTTTTCCCCCGCGCCGTAGTCGATGGTGCCGACGGCGACGTGCGGCCCGCCCGCCGAGCGCAGGGCTGAGCTCGAGGTTTTGGCTGCATTGCACTTCATCCACTCGAGGGTGGTGTTGCGGATGGGCGTCCAGGGCAGGTCGATGATAATTCCGAGATCGATACGCGCATAGCGCTGCAGCGTCACCAACGACGAAAAATTCATCGGCGCATCAGCCTCAGCGTCAACGGCGATGATCACCTTGCAGCGTCGCCGCAACAACTCGTAGACGCCCAGATTCTCGATGTGCCCGCCGTCAGTCAGATAAACCGCATCAGCATTCTCGTAGAGCCGACCCGAGATTTCGGACCATAGAAACAGAGGGATCGAGTGGTGCTGCGGCTTGTCCTTGGTCGAGACCCAGCGCGGATTCTTCAGCCAGTATCCCAGGCGCACGTTGAGCAAGGCCAACGTCGGGGTCAGCGAGCGGATCGAACCCGACCCCATGTTCGAGGAGGCAGCGGCTCCCGAGATCGCCATCGCGGTTGCCAGATCGAGGTCCGGCACGACCTTCTCGAGCGCTCGTGTATTGGCATAACCGGTCGCCTCGCTGCCGACGTGCAGCGGCGAGAACATGAAGAAGTCGGCATTACGTCCCCTCCGGTTGGCGAAGTCGGATCCCTGGATGTTCAGGGCGGCGTTGATGATGTGATACGGGGAGGCCAGGCTGCATTTTTTCGATGTCGTGATCGTCATCGCTCCCGCTCGATCCACCCCGTAGACGATTCCATGAAGCAGACCGCTCAGCTTCTCGTTGTCGAGTGGAAGAAAGTCCCTCCCCTGATCGAGGCTCGGCTCGTTCCGCGACGGCTCGCCATCGGCGTAATAGAGCGGGTTGAACAAGAAGGCTTTGCTGAGGCGATCGCGATAGAGCCGGTGTAGCGAATTGGCGTTCGGCCCAAGAACCCACGACAGGCCGAACAGGATCGAACCGGACAGCAAGTAGAATAGCGCCATCCGCAAATTGACGCTGTTGCCAAACTGGTACGTCGACCACTTGAATGCGTCGGGGGACTGCAGTGAGGCAATCGAAAACAGCCATGCGGGGATATGCGTAATCGGTCCCACCGGCTTCGCGACGGCTGGCTTCTTTTCGCCGTTGCTGATCTCGGCGGAGAATTTACGCGCCGCCGAGTCGAATTGAACATTGCCCTTGACGTCGAGACTGGCGGACGGGAGCGCGGGCTGCACACCTACCGGCCCCCATTCCTCGATCATGGGATATTGACGATAGACGGCGTCGAGGGTCTTGTCGTTCGCGATGCCCCAATAGCAGAGATAGAGATATCCGACCCAGATCAGCAGCGGGAGTGCCAGTCCCGCGACAAGCACGGCGGCTTTCGCCACATGGGCGAGCAGGCGTGAGCCCAGGTCCGAGGCGCCGGCGCCCTTCAGCAGGTCGGCGAATTGCTGCCGGAACACCGTAACGGCCGCGGCAACCGGCGCAGTGATGGCCGCGAGCGACTGGACCCATTTGATTGCAACGCCCGCAACGATGGCGCCGGACTGAGCCGTACTGGCTTCCGCGACTTCGAACATCTGAGCGATCATGAAGGGCTGGAATTCGAAGAAGCAGATGGCGGCAAGCAGAACGAGATAGGTCGCGCCGGCAGTCGACGGATAGCCGCGGAATTCACCCCCCTTGGTCGGCGAAACCGATCGCAGCACGGCCCAGCCGAAGAAAAGCACGAGGCCGAGCAGGACGGCCGCAAGCGAAAGGCCGAAGTGATCGACGTTCAGGCAGCTGGCGATCGCGCAGATGAGTCCCATCGCAAACGCAAGACCAGCAAGGTAGCGAAACAGCTCGCGCCGCCCGGCTTTGAAGAGGCGTCCGACCAACAAAAGCAGCAAGGCGGCAACGAGCCCGACGAGAAAATAGGCGGGCATCAATCCCAGGCTGGAGAGCGGACCGAGGCTCTGGCTGTCGTCGACGCTTAGCCCGAAGAAATTTGTCGTATAAAGCGATGAGCGTGCGGCGTTGGACAGGATCGTGATCACAGCAACGAGCAGCACGACGGGCAAAGTCAGGCTCAGATTGGCGACGAGCCCGCGCACGACGATTGCAACGCCGGTGAGCAAGTCGCGTGCGCCGGCCGGAACGAGGTAGTTCGAGTAGTTTCGAATATGGCCGACGGCAGGCGTATCGCTGATCTCGTTGGCGTTCTGGGCTCCGGGTGACGGCCCGCTTCCGAAGACGAAATTTTGCGCGCGTGCCATGCTCGCGGTGAACGAGCAGCCGGTGTACCCGCCGCCCGAGACGGTCGAGAGATAGTCGATGTGCTTGACGAGTCCGTGGTGATTGAGGGCCTGCAAGACGCCGAGGCAGACTGCGGAAGATCGAATTCCACCGCCCGAGAAGGCAAGGCCAACCGTCTCGACGGCCTTTTCGTCGCCGGGATAGGAGACAGGTTCAATGCCTTCGGCGCGCCGCCGGTTGTTGATGGCTGCGAGCTCGCGCTTCACGATCTTCCGGTGCTGACACCCCCACGACTGCTGTTGTTCGACCGCCCTTGGGGGCTCTGTCTTTGGGTCCCGAGCACCGGTCCTGGCCATGTTCGCCTCCCTGGCCGAGCATCCCCACGACGATGAACAACAATCACAGATGTATTTCGAGCCGGAATGCTCCTCCAACGATTAGTCTGCCCCGGCGTGCAAACGTTCAAATGTTCAGGGCAGGTTCCATACAACTTGGCAGGCAGGTCAGCGGGCCGGGCTTGTGCGCTGCGGCACCGAAATGCACCTAGCCCTGTCAGCCCATCGCCTCCAGCTCGTCGATCATCCCGGCGATGACCGACAGGCCGCCGTCCCAGAATTTGGGATCCTTGGCATCGAGCCCGAACGGTCGCAGCAGCTCGGAATAATGCTTGGTGCCGCCGGCCGCGAGCATGTCGAGATAGCGCTCGGCAAAACCCTCGGCCGCGTTCTCGTAGACGGCATAAAGCGAGTTCACGAGGCAATCGCCGAAGGCATAGGCGTAAACATAGAACGGCGAGTGGATGAAGTGCGGGATGTACATCCAGTAGTTCTCGTAGCCCGCTTTGATCTCGATCGCCGACCCGAGGCTCTCGCCCTGCACCGACAGCCAGATCTCGCCGAGCCGCGTCGCGGTGAGCTCGCCATTCTTGCGTTCGGTGTGGACTGCACGTTCGAAGGAATAGAACGCGATCTGCCGCACCACGGTGTTGATCATGTCCTCGACCTTGCCGGCCAGCAGCGCCTGGCGCTGCTTGGCGCTCTTGGTCTGCGCCAGCAGCCGCCGGAAGGTCAGCATCTCGCCGAACACGCTTGCGGTCTCCGCCAGCGTCAGCGGCGTCGGCGCCATCAGCGCGCCGTTCTTCGCCGCCAACACCTGATGCACGCCATGGCCGAGCTCGTGGGCGAGCGTCATCACGTCGCGCGGCTTGCCCTGATAGTTCATGAGCACATAGGGGTGCGCGGACGGCGTGGTCGGATGCGAGAACGCACCCGGCGCCTTGCCCGGCCGCACCGGCGCGTCGATCCAGCGATCGGTGAAGAAGCGCTCGGCGATGTCGGCCATTTTTGGCGAGAAGCCGCGATAGGCCGTCAGCACCATGCTTCGCGCTTCCGGCCAGCCGATGACGTCGGTCGCGGCAAACGGCAGCGGCGCGTTGCGGTCCCAATAGGCCAGCCGCTTCTTGCCGAACCACTTCGCCTTCAGCGCATAATAGCGATGCGACAATTTTGGATAGGCCGCGCGCACGGAGGCCACCAGCGCATCCACCACCTCGCGCTCGACCCGGTTGTTGAGGTGCCGGGAATCCGCGACATCCTGGAAGCCGCGCCAGCGGTCGGAGATGTCCTTGTCCTTGGCGAGCGTGTTGGTGATCAGCGCAAAGGTGCGCTCATTGGCCTTGAAGGTTTTTGCCAGCGCCTCGGCCGCGCTCTTGCGCTTTGAGCCATCGCGGTCCTGCAGCAGGTTGAGCGTCGGCTCGATCGCCAGCTCCTTGGACCCGACCTTGAAACGCAGGCCGGAGATGGTCTGGTCGAACAGCCGGTTGAAGGCGGAATAGCCGGTCTGCGCTTTCTCCAGGAAAAGCTGCTCGAGCTTGTCGTCGAGCTGATACGGCTTCTCCTTGCGCAGATCCTCGATCCACGGGCGGTAGTACGCGAGCTCGGGGGCTTGCATCGCACGGTTCAAAATATCGTCATCGACGCGATTGAGCTCGAGCGCAAAGAACAGAAGATGCGTCGACGCGGCCGTCAATCGCTCCGAGACATCGCCGTAAAACTTTGAAATCGCAGGGTCCACGCTGTCGCCGGCGTGGACAAGCCCGGCATAGGAGCCGAGGCGGCCGGCGAGATCGTCGATCGCCTCATAGCGTCGCACCGCCTCCGCGAGCCATTTTCCGCCATCTTCGTTTGCTGTCCCTGTTGCCAGCTTGCCCTTGTAGTCTGTCTCGAACGCGACGCAGTCGGCATCCATCTTTTCGAGATCGCGCGCCACCTGCGGCGCATCGATCCCGGAATAGAGATCGGTGAGGTTCCACTCCGGAAGCTTACCGGTCTTGCTCGCGGGCTTTGCGAGTGAGGTCTTGGAGGGCTTTGTCTTGGCTGCGGATTTCTTGACGGCAGATGTCTTGACGGCGGATGTCTTGGCGGCAGGCTTGCGGAGAGCGGGCTTCTTGAGGGCAGACTTCTTGAGAGCAGGCTTGTTCAGAGCAGACTTGGAGCGCGAATTCATTGTGTGGGAAACCTGTGTTCAACAATCGCGGCGGCGGGCTGGGGCATCAAGGTTTAAGAGTGCGTTAATCGGCTTCGGCCAGAGTGCCCCGATTCGAGACAGATAGTAGTAGCGTGCGGGGAACACCATGGCTGCCAGTATTTTGATCGCCGACGACGACGCCGTAGCCCGCCGGCTGGTCGAGAACATGGTGCAGAAATGCGGCTATGAAACGGTCGTCGTGGATTCCGGCGACGCCGCGATCGCCGCCCTCACCGCTCCCGATGCTCCGGCCATCGACGGTGTCATCCTCGATCTCGTGATGCCCGGCCTCGACGGCATGGGTGTGCTGGCCAAAATGCGCGAAGCGGGCCTCAGCGTCCCCGTCATCGTGCAGACCGCCCATGGCGGCATCGACAACGTGATCTCGGCGATGCGCGCAGGTGCGGCCGATTTCGTGGTCAAGCCGGTGGGCCTCGAGCGACTTCAGGTCTCACTGCGCAATGCTCTCAACGCCTCCGCGCTCAAGGGCGAATTGCAGCGCATCCGTCACAGCCGCGAGGGCCGGCTGACCTTCTCCGACATCATCACGCGCGCCGAGGCGATGGCGGGCGTCATGCGCGCCGCCCAGAAGGCAGCGAACTCCGCGATTCCGGTTCTGATCGAAGGTGAGTCGGGCGTCGGCAAGGAGATGTTCGCGCGCGCCATCCATGGCAGCGGCGAGCGCAAGGCAAAGCCGTTCGTCGCCGTCAATTGCGGTGCGATCCCCGACAACCTCGTCGAATCCATTCTGTTCGGCCACGAAAAGGGTGCTTTCACCGGCGCCACCGAACGGCACATGGGCAAGTTCGTCGAGGCCCATGGCGGGACGCTGTTTCTGGATGAGGTCAGCGAGCTGCCGCTGACTGCGCAGGTCAAGCTGCTTCGCGCGCTCCAGGAAGGCGCCGTCGAGGCGGTCGGCGGCCGCAAGCCCGTCAAGGTCGACGTCCGTATCGTCTCGGCAACCAATCGCCGGCTGCTGGAGCGGGTGAAACAGGGTCACTTCCGCGAGGATCTGTTCTACCGCCTGCACGTGCTGCCGCTGACGATTCCCTCGCTCCGGGCTCGGCGCGAGGACATCCCGCATCTGCTCCGACATTTCCTGGCGCGCTTTGCCGCCGAGGAGAACCGCCAGATCACCGGCATCAGCGGCGAGGCCATGGCGCATCTCGCCCAGCTCGACTGGCCCGGCAACATCCGCCAGCTCGAGAACGCGGTCTACCGTGCAGTGGTGATGAGCGAGGGCGACCAGCTCGGCCTCAGTGATTTCCCTCTGCTCGCCTCGCAACAGTACTCCGGCGCGGAGATTCCGACGGCCCCGCTGATGCTCGAGCCGGCGGCGACCCCTTCAGTCGTGTCAAGTAACGAAATACCGATCGCGCCGCTCCCGGCCGTTGGAACTCTCGCCATGCTGACCCCGACCGGCGATGTCCGCGCACTCGAGGACATGGAGAACGAGATCATCCGATTCGCGATCTCGCATTATCGCGGCCAGATGTCCGAGGTGGCCCGCCGCCTCAAAATCGGCCGGTCCACGCTCTACCGCAAACTCGACGAGGCCGGGGTTCCCGGACATGGCGGGAAAAGCGGCGAGGAGACGCACTGAGCTTGATGCGAACGGAGGTTCGCGGGGCGATGCAAGACCGGCTGTAAGCCGTTCGCATGACGACAGAATTTGGTTGCGTCTTGAACCGTGACTTGGAAGTGACAGACATAGGGAAAAGCGCGTGGGGCCAGCGCACAATCCGTTGCCAACAGGCTCCCTTGAAGTCAGTTTGGCGTGAATTGTTCCGGTTGGCGCTGGCTGCAAAACCGGGGCCTGTATATCGTCTGCGTAGGAATCGTTGCGTGCAGGCGTGCAACTTTCGAGAGGCCGGCGCGATTTAGCCGAAGCTCAATTGGCGATAACGAAGCTGTTCCATGGGGGACAGTTCACCCGAGGGGTGCGACACAATGCGTGACTGTTTGAACCACCGTGCGGGTTTCGACCGTGTCTTGATGACGGTCGCGGCAACCTTCCTCACGGTGTCGGCCAGCTCAGCTCTGGCGCAGGATCAGGCGCGCAGCAGCGCTGCCGAGCTCGCGATCGAAGCTGCGATCCCGCGCCCCGAGCCGGCCAACGTCCCGCCCCCGACAGCAGCCGACATCAAGCTCGACACCACCGCCACCGTTCAGGACTCCGCCAAGGAGCCGGCAAAGGAGCCTGTGAAGGCTGACGTCGCCCCCACCCCGGACAAGGTCGAGGCCAAGCCTTCCGACGTCGCCACGACACCCGCCACCGAGGCGCCGAAGAGCGAGACCGCCAAAACTGAGCCAGAGAAAACCGAGCCGGCCAAGGCCGACACAGCGACGGCAACGCCGGCTGCGCCCGCGGCACCCGCTGCGGCTCCGGCCGCCGAGCCGGTGAAGGCTGCGAGCAACGTTCCCGCCGCCGACCAGCCAGTCGCCGACAAGCTCAAGGACATTATCGGCGCCAAGACGTCCCGCCATTTCGACCGCAAGAACGAGCGCGCGGCGATCGAGAAGTTTTATGGCGCACGCGACTTCGCGCCGGTTTGGACGCAAGGCGGTAGCCTGACCGCTGCGGCCAAGGGCGTGATCGCGCGGCTGAAGGACGCCGCTTCCGACGGCCTCAATCCCGCTGACTATCCAGTGCCGGATTTCGCCGGCGCCACCACGCCCGATGCGCTGGCCGATGCCGAGCTCAAGCTCACCGCCAGCATGTTCGACTATGCGCGCCATGCCCAGAGCGGCCGCATGCATTGGTCGCAGGTCAGCGCCGACATCCTCTATCCCGAGCACCCGGTCGATCCGAACGAGGTGCTCGCCAAGGTCACGAGCGCAACTGACGCCTCCACCGCGCTCGACAGCTACAACCCGCCGCAAAAGCTCTACAAGGAGCTGAAGGCCAAGCTCGCGGAGCTTCGCGGTCAGGGCAACGGCCCGGTGATCGAGATCGCCGACGGTCCGGCGCTGAAATACACCCCGGCCGGCAAGAAGCAGGCTGAGATCGTCGTGGAAGATCCGCGCGTGCCGCAGCTGCGCGCCAAGCTCGGCCTCGCCGAGAACGCCAGCGACACCCGCTATGACGCCGCGCTCGCCGAAGCCGTGCGCAAATTCCAGAGCGGCGCCGAGATGAAGGCGACCGGCATCCTCGACGACAAGACGGTCAAGGCGCTCAACACCCCGAAGCGCGACAAGCAGATCGACGTGGTGCTGGTCAACATGGAGCGCTGGCGCTGGCTGCCGCGCGACCTCGGCGCGCCATCGCTGGGCGATGCCTATGTGATCCTCAACATTCCCGACTATACGCTGAAGGTGATGCAGCGCGGGCAGCAGGTCTGGACCACCCGCGTCGTCACCGGCAAGCCGGGCACGCATGCGACCCCGCTGCTGACCGAGACGATGAAGTACATTACGGTCAATCCGACCTGGAACGTGCCGCCGTCGATCGTCTACAACGAGTACCTGCCGGCGCTTCAGCAGGACCCGACCGTGCTCCAGCGCATGGGCCTCAAGCTCGAGCAGAACCGCGACGGCTCGGTGCATATCTCGCAGCCGCCCGGTGAAGCCAACGCGCTCGGCCGCATCCGCTTCAACTTCCCGAACAAGTTCCTGGTCTATCAGCATGACACGCCGGACAAGAACCTGTTCGCCAGGGAAGATCGCGCCTTCAGCCATGGCTGCATGCGCGTGCAGAACCCCGATCAGTACGCCTCGGTGCTGCTCAACATCACCATGCCGAACGAGAAATACACGCCCGAGCGCGTGCGCAGCATGTATGGCAAGAGCGAGATCGACCTGAAATTCCCGACGCCGATCCCGGTCAACATCACCTATCAGACCGCGTTCGTGGACGATGCCGGCAAACTGCAATTCCGCAAGGACGTCTATGGCCGCGACGCGACCATGATCAACATCCTGAAGAACAATCGCGGCAAGGATCTCGAGGCCGTCGTGGCCCATTCGCAGCCGAGCTATTCGCGCCCGGCAACGACCCTGCCCTCAGGCGTGGCGGTGGCCAACAATGGCGGCGGCTTCGGCTCGTCCGGCCCGAACTTCTTCGAGCGGCTGTTCGGAGGCGGGGCCCCGACCCCGCCGCCGGCTCCGGTCGGCCGCCGGTCCCAGCGGGTGTTCACGCGTTAAGCCTCTCGCGGCCCCTGTTTTCCGAGTTCTGCAACGATATCAACGGCCCCGTCCCATGGATGGGGCCGTTTAACGTTAACCATTGTCGACCTGGATCCGGGCAGCGGGCGTTTTTTTGCCACACTCAACCGGTTAGGATCGTATTCTGACTTGGTTTGGGGGCGGGAAGGTCAACCTCGAATTAACCTTCTCGCTTTAAGAAAGCGTTCATCCTCTTCGCGCTGCTAACGGGGTTGGCGGGAGAGTCCATTTGAACGCTCGTCGACTGGGTGGGCTCATACGTGCTGACTGGTCTCGCACGCCAATTCGTTGTGCTGTCGTTGTCCCATGCGGGAGTGAAGGCCGGTTCGCGGATCGGCCTCGCTGCCGTATCGCTGCTTGCGGGCGCAGGCTCGGTTCATAATGCCGCCGCGCTGAACGAGACCAAGACCCTCTCCTTCCACCACACCCATTCCGGCGAAGACCTCACCGTCACCTTCAAGCGCGACGGCCGCTACGATGAAGCGGCGCTGAAACAGCTCAACCATTTCCTGCGCGACTGGCGCACCCAGGACGAGACGGTCATGGACCGTCACTTGTTCGACATCCTCTGGGAAGTCTACCGCGACGTCGACGCGAAGCAGCCGATCCAGATCATCTCCTCCTACCGCTCCCCCGCCACCAACGCCATGCTCCGCCGCCGCTCCTCCGGGGTGGCGCGCTTCAGCCAGCACATGCTGGGACATGCGATGGACTTCTACATTCCAAGCGTGCCGCTGGAGCAGATCCGCTTCGCCGGCTTGCGCCTGCAGCGCGGCGGCGTCGGCTTCTATCCGACCTCCGGCTCGCCCTTCGTGCATCTGGACACCGGCAGCATCCGGCACTGGCCGCGCATGACGCATGACCAGCTCGCCCGCGTCTTCCCGGACGGCAAGACGGTCCATCTGCCGACCGACGGCGTGCCGCTGAAGGGTTATGAGTTCGCCAAGGCCGAGATCGAGCGACGCGGCAGCGGCGACGATGCCGGCAGCAAGCCAAACTTCTTTGCCGCGCTATTCAAGGGCAAGTCTGCAGCTCCGGCCGCCAGCGACGAGGACGACGAGGGCGCGCCCGCCCCGGCCGCGAAGCCGGCGGTACCGACCGTCGCCGCAGCAGCCAAGCCCGCCGAACTGGTGCCGACGCCCCGCGCCAAGCCGCAGATCGCCGCTGCGATCCAGCTCGCCTCAGCCGATGCGCAGCTGGTTGCGCCGCCCAAGCCGAAGCCCGCGCCGGTGGCAGACAAGCCCGCGGCGGGCAAATCGGTTGACGGCAAGCCGGAGACCCCGGCCGACATCATCAATGCCCGCGGCTTCTGGGATGACATCCCGGCCGCGCCGCAGCAGGCGACGCCGGCCCAAGTGGCCGCATTGAAGGCCCGCCAGGCCCTTGCCGCCGCCACCGATCCGCAGGCCACCGCGAGCGTGTCGAACTCGGCTCTTCAGGCGCTGGCCTTCGCGCCGGCCGCCTCGCCGGTTGACCGCGCCAATGTCGTCGCCGCCTCCGCGCCGATCCCCCGTTCTGCCCGCCCCGCATCGCGCAGCCTCGCTCAGGCGACCGAGATCAACTCGGTGGTCGGCAAGAGCACCGACGGCATGATCGCCACCGCGACCCGCCTCTCCGCCGCCAAGGGCGAGAGCGTTTGGCTCAAGATCGTGATGCTGTCGCCGAGCGCCAGCCGTGCGATGTCGGTCACGCTGATGGGCGAGCTCGATACGGCGGCGCTGCGCGGCTATTTCGTCAAGCCGAAAGCCGTGATCGCGATGGGTTTTGTCGACGACCCGATGCAGGGCCTGTCCTGTGACAGTTTCTCGGGCAGCGCCACCGCAAAACTCCAGACGACGTCGTTCGTCGTGCGGACTGCCGCGCTGCGCTGAGCGCTTGGACCCGGCAAAGCTCTCCTGCCTGTTGTTTTCTCCACGCATCGATCATGCCGGCAGACCAGCCTTGACGAGCCCGGCTTCGTGACGCTCGCGATCGATCGCGCGCTTGTAATGCAAGGTTGCAAGGTACGCGGCCACAGAGAATCCAGGTTCGCGCTTGAGAACCTCAGCGGCGTGAGCGCCAGCCGCGACGGCATTGTTCATTTGCGCGAATATGGCTGCCAGGAACGCATGATGGGTGTGATCGGGTCGCGTGATCCTTGAAAACGCCTCGGCAGCCTCGGCGTATCTTTCCGCGCAATAATACGCACGACCAAGATGGCTCCAGAACCGCTCGGGATGATGAGGATTGAGGCGCATCGCTTTCCTGATCCAGTCGATGCCCTCCTCCGGTAGGCCAAGCCAGGTCAGGAGCTCTCCCTGCTGCACGACGATAAGGTCATAGTTCGGGTTGAGAGCTAGCGCACGCTCCTGATGATAGGTGGCTTTTTCATAGTCGTGGCGCGTCAGATTGAGCGCGGCAAGGATCCGGTGCACATCCGCATCATTGTCGTCGAGTGCCAGCGCGATCTCGAGTTCGGAAGCCACCTGCTCAAAGGTTGCGTCACGGTCGGCACACCAGCCATAGATCCAGCACTGGCCGAGCACACATGCCTTCCAGGCGTGAGCGTGGGCGTAGTTCGGATCCATCGCCAGTGCCCGTTGGAGCAGGATCTGCGCCTGAGCATTGTCCTCGCGGGTCGAACGATGATGCAGCAGCTTTGCAGCCAGCACGCATTCGTAGGCCCGCATGTTCTCGGTCGGCTTGCGCTTGGTGCGGTCATGTGCTGCCGCTTCCACGCGGCCTGGCAACGTCGCGACGATTGCGCGGGTCATCTCATCCTGGATCGCGAAGATATCCTGGAGCTCGCGATCGTAACGTTCGGCCCAGATATGGCGATCAGTTTCGGCATCGATCAATTGCACGGTGACGCGAACGCGCCCCCCGGCTTTCCGCACGCTACCCTCGATGACGTAGTCGACGCCGAACTCCCGGCCGATGTCCTGGACCTTTACGGCCTTGCCCTTGTAGACGAAGGTTGAGTTTCGGGAGATCACGAGCAAGTCGTGGAAGCGCGAGAGCTCGGTGATGATGTCTTCCGTGAGACCGTCCGCGAAGAATTCCTGTTCCGGATCGCCGCTCATGTTGGCGAACGGCAACACTGCGATGGATGGCTTCTTCGAGCCAACGGTCGGCGCAACAGCCGTTGTCGCTTGGGGCAGGCTTGCAAGCCCCTCCGACAGCCGGACGCGGAAGACACGGATCGAACGAGCGATGTTCTTGACAGTCTGCTCGCCGAGATCGTCGAATTGGACTCCGTCCAATCGTTCGCCCAGCTGGTCGCGCACCGCGCCTGAAACGCAGATTCCTCCAGGCTCGGCGAGCGCCTCCAGCCGCGCCGCGACGTTCACCCCGTCACCAAAAATGTCATCCTGATCGACGATGACGTCGCCAAGATTGATCCCAATACGGAATTGTATCCATCGCGCTGGCGGGACGTCGGCATTGCGCCGCGCCATACGGCGCTGAACCTCGGTGGCACATAGCACGGCGTCGACGACGCTGTGAAACTCGGCGAGCATGCCATCGCCGGTCGTCTTGATGATGACGCCGCGATTCTTACCAATGGCGGGATCGATCAGCTCGACCCGATGGGTCTTGAGGCGCGCAAGGGTACCCGCCTCGTCGACCTCCATAAGTCGGCTAAAGCCGACCATATCGGCAGCGAGGACCGCGGCGAGCCTTCGCTCTGGTCCCGGCACATCCATCGCTCGGTCCCTTCACCGAGCAGTCTAGCAGATGAAAAGATCTCGCCCAAGTCCAATGCGCTGCAACGCCACCCGGGCGGGACGCCTCAGATCATCCCCAGCGCCTGCATGTAGGTCTCGAGAATCGTCTCGGCCTCGGCGCGCTCGTTCGGGTCCTGCTTGCGCAGGCGCACGATGGTGCGCAGCGCCTTGACGTCGTAGCCGTTGCCCTTGCTCTCGGCATAGACGTCGCGGATGTCGTCGGAGATCGCCTTCTTCTCTTCCTCCAGCCGCTCAATGCGCTCGATGATGGATTTGAGCTGGTCCTTGGCAAATTTCGTCGCGGGCTCGTCGTCGCGGACGGCGGCGGAGGTGGCCATCTAGGTACTCCCAATGAAACTGGCAAAACGAGGTGACGCCGGCATCCTCACCGCGCGTGCTGGCTAGAACCCTTAGGGTTGGTGCCGATTGCGTTCAAGGCACCATCGTGCTCGTCCACAGCGCGCCCACACCTTCCTGCGGCAGAGCGAAGAAAGCTGTTGTGTGATGCGACTCAAGGCTTGCGCGAACTCAGTGCCCGTGGCCGTGGGGATGGACCTTCTTCATGGTCTCGAGCTGCTCGGGCGTGGCCGAGCCCTGGTATTTCGCTTTCCAGGTCTCATAGGGCATGCCGTAGACGGCCTCCCGGCTCTCATCCTTGCTCATGGCGACACCTTGAGCGTCGGCGGCTTCCTTGAGCCAGTTGGACAGGCAGTTGCGGCAGAAGCCCGCCAGATTCATCAGGTCGATGTTTTGGACATCCGTCCGCGTCTTCAGATGATCGACCAGGCGCCGGAAAGCGGCCGCCTCGAGCTCCGTTCTGGTTTTGTCGTCGATTGCCATAGCTGTATTCATCCCTTGGGCCCGACCCGATGGAGGTCACCCTTACGGGATCAGGTGGGCCCTGTCACAGATTTTGCCATATCCCGGCGCAAACCGGCCCGACGACGGAATTGCGCTCTCTTGGGGCGGTTCCCCGGCCCTACGCCAAATCGTCAATGATCTGGTATAGCTACCGCGACAATGATTGCCGAATCTCCCCTCCCCCCGCTTCGTCTGCTCGCCCGGTTGGTCCCGGTGCTGGTGATCGCCTGGCTGTGCCTTTGCGCCAGCCCGGCCTCCGCGGATTTCCGCCTCTGCAACAACACCTCGAGCCGGGTCGGCATTGCGCTCGGCTACAAGGACGCCGAGGGCTGGACCACCGAGGGCTGGTGGAACATCTCCTCCCGCTCCTGCGAGACCCTGCTGCGGGGAACGCTGGTCGCCCGTTACTATTACATCTACGCGATCGACTATGATCGCGGCGGCGAGTGGTCGGGGCAGGCCTTCATGTGCTCGCGCGACAAGGAGTTCACCATCCGCGGCACCGAGGATTGCCTCGCGCGCGGCTACGACCGGACCGGCTATTTCGAGGTCGACACCGGTGAGCAGCGGGCGTGGACGGTGCAGCTGACCGACGCCAACGAACAGCCGGCGCAGCAACGCGTACCTGGTCTACCCGGTCCGGTTGGCCCGGGCGGGGTTCCGGGTTTGCCCAATAGCCCGCCCGGTGGTACGCCCCCCGCCGCACCCGGCCTCCCGCCAGGTGCCGCCCCGCCCCCGTCTGGAAATAAGCCATGAGGCGTCTTCGCCGTATCAAGATTCTCGCGACCCTGGGACCGGCCTCTTCAGATCTCGCGATGATTCGCCGCCTGTTCGAGGCCGGCGCAGACCTGTTTCGCATCAACATGAGCCACACCCCGCATGACAAGATGCGCGAGCTGGTGGCGACGATCCGCAACGTCGAGTCGAGCTATGGCCGGCCGATCGGCATCCTGGTCGACCTCCAGGGCCCGAAGCTCAGGCTAGGTGCCTTCGCCGAAGGCTCGGTGCAGCTCCAGAACGGCCAGACCTTCACGCTCGATTCCAACAAGGCGCCCGGCGATGCCACGCGCGTCCACCTGCCGCATCCGGAGATCCTGGCCGCACTCAGGCCGGGCCACGCGCTGCTGCTCGACGACGGCAAGGTGCGGCTGATCGCAGAAGAGACCTCGAAGGAGCACGCGGTGACGCGTGTCGTGGTCGGCGGCAAGATGAGCGACCGCAAGGGCGTCAGCCTGCCCGACACCGACCTGCCGGTCTCCGCCATGACGCCGAAGGACCGCGCCGACCTCGAGGCGGCCCTCGTCACCGGCATCGACTGGATCGCGCTGTCCTTCGTGCAGCGCGCCGACGACGTGCTCGAAGCCAAGAAGATGATCCGCGGCCGTGCCGCGGTCATGGCCAAGATCGAGAAGCCGCAGGCGATCGACCGCCTCGCCGACATCATCGAGGCCTCAGATGCGCTGATGGTGGCGCGCGGCGACCTCGGTGTCGAGCTGCCGCTCGAGCGCGTGCCGAGCCTGCAGAAGCAGATGACGCGCATGGCGCGCCGCGCCGGCAAGCCGGTGGTGATCGCGACCCAGATGCTGGAATCGATGATCCAGTCACCGGTCCCGACCCGCGCCGAGGTCTCGGACGTCGCAACCGCGGTCTACGAGGGCGCCGACGCCATCATGCTGTCGGCGGAATCGGCGGCCGGAAAATTCCCGGTCGAAGCGGTCTCGACCATGAACCGCATCGGCGAGGAGGTCGAACGCGACCCGACCTACCGCTCGGTGATCATGGCCCAGCGCCCGGCGCCGGAGTCCACCGCGGGCGATGCCATCGCGGATGCCGCGCGGCAGATCGCCGAGACGCTCGACCTGCCCGCCTTGATCTGCTGGACCTCATCGGGCTCGACCGCGGTGCGCGTGGCGCGCGAGCGGCCGAAGCCGCCGATCGTGGCGATCACCCCGAACATCACCGCCGGACGCCGGCTCGCTGTGGTCTGGGGCGTGCACTGCGTGGTGGCCGAGGACGCGCGCGACCAGGACGACATGGTCGGCCGCGCCGGCCAGATCGCGTTCCGGGACGGCTTCGTCCGCGCCGGCCAGCGCGTGATCATCGTCGCCGGCGTCCCGCTCGGCATCCCCGGCACCACCAACATGGTGCGCATCGCCTCGGTCGGCCCCGAAGGCGACGCGAATATGTAGGTCGCCACGACCCGGTCAACGCAAATATCGAAAAACAACCCCATGCAAAGTAGCCGGAGCTTCCGGCGAGCTTGCTGGGGTTTTGCAAAAAGGCTCGTTGCGTCAACGACCTGAGCGCGATCAGGCCGCCGCCTCGATCGCGCGGCCGATTTTACGCGCCAACCAGCGTCTTCGTCGTCGGCAGCAGCGTCTGCTGCACCACCAGACCCCTGGCGCGGGCGTCCATGACGCCGACCGCGCGCAGGGCCAGCAGCGTCACGGTCTGCACCGCATCGCGCATCTTGACGGGATCATCGAGATTGTCGGGCGCCAGCGGCCCGACCAGGGCCTCATGCAGCGCGCCAAGCAAGGCGGTGGCGGCGAGCGCGGTGTCCTGCGCCGGCAGGTGACCGGCCCGCACCGCAGCGTCGATCCGCCCAGCAATCTCGCCCGCGATCTCGCGCCGGCTGGCCAGGCGCGAGGCACTGACGTCGACATCGACGGGCTCGGCCAGGATGCCCCAGGCGAGCCTGCGCTGCGACAGGGTATGGACCGCCACGGTTGTCACGGCCGCGGCCAATGCCGAGGACGGCCCCGGCGCGGCATCGGCCGCCCGCCGGATTGCCGCGAGCTCGTCCCGGGAGACCTCGGCAATGAGTTCAGAGATCAGCTCGGCCTTGGAGGGGAAGTAACGGTAGACCGTGCCGGCCGCGACATTGGCCCGGACCGCGACCGGCGCGATCTGCACCGCCGCCATCCCGCCTTCCGCCGCAGTCTCCCGCGCCGCCGCCAGAATTGCGCTTCGCCGCGCCGCAAGGCGCTTCACCACTTGATGCGTCCGCCGATAAACCATGGCGCGCTTCCTGTCCCACACGCCAGCCGCACGCCCTGCGGCCGAACGCTTCGTCACGTCAAAGATGCAAATCGCCCCGCAAGGACTGAACAACTATTCAGGGTAGATGACAAGATGGGAAATGCGTGGAGCGTCACGGCGACCGGCTGCAGCGCCGGCGCTGATCGCGACGGCTGATTGGGCCTTGCTCGCGCCACCTCGCCACGGACCCTGCTTGCCGAAAGGAATGCCGCCCGCAGGGGCGCTGGGATTCGCGAGACGAGATGCTATGGCGCGATGTCCACCTGGAAGGACCGCCGCTCGATCTCGGCACCTTTTCGGCGAAGGACAAAAGTTGCCGTATAGGCGCCAGGCGGCCAGGCGGAGCCTCCGCGCTTCCTTCCGGCCGAGACGAAATATTGGGCCTGATCTCGCGGCAGCTTCGGTGCGCGATATTCCGCGATGAGTTGCCCCTCAGGCGACCTCAGCTCGATGGCTTGCTCGTCCTCCGCCTGAAGCCCGATCGCGCGAACATACGCAACCAGAGCGGCAGAATGAGAGCCGGGCGGAGATTGCTTGATCTCTCCGGTCTCGATCTCGTCCATAGTCACCGCTCGGTCAGCAAAGCCGACATTGATGATCTCGGTCGGCCGATAGTTCGAAACGGAGTCGAGCGTTGGCTGCCACAACGAACGACCGGAATTGCATTCGCCTTTCGCGGCGCCCTCAGCGAAGGGATCCACGACTGTCCCGTCATACCTCACCGTGAAATGCAGGTGTGGGAACTCGGTGTTTCCGGACAGACCCACCAGACCAAGCGCCTGCCCGGAGTTGACCCTGTCGCCGGGCTTCACTCTGAGACTGCCTTTGGCCATGTGGCAGTATTGCGTGCTCCAGCCGTTCTCATGTTCGACGACTGCGCCGTTGCCACACTCCCTTCCGGCGATTGCAGCTTTGCCGAGGACCTTGACCGATACGTCATCCATGCCGTCGCGCGTGTGCGCAACGCGCCCCGAAGCGGCAGCAACGACCTCGACGCCTTTTCTCTGATCGGCCAGATCGGGTAGCCGGATGTCGGTGCCGTCGTGGCCGTCATAGGTTCGATGACCGCATCGAAAGTCCAAGGTCTTGTCCGAGGGATCATGGTCAACGTAGTTCTGGATGAAGCACGTCGTTCCCAACTCGCAAGCAACCGGCCAAGCGAAAAGCTGCAGCTCGGAGCTGTGAGATACCGACGCGCAAATGGTGAGCATGCAAACAGCCGATGCAGCCACACGCGTTCTCATCAGATCTATCCGTCTTCAATGAGGTTGGTGCCGCGGGAAAGTAAGGACTGAGCAATCATTCAGATGGGTGAGGCACAAATACGTGGGACGCCACCAGGAGAGGTCGCTACCAACACATAAAAGTACCACGCCACGGTTGTAAGATCGATAACCACACTTCTTACAGCGATCTTAATGCGGGTCCGTAACTGTACGGAGGCAATGCAATTCCATCTCGGTACACCATGCTCGACACGGACGCCCGGACCGCCTGGCAGCTTTTCCACCTCAACTGGCTTCCGATTCTCGGGATGGGGACCCTGCTGGCGCTCGGCCTTCCCGCGACCGGACTGAGTCTCGAGCCGGTCGCCTCCGGCGTGGTCGTGGCGATCGCCGCGGCGCTGATCGCGATCGCCTATGGCCACCGGATCGTCAAGGGCGACCTTGCGGATCCGAAGCTGGTGTTTTCACTCGGCGCCATCGGACAGCTCATCCTCATCTGCGCCATCGTCGGACCACTGACTTACGTCGCGGGCAAGCTGAACTGGCCGCTGCAGGACCAGGCGCTGCTGGCGATCGACCGGGCGCTGGGCCTCGATCCGGAACCGATCGCGCGCTACGTCAACGATCATCCCTGGCTCGCAAACGGCCTTGCGCGCGCCTACGGACTGATCAAGTATCCGCTGCTCGGCGTTCCCGTCGTGCTGGCGCTGACCGCGCGCTATGTGCGGCTGCAATTATTCATGCTCGCGATGGGCCTGGGGCTCGGGGTCACCATCACGATCTCGGCCGTGGTGCCTGCGATCGGCACCTATTATGCCCTGCATCTGCCGGCCGCGCATTTCCCCGAGATCAACACCGCGGTCTATGCCGGGCAGCTGCGCGATATCCTCGCGCTCCGGGACGGCAGCCTGCACGAGCTCCGGCTGTTCTCCCTCTCCGGAATCGTCTCGTTTCCGAGCTTTCACGCGGCGTCTGCGGTGCTCTACATGTGGGCGCTGTGGCCGGTGCGCGGCCTCGGCGGCATCGCGGCCGCGCTCAACCTGGCGATGATCGCGGCGACGCCGGTGATCGGCGCGCATTACATCATCGACGTCGCTGCCGGGGTCGGCCTTGCGGCAGCCTCGATCTGGGCCGCGAAATTCTGCCTCGACCGGAGCCGCGCGCCACACGGGTCTGCAGCGCCCGCTTCGTCGGCTGCACTGGCGAGCATTGTCCAGGAGAACTGACAAGCCTCGTCCAAAAGAAAAGAGCCCCGTCAAGGACGGGGCTCTCGAAATTCTCTGGTCGTCCGGCTCTACTTGAGGCCGGTCGAGATCGCGGTGAACTTGGTGTTCAGCGTGCTGCCGAGGTTGTTGACGACGGTGATAATCGCCAGCGCGATGCCGGCGGCGATCAGACCGTATTCAATGGCGGTGGCGCCGGATTCATCCTTCACGAAACGCGCAACGAGGTTCTTCATAGAGTGCTCCAAATGAGTACACGAGGCTTACAACTGATCTGGTCTTTTCGGCTTCCCAGCGCCGCCCGACCATGGAACCGACCGTAGGGGCAAAGAATTGCGCCGCAGTTAATTCGACTGCGTAAACACCGAGCGGATCGCGTGTGTGGGCCGATGGTAAATTGGAATCTAAAACAATCTGTTAAATTGTCGGGACATGAAGCCGGCGTGGTGCTGCAGGTTTACCCGAAGTTATGACCGCCGTGATCCAATGCCGCCCGCTCGAGCTGAAGCGCGACGAGATCAATCGATCGTCGCGGTTCGGGGTGTTGTTTGAGCGTGATCCTGTCGGAAAGCCGCACAACACTTTGCGCCAACGCGGCCCTTTCGGGTCCGGATCATGCTCGACCGACAAGAACAACAGGACGACGAAGCGGCATGTCCCTTTCCTTTGCCAACGGCATCGCGGTGCAGGGCCGCGCGAGGGCCCTGGTGCCGTTGTGCGCCGGTGCCGGCGCCTATCTGTTAATCCTCTACCTCGGCGACATGCGGCTGCAGGATTCCGACACGTTCTGGCAGATCAAGATCGGGCAATGGATCCTCGATCACCGCGCCATGCCCACCGTCGACTTCTATTCCTTCACGCGAACGGGCGTGCCGTGGAATTCGACGTCGTGGCTGTCGCAGGTGCTGTTCGCTTCCTCCTATGCGCAATGGGATTGGGCAGGTCCCGTCATCCTCACCGCGGCCGGGGTCGCGCTCGCGGTAGCGATCTTCGTCTATCTGATTGGCGCGCAGATCGAGGCGCCACGCGCCGTGCTGTTCGCGATGCTGGCGCTGCTGCTGTCGACCCACCACGTGCTGGCGCGTCCGCATATCCTGGCGCTGCCCGTCATGGTGGCGTGGGTTGGCCTCTTGATGGCGGCCGCCGACCGCAGGAGCGCGCCCTCTTGGTATTGGCTGCCGTTGATGGCGCTCTGGGCCAATTTGCACGGCGGTTTCGTGCTGGGCCTCGCGCTGATCGGCCCGATCTCGCTCGAGGCGGTCGAGCATGCCGAGAAGGGCCGGCGGCTTGCCCTGTTCATGCGCTGGGTGCTGTTCGGAATCGGCGCGCTGATCGCGAGCTGCTGCACGCCCTACGGCTGGCGGACGTTACAGGGCGCCACCAGCATTCTCGGCCTTGGCGAGCTGCTGTCGATAATCTTCGAATGGATGCCGGCGAACTTCACCACGTTCACCTCGTTCGAAGGCGCCCTGCTCGGCCTGATCGCATTCGGCTATTATCGCGGTCTCGTACTGTCGGCGCCCCGGATCTTCCTAATCCTGTTCCTGACCTGGAGCGCGCTGACCCATGTCAGGAGCATCGAGACATTTGCGTTCCTGGTGCCGCTGGTGCTGGCAAAGCCGCTCGGCGAGATGTTCCCGCGCCCGCCGGCTGACGCCGCGGGTGCCGATCGCTGGCCGGCCCGCTATGTCACCGTAACAGGGGCGCTGATGATCGTGGCGGCAAGCTGGACCTCGACGTCGCTCTACATGGCGCACCACCGCTTCAGCTTCACGATGGCGCAGACGCCGGTTGCGGCGGTCGACCTGCTCGAGCAGCGCAAGGTGCAGCGAATCTTCAACGCCTACGAATTCGGCGGCTATCTGATCTCGCGCGATATTCCGGTCTTCATCGACGGTCGCGCCGAGCTCTACGGCGAGAAATTCGTCATGGACTTCTTCAAGGCGACGGAAGGCAAGAAGCCCGAAGTGCTGCCGCGCCTGCTCGACGAGTACAAGATCGACGCAACGCTCCTGGTCGCCGATGCGCCGGGCCCGCAGATCCTCGACCAGCTCAAGGGCTGGAAGCGGATCTACGCGGACGACATCGCCGTCATTCATGTACGAGACCATGCGGACAGCGCGGCCGCGACGCCTCCGAATCCGGCAGGCCAGCCTTGACCATCCCGACGCGTCTCGGCTCGGATCGATCGGTGGCGATTGCCGTTCTGGCAATGCTGGCGGCCGTCTCGTTTCTTCCGGTGCTGCTGACTCCCATTCCCGCGATGGTCGATTATCCCAATCACCTCGCCCGCATGTACATTCTGAGCCAAAGCGGCACCCCCGATGCCAATCCGTATTACGTGGTGGCCTGGGCCTTCTATCCCAACCTCGGCATGGATCTGCTGGTCCCGCAGATGGCGCGGCTGACGAGCGTCGAGAGCGCCACGCGGCTGTTTCTGCTGCTGAGCCAGTTGCTGATCGTCTCCGGCGCGCTGCTGCTCGAATGGGTCCGGAAGGGACGGGTCCAGCTTGCCGGCTTCGCTGCGCTGGCTTTCCTCTACTGCCTGCCGTTCAGCTGGGGCTTCGTGAATTTCGAGTTCGGGCTCGGCCTCGCGCTCTGGGGTATCGCCTTCTATCTGATGTCGGCAGAAGGCCCATGGCCGCTGCGTTTCATCGCCAATTTGATCTTCGTCGCTGCGCTGTATGTGGCGCATTTCTTTTCGCTCGGCATCTACGGCGCGACCCTTGGCCTTTTCGAGTTGTCGCGCATCCGCCAACGGCAAGTCGCCTATCCCGTCGCGGCCGCGCGGCTTGGCGCATTGGCCGTCCCGGCGCTTGCGCTGTTCGGGATCATGCGTCTCGCTGCGGGCTCGATCGGTAACGAAGGCACGGACTGGTTTCTCGGATTCAAGCCGGTCTGGCCGCTCCGCATCATGAATGGCTACAATCTGACGATCGGAGCCGCTACCGGACTGGCGCTGATGATCGCGTTGCTTTTCGCCGCAAGACGCGGCGTTCTCAGGCTCGATCCGGCCGGAAGCTGGCTCGCGATCGGTTTTGCGCTGCTCTATCTGGTCATTCCCTCAAAACTGTTCGGAACCTCGTTTGCCGATCTTCGCGTGATCCCCGCCGCGGCTCTGATCCTGCCGGCCTTCTGCTCGCTGTGGCTGCCGGGCCAGGCGTGGAGAATGGCTGCGCTCGCAGGAATCAGCGGCATCGCACTGCTCAATCTCGCCGTCGTCCTCGCGGTCTGGCTGCCTTACCGCGCCGACTATGCGGCAATCATCGCCTCGTTCGACAAGCTGGATCGCGGCTCCCGCGTCCTGGTGGCCAACACGGGGGACGCTGGCGACCCGCCCTTCGCCGACCTCACCTCGTATCCGATGTATTATGCGCCGACGCTGGCCGTGCACTACGCCAACGCATTCGTGCCCAACCTATTCACGGAGGTGGGCAAGCAGCCTCTGCGGCCGCGTGAGGCCGTGCGCCGTCTTGCCACCCCCGACGGTGGAGTGTTGCCAGTGAGCTTGCTCACCGCGATCGCGACGAGCCAGCCGTCGGCGGAGGTGCCGTCGTTCATACGGACCTGGTCCGAGGATTACGACTACCTGTATGTTCTTGGGCCGCGGGCCGCAAACCCGCTGCCGACCTTGTTGGATGTGCTGGACACCTCGGAGCGATTTGCTCTCTACAAGATCCGCCACAAGTCCTAGACCGAAGCCGCGGCTGCACCAGTGTGGTTAACCGGACTTCACCTCCCCGTCCGCCCTGCCAGCAACTTCCCCGTGGCCTAGACCCTTAACGGTTGCGGCAAGGCGACCTTAACCCCGGAACGATAGACTTGCGCCCCTGCAACCCCCAGTCGGAATCCTTCGCATGGCGGCCAATTCCAGATCGATCCGCTACAGCCTCGTCATCCCCGTGTTCAACGAGGAAGCCGTATTGCCGGTCCTGCTGCATCGGCTCGACCTCGTCCTATCCCGGCTCGACGGGCCGGCAGAAGCGATCTTCGTCGACGACGGCAGCAGCGATTCCAGCTCGATCGTGCTGCAAGCGCTCGCCAAGCGTGACCCGCGTTTCCGCTTCATCGGCCTGTCGCGAAACTTCGGCCATCAGATCGCCATCACCGCCGGCATGGAAGCCGCGCAGGGTGAAGCGATCATCGTCATGGATGCCGATCTGCAGGATCCGCCCGAAGTGATCGAGCAATTGATCGCGAAGTGGAAGGAGGGCAACGACATCGTCCACGCCCGCCGCCTGTCGCGCGAGGGCGAAAGCCATTTCAAGCGCGCGACCGCGCATCTGTTCTACCGGCTCCTCGGCAAGATGTCCTCCGTCGCCATTCCCGCCGATGTCGGCGACTTCCGCCTGATCGACCGCAAGGTGTTGGAGGCACTTCGGCAGATGCCGGAGCAGGATCGCTTCGTGCGCGGCATGATCGCCTGGCTCGGCTTCCGCCAGGCCGAGGTCGCCTTCCACCGCCTCGAGCGCGCCGCGGGCGAAACCAAATACCCGTTGTTCAAGATGGTCCGCCTCGCGGTGAACGCCGCGCTCGGCTTTTCCGACCTGCCCTTGCGGCTGGCAATCTGGTGCGGATTGACGGTCTCCGGCCTGGCGCTGCTCTACGGCGGCTGGGTCGTTCTGCTATGGCTCAGCAAGGACAGCCACCTTGTGACCGGCTGGTCTTCGACGATCGTCCTCGTGTCCTTGCTGTGTGGCATCAACATGCTGATGACGGGCATCGTGGGGCTTTATGTCGGCCGCATCCATGCCGAGGTGAAGCGCCGCCCGCTCTATGTGGTGCAGACCCGAGCCGGCTTCGATCGCGACGAGGCGGCGGCCACACCCGCAATTCGCGCCGTCAACGAGTGACCCGGCGCGTCACCGAGATCTTTCCCGCGGCTCACTTGGGACGATACCGCCTGACTTATCTTTGCGGCGTATCGCGCCGCTTATGCACGACCGCCACATCGTCGCTGTGGACGCGCTGCCACTCGGGCAGCCGGTCGAGCAACGCGACCGCCGGTGTGCGCGGCGCAAGCAGCGTTGCGCCGATGTTGTACTCATCGAGCAGCTTGAGGAAATCTCCGAGGTCGGTCAGCGCCAGATCGCGATTGTAGCGTTCGATGAACGGCCCCCGGTACAATTCGGCGCGACCATCGATGAAGGTGGGAATGCCGGCGAAGATCAAATAACCGCCGAACGAATAATCGTTGAGCACGCGCGCCGGCCCGGCCAGGCCGCCTTTGTCTACGGCGGCCTCAGGGGTGATACTCGGAGCCGGCCGTAAGTCACGCGCCAAGCCTACCGCGCTGATCGCGACGAATACACAGAGTGCGGCCAGAGTCAGCCCGCGCGACGAACCGGCCACATCGCTTCCGGCCGGTCCGCCGAACGTCCGCCCCAGGGGAGCCGCCAGATAGAGCGGCGCCAGCATGGCCAGCAGATCCGCATTGCGGATTTGCGCCAGCGCGAAATGGAGCAGGCCCATCACCACCAGGACCCGAACGACCGGCAGCGTCACGCCGCGTGAGAGCGCGAAGATGCTCCCCAGCAGCAATATCTCGAAGCCACCGATATCACCGAAATCCTGCGGCCGCCATTCCCCGATCCAGGCGAGCGCGGAGCCGATGCCGAGCGTCGTCAGCGGCATCAGGAGCGGCTCCGGCCCGTGCGGCGTCAGGCAAGACGCCGCCAAGGCGAGCGCCGTGAATGGCAGCCAGTGCAGCAGCACGCGGGGCCATTGGCTTCGCTCTTCGCGCAGCAGCGCCTCGAGCACCACGGGGCCAATCAGCCCAAGCGCCAGCACCCCGCTGCCGTGCAGATTAGCCCACAGGATCAGCAGCGGCAGAGCCCAGTAGGGCGGAGGGCCGCCGCGGTCCATGCAGCGAACCAGCGCCGCCGCCCAGGCCACCATTAGCGGCAGCACGAGGACATGCGGCCGCGCCAGCATATGCGGCGCCAGCAGGACGATGGCTGCTATCACCATCAACAGCGTCAGAGTTGGCGACAGCTCGCGCAGCAGGACGTGCGTGAACAGGCCGAACGCAAGCGCGATCGCCGCGGCCGCGATGGCGACGACGCCTGGCCAGCCCGCAAGCGCGTAGGCAGCGGCATAGATGACCTCGGACAGCCATTCGAAGGTGATCCAGGGCGCGCCGTGCTTCGAAAAGGAAAACGGGTCGCTTGCCGGCAGGGTGCCATGCGCGATGATCCAGCGTCCGAGCGCGATGTGGGAATAGCTGTCGGGATCGCCCAGCAGCCGCGGCCCGGCAACCAGCAGCAAAGCATAGACGACGAGCCCCACGGCCCAAGGCAGCGCTGCACGTGCCGAAAACGGTTGAACCGCGCTGTGGACGACCTGGTCAGTCATGGCGGGCCAAACTAGGACGCAAGCGTTAAGTTCTTCTTTAGTGTTTCGCGCTTTTGCCCCGGGCGGATTCTGGGCTCCGCCCCTGCCGCCCGCTTCCGGCGCAGCGCGCTTCGCTCGCGCCTCGGACGCGCAGCACCAGCGCACCGCCAGCCAACAAAAAACGCGGCGTTTCCGCCGCGTTTTTCAATCTCATCTGGCGCCCCGCGATCACGCCTGCGGCTGCGGCTCCAGGCCGGGATCCGCATCGGGCCGCGGGCGCGGCGACTTGCCGGCCGGGGGCACCGCGGAGGCGCGCGGCGTGGCCGGCTCGAGTACGGATTCGCGGTTCGGCTTCTTGCCCTTGAGCAGATCGACGATCTCGTCGCCGCTCAGCGTCTCGAACTCGAGGAGACCCTTGGCCAGCGCCTCGAGGTCGGCATGCTTCTCGGTGAGGATGCGGGTTGCTTCCTTGTAGCCTTCCTCGACCAGACGACGGATCTCGGAGTCGATCTTCTGCACCGTGGCCTCGGAGGCGTTCTGCGTCCGCGACACCGACATGCCCAAGAACACCTCGTCCTGGTTCTCACCGTAGGAGACCGTGCCGAGCTCTTCCGACAGGCCCCAGCGCGTCACCATCATCCGGGCCAGGCGCGTCGCCTGCTCGATGTCGGAGGCGGCGCCCGAGGTCACCTTCTCGCGGCCGAAGATCAGCTCTTCGGCGACGCGGCCGCCCATCATGATCGCGAGACGCGAGGTCATCTGCTCCAGAGACATCGACAGCTTGTCTCGCTCGGGGAGCTGCATGACCATGCCGAGCGCGCGGCCGCGCGGGATGATGGTCGCCTTGTGGATCGGATCGGTCGCGGGCACGTTGAGGCCGACGATGGCGTGGCCGCCCTCGTGATAGGCCGTCAGCAGCTTCTCTTCCTCGGTCATGACGAGCGACTTGCGCTCGGCGCCCATCATCACCTTGTCCTTGGCCTCCTCGAACTCGGCCTGCGTCACCATCCGCTTGTTGCGGCGGGCGGCGGTGAGCGCAGCCTCGTTGACGAGGTTCATCAGGTCGGCGCCGGAGAAGCCCGGGGTGCCGCGCGCGATGGTCTTGAGGTTGATATCCGGCGCCAGCGGCACCTTGCGGACGTGAACTTTCAGGATCTGCTCGCGGCCGACGACGTCAGGATTGGGCACCACGACCTGGCGGTCGAAGCGGCCCGGACGCAGCAGCGCGGGATCGAGCACGTCGGGACGGTTGGTCGCGGCGATCAGGATCACGCCCTCGTTCGCCTCGAAGCCGTCCATCTCGACCAGCAACTGGTTCAGCGTCTGCTCGCGCTCGTCATTGCCGCCGCCGAGGCCTGCACCACGGTGACGACCGACGGCGTCGATTTCGTCGATGAAGATGATGCAGGGCGCGTTCTTCTTGGCCTGCTCGAACATGTCGCGGACGCGGCTCGCGCCGACGCCGACGAACATCTCGACGAAGTCCGAACCTGAGATGGTGAAGAACGGCACGTTGGCTTCGCCCGCGACCGCACGTGCGATCAGGGTCTTGCCGGTGCCGGGAGGGCCGACCAGCAGCACGCCGCGCGGAATGCGGCCGCCGAGGCGCTGGAATTTGCCGGGGTCGCGCAGGAATTCGACGATCTCCTGCAGGTCCTGCTTGGCCTCGTCGACGCCGGCGACGTCCTCGAAGGTGACGCGGCCATGGGCTTCGGTCAGCATCTTGGCGCGCGACTTGCCAAAGCCCATCGCCTTGCCGGCGCCGCCCTGCATCTGCCGCGACAGGAAGATCCAGACGCCGATCAGCGCGATGAACGGCAGCCAGGAGACCAAGAGCGAGACGAACCACGGCACGTTGTCGCCTGGCGGCTTCGCGGAGATCTGCACCTTACTGTCATACAGGCGCTTCACCAGCGTCGGGTCGTTCGGCGCATAGGTCTGGAAGCTGGAGCCGTTGGTGAAGGTGCCGTGAATGTCCGGGCCCTGGATCACGACGTCGCGCACATTGCCGCGGTCAACCTCGCTCAAGAGCTGCGAGAAGGCGATGTCCTGCGAGGAGGCTCGCTGACCCGGATTCTGGAAGAGCGTGAACAACGCCAACAGCAGCAAAACAATGATGACCCAGAGGGCGAAATTGCGCAGATTGGCGTTCATCGATCTTCCTTCGTGGTCGCGCGGATCGCGGCCTGGTCCTTCAGGAGTTACCTTCGGGTGTTACTTGGGCAAGCTGGAGAAAATCCCCAAGGAATCCTCTCGGTTAGACGCATACAATTTAGGTGCCGCCCGGGTCGCTGCCAAGGGAACGAGATGGGACTATTTAGCCCATCTTAGAGCGATTCCCGCTGAAATAATGGCGCTTGAGCCGGGGTTTTTCCTGCCTGGTTAAGGTGTCCTGACGGTGTGGGGCCGAAATGGCTGGTGTCATGATCCGCCCTCGCCCGCGCCTATTCCGCCCTTGCGGCGCCGGGCCGGCGCCGGCGCGATCTGGATACGCCCGCCGGCAAGGCTGATCAAGGCTCCCGCAAGCGTCTGCTTCAGGATCGGGCGGCGATCGGTGCCAGCGCGGAGACTTGCCGCAATGGCCTGATCCAGCACGGACATCAGGGTTTCGACCTTGCCGAGTTCCGCAGGCCCTTCATGCCCGAGCGCGTTGATGGCCCGCAGCAGGAGCCGTAGCCGGACCTCGTCCGGCAGGGCGGCAAAGGCCGAAGCCTCGAAGCTTCGCTGCCCCGCCTGCGGCGCATCGCCGCGATCCCGCAAACGGAGGAAGCGCTCGGCGCCGTCGGCCAGCACCTCGACCGCCGCATTGGCCCGCGCCAGCCTGGTCGCGAGCCGCGCCAGATTCCTGATATCGCCGCCCTCGGCCGCGAGAAGCGGCAGCAGCACGCGCAGCCGCGGCCGGGTGAAGGCGGTGTCGCGGTTGGTGGGATCGTCGGCAAAGCCGACCTTGGCCCGCTTCAGGGTCGCGATCAGCTGCGACTTCGAGACGTCGAGCAACGGGCGCGCCAGCACGATTCCGTCGCGCTCACTGAAGGGAGCCATTGCCGAGAGGCCGGCAAGTCCGCTGCCGCGAAGCAGCCGCATCAACAGCGTCTCGGCCTGGTCGTCGCGGGTATGGGCGGTCAGCACGTGGCTGGCGCCGACGGCATGCGCGGCGTCTGCGAGCAGGCGGTAGCGGGCCTCGCGCGCGGCCGCCGGCAGCCCCGTCCTCGGCTTGGCGCCGCGCCAGCGCAGGGTCCGGTGCGGCAATCCGAGCTCGGCGGCGAGCCGCTTGACCTCGCGCGCCTCGCGCGCCGCCTCGCGTCGCAAACCGTGATCGACCGTGACGACGGTGAGACGCGGTGCGCGCGCAAGGCTGCGCTGCCAGCGCGCCATCAGCCACATCAGCGCAACCGAGTCCGGCCCGCCGGAGACGGCGAGCACCAGCGCCGGTGCGCTCTTCAAGCCGGCGAAGAGGCGGCTCGCCTCGCGTGTCGAGATCGGAGAATGGTCGTCGTCTGACATGACGCTGCCCAGCAATCGCCAGCGAATGGCGGGCGCAATCTAGCGCAGCGCCGTCCGCGTTGTCAGGACCCAGGCGTCAGCACTTCACCCGCTTCTGCTCGCGGTCGACCGCGGCTTTGACGCCGGCGGAGGCGCGCGGATATTTGCGGCCGACCTCGCCGAAGGCGGCGCAGGCGGCCTCCTTCTCCTTCAGGGCGGCGAGCGACTGGCCGAGCCGCAGCAGCGCATCCGGCGCCTTGGCCGATTTTTCGTATTTGGTGGTGACGGCGAGGAAAGCTTCCGCGGAGTCGCGATATTGCTGGCGCTGGAAGTAGCTCTCGCCGAGCCAGTACTGCGCATCCCCGAGCAGTGGGTCGCTCGGATATTTCTGCGTGAAGTTCTTCATGGTCTGCTCGGCGAGCGCATAGTCCTTGCGCTGCATGTAGCCGATGCCGAGGTCGAACTCGTCGCGCGGCGTCGCCGAGGGCGGCAGGGTGGTCAGCCCGGTGCCGCCTGGGGCCGGATAGCCCTGCTGGGCCGGCGGATTGCCGGGCTGGGCCGCCTGCGGCTGATAGCGAGGGCTGGTGTTGGCGAGATCGAGCGGCTCGCCAGCGCCGCGGCCGCCGGGCGCTCCGACCGGACTGCCCGCCGGCACCGGCTGCTGCCCGCCGCCGAGCG
>NZ_LBJC01000075.1 GCF_004114535.1 Bradyrhizobium nanningense
TCAGTCTTCCGGCTATCGCCAGCTGACCGGCCCGGCTCTTGCCGGTGAACGCGGTGACCCGCCGCCAGCTACACCACGCCACGGGACACGATCGTCTCAAACGCGTGAAGCTGGACAACGGGTGAGGACCTTATGCGATGCTGCGGCCATATTTGCACCGATCTCGGCCGGCCGATGAGATCCCTCACTGGGCCCGATTCAAGTCTGAGGTAGGCTCTTTGGGTTGGTGGGCGACAGCAAAATAAGCCGGTGCCGGCTAGGCGTATCGAAAAAACCGAAATGGAACTTGCATCGTCGGGCAAAACACTGGTTTATGAGGTGCTGGTCCACTCGCAAATGGAGCCCAGCCAATGGCCGAGGAATGCAAGGTTTTATCGGATCTGCCGGAAATAGCGAAGCTCAACGGAGAATTTCGAAGGAACTACGGGAAGCTTCTCGGAGCATTCTTGTATCTGCGCTCTATTAGCGCCGTCCGTGGACGACCCTGGCTTTGGACTACCTTGCTTTCAGCTGCTTGCTCCGCAGCGCTGGCGTGGCTGGATAGGCGGGGTGTATCGTTGTGAACTGCAGACGACAGATCGGAAGGCAATTGGCCGTATCGACGCGCATGACTTCTGCAGCGTTCCCGCCGTTCTTGAAAAATCGCAAAGGGTATTGGGCCTCACGAGGGCTGAACAATTTTTTCGCTGCGGCTAGTTCTCGCGCGCAACGTACGGAAGCATCGTATCGATGGCGCAGCCGGCCTAAACCATTCCGCCGAAGTCTATGCCTTCCTTGGCGAGCTCCTCGGCTTCCTCGGCGGACGCGGCCGGCTTCGTATCAAGGTAGGGACGTTCGGAAGCCGGTAAGATGGTGCGGATGTTCTGGCCATCGGCTCGCGTGATACGGGCAGTCCAGCGCTTATGGCCGTGCTCAACTCGCTGGATGTGGTACTGTTTGTACGTAATCATGACCCTTGAACATCATGACCCTTGAACGCAACTGACTTTGAAGCTGCCCCCTTTTACCCAGAAGGGATGCCGCCGCACAATAGATCTTAAAATTTGGTTAAGACCCACCGATCCGGCTCCCCCCTTTGACCAAAGTTCCGGCAGTGCGCTGGACCTGAACGTAGGATACGCTCGGCGGGGCCTTCCGAAGGCTCACAAAGTCGCCACGGCTCTTGTTATCTTATAAATGAGTTCAGCCGCCGAGAGCGAGCAAGATCTGCCAAAGTTTGCCGAGCACCCAAATCGCAATGGCGAAACCGCCCAGCGCGACGACGAATGTTAGGGTCGAGTAGGCGCTTCTCACGCTCCTTGGGGGCCCCTGGTTGCCGGCTGGGAGGTCCGCCCACGCTGTCGTACGCTCTACTTCGCCGTTGAGCCGATCCTGGACCATCTCTGGAGGCGTTTTCAAAGCAAGTCTCCTCACCGTTCGTCCGCGATCACCTTGCCGTCATTCGGCAGCACGCCGGGGCTGAGCAGTTCGACGGTGCCACCGAGCTTCGTCACGGCGCGCAAAGTACCGGCGATCTCTTCGCGGAGCGCGTCGCTCGCGGTCGACGTTTCCGCTCTCAACGTCATCGCGTCGGTCTCGCCCTGTCGTGTGACGACGAGGCGCAGTCTTCCGAGCGAGGAATGACGCTTGCCGATCTCGGCGATCTGCTCGGGACGGACGAACATGCCCTTGACCTTGGTGGTCTGGTCGGCACGGCCCATCCAGCCCTTGATGCGCATATTGGTTCGTCCGCATTTGCTTGGCCCTGGCAGAGCGGCGGTGAGGTCGCCGAGCGCAAGACGGATCCAGGGATGATGCGGGTCGAGCGACGTCACCACGATCTCGCCGACGTCCCCGGGCGCTACGGGATCACCGGTGCCGGGCTTGACGATCTCCAGGATCAGGTCCTCGTTCACGACCATGCCCTCGCGCGCGCCGGTCTCGAACGCAATGAGGCCGAGATCGGCGGTGCCAAAGGCCTGGTAGGCGTCGATGCCGCGCGCCTTGATCTCGACCTGGAGCGACGGCGGGAACGCGGCACCCGAAACTAATGCGCGCTTGATCGAGGAGACGTCGCGGCCCGAGCTTGCTGCGGCATCGAGCAATATCTTGAGGAAGTCCGGCGTGCCGCTGTAGCCAACCGGGCGGTAGGCCTCGATCAGCTCGAATTGCTGCTCGGTATTGCCGGGCCCCGCCGGGATCACGGCGCAGCCGAGCGCTCGCGCGGACGCGTCGAAGATGAAGCCGCCGGGGGTGAGATGGTAGCTGAAGGTGTTGAGGACGATGTCATCGGGCCGGAATCCGGCCGCGAACAGCGCCCTTGCGCCGCGCCAGGGATCGGGCTGCCGTCCCTCCGGCTCGAAGATGGGGCCGGGCGAGGTGAAGAGGCGGGCAAATGAGCCGGGGGCCGCCGCCACGAAGCCACCGAAGGGCGTAGAGGCGTTGTGCAGAGCGGGCAGTTCCGATTTGCGCAACACCGGCAGGCCCGCCAGCGCGGTCCTGGAGGTCACGGAGGCGGGATCAAGACCGCTCAACCGCTCGGCGTAGGCCGGCGCGGCCATCGCGGCTCGCAGGACCTCCGGCAGGCGGGAGAACAGATCGGCCTCGCGGGCTGTCGGGTCACGCGTCTCGCGGGCGTCGTAATGGGCGGTCATGGCTGTTCTTTCCGTGTTGGCATCCGTTGCGCGCCGCCACCGGCATGGGTATCAGACCGCCATTGGTGAGGCCTGGAGAGGACCCGGTGGCGGACATGGGAAACATTGCGGCGGATGAAGCTGCGGACGTCGTCGCGCGCCTGAAGCGCCGCATGATCGACGAGGCGCTGCCGCTGTGGTCGACGGTCGGCTGGGATCAGGCCACGGGCGGCTTCATCGACCGGCTGCACCGCGACGGTACCGCAGATACAGCCGCGCCGCGGCGCGTGTTCGTGCAGGCCCGCCAGATCTATTGCTACGCCAAGGCGGCGCAGATGGGCTGGTATCCTGAGGGGCGTGCCATCGCGCTGAAGGGACTGGAACATCTGGTGGCCAAAGCCAAAGCGCCCGACGGCCGGCCGGGCTTCGTGCACCGGCTGTCGCCGGAGGGGACCGTGCTGGACGGCCGGCGCGATGCCTACGACCACGCCTTCATCCTGTTTGCTCTCGCGACCGTCTACGCGCTCGACCAGGACGCGCAGGTTCGAGCCGAGATCGACGCGCTGCTCGCTTTCCTCGACGGCCATCTCCGTTCGCCGCATGGGGGCGTGCACGAAGGTCTTCCGGTCTCGTTGCCGCGCCGGCAGAACCCGCACATGCATCTGTTCGAGGCGATGATCGCCTGTTTCGACGCGACCCACGATCTGGCGTTCCAGAACCGCGCCGGCGAATTCTTCGCGCTGTTCCTGGCCAATCTCTACGACAAGCAGAAGCGCATCCTGACGGAGTATTTCGAGGAGGACTGGTCGAAGATCGAGCCGGTCAGCGTCGAGCCGGGCCATCAGGCGGAATGGGTCTGGCTGCTGAAGGGGTTCGAGCGCATCACGGGCTGCCCGACCGGGCAGCGGCGCGCCGAACTCCTGGCGACCGCGCTGCGCTATCGCGATGAGGCTACGGGCTGCCTGATCGACGAGGGGGACGACAGCGGCAACATCCGCCGTCACTCGCGCCGGCTGTGGCCGCAGACAGAGATCGCAAAGGCGTGGATCGCGCAGGCCGAATCCGGCGAGACCGGCGCGCCCGACGAAGCGCGCGCGGCGCTGGCGCGGCTCGAACGGCATTATCTCAGCCATCCCGTGAGAGGCGGCTGGTACGACCAGTTCGATCGCGACGGCAAATCGCTGATCGACACCATTCCTGCGTCGTCGTTCTATCATGTTCTCTGCGCGGTCACGGAAGCGGAGCAGGTGTTGGGTTAGAGCCATCTTGCTTTGACGCGTTTTCTTCACGCGAACCGGTTCCCACTTCGCTTGAAAACGCTATAGCCACCGCTTGCGCCGCTTGAAGCTCTTGAGGTTCTTGAAGCTCTTGCGCTGGTCGCCGGCGCCGCCGAGATAGAATTCCTTGACGTCCTCGTTGTCGCGCAATTCGTCGGCGCTGCCGTCGAGCACGACCTTGCCCTGCTCCATGATGTAGCCGTGGCTCGCCACCGACAGCGCGGCGCGCGCGTTCTGCTCCACCAGGAGGATGGTGACGCCGAGGTCGCGGTTGATCTTCTGGATGATCGAGAACACCTCTTTCACCAGCAGCGGCGACAGGCCCATCGAGGGTTCATCCATCAGGATCATCTTCGGGCGGGCCATCAGCGCGCGGCCGATCGCGAGCATCTGCTGCTCTCCGCCGGAGAGATAGCCGGCGAGACCGGTGCGCTCCTTCAGGCGCGGGAAGTAGCTGAAGACCATTTCGAGGTCGGCATCGACCTCGCGGTCCCGTCGCGTGAACGCGCCCAGCCTGAGGTTCTCCAGCGAGGTCATGTCGGCGACGATGCGCCGTCCCTCCATCACCTGGAAGATGCCGCGGCGGACGATCTTGTCGGGGTCGATGCCGTTGATCCGCTCGCCTTCGAACAGGATTTCGCCACGCGTGACCTCGCCGTCCTCGGTCTTGAGTAGCCCCGAGATCGCCTTCAGTGTCGTCGACTTGCCGGCGCCGTTGGCGCCCAGCAGCGCCACGATCGCTCCCTTGGGCACCTCTAAGCTGAGGCCGCGCAGCACCAGGATGACGTCGTCATAGACGACCTCGATGTTGCGCACGGCGAGGAGGGGAGGCGCGGGCACGATGCTGGGGGAGGGACGAACGGCTTCTGCGGTTTCGGTCATGCTTTGTTACTCCGCTGTCGTGGCCCGGCTTGACCGGGCGACCCAGTATTCCAGAGACACCGAAGCATTACTGAGAAGCCACGGCGTACTGGATCCCCCGCTCCAGTGCGCGTTGCGCACAAGGCGGGGGATGACCGTTGTGTGTGGGGGACAGCGAGGCTCACCAGCCCAGCAGTTCCGGCTTGCGCGGCAGCTCGACGGTCTTGACCTTCTCGAGCTTGATCGTGCCCTTGGCCATGAGATCGTTGAGGTCGCCGTCGGTCGCGCCCGAGATCTTGGTGCGATAGAGATCGACCTTCAGGGTGCCGCGATGGTCCTTGTCGGTCCAGGTCGAGGGATTGCAGACGCCTTCCATTCCGGCGGGCACCCAATCCTTCTTCTGATAGAAGCCCTTGGCGACGTTCTCACCGGTGGCGCCGCCGTTCTTGGCAGCCCAATCGATCGCTTCCTTCATGTACAGCGCCGAGCAGACAGCCGCGACGTAGTGCACGGGGCGATAGACCTTGCCGGTCGGGTCGGAGATCTTGGAGATTTCCATCACCGTCTTCATGCCGGGCGCATCGCCGCCCCAGCTCACCGCCGTGCGCAAGGGGAAGATCACGCCGTTGGCGGCATCTCCGGCCGTCTTGGCAGCGTTCTCGTCCATGCCCCAGACGTTGCCGAGGAACTGGATTTCGACGCCGGCAGTCTTGCAGGCCTTCATCACGGAGATGTTCGAAGCGGCGGTATTGCCGAGATAGGCGTAGTTGGCGCCCGAGGATTTCAGGCTCAGGCACTGCGCGCTGTAGTCACCCGGCGTGAGCGCGAACACCAGCGGCGGCAGCACCTCGAAGCCGAGCTCCTGCGCCATCGCTTCACCGGCGGCCTTCGGCGCGTTCGGGTAGGGATGGTTTGCACCCATGTGCACGAATTTCGGCTTGCCGGACTTGCCCTTGGCCTTCCAGTCCTCGGCGGCCCACATCAGCATCGCGCGCAGCGAGTCCGAATAGCTCGGGCCATAGAAGAAATTGTAGGGCGCGGGCTTGGCCTTGCCGCTGACACCTTCGGGATCGGTGAGTGCGGCGGCATAAGAGCCGGACATGTCGGGGATCTTGTCCTGAGCGAGGAAGCCGGTCAGCGCCTCGGTGTCGGCGGTGCCCCAGCCCATGATCGCGGCGACCTTGCTGTCCGGCGCGGACCATTTCTTGTAGAGCGCGATCGCGCGCGGCACCTGGTAGCCATAGTCGTTGGTGTCGACGTTGAGCTGCTTGCCGCCGACGCCGCCGTTCTTGTTGACCCAGGCGAAGGTGTCGGCGACGGCCTGGCCAAAGGGCGTACCGACGTCGGAAGTGCCGCCGGAATAGTCGGCGAGGTGTCCGATCGCGATCTGCGCCTGCGCGCCGGCCGAAAATGCGGCGATCGCGAGCGCGAGCGATGCGGTGCTCAAAAGGGACTTCATCGTCATGGGTCGGTTCCTCCTGTTTATTGTTTAAGTGAAGTTGCCCGCGCTCAATGCGAGAACGGGTAGAGTTTCCAATACGCCTTGATCTGCCGCCAGCGATGCGCGAGCCCGTCGGGTTCGAACATCAGGAACGCGATGATGATCACCCCGATCGCGATCTCGCGCAGGAAGGTGATGTTGGTGTTGAGCGACAGCGCCTTGTCGATCGCGCCGCCCTTCAAATACAGGCTGATGAATTCCATGGATTCCGGCAGCAGCACCACGAAGGCGGTGCCCATCAGCGTGCCCATGACAGAGCCGGTGCCGCCGATGATGATCATGGCCAGGAACAGGATCGAGCGCTCGATGCCGAAACCTTCCTGCGACACCACGAGCTGGTAGTGCGCGTAGAGCGCACCGGCGATGCCGGCGAAGAAGGCGGCGAGCCCGAACGACAGCGTGCGGTACTTCGTCAGGTTGATGCCCATGATCTCGGCGGAGAGATAATGGTCGCGGATCGCCACCAGCGCGCGGCCGTCGCGGGTCCGCATCAGATTGGTGACGAGGATGTAGCTGAGAAGCACATAGGCCAGCACGACGTAGAAATACTGTTTGTCGCCGCGCAGCGTGTAGCCGAAGATCGCGAACGGCTCCGCGCTCGCCGGCACCGAGCCGCCCGAAAACCATTCGGCGCGGGAGAAGAAGTCGAGCAGGATGTATTGCGCGGCCAGCGTCGCGATTACGAGATAGAGGCCCTTCAGCCGCGCCGCCGGGATGCCGAAGATCAGGCCGACCAGCGCGGTGACAACGCCAGCGAGCGGGATTGCGAAGAACACCGGGATCGGTGCGTTGTTGGAGATGTAGGCCGAGGTGAAAGCGCCGAGCAGGAAGAACGCGGCGTGCCCGATTGAGATCTGGCCGGTGAACCCGACCAGGATATTGAGGCCGAGCGCGGCGATCGAGAAGATGCCGATCTGGATCAGGATGCTGAGCCAGTATCCGCTGAAGAATTGCGGTGCGAAGCACAGCAGCAACACGCCCGCGATGGCGAAGTTGCGGCTGGTCGCGGTCGGGAAGATCGTGGTGTCCGCCGCGTAAGAGGTGCGGAAATCACCAGCAGGGATGAGGGCAGGGCCGGCCATGGGTCAGATCCGCTCGATGTCGTGAGTGCCGAACAGCCCGTAGGGCTTGATCATCAGCACGATGATGAGGACGTAGAACGGTGCGATCTCGTAGAGATTGCCCCAGTGCAGATACTCGCTGTCGACATATTGGGCGACGTTCTCGAGCAGGCCAATGATGATGCCGCCGAGCACGGCGCCGCCGACGGAGTCGAGCCCGCCGAGGATCGCCGCCGGGAACACCTTGATGCCGTAGCCGGCAAGGCCCGACGACACGCCGTTCACGACCGCAACGACGACGCCCGCGACCGCCGAGACCGTCGCCGAGATCGCCCAGGCCATCGCGAACACGCTCTTGACGGAAATGCCGAGCGATTGCGCGACCTGCTGGTTGAATGCGGTGGCGCGCATCGCAAGACCATACTTGGAGGCACGGAAGAACCAGGCCATGCCGATCATCATGGCGACCGACACTACGAGGCTCATGACATAGACGGTCTGGATCTGCAGCCCGAACAGGCTGACCGACTGGCTCTCGAACACGCGCGGGAACGGCTGCGGATTGACGCCGAACATCCATTTCAGCGTTGCCTGCAGCACGGTGGAGAGGCCGATCGTCACCATGATCACCGAGATGATGGGCTCGCCGATCATCGGCCGCAGGATCAGGACCTGGACCGCGATGCCGAACACGAACATGAACACCAGCGTCATCGGCATGCCGATCCAGAACGGCACCTGGTATTTCGCAAGCAAGGCCCAACACACCCAGGCGCCGACCAGCAGCAGCTCGCCTTGCGCGAAATTGACGACCTGCGTCGCCTTGTAGATCAACACGAACGACATCGCGACCACGCCATAGAGCGTGCCGACCACGAGGCCGTTGACCAGGAGCTGGATGAGGAAGGCGGTGTTCATGTGATATGCTGTCCTTGGCCTCTCCCCGCTTGCGGCCGGGGCAGTTCGATATGACCTGACAATTTGAGCGGAAAAGCCTCCACGGCGTCATGGCCGGGCTTGTCCCGGCCATCTACGCTTAGCCACGCGGAACGAAGAACGTGGATGCCCGGGACAAGCCCGGGCATGACGACTTCTTGCCAAACCCCAATTGTAAAGGCCCTCACCCGGATCGCTGACGCGCTCCGGCCTCTCCCCGCAGGCGGGGAGAGGAGAAGGGCAGCAGCGTGCGCGGCGATAGACTGTATCACTCCGCAGCCTCCGCCATGTGCCCATGTCCGCCGAGATCCACCACCCGCAGTGTCGTCCGCACGCGCTGCGTGGTGCCGTCCTGGAAGCGGATCACGGTGTCGACGGGGATGTCGGAATCGCCGCGGTAGATGGCGTCGATGATCGCAGCATATTTCTCGTTGATGACGCTGCGGCGCACCTTTCTCGTGCGGGTGAGCTCGCCGTCGTCGGCGTCGAGTTCCTTGTAGAGCAGGAGGAAGCGCGAGATGCGCTGCGCCGGTGGCAGCGTGGCGTTGACGGTCTCGACCTCCTTGCGAAGCAGCGCATAGACCTCGGGCCGCGAGGCGAGATCGCTATAGGTCGTGAAGGAAAGGCGGTTCTTCTCCGCCCATTTCGAGATGATGGAGTAGCGGATGCAGATCATCGCCGCGAGCGCGTCGCGGCCGGCGCCCAGCACCACGGCTTCGGCGATATAGGGCGAGAATTTCAGCTTGTTCTCGATGAATTGCGGCGAGAAGCGCTCGCCGCGCGAGGTCTCGGCGAGGTCCTTGATGCGGTCGATGACAACGAGCTGCTGGTTGGCGTTGAAATAGCCTGCATCGCCCGACAACATCCAGCCGTCCCTGATGTCGGCGACGCTGGCCTCGGGATTCTTGTAGTAGCCGAGGAACATGTTGGGATGCCGCACTACGATCTCGCCGACGCCGTGGACGTCGGGATTATCGATGCGGATCTCGACATTGTTGGCCATCGGCACGCCGGTCGTGTCAGGATCGACCTTACCCTCGGGATGCAGCGTGTAGGCCCCTAACAGCTCGGTCTGGCCGTACAGCGTGCGCAGCGGCACGCCCATCGCCTGGAAGAACTTGAAGGTCTCGGGGCCGAGCGCCGCGCCGCCGGTCGCGGCCGAGCGCAGCCGGGTGAAACCGAGGCGATCGCGCAGCGCGCGGAACAGGATCGCGTCGGCAAGGCCCGAGCGCTTGCCCTGTTCGAGCGCGGCGAGGCCGCTCTTCATGCCGACGTCGAACAGGCGCTGCTTGAGAGGCGTGGCGTCCATCACCTTGGCCCGGACGTCGGCGGCAATGGATTCCCAGACCCTTGGGGCAAAGAGCACGAATGTCGGCGCGATCTCGCGCAGATCGTTCATCATCGTCTCGGGCTCTTCGACGAAGTTGATCTTCATCCGGCACAAGAGGCCTTTGCCGAGCACGTAAACCTGCTCCATGATCCACGGCAGCGGCAGCACCGAGACGTATTCGTCGTCCGGGCCCTTGGGGTCGAAGGCGAGATAGGTCGCGCAGTGACCGAGCACGCGGCCGGCGGCGAGCATCGCGAGCTTGGGATGGGACGTGGTGCCCGACGTGGTGCAGAGGATCGCGACGTCCTCGCCCTTGGTGGCATCAACCAGCCTGTCGTAAAGCCCCGGCTCGCGGGCGGCGCGGGCACGGCCGAGCTCGGCAAATTTCTCCGCCGACATCAGCCTGGGATCGTCGTATTTCCGCATTCCGCGCGGATCGGAATAGATGATGTGCTTCAGCTTCGACACGCGGTCGGCGAGGGTGAGCAGCTTGTCGACCTGCTCCTCGTCCTCCGCGAAGACGAGCTGCGCCTCGCCATAGTTGAGGAGATAGGAGGCCTCCTCGTCGAGCACGTCGCGATAAAGTCCGAGGCTGAGGCCGCCAATGGCGTGCGCCGCCACTTCCGCCGCGACCCAGTCCGGCCGGTTATCGCCGATGATGCCGACGACGTCGCCGCGACCAAGGCCCATTTCGACGAGACCGAGCGCAAAGTCGCGCACGCGGGCCTGGTAGTCGTTCCAGGTGAACAGCCGCCAGAGCCCGAGATCCTTCTCGCGCAACGCGATTTCGTTGCCGTGCTCCTTTGCGTTGAGCCGGAGCATCTTCGGATAGGTGTCGGCCTGCGCGACGCGCGCTGCGTAGTCCATCATGCCGCGCACTCCGGAGCAGCGGGCTTGTCGTCGGGATCGACCAGCACCTCGTCTTCTTCACCAAGATAGGCGCGCTTGACGTGAGGATCGGCGAGCACCGCCGCAGGATCGCCCTCGGCGATCTTCTTGCCGAAATCTAGCACCATGACGCGATGGGAGATGTCCATCACCACGCCCATGTCGTGCTCGATCATCACCACCGTCATCCCGAACTCCTCGTTGAGATCGACGATGTAACGGGCCATGTCCTCCTTCTCCTCGAAATTCATGCCGGCCATCGGCTCGTCGAGGAGGATGAGGCGCGGCTCCAGCGCCATGGCGCGGGCGAGCTCCACGCGCTTGCGCAGACCGTAGGAGAGGGTGCCGGCTTGCGCTTTCCGCACCGACTGCAGATCGAGGAAGTCGATGATCTCCTCGACCTTGCGGCGGTGCTCGAGTTCTTCCTTGCGTGCGCCGGTCAGCCAGTACAGCGAGCCCGTCAGGAAATTGTTCTTCAGGAGGTGATGGCGGCCGACCATGATGTTGTCGAGCACGCTCATGTGGTGGAACAGGGCCAGGTTCTGGAAGGTGCGGCCGATCCCGAGCGAGGCACGGGCATTCGGCGTCAGGCCGGTGATGTCGCGATCCCCATAGAGGAGCTGGCCTTCAGTCGGCTTGTAACGACCGGAAATACAGTTCACGATCGAGGTCTTGCCGGCGCCGTTGGGACCGATGATCGAGAACAGCTCGCCGTCCTTGATGGCGAAACTGACATCGGTCAGCGCACGGACGCCGCCGAATCGCAAGGACACGCCGCGGACTTCAAGACTGGTAGCCACCAAACGAATCCCTCCCGGTGATGGCGCTTTTTAGCGGCGCTCTTCGTCCGTTCTGTCGCGCGATCCTAGTACGGTGGTGCCGGTGAGGCCATGCAGCAGATGGTCTCGACCGGAGCCGCGCCACTCTCGTTCCCGCTTGGGATCGAAAGCCGCATCGCCCGAGGTGGTCCTCAATAGGGGAAACCGCTATTTTTAAATGTCTCCCGGCTGACAATTCTGCGACAAAGTTTGCCGGGCGGCAGCGGCCTTCATCTTTCGTCGGATGGCGGTCGTAATAATCATGTTGCAATGCAACAGAAGGTGGAGTGACGAAACGGTGCGGCTGGCCGCGAGATCATGATTTCAGAAGATCATCTGAAGCGCGTCGCCGCCTGGTCGCGCGAGCTCACGCAAGCGGAGATCGAGGTCGCGCGCGCCGGAATCACGGAGCGGTCCTACGGCACCGGCGAGACCGTGTTCATGCGCGGCGATATCTTTGCCTATTGGGCCGGCATGGTCGGCGGTCTTGCCCGCATGGGCGGAATCTCGCGGGACGGCAAGGAGACCAGCCTGGCCGGCCTGACCGCGGGGGCTTGGTTCGGCGAGGGCAGCGTGCTCAAGAACGAGCCGCGCCGCTATGATGTGGTCGCGCTGCGCGACAGCCGCGTCGCATTGATGGAACGCAGCGCATTCATGTGGCTGTTCGAGAACAGCGTCGGCTTTAACCGCTTTCTGGTGCGCCAGCTCAACGAACGGCTCGGCCAGTTCATCGGCATGCTCGAGGTCAACCGCACGCTGGATGCCACCGCGCGCCTTGCCCGCAGCATCGCCTCGCTGTTCAACCCGGTCCTCTATCCGGAATCGACGGCGCATCTGGAGATCACCCAGGAGGAGATCGGCGCGCTCTCCGGTATGTCCCGCCAGAATGCCAACCGGGCGCTGAACCGGCTGGAGAAGGAGGGCTTGCTGCGGCTGGAATACGGCGGCGTCACCATCCTCGATATCGAGCGGCTGCGCGGGTACGGAGAATAAGGCGGCCTCACCGCGCATTGGCGGGCGCGTGCACCGGCCATAGATCGGCGCGCCAGCGGATCGCGATTGCCAGCATCGCGATGAGGCCTGCGGCGGCATAGAGCGAGCCGGTTGCGGAATAGCCGATGACGTCGATCAGGCTGCCAGCCGCGAGCAATCCGATCGGCAGGCCGTAGATCACCATCATGCGCACACCCATCACGCGGCCGCGCAGGTGCGCACTGGCGGTCCGCATCAGGATCACGGCTGCCGAGATCATCGACATGCTTTGGGCGATACCGGCGAGAACGAGGCAGGCCATCGCCACCGGCATGGTCCTGACTTCGACGAACACCAGCAGCATGGCGTACCAGGCCAGCGTCGCGCCGATCAGAAGCCGGGCAATGCGCAGTCCGCTGACGAGGCTGAGCGTGATCGAGCCGGTCAGCGAGCCGACCGCGAAGCTCGCCGAGAGGTAGCCGAGGCCGGTCTGGTCGGTATGAAAGATCTCGCGGGCGATGTAGGGCAATAGTCCGCCCGTGAAGGGAAATGCGGTGAGATTGGCCAGGAAGGCGACGCAGAGCGCGGCGCGCATTCCCGGGCCATTCCAGGCATAGACGATCCCTTCCTTGAGGTCGCCCAGCAGTCGCGACACCGCATGGCTGTTTGCCGGAATGTCGCTCGTGATGACGGTTCTCTTGGGCCGGGTCAGGCAGAGCATGAGAAGCGCGGCCGCGAAATAGAGGCAGGCGATCGCCACATAGATGAGGCCGATGCCGAGGACCGCGAACAGCCCGGCGCCGGTCAACGCGCCGGCGATACGCGCGCTGTCCTGGGTGGTGCGCGCAACGCTGATGGCGCCCACCAGCTGCTCGGCCGGCATGATCTCGGCGAGCAGCGCGCCCCGGACGCCGAGATCGGAGGGACGAATCAGGCCCATGATCGCAACGATGATCATGACACTCAGCGGCGACAGATGACCGGTCAGTGCCAGGACCATGATGGTTGACGACAGCACCGTATAAGCAAGACGCATCACGACCAGGAGATCGCGATGGCCCATGCGATCGCCGATCATGCCGAATACCGGCGCGACCAACGTTCCGACGAACTGGAGCGAGGCAAGCACGGTCAGCAGCAGCACCGAGCCGGTCTCGACCAGGATGTACCAGCCGAGCACCAGCGTCTCCACCTCGAACGCCCAGGAGGTGAGCAGATCGGCTGGCCACTGGAAGCGATAGTTGCGGATGCGGAATGGTGCGAGCGCTGAAGGTCGCGCGGATGTGCTCAAGATGCGATGACGGGTTTCACGGCGATTCCCTGCCCTTATTTTTGTTCTTCTGGTCGGCAGGGTAGCCCCGGCGATGCCCCTGTCAATTGGCGCCACCGCATGCCGCCATGCTTGCCGACGACGTGCGGTGAGCCGGTGCGCCCGCAGCATTGCTTCGCTGCCAGCCGATACGGAGAGGTAGATTAGCCCGCTTGCTCTTCCGGCGCGCAAAGCCCATTCTGGTCTGCATCCTGGGCCCATTCGGCAGGTCCGGTAGATCGCGCCGTCGCGGCTTCCGCGAGGTCTTGACCCATGAACTGCTCTCGCTGTGGTTTCGAGGTCCAGAGCGGCTTTGCCTTCTGTCCGAAGTGCGGCACGAAGCAGCCGAACCCGTGCCCTGGCTGCGGCTTTCCATGCGCACCGGATTTCGCCTATTGCCCGAAATGCGGCGCCTCCGTCTCCGAGGTCCCCCCGGGCGGCGGGCAGGCGCCGACGAGCCTGACGACGCTTCCGATCCGGCCGTCCTCTCCGCCGCTCGTGCCAGCGGATGCGGCTCAGGTCGCATTTGGATTTCAGTCGGACAAGATCGACAGCGAGGCGAACCGCCGTACCATCACCGTGCTGTTTGCCGACCTCAGCGGCTTCACCGCGATGAGCGAGCGGCTCGACCCCGAAGTCATGCAGACGCTTCAAAACGAGCTGTTCGAAGAGTTGACGGCCGCGGTGCAAAGCTTTGGCGGTTTCGTGGATAAATTCATCGGCGATGCGCTGCTTGCTCTGTTTGGTGCCCCGGCAGCGCACGAGGACGACCCGGAGCGGGCGGTCCGCGCTGCCCTCGACATGATCGGCCGGACAGCGCGTCTCAGCGAACGCGCGAAGGCGTACGCAGGTTCGCCGCTGCTGCTCCATGTCGGCATCAACACCGGGCACGTCGTCGCGGGCGGGCTCGGTGTGGGCGTTGCCAAATCCTATTCGGTGACCGGCGATACAGTGAATACCGCCCAGCGGCTACAATCGATGGCGGCTCCGGGCGAGGTGCTGGTCGGGCCATTGACCCACCGTCTGACGCGGCATGCGTTCTCCTATGACTCGCTTGGCGAGGTCTCGCTCAAGGGCAAGATGGGCAGCGTGCTGGTGCACCGCCTGAAGGAGCCGCTCGACACGCCCCGCGCGGCACGCGGCCTCGACACGCTGGGCCTCAATGCACCGTTGATCGGGCGCGACGCCGAGCTTGCGCGCATCATCGGCTGTCTTGATCTCGCATGCGGCGGCGCGGCTCAACTGGTGCGGCTGGTCGGTGAAGCCGGCATCGGGAAAACGCGCCTGGTCAGCGAATTCGCCGCCCGTATCCGCGACGAGGACCGATTTGCACGCGTGGCGATTCGGCGGGTGGCGTGCTCGCCGCTCGGTGAACAATCCTACGGCACACTCGCCGCCGTGTTGCGCAGCGCCTACGGCATCGCGCAGAAGGCTGGCGCCGCAGAGGCGGAGGCGAAGGTCGCCGAAGCGCTGTCGGAGCTCGGCCTCACGACTGACGAGGCCGACCGACTGATGCCCCTCTACCTGCACGTACTCGGCCTCGGCGACCCCAACGCCGTGCTCAGGCATGTCGAGCCCGAACAGCTCCGCCGGCAGATATTCTTCGCGATCCGCACCGTCTTCGAACGCCGCCTGGCACTGTCGCCGCTGCTGATCATCGTCGAGGATCTGCATTGGGCGGATGCGGTATCTCTCGAAGCGTTGCGGTTCCTGATGGACAGAATGGAGCGGACGCGGCTGATGTTGCTGTTTACGCATCGGCCGATGCTGGAACTGGACCAGTTCGGTTCGAGCAAGATCAGTCACACGACCCTTCGGCTGCCCCCGCTCGACGACGCCGAGGGACAGAGGCTACTCGCGGCCTACTTCAGTCGCGTTTGGCGTGACCCACCGGGACGCCTGTTCAGCCGAATCCTCGACCGCGCCGGCGGCAATCCGCTTTTTCTCGAGGAGATCATACGGGGCCTCATTGAAGCCGGCACGCTGGAGCGCGACGGCGCGCAGTGGCGGATGACGTCGGATGAAGCCGCCGCCGATATTCCGCCAAGCATTCAGGCGTTGTTGCTGGCGCGCCTCGACCGGTTGCCACCTCAGGTACGCCGGCTGGCACAGGAGGCCGCGGTGATCGGCCCGCGTTTTGATGCGGCGGCTCTCGGTGCGGCGGCAACCGAACCGGCTGGGGTTGAAGCAGGGCTGGAACGTCTGTGCGACGCGGAGATCATCGAGGAGGTCGCGGGCTCGAACTCGATTTCGCTGCGGATCTACCGCTTCACGCAAACCATGCTTCAGGACGTGATCTATCAAAACCTGCTTCTGCAGCGCCGGATCGAGCTTCATGGACGGATTGGTGGAGCGCTCGAGAGGCTCTATGGCAACGAGCCCGAGCGCCTCGAAGATCTCATACTGCTCGGACATCACTTTAGTCTGAGCGCGAGCAAGCCGAAGGGCGCACGTTATCTGCGCGCGGCCGGCGATCGCGCACGCGCTAGCTATGCCAATGACGATGCCATCCGTCTCTACCAACAGGCCCTCGCCGTGCTGTTGACCGGCGGCGAACTGGAGCCGGAACGTCTGGTCCTGTATGAGCGGATTGCGGACCTCTGTGGTGCGGCTGGCCGCCGGAACACGGCCGAGGAGCACTATCAGAGCGCGTTGGAGGGTCATCGCGCCAGACAGGACCGGATCGGCGAAGCGCGGATTGTTCGCAAGCTAGGCCGATTGTTGTGGGACGCCGGCAAGCGGATCAAGGCAGAGACGCATTACGCCGAGGCGGCCAAATTGCTCGGAGGGACCGACGCGCCCATCGAGTGGGCGCATCTCTTGCAGGAGCGCGGCCGTCTCGCGTTTCGGACGGGCGATCACGTGGCAGCCGCAAAATGGGCAGACGAGGCGCTCGGCTATGCACGCTCAGTACCGGCGGACGGGGACGAGCAGGCCGGGCTCGAGGCGGCACGGGCCATTGCCGAGGCCCTCAACACCAAGGGGGTTGCGCTGGCGCGGCTTGGACGACACGAGGAGGCGGTCCGTGAGGTGGAGCAAAGTGTCGCGACCGCCGAAGCGGCCGGGCTCCTTAACGTAGCGTGCCGCGGCTACACCAATCTCGGCGTGCTCTACACGATCGTTGACCCGGCGAAAGCCGTGGAGGTCTGCCGACGTGGACTCGATGTCGCGCGTCGGATCGGGGATCTCGGCTTCCAGGCGCGTCTGCTTGCCAATTTTGCCGTTGCCTGTTGCACCTTCACGGACAGATGTACCGAGGAAGGAGTGCCGGCTGCCGAAAGGGCAATCGAAATCGACCGTGCGCTCGATCAGCGCGAGCATCTCTCCGTGCCCTTGATTGTGCTTGGGCAGATCCATCAATGCCATTTCCGCCCGGATCTGGCCGCCCTCTGCTACAATGAAGCAATCGAGGTGGCGAACGAAACCGGCGAACCGCAGCAGCTCTTTCCATGCTATGATGGTCTCGCGACGCTGAGCCTTGATCGAGGCGACATGCCCGAGGCCGACCGATATTTCGCGCTGGCCCATGATGTCTGCGCCCGCCACGGGCTTGATCCCGCCGGGCTGATCGTGCTGCCATTTCTTGACTAGGTCATATGAAGGAGTTCAACCATGTCAGAACTTCATGCCGATGGACCGCTTCAACCTGGCGATCGCGCACCGAACATCGTGCTGGACGCCATCACACGCGATGGAACGATCGCGCTCCAGGATTTTCGCGGACATAGTCCGATATTGATCGGCTTGTTTCGAGGGCTGCACTGCCCGTTCTGTCGGCGCCATATCGCGGCACAGGCGCAACTCGACGCAGCCCTGCGCGACAAGGGCGTCGAAAGTCTCACGGTCGTGAACACGCCCATCGAGCGCGCGCGGCTTTACTTCCGCTATCATCCATTGCCCAATCTGCTCGCCGCGTCCGACCCCGAGCGGGTGTCGCACCGCGCGTTCGGTCTGCCCACTCTCGAGTTCACGGATAAGGAGACCGAGTGGCCGCGCAAGGTGGGTATGGACGTCGTCATGAGCATGCAGGTCGATATATCCGGCGAAACGCCGGGGTCGATGAATCGGTTGGCGGCTGCCGAGTACCTCAACAACAAGGACGGCTACGAGATGACGGAGGCCGACCAGCGGATGGCGGCAACCGGTCAGGGTCAGCTGTTCGGCCAGTTCCTGCTCGATCGTGAGGGAATTGTGCGTTGGAGCTTTACCGAGGTTCCTGACGGTGGCCAGCGCATGTTCGGGGCTCCGAGCCCTCAGGAATTGATGTCGGCCGCCTCGCAGGTGGCAAGCTAGGCATCGTCGCGTGGTGATTAACCCGCTACCTTCGGCCGTTTCTCGGCGAGCGCTGCCGCCATCGCCGAGATCAGCGGGCGCATGAAATAGTGGTCTTCCGCCGGTGCGATGTCCGTGCGCAGGCCATGCGCGGCGAGCTCCCCTGACACCGCAGGGCCCACCGACGCAATCAGCGTCCGCTCCAATCCGGCGCGCAGCTTGGCCTCGCTGCCATGCGCCTTCGCGGCCTCGATCAGGCGGCGGACCTGGCCGAGATTGGTCAGCGCGAGGGCATCGATTCGTCCCGCGGCCATGTCGTCGATCGCCGCGACGATGTTGGCATCGGCTGCCCTGGAATCGTAGGCATAGGGCAGCACGGTATCGACTGCGGCGCCTTGCGCGGTGAGCGCGCCGGTCAGCGCGCTATGGTCCTTGTCCGGATAGAGCTGCAGGCCGAGGCGCCGGCCGCGAAGGTCGAGCTTACCCAGCATCTCGATGACGCCTTCGGTGGTCGGTTTCTCGGTGGTCTGCTGCGCCTCCAGACCGACCTCGCAGAGCGCCTTGCCGGGCTTTGGGCCGCGGGTGAATTTCCGCGCCTTGGCGAGCACCGCGACAAGGTCAGCGTCGACCCCGCGGGCGCGGGCGAGCTTCATGATCCTCCGCAGGCCTTCGCCGGTCATCAACACGAGGTCGTCAAGCGGCTTCTCAATGGCGCGGCGGATCCAGGCCTCGACCGGGGCCGGATCCGGCGCATCGTGGATGGTGAACATCGGGCATTGCACGACCTCGGCGCCTTGCTCGGCCAGCAGCTTGGAAAACTGCGCTTCCTCGCGCGTTTCCAGGATCAGGATGCGGTAGCCGTTCAGGCGGTCGGCCATGGGGATGCTCCGGTGAGAATTCGCAATCGTCCGTTCATCCTGACTCCGCGCATTATGTTGAAGCAAGTCTTGTTGAGGCAGTCTTGGGATTGGCGCAAGGGCGGGGTCGGTGCTAGAGCAGGGCGCAAATCGCGGATCGTTCCGCTGCACAAACCTTCATCAAGAGCCAAGCCTGTTCATCAACATGCCCAATCATCAATATGTTCTGACCTTGTCCTGTCCGGATCGGCCCGGCATCGTCTCGGCGGTGTCGACGTTCCTCGCTCACAATGGACAGAACATTCTCGACGCCCAGCAGTTCGACGACATCGAGACCAAGAACTTCTTCATGCGGGTGGTGTTCACCGCGGCCGATCTTGCCGTGGAACTGTCGGCGCTGCAGACCGGCTTTGCGGCGATCGCCGAGCGGTTCGGCATGGAATGGCAGATGCGCGACCGTGCCGCGCATCGCAAGGTGATGCTGCTGGTGTCGAAGTCCGACCACTGCCTGGTCGACATCCTCTATCGCTGGCGTACCGGCGAGTTGCCGATGACGCTGACTGCTATCGTCTCCAACCATCCGCGCGAGGTCTATGCCGGGCTCGATTTCGGCGGCATTCCGTTCCACCACCTGCCGGTCACCAAGGAGACCAAGCGCGAGCAGGAAGCGCAGATCATGGACCTTGTCGGCAAGACGAAGACCGATCTCGTCGTGCTCGCTCGCTACATGCAGATCCTGTCAGATGATCTGTCGGCGAAGCTTTCGGGACGCTGCATCAACATCCATCACTCGTTCCTGCCGGGCTTCAAGGGCGCAAAACCCTATCACCAGGCCCATGAGCGCGGCGTCAAGCTGATCGGCGCCACGGCGCATTACGTCACGCGCGATCTCGACGAAGGCCCGATCATCGACCAGGACGTCGAGCGCATCAGTCATCGCGACACTCCGGAAGATCTCGTCCGCAAGGGCCGCGACATCGAACGCCGCGTGCTCGCCCGCGCGATCCGCTACCATCTCGACGACCGCGTCATTCTCAACGGCCGCAAGACCGTGGTGTTCGTGGATTAGCGAATGGGGAGTGGCGAGTTGCGAATGGATGAGAGCATATTCGCCACTTCCTATTCGCCCTTCAGCGCACCGCGCCGGCTGACGTGGTACCCGTCGCGCCCTTCTGCGCCTGCTCTTCCTTCTCGCGATCCGCCGCCGGCAGCAGCCGCTTGCGTTCGCGTTCTTTCATGTAGGCATCGTATTGCGGCGTGCCCGGTCGCGGCGGGGCGTCGGCCGGCAGGCCGCCGGCCCATTGCGGGACGTAGTCGCCCATGCCGGCGGAGAGCTTCTCGTTGACCGTCCCGCAGCCGGACAGTCCCGCAGCGATCACAGCGAGGGCGAGGGCGGAACGAAAAGTCTTGGACATTGTGTGGGCGCGCACGCATTCGGTCATTGGACGCCGGCTCGGGCCGGCAGGACGAAGACTAGCCTTCAACAAGGTAAAATAGACTTATTCGAGATAGGTAATTTGTTACCGAGTTGCGGCCGGCCAGAGCGCACAGATGTCCGAATCCTGCAAGCGAAAGACGAAATCCTCCATCCCCGCGATCCCTGCCGTTTCTAGACTGCGATGCGAGGCTCGCGACAACATGGCGTGGTTGGTGGCGGGGGTTTTCGTTGACAAGTCCATTTTATTTGTACATTCGTACAAATGAGGGTGCGCCGGCGAGTTACCGGGTAACCCCAATGTAACCCACTGCGCCACTTTCGGTCGGTAGGTCATCGGAATGCGCCGCTTGCGCCGAACGGTCGCCAAACGTCCGATTGACAAGAAGGGCGCGAAAGACGCCCATGTGGCCTGCGATGATTGCTCGCGCGTGGGCTAAGTTTGAGGCAAGGGCCGGGTACTCGGTCCAGGGCACAAGAGTCAGGAATGAAGGGGAGGGACATTTGATGTTCGAACGCAAGACTTTTTCGCGGGCTGCAGCAGCGGCCGCCATCGCAAGCCTTGCGGCCGTCGCGCCCGCCAAGGCCGAGGACAGCGTCAAGGTCGGCCTGATCCTGCCGATGACCGGCGGCCAGGCCTCGACCGGCAAGCAGATCGAGAACGCGATCAAGCTTTACATGCAGCAGAAGGGCGACACCGTCGCCGGCAAGAAGATTGAGATCATCCTCAAGGACGATGCCGCGATCCCGGATAAGACCAAGACCGCCGCGCAGGAGCTGATCGTCAACGACAAGGTCAACTTCATTGCCGGCTTCGGCGTGACGCCGGCCGCGCTCGCGGCCGCGCCGCTGGCAACCCAAGCCAAGATCCCGGAAGTCGTGATGGCGGCCGGCACCTCCATCATCACCGAGCGCTCGCCCTACATCGTGCGCACCAGCTTCACGCTGGCGCAGTCCTCGACCATCATCGGCGACTGGGCGGTAAAAAACGGCATCAAGAAGGTGGCGACGCTGACCTCGGATTATGCGCCGGGCAATGACGCGCTCAACTTCTTCAAGCAGCACTTCACCGCGGGCGGCGGCGAGGTCGTCGAAGAAGTCAAGACGCCGCTCGCCAATCCCGACTTCGCACCGTTCCTGCAGCGTATGAAGGACGCCAAGCCCGACGCGATCTTCGTGTTCGTGCCGGCCGGCCAGGGCGGCAACTTCATGAAGCAATATGCCGAGCGTGGCCTGGACAAGGCCGGCATCAAGGTGATCGGACCGGGCGACGTCACCGACGACGACCTGCTCAACAACATGGGCGACGCCGTGCTCGGCACGGTCACCGCGCATCTCTACTCCGCGGCGCACCCCTCGCAGATGAACAAGGATTTCGTCGCCGCCTACAAGAAGGCGTTCGGCAACCGTCCGGGCTTCATGGCGGTGAGCGGCTATGACGGCATCCACCTGATCTACGAAGCGCTGAAGAAGACGGGCGGTGACACCGACGGCACCAAGCTGGTCGAAGCCATGAAGGGTCAGAAGTGGGAGAGCCCGCGCGGCCCGATCTCGATCGATCCCGAGACTCGTGACATCGTGCAAAACATCTACATCCGCAAGGTCGAGAAGGTCGACGGCGAGCTCTACAATGTCGAGTTCGCAACCTTCGAGGCGGTCAAGGATCTCGGCAAGACCAAGAAGTGACGCGCGAAAGCGCGTCATCCCGGAGCGCGCTTAGCGCGAATCCGGGATCTCGCCAGCCGCTCCGCGTCATGCCCGGGCTTGTCCCGGGCATTCACGCAAAGCCCAGATAAGAACGTGGATGGCCGGGACGAGCCCGGCCATGACGGACAACGCAAGCTGAGACGATGACCTCAATCCTCACCAACCTGTTCGATGGCGTTGCCTACGGCATGCTGCTGTTCGTACTCGCCTGCGGGCTTGCGGTCACGCTCGGCCTGATGAACTTCGTCAACCTCGCGCACGGCGCCTTCGCCATGGCCGGTGGCTATGTCTGCATGGTGCTGGTCAACCGAATGGGCTGGCCGTTCTTTGCCGCACTGCCGCTCGCTTTCGTCTCCTCGGCCGCGATCGGCATCGCGCTCGAGCAGATGCTTTACCGCCACCTCTATGCGCGCAGCCATCTCGATCAGGTGCTGTTCACCATCGGCCTGACCTTCATGTCGGTCGCCGCCGTCGACTACATCCAGGGATCATCCCGGGTGTTCATCAATCTGCCGGCGGCGCTTCAGGGACAGTTCGACCTGTTCGGCGTCGGCATCGGCCGCTACCGCCTGATGATCATCGTGATCTGCGGCCTGCTCACCATTGGTCTACAGATGGTGCTGGCCAAGACCCGCTTCGGCAGCCGCCTGCGCGCCGCCGTCGACGATCCCCGCGCCGCGAGCGGCCTCGGCATCAACGTGCCGCAGGTGTTCGCCTTCACCTTTGCCTTTGGTTGTGGGCTCGCCGGTCTCGGCGGCGCGCTGAGCGCGGAGATCCTCGGCCTCGATCCGTACTTCCCGCTGAAGTTCATGATCTACTTCCTGATCGTGGTCACCGTCGGCGGCTCCTCCTCGATAACAGGCCCGTTCCTGGCCTCGCTCCTGCTCGGCATCGGCGACGTCGCCGGCAAATATTACGTGCCGAAGATGGGCCCCTTCGTGATCTACACCATGATGATCGTGATCCTGATCTGGCGACCGAACGGCCTGTTCGGCCGCACGGCCGCGCGTTGAGTTTGCCGATGAACGCTGCTTCCGACGTCGGATATCACGCCCAGCGCCAGGCGCGCTGGCACTACGGCGAAGTTGTTTTCTGGCTGATCGTGCCGGCCTGCGGCTTCGCCTTTCCCACGCGCTATTTGATCATGACCGACATCCTTCGGCTCGCGTTGTTCACGATGTCGCTCGATCTCATCCTCGGCTATGCCGGCATCGTCTCGCTCGGCCACGCCGCCTTCTTCGGCGTCGGCGCCTATGCGGCGGGACTTCTCGCGCTTCATGGCATCATCAACGAGCCCGTGCTCGCGCTGATCGTCGCAGGCCTGGCCGCGATGGTGCTCGGCTTTGCCACCAGCTTCCTTGTGATCCGCGGCGTCGACCTCACGCGGTTGATGGTGACGCTCGGCATCGCGCTGCTGCTGGAAGCGCTCGCCGAGCGCTTCTCCAACATCACCGGTGGCACCGACGGCCTGCAGGGCATCGAGATGCAGGCGATCTTCGGCGTGATCCCGTTCGACATGTTCGGCAGGACCGGCTTCTTCTATTCGCTGACTGTCCTGTTCCTGCTGTTCCTGTTCGCCCGCCGCGTGGTGCATTCGCCGTTCGGCCTGTCGCTGCGCGCGATCAAGAACAACCCGCTGCGCGCCGCGGCGATCGGCATTCCCGTTAACCGCCGCCTGATCGCCATCTACACGCTGGCGGCCTTCTATGCCGGCATCGCGGGCGCGCTGTTCACCCAGACCACGGCGATCGCCTCGCTCGACGTCTTCGCCTTCGAGCGTTCGGCCGATCTGATGCTGGTGCTCGTCATCGGCGGCACCGGCTATCTCTATGGCGGGCTAATCGGCGCGGTGGTGTTCCGCATGCTCCAAGAGCTGTTTTCCACCATCACCCCGCAGTACTGGCAGTTCTGGATCGGCCTCGTGCTGGTCGTGATCGTGCTGGTCGGCCGCCAGCGCCTGCACCGCTGGGTGCTGTACGTGCCGAACCTGGTCATCAGGCAGGTTGCGGGACGCAAGGCCATCGTCGCCGTGCCGGAGAGCGATTCATGACCATCGCGCTCGAAACCCAGAATCTCGAAAAGCAGTTTGGCGGCTTGCGCGTCACCCGCGATCTGTCCTTGAGGATCGAGCAGGGGGCCCGCCACGCGCTGATCGGCCCGAACGGCGCCGGCAAGACCACGGTCATCAACCAGCTCACCGGGGTGCTCAAGCCGAATTCGGGCCGCATCCTGCTCGAAGGCCAGGACATCACCGATCTGCCCGTGCACAAGCGCGTGCTGCGCGGCCTGTCGCGCACCTTCCAGATCAACCAGCTCTATCCCGACCTGACCCCGCTCGAAACCATCGGCCTTGCCGTCTCCGAACGTCTTGGCCATGGCGGCGATTGGTGGCGGCGAATGGGCACGCGCAGCGACGTCAACGGCGAGATTGCCGATCTGCTCTCGCGGTTCCATCTGCTCGACGTCATGAACGAGCAGACGGTGACGCTGCCTTACGGCAAGCAGCGCCTGCTCGAGATCGCGGTCGCGATCGCGGCCAAGCCGCGCGTGCTGTTGCTCGATGAACCCGCCGCCGGCGTGCCCGAGAGCGAACGCCACGACATCCTCGCCGTGGTCGGCGCGCTGCCGCGCGACGTCACCGTGCTCTTGATCGAGCACGACATGGACCTCGTCTTCTCCTTTGCCGACCGCATCTCGGTGCTGGTCTCCGGCGCGCTGCTGACCGAAGGTCCGCCCGAGCAGGTCGCGCGCGATCCGCAGGTCAAGGCGGTCTATCTCGGCGAGGAGGCGGTCAATGTCTGACCTGCTCGCGATCGAGGCATTGCGCGCCGGTTATGGCGAAGCGGTGGTGCTGCCCAACATGTCCTTGCGCCTCGCCGAGGGGCAGGTGCTGGCCCTGCTCGGCCGCAACGGCACGGGCAAGACCACGCTGATCAACTCCATCGTCGGCGTCACCCGCCGCTTCTCTGGCTCCATTGCGCTTGCCGAGACCGATGTCACCTTGCTTCGGCCCGACCAGCGCGCCCGCGCCGGCATCGGCTGGGTGCCGCAGGAGCGCAACATCTTCCGCTCGCTCACGGTCGAGGAGAACATGACCGCGGTGGCTCAGCCGGGCCCGTGGACGGTCGAGAAGGTCTACGAGATGTTCCCGCGGCTGAAGGAGCGGCGGAGCAATTTCGGCAACCAGCTCTCCGGCGGCGAGCAGCAGATGCTGGCGATCGGCCGCGCGCTCACCCTCAACCCGAAAGTGCTCCTCCTGGACGAGCCGACCGAGGGCCTTGCCCCCATCATCGTCGAGGAGCTCTTGAAGGCGATCGGGACCATCACCCGGGCGGGCGGCATCTGCTCGATCATCGTCGAGCAGAATGCCCAAAAGATTCTGGGGCTGGCCGACCGCGTTGTGATATTGGAGCGCGGAACGATCGTCCACGACGCCCCGAGCGCCGCGCTGAAGGCCCACCCCTCGGTCCTGGAGCGTCATCTCGGCGTCGCCGGGGCGGCGGCCCATTAAGAATAATCCGGGAGTAACACATGCAGCGAACCAAAGCCCCCTTCCGCGCCGACGAGGTCGGCAGCCTCCTGCGTCCGGCCAAGATCAAGGAAGCCCGCACCCGGCTCGAGAAGGGCGAGATCTCGGCCGCTGATCTGCGCAAGATCGAGGACATGGAGATCGAGAAGGTCGTGCACAAGCAGGCCTCGATCGGGCTCAAGCTCGCGACCGATGGCGAATTCCGCCGCTCCTGGTGGCATTTCGACTTCCTGGCCAAGCTCACCGGCTGCGAGCTGTTTCACCCCGACACCGGCATCCAGTTCGCGGGCGTGCAGACCCGTCACGACGCGGTGCGCGTGATCGGCAAGCTCGACTTTCCCGACAACCACCCGATGCTCGACCACTTCCGTTTCCTGAAAAAGGTCGCCGATCAGGCCCACGTCACCGCCAAGATGACGATTCCGTCGCCCGCTGTGTTGCACTTCCGCGGCGGCCGCAAGTCGATCTCCAAGGACGTCTATCCCGATCTCGACGCCTTCTACGAGGATCTCGGCAGGACCTATCGCAAGGCGGTGAAGGCATTCTACGACGCCGGCTGCCGTTATCTCCAGTTCGACGACACCGTGTGGGCCTATCTCTGCTCGCAGGAGGAATTGCAGAAGGCCCGCGAGCGCGGCGACAATCCGGACGGCCTGCAGCAGATCTATGCGCGCATCATCAACTACGCGTTGGCCGAGAAGCCTGCCGACATGGTGGTGACGACCCATGTCTGCCGCGGCAATTTCCGCTCGACCTGGATTTCTTCGGGCGGCTATGAGCCCGTGGCCGAAACCATGCTCGCCGGCACCAATTACGACGGCTACTTCCTCGAATACGATTCTGACCGTGCCGGCGGCTTCGAGCCGCTGCGCTTCCTGCCCAAGGGCAACAAGGTCGTCGTGGTCGGCGTCATCACCTCGAAGTTCGGTGAGCTCGAGAAGAAGGACGACATCAAGCGCCGCCTGGAGGAGGCCTCAAAGTTCGCCCCGCTGGAGCAGCTCGCGCTCTCCCCGCAATGCGGTTTCGCTTCGACGGAAGAGGGCAATATCCTCTCCGAGGAAGAGCAGTGGGCCAAGCTCAGCCTCGCTGTCGAGATCGCGAAGGAAGTGTGGGGTAACTAAGCCTCGCACTGTCCGTTGCGTAGGTAGAGGCGAGGCCTCTCCACACACTCACTGTCATTCCCCGCGAAGGCGGGGAATCCAGTACACCGCGGCCTCTCGATAGGCCGCAGCCGTCACGGAGTACTGGATCGCCCGATCAAGTCGGGCGATGACACCGAGCATGTGACTGATAGCTCCGCGATCCTGACGTCACGACGCAAGGCCCATCTCACTTCTCCGCCAGGTAAACCTCGCCCAGCAGCGAGGAGTTCGACCACGGCACCTGCTTGTTCTTCGTGCTCGACACCACCTCGGCCCGCACCCGCGTCAGCATCTGCTGCACCTCCAGCCCCGGCGTGCCGATATGGCGGGACAACGCGGCGGAGAACGGCGAATTTGCGCCCTCGCCGTCGAGCGCGACCTGGCCCGGCGCGGTGGCGAACGCGATCAGCGTACCTGCCCCCAGTGTCGCGCCGCTACCGAGGCTCGTTGGAGCTGCGAGACCGGAGGCGCCTTCGATGCCGCGATTGGTGCCGGCTGCCGCGACCTGCTGCGCCATCGGATTGTTGCGGCAAGCATCGAAGATCAGGATGTTGGTGCGCACCTGGTCGTCGAGGCCGGCCATGATCGTGTCCATGTCGATCATCGCGTCCGTCATGTTTGCGCCCGGCTTGAGCGCGACGTCGACGGGGATGAGATAGTTGCGGCCGTCGACCTGGACGCCATGGCCGGCATAATAGACCACCGCAACCTGCGCCCGGGCCGCCTCGCGCAGGAAGTCGCGCGTCATCTTCTGCATCGCGGCGCGATCGAGGTCGATGCCCTCCGACACCGTGAAGCCGATGTCGCGCAGGCTCCTGGCGACGGAACGTGCGTCGTTGGCCGGATTGGGCAGCGCTTTGACATGCGCATAGGCGCCGTTGCCGATGATCAGCGCCATGCGCGCGCCGCGAGCGGCCGGAGCGGGCGAGGCGGCTGGTGTCGCGCCGGTCTGCTGCGGGGAAGGAGCAGTCGCCGGCGGCGTTGTGGGTGAGGGCGCATCGCGCGGGATCGGCGCGCTCGCGTCCGTCACCAAAGACAGCCGCACCTTCGCGGTGGCCTGGTTGGCTTTGCTGCCGGCGTCGGACGCCATGATCGCCAGCGTCGCATTATAGTCCTCGCGGGCGCGTGCGTAATCGCCCTTGGCCTCGTAGGCCAGCGCGCGATTTGTGTAGCCGGAAATCAGCACGCTGTTCGGCGGCGTCATGATATTGGCCGGCGGCTTTTCCTTGGCGAGCCGGATCGCCTCGCTGCCATCGGCGATGGCACGATCGAGATCGCCCTTGGCGCGCCAGATCGCGGTGCGGTTGATCAGCGGCTGCGGCAGCGAAGGATCAAGCCGGATCGCCTGGTTGATGTCGGCGAGCGCACCGTCGAGCTCGCCGAGCGCCTGTTTCGAGATGCCGCGATTCTGGAACGAGAATGCCGATTTCGGATCGGCCTTGATCGCCATGTCGTAGTCGGCAATGGCCTTGGCGTAGTCGTGCTTGCCGCGCCAGGCGTTGCCGCGATTGTGGAAGATGGTGCCGCTGGGCGGTCCGAGCTTCAGTGCGTCGTCGAAATCATTGATCGCGATCTCGTAGTCGCCCTTGTCGTAATAGGCCGATCCCCTGAGATTGTAGGCCGCCTGGCTCGGCTGCAGCCGGATCGCTTCGGTGGCATCGGCGATGACCTTCGAATAGTCGCCCTTCTTGTTCCAGCCCACCGCGCGCCAGAAATGGATCGTCGCAAGCTGCTCGCCCCGAAATACCTTCAACGCGATGATCTTGTTGCAGGCATCGATCATCTTGTCCGCCGAGGTCGTGTCGGTGGTGCAGAGCGGCCCAAGCTGGTTGCGCGCCTGCGCCGCCGCGGGCGCGGACCACAGAATTGCGGCGAGCAGGCTGAGCGCGACGAGCAGGCGGCGCATGGCGAAAATCCCCATCCAGCGAAGAGCGCTTGTTTGTTGCTCAGGCTGGTGCGGGGGTTCATGGCCCGGTGGTGGTGGGAACGGACGGGAAATGTCTTGAGCCAGTATTCCCTTGGTGGGCAGATTTTGCTAAGAGGCGTGGGCCCAATCGTTCTGCCCACCGCATCCCACTTATGAAAAACGACGAAATCCTGAGCCAGATCACGGAGTTCTGCCGCAAGGCGGACATGGCGGAATCGACGTTCGGCCGGCGGGCGGTGAACGATGGGAAGCTGGTGCATCGTCTGCGCGAGGGCAAGCGCATCACCATCGACACGCTGGAGCGGATCCAGACCTATATGGCGGCGTCGATGGCCGGCGGTGTGCCGCCGCCGCGGGGACTTCAGGTGCCGCCCGAAAAGCGCGACCCGCGCGGCAATTTCCGCTTCTTCGAGAATCGTCAGAAATACCTGCTGTTCGTGCACACCTGCAGCGAAAAGCGGGTGATCGCGGACAGGGTCGCGCTGGAGCTCGCCTCGATCCATCCGCGCCCACCGGCGCTGCGCCTGTTCGACGCCGGTGTCGGCGACGGCACGGTGCTGGCGCGGGTGCTGCGCGCAACGCACCAGCGCTATCCTCACATGCCGTTCTACGTCGCCGGCAAGGAGCTCAGTCTGGAGGATCTGCGCCTGACGCTGGAGAAGGTGCCGGACCGCATTTTCGAGCACCCGGCGTCGGTGTTCGTCTTCACCAACATGTTCTATTCGGAGGCGCCCTGGCTCACGCCGGCATCGCCCGCGGCGGCGGCTGCGACGGTCTGGCACGAGGTCCCGCTGCGGGGCGCCTCATCGGGCGAGTTCGAGCAGCAGATCGCCGAGCTCCGGCCATTCCTGGAGCAGAACTGGCGCGCCGCGATCAGCCCGCGCACGGCCATGCCGCTGTATGAACGGCCCGTCGTTCTGGTGCTGTATCGCGAGGATCACAGGTTCCTGCTGGATTCGACCATTCCGCGGCCGGGTCAGACCGAAGCCAATTTCGACCTCGTCATCGCGTCACAGCCGTACCGTGCCCTGTCCTCGGTCAACTTCCGGGCCAAGCGGATCATCGCACCTCTGGCGCGGGCGCTTCGCCCGGGCGGGCGGCTGATCGGAATCCACTCCCACGGCCAGGATCCGGGCATGGAAATGATCCAGGCGATCTGGCCTGGAGAAAATCCTTTCGCGGTGAGCCGTCATGAGCTATTGCGCGCCGTTAAGTATGAACTCGGATCGGTGGGCCGCGACTTAAATTTTAATGCATATGCGGATAACCGCTCGATCTTCAGGTATGATATGGAAGCGCTGCCCAACGAGGTGACCGGTACGATCGGAACCTCGACGGCCTTTGCAGCGTGGAATGCGGCGGTGTATGTCGCTCAGATTGAGGACGACCGATTGACAGAAATGACTCAAAACGGCCGCACTCTGGATGCCGCCAGGGACGTGCTGCGAAAGTACAATGGGCTCTGGTTTCTCGACGAATCCTACGTCATCTCGCGCCGGCGTGATTGACATCTCCATAGGTAAACATTGCAAACGCCCGCCGGCTTAGCGGCGGAACAAGGGGTTACTGATGCGCGCGTCCTATCTCTTCACCAGCGAGTCCGTGTCCGAGGGTCATCCGGACAAGGTCTGCGACCGCATTTCCGACGAGATCGTCGATCTGTTCTACCGCGAAGGGCCGAAGGCCGGCATCGACCCCTGGCAGATCCGCGCCGCCTGCGAGACGCTCGCAACCACCAACAAGGTGGTGATCGCCGGCGAGACGCGCGGTCCGAAGTCGGTGACCAACGAGCAGATCGAGGGCGTCGTCCGCGGCGCGATCAAGGACATCGGCTACGAGCAGGAAGGCTTCCACTGGAAGACCTGCGACGTCGAGATCCTGCTGCATCCGCAGTCGGCCGACATCGCCCAGGGCGTCGATGCGCTTCAGCCGGGCGAAGTCAAGGAAGAGGGCGCGGGCGACCAGGGCATCATGTTCGGTTATGCCACCAACGAGACGCCCGATCTGATGCCGGCGCCGATCTTCTATGCCCACAAGATCCTGCGCCTGATCTCCGAAGCCCGTCACTCCGGCAAGGAGAAGGTGCTCGGTCCGGACTCCAAGAGCCAGGTCACCGTGCAGTACGAGAACGGCAAGCCAGTCGGCGTGCGCGAGATCGTGGTTTCGCACCAGCATCTGATCGAGGACATCTCGTCCAAGCAGATTCGCGACATCGTGGAGCCCTATGTGCGCGAGGCGCTGCCGAAGGACTGGATCACGCCGAAGACGATCTGGCACATCAATCCGACCGGCAAGTTCTACATCGGCGGTCCCGATGGCGATACCGGCCTGACCGGCCGCAAGATCATCGTCGACACCTATGGTGGTGCGGCCCCGCATGGCGGCGGCGCGTTCTCCGGCAAGGATCCGACCAAGGTCGACCGTTCGGCGGCTTACGCCGCGCGCTACGTCGCCAAGAACATCGTCGCCGCCGGTCTTGCCGACCGCTGCACGCTGCAGCTCGCCTACGCGATCGGCGTGGCGCGTCCGCTTTCGATCTACATCGACACCCACGGCACCGGTAAGGTGCCGGAGGAGCAGCTCGAGAAGGCGGCGGCGCAGGCGATGGATCTGACGCCCCGCGGCATCCGCAGCCATCTCGACCTCAACCGTCCGATCTACGCGCGCACCTCGGCCTACGGCCATTTCGGCCGAACGCCCGACAATGAGGGCGGCTTCTCCTGGGAGAAGACCGATCTCGTCGAGCAGCTCAAGCGCGCGCTCTAATTCATTTGCGTCATTCCGGGGCGCCGCAACAGCGGCGACCCCGGAATCTCGAACTGCTGGATTCCAGGTTCGCGCGTTTCACGAGCGCCCCCGAATGACGAGCTAAACAAACAGGAACACCCAATGAACGCGAAGCCCGGCTTCACCGATTACATCGTCAAGGACATTTCGCTCGCCGATTTCGGCCGCAAGGAGCTCTCGCTCGCCGAGACCGAGATGCCCGGCCTGATGGCCACCCGCGAGGAGTATGGCCCGAAGCAGCCGCTGAAGGGCGCGCGTATCGCCGGCTCGCTGCACATGACGATCCAGACCGGCGTGCTGATCGAGACCCTGGCGGCGCTCGGCGCCGACATTCGCTGGGTCTCCTGCAACATCTATTCGACGCAGGACCACGCTGCCGCCGCGATCGCGGCCGCCGGCATTCCCGTCTTCGCCGTCAAGGGCGAGACGCTCACCGAATATTGGGACTACACCGCAAAGCTGTTCGACTGGCACGGCGGCGGTCACCCGAACATGATCCTCGACGACGGCGGTGACGCCACCATGTACGTCCACCTCGGCCTGCGCGCCGAGAACGGCGACGCCGCCTTCCTCGACAAGCCCGGCTCCGAGGAAGAGGAAGTCTTCTTCGCGCTTCTGAAGAAGCAGCTCAAGGAGAAGCCGAAGGGCTACTTCGCCGGAATTGCCAAGAGCATCAAGGGCGTGTCCGAAGAGACCACCACGGGCGTGCATCGTCTCTACGACATGCAGAAGGCGGGCACGCTGCTGTGGCCGGCAATCAACGTCAACGACAGCGTCACCAAGTCGAAATTCGACAATCTCTATGGCTGCCGCGAATCGCTGGTGGACGGCATCCGCCGCGGCACCGACGTCATGCTGTCGGGTAAGGTCGCGATGGTCGCCGGCTTCGGCGACGTCGGCAAGGGCTCGGCCGCCTCGCTGCGCCAGGCCGGCTGCCGCGTCATGGTGTCGGAAGTCGATCCGATCTGCGCGCTGCAGGCCGCGATGGAAGGCTACGAGGTCGTGACCATGGAAGACGCCGCGCCCCGCGCCGACATCTTCGTCACCGCGACCGGCAACAAGGACATCATCACCATCGAGCACATGCGCGCGATGAAGGATCGCGCCATTGTCTGCAACATCGGCCACTTCGACAACGAGATCCAGATCGCCTCGCTGCGTAATCTGAAGTGGACCAACATCAAGCCGCAGGTCGACGAGATCGAATTCCCCGACAAGCACCGCATCATCATGCTGTCGGAGGGCCGCCTCGTGAACCTCGGCAACGCGATGGGCCATCCGTCCTTCGTGATGTCGGCGTCCTTCACCAACCAGACGCTGGCGCAGATCGAGCTGTTCGCCAACAACAAAGACGGCAAGTACGAGAAGAAGGTCTACGTTCTGCCCAAGACGCTCGACGAGAAGGTCGCCCGCCTGCACCTCGCCAAGATCGGCGTCAAGCTCACCGAGCTGCGCAAGGACCAGGCCGACTACATCGGCGTGAAGCAGGAAGGTCCGTACAAGAGCGACCACTACCGCTACTGATCGGCCGATCACATCGATCTTCGACGCGAAGCCCCGGAGCAATCCGGGGCTTCGCTATTTCGGCGCATGGAATTCAACTCGCTTTGCAGTTGCTGCACGGCTGATTGCCAATTGACGGCCAGCCGCACCGGGCGGACAATCCGCCCGGCGGAGGAAACCATGCAACAAGAACATTTCGACGTCCTCATCGTCGGAGCCGGGCTATCCGGCATCGGCGCGGGCTATCATTTGCAGACCAAGTGCCCGGGCAAAAGCTACGTCATCCTGGAGGGGCGCGACTGCATCGGCGGCACCTGGGACCTATTCCGCTATCCCGGCATCCGTTCCGACAGCGACATGTTCACGCTCGGCTATTCCTTCAAGCCGTGGACCGATCCGAAGGCGATCGCCGACGGGCCGCAGATCCTGAACTATGTGCGCGAGACCGCCAGCGAGAACGGCATCGACAAGCACATCCGCTTCCGCCATCGCGTCAAGCGCGCGGCGTGGTCGACGCCAGATGCGCGCTGGACCGTCGAGGTCGAGCGCATCACCGGCGAGGGCGCGACCGAGCTGGTGCGCTTCACCTGCAATTTCCTGTTCATGTGCTCGGGCTATTACAAATACGAGGCGGGCTACACGCCGGAGTTCAAGGGTGTGGCGGATTTCGCCGGCCGCATCGTCCATCCGCAGAAATGGACCGATGACATCGACTATGCGGGAAAACGCGTCGTCGTGATCGGCTCGGGCGCGACCGCGGTGACGCTGGTGCCGGAGCTCGCCAAGAAGGCGGCGCAGGTCACCATGCTGCAGCGTTCGCCGACCTATGTGGTGTCGCGGCCGGCGCAGGATCCCGTCGCCAACAAATTGCGCCGCAATCTGCCGGCGCGGTTGGCCTATCATTTGATCCGCTGGCGCAACGTGATGTGGGGGATGTTCTTCTTCCAGCTCAGCCGGCGCAGGCCGGACAAGGTGAAGAACCTGATCCTCGGTGGCGTGCGGATGGCGCTCGGCCCCGACTACGACGTCGCGACCCATTTCACGCCGCGCTACAATCCCTGGGATCAGCGGCTGTGCCTCGTGCCCGACGGCGACCTCTTCAAGGCGATCCGCGAGCAGCGCGCCAACGTCGTCACCAACGAGATCGATACGTTCACGCATGACGGCATCCGCCTGAAGGACGGCAGCGAGCTTGCGGCCGACATCATCGTGACGGCGACCGGCCTGGTGCTCCAGGTCGTCGGCGGCCTCGAGGTCAGTGTCGACGGCCACGCCGTCGATTTTGCCAAGACGCTGACCTACAAGGGCATGATGTATGCCGACGTGCCGAACATGGCCTCGGCCTTCGGCTACACCAACGCGTCCTGGACGCTGAAATGCGATCTCACCTGCGAATATGTCTGCCGGCTCATCAACTACATGGATCGGCACAATTTCCGGCAATGCAAGCCGCACAATGACGATCCTGAAATCACCGCGCAGCCCTCGCTCGATTTCACCTCGGGCTACGTGCAGCGCTCGGTCGCAAAGATGCCGAAGCAGGGTTCGAAGCGGCCGTGGCGGCTGTACCAGAACTACGCGCTCGACATCGTCTCGCTGCGTTTCGGCCGGATCGACGACGGCGTGATGCAGTATTCCTGATCCTGCTACGTAGGATACCGGAATGGCCTCGCGTTCGCTTGAGACGAATCGCGACTTGCGGTAGTATTTTTGCGCTGCAAGAAGTTTATTTCCGACAACGTCTGAGTTCCGCGTCGTTGCCGTCTTAAGGGGAGCGCGGGACATGTACGTCCTTGCCCTGGTCACGCAAAAAGGCGGAAGCGGCAAGAGTACGCTGTCCGTCGGACTGGCGGTGGCATCAATGCAGCGCGCGGAGCGTGTCGCTCTCATTGAGGCGGACGCTCAAGGTACGATCTCGAAATGGAAAGAGCGCCGCGAGAATCCCTATCCTCGCGTCGAGCGCGTTACCGATCCTGCCGAGATCGAACCGTTGATCGCGCGCCTGAGGGCCGAAGGCGTCTGGCTTGCCATCATCGACACAGCTGCCACGACCAACAGCCTGGCGATGCGCGTCATCGCCTGCGCCGATCTCTGCCTCATCCCGGCACGCCCGAGCCCGGCCGATATCGAAGCTGCAATCCCTACACTGATCGCCATTCGCAGGCTCAACCGCCGATTTGCCTTCATCCTCAATCAGACGCCGACGCGGGGGTGCCGGCTGAGCGAAGCTGCCACATCGCTAAGCTCGCTCGGCGTGCTTGCGCTCCCATTTATCGCGCAGCGTAACGATCACCAGGATGCGCTCGGAACAGGGTTGGGCGTGACGGAGTTCGCACCGGCGGGCAAAGCTTCGGACGAAATTGTCAGTTTGTGGGCCTGGATCGCGGCGCACTTGGCCGAGGAGTCGGACGATTATGGGAAAGGCGCGCTCAAAGCTGCCTGCTGACGTTGCACGCGCCGGGCGTCGCTCGCTGCTGGAACTGGCGGCGGAAGTGAGCCGTGCGGTCGACGAAGGCTTGGCCATGACGCCGGCTTCAGTCGCCGAAGCGGCCAGCGTCATCGTTGCAAGACCTGAAGCTCCGGGCAGTACCACCACTGATCTCATCGTGGACATGGCCAAGGAGTATCAAGCCCGCGCGTTGGACGGCATGAGCGCTACGCTCAACTACGCCAACGACCTCGCAAAGTCACGGCTGGCTGGTGTGACATCTGGGACCAACGGAACCGCCGTCGCGGAAAGCGATGGCATCGACGCCATTGGAACGGTAGCCGAGTGTCGCACCGTCGTGCTCGAGCTGATGAAGGTCAATGCGGGAGCGACCTTGGAGTATGCGCGGGAGCTAGGCCGTGCAAAAACGCTGGCGGAGTTGGTTGAGTTGTCGGGCACGCATGCGCGAAAGCAATGTGAGTTGGTCCTGAAGCAAACCGAGTTGCTGAGGTCGCTTGCTCAAAGCATGACAAAGCCCGGTGCCGGGTGATGCCGCTCGCCTGCCATCACGCGCTCAGGATCTGCGCCGAATGACCAGGGCGAGCCTGAGATCGATCGCCAGCGCAAGGACGACCGCGCCGCCACCGAGGCCGAACAGGACCAGATAGTCTCCGCCGGTCTGTGCGTAGATCCAGGAGAAGGCGTACGCTGCTGCGGCCTGGAACAGCGCAAAGCTGGTAGTGACGTGGCTCCACGTCGCGCGCTGCTGTTCGCTCGAATGAGGCACGAGCTCGTGGATGCGTCCGAGCACCAACGGCACGATGCCAGGCGTGAAGCCGCCGGCCACCACGCTCGACACGATCATCGATAGCGGTGCGGTGCTGACGGTCGGGAGCAGCACGGCCGCCGCCTCGATCAGGAACGCCGCGCGCAGCGCCGGGCCGAACCCGGAGCGGTCGCCGAGATGGCCGGTGACGAGCGGGCCGACGATCGCGCCGAGGCCGTACAGCACCCAGTAGCGCGATCCCGCGGCAATGCCCTGGCCGAGCCCCCGCGCCACGAAATCCACGATGAAGACCATGTGCGGCACCAGCGCCACGGCGTTGAGACCGTACTGCACCAGCAGCGCACGGGCGGCCGGCGAGCTGCGAGGGTGCTTCGTGTGATGCGAAGGCGCAGCATCGGTCTTTGCTTCGGCAGGCCAGTTCCACCAGCTCGCGAGTGTGAGCACGGCCGAGAGTACGCCGAGGCCGTGCCAACTCTGCTGCAAACCCTGTTGCAGCAATAGCGGCACCAGCGTGCCCGATGCCGCGACGCCGAGGCCGACGCCGGCGAAGATCACGCCGCCGACGATGCCGCGCCTTGCGGGCGAGGTGTGCGGCAGAATGACGGAGGCCGCCAGCACCATGATGATGCCGCCAGTCAGTCCAGACAGGAAGCGCCAGGCGAAGAACCAGGTGAACGACACCGGGGCCGAGCTCGCAAAGAAGGAGAGGGTGGCGAGCAGCATCATCGCGCGCAGCGCGCGGACCGCGCCGATGCGGCTGGCGACGGCGCGTGCCGCGAGCGCGCCGGCGAGATAGCCGGCAAGGTTCGCAGCGCCGAGATAGACGACGTCGGATGCGCTGAACCATTTTGCGGCGATCAGGGCCGGGATCAGCGGCGTATAGGAGAAGCGGGCCAGGCCGAGTCCGACCAGCGATGCGGACAAGCCTGCTACGGCATATCGCCACGTTGCCTGCGATGTTGATCCCGGCCGCTGCTGCGGCCGGGTCTCGACGTGTCGCTTCGTATCTGCGTTGGTCATGTCATCCTCCTGCGCGCGACGGCGCGCGGATCATCCTGTCTGGGCGGCGCGGCGGCGCCTGAATTCCTGAACGGGCAAGCCGCCCCAGCCCCAATTGTCGGTGTCGACTTCCTCGATCACGACGAAGGTGGACTCGAGCGGCTTGCCGAGCACGTCGAGCAGAAGCTGGCTCGAACCCTTGATCAGCGCGGCCTTCTCCTCCGCCGTGAGCGACGCCGTACCCGGCGTCGTTCCCTCGCGGGTCACTTGAATGGTGACGATGGGCATTGTGCTTCTCCTCGGCTCAGTGGCCGGCACTCTGGCCGCCGTCGACATGCAGGATCTCGCCGGTGACGAAGGAGGCACGTTCGAGATAGAGTACGGCATCGACGATGTCGGACATCTCGCCCATGTGGCCCAGGGGATGCATCGCGCCGTACTGCGCATGCGTCGCGACGGGGTGCATCGGCGACTTGATGATGCCGGGCGCCACGGCATTCACGCGGATGCCGCGCCTGGCGTATTCGATCGCGAGCGACTTGGTCGCAGCGTTCAGCCCGCCCTTGCTCAGCGAGGCCAGCACCGAGGGCACGTTGGAATTCGCGTGGTCGACCAGCGTGGTCGTGATCTGGACGACGTGACCGGACCCCTGCTTCTCCATCTCGGCGATCGCGAGCTGTGTGATGTTGAAGAAGCCCGCGACATTGGTGCCCATCACTGCCGCGTAATCCTCGGCCGTGTACTGGGTGAACGGCTTGGCGACGAAGATGCCGGCATTGTTGACCAGCGTGTCGACCCGGCCGAAGCGGGCCACGGCCTGCGAGGCCACGCGCTCGGCGGTGGACCGGTCGGAGATGTCGCCGGGGACGGCGAGGACGTCGTCGTCACCCGACGGCTTGATGGAGCGCGCCGTGGCGACGACGCGATAGTTGCGATCACGAAAACCCTGGACCAGGGCGGCGCCGATACCCTGCGATGCACCGGTGATGATGGCGACCTTCTGCTCGATACCCATGACGGGCTCCTGTTGTTGGCTTGAGGACCTGCGCCAGCAGCGGCTGGCTTGCCCGCTGAGTTACGCTGCGGCGGCTTGCCTGCGAATATCCGTCGTCCGGCAGACACTCTTTCGCGCGGCGAACGAATGCCGGATCATCGCCCGGCGACGGTTGTCGCGGCCGCGGCGAACGCCTAGCCTGCAGCTGAAATCTCGGGGGACGGCGGGACGCGCATGGATCGTCTGGATGCGATGAATGTGTTCGTGCTTGCGGTGGACGAGGGCAGTCTGGCGGCGGCGGGACGCAAGCTTGGCCGCTCGCCGGCGGCGGTCAGCCGCGCCATCGCCTTCCTGGAGGAGCGCGTCGGCGTCGAGCTGCTGCACCGGACGACGCGCTCGATCAGGCTGAGCGAGGAGGGCGAGCGCTATGTCGCGATCTGCCGCCGCGTGCTCGCCGAGCTCGAGGAGGCCGAGGACATCGCGGCCGGACCGCGCACGGCGCCGCGCGGCCTGCTCACGATCACCGCTCCGGTGGTCTCGGGCGAGATGGTGCTGCGGCCGATCCTCGACGCATTCCTCGACGCCTATCCGACCGTGTCGGCCAAGCTGCTGCTGTTCGACCGTGCGGTCAATCTGATCGAGGAGGGCGTCGACGTCGCGCTTCGCATCGGTCCGCTGGCGGATTCGGCGATGGTGGCGATGCGGGTCGGCGCGATCAGTCGCGTCGTGGTGGCGGCTCCCCGCTACCTGAAACAGCATCCGCGCATCACGGAGCCGGGCGATCTTGCCAAGCACCAGATCGTCGCGATGGCGCATCTGCCGAATTCCTGGACCTTTGCGCCGCAAGCCGGCTCATCGGCGCCGCGCACCGTGCAGTTCACCCCGCGGCTCGTCGTCAACAGCACCTATGCGGCCGTGGCCTCCACCGTGGCCGGGCGCGGCGTGGCGCGGATGTATTCGTACCAGGTGGCCGAGGAGGTCGCGCGCGGCGAGCTAGAGATCGTGCTGGCGGACGATGAGGATCCGGAGATGCCGGCGCACCTCATCTGCCCGCAGGGGCGGCTTTTGGTGCCCAAGTTGCGGGCCTTCACCGACTTCGCCGTGCCCCGGCTGAAGAAGCAGTTTGCACAGCTGAAGAAGAGCATTGGTGCGCGCTGAGCCGCTTCGCGCCGTCCGCAATGCGTTGTTTTGCGTATACGGCGGGTCGGCTGAATCGGCGATGGATCCAAAACGGTTAACGCCGATTTAACGGATGAGTCCTAGCCTGTCTCGGCCGGGGTTACTCGCAAGGCCGAGGTGAGCCCAATGGAAGCCCAGAAGATCGCGGTCGACGCCGTCGTCGCGCTGACCGATTGCGATCGCGACGCCGTGATCGCGTTCATCCGCCGGCTCTATCTCGCCGGCGTCACCGACCCCAAGCGCCTGATCTTCAAGGGCCTGCAGGCGCTGTCGCGGGCTTGATTCATCTCGTTTCGGCCGGTTTGGCCCCAAGTTCCATCCCCATGCTCTCCCCGGCGTGATTGCAACCCACCGGTGAATATCTTGCTGCTCGGGTCGGGTCGGAGTAGATGACGTCCCCGGCTGGGTCACTTGGGAACTTGGGGAAATGCTGAAACAGCTTTTTGCGCCGCAACTCGTCATTTTGTATGTGCTTGCGGCCTCGACGATTTACGTTCACTTCCGCGGCAAGCAGCGGCTGCGCTTCGCGCGCCAGCTCGGCGACCACTCGACCTATCTCGCGCCGTACAACGTGCTGATGTACGCCGGCTCGGCCGTGCCGAACAAGCCGGTGATCTCGGTCGAGCAGTTTCCGGAACTGAAGCCCCTCAGCGAGAACTGGGAGACCATCCGCGACGAGGCCGTGCGCCTGTTCGATGAAGGCTTCATCCGCGCGGCCGCGAAGAACAACGACTGGGGCTTCTACTCGTTCTTCAAGAGCGGCTGGAAGCGGTTTTACCTGAAATGGTATGACGACTTCCTGCCCTCGGCGAACACGCTGTGCCCGAAGACGGTGGAGCTGCTCAAGTCGATCCCGAGCGTGCACGGCGCGATGTTCGCAATGCTGCCGCCGGGCGGCAAGCTGGGCGCGCACCGCGATCCCTTCGCGGGCTCGCTGCGCTACCACCTCGGCCTGGTCACGCCGAACTCGAACAAGTGCCGAATCCTGGTCGACGGCGTCGAATGCGTCTGGCGCGACGGCGAAGCCTTCATGTTCGACGAGACCTTCATCCACAGCGCCGAGAATGCGACCGACGTCAACCGCATCATCCTTTTCTGCGACGTCGAGCGTCCGATGAAGTTCGGCTTCATGACCGCGATCAACCGCTGGGTCAGCCATCACATCGTCAAGGCGTCCGCAACCCAGAACGTCGAGGGCGAGAATGTCGGCGTCCTCAACAAGGTGTTCGGCAAGCTCTACGAGATCCATCTCGGCAGCCGCAAGGTCAAGGAGTGGAACCGGAGCGTCTACTACACGCTGAAGTACTCGCTGACGGCGCTGGTCCTTGGTCTCATCGTGTATTCGGCGCTGCGGTGACTGATCCCTTAATGGCATCCTTGCCGACCGCGAACACGGAGATCGCGGCGTTCTTTCGCGCGTGGCTGGAGACCTTCGCGGGCTATGTCCGCGAGGTCGACTACGCCTCGGCGCGGCCGCTCTTCCATCCGGACGTGCTGGCCTTCGGCACCTACAACGATGTCATCCCCGGTCTCGATCCGTGGGTCTCGACGCAATGGGACAATGTCTGGCCGAAGACGGCCGACTTTCGTTTCGTACTCGATCAGACCTCGGTCCTGGCATCGCCCGACGGCGCGATGGCGACGGTGATCGCGCCGTGGACGAGCACGGGCTATCATCAAGACGGCAGCACGTTTGCACGCCCCGGCCGGGCGACGATGGTGTTCTCGAGACATGGCGATGGGTGGCTGTGTGTGCATTCCCACATGTCGCTCAATCGCGGTGTGCCGCAGACTAGCCACGCCAATCGGCCGGTGAAGGCCTGGTAGCGCCTCATCGCTGGGCTTATCGACCGACTAAAGTTTTAGCCTCTCATTCCACATTGGCTGGAACTCTTGGAACCCAGCATCGTTTGTTCAATACTGACAGGTGAAACCTACGCAAGCGGGGGGCCTATCCGAGGATGCGCTCCCATGGCAACACTTGACCTCGACGCCACCCGACTTACTGCATCCGAGCATCAGCGCCAGCTTCGCCGCGCTGTGATCGCCTCTACGATCGGGACTGCGATCGAATGGTATGACTTCTTTCTCTACAGCACCGTCACGGGTCTGGTTTTCGCAAAGCTCTTCTTTCCGCACTCGGACCCCTGGGTCGGCTCGCTGGAGGCGTTTGCGATCTATGCGGTTGGATTCGTCGCGCGGCCCATTGGCGCGGCAATCTTCGGCCACTATGGTGACCGCATCGGACGCAAATCGACGCTGATCGCGACGCTGCTCTTGATGGGACTGGCGACCGCCGCGGTGGCCGTGGTACCGACCTATGCCAGCATCGGTATCTGGGGCGCCGTGATCCTGACCGTGCTGCGGTTCATTCAGGGCGTCGGCGTCGGCGGCGAGTGGGGCGGCTCGGTACTGATGTCGATGGAATGGGCCCGCGATGACCGATCGCGTGGATTGATCGCGTCATGGCCGCAGTTCGGCGTGCCCTGCGGGCTTTTCCTCGCCAATCTCGCGGTGCTGGCCTTCAGCCAAATGGCGGGCGATCAGTTCCTGGCATGGGGCTGGCGTATTCCGTTCGCGCTCAGCATCATCCTGGTCGGCGTCGGCCTCTATATCAGGCTCGGCATTCTCGAAACGCCGGTGTTCTCGAAGCTCGTGGCCGAGCGTCAGGTCGACCGCACACCGATGCTGACGGTGATCCGGGAATACCCGAAGGAGATTCTACTGTCTGCGTTTGCGCGCATGTCGGAGCAGGCGCCGTTCTACATCTTCACGGCCTTCGTGTTCTCCTATGGCATCGGCACCCTGCACGTATCGCGCGACTTCCTGTTGACCGCGGTGCTCTCGGCCTCGGTGCTGTCGTTCGTGTCGATCCCGCTGTGCGGACATATCTCCGATCAGATCGGCCGCAAGAACATGTACATGCTCGGCGCTGCTGTGACGGGCATCTTCGGATTCGTCTATTTCGCCATGCTCAATACGGGGTCGCTGACCATCATCTTCCTCGCGATCATCCTGTCGCTGATTCCGCATGACATGCAGTATGGACCGCAAGCCGCCTTGATCGCCGAGAGCTTCACCGGACGCCTGCGCTACAGCGGCTCCTCGCTCGGCTATCAGCTCGCGTCCGTGATCGCTGGCGGCCCCGCGCCCCTGATCGCCACCTGGCTGTACGGCATGTTCCACTCGGCGACCGCGATCGCGGTCTACATCGCGATTTGCGCGGTCGTGACGCTGGTCGCGACTGCGATGATGACCGATTACACCGGAAAGGACATCAACGCGGCGGGGGCGCATCAGCGGCGAACTTGAAGCCGCAAAAAGCCCCGGACGCGACGCCCGGGGCTTTTGCCTTCCCGTGATCTCGAGCTCAGCCTTATTCCGACTGACCGATGCTTACCTTCAGCGTGCCGACACCGTCGACGCCGCACTCGAGTTTATCGCCGGGCTGCAGCTGCGACACGCCGGCGGGAGTGCCGGTCATGATGATGTCGCCGGCGGCGAGCTTCACCTGCTGCGACAGCTGCCAGATGATTTCGGGCACATTCCAGATCAGCTCGGTGAGGTCGCCTTTCTGGGCTTCCTTGCCGTTGACGGTGAGCCAGATCTTGCCCTTGGCGGGATGGCCGATCTTCGAGGCCGGCTGAATCGCGGAGCACGGAGCGGAGCCGTCGAACGACTTGCCGATCTCCCAGGGGCGCTCCTTCTTGCGCGAGGCGATCTGGAGGTCGCGGCGGGTCAGGTCGATGCCCACGGCGTAGCCGTAGACGTGATCGAGTGCCTTGTCGGCTGGGATGTTGAGGCCGCCGCTCTTCATCGCCACGATCAGCTCGACCTCGTGATGCAGATCCTTGGTCAGCGGCGGATAGGGAATCGTGGCGCCGTCGGGCACCAGCATGTCGGCGTGCTTGGCGAAGAAGAACGGAGGAGCGCGCTCGTCATTGCCCATCTCGCGGATGTGCTCGAGATAGTTGCGGCCGACGCACCAGATGCGGCGGACCGGATAACGGCCGCTTTCCCCCACGACGGGAAGCGAAGCCTGGGGCGGAAGCGGGATGACGTAGGAGGCGGCGTTCATGAAGCGGTCTCGCTGCTCTTGAGGTGGACGAACTCTATGCGGTTGCGCTGATCGGCGCCAGGGCGCCGGAATCGTGGTGGTGTTGCAGGCGGAAGAACGAGGCATAACGCCCGCCGCGGCGAAGCAGATCGTCGTGCCGGCCCTGCTCGACGATCTCGCCACCCTCGACGACCAGGATGCTATCTGCGTGCATGATGGTGTGCAGACGGTGCGCGATCACGATGGTGGTGCGATTCTGGCAAAGATGCTCGATCGCCTCCTGCACCTGCCGCTCGGACTCCGAATCCAGCGCCGCGGTGGCTTCGTCCAGCAGAATGATCGGCGCGTTCTTGATCAATGCACGCGCGACCGCAATGCGCTGGCGCTGGCCGCCGGATAGCTGCGTGCCGTGCTCGCCGACCGGCGTGTCGTAGCCGAGCGGGAAGCCCATGATGAAATCATGCGCGCAGGCCGCCTTCGCCGCCTCGATGATCTCGTCCTCGCCCGCGCCCGCTTTGCCGAAGGCGATGTTGCTCCGGATGGTGTCGCGGAACAGATAGACGTCCTGGCCGACATAAGCGGTCTGCGAGCGCAGCGATTTGCGCGAGACCGCGCCGATCGACTGGCCGTCGATCACGATGTCGCCTTGCGTCACTTCATGGAAGCGCAAGAGCAGCGCCAGCACGGTCGATTTGCCGCCGCCGGAGGGGCCGACCAGCGCGGTGACCTTGCCGGGCTCGGCCACGAAACTCATGCGGTTGAGCACGGTCTCGCCGGCGCGGTAGGCGAAGCTGACGTCACGCAGCTCGATCCGCGCGTCGGAGAGCTTCAGCGCCGGCTTGTCGTCGTCGGAATGCTCGCTCGCCGGGCTGTCGACGACTTCGAGGAGCATGCGGGCGCCGACGAGCTGGCTGTTCAAGTCGATGTTGAGCCGCGCCAGCCGCTTGGCCGGCTCGGTCGCCATCAGGAAGGCGGTCATGAAGGAGAAGAACGCGCCGGGCGTGGCGTTGAGCGCGACCACGCTGTAGCCGCCGTACATCAGGCAGCCCGCGACCGCAAAGCCGCCCAGCATCTCCATCAGCGGGTTGGAGCGGTTGGCGACGCGCGCCATCTTGTTGGCGTTGCGCTCGACGATCGCGATGTTCTCGTCGATGCGATTCTGCATGGTCTCTTCCAGCGTGAACGCCTTGACCGTGCGGATGCCTTGCAGCGACTCCTGCATGGTCTCCATGATGTCGGCGGTGCCGGTGAACTGGTTGTAGGCGAGGCCCTTGATGCGCTTGACCAGTTTGCGCAGCACCAGCATCGCCGGCGGCACCGCGACGAGGCCGATGAACGACATCAGCGGATCCTGCCACACCATCACGCCGATCATGGCGAGCAGCATCAACAGGTCGCGCCCGATGGCGTTGACCAGCATGTTGAGCACGTCGGTGATCGACTTGGCGCCGGCCGTCAGCCGCGCGAGGAATTCGGAGGAATGGCGCTCGGAAAAGAAGCCGACGCTCTCACGCATCAGCTTGGCGAAGAGCTGGCGCTGGTTGGTGGCAAGGATCGCGTTCGAGATCTTGGTCAGGATCACCATGTGGCCGTAGGTTGCCACGCCCTTGATGAAGAGCAGGATCACCGTGATCGCTGAGAACATCGCAATGCCGGGGATGTTCTTGTCGACATAGGCCTGGTTGATGACCTGGCCGAGCACGTAGGTCGCGCATGCGGTCGCGCCCGCGGCCACCGCCATCAGCGCGAAGGCAACGAGGTAGCGCCGCCAGTAGACAATCCCCTGTTCCGTGACCAGGCGGCGCACGAGGGCCATTGCCGCATAGGGATCGTCGGTGATTTTCTTTGGAAACTGGGCCATCCGGTGTCCATTGACGGCGCAGGACAAAGCCTGCCCGCGCGTCAGGGATCGATGGGCCTCTGTGCCCGCTCAAGCGGGGTTTTTCAAGCCCAATTAAGGGCTTGCGCTTGGGATGATTCTAGGCCGAGGCGGCGTGGCGAAGCTCGCCGTGGCGCTCGCGGAACAGCTTGTCCTCCCACGCCAAAGCGTGGGCCGCGATGGTCTCGAGGTCCTCGTATTGCGGCTTCCAGTCCAAGAGTCCGCGGATGCGGCTGGTGTCGGCGACCATGGTCATGATGTCGCCCGGCCGGCGCGGCGCGTATTGCACGGCAAAGCTGCGGCCCGACACGCGGCGCACGGCATCGATGGTCTCCAGCACCGAATAGCCGCGGCCATAGCCGCAATTCAGCGTCGTCGAGGCGCCGCCATTGCGCAAATAAGCGAGGGCCGAGCGATGCGCCTGCGAGAGGTCGGTGACGTGGATGAAGTCCCGGATGCAGCTGCCGTCGGGGGTCGGGTAGTCGGTGCCGAACACGTCGATCTTGGCGCGCTGGCCGGTCGCGGCTTCGACCGCGATCTTGAGCAGATGCGTGGCGCCGACGGTGGCAAGGCCGATGCGGGCCTGCGGATCGGCGCCGGCGACGTTGAAATAGCGCAAGGTCACGTATTGCATGCCGTAGGCGGCGGCGACGTCGTGCAGCATGATCTCGGTCATCAGCTTCGACGAGCCATAGGGCGACAGCGGCCGCGTCGGCGCGTGCTCGGGCACCGGGACCTGGTCCGGATTGCCATAGACGGCGGCGGTCGAGGAGAAGATGAAGCGATTGATGCCGCGCTTGACCGCCACGTTGAGCAGGTTGCGCGCGGTCATGAAGTTGTTGCGGTAGTAGCCGAGCGGATCGCGCATCGAATCCGGCACGACGACGGAGCCGGCGAAATGGATGATGCTTTCGATGTTGTGCTGGGCGATCACGCCTTCGAGCAGGTTCTCGTCGCCGGCATCGCCGATGAACAGCGGCACGCCCTCAGGCAGATAGGCGGAGAAACCGGTCGAGAGATCGTCGATCACGACGACGTCCTCGCCGGCTTCCGCCAGCGCGAGGACCGTGTGACTTCCGATATAGCCGGCACCGCCGGTGACTAGCACAGTCATGATCTCACCCGTCTTCGATCAACGCGCAAAGCTAGCGCTTGCGTGGTGAAGAGGGGGTATCGGTGCGGCCGAACTGGTCACTATGCTTAATGTTGCGTATAGGGTGCCTGTCAAACGGAGCGTGACGTGGCCCATTCCCCCAGCGATCTCGAAGTGATCGTGCCAAATCTGCACAGGCGCTATTCCGGGGTCACCGCGACCAACCGGATGGTGGCGCCGCGGCTGGCGAAATTGTATCGCGCCGCCTGGTTCGGCTCCGACGCGCCGGCCGGCATCGCGCGCCTCGGCGTTGCCGATTTTCTCAAGTTATGGCGTCGCAAGGCGCCGCTGATCTGGCACGCGCGGCGCAACAACGAGATGATCGCCGGTGTCGCGCTGCGTGCGCTCGGCTGGCCACTGAAGCTCGTGTTCACCTCGGCGGCGCAGCGGCATCACAGCTGGATCACGCGCTGGCTGATCCGGCGCATGGACGCGATCATCGCGACATCAGATCTCTCGGCCTCGTTCCTGAAGGTGAAGGCGACGGTGATCCCGCACGGCGTCGACACCGATGTCTACGCGCCCCCGACCGATCGCACTGCTGCCTTCGCGGAAGCCGCGCTGCCGGGCCGCTATGCGATCGGCTGCTTCGGCCGCGTGCGCGCGCAGAAGGGCACCGATGTGTTCGTCGATGCGATGTGCCGCCTGTTGCCGCGCTATCCGGATTTCACCGCTGTCATCGTCGGCCAGGTCACGGCCGAGCAGACGCCCTTTGCCAACGATCTGAAAAAACGGATCGAGGCCGCCGGCCTGCAATCGCGCATCGTTATCACCGGCGAGCTGCCGATCGAAGCGGTGCAGCGCTGGTACCAGCGGTTGACGATCTACGCCTTCACGTCACGCAATGAGGGTTTTGGGCTGACGCTGATCGAGGCGATGGCCGCGGGCAGCGCGCTCGTCGCCGCGCGCGCCGGCGCGGCCGAACTCGTGGTCGAGGATGGCTTAAGCGGCGTGCTGATCCCGACCGGCGATGTCGATGCGCTCGCGACGGCGCTGGAGCCGTTGATGCGCGACGTGACGCTTGCGACGGCGATGGGCGAGCGGGGGCGGGCGCGGGTGTTGGCAAAGTTCAGCCTCGATGCGGAAGCGGCGCGGATCGGCGAGGTTTATCGGCCGCTGCTCTGAGCAACACGGGGAGGGCCGAAAATAAAACCGCGAAAACAACCCCATGCACAATAGGCGGCCGTAGCGAAATCAATGGCTTGGCGGCCGGTGCACCGCCTCTGCGGATTGCGTTGGCGTTACAATCATGTTCCCATATTGGGAATTTTGCGTTGATCCCGAAGTGGGAACAATGCTATGGCTATGAACGTAATAGCTGGAAAGGCGCTCAAGATCTTTTGGGAGCGATACCCCCAAGCGGAGACCCCCTTGGGTACCTGGCACGAAATCGTTTCCAAGGGTGACTGGAGTTGCCCTGCAGACCTGAAGAGAGCGTTTGGAAACAACATCGACTTTGTTGGCGACAACAGGGCCATCTTCGACGTAGGCGGCAACAAGTATCGCCTTGTGGTTCACTTCTCCTCCAAGTTCAAAACAGCTCTCATCAAGTTTGTCGGCACGCGCGCAGAGTACGACGGAATAGACGCGGAGACCGTGTGATGATGGACGTAAGGCCTCTTCGCAATGAACAGGATTACGATTGGGCTATCCGGGAAGTATCCCGCTATTTCGAGGCCGAGCCCGCTCCAGGCACGCCTGATGGTGATCGCTTCGAAGTCTTGTCTTCGCTCATCAGGGAGTACGAGGACAATCACTTCGCGACCACTCACGGCGATCCAATCGACGTTCTCCATTTCGCAATTGAATCCATGGGGCGATCGCAGACAGAATTGGCGACTCTGATCGGACGCAATCGGGCATCCGAAATTTTGAATCGCATCCGTCCACTGACGCTGGACATGATCCGGATCATCAGCAAGGAATGGAGCATTCCAATTGGCGCTTTGACTGCTCGATATGAGCTGTCGCGTGCGCATGCTTGATCGTACTGGTGCCGCGGCGCTGCGGACCGCGTTCGCCAGCGGCGTTTAATTCTCCGCCTTCGCACCAGCCTCGCCCAGCACCCGCTGCGCAATCTCCACCACCTCGCTCGCCGCGATATTCCGCATACACCTGTGGTCGTTCATCTTGCAGACCGTGCTCTGGCAGGGCTGGCAGGACAGCACTTCCTTGCCCTGGACCAGGGTGGCGGCGAGGCCGTTGAGGGGGGCCCAGAGATAGGGGCTGGTCGGACCGAAGATGCCCATGGTGGGCGTGCCCAGGGCGGCCGCGATATGCATCAGGCCGGAATCGTTGGAGATGGCGACGCCGGCGGCCGCCATGGCCAGCACGCCGTTGCGCAGATCGTTGCCGGTGAGGTCCCGCACGCCGGGGCCGCCTGCCGCCGCGATCTCCTGGGCGAGGCCCTTTTCCGCGGGGCCGCCGACTACCCAGACTTCCAGCCCGCGCTCGGCCAGCAGGCGGGCGGCCTCCGGGTAGTACGTCCAGCGTTTTGAGACGCCGACCGAGCCGGGAGCGAGCGCCACCGCAGCCCCGCCGCTGAGGCCGTTGGTCTGCCGCCAGCGGACGATGTCCTCGGCCGGAACCCGTAATTGCGGCACCGGCCATTCCGGGGGCAGGGGGGCGCCGTCGGGCTGCGCCAGGGCGGCGTTCTTGTCGATGAAACGGGGCAGCTTCTTTTCACCCCAGCGCCAGCGGTTGATCAGCCCGAACCGGAACTCGCCGACGAAGCCGACCCGTTCAGGAATACCGGCCAAGGCGGGCGCGATGGCAGCCTTCCAGGTGCGCGGCAGCACCAGGGCGGTGCCGTAGTTCTGCTCGCGCAGGAGCTTCGCCAAGGCCAGCTGACGGCCCACGGCGAGCCGGCCGCGCGGCAGGTCCCAGACGATCCCAGCGCGCACGCCGGGCATGTAGTCGACCAAAGGGGCGCACAGCGAGGTCGTGAGGAGGTCGACCGGCCGATTCGGCCAGCGCTCTTTCAGGACTCGCACGACGGTGTGATTCCGGACGAAATCACCGATCCACATGTAGGGAATGATCAGAATCGGGCGCGTGTCGCTCCGGTCTGCATCTCCGTTAAGTTGTGAATTCTGGTTCATTCGTTAGACGGGACCGCAATGATTTGGCGGTTCGGTAGCCGCTCCCGGCGGGCAGGTAAAGCCGGCAGACCGCTCAATCCCAAAACCGCTTACACTTTGGCGGCTCATGCGCTAGGGCAGGATCGGGACGTAAAAAATCGGGCAGGTAGGTGGAATGTTGCTGGTGACCGGCGGGGCCGGTTTTATCGGGTCGAATGTCGTGGCCGCGCTCAATGACGCGGGCCGCAGCGACGTGGTGGTGTGCGATCTGCTGGGCACCGACGGCAAGTGGCGAAACCTCGCCAAGCGCCAGCTTGTGGATATCGTTCCGCCGGCCGAGCTGGTGGACTGGCTGAAAGGCCGCAAGCTCGATGCCGTGATCCATCTCGGGGCGATTTCCGCGACCACCGCGACCGACGGCGACCTGGTGTTCGAGAGCAATTTTCGCATGTCGATGCGCCTCCTCGACTGGTGCACGGCCGGCACGGTGCCGCTCATCTACGCCTCCTCGGCGGCGACTTATGGCGACGGCGAGACAGGTTTCGACGACGACGCCTCGATTCCCGCATTGAAGAAGCTTCGGCCGATGAATCTCTACGGCTGGAGCAAGCACATGTTCGATCTTGCGGTCGCCGGGCGCGGCGCGAACGGCGATCCGCTGCCGCCGCAATGTGTGGGCTTGAAATTCTTCAACGTGTTCGGCCCCAACGAATACCACAAGGGTTCGATGATGAGCGTGCTGGCGCGCCGCTTCGACGACGTCAAGGCCGGCCGCGTCGTGCAATTGTTCAAATCGCATCGCGAGGGTATCGCCGACGGCGATCAGCGCCGCGATTTCATCTATGTCGACGACGTCGTGCGCGTCGTCATGTGGCTCCTGGCGACGCCATCCGTGTCCGGCCTCTTCAACGTCGGAACCGGCAAGGCGCGCAGCTTCAAGGATCTGATGCTGGCTGCCTATGCGGCGCTCGGCACCAAGCCCAACATCGAATACATCGACATGCCCGAGCAGATCCGCGGGGCCTACCAGTACTTCACCCAGAGCGAGGTCGATCGGCTCCGCCGCGCCGGCTATAACGGCGGCTTCACGACGCTCGAGGATGCCGTGAAGGCCTATGTCGGGGACTACCTCGACCGGCCCGACCGCTTCCGCTGAGGCTCTTTGACCATGCCGACGCCCATTCTCGATTTCGACGCCCTCGCGCAAGCCATCTCAGGCCGCACGGTGCTGTGCATCGGCGATATCATGCTGGACGAGTTCGTCTATGGCGAGGTGTCGCGGATTTCGCCGGAAGCGCCGACGCCTGTCATCACGGCCCAGCGCAGCCAGATCCATATCGGCGGCGCCGGCAACGTCGCGCGCAACGTCGCTTCTCTCGGCGCGCGCTGCATCTTCGTCGGCCTCGTCGGCGAGGACGACGCCGGTGCACGGCTCGAGACGGCGCTGGACGAGCTCTCTGCGATCGAAAGCGTGCTGGTGTGCGATCCCTCGCGGCCGACCACGCGAAAGGTCCGCTTCGTCTCCGAACATTTTTCCACGCACATGCTGCGCGCGGATTGGGAACAGACGGCGCCTGTATCCGATGAGATCGAGACGAAGCTGATCGAGGCGATCCTGCCGCAGATCGCGCGTGCAGACCTCGTGCTGCTTTCGGACTACGCCAAGGGCGTGCTGACGGCGCGCGTCATCCGCCACACCATCGACGCCGCGCGAAAGCTCGGCAAGCCCGTGATTGTCGATCCCAAGAGCCTAAACTGGGCGATCTATCGCGGCGCCACGCTGCTCACGCCCAACCGCAAGGAATTTTCGGAAGCGACCCGCAGCCGCGCCGACACGCCGCAGAGCATCGTCGAAGCCAGCGAGGACGTGATGCGGCTCGCCGATTGGGAGGCGATCCTGGTCACCCAGGGCGAACATGGCATGACGCTGGTGCCGCGGGGCGGCGAGGCCGTTCACGTTCCGGCTTTCCCGGTGAAAGTGCGCGACGTCTCCGGTGCCGGTGACACCGTCGCCGCCGCGCTCGCGGTGTCGCTCGCGGCCGGCGCGGACTGGGACACGGCATTGCGCATGGCCAACGCCGCCGCTGCCGTCGCGGTCGGCAAGCAAGGCACCGCCAGCGTGAGCGCGGCCGAGCTGCGCCGAAAGATCCTGCCGCATGCCACTCTCGCGGCCGAGGAGAAGATCGTGCTCGAGCCCGATACGCTCGATGCCCAACTCGCCGAATGGCGCCGGCAGGACCTGCGTGTCGGCTTCACCAACGGCTGTTTCGACATCCTGCATCCCGGCCACGTCAAGGTACTGACCGCGGCGCGCGCCGCCTGCGACCGCCTGATCGTCGGCCTCAACAGCGATGCCTCGGTGCGGCGCCTCAAGGGCGCCGAGCGGCCGGTTCAGGACGAGCGCGCGCGTGCCGAGGTGCTCGCCGCGTTAGAGGCCGTCGATCTCGTCGTCATTTTCGAAGAGGACACGCCGATCGACCTGATCAGGCGGATCAAGCCCGGCGTGCTGGTGAAGGGCGGCGACTACACCCGCGAGCAGGTGGTTGGCCACGAGGTCGTCGAGGAAGCGGGCGGGGTGGTCGTGCTGGTCGACATCCTCCAGGGCTTCAGCACGACGGCGCTGGTGCATCGCGCCCGAGGAGGGGGCAAGTGACGGCGCTCGCACGCGAGACGACCGGCGAAATGTTGCTTCGCCGTCTGCGCAGCCCGGCGGCCTGGCGCGAGACCGTCGATATATTCGCGGTCCTGACCGCGGCCTCGTTGCCCTGGTCGACGTCGCTTGCGGGGATCTTCAACGCGCTGATGCTGCTCTGCATGGTGCCGTTCCTCGACGTCCGCGACTTCCTGCAATCCTTGAAGCGTCCGATCTGTGCGGCGCCGATCGCGCTGGTCCTGCTCGCGCTGGTGGGGACACTCTGGTCGGACGCGACCTGGGGCGCGCGCTTCTATGCGGTCAATCCGACCGTGAAGCTGCTCGTGCTGCCGGTCCTGATCTATCATTTCGAGCGATCGCCGCGCGGCCACTGGATCTTCATCGCCTTCCTGGCGTCCTGCGCCTTGTTGTCGGTGATGTCCTGGCTGGTCGCCTTCTACCCGAACCTCGCGTTCAAGACCGATTCGCCCGAGCGCGGCGTCTTCGTCAAGAACTACATCGACCAGAGTCAGGAGTTCGCGCTTTGCGCGGTCGCGCTGGCCTATCCGATCGTGACGCTGCTGCGCGAGAAGCGATACGGGCTCGCCGGACTGCTCACGGCGCTGGCGCTGAGCTTCTTCGCCAACATGGTTTTCGTGGTGGTGTCGCGTACCGCGCTCGTCACCATTCCAATCATGCTCGGCGTGTTCGCACTGCTCCACCTCAAATGGCGCAGCATCGCGATCGTCTCCGCCGCTCTGCTCGCCGGCTCCGTGCTGGCCTGGCAGGTCTCGCCGCATCTGCGTCAGACGACCGAGAGGTTCACCCGCGACTACACGGGCTATGTGGAAAGGGGCGAGTCGACCTCGATGGGCATGCGGCTCGAATTCTGGCGGAAATCGCTCGGATTCTTCGCGGAGGCACCCATCGTCGGGCACGGTACCGGCTCGACGCGCGGATTGTTCGAGCGCGTCGCGACGCCTCAAGGCCACAACCAGGCATCCGCCGAAGTGATCGGCAATCCGCATAATCAGACGCTGAACGTCGCCGTGCAATGGGGCTTGATCGGCGTCGTCGTTCTCTACACGATCTGGATCCTGCATCTGCTGTTGTTTCGCGGCGACGGTCTTGCCAAGTGGATCGGGCTGCTGGTCGTGGTGCAGAACGTCTTTACCTCGCTGTTCAACTCGCATCTGTTCGACTTCCACGAGGGCTGGATGTACGTCATCGGCGTCGGCGTCGCCGGCGGCATGGTGATCCGGGCACAACAGGCCGAGGCGAAGATGAGGGAAGCCGGTTCCTGAGCGTCCGCGCCGCTGGCAAGTCTGGTCCAGATGGGCTATCAGCGCGGTCAGGTTGCATGTAACTGGATTTTCATCGGTCGGCGAATGACGCGTCTTACGCATCTCACCTCGCGCAATTTCCTGATCGCGCTGCACGACGTGCTTGCGACGACGGCGGCACTCTTTGCCGCCTTCTATGTGCGATTCGAAGGTGGCGATGGCTTCTTCCAGCGCCTGCCGGTGCTGTTCCAGATCCTGCCTTACTTCCTTGCGCTCAGCGTGGTCGTGTTCTTCCTCTTCAACCTGACCACGACGAAGTGGCGCTTCATCTCGCTGCCGGATGCGCTGAACATCATCCGCGCCGCCACCGTGCTGACGCTCGCTCTGCTCGTGCTGGACTAC
>NZ_LBJC01000076.1 GCF_004114535.1 Bradyrhizobium nanningense
GCTCGAGCCGCTCGATGCCGGCGCCCGTCACGACCTCCTGGAAATCCTCGAAGATCGCTACGGTCATCGCTCCACCATCGTCACCAGCCAGCTCCCCGTGGACCAGTGGCATCTGCTCATTGGAGATCCCACCTATGCCGACGCCGTGCTCGATCGCCTCGTCCACAATGCCCATCGGCTCGACCTCACCGGTGAGAGCCTGCGCCGAACTCGGCAATCCGCCCGAAAGACCTGAGCGCTGTGGACATGCCGCTGCGCTTGGACAACGCAATCGCGTTGCCCACATGCCCACAGCAACCGCAGAAGAAGAAAAACGGGTTGAAGTCGCGATTCCAGATTGACCACGCGGCTTGACCGATGCCAGAGAACCAGCCGGCCAGAACGCCTCGCCGCTGGGCGAGATCAAATCGGAAAGGTGGGCGACATCGCCTCGGAATCCACGGGCGACTTCACATCGGTACGCCTGGGCGACTTCGTCGGAATCCGCACGCAAAAGCGGCCTCGAGCGAGAGCAGGGAAACTGCGTAACCAGCGAATATCTCCACGACCAAAGGCGAGTGGCTAGACGCACTCTGCGCATGAGCGAGACGCTTGCTAGGCGTCTGGGCTGCTAGAAAGCTAAATTGGGCGGCGTCGTCGGGGCGGCGTCCAGCTGATCGAGGCCTGGCGGGGGTGTGGGCCCCAATGGCACGGTAATCGGCTGCGCTGCGTCCTTTGGGGAGCGGCCGACGATAACTGTGAGCAGACCCTGGCCCCACAGCCGCTGCGCCGCTCTCTTGGCGTCCTCCAGCGTCACTCCATCGATCACGGCATTCTGCTTTTCGAAATAGTCGATGGGCAGCTTGTCAAGCTGATGCTGCAGTAGCGTTCGCGCAAGCTTTGATGATGTGTTGAGAGCCACCAGTTGCGAGCCCTTCACATAGGACTTTGCGTCATCGAGTTCCTGCTGAGTCGGTCCTTCCTCGGCGATGTGACGGACCTGCTTCTCGATTTCTTCGACCGTTTCGCCAGCGCGATCGGTGCTGGTGCCGCTGTTGCCGAGAAACATGGCTGAATGATCCAACCAGACAAGGCGCTCACCGACGGAATAGGCCAGGCCGCGCTTCTCGCGAACTTCGCGGAAAAGGCGGGACGTCAGCCCGCCGCCGCCGAGGATATGGTTAACGATATAGGCGGGCATGAAATCCGGCTCGCTGCGACGGACGGCTGGACCGCCAAAAGTCACAATTGTCTGCGGCACATCGAGCCGAACGAAGACCCGCTGCGGCGGCTTTGCTGCGATGACTTCGGCAACCGGCATCGCTTCCGCGTTGCTCGGCAGGCTGCCAAAGGTGTTGTCGAGCAACTTGCAGACGACCCCTGCATCGACGTCGCCGGCCACTGCGATTTTGAGCGTGTCTTTTGCGATCACGCGTCGGACATAACCCTTGAGATCCGCGACCTCGATCTTCGGCACGCTTTCCAGCGAGCCTTCGGCTAGGCGAGCATAAGGATGATCCCCAAACGCGACTTCGAGGAACTTGCGATGACCCAGAGACGAAGGATCGGTCGACTCGTGCCGAAGGCGCGCGAGCACAATAGCACGGATCCGTTCGACGTCGGATGCGTCGAAACGTGGCAAGGTTAGCGCCATCCGTAAAAGCTCGAAGGCCTCGTCCGCGTTGTCCTTCATCGTGCGCAAGGCACCGCGGAAGTGATCATGGGTCACGTGAAAATGCATCTCAATAGCACGACGGTCCAGCCGCTGATGAAAGGTCTTGAAGTCAAATTCGCCGGAACCTTCCTTGAGCAGGCCAGAAACCATGTGGCCTACGCCAGGCCTTTGAGCGGGGTCCTGAGTCGCGCCGCCGGTGAAGGCATATTCCATCGAGATCACTGGGACAGTGGAATCCTGCACGAACCAGGCTTCAATACCGGAAGGCGAAATCAGGCGCTTGATCCTGGCCCGATCAAGTGACCTCGGGGCGGCAACCGAATTTTGCGAAGCGAGCATCGTGATGGAGAGCGAGGCTCCCCCGAGGAGGATCCCACGTCGTGTGCAAGGATGGTTCACTAGAGCTTCTCCTAGTGTTGTGGAGTGGACTCTTTGATGAGATAGCCGGTCACCGCTCGTTTCTTGTCTAGCCATTTCTGCACGACGTCGTGCACCTGCTGTGCACTGACCGCGCGGATGTGGTCCGGCCAGCGTTGAATATCATCGATGCATAGTCCCGTCGTCAGGCCGCGGCCATACCGGTGCGCGAACATTTCCTGACTATCCTGAGCGTATGTGACCTGCGCAATCAGCCGCGCCTTCGCCCACTGGAGATCTGCAATGCTCGCGGGAGTGCGGGCAACGTCGGCGATTACCTCGTCGATGGCGCGCTCGATCAGGCCGAGGTTGACGCTAGGTTTTGGTATGGCGGAAATCTCGAATAGCGAGGGATCGAGCGCGGCAGAGTGGTAGCTCGCTCTGACAGTGACCGCGAGCTGTTTTTCGACCACTAGCGAGCGATAGAGATATGAGTTGACGCCGCCGCCCATCAACTGTTCGAGCACCTCGAGCGCTGGACTCTCCCCCGCGACCGCGGTGCGAGCCGACGGTACGAGATAATAGCGGTGCAGGGCTGGCTGCTCGACGCGGGAATCGGCCAACGTCACTCTGCGCTGAGCGGCCGGCGTCGGCTCCTGCGGCCGCAGGCGTTCCGGAGCAATCGATGGTTGAGCGGAGATGGCGCCAAACGTCTCCTTCACCATCGAGCGCACTTCCTTGGTGGCTACGTCGCCAGCGACGATCAGGATCGCGTTGTTCGGTGCATAGAAGCGCTTGTAGAACGTGAGGGCGTCCTCTCGCGTAAGCTTTTCGATTTCCTGGCGCCACCCGATAATAGGGTGACCGTAAGGGTGGTTGAGGTAAAGCACAGCCATCATCTGCTCAGCAAGCCGGTTGCCGGGATGGTTGGCGACACTCATATTGAATTCCTCAAGCACGACGTCGCGCTCGGAAAGTACGTTCTCGTCCTTGAGAATGAGACCGGTCATGCGGTCGGCTTCAAATTCCATCATCGTGCCAAGGTGCTCGCGAGGTACGTGCTGGAAGTAGCTGGTGAAGTCGAATCCGGTAAAGGCATTTTGATAGCCGCCGGCGCGCAGTACGGCCTTGGAGAATTCATCCGCCGGATGTTTGGAGGTACCCTTGAACATCAGGTGTTCGAGGAAATGCGCAAGCCCCGATTTGCCGGGCGGTTCATCCGCGGAACCGACCTTATACCAGATCATCTGAGTCACGACAGGTGTGCGATGATCCTGGATCACAACCACCTGCAGGCCGTTCTGAAGCGTGAAGCACGCTGGTCGATCTGATCTGACCGTGCCGGCATAGACGCTAGCTTCGTCAGGACGGTGCAAGCCGGTGCTATCATCCGTTCTGTGCTCAACCGCCGGACTGGTGCGCGTCGTCGAGTCCAAGGCTTCAGCGGCGGTGCCTGCCGCCTTGGCGGTGACCGGAATCCGGCTCTTCATGGCATCGCCTTTCGTTCCATACTGGTCGTTATGGTGGGAAATCCGACAGGCGTGCAGCGGCGCCTCGTCTTGGCAAACAGCCCAGCAAGAACCAGACCAATCGCCGGATGGCGCTTGCGTACCCAACGGGTACAACACAGAACCGGCGCGTAGTATTGTGGCCGAATGTAAACGTCGACATGTCGTGAACACTACCTTTCGCACAACGTGTCAGGAGAACTTGGCGGCTCGTGGAGACTTGGGGGTCAATCAAGCGCGATATATGATTGCTGGCACAACACCCGGCAGCTTGCCGTCACACATCTCGCTCTACACGATGAGTGGCTTGACGATATTTCTCGTGGCCGCGAAGCGGGAGCCAGCGAGCAGCTGCTCTGAGTACACTGCGCCGAAGTAGTCCAGGATGAACGTGCGACAACAGCGTAGATTATCGGCCGCGCGGATCAGGGGGCGCGGGGGAGCGCGATTGAGAAGATTTGCCGCAAAAGCCCATCGGTTGTTGACGCGCGAGGTAAACAAATGCTCAGCGATAGCTTCGATGAGACAGAGGAAGTCACTTGCGTGCCGTCGCGGTTTACGAAGGCAAAGGGACTCACCGTCCTTAAATCACCTGCCAACAAGTCACTCAGATTAAGGATATCAAGGGCACCGCAGATCGCGGTCATGTGATTTGCGGTTGCAAGCCGGAGCCTGGTTGGCGCTTGTTAACTACTTCGCTATTTCTCCTCTCTCTTATCTGAACGACAAGATGCCAGAAGGGCGTGGATGTAGCAGTGCCGAGCGGGTTTGATGAGGATGTGTTCCTCCCGGAGGACGTTCATGCCGGCAAGATTCTGCCAACCAATCATGCCGTCCGCTGCCGGCGGCTAAAGGGCTGAAAACGGTTTGCGAGCAAGTTGTTACCCGGGAAGGCAGAGGAGGAGATCCTCACATGGCCGAACTGGCTGTCATGGAGATCGTGCGTCGCCATCGCGCGCTATAGCTTCGCGGTGCCGATAGACCGCGTCATTTCGGCTGATACAAGGAGGCTCTTTGCTGGCGCAAGCTGCAGATCAGGAGGAACACGAGGCTGCGGAGTTCGAGAGATAATCGATCTGCTGCTCGTCCGGCTTGATTTCGCCAGACGAAAGGACCCACAGCGCAGTTCAACTCCGCCTGCGGATACGGAAAAGATGTCGGTGCTCAAGAGTACATGCAGCAGGAAATGAGATGGAGGCCTGATCTTGCCCCGCCGAACCGGCCAATTGCTCTTCGTGTGATGCCTGTAGGCTCTACATAAAGTCATATTCATCATCATACGGATCGTTCGCGGGCTTCGCTACACTCTCGGTATACGTGGCATTGCCGCTGCTGTCTTCAGTCGCGGCAAGATACAAAGGCGGTTTACCCGCCCGCTGCCAATTGCCGCCTTCGTTCTTCCATTTGTCATCGTGCTTGGTGGGGTCTAGCACCATCATCGAGTCACTAACCTCAACAAAACCCAACGCTGCTGCGCGGGCTTTCGCTTCCGGATTAGAAGAGTGGGAGAGAACGAGCGGTTTGTTTCCGTCGATCTGGAGCTGATGTTCAAGCAAGATGTCGCCCGCGTTCTCGACGAGCGGATGAGTAACCCGGAAAGCTATTGTTGAGGTGATTTCATCTCGCCCAGGAAATTGATTGCGCCAATCATTGTTGCCCTTGAACAGCTCACTCATGTGGCCTCCGGGTTCCGTTCTCAGAAGCCCGACGCTTTTGTTCCCAAGCTGATAGCTGAAAAAACGCGCTTTCTCCGAAATAGACTTCATGCCGAAACGAAATGCAGTGTCCGCTGTGCGTTGAGCCTTTTCGGACACCCAGCGCGAGTATCGCTGCGGATTGGCAGCAATATCCTCTATGTCTCCTCCATAAAAATCTGCCAGCTTATTCTCAAACGAAGATTTTGAGATCTCAACCACCGGCCGCTCGTCAACCAGCGCGTATGGCGGGACTGCTGCCAAAGATGCATCAAAGGAGGAGCTCGATGGCGCCAAATTCAGAGCAGAGAATACATCCGAGAATCTTTGGCTATCGGGGTAGGAGTCTTCGTCCGAGCTCGTTCCCATTTCATCGAGCTCGGACGCACGTTCGCTGTTAGATAGAGTTTTAGTGTTTTGAAACATAACATGTCCTGTTTATGTCGGCGAAGGCCGCGCCGATTGGGGTTCCGGGCTCATAGCAAGCCGAGCTGTCGGCAAGCTGACAGCTAAGCATCACGCTTCGCTATTCCTGCCCGCTCTTGATTGCCTTATCTTGAACGAGCCAATGCTTTCCGGCTGCCCCCCTGCGGTGCTGCGCTGGCATCGCCGGCGTCCATCTTGCCTTGAAGGGCGAGGGACAGTCCGAAATTGTTGCGCAGCATCGGGTTTGCAGGTTCCGCCGCGAGAGCTTGGCGGTATAGCTCTTGGGCTTCCTGGTGCCGGCCCTCGTGATCGAGAACAACTGCTTTGGCATTCAATGCGCGCAGGTCGCCAGGGGCTGCCAATAACACGCCGTCGAGCACCTCGAGCGCATCATTCGGACAGTTGCGTGCCAGCAGCGCTCGCGCAAGAGGGATAGCCGCATCGATGTTATTAGGCTGTTGCTTTAATGCATCGCGCAGAGCCGCTTCGTCAGGATCTCGGCCGAGCGCGTGCGAAATGCGCTCGCGCGCGGCGGGGTCGATCTCTTCGCTGTCTGGGAGGTCTGATGCGGACCTCTGCTGCGGTGAAAGGCCATGTTTGTCTGCGGTAGCGCAACCAGCGAGCAGCACAACAGTCAGCATCGCAAGCAGAGCCGGCCGCAGCCTTGGACTGGCGGAGCACAGATACCGGCGGAAGCTGGTGTCATTAGATTTCATCGGCTACTCACAAGGTAGTGCTGCGCACTCTTAGCTTGCTGCTGTTAGGAGCCCTCCTGAGGAAGGCGCCTTTGGAAGCTTGACGGATCCGATCGGCTGGACCGTGAAGTCCGCGGCGAGATCTTGATAGGACAGAACAGGCAAGTCGATTCCGTTGCGCGTGAGAAAACCGCGCACGAAACGCCGGATATCCATCGAACCGAGGACGACAGGCTGGCTCTTACTTTGCGCGATGGTCGCATGGATCTGACGAAATTGTGCAAGCAGCTTTTCGCTCTGCCATTCATCCAAGACGAGATATGGGCCTACGGCCGTTTCCCGTACTGCGCCGCGGATGATTTCCTCGCTCTCACGCTCGATGATAAAGGCGACCACGACGCGATGGGCATTAGCATACCGGAAGCAGATTTGGCGTTTTAAGGTAGCACGAACATATTCGGTGAGCAGGACGGCGTTTTGCTCGCGCTCGCTCCATTCTGCCAATGCCTCCAGAAGCAAGCGGGTATTGCGGATTGGAATGCCTTCATCGAGCAAGCGGCGCAGGACCTCGGCGATCCGAGGGACGGTGGCCGTACGCAGCACCTCCTTCACCAGATCGGGGTATTCCTGCTCCATCCGGGCGAGCAATTGGCGGGTTTCCTGAATACCGACCAGGCGCTGTGCATAGCGTGTCAATGTGGAATGGAGACGTAAGGCAAGAACTTCGCTTGGCCGATGATATCCGATTCCGGCGGCCCTGAGAGCCGCTGCATGCCGTTCTTCGATCCAGACCCGATTCGTTTCAGGGTCTTGTTGAAAGGGGATGCCGCTCAATTCGATGTTCGCCACATCGTCGTTGAGTGCCAAGTGCCCGGGATTGATCACATCGCGCTCAACTGGCACACTATCGACATCGACCCTGAACTGCGACGAGGACAAGCTCTCGCCGATCTGGGCAGGGATCCGCGGAATGGTGATGCCAAGGTCCGCCGACACGAGCCTTGAAACACGCGAAATGCTCTCTTCCAGCTCGTCTTTGTCGATCGAATCCGTCAGGTTTGGTGCAAGGAACAACGCGATCGGAAGCGCTTCCGCATGTGCGGTCTGCTTTTGGACCGCTGCAGGAGCCGGCGCCGATGCCGCGGCGCTAGCTCCTATTTTGGCGGCAGGCTTGTCGTCTTTGGGGCCGACCTTGACGTAGCTTGCGGCAGCGAACAGGACGGCCAGCACGGCAAACGGGGGCAAAGGAAAGCCAGGAACGAGCCCCATGAATACCAAGACGCAGGCGGCTAGCCTAAGTGCCTGCGTACTTGCGGTAAGTTGGTGAACGATATCGGCGCCGAGTTTGAGTTTGGAGGGTCCGTTGACGCGCGTGACAATGGTCGCGGCGGTAATTGACAGCAGCAGCGCCGGAATCTGCGAAATGAGCGCATCACCAATCGTCAAAAGAGTATATTGATGCAGCGCTTCATCGAGCGACATGCCCTTGGAGAGCAGGCCGATGCTTATTCCGCCCAGCATATTGATGCAGATCACGATCAGCCCGGCGATCGCGTCTCCCTTAACGAACTTCATGGCACCATCCATAGCGCCATGAAGTTGACTCTCTTGTTCCAAGGCGGCACGTCGGCGACGTGCTTCGTGTTGATCGATGTGGCTGTTGCGTAGCTCCGCATCGATCGCCATCTGCTTGCCTGGTAGCGCGTCAAGCGTGAAGCGCGCAGACACCTCTGCGACGCGCTCGGCACCCTTGGCAAGAACCATGAATTGGACCATGGTCACGATCAAGAATATGACAATTCCGACCGCAATATTCCCTGAAATGACGAAGTCGCCGAAGGTGTGAATGATGCTGCCCGCGTCGCCTTCGGCGAGGATCAGCCGTGTTGTTGCAATCGTCAGCGCCAGCCGAAATACGGTGGAGATCAGGATGACGCCCGGCAAGGACGAGAAATCAAGCGGTGTGCTGAGATAGAGGGCAACCATCAGCAGCAATATGGCAAAGCCAAGATTGAAGCCGATCAGCATGTCGATCACGATGATTGGGATTGGCATGATCATCATGCCGATCGCCAGAAGCAGCATCAAGGCAACCATGAAATCCGGGTGGGCCGGAGCGCGCACGACGAAGCCACGCAAGGTGTTGGCCATGATAGGTCCCTATTGCTTTCGGATGAGGGCTGTACTCGCGCGCAATGACACATAGGTCTGGAAGACCTCGCGAGCCTCGGCCATGCGGCCAGCGTGCCGCAGTGCGTGACTGCGCAACAGCGTCATCGGTATGCGGGAAGAGGGTTGCGTATCAAGTGCGTCCAGCCGGTCCAGCACATGGAGTGCTTCCTCGCCGAGGCCCTCGGCGATGAGCGTGTAGGCTAGAATGCGGAGTAGACCGACGTCGTTGGAATGCTCGCGAGCTGCAATTCGCAACAGAGCCAGGCTGTGTGCGCTTTGCCCACACGCGAGATGGACATATGAGAGTGCGCAAAGCAGGTCGCGCTCCGGCCCGGAGATCGACAGAATATCGCCGGATTTGGAGACTCCTGGAGCCAGGGGAACGGCGACATGATGCAATCCATCAGGATCGGCCATGGCTAACCCTCGATTAAGCTGTTTTGGTTTTGTCGGAGCATTAGTAACCGCTGCAGCTCCTGCTGCAGGATTGCCAAGCACTCTCGCGCCGTCTTGTCTTCCGGCGTGGCCTCCAATGTTCGCGTCAAGCGTTCCAGAAGAACACCATGCTTGTCAGCGCGCAGTACGTCGGGATGACGAAGGCGCGGAACAACGAAGGAGAGTAGTCCGCGGGACAGATTGGGACCATAAAGCGAAGCCAATATCGGGCGTGCATCTACCTCATTCGCTCCTGCTTCGCTTTCGAATAAAGTGACGCGCGAGATGGCGCCGACGGAATCGACCCCGAGCGTCGCTTCGCTCGCACCATCAATTGGCAGATCATGCGAAGCCGCATCCTGCCACGACGCTCGCTTCGTGCCGCTATCCGCATGGGCGCCTCCGACTTCGAGCTTATCACCTCGCGAGGGAGGTGAGCCGATGACTGGTGCGTGCTGGCCCGCATCTAACCCCTGCGATGAGTTGCCGGGCCCTACGGAGTGCTGGGGCAGCCTAGCCATGGCCTTCTCCTTCTTTTTTGCGGGGTAGAGACCTTAATATGGCAAAGCGGCAGATCGGCCGTTGCGGCTGAGCAGAACTCGTCCATCCTCGATTCGATCAACGGTCCATCCATTACTTAAGAGCGCGCCGACGAAATACTTCTGCCCGGCAATAAGCAGATAAGGTTCGCTTCCGCGCCAGACGGCTTGGACAGCAATCGAAGACGGCATCTTTTCCTCTTTCACCGCGACAGCGTTCACAAGGGTCGGGGTACCATTGCTTTGACGATCGAACCATTGCTGGATTTCTTTCCATTTTGCGACGAGGTCCGGCGCAATCGTCCCTTCCGCGGTCACGACGCCGGGCCCGTGCCCGATCTTGACGTCAAGAAGGCCCTCTCGTTCGATCTGTTGGCGCAGTGATGCGGCCATTTCATCAGCAGCTCTCGCGTTAAAATGATCGACGGTTGGTTTAGCGGCAATTTCGACCGCGCGCGATGATCCGGTGCTTGGCGCCACCGCCCTATCGCCGGGGGCAAAGATGATTGAGACGGTGCCGATCGCGACAGAGCTGAGCAAGATCAGGCTGAGTGCCACGATCGAGCGGCGAGATCGCTTGCTCGAAGCAATTCGCTGGAAATCCTCTGCCGACCAGCGGATGGACATCGCGCCGGCATGAATGATCGCGGGAAGCGGCACTCTGACGCGCTCACCTGTAGCAATGCTAGCGTGACCGTCAATGCTGATTCTGGCAGCGAGCGCTTCGAGCTCGATCGAATCGCGTTGCGGGATGACGCGAAGATGATGCGGTTCGAGCCCTTGTTCAACGAAGATCATGTCCGCATCGAGGCCGCTGCCCACAATGCTCACGCCGCCCGCCGTCTTTCCTTTGAGCCCGGTGTAGAGCCCCGAAAGCACCTCGAACTCAAGCGAAACAGAGTCGTTCACGATAATCTCCTGAATAACGAGAGAAGCCGTACGGCGGTGCCGTACGGCTCATCCAGACTTCGTCATTCACAGCGCGGCGACGGTAGCAACTGCGGTGAGCCACCCGTCTTGCAGAATTACTGGACGCGCTCGTCGGCGACCTTCTTCTCGGACGAGAGTTCGGTCGTAATTCTGCGCATTGCCACGGCCTGGGCCTGAACCTTCTGGCTCACACGCTCGAATTCAGCCATCTGGTTCTGGAAGCCGCTATCGCCGGTCTGCTGGGCACCCGCAGCGCCGCCATTTCCGCCAACATTGTCAACCGCCATGTCTATTTGCCTTTCTTTTGGGATAACGCTGGTTCTGATTTGTTACGAGGTGCAGGCCGGCGAGACGATCGCAGGAATGGAAAGGAACATGGGCGTACCGCCGAGCGTGCTGAGCCCGAGGTTCAGCTCCGGGCTCTTGCAGGCAGTCTCGTGCTTGGGTTGCACCTCGGTCTTTTCGCCGGCGTGTTTGTGGTCTTCGGCCTTATCATGGTGACCCTCGTCGGGCACCAAGGTGTGGACCACCTTGTCAAAGACCTTGTCCACGGTCCCGCCCAGTGCCGAACCAATTGCCGCTCCGGCCGGGCCGCCAAGGTAACCGCCGGCGGCGCTTCCAATCATTTCTCCGATCATTGCGTTCTCCTATGTCCGTCTTGTTGCGCAGACGACTGTTCGCCTAGCTTCAGCGGCCTCATGCTACGGGCGCTAGCTTTCGAAAAGCTGACGAGCCTCACGTTGAGGCGAGTAGGCTGATATTTTGCGGCAGGCTTGCATCTGCTCGCAATCATCGGATCGCCCTGTCGCTCCCAGCGGCGCCTATTGCCGGCTTGGATGAAGGCGAGTTGAGCAGTGCTTAGCTGCGCGTTCAGGAATGATTTGACCTGCCGGAACCTTCGCAGGCGCGTGGCTTGCAGGGTGGAGCGCGGAAGCGGGATAAGGTCATCGAGCCGTGTGGATCTCAGCCCTCGCTTGTCCCGTTTGGCTAAGATGGCGGCTTGCGAAAGCTCACCTTTCGCCAAGTCTTGATGCCTGGGAAAACGGTTGCAGCGCGAGTTCGAGCTATTGATCGCTCCTCGCAGATGATGTGCAGTTCCGGCGGGTGCGCTGATTGCGGTGAGGATGAGATGATTGGCTGATAACCGGCAAGCGTCGCGTCATTTGCCGTGAAGACATGGGAGCACCGCTGGTACCAGACGAGTCTTGCCAGGAGGAATATTAAACCTTGCGATACGTTCAGCGAAGGATGCGTTTCGGACATCCGATCGATGCCAAAGTGCGTGCGGCTTGGCTCGCTGATCATCGTCAGCTTTTCGACAGGTATTCGGGCTACCGTATCTGTGAGTTGAATGCGCGTGATGTGCTCGTGCGGTTACGGTGATGGGGCGAGAGAGGATCTCAATAGGGCTGCCGGTTCTGGCAAGGGAATTAGTCGTTCGTTCGGATGAGCTAATCAGGCGCTCTCATGTAGATCTGAAGCGGCGGATCTTAGGTGACTATGCGCGTAACGCTCACAGTTTTACAGATGTCGTCTATGCAACAGGAGTGAACTAAATGCAGTATCTTCCCGTGGCCGGTCTGCCAGTGGTGGGCGCGCCCGACTCGATGAACGGAGTGGCGCCAGAGGGCGCTGTTGTCACTCCCGCCTTCAACGCCATGTTGGGGCAATATGCTCCGGCGAGCTACCAGTACCTGCCGGTAGCCTCACCAGCCCTCGTCGGTTCGGTCGTTGGGAGTGTCGTGCCGGTCGTCGTGACGCCAGCCGTCGTTACGACGCAGGCGTACATGATGGCGCCTCCTCCTCCCACCATGCTGATGAGCCAGCTGAATCAGAATGCCGAGCCTGCTGTGGATCCGGTGTGGACGCATGAGGTTAAGGATGGCAAGGCCACGATCAACCTTGGGGACAAGTATACGATTACGGCCAATGAGAAGGATGGCACGTGGACAGTCCGCAACAAGCAGACCGGCCATGTCACGGTCATTCATGGCGACCCGCACGTTGATGCCGACGGAGACGGCAAGGATGACTTCGATTTCAAGAAGGATATGACGTTTCAGCTCGACGACGGCACGAAGATTACTGTCAATAATGTCGACTACGGCAATGGCCAGGCCATCTCTTCAAAGCTTACCATCACGAACGGCCACAACGCGATCGTTGTCGAGGGGCTCGGCGACGATAAGGATGGCGAAAACAATCTGAGGGTGAGGCAGTCCAACGCTGGGATGACCCTTGACCAGTTGACGTCTGATGGTGCCCAAACGATCCATGAGAGTGGACAGGGATGGGTCGATGGCGCCGGACGCGCCGTGAATCAGGCGAGTATCGACGACGGCGAGCAAGGGCGCGGGCCGGGCAACTACCAGTATGCAGGCGGAGCGCCTGCCTCTACGGCCCCCGTCTTCTTCGTTCCTCCTCCGCCGCCGCCTCTTGCGCTGGTGCCTGTTGCGACTGCCCAGGTGCCCACGCAGTCTTCTCAGCCGGCGCCAGTGTGGTCACATGAGGTCAGGGACGGCAAGGCTGAGATCAAGCTTGGTGATAAGTATTCGATCTTGGTCGACGAAAATGACGGAACAGTGCTCATTCGTAACAGTCAAACAGGCAAGATCACCTCGATTAAAGGCGATCCCCACGTCGATGCCGACGGTGACGGCAAGGTCGACTTTGACTTCAAGAAGAACATGACTTTCCAGCTCGACGACGGCACGAAGATTACTGTCGACACCGTTGATATCGGCAAGGGCAAAACGATGGCCTCGAAGCTGACCATTACTAACGGCGACAATGCCATGGTCGTCGAAGGGCTTGGAGACCGCTTTGACGGTAAGAACAATCTCAAGGTGACGCAGTCGAATGCGGGCCGTACGCTTGATCAATTGACTTCGGACGGAGCCCAGACGATTTATGAACAACCAGGCTCGGGCTGGGTTGACCGGTCCGGACGCCAGGTCAACCAGGAAATCATCGACAGCAATGAGAATCCAGGCACACCGTCCGATGCTTGAGTTGGCCTGAGGTCCGGCTGGTACTGCGAAGCGGTTCCAGCTTATGGGGTAAGTCACTGAAGTGGGCGCTAGCGCCCGCTTTTCGTGTTCGCGAGGGAGACGAAGATATTAAGTGCGGCGGCGTATCGATCAGGATCGCCGCTCTCATCGCGCGATCGGGCCTTCTGAGCTCGGGCGCCAATCGTATCGACAAACACGCTATGACCTCAGGATCGGGAACCCCCAACATGTCTCGATGCTGGGGTCAGCGGTCCAGGAGTTGTGAAGATATCGGCGCAGCGATCCTGATGTTACGGAAAATCTTAGAGGACCTCTTTGGCGCACGATCTCGCGGGCGGCTGCAGAACCAATCGAGGATAGCCGGCTGACGCAATTGATCATCAAGCGGGAAGCGCTCGGTTTCGCTTGAATCTCTATTGGCCTGGCTAAAGAGCGCTCCTGATGAACGCTCATCGAAAATAAGGGGTATGCCCGGGTGAGCAAGTCGCTGCGGCGCCTTCCCAAAGTTCCCAGTGTAATTGCGATCGGATTTGCGGACCGGCCGCACCGCTGGCCTGGAGGACCACCTAAGACGCGTCTAGCGGCTGCTATTGCCAAGTCCGCCTGCTTCGCCCGATCGTTCTCGGTTCGGCTTGCCTTCCGGCAGATCCTTCCCTGTGCGCGTCTGGTTATCCGGCCCTTCACCCATCATCTAGCTCGCTCATAGCGTCATCCATATCTGACTGGGAATCGCTTATGACCTGGGTAGCGACCGCAACCAAAGCCTTTTCGAAGGCTCGCTGCAACAATGCTGCGGGCGAATTGTCGCCGCCGTTCGCGGTGTTATCGTTGTTTGCGCCAGCTTCTGGCGCCGTGGCTGGGATATCGGCTGCGCCTGTGTCCATGTCGTAAAACCCAGATGGCGGTGGTGCCGCGAGATGACCTATTCTTGTCGTGCTAGCAGGGACAGCTTGCAAGAAGCTGACGAAGAGTGAGGCTGGATTAATGCCGTGATTCCTGCGCTCAGTGTTCTCAGGTGGTCCCGTGTCGTGGAGTTTTGATGCGCAAAGGACTTGCTGGTTGGAATCATCCGGCCACTGCGTGTCTGCCGAGCATCGGCGCACATAGGTCCGGCTCCCGACGTTTGAGAGCCAGTGGATCGGATGGACATCTGCGTTCCGCTACTTTGGGATAGAGAGGTGGCCTTTGTCTCACGATACGAGCCAAAAAAAGCGCGCCATGGAAGTGCACCTTTTGGCCCGCGCGATCTTTGACTTGACCGCTGCCCTCGCGCGAGCTGATCTGGCACTTATGAAATGGCCTGAAAAGAGAGGCGTGGCCGCGGAATAGCCGCCGGCAAGGTCGCCTCTTACCAGGTGTCCTGCCATTGAAAAGGCCGCTGTCGGCCCCGCGGGGATCGCCCTGCCGTTGCTCGGCTGCAGCCGTTAGCCGATGGGCGGATCTTCCGCCTCTTCGGGTTGCTCTTGCTCTCGCTCTTCAGGCCAAAGGGTCGGATCTAGCGAGGGTGTGAGACGAATGAAGTCCTCCTCTCTCCATTCTGCCGTATGAGGCACGCCGAGAATGGTAAAGATTGTTGTCGGGTGGTCCTGGCTTGGCTTCACTCCGCTTCGCTCAAGCATGTCGATCTGAGCGCCTGTGGCTGTTTGAGGCGTAAACACCCAGTAGTCCTTGGCGAGATGTCCGTCCCACATACGGAACGCGGAAAGTTCGGGCGGAGCTGCGGAAGACCCAGCCCGGGACGGCGCCGCCTGCAATGGCTGGGCATGGGAGAGGCCGGCGTGCGCCGGCTCACCCTGAGAAGGGGCGGTGCGCGATGGACCTGCATGCGAGGTCCCCGCTTGTGGCTCTCCGTGACGTGGCTCAGCATCCGATGGGCCGGCATCCAGAGCCTGCCATATCAGATCTTGATCGAAGCCGGGATGTTCCTCGATCGCCTGAGCGATGGTCTCCGGCGAGAGATGCCGCGCGCCGTTTTCTTGCTCTGGCGCGGCGACGGCCGCAGGCGCGGCATACAGACTATCCTGCCAACCCGAGCCTGCCGAATGGGGGTGGGCTAAATCTGGGTAAGGCGGACAGAGGTGTCCGGTTTCGCAGTATGGAGAGTTGGGATGGCCCGCGTCCAGATAGGGTGAATAAGCCTCGCCCTGCAGCACGGGATGGGCAAGGCCCTGCGCCAAAGCGGGGGCCTCTGTGCCGCTGAGCTGCCGCTCGAACTCAGTTGCATCTGTAGCCGCTCGTGCTGTGTCGGACTCCGGGCTCGTATTGGCCGGGGCGACTGCATTGAAATCCACCCTGTTTCTCCTTCTCGCGCGCATCGAGCCTACGCGAAGCCTCAGCTTGCTCGAAAGCACGCGCTCGGAGGCCACGTTGATCCTTGATGCCTCGCGCTGCGTGCAAAGACAGCGCTATCCATTTCCTTCGAGCGTCCGGTCTCTGATCCATCTATCGGAGCTGTCACAAGAAGGCAGCCGTCCAGACCTCGCAGGCTCATGCTGGGGACTTTAGCTTTCGAAAAGCTGACGACCGGATGATATAGGCGGGCGCCGGATGGACCGACTTCGCTCCGAGCGGTCTTGCAGCTTTCACCATCACTTGTGGCCTGGACCGGCTTCGCGCAAAGTGCCCTCATGGTGCGGCGTTTCGGGAGAAGCTACCAGCCGTCCGTCCCGGAAGACCGTGCTCGAGGAGCCGCGAAACAACATCAAAACCGACTCGTGTTGTGGCCTCTCGGCGGCGACGGGACCGCGCCGGGCCTGCGCTTCCGCCACAAGGCCTTTAAGGGTCTGGTCCACCAGCGCAACAAATCGGGGTGGGCCAGAAGCAAGGATGAGGCCCTCTCCCGGAGCCGGTTTCACGATATAGCGCTCATCCGAGATGTTGAGCGCGTCGAGCGCGGACTTGAGCACATCGAAGCTGATTGGGTTCAATACAATGAGCCGGCTTTGCGCCTCGTGGGCGGCGGAGATGTAAAGCACGAGCCCGTCGTAATACCACTGAAGATTGTACAGGGCCGTCAAACGGTCAAGGAATTCTCGTGGCGGCAGGTCCGGCATTCGTCCGCGAATCCGGCCCCTGACGTCGGCGCTTACATTTACCCTGATATTGAGATTGTTTCCGAACTCCTGCAGCGCCGCAGAAAGATCCTGATCGAGAACGGTATAGCTATAAGGGGCGGACGGCAGCGAAAGGGATGCAGCAGACGAGCGCATTATTCCGATACAGATGAAAACGCCGGCACAAAGAGCTCTATTCAAAATATGTACCACCGTGGATCGCGCGAGCATTCCTGGACGCCTTCCGCTCATCATGAGGTTGGAGTTTCGTCCAAGCTTGGGAGCCAAACGTGATCTTTAGATGACGCAGGCAGCCCGATCTCCGTCAGGTTTTCGTCAGCTCGCCCGCCTATGAACTTGATCGGTTCATCGGCTAAAGCCTAGGTCTCAACAAACGGGCACAATGACTCACTCCATGTTGTTAGGCGCAACGCCGATCCCACCCAATTCAGCCGACTGCCTTTCCAGTGCCTGCTCGCCGGCAGCTGCTGGCGAGCAGGCGCGCTTTGAGCAGTCCCTGGCGCAAGTAGCTTCCAATCAGGGATCTGCTTTCCCGCCCGGGGACCAGCCCGCAGCAGCTCCGCCGATATTGGAGGTCCAGCGCACGAATGTGCTGGCGAGTCCGCCCGGTGACCGAATCCTCCAAACCCTTTCCAGTATCTACCAGGGCCGCGCCGTCCCTCCGCCGATTGCGCCGGCTGCCGTGACTGTCGTGCAGCCTGGACCGGCTGCGCAGCCGCTTTTGCAGGTGGATAACGTTGGTGCACATGCGACTGTTAAACCGGTTGGGGCCGATTTTGAATCGATGATGACGAATCTGCGAGACGTATACAGGGATGTTATTCAGGTTTCCCTTGTCTCCAAGGGCACCAGCGCCGTCAGCTCGTCGCTAAACAAGCTGCTATCGGCCGGCTGAGTAAGCTGATGACTGGCGATATGAAAAGGGGTAGTTGCGGCGGCCATCAATCGTGGCGGCGGCTTCGCGTGTGTTTTGCGATGCCCCTTCTCCTCTCGCTGATCGGTTGTAAGGCTGATCTCTACACCAAAATTCAGGAGCGCGAGGCTAATGAGATGCTTGCACTTCTCCTTGGCAAGGGCGTTGATGCTGTCCGTGTTGTCGCCAAGGACGGAACCAGTACAATCCAGGTGGAGGAAAAGCAGCTCGCTTATTCGATTGACCTGCTCAATGTTGAGGGGCTGCCGCGCCAATCCTTCAAAAACCTTGGCGAGGTTTTCAAGGGATCGGGCCTCGTTGCCTCGCCGATCGAGGAGCGGGCACGTTACGTTTATGCTCTAAGCGAAGAATTGTCGCGCACGATTAGCGATATAGATGGCGTCCTTTCAGCACGCGTCCACGTGGTTCTGCCGAAGAACGACTTGTTGCGGCAAGATGCGACCCCGTCTTCAGCCTCGGTCTTCATTCGCCACGGCTCCAGCGCGAAGCTCTCGGCACTGTTGCCGCAGATCAAGATGCTCGTCGCAAACAGCATTGAAGGGCTGTCCTACGACAAGGTCGCGGTCGTCTTCGTGCCGGTCGAGCGCGCTCCAATCGAGCAGCCTGCCGCGCCGGTAGTCCCTACGGCTCAATCAGCAAGAGCCGGCTCAGCGCCGTTACTTGCGCTAGCTGTTGGAGGCGCCGGAGCGGTATTGGGCATCGTATCTTGCGTATTGCTGGGCCCGCGCATGCGTCAGTTTGGACAATCATCACATAAGTTGAGCATATTCGGTCGGCGCTCGCGTGTGCCTGCTGACCAAGCGGCGGGCAAAAAGATGATTGCTGATGCGTCATAGTCTGGACGCTCATGTCGGCATTAATGTCAACCACAACCACAAGACCCAATCCTTCGTTCACGGTTGCAGCCGATCGGCTACGCGAGCTTGCTGCCTCGGTCGATCCCGGTCGTTTTGCTGCGCTTCTTGACCCGCTGCTTTCGCCCTCCACGTTGGCTCGGCTACAGCAGAGTGCCAGGCTGCAGCCAAGGCTCGCCGAACTGCTGCTGGGCAGCAAGGTGGGAGCTAGCTGCGCCGACTGGGACGAAGATGCTCTGTTCGGGCATGATCCGCGGCGGGCTGCGCTGGTCGCGGGCAGCATCTGGCATGCACGCTCCATCCTCAAGCTGGTTTCCAGGCACGATCTGCCCATATTGGTAGAGTTGATCGGTGCCGAAGCGCACGTTTTCGCTGTCCGGCATTTATCAAGTGCCGTCGCAACGATCCCGATCCTCGATCCAGAGCAATTGTCGCGACAGATCGAACATGACGGGCATGCTTGTCTCGGCGCTTGGCTCGAACAGACTTCGCCCCTTGCTCGTATCCGCGTGCTTCTACGCTTGCCCGTGGGGACGGCCGCCGAGAGTCCAACTGCTGAGCACCGTAGCGCAGCAGGCCCTCTGCTTTCCCTCGTCTTGGCTCATTTGCGTACAGAGGATGCCGGAGCATGACGGCCGATGCCCTAGGATCACCCGCGTCCCCGCAGATTCGGCCTCTTGGACCCCTGATAAAAGCTGCGCAGCTTGAGATCTGGCACGAGGCCGTATGGGCGCGGGCCGCTGCCGAGCGGCATCTGCAGCGGGTGCGCGGGTGGGCACGCCAGGCTTATGAGCGGGAACGGGCGCGGGGCCGCGCCGAGGGTGCAAAGGCTGGCGCAGAGGAAATGGCTAGGCTTATTGCGCAGACGACTTGTGAACTGGCGCAGCGCAAGGCGGTTCTGGAGCGGGAATTGCCGCAAGTGGTCTTTGAGATCGTTCGCGATCTGCTTGGCGCGTTTGATCCGGGCGACATGCTGGTCCAATGCGTTCGTCACGCCATCGAGCAAAGATATAAGAACACGGAGGTTTGCCTCCACGTATCCCCACTGAAAGCCGACCTGCTAGCCAGTGAGTTCAAGGACTATGACGGAACTGAGGGCCGTCCGACGGTCAGGATTGAGGCGGATCCGGCGCTAAGCACGGATCAATGTGTCTTGTGGAGCGAGTTTGGCAATGTCGATCTTGGACTTGCCGCGCAGCTACGCGCGCTGCGCCTCGGCTTTGGCTTGTCAGAGGAAGCTGAATCGTGACCGTGCAACGATCGACCCATCATGGCGCGGCCGCAGAAGGAACTGTAAAGGCCGCACTCTCGTCCTTGAGATCTTCCGCCAAGAACATCGATACACGCGCTGTCCGCGGCCGGATTACGCGGGCCGTGGGCACGCTGCTGCACGCCGTCTTGCCGGAGGCCCGGGTCGGGGAACTATGCTTGTTGCAGGATCCTCGCAGCGGATGGTCGCTCGAGGCCGAGGTGATCGGACTGTTGCCGGATGGGGTGTTACTCACGCCCATCGGGGACATGGTGGGGCTGTCCAATCGCGCGGAGGTGGTGACGACTGGGCGAATGCAGGAAGTGGCTGTGGGCCCCGATTTGCTCGGCCGCGTCATCGACAGTTTTGGCCGACCGCTCGATGGCAAGGGTCCGATAAAAGTCGCCGAAGCCAGACCGCTGCGCGGCAGGGCGCCCAATCCGATGAAGCGGCGCGGGATTGAACAGCCGTTCCCGCTCGGCGTCCGTGTCCTGGATGGTCTTTTGACATGCGGCGAAGGTCAGCGGATCGGAATCTATGGTGATGCCGGTTGCGGCAAGTCGACGCTGATGTCGCAAATCGTAAGAGGCGCGGCGGCCGACGTCACTATCGTTGCGCTGATCGGCGAGCGCGGTCGAGAGGTGCGAGAATTCATTGAACGTCATCTTGCCGAAGCCCTTCACCGTTCCGTCGTTGTGGTGGAGACCTCCGACCGTTCGGCGATGGAGCGGGCCCAATGCGCCCACATGGCGACAGCACTGGCCGAATATTTTCGTGATCAGGGCCTTCGCGTCGTTCTGATGATGGATTCTCTGACCCGCTTTAGCCGCGCTATGCGTGAAATCGGCCTTGCCGCAGGAGAGCCGCCGACGCGGCGCGGATTTCCGCCATCCGTTTTTGCGCTGTTGCCGGGCTTGTTGGAGCGCGCCGGCATGGGCGAGCAAGGCTCCATTACGGCCTTCTATACCGTGCTTGTCGAAGGTGACGGCACGGGTGATCCAATAGCGGAAGAATCACGCGGCATCCTTGATGGCCACATCATTCTCTCCCGCGCGCTGGCCTCTCGGGAGCATTTTCCGGCTATTGATGTGCTGTCGAGCCGCAGCCGCGTCATGGATGCGATCGTGTCAATGCCGCATCGCAAGGCGGCATCCTTCTTCCGTGATCTGCTCTCACGCTACGCTGAGGCCGAGTTCTTGATCAAGGTTGGTGAATACAAGCAAGGCTCTGATCCGCTGACCGATCGGGCGATCGCCTCGATCGAGCAGCTGCGGGCCTTTCTGCGCCAGGGGCAGGGTGAGGCGTGCAGCTTTGAGGAGACGATCGCATGGATATCGCGTTTGACCGCCTAAGTCCCGCTCACGCCTCAAAGCTGCGGCTCGTAAAGGACATGCGGGAGCGTAGCGCCGTTCGTGAATTGTCTGACATGGAAGCCAAGCGCCACCTCGCGACTCAAGCTGTTCAACAAGCTTGCGAGCACCTTGCACTTGCCGAAGAGCGCCGCGCAAGGGTCGAGGCGGAGCTCTATCGGGAGATGCTCGCAGCCGATGCGATACCTGTGTGCGAACTGCAGCGGCGCTATCATCTCATCATCGGGCGACTCACAGACGAGATCACAGCGGCGCAGCGCGTTCTTGACGAGGCCCGTGCTGCTCAAGAGCAAGCTGAGGCTGCGGTTCTCGAGGCGAGGGCCGTTTGGACCAAGCGTTCAGCGGCGAGCCAGAAATGGCGTGAGATCGATCAGGACGTTCGGCGCATCACGAATACTCATTTCGAAGCCGCCACCGAAATCGAAGCCGATGATGAAGTCTTGCTCCGCTACCGGCGAGGCCCATCAGGGCAGACGGGAGGTGAGCCAGCATGATTGCAGATCCTCTCCCGCGCGAGCTAGGGGCCTGCGGCGCGGAAGCCACACCGGCATCATATCGGCCGGCTGAGCCCGCAGCCTTCATGCCGGCGCTGATCCTCTCGCACGCCGTAGCCTCGTGGCTTAACGAGATCGCAGCGTTGCGTGCGCCTGTGCAAGGCCTCCTCGGCAAGAAGCCACTCTCTGTGCGCGTGAGCCGAACCGTCTGGCAGGCGGAGCCGGCTGCGGCGTCGATGCTTGACTGCGTCTTCGAAGTAGATGGTGAAACCTTGATCCTGTCCTTGCCAGGTAAGCTTGCGGAAGCGCTGGTTGGGACCGTGCAGGATGGGCTTACCTTGCCTTCTGAGCCGACGCGTTCGCTGGTCCTGGAACTTGCGCTTGAACCCTTGCTTGCCCCGCTGGAAAGAATGACGCAGCGGAATCTGCAGCTTGTCCGCACCGAGGAAGCGCGGAGTACGAGGCCCTATCTTGAACTTGACATCGCCTATGGTGAGCTCGCCAGCAAGGCTCGGCTGCTTCTATTCTCGCCACTCGACGGTCCCGTTCCGCCGGCTTTCACCGTCCTCGGCGGGCTGCTCGGCCGATTACCGCAACAGACGGCTAGGCTGCTTCCCGAGTTCCCGGTCATCGTTGCAGGCCATATCGGTTCGCTCCGCGTCGCGATCGGCGTTCTTCGCCAAGCAGAGCAAGGCGACGCGCTGCTCCCGGACGCAATTCCACTCGCGCGAGGCCAGATCATTCTCGCTGCAGACCGATTGTGGGCCCCTGCAGAGATCGGCGGCGCCAGGCTGGTGCTGCGAGGCCCATTCCGCTTGCGATCCCACCCCCTAAAAAGTGAAGATGTGATGCCCCAAAGCCAGTTGCAACAGCAGCCCCCGTCAGAGGCGGATATCGACAGCATCGAGATCACACTCGTATTCGAATGTGGCCGCTGGCCGATGCCGTTGGGAACCTTGCGAACCATCAACGAGGGCCACGTGTTCGAACTTGGCCGGCCTCTTGACGGGCCGGTCGATATCGTTGCCAACGGCCAACGTATCGGCCGGGGTGACATCGTGCGGATCGGCGACGAGCTGGCCGTCAGGTTGCGCGGCAGGTTGGCGCTTAATGACTGAGATTCAACCCAGCATACTTGCGCTTCTTGCAATAACCGTCGGCCTTGGCCTCCTGGCCTTCGCTGTCGTCACAACTACCGCCTTTATCAAGGTCTCGGTTGTTCTCTTCCTCGTGCGCAATGCGCTGGGGACCCAATCGATCCCGCCGAACATCGTCCTTTACGGAGCGGCTCTGATCCTGACCGTGTTCATTAGCGCTCCGGTCTTCGAGCAGACCTATAGCCGCCTTACCGATCCGCAACTTCGCTACCAGAGTTTCGATGACTGGGTGACGGCCGCCAAGGAGGGACAGGAGCCGCTGCGCGCTCATCTGAAGAAATTCACCAATGAAGAGCAGCGCCGCTTCTTCCTGTCGTCCACCGAACATGTCTGGTCGGAGGAGATGCGCGGCAGCGTAACGGCAGATGATTTCTCAATTCTCGTGCCGTCGTTTCTAATTTCCGAACTCAAGCGTGGGTTCGAAATCGGCTTTCTTCTCTATCTTCCCTTCATCACGATCGATCTGATTGTCACGACGATTTTGATGGCCATGGGTATGTCGATGGTATCCCCCACGGTGATATCTGTCCCCTTCAAGCTCTTTTTGTTCGTCACTATCGACGGCTGGTCACGTCTCATGCACGGGCTGGTACTAAGCTACACGACGCCAGGAGGTTGACCATGAACGAAGCCAGCATTCTTACGCACCTGGGTCAATCGCTCGTGCTCTTCATGATCTGGGTTCTGCCGCCGCTGCTTGCAGCTCTCATCTCCGGACTGATCATTGGCCTCATCCAGGCGGCAACTCAGCTCCAGGATCAAACCCTGCCGCTGACAGTCAAGCTTCTGGTCGTCGTCGCCGTGCTCGCCGGGTTCTCTCCCGTACTCAGCGCTCCACTAATCGACCAGGCCGAGCACATCTTCAGCGAGTTTCCAGCACTCACCGCAAGATACTAGCAGAGCTTGAATGGCTGGCCTGTCACCCGCAGAGGCGCAAGCCCTCGTTCAGGGCACGATCGAATTCGTCGCCGCAACTGGGCTGAGTGCGGCCCGCGCCCTAGGCATCATGCTGGTGCTTCCCGTCTTCACCCGGCCGCGTATCAGCGGCCTCGTTCGGGGAAGCCTGACGATTGCGATCGGACTGCCGTGCCTCGCTCAGATCAAGCTCGGTCTGCAGGCTCTGGACCCGAACACGCGCCTGGTCAGCGTTACCATGCTTGGCCTGAAGGAGGTGTTCGTCGGTCTTATGCTCGGCATCCTGCTCAGTATCCCAATGTGGAGTATACAGGCAGTCGGCGACATCATCGATACTCAACGAGGAATTTCAAGCCAAGTTGCGGGGGAGGATCCCGCGACGCACAGCCAAGCGTCCGGAACCGGGCTTTTTCTCGGTGTTACGGCCGTTACGATCTTCGTTCTGGTCGGCGGGCTGCAGACCATGGTGAGCGGCCTTTATGGCAGCTACCTGGTGTGGCCTGTCTATCAGTTTCTGCCTACCGTGACAGCGCAAGGGGCAATGGAATGTCTGGGCCTTCTCGATCGTACCATGATGACAACTTTATTAGTCGCCGGGCCGGTGCTGGGCCTGCTGCTGCTGGTTGATATCGCGGTCATGATGCTCGGCCGTTTTGCATCTCAGCTCAAGATGAACGATCTCTCCCCGATGATCAAGAATGTTGCGTTCGGGGTCATCATGGTCAGCTACACCGTCTATCTGCTTGAATACACCGGAGCCGAAATCCTGACCTCGAACAACATGCTAGAGTATCTGAAGAAGCTGTTGAGATGAGCTCTACGAGTGAGGAGAAAAAACTTCCTCCGACGCCCAAGAAGCTGCGCGATGCACGCAAGAAGGGGCAGAGCGCGCGCAGCTCGGATCTGGTGAGCGGCGTCAGCGCTAGTGCCGGTTTCGGCTGCCTGTGGTGGCGAGCGGGTGCGATCGAGGACAAGTGGCAGGAGACGGTCCGGCTCGTCGATAAACTGCAGGAGCAGCCGTTCACAAGCGCGGTGCCACAAGCGCTCAGCGGCTTGCTAGAACTTTCGATTGCCACTGTCGCTCCGTTGCTCGCCGCAGCCGTGACAGCAGCTCTTCTGGCCAATGTCCTGGCTAATGGCGGCTTTATGTTCGCTTCGGAGCCGCTCAAGCCGAAGCTCGAGAAACTGGATCCAATCAAAGGCTTGAAACGCATCGCCTCGAAACGTTCGGCCATCGAGCTCGGCAAGACCGTGGCTAAGGTGGTGGTGCTTGGTGCGACCTTCTTTCTCACCGTGATCGCGAGCTGGAAAGCGCTGGTGTACCTGCCAGTCTGCGGCATGGGCTGTTTTGGCTTCGTCTTCACCGAGGTTAAGCTACTGATAGGGATTGCCGCTGGAGCTTTTCTGGTCGGCGGATTGGCTGACCTTCTAATCCAGCGCTGGTTGTTCATGCAGGACATGCGCATGACGGAAACGGAGGCCAAGCGGGAGAACAAGGAACAGCAAGGCAACCCGCAGGTGAAGCGTGAGCACCGGCGTCTGCGGCAAGAGTCGGCCAACGAGGCTCCGATCGGCATCAGTCGGGCCACGTTGATATTGCGGGGATCGACAACGTTGATTGGGCTGCGCTATGTCCGCGGCGAGACCGGCGTGCCGGTCTTGGTATGCCGTGGCGAAGGCGAAGCTGCTTCGCAGCTGCTTGTTGAGGCGCGCGCGCTGCGCCTCAACATTGTGGATGACGATGTCCTCGCGCGTCAGCTGCTCGGCAAAGCAAGGCTCGGCAACCCGGTTCCCTCGCAATATTTCGAGTCGGTCGCAAAAGCACTCTATGCTGCGGGGCTAGTCTAGGTCATTCTGTCCTGACGCTGCGATCTGCAGCCTGGCGCTCGATGGACGCGCGGATGTTCCGCGAGGCGACGATGCGCTAGCCCGAAAGCCTCTGGGCCGCGGCCTCGCTGACCGGATTACCGGATCAGCGGTGGCGACAAGCGCAACAACTTGTTCGCCCATTTCGAGAACTTCAACGCCTACACCCCGCCGGCAGTTAGCTCGTCCTATCGAGGCATGGATTTCGCATTCGGTCGGCAAGAACCTCTGGATGATCCCTATAGCGGTGCCGCGGCGGTTAAGTGCCTGGCGGTCGCCTGGTTGCGAGCCGCCGAGATGGTTCTAATGGATCATGTACGCAGCCGGCGTATCTGCTTCCGGCCGTCGAGGGCATCCACTGCGATTCAAAGTCGCTTTCAGGTGGCCCGTCCAGGAGCGCTCGTTGGCTCACAGGGCAGGGCCGTCAACAGGCCGAGCAGGCTGCCAGTGAAGCCTTCGAAGCAGGGTGGAAGCGATGGCCCGTTCCAGCGGCTTGGAGACCTCGTAGACAATTATTGAATGTTGATTGCTGCTCCATGTACGTGCGCTCACGGACTTTGTCTCCGCCATCCATCTACGCGCAGCCGCCACCATCCTCCATCCGATCGCCCCAGCTCTCAGCCTCTGGGCGGGTGCCGATGAGCATAGCGACAGCACACGGACGCGAGCTTTACAGCCTGGGCTCTCGCCGTATCGCGTTCACTCCCTCCTTTGCTGGCACGTTACCAAATGAGGTAGGTATCGCGTGTTGGCAATTGTGGTACCTTGTAGGGGATGATCGAAATGAGCCGCGAACAACTTAGTACGTTATAAGCCCTTCAAGCCAGGAGATCTCAAATGGCACCGAATGCAAGCGAAGACGAGAAACGCGAGCGGCGGCCACATGTCGGGCACGACCCGGCTTTGGTATCTGGCGCTTCCGCCGATGGCGCTGGAAAATCTACGACAGCTGCATCGCCGATTCCATTTACGTTTCGGGAATGGCAGAGCTCGATCGAAGCGACAAGCAACCTGTTCGCTACGGCCCTGAAGGACGGACTAGGTTTGACTGCTTCCATTGTGCATGACCAGGCCACCTTTCTGAAGAATATTGCGGACTCCAAAACTTCCTCGGAGCTGTTGAGGTGTCACCTGGATTTCCTGGAGAAATTCTGGTCGAGGTCGTTCAGCGCCGGCTCGAAAATATTGGATCATCTCAAGCCACAGCCACCACCTGCGGGAAGGCAGGCGATTCACTGAGCTTGCAATAAGAGCCCGATCGCAGCTACTTCCTCCAGAGCCGAGAGCATATGTCGCCCACGGGTGGGTTCAGCTGACCCGCCAAGTACTCCTACGATTGCTCTGAACTCAAGATGCCGCGAGGTATCTACGATTCGTATTGCCGTAGATACCTCTCTTTTTGTCGGCTAGAGCTTTTGTTGGGCGGAGGCAGGCAGCCGCTGCGCGCTCAAGGGGGCGCAGATCGGGTTGGGCGGCGGATGCCGGGACGAGTGATGACATGATCGCCACAAGCCGGGGCGTCGGCCACTTGGCGGTCTGCCACCCTTCGACGTTTTTGTCGAAGGCAACCTGGCGGAGAACCAAAGCGAAGAGCCGCCTACCGGAAGAGCGCGAGCTCGCGAGCTAACGACAAGGAAGAGGCCCTTCTGGTGGCCGCGGCCTGCAGTCCTCCGACAGGCCGGGTGCCGGACACCGGAGCTGCTGGCTGGCGAGATGCTCCGGCTGACGTGGTGCCAGAGCCTGTCGCCGGAATGTCGTTCTCACTCTCGACCGCAACTGGCCCCACACGGGCCGCTTTCGTTTTGGGAATTGCCGGGTCTCGTCAGCTTTCAGTAAGCCAGCCCGGATACAGAGCCGTTGTGGTTAACGGGACGTGGCAGGGACAGCGCTATCTATCCAGAACGGTCAGCGCCGAGTCACGCTTTCCGCTAAACTCAACGGCAGCGCGGGGCGGCAGGGATCGTGCCTTTTTCCAGCCCCCCAGGTCGGTAGGCGCCAGGCCGCGCCCGCGCTGCTACCTGTCGCTGACCTTCTGTGGTCAGCTTTAGTGGTTTTAAGCGTTCAGGGGGTGGACATGGACGGCTTCAACTCAACATCTTCGCCTTATGCGCCGCAAGTGCGGCGCAACCAGCCGTTGCCAAGTTTGTCTCTTTGTGTGCCCCCGGGCTGGCAGCACGGAGATCAGTGGGCGCCGGAAGAACTCAAGTTGCGAATGGATTTGCACAAGCTTCTGCCATCCGTGTCTGAGCCAAAGAAAAGTCTCACTCTCGGGGACGTGAACTACACAGCCAGTATTGGGCCGCCAGGCTCGGAACACGAGATTTTTCTCCGCAGAAACTGAACTGGCTTCCGATTGAAGTCAGCCAAGGCGGCGAGTCGCGCCCGCGCTGCCTGCGATCCGAAGCTGATCGCCGAGCCACGAGAGGCGACTACCAGTCCTGGGCGAGAGCTTCGTCGCCCTGGCCGAGGGTCTGCAGAACGCGCCGTGGTCGCTCGGCGGGCCAGCGCGTGAGCATCGCACCGGGCCAAGGCTGCTCAGTGACAATGGTTCGAGTTACGTGCCGGACGATCTGGCCGAGTGACTCGACCAGAAGGGCATGCAGCACGTGCGCGGCGCTCCGTACGACATAAAGACAAGAAAGAAGATTCGTCGTTCTCTGACTGGCCTCACTTTTGCTTGCTGCTCGTTCGCTGGAGGGCAGATCTGAGGTGGAGATTAGAATGTCTGCGTTGTCGACGCTGAACGTACTTGCGCTACCTTTTGCGACAATGATTGCGCTATTCCCAGCATCCGCAAAAGCGCCGATCTGGAGTTCGAACGATCAGTACGGTACCTTCTCCCTTGAGGGCTATTCTTGGAACAACGACGTATATGGTCAAGGTGCTGGGCCTCAGACGATCTCGATGTATTCGATCAATCAATGGAGCGTGTGGTCGAACCAACCTGATACTGGTGGCATCAAGAGCTATCCCCACGGAGCTTTCAATATCGGGAAAAAGCTGAGCGCGATCAACGACCTCAGGTCAAGCTTTAATCAGAGCGTCCCGACTGGCGGCCGTTGGAACTTCGCCTACGATATCTGGGACAGCTCAAATGCCTATGAGATAATGCTTTGGACCAACTACACCGGAAATCCCGATGGAAGCGGTGATGTTAAGCCCATTTCTTACAAATATAACTCTTCAGGGACCGCCGCGATTCCAGTCTACACAGGCGTGAATGTGGGGGGAGCCACTTGGAACGTGTTTGAAGGCTGGAACAAACACGAGGTTATTTCGCTTCTGCGCAGCTCCAAAACCAACAGCGAGACTGTGGATATCAAGAGTATCCTGCAATGGATAAAGTCGAAAGGATACTTCGGCGACATAATCGTCGGCAGCGTCCAATACGGCGCTGAGATAACCTCGTCCCCAGGCGGGCAAAACTTCGACGTCAATCATTGGGCTGTAATCTCGAAGTGACTACCTTGGGACCACGATGAGGTGATCGTCCGCCCACGGTATGGCGCACGCTGTACGATGCACTTCGTACCGGACCGCGCCAGGCACTCGTTGTGGGGCCGACGAAGATCGGCCGGGGTTCATGATGGGGGCGGCCCTGGCGCCGCACGCCTCGTGCCGAACTGAATTCGCAGGTTCTCGCATTCATTAATCGGAAGAGCCGCAATCTCCGCCGAATCAGGCCATCTGTATTCACGATCTTGAGATTCTGTTTCTGCTCAACTCCACTAGGCGATCTTCGCGATTGTCATTCTGACTGCAATATTGGCCCTGACGCAATTTTTGGTGCAGCTCCGATTGCTCCGCGCCGATTGCTCGCGGTGGACGAAAATCGATTTTGCCGCCGCCGTACTTTGGCGCCTGATGACTTGAGGCGCGTCATCTGCCCCCACGGTCTGTTCATTGGGCCAAGGCAAGGTGATCGCCGCCCGAACCGCCGGCAACAAGACTGGCACGAGCACGCTCGATCCAGGATGACAATTCATCCCGGCGAAGGGACGTCAGCCTCTCGGCCCGCAGTCTATGCGTTACCCATTCTCCGACGACACGAACAGAGGCCCGAAGCCGCGCGCCTGCAAGCGACGCCAAAGTGCAGCGCCGTTTCGGTAACCGGCTGCCCCTTCATCGTCGAGCCGTGGCACGTAATGATCGAGCGAACTCTGTGTCAGAAAGACATCATGGCGTTCACCATGGATCACCTGCCGATCAGCTTTTTGCTATGGCCGGTCTGCATCGCTCTCGATCGATCGACGTTGGCGGACTGGGTTGGGCATGCTGCCTTCCATCTGCGCCCGCTGCATGAGCGCCTTCTCTGGTGCTTCGCGAGAGGTCCAAGCTGTTCGCCGACGAGACGACGGTGCCGGTGCTCGATCCCGGTCGAGGGCGCACCAAGACCGGTCAGCTCTGGGCCTATGCCGCCGACGACAGGCCTTGGGGCGGCCTCGATCCGCCCGGCATCGCCTATGTTTATGCACCCGACCGCAAAGCCGAGCGGCTGTTCAGCCATCTTGCCGGCTTCAAGGGCGTTCTGCAGGTCGATGGCTACAACGCCTATCCAAAGCTTGCCCAGCGTGGCCAGGTCGAGCTCGCCTTCTGCTGGGTGCACATGCGGCGCAACTTCTACGAACTCGCGACAGCCGGCCCCGCTCCAATCGCGAGCGAGGCGCTGAAGCACATCGCCGCGTTCTATGCGATCGAGAAGGAGATCCGCGGCCGCAGCGCGGAGGAGCGTCGCCTCGTGCGGCAGCAAAAGAGCCGACCACTGGCCGATGCCTTTGAGGTATGGCTGTGCGCTAAGCTGGCTCTCATCAGCCAGAAGATCAAGCTCGCGGAGGCCATCCGCTATGCCCTCTCGCGCTGGCAAGGCTTAACGCGCTTCATCGATGACGGCCGCACAACAATACGGTCGAACGATCAATCCGTGGCATCAAGCTCAGTCGCAAGAACGCGCTGTTTGCCGGATCCGACGGGGGCGCCGAACATTGGGCCGTCGTCGCAACCCTGGTCGAGACCTGCAAGCTCAACGACGTTGATCCGCTCGCCTATCTCACCGACGTCCTGACCAGAATCGTCAACGGGCATCCAAACCGCGACATCGACCACCTATTGCCCTGGGCCTACCGCGCTCAAGCCCTCAAAGCCGTGGCCTGAGAACGACGCTTACGATGTGTTGGCTGTTTTATAGAAACAATGCGTGGCTACATAGCCGAACTTCGCCTCTTCGGTTCCGGCATAGAGCTTCCGTCCGCCTTTCATGGGTCATCAGTGTCTTGCAAATGCGATCGATAAGGGCCTCCACATTCGGCCAAACGCTCGATGCCTCTTCCGCCTATTCTTCTGCAAGCTTTTAGGCCGCCTGCCTTTTGTGAGTTCGAGCTCCTTTTGAGCGTCTCACCTCGTCTTGTGGGCGAGTTGTTTCAGCAGCTTTTCGTTGCTCAATTTCTGCTACAGTCCTGCGTGAGTTGCCGTAGGAACAGACAGAACGTAAGATCAAAGCTCCTGCCAATCAGAAGTGGTAGTTCACGCCAACCCGCATCGTATGAAGCTGTTGCTTGAAGGAGACGGGCGTCGTGACTCCAATAGCGATGGCAGCAGGCGCAACGTCGCCCGTCTGCACACGGCTCGCGACGGAAATCGGCAGCGTTACGTCTTGCCTGCCGAAATCGAAGTAGTCATACTCAACTTTGGCTGACCAGCCGGGCAGGAAGGCATACTCCACGCCGGCCCCCAGTGTGCCGCCAAATATCTTCTTGGTCGCTCGGCCATCGGTAGCACCGTTAGCAGCAAAGCCAGTCCCCAAGTTCGACGTAACGGCAAAGGACTGGTTGATGCCGATGCTTGAATCGGCCCAAGCTGCGCCGCCCTTGATGTAGACTAGGCCGCGGTCGCCCACCGTGAAGCCGACCCGTCCGGTGATATCGGCAATCCATTTGGTGTCGTTCGTGCAATTCAAGACCACAAAGCAGCCATTGCGCCCCTTGACACCACTCCACAAAAAATCGCCTTCCACGCCGTAGACCATCACACCGGACTGGAAATTGTAACCGGCTTGTACGCCACCGAGGAAGCCGTTCATCTGCACCTGCGGCAATGGCACAGTAAAATCGGCAGTGCCGCCGATGAGCTGGTTTACCGTCTGGTTGACTGGGGCGCCAATGAATGTGTTGCCCACAGCGAGGGCGGTCTGGCTGGTACCCCAACCCGAGCCCACACTGCCGCCGATGTAACCTCCAGTCCAGCTGAAGAGAGGATAAACGGGAGCCGGCGCTTTGACGATAGGTGCCGCAGGCAAATCGGCAGCTAAACTTCCGCTCACAAAAGCGATCGTCCCGAACGCAATGATGCCCGCGAGCGCCAATTGCTTGTTGCACTTCATCCTAGAGTCCTCCTGCTGGGCACGGAAAATATTGCTGGCTTGGTGCCAAGTTGTGGTTAGCTCGATAGTTGGTGCTGGCAGCCAGATCACCTCTGCAATCTGGTAGGCGGCAGCTTCTTGCTGCGACCGCGACAGCCGCTTCTAGCCGTGTCCGTTCCAGAAAGGCGAGCAGGCTCTGCATTCGAGCCTGTACGTCGGTGCTCAGCAATCCTTTCGCGAAGATCCCTGACACCGCCGAGTATTTCGGAGAGCAATGGCCGTTTTACAAAGCGGACGCGGTGGTGATTCTCGCGGCTCCCAACTGGACCGGCTGGTTGGCCGACGTATAGCGCGGTATATCGTTAGTGGCTGTGCGTTGGTCTGGTTGTGAGTCCACGCCCGCTCTTGATGGGACTCACGATGGGGAGTGGGAGGCTCGATATTTTGGACGACTCGTGCGCTGCATCTCGTTGTCGTCGGGCGAGTAGGAGATGTCCTCGCTCTGGCTCACCCAAAAAGGCACAAGCTGCAAGCGCACGCTGGCGGTCCGAATTTCGGTCGCGGCATTGGGGGGAGCGGGCAGCGTCGCAATTGTCGAGGCTGATCCACGAGCCGCGGTTTCAAAATGGAAAGAGCGGCGCGGCCGTGCGGTTCATTCGCTTCGCCGATTTGGCCGAATGGAAGGAGCGCGCGTCCCCCTTGAAGCCGAGAAATCTGGCCTACGGTTATCGATACCCCGACGAGCAAAGCGCTGGCCATGCGCGCCATCGCCAGGGGCGCTGCCTGATCTTGTTGCGGCCGAGTCGGGCCGACATCGAAGCTGCGATACAGACGTTGATTGCTATTCGTAGGCTCAACCGCCGGTTTGCGTTCGTCCTCACTCGATGCCACAGCGGGGCTGCCGCGTAAGTGAAGCCGCAACGTCGCTCAATTCGCTCGGGGTGCTCGCGCTTACCTATGTGACAGCGTAATGAACATCAACACGCGCGTGGGGCAGGATTAGGCGTGACCGAGTGTGCGCAAGAGGGAAGAGCCTCGGAGGAAGTTCGTGAGCTGTGGCGCGATAGATCGTTGAAGCGTACTTCTAAGATCTCCGGAAGGAGGATCAGACGTGGATTCAGGTCCGCCTGAGCAGCTGTCCGAGGTGCCGACGAGCCCTCATTCAGCCAAATTGTGGCTGATGGAAGAGAAGAACGCGGCCTCCCGGTAGGCTTTCTGCCGTGTAGAACTGACCGTGGATAAAAAAAGCGGTCATTGGGACGTCCCGGCGCGGCAGAAGGCCTAGGCTCTGCAATATGTCGATCACGGCAGGCGAAGCCTCTTGGGAGGCGTGCGTCCAGCCGTCGCCCAAGAACTCTCCCAGTTCAGGCACGTGCGGGACTTGCTGATGGCTTGATGCAGGTGCGCCAGACGGCAGAGGAAGGTTCGGCGCTAGCGCCGAGGGAGCGCTCCCACTCCATTCGAACGGTGCCGCCGAATCAAGGTTAGGTGCAAGACCGCCGTAGATATCTGAGGAAGTCCTCAGTGCCGCAGGCGTAGCTTCGCCCGGCAAAGCGGGCCGAGGGTGATGAATGAGCTGAACGTCCTTGGGCCCTGCCGGTCCCAATATCGCCGTGTACCGTTCGCCACCGATCTCAAAGTTCATGATTGGATGTTCCGCAACAGGCAAGAAGTCCCAGTGGCCCAAGGTGGTCAGCATCATGTCTGGGGCCAGCTGGGTGCGATGGGAAAAATTCTTGGGAACGGCGAACGAAACATCGAACGTATCGCCGATAGCGGGCGACCGCAGATGGACGAGCTGAACATCATTGAGCCCTCCTGGTCCCAAGACGGCCATGTAGCGTTCACCTCGAATATCGTAGGCCTTTACCCGCTGTGCTGCATCCGGCAAGAGGCCCCAGCGGCGAAGCCTGTGCATCATATTCGGCGCGGCCTGGGTCCCGTGGGAGAAATCTTCGGGGACGCTCAAAGACGCATCAAAGGCGTCGCCGGCCGTCACGAACGTCTGCTCAAGCACGGTCTGAGCCCCAGCGCCTTCGTTCATCATCCGCCCAGAGTGGTCTTCAGAGGTGTAATTCGGCTCCCGCGAGCTCGGCTGCCAAGTCGCGGCATCGAAAAGCTCTTCCTGAGCAACACTTTGCACCGGCGAGGGGATGTTTGAACTCATCATTGGCCGAGGCAGCAGTGCATCGAAGGTCGGCGCCGGCATGAGGTTCTCGCGATCCGCGGCATCGAAAAGCGCGTGCTGAGGGACACTTTGCACCGGCGAGTGAATGGTTGAACTCATCGTTGGCCAAGACACCGGTGCATCGGAGGTCGCCCCCGACAAGAAGTTCTCGTGGTCCGCGGCATCGAAAAGCCCTTCCTGAGCGACACTTTGCACCGGCGAGTGGGGCATTGAACTAACCGTTGGCCCAAGCATTGTTGCGGGCAAGAGGTTCTCGCCATCAGCGGCATCGAAAAGCACGTCCTGGGCGACACTTTCTATAGGAGAATGGGCGGCTAACCCCACTGCATGCCAGAGCTGCGGAGTATTGAACCCCGGGGGCAATGAGCCGCGCCCATCCGCAACTTTCCCCATCGGCTGCTCATCGGCCGGCATGGGCAAGGGGGTGGACGGCTGAATGGCGTGGCTCGAACTGCCTCCTTCTCCGCCTAAATTGTTCTGCAGGGTAATCGCGCGATAATCGCGGAGGCCGTTCAAGGCGACGATGAGCACGTTGTCCTTCGGAAACAATCTGTCTGCGTGGCCAAGCAATGCATCATCACTAAGCTTGGCAATTGACAAGGGTCGAAGCGCTACCGCCAACTTCCGCAGAGCGCTCGCATAGCCCTCGGCCGTTCCCTTGCGTATCTGACGACTAAAACCTGCCTCAGCGGCCTCCCTGATGAGACTCTCATCTTCCCTGGTAGGGCGATAATGTGTTGAAACGGGGCGAGCGTTGGCGTCGGGCTCGCGATACCGACTGACCATTGACAATGCTGGGGCGATGACCTTGTCGTTTGGCAGCAGCTTCTTGCCGTAAGCGAGTAACGTATCCTCATCGAGCCCAGCAATTGATTGGCCGTACTGCTTCAGCTCCCCGGCTAGTTTGCGAAGCCGACGATCGTAAATTTCGACGGTTTTCTCACTCTGCGGTTGCCCGCGATCGAGAGCAGCGCGGGACGCCGCCTGGATGAGGCGATCGTCTTCCTCAGTGACATCATATAGCTCCGCGTGTTTGTATACGGGGCCCGCTTCTCGCACGCCTGCCAAGTGCTGCTCAAACGCCGCATTCGGCTGCTCCGGCTGTTCCACGGTCGCATCTGATGCACTGAACTCCTTGCTTGTGTTCAATCGGTCCATGGTCAGTCCGCTGGCATCCTTCTCTCGTTAGTTCGCTACTCACGTTAGCTTTCCAAAACCTGACGTGGCCAGGCGGAAAGCTAGAATGAAACGGGAATGACGGCCGCCAATTGCCTTCTCTGCGCGCTGCAGCATCGCTCGCCCGCCCAAAGAAGGCGCCCCATGAAAATGAGGGTCTTCAACTGAGTGGCGGCACATTACATCCACATCGCAGCCGACTAGCTGAGCAGGTACGAAACCAAGTGGATCGCTGACATTATCGGGCGGCTCGGCGTCGCTCTGGGCGATCGTGTTTTACGCTATAGCAAGGTCGGCGCAGCGTGGGCTCATTCCAGCATCGGTATCGATCAATATTGCATCGGCTTTGAAGGCAGGCCTGCTGCGAATGGTGCATGAATGGCAGAACGACAAAAAGGTCTTCGGCGGCACATTACGTGCAGGGCGTCCAATATCCTTTCCTACCCGGCTGGCCAGCCAAGCTTGAATACGACTACTTCGATTTCACTAGGCAAGACGTTACTCTTCGTGTGTCGGTAAACGGGGCAAGTGCAGACTGCTGGCGACGGCCCGACAGGTGTCTTGGACGTTGAAGTCGCATCGCTCACCACCTTCAAACAGCAGTTTTCAAACAATCAGGCTTGGCGTGAATTTCCATTTCTGATTTGAATGAAACTGGACGGCTTAGCGCTGAGGCGCCCGGCATCCCCAGTATGATCCTGACACACAGCGCCGCGCCGCGTTAGGGGCGTGGTGTGACGGCGCTTGAGCGCAAGGTATTGCACAGTGAGTTCGGATATGCGCCTAAAACCGCCTATCGGAGCGGCTGCACATTCTGTGTTGTCGTTCCCGCCGCGTCCGACTCTGCCGTGCCTGCTCCATCTTCTCCGTTGCTCTTGTTGCGCTGGGCGACAGTAGGGTGGCTGGCAAGAGGAGCGGCGGCGCGATCGCCATTAACCGTGACGACAGACCGATTATCCACCAAGTCGAGCGGATCGTTGACCATAACTGCCAGATTGTTTTTGGTCGAGCAACCAAGCGTCGGTTCGAACGAATTGTCGTTCACTGCTGGTCCGACGATCAGAAGCGACGGACAGTTCGGAAGATGCGCTTCGAACGTGATCGCCTCGATCCTGACGCCGGAACGGCCGGCTAAATTTTGGGGAGAAGCGGAGAGGCGGATGTTATAGGGAGCCACGCCCATGGCCCGGGCCTCGTGCGCCACCTGCGCAATGAGCTTAGGGGAGCCGCTCACATCCACATGGAGCGCATCCCGCCGGCCGCCACTTACATTGGCGATAAAACTACGCAGCTGAAGCCTCTCGGGCGCACGGAGGCTCTGCAGGAACAAGACACGTTGTCTCTGTTCGACCTGGACTCCTTGTTCAGCAGGCTTGGGATGGATCGAGGTACTATTTGCGCAGCCCGCCAATGTTGCGGCAATGACAATCAAATTTGACAAATATCGCAGGGTCATTTGTCGATCCTCATTCGATGATAAAGCCGGCGTTGCCCGTCAATCCTGGTGCGCTCGCGCGCGGCGCATCGCGGCCTTGAGGCGGCCGTGCCAGCGTGTTCGTCAAAATGCGGCCTGGATCCGATGGCGGTGCGATCCGGTCGGTGGGCGCGCTTATCCGACCTGGATTTGATCCCGGCCGCACGATGTAAGGTGTGACAACGATAACCAGCTCGGTTTCGCGTTTTTGAAACGATGAAGAGCGAAAAAGCGCGCCCAGGATCGGTACATCGCCGAGCCAGGGAAACTCGCTGATATCAGTGTTGAAGTTGCGCCTGATGAGGCCGCCGATTGCAAAGCTCTGGCCGCTGGCGAGCTCGACCACGGTGCTCGCTCGTCGAGTCGAAAGGGCAGGGACCGCCGTACCGTTGATCTTGACCTCGCCTTCGCTCGACAGTTCGCTGACTTCAGGCTTCACACGGACATTGATCTGGTTGTTGCTGAGCACCGTCGGGACAAATTCCAAGCTCACACCGAACTGCCGAAATTGGACCGAAACCTGCCGGTTATCCTGCATGACCGGGATCGGAAATTCGCCGCCGGCTAGGAAGCTTGCGGCTTCCCCGGACATCGCCGTCAGATTCGGCTCAGCCAGGATTGAGGCGAGGTGCTCACTCGCGAGAGCGTCGAGAACAGCGCTCAGGTTGATATTGCCGGCGCTAAACCCGACCCCGATCGTGCCGCCGCCGGCCGCGCCGGACCCGCCCGGTTTGCCGGTGACAAGGGAAGCGCCATTTGGACCGGAGGCGGTGAAGTTGATATTAAGATCCTTGACGGCGCTGCGGGAGACTTCTGCCACCCGCACGCTGAGATTCACCTGCAGTGAGCCGGCGACCTGGATCTTGTTGACAACCGGTGCGCCCGCGCCAACAAATTGCTCGGTGACCTTCCTCGCCGTCTCAACGACATCGGCATTGGGTGCCGTACCGCTAAGGATCGCGCCCCGCGGGGTATAGCTGACCTGAATCGGATAGTCGCCGACCTCGGCCTTGAGCGCGGCCCGCAGATCCTCGATCGGTTGGGTGACGACAACACGCAGCTCGGCAAGAGCCTCTCCGTTTTCGTTGAGGGCAAACAGGCTCGTCCGCCCGGACTTTTTGCCAAACACGAAAATTGTACTGCTCGAGGGAGCCTGGTAATCGGCAATCGCCGGGTCAGCAACAAAGATGGTCGCCGCCGGCGCGCTCAGATGAACTGTCTTTCCCTGCGACGAGGTAAGGTTGAGCGTGCCCGTGGTGCTGCCAGGTGCCGCACGTGGCATCTCTCTTTTGCCGTCCCGCTTTGTCTCGGCTGAGGCGGCAAGCGGAAACAGCAAAGCAAGCCCGCATAGGAGGTAGCAGAGACGCGGCAGAGTGGCAGAGCGATGCGGGTTGGTGATCGCAGGCGGCTGAAGAGCGCCGGCGGCATGGTTAAGGACCTTCAAGCGATTTGTTGCCTTCAAGTGAGACTGCTAGGCAGCCGATGCTGTGCCAACGAGTTCTAGAGTGTAACCGACGCCGCGCGCGGTCTTGATCCTGAGCGTCGCACCGGCCTGGTTCAAATGCGCGCGTAAGCGATAAATCCCGACTTCCAGCGCATTGGTCGAGACCTCATCGTCAAACGCGTACAAGCTATCCTCCAACGATGTGCGCGGCACAGTGCGGCCGGCGCGATTGAGCAGATGTTCGAGAATGCACACCTCACGCCGGGCAATCCTCAGAATCCGACCACCGACCGAGACTTGTCTGGCGATCGGATCGAAATGCAGATTCCCGAATGTCACGACCGGCGCCGTCATTTGCGTTGACCGTCGCAAAATGGCCCGCATGCGAGCGATGAGTTCGTCGATCGACACAGGCTTGGGCAGGAAATCATCCGCTCCGGCATTGAAGGTCGCAATTCTCCGGTTGAGATCATTGAGACTGCTCATCATCATTGCCGGCATTGATCGTCCTTCGCGCCGCAACTGCTTCAACCAGTCCAAACTATCTCCGTCCGGCAAGACGGATTCGAGCAGTAAGATGTGGTAGTTCGCGCAATCCAGCGCGGCTGACGCCTCATCCAGCGTGGGCGTCACGTCGACCGCGAACCCGCAATTCACGAGCGTTGCCTTCACAGCGCGGCCAAAGTCCGCATGATGATCAACCAGGAGAATTCGCATTCATCGCCTCTCGTCCGTCCTCGGCAGGACTTGAGCGTGTTAGGTTTGAGCATGAGAATCGGCGGAACCCAGATCCTGACGGTTTGGCGTGAATTCGAAGATCCGTAAACGATATGCAAGAGCTTGGTGGCAGGCGATCGATGCATGCGCGTCCATCGTCACCGGATAGATGGCGGCTTGCGGCGGGTGGCCTGGGCGGGCGGCGCGACTCAACATATCCGTTACGCTAGCAAGAGCTTTGCGATGCCTTACGGGCTGAAAGTCCTGGCGGCGTGCTGATGCACTCTGTGAGCCGAGCATAGCCGTGCCTGCATGCGCTACGCTAACGCCTGTAGTAGCAATCGCACCAAGCCGCCCGAGCGAAAGGAAGGCCGGTGCGAGAGTAGCTGTATTTGCCGCCGGACAGGCTTGCGAAACCGACATTTGAAACTCCCCAATTCGTCTTGATCCGCGGTCAGTCGTGCTTGGCTGTTGAGCCCGGAGTGCCGTCAAGCCATGACATTGCAAGTTTTCCGCGTTAAAGACACTTCACGCGCTATGTGTCGGCCAATGGGCCGTGAAAGGCCGACAGACGTTCTCTCGCTTGCCGGTGTTAGCCAAGCAAGATGTCAACTTTCCCGAGGCTCGGTCGCTTCCGAGATGCTCTCTGCCCCCAGCCGAGCGGATGCTGCCAATGAGGACAAGTTAGGCAGGGCGTTGCTGTCGCGCATTGTCTGAGGCGGTGACGCCGGCTCCATTTCGTCAGACCTGGTGAACGGCGCAAGAACTGGGCCTTTCGTCGGCATAGACGAAGTAACGATTGCCCGCGTTGTTCTGGCGCGCTGGATCTCGGTCTGGCAGCGAAGAGAGTGCTTCGTCTTGCGCTCGCAGAACAGATACACGATGCAAGCTCTGACGAGCAGCAGTCGAGTGGTGTGACCAACCGGATCGGCTGAGCATTGAAGTTTTGAGACCTTCGCAATTTTGCTACCTGTCAGGAAGAGTTCACGCGAGCGGATTGTGTGTCGCAAGACTGTCGGAAATCCTACAATCTGACGCGAGGTGAGATTCAAGTGCATTTGAATGCTCTTTGTAGCGGTGCCCTCAATTGTGAATCGTTGTGAGGTAACGGCGACACAGTTCGGTCATGTCGTCGAGCTGCGCGCGACGTCCGTCTCGCTCTGTGCAAGGTCGTGAGCATTTGTCCGTCCAACTAAGCGTAGAGCGGAACCGATTTGAAATGCACGAAGAGGCAGGCGTTCTCAGCAAGCCTTGCGTAAGCCATGACGCCAGGATTGCGGCGATCCGATCCGCCTCGTACGTGTCAATTTAGCGGAAAGACCGTGGCGAGGGTCGGACGTCCACTTGATGCAGAGGAAGTAACGTTCAAGATGCAGACTGCCGATCGCTCGAGCCATTGTTCGGCAAGGGATTGAGAAGAGAATCGATTGCCAGACGTCATCTTGAATGCGGCCTCCTCATCTTGCGATCGACTATGAGGCTTTCAGGCGTCCTCTGCAAAATCGATTGTTTTGATGGAACGCATCCAGGTGGCGGATCGGCTGTCCTGTGGCAGCGCGGATTGCTGCGGACCAGTGAATACCCGATGCGATCGCGGCCGAAACACCAAGTGGTGGACCGCGCGGTCAATTTCAGGTCGAGTTAACTAGAGGAGGATGCTGCGCGTTCGGCGGCTTACCTTCACCAAAGCCATCAGCCAGCCGTGAGCTCGGCCGACAAATTCATGTCTTTGGAGCGCACAATGTATCAAGATAATAGAACGACCGGGCACGGGAGAGAGGGTGGTCCGGCGTTCTCCCGACCGTCGGAGGTGCGTCTTGCGCCGGAGCCCTCAGCCGCTGTTACGCTTGATGGCGAGTTGATCGGGCGGTCGGCCGCCCCACTATGCCTTGAGTGTGGTGCGTGACTCGGAGTTGGTGGGCCGCTTCCGGTTCTTCCTTGCGGGTATTATGGTGCTTGAACGCCGACGAACCCGCGAAATGGTGCGGCCGAGACCATCTACTCATTGCCCTCCCGCTTGAAGGGATTTGCTTCGCTACCGGTTTGGTAGCTTTCCAAGTTTCCGCCCAGAAAGAGGCGCTCGGTTTCTCGAGTTGGCGTTCTGCCGAGTGAGCACATCAGATCGACGTCGGCATCGATGTTGTCGTAATCTTCGGCATTCATTCTAAGCGCAATGCTACTCAGCACGTCGTCGGGCGTCCAGACAGTGAGCTTTGGGTACGGTGTAGGTATGGATCGCGTTCGCATTGTTGGCGATCGCTCTCGCCCAATGATCGCGAGAAGCGGCGAGTTTCGCCGGATCTTCGACCAATGACACGAAGGGTGATGTTGTTGTCTTGCCCCGCATATGCCAGCCAGCTTAGCGCGCCCGGTCAATAGGATACCGCTCCGGATGATCTCCAACGGAAGAATGATCCCGAGCCGTGTTGCGAACATGCAATATGGCGCTCGTGTTGTCTTCCGTATGCGGCTTGCAATCACTATCCTGATTCTGAAAACGCCGCAGTGTGACATAAGACGACCTCACCACGTCGTCGAATACGTGGTCTTGGTCAACGGCAGGTGCGCTCGCCGGTGACCAGCGCGCCGCTTGCTGCCCGGCAAGGTCGATCTTGTTCCTGAGCGCTTCAAGATTGGCCCCAGTCAGTGTTGCGGCAAGCTGAGCGCGGGCACTGACAAAAGATGGCGCTGGATAGCTACTGGTTTCCGAGGCCGCCTCGCTTGGCGCGGACGAAGAAGTGGCAGCGACAGAATTTGTCGCTGAGCGGACCGAAGTCGACGTTGTATAGACCGAATCTAAGTCGTCTAGATGCAAGTCATTCAGCTGCTGCTCGAAGCTTGCTTGATCCTCTGAAGTGTGTGCTGGTGCGCTGGTCTGACCGCCAAGCTCATCCTGTTGCCGCCCGAAGCGGCCCGGCGGCTCTAACACGTTGTGAGCCTCGAAGGGAGTGTCTGCTGCGTTTGAATCAACATTCATCTCTCTCCCTCTCTCTCCCTTGTGCCGGATGCCGGTGTAGAGTGTTGCGTGTGCAGCTTTCGAGAAGCTGACAGACCAGGAAGGGCCCATTTAGCTTCTGCTTTTTTGAGGGAGTCGAATGGAGTCAGTCAGCGAGGCGAATAATCAGCTGGACGGAAGCCGCGCAAAGCATCGAATCAAATCGGTGCTGCCTTGTGCCTTCCGACATTGGTGCTCGATTAGGCCGAGATCGGGTGCCCTGACTGAGTTTGTTCGGACCGGCGCGTCAGACTCGTTCTATCACTTCATCGCGGACGCGTCCGAGGAAGACAGCGCTTGCACAGCAAGATGGACAAGCTGGTGCTTGAGGCGAGGGAAGGGTTCTTTCGTAGATCGTCTGCTTATGCAGAAGTGAGAATTGCATTCTGTCGCTCTAGAAGCCTGGGATGGACCAGCGCAACCCGGTTCCGTTTGCTGTTTCCAAGCGAACGACTGCATCAAGTCGTTCTCGTCGACGCGTGGGAAGTTAAGCGACTTCCGCAAACCTGACCTACGAGGTTGTGATGTCGGATTAGCCATCACAACGACTTGCGCCGCGTTGCGATAGGCTGCTTTTGTACGAGCGCGAGCGCGCTTGTTGTCTGGAATCAGCCAAACGCCTCTGGAGCATGACGTCTTGGAAGCCGCGATCGGCGGCACTCATCGAGGGAGAAGAGCATATGAAGGTTACTGGCCGAGGACTAACGATCCTGTTGTCCTTGCTTTCGGCCGCGAGCGTGAGCGTGCCGGCGAGAGCCGACGAGCCTTCGCCGAAATATACCGAGGTGCTCAGTGCCCTCCAGGCGGGGAAGAACGTGAAGCTCATACTGGACATGAGCCGCTGTACCTCCGCGGAGGGCGGCAAGCCAGCGTCGGCGACGCAGGCCGGTCTGGTCATCAATGCCTTCCGGGTGACCGGCCAGAACGGCATCAGCTTTGCCAATGCTCATCAAACGGTCGACAGCTCCGGACATGCCGTGACCGAGTACATCCGCCATAGCCTTAGCCGCGAAGGCAAGCTGACGGTGCGAGCCTCGAAACTTGTCGTCGGGACCACCGAACTCGTGAACCAAGGGGAATTCATCTGCGAAATACCGGATGGCGCAAAGTTCGTCTGGTAACAAAGAACGCAGGGCGTGGGCGGCGCTTCGAAGACTTGATCCTTTAATGATATCGACACCTGCGCAGGGCATCGATCGTCAGTACGGTCAGAGTGTTTCTGGCCGTGCTTTCGTCGGGGAAGGATCAAGTTGCCTGAACTTGCTGCTCAGGTAGCTCATGAGGGCCGCCGATTTCCATTCGATCTCAGGCGTTGGAAGATCGACGGCTCAGGCAATCGTCGTATGGGTTGGAGCCAGGCCTCTCGGTTGAACGCTCCAGATGATCTCGCTACGTCCGCACGCTGTCCGCGGTCCTTGTGAGAACATCATCTGATCCGGCCGCGGGCCCGCGTTGATGACGCTCAGTTCCCCACGCTGCCGCCGGATCGGAGTGTTATAGCGCGAAGGCTGCTTTCGACCGCCCCGAGCATCGGAAAAAGCAAATCACTCTTTCCGAGCCTGTGCCATTAGACTCTTCCTCCCGACTTTCTGTATGGATTCGGTGCGCTAGCCACCCGATAGTCATCCAGATTCCCGCCCAGAAACAGTACCTCACGTTCCTCAGTGGGGGTATCACTCACCCATGCGAGATCGGGTTCATCATTCTCAGTCCCGTCCTCGAGAATACTGACAATCTCTTCGGCCGTCCAAGTTGCGACCCTCGGCACAGTGTAGGTGTGCAACTCATTCGCGGTTTCCGCGATGACTTTGGCGCCAAACTGGTTGTCATCGTCCGGCGAAAGGAGAAGTTGTGAGGCCTCCTCGGACAGTGCACAAAGGGCGAAGAACTGGTATCACCCCTCATGTGCTCTGCCGCTGCGCGCCCCAGATCAAGCCGTTGGCCTCCCCAGATATTCCAAGGGGCCTCGTCATAACGCAAAGCCGCCATGGAACGCAAATGGGCCATCGCGCTTTGACGGTCCAACGCATGTGGCTTGCAGTGGCTGGCGTGGTTTTGAAAGCGCTCGAGCTCCAGGTATGACGATGCCACTACGTCGTCGTAAACGCGGCTACTATCGACGCGATAGCCTGACGATCCAATCGCTCTTGACCATTGTGCTGATCTTTGCGCAGCGAGTTCGATTTCTCTTCTTAGTTCCGCAATGTTCGCGCAAGTCAGCGTTGCGGCAAGCTGAGCGCGCGCTCTCACAAAGGGTGCAGCCGCGCACCGTTCATTCTCCGGGATAGCTTGCGCTCTCTTATTGCCATCCGTTACCGTCCGGCTCGATCCGGGCCCTGGTGAAGCTGATGCTGCGAGGATTGGCTGAGACGCTCTAAGCTGATGCTCAAAGTCTGCTTGCGCTGCCTCCTCCTGTTGCGGCTCGAGGTAATGCATCCCAGCCCCGGATGGGTTAACGTTGTCAAATGGGTCCACTCCGTTCTCCCGTTTTTGGCCTTCAATATCATCGTACAAAGTTGATCAGATCAGGATCAGGAACCAAGACGCGCGCAGTGTCTATAAAACGTACCAGGTCGGTCTGGTTCTCGAATCGGTCGTGTGTTGAGGCGTACGGGTGGGACTTACCGGCAATCCCGGTCATTCTTCTCTTCCAGATTTTGAGCCATCGCGGCGGCCTCCTGTCCGGATAGAGATGTTGCTATGCTAGGAGGCTTAGCTGTCAAACAGCTGACCAGACTCATTGCTTGAAGAAAACTCGTGGCCATTGCGACTGTGCCGGCGAGCCTGTTGTTCATTGCAGAGCGGAGTTTGGCGGGATGGACCACCTCGCTGTCCGTTTCACGGCAGCACCGTATGAAAGGTCCTGGAGGAGCAGCCCGGCGGAAGCTTAGGTACCGGTGAGCTTGAGCTGCATGGGAGAAGCCTGCCAGGGCCGGCTTTCATCGGTTCGCAATGAATGTCTTTGAAAGGCTATTCAAGATGCTGCTGTGATCCTCACAGCCGGGTCAGGCGGCGGCCATCGCGCTCTAACCGGGCCGGGGTGGCGTGAAGCTCATTGTAGGGTTCCCGTCGGCGCGCCGGGTGTTAGTCGGAAAACAAGCCCGGGGCGTGCGACTTCGATCGAGGCAGCACGGGCTCCCATAGATGGACCAGCCGGCGTGCGGAGGAGGCCTCGCCGAGCGCGAGCTTTGGCTAACCATGAGGCCGGCGATCCGCACGTGTCGAATTGCACGTCATCGATTGCGTGCAGGTGAAGACTGCGGCTTTTGCCCTCCTGCAAACGAACTTGGAGTGTTTGCTTTCGCGATGCCCTAGCGATCATAATGCGAGTCCTGACGGCGAGACCGTGTTTGTCAGATTCAGAACATTCTGCGTCAACTTCGATATTATGCTGCCTATTTGGCTCGACAATTCCGACTGATGCGGCTGGCACGGTTGTTGCTGCCGATGAGGTAAGGCTAGGTCGAGTGCAGCCCTAGATGCAGGAGCACCTTTCCGCCCGCAAGCCGCGGCTCCATTCCGAAAAGACCTAGAATTTCGCACATTCGGGTGGATGGAGACTGATGTGGAGTTCCCAAGAGCTGACGAATTAAATCGCACTTCCGGGCACTCGGCGCTGTCAAACGACCGTGCGTGATCAGGGTTGGCGGGTTTGGTGGACAATTGCATCGAGTGGCCGTGGGGACGCATGACAAGAATTCGGCTGAAATGGTCAAGCATCGGCCGCGAGAGACACCGACATATAGGAGTCTCGTCGACGCGTCCTGTCACCAATTGGCAGGCGAGTTCGCCACAAAGCGCACAGGCTGCGTCCAGGCCAAGCACAAAGAAGGTCAATAGCAGGCCCCTCGTAATCCTGGCAGTACGGAACTCTCGACATGTCGCAAAGGATCGGCGCTGATAGCGGGTGCACCGTGAACGTAGGTGCAGAGCACTGCTCAGATCCGACAAACAAGCTTTCTTCAGATGGCGAGTTCGTTCGGTACTGGAGCCGAGCTGCCGACCGGCTGCTGGCCGTTGCTGCTGTTGGGAGGCGAACCGAGGAGGCGATCAGAAGGACCGGAATTGGTTTGCAGCTATCCTCCGAGAACTTTAGCGGTCACGACCTGTCAGATTTCCCGTTGCGACGCTGTACCCTCAATCGTGCGCAGCTCTACGGAACAAAGTTGGATCGAGCAGATCTTTCTGGGGCGAACCTTATCTGTCCCGGGCTCGAGCGCGCAAGTTTCCTCGGGGCCAAGCTCGATTTTGCCTATATGCATGCGATAGCAGCGCAAGTCTGCAACTTCGATGACGCCAGTCTGCGCAATGTAATTGATGCAACCGGCAGCCTGTTTCACGGTTGCAGCATGAAAAGAACACGCTTTGACAGCGCGATGCTCAGCGGGCTCCTCCTTTACCAGTGCGACGCGAGTGATGCTGTCTTTGATGGCGCGGAATTGCAGGGGTCAACCATCAATGAATGCTTCCTTCCTTCCGCTTCCTTCCGCCTTGCCAAGCTAAACCAAGTCACCATCACGAAGGCGCATCTGGCGAATTGCTCGTTTTTCCAGTCAAAGGGGGACTGTTTATCGATCGTGCGTTCCACCTCCGTCGATGGTCTTATCTTGGAAGGCGCTCATCTTCCTTATCTGAGACTCTCAAAGGTGAGCGGGCGGATTCGGGCGAGAGCGCTGAGCGCCCCATTCGCTGATCTTCACCTGTCAAATCTTGCCAGGGCTGAGCTGGAGCAGGCGGACTTGACCGAGGCGCGGCTTCTGTCCGTAGGCCTTTCCGACGCGAACCTCGCCGGTGCTGTGTTGAACGGTGCATCTATTCGTTCCTGCCAGCTGGACGGAGCGGACCTATCTCAGGCATCAGGCGAAAGCATTTCGATAACAGAGAGCACAATGCGAGCCGCCAAATTCACCGGTTTTCGTGGCCGCTGCGCCTTTGTGCGCGACTGCGATCTCGAATATGCGGACTTATCCCAGGCATACCTCTACAGGTCGATGATCACCGGTGATCCGCCGCAATCAATGGCATTAAGTCGCGCAAATCTTGAGGGATCAAATCTCGTTCAGGCATATCTCGCCGCGGATATGACCGACAGCAACCTGGAGGCAACGCGGGCCGCATACGTTCGCATGAACCAATCGTCCCTGCGCGATGCGAACCTGAGTGGGATATCGCCGTTCCAGGCCAGCTTCGTAAAGGTCGACTTTTCGGGCGCTAAGATAACCACTTTCGAGCCACCTTTTTTTGTCGACCGTTGTCGGGGACTGCCCGCAGCTCTAGAGGGGGATCAGCCGCGCGAGCCATCAACCTATCTGGCTGAATTCTCATCGTTGATCAAACGTGGGCGAGAAGGGTCAACCTGACTGCTCCGAAAGCCGCAAAATAGAGGTGACTACAGTGCCTGTGAGCTTAGAACAGGTTCGTGCCGTGGTCGACGTTAAAGCTCTTTCGAGCTCGTTGGCACGCGCGGCCCCGCGACACGCCCGGCGGCGCACCTTCGGCGATCCGAGCGCTCAACTCTTGTTGGCGTTCAAAAAAACTGGAGTAAGAAAATGCATCTGGCTGGTCTTTCCGCAGGCAAGGCGTTCATCCGGGAGGTCGCAAGAACAGGTCAGACTATTGGGACGGTGCACACGCTCGGCGCCCTGCATCTTGGGCATGCAGAACTGATCAGAAGAGCGGCATTAGAGAATGATGTCGCGATTGTCACAGTCTACCCGAACAAGATCCAGCTTAGACCAGGTGGGAGATACGATTTCAATTTGGACGATGATATTGGACTTGCTCTACGTTCAGGAGCAACTGCCGTGATTTCCTCGAACGACAACGAAATGTTCCCGACTGGCTATCGAACGTTTGTATCGCAAGGTGACTGTCATTTGCGTCTAGGGGGGCCCGAGGCGTATTTGAAGGAAGCCGTTACTGGGGCAATCCGCTGGATCTGCTATGCGCGGCCAACTCGCAGCTACTTCGGCCTGAAAGATATCGGTCAGGCGATCCTGGTCAAGCGCGCTGCGGCAGACCTCCTTCTCGATTGCGAGATAAGGTTTGTGCCGACCGTTAGATACAAGAACGGAGTTCCCGTTTCGTCGCGCTTGAGGCGATTTAGCCGCTCGGAGCTTGATGAGCTGTCGTGTCTCTCCACGTCACTCAACTATTCAAGAGAAGAGATCGCCCGAGGAGCGACTAGCGTGAAGGATCTGGTAGCGTCGGCTACATCTCGGGTCAAGTTCCGACGGTTTAAACTCGATTTTATTCGAATTGTCGGCGCTGATAACTTCGAAGATTTAGAGCAGATCAAGCTCCCTTTCATAATTTTCGGAGGGGTAATGGCTCATGGCCTCAGGATTTTCGATAATATCTACGTTCCAGATCAGGATACACTCCAAAACGGTGCTCCGGATCTTTGGATCGATCTGCCTGAGCGGCGCTAGCCAGACCGCTATTGATAGCATGATCTTCATAAAAAGGAGTGCGCTATCCAACCAGTGCTGGCAGCTCTCAATGTTCCATTGAGTAGTGAGTCCGATAGTCAATACGATTTTTACTGCCCGACATGGTAGGGCCAGGCCAGCTGACTGTGAGGTAGTCTGGTCGAGAAGCCCGTCGCAGCCAAGCGCCGCGGCAGCTCGAAGCGATGAGGCGCCCCTAGGCCGTACGCTCTCGAGAGCGGAATCTGCAGAGATGATCATGACCAGGCGATTGGAAGATTATAGGGCCGACGATACGTGTGTTATCCCGCTCAGCAATCTGGATGTAAGTGAGAGCAAGCGCTTTCAGGACGACAGCATATGGGCTTGCTTCGAGCGGTTGCGAAGGGAAGATCCCGTTCACTACTGTCAAAACAGCACTCATGGTCCATATTGGTCCGTAACGAAATACCGGGATATAGTAGCGGTAGACACAAACCACCACGCGTTCTCGTCAGAGCAAGGTGTCACTATTGTCGACGTGCCTGGTGAGCACTGGACCCAGAGTTTCATCAAGATGGGGCCTCCCAAGCACGCCGAGCAGCGCAATACCGTGAGCCCGATCGTCGGACCGGAAAGCCTGACGAAACTCGAAACCCTGATCCGCTCTCGTGTTAGGTCAATTCTCGATGGCCTGCCTCGTAATGAAGACTTTAATTGGGTGAACAAGGTCTCCATAGAGTTGACGACGCAAACGCTCGCCACCCTGTTCGACTTCCCATTCGAGGATCGGCGACTCCTGACCTATTGGTCAGACGTAGCTGTTACCGCTCCTAAAGCAGGCCATGCGATCGACAGCTGGGACAAGCGAACCACCATCTTGTCCGAGTGCCTGGACTATTTCACGGGGCTTTGGAACGAGCGCATCAATGCCGAGCCGCGCCTCGACCTGATCTCCTTGATGGCGCATTCGCCCGCCACACGTCATATGGAGCCAAGTGAGTTTCTCGGCAACCTAATTTTGCTAATCGTTGGAGGCAACGATACCACGCGCAACTCGATTACCGGCGGCCTCCTGTTCATAAACCAGTACCCCTCCGAACTGCGAAAGCTGACTGACAATCCCAAGCTGGTCTCGAGCGCTGTGTCCGAGATCATTCGATACCAGACGCCGATCGCACATATGCGCCGCACTGCCGCGGTCGACAGTGTCGTAGGGGGGAAGCAGATCAGGAAAGGCGACAAGGTCGTCATGTGGTACATCTCCGGCAATAGAGACGAAGAGATCATTGAGAACGCCAACAGTTTCGTGATCGACCGCAAGAATGTGCGGCAGCACCTCTCGTTCGGATTCGGAATCCATCGCTGTCTTGGTCGACACCTTGCGGAACTGCAGTTGAGAGTCCTCTGGGAAGAGATTTTGCAGGCGGGATTGGAGATCCAGGTTGTCGGCGAACCAGAGCGAATTGCATCTAACTTCGTGCACGGCTATTCCGCTCTGCCCGTGCGGATTGAAGCCTAAACCCTGATCGTGCCAGTCTCGGCGCTGGCGCGCGGCGGGTGGATTGAACTATCTCGGCTTCTGCAAGCTGCGCAGATGGCTCGATCGACGCCAAACAAATGCTGCACGTCGGCGGCTACTCATCAACCGGGCAGACGTTTGAAGTGCCTGTGACAAGCGATACGTCAGGCGAGCGTCTCGACCTGCAAACGCCTGAGATGCCGAAAAGGGCTCCGATGCCGCATCACCGCATGGTGGGACGCGTGTTGCGAGCGCTCTCTGCCGATCAACATATGCTGGCCATTTCTGCTTGGCCAAAAAAATCGCCGTTAAGGAGGCGGGCGCTCGCCTGGCTGCTCTCTAGCGTTTGGGATGACTTGGCCCAGTTCGCGTGCACAGAGCCACGGCATTGGGCCGGACTATCTCGCGGGCAGGCACGTCGGGCCCCGGTCTCGTCTTAGCGGATCACACCGGGGCAGTGATGCGGTCAGCAACACGGGAGCTGCGATGGAGCTGGAACACAAGGCCACATCTTCTTTCTTGCGCATGCGGATGAATGCTCTTGGTCAGCTAGTCGTCAGCGAGGCGGTCTATCCAGACGGGCTGCACTTTCGATTATTCGGAGATGATGTATGGCAGGCGTTGGCCGAGCTGATCGATCACAGGTTGAGCCCGCCGAGGTCGACAGGACTGGGGAATTGGGCCGTTCGAGCCCGGAACCTGGTCTCTTCCCTCGGGAACGTGGTCAATCCTTCGATGCTATCCTGGAGCGGATGCGCTCTGCGGCGCTTGCGAGCCCGCCACCCACTTCGGATGTAGCGGCGCCAACGCGGCACGACTTCGAGGCAGCAGAGCGAAAATTGAGCAGCCTGGTTGGGGAGCTTGAAGCTTGCCGTCGAGCGGCCACGCACGCCCGAAACTTGCCTGAGAGGCAAGATCTGATGGATCAGGTCATCAAAGCAGGCTCAACAGTTCTGGAATACTACGCGAATCTGCCTCCCGATCTGGCGCGCGGCATTCTGCCAGACGATCAGGCTCGCCGGCTCCGCGATGACACTCTGAGGGAGGCTGACGAATGTAATAAAGTGGCGACCTGGATTATCTACGAGCTGGAGGAGAGCAGAAAGAAAGCACAAGACGTGCTCGACGGGCTCAAAGGCGTCGCTTCGCCCGCCCAGCTGAGACGCTTGTTTGCAAGTGTTGCGAACCGCTATGTAGCCTGCATGGAGTGGTGGGGAAAGAAGGCGTTGCGCTTCGAGCGGACGCAGTCTGTCTGTGCCGCTACCGCCCACTTGCCAAGCAGCACGCCCGACATGCGCAACGCCGAAGATGCCGCACTGAGGCATCATACCGGCTGGGCGCTTAATATGAAGTGCATGCATCTGCAATCGCGGATCGCGCTCGCGGAGCTCTTGGTCAAATCGCAAGCGAGCACGTTGGAACCAGACGTGCGCGACGCCCTCATCGATGAGAGCGGGGGGGTGCGACTGCTTCGGACCTTCGTCAAAGATGTTTTCCCTGCATTCAATTCGACGTCCGGAGCCGTTCTGAACGGCAATGGAGCGGCGCTCGACGCGGAGCACCGCGCCGTCCTGGAAGGCGTCATGGAACGGCTTTCGGAATTTGCATCCCAACTGGGCGCCATGCTTGGAAACCTGAGGGAGGCCGGTGCGGAAGCTGACCTTCCGTTGCAGTTGCTGGACGAGATCGTGGAAGCTGCCTGGGTGACCGCGAACGAAGTCATGCGGCTGCTGGCATTGCAGCCAAAGACGGAAGCCACGATTGAACCGCCGGCCTGGGCTGCGATGCCAGAGAATACTATCCCGGTCGGCGAAGGCACTCCGGCGCGCAGAAAGGGCAAAGCAAAGCACGCAGCAGCCGCAGGGGAGGGGAGTTCGACGGCCAGCCCACCCGCGCCGCAACTCGCTAGGCCCGATGCAGCCGGGGCCCCAAGGGGCAAGGTCATTGTGCTCTCGGATCTCGGCACAAAGAGACTCGCCACGGCGGAGGAGGCACGCGCGTCATCCTCTGCGTTCGATCACCTCCAGATGTGGCGGGCTCCGCCCTCCAGGAAAGCACTGCCGGGCTTACTTGAACGATTGGACGAGCTGCTGCAGTTCGATCTGCCTGCTCAGCAAAGCGCCGCCTCGCAAGCCCGGCACATGAAGCCCGAGGACGCCGAACACGTCTTGGATGTCGTCATCAACCACTTGCAGACGCAGTCCTCCGAGATTGAGGCCTGTATTGCCGCGCTGGAGGAGCCTCGCCGACGCGGCCTGCTCACGGCTGCGCAATTGCCCGAAGTGCACGAAAAAATAGTCCGGCTCAAAAGGATGTTGTCCGAGGTTCAGGGACAGGCAAACTCATTGAACGCGCGAACGGCAGCAATCGCGAGCGATTGCATGAAGACCTATGCGTTTCCATCGCAAAAATACCTAGAACAGTTGCGGGACGCGGGGGAACTGGCGTCAGTGGATCCACCGCGCGCCTTGAAGGGAGAGCCAGGGACGCTGTTCGAAATCAAGCTGCAGCCCAAGGCGCTGCGCAATGGTGCGATGCCAAGGGCGATGTGGGTGCACATCCATACCAAGCACCCGGTACATGCCTGGCAACTGGCAACGCTCGGCAATCGCGAATTCGCAGCTTGCCATGTGAAGTCCGACGAACAGCGCGGCTACAATCAACACTGGCAGAGCGCTCGAGCCGCCGAGGGGCACGACAACGTCGTGATCCACCGGGGCAAGCTCACTCCTGCGTTCTGTAAGTCCTTGTTGAGCACCACCGCTGGCCAGCCCTGGCAACTCGTCTCGGATCCGGAGCATGTGTCGGCGCAGATGGCTCGCCTGGGAATCCAGTGAGCTGCTCGTCTTGCGGCGGTGAGCCGTTCGGTGAAAGCGTTGATGCATCCAGATCGGCTCGGCGGACTGCTTGATCAGCGCCTAGCCCCTTCGGGCGCCATCTTACAAAAGGATGGAGGAAGAGAATACCCGGGAGCGTTATCAGCCGGCGATTCCAAGGATTGTCGGTCGTCGCCAGGCAAGTAGCCGTTCCGGGGTCTGGTGAATATCGGCGCTAGGCCGGAGGAGGCCCCCGAGTGTTACAGGCGCAAAACATGTACCTGATGCGGGCGGCGATCCGGCCGGACGCCAGTGCTTTCGCCTGTCTGCCCGCGGCGAACTGGCGCGCAAGCCTCTCCGGAGCTTCAATGGACCGCGGAGGGTCGGGATGCTCGGGAGCTGAGCATCCTCACCGCTTTGACGAATCGAATCGGGCGGTGCACAACAACACTGCCTGTTTGCTACTCTTGCATAGGGCTACGACAGCCCCAGCATCGCGCCTCCATGGCCCCCGAACGATGCTGGGGCTTGTCTTTCTTGGTTGAGCGTCTCAAGCCGAGTGAGCTCAAAGCTGCTTCACTTCAACTGACAATGGCGCCGAGCGCCGCCGGGATAATTTCAGTACACGGACTATGGTCAGTCATTTCCCTTCTTTTTCAGTGGCCTACGAGCTTAGCAACGTTGGCATCGGCGGAAGAGCAGGCTCCGTCGCCCGATCAGCTTTGGGGACTTGAGTGATGGCACGAGCTCACGACCGCAATCCGTATGACGGATCTGACCGATCTCTTACAGCTCGATGCCGTGCGCCCTAAGCACCCGGTGCATCACCTCGCTCTTGATCTCGCGGGCGATCTCGTTGACGATTTGAGGTCCGAGCATCCGCTCGGCGTCGGCATCGCCCGCAAGTCCAGCTTCGGCGAGCCGTTGGTTCAGCCGAATTTGAAACTCCTCGCCCATCGCATCGATGAGCCGATCGTCCATTGCTGCGTGCTCTTCGGGGGCAATGCGCCTCAGCACCGTTTCCCAAGGTTGCCAGCGCGTCGCTAGATAGTCTGCAAAACCTACCGTTTCCTGCTGCCGCACCGTTGCCATCGCCCTCTCAACGTCGCCGCGGGTGACGCCAGAGACGGTCAAAAAGCGCATGTCGGGGGCGACGTGTCGCAGCTCCAGTGGATCGCGCAATTGGGTCTGGTAGGCGAGATGGACTTCGGTCTCGTCGACCGGTCTGGAGTGATGACGAAGGACATTGACCGTCTGGCGCGCTATTCCGTCCAGCGCCTCCAAGCGGAACATGACGCGGGCATGCTGGAGCAACTCGGCGAGCCGATCGTCGTACAGGCCGTCCTCGATGTCGGCGTTCAGACGTGCGGTCTGCATCCCGTTCCAGGCCAAAGTGATCCGATCCTGACAGCTCGCGCATGCATCGGAGGCCAACTGGAAAAACAACTCGCGCAGTCGAGGCCTCGCCGATGCCTGCCGCAGATCCTCGACCACGGCCTGCCGGAATTCGCTATTGCCGTAGTTCACGGTGCTGGCTGGAAGATCGGGCAGGCTGGTAAGCTGGTTGCTTGGCGCGACAAGATCCCGGAGCGTTGACGGAAGCGCGGGCAGACTGGCCAGTTGATTGTCACCGGCGTCCAGGTCCTGAAGCCCGGCTGGAAGGTCAGGCTGGTCAGCTGGTTGCTTTCAGCATGGAGCTCCTCAACCGTTGCTGGAAGAGCGGGCAGACTGGTCAATTGATTATTCTCGACCACTAGGCTCCGCAGCCCGGTTGGAAGGTCAGGCAAGCTGGTCAGGTGGTTGCTTCCAGCGTAGAGCTCTGATTATTCTCGACAACCAGGCTCCGCAGCCCGGCTGGAAGCGCAGGCAAGCTGGTCAGGTGGTTGCTGTAAGCGCTGAGTTCCCGAAGGGTTGCCGGAAGGGCGGGCAGACTTGTCAGTGAATTTTCGCCGATGATCAGGGACCGGAGCCGGGATGGCAGGTCGGCCGGCAGGCTGGTCAGCAGATTGCGCGCTGCATTGAGCACGCGGAGCCCGTCAGGAAGTACGGGCAAGCTCGCCAATTGATTGTCTCTCGCGTCAAAGACCTGAAGCTCGGGCGGGAGGGCGGCGGGCAATGAGGAGAGATTTAGCGCCGCACTACCATTCTCCGGCAAAGCGCTCGTTTGAGTAATGGCGGTTTGGCGGTTCTCGTCTTCGTCCTGCCCCTCATCAGCCGTCCGCGCATCCACAATGTGGTCCTGCGGCCCTGCCGCATTGGAAGCGGACGGCCGCGCGTCCGTCAAAGCCTCGTCCCAATGCGCCGCAACGGGAGTGCCGGGTTCTGAGGCCTCGGATTGGGACGCTTCGGAGCCGGAAACTGAGAAAAAGCCGTCGCCGTCAAGCTGCGTCCGATCTGTATTCATTGTTCACGCCTGCCATGGCAAAATGAAGCAAATGCGCTGGAGCGCCGCTTTCACAAAGCCGGTCTTTCATTGTGACGATATCCATCAAGAAGAAGCGGGCAATCATGGAGCGCGGCCCAACCCTTGGAGGGCCGAATATGCTGGCCGACCGGCGCACCAAAGACGGCGAGATGCCCGCACGAATCTAATTCTCGAAAGGCTCGCCATCTTGAGGGGGATCGGCTGCTTCTCCCTTTCCAGGTTGAGCTGATCAGGGTCGAGCCTCTTGTCTGGTTCGAGGTGTTCTCAACCTAGGACGCTGAGCTGTCGAGAAGCTGACTAGTCTCATCGCGACAGAAAGTCCGGGCCGTTGCAGCTGTGCTAAACGCCTATTGTCAATGCCTGAGAAGAGTTCAGCCGAGATGCCGTCATCGTCACTCTCGCGTCTTCGCTCCTCGGCTGACTAGTCTTACAGGATCGGGAAAGGGCTGCGCCAGAAAACCATATCGCGGCGCTGGCAAGTTGGTGGAATGTAGTCGCGTTAGACTGTAAGCATGCCGCCGTGACCGGCTGCATCGTAGCCTTGCCTGTGGCCTGCAGCGCAGCCGAACAAACGAATGAGTAAGCGGTTGTCGCGGTCCTCTCTTTCGGTGATGAAAATCGCGCGACCAATTGTGACGCAAGTGCGTTCGGGCGCATGTGTCGACACGATGTAACCGACTGTGGCTGGCTCCGGACGATACGAGTCAGATTCAACAACAGCCCTTGTCGGGTGCTCCGAGAAATGCAGCGACCGAGGCCGTCGAGCGTTCGACCATAAAATAGATTCTCAGGTTGCGGGTAGACAGAGCGATACTGTGATGCCCGAACTTATCCATTCGGTCGATAGATCTGATCAAGAAAATCAATTTTACCGCTTGCAGCCTCGTCTATAGACCGTCACGAGGGCTGGGCCAACTTAGGAAGGTTCAAATGAAAAAGTCTGTTTTGGTGACGGCGAGCGCCCTCGCGCTTGCAACCGCGGTGGTACCTCCTTTTGCTGCGGAAGTTGTCGCGCAACCGCTCACCGCCAGCGTGCAGGTAGCCGATACATCATATCCTGAGTGCGCGGATGACCCGTTGAATGGTATCTGCGATCTGTTTTTTTGTTTGACCGATCCCTCGTGCGTCCTGCACTGACGGGAAAACAATCAAGCAGAAAATGAGGATCGAGCCTCGTCGCGGCCGCTGCTCCTTCAGCGGCCGCATCCTTATGCCGTGCGGCTATGCTGGCGGACGGTGCAAGCCGCGTCTTCTTGTTCTCTAAGGATAATCAGGGTCATTGCTCACTTACAGCCGGCTGGCGACGACCGCCAAATCGCGCAACTGCCGCATCGGCCAACGTTCGGTAAGGGGGAAAAAGTGGTTTCAGAGCGCGACGCTGCCGTTCCGGCAGGAGCTCCTGCTCGATGTCAAACTGGTCCAATTTTCAGGATAGATTGCCTTTCGTGCTACGCCCCTTAGCGTCTTCCTGCTCGATGTTTCGCATTTCGGACGTCATAGATGTCATCCTACCCTGTTCGGCTACGCTTAGGGCAGCGGTCGTGGCGTTAGGACGTTCGTCTATGGCTGGGCACAAAATTGAGTGGCGCCGTCTCAGGCATCATCAGCATCGCAAAGAGCCCGGCCGCGCTAGCGGAAAGCATGTACCAAGCGGGCGCGAGTGCGCTCCCGGTAAGATAGATCAGCCAAGTGACGACCAGTTGAGCTGTGCCTCCGAAAATCGCAATCGCAAAAGCGTAGATCGTCGCGAAGGCGCCACCACGAATGTTCCTCGGCAAACTTTCGACCATGCTCACGTAGAAGGCGCTATACGGAATCGTCCCGATCAGGGTGAGCGCGCCGAGACCTCCTAGAAGTGCGAGGGCACTGCGGCTCTCCGCAATCCACAGGAATACTGGATAGGTCATCAGCAATGCAGCGGCCTGCGGCCATATCATGATGCGCCGACGGCCTGCGCGGTCTGCGAGCAGGCCGCCCAGCAGCGCTGCGGCAATGCCCGCCATGTTGCTGATGAGCGTGGCGCCGAAGGCGAGAGGTGCCGAAACGTGGAGGGTGGTCAACGCGTAGGTGGTCATATATCCGGTAACATAAGTAGTGATCGTGCAACTGGCCAAGATGACAAATCCCAAGCTCATGATGCGGCGTGCGGCAGGCGGTCGCCTTACGGGCTGGGTGACCAGAACCGGAGCCTCAGGGCGGTGCAACGTCTCGGGTAGGACGCTCCGCAACCATAGTCCGAACGGCAACGTAGCGGCGCCGAGCAATAGCGCGATCCGCCATCCGTATGCATTGAGCGCCTCACTTGTCATGGCGAGCGACAGAATTTCTCCAACCAACGCTCCAGCCGTCGCAGCAACCTGTTGGCTCGCGGGCTGAAACGAGACCGCCAGACCGCGGGCTCCCACAGGGGCCGCTTCCATCAAGTAGGCTGTCGTTGGACCGACTTCACCTCCGAGAGCAAAGCCCTGCAGCAAGCGTGCGAAGATGGCTAGCAACGGAGCGGCAAGTCCTATTGTCTCGTACGATGGCGTGATGGCCAATAACAGGACCGCGGCGCTCATCATGGCAAAGCTGGCGGTCATCGCGGGCCGGCGGCCAGCCCGATCCGAATACGAGCCGAGCACGATGGCCCCGATCGGCCTGGTCACAAAGCCCACGCCGAAGGTTCCGAGTGACAGCATGAGGCTGGCGAATTGGTCGGTTGCCGGGAAAAACGCCTGACCGATCTGTATTGCAAAGAAGCTATAGGTGCCGAAGTCGTAGAATTCGAGAATATTGCCCATGGTTGCGCCCAACACCGCGCGGCCCGTCAAGCGTTCGTCTGCCGGAGCGCGGACCGGCTCCAGCCTCTCTCGAGTAAATTGCCTCGCCATCTTCGACCCAATCTGGAGCGCGATCCCGGCCCGAACATTTCGACCAGACAGGTCGCGCAAAGTTGCTTTCCACTTGCCCGAACGCGCCCCTCACGGCCATTGCGTCTCTCCAAATGTAGGCTGGAGCGCGTCACGACGAACCTCACGGTAGCGTCTGCAATAAAAATGCCTGCCTTCCGCGGCCCATTTAACCCTTGATCTGATCGCTGGCCTTGCCGGCGCGACAAACATGAGAACCTGTTGCAGTTATCGGTCGCCGCAGACATTGCGCTGCTGCGGCGAGTTTGTGACAAAATTGGCTGGCGCCGAACACGATCGACGACAACTCAAGCCATCTCAGCGTCGCCTGGTTGCGTCCGCTCCTTACGGATCCAGTGGGCTACGTCTTCATCGCCCAGACGCTTGCCGACAATCAGCGCGCCTGCGGCGGTCTCGCGCGCGAGCAAGATCACGATTCATCGGTGCTCCACCCTTCCGTCGCGGCTGGCTCGCCAGCGAGCGGGCGAACCGCCCGCTCACGGGCCGCTCGCGTCTGGCGACCATCAAGACCCAGGTCGTCCGTCATAAGGTACGTTCGGCGCCGCCCGCCGTGCATCTTGGCTATTCCTGCGCGAGCGCGTCACCCGGGACGGGCAGAAGGCCCGGCTATTCGGCCCTGACACCGAGGATGCCGACCTCACGTCGTTAGGTGCGCGTCAATGTCAGGGTCGTACGTCTTGGTAACCACTTGGGAAGCTGTTAAGGCAAATCAGTGAGGCTACACGCAGGAGCCGCCGTTCGGGTGCCCGGACCGACAAGCAAAGAGGGTGGCCTACGTTTCTTCGCCAAGAGACGCTTAGAGAGAGCGGACATTTCGGCGGCGACTTCGGCACGCGCGAATTAGACGATTTTCCTTTAAGGACACGAGTGAATTCTCTTGCCAACGCGCTGACACGAGCGCCAACTCTCCTGACGGAGAGCGTCAATAACGGCTGGGACAAAGTTTGCCATTCGCGTTGCCTCACCTAAGGATGTAACGTTCCGCTTGATCGATGTAGCTCCGGCTATCAGCCGAGGGCACATCATGCGTCAGGATCGGAGGCAGGAGGGACGTTGCGGAGTGCCTATTAGACGCCGCGGCAAACGCATTCCCGGGATCACCGGCACCGCCGCACTTTTATCGATGCACGAGATGATCGTCTCGGCTGCTTTGCGTCTGAGCAATTTCGTTCTTCATCTAATCAGGTGAAGAGTTCGCTCGCGCTTGCCGGACTCTTCCGTAAGCGCACTCTCTCGCCGGCGCGGCTATCACGGTCATTCTGCTTAGCGGCTCGAGTGTCGGCTCGAACTGTAAGCCAGAACGACTGGTCGCCGGCAGAGATCGAAATGCACGTGTTCGGTACAAGACTGGGTCTGGCTGCGGTCCGCATCGCTTGGACCTCCGAACCGGCCCTACCGCCAGGTGAACGCGAGGCACGGCGCAGACCTGCGCGCCGACTGCGAGGTCAGGTGCAATGAGACTTGGCTCGGAGATGAGCGCATCAGACGTGGAAGATGCGGCCGCGGGTTTGTCTTTCTTCTTCGATCTTTGTCAGCTTCTCGAAAGCCAGCCTCTTTAACACTCGAACTTGGTCTCTCGATGACGAAGCCGCCCATGTCTGAGTTCGTGACGAACTTCAGCTCAATCCATGGGGGAGATCTTCAAGAGGCCTTTGTTCTCGTAACAGCAAGGAGAGCTTCATGGATCCGAACTCGATCGATAATGCCCGTTCACCAGAATCACCGACGGCGTACGTCTGGACACAGGAAGATCGTGATTTGTTCAGTCAGATCATGAATGAAGCTGGACCATCATCATCTGCCGCACGTGAGGAAGCGGTAGATGTCTCATTCGCCGCTCCCCAGACATTTTCGCACGGCTCGCAAATCGCCCCTGACCCGATGGTCGACAGGCTGTTCCACCGGGGTCTCTTGCCGGACTCGGACCAGCCGACGATGACCTATGAAATCCGAGGTCACCGCTACACGGCCGGTTTGGATGACTCCAACCGTGTTCTTCTTGTTCATAACCCAGCGGACGACCAGGTGGTTGGGGCCGGCCGGGCGGGCGTACCGGACTTCGGAGCCTTCTTCAGGGAAAACCGGCGCTACGGAACGCCGCTACCAGAGCAATGGGCCACAACTGCCCTCATGGACAAGCTACGCGAAGAAGGTTTCATGCCGGCCGCTGATAACCCAACAACAATCCTGCTTAACGAACGGGCCTACAAAGCCGAGCTAGTCGAAGGAGGGTTCGTTAAGCTTACGCGGGTATGAGACGCAACCCGACTGTGAACCGATCGGGCCGGACTGGAGCCCTGCGCTCGATTCGGTTGTCCTTATCTGGATAGAGAATTCACTGCTTAGCGGTGGATTGTTCGCGCCGCCAGTGGGTACGCATCATCGGACCCACTGGTAGCCCACTTGATGCGCCGTCATCCTGGCATTCGTCTGCCTGGTGCTGACCTATCATCTGGCCTGCAATATTTCCCCCCATTGCTTCACCAGAGGATGTTACTTTCGCTTGACCGATGTAGCTCCGGCTGTCCGCCAGTCCGACGTTGTGCCATCGCGCGCAGGATCGGAAGGACTGAGGCGACGTCGCCGAGTGCCCATTGCACCCCGCCGCGCCCCAGTCCCGGGATCACTGGCCGGCGCCGCACCTTAGCCGTGCGCGGATCATCATCTCGGCTGCTTTGCGTCTGAGGATCTTAACAAGCACTGCACGATGGTGCGCTGCGGGCCGAACTGTTCGGGGCGTTGCTCCGCGAGGTGACCCACATTGCCAGCGCGGTCGAACGGGGGCGGGCCGCCAGCCAGCGCGCGATGTCTGAGTTCGCGCAAATTTGGCAGCTAACCGGTGACCGTGGAGGGCTTAATCGGAAGCAGCGGAGGCCCTGCCGGTGAGCCTGATTGTCTTGGCGGACGCGGAGGTATTCTCAAGGAGTGGCAGCAAAGGTCATTAGCCGCAACGACCCTCGCAAGTGGGCCAGTTGCTTTGCGTAGCAGTGAAATCGTGTGAGCGTATTTATCCATGAGAATCCTGTCAAATGGCACTACCAGATCTGGGCGTTTTGCAAGCAGTAGCTCCGCCGTAGGATCAGAGCAAGATCGCGTGCACATAGGCGTGTGCGAGCAGCTTCGAAAAGTGGAAAAGACCGTTATGGCGAACATCAATCTCAGCTTCCGATCTATTGCAGGTGCACGCGTCGGACAGCGAGCCAGCGCCCCCGGAAACGTCATTGAATGGAGAGCGCGGGCCCCGAGACGGCGAGGTTTCCAGATGATACGCGGAATGAAGCCGACGGTGCGGATAGTCGCAGCAATAAGGCGGGCGCTAGCAATGTCCGATCTCGACCGGTGCTGCGCAATCTGGTGGCTTTATCGCCTCCATTTTGGTTTCACCGGCGACGTGATGTTGGGGCTCGCTGCGGTCACAGTTGCCCAGGAGAGGTCTCGGTGCGGAATTTAGAAACACAGGCATCGAGCACCTTCCATACAGGCTCGGCGCCCGAACGTGCCGCAGGTTACGCGTTTGGCTCGCGAGCAAAGAGTGGTCCAATCCTAATCGCCTCAAGTCTCGCCCAGCCAACAGGGCCGCATTCACACGTAGCATCGACGATCTGCGCGGGGGGCACCAATGGCGCCGGTAAATACGATTGGCAGAAACGCCCGAACTTGTGCTCGCACTTCACACCGTCAGCAAGCTGAAATTGATGGGGCCGATGATGCTGCTCATGGAGGGGCCCAGCCGCGTCAGGCGAACGGGCCATAGCGGCGAGCGCCGGAATCGGGAAGTCTAGGATTGCTTGGTAAAGTCTGGCGATTAGGAGCAAGGATGCGCGGCTCGCATTCCATCTGGTGATCTTCTGCGGTTATATGAAAGGAAATGCCCCACCTGAGTTCGCATGGCGATGAAGGCCGGGTCGAGCAGTTCCTCAAGCAATTCTGGCCGAGTGCCTTGCGCTGGATTGATCCTCGCGCAGAACCTCACCGCATCGCTGCATCCCCACGGCTTGAATTCCTCGGTCGGCGATTCGTCCCCTGCAGATGGCCAGCCGCTCAAGCGTCCGCCGCTGCTGCAACAAGCCGTCGGCGCGTATTGCCAGCGCTCTGTGCTCGCCTGTGGCCGCTGCGCGATGAGACAACGGGTGGGCTTCCCGCTCGTTTGGGGGCGCCCTCGAAAGGGGCGCGCGGAATGGCCCTTGGAGCGAATTCCGTCCGGGTCAACAGATCGAGGTGTTATCACTGGAACCGAGCTGTGGTTCGGAGGCGGAGTTGCGCGCCTTGTCGATGCGGGTGGTATGAAATCGAAGCAACTCGGTGTACAGGTGTGATCGCGACACTCCATTGGTTTGCAGACGGACAAACGAGCGTCGACAGTCGCTGCATGGCGGGGCGATCGTCGAAGGCACGCGCTCGTGCGCGAGTTTAGTGGTTTACATCGGGAGGCAGGAACCGGTTCAGCCTGGATGAACTCGTGATTTCAAGTGCAATCTTCTTGTCACTGCGCGAGCTGCCGTGATGGCACCAGCCGGCTCTTGCAAGTTTGGTTCGTGCTAGTTTTTGGGAGCGTGAGTGCGCGAGGAAGCTACGAGTCGTGCCCGGACCGCTTGAGGATCGACTCGCCCGTCGTCTTCCGGCTTCCGTTGCCTTCGCGCGGCGTCCTGGAGCGCGTAGGGATAGTTCATTGGCACGGAGGGCAAGATCGGATGGACCTCGGCGAAGAACTCGATCACTCAGTCGTCGCTGATCTCATAACCTAAAACGGGTCTCGATACGGGAGTACGTAGCGTCCGACTGGATGGGACGGATTCCCTCTCCATGCGCGAAAGTTAAATCGAGGCGCAAAGATCGGGCCGCTAGCGGCCCTCATCAAGAGCGTTTCTGAACAGCACATCTGTGACTCTGACATCAAGCGGCACAATCGGCGTATCCCACGGATAATATCAGGATATGTCGGGGCCATCTCAGCAGTGATTGGGATCGATCGAGGGTCATCAATTCTAAAGTAAGTGCGAGATCGGGCACATCCGCGGAGATCTTGCCTAGGGTAGGCAAGGCAACCGAAAAAAGCTGTTGTCCGTCGATAACCTCAACGAGTTGCGGAAACTCTCCCGGGTAAATTCGCCGACGAAGTCGAAGTGGTCTGAGCGCAAGCTCAATCCACTACCGCCTAGCCCGTTGGAGCCTCAACATTCGCCGTTGGTTCTTTATTCCACGATAAGTCACACTTAGGATCGAAAAACAAGTAATCGCAAGTCAGTTCTTCACCAGGTTGTACGTCACGCGCCGTCAGAATTCGGCAATGATCGTCTTGATATGTGTTTGGCTGACTGCTGTGGTTCATGAAGCGGGCGTTGTCAGCATTATACTCTACAACGCCATCGCTAGCCCTGTAGTCTCTTGGATAGGCATGCTTATCTAGTAGAGCTTGAAATGTTGGAGCTAGAGTTTCGTACTGCTCAGGCGTCACCGCGATGTCAACGATAGGATTATAAATCCAAATCAACGAATCTTTAGGCAAAAGAGTAGCTGAGAAAAGTCCAATGCCGCCAAACTGGTCTGGTTTCAAAATAGTGTCAACGATCAACATTGAAGAAATCTCCCAGGCACTATCACCGCAAGCTAAGTGACCTGAGTCCCGAAATCTCCTGCATAAATTGATAGGTCGTCTAATCGCGCCTCCATCACATTTGGATTTTCTCTGCATTTGTTGCCGGCTGCTGCGGATTGCCCTTCCGTCGTACCGGCATGCTGGCGGTGCTGGAAAGGGCCTGCGAGTAATGGAAGACCGAGCAAAGATCCGCGTCAAGGCGATGAGTTCATGTCGCGCGATCGCGACCTTTGAGCCTATCAGCGCGGCGACACGCGAGGCGTTTTCGCAGATCTGCAAGCCGCCGAGGCAACGCTCGGCAATCATGTTGTCGTGGCGCCTGTCTTTGCGGCTCGTTCGCAATTTTCGAGTGGTCCTCAAACAGTAGGCCGTGTACTCATTAAGCGGCTGGCCGCCTGGTGTCCGCTCCCTTCAATAGCGGTGGAAAAGCGGACGTCTGCCGAGGTCGCTGAAGGGCTAAAACCAGCCGTACTCGCTTCGGCGGCTTCCGCTTGAAGCAGCACGCAGCTAGGGTATCTGGGCCCGCATCAATCTGCTATCGTCGCGCGCATGATGGCTAAATTGACCGTTGCCCGCATCGGCTGCGGTACCCCATACATGCACGAGCGCCAGAGCCACTCGACAGGACCGAACCGATAGCGGCGGAGCCACCACGCGCTGAACACCACCTGCGCGACATACACGAAAATGCCGATCGTCAGTGTCGCGGCCACGCCGAGCCGGCCAAATTGGCCTAGACCATAGCCGTAGAAGATCCAGCCGCAGATCACAGATTGCGCCAGATAGTTGGTGAGCGCCATGCGGCCAAGCGGTGCGGCCCAGCCCAGCATCCTCCGCCCGCCCGCGAGGTTCACAGCCGCGATGACTGCGGCCGCATAACCGAGAGCCAACACGACCGCCCCCAGCTGTTCTACCGGAAAATGCGCGCGCCCGAGCGACGGCCAATCGAAGAGCCCTTGTCCTGCTGCCGCGAGACTCAATCCGCCGCCGAGAGGAATGCCAAAGGTTGCGACGACGAACAGCAGGCGCCGGTTCGCCGAAGCCCGACGCAAAACCCCGCTGCGCCACGCGAGGGCGCCAACGAGGAACAGCGCGACAGTGCGCGGAAAGACCATGACGTGCGCCGAAAAAATCGCCGGCACCTCGCGGATCCGGAACGCGAGCACATCGAAAAATCCGCCTGTGCCGTAGGCCCGCATCGCGTCCGCGGCAAGACCGGCCATCCCGGCTGCTTCCGGCAGCGGCACAATCGGCGGTAGCACCGGCGTGGTCACGTAGAGCCCCAGGAGCAGCAGGGCTGCACCCGCCATGAGCCACCGCGCGCCGCCGAGGAAGGGCAGCACCACGAAGCCCGCCAGCGCATATTCGACGAGAATGTCGCCGTTCCAGATCAAACAGAGATGCACCAGGCCAATCGCCAGCAACACCACTAGCCTGCGCACGAGCAAGATCATGCGCCGTGCATCGCCGGCAAGCCGTTCGAATTGGATGACGAGGCCGACGCCGAACAGCAGCGAGAACAGCGCAAGCGCCTTCCAGTCGACGGCGACCGTCAGCACAGCCGCTACCACCCGGTCGAGCGGCCCCGCCGGCTCCGCGTTCGGCAAGAACGGCGCGTAGAAGGAGACCCGAAATATGGTCACGATGTTCATGGCGAGCACGCCGAACAGGGCCAAGCCCCGCAGCACGTCAATCGCGTCGAACCGCTCCGACCGGCTCATAGGCTTTGGAGGCGAGTTACTCGCCGGCGCGGTGCCCGAGCCGATGCTTCCGCCGGTCATTGCAGGACTCCCCCATTTTCGATGCAGAGATTTAGAATGCCGCCTCGTGCCGCATCAAACTACCTAAATTGGGGGCCGACTCGAACGATGACAATTTGATTCGCTACCAGTGCGCGAGGAAATAAACATGAACTTGGATTGGCGAAATTTCTCCAATGGCTCAAGTTGATCTCCCGGTATTGCCGCGAGTGTTATTTCGGTATCGTTCCATAAACAGACGAGACGATGAAACGCGAAATTCTCTGCTAGTACGGAGCGATATCCTATCTCTATCGAGCCCGGAATCTGGTCGAGCGCTTCTTCAGCAAGCTCAAGCATTGTCGGCGCGTGGCAACGCGCTACGACAAACTCGCCGCCGACTACCTCGCGCTCGTCCTACTTGCATCAATCAGGCTGTGGCTGCGCGTTAATGAGTCACGTCCTAATCTGGCCGATTTGATCAGCCGGATAGAGGTCGCTGCGGCTTGCTCAGCTTCATTCTGCGCTCAAGCTCCTTGAGGCGCTAGGTCACCTCAGGTGGTCTTTTTCGATGGGCAGATCAGTGCCGAAGGCACCCGGCGCTGAACCGAATCCATGTCCCGAACGACGCAGCTCTCATCAAAGCGTCCGAGTCCGGAGTAGCGACAGATACTGCACGATCTATTCACTGCTCTTACAGGTTGCAGCACCTAGCTCCGCCAAAACTTGCTCACCGGCTTTCCGCGGGGACGTTGAGGCAGAGTATACCAGTGCAGGGGCGCTGGCGGCAGAGTCGGGGTCGCACCGTGTAAGCTGCGGAACTCGTCGGTTGGGCTAAGCGAAGATCGCACGGTATCCCGACCAGTGCTGACCCTAACATACGGTACTGATTTTGAGGCGGAATTCACGAGGTGCTGGGCAGCGCCTCGTTGGCCACGGGAGCTTTCTGCGGAAGGCCACGACGAGGATGTGCGTCTGAGGCTAATGGACGACCACATTCATCTGTAGCCAGCTAAGCTCAGCTGGCGCGTGTTCAATGGGGGCGCGCGAAGCAGCCTCTTTGCTCGGAGGATGCTTATCCTGTCTCGGGGCAGCGGCCCCAATCAATGGCAATGCTGCAAAGCGCAACGGCAATAACGCCGTAGGTTTCCTTCGCAGCTTTGGCCGCCGGCTCTTCGGAAGTGAAAGGGCGATGGCTGTGCGGCTCAACGCGGAGCCGCACAGCCATGATGCGCGCAAGTCAATCGGGCCGGGTAGCGCTCAGCCGCACCGCCCGGAACCGCGCCAAGCTCGCAAGAGTTGCTGGAGCAAGCTATGGTCCAATAGCAAGTCCAACACGGAGCTATGCGGACGGGCTCGTAGCGTGGGATTGTCCCTCAGCATCTACCTTCTCGGCTGATGAATGAGCCGAACGTCATTGGGGCCCCCCGGCCCCAAGAGGGCGGTGTAACGCTCGCCGCGAATGTCGTACTCTTTTACCGGCTGCGCCTCGTTCGGCAAGAGGCCCCAGCGGCCGAGCTTCGAGCGCATCGTGTCCGAGGCGGGTTGGGTGCCGTGCGAAAAATTCTCGGGAACGGCGAATGATGCGGCATAAATCTCGCGGGGCGCGGGGGACGTCCTTTCAGCCCTGGAGGACGCCGGAGCGGCTTGGTCCATCGACCGTCCAAGCAACGCTGGTGAGGCTCGATTCGCTGGCTGCGTGCTGGGCTGCGGCACGTTTTCCCGTCGAGATCCGAGAGGAATGGCAGCGCCTGGCGGATTGAGTGGGGTGCTTCGCCTGATCGCCGCAGCGGGCACGAACAGCGCCGTGTAGCGGTCATTGTGAACGATAAAACTGTTGGGTCGGCTGTCCTGGCTCGGCGGGGCGTTGTTAAGGTCAAGCGCAGCGGACGCGTGCTGGTCGCCCTGCCGGAAATTGAAGGGACGAACGACGGATTCTAAATCCGGCGCTTGGTGATGACCCTCGGTTGGTTCGAGAGACGACGATGGGCCGGCGTTTCCCACCATCGCCCACAGCAGATCCTGATCGAAGTCTTCCGCAGGAAGGACGGCCGGACCGCGGGCCTGAAACGGTGCGCCGACTTCTTCCATCAGCTCGCGAACGACTGAACTGCCGGGCTCGCTCACCTGGCCCCCGATGGCATCCCCTTCCGTATGGCTTAATATTCTTTGCCTCTTCGCAGGCCTCAACTCCCCGGTATAATCGTCACCCATCAGGACCTCCCGACTTGAAACGGGAGCGCTCCAGGTCAGCTCGTACGGAGCCGGCTGGTAGCCGCCGCTCCAGTTGAACTGACGGACGGCTTCTCCGGGGTGTCCGAAGTGATCGCGCACGCTTGGGTCGAAAGACGATGCTAGGATGGCTTCGCCCATCAAGGGATCCTGATCATGACCTTCCGCAGGTAGCGGCCAAGTCGAAGCTTCCCCCGGCGCGCTGTGCTGGGCAGCGGTGTCCCCGAGGTGTCTCGTTACTGCGTCTTCAGGATAAGGACCGCCGGCCCCCTGGTGCCCAAGTACCAAGGCCTCGATAGGTCTACGATCTTCCTCGGACAGATGAGGATAGTAGCGATCTGGAGAAGCAGGAATCTCTGCAGCAGGGGGATCAAGGTGCGGCACTTCATCCAAGTACGGCTCAAACTGGGCTTGCTGCTGTTGCGGTTGTGACAGCGCGGCGTTGTCTCGGTCGAATGGGTTGATGCTGTTAAATCGGTCCATGTCCACTCCGCGGGGTTTGAGTCAACTCGGCAATGCCGAGCCGATAGTGTCGCTCTCTCTCGCTCTGTCAGGGTCAGCTGTCGACAAGCTGACGCGCTTAGAGAAAATTTAGCGATTGCGATCTCAGATTAGTCATTTCGCCGCTCTTAACCCTCGACCGGTGACGGAGCCGAGGAGGCGGCATGGCTTTGTGTGTTCGGGAAGAGCTCAATGGCGTTGGCACTCTGACGCCGCGACGATCTCGGCAACTGATTTGGCCTCTTCAGTCAACCCAACATTCCCGACGCCACCTGGATCAGCTTGCACCATCAATCTTAGGATTTGTGGCGACAACGGATCCATGGCTCGCGCGCTCGTGTGTCGCACCGCGGCGGATGCTCTCGATCGGCTTGTAGGTCTCAACTGGCTCTGGTGCTTCGGCAGCAAGGTCATAGAAAGCCCATAGGTCCTAGATTGGCGATCCTTGTCCGGTAACCAAGGTCACGCGCATATTGGTGCCATTCTCGACCAAGGTACCGAATGCATGCTCCGCGACCGCGCGGCTGGGCGCCATTGAGATCCTGCATAACCTTCTTCTTGCCGCTCCGAACGAGCTCGGAATCTCTTTGAGCACCCTGACTGTCTTGTGTGCTGCCGGCACTCGTATTCGCCGTGATTGGTCGTTCAGGCCCGAAATCACCGAAGGGGAAAGGTTCGGCGCATCCTTTCCACCAGGGCCGGCAGCGCCTTCTGGGATCGCCTCTCGACATACTGCGCGGCGACGGGGCGGGCAGGAGGGGATCGAGGCTCCTGGTCCGCCGCGCTCGGACTGGCAAATCATTTAGGGGTGACGGGGATCCAACCGGCGAGCCGCTCGCACATCGGTCCTCGCCTTGGGCTGGCAGCCTTGATCGCGCCGACAGTGGCGATGTTGCGCGTCGGGCCATAGCCGTGCCGCACGGCCGGCGCGACCATCCGCGGCGGCTTCAGCTCGCCGGCGTCTGCCGAACGCGGCAGTTCCGTCTCGACAGTCCGGCGAACAGATCACGCACTCTGTTGCGGAGAATCTGTACCCTTGCATGATCAACCGCAGACGGTTGAGAAGGGCATAATGTTGATCCTCTCCTTCGGGCCGTATCGCCTCCTTGGAGAAGTTCTCGCAGGTTCGCCGTCCGCCTTGCCACGCTGCCTCTCTGAGCGCGTCATGACCGAGAGTGCTGCATAGCTCCCGCTTTCTTCGTATTCACCCGGTCCCCGTTCAAGCCCTCTATGTGCAGAGTCCGACAGCAAATTGCGATCGAGTCGATCTGAGATCGCAAATTGGTGATTGTCTGGACCAAGCTCGCGAGCCCTGGCATGTCGATTGCTACGAAGCGCCTGCTACATCACGCCAGTGGACCAGACGCGAAGGCCGAGCCAGATCTGCCGTCCAAACCAATTCGCTAGCTTAGAAGCGGCGCTGTTAACTGCCGCTCCGCCAACGGGGCCAAGTCATGCCGATCGACACATCCAAATTCTTCGCCTCCATTCGCATCAACAAGAAGGACGCGCAGGAGCGGCAGACCGCGGCGCTATGCGAATGGCCTGATTGCCAGAACAAGGCGACCCATCCCGCGCCAAAGGGTCGCGGCAATGCGCGCGAATATTGGCACTTCTGCATCGACCATGTGCGCAAATACAATCAGTCCTACAATTTCTTCTCGGGCATGGACGCGGAAGCGGTCGCGCGCTACCAGAAGGACGAGCTGATCGGCCATCGTCCAACCTGGAAGATGGGCGAGAGCATCAGCGCTCGCAAAATGACCGGCAGCCCGGCCGATTCCGAGGGCGCCTGCGATGCTTTTTGCATGCTCGCCGAACTGAGCGGACGCGCCAGTCCCCGCCCTCGCGCGGAGGCCAAGCCTGAGGAGCGCAAGATTTTCAATGCCAAGCGGAAAGCGTTGCAGGTGATGGGCCTGAATGTCGACGCGACGCTCGAAGATATCAAGGCAAAGTACAAGGCGATGGTCAAACAGCACCATCCCGATGCCAATGGCGGCGACCGCTCTAAGGAGGACCGCCTGGTCGAGATCATCAAGGCCTACCATTACCTGAAGACCGTGGTGCGCGAGAGCTAGCCCGGACACGATTTGAGCGGCTTCACCCCACCCGCCGCTACGTAGGACCTTGATCGTGTGAAGCTGCATCCGAGCTGGCGCGTAATCCGCTTCAGACCCCCACCCCGACGCCCGCAGGCAACATCTCCGCCAAGTCACGTCTTTATCAACCGCCCTCCCGGATCAAACCACGACGAACCTTCCGTGATTCTTGCCTCTTTCGCTCCCTTCTCGGCTTTCCAAGGAGGGGGCAAGTCCTCATGACGCAAATGGGACATTCGCGATGGCGCGCCATAGCGAAACTCCGAAAGCGCCGGTCCTCTCAAAGACCCCGCTAGACTAAACTGCTGCTCCGCTTCTCGATTCAAGGATGGGAAGGCTCGTAATGGATTTGGCTCGCGCCTTAGGACCGCACTCACAGGCAGCGCCCATCCGCGTTCCGCGTCAGCGCAGGTGAGGCATCCAGCCTTGCTCTTGATCCATATCAATTCGATGTCGCGCTTGAGACGTTGTCGCATGTTTGACGTATGCCACATCCGTTCAAACACCTCAGACGACGCCGTGTTTCTCTGAGTGCCTCTCTTAGCGGGCCATTTTGTCGATCGGAAAGTGGTGCGAGAATTGCTGTGCCCATCCTGATGGTTCTTGGAAAGGCCTGAGGATCGCATACATGCTGTCGTCCTCATCAAGCAGCTATGTGTCAATGTCCGCGAGTGGCAGCCCGGCATGCGCAAGCGCTGCACCGGTCTCTGACCTGAGTTGTGCCGAGCTGCGCGAAGAGTTCTGTGCCGAGCTCACTTCCTTAGGTTGGCGCTGGGGATGCTGGTATGTTCTTGTGACAAGTACTGACCTTGTCCGCCGCAAAAGTTGCGTCATTTGCCAGCCACTCTTTCGAGAGTCTGGATACGCTCGCGTCAATTTGGCACCTCGGATAGCAACCCGGCGGGTCAGCAACGAAAAGATCAGCATCGACTTGGCTCAATCTTCGGGCGCACGTCGGTTTGCTCCAGCTATCTGCCCGGTGCGAGCTGGGACCTGGCCAAACATTTCGGGCCCGGCGCTTTCCTTCGCGCGTGAGCGTTCACCTGAAACAAGCGGACCCCAACATCTGTGTAAGCAAAATGGAAATAGAAATGGATGACCAATCGCACGGCAAAATGCCAATCTCTTCAAGGGGACGGGAAAGCCGCGGTCCCGACCTATTCAGCTTCGTCGAATGCGCCATACAGACACAATCAATCAAAGCCCTGTTCGATCTTCTAGTGAATTGCTCGAGCAATGAAGGCTTCGATAAAGTCGCGTACGGAGCACTCACCCGCTCGAATGAGCGTCGTCTGCCGGAGTATCTGCCGCCCCCGCCAACTATAAACTTCCCGTCAGATTGGTGCCAACGCTATGCTGAGCAAGAGTATCGAGCGATCGACCCCGTGGTCCGGCGGACAGCAATGCTACCAAGGCCCTTTCTCTGGGATGAGCTAACCAGTCTATATGAACTGCAGCCCCGTGAGCTGCGCGTCTTGCACGAGGCCAGAGAAGCAGGTCTTAAGCATGGCATAAGCGTGCCATTGTTTGGATCGCAAGGCCGATTGGCTTTCGTTTCGTTTGCATCTCCCTTCGATGATGCCGATCCACGGGCGCGCATCGATCATCTCACGACATTGGCGTCGGCGTTTCACAACGCTGTCGCGCAGATTACACCGCCGCTTGATGAAGGTTCCAAGACAGACATTCCGCTAACAGAGCGAGAAACAGAGTGCCTATACTGGGTCGCAGAGGGGAAGTCAGCTTGGGTAATCGGGAAAGTTGTTGAGGTCAGCCCGAATACCGTCAATTTTCACATGAAGAACGTCATCAGGAAGCTAGGGGCGGCGAACCGGACAAATGCTGTAGCTATAGCAACCCGACGCCGCCTCATTTAATTCCGTGCGCGTATAAAAAAGCGATCAAACGCCCCGTTCCCGGGCGGGCTCTTCTGTTCTCATGCATTTGCCGCGGAGCGGGACATCCGATCTCAACTGGGTTCAACGATGCACCGCAACGGAAAACGGCTCAAATCAGATAACTGGGTGGGCAAGCGCATCAGGCGCGCGTATGCGATGTCCCTCAGCAGTGCCTGGTGTGGACCTTGGGGCGTCGTCGTTGCATGCAAGTCTCGTCGCCAGAAGCAGTCCGCCTCTCAGAGGTTGGATTTCCTCGTACGGACGATGTACGCCTCCGGCGCTAAATCGCATGCTTTGTCATATCAAGCACGCGATCCTGGCAAGATTGATGTGAAATTCGCTGCGTTTCAGATCGAGGATGTTTATTTGATGAATCGCGATGTAATAGGTTCTTGTTGCTAACAGACTGCTCAACGCGATGGACGGGTTGAAGGAAGACGCTGAGATCACCTTCATTCTCCTCACCAATCGTCCTGAGGCTCTCGAGGCCGCGCTGGTCGGCCGTCCGGCCCTATCAAGCAGGATCGCGGTGCCGCTGTCCGACGCGACCGGCCGCGGCAAGCTGGTCCGCACCTATGGCAGGGGCTTGCCGCTGGACGAAACCATGGTGGCTAAAGCTGTGACTTCACGCCGGGGGCAGCGCCGCCTTTATCGAGGAGTTGATGCTTCGCGTTGTGCAATCGAGGCTTGCCAGCTGCTGCAATTGTGGCGCGATTTCCCTTAACGTGGAACGACCTGCTCGTGCAGCGAGATCAATCGCCTAGCGATAGGCGTTGTGGTAAGGGATCTCCAGCTATCGACCTTGCGCATGTTGATCTGGCCGAGGAGAGCAGGCTAGGACAACATTGCAGCGGCGGTCGCTGATGGAAATGGTGTTGATCTTGATCCGCCGCTTGAAGCTCGTGCGGGCGCTCAATGGTGTTGGTAATGCCCAGTGCCAAACTTCCGCTGCAGTGTTCTACAGCGTGGTATATGGTCGTACATCGGCACAGAGGCAGCAGAAGCACTAATTGCGGGTCTGGCGATGCAGGCAATGAGCCGAGAGTTCGAGTCGGGAGCTGGCCGCCTCTGCGACTCGCTGCGTTGTACCAAGAGTGCGAACTCGCGCTTGTCGTCTCGCCGCAGCTGAGATGCCAATGAGATGAGTGATTGGCATCGGCATCCACACAAGCTTCGGGGAGGTATTGTTTTGAGGTGGCGGCAGGCTCCGCCGGCAGCACAGATATGACCGCGGAGTGCGCTAAAGCGCTCGCAAGCCCCTGCTTGCCAGCATGGGGTGGTGCTTGGGGTGACAGGTAACAGCATGGCGGTCTCGCGCGTGCGGACGTCTTTCGCGGTGCGTGTCATTGTCGGCAGTCCGCTGCAAGCGAAGCGACTCGCGCAGGCTCTCGACAAAACCGACAAGATTGTCCGATCATGCCGCCATTTTGGGAAGAAAGTAACCTTCCCAGATTCGGATGCGTGGGCGGCCCAGAAGCGTCATCGCGAATACGTTAGAATGTCGGCAGGATGAGTCGAAGAGCAGGCACAATAGTGCCAGCTGTTCGACCTTGTGCCGATTTGCGTCAGAAACCCGGACAAGCAACATAGGCAGACGCTGGCGGTTAACAAGCGGCTGGCTTTATGCAGCCGCGACGACAACCTCGCAATCTCTTTTGGCGCAACGCCCATCTTGCGGCCGGATCAACCCGCTACTCAACCATTTTGACAACCTTGGTGCCAATTCATTTGGGCAACGTCCTTCCACGATCGACTTCAAAGTTCGGGCCAATTGCAAGCGCGCAGCAAAGCTCGACATTGATCGATTGTCTGAGCGGCGGTCAGGCACTGACCCGTCCTGCGGGATGGTGTAGGATCGCGGCTACTCGCAGAAGTCACCGAAACTGCCGTGGATCGGCGAAGTCCTTCATGGGATTCTCGCCACGGTGAAGCTGGCCTGTTGGCTCATGTCCTCGGGTCACAGTGCCACATCCTAATCTCCAGTTCTCAGTCTCGCACAATGGGACTTGACGAGGAATTCCGACAAGTTAGTCGCCGTCCAGTTGTCCGCTGCTTCATCAGAATTCTCACCTTGGATCTGCATTTTGCGCGACATCAAAGCGCATGGATCAGCTTCCGACTAATGAGCAAAACGCGCACCAACTTCAGTAGCGGTTCTTGCTTCATGGCGCTTACGCAGAGACTAGAGTTCCGGCAATCGCAGTCGTTGGTCATGTCGCCGCAGCTGATGCAGGCGATCAAGCTGCTGCAATTGTCCAATCTCGACCTTATGGCCTTCGTGGAGGAGGAGCTCGAGCGCAATCCGCTGCTCGAGCGAGAAAGTGACGCTGCAGCTGCCGACGAAGCGCCGACCGAGGTCCATCAGGTCAGCGGCGAACAGCTGGCCGACGGCCAAGCGTGCAACGCCCAGGACGCGGCGCCGACCACCTATACCGAATGGGGCGGCGGCGCCTCGGGTGACGAAGACTACAATCTCGAAGCTTTTGTCGCGGCCGAGACAACGTTGTCGGACCATCTCGCCGAGCAGCTCTCGGTTGCCTTCCCCGCGCCCGCGCAGCGCATGATCGGCCAGTACCTGATCGACCTCGTCGACGAGGCCGGCTATCTGCCGCCCGATCTCGGCCAGGCCGCCGAACGTCTTGGCGCGTCGCAGCAGGAGGTCGAGGACGTCCTTGCCGTCCTGCAGAAATTCGACCCGCCCGGCGTCTGCGCGCGTAACTTGAGCGAATGCCTGGCGATCCAGCTCCGCGAGCTCGACCGCTACGATCCGGCGATGCAGGCCCTGGTCGAGCATCTCGACCTGCTCGCCAAGCGCGACATCGCCGCCCTGCGCAAGCTCTGCGGTGTCGACGACGAGGACATCGCCGACATGATCGGCGAGATCCGCCGCCTCAATCCCAAGCCCGGCATGAAGTTCGGCTCGGCCCGGCTCCAGACCATGGTGCCCGACGTCTATGTCCGTCCGGGTCCGGACGGCGGCTGGCATGTCGAGCTCAACAGCGACACCTTGCCGCGTGTGCTGGTCAACCAGACCTATTATTCCGAGCTGTCGAAGAAGATCGGCAAGGACGGCGACAAGTCCTACTTCACCGATGCGCTGCAGAACGCCACCTGGCTGGTGCGCGCGCTCGACCAGCGCGCCCGCACCATCCTGAAAGTTGCAACCGAGATCGTGCGCCAGCAGGACGGCTTCTTCACCCACGGCGTCGCGCATTTGCGGCCGCTGAACCTGAAGGCCGTCGCCGACGCCATCCAGATGCATGAATCCACGGTGTCGCGCGTCACCGCCAACAAGTACATGGCGACAAATCGCGGCACATTCGAATTGAAATATTTCTTCACGGCCTCGATCGCCTCGGCCGACGGCGGCGAGGCGCATTCGGCCGAAGCCGTGCGCCACCACATCAAACAGCTGATCGATTCGGAAGAACCCTCCGCGATCCTGTCGGATGATACCATCGTAGAACGCTTGCGCGCCTTAGGCATTGATATTGCCCGCCGCACGGTCGCGAAGTACCGCGAAGCCATGCGCATTCCCTCCTCGGTGCAACGCCGCCGCGACACCGAGTGGTCAACGATCAACAGTCGAGCATCGGGCGAAACTGGCCTCCATGAAGAAACTCCCAGCCCTCGATCTGGAATCCTCCGACGCCTTGTATTTACCTGAAAGCGGGCCTTTGGAGCGAGATTTGGTGATTGGTGATTGAACGAATCCGCTGGTGCGAAATTTGAGCATGTTCATGCGTTCTAGATTCACCTGGTGGTGAGGAGGATCTCTTGGCCGGCCCTCAACCAGATCGTCTGTGCGTTGCGCGTTTTCTACGGCATGACGGTCGGCCACAGCGAGTCGAGGCACAACTGTAAGCCGCGGCCAGCATCACCAGGGGGAGGTCCGGCGGGATCGCCAGCTTTGCGCCAAAGGCGTCTGCTCAGGACCGGCGGGCTCATGGGGGCTTCAACACAATCGAGGAGGCCTCGGCAGGCGCGATACCATGACCCTCGGCTGAGCATGGACGGATCTGACGAATGGCACGTCTTCTGACGAGGCGCGTCCGAACTCGGCGGAAGGTCCAACGTAGCGACGCGGACACACACACACAGGCCGGCCTCTAACGCGATAATCGCTCATAAGGTCTTGAGATATTCGACAAGCGCTCGCCGATCGGCGTCGGTCAATTCTGGTCCGATGACGCCAGGCGGCAGTTTCCTCAAGTCGGTTTCCTTGCCCTCGAACGAATGCCCGCGATTGCTGTTCCCAAGCAGCGACACATCGAAGTTCGTCAGGCCGGCCGCACAGCTGTCGGTCACCTGTGCTTTCGCGACAAGCCCAACATTGACTGGATCGAACGCACGGCTGCCGACGCAACGACGTCGGCCGTTGAGCCTGCGGCACCAATATGTGTCTCGGGGTCGGAACGGACCCGTTGTGCAGATAAGGAGCTGTTGCCCCCGCAAGCTCGGACACGGCGATTAGGTTGGCGAGGTCGGCCGCCGACTTCGGCGGAGGAAAGAGAACGGACATATCATTGGGCGCAAGCGGCCTCGACGCCGCTTGCGCCGGAGCCGTTCCTACCTCCAAAGCTGCGGCGAACATCACGACCGCCGCTAACAAGCTCGCAAGCCGTCGCGGAAACAGAGATCCGTTGATTTGACTTCTCGCGATCATTGAAAATCCCCCTCAAGAAGCTGGTGGCGGACCTGTCGCTCGAAGGAGATGCTGCAGGACGTGATCCGCCGAAAGCTATGAAGCGTGGCCGGAAGCGCAAGCTGGTCTACAAAATGTGCCGTGAGTGGCAGGCGTCGATCCGTCGGGCCTGTGACGCTATCGGGTTCGACTGGTCAACGTACCATTACAGGTCGCGTCGCTCCGGCCAGGCTGCTCTTGAAGATCGGATCGAGGAGATCTGCCATGTTCGCGTTCGCTACGGCTTCGCTCATATCAGGGGCATGTCGTCGCCAAAATCTTCTGCCACTCAATACCAGTCATTATTGAGTCGTTCTTTGATTCGTACTCACATGCCTTCACCGCACGAGCATGGGCGCTTTCAGTCCGTGATTTCCACGCGTCGCCAAGCCAGATTGGTTCATATGTGCCGGGCACGAACACGTATGTGTTGACCTTGCTGACGAGAAACTTCAAAAAGTCGCTCACCTTGCCTTAGAGGTCGTCTCGGCAGTGCACCGCCCCCCACGATGCCGTTGGCGTCCTTCACGGACGAATGATGCGGTCGGTCCGGCCATTCAGGCACAACAAGCTTATTTCCGAGGAGGCAAGGAAGAGGGCGATGGGCGTAGCGCGCATCCCACGGTCGCCGGACGGCTTGCGTCACTACAGCTTCGGCACGGGCTGCCCAAGAAACGATGGGCGACAACTGGCGAGACAAAAATACTGACGACTACTTCCCCGGCCACATCAAGGGTACGCACTTCAACGACGGCTCGTGGGAAAAGCTGAGAAAGGAGCTCGATAAGCAATCAGGCGTGACTGGATGGCAAGTGCGGGATCTTCGGCGCACGTTCCGATCTACACTCCCCCGCCCGGGGATCTCGCGTGAGATCGCCGAGATCATGCTCAACCACGTAACGGGTGGAGGAAAAACCGATCTCGATGAAATATACGACAGGTATGACTATCTACCCGAGAAGCGGGCAGCACTGCAGAAGCTCGAAGCTCACCTGAAAAGGTGGTGGCTAGCCGTCTCTGCTGGCCCATGTTCGCCGGCGGCATGTCGCTCGGCGTCTGGACCGAGGGCCTGCTCATGATCAGAGCAACAATGCGTTCCTTGCGCTCGCGCGCAGCCAAGTCAAGCGTGTCAGCGAAGTAGATGTCCTGCTATGAGATAATTGCGGTCGGAATTTACGATGATGAGCCAAGTAAATGAAGGGAGTAAATTACGCACGAGTTGGACCGATCAGCTCGTCTGTTAGTGGTAAGACTTCGTCAGAATGTATGTTTCTTATCTCTATGTTTCGGCGAATGAACGAGAACTCAGGGTCGTAGGCAAGGAAGGCCGGCAAGGGAAGCGATTTCGGAAAGCCTTCTTGGAAGGCGATGTCCATCAGCGCACTGAGGCTGCATCGAGCCAGCCAGCCAATCTCGGGAATCTGAAATTTCAAACCGCCGCAGTGATGTATGACGCCATCATCGTTTTCGATAACACCATCAGGAGTGCCGGCCAAAAATGATCGGCGCCGAGCCTTACGCCGTTACGCTCGGCCACGAGCCCAACGTAGTCACGCAGCACGTTTTCCTTGAAGAGCAGAGCACTTCATGCTGCTCGTGCGCTTCGCTCCGGATCCTATGACGAGATACAGGGCCGGCAGGCAACCTACTAACTGGTCAGAGTTGGCACCAGAGCTCTCTCCTTTCGAACAGCAAGGAGAAATCTCCCGAATCGGAGCGGGCGGCTACTACTCTCCGGGTTCACTGATTCAGCGCGTTCCCCTCCGCCGCCTTTCACGAAGATGTGGCATCCGCAGGAAGCGCTCGGCATCGGCGTCTCGCGGCTTACCGCGAATTCCCTTGCAGTAATAGCAATCCGGTTTCGGCTTGGCCGTGGTGAGTTTTGGTACGTGGCCGTAATAGTTGATCAGGCGCTGCGGCTCTCTCATGCCGGTGACAGCAATCATGAACTCGGTTGCGGCGAGCGCCGCGACGACGCCGTTGATGGGGGACACGGAAGGCCCTGTCTCGCGCAGCAGCTCCACCGGCACGCCGTAGATCGCGGCGCGGCCCGCCTTTTCGGCGTCCGTGCTAAGGTATAGTTCGACATCATGCGGATCGAGAGCATCTAGGCAGTGCAGGCAGCCGCCGCCCTGCCATGCGACGCAGATGCGTCCGCCGTAGACGCCTTCCTCCGGTACGTCCGAGGCGAGATCGATGTAGGACTTCGCGTAGGCGGCGCACAACTCGTTCAGAATCGCGCGCGGGCCGTCCTCATCGAAGCAGCCAAATATCCAATTGGCCTGCCTCACCGTAGCGAACACTTCTTCGCTGATCAGGCTTGCCCTTATCGGCGTGACGAGAATGGTGGGATCGATCTCGCGCACAAGACGCGCGGCCAGTTCGACTTTTGGACTGCCAGGCACCGGGTCATCATTTCTTGCGCCGACGAAGCGGTTGCGATTTGTCTCGTCCAGCTCCTCGTCGTCGACCAGCGTGATGCCGCCGACGCCGAGCAGGGCGAGGTGCTGGACGAGCGGGCTGCCGAGGCCGCCGACGCCAATAACCGCGACGTTCGTGGCTCGCAGCTTGCGCTGGCCTTCCTCGCCGAAGAGGCGGATGTTGCGGTCGAAGCGGGCAGGAAGATCGCTCATCCCCAGCCTCCCAGGGAAAAGTTGGTCGGCTTGAGCACGCGACTGCCCTCGACAATCCCGTCCAGCGGACGCGGGATCTTCGGGTTGTCGAGCCAGAGCAGGGCGTCGAATCCGGACTTCGCGACGACGATGGCGAGATAGGGGCGCTTCTTGAGGCGCCACCACATGTGCGGCACGGTCTCCTGCAGCCCAAGGCGATCGGCGTAAGAGAAGCCCGCGGGCCATGGGCCGGGATGCGAGTGCAATTCCACGAGCGACGTGTCGATATCGTGCGCGCGCTTGATCAACGCGGCGCGCGTTTCATCGGCTAGTTCCAGATAGTCGTCCTGCTGCACGATGAAGTCGCCAGGACTGAGCTTCTTCGTTTCCGCGACCTCGAAAGTGACCTGATGATCGCTGCGCACGGCGCGGGCAAACAGGAACGCCGCTTGCTCTTCTTCGGAGTGAGGCGGCAGCAGGTGCGCCATCAAATCATTGAGCGCGCCGTTCTCCAACTTTAAAAATGCCTTCATGCCCCCTCCTGCAATCGCACCATGAAACTCCGCACCCACGCGAGCAGGTTCGAGCCCTTGCCCACGTCCGCGGTTGCCGACCAGTTCTCCACCGACCACGAGAAATGCAGCCACTCGCCGGAGAAGGGCGGCGGCGAAGGTGGAGCGCCCGCATTGTTCGGAGCGGCACCTTTGAAATTCAGGCCGGCGGGCGTGAGAAATCCGTAGGGCGCATCGCCGGGGTAGTTGCCCTTCACCAGAAAACAGACCGGCAGCTCGCTCACCGCCGTGTCGCCGACGCGCCAGCCTTCGGGCAGCACGTAACGGGGAATTCTGAACCAGTCTTCCCCGTTCGATTCCGCGTGCTCGACGTCGCCGAAGTGGCGGCGCAGCAGGGCCAGCTCGTGGCTGATACGCGCGCGCATCAGCCACGCTTCCAGCGGTGCTTCTTGCCGAAACCCTGGCCCGGCTTGATCGCGATGACCTCGCCCGGCGCAAGCGTCCGTTCGACGTTGTGCTGGTCGACCTCGATCACGCCCTGCGAGATGTCCCAGCCGCCTAGCTCGGCAATCTGCTCGGTCGTGATCGTGTCCTCGCCCCAGGGAAACTCCTCCCCTTCGATGCTGAGAATGTACTTCGGTTCCTTAGCCTTCGTCTGATTCATCTCTCCGCTCTCCATGTTCGTTCCTTTCCCGGGCTGCTAGTGCCGATTCAGATATCTCGGTCAGCATGTATGCCAACGTTAGCTTATACAGCGAACACATGCCACAAAAAAATCAAAGGGTCAGCTGACCGCTCTCCGGGCGGGCAAAAAGATCATCGAGCCGGATACGGGCGACGACAGGATTTACTTCAAAGATTTCAGCCAGTTCGTGGACGGCGCGCTCCCGCTCGTCCTCCTTGAGCGTGGGCAGGCCCAGCCCGCCGCGTTCCTCGCAAAAGGTGGCCGCCGCCTTGATAGCGAGAGCGCGCGGCATCAATAGACCGCCGATCGCCCGATTCGCCTGGTACTCCCACCATCGCCCGTCGTAGCGCGACTCGTGCGCTGTGCCGTGAACGTCCCGGCAGAGGATCTCCGGTCGGTCGTTCTCGTCCTCGAACAATTTCGGCGGCTTCTCGCCGAGCGCGAAGAGATGCGTATGAAGCAGGCCGTGCCCCGCCTCGTGGGCGAGCGTCGTCCGGATGCGGCGCTCGGAGACGCTGCCGCCTTCCTCATCCAGCGCCGTCGTGATCACGATGCCCGTGACCCCCTTCGGCCCGAACGATGTATAGCCGAGCACGCCGTCGGGAAGCGCCTCGTATCGCGGTGAGACCTTGAAGTGCTTTTCGACGAACCGTTCGACCCTGACAGCTTCGGGCGTGTCGGGCATCAGCCCCGCGGCTTTCAAAGCGTCGCCGCAGATGCGGTCGATCTCCGCCGGCTTGTAGAAAGGGCGGGTCGCGAACGGCCCCCGATTCGTCCGGTACGTCCTCATTTCTTGCCCCCTTTGGGCGGAGGCTTGCTCTTATTGACGAGCTCAAGAAGCTGTTGCGGCGTCAGCTTCTGATCGACGAGCGTGCGGAACGCGAAGGCGTAGCCGGGGTCCTGCTCAGTCATGCGTTTGATTTCATCAAGTGGGGCGCGCTGGTCATGCCGCTTGATTTCCGCGACATCGACCTTCAGCAGCCGCGCCATCTCCTCCAGCATTGGCTCGGACGGAAAGCGCCGTCCGTGCTCCACGTCGGAGATGAAGGGAGGCGAGCAATCGAGCTTTTTTGCGAATTCACGGAGCGAGAGGTCGAGCTCTTCGCGGCGTTCGCGGATTTTTTGGCCAAGCGTTTTCACGATGTAAGCATACCCAGCGAACGCGTCGACCGTCAAGAATGGGCCGTAGGAAACGCGAAGCACGCCCCTCTGAGCTCCGTGGGCGAGTTCGCTAATGGCTACGCCGCCGTGCGAGGTTGGCGCTCATGGCCGGAAGGGTAAGCAGGGCGGCCACATCATCTATGCCGACCGCATCCGCAGGAAGCGTAAGGTCTAACCCTGCCGAGGATGAAAGATCACCCCCGCCGAAGCCGATCTTCGATGGTGATTCCCAAGAATGAAGACCCCCGAGTAGCCAAAAGACCTAGCTAGATCGGGAACTTGAGCGCAAAGCCAAACTACCAAACCTTGAGGACCCAAAATGTCGGCTTGATAAATCTTCAAAGAGAATATCAAAACCCTTCTCAAGTCGCCGTTGTTGTTCAGCTGGTTGAGCATCATCGAATTGATAGTGAACATGAGCGTCATTCTCGCAGTCCTTGGAAGTCACGGCATTCGCTTGCGTGTTGTCCGTCCCATCGGCCCTTAAGAAAAAAAGCCCCCACACAGCGAGCGCTGGACAAACCGTCCAAAGGCAAATCCGCACTGATCGGGAGGCCAACCCATGGGGTCCCGGCAGGGCCTTCCGATGGGCCCCGCAGCGGTACTCCTCCTGCTGGAGCATCAACCCGGTGCGTCTAGATGGGAGGCGGTAACTTCTTGCTCTATTCAGTACTCGCTGGAGAACATCAGGGTGAGCACGCGAGTCGTTCGCTTTGGGTCGCTCGCTCGGATCTTCTGAGCCGAACCGCATAGCCGAAGGCCCCTTTTTGGTGAGGCGGCCTATGCCTCGAGCCAGGCCGCGCCGAGTCTAAAACAACCTCTTTGCCGGCGAGATCGGCGAGTAAGCTGTCGATGAACTTGGCATCGGTGGCGTCGCCGAGCTGCTCGCGAGCATCATCCCCATTCCAGACCGACTTAGACAACACCACAGCCTTTGCGCGCATGCCTTCCAAAGTCGCTGCGCTGAGCGTCAGCATCTCTTCCCAGGCTTCGCGAACTGGTCGTAAAATTCCGAAGTTTGGGCGGCCAACCGCCTAACTTCCGAGGTGCTCGGCGAAATGGCCGGGCTTTCTGCTACCGCCCTGTCAACGACGACTGAAGAGGCTCCAATCACAGAGCATCATCGGAGCCGACGTCTCAATCGTCTCCCGCAAGGCGGTGGGAAGACCTATTCGAATGCTTGTGCTGGTCACCCTGGAGCGGGAGCGCACCTCCCTCACGAAATCGATCCTATCTGCCATTGCTACAAGATGCGTTAGGGCGGCGGCAGTCCTAGACATGAGATCTTGCCGGATCGGCTCGCATGACCAGGCGCTCACCCACAAGGATTTCGTGTCCAACTTCTGACACGGGACAAAGTCCGTCAGGTTCAAAACACCGGCTGCGTTTTGGGGCGCCTTGGAGTTTTCAAAGCGTAATCAGGCGCTTGATGCGTGCTGACCGAGATGGCACGCCTGTTGCTTTTGGGATGCAGAACCACGGAGTGAGGGCTGAGCGCACACGAGATGCACAAAACGAGTGATGCTCTCCTTCTCTTGAACCCGTGTGCTCCGTTTCTGAGAGAGACAGGCTAGCGCACAAAGTCGCGCAACGAGTGGCAATAGTTTTGGAGAGCAACATCGTGCTGTGCATGGAGTCCCCAGCTCCTCCGATCAAGGTGGAGAACTGGCTGCGCGGCGAGCCCCTCACGAGCTTTCAGCCCGGGAAGGTGTACATCGTCGAATTTTGGGCAACTTGGTGCGGACCATGTACGGCAATGATGCCTCATCTAGTAGAGCTGCAAGAGAAATACAAAGACAGCGGACTTGAGCTGCTCGGCGTCGCAGCTTACGAACAGGCTCCAACGGCGGACGAGGCCCGAACAACGTTGGACGCGTGGTTGACCGAGAAGTTCTCGAACCTGAACTATCGGATCGGGTTCGACTCCACAGGCGAAATGAGCAAGCTTTGGATGGACTCCAGCTTTTCTGTCGGGATTCCCACCTCATTCGTCGTTGACCGTGACGGCCACATCGCCTTTATCGGTCCTCCGATGCAGCTCGATGACGTCTTGCCGAAAGTTCTTAACGGCAGTTGGCGGACCAGCGATGAAGCTAAAGCCGCCGATACAGAGCGGATCGACAGCGGACGACGCGAAATGCGCGAAATGGAGCGCAAGCGGGCGTTGACTGAGCCGATTCTCGCCAAGCTTTGGCCGGCGATGAAGGCGGAGGATTGGGCAAAGGCGGTTTCGGCGGTCGAAGAGGCCGTCGCGGTGATGCCGGACGACCTCAACTTCCGCGTGCTCCATGCGAAACTGTTGCTTCACAGACTGCGCAACTTGCAGACCGGCTTGCCGGTTTTGAAGCGATTCGCTCGCGACGCGATCGACAAAAACGATGAGCACTGGATGGAAGGGGCACTGAGCCAGCTCTTTGATCCGGCGAATGACAACTCCCACTTCCCGTCTGCCGAGCGCCTCGCGATGGGCAAAGAGTTGTCCGAACACATTCTTGCGCTGAATCCTCCGCAAGGGGACGGTGGCTTCAAGTACCTGTCCTATGGGGCGGTCGCTCAGTATTATTATGAGAGCGGCAACAAGGATCGCGCAATCGAATTGGTCGAGGTGGCGTTGAACTCGCTAGACGGTCCTGAGCCTATCCCCGACGAACTGAAACAGCACGTCATGTCGACGTTTGTCGAAGCGCTGGCCAACTACAAGGGTGAAAAGGCTTGCTATGGGACTGTTTGTGCAACTCCGCAAGACGGGTTTCCGAGAGCGTCAAAGCGCAGGCAACGGAGCAAACAAAAAGAAGGGTGATAGTCGGAATTGCTCGCTTGGCATCATCCATTTCTCCGGCTGCCAGTGGCAACTAAATTTAACGGTCTGACGGTTTAAAATGCACGCGCGCACAGCCATCGGGGCGGCCGGACCTAGGCGGGCATCGCCACGCTTCTGCAAACAGGTGAAGATGAATGTTGTCAACTCCACTGATCGGAGTCCAAGATAGGCAACGTTCGGTGGTGTAGGCGAATCGGAACCTGCGAATTCATTCTCGCGTTGCCGCGGTGCCAACACGGAGGAACTAGCATGGCAAAGGCGAGAAGCGGACCACCCGCGGCCGAAAGCAGGACCGGGCGCGGGTGGCGGGCGGACAGGATTACGAGGTTCGCGACGAGGCGAAGAAGACGCGCCGCTCGGCCTCCGCGAAGAAGGCGGTCGAGAAGGTGGGCAGCAGCCGCAAGAAGGTCGAGCGGCGCTTGGGTCGATGAGAGGCGGCCTGTCGCTCGTTAGGAACGAGCGTCCCTGCGGCTAGTTCAACGATCAGTCTTGCGTGCCATCTTGCAAGACCGTCCTGTTGCTGACAACTAAGCTCCAGCCCGTTCCTCCCGCGGGCTGGTTCTTTTTCGCGGTGGTTTCACATTTTTGAATCTGAACAGGAAGAATTTTTGGGATGAAGCTGTCGTTTGCCGAACCGGACAGCGGCAGACCGCTCGGTCCCAGCTCGTCTCTCGATCCGGAAAAATCTCCAGTCTGAGGCCGACGTGGTGGGCGCTTCGGCAACTCGAAAAATTTGGGTCATGATTCACATTCGTTATAGCTAGAACCGGGGACGCCAGGAGAAATCGGCAATGCCGGGCGGCGAAGGCATTTCAATTTCGGAATCATTGAACCCGGCAGCGTGAGGGGCCGCTGTCAAAAACAGCGGTCCTTTGCTTTTTGACCCATAGAGGTGCATTAGACACGACAAATTCGGGGTGCGCCGATTGCGTAATCGCGAGTTCCCCACCGCCAATGCAAGGTTGAGCGGCTTGGGTTCAGCGCCGCTTTAAGGCTGACCGAGCTAGGTCCCAACTCCAGCCAGCGCCGAGTTGGGGCCGCCCTTTTACGGTACCGCCGGGAGCGAGGAGCCCGCGTTCCACTTAAATGAGGGCCTTCACTCGTTCTCAGCCTTGGCTTGCGCGATTGCATTTTCCAGTTCAGATACGAGGACCCTGTAGTGAGGGACCACCCGGTCGAAAGCCGCCCGCTTTATTGGCGACTTGGCCTCATCTCTCAACCGCTCGCACTTCCCGATCTGCTCGCGCAAGGTCGCGACATGTTCGAGCATGTCTTTCATCGCGCCCCCCATCGGCCAATGAATTTCAACTGATACAACTTAGGCACTTTAGTCTTTAATAGGCGCTTAAGCGTTCAATTCACCTTGCGGCGCAGCTTCTGGATCAATCAGCATATTGCCGCGTCGGTTTGTGGCCCCAGCCGAAAAGGTAGCCCCCCGACTGCTGGAGGAAAACCCGTATCAGACGGGTTGGCGGCCCCTACTTGGGGCCGTTTACTTTCCAATTCAGTTTGCGCGTAACGGAAAGCTCGCGATCTTGCGCGTCAGCTGCCAAAGCTCGACTGCGTGGGTCCCCGCTAGTTGCTGCGCGCGCTGTCTAGCGGCTCTTCGCACAAATCAGCCTTACGCGTTGCACGATATTCCCATCAGGCCCGAACAAATAGGCCATGAACTCTTCCATCGAAGCTTCCACTACGGGCGCGGACCGCGAACACTATTAGTCTGAAACCATAGAGAACGCTCTAAGCACCGGGATTCGCGACCGCCTGCGGCCAACAACGCAGCGGCCGCGCCAACGCTGGCACGGCCGTGGCGAGGCCGCCTGCGCTCCGGGTTACCGGCGCTGGATATTGCCCGGAGGTTTGCCGATCATACCACCGCCACCAAGAGTAACGTTTGCCCGAAAGGGGCACTCATTAGGAGTGCAAAAAAAGGCCCCAACTCACGCAGGGGCATTTGAGCCGGGGCGGACTTGGGGTTACCCTTGGGGAAGGGCATGAACGTTCCCTTCCTAATTTCAAAGGAGCGTATTTCCGGATGATCTGGCACAAATTGCATATCCAGCCCGACTCAACCTAGGTTAAGATAGTACATGGGCAAAGAACAGCTAGTGCTTGTGCTTGCCATCGGCGCTGGTGTTTTCACCGTGGCCGCTGCAGCGGCGCTACTCTTTGGCCTTTGATCTATCTCAATTGGCGCACGCGAGCCGCCCCGCATCTTCCCATCCTGTTGGAGGCGACAATGACAATGCGGCCTTGGATGTTGCATGCGCTGGCGTGGGCTGCGGCCGCCCTGGGGTTGGCAGCCATCATTTCCATGAGCATGTAGGGGGCGGCGCCGATCGCTCGCTTGGGGCGGTGCTTCGATGTTGAGCTGGGGCAAGCTGCATATCAGGGCTTCTTCTGAGCGTGCTCGGCCTCGACGGCGCGGAGCAGGGCGGCAAGGTTGGGATATTCCACGCCATCGCGAGCATACCGGTTGACGCGCTCGACATAGCGGGCCGATCCGTCGGGCTTGCCGCGCCAGCTGAACAGCAGCACCGCGCTGTTGTGCTGGCGCAGAACGTGGCCGGCGCCATTACCGAAATACTTGCTCATGGCGTGGGGCTTCATGGCCGCGCCTCCAGCTTCGCCAGCTCCGACTTGTCCATTCCCGGATGAGCGTCCCGGCGGGGGACGTTCCTTATTGTAGACGAGGAGAGATTCGGGGAGGGTGAACAGCTTCACACTTCTTTGTTTTCAGGCGGACGACTGTCCAGCATGCCAGGCTGCCCCGGCGTCGGGAGCGCGAATGCGGATTCCGATCGATGTCGCCCAGGATTCCGAGATGATCTCGCCCACCATTCCGATTTGAAGTCGCCCACCCGTTCCGAGATGATGTCGCC
>NZ_LBJC01000077.1 GCF_004114535.1 Bradyrhizobium nanningense
TGATGCCGACCGCGAAGACAACCATGCACCCGGCAGTGTCTCCTCAGCGATTAGATGCTTGACGCCCCGGTAGCGATTAGACAACAGCATCAAAAGCGGAAGTTGGCGCCAACACGTGCGACTAAACGCTAAAGAAAGCGCTTCAAGAATGTCAGCGCCGTCTGGGCCACCCCCGACCAGCCGCTTTCTACAGGCATAGAGCGACCGCGTCGCGGCAGTTCGATAAATTCGGTGACGGCGTGCTCGTAGCGCCACTGCTGGTCATAGGCCTCGCGGGTGACTGATGACGAGAGAGTTTGATCGCGCGCGAAGGAGATCATCAGCAACGGTCCGCGCCCGGCGGTCGCGGCGTCGACCGGAGCTTCGGCGCGGGCGTCGCGCGGAACCCCCCCGCCGAACGATGCCGGTTCGATCGCAATGGTCGCGGCAGAAAGCCCGCGCGCGGCCAGGATCTGCGCGATCAGTGCACCGAACGCATGGCCGATGAGCGCCGGGCGGCGCTCCAGCGCGCCGGCGATGCGGGCCAGATGCGCCGCGACCTCGCCGATGGTTTCCGGGCCCGCGGCGCCGCCCAGTTCCGCCGGCCATTCAGGTGCCAAGGGAGCATAGCCGGCTGCTTCGAACCCGTCATTCCAGCCGCGCCAGATCGCGGGCTTGGACCACAAGCCATGGATGAAGATGACCGGCGGCTTTTGCGATGCGTTGGTTCGCGCAATGATCGCAGCGTCGCCGGTCTCCATGATCATGATCATCGGCCCTTGTCTGGAGCAGGTCAGCGCGACGCGGTGGCGGGGACAGGCGAGGTGTCGCTGGGGCCGACGCCGCTCAGGCGGACGACGGCGCCCTCGGCGCGGGTGAAGGCAAAATGCGCCACGCCCCCGGGCTCGGTGTAGAGGCCGCCTGCACGCAATGACTTGACGAAGGCGTCGGACTCGTTGCTGCCGTAGCCGAAGTACCAGGTGCCGGAGATCACCGTGGCGGAGCGGTCATCGCGGTGGGTGTGAGGTGCGATCGTGGTATTCGGCGGCACGTGGATTTCGAGCACGTAGGGGCCGGGCTTCGCCGGGTCGCCGCTCAGCAGCACCGTACGGATGGCGCCAACTCCGGACGTGCCGGCACCCGCGCCGGACTGCGGCATAGCCTGCGTCTGCTCCAGCGTCAGGGTCGTCTGCCTCAGGTGCTCTCTCTCCGCGGCGCCGGGTCGCTCGTTGAGGAAGCTCTCGATCGCGGCTGCCGTGGCCGCGGGCTGCTCCTCCATCAGCCAGTGACCGGAGCCTGCGATGACGCGCTCCTGCACATCGACCGCGCCGGCCTGCATCACCGCCGCCATTGCAGGGCCGAAAGATGCTGCGCCCCCGACCGCGAGAACCGGCATGAGCAACTTGCCATGGGCGGAGAGCCAGGCGCGGTTGTCGATCGCGTCCTGATCGAAGGCGGCGAACTGGCGGAAGCCGGCGTGCATTCGCCCCGGCGCAGCGTAGAGCTGAGCGTAATGAACCCGGGCCGGCTCCGGAAAATTGGCCGGATTCGCTGAGAACTCATTCCAGAACCGGTCGAGATAGATTCGTTCGCGGCCCGCCACCAGGCGCTCCATATCCGGCCCGCCGAACCGGAAGTGCCACAGCAACGGGTTCTTCAGGATGTCTTCCCACGGACCGACGCCCGGCACCGGCGCATCCATCAGCACCAGCTTCGTCACGCGTTCGCCGTGCCGCGAGGCCACGGCAAAGGCGACCATGTTGCCAATGTCGTGCGCCACGATGTCGGCGCGTGGCGCGTGCAGCGTGTCCATCACGCCGACGATGTCCTCCGCTTGGTTGACCTTCTCGAAACCCGCGTCGGCGCGAGCCGAAAGGCCCATGCCCCGCAGGTCGGGCACGATGACGGTGTGATTGCGCGCAAGGTTCGCCGCGAGCGGCGCCCACATGTCGCCGGTCTCGCCATAGCCATGCAGCATCACGACCGCCGGGCCGGCCCCGCCCACCCGGACGTGCAGGATGGTGCCGTTGGTCGCGATCTCCTCGGTGCGGAACGTATTGGGAAAGTCCGTGGGCACGTCGGCCGCGGATGCGGCGGTGCCGGCCAGGGCGGCAAGTGCGGCTCCGGTCAGGGCAAACCGACGAAGCTGGGTGGGGACGGACATGGGCGGTCTCCTGTGTTTGTCGTCTTTCTCACAGACGCAAAACTAGACGAGGGAGATCGTTGGGATTAGCTAGGGCTCGGGCTAAGCATTTTTGAATGGAGCGCAAAGGTGGCAGCCGAGACCTCGGATCGAGCCCGGGAACTGGAAGTGTTCTGCGCCGTCATCGACGGCGGCAGCTTCTCAGCCGCGGGCCGGGCGCTTGGCCTGACACCATCGGCCGTGAGCCGCACCCTGGACCGGATCGAGCAGCGGCTCGGCGCACGCCTGCTGTTGCGGACGACGCGCGCATTGACCCCGACCGCGGAAGGTCGCGCCTATCTCGGCGCGGCCCGCCGTATTCTCGCCGACCTCGACGAAGCCGAGCAGGCGATCTCCGACCAGGGCTCGCCGCGCGGCCGCATCCGGGTCAGCGCCGCGGTCTCCCATGGGCGTCTCTGCATCGTGCCTCTGCTTGGCGAGTTCGTGCGGCGCTATCCCAACATCCTGGTCGACATCAATCTCAGCGACGGGATCGTCGATGTCGCTGCGGGGCAAGCGGATGTGGCGGTTCGCGGCGGGCCGCTGGCAGACAGTGCGCTCACGGCGCGTCGGCTCAGCGAGAACGGCCGAACCATCGTCGCCTCGCCGCACTACCTGGCGCGCTGGGGCGTGCCCGAAAAGCCTGAAGACCTCTACAACCACAACTGCCTGAACTTCAGTTTTCGCCGGGCCGAGCCGGTCTGGCCGTTCCGCCGGGACGGCGCCGACTTCGTCCTCAAGGTCCAGGGCGCCATCGAGGCGAACAGTGGCGAGACGCTGAGCCAATTGGCACTCGACGGCGTTGGCATCGCCCGCGTCGGCAACTTCAGCCTGGGCGACGCGCTTGCGAAGGGGCGCCTCGTCCCGCTTCTCGAACCGTTCAATCCGGGTGACAAGGAAATCTTCCATGCCGTCTTCGTGGGCGGCGCGAACATGCCTGCTCGTGTTCGGGTATTCGTCGACTATCTTGTGGAGTGCATGGGCGGCGGTCGCGCACGGCATCCATGAGCGACGGCATTCAATGGTCGATCTGCGCAACCTGAGAAGAACTCAGGTTGCCAAAATCTGGTCCGATCTGCCGTGGTGAGCGGACCTCGGTCAGGCGCGGCGCAACTTCGCAGGAGGGCCAATAGCGGTCAAACCTGCTATTGCGCCCCAAGACCGACTGTTGGTTGTACCCGCGAGATAACGGGCGGATTCCAGCGTCCGGTCAACACCTCGGACCTTGGGCCGTAGACTCGCATGGTGAGGTTGAAAGGCCCCTTCGGAGCAGGCAGCCAGTTGGCCTCCCTGTCCGTGCCTGGGCTCTCGTTCTGAAAGTAGAGCGTCAAAGAGCCATCCGTGTCGACCTTGAACGGCATCCAGCTGCTGACCGCAAAGCGGTTGAGCGCGTTTGCAACCTGAAATCCCTCTGAATCATACAGCGTGATTGACCAGAATGCCTGTGTCGGCGGCGTCGCACCTTTCTCGAACGTGATTGTGTATTTGCTCGACCCGTCGAGCGGCTTGCCGGTTTCGTCGCCGAGATTGAGCGGGTAGATGGCATCTTCGGGCAGATTCGCCCCAAGACCTAATTGGGCGACGATCGCGCGCTTAAGGTAATAGTTTCCGTAGACACCCATGGTGTCAGTATTCATCGACCAATAGTTCGCAACGCGGGCGAGTGTTGGCACTTTCCAGGCCATCAACTTCTGTGCAGCCTCCGGAGCAAGTTCGACGGCCTTCTTGACCGCAGGTGCAAGGCCCGTGAAATCAAAGGTCTTGCCAGGCTCGATGCCGATCCGCCTCATCTGTGCGATGATCGGCTGATCGGTGGCGTGCGGGGGATGCAACTTGAGAAGTTCGGCAGCATAGGCGAAGTATTTTTCGCCGCTCATGGTGTCGACCTGAGTCTTTGGCGGAGTCTTCACATCTACGGTCCGATCAATGGTCTGCTGGACTGGCTTGAGGGCCTGCCCCCATCCGGACAGGGGCGTGATTTTGTAGTTCGCCTGAATCCGTCGCACCGCCTCGTAGTCGGGCGGACCATCGGTCTTAGTGCGACCAATGATCCAAACGTAAGGTGTTGGCGCACCGATCCGTGTCATGCCAGCCGGAATTGTGCCGTTCCAACCCGGCGGCGTGATCAGATAATTTCCCGCTTGCGTGCCTGTGGTTCGCCAGCCGGGCGACGCGAAAACATCGGTCCACATGTCCAGCATGGGCATCAAATAGTAGCGCCCGTCAGTGTCAGGCACCGAGAGCACCAACGGCTCCGTGGTGAGATCGAGCCAAGCGGAAGAGTAAAGTGTGTCGAAGTTCGGCCGGACAACTGCTTTCATGTCCGCGGGCGGGAATGCGGGGATATTGACGAATGCGTTCATCGGGCCGCCGATACCCGTGCCAGGCTCCGAGTTGATAAGTTGCTTTCGAGTCACGTCCATGGATATCAGCGGGTAGAAATAGATGTAGCTGTCGGTGGCAATAACGATCGCCTCTTGCTCCGTGATGGTTGACGCGGTCTGCTGGGCTGCCGCCGGCGTGACTGGGACTGCACTCAGCAAGAGTGCTGATGAGAACGCGACTAGAACGCGATTCATGATTTGCTCCCTCCCTGCAATCCCGGCCGTGACATCGGTCTCAGACGCTTGTCGCGCCAAGACCTGTAGACAGCGAAGCGACCACCAACCCAAAAATTGACGTGGCTGTCTGAACGTGCAGCCTAGAAAATGATGGTCAGTAAACCCGGTGCCGTATTTGACTCAGATCAATGGAGTCCGCTTCGGGTCATGAACGACAAAACTCACTCTGAGCACAATAGTCCGCTTTCGGGTGCATGCGACCAGTTGAGCTTGGGCCCCGAACCATGATTCAAGCTCTCCACGTCGTCAGGGGCTCGAATCATGCGCTACGAACTCGCCGACCCTGAATGGACCGCCATCAAACCAATGTTGCCGAACAAGCCGCGTGGCGTTCCTCGGGTGAACGACAGACGGGTCCTGAATGGCATCTTCTGGGTCCTCCGATCAGGAGCACCTTGGCGTGATCTGCCGACTGCGTTTGGCCCATACACCACCTGCTACAACCGCTTCGTTAGGTGGCGGCGCGCCGGTGTTTGGGGCCGCATCATAGAAGCGCTTGCCACCGCCCATGATGCCGCTGTCCAGATGATCGACACCTCCATTGTCCGCGTGCATCAGCATGGAGCCTGCATCACAAGGAACCAGCGCCAATCGATGGGAAGGTCCCGCGGCGGCTTGACGAGCAAAATCCATGCGGTGGTCGATGGCAATGGTCTGCCGGTACGGCTGGCGCTGAGCCCGGGTGAGGCCCATGATGTTCGACTCGCCGGAAAACTGCTGTCTCGTTTGAAATCCGGGTCAATGCTGCTTGCCGACCGTGGCTATGATGCGGACTGGATCAGGGAGCTTGCCATTAAGAAGGGCGCGTGGGCCAACATCCCGCCGAAAAGCAATCGCAGCGATCCGATCTGCTTCAGCCCCTATCTCTATCGTGCTCGCAATCAGGTCGAGCGGTTCTTCAACAAGATCAAACAATGTCGTCGGGTGGCGACGCGCTACGATAGGCTCGCCGCGAACTACCTCGCATTTGTTCAACTCGCGTCAATCAGGCTATGGCTGCGTCTTAATGAGTCCGCATCCTAGTTCCTGATACGTGCCGACACGCGCTTCGACTGCGGGGGAGCCGGTGGAGATGAACGGGACAGTTTCATCTGCCAGCCCTACGCCCGGCGCATACCAAAATGCTGCGCTTTGCAGCAGATATCGGCGCACGCCGGCGTCGCGAAGCGATGCAAGCAGGTTTGCGTTGCCCTCCAAGCGGACTCTTCGATCGCGCGCTGCCGCTGCTTTCATTTCGGCTCTCGTGTAGTGCCGGGGCAGGGAGGTCAACTCATTGATCACGGCATCGGGCCGGATCCGTCCAAGGGCGGCCTTTACCGCGGGGCCATCCAACACGTCTGCAAGGATCACCTCCGCGCCGATGGCATTCAGGGTGGAGGCGGACTCAGGCGATCGGGTCAGCGCGAAAACCTCATGCTGGTTCGCTCTCAGGTGCCGAACTAACGGCCGGCCGATCGCGCCAGTTGCCCCGGCAATCAGAACTTTCATTGCGCTTCCCTCTCATCTTGCTTTGCGGCTTTAGCGGCGGAGGACCGATGCTGTTGCGCTGGAAGCGATTGGAGCTCTAGAGGCTTGTTTGCTGCCAACCGAGTGTCGATCCACTCTATTATGTCCGCTGTAACAGTCTCCCTGCCGAGATCGTTGAGCAGATCGTGGAACGCACCGGGATAAAGTTTCAGGGTTTTATCTTTCGAGCCGGCTGTCTGGAAAAATAACTGGCTCCCGCCCGGACTTGCCGCCTCGTCCTCAGTGCCATGCAAGATAAGAAGGGGCAAAGCAAGCCGGGGGAGGGCAGTCTTGAGCTGCTCATCTGCGGCAATCAATTCCGATATGGCTTTGGCCGTCTGACGTTCACCTGCGATTAGCGGGTCCCGGTTCCGGGATCGCACGATTTCGGGATTGCTCGAGAAGTCCTCGTTCTTGAGCTTCACCAAACGAAGATGCGGCATCACACGACCGATCAGATTAAGCGTCGCGAGTGCAACTGCCGGAGCAGGCACCTGCAACGCGGAGCTTTCCGAAATGAGACCCGCGAGTTCGGATTGCTGGTCAAGCGCGTAGAGAGCTGATATCACGCCGCCCGCGCTGTGACCGAGAAGGAAAACCGGAAGTCCCGGCTGGCGGGCCTTAACGACACGAACGAACGTCGCGAGGTCATCGACATAATCGGCAAACGCATCGACATGGGCTCTCTCCCCTCCGGACTTGCCACGTCCGCGATGGTCCATCGCATGGACTGCGAAACCTGCCAGTACGAACTGCTCTGCCGCCCAAGCGTAATGTCCGCTATGTGAATTGAAACCATGGGCAATCACAATGGCCGCGCGCGACCCTGCCTCTGGCAGCCATGAATGAGTGAAGATCGTGACGCCGCCCACGCCTTTAAACGTGCTTTCGGCAAAATCAGACCGCGAGTTGAGCGTGTGTGAGAGATACATTTTGTGTTCCTGATGGCTTGACTTACTGTTCGACCGCACTTCACGGTCGTAGCTAGGTCCATCAGCCAGAAATTGCGCGTTATTGGTTGTGAGATGCTGTTAGCCGTTATCAAGCTGCCAGGGCGCACTGCCAGTTCCTCCGCGGCGGGAACGGGCGGCATGAGAGCCTGATAACGGTCGTCTGTGCCGGGTGGGGATCGCTCGCCCGGGAAAGTCATGGTCATCAGCAGTTGTCGTTGCCCCAAGGTGTCGCTTGTTGCGCTATAATGCCGCCCGAACCAGGATCTTGAGCCAATCAGGATGACGACAGCAGCAAGTCAGAACAAGGACGTGTGGTCGTTCGGTCCATTCACCGTGGTCGCTGGCGAACGACTCCTCGCGAAAGAGGGAGTGCCAGTCGAGCTAGGTGCACGGGCTCTCGACATGCTGATCGCGCTGATTTCCAAGCCAAATGAGGTCGTCAGCAAAAAGGAGCTGATGTCGCGGGTGTGGCCTGACGTCACCGTCGAAGAAGCCAGCCTGCGGTTCCATATGGCGAGCCTGCGCAAAGCCCTCGGCGACGGAAAGGAGGGGGCTCGCTATATCACCACCCTTGCAGGTCGGGGCTACTGCTTCGTGGCCCCTGTAACGCGCGGAAGCCGCGCGCCCGAGGTGGCACCGGCAGCGGCCGTCAACTTCCCGCACGCCAACCTTCCGAGCCGCCCGAGCCGAATGGTCGGCCGCGATGATGATGTCGTGAAGCTGGCAGCGGAGCTGATCAGCTGTCGGTTTGTGAGCATCGTCGGCACGGGAGGCGTAGGCAAGACGACAGTTGCAACTGCCGTTGCACATCACCTGCTGGACTCCTTCGCAGGTTCTGTGCTTTTCGTCGATTTTGGGATGCTAATCGATCCGAAGCTTGCCTCGACGGCCGTGGCATCCATGCTGGGGCAGTCGGTTCAGTCGGAAGATGCATCGCAGGGCCTCATTGCATTTCTGCAGAGCCGACGGACTCTCTTGATCCTGGACAACTGCGAACATCTGCTTGAAACGGTTGCTCCATTGGCGTCGAGGATCATCGAGGTCGCGCCGCAGGCTCATATCCTTGCTACCAGCCGTGAGGCCTTGCAGGTCGAGGGTGAGCACGTTTACCGACTGGATGCACTTGCGTGTCCCCCAGAGGAGCCAGGTCTCACTGCGGCTTCCGTTCAGCAGTTTCCGGCAACCAGACTTTTTGCGGAGCGAGCCTTAGCCAGTGGCGCGCGCCTGGATCTCAGCGATGAAGAAGCGCGCGTTATCGCGGACATCTGCCGTAAGCTCGATGGTGTGGCACTTGCAATTGAACTCGCAGCCAGGCGCGTTGAGTCTCACGGGTTACAGCAGACCGCAGCGCTCCTCGACGAGCGCCTGGCACGGCTGTGGCGCGGGTCGCGCACCGCGCCTCCACGGCAGCAGACCTTGCAGGCCACGCTCGACTGGAGCTACGGGCTTCTATCCCAGCAGGAACGGCTGGTGCTGCGCCGGCTCGCCGTTTTCGTTGGCCATTTCACCCTGGATGCGGCGCTGGAGGTCGTTACCGGCGCTCTCCTCGATCGGTCGATTGTTTTTGAAGCGATCGACAGTCTGGTTGCCAAGTCAATGGTCGCTACTCGCCCAATAGGAGCGATGATGCGCTACCGGCTGCTTGATACGACGCGCGCCTACGCTCTCGACATCAGCCTGGATGCGGCCGAGGCCACTGATCTCGCCGTCCGCCACGCAAACTACTACCGGCGCTGGCTGGAGCAGACCGGAAAGGATTGGGAGACCCTGTCGACCGGAACGGAAAAAGCGCCATATTTCGCCGGCCTCAACAATGTCCGCGCCGCCCTGGATTGGTGCTTTGGCGAAGAGGGCAATGCAACGGCCGGTATTGAACTGGCATCTGCTGCCACGCCCGTTCTTTTGACGATGTCGCTGTTAACGGAAAGTCAGCGCTGGTCGGAGCGGGCCTTGGCCGCTCTCGATGAACAGCGCCGAGGTGGCCGCGAAGAAATGCAGCTTCAGGCTGGCTTGGGGATTTCACTCATGTTCACGCGTGGCAACAGCGATCAGGCCCGCGCCGCTCTTACCAGAAGTCTCGCAATTGCGGAGGATTATGGCGATGCCTTTCAAAGCTCGGGAATGCTGAGCATGCTGCACTTGTATCATTTGCGCAGCGGTGACTACGATCTCGCGCTGCGATGTGCAGAACACGCTTCCGCCATGGCCAGCAAACTTGACGATCAAATGCTGCGCACGGTGTCACATTCCCTGTTAGGGATTTCACGCCATTTGGCCGGCGATTTGAATGGGGGACGTACAGAGTTGGAAACAGCGCTGCAGTCCAGCCTTGGAAAGACGGCCGGCCGCGCGATCTATTTTGGGTTCGATCACCTCAGTTTGTCGAGGGCTTCACTGGCGACGACCCTCTGGCTGCAAGGTTATCCGGCTCAAGCATCTGCACGAGCGCTTGAAGTTCTCGACGACGCCGAACACATGAATCATCCGGTGTCTTTGGCTATTGCGCTGACTGCCATGATAACGCTGTTGTGGACCGGCGAGCTTGATGCCGTCGAGCAGCATCTGGAATGGTTTGTTGCCCGTGCGAAAACTCAGAGCTTCGGGCCGTATGTCGATGTGGGGGGCGGCCTACAGGCCGAGCTCGCGATCCGCCGCGGCGATTTCAAAGCCATCGATACGTTGATAGAGTGCCTCGAGAAGCTTCACGGGGCGCATTACGAGCGTTTTACCGCGCGGTTCAATACAATGATCGCTCAGGGTTTCGCCGCCACCGGTCGATTTACGGAGGGGATCGCCCTCGTTGACAAGACGATGCAGTTGGTAGAAGCGAAGGGAGGCATCCCTTACATTCCCGAGCTCTTGCGCCTGAAAGCCAGCATATTGCTGACGATGCCGACGCCCCGCGCCTCAGAGGCGGAGAGGTGTTTCGAAATGTCCCTCGAGTCGAGCCGCGCCCAGGGCTTACGTGCCTGGGAGCTACGAACAGCGACGGATCTGGCCGCGCATTGGGCCGGACAGGGACGGGCCAAGAACGCCCGCACGCTGTTGCAGCCGGTATTCGGGCAATTCACCGAAGGTTGGGACACGCCAGACCTGTTGGCAGCTAAGTCCTTGTTAAACAAGCTGGATTTGGCTGCGAGCTGTTGATTGGCGGCCAGTAGATGTTGGCTCGGCTTTGGACGCCCCAACACCGTACCGCCAGTTCCTAATAACGTCTCACAACCGCTAACGGGCGTTTTTCGCGTCGCGGACCTAGTCCTTGAGCAGCCAGAAATCAGATGGCTTTCCTCGAAGGACCACGATCATGCACGGAGTCATTCCTGCCCACCTCACCGAAAGTCAGCCGATCGGGCGGTTCAGGCATCTCGGTAAACGAGCGATTCTAGTCGCGGCTGTCGCGCTGATGGCTGCAGGGGCTGCCTGGTATGGCAGGTACTGGTTGACCGAAGGCCGGTTCATCCAGTCGACAGACGACGCGTATGTCGGTGGTGAAGTGACGACCATCGCGCCAAAAGTTTCGGGTTTGGTGCAGACTGTCGCGGTTACGGACAACCAGCAGGTCAGGGCTGGTGATCTTCTGATCAAGCTCGACGATCGCGACTACCGCGCTCAGCTCGACAGGGCCGAAGCCAGCGTCGATGCGCAGAACGCCGCACTTGCAAACCTCGAAGCCAATCTGCGCCTGCAGCATGCGGCAATCGAGGAGGCGAGGGCAGAGATCTCGGCGACCGTGGCCGAGGTGGAGCGCGCCAAATACGATGCTGATCGGTATCGCGTATTGTCTGACGGACAGAACGCCTCGCTGCAGCGCTATCAGCAGGCGGACGCAGACTACAAAAAGGCCGTGGCGGCTGACCAGAAGGCACATGCTGCTCTGGAAGCCGCGGAGCGCAAGCTGGACGTTATCGAGACCCAGAAGCAGCAGGCCCGCGCTCTTCTAGATCAGGCTGTCGCCGAGCGCAACCTTGCGCAAATCAATCTTGGCTATACCGAAATCAGATCGCCGATTGACGGAATAATCGGCAACCGTGGTGCGCGCGTAGGCTCTTATGCGCCTACCGGAGCGAGGCTGCTCTCGATCGTGCCGAACCACGATCTCTGGATAGATGCAAATTTCAAGGAAAACCAACTGGCGCGGATCCGCGAGGGCCAGCCCGTCAAGATTGCGGCTGACCTGCTGCCGGGAGCTGCTCTGCGTGGCCGCGTCGTGAGCGTGGCGCCAGCTACTGGCGCACAGTTCAGCGTCATCCCGGCGGAGAACGCCACCGGCAATTTCACCAAGATCGTCCAGCGCGTGCCGGTGCGCATTGCGATTGATGAGCGCGGCGAGGCAACAAATCTACGGCCGGGACTGTCGGTCGTGGTGCGGGTTGACGAGCGGCCGCAGCCCGGCTCTTCGCTTCAGGAGATCCGGCAATGAGCGCCATCGCGACACTTGGACCGGCCGACATGGCGCGCTCCGCGTCCCCGTCCGATCTTCCGACGGCCCACAAGGTGCTGGCGCTCGGAATCATGAGCGTCGGCTTCTTCATCGCTTATCTCGACATTCAGATCGTTGCCGCCTCGATCAAGGAAATCGGCGGCGGTCTCTCGGCCAGCCAAGACGAGGTGAGCTGGGTGCAAACCTCCTATCTGATCGCCGAGATCATCGTGATCCCGTTGTCCGGCTGGCTCAGCCGGGTGATGTCCACGCGCTGGCTGTTCACGGCCTCTGCGGCAGGCTTCACGGTGGCAAGTCTGCTCTGCGCCTATGCCTGGGACATCCAATCAATGATCGTATTCCGGGCGCTGCAAGGCTTTCTCGGCGGCTCGATGATCCCGATGGTGTTCACCTCGGCGTTGACATTTTTCGACGGGAAGCAGCGGGTGATCGCGGCCTCCCTGGTCGGAGCCCTGGCATCGCTCGCGCCGACGTTCGGGCCCGTCGTCGGAGGATGGATCACCGACAACTGGTCGTGGCATTGGCTCTTCTACATCAATGTGGCGCCCGGCCTGCTCGTCACGCTTCTGGTGCCGCTCCTGGTCGATATCGACCGGCCCAATCCCGGACTGCTGAAAGGTGCAGATTACCTCGGCATCGCGCTTATGGCACTGTTCCTCGGATGCCTAGAATATGTCCTCGAGGAGGGGCCGCGCTGGGACTGGCTCGGGGACGATACCATCCGACACTGTGCCTGGATTTCGGCGCTGGCCGGCGCAGGATTTATCATCCGTAGCCTGACCTATTCGCAACCGGTGGTTGATCTCCGGGCGCTGAAAATTCGCAATTTCGCGCTCGGGAGCTGGTTTTCCTTCATTACCGGCCTCGGTATCTTCAGTACGGTCTATCTTACGCCTCTGTTTCTCGGCCGAATCCGCGGCTTCGACGCCTGGCAGATCGGGACGGCATTGCTGTCCGCCGGAGTGTTCCAGCTTTTCGCAGTTGCCGCCTATAGCGCAGTTGCCAACCGCATCGACATGCGCTGGCTAATGATGTTTGGGCTGGCCTGCTTCGCCGTGGCGATGTGGCTGCTCGCCTCGGTGACTCACGAGTGGGGTTGGCACGAACTTCTCATCCCGCAGGCCTTCCGCGGTTTCGCGCAGCAGTTCTGCGTCGCGCCCGTCGTGACGCTGACGCTTGGAACTTTGCCGCCCGAACGCCTGAAATCAGCGAGCGGCTTATTCAATCTCATGCGTAATCTTGGCGGCGCAATCGGTATCGCAGGCTGCGGCACGATCCTCAATGACCGGGTCAACCTGCACTTTCTGCGGATTGCCGACCACCTGAGCGCTGTCAATTCAAACGTCACGGAACTGCTCAACTCGGCCGTGGCAGGCTATGCACAGGCTTGGAGCGACCCAATCCACTCGCAGACCGCCGCGCTGAAGAGCCTTTGGCTTCTGGCATTCCGTGAAGCGCAGGTCCAGGCCTTCGCCGACGCTTACCTCGCGATCACAGTCTGCTTTGCGTTAGCATTCTTCATGGTGCCGCTGATGCGTAAGGTCGCGCCGCCGAAAGCCCCGTCCGCAGACGCGCACTGAGCTCGTAGCTTCATCCTGGCGCCAACGCTGGGGCGAGGCGGCTAATAACGTCTCGCAACGGATAACGAGCGTTTCTGCGCGGGGGGACGTAGTTTCGGGGATCGCGTAGTGACCGATGGAGTGCACCATGAACACCGATAAGGCTATTGAATTCTTGGGCCCGACTGATGATGCGCCCTGGTTATACTCGCTATGACGCCCAGGGGCGAATGGGGCGCTCCCGTGTCCAGCGCGATGGCGCGTCAGGCCGTCCCAGGGTTGCTCGGCATCCATATCAACCTGCCGGCAGCAGTACCACCAGATGTCGCCGCGGTGCTCGCAACCGGAGGTGCCGCGCCTGCCGGGCTTTCTGACAATGAACGCGCTGCATTCGACTCGCTCATCACATTCTTCAAGAAATATCGCGCCTATGCGTCACGATGGGCGCACGGCCACAGACGATCGGCTACGCGCTGGCGGACTCTCCGATCGGGCTCGCGGCCTGGATTTACGATTGCAACAACGGCGAGCCTGCGCACTTGCTCGACCACGATGATGTCCTCGATGACATCACGCTGTACTGGCTGACGAACGCCGCAACCTCGGCGGCCCGGATCTACTGGGAGGCGGCTGGTCAAACGCACACGACCTGTCGGCCACCAGCAACAACAGCGGCTAACACGATCTCACAGCGCATAACGGGTGATTCTCGATCGACCAGCGTACATATCGGACAACAGATCGCACCGCAGATCGAACCGAGAAGGGAGTGTCACATGAAAAAGTATCGCATCTTAAGGGCAGCAGCTGCTGTGCTGGTCGCCGCGACCAGCCTGGCTCTGCCTGTGGCGCAGGCTCACGACATGAGCTTGGGCGACCTCAAGCGCACCAATCTGCTGCGCGACGATCTCAGTGCCCCCGGACGCGAGGTCATTCAGGTTCTCGTCGAATTCGTGCCCGGCGGAACTGCTGTTCGGCACTCTCATCCGGGCGAAGAGATCGTCTACGTGACCGAAGGCTCGTTGGAGTATCAACTCGACGGCAGATCGCCTGTGATCGTTAAGGCGGGCGAGTCACTGTCTATTCCGTACGGAACGGCTCACGCCGTGAAGAACGTCGGCACCGGCAGGGCTGCCGAGCTCGCCACGTACATCGTCGAGAAAGGCAAGCCGCTTGTCGCGGTGAGCGAGTGAACAATCAATCTGCAAACTTAAAACTTAAGGGAAACATCATGAGCACTATACAATCGCATAAGTCTGCAATCCGCAACGCGAAGGCGCAAACCGTCGAGACCAAGCTCGAGGTCGTCGTCATCCCCGTCTCTGATGTCGATCGTGCCAAGGAATTCTATGCCAGGCTCGGGTGGCGGATCGACGCTGACTTCTCCGGCGAAGGCTGGCGCGTCATTCAGTTCACGCCGCCTGGCTCACCGGCGTCGGTCATCTTCGGCAAGAACGTCACCGCGGCCGCGCCCGGCTCCGCGCAAGGCCTTTATCTCATCGTGTCGGATATCGAAGCCGCACGCAGGGACCTCATCGATCGCGGCATCGAAGTCAGCGAGGCCTTCCACGCCGAAGGCGATGTGCATGTCGGCAGAGACGAGCCCTATCTGTTCGGCAGCGTCCGCAGCAAGGGTCGTGATCCCGCGCGCGGCACGTATCGCTCCTACGCCTCCTTTAATGATCCCGACGGCAACGGCTGGCTCTTCCAGGAAGTCACCGCGCGATTGCCCGGACGCGTGGACACGGACCAGACGACCTTTGCTTCGGTGGCGGAACTTGCCTCGGCATTCCGCCGCGCCGCCGCGGCGCATGGAGAGCATGAGAAGCGTAATGGGGGCACCTACGACGCCAACTGGCCGGACTGGTACGCCGAGTACATGGTGGCTGAGCAGTTGGGCAAGGAGCTGCCGCAATAGGGACGACACACGGTCCCCGGGGTTCATCCCGGTGACCGTCACAACTACCCGAAACTCGGAGTCTAACGGCCATGAGCAATCGCATCCTCGCCTTCTACGGTTCCTATCGATCCGACCGGATGGGCATCCGGCTCGCGGAGTACGTCGTCGAGCGGCTGCGGCATCGCGGGGACGACGCCGAGCTGATCGACGCTAAGTCGATCAATCTTCCGATTCTCGATCGGATGTACAAAGAGTATCCGAAGGGCCAGGCCCCCGAGGTCCTTGAAACGCTTGCGCGCAAGATCCGAGAAGCTGACGGCTTTGTGTTCGTGACTGGCGAGTACAACTGGGGGGTCCAGCCCGGACTGAAGAACCTGACCGATCATTTCCTCGAGGAGTGGTTTTGGCCTCCAGCCGCGATCGTCAGCTATTCAGCCGGTCGTTTGTCCGGTGCGCGCGCTGCAACGGCCTGGCACGGCACGCTCTCGGAGATGGGCATGGTGGTGATCTCCAGCACGATTGGGGTTGGTTTTATCGGGCAAGCCCTGGCGCCCGAAGGCGCCCCCCTGGGTGAAAACGGGCAGGCGCTTGAGCAGGCATTCCCGCGCTTTGCCGCCGATCTCACGTGGTGGATGGCGGCGGCGAGGGCGCAGCGACATCGAAAGGCGCCGCCGTACTGAGCCCCGAAGCAAAGGCCAGCAGAGATATTGCCGCTGAAAAGCGGGAGACAGCCATAAAGGAGACCGATCATGACCACCCGTTCTGAAAAGTTCGACGCCCATCGCCGCGAGCGTGCCGACGTCGCGACCGTAACCACCGCCGAAGATGGCATCCTCGCACCAGTGGCGGTGCTCTCTTCTACGCCAGCACCCGCCGGAGTTCTCTCTGAGCAAGATGGGAAACTCGAGATCGGTTTGTTCGAGATCGACAGCGACATCGCGCTCCGAAGAATGGTGGTTCACAACCCGAGCCCGAAGGGGACTGTTCTCTTCCTGCACGGGTTTCCGGAGACCCTGTATGCCTGGAAGGACATTTCCCTCGCTCTCGCCGAGGACTACGAGATCCACGCCTTCGATTGGCCGGGCTATGGTCTTTCGTCGCGGCCGGCCGTCGAGAGGTTCTCTTACGCGCCCAAAGACTACGCGCGTGTTCTAAACGACTACATAGCCAAAGCAGACATCGACACGTCGAAGCTCACGATCTACGCAACCGACATTGGCGCGCTGCCAGCCCTTCTCCTGGCCCTGGAAAAGCCGGACATTGCGCAAGCGCTCATTGTTGGCGATTTCGCGCCGTTCGACAGGCCCGCTTACATGTACGAGAGCCTGCAAATGCTGAAAGCGGGACCAGCGATGGACCAGGTGCGTGCCATCCTGAACAAGAATCGCGACGAGATTCTCGAGAATACCTTCACGAGAGGGTTGCCCGAGCAAGCGCATTTCAAAGTTTCGAGGGAATTCAAGGACGATATGTCCCGCGGATGGAGCCACGGCGCAATGACGACGGCAGACGCGTTCTCGCACTACTATTCTCACTTTACGCGGGATCAGGATCAGTTCGAATCGCAAATGACCCGGCTCAACACGCCGGTGAAGGTGGTGTGGGGCGAGAAGGACCTCTACATCAACAAAGAAATGGGCGTCGAGTTTGCCAAAAAAGCAGGCGCTGAACTCACCCTTCTATCCGGGATCGGGCACTTCCCTCATCTCCAGAACCCGAAGCAGACCATCGATGAGGTTCGCGCCTCGTTCACGTGAGTTCGCAACGGCTCATGAGGCCTCGATCGATGAGGCCCGCTGCATGCGCCCGGCCGTTCCTGGCGGCCACAATTTCCTTCAGCTCCGGAGGGCAATACCGATGAACACGTCCAAACTGCTGGTGGCAGCAATCCTCGCGATTGCGGTCGCAGCACCGATCGCCGGCTTTGTAAGCGAAATCAAAGGTCAGCCGATGATGTCCGCTGAATCACGAAGTTTGTTTGCACAGGAATTCCCAGGTGGCCGGTTTTCCGGCCAAAGGGAGCTGGCATCCCTTGGCCACGCAAGCGAATGGCTGAACTCGCCGGCCCTGACGCCCGAAAGCCTCCGCGGCAAAGTGGTCTTGATCAATTTCTGGACTTACACCTGCATTAACTGGCGTCGTCAGCTTCCTTATGTCCGTGCCTGGCAAGAGAAGTACAAGGACCAGGGGCTGGTGGTGATTGGCGTCCACGCGCCTGAGTTTGAGTTTGAAAAGGACTCGGCAAACGTTCGCTGGGCGGCCGAAGACATGAAGATCCGCTACCCGATCGCCGTCGACGCATTCAACAACCAGGCATGGCCGGCGCTCTATTTCATCGATGCGCAAGGGCGGGTTCGCCATCAATTCTTCGGCGAAGGCGATTACGAGCGGTCGGAGAATGTCATCCAGGGGCTGCTGCGCGAGGCCGGCGCCGCCAACGTCAGTAGCGAGCCGGCTGTGGTGGAGCCCCGCGCCCAGGAGGCTACGGCGGACTGGCCCAACCTCCGATCCCCGGAAAACTACCTGGGTTTCGCGCGCACCGAGAGCTTTGCATCGCCAGGTGGGCTCTTGCAAAACAGGCCACATATGTATGAAGCGCCCACTCACTTGAACCTAAACGAGTGGGCGTTGATCGGCGACTGGACAGCGAGGAAAGATGCCACCGAACTGAACGAGCCTGGAGGGAGCATCAATGATCGCTTCCATGCCCGCGATCTCCATCTCGTCATGGGTCCGGCCGCGCATGGATCGCCCGTGAAGTTCCGCGTCCTGATCGACGGACACGCGCCAGGCTCCGCCCATGGGGTCGACATCGACGCGCAAGCCTACGGCACGCTGACCGAACAGCGGATGTACACGCTGCTCCGGCAACCTGGCCAAATCGTCGACCGCCGTTTCGAGATCGAGTTTTTCGACGCGGGCGCGCAGGTCTATTCCTTTACGTTCGGCTGATTGTTCTGGCTGAAACCGACGGCATCTCACAACGCATAATGGGCCGTTCCCAACTTTCGGACACACTCCAAAGCATCGAAAACACCGGCAGGAGACCGACCATGGATACCTCAAAGACCAGAGAAAGCATTGACGAACGCCGACGGTCCTTCATGAGCGGAGCGGCCATAATTGCCGCTGCCACGACGTTCGGAACCTTGTCTTCCTCAAGGTCGTCGCGGGCGGAAGCGCCGCCGCCCTCTCGCACGAACGCCTCACTTGGCCCAGTGAAGCACATTAACCCAGGCCTCCTGGATCTCGCTTATGCAGAGGCTGGTCCGACCGACGGCGCAAATGTCATTCTCCTGCATGGCTGGCCATACGACATTCACAGCTTCGTCGAGGTAACCCCGATGCTGGCGGCAGCCGGCTATCGCGTGCCGGTGCCCTATTTGCGTGGTTACGGCCCGACGCGCTTTCTTTCGAACGAGACTTTCCGCAACGGGCAACCCGCGCGTGAAGCGGACATGCCAGAAGGACATTTTGCTCCATGAGCGACAATTCAAAGATCGTGCACACTGCGAGGACCTACACCAGAGGCGGCCGCGAGCATGGCGTGGCGCGTAGCGCGGATGGCTACTTGGACGTCAGGCTTGCCGCACCGCATTCAGGCAACATCGGCACCAGTCCGGAGCACCTGTTCGCCGCAGCTTGGTCGGCCTGCCTGCAGCACGCAATCAAATCCGCGGCCCGAAGAACGAACGTCAATGTTCCGACCGAGATCGCTATCGATGCAGAAATGCGTTTAAATGTCTCGGAGGCCGGTGGTTACTTCCTCAGCGCTGACTTCAATGTCAGCATCCCAGGCATCGGGCGTGAGCAAGCCCAGGTGCTAGTCGACGAAGCCCACGCGACTTGTCCATACTCAAAAGCCACACGGGAGAACATAGATGTACAGATCAAACTTCGCGAACCGCCCTCTCGCTGAATTCGCTGCTGCGTTGCTATAGAGCCGGATGCCGTCTCAGTCGCCTGTTTCCAAACGGCATAGCGGGCTTCTTAGTGAACAATAGCCGCGGCCCCAGGCAGTGGTCTGCAACGGCACCAGATTATGATGTTTTGGGTACCTCGGTCGCCCATTATTCGTACACACATCAGGCGTTTTACGGGATACGCGGTCACGACCCTTGCACGGTCGTCGACCCTTCAGCCTGATGAGACCGTGACTTGCGAGCCGTCCTGTCGATGTGTTCGACGCCAGTTTTAGTAGCTGATTCAGTGGCTCGGCTCTCGCGCAAACCCTTTGCTCGCAAAGTCTAATAACGCCTAACGAGCCAACAGTCCGACTTGGGTGCAGAGTACAGGTGCAAGTCCCGACCACGATCGGTTGCAGGAAAAACCCAAAACATGGAGACCTATCATGAGTGTAGAACGAAAAGTTGCCATCATCACCGGTGCATCGCAGGGCATCGGCGAAGCCCTCGTCAACGGATATCGCGATCGCAACTATCGCGTCGTCGCAACCTCCCGATCGATTAAGGCGTCCTCGGACACTGATGTCCTGGCGGTCGCCGGCGATATTACCGATCCGAAGACCGCTGATCGTCTCGTTACGGAAGCGCTGGAGCGCTTTGGCCGTATTGACACGTTGGTCAACAATGCGGGCGTTTTCGTCGCCAAGCCGTTCACCGACTACACCGACGAAGATTACGTCAATGTCCTTGCTATCAATCTCAACGGGTTTTTCCACATTACCCGGCGCGCCGCCAAGGAAATGTTAAAACGGGGCTCAGGGCACGTTGTGCAGATCACGACCAGCCTCGTCGATCACGCCAACAGTCTCGTGCCCGCGGCACTCGCCTCACTCACGAAGGGCGGCCTGAACGCTGCGACAAGGGCGCTCGCAATCGAGTACGCAAGCAAGGGAATTCGTGTCAACGCGGTTTCGCCTGGCGTGATCAAGACGCCGATGCATGGGCCGGAGACGCATCAGTTCCTCGCAAATCTGCATCCGGTCGGCCGGATGGGTGAGATCCGCGATATCGTCGACGCCGTCTTGTATCTTGAAGGCGCAGGATTCGTGACAGGCGAGATCCTGCACGTTGACGGCGGTCAGAGCGCCGGTCACTAAGTGGGCTTTATGGCCCTGCCAATTGTCACTATCCAGGTCACCCGCGAGGGTATCAGCCCAATGACCACTTTCGGCACTTCGGAGCAGAAGGCGGCCCTTATCAAGGGAGCGAGCCAATTGGTTCTTCAACGTTCTCAACAAGCCGCTCGACTCGACTTTCGGGTCATCGAGGAGATTGAGTTGGATAATTGGGGCTGGGGTGGATTGCCGGTCGCCGAGCTTCGAAAGAAGCTCGCCAATTCGGCTCCTGGCAAGTCCTGAGGAATACGACAATACATCTCGCAAACACTATCGAATCGAGCTCCGAGATGAACCAAGATCGTGATGAGCGGCCTCACGATCTTCACTCGTTCGTGGCTGCCGATCGCGTACTTTCCTCGCTCGTCGAAATGCGGCAGCGCGGCTCGAAGGTCAGTCAGCCTATGGCTCAAAGTGGGCCTGCGGTTCAGCGCCGACCCGTTAACGGGGGAGGCGCCCTTTTTGCGCAGTTCCAAATCAATCGCGCGAGCATGCATCCGAAGTCAAGGTACGGTCTTGTCGGCGCGTCTGTGCAATTCCCGGCGCGAAATTGGGGTGATAGTCAGCCCGCCGTGAGCCCCCACATCGGATGATCGGATCGGTACGAATCTTTAAATGTGCAAGACGCGGCCGAAGGTCATCACCGAGACAGCGGGTGTGTGCTGATCTACAATCAAACGCGTGCTCAACATAATCGGCGTCGAGCCTCGGGTCCGTTACTTGCGCAACGATTTGAAGGCTGCGCGTAGCTCATTTGAAAACAGCTTCGGCTCCTCCCAGGCGGCGAAATGTCCGCCACGTTCGGCCTCGCTGAAATAGGCGAGGCTGGGGTACATAATCTCGACCCAACTTCGGGGCGCAGCAAAGAGTTCGCCTGGGAATGTCGTAAATCCCACGGGAACCGCGACCGGCGGAGGAGACTTGCCGGCCGCACGGGCTGCGGCCTGTCCGGCCTCCCAGTACCACCTTGCGGCCGAGGCTCCGGTGCCAGTCAGCCAGTACAGCGTGATGTTGTCGAGGATGTTGTCCCGGGTGAGATTGCCCGCGGGCTTACCCTCCACGAACGCTCGGGAAATCTTGTAGTAGCTGTCTGTGTCATGGTCGAGCATCCAACTTGCGAGGCCGAGGGGTGAATTCAGCAGGGAGTAGCCGATCGTCTGCGGCCGGGTTGCCTGCTCCAGGAAGTAGCCAGAGCCACTCGCCCTGAAAGTCGCGGCCGCCTTCCGTGCCGCGCGTTCCTCCTCGGATTCTGCGGGCAGCTTGTCGGACATGGCCGCCACACCTGCGAGCAAGTTAACGTGGATGCCGAGAAGTCCCTTGGGCGCCTGGCGTCCCATTGCATCCGTTACTGCCGCTCCTACGTCGCCACCTTGGGCGACGTAGCGCGTGTAGCCGAAGCGATCCATCAGCACCGCCCACGCACGCGCGATGCGGGCGGCGTCCCAGCCGAGTTCGGTCGGCTCACCCGAGAAGCCGTAGCCCGGCAAGGACGGCAGCACCAGGTGGAATGCATCGTCGGGAGTACCACCGTACTTTGTTGGGTCGGTCAGGGGGCCGATGGTATCGAGCAGCTCGATGACCGAGCCGGGCCAACCGTGCGTCATGATTAGCGGCAGAGCGTTCTCATGCCGAGACTTGACGTGAATGAAATGGATCTTCACCCCGTCGACCACTGTCGTGAACTGTGGCAGCCTGTTCAGCCGTGCCTCGCACTTGCGCCAGTCGTATTCAGTCGACCAGTGGCGGGCGAGCGCCCGCAGTGTCGCCAGCTGCACACCCTGCGACCGATCCTCAACGAGCTCTTTGGTGGGCCAGCGCGTGGCCGCGAGGCGACGGCGGAGATCAGCGAGGTCTTCACCCCGGACATTGACGCGGAAGGGAAGAATTGCGTCGTTTTTGGTCGAACCAAGCGGGGACCCTCCTTGCTTCGATTGCGCGCGTGCGGCGGCGAAATGTATTGGAAGCAAGCTGAGGGCACCAGTTGCGGCTGATACTGCGAGAAAGCTGCGCCGGGTGGGCGAAGAGGAGATTGCGGTCATGGTCGACCTCCTTGTTTACAAGCCCGTCGTGGATCTGCTCAGACGAAAAATTGCTGAGCTGAGGAAGAGCCACACTCCGGAGGGGCCTCGAATGGTGACACAACTGAGTCCCAGGAGAAACAAGAGACAATAGGCAAGCCTCACCCAAATATAGGGGCGAGAAACTCAGAAGGGAGGGGCAGCGAAGACCTCGGCAGCCGGACCGCGAGAGTCCGGTCAGGGTCTTGGTTGTGTGCAAACGGATAGGAGGGCCCGCAGTCGTCAGTCGATGTTCTCGCGTCGGATCGCCCATAACCGGTCAAAATGGGCATCGCTAGGCGGTATTGCGCTTTTGGACGCACTTCCGGCCTTCAGGCGGCGCGGATGGCGGCAATCAGGCTCGATCTGCCGATGATGTTCATCACCCTTGTGAGGTTATAGGCGAGAACATGCAGCGCCATCTCAGCGGCGACATTCCGTAGGCGCTTCATCAGGAAGTGGGTCGCACCCATACGGGCTTTGATCGTGCCGAAGGGATGCTCGACGGTCTCGCGCCGCGTCCGCATGGCCTCGGGATTGGAATCGAGCCGTCTCTGGACTTCCTCGACCACATGCTCATGCTCCCAGCGCGTGATGCGACACTCCTTGGACGGCGTACATTGGCTCTTGATCGCGCAGCCTTGGCATGCCGCCGTCGACCAGTAACGGCGCAGCGTCATTCCGTGCTCGATGTTGGTGAAGTGATATGGCAGCAGCTGACCGGATGGGCAGCGGTAGACGTCCTCATCAGGCAGGTAGGCAAAGTCCTGCTTGCCGAACCGGCCCTCCGCCTTGGCATTCGACGTCATGGGCTTGGGCAAAGTGACCGCAACGCCAGCCTCTTTGCAGGCTAATATTTCCTCTCCGTCGAAGTAGCCACGGTCGGCGACCGCCTCGAGTTTGTCCACTTCGAGCACTTCCTTGGCTTGCTTCGACATCCGAGCAAGCTGCCCTCGGTCGTTGCCGACGTTTATGACCTCGTGCGTAACAATCAGATGGTGTTCGGTGTCCACCGCGACCTGGACATTGTAGCCGACGACACCCGATCCGCGTCCGCTGGTGGCCATCGAACGGGCATCCGGATCGGTGAGCGATATCTGCTGATCCGGCGTGTTGCGCATCTGCGCATCAAGCACTTCCAGGCGGCTCATCTCCTGTTTCAGCCGAGCGATCTTTTCCTTGATCCTCGTCGTCTTGATGCTGATCGCTTCCGATGGCTCCTGCCGATCGGCGCTATCGAGTTGACGCAGGTATCGACCGACGCTTTCCTCAATCTGCGCCATCCGCCTCGCCATCTTGGCATGCGTGAAGTTGCGGTCGCGGTTGTTCACCGCCTTGAACTTGCTGCCGTCGATTGCGACGCTTGGGGTCTGCAACAGGCCCATTTGCCGGCATATTGCAATGAACTTCGCACAAACCTTCCGGATCGCCGCACCATTGTCCTTCCGGAAGTCGGCGATCGTCTTATGATCAGGAGCCAGGCGGCCGATCAGCCACATCACCTCGATATTTCGGCACGCCTCACGTTCCAGGCGGCGACTGGACTGCACCCGATTGAGATAACCGTAGATGTAAAGCTTCAGAAGGACCGCCGGATGATATGAGGGCCGGCCCGTCTCCTTGGCGATCACGCGCTCAAACCCCATTCCATGCAGGTCGAGCGCCTCGACAAACACATCGATCACATGGACCGCGTTGTCCTCGCCTACCCAATCCTCCAGACATTCCGGCAAGAGCGTCAGCTGGGATCTGTCCGCGCCTTCAACGAAGCGTCCCATCCGTGTCCTCCATCAGGAAACGGAGGAATCATAGCCGACTCGTGGCTTTTCACACAGCCAGGGTCACGAACCGAACTGACGGAGAGGGCGGATTTTGAATACGAAGCGAACTGTATGGCTGGCGCGCGCACTAAGGGCGAGCGGCGTCGGGATCAAAGGTGTGTTCCTGATCTTTGACGGTATCTGAAGCTCTGGGTCATTGCGAGCAGTGTCAGTGTGATTACGCACGCGGCGCGCCATCCAATCGATAGACTCTGATAGCTAGCGGAATTGCCAGCGCTTTGCGAGACGCAATTTTTCCTGTGAATTCAAGACCAAAAAATTGCGGCGGGTATACCGTCGGCGTTTGTCCGTCAGTCTTGAAGAATTGTGCTTGCAAATCAACGACGAAGCGTCGTTCGAAATGATAGAGTGGGAGTAGTATGGGCGGCGGCTGTCGCGCAATTTGGCGTGGTTTGGTGGGGAGGTTCTCACTTCCTCTCATGTTCGAAGCGTTGACCCCACTTAACCTCGATCGGTGCGTGAATTCCACGTGCTTCCGCGGGCAGAGTATTGTGGCGCATTATAGTGTGCAGAACGGCCAGAGCCACGAGGAGCGAAGCCTCGGAGTCACATCGGCTCAATGCCAATCTTCTTGATGATCCACGCCCATTTCGCGGCTTCCGAGGCCATAAAGTCCTTCAGGCCTTGCGGGTCGATCAGCAGCGGCTCGGCGCCCTGTTCGACGAAAAGGGCGCGCACTTTCGGATCGTTCACGGCTTCGACCATCGCTTTATACAGCTTTTCGACGACGGCTTTCTCAGTATTCGCCGGCGCAAGCAGCGCGAGCCAGGCCGCGCTCTCGTAATTTTTAAGGCCGGCCTCGGCCGCGGTCGGCACATCCGGCAGTGCCGTCATGCGCTTGTCGTTGGCAACAGCGAGCGGACGGGCATCACCGCTTTTGATCAGACCGAGGACATTCGGCAGGAGTTGGAAGCCGAGCGGAACCTGTCCGGCGATGAAGTCCGGCGTGTAGGCGGCGATGTTGCGGTAGGGCACATGCGTTAGTTCGGCACCGGTGAGCTGCTCGAAGTAGGCGGCTGCCAGGTGCTGCGAGGAGCCGACGCCGACCGTCCCGTAGTTCAGCTCGCGCGGATGCGCCTTGGCATAGTCGATCAGCTCGGCCAGTGATCTTGGCGGCAGTTTTGAGTTGATTACGATGACATTCGGCAGCGTCGCGAACAGGCCGATTGGGGCGAGATCCTTCAGCGGATCGTAGGGGAGATCTTTGTAGAGCGACTTGTTCGCGGCCAGCGGACCGGAGGTGCTCATCAGCAAGGTGTAACCGTCAGGCGATGCATGAGCCGCCGCGGCAGTGCCAATATTGCCGCCGGCGCCGGGGCGGTTGTCGACCACGAAGGCCTGCCCGAGCGATGTGGACATACGGTTGAGCAGGATGCGCGTGACGACGTCGCTGGCGCTGCCGCCGGCAAAGGGCACGAGCACTTGCACCGGCCGGGCGGGATAATCCTGTGCTCGTGCAGGATGAAGTCCTGTGGCGGCGAGCACAGCGCCCGCGCCGAACGACAGCAAGGACCTGCGGTTGAGGTGAAAGCCGTTGGCGCATGGCGCCGTGCTGTCCGTGATCTTGCTGCGACCGAACGGTGTCATTCCGAACTGGACCTCCCGACTGTGTCTTGTTCTGCAAGACCTGGAACAGTCCGGGACAGGAGTCGTCGGGGTTGAGCGCCAGGTTCGCGAGTTTCTGCGCCTGGACCGTAGTTAGCAGGCCATTGCGGTCGTCATGCCGGCTGGTCTCAAAACTTACCAACGCGTCTCATTTTGCAGCGGGCGCGACATCTTGTCCGTGCGGAATTCTGCATTCAAGAGATCGGTTTCCGCTTCGGCTTCCTGCGCTCGTTGCGTGAAGGCGAAGTTGCGTTACGCGAGGCGGGCTCCACGAACCCGCTCGCCACGGCGGCGGCCTGCGCAAGGTCCTGGCTGATGACATCGAGCACGGCCTTGGCCGCGACCGACACGGCGCGCCTGGGGTGATGCACCCAGGCAATCGAGCGCACGATCCTCTGCTCGTCGAAGCGATGCGCCCGGATGCTGCCGCTGGCCAGCGATTGCCGGAGCGCAATGGTCGGCAGCACCGTCGCGAAATCGGTAGTTGCGATCACGTCGCAGAGCGCGGGCAGGGTGTCGAGCTCCAGGCGTGGCCGCAGGTCGATTCCGATTGCGGCGGCATGCTCGTCGAGGATCAGGCGCAGGCCGTGGCGCTTCGACGGCAGCACGAGATCGACATTGGCGATGTGGTCGAAGCGTAGTTTTGCAGGCGGCCTGATCGGGCCGTCCTTCCGGCAGGCGAACACCATCTCTTCGTCCATGACGTGGTACGCGGCTAACGGCGTCTTGCGGCGCGGCACGTTGATCAGTGCGAAATCGAGTTGGCCGGTGCTGACCCAGTCGACCAGCGTTTCGGTATAGCCCTCGCAGACCGACAGCGTGATCTCGGGATAGCTGCTGGCGACGGTCGCCGACGACCTCGCCATCGTGCTCTGCGCAACCGAGGTGATGAGGCCGACCGAGACGCGGCCCGAGATGCGCCCGCCGAGCTGCGCCATCTCCTGCCGCGCATATTCGGCGTCGCGCACGATCGGCGCCGTCAGCCGCACCAGGGCCTCCCCGGCGCTGGTCAACGTCATGCCCTGGACGCTGCGGTCGAACAGTTTCTGGCCGAGTTCGGCCTCGAGCTTGGCGATCTGCATGCTCAGCGCCGGCTGCACGATGTTGAGCTGGCGTGCGGCGCGGGTGACGTTTCTCTCCTCGGCCAGGCACAGGAAATATTGCATCTGCCTGAGTTCCACGGGGCGTGTCCTTCGTTCAGCGATCCGCGCGCGGAGGCCATCATCTCAGATGATGAATGATATAATCAATGATTATTTGTGGTGATGGATGAGGTTGCCTAATCTTGCGGCGGATCGCCTGGCCTTGAAAGGTGCGGGCTCCCAGGGAGCGCAACCAGAAACATGCAGGACGCCGGCCCCACGCGAATGATCATCGGCATTTCCGGCGCCTCGGGCGTCACCTATGGCGTGCGGCTGCTGCAGCTGCTGCGCAATGCCGGCGTCGAGACGCATCTGGTGATGTCGAGGACCGCCGAGCAGACCTTTGCCTATGAGACCGATCTGAAGATCGCGGAGGTGAGGGCGCTCGCCAATGTCTGTCATGCCATCGACGACATGGCCTCCGCCATCTCCAGCGGCTCGTTCCGCACTGCCGGCATGATCGTGGCGCCGTGCTCGATGCGGTCGATGTCCGAGATCGCCGCGGGCGTGACCACGACATTGCTGACCCGGGCTGCCGACGTCGTGCTCAAGGAGCGCAGGCGTCTGGTGCTGATGGTGCGCGAGACGCCGCTGCATACCGGCCATCTCCGGACGATGACCGCGCTGTCGGAGATCGGCGCGATCATCGCGCCGCCCGTGCCGGCCTTCTACGCCAAGCCGGAAAGCCTCGACGACATGGTCGAGCACACTGTCGGCCGCGTGCTCGACCTCTTCGACATCGATGTCGGCGTCGTGCGCCGCTGGGGCGAGGACGAGGCGCTCAAGCGCCGCTCGCCGACGCTGCGCAAGGTTGCGCCCTGATCTGAACGCCTAAGGAAAGACCCGTTACATGCAAATGGAAACTCCGGCCAGAACCGCTGCGAAGGGGCAGGCCGATCTGCGCGGCTGGCTCGCCTACCTCGCCGAGCGCGACAAGCTCGCCATCGCGCGCGAAGGCATTGGCCTCGCCGATGAGCTCGCCGCAGTCGCCAAGCGGCTGGAGCGCGACAGCGCCGTGCTGTTTCCGCGCCCTGATGGCCACGAGATTCCCGTCGTCGCCAACCTTTTTGCCGGGCGTGGCTGGGTCGCCGATTCCATTGGCGTGACTGAAGACCAGTTGCTGCCGCGTTTCCTGGCGGCCGCCAGCCATCCGCTCCCGACACACGAAGTGCCGAGCGGGCCGGTGCAGGACGTTGTCCATAAAGATGTCGACCTGCTGCGCCAGCTTCCGGTGCCCAAGCATAATGAGCGCGACAGCGGCCCTTACATCACGGCCGGCCTGCTGATTGCGCGCAACCCGAAGACCGGCGTGCAGAACGTCTCGATCCATCGTTGCCAGATATCCAGCAGGAACCGCATCGGCGTGCTGTTGCTGCCGCGGCACACGTTCTCCTACTATCGTCTTGCCGAAGAGCTCGGGCAGGCACTTGAGATCGCGATCGTGATCGGTGCGCATCCGGCCTTGATGCTGACCTCGCAAGCGATCGCAGCGCTCGACGAGGACGAGATGGCCATTGCCGGCGCGCTGTTGGGTTCGCCCGTCGATGTCGTCAAATGCCGCACCAATTCGGTTCGCGTGCCCGCCCATGCGGAGATCGTGATCGAAGGGCGCATTCTGCAGGGCGTGCGCGAGCCGGAAGGTCCGTTCGGCGAGTTCCCGCAATATTACGGTCCGCGCGCCAATCGCGAGGTGATCGAGGTCGACGCGATCACGCATCGCAAGAAGCCGATCTTCCACACCATCGTCGGCGGCGGCTTCGAGCATCTGATCCTCGGCGGCGTGCCGCGCGAGGCGACGCTGCTCCAGCATCTGCGCCGTAGCTTCCCCAACGTGCTCGACGTTCGCCTGACGCGCGGCGGCACCTGCCGCTATCATCTCGCGATCAAGATCCACAAGGCCAATGACGGCGAGCCCAAGAACATCATGATGTGCGCCTTCGGCGCGCATTACGACATCAAGCAGGTGGTCGTCGTGGACAAGGACGTCGACATCTCCTCGTCGGACGAGATCGAATGGGCGGTGGCGACGCGCTTCCAGGCTGATCGCGATCTCATGGTCGTCTCGGGCGCGCTCGGCTCGAAGCTTGATCCGACCACCGACAACGGCATCAGCTCGAAGATGGGCCTGGATGCGACCGCACCGGTCAGCGCGCCCGAGCTCGCCTTCAAGCGCATCCGCGTCAAGGGCGAGGAGCATGTCGATCTCGCCACAGCGTTGCAGGCCGACCCCAGCGCCGCCATCGTGCGGCTTCTTGCAGAGGCACGAACGTGATCCGATCAACGCGTGCGAGAAACTTGCGTTGGTTTGCGCGGTTGGAATATGAAGCGGGTGCCGCTTATGGTATCGCGCCAATGAGCCAATCGTGTTGCAGCGCAATGCTGCCGGGAGGAAGGAACTGATGTCGACGGCCCTGCGCATCGCTCACGGCGCTTTCGGCAGGGTCGCTCTGCTTGACATGGACCGTTCGCTGGTCCGCCACGCCCACCATCACTGTCACGTACTGCTCAAGGTCGAGGGCGCCGATACGCAGTTCATGGTCGGCGACCAGGTCACGCCGCTTACCGATACCGCGGCCGTGCTCGTCGACGGCTGGAAGCCGCATGCTTACGTGCACGACGTCAATCGTCCGCGCACGCTGATCATGGCCCTCTATATCGAGCCGGAATGGCTGAAGGAGTTTCGCCCCGGTTGGGCCGCCAGCGGCGCGCCGGGCTTTTTCGAGCGCCCTTCGGGCGAGGTGTCGCCGCGCATCCGCCAGCTCGCGCTGCATCTGGCCGCTGAAATGATGGCGAATCCGGATGCGGTGCGCACCCATGAGCAGACGCTGTCTGACCTGATGATCGCGGTGATCGAACGCTTCACGCCCTGGCGCAGCTTTCCGACCTCGATCCGTGGCATGAGCACGGTGGGCTGCGACTGGCGCATCCGCCGCGCCATGGACGCGATGCGCGTCCACGATTCCTATTCAAATGTCGATCAGTTCGTGAAAGGCGCGGGCCTCTCGCGCGCGCAGTTCTTCCGCCTGTTTGAGACCTCGCTCGGCGTCTCACCAAAGCTCTATCTCAACGTTGTCCGCATGGAGCGCGCGCTCGAGGCCGTGATGCGCGAGGATACGCCGCTCGGCGAACTCAGCGAGCGCTTTGGTTTTCCGGAGCCGGCGCATTTCACGCGCTTCTTCCGTGACCATGCCGGCGTCAGCCCGCGCGAGTTTCGTAACGTTTCGCGTCTTGCCGGTTGAGTCCCGCGAGCTGATATTGCGCTGCACAGTCTCTAATGAGACGATTTGGTAAGTGGTGAGAGCGGGCGGTATGGCCTGCGCACCCGCCGTCCTGACATCTGTCACCGTCGCGTCAAAGAGCGCGTCGGGAGGTATGCCGGGACATGTTGCAGGCGGTCAAATCCGCAAATCCGGGAAGCGGCGACGTACCGTGGGTCGGCCGTTCGATCGAGCGCGTGGAGGATGCTGCGCTGCTCACCGGCCGCGGCCGCTTCATCGACGATCTCGGCGTTGCGCCCCGCACGCTGCATGCGACGATCCTGCGATCGCCGCATGCACATGCCGATATTCTCTCGATCGATGCTGAAGCTGCAAAGCGCCTGCCGGGCGTCGCTGCGGTTCTGACCGGCAGCGACGTCAAGGCCGTCACCATGAGCCTCGTCGTCGGCGTGAAGGCGCCGGTCGAGTGCTGGCCCATTGCAATGGATCGTGTGCGCTATGTCGGTGAGCCCGTTGCCGTGATCGTGGCGACCGACCGCGCCCGCGCCGAGGACGCGGCCGAGCTCATCAACGTCGAATATCGCCCGCGCGGCGCAGTGGTCGATCCGCTCGGCGCGATCGCACCGGGGGCGCCGGTGCTGCACGACGGCTTTCCCGGCAATCTCGCCAGCGATCGCTCCTTCCGCTATGGCGATCCGGAAAAGGCCTTTGCGGATGCGAAGCGCCGGTTCTCCATCGACATCCGCTATCCCCGCAATTCCTGCACGCCGATCGAGACCTATGGCGTCGTTGTCTCGTACGACGCGGGCGAGGATGCCTATGAGGTTCTCGCCAACTTCCAGGGTCCGTTCAGCATTCACACGGTGATTGCGCGGGCATTGAAAGTGCCGGGCAACCGGCTGCGGCTGCGCACGCCGCCGGATTCCGGCGGCAGCTTCGGCGTCAAGCAGGGCGTGTTTCCCTATATCGTGCTGATCGCGGCGGCGGCGCGCATCACGGGCCGACCGGTCAAATGGATCGAGGACCGGCTTGAGCATCTCACCGCATCGGTGTCGGCCACCAATCGCGCGACCAAGCTATCGGCGGCAGTGGCCGCGGATGGCAAAATTCTCGCGCTGGACTGGGACCAGGTCGAGGATTGTGGGGCGCACCTGCGTGCGCCCGAGCCGGCGACGCTCTATCGCATGCATGGCAATCTGTCCGGCGCCTACGACATCCGCCATGTCAGAATCCGCAACCGCGTCGTCGTCACCAACAAGACGCCAACCGGCCTCAACCGCGGCTTTGGCGGCCCGCAGGTCTATTTCGCGCTGGAACGCCTGGTTCAGCGCATTGCAATCGGCCTGAACCTCGACCCGCTTGATGTCATCAAGCGCAACCTGATCGAGGCGAACGCGTTTCCCTATCGCACTGCGACGGGAGCCTTGCTCGACTCCGGCAATTACCAAGAAGCGGTCGCGCGAGCGGTCGAGCAGGGCAGGCTTGCCGAACTGAAAGCCAAGCGGGACGAGGCGCGGGCAGAGGGGCGTCTCTACGGCATCGGCTTTACCGCGGTGGTCGAGCCCAGCGTCTCCAACATGGGCTACATCACCACCGTGCTGACCGCGGCCGAGCGTCGCAAGGCCGGTCCCAAGAACGGCGCGCAGGCGACCGCGACGGTCGGCCTCGATCCGGTCGGCAGCGTCACCGTGCACGTCGCCTCGGTGCCGCAGGGGCAGGGCCATCGCACCGTGCTGTCGCAGGTCGTTGCCGATGTCTTCGGCCTGCAGCCGAATGACATTCGCGTCAACACCGAGATCGACACGGCCAAGGACGCTTGGTCAATCGCGTCAGGGAATTACGCCAGTCGTTTTGCCGCGGCCGTGGCAGGCACCGCGAAGATTGCGGCCGAGCGCGTCGCCGGCAAGCTTGCGCGGATCGCCGCCAGCCAGCTCAACGTCGAGGCTGCCGAGATCGTTTTTGCAAAAGGGTTCGTCGCCTCAAAACATAATCCAGAGAACCGGATCGCGTTCTCGCGCGTCGCAGCCCTCAGCCACTGGTCGCCGGGCTCGCTGCCTGACGATGCCGGCCAGACCATCCGCGAGACCGTGTTCTGGACGCCGCCGGAACTGACGCCGCCCGACGACGAGGACCGCATCAACTCCTCGCTCTGCCACGGTTTCATTTTCGACTTCTGCGGCGTCGAGATCGATCGCACCACGCTGGAGACGCGGATCGACCGCTACGTCACCATGCACGACTGCGGCACCATCTTGCATCCCGGCATGGTCAACGGCCAGATCCGCGGCGGCTTCACCCAGGCGCTGGGGGCCGCGCTGCTTGAGGAATATGCCTATGCCGAGGACGGCAGCTTCCTGACGGGCACGCTCGCCGACTATCTGCTGCCGACCACGACAGAGGTGCCGGAGCCCGAAATCTTCCACATGGAGACGCCGTCACCGTTCACGCCGCTCGGCGCCAAGGGCGTCGGCGAAGGCAATTGCATGTCGACGCCGGTGTGCCTCGCCAACGCGGTGGCGGATGCGCTCGGTGTTGCCGACGTCACCTTGCCGCTGGTGCCGGCGCGGCTCGTGGAGCTCGTGCGCGGCGCCGAGCCGCCGCCTCCCGCGGGTCGCGCGACCGCTGCCCCCGCGCGCGATGCTGATCGGCGCTTGCGCGGTGAGGGGCAGGCTGTGGTGAAGGGCGCGCCCGAACAGGTCTGGGCCATGCTGCTCGATCCCGCGACGCTGCAATCGGTCATTCCGGGCTGCCAGCGCGTCGACAAGGTCACCGACACCCATTTCCGCGCCGATGTCACGCTCGGCATCGGTCCCGTCACCGGCCGCTATCGTGCCGATGTCGAGTTGTTCGACCTCGACCCGCCACGCGCGGTCACCTTGCGGGGCGGCGCCACCGGTGCACTCGGCTTCGGCAACGCGGAGGGACGCATCACGCTGGCACCCGTCGGCGATGGCGGTACCAAGCTGACCTACAGCTACGACGCCGCGATCGGCGGCAAGGTCGCCAGCATCGGCGGCCGCCTGCTCGACGGCGCAACACGCGTGATCATCGGCCAGTTCTTCACCGCGCTCGCCCGCAAGGCCGGCGGCGGTGGCGCGGAGGCTGGCGGCTTCTCGCTGTTCGCGCTGCTCGCGAAGGCGGCTAGCCTGTTCGGAGGGCGCCGATGAAGCCGTCCGCATTCGACTATCTCCGCGCCGAAAGCGTCGGTGACGTTCTCGAGGGCCTCGCGCAGCAGGGCGGCGATGCCCGCGTGCTCGCCGGCGGCCAGTCGCTGATGGCGATGCTGAACATGCGTCTGGCCAAACCGAAGCTGCTGATCGACATCATGGGGATCAGGGAGCTGCGCCAGATCGAGCGCAAGGGCGATGCCGTCATCATCGGCGCCGGCGTGCGTCAGGCCGATCTGCTGGCCTGGCCGGATCTTGCCGAGACGCTGCCGCTGGTGGCGCTGGCGCTGCCTTGGGTCGGGCACATGCAGACTCGCAGCCGCGGCACCATCTGCGGCTCGCTCGCGCATGCCGATCCCAGCGCAGAGATGCCGCTGACGCTGGTCGCACTCGGCGGCGAGGTGCTGTTGCGCAACACCAGGCGGCGCCGCCGGGTCGCCGCAAAGGACTTCTTCGCCGGCATGATGCTGACAGCCCGTGCCGACGAAGAATTGATCGAGGGTATCTCGCTGCCGGTCGTCAAGGGGGCGCGTGTCGCCTTCCGCGAGGTCGCGCGCCGTCACGGTGACTTCGCTATCGTCGCCTGCGCCGCGATGAAGATTCCGACGGGCGTGCGTCTTGTCGTCGGCGGCGTCGCGGATGTCCCGACCGCGCGCGACTGGCCGCGGCTGGAGGGCAGTGCGCTCGACGATGCGCTCAATGCTTTTGCCTACGAGCTCGGGGCCCGCGACGACGTCCACGCCAGCGCACGCTACCGCCGCGACCTCGTCCGCATGATCGGGCGCGATCTAATCGGCGAGGTGCTGCAATGACACGCCTTAGGGCAGATCAGCGGCATCCCGTCCGCTTCACGCTCAACGGCAAGTCCGTCCAGGGCGAAGCCGAGCCGCGCATGCTGCTCTCCGATTTCCTGCGCCACCAGCTGGGCGCGACCGGCACCCATGTCGGTTGCGAGCATGGCGTCTGCGGCGCCTGCACGATTGTCGTCGACGGCATGCTGACGCGGTCCTGCCTGACGCTCGCGGCGCAGGTCGATGGCTGCGAGCTGAAAACGGTGGAGGGGCTCGCCCCCTCGGCCGACCGGCTGGGTGTGCTGCAGCAGGCGTTCCGCCGCCGCCACGCCCTCCAGTGCGGCTTCTGCACCGCCGGCATCCTGATATCGCTCGACCATTACCTCGCGAAGAATCCGTCGCCGACCGAAGCGGAGATCCGCGATCTCCTCAGCGGGCATATCTGCCGCTGCACCGGCTACACCCCGATCATCCAGGCGGCCTTGGAGGCCGCCGCCGAGCTTGCTCCATCCAACAAAGAGACGTCCGATGCTTGATCTCGCAAGCAGCTTCATGGCCAGCGCCGCGCGCGATCCCAACGCTATCGCATTGGTCGATGGCGACCTCCGGCTGAGCTACCGGCAATGGTACGACAAGATCTCCGCGCTGGTGGCCTCGTTCGACCGCCTCGGCCTCAAGCCCGGCGATCACGTCGTCACGCTGCTGCAGAACCGCTGGCAGGCGGCGACACTGCACTGGGCCTGCCAGTTCGCAGGGCTCGTGATCACGCCGATCAACTGGCGCGCCAAGGCCGACGAGCTCGATTACTGCATCGACAATGCCGAAGCTTGCGCGGTGTTCTATCAGGACATCTCCGCCGAGGCCGTGCAGGGCTCGGCGTTGGCAGGCAAACTGCTGCGAGTGTCCGTCGATCCCGGGACCGGCGATGCGGCCAGCTTCGCCGATCTGATCAAGAACAGCGCGCCGGACACCGAGCCGCGCGTCGGCGCCGATGCCTGGTCGATCATGCTCTATACCTCCGGTACGACCTCGCGCCCAAAGGGCGTGCCGCGGCGGCATCGCGCAGAACGCGCCGCCGCGATCGCCCATGTCGCGCAAAACCTCTACGGTCGCGGCGAGCGCACGCTTGGCGTGATGCCGCTCTACCACACCATGGGCGTCCGCTCGCTGCTCGCGATGTCGCTGATCGGCGGCACATTTATTTGCCTGCCGCGCTATGACAGCAGCCACGCGCTGGCGCTGATCGAGAAGGAGGCGATCACCAACCTTTATCTGGTGCCGACGCTCTATCACGACCTCGTCCATCACGAGGCCTTTGCCAAAACCGACGTCTCCACCGTGCGCAAGCTCGGCTTTGCCGGTGCGTCGATGACCGATGGCCTGCTGAAGAAACTGAACGAGGCGTTCAAGCCAGAACTGTTCGTCAATCACTACGGCAGCTCCGAGATCTACACCTTTACGATCGACCAGAACGCCGCCGCAAAGCCCGGCTCGGCCGGCAAGGCGGGGCTGAACCAGCACGTCAAGGTCGTCCGCATCGGCGCGCGCTCGGTTGCGGAGCTTGCCGCCGTTGGCGAGGAGGGTGAGATCATCGCGACGCTGGCCGGCGACGAGGCCTTCGAAGGTTACTGGCGGCGTCCCGAAGCGGACGCCAAGTCGCTGCGCGAGGGCTGGTATTTTACGGGCGACACCGGCTACGTCGATCCCGACGGCGATCTCTTCGTCACCGGGCGCGTCGACGACATGATCATCACCGGCGGCGAGAACGTCTCGCCGGTCGAGATCGAGAGCTGCCTGTCGCTGCATCCCGCCGTGGACGAGGTCGCGGTGGTCGGCGTCACCGATGAGAAGTGGGGCAAGGTCGTCGCCGCTTTCGTCAAGCGCAACCGCGCCGTTTCGGAGGGAGAGCTGGAGCAGTTCTGCCGCACCTCGGGCCTTGCCAATTTCAAGCGGCCGCGCCGCTACGTTTTCGTCGACGCGATCCCGAAATCGCCGGTCGGCAAGCTGCTGCGGCGACTGCTCGTCGCCGGAGAATACGAGGCCGAGTGCCTGCCGCCGTCCGACGCGGCCTGATCATTCCCCATCAACAGAAGGAAACCAAAATGCCGTCAGCCTATAATTTCACCGATCCCCGGCTAGCCAAGCTCGACGGGTTCAAGGTCGAGATCGACGAGGCGCACGAGCGCGCCGACATCATCCTGGGCCGTCCGCCCTACAACGTCGTGGCGATGCCGCAGCGCGACCAGCTGCGGCTGACCTTCGAGACGCTGGACGAGGACCCGCGCGTGCGCGTCATCGTGGTGCGCGGCGAGGGCGAGCACTTCTCCAGCGGCGGGAATATCGGCGGCTTCATGGAGGCGAGCCCCGAGCACGTCTCCAAGCTCGCCTGGAACATAGCCGCGCCCGCGCGCTGCGCCAAGCCCGTGATCGTTGCCAACCGCGGCTATTGCTTCGGCGTCGGCTTCGAGCTGTCGCTCGCCTGCGACTTCCGCATCGCCTCCGAAACCACGCAATACGCGCTGCCGGAGCAGAAGCTCGGCCAGATCCCGGGTTCGGGCGGCTCGGCGCGCCTGCAGAAGATGGTCGGCATCACCCGCACCAAGGACATCGTGATGCGCTCCAAGCGCATCTCGGCCAAGCAGGCCTATGCATGGGGCATCGCCACCGAATGCGTGCCGGATGCCGAACTGGAGAAAACGACCGACAAGCTCGTCGACGAGCTCCGCACCTTCTCGCCGCTGGCGCAGCGCACCGCCAAGAAGCTGCTCAATGACACGGAGGACTCGACGCTCGCGATCGCCATCGAGCTCGAGGGCCATTGCTACAGCCGCCTGCGCCAGTCCGAGGACTTCAAGGAGGGCGTCGAGGCCTTCAACGCCAAGCGCCCGCCGAAATTCGTCGGCCGCTGACACGCAACTGAACTGCCGCGGTTCGCACGACGCGGACCGCGGCGCCATTCAAACGGGGGAGGTAAAACAACATGGTTGAGATGGATATGCCGGTCGCGGGTGCGCAAGCATCGGCCGATAACAAGCAGATGGTCAATGCGATCATCGCGTCGGTGCTCGGATGGGCGCTCGATCTGTTCGATTTGTTCATTCTGCTCTACGTGGCGCCGGTCGTCGGCGCGCTGTTCTTTCCGGCGAGCAATGCGGCGCTGTCGCTGGCGGCGGTCTACGGATCGTTCGCCGTCACGCTCTTGATGCGGCCGCTGGGCTCGGCGGTGTTTGGGCATTATGCCGACGTGCACGGCCGCAAGCAGGCCATGCTGATCGCCATCGTCGGCGTCGGCCTCAGCACGGCGGCGTTCGGCCTTTTGCCGACCATTGCGCAGGTCGGCGTGATCGCGCCGATCGTGTTCCTGGTCCTACGCCTGGTGCAGGGCGTGTTCGTCGGCGGCGTCGTGGCGTCGACCCACACGATCGGCACCGAGTCCGTGCCGCCGCAATGGCGCGGTGCGATGTCGGGCCTGGTCGGTGGTGGCGGTGCCGGCATCGGCGCTCTGCTGGCGTCCTTCATCTTCCTGATCACGTCCTCGGTGTTTCCCGGCGATGCCTTCGCGGTGTGGGGCTGGCGCTTCATGTTCTTCTCAGGCCTGCTGAGCTCAATGCTCGGCTGGTTCATCTTCCGCAACCTTGAAGAGTCCCCGTACTTCAAGGAGCTCAAGCGCCAGCAGGGCAACAGGCAGGCGAAGGTCTCGAAGGCGCCGGTCAAGGACGTCTTCTCCGGCGAATATCGCGGCGTGCTGCTGGTCAATCTGCTCATCACCTTCGGCGGTGGCGCCGGCTATTACCTGACCTCGGGCTATCTGCCGAGCTTCCTGAAGGTCATCAATGCGGTCCCGAACCAGACCTCGTCGCTGATCCTGATGGCGGCGAGCGTCTCGGCGTTCTTCTCGGCCGTTCTGGTCGGCGCACTGAGCGACTGGATCGGCCGCAAGAAAACGTTCCTGCTGATCGGCGCGCTGGCGGCGGTGCTGTTGCCGCTCTGCTATCTCAACCTTGCGGCGACCAAGGACACGACGCAGATCACGCTTCTTGCGCTCGCCATCGGCTTCATCGGCAATGCCGGTTACGCGCCGGTGCTGATCTTCCTCAACGAGCGTTTCCCGACCGCGCTCCGCGCCAGCGGCACCGGCCTGTCCTGGAACATCGGCTTCGCGCTCGGCGGCATGATGCCGACCTTCGTCTCGCTGGTGAGTGCCAGCCCGGCGCAGATTCCGATGTCGCTGGCCTACTTCGCGGTCGGCGTGTTCGTGATCTACCTGATCGGCGCGATCGTGATCCCGGAAACCAAAGGCGACTTCAAATAGCCGCAGGCCGCGCTGCGAACGACCGACGATGCCCGCCGGGTCGAGGCGGGCTCGTCACCTGGGTGATCCCCGTCGTTGCTTGTCTTGGTCCAGCGGCTCGAATTGCACCCAGCTCGCTTCGCTCGGTGACAGGCCGACGGTGACGTCCCGGCACTCCCCGGAGCTGCGGCCGAAGCTGATCGGCCCGCGCGGCGCTACGGGGGCCCGGGACTGCGGGCAGCACATCAAAAAAGTATCAGTTGCACATTTAAAATCGTGGTGGCGGGCCTGAATACCGGTCGTTACGATCCCTTGGAGAGAGGAAGCGCTGAGCAAATTCAGCCGATAAAGGAACAGGGGCGGATCATGACAAACCGCACCGGCCCGAAGGGAGCGGACATGGAACCGGACCTGGAAGTTGTCCAGATACGGCGCGGCGAGTCGTTCAAGGCGTGGTCGCACGGCTACCCATTTCACACGGTCCGCTGGCATTTCCACCCCGAATACGAGCTCCATCAGGTTGTAGCCACCTGCGGGCGCTATTTCGTCGGCGACTTCATCGGCGAGTTCGAGCCGGGCAATCTCGTTCTGACCGGCCCCAATCTGCCGCACAATTGGGTGAGCGATCTGCCGGCGGGGAGCACTATTCCGCTGCGAGGACGCGTCCTCCAGTTCAGCGAGGAGTTCATAGGCGACCTGATGAAGGTCATGCCTGAACTCTCGGGCCTTGCCCCGCTGCTGGAAGTCTCCCGCCGTGGCGCGCTCTTCACCCGCAGCACAAGCGAAGCGGTCGCCCCACTGGTGGAGGAGATCGTGACGGCGAACGGGGTGCGCCGGATCGAACTGTTCCTGATGATCCTGGGGACACTCAGTCGCGCGCGAAATGCGCGTCCGCTCTCCAGCCCGAAATACCTGCCCGATCCGTCCGGCTACATGTCTGCGGGCATGAACAAGGCGCTCGCCTTCATCCGGCAAAATCTGACGCAGCCGTTCGGTGAAGCCGAGCTTGCAGCGATCGCCGGTCAATCGCAAAGCGGATTTTCGCGCTCCTTCCGCCGCCACACCGGCATGTCGCTGGTGAAATACGTCAAGCGGCTGCGCATCAATCTCGCCTGCCAGCTCCTGATGAGCGACGAGCAGGCGTCGATCACCGACATCTGCTTCGAGGTCGGCTTCAACAATCTCTCCAACTTCAACCGGCAGTTTTTGGCCGAGAAAGGCATGCCGCCTTCGCGCTTCAGGCGATTGCTCGCGCAGAACATCGATACGGCACGCGCGGCCTAGCCGGCGAAAAAGCAAAGGAGGAGACCAAAACAGGAAGAATGACGTGGGCATGCCGATGGCAGCCCGCGACAGGAATCGCTTGTCCAGGAATTCCGTGCGGCTTCAGAGCCCCCGGCACTCATCGCCGCCGGCAGGGGAGCCGCGAAGGCCCATCTTCAAGGATCAACCACAGCACTCCAGTTCTGGAAAGGAAAGTCCGAATGAAAAAGTTCTCCCCGAAACATGCAGGCACGCTTGCCCTGGCGGTATCGCTGCTCGGCACAACGGCCATTATCTCGCAGGCCGCAGAGGTGAAGGATGCGACTGTTGCCTTCCTGATGCCGGATCAGGCCTCCACCCGCTACGAACAGCACGACTATCCGGGCTTTGCCGCGGAGATGAAGAAGCTCTGCGAGAGCTGCAAGGTGATCTATCAGAACGCTAGCGCCGATGCCGCGCGGCAACAACAGCAGTTCAACTCGGTCATCTCGCAGGGCGCCAAGGTGATCGTGCTCGACCCCGTCGACTCCACCGCCGCAGCCTCCCTCGTCAAGATGGCGCAGTCGCAGGGCATCAAGGTCATTGCCTATGACCGGCCGGTGCCCGACGCCAGAGTCGATTTCTACGTCTCCTTCGACAACGAAGCCATCGGCAAAGCCATTTCCGACTCGCTTATCAAGCATCTGAAGGCCGCCAACGTCACGGCGAAGGAAGGTGAGGGCGTGCTCGAAATCAACGGGTCGCCGACCGATGCCGCTGCGGGCCTCATCAAGAAGGGCATCCACGCGGGCCTTGATAAGAGCGGCTATCCGATTCTCGCCGAATACGACACGCCGGACTGGGCGCCGCCGAAGGCGCAGCAATGGGCGAGCGGCCAGGTCACCCGCTTCGGTAAGAAGATCCTCGGTGTGGTGGCCGCCAACGACGGCACCGGCGGTGGCGCAATTGCCGCTTTCAAGGCCGCGGGCGTCGATCCGGTGCCGCCGGTGACGGGCAACGATGCGACGATCGCAGCGCTTCAGCTCATCATCGCGGGCGATCAGTACAACACGATCTCCAAGCCCAGCGAGATCGTGGCCGCTGCGGCGGCCCAGGCGGCGGTGAAGTTCCTTTCCGGCGAGACGCCCAAGGCGGAAACCACGCTCTTCAATGCGCCATCGAAGCTGTTCGTGCCGGCGGTCGTCACCCAGGAGAACCTGAAGGCGGAGATCATCGACAAGAAGATCCAGACGGCCGACCAGCTCTGCACGGGCCGCTATGCCGCCGGCTGCAAGAAGCTCGGCATCACGCAATAACTGCGTTCGTCCCGGCCGCCGCGCAGCGGCCGGGACGAACGACCGGAGGACGGACTGGGACATGACCACGATCTCGGATGTCGATCACGTGCAGGGCGGTGAGCGCAAGCCGGTCTTGAGCCTTCGCGGAATTTCCAAGCATTTCGGCGCCGTGTCCGCTCTGACCGCTGTTGATCTCGACGTGCACGCCGGCGAGGTCGTGGCGCTCGTGGGCGACAACGGTGCGGGAAAATCCACGCTGGTGAAGATCCTGGCCGGCGTGCACCAACCGTCCTCCGGAACGATCGCCTTCGGCGGCGGCCCTGTCGTCCTGTCCGATCCGGCCACCGCACTCGGCCTCGGCATCGCGACCGTTTTCCAGGACCTGGCGCTCTGCGAAAACCTTGATGTGGTCGCAAATATCTTCCTCGGCCGCGAGCTCAATCCCCTGCGGCTCGACGAGGTCTCCATGGAGCTCCGCGCCTGGACGCTGCTCAACGAATTGTCGGCGCGAATTCCGAGCGTGCGCGAGCCGGTTGCGTCGCTCTCCGGCGGACAGCGCCAGACCGTGGCGATCGCGCGTTCACTGTTGACCGAACCGAAGCTCATCCTGCTCGACGAGCCGACTGCCGCGCTTGGCGTTGCCCAAACCGCCGAGGTGCTCGACCTCGTCGAGCGGGTGCGCGCCCGCGGCCTCGGCGTCATCATGATCAGTCATAACATGGAGGACGTCCGCGCCGTCGCCGACCGGATCGTGGTGCTGCGCCTCGGCCGCAACAACGGCGAATTCGAGCCCGATGCGTCGAACCAGGATCTCGTCACCGCGATCACCGGTGCGGACGAAAACTCGGTCTCGCGCCGCGCCAGCCGGCGCCGCGCCCAGCAATCGCCGGAGCTGGGGCGATGACCGACGACACGCAACAGATCTCGACCGCGCGGCTGCTCGATCGCAGTGACGAGCGGGTCAGGCATGCAGACACGCTCGGCAACACAATCAGCGCCTTTGTGGACCGTGTGCGATCAGGCGACCTCGGTTCGCTGCCGGTGGTCGTCGGGCTCATCGTCATCTGCACGGCATTCGAGAGCCTCAATCCGGTTTTTCTCGCGCCGAACAATCTGGTCAATTTGCTGTTCGATTGCTCGACGGTCGGCGTGATCTCGCTCGGCATCGTCTGCATCCTGATGGTCGGCGAGATCGATCTCTCGGTCGGTTCGGTGAGCGGGTTCGCTTCGGCCCTTGTCGGCGTGCTTTGGGTCGGTCAGGATTGGCCGGTGGCGGTGGCGATTGTCACGGCCTTGGTGCTGGGCGGCGCCATCGGCGCGCTCTATGCGTTCCTGTTCAATCGCCTGGGAATGCCGAGCTTCGTTTCGACGCTGGCTGGCCTATTGGGGTGGCTCGGCCTGCAGCTGTATCTGCTCGGCTCCTCGGGCTCGATCAACCTTCCGTACGGATCGCCGCTGGTCAATTTCGGGCAGATGCTCGTCATGCCGCCGATCGTGTCCTACGTGCTGGCGGCGGTCGCGAGCCTGGTGATGTTCGTGACCGGCTACCGCACGGCGGCGCGCCGGCGGCAGGCGGGGCTATCGGCCAGTTCGCTCGGGCGCATGGTGCTGAAGGCGCTGCTGGTGACCGTCTTGCTCGAATTTGTCGTCTATTATCTCAATCTCGGGCGCGGCGTCCCCTGGATGTTCGGCCTGTTCGTGGGCTTGTGCGTGGTCATGAACTACGCGTTGACGCGGACCAAATGGGGCCGCTCGATGTCCGCGGTCGGCGGCAATCGCGAGGCGGCCCGCCGGGCCGGCATCAACGTTCGCCGGGTCTATCTATCCGCGTTCGTGCTGTGTTCCACGCTCGCAGCCGCCGGCGGCATTCTGGCCGCGGCGCGCCTGGCATCGTCGAGCCAGCAGGCCGGGACCGGGGATGTGAACCTCAACGCGATCGCCGCCGCCGTCATCGGTGGCACCAGCCTGTTCGGCGGCCGCGGCAGCGCCTATTCCGCACTGCTCGGCGTTATCGTCATCCAGTCGATCGCGAGCGGCCTCACGTTGCTCGATCTCTCCTCGTCGCTACGGTACATGATTACGGGCGCGGTCCTTGCCATTGCGGTCATCGTCGATTCGCTGGCACGGCGCTCACGCCTTTCCCATGGCCGAGCTTGAAGAACGCGAACAAGAAAAGGACAAGCCTTGGCCCAGGAACTTGCAGGAAAAGTTGCCGCGATCACTGGCGCCGCATCGGGCATCGGTCTCGAATGCGCCAGAATATTGATCGGCGCGGGCGCGCGGGTGGTGCTGATCGATCGGGCGGAGGAAGCGCTGAGCAAGGCCAGCGTCGAGCTCGGCGACCAGGCGATTCCGTTACGCATCGACCTCACAGATCCCCTGAGCATGCATGCCATGATGCCGCAGCTGCTAGAGAAGGCGGGGCAGCTGGACATCTTTCATGCCAACGCCGGCGCCTATGTCGGCGGCGAGGTGCTCGGCGGCGATCCCGACGCCTGGGACCGCATGCTCAATTTGAACATCAATGCAATGTTTCGGTCGATCCATGCGGTGTTGCCGCACATGGTCGAACGCAAGAGCGGCGACATCATCGTCACCAGCTCGATCGCAGGTCTCGTCCCCGTGGTCTGGGAGCCGATCTATACGGCGTCCAAGCACGCCGTGCAGGCTTTCGTGCATACGCTGCGCCGTCAGGTCGCCAAGCACGGCTTGCGCGTCGGCGCCGTTGCGCCGGGTCCGGTCGTGACCGCGTTGATCAAAGACTGGCCGAAAGCGAAGGTCGAGGAGGAGATGGCGGCCGGCGGCCTGATGCAGCCGGTGGAAGTCGCAGAGGCCGTGCTCTTCATGCTGACGCGTCCGAGGAACGTCACCATCCGCGACCTCGTCATTCTGCCGCAGAGCAACGATCTCTAGCATTCTCCGACCGGCGATCCAGATGACCAAGCAATCCGACGAGCGCCATTTTCTCGGCATCGATGTCGGCACCGGCAGCGCACGGGCCGGCGTGTTCGACTGCTCCGGCAATCTCCTTGGGAGTGACAGCGCACCCATCGCACTTTGGCGAGAGGCCGGCGACGTCGTCGAGCACGCGAGCGAGGATATCTGGCGTGCCGTGTGCCGCGGCGTGCGCGGCGCGGTGGCGCAGGCCGGCATCGCGCCCGACAGCATCGCCGGCATCGGCTTCGACGCGACCTGCTCGCTGGTGGTACTGGGCGAGGGCGGCGCGCCGCTACCCGTCGGACCGTCCGGCGATCTTTCGCGCAACGTCATCGTATGGATGGATCACCGCGCCGCCGATCAGGCGCGCCGGATCAATCAGACGGGCGAAAAAGTTCTCGACTATGTCGGCGGAACGATCTCACCCGAGATGGAGACGCCGAAACTGTTGTGGCTCGCCGAAAACATGCCAGACACGTTCTCCCGTGCATGGCAGTTCATGGACTTGACCGACTTTCTCACCTGGCGTGCGACGGGGAGCCTGTCCCGCTCCATCTGCACCGTGACCTGCAAGTGGACCTATCTGGGCCACGAAAATCGTTGGGACGACCAATTCTTCCGCAAGGTCGGCCTCGGCACGCTGGCGGACGAGCAGTTTCGCAGGATCGGCACCGAGATCGTGCCCGGCGGAACGAGGCTGGCGGCGGGTCTGACGGCGGACGCCGCGGCCGATCTCGGCCTCACCGCGGGTACGGCGGTTGCCGCCGGCCTCATCGACGCCCATGCCGGCGGCGTCGGCACGGTGGGCGCGCGCGGCACCGCGGGCACGGTGCTGACGCGCATGGCCTATGTGTTCGGGACGTCCGCCTGTACCATGACGACCACGTCGGCTCCGTCCTTCGTCCCCGGCGTGTGGGGACCCTATTTCTCCGCCATGGTGCCCGGGCTCTGGCTCAATGAAGGCGGGCAGTCCGCCGCAGGCGCCGCCATCGAGCATCTGTTGCAGATGCATCCGCATTCCGCGCAAGCGACCCAGGCTGCGCGCCAGAAGCAGCAGTCGCTTGCCGATTGGCTGGCCTCGGAAACCGAATCCCGCGGCGGTGCCGAAATGATTCCGCAATTGATCGGCGAGGTTCATGTCGTCCCCGAATTTCTCGGCAATCGCGCCCCGTTCGCGGATCCTGACGCGCGTGCGCTGATCGCCGGGCTCGATATGCGCTCGGATCTGGACAGTCTGCTGGCGCTTTATCTTGCCGGGCTGTGCGGCCTCGGCTGCGGTGCGAGGCAGATCGTTCGCGCGCAGCAGGACAAGGGCATTGCCGTCGATACGATCGTGGTCAGCGGTGGCGCCGCAAGGAGTCCCCTCGTGCGGCAAGTCCTCGCCGATATGACGGGCCTGACGGTCGCTGCGTCGGCATCCCCGGAGGCCGTCCTGCTCGGCTCCGCGATGCTTGGATCGGTGGCCTCCGGCGACCATGCCGATCTCGGCGAGGCGATGCAGGCGATGTCGGTCTTGGGAGAGATATCTCGACCCCAGGCCGCTCTCGCAGACTGGGCCGATCGGCGTTTTGGAGCCTTCGAGGCTCTGCAGAAGGTCGGTCGCACCATCAGAAGCGCGTCGTAGCCCCACTGCCAACTGGGCCCGACGTGCCCGGGCCCGGCTGCCTACGCGGAAGAGGGCGTTCGACCCCCCTTTCATCATATCGACACATATGTCATGATAAAAATACAAATGTATAGGCCGGGCCTTTTTGCCCGGTGAGGGAGGGTGGCCATGGGTAGGAAAGTCGCATTCATTGCGGCCTCGTTCGGCGCGTTGGCATTGGTTGGTCCGGCTCAGGCGCGGGTCGAGGTCCAGTGGTGGCACGCCATGAGTAGCGTCCTCGGCGACAAGCTCAATGAGCTGGTCGAGAAGTTCAACACGTCGCAGGACAAGTACACGGTCGTCGCGGTCGCCAAGGGCAATTATGACGAGGTGACCAACGGGGTGATCGCCGCCTACCGTGCCAAGCGGCCGCCGGAAATGGTGCAGATCGCCGAGCGCGGTTATATGACGATGCTGCTGTCAGGGGCCATTGTCCCCGTGCAGGATTTGGTGGAGCAGAAGGGTTACAAGATCGATTTCCTGGACTTCATTAAGCCGGTGGCAAGCTTCTGGAGCTACAAGGGCCGGATGTCGGCGATGCCCTTCAACTCGTCGACGCCGATCTTCTGGTACAACAAGGATCACTTCCAGAAGGCCGGTTTCGATAAGCCGGCCGAGACCTGGCAGGAGTTGGAGAAGCAGCTCTACGCCATCAAGTCCAAGGGAATCAGCGAGTGCGGCACGGTGCTGCCCGGCGATTTCTACTGGAGCCTGCTCGAGAACTACAGCGCCATCAACAACCAGCCTTATGGGACGCTCGCGAACGGCTTCGACGGGCTCGGCACCGAGTTCGTCTACAATAAGACGAAGGTGGTCTCGCAAGTCGCGCGGCTGAAGAAATGGCTCGATGACGGGGTGATGCAGATCGCAGGCCAGGGCTTCAGTCCCGAACAATTGTTCACCTCGGGGCGGTGCTCGACCTTCGTCAATTCGACCGCGTCGCACGGCAACATCGAGCGCAATGCGACCATCAATTGGAGCGCCACCTTCCTGCCGCACGAGAGCGACATCAATCCGCCTTTCAACAGCACCATCGGGGGCGGGGCCATCTGGGTTATGAAGGGTCACACGCCGGAGCGATACGAGGCCGTCGCGGCCTTCCTGGATTTCGTCGCGCAGCCGGAAACCCAGGTCTGGTGGCACGGCGCAACCGGCTACGTTCCGGCCACCAACCGCGCCTATGCGCTCGCGCGGGAGCGGGGCTATTACAAGGATCATCCGACCAGGGAGATCGCGGTGCTGCAGCTCTCGCGTGGCACGCCGAACGAGAACTCGCGCGGCTTCCGCTTCGGCAACTTCGTGCAGACGATGCTGGCCCAACGCCAGGAGGTCGAGGCGGTATTTGCCGGTCAGAAGCAGCCGCAGCAGGCCATGGATGACGCAGTCAAGCGGGGTAACGAGATCCTGCGGCAGTTCGAAAAGCTGAATGCCGGGAAGACTCCGGAAACCGAGCGTCCATGACGTTGCGCCTGTCCATCCCGTGGCGCGAGCCACGCGCACCCGTGCTGCAGCGAAGGCACGGGCGTGGTGGGTCCAAGGCCGTGCCGGCGGCAGCCGCCGGCACCTCGCGTCAGTCGGGGAGGGCGCGGCCGCGTGAGGAGGTCGGGCTGAAGCGCGCCAATTTCGGCGACGGTCCCGGCCTGCCGACGCTGCTGTTGCTGCCTCAATTGCTGATCCTGCTGTTCTTCTTCTTCATTCCGTCGCTGCGGGCGCTGATGCAGTCCGTTCTGCTCAGCGATCCCTTCGGGACCAGCGTCCAATTCGTTTGGTTCGAAAATTTCAGGTCGCTGCTGGCGAGCAGCGACTACCGCCAATCAATCGCGGTGACGTTCTGGTTCACGGTGGCGCAGAACGTGCTCACGTTGGGCAGCGCGCTGGTGCTGGCCTTTGCCACCGACCGGATCGTGCGCGGCCGTTCGGCCTATCGCACCATCATCCTGCTGCCCTATGCCATTGCGCCCGCGATCGCCGGCATTCTGTGGGCTTTCTTGTTCAATCCGGCGGTCGGCCCGCTCGCGCAGGTGCTGCACGGACTCGGTATTGCCTGGGACCCCAACCTCAATCCGACCGATGCGCTGATCCTGGTGACGCTGGCCGCCTCGTGGAAGCACATCTGCTACGACTATATCTTCCTGGTGGTAGGCTTGCTCGCAGTGCCGGTGTCGTTGATGGAGGCGGCTGCCGTGGATGGCGCGGGACCGATCCGCCGCTTCGTTTCGATCGCGCTGCCGATGCTCGGGCCCACCATCTTTTTCCTCACGGTGATGAACTTCATCTATGGTTTCTTCGAAACCTTCGCCATCATCGATGCCGTGACCAAAGGCGGACCCGCCGGCGCAACCAACATTCTGGTCTACAAGGTCTTCGTCGACGGCTTCGTCAATCTCGATCTCGGCTCTTCGGCCGCACAGTCGGTTCTCTTGATGAGCTTTGCGCTGATCTGCACGCTGCTGCAATTCCGCTACTTCGACCGCAAGGTCAACTACGGGGTCTAGCGCATGGTGGAACGCTCACCGGTCCTCAACATGCTCTGCCACGCGATCCTGATCGCGGGCGCACTGACGGTCTGCATACCCTTGTATTTCGCCTTCGTGGCCGGCTCGCTCACGGTGGCTGAGGTGCAGAAGGTGCCGTTGCCATGGCTGCCGGGAAGCCAGTTCTTCGACAATCTGCAGCTGGCCTGGAGCAAAGGCAATTTCAGCCGCACCTTCGCCAACTCGGTTATCGTGGCACTCGGCATCACCGCCGGCAAGATCGCGGTATCCCTGCTCTCGGCCTTCGCCATCACCTACTTCCGGTTTCGCTACAGGATGCTCGCATTCTGGCTCATCTTCATGTCGCTGATGCTGCCGATCGAGGTCCGGATCGTGCCGACCTTCGAAGCCGTGGCAAATGCGGCGTTGCCCCTGCAATGGCTCCTGGACACGTTGCATGTCGCAGATCTCTGGCGCTGGATCAGCGGGCACGAGGTCGCGATCGCCCTGGAATGGAACATGGTCAACACCTATCCCGGGTTGATTCTGCCGCTGATCGCCTCAGCCACAGCCACCTTCCTCTTTCGCCAGTTCTTCCTGACCATCCCGGAGGAGCTGTGCGAGGCGGCCAGGCTGGACGGCGCCTCGCCACTGCACTTCTTCTGGAGCATCCTGCTGCCGCTGTCCGTCCCGAACATGGTGGCGCTCGCCATCATCCTGTTCCTGTTCGGCTGGAATCAGTATCTCTGGCCATTGCTGTTCACGACCGATAAGGACATGGCGACGGCGGTTATTGCGTTGAAGGGCCTGATTCCCCGCTCCGACAGCGAGCCGGCCTGGAATATCGCCATGAGCGGCGCGCTGCTCACGATGCTGCCGCCGGTGTTGGTCGTCCTGCTGTTGCAACGCTGGTTCATCAAGGGTCTTGTCGACAGCAGCAAATAGGAATTGATTATGGTTTTCATCGCCGGGCATCGCGGCGGACGCAATCTTTGGCCCGAGAACAGCCTGACAGGCTTCCGCAACCTGTGCAAGGAGGGCGTCGACGCAGTCGAGTTCGATGTTCATCAGAGCACGGACGGCGGCGTTGTCGTGATCCATGATCCGCTGCTCGACCGCACCACATTCGAGAGCGGGCCGGTCGGCGATCGGAGCCTGCGACAACTGACGGCAACACGTCTCCGCAATGCCGGCGATGAGTGCATTCCGACGCTGGACGAGGTGCTCGATGTGTTCAGCGAAACCACACTCGAGCTCCATATCGAGATCAAGACGGATGCGCTTGGCAATGCCTATTCGGGCCTCGAAGCGCGGCTGATCGAGCGGATCAAACGCCGAGGCCTGGAACGGCGCACCGTCTTCACCTGCTTCGTGCCAGGCGTGGTCGAAACCTTGCGGCGGCTGTGGCCGGAGGCGCGGGTGCTCGTTTCGCTCGATCGCCGTTCGGCAGAGATGATGGGCGGAATAGAACCCGCGTTGGTTCAATTGGCCGCCATTCCCCGCTGCATCGTCGCGGTCGAAAAATCGCTCCTGGGGCTTGCGTTCCCGCTTGCCCTCAATCTGCTCGGCTCCGACCGTCTCGGCGCATGGGTCACCAACGAGCCGGAGGATCTCGCCTACTGGCTTGCCCAAAAGGTGCGGCAGATCACGACCGATCGGCCGGATCTCGCCGTGAGCATTCGCCGCCAGCTCGAAACGATGCCGGCCCGCCCATGATTGCCCGCCGTCGCTTTCTCGCGGGATCGCTGGCGAGCGCTGCGCTCGCCGCGCCCGCCGGGTTCGTGCGGGGAGCGCCGGTGTCGTTCAGCGCGGATCCTTTCACGCTCGGCGTTGCCTCAGGGTGCCCGCGGGAGGATCGCGTTATCCTGTGGACCCGCCTTGCGCCGCAGCCGCACGACGGAGGCGGCATGACGAATGCACCGGTCGAGGTGGAATGGCAGATTGCCGAGGATGAGGCTTTCTCGTGCATCGCCTCCCACGGCATCGTGCGGACGAGCGCCGAGCTTGCGCATTCCGTGCATGCCGAGGCGACGGGGTTGCGGCCGGACCGCATCTATTGGTACCGCTTCCGCGCAGGTCCAGCGCTCAGCCCGGTCGGGCGCACGCGCACCGCGCCGGTCGGGTCGGCACGGCCTTTCCGCTTTGCTTTCGCATCGTGCCAGCAATACGAGCAGGGTTACTTCACCGCCTATCGCGATATGGCCACGCGCGATCTCGACCTCGTCGTGCATCTCGGTGACTACATCTATGAGAAATCCTGGGGATCGCGTCACGTCCGCCAGCACGGCGTCGGAATTCCGACGACGCTCGAGGAATTCCGCAACCGCTACGCGCTCTACAAGAGCGATCCCGATCTGCAGGCCGCGCACGCCGCCTTTCCCTGGCTTTCGGTCTGGGATGACCATGAGGTGATGGACGATTATGCCAATGATCGCTCCTACACCGTGCGCGATCCCGTCCAGTTCCTGAAGATCCGCGCGGCAGCCTATCAGGCCTATTACGAGCACATGCCGCTGCCGCCCTCGGCGCGCCCACGCGGCGCGGCTGCCACGATCTACGCGCACTATACCTTTGGCGACATGCTCGACGCGCTGCTGCTCGACGACCGGCAATACCGCTCGGCTTCGGCCTGCGTCGGAAGCGGGCGACCGACCTGGGTGGCCGACTGTGCAGGCCGGTCGGACGAAACGCGGACGATACTCGGCGACCAACAGGAGCAATGGCTCGATGCGCGCCTGCGCGACTGTCGCGGCCGCTGGACGATCGTCGCGCAGCAGACATTGATGGCGCAAGACAAACGCGAAGGGGACGACGGCGCGCGTTTCTGGATGGACGGCTGGGACGGCTATCCCAATGCCCGCCGCCGCCTCCTCGATTCGCTCGTGGCGTATCGCCGGCGCAATCCGATCGTGATCGGCGGCGATCGTCACGCCTTCTTTACCGCCGATCTGAAATATGATTTCGCCCGTCCGGATGGACCGACCATTGCGACCGAGTTCGTCGGCACGTCGATCACCTCGGACGGACCGAGCGAAGCCAGCGTGCGCAAAGCGCTGGCGGAGAATCCGCATCTGCTCTATGCGCGGGGCGACAGGCGCGGCTATGCGACAGTCGAGCTCGACGCCCGGCATTGCACTGTGGGATTCGAGGCGCTCGACGATGTCAAGGATGCCGGAAGCGCAATGCGCCGGCTGGCGAGCTTCGTGGTCGAGGATGGTGTGCCGGGCGCGAAGGCCGCATGACGAGATCCGCGCGGCACAGATTTGACGACCAACGAAAGATCGCCTCAAATGCTTCGACATCCGACTGTGCCTTGAGGCCGCTGCGGGGGGGTGCGCCGTGACTGAACAAACCATCCTGCGGGTCGCCTGGCTCTACTACATGGAGAACCTGACCCAGGCCGAGATCGGCGAGCGGCTGGGGCTGACCCGCGCCCGGGTCAACCGCATGCTGTCGGATGCCCGGCAGACCGGTATCGTCAACATCCGCCTCAACTCCGCCTTTGCCAGCTGCACGGAGCTGGAGCACCGCTTGCGCCGGGAATGCGGTCTCGAGGACGCGGTCGTCATCCCGAGCCCGGAGAATCCGGAGCAGGTCGGCAGCCTGATTGGGATGGCAGCGGGAGCTTATCTGTCGAAATTCCTCGAACAGAAGCGGCCGCGTATCATCGGCATCGGCTGGGGCGCGACCTTGCGCGAGACCATCCGTTACGTCACGCCGGCGGACTATCCCGACCTGTCCATCGTCTCCATGATGGGAGGCCTGTCGCGCGGCCTCGAGCTCAACACCTTCGAGATTGCCGGTGAGCTCGCACACCGGCTGCATGCCCAGTGCAGCTATCTGGCCGCGCCGATCTTCGTCAGCAGCCGGCGCTCGCGCGATACCTTTCTGGCTCAGGAGGTCTATCAGGAGGTGCTGAACAGCGTCGAGAAGATCGATCTGGCGCTGTTGAGCATGGGAGATCTGACACCGCGCTCGCTGCTGATGCGGCATGGGCTGCCGCCGGACGTTCGCGCCGAGCATCTGCGGGCGGCCGGCGCCGTCGGCGACGTCCTGGCGCAATTTCTCGACAAGGCCGGCCGGCCTATCGATCATAGCATCAACAGCCGCGCCATCGCGCTGCCGCTCGAGAAGCTGGCGCGCGTGCCGACGTCGATGCTGATCGCCGGGGGGCTCAACAAGGCGCCGATCATCGCCTCCGTGCTGCGGGGCCGGATCGGCAAGGTGCTGGTGACGGACGAGAACACCGCTGTCGCCGCGCTGAAACTGGTCGACAAGCAGAAATAGCCGCAGTCCTGCCACGGAGAGGAGGTCCGCGCCTCGGTACCGGGGCGCGAGCCCCATGCGCGCCGAACGGCGTGCAAAAGCATTTGTCATAGCTAAATTACATATGTAATATAGGCGAGACAATTGCTCAGAAGGATGGCGTCGACATGCGCGCTGCGGTGCTCCAGGACATTCGTGATATTCGTGTCCTCGATATTCCTGAGCCGAAGCCACTCGCGGAGGACGAGCTCATCGTTCGCGTCAAGGCCGTCGGTGTCTGCGGCAGCGATTTGCATTCCTATCTTGAGGGCGGAACAACCGGCCCGACGCAAGTCAGGCCGTTCGTGCTGGGCCATGAGTTCTCAGGTGTCCTCACGCCGGACTCGGCGCGCAAAGCGGGACTCTCGGCCGACGCGTTGGTGGCGGTCGATCCTTCCATTCCCTGCGGGCATTGCGAATGGTGCCACCGCGGTCACACCAATCTCTGCCCAAACGTGAAATTCCTGGGCTACGCGCCTCACAACGGCGCCATGGCCGAATTCGTCTGCGTGCCCCGATCCGCCGTGCATGTGGTGCCTGATAGCATCGATCCGGAGGGTGCTGCGATCCTGGAAACGCTTGGCGTCGCGATCCATGCGATGGATCTGGCGCGCCCGCGGCTTCTGGAAAGCGTGGCGGTGCTGGGCTGCGGGCCGGTGGGATTGCTGCTCGTGCAATTGGCGCGGCTCGCGGGGACCGGAAAGATCATCGCAATCGACCCGGTCGAGCAGCGCACGGCGCTGGCCTGCGATCTCGGTGCGGACGTGGCATGCCGCAGCTATGCCGAGGTCGGGGCGGCCACCGAAGGCCGCGGCGTCGATCTGGTGATCGAGGCAACCGACTCCTCACACGGCTTCGAGCATGCGGCGCGCTGCGCCCGTATCGGCGGCCGGGTCGTCCTCGTCGGCATCCCCGAGAATAATCACTATATCCTGAGCGGCGCCGAGTCGCGCCGGAAGGGCCTGTCGATCAAGTTTTCACGGCGCATGCCAGAGGTCTATCCGCGGGCGATCGCCCTGACGCAGTCGGGGAAGATCAAGCTGGCGCCGCTGGCCACGCATCGCTTCTCGCTTGACCAGACGCCTGCCGCGTTCGAGCAGCAGGTTGCGCGGCGCGACGGCATCATCAAGGCGATCATCTGCCCGTAGGTCGAGCGCCATCTCGCCAAGAGCCTGGGGCAACGGAAGCAGGCATTGAAGCAGGGCCGGTGGTGATGGCGAAATCGTCGAAGCTGGTCGTTGCCCGAAAGGGGCGCGTGCTGATGGTAAGACGCAGGCGCGACGGACTCTGGATGTTTCCAGGTGGCCGAAGGCGGGCAGGCGAGAGCGCCAGAAGCTGCCTGCGTCGCGAGATCAAGGAGGAGCTTCCCAAGCTGAAGCTCGGGCCGTTGAAACTCTGGAAGAAAGTGAAAGCGAGGAAGAGTCGAACCGGCCGGCGGATGAGCGATGCGATTTTCGTGGCCAAGAAAGTCTCGGGGAGGCTGAAGGTCGGCGACAAGAAGGAAATCGATCGAGCAATCTGGCGCAAGCCGCGCGGCGCCAGACTGACGCCGACTTCGCGCTACATCCGCGATAAGCTGTTTCCCAGGCGAGGTCGCCGCTAGGTCGCTTCAAACGGTTCCTTCAGCTCAAGGATCGCCCGTCAAGCTGGTCTGAGACTGCTCGTCATTACAGCGCCTGGCGCAGGAGAGCGAGCAACTCCTCGTGGATCAATCCGTTGGAGGCGATCTTGTCGAGATCGTCGTTGCGGCACGGGCGCCCGGTCAGCGTCGTGACCTGCCCGCCGCCGGCCCACACCATCGGCATCGCGGCCGCGTGCGAGACGATGTCGGCCTTCAGTGAAACGAAACCGTCTAGACGTCCCGAGGCGACCATCGCCGTCTCGAGGGCGCCGGAGACGACAATACGCACGCCGCGCACCACTCTGCCGAGCAGTTCAATGACGCGCGTAGTCCGCCGGACCTCCTCGGGCGAGAAATGCGAGGTCAGAATCACCGAAAGGACCGCGTCCGACAGCGAGCGCGTCGTCGAGACGCATGCCGGCACGCCATCGATCGTCGCGCCGTCCCCAGCGAGATAGCGTGCCGTCAGTCCGATCTTGGGCGCGTTGATCAGGCCAAGCCTCGTCTCACCGCCGACCTCGTAGGCGACCGTCACGGAAAACCACGGCAACCCCCGCGCGTAGTTGATCGTGCCGTCGAGCGGATCGATGATCCAGCGCGCGCCGTTATCCCCGGGGCTCGCGCCGCTCTCTTCCGCCAGGATGCCGGCACCCGGCGTCAGCGCCTTCAAACCCGCGACGACGATAGCCTCTGAGGCGAGATCCGCCTCGGTGACGATGTCGAGATGGTCCTTGCGCTCGGTGCGCAGCGGCGTGGTTTGCATCGCGACCAGTTTGGCTGCAGCCTCATTGACGACGGCGCCGGCGCGGACGAGCAGGGTCGGAAGACCGTTGTCTCGATCCTTTCCCGGATGGTCCTGGTCGGTCGCGATCTCGAACGGAGGCCCGTAGTCTCCGACCGGAACGAGGTGACTGCTGATGCCCATGTCCGGCCGCCAAACGTGCAACGCAAGCCCCGGCGGCTCCATGATGAAGCGGTTGCCGCGACCGGGCCGAAGGTCGAGCGCGACCTGGTGCGCCGTGCTTGGCGCCACATAGCCCACGGTGCCCGCGTAGCGCGCTGTGATCAAGCGGTGATAGTGGCCGCACAGGACGCGTTCGATTTCGGGATGGTCTTTGATGATTGCGTCGAGCGCGTCGGCCCCGAGGAGGCGCAGATCGTCCATTCCGTCGGCCCCGACCAGGAACGGCGGGTGATGAATGACGACGACCGTCGGCTTGCCCCGCCCGGCCGCGAGCGCGTCGCGCAGCCATTGTTGCCGGGCCGCGCAGAAGGTTCCGTGGATACTTCCAGTCTCGAGGCTGTCGAGGAAGACGAGACGCAGCGGAAAATCGTCCACAACGAAGTTGATGAATCCGTCGGGCGGAAGATAGCGGTGGTGCGGGCCGAGCGAAGAGACCAGTTGCTCGCGCCGGTCGTGGTTGCCGGGAATGACGAATACCGGCATCGGCAACCTTGCCAGGCCAGCGGCGACGACCTCGTATTCCTCTTCGAGCCCGCAATCCGTCAGATCGCCGCTGACCACGACGCAGTCGGGCCGCAGGTCGAGGCTCAGCACGGCGTCGATCGCATTCTGAAACATCGCGTTGGTGTCAACGTCGCTGTAAGCGAGCTTGCCTGGGGGGCGGACGTGCAGATCGCTCAGCTGGGCAATGGTGAACACAGAATTTCCGCCTTCCGAACAGAAGAGTTGCGGCCCTCATCCGGCCGCTCGCCGCAATTGATTGCCATACCTCCTACGAGCTCTTCATCAAGGCATTGCTTTCCTTGACCATGCGATCGAGCCCGGCCTCGACGGGCGTCTCGCCGCGCATGACGGCATGGATGATCTCGCGCTGGGTACGCCAGATCTTTACAGACTGTCCGCCCGGATAGCCTTGCCAGGGCTTCGCGCGCTCGATCTGCTGCGACACGGTGCGGAAGTTCGGGTTCTTGTCATAGAACGGCGCCAGGAATTCGGGCCCCGAGGCGCGCAAATTGGTCGGCATGTAGCCCGTGGTCTCGACAACGATCTTCTGCGCTTCCGGACCGCTCACGAACTTCAGAAACTCCCAGGCGGCCCGCCCACAGCTGCGGCGCGGCACGGCGGCCTTGCTGTACCTTCACGCCGAGGTGATCTAGAAATATATTTCCTGATACCCGGTCCAGTATCATAATAGGTCATCGTGGGGCGTGGGTCAGGGGGACTCCAATGCACCGGTTTGTTTCCAAGGCCAACGTAGATCATTTTATCAACCTACTAAATGGCAGCGATCTCACGGCCGACCAGCGAGCGAACATCACCAAGCTATTGATCGATGAGCTCGATAAGCTCGCGCATGATCTTGAGCACCTCGAATTTGCCGAGAGAAAAGTGGCAGACGGGCGTGACCAGGTGAACCGTGTCAGAGACAAGCGAAATAGTCATCCCTTCGGCACCACGGAGCGCGAACAGGCCGAACGGCTCCTAGTAAGCTGCGAAAACTTGCAAACGACGCTTGAGGATTTTTGCCATCACCTGCGCACAAAGGTCTACAACTCGCCGGGCAAAACTATTTCTACAGCTCCACGGCAAACCTGATATATTGATTTGATCACTGGCCAGGCTCTGCCCGTAGGCGTCAGTGGCAGAGAGACCGATCGCGCTCCCGCCTGCAAAGAAGGGGAGCGTGCCATGTGGCAATCCGCAACAACGGCACCGTTTGATCGTGATCTGCAATTAGCGGTCATCGACAGCACCGGTGAACACGCGCTCGTATTCCCCTGTCGGAGAGTGCTTCGTGGTTGGATAAACTCGCAGACAGGTTCACCGGTCCATGTATTCCCGACACATTGGCGCGAGTGGGATGGCCGTATAGAGGAAGCACCGATTGGCGAGCCAGAGCAGGAACGGTTAGCCATTGTCGAAGAGTACGCGGACGATCAGCGAGCGATCATCAAGAAGGATCGTGATGGTTTCAATTAGCCAGCTCCGCCCCGCGAAAATGCGTAGACCGTGAAAAAAATTTGCGGCACGCCAAGTTCTACCGTCTGGACTGGCCGTGAGTTCTGCTCGTGGCCCTTAGCGGCCCATGCCGGTGGTTGGCCCGACCGACAGCTCGTGTGGGCACAGCGGACACGCAAGGTAGGCTGCTAGCAGCTCACAGCCCCCGCTCCATCGCCGGATGACTCCGGTTCTTCACCTTGACCCAGTGCTTCTGCCGCCCTCCACGGTACGGCTGGTCCCGGTGCTTGGAGACCCGCCCCTCCAGCCCCATCCGGCAGGCGGCCGGAAAGAGATCGGCGCGATGTCGCCGGTCTCGAACGGCGCCACGAAGATGCCGTCCGCGCACCGCGCCAGCAGCCGATCCAGCTCGGTCTTGCGCAGGTGCAGCGGCAGGTCTCGCAGGTCGTCACCGCCCATGGCGAGAACGTCGAAGGTGTACAGTTGTACCTCGTGGTCGTGCTTGCGGGAGTGCAGGGCATTGAAGTCAGAGACGCCGTCCACGCCGAGCACAACGGCCTCGCCGTCGATCACGAACTGCTGGGTCCGGTTCTTGAGCGCCGCCTCGACGATCCACGGGAACCGTTTGCTCCAGTCGTGGCCGCCGCGCGTGATCAGACGCACGCGGTCGTGGTCCCGGATGTAGTCCGGGCCGGAAGGCACCGTCTTGGCCACGGTGGGCAGGCATAGCTCGAAGGTGCTGCACATGGGGCGGAGATAGGAATTGCCGCCGAGATTGGGAGTCGGGAACAGCTGGCAAACGTCGGCCCTGACGACGTCCGGTCTCCGAGCCAGATATCACTGCGCTGCACGGCTGATCGCCGGCTTGTAACCCGAAAGGCGACCACGATCGCACAGCCCTATCTAGCCCAATAGACCAGGTTGCGGCTTACGCGAAAGCGGCTCCAGCGTCCATTTTGTGAGTGGCCCCCTCGAACGTCGGTACGACGTAAACCTGCAAACGGTGGTCTGGTCTTGACAAGGAACGCTGCCCGACTAATTCTTCGAGTCGGGAATTGTTTCCCACCAGCAAACAACAAGGAAGCAGACAATACCGTCAGGAGTGACGATGATGCTCGACGAAAAATTGGCACGTTTTCGCGCGCACCGAAACAATATCCATCGTTATCGTCGGTTGCTCAAAACAACGCTGTCGACCCTGGAACGTCAGTTCATTGAGAGACGTCTTGCTGAGGAAGAAGCCGCCCTCGAAGACGTTAGGGTGATGGCATTCCCAATCGCGCTGACTTCTCCAGCCAAGCCGCATTCGGCTTCCACTGCATCTTGACCCTTTGACAAAGCTCAACATCCCGGAGGCAATTCTGATGAAGGAATTGCGCCTCCAGGAGCGTTTCAACCAGAGGAGACAGATCATGGCAAACGAGACCAAGCTCCCCGTCACCAAGAAGACTACCGAACCGGCCTTCGCACCCGAAGCATGGCGTCCGTTCGAGGCCCTGCGCAGGGAAGTTGACCGGCTGTTCGAGGATTTTGGCACCGAGGACTTCTGGCGTCGACCCTTCCGGTCGCTTGCGGCGTTTGAGAAGGCACAGAAGCTCGTAGCGCGCCCTGCGGTCGACGTCACCGAAAGCGACAAGGCTTTTGAAATCACCGCCGAATTGCCAGGGCTCGACGAGAAGAACATCGAGGTGAATGTCGCCAACGGCGGGCTGACCATCAAGGGCGAGAAGAAGGAAGAGAAGGAGGAGAAGCAGAAGGGCTATTACGTCTCCGAGCGCAGCTATGGGTCTTTCGAGCGTTATTTCAGCCTGCCGGACGGCGTCGACGCCGACAAGATCGAAGCGTCTTTCAAAAACGGCGTACTCAAGGTGACTCTGCCTAAGACCGCCGAAGCGCAGAAGCCCGCCAAGAAGATTGACGTCAAGGCGGCCTAACGTCTGCCACTCGAGGCTGCCGGTTGATGGCAGCCTCATCGTGGCGCAATCGCTTTCGTTCGGGTGATGAAATGTCTTGGACTTGGCTCCAAGCCATGTCCCCGATCGCATGAAGATAGTTCGTTGCACCGATCTTCTCTTCCGTTGTTGGCCCAACGCGGCCATGCTGGCGCATGTCTCAGCATCTGCTTCTCGGGGCCAAGCCGACATGGCTCTCGTGGCGAACAGGTCGGTGCCCGCCTGCGTAATGCGAACGAATGTGCCGGACTCGCGCAGCTCGATTGACCAATGAGGGAAGCTCCCGAGTGAGCTAGGCCAATTTCGACAGCGCCCGTCGTGCGACCATGTATAGCTCGCCAAGGGTGGTTTTACCGGATCGCGCCGCATCGACCAGGGTTTCCGCGACGCACCTACGTGTCTGGTGGTCACCCCCGTTGGGCAGTTCACTGCAGATCTCTTCCAACACCAAATCCATGTTCGATTGGGTGCGTACGTCGAACTCGCTCATGGTTGCACCGACGCTTGGGGATGGAGGTCAACAGCCTCTCACCCTTGCCGGGGCGCCACTTTGCGTTGGCGCAAACTGCTGGGGTCGCTGTGGTCGAGGGTGCCTATGCGGTCAACTGGTCTGGGACGATTAATGGCCGCCTAGTCGGCGGGGCCGCTGTCAGGTCTTCGGTTGCTTTGGGACAAGGCCAAGGCTGAATTGGTTACTTCTATCGCTGAATAGCTGTGGGACGCACAAAGCCTGCCTCGGTTTTCTGTCTATGGAACCCGTAACATGCGGCCTCGTTAAAACTTCATGCCAAGGGAAATCGTCATAACGCTTTGGTCATTGGCAGCCGCTGGCATTCGTTTTGGCGGCTGTCGTATCTACCCATTAGCCGTCCTGATGCCGCCACTGCGTGCGGCTACATCGCGCAAACCATCTATTAGGCGAAGGCCGATAAATTCGACGAATGGACGAACAGCCCGTGACCGAGCCTTCCATCGCTGCTTGGCGGCGAAGCCTTCAGCGCCTCGCAGCCTGGATGACGCGCGACAATCGCGTGCCGGAGCCGTCAAGACCTGTCGTCCCGACGCGAGAGGTCGCTCCGCCTCGGTCCAGCGCACCACCCCGAAAACCAATTCCACCTCGCCCTTGAGAGACGGCTTGGGCCGAAGAACTGATATCTTCGTTGTGCATTAACGACGAAGATGAGCCAGACTGACGCCCAGAAATTCCGGCAGGAAGCTGAGACCTGTCGCCAGAAGGCAGCCGATGCCACCCGCGAGATCCGACCGGCAGGCATGGCTTCGCCTCGCTGCCGATTGGGTCAGGCTTGCCGAGCAAGCCGAGACGAGGCGGTCCCGATTTTGAACAGATTGGGCCATCTTTGATGCGAGGCCCAGCGAGGGCGGGCGCCGCCAAATCCTGCGATTCCGTAAAGGCCCTTAAGCAACCGTCTCGAATTTCGAAAGCGCACCTCTCCGGATATGAAAAGCACAGGCATCCCGCGATGAATGTTCCCCTTCCAAGTGACACGTTTCTCGCGCTCACGATCGCAGGCACGGTTCTCTTGGTCGGCTCCAATGCTGCCGCCGCCTGGCGCATCCGGGTCATCGCAGAGAAGGACGTAACTGCGCGTTCCCTGAGGCGCATCTGACCACTCAAGCGGAGGGGAGACATTGTCCCCGTCGCATGTGAACCGTCGCGGAATGGCTGATCCATCGGCGAAGGCTTTTGAGAGGAGTCTCATGTGTCCTCCTAACTGGCGGCGCGAACTGATCCCGGAGCTTGGAGATATCGCTCGAACCATCCACTAGCATGCTCGATGACCGCTTCCATGGCGCCGGGCTCGGGAAACAGGTGCGTCGCGCCAGGAACGATTGCGAGCGCCCTGGGACAACGAAGACGGGCGAGCGCCTCTTCGTTGAGCTCGATAACGCCGAGATCGGAGCCTCCTACGATCAACAGGGTTGGCGCCCGGACAAGCGGCAGGGCCTCGCCGGCCAAATCCGGACGTCCGCCGCGCGAGACCACTGCCGCAACGCGATCGGGGAGACGTGCGGCCGCAGTGAGGGCGGCCGCTGCCCCGGTGCTGGCCCCGAACAATCCGACGGGAAGGTTGGCGATCGCCCGCGTCTGGCCCTCAAGCCAGTCGACTGCCGCGAGCAGTCGTTCGGCCAGCAAGCCGACATCGAACACATTGGAGCGATCCTGCTCCTCCTGTGGCGTGAGAAGGTCGAGCAGCAGCGTCGCGAAGCCGCGTTCGTTCAGTGCTTCTGCAACTGCGGTATTCCGCGGGCTGAAGCGGCTCGAGCCGCTGCCATGCGCAAAGGCGATCAGGCCGCGCGCATTGCCCGGAACAGACAGGCCTCCTGGCAGGCCAAGCGGTGGAACGCAAACATCATGCGACTGCATGGCTTGGTCCTCCGGTCAGCCCTGCAGATTTCGCAGCGAGAGTGGCAGGTGGGCCATGAGCTTTTCGAATTCGCCCTGATCCAGCCGTTCCCACAGGACCTCGTAAACGCCGCGAGCCGCCGCAAGCGGGTTTATCGGAAACTGCGGGGGAAGCTCCCTGACGATATGTTCGGCAAACTCCTCGACGTGACGTTCCTTGGTGGGAGTTCCCGCCATGTGCCAGCCTTCATAGTAGATGCCGCGCACCATGATCGGTAGCTGTGCACCGAGCTTGACGGCGACCTCAGGCGGCAGCCGGTCGCGCAGCGCATGCAGGACGGCTCGCAATGCACTGTAGGCGTGATGACGGTTCTCCAAGGCAAGCTGCTCATCGATTGCCTTGAGCCAAACATTCGTTTCCTGGACCGTATGGTCCAAAGCGGTCACACCTGTGGACGTGCTCATGCTGTTGCTCCCGGTCATAGAAGGTCAGCAATTAGTTGCCGCCCTGCGCCAGGTCGCTTTGACGTGCCGCAAAGTTTTGTGTGAGCGGGAGCAAAAAGGAAAGCCGCCGGAGTTGGGGGCGCCCCGGCGGCGGAGGCTGCGTGGTGTGGGTTTTGGGGGGATCCACGCACTAAAAAAATTACAGAACCGACGTTGGGTCTTGTTGATGGAGATCAAGTCCGATCTGCAATGTATCAAGCAGCATTGTTTCGATTAGCGCGCCTTATCTGAGGAGGAAGATCATGCAAACTCCTGCTCGAATCGAATTCGAAAACTTGGCCCCGACCTCGGAACTGCAAGCTGCGATCGACCAGCACATCTCCGATCTGGAAAAGCGCTACGGTCGAGCGACAGCAGGGCGCGTCATCGTGCGAGGCCCCCGTGATTGCCACAAGACGGGCGGTCAATATCAGGTGAGCATCCGGCTTGCCCTTCCCGAAGGGCGCGAGGTCGATGTCGGACGGACGCCCAAGGAAGACGAACGGTACGCGGATCTGACCTTTGCTGTGGATGATGCATTCAAGCGCGCGCGACGGCAGTTGCAGGACCAAGCGCGCCTCATGAACGGCCAAACCAAGGTTCATGAAGAGCAACCGGTTGGGACCGTGCTCCGGATTGATCCAAGCGGTGAGTTCGGCTTTCTCGCGGCTGCTGATGGACACGAGATCTATTTCAATTGCCACAGTGTTCTGGAGAACCGCGCGAACATCGCCGTGGGCGCGCATGTCAGCTATCATGAGGAAATGGGCGAGAAGGGACCGCAGGCGAGCACGGTCAGGGTTCTCAGCGGACACGGCATGCGCGCATAGGTGGCTTCAGATGGCGAATTGGTAGTGCGCGACCATGGATAGTAGCTGGATGCCTCGCGACGCCTTGACGAGGAGTGATCGAATGCGCTTGTTCGCTCTGCATGGAAGTTCTGAGTTGGGCGAGCAAATCGCTACCTCGTTGGGCTGCAGGCTTGCAGCTCATGAGGAGCGCAGTTTCGAAGACGGCGAACATAAGGTACGGCCGCTCGATACGGTTGCCGGTCACGACGTCTACGTCGTTCACAGCCTTCACGGAGGTCCCGTCGAGAGTCCGAATGACAAGCTTTGCCGTCTGCTCTTCTTCATCGGTGCGCTGAAGGACGCAGGGGCCACGAGCGTGACCGCGGTCACGCCCTATCTCTGCTACGCAAGAAAGGATCGTCGAACAAAAGAGAACGATCCTGTGACCATACGCTACCTGGCCTCTCTCTTCGAGGCGATCGGTGCAAGCAGAATCGTCACACTCGACGTGCATAACGAGGCTGCCTTCGAGAACGCGTTTCGCTGTCCCTCCATTGCACTTACGACGGCGCCGTTGCTGATCGGAAAGATCAAATCGATGGCGGGCGACAGGCCGATCAGCATCGTCTCGCCCGATCTGGGTGGTGGCAAGCGAGCCGATCTGTTGCGCGAAGCACTCGAGAAAGCGCTACAGAAACCGGTTGGAATGGCGTTCGTCGAGAAGCATCGCAGCTCTGGCCGTGTGTCGGGTGACCTTTTTGCCGGCGAGGTGTCTGATGCGTTTTGCGTGGTTGTTGACGATCTGATCAGCAGCGGTGGAACTCTCGTCCGTGCGGCGAAGGCGGCGCGGGCTCATGGAGCGAGAAACGTCATCGCTTGCGTGGCCCATGGCCTGTTCATGCCGGGGGCTGAAACAGCGCTTGCGGATGCGTCGATCGACCGCATCATCGCCACGGACACTGTTCCGTCGTTCCGGCTGCCTCCGGGGCCGGTGCTTGCAAAGCTTGACGTGATTTCGGCCGCGCCGCTGCTGGCCGAGGCCATCCGGCGGCTGCATCACAACGAGTCCCTGGCCGATCTGTTGATGTATCAGGCCTGACGCGTCCTGCTCGATTCACGGGCGAGGAGCTGTTCGAGCCGCTTGGCGTCGGCTTCGGCAAGGGCGAGGTAGGCATGCGCGAGACGCGGCCACTTTTCCGGTGTACGCGGATGCGGATCAATCAGATGCGCAATTGAAAGGCGGGCGCGCAGCATCGCCCGGCCGATTCGATAGAACAAGAAGACGCCGCTTGCCGGGTCATCGTGCAGCTTTCGCGCAAGGCGTTGCCGAACCGCATCGCCGAACCAGCGAGCGCCGAGCCTCTCGCATTCCAGGTGCAGAAACGCGATCTCGTCCAAGGCGTCGTTCGCCCGCAAGCGGGAGTTGAACTCGAGACAATCGATGATTGGGAATGGAGGGCTGAGCCAGATATGCTCAGGTCTCAGGTCGCCGTGGCCATCGACGATCAGCCTTCGGGAGGCCCGGTCAGCCAGCAGTCGAGCACCATGTTTGAGAAACCGTAGCTGAACGGACGCGATACGTAAAATCTTGCCACGCGGTAGGTCGAAACGAGCATTTAGCAGCATTTGCCAATCGAGGACGGCAGCTTCGGACAGCGAAGCCAGATAGGTCTGTGGCGCGACCAAGACGCGCGCGGCATGCGCGTAGAAGCCTGCGAAAATCGCTGCGAGCCGCTCGGCGTCGGCAGAGCGAGCAGTGCCTTTGCGCAGCTTGGCCTCGAGCGTTTCGTCCTCATTGAGCCTGCGCATCACAACGAGCCAGTCAGCGACCAGCCCGGAGCCGCCGATCGCATACCCTGAGGCGCTTTCTGTCAGCGGCACGAAACCCAGATAGACGTCGGGCGCGAGCCGCCGGTTGAGGGTGGCTTCAGCCTGGCACGCCGCCTTGCGTCGAGCCAACGTCGAAAAGTCGAGATAGGGAAAACGGACCGGCTTCTTGAGCTTGTGGACTCGCGCGCCGTTTATGAAGACCCAGGACATGTGGGTCTCCCGTGCCTGAAGGCGATCAGGGACGGGGCTGTAGCTCTCGGGTCGGCCTAGGAAGGCGACCTTGCGGGCAAGGACAGAAATGCTGACGTTCTCGGCATCCCCAGTCGAGAGTTCGTTCTGGCCATCCAACATGCCGATCTATTGCCAAACGGAGGGCAAGACGGTTTGACACCGATCAACGATTAGGAGCGTCGGAGCTATAGTCTGGCTAAAATTCAAGCGGATTCGTCCACATGCTCTTTCAAGACAGAGAAGATGCCGGCCGTCAGCTGGCCAGAGCCTTGATGACGTACAAGAGCCGCCATCCGGTGATCTTGGCGCTGCCTCGCGGCGGCGTCCCCGTGGCAGCGGAAGTGGCCGAACGGTTGGATGCGCCCCTCGACCTGATTCTGGTGCGCAAGATCGGCGCACCCATGCAGCCGGAACTGGCCATGGGGGCGGTGGTGGACGGGGAGCAGCCCGTCATCGTCCGCAACCAAGATGTCATCGAATTGGCGGGCGTAAGCGAGCGGACATTCGACGCGGTCTGCAAGGAAGAACTCGACGAGATCGAGCGGCGACGCGCCCGCTATCTTGGCGACCGCGCCCGATCTGACGTCAAAGGGCAAGTGGCAATCATCGTTGACGATGGCATTGCGACAGGCGCGACAACGCTCGCAGCGATCCGGGCGCTACGAAAGCGAGACCCAAAGGAACTGGTTCTGGCCGTACCCGTCGCGCCACTCGAGACGTTGCAGCGGCTGCATGCGGAAGTCGATGCGATCGTTTGCTTGGATACGCCGCCCGACTTTGGCGCGATTGGCTATTACTATCGTGATTTCCGTCAGGTTGGCGATGAAGAGGTCATCGCTCTCTTGAAGCGATTCCCGGCTAAAAGGACAACGACACCGGCCTCCGGATTTCCAGCGTCGGGTTGGACATGACTGCGGCAGCCGCCGCCCCGAGAATGCAAGCGGGCCGTCACGACCATTCCTCCTGATCTGCATCAAAGCGATCGCCCGGTGCACGCCTAGCTTGCCAAGGCAGGGAGGCACCCATGCCGATCCAAAATGCCGAAATCGCCGAGATGTTCGACCAGACCGCCGAGCTCCTGGAGATTAAGGGCGACAACCCCTTCCGTTCCCGCGCTTACCGCAACGCGGCTCGTTTGATCGAGCGCCTGCCAAAGAGCATCACGAGCCTGCTGAAGGCGGGCGAGGACCTCTCCGAACTACCCGGCATCGGCAAGGACCTCGCCGGAAAGATCGCGACCATCGTTGCGACCCATAAATTCGACGTGCTTGACCGCCTCAAGCGCGAACTCCCGGGTGATCTCGGCGAGATCGCAGCCCTTCCGGGACTGGGGCCAAAACGGGTCAAGCTGCTGTACGACAGACTGGGCGTCCGCTCGCTCGAGGATTTGCGGCGTGCGATCAGGTCGGGGCGGCTGCGGGAGCTGAAGGGCTTCGGGACCAAAAGCGAAGAGAAGCTTGCAGCCGCGCTGGCCAAGCCGCAGGCGGAAAAGCGTTTCAAATTGTCCGAGGCCGAAGCCGAAGCAGAAGCATTGCTGAACTATTTGCGCGGCACCAAGCCGGATCAGATGGCGGTCGCCGGAAGCTATCGCCGCAGGCGCGAGACGGTCGGCGATCTCGATATCGTCGTGGCCGTGCACAATGGCGCCGCGGTTGGCGACCAGCTCATCAAGTACGAGGATGTCGGCAACGTGCTTGCACACGGACCGACCAGGACGACCGTTGTCCTCCGCTCCGGCCTTCAAGTCGACTTGCGCATCGTTCCGAGGGCGAGTTACGGGGCGGCGCTCATCTACTTCACGGGCTCCAAGGCGCACAACATTGCCCTGCGAGGGCTTGCCAACAACCGCGGCTGGAAGCTCAACGAATATGGCCTGTTCGAAGGGCAGCGGCGCGTCGCGGGTGCGACTGAAGAGGAAATCTACCGCAAGCTCGGTCTCGCCGCGGTTCCGCCGGAGATGCGCGAGGATCGCGGCGAGATCGCCCTTGCAAGCGCCGGCAATCTCCCAGGCTGATTGCTCTTGGAGATATTCGAGGCGACTTGCACGTCCATTCCAACTGGAGTGATGGGACGGCCCCGATTGCGGACATGGCGGCTGCGGCGAAAGCCAGAGGCTATGATTACATCGCCATCACCGACCACAGCCAGCACGTTACGGTCGCCCATGGTTTGGATCCGGCACGGCTGAGCCGCCAGATCGATGAAATCGATCGACTGAACGACAAATTGGGCAGATTCACCGTCCTCAAGGGGGCAGAGGTTGACATCCTCGCCGATGGGCGCCTCGACTTGCCCGACAAGATATTGTCGCGGCTCGATCTCGTGGTTGCGGCTGTGCACTACAAGTTCGATCTGTCGCGCAAGCTGCAGACCGACCGCATCATCCGCGCGATGGACAACAGGCATGTGTCCATCATTGCCCATCCCACGGGTCGGCTTATCGGCGAGCGCGAGCCCTATGACGTCGGTATGGAGGCGATCATCGCAGCCGCAGCCGACTGCGGCTGCTGTCTTGAACTGAATGCAGATCCCGACCGGCTGGACCTCACGGATATTCATGCCCATGCTGCTAAATCGGCGGGAGCCAAGCTCGTCATCTCGACCGACGCCCATGCGACCGCTGGCTTCTCCAATATGCGGTTCGGCGTCGACCAGGCGCGCCGCGGCTGGCTGGAGCCGGCGGATGTGATCAATACGCAGCCGCTGCCAAACTTGCGAAAGCTGCTGAGACGATAGTTGGCACTCCGCAAGATGTCTTTCGCCCAAGCCGTTAGTATCGGACCACAAACATGCCCGCCATAAGCAGGATTGTCTTTCTGGGCGCCAGCAGTGCGGCGTTCGGTATGAGCATGTTCCAGGATTTGTTCTCTAACTCCGAGCTTGCAGGTAGCGAGTTGATCCTGGTCGGTAGGAACGCCGAACGGCTCGGTCGTTCGCTATGCCTCGCACAAGTGCTCAACGAGAAGACTGGGGCGGGGTTGAAAATCGAATCTACGACTGATTGGCGCGCAGCGCTGGATGGCGCCGACTTCGTTGTTCATTCGACGGCGGTCGACCGCAATCGACTGTGGCGCTTCGATTTCGAAGCCGCGGAAATACGGGATTCGGCATACTCTTGGCGAAAATGGCGGGCGGGCTATTCTTTACGTTGAGGACATTGCCGGTTGTCTTCGACTTCGTGCGTGAGATGGAACAGCGCTGCCCACGAGCACTGTTCATCAACTTCTCCAATCCGGAGAGTCGGATCATTCTCGCCCTCGGTCTGCACAGTACGATTCGGAGCGTGGGCCTGTGCCATGGCATCTTTTTGGCGCGCGGGCAGGTGACCTCGATACTGGACCTGCCTGAGGAACGGATCGATGTCTGGGGTGCCGGTCTGAATCACTTCCAGTGCCTCATGCAGATCTGCGATCGCGAGATTGGCGCCGATCTCTATCCGCTTCTTAAAGAGGGGAAATGAGCTTTGATGCGTCCATTGCTCCGCTGACACGAAAGCTGTTGCGCGCCTTTGGCTATTGGCTTGGCTGCGGCGATGCTCATGTCGGCGAGTATCTGTCCTTCGGGTGGGAGGCGGGAGAGGGTGACTATAATTTCGACTGGGATGAGGGCGAACGCGCCAAGCTGGTGCGGCTAATTGATGATGTCCTTGCTAGTCGGACCATGATCCCATCGTGGTGGCTGCAGCCTTCGGGCGAGCGGGCGGCAACGATCATTTCGTCCATTCTTCATGACCGCAAGCAGTCGATCGAGTCGGCCGTTGTCCATAACCGCGGAATTATTCCGAATCTGCCGGCCAATGCTGCGGTCGAGATGCCCGTTGTAGCAGATGCCGCAGGCATTCACCCTGTTTTCCTAGGACCGCTTCCAGACGCGGTCAGTAAGCTGATGGCAATTCAGGTCGGTGTTCAACAGCTCGCGGTTGAGGCAGCCATGCAGGGCTCAAAGGAACTCGCGCTGCAAACGCTGCTGATCGATCCTGTAATAGGTTCTGAAGATGCCGCGCGAGGACTGCTCGAGGAGCTTTGGCAGATCAATTGACCCTACATTCGCCGATGTGTCCGAAGGAGGGCTCAGTTGAGCGGGCTTGGACGGTAAGGCGAATTGACTTCAAGCCGACTGGAACTCGGCACTGAGTGCCGAGCACTCCTTGCTGAGGGTAATGTGCCACCGCTTGATAGATCAGACAAGACGCTCTGCGCCCAACGGCTAGTGAACCTCGGAGCTCGGAGGTTCGCTGGCAGGTCGGACATCGACAATGTCGCCGTCGTTGACATGATCCCGAACTGCTGGGAACTCTGTTGAGTTGATCTCGAGGAGCCACCGCCGCCACTCTTTTGGATGTCCCTCTGGCACGACCGGTTCGCCACCCGCAGTATACCGATATTTTGCCAGAGCCTGAGCGGCTCGCTCCATCGCATCGCTATTCCTCAAGGTAACAACGCATCTCATCTCGCACCTCATCTGAAATCTTGACGCATAATACTGTGACCTTGAGTGCCCGTTTGATGTTGCGCCAGGTCAACGTATGTCCGGCTGGACTTTCTAAATTTTCAAGTGTGCCCAGGGGATCAGAGTCCCCTGGCACGAAGAAGGCTCATAGATCTTTCGTGGATGACATGATGAGGGCATGGCCGCATGTCGATTGATCCATCTCAATTTCGATAGCCAATGGATAGTGTTCGGGCCAGATTGGTCGGCCATTGCTTCTGTGAGACAGGGCAATTGGAAGTGGCCGGCACGGAGCCGCGGGCAATACTTCTCCAAGCCCCGGCGGTCCCACCAATATGGGCAGGACAAAGCAATCTCAAAGCGAGGCCTCATAGGCTTGAACGTCAAGGGCGGTGCTTCCGAACTAGGATCTGCATTACAGTTTCATGCATCAGACTGACGCGCAAAAATTCCGGGAAGAGGCTGAGGAGTGCCGCGTGCAGGCCGCTGCCGCGAGGTTGATAGGGACAACGCAAGCTCCCCAAGAGCCGTCAACTTACATTGGGGTTGGCGGCTCGTTGCTCTTCGGAACGGGGCGCAACCCGGCGCTGCAGGTTGCGCTGATGTGCATCAGCACTATACGCAAAGACGTTTAAGGCTCGGGATGTGAGATATATTTCATAGTCGCATTCCCCGATTCTGGTAGGCTCTCCGCGATACTTAATCCTTTTTGGGGTTTAACCGATGAGAGTACTGGCCAGAGTCATTCCGAGCCTTTCCGCAGTTGAGTTCGATAGCGAAGAACTCAAGACCATCTGCATCTTCTCCGGCCTCGGCTTGCTCGTCTCGCTGCTGGCTCTGATGACCGGTGGTCTCGACACGCGCGGCGCGCTGTTTTGATACGGGAGAACCGCCGCCTGCTGCGATCACTTTGAACTTGCGACGTAGTCGTTAGCCCAGCCGATGATTCTGCCGCATCAGCGGCCGTGGACCCAACTCGATGAAGATGCGGCCGTCCCGCACAAGCTCGATGCTATTGGCGACCTCGAACAGAGCTTGCGGGCGGCGGTGGCAGGATCGGCGAGGGGGCGGGCAGCGGCGTACTTCATCGTGCGGTTCGATACGCTGGTCGAAACCAGCCGACCAGCTGCGGGCGGCGCTCAACAGGGCCCGTAGATTTACGGCGTCGAATATTGCAGACCATCTCACCGTCGAGACGGAGCAAGTAGATCGGACTTGCATCTGTACCGCGTCTCTGATCCCGTAATTATGGAGTGCCCTGATTGGTGGAATGCCCGGAGAACTAGAAGCGCCCGCGAGTGGGGGGGCATGCAGCGCTACATCGAAGAACAGAACATCGCTCACTTCCAGCGGCTCCTCTTGGAGGAGACCGATCAAGGGTCCCGACGTTTCATTCAAGAGCAGTTGTTGGCCTCGAGGCGAAGACTCGCGACCCTCATGGCGGTTGCGACAGGACTGAAGACGAAGCCCCAGATCATCCGGGAGCGGACATTCCCGCACCCCGAGACGAAGCTCATGAGCAAGTTCCGGCATGAGTTCGAGATGGCAACGACGCCGCAGTTGCTGATCGACCCCGGCGGGGGCTTGCACATCGTAGACGCCAATCAGACTTATGCAGCGGCGACGATGATCGAGCCCGGCAGAGTGGCCGGCGAAAGGATGTTTGACGTCTTCCTCGATAATCCGGGCGATCCTTTTGCCGATGGTGTCGCAAACCTATACGATTCCCTTCGCATTGTTGCCGAGACCCGTCAGCCGCACGGGATGGCCATTCAACGATATGATGTGAGAGACCCAACTGGGAAATTCGTCGAGCGATACTGGCAGCCGCTCAATAGGCCAGTCCTGAACGAAGTTGGCGATCTCGCTTTCATCCTTCACCAGGTGATCGACGTAACAGCGCAATTTGCCCGCCGGCCTCGGCAGTTTGCCTAGGCTCTTTTGCACTTGCGGCGGGACCGGCCAGCTTGATCTGAAAGTCACTCCGGCCGGTAGCCACCGTCTTTCACCTGCCGCGCGATTACAGCGTTCGCTTCTCGGATAGCGCGGCCTTCGTCTCCGGTTCGCTCCAGGCAATCGTTGGCGATCTTTGCCCAAAGCTCCTTCAATTCCCACGTTGTCGCCTTGTGCGTGTGCCTTTCGGCATCATTTGCTGACCATGGCGTTTGATCAAACTCCCTTGCCCAGGTAATCACACGGCCCAGCTTGGAGTGAAACACGCGACCCGCCGCTGGCGTCCCCTTGAAGCCGGTGTCAAGCACACGCTGAATCGTCGTCGCCTCAAGGCTCTCTACAGGGGCATTACCCCATGCTTCATAGATGATGGTCATATAGCGACCGTACTGCTGGCGCATCGCCTCGCTGATGTCCTCGGTGCAGGCCTTATGCTCCTAGAATTAGGTGATGGGTGTAGAGAAGGTCTTGCGGTCATCCGCTAGGAGCTTGCGGCCGACCTCTCGACGGCCGCTCAGAACGCGGCACAGTCGGCGGGTGGCGGCAGGGGATGCCGGCGAGGGGCTCATCCACTAAGAACCACGACCATGTCTCTGGCCCGTCCTTGACGGCGTCCAGCCGCGGCATTTGCGCCACGCGCCTGGCGAACTCTTCCGCAGTTATCTTAGAGTGTGACTTAGTTGCCAAAATTGAAGGGCCTTTGCTGCGAGTTGACGGCCTTGCAGCAGTTTTACTTGTTCCCAGACGCCGCACTGGGGCGAAAACTGGGTACGGTCATGCCACTTCTCTCTCGCTGGACCTGTCCTCGAACTGCAACCAGACCATTATGAGCGGCTGGGCAGACGCGATATCGTTGATTGTCTTGCGTATTCGTTGGAGTTCGATCGGCTTCATCGGGCTTCGGTCGGGCCGTTTCTGCTGCGAATCTTATGCGGTGCTTGCAGAGCTCCGACTACCCAAGGTTCCCTGCGTTTGACACATCCTGCGCGGAAGCAAACCCCAGTTTGCGCAGAGAGGATTGATCGTCATAACGGCCCTGCTCCGTGCGCTTCGGCAGCTTCACCTTTTTGGGTCTCAACCGTTTGAACGGAATCGATTTCAAAATGTGCGAAATGCAATCGAGGCGGGCGTGCTTCTTGTCGTCCGATCGAACCACGCACCAGGGCGCGTGCTTCGAATGCGTGGCCTTGAGCATCATGTCCCGCGCCCGGGAATAGTCGTACCAGCGGCGGAAAGACTCGACATCCATCGGGCTCAGTTTCCACTGCCGCAAGGGATCGTCGATGCGGGCCAGAAAGCGACGGTGCTGCTCCTCCATTCCGACTTCGAGCCATAGCTTGATCAGGATGATGCCGCCGTCCACCATGTACTTCTCCGATGTCGGGCAGAGCGCCAGAAATCGCTCGTGCTGCGCTGGCGTGCAGAAGCCCATGACGTATTCCACGCCGGCGCGATTGTACCAACTGCGGTCGAAGATCACGATCTCGCCGGCCGCAGGAAAGTGTTCTATGTAACGCTGCATATACAGCTGGGTCTTTTCCCGGTCCGACGGCGCGGGCAAAGCCACGATGCGAAACACTCGTGGGCTGACGCGCTCCGTAATCGCCTTGATGACACCGCCCTTGCCGGCAGCATCGCGCCCCTCGAATACGAGAATGACGCGCAGCCCCTTGAGCTTGACCCAGTCCTGCAGGTGACAGAGCTCGACCTGAAGTTTGCGGAGCTCTTTCTCATAGGTCTTCCGCTTCATCTTGCCCGATTCTTCGATCCCGGTCGGTTTCTTCGCCATCACGGCCTCCTCGCGCAAATGTCTGGTCGATGCCTGTCAACCGACGCTCCTCGACGCTCATTCAGCTTCGAAGATGACCCGCCGGAAGCGGTTCAAGGCGAAGACGAAGTAGACGCTTCCGATCACGAACATCGCTAGAATCGGCTGCCAGACCAGCGAGAGATCGGCACCGCGAAACAGGACTGCCTGCGCGAAGGAGACAAAGTGGGGTGTCGGGCTGACGGTTTCGATAACGTATTGCAACCAGATCGGCATGCTCTCCATCGGCGTGCTGCTGCCGGACAGGAGTTGCGTCATCATCAGAACCGGCATCGCGAGCAGACCGAACTGTCCCATGGTGGTCGCGAGCGTACCCAGCAGAATGCCGAGCGCGGCGACGACCAGAGCGTACTCCGCCGCGCCGAGCAGGAACAACAGACGCGATCCCGCGATCGGCGAGCCGATCCACAAGTGGACCACGAACTGCAATGACAGCATCGCCGCGATCAGGATGATGAGGCCGTTGGCGAACATCTTGGCGAGCATGATTTCGGCCGGCTGCACCGGCATGACGAGGAGATGTTCAACTGTACCTTGTTCACGTTCGCGTATGAGCGCGGCTCCGGTGAGTATGACCGTGAGCAGCGTGATCTGGTTGATCACTTGGGTCATGGCCGAGAACCATGCAGTGACGAGATTTGGATTGAATTCGGACCGCACGACCAGATTGATCGGTGCCGCCTTGGTCCTGCTCGTACTGCCGAGAAAGCTCTGGATCTCGTTGCTGATCGCCGTTTTCAGGTAGTTGGCGCCGTTGCCGGCTTGCGCCACGATCGTTGCGTCGACGTTGATCTGCAGCGATGTCTTGCGTTGCGCGCGGAGGTCAGACTCGAAGTTCGGCGGAATTTCCACGACGAACAGCAGCGCTCCACTGTCCATCTTTGCGTCGATTTCGCCAGCGCGAATCTGGACCGCGGGCTGGAATGTCGGGGGCAGCAGCGCCTCTGCGATCTGGCGCGACAGCGAGGAGCCGTCCTCGTCGACGATCCCGACGGACAGGTTCGTGGCATCCGTCACGGCGCCGGTCGCGACCGTGTTCACGGAAATGCTGAACGCATAGATCACAAGCACGAGCATGGTCGGATCGGCGCGAATGCTCCTTAGCTCCTTGACGACGAGTTTTATCGTGTTGACGACGTGATCCAGGAACGTGAGTGGTTTGGACTTGACGAGGGGCGATGTAATCTTGCGGGCATCCGAGGCCATGTCTCACGCCTCCTGCTTGCGAAGGAACACCAGCGACAGCAGCAGGAACGCGGCCGCAATCGCGGCAACCGCGGCGATGTTGGGCCACAGAGCCGCTATCCCGAGGTCCTTGGCGAAGATGCCGACTGCGACCGGCTGGTACCATGCGGACGGGAATGTCAGGCCCATCACCTTCGCCCCTCCCGACAGCGACGACACTGGCGCGAGAAGGCCGGAAAGGTTGATGGCCGGCACCATCGACAGAATCGCCGTCGCGAAGACCGCTGCGACCTGGGTCTGCGTGAACGAGGACACCAGTTGCCCGAACCCGGTGGTCGCGATCACATAGATGACGGTGCTGAGCAGCAGGAGGAGAAGCGGTCCCTTGGGCGGCACCCGGAAGACGAACACCGCGAGCAGCATCAGCGTCGTGAAGCTCACCAGTGAAATCGCGACATAGGGAAGCTGCTTGCCCAGCAGGAACTCGAGCCTGGTGATGGGTGTCGAGCGGAAGTTCGCGATCGACCCGGTCTCCTTCTCGCGCACCACGGCGATCGCCGACATGATGGCGGGGATCAGACAGAGCAACAGCATCAGGACACCCGGCACCATGGCATTGACGCTGAGGAAGGCCTGGTTGTAGCGGAAGCGCAACTCGATGTTGTCGTCGCTCCAGGCCATGCTCGTGGCGGCGCGCCTGGACGTGAGCTCGTCACCTTCCTTTCGGATGACGCCGTTGACGTAGTTGATGGCCGTTTGGCCGCGAAACGTCATTGCACCGTCGATGCGAGCGTCGACCTCCGGCTGGCGGCCGGCCAGCAGGTCTCGCCCGAAGCCTGCGGGCACCTCGATCACGATCTGGGTGTTGCCGCTGCGCAGCCTCTGGTCGGCTTCCTGGGCGGACTTGATCGGCGGTTGAACCGAGAAGTAACGCGAGCCGTTGAATCCGTCGAGGAGCTGACGGCTCTGCGTCGTGTCGTCCTGATCGAACGCAGCCATCTGCAGGTTTTCGATGTCGAAGGAGATGCCGTAGCCGAATGCCAGCATCAGAAGGATGGGTCCCAGCACGGCGAACGCGAGGCGGATCGGATCCCGCAGCAGTTCGAGTGTCTCGCGCCGGGCGTAGGCCCAGAGCCGACCGAGATTGAAGGCGTGTGTTGATGCGGCCGGATTGACTTCGGCGACTGTCGCGGCCTGCGCCTGGGTTGCCCGCTTGTTGGAGCGATCGATACCCGCAGCGTCGGCCAGGTAGCCGACGAATGCGTCCTCGATCGAGCTGCTCCCCCGGGCTGCGACTAGCTCCTTTGGCGTGCCGACGGCCAACACCTTTCCCGCATGCATCAGCGAGATACGATCGCAGCGTTCCGCTTCGTTCGCGAAATGTGTTGACAGGAAAATGGTCACGCCCTCGTCGCGTGACAGGTCGATGAGCGTCCGCCAGAAGGCGTCGCGCGCGATGGGATCGACCCCCGAGGTGGGTTCGTCGAGAATGAGGAGGGGCGGCTCGTGCAGCACGGCGACCGCGAGCTGCAGCCGCTGTTTGATGCCGAGCGGCAGACTGTCGGGCCGATTGTTGGCAACGTCGCGAAGATCGTAGCGATCCAGCAACTGGTCGATCCGCGCTGCTCCCTTCTCCGGCGGCAAATGATAAAGCTGCGCGTGCAGTTCGAGATTCTGGCGTACTGTGAGTTCGCCGTAGAGCGAGAACGCTTGCGACATGTAGCCGACGTTGCGCCGCATTTCCACGTCGCCGGCACTCATCGGGCTGCCGAACAAGGTGGCGCTGCCTTCCGAAGCGGGCAAGAGGCCGGTCAGCATCTTCATCGTGGTTGACTTGCCGCATCCGTTCGAGCCCAAAAAGCCGAAGATTTCGCCACGTCCAATGCGGAAGTCGACGTGATCGACTGCGACGAAGTTGCCAAACCGCCGCGTCAGTCCTTCGGCCTCGATCGCCGGCGTCTCGTCCTGCGGCGCAACGCGCGGACGTACGACGACCTTCTGGTGACCGGCGCGCTTGGCGTCCGGCAGCAAGCGGATGAAAGCATCGTCAAGGTTGGTCTCGCCGGTTTTGGCGAGCATCTGCTCAGGTGTGCCCTCCGCGATGATCCGACCGTCGTCCATCGCGATTAGCCAGTCGAAGCCCTGGGCCTCGTCCATGTAGGCGGTCGCGACGATGACGCTCATCTGCGGCCGGCGCCCGCGAATGGCATTGATGAGATCCCAGAACTGTCCGCGCGACAGCGGATCGACGCCGGTGGTCGGCTCGTCGAGGATCAGGAGGTCCGGATCGTTGACGAGAGCGCAGCAGAGGCTGAGCTTCTGCTTCATCCCGCCGGACAGCTTGCCGGCAGGGCGGTCCTCGAACGGGCTCATGCCCGTGGCGCCGAGCAGCTCGGTGATGCGCGCCCGGCGCTCTGACGTCTGTTGTCCAAAGAGGCGCGCGAAGAAGTCGATGTTCTCGAACACGCTGAGGGTGGGATACAAGTTGCGGCCGAGCCCCTGCGGCATGTAGGCGATACGCTGCCGCACGCCCTTGAGATGCCGCTGATCGGCCATGTCGCCGTCGAATACCGACACGCTTCCAGCTTGGATCCTGCGCACGCCTGCGATGAGTGCGAGCAGGGTCGACTTGCCGACGCCGTCGGGACCGATCAATCCGACCATTGTTTGTTTCGGGATCTTGACAGTGATGTCGTTGACGGCGACCGCGGCACCGTACCGGTGCGATACGTTGCTGAGCTTGGCGATCGCCTCCGTCATTTGGGCAGCATGACCTGAAGGTCTTCCGGCCAGGGCGTTTGGCTGTTGGTGCGCACGATCCCCACGCCGCGCACGCCCGTCTTGACCTTGCTGAAATGCTCCAGCAACAACTTCTGATCGATCTTCAGCTTGACGCGGAACATCAGTTTTTCCCGCTCGTCCTTGGTCTCGACGGTCTTGGGCGTGAACTGCGCGTCGGCCGCAACGAAGCTTACTGTCGCGGGGATGACATATTGTGGAGCAGCGTCCAGGACGATGCGGGCTTCGCTGCCAACGCCCAGTTTGGCCACGTCTGCGGCCGGTAGGAAGATCGTCATATAGACATCCGTCAGATCGAGGACGGTCAGAACCGGCGCTCCGGCCGCGACCATCTCGCCGCTGTGCAACAGCAGGTACTGCACCCGTCCGGTCCGGGGCGAGACGAGCACCAGCTCCTGTAGGATCGATTGGATGCGCTCGACCTCGGCCTGCGCCTTGCTGATGGCAGACAGGGCCTGGTCACGCTGAGCGCTCATCGCCTTCACCGCCGCGTCCGAGGATTCATAGTTGCGGCGGCGCTGATCCTGATCCTTCTGAGTGATGGCGCCGGTCTTGATCAACTCCGAACCGCGCTCGAACTCGGACTTGGCAAATTCGAGGGTACTCTGGCGCGAGGCGATTTCTGCTTCGGCCTGGGTCAATGTCTGCTTTGTCCGATCCACGTCGGATTGTGCCGCCTTCAGCTCGGCTTCATATTCCGGCGAGCTGACGCGCCCGACGACCTGCCCCACCTTTACGGTGGAGCCTTCCTCCACGGAAACATCGGCCAGCCGCCCGGCATATTTGGCCGAAATGTCGACCTGGGTCGCCTCGATACGGCCGTTGGTCTTGACGATGCTGGCGGGCATCTTCTTGGCTCGTAGCTTTGCGATCATGTTGCGCACGGGCTGGGCGTGCGCGGCGCCAGACGCAAACCAACTTGCACCCGAACGCCAGCTCCCGGATTGGCCAAATCCAGGGATGGTGGCACTCAAGAGAGCGGCCAGGACCACCGTACTGTACAGTCGAGAACACATTGCGGGCCCCTCAAAATGCCAGCGCGCCGGAAAGCGAAATATTTGCAATTATCGAAGTTGTTGCGTCCGGCGTCTTGCGCTGGATCAAACACAGCTCGTTTGGCCTTCGACACGGCCGGCTTCATGATGAGGTCGCTACCGGTGCACAGTGGACGTTGGGAGCGGATCGGGCATCGATGGCAGCCGAGGATGCGCTGTTTGACCTTTTTGTGCGATACAGCCGCAGACTACAACCAGCGGAGAGATCGTAGCCGGGGCAGGTGTGGAGCTGTAGGGAGCGGACCGCAGAGGTCGTGAGAATGAGCGACGAAAGGACGCTTCTGGTGCGGGGACTGCCGCGCACGGCCGGAGATAGGGACCGCGGTCGGCTTTACGAGTCGGAACAGCAGGTTGCTTCCCGCCGTCGGATCAGCGCATTTCCCAGAGCGCCCGTCTTGCGACCATGTACAAGTTATCGAGTGTTGTTCTGCCGGATCGCGCCGCCTCGACCAGACGTTTGGCGACATGTCTGCGTGTCTCGTGGTCACCCCCGTGAGGGAGTTCACGGCAGATTTCTTCCAACACTATATCCATATTCAACTGCGTCTGTGCGTCGAACTCGCTCATTGTGGCACCAAGGTTGGATGGGAAGCGAGAAGCCTCTCACCCGTGCGGTCGCGTTCTTTGCGCTACAGCAAACGCTGGGGGGCGCCGGACCGAAATCTTCTTTGTGCGTTATCGGCACCGATGCAGGCGACAGACGCAGAAAAATTTCGGAACGAGGGCGAGGAATGCCGCGAGCACGCGGCCGCCGCTACCAACGAGGCCGACAAGGAGGCATGGCTGCGTCTCGCAGTCGATTGGGTAGGCTCGCCGAGCAAGCCGAGACAAGGCGGTCCCGATTTTGAACAGATTGGGCTATCTTTGATGCGAGGCCCAGCGAGGGCGGGCGCCGCCAAATCCTGCGATTCCGTAGAGGCCCTTAAGCAACCGTCTCGAATTTCGAAAGCGCACCTCTCCGGATATGAAAAGCACAGGCATCCCTCATGGGAGGAGCGCGATGAATGTTCCCCTTCCAAGTGACACGTTTCTCGCGCTCACGATCGCAGGCACGGTTCTCTTGGTCGGCTCCAATGCTGCCGCGCTGTTCCTCATTTTGGCGTGAAGAGAAGAGCGAAGGGAATGGTTGCCGCTCAGGCGGTCTGCGCCAATCCGATCGTTGAGACCTGGCCAGTGGCCTAGCCGCGTACATTTCGTCCCGAGCAGCCCGTGCGACCTCCCGAGCCACGTCGAGCGCGGTCTCGCGCGTCAGCAGCTCTGGCCGCAGGCGTCGGCTCGGTAGGTCGTCCCAATAAAAGTATCGGCTGGGCTTGCCATCGGCAAAGCGCACCTCGAAGCTGCCGCAGTCGAGCACGGCTTCGTGCTTGATCAGGCGAATGTTCTGAATGCACATGCCGCCATCAAAGCGGCGTCTGGGCCGGCTGGCAAATTATCGATCCGTTGTAGGCGGGGCAGGGCGCGAGCTGCTGCCCATCGTGGGTGTGGACAACAGGCGGCGCTGACTGGCGTCGAGCGCCTAGATCAATTTCGGGAGATACTCGGGAGGTACTCGCTATCGGGCGGTGCTTGATGCTGCTCGGCTAAGTTGCCGCAAATATCTTGATTTTGTTTATTTTTTTGGTGAGCGCGCTGGGGCTCGAACCCAGGACCCCGTGATTAAAAGTCACGTGTTCGGTAGAATTACTCGTGCAACTGCACCTCGGTCGCGTTCGATCCTCGCTTAGCGCTCAGCGACCCCGCCTTGGTGAGCGCTCCTTCTAAATCGTTCTCCAGCGTCAGCTCCCCGATTTTGGCGTGGAGTGACTTCACATCGATGGCGGGCAGCGGCTTTGCCGAGCCGCCCCGTGGCCAAATACATCAGTGGCACCTCCATAAAGCTGCGCTTCCACAATGCGATCTGATTGGGGTGGACCGTCGAACTGCGAGCAGGAGTGCGTACCCCTCTTCTGCAGCAGCGCCCCCGCCAACGCCTTGCGATTCATTTCGCTCGTAACCAATGGCGAGCGCTAAGATTGAGCATCAACGCCGCCGTCGCTGCTGATAAGTTTTCTCTCAAAATTTTATCAGTACTCAAACCGCTCCACCCATCATTGGGAACGCTTCTTGTCCATCTCGCGCTCCGCAAGAGCCTTAAAGCGTCCAAGCGCGCGGTCACGATCGGAGGCCGGCACGCCGCGCCTTCCAGAGTATCGGAGATGGCTAAGGTCAACAGAAATCGAAATCGAATTCACCAGCCTGCGCAGGATGGGTAGCAGGATTGCCTTGGTATAGCGCTCGCCCTCCGACCTTCGAAATTTTGACTCATGGCCAATCAGCTCGTCGATCCAGGCCGTCGAGAACGCGCTGCCAGCATTTTTCAGATCGGTTTCCACGTTGCCTCGGAACGAATGATAGTCTATCCGCGGGCGATAGACTTTTATCGCGCGTCTATAATAGGCAAAGCGATCCGAGAATGCGGCTGAGCGCCGAAGGCCAGGGCCTTGCGGTATCAACTCTGGAAACAGCGGCTCATCCGGATCACGGCCGATCACCCTCTGCTCCATAAATCCCATGTTTAGGACAATATCCGCAAAGGGCACATCACGTGTTGAACCGCTGTCTTTACCGTCCACGATTTCAAGGTAGTGGATCGCCCCTTCTTCGGCATTTTCAGTTTTCACGCTGCCGACAAACGCATCGCAGATCTCGCTTTCACGAGTGCCCATCGTGCGGGCCAAAAGAGGCATCCAAAATAGAGCATCGCGGTGAATTTCCTCGCCCTTCTTAGCTCGCCGATGAATCGAGGCGCACCCCGTGTAGAGCGGAGATTCAAAGAGCTGGCGCTCCAATGATTTCGGCCAGTTATAGCGCTCGTCCCTCGCGCGCTTACCCTTGGCCTTCGGGATATGAAGCCCGCCAAATGGATTCTGTAAATCCGCCGGCACCTTCTTTTGGCTGACGAGATAGTCCCAATATTCCTTCAAGTTGGCCACGTGCTTGTTGACGGTGCCCTTTTGCATGCGGTCCGCCGGCCGCAGCTTTTCGCCGATGGCAATCAATTGATCGATCGGCTTGGATGCGTGCTTCCCTCGCGCGTAGTGCCGGGGCAGCTGCATCATCGCCGTCTTAAAATTCGTGGCGATGGGCTCGCTCAGCAGGCGCGAGACTGTCGCGCCGGGGTTGATTTTGTTGAAGAGATTGATGCTGCCGCGGGCGTTGGCCGCCGTATCCGGCTTCCATTCCTGGAGGGCCAATTTGTGTTTCTCAAAGTCGTCCCAAAAAGATGAGAAGTCAAAAGAGACACCTTCCGCTGGCTTTTTGTTGGCCGGCGGCGCTGGCTCGCGCGGAATCGGAACCACCGTTTCGCGCAGCTCGTCGCACAGGGTGGCGTAGCCCCGTAGGATGCCGCGCTCGTACAAGCGTCCCGCGACGGTGCGGGGATCCACGGACACGCCAATCTCGCTTGCCGCGCTTTCGACGATGGGACGATACCGGTCCATCGGTGCATCGCCCGCTAGCGATCGGCCAATTGCAGCCTTCTCGCGATCGGCAAACCGGTCCGCCAAGCGCCGGAACAGCCCGTCCAGTTCGCGTGCGTCTTCTTCCCCCATCCGCTCGATTTCGGGACGATCTAAATATTCGATACCGGTCGTTGCCAGCCGGACCTCGTGGCGCCAGATGCAGTCATCGATCCAGCCGCGAACTAGGCCCTCCAACTCGGCCCGGCTCGGTAATTTTTCGAAAGTCGTCATGGCCTCAAGACGCAGAACTAGGTTGAGAGCCCGACGACGAGCGACCCGAAAGTCGGTTGTCTTAAGGCTGCGGATAAGCTCGCCCGAGAAGCCAATATGGGCAAGCGAACGCGGAAATTTCCACCGAAAAAACCAGGTGTGACCGCGGCGTCGGAGGTATGTCGGCATGGGAAGCTCGGACTCGGAATGGACCATAGTGGTGGACCACCGTCTGCCGGCGCCAAAGGCGCCAGAGCCAAGCTATTGATTAGGTTCATCTATTTCCGAGTCTGGCTGGGACTCCAGGTTCCCCAGCCAGCTTCAGGCCCTTTTCAGCTCCAGCTCCTTTGTATGCCGCCAGGTAGCGACGTTCGGTTCATTGACCGCATCGCCGATCGCGACGGTTTGTCTCATCTGAAATCGCAAGTCCCGGTCGGAACGCGGCGCGCTCCAACGTCCTTGGGCCATCCGACCCAAGGAGATCCGTGATGCCCTATGTCGATGGTTTCGTTCTGGCCGTGCCGAAGGACAAGCTCGAGGCCTACAAGACGCTGGCGACGACCGCCTGCGCGCTCTGGATGCAGCACGGCGCACTCGATTATGTCGAATGCATCGGCGACGACGTTCCCTATGGCGAGCTGACCTCGTTTCCGCGCGCCGTGATGGCTGGAGAGGACGAGGTCGTGGTGTTCTCCTGGATCGTGTACCGCGACCGGGAGACCCGCGATGCCGTCAACAAGAAGGTGATGGCGGACCCGCGGCTGAAGATGGAGGGCATGCCGTTCGACGGCAAACGCATGATCTATGGCGGCTTCACGACGCTGCTGCGGGCGAGCGACGTCGCGAACTAACTGAGACTGCCGACAGCAACGGTGCGGCGCGTAGCCCGGATGAGCGCAAGCGAAATCCGGGTGCCGCACCATCGCGCTGTACTCCAGGCGCGCGCTGCAAGCTCATGCAGTCGCGCAGATCCACGTCCGACATCAAGGCTATCTCGGTGTCGGCTGATCGGTTCGCGTGAGGCGAGCGCTACTTCAGAGCCTTGGACCTGAAAGAGCGTGTTGCGGAGGCCGGCCATCTGGCGGCCATTCGAGAGATGATCGTCATGTCTTGAAGGTCTCAATGGTGCGCCGAAAGACACTGACCGCGCGATCTGCTGGCTACGAAGGCGACGGCGCTTGGTGACGAGGAGGCGAAACAGATCTTGCGCGAGGAAGGTCTGTCATAGCTCGGCCTGCAGCAGCAGCGCCAGGCAACCGGCGAGTCGCGTCTCCATCTCTTTCGACGAGAGCGACAGCGGTCCGGGATCGTTGAGGATCGCGTTCACCAGCGTGCCCAGCACGATCTGGAAGCCGAAGGCGATGGCGCGGGTCTTTGCCGCCTTGCGGCCTTTGCCCATGGCTGGCAGCAGGAGCGGGGTGGCGCGCTCGGTGGTGGCGCGAGCGAGGGCCTTGAACGGCGTCCATTTGTCGGGACGGGTGTCGTCGTGCTGAAGGGCGGCGCGCAACACGCCCTCGTGCTTGCGAATCCACGCGATGATGCCGCTGACGATGGTGTGGCAGAGCTGGTCGAGGCCTACATCCGGTGACGGTCGCCTGATCTCGTTTAGCCGCTGCTCGCCATCACGCGCGGCCAGCGCCATCAAGGCGTTGAAATAGGTCTCCTTGCTCTCGAAGCGGCTGTAGAAGGCGCCGACGGTGGCTCCGACTTCGGCGCAGAGCGCCTCGATCGAGAGCTCCGCAAGGCTGCGCGTCCTCAGCATCGCGGCGCCGGCGCGCAGCAGCGCCAGCGTCGTTTCCCGGCTCCGCTTCTGCCGCGAAGGGGCGACGCCCGGCAGGTCGAAATCGCGAAGTTCCGGCTGTTCGGACCGTAGGCGCATCCGTGCTTGCATCCACCAAAAATAATAATCATAATTCGGATTATAATCTAGGGCGTCGCGGGCCGCGGGTCAACCGCGGGCGCCAAGACAACGAACCAAGACAACGAACACCGGGTCCAGCAGGGAGGATCAGATGAGTTCAGGCAGCGGCACGCCGTTCCGCGGCAGCGTCGGCAAGACAGTTGCGGAATCGATGCCCTGGTGGCCGGATCCGCCACGGCCGCCCGCGGGCGCGCCGAACATCCTTGTCGTGCTGTTCGACGACGTCGGCTTCTCCGATTTCGGCTGCTATGGTTCGGCGATCAGGACGCCGACCATCGACGGGCTGGCCGCAGAGGGCCTGCGCTACAGCGGTTTCCACACCACGGCGATGTGCTCGACGACGCGCGCCGCGCTGCTCACCGGGCGCAACCATCATTCGGTCGGGGTCGGGTGCCTGGCCAATTTCGATTCCGGCTATCCCGGCTATCGCGGCAAGATCGCGCGTGAGGCGGGCACGCTGGCCGAGATGCTGCGCGTGCACGGCTATCGCAACTACATGGTCGGCAAATGGCACGTCACGCCGCTGACCGAGAGCGGCGCCACCGGTCCGTTCGACGGCTGGCCGCTCGGGCGCGGCTTCGATCGCTTCTACGGCTTCCTCGACGCCGAGACCGATCAGTACGCGCCGGAACTCGTCTCCGACAACAGGCATATCGACCCGCCGGGCACCTATGCCGACGGCTATCATCTGACCGAGGACCTGATCGACCAGTCGATCCGCTTCATCGGCGATCATCTCGCCGATCGTCCTGAAATTCCCTGGCTGACCTGGGTCGCGCTGGGGGCCTGCCACGCGCCGCACCAGGCGCCGGCCGACATCATCAGAAACTATGACGCCGCCTTCGCCCACGGCTGGGACGTCGAGCGGGAGCAGCGTCTCGCGCGTCAGAAAGCGATGGGCCTGGTGCCCGAGAATACGCGGATGCCCGTGCGCAACGATGGGGTGAAGGCCTGGGAGGAGCATTCGGCCGACGAACGCCGCGTCTTCACGCGCCTGCAGGCGGCCTTCGCCGGCATGCTCGATCATTCCGACCGCCATCTTGCGCGTCTCGTCGCCTTCCTGGAGACCGCGGGCATCCGCGACAACACTGTGATCATCGTGATGTCCGACAATGGCGCGAGCCAGGAGGGTGGGCCGCTTGGTTTCGTCAACGCGATGGGGCCGTTCAATTTCAAACCGGAGCCGATCGCCGAAAAGCTCGCCCGCATCGACGACATCGGCGGGCCCGACACCCACAGCAATTTTCCGCATGGTTGGGCGATGGCGTCCAACACGCCGCTGCGGCGTTACAAGCAGAACACCCATGGCGGCGGCATCCGCGATCCCTTTGTCATCAACTGGCCGCAGCGGATCGCGGCCAAAGGCGAGCTCCGGCACCAGTTCGTGCATGCCTGCGATCTCACGCCGACGCTGCTCGAGCTGATCGGCATCGAGCCTCCCAACACGATTGGGGGCTGCCCGCAAATGCCGCTCGAAGGCGAGAGCTTTGCGCGGTCGATCATCGATGCGTCCGCGCCGTCAAGAAGCTCGCCGCAATATTTCGAGATGTTCGGCCATCGCGGTCTCTGGCAGGCGGGCTGGAAGGCGGTCGCCTTTCATCCGTCGGGCACGCCGTTCGAGAACGACAAATGGGAACTGTTTCACCTGGACGCGGATTTCTCCGAGACCAACGACCTTGCGGCAACCGAGCCGGAGCGCCTCGGCCGGATGATCGCGATGTGGTGGGAAGAGGCCGAGAAGCACAACGTGCTGCCGCTCGACGACCGTTTCGGGCCGCGCTTCGCGCAGAATGCCGCGCGCTTCCACGGTGCGCGCCACCGTTTCGTCTTCCACGCCGGCATGGGACACGTCCCGACCGACGTCGCGCCTGACGTGCGCAGCCGCAGCTACACGGTTGAGGCGTATGTCGAGATCGACGAGCAGGGCGCAGACGGCGTGCTGATCTCGCACGGCGATGCGACATCGGGCTACAGCCTCTATGTCAAGGACGGCCATCTCGTGCACGATCTCAACATCGGCGGCAGCCACCAGATCGTGCGCTCCGACCGCAAGGTGCCGTCGGGCGCGCGGCGGCTCGGCGTGCACGTCGAACGTCTCGTGCGCAAGGAGCCGCCGGCCAAGGGCGCGCGCACCGGCGTCAGCGAATACACCCTCCTGATCGACGGTGAGCCGGCGGGTTCGCTGAAGACCCAGCTCGGATTTCACACGCTGATCTCGTGGTCCGGGCTCGACATCGGCCGCGACCGCGGCAGCCCCGTCTCACATTACGAGGCGCCGTTCGAGTACCAGGGGCGGCTGCTGCGCGTCACGGTCGCCATGCATGACGACCAGAAGCTCGACGGCGAAGCCGTCGGCAACGCGCAGATGGCGCGGCAGTGAGAGGGAAGGGGTGTCGTTGCAGCCGCGCCGTCATTGCGAGCGTAGCGAAGCAATCCAGACTGCCTCTGCGGAAAGATTGCTGGATTGTTTCGCTACGCTCGCAATGACGGGATGAAGAGGCGTGCACCCCAGCGGGGAACGGGAGCAGGCCTTATTTGATCTTGTCGTAGGCTGCCGCGAAATCGCCCAGCGGCATCGGGATCGCGATCGTCTCCTTGGCCATGTTCTGGAAGGAGACCTTCAATTGCTTGCCCGACCGCAAAGCGGCGAGCAGGTCCGCCGCGACCGGGGTCGAGGCGTAGCAGCCGCGGCTCTCGCAGGTCTGGATCTGCAGGTCGAACGTCTTGCCTTCGTCGACCTGGAGCTTGGCGCCGACGGGAAGGTTGAGGCCGAGCGGCAATTGCAAGAGCGCGATCGGCGTGCGGGTATCGGGCGCGATGCGGAGGTTGATCAGGACGACGGTCTGGCCGGTCTTGGTCAGCACCGCGTTCTGCTCCATCGCGCATTCGAGCGGTGCATCGCGGCTGGCGCTGGTGCAGCGGACGATCCAGCCGGGCTGCCCGGGAGTTCCGTCGGCCTGCGGCTGCGTCGGCGCAGGCGAGGGCTGCGCGGCAGGAGCAGGCGCTGCGTTCTTCTTCGCGCCCTGCTGGGCATACACAGCGCCCAAGGGCAACAGCACGGCAGCGGCGAGTGCGACAAGTCTGGATTGCATGAGCATGGCGAAACCACGTTGGCGTTAACCGAGGGTCTCGCTGTAGCGTCGCGGGGGCCGCGGTGCAAGCTTACTCGGCGGCTTGCTTGACGGTGCCGCGCTCGGGCGCTTCGTCGCCTTCGTCGTCATCCGAACGGCCCCAGGTGGAGAACCAGTTGTTGAGCTTGTCGAGATAGAGATAGACGACGGGCGTGGTGAACAGCGTCAGCGCCTGGCTGACGATCAGGCCGCCGACCATGGCATAGCCGAGCGGCTGGCGGATCTCGGCGCCGGTGCCGTGACCGAGCATCAGCGGCACGCCGCCGAGCAGCGCGGCCATCGTTGTCATCATGATGGGACGGAAGCGCAGCAGCGCGGCCTGGCGGATCGATTCTTCCGGCGTCTTGTGCTCGCCGCGTTCGGCGGCGATCGCAAAATCGACCATCATGATGCCGTTCTTCTTCACGATGCCGATCAGGAGGATGATGCCGATCAACGCAATCAGGCTGAAGTCGAAGCCGGCCACCATCAGGATCGCGAGCGCGCCGACGCCGGCCGAGGGCAGCGTCGACAGAATCGTGATCGGATGGATGTAGCTCTCATAGAGAATGCCCAGGATCAGATAGACCACGACGAGTGCGGCGAGGATCAGCAGCGGCACGGTGCCGAGCGACTGCTGGAACGCCTGCGCGGTGCCTTGGAAGGTCGAATTGAGCGTCGGCGGCGCGCCGAGCTCGGCCATCGCCTTCTGCACGGCCTCGGTTGCCTGGCCGAGCGCGACCCCTTGCGCGAGGTTGAAGCTGATCGTGGTCGCCGGAAACTGCCCCTGATGGCTGATCGAGAGCGGGCGGACCGGATCTGTGGTCCAGGTCGCGAACGTCGACAATGGCACCTGGTCGCCGGTCAGCGGCGATTTGAGATAGAGCTTGTTCAGGCTGTCGAGATTGCCCTGCATCTCCGGCAGGATCTCCAGGATCACCTTGTAGGTGTTGAGCTGGGTGAAATACTGCGTGACCTGCCGCTGCCCGAAGGCATCATACAGCGTGTCGTCGATCAGCTGCGGCTGGATGCCGTAGCGTGAGGCGGTATCGCGGTTGATCTTGAGCTGGACGGTGGTGCCCTGCGTCTGCTGGTCGGTCGCGACGTCGCGCAGTTGCGGCAGCGTCTGCATCTTGGCGAGAATTTTGGGCGCCCATTCGTTGAGCTCGTCCAGATTGGCGTCCTGCAGCGTGAATTCGAACTGCGTGCGCGTTGGCCGGCCGCCGAGCCGCACGTCCTGGGCCGCCTGCATGTAGAGGCGGGCGCCGGGGACCTTGTCGAGCTGGGGACGGAGGCGCGCGATGATCTCCTGGGCCGAAGCGTCGCGCTGATCGCGCGGTTTCAACGTGATGAACAGGCCGCCGTTGTTGCCCGCCCTGCCGCTGCCGCCGATCGCCATGGCGACGCTGGCGACGCCGGGATCCGCCTGCACGATCGTGGCGAGCGCCTCCTGCCGCTCCTTCATGGCCGCGAAGGAAATGTCCTGCGATGCTTCGGAGGTGGAGGTGATCAGGCCGTTGTCCTGCTGCGGAAAGAAGCCTTTGGGGATCAGCACGAAGAGATAGACCGACAAAGCGAGGGTCGCAAAGAAGATGAGGAGCGTGATGCGCTTCCAGCTCAGGGCGATGTCGAGAACATGCTCATAGCCGCGCAGCATCGCGTCGAAGGCGCGTTCGCTCCACTGATAGAAGCGGCCGTGCCTGACCTCGCCACGGGCGCGCAGGAAGCGCGAGGCCATCATCGGGGTCAGCGTCAGCGAGACGACCATCGAGACGAAGATGGTCATCGCCAGCACGACGGCGAACTCGCGGAACAGGCGGCCGATGATGCCGCCCATCAGCAGCAGCGGGATCAGCACCGCGACCAGCGAGATGCTGATGGAAACGATGGTGAAACCGATTTCCTTCGCGCCCCTGTAGGCGGCGGCCATCGGCGCTTCGCCTTCCTCGACGTAGCGGGAGATGTTTTCGAGCATGACGATGGCGTCATCGACCACGAAGCCGACCGCGATCGTCAGCGCCATCAGGGAAAGGTTGTCCAGGGTATAGCCGGTCACCCACATCAGCGAGCAGGCGCCGAGCAGCGCCAGAGGCACGGTGATCGTGGGAATGACCGTCGCCCAGAAGCTGCGCAGGAAAATGAAGATGACCATGACCACCAGGAAGATGGTCAGGAGCAGGGTGAACTGGACGTCTTCGACCGCGGCCCGGATCGTCTGGGTTCGGTCGCTCATCAGCTCGATCTTGATCGCGGGCGGGATCGCCGCGACCAGGCGGGGCAGCGCCGCCTTGATCTTGTCCACGGTCTCGATGACGTTGGCGCCGGGCTGCTTGAATATGACCAGGAAGACGCCGCGTTTGCCGTTCGCCCAGGCCGCCTGCTTGGCGTCTTCCGGACCCGTGACGGCCTGCCCGATGTCGCGGATGCGCAGCGGCCCGCCGTTGCGGTAGGCGATGACGACGTCGTTCCAGTCCTTGGAGTGGGTGAGCTGATCGTTGGCGTAGATCGTGTAGGCGCGGTTGGGGCCGTCAATGTTGCCCTTGGGGCTGTCGACCGTCGTGATCGCGATCTGGCTGCGCACGTCCTCCAGCGACAGGCCCTTGGCGACGAGCTTGGCCGGATCGATCTGGATACGGATTGCCGGCTTCTGCTGGCCGCCGATGATGACCTGCGCGACGCCGGAGATCTGGCTGATCTGCTGCGCCAGTTGCGCATCGACGGAATCGCTGACGGTGGTCAGTGGCAGGGTGTCCGACGTGGCGGACATGATGAGGATTGGCGAATCCGCCGGATTGACCTTGCGGTAGGTCGGCGGCGACGGCAGGTTCTTCGGCAACTGGCCGGAAGCCGCGTTGATCGCTGCCTGAACGTCGTTGGCGGCACCGTCGATGCTGCGGTTGAGATCGAACTGAATGGTGACCGACGCGGTGCCCAGATAGCTCGTCGAGGTCATCTGCGCGATGCCGGGGATCTGGGCGAACTGCCGCTCGAGCGGCTGAGCCACCGACGAGGCCATCGTCTCGGGGCTGCCGCCCGGCAGGTTGGCGGTGATCTGGATGGTCGGGAAGTCCACCTGCGGCAGCGGTGCGACCGGAAGCAGGGGATAGGCGACGAGACCGATAAAGAGAATGCCGGCCATCAGCAGCGAGGTGCCGATGGGATATCGGATGAAAGGTGCCGAAATCCCGCCCCCGGTCATTCTTGTCGTACCTTGATCTGGGCCGGATCCGAGCTCGCCACCGCCGTCGACACGAGGCTTCCGGGCTGGACTTTGAACTGACCGCCGACAATCACCTGCTGCCCTGGGCTCAGGCCTTCCTCGATGACCGCCCGTCCGTCGATGGCATAGCTGACCTTGACCTTGTGCACCTCGGCCTTGTTGTCCTGATTGACGGTATAGGCGTAGAGGCCGTTGGTGGAATGCTGGACCGCATCATCCGGGACGACGGTCGCATCCTTGAGCGTCCGCACCAGAAGCCGCGTCGAGACCGATTGGCCCGGCCACAGCGTGTGGTCTTTGTTGTCGAACACAGCCTTGAGCCGGATCGTCCCGCTGGTCGTGTCGACCTGGTTGTTGATGACAGCAAGCTTGCCCTCGGCCAGCGTCTTCTTGCCGTCGGTGGTGAAAGCGACCACCTTGAGCGCACCGGTCTTCTGGCCTTCGCTGATATAGGGAAGCTGGTCTTCCGGCGCCGTGAAGATCACGGAGATCGGTTCGACCTGCGAGATCGTGACGATGCCGGTCTGCGTCGAGGCGTTGACGATGTTGCCGATGTCGACCTGGCGCAGGCCTGCGACGCCGGTGATCGGCGCCTTGACCTGGGTGTAGTCGAGCTGGGTTTGGGCGTTGGCGATCGCGGCTTCGTCGGCGGCGATCTGGGCGGTGAGCTGGGCGACGGTCGAGCGCTGGGTGTCGACTCGCTGCGCGGTCGCGAATTCGCCGAGCTTCATGGCGCGCTGAAGTTCGAGATTGGCGTTGGCGAGGCTCGCCTCGTCCTGCGCCTTCTTGGCCTTGGCCTGGTCGAGCGTCGCCTGATAGGGACGGGGATCGATCGAGACCAGAAGCTCGCCCTCCTGGACGATCTGGCCCTCCTTGAAGGTGAGTTTGTCGATCTGACCATCCACCCGGCTGCGGACCTGGACGGTGTTGAAGCCCTGAACCGTGCCGAGACCGGTCAGGTAGACGGGGAAGTCGACTTTCTGGACCGGCGCAACGCTGACAGGGACGGCGGCCGGGCGGGGTGGTCCCTTCTGGGCGGTCTGGGTTTTCCCGGCCCCAGGTCCGAATTTCTGCCAACCATAATAACCCGCGGAGGCCACGGCCGCGATGATCAGAAGCCAGAGGATCGGCCGGGACTTTTTCATGTCGTCTCGTGTCGGCTCGTATGCCCTAAGCTAACGAATTAAGGGGCAATCGCAGGGTTCCAGCGCGTTTCTATAATACACGCCAAGTTCCAGTGTAAACAGCACTATCCGTTGAGAAACCTAAACAATTGGAAAGCTTTGCACCGTCTGGGCAATGCTCTGGCGCGGCGGTGTGCAGTGCTGCATTTTCTCGGCCGGGTCGGTCGGGCGAGTCTGTGCGGGACTCGCAGACAAATGTGCTCGCCCCCAATGACGGCGCGCCGAGCCGCCGCTCGGTGCTGCTGACAAGAATGGTTCTAAATCGCGCGGACGCCGTTTCCGTTGTCAGCAATTTCGGCATCGTTCATATCGGCGCCGCCACCAATGGAGCGCAGCATGGACGAATTGAACGGCAAGCTGATCGCGTGTCAGATTCTGATCACCGGATTGATCGCGCGGGTGGCCAACGAGCAGCGCGATCCCTTGCGCTTCCTCACCGACTTCCGGGACGAGATCAAGGCCGTGGTGAGCGGCGTCAACATCGCCGGCATGGACAGCACCGATCGCGTGCGCGCCGTCGCGCAGAAAACCGTCGACGAATTGTTTTCGCTAATGAAGCCGCCGAGCAGCGATTGATGCTGTAAGAGAAACTGCGATTGTGCAGCGAATGGCGCTGTTTCTTAGAACGAGTCCAATATTGATTTAGAACGATTTCAAACTGCAGTTTAGAATTGTTTTGATCTGGATTGATTCAAGGGTTCTTGCGAGGCGTTCGCATTGACCCGCTATTTTGCTGCCGATACCAACACTCATCGTTCGTCGACGTGAATGAGCGAACAGGAAGATGGGGCGTTGGTAATGGGGCAGGTGGTCGCACCGAAGTCGTTGCGTTCGGTCGCAGCGTTCGATCTGGTGGATGAAAAATTCGCAGGCGTTTCCGGCAAGAAGGCCTCGGCGGTTGCAAGCTTGATCGCGGTGGCGTCGGTGTCGAGCGGCGCACAGGCGCAGCAGTCGAACCTGCCGCCGGTGACGGTCGATGCTCCGGTCGAGCGTCCGCGTCCGGTAGCCTCGAAGCCTTCGCCGGAGCAGGTCCGCGCCCGCAACGCGCTTCGCCGTGCCGCGCAGCGCCAGCAGGCGCAGCAGACGGCTCCCACTACGCCGTCAGGCCCCGCCGATGCCAATCCCTATGCCGATCCGGCGGCGCCCTACAAGGTCGACCACGTCCAGGCCGGTGGCAAATTTCCGGAGAAACTGGTTGATACGCCGAAGTCAATCACCGTTCTCAGCAAGGAAGTCCTCGAGGACAAGAATGCCACGACGTTGAAGCAGGCGATCCTCAGCACGGCCGGCGTGACGCTGGGCTCGGGCGAGGGCGGCAACGCTTTCGGTGACCGCTTCTTCATCCGCGGCTTCGACGCGCGCAACGACATCTTCATCGACGGCGTGCGCGACTCCGGCGTCAGCGTGCGCGAAAACTTCTTCACCGAACAGGTCGAGATTCTGCGCGGTCCCGGTTCCACCTTTTCCGGCCGCGGTGTCGCCGGCGGCGCGATCAACATCGTCACCAAGCAGGCGACGACCGGGAACAGCTTCTACAACATGGACAGCACGTTTGGCACCGACCAGACCAAGCGTGTCACGCTCGACGTCAACCAGGTGATCGACCCGACGCTCGCCGTTCGTGTCGGCGGCCTGTTTCAGGATGCCAATGTCGCCGGCCGCGACTACGTCACCGACAACCGGAACGGCGCCTTCATCGCCATGACCTGGAAACCGACCGACACTATCAAGGTCACCGGCAACTACATCCACACCGAACTGACCGGTCTTCCAGACTTCGGCGTGCCTTATTATCGGCCGAGCACCTCGTCCACCGCTGGCGGTCCGTTCCCGGATTTCGGAGCGAGCCGCAGGAACTGGTACGGAGCGATCAACCGCGACTTCTATCGGACCGGGCAGGATATCGGCACACTCAACGCGGAAGTGCAGGTCACCCCTGACCTGATGCTCAGCAACAAGTTCCGCGCGTCGCGCTCGACTCAAAACTACATCGGAACGTTGCCGGAATCCCCCTCGCTAAAGGACCCGCTCTCGGCCTCGACGCTGACGTCCAATCCGCAGAGCCGCTTTCAGATCACCGACGTGCTCGCCAACCAAACCGAGGCGACTTACAAATTCCAGGATGCCGCCGGGTTCAAACATACAGCGTTGGCCGGCGTCGAAGTCGATCGTGAGAGATCTTCGATCGACAGGTACTTGAATCTCACCTCGGAGGCGACCGGCCTTCCCACAAGCCCGTCCGGCTCACCGACGAACACCAGCGTCTTCTTTCCGCAAAACACCTACCTGCCTTACGACATTCCCTCGCTGTCCGGCCTTCCGACCAAGGTCGCCATCGATACCGTCAGCGGTTATGTCATGGATTCCGCCAACTATCGCGATCTGGTGATCCTCAACGGCGGCTTCCGCTATGACGACTACAGCATCAAGGCATCCGGCTATTCCGCCAACGGCACGTTCGGCCAGCAGTCGGCGGAATTCCTGATTCCCAACTTCAATCTCGGCTTGACCCTGAAGCCTCTGCCGAACGGCAGTGTCTATGTGGCCTACGCAACTTCCGCGAACCCGGTCGGTGCTGAGTTCGACGGGACCAGCACCGCCTATGGCGGCCTCAATCCGACCCTCGCCGGCGGTAACACCCAGATATTCGGGCCCGAGAAAAACAAGGCCATCGAACTCGGCACCAAGTGGGAATTGTTCGACCGCCATCTGCTGCTGACCGCGGCGCTGTTCCAGACCACCAAGGAAAACGCGCGCGAGTCGCAGAATGTTGGTAGTGCGGCCGCTGCTGCCCCCTTGGGATGCGTCTATCCGACCGGAACGACCGGCAACATATCTTGCATCACCGCCGGTGCCGCCTACCGCATCCGCGGCATCGATCTCGGCGTGGGCGGCAAGATCACCGACAAATGGAGCGTGTTCGGCGGTCTCGTGCTGATGCAGTCGGAAGTGACGCAGTCGCTGGCGCCGTCGGCCAACAAGACGCTGTATCCGACCAATGTCGGACGTCCGCTCGCCAACGTCGCGCACGAGTCGTTCAGCCTGCTGTCGAAATATCAGCTCAACGACACCTGGGAATTAGGCGGGCAGGCAGTGTATCGCTCCAAGATCTACGGCGGCACCTTGCTCGCGGCCAATCAGGGCACTTCGCTTCCGAGCTATTGGCGTTTCGACGCTTTCGCCGAGGCGAAGCTCGACCAGCATTGGAAGCTCAAGCTGTTCGTGAACAACATCTTCGACAAGCGCTATTACGACGCACTGTACCAAAGCGCAGCACCGTTCGTGCTGGAAGCACCGGGCCGCGCTGCCTACGTGGTGCTCTCCGCGCGCTACTGATGGAGCAACAACGAGTTTCATGCTGACATGCATCGAAAACGTTCTCAGCAAGGATGATGTGGCGGATTTCCGCCGCATCATGGACGCCAGCACATGGGAGGATGGCCGCTCTACCGCCGGCGCGCAGTCGGCGATGGTCAAACGCAACGAGCAACTGCCGCCCGATAGCGAAGTCGCGCGAAAACTCGGCAACCGCATCATCTCGGCGCTGACGTCCAACCCGCGCTTCATCGCGGCGGCGGTTCCGCTCCAGATCTTCCCGCCGCTGTTCAACCGCTATGCGGCCGATAGCGGCCACCATTTCGGCCTGCACGTGGACAATGCGATCCGCGGTGACCGCCTGACCGGCCTTCGCATCCGCACAGACCTGTCGGTCACGCTGTTCCTCGCCGAGCCGGAAGAGTACGATGGTGGCGAACTTGTGATCGAGGACACCTACGGCTCGCACGAAGTCAAGTTGCCGGCCGGCGACTGCGTACTCTATCCCTCGACCAGCCTCCATCTCGTCACCCCCGTGACGAGGGGAACGCGGGTTGCGTCTTTCTTCTGGCTTCAGAGCATGATACGGGACGATCAAGCCCGGAGCATGATCTTTGACCTCGACACCGCGATACAGGCGCTGGTGGAACGGCTCGGGCGTGACGATCCCGAAACGGTCAAATTGACGGGTATCTATCACAACCTCATTCGCTACTGGGCCGAAGTATGAAGACCATGTCCTTCCAAGCAAGCCTTGCCGCCGCCGTCATGCTGACGGCCGCCTGGCTCGCATCCCCCGTTTCCGCCCAGGCACAAACGCCGCCCTCGGCGGCGGCGCAGCAGGCGGCCCAGCCGCCCGCGGCCGGCCCGGCCCCGGCGGCCGCGCCCTCGGCAAC
>NZ_LBJC01000078.1 GCF_004114535.1 Bradyrhizobium nanningense
TTCATCTGGTCTCTCCTTGGAACACTGAAGCTTCGCAACCTCAGCTTCCTCGGTTCAGACCAGATGGACAACCTCCTGACAGACCACACCTAATGCGCGCGCGGCAGGCACAGGAAGCGATCGAGAAATCGCCCTGACATCACAACCCTGAACCACCAGTAAATCATCCGCCGCGTCGTCATTGTCGTAATCCTCGACAGCCCACCACCGGCTGCCCGGAGCAATAGCGCATGTGCAACAATACGCGTGTGATGCGCTTCACATTCGTGGCCGCAGGTCCGGCCGCGTCGTCGCAGAACCATCGCGAGCGCCAATGAAACATGCCCGCATCGCGCGAAGGCGGGCGCTTGCAAAGCCAGTGTCGCTCGCTCGTGAAAGACGCGTCTGCGCGACGCAGACACGCTCACCACGGGCGACGCCAACCTGTTCACCGCCGTCGGCGCGCACGACGGGCCGCGCATCCCGAAAAAGCCGCCAGCAATTAATCCTTCACGGTCTCGCCGGTGCTTCGAAAGGACACACCACTGCATCGCTCGCCTGCGCCCGTTGGCCGACAACACGCTTCTATGCCGCGCGAGAGAAATTCTCATGCGCTGGCAGTCGTTGCGCGTGCGGTGCTGGGGTATGCGGATTCTTTTCGAACAGACTGTCGAAAAATTAGCTCGAGTTGCAGGGTTTAACGTTACTCAAATAATTCAACAACGATGTGAAGCTCTCCTTATTTGAACCCACGCTCGCCGTTTAAGAAACCGTCACGGAACGGGAGTGGTGTAGGATGAACGATGGGATGGTTGAACTCGTCGGACGAAGGCCTGTGACCTTCGGGCGGCGAAAGGTGACGCCGCGGGCCTGCGTGGCCGACAGCAAGCGTCACTTGCGCGCCTTCCTCAGCGAAGTGCTGGAGGATCTTGGCTTCGTCACCAGCGAATGCGCCAGCGCGGACGAGCTGCGGACCGTGCTGGCCACCGAATTGCCGGATCTGATCCTGCTCGGCGTCGCCACCGACGGCATCGAGCCGGGACGGTTTCTGGAGATATTGGTGCGTGAGGCCTTCGCCGGGAAAGTTCTGGCGGTCGGCGCCCGCGAATCGATCATCGTCAAGGCGGTGCGGCAGGTCGGCGAGGAATATGGCCTTGCCATGCTGCCGCCGCTGACCACGCCCTTCGCCGCGGAGACGCTGCGCGAGCGTGTCGCGACGCTGCTGCCGGAGGAACCGGCGCCGAGCCCGGCCGTCCATGTCGGCGAAGCCTTGCATGCCGGCTGGTTGGAGCTTTGGTACCAGCCAAAGATCGAAGCGCGCACGCTGGTCCGCAGCGGCGCCGAGGCGCTGGTGCGAATGCGGCATCCGACCTGGGGCGTCGTGCCGCCGGCCTATTTCATTCCGGAGCCGCACGATCCGCATTTGCGCGATCTGTCGGAATTCGTGATCGATCGCGCCATGCAGGACTGGCACTATCTGCTGGAACAGCAAAGCCCGGTCGACCTGTCGATCAATCTTCCCGCTTCCTATCTCAGGGAGCCGCAAGCGGTGCGCGACCTCTGCCGCCGCGTGCCGACGCATCCGGCCTTCGGCGGGCTGACGGTCGAGATCGACAGCGAGGAGGCGATCCGCGACCTCGATCTCCTGACCGAGGTCGCGCGCGAGGTCGGCCTGCACAATATCGGCCTGTCGATCGACAATCTCGGCGTCAACTGGCCGGCGCTGATGGAGCTGGACAGGATTCCCTTCGTCAAACTGAAGGCCGACCGGCAATTCGTCACCGGTAGCGGCAATGACCGGCTCAAGCGCACGGTGTGCCGCCACATCGTCGAGCTCGCGCAGGGTTATGGCGCGCGCGCGGTGGCGCAGGGAGTCGAGAGCCGCGCCGACCTCGTCATGGCCAACGAGCTCGGCTTCGACCTCGTGCAGGGCTTCCTGTTCGGCAAGCCGATGCCGCTGAAGAAGTTCGCGCGCTCGACGCTGACGAAAACTGTGATGGAGTGAGCTCGTTCGCGGCTCCTACGTCGATGCACGCGCGCGCGAATCGTCAATCTCGCGCGCGTCGGCCGGCCTGCCTGGACAGTCCCTGCACGCGCGCTGTCGCGGCGCGGACATCGGTGGGCGACGACCCGGCGCCAGACTCCCCGGGCGGGATATTCGCCTCGGCACGCGCGAGGTGAATCGCGAAGCCGCTCGCCTCGGAAGCCTCGAGCCCGACGCGGAGCTGCATGCTCGGAATCAGGTAGTCGCCGCCGTTTTGGCGCCGATAGGGAATGGGCGAGGCCGTCGCAAGCGTCCTCATCCTCTCCCGCAAACGTTCGGCGGTCGCTTCGAAGCCGGCTTCGTCGAGCTTGTCGGCCTTATAGACGACGAACGGTGGAAGGACCTCATATCCCGGATAATAGAGAATGCCGTGATGGATCGGAAACAGCAGGTCGTCGATCGGCCCGTTGATCCCGCGAGCCGAGTAATGCTCCTGCCAGCCGCCGGCCGTCACGATCAGCATCGCGCGTCTGCCGGCTAATTTGCCCTGGCCGTAGCGGTCGCCCCATCGCTTGTCGCTGTGCTCGCCGACGCCATACGCGAAGCCGTAGGCGAACACACGATCGACCCACCCCTTCAGGATCGCCGGCATGCTGAACCACCACAGCGGGAATTGCAGGATCAGCATGTCGGCCCACAGCAGCTTCTCGATCTCGCCCTTGACATCAGGGGTGAGCGTGCCGGTCTCGAAAGCCTGCTTGGACGCAGCGGCGGGCGCAAGCCGCGCGTCCACCGGCAGCGTCGGGAAGTCGGCGCGGCCGACGGCCGACGTCCAGCCCTGGGCATAAAGGTCCGACACTTGCACGTCGTGGCCCTGGGCCTCGAGCTCCCTGACCGCAACATCCCGCAGCGAGCCGTTGAGCGAACGCTGCTCGGGATGCGCAAACACAACCAACACCTTCATGATCGGCACCATTCGTTGAGGATGTCACGCAGCTAGCGCGGCGGAAAGCAATCCGGTAGATGTCGGAAATGAATAGGATTATGCCGAAAAATGGATAGATCGGAGGTCAGCCTCGAGCGAATGCGAAGCTTCGTGAGGGTCGCCGAGCGGGGAAACCTGTCGGCCGTCGCACGCGAGCTTGGGGTTGGGCAGCCCACCGTGACACGGCACATAAGGGAGCTGGAGCAGGCCGTGGGCGTACCGCTGCTCACGCGGACCACGCGCAGCGTGACGATGACGGAGGAGGGGCGCCGCTATTATGCCGATTGCGTGCAGATCCTGCGCCTGGTCGAACACGCCGGCGACGAGGCGCGCAGCGCCCGAGGCGCGCCCGCCGGAACGATACGGATATCCTGCACCGCGGCGTTCGGCGTGCTCCACGTCAGCCGCCTCATCTTCGCTTTCCAGAACCGTTATCCTGATGTGTCGGCGGATCTCAGCCTGACCGACGAACGGGTCGACCTCGTGAGGGAAGGTGTCGATGTCGCGCTCCGCTTGGGGCCGCTCGCCGAGAGTTCGATGAAGCTGAGATCGCTGGGGCAGTCGCGGCGCGTGCTCGTCGCCGCGCCCGGCTATCTTGCCGAGCACGGCAGGCCCGCGCGCCCGCGAGACCTCGCAAGCCACCAGGGCATCAGAATGTCCAACGTCGCCGGCAGTGATGTGCTCGTGCTGCAAGGACGCCGCGGCGGACGCCATGAGGTCCCATTCGCAGGGCGATTGCGCGTGGATCACGGACTTGCGGCGCGAGAGGCGCTCGCGGCCGGTCGCGGTATCGGACCCACACATCTTTGGCTCATCCACGACCTTCTCGCGACCGGCAAACTCGAGCGCGTGCTTGCGGACTATTCGCCGCCTCCCGTTCCGCTGAACATGCTGATCGTGCCGGAGCGATCCGGCGTCGCACGGGTGCGGTTGCTGGTCGATTTCCTCGCCGGGCAAATCGCGCGAATCCCCGGGATCGAACAGGTCCAATCGGGCAGAAGACGGAGCTAACGGGGGTTGTCGTCACGCAAATCGCCGCGCGAAGAAGACGCAGACGACCACGAGCATCGTCGCGGCGATCATGCTCCAGGCGACGGGCTCGTGCAGCAGAAGTCCTGCGAGCGCGAGGCCGAAGAACGGCTGGAGCTGCTGCAGCTGGCCGACCCGCGCGATGCCGCCGAGCGCGAGGCCGCGGTACCAGAAGATGAAGCCGACGAACATGCTGAAGATCGAGACGTAAGCGAGCCCGATCCAGGCAAGCGCGCTAACACCGCTCCAGGCGGACGGCCAGGTCAGGATCGCGAGCGGCACCATCAGCGGCAGCGCGAGCAGGAGCGCCCAGGAGATCACCTGCCAGCCGCCGAGCCGGCGCGACAGCGCCGCGCCTTCGGCGTAGCCGAGCCCGCACAGCACGATCGCGGCGACCATCAGGAGATCGCCGGTGATTGAGGCCGAGCCGTCGCCCGACAAGGCAAAGCCGGCCACCGTGGCACTGCCGAGACCAGCAAACAGCCAGAACAGCGGCTGCGGCCGCTCGCCGCCGCGCAGCACGGCGAAGATCGCCGTCGACAATGGCAAAGGGCCGATGAAGACGATCGAATGCGCGGACGTGATGTGCTGGAGCGCAAGCGCCGTCAGCAGGGGAAAGCCGACCACGACGCCGACGGCGACGATGGTGAGGGAAGCGAGATCCTTGCGCTGCGGCCGGGCCTGATAGAGCAGGCCGAGCACCGCAAGACCAATCAGCGCGGCGATGACCGCGCGCGCGGACGTCAGGAACAGCGCCGAGAAGCCGCCGACCGCCACGCGCGTCGCCGGCAACGAGCCGCTGAAGATGATGACGCCGAGAAGTCCGTTGCCCCAGCCGCTGCCCGCAGATTGCATGTCCGTCCCATCCTTTCGGGCCGCGACACTCGGCCTTCGGCGGTGGCGAGACCAGTGACAATCCAGTACAATCTGGCCAAACTGTATGGATATGGAAGGTCATACACTTGGCCAGCGAGATGCAAAGCGGAGGTCGCAGCGGCACGCGGACCCTCGACGTGATGAGCGCGATCCGCGCCAAGGTCGCGTGCCGCGCGCTCGGCGCCGGCGACCGCCTGCCGTCGATCCGCAGCCTCGCCGCAGCGATGGGCGTCTCGCCCTCCACCGTGGTGGAAGCCTATGACCGCCTGGCCGCCGAGGGCCTGATCCGGGCCCGTCGCGGCTCGGGCTTCTATGTCTCGCCGACGATCATGCCGCCGCTGGCGCTGACCGAAGTCGAGCCGCGGCGCGACCGGGAAGTCGATCCGTTCTGGGTCTCCAGGCAATCGCTCGATGCCGACGCTGCCGTCCCCAAGCCCGGCTGTGGCTGGCTGCCGGCGAGCTGGATGCCGGAGGCGGGCTTGCGCCGCGCTATTCGTGCACTGGCGCGAACCGAGGCGGATCTGTTGACCGATTATGGCAGCACCCGCGGCGGACTTGTGCTGCGCCGGCTACTGCTCGCGCGCCTTGCCGAGGATGCGATTGCCGCATCTGTCGATCAGCTCATGCTGACGGGCTCGGGGACGCAGGCAACCGACCTCGTCTGCCGCTTCCTGCTCCGTCCCGGCGATACGGTACTGGTCGACGATCCCTGCTACTTCAATTTCCGCGCGCTGCTGCGGGCGCATCAGGCCAGGATCGTCGGCGTGCCCACTACGCCGACGGGCCCCGATGTCGCGCGCTTCGAGCAGATCCTCAGTACCGAGCGGCCGCGGCTCTACATCACCAATTCGGCCCTGCACAACCCGACCGGCGCGACGCTGTCGCTTGCGACCGCGCACCGGCTTTTGACCGCCGCCGCCGCGCACGACCTCATCATCATCGAGGACGACATTTTCGGCGACCTCGAGCCGGAGCGCTCGCCGCGGCTTGCCGCGCTCGACGGGCTCAATCGCGTGATCCGCATCGGCAGCTTCTCCAAGACGCTGTCGGCCTCGGTACGCTCAGGCTACATCGCCGCGCGGGCCGACTGGATCGAGCATCTCATCGACCTCCAGGTCGCAACCAGTTTCGGCGGCTCCAGTCCGGTCGCGACCGAGATCATCGCAAAGGTGCTGGTCGGCGGCGGCTATCGCAAGCACATGGAGGAGCTCCGGCAAAAGCTGACGCGGACGCGCCGCGATGTGGCGCGAAAACTTCAGGCGATCGGCATCGAGCCCTGGCTGATGCCGCGCGGCGGATTCTTCCTGTGGTGCCGCCTCACCGGCGGGCAGGACGCCACCCAGGTCGCGCGCGCGGCGCTCGAGGACAATGTGGTGCTGGCGCCCGGCAACGTGTTCAGCGTTTCGCAGACCGCCTCGCACTTCATGCGCTTCAACGTGACGCAGATGAACGATCCCCTCGTGTGGGACGTGCTGCGGCGGGCGTTGAAGGCGGCGCCAAAGTAATCGTCGGTCAGTCTAGCGGCTCCTCGTACACCGGCACACCGTCGAGCAGCAGCCGCTTGATGGCGGCGCGGCCCGAGGGTAGCACGGCGGCGACGATCCGCAGCTTCTGCTGGTTGCGGGCCTGCTCGAGCTTGCCGCCCTCGCCTTCCGGCACGAAATAGCTTTCGAGACCGTATTTGACCGTCAGCCTGTCGCAGAAGGTGCGGACGGTTGATCCGCAGGAAGAGCTGACGCGGCCGCGGATCAGCACCTCGGGCGCCGTCACCGGCAGAGGCTCGGCATGCACCGAGACGGCGGCGTAAAGGCCGTCGGCATTGGGCGCGAGCCTGACGAATACGACCGGATTGCGCGCATCAGTCGGCTTGCCGGCGAGCGCGCCGGCCGGCACTTGCGAGATGTCGTAGCGGAGCACGACATAGTCGCCGCGCAGGAAATCGCGCGGATCGACCGGCTGCGTCTGCAAGGTCACCTCCGTGCCTTCGCGCAGGATCTGCATGCGGTCGGCGACCATCAGGACCAGCAGCACGCATTGAACAAGGACGGCGACACCGAACAGCACGGCTTTCGGGATGCGCTGCCAAAATCTTGCGATGGACGAGATCATCGTTCAGCCCTCGGCAGTGCGCGATTGAGTACCGTTGCAAACACGACGGCGACGATGCCGGCCGCCGCCAGGAATGCCGAGCGGCCGAGCAGCGAGCCCTTCACCGCCCAGGTGATGCCGGCGATGACGCCTGCAATGCCGAGCCAGCCGGCGACGATGCGCGGGCGCACGTCATCGAGCACGCCTGAGACGACGAGGCAGAGCATGGCGCACAGCAGCACGGCATAAGCGAGCCAGGGCTCGCCGGCGGTCGAGACCGGCCAGAGCGGCGCGGCGAGCAGCACGAGGGCGATCGCGCAGGCGCTGAGGATGTCGCCCGGGCGCCTGGTGAGCGTGGCGGAGACGAGGGTGAGGATCACCCCGGCGACCCCGCACAGGATCGCCCACAGCGGCTGGCCGGACATTGTGCTGCTCCGAACGCGAAAGATGTCGTCGACCGTGGTCACCTCGAGCGCCGCGACAGCGGCCAGCGCGAACGCGCCGTAGATCGACAGAACGCTGCCAAGTCGCATCGCCCGCGGCGAGGGCATAGCCGCGATCGCGAGCCCGGCGCCGAACAGCAAGGCCGCACCGTTCGCGAGCACGAAGGACGGCTGGGACCCGTCGAACTCGAAGCGAAGCGACGTCGCGATCCACCACGGCAGCACCGCGACCGCGACGAGGTGGGCGGCGACGCGGGAATTCCACGCAAAAGCGAGACCAGCAGCGATCAGCCAGACCGCCACGAACGGAAGATGCAGCACATCAGGCGCGTCGTAAGTCCGCATGCAGGTCCAGATGCTGGCGGCGACGAGGCTGACCGCGAGCGCCCCGCGCGAGGCGGTCAGGAATGCGGCGGCGAACGCGCCGATCGACCACAGCAGCATGCCACCGGCAAAATCCTCGCCGAGATGATACATCTGGCCGACCAGCGCGATGCCCGCCCCGAAGATGATCGCACCGACGCTGGCGCAGAGATCGGCAAGAACATTGCGGCCGCTCGCGGCGAACCAGGCCCCGAGGGCATAGGTAGCGACCATGCCGGCGAGCAGGATCGCGAACCGCGCCAGCCGCGCGATCTCGGTCCAGTGCGCCGCCACGAAGGCGAGGAACGCGGCCGCGATCAGCAAACCGCCGACGATGCCGACGACCACGGCGATGTTGATGCCCGGCGCTAGCTGCGGCAGCGCATTGCGGATGGAAGCGGCCGCCGCCGGCGCAATCACGCCATCGGCCTCCCATCGCGCAAGATCGGCGTTGAGGCGGTCGCGGTAGGACTTTTCGAACATTGTCGTGGATCACCTCGGCCCCGGCCGGCGGGCGGGGCACTGCTAGGTCGGGGCGTGGAGGCGGCAGGTTCAAGCTATCGTCGCCGGCTGCGGGAATACCGAGTTGTCGGTTACTGCGCAACGCCTCAGCCAACCAGGCAATCGGGTGACGTCTAGTTCGCCTTGATACCGGCCTCGCTGATGAGCTTGCGCCATTTCGTGCTTTCGTCCTGAATGAAACGGGCGAACTGTTCGGGTGACATCGGCGCAGGCTCCGCGCCAAGCGTCCTGATCTTCTCGACCACCGACGGGTCCTTCAGCGCTTTCGTGAACGCCTCATTCAACCTGCCGATGACATCTGCAGGCGTGCCTGAGGGAGCAACGAGCCCGAACCAACCGACGGATTCGAAGCCCGCAACGCCACTCTCGGCGAGGGTCGGCACATCGGGCAAGGACGCAAGGCGGCGCGCCGAGGAAACGCCGATCGCGTTGAGCTTGCGCTCCAGGATCAATTGCCGCGATGACGGGATATCCAGCACCGCGAAGGGGACGTGGCCCGCGAGGACGTCGACCGTCGCCGGTGCGGTGCCGCGATAAGGGACCAACTCCATCGTAATCCCGGTCTTCTGCGTGAACAGCGCGGCGGTCAAATGCATCGCAGTCGAGTTGCCGCCATGGCCGATCGAAAGCGTGCCCGGTTTGGCCTTGGCGAGCGCGATCGTTTCGGCCGTATTGTGCGCAGGAATGTCGGCGGACGCGACGAGCACGAAGGGGATTTCCGCGAGCAGGGTAATGGGTGCGAGATCCTTCAGTTCGAACGGCAGCGACGAGTTGAGATGCGGATTCACCGTCAGCGCACCTGCCGGCGCCACGCCGAGCGTATAGCCGTCCGGCTTCGCCTGTGCGACCGCCCCCATGCCGATATTGCCCCCTGCCCCGGCGCGGTTCTCGATCACCAGTCCCTGCTTGAGTTCTGCGGTGACCAGTGGTTCGAGCGCGCGGATGACGGTGTCGGCACTGCCGCCGGGTGGGAAGGTCACGATGATCTTGATCAATTGCTCCGGATAGGCCGCCTCAACCGCCTCCAGCGGCAGCGCGGCGAAAGTCGCGGCCGTCAGCACGGCCAGGATGCGGCGCCTTGCAACGTGAAACACGTTCTCCTCCTCGATGCGTCTTCTTGTGATCACCAGGCCGGCCGCCGCCAGACAGGCGGCTTGATATTCGTATTACGCCGCCGCGCCGGTGAGTTGTGCCAACAAGCCCACCGGATCCTCGGGTGCGACCTGCCCGCGCCAGGCGATGTGCTGGTCGGGCCGGACCAGCACCAGCTTTTCGGCATAAGCCCCGTTCGCCTCGTCCGGCGCAACGTCGACCAGCGCCAGCGGCATACCACGTGTCTCTGCTGCGGAGGTCAGCGGCGCCACATCGATGGCCGAGTCGAACCGCAGCAACGTGTAGCCGACCCCGAAGGCATCGTAGAGCGATCGCCCGTCGCGCAGGAACAGATGTGGGGCGCGAGCGCCCGGCACCGTGGAGGGGGTGAAGCTGCCCATCGCATAGGCCGGAGGCGTCTCGCCGTCATAGACGATGATCGGCGAGGCATCGTAGTAATAGCCGAAGTTCAATCCGGCGCAGCAATATTGCTGCACGTTGAGGTCATAGGCCGCCCTGGCCAGCGCCGCGCGCGCCGCATGGCCACGCGGCGTGTCGTCCTCGATCTCCGCCGAGACGCCGCCGCGCTGCGCCATCATCTTCATCGCGTGGTCCATCGCAAAACGCGACACTTGTTCAGTGATGGGCTGACGCTCCGCCTCGTAAGCATCGAGGATCGATACCGGCGCCCATCCGTTCAGATGCGCCGCCAATTGCCAGCAGAGGTCGACGGCGTCGGCGATGCCCGCATTCATGCCGTAGCCCGCATAGGGCATCCACAAATGCGCGGCGTCGCCACAGATGAAGACCCTGCGGTCGCGGAAGCGATCGGCCACCAGCCGGCGCCCGACCCAGTCCTCCTTGCTGAGCACCCGATATTCAAAGCGCTCGTCAACGCCGAGAATGGCGCGGATGGACCAATCGCGATCGACCGAGTCGAATTCGGGCTCATCGGGCTTCAGGTGATTGTGGATCAGCCAGCGATCGCGACCATCGATCGCAACCGTGGTGCCCGAGCGTCGCGGGTTGAGCGAGAGCACCATCCAGGCTGGCTTGTGCGTGCCCATCAGCTCTTTGAGTTGCGGCGCTTCAATGAAGGTCGATTGCACGCGCTGGATCACGGGCGTGCCGGACAGGTTGGCGCCGATCGATTTGCGAACAAGCGAGCGGCTGCCATCGCAGCCGATCACGAAGCTGGCTTCGATACGAAGCGAATTTCCGCTGTCGAGGTCGCGCGCCAGCGCGACCACATGGTCGTCATCCTGCTCGATGGACACGACTTCCGTGCGCGCCAGAATGGTGATGCGCGACTGCGCGGCGGCATGACTGAACAGGATCGGTTCGAGATAGACTTGGTTGATCCGGTGCGGCGGCTCTGGCGTCGGCCACCAGGTATCGGGGCCGCCGGTCGCGCTGTAGCGGCGTGCGCGCGAGGGGATGTCGATGCGACAGAGCTCGATGCCGGTCGCCGTGGTGCGGTAGGAGCAATCGTTGGGAAAGTCTGCCGGGAGTCCCGCATCGCGCAGCTTTGCAGCGACGCCGAGCCTTCGGAAGATTTCCATCGAGCGCGCCGAGACGTGGTTGCACTTGACGCTGGGCGGATCGCCGGCATGGCGGATATCCGCGACCACGACGTCGATCCCGCGCGAAGCAAGGTCCATCGCCGCAGTCAAACCTACGGGCCCGGCGCCCACCACCAGCACCTGTGTCCTCATGCTCGTTTCATCCCTTTGCCAACCGCGGATTTGCCGTCGGCGCAGCGTGCATTTTATTGCAGGGTTGCTTATGAGATAAGACAGAAAGAACTCATCAATTCATAAGCTTCACCTATGAATGTCACTCTGCGGCAGCTCCGAGCCTTTACCGGCGTGTATCGCACGCGCAGCATCACCCGGGCGGCGCGCGAACTCGGGATCACGCAATCGGCGGCGAGCCTGTTGATCCAGCAGCTCGAGAGCCAGCTCGGCGTCAAACTGTTCGACCGCTCGACGCGGTCGGTGCGGCCGACGCTGGCCGCTGATGAGGCGGTTCATGCCGCCGAACGGATGCTGGGCGATGCGCTGGGCTTATCGCGGCGCATGCGTGACCTCGCGCAAGCGCGCGCCGGCCGCGTCGCGTTCGTCGCGTCAGCCGGCGCCGCATCGGCGCTGCTGCCGCTGGTGCTCGCGAAGTTCCGCGAAACCCATCCTGCCATCGAAATCGACATGCGCGACGTTGCCGCCGACGATCTCGTGCCGCGCCTGATCGCAACCGACGCGGAATTCGCGATCGGCAGCGTGGAGGGCGAATTCGCCGACATGACGATCGAGACACTGACCCGGGGCCGCCTCAGTGCCATCGGCCGCCGCACCGCGGACTTCGCCGCACGTCGCTCCCTCACATGGGACGAACTGGCGCAGCTGCCGACGATTGCGATGCGGCGCGCGACACGGATCCGCGTGCAGATCGATCAGGCGCTCGGCGCGCAGGGCAAGCACCTCTCGCCGACCTATGAAGTGACGCTGATCAACACCGCGCTCGCCATGACCGCGCAAGGCCTCGGCCTCGCCATCCTGCCCGCAACCATGCTGCCGGCCGATCAGTTTCCGACCCTGATCGCAAAGCCGCTGGTACGCCCGGCCATTACGCGACCGGTGTCCCTGTTGCAGCGGCAGGGCCGAACGCTATCGCCTGCGGCGCAAGCATTCGTGGCAACGGCGCGAGCAGTGCTGGCGGAACGATCGGGGTGAGCTTCGCCGGTATCAGGCTGATTCTGAGGAGGTTTCTCGGCGCGGTTTTCAATTATGGCGGAGAGGGAGGGATTCGAACCCCCGATAGGCTTGCACCTATGCCGCATTTCGAGTGCGGTGCATTCAACCACTCTGCCACCTCTCCTGAAGGCGCCATATAGGAGCTGCGGCCCCTGTGGTTGGGGCGTTAATAGGCGAGGATGGCGGGCCAGACAAGGCGCGAAAGGGGAAAATCCGCTGCCTCTTTCACCCCGCACCTCACCTCGGAGGAACCCCCATGGAGCATCTGACGATCGAGGCCAACGGCGCCAATTTGCACCTGGTCCGCACCGGAGCGGGCAAACCGCTGCTTTTGCTGCATGGTTGGCCGGAATTCTGGCTGACCTGGGAGCCGGTCATAGCACGGCTGGCCGACCGTTTCATGCTGATCGCACCCGACCTGCGTGGCTTCGGCGATAGCGACAAGCCTGACGGGCCTTACGGGCCGGATGGCCATGCCACCGATATGCTGGCGCTGATGGACCGGCTCGGCATCGACCGTTTCGGGGTGGTCGGCCACGATGTCGGCGGCGCCGTGATGCAGCCGCTGGCGCGGCAGGCATCTGGGCGGCTGGCCGGATTGTCTTTCTTCGATTTCGTCTACCCCGGGATCGGGCCGCGCATGGGCGCGCCGGACCGGCTCAACCACATCTGGTATCAGTCCTTCCACCAGATGGAGATGGCCGAGCGGCTCATCGGCGCCAGCCGGGACAATTGCCGGCTCTATATCAGCCATTTCCTGCGGGGCTGGGCGCATCGGAAAGACGCCTTCGACCACGTCCTCGACGCCTTCACCGACAATTTCTTCAAAGACGGCAATCTCGCCGGCGGCTTTGCGCATTATCGCGCCTCGCATGCCGGGCGGCTTGCGATGATGAAGGGCGAAGCGCCGCCGCTGCCGCCGATCAGCGTGCCGGCCTGCGTCCGCTGGGCCGAGCACGATCCGCTGTTTCCTTATGCCTGGACCGACCGGCTGGGGGAGACTTTCAGCGCGCTCGATCTTGCGATGTTTCCCGGCGTCGGCCACTTCCCGCATCGGGAAGATCCGGATCACGCGGCGATGGAGATCGCAGCGTTCTTTCAGCGCATCGGCTGGAGTTGAGGTCGACCGATCCGAAAACGGGGTGGGACCGCCAGACGCGGTAAACACTGGCGGTCCCGGTGCCGCTCATTGAAATACTGGCTGGGAAGGGCGGCTTCGCCGGCCAGCTGGAAGCGACGATTCGACCCTAGCGTGCAGCGGGCGCGCCGCAACGCAATCCGGTCCTTAACCTAACCGGTCAAGGTTACTCCTTGTCCGACTTGCTCTTTTTCTTCCCATTCTCCGTGGAATCCCGGTCTTTGTCCTTGCCGTTGTCCTTGCGGCGGTTGGTGAAGCGGGCATTGCCGAGCCCGGTGCCGATCGTGAGCACGCCCCAGCGCTCGACGTCCTGCATGAACGGCACTTCGGAGAGGCCTTGCACCACGCCGTCATTGTGCATCAGGACCGCGGTGTCGTGCTCGCCGATGACAGGGATGGCCTCGACCAGGCTCGCCGGCAGGTTGAACTTGCTGCTCTCCCAATTGCCGGGGAGGTTCTGCGCGCCCTTTTCGATGGAGCCGTCCGCGTTGATCACGCCGGGACAGGCGATGCCGATGAAGGGTGCGAGCTTGAAGCCTTCGGCCTCGGCGTCCTCGATCAGGCCTTGAAGCATCTTGACCAGCCGCTTGACCGCGGCCTCGCGGCTCGGCTCGTCATCAGCGTGGCGCCACAGATCGGATTTGAAGACGACCGCCTTGGACAGATCGGGCGCCTTCTTCCAGCGCGTCTCGACGATGCCGCAGCGGATGTTGGTTCCGCCGATGTCGACCGCCAGGATGCTGTCATAGGCCTCGAAAATCCAGGACGGCGCAAGGTGCAGGGCCCCGATCAAGCCGGCATCATCCGGATCGAAGCGGATCGGCACCAGGTCGACCTTGAAGCCTTCCGATTTCAGGATGATCTCGGCCCGGGCAATGGCAATTTCGCCGAGCCGGCTGGCACGAAAGCCGCCGCCGACCACGATGCATTCGGTCTTGGCCCAGGCCTTGGTCTTGAGAAACCGCCGCGTGACGTAAGCCAGCTCCTGCGCGAAATCCTCGATCGCACTGTGCACGACGGCGGTGGCCTCGGTATCGTCGCCGATCAGAACGGCATCGAGGGCCTTCTTGCTGATCTTGTCGGACGGCTCATCGCCAAAGGGATCCTCGCCGGACTTGCGCAGCGGCTTGCGCCACTCTTCGAGGATCTCGCGAAACGCCCCCTTGCTGGCGCGGTCGCCGAGAAAGCCGTCGTCGTCCTTGATCTCGATGTTGAAGCTGTCGACGTCGACCGACGGCAGCCGGCCTGCCCCGTGCTGGGCAATGCCCGTCGTCTTGACCAATTCGTCCGTTGCCATGAGAGCCCTTGCCCGCGTGTCTGATTTGCGAGGACACAACGGGGAGGGAACCCGTTGGTTGCAAACCGGCCGCAGATTCGGCCGACGCGCCGGGATGGGCCCAAATCCTTCAAATCCGGGCGCTTTTCGGCAGTTTTCCTTGACTCCCAGCGCGCGGCGGCTATAAGTCCCACAGCCGGCGCGGGGCGTTTCTCGCGCCGCTTGTTTTTGCGTGGGTTTTCAAAGGGATAACTCCCGCCCGCACAAAACTCGCATGAACCCTTAGCGACTGACAAAAAGCCGGCCCCTGACAATCCGTCGTGAGGCCGGGATTGAACACGGAGAAAGAACGATGTTCGCAGTCATCAAAACCGGCGGCAAGCAATACCGCGTCGTGCCGGATGATGTTCTCGAAGTAGGCAAGATCGAAGGCGAAGTCGGCTCGATCGTGCAGTTGAATGAAGTTCTGGTGGTCGGCGGCGACACGCCGGTGCTGGGCGTTCCGACGGTCGCAGGCGCGTCCGTTGCGGTCGAGGTGCTCGACCACAAGCGCGGCCCCAAGGTCATCGCGTTCAAGAAGCGCCGCCGCAAGAACTCGCGCCGCAAGCGCGGCTATCGCGACGAGATCACGGTTCTGCGCGTCAGCGAGATCCTGACGGACAACGCCAAGCCCACCAAGGGCCCGCGTCCGAAGAAGGAAAAGGTGGCGAAAGAGCCGGCAGCGGAAGCCGCCGAATAACTGGAATTGATCACGCCAATTCACGAATTGATGCGTGAGAAATTTTGAAATGATTCCGTCAAGGAATTGACCTAGAACTACGCAGGATTTCGGAGACGAGCCATGGCTCACAAAAAAGCAGGCGGTTCATCGCGTAACGGACGCGATTCCAAGGGCAAGCGCCTCGGTATCAAGGCGTTCGGCGGGGAGGTCGTCACTCCCGGCAACATCATTGCGCGTCAGCGCGGCACCACCTGGCACCCCGGCCTTAATGTCGGCATGGGCACGGACCATACTCTGTTCGCCAAGATCGAGGGTCGTGTTGCGTTCCAGGCCAAAGCCAACGGCCGCACCTTCGTATCGGTACTCCCGATCGCAGAGGCTGCTGAATAGACGGTGGATCAAATTGGAGTCCGCCGGTCCCGACTGAACCGGCGGAGTCCAGATCATAGCGATCGAAGGCTCCAAGGGGAGGCGGGAAACCGGCCTCCCCTTTTCTTTTGACTTGCTCACTTTGACTTAGTGACTTTCACGGAGCCGGACATGTTGCAGGATTTCTCGAGCGTGACCTTGGCTGAGGCGAGACCCAGCGTCGTCGCCACCGAACGGCTGACGTTGCGGCGGCCGACGCTTGCCGACGTCAGGACCATCGCCCGGCTCGCCAACGACCGCCGCGTCGCGGAAAACACCCGCCGGCTGCCGCATCCCTATTCGCAGGACGACGCCGTCGCATTCATCCGCGCCACCGCCGCGCTCGGCAGCGAGACCGTGTTCCTGATCGAGCACGATACCGGGCCGGTCGGCATGGTCGGCATCGACTGCTCCACGCCTGGCAATGCCGAGCTCGGCTACTGGCTCGGCGTCGAGCATTGGGGCCGGGGCTTTGCCACCGAGGCGGCACGCGGCGCGATCGACTTCTTCTTCGAGGAGTTCGAGGACGATCATCTCTATGCCGGCGCGCGCGTCACCAATCCGGCCTCGCGCAAGGTGCTGGAGAAGTGCGGCTTCCAGTGGAGCGGCGTCCAGCTGCACCGATTTTTGGCGCTGGGCTCGTCGACGCCGGTCGACTGCTTCCGCCTGTCGCGCGGCGTGTGGGCCTCGCTGAAGAGCTGGAGCAGCGCGAGGCGGATGAGGTAGGGGCGCACCACATACGCGACTGTCGTCCCGGATCGGCGCGCGCTTCAGGCGCGCTTGTCCGGGACGACAGCGGAGTTGTTCGGCTGCGTTCAAGCCGGCGGATTCACCTCGGCGCTGTCGCGGCCGAGATCACGCTCGCGCAAGTAAATGTAGAACCCGGCGCCGATGATGATGGCGGCGCCGATGAGCGTGGCGATCGACGGCACGTCGCCGAACACGACGAAGCCGAAGATCACCGCCCAGACGATCATCGAATATTGGTAAGGCACCACGACGCTGGCCGGTGCAAGCTTGAGCGAGCGGTTGACGCAGAACAGCGCGGTGACCGAAATTACGCCGGCCAGCGCGAAGAACACGAGGCTGCCAGCGGTCGGCGGCACCCAGTGAAACGCCGACAGCACCGCGCCCAGCGAGAACGTGCCGACGAACTGCGAGGACGCCATCACGATGTCGGGCGTCTTGCGCAGGCTGCGCGTGATCAGCATCAGGGTCGCGAATGACAGGCTGCCGCCGAGCGCGATCAGCGCCGGCAGGCTGACGGTCTGCGCCGACGGCCGCAGCGCGATCAAGACGCCGCAGAAGCCGATCAGGATCGCGGTCCAGCGGCGCCAGCCGACCTTCTCGCCCAGGAAGATCGCCGACATCGCGGTGACGAAGATCGGGCCGGCGAGATAATAGGTGATGACGTCGGCGAGCGGCAGATAGACCGTCGCAAGGAAGAAGGCGGCGACCTCGAGCGTCGAGAGCACCACGCGGAACAGCTGCAGGCCCGGCCGCTCCAGATGCAGGAACTGGTGACGCTGCTTCCAGATCAGCGGCGACAGCAACAGCAGCGCGGCGCAGGCGCGCAGGAACAACAGCTGCCCCACCGAATAAGTCCCGACCAGGAACTTGCCCATGGCATCGCCGAACGAGAACATGAAGATCGACAGCACCATGAGTGCAATGCCGGCGAGGCGCGCCGAGCGATCATCATAGGCGGAGAGGTTCTTGAAGAGGGGCATTGCTGTCGCGTGTGGGAGCCGTCATTGCGAGGAGCTCTTGCGACGAAGCAATCCAGTCTGCTTCCGCAGAGACAGACTGGATTGCTTCGCTTCGCTCGCAATGACGAGCGGAGAGAGCGCGGAAATCCGGCGAATAGAGTCGCTTGCGGTCGTTTTAATGACGTGAGCCGCCGCGACAAGCCCGCGCAAGCCGAATTGAACGGATTGTCGCACCGTTAGCATCGCGGTAGCGATAAGCCGATCACGAGCAGAGAGCACTGACATGACCGATTTCGACCCGACCCGGCATCGCATGATCCCCACGCAACGCTGGTTTGAGGATTTCGTCGTCGGCGAACGCTTCGTGCTGCCGAGCCGCACCCAGACCTCGGCCATCTTCGCGGCGTTCCAGACCGCGAGCGGCGACACCCATCCCGTGCACTACGACGTGGAATATTGCCGTAGCCGCAGCATGCCGCATCTGCTCGCCCACGGTTTCCAGACCCTGATCCACACCGCGCCCGGCGCCGGCCTGTTTCCGTTCATGGTCGAGGAGTCCCTGGTCGGTTTCCTCGAGCAGTCGAGCCGGTTTCTCAAACCGGTGTTCGCCGACGACACGATCTATCCGGCGCTCGAGGTCACCGAGCTGGTGCCGGGACGCACGACCGGCGCGGTGAAGCTACGCAGCACTGTATTCAACCAGCGCAAGGAGCTGGTGCTGGAGGGAATGCAAAAATTCCTGATCCGGAAGCGACCCATCTGACGTCATCCCCGTGAACGCGGGGATCCATAACTACAGGCCCACGTCGTTTCACCGGATAGCATTGACCAGTCTTCGCCAAACCGCTCCCTGTGGCTATCGCGACGAGCGCGAGCGCTCGCGCGGGGGTCCCGGATCTGCGCTTCGCTTGTCCGGGACGACGAGCAGGAATGGCCGCCGGCTGGTTAAGCAAGGGTCGCAATTCGCGGAATTTCGGCCGATTTGCGGGTCTATCCGGGTTGCCGCGCGGGACTGGCTGGCCTACCTATGGCCCATGAAATTCCTCGACGAAGCAAAGGTCTACATCCGCTCCGGTGACGGCGGAAACGGCTGCGTGGCGTTCCGCCGCGAGAAGTTCATCGAATTCGGCGGCCCCTCCGGCGGCAATGGCGGCCGCGGCGGCAACGTCATCATCGAGGTCGCCGACGGCCTCAACACGCTGATCGACTACCGCTACCAGCAGCACTTCAAGGCCCAGAAGGGCGAGAACGGCTCGGGCTCGGACCGTCACGGCGCCAACGGCAAGAACATCGTGCTCAAGGTGCCGATGGGCACGCAAATCTTCGACGAGGACCGCGAGACGCTGATCCACGACTTCACCAAGGTCGGCGAGAAGTTCGTGCTGGCCGAGGGCGGCAACGGCGGCTTCGGCAATGCGCATTTCAAGTCGTCGACCAACCGCGCGCCGCGCAACGCCAATCCTGGCCAGCCGGGCGAGGAACGCTGGATCTGGCTCCGTCTGAAGCTGATCGCCGATGCCGGTCTCGTCGGCCTGCCCAATGCCGGCAAGTCGACCTTCCTTTCCAAGGTCAGCGCGGCAAAGCCGAAGATCGCCGACTATCCCTTCACCACGCTGCATCCGCAGCTCGGCGTCGTGAACGCCGACGGCCGCGAATTCGTGCTGGCCGACATTCCCGGCCTGATCGAGGGCGCGCACGAAGGCGCCGGCCTCGGCGACCGCTTCCTCGGCCATGTCGAGCGCTGCCGCGTGCTGCTGCACCTGATCGATGCCACCTGCGAGCATGCCGGCAAGGCCTACAAGACGGTGCGCAAGGAGCTCGACGCCTATGCCGGCCAGCTCACCGACAAGATCGAGATCGTGGCACTGAACAAGATCGACGCGGTCGAGCCGGACGAGCTCAAGAAGCAGAAGGACCGGCTGAAGCGCGCCGCCAAGAAGACGCCGCTGCTGCTCTCCGGCGCCACCGGCCAGGGCGTGAAGGAAGCCTTGCGCGCGCTCGCGGATGTGATCGGCGAAAGCCCGGTGTCAGCCAAGGCCAAGAGCGCGGCCGAAGCGGAGCCGTGGTCGGCGTGATTCGGACAGTGTGAGAACGCAGCCCCGATCTGACACCTCTCCCCATGGGGAGAGGTCGGCGCGTAGCGCCGGGTGAGGGGCTCTGCCTCTTGTAGCACCCCCCACCCGATTTGCTGCGCAAATCAACCTCTCCCTTCGGGAGAGGTTGTCATCGCGGCTCCTATATCGCAGCATCGAACGACGAATGTGCGGAAAGGGCAAAGCATGGCGCGCGCGAAGAACGTTCTCTGGATCATGTGCGACCAGCTTCGCTATGACTATCTCGGCTGCACCGGCCATCCTACGCTGAAGACGCCGAACATCGACGCCATGGCCAAGCGCGGCGTGCTGTTCAGCAAGGCCTATGTGCAATCGCCGATCTGCGGCCCGTCGCGGATGTCGTTCTACACCGGTCGCTACATGCGCTCGCATGGCTCGCACTGGAACGGCTGGCCGCTGCGTGTCGGCGAGCCCACGCTCGGCGACCACCTGAAGAAGATCGGCGTGCGCAACGTGCTGGTCGGCAAGACCCACATGGCGCCCGACCTCGAAGGCATGAAGGCGCTCGGCATCCCGCCGGAATCAATGATCGGCGTGCATGTCGCCGAATGCGGTTTTGAACCCTATGAACGTGATGACGGCCTGCATCCGACCGGTCGGCCGCGTCCCAAATATGACGAGTACCTACGCCAGCAAGGTTTCGAGGCCACCAATCCCTGGGAGCATTGGGCCAACTCAGGCGCGTCGGAAGACGGCAGCTTGCAGAACGGCTGGCTGCTGGTGCACGCCGACAAGGCCGCGCGCGTGCCCGACGAGCATTCCGAGACGCCCTACATGACGCGCCGCGCGATGGACTTCATCCGCGAGGCCGAGACCGACGGCCGGCCGTGGTGCCTGCACCTCTCCTACATCAAGCCGCACTGGCCCTATATCGCGCCAGAGCCCTATGCCAGCATGTATTCGACCGACGACATGATCCCGGCGATCCGCTCGATGCGCGAGCGCTCGAGCCCGCATCCGGTGTTCGGCGCTTACATGGACATGCGCTACTCCCGCAACATGGCGCGTGACGAGGCCCGCGAGAAGGTGATCCCGACCTATATGGGCCTGATCACCCAGATCGACGACCAGATGGGCGCGCTGATGAAGTTCCTGGAAGAGCGCGATCTGCTGGATGCGACCATGATCGTGTTCACCTCCGATCACGGCGATTATCTCGGCGATCACTGGATGGGCGAGAAGGATCTGTTCCACGAACAATCGGCGAAGATTCCCTTGATCATCATCGATCCCTCGCAGGAAGCCGACGCCACGCGCGGCACGCGCAGCGATGCGCTGGTGGAAGGCATCGACCTTGCGCCGACATTCGTCGATTATTTCGGCGGCAAGGTGCCGAGCCACATTCTCGAAGGGCGTTCGCTGCTGCCGCTGCTGCGCGGCCCCACGCCGAGCGATTGGCGCAAGGTGGCGTTCTCCGAATACGACTACGCCATGCAGGACGTGCGGCTGAAGCTGAACCAGCCGATCGAACGCTGTCGCCTGTTCATGGTGTTCGATGGCCGCTGGAAATACATCCACGCCTCCGGCTTCCGCCCGATGCTGTACGACCTCGAAACCGATCCGGAAGAGTATTTGGACCGCGGCGACGATCCTGAATGTGCCGGCATCATCGCGCGGCTGAAGGCCGAGCTGTTCGACTGGGCCCTGCATCCGAACGACCACATCACCACGCCGCGCGAGAAGATCGCGGCCTATGCGGACAATCAGCTGCAGGTGAAAGGCGGGGTCTTGATCGGCATCTGGGATGAGGCAGAGCTCGCGGCGATCAAGGACGGCATCGCGCAGCGCGCGAAGATGTGAAGACCCTCATGGTGAGGAGGCGTGCAAGCGCCGTCTCGAACCATGCAGGCCCCGCTGCGACAGCCGGGCCTTTCATCCTTCGAGACGCGCGCAAAAGCGCGCTCCTCAGGATGAGGGGATAGAGCGCGCGGCTAGCTAGCGATCAACCACGCGCCCTTCAAATTCAGGCTTACCTGGCACCAGAAAGAGCCGATGCCATTCAATGTCCCTTCGCTCGGCAATTTCGGCATCCGAGAGTTTCCCGGTTTCACCCAGGCTCGACTGATCGATCCCGAGATTTTGCGCCGCCGCGTAGACGGCATAGTCGCCCCGCTCGATATCCGCAGAAATTGGCGGATCGCTATCGATCACCGACATGACGTGGATCCGCCCGCTTCCGGAATGGAAATGCACGCAGGTGATCCGCTGCCATTCATCCGATGAAGGGGGCCGGTCGCACGACACCAGCTCAACCCAGTGGTCGTTGAGATCAGCTTCCGTGCCAATCATCCGAAACGCCGGCACGCCAGCAAAACCTCGTTTTGTTTTCTCCGCGTCCCAGTTCTGCTCGTCATCGAGGGGCGTGAATGGATCGTCGCACACGACGATCTGATAATTGCTCGCAAATACGCGCGCTGCGCCGAGTAACCGCTGTGTCATGACCCCGCAAACCAGATTCAATTCTCGATCTTGTATCCGGTCGCCTTCACGATCGGCTGCCACAACGCGATGTTCGCGGCGAGCTCCTTCGTCAATCCTTCCGGGGTGGATCCGACCGGAATCAGCCCGATCGCCGTCAGCTTCTCCTTCACCTCGGGCTTGGCGAGCGCCGCGCTCGCGGCGGCGCCGAGCTTGCTGGCGAACTCCGGCGGGCTGCCGGCGGGAAGCCACATGCCGTACCAGGCGTCCGCCACGAGGTCGATGCCGCTCTCCCTCAGAGTTGGTACGTCAGGCGCGAACGGCGAGCGTTCGGCGCTCGACACCGCGATGATCTTCACGCCCTTGGCGCGATGCTGCGGCAACGCATCGGCCAGCGTGGTGATGCCGAAAGAGATGTGGCCTCCGACGAGATCATTGAGGATCGGCGCGCTGCCGCGATAGGGCACGCGGGTCAGGGGAATGCCGAGATCCTTTTCGAGCTTGGAGCCCATGAAGTGCGGAATGGTGCCGTTGCTGGGCACGCCGAACGACGTCCTGTCCGGATGCGCCTTCAGCCATGTCACAAAGCTCTTGAAATCGGTGGCCTCGACCGCCGGATTGATCACCAGCGCGAATTCGAACCGCGCCAGCAGCGACACCGGCACGAAATCCTTGGCGGTGTCGAAGCTCGGCGTCGTCTCGACCATCGGCAGCAGGTACATGGTGGGGCCCGTCGTCACCAGCACCATGCTGCCGTCGGGGCTCGCGCCCTTCACCGCCTTGATGCCGATCAGGCCGTCCCCGCCGGTGCGGTTCTCGACCACGATGGTCCGCTGCAGCACCGGCGCCATCTCCTGCGCGATCAGCCGGCACAGCGTGTCGCCGCCCGCGCCGGCCGCGAATGGGAAGATGATCTTGCTCAGCCCGGCCTGCGCTTGCGCCCCGCCCGTTTGCGCCAGCAGCTGCAGGCCGACATATCCTCCAAGAGATCCTCCGAGACATCCGGCCATGAATTTGCGGCGATCCATGCGTTTCCCCTTTGACCCCATTTTGGTTGGCATCAGTTAGGACCAGAGACGCGTCGCGGACAAGGCCGACATTTGCCGTTTACCATCCCGGCCGCCTTGCGCCGGCCATCGTCCTGCTGCAAAAGCGGGCCTATCGGCGTCGCTCTCTCGCTCCGCCGTTTCCAACGCAGAGCAGATCGTCCAGGCGCATTATGGCCAGCCCCGAACTCAGTCAATTCCGCCGCATCGTGGTCAAGGTCGGCTCAGCGCTGCTGGTCGATTCCGACAAGGGCGAGGTGCGGGCGTCCTGGCTGGCCGCGCTCGCCGATGACATGGCCAGGCTGCACAAGGACGGGCGCGACGTCCTCGTCGTCTCCTCCGGCTCGATCGCGCTTGGCCGCAGCCGGCTCAAATTGCCGCGCGGTCCGCTGAAGCTGGAAGAAAGCCAGGCCGCCGCCGCCGTCGGCCAGATCGCGCTGGCGCGGATCTGGTCGGAGGTGCTTGGGGCCCACGGCATCGGCGCCGGCCAGATCCTGGTGACGCTGCAGGACACCGAGGAGCGCCGTCGCTATCTCAACGCGCGCTCCACCATCGGCAAGCTCTTGGAATGGCGCGCGATCCCCGTGATCAACGAGAACGACACTGTGGCGACCAACGAGATCCGCTACGGCGACAACGACCGCCTTGCCGCGCGCGTCGCCACCATGGCGAGCGCCGACTTGCTGGTGCTGCTGTCCGACATCGACGGCCTCTACGACGCCCCGCCGAAGAACAATCCGAACGCAAGACTGATTCCGGTGGTCGAGAGCATCTCCTCGGAGATCGAGGCGGTGGCTGGAGACGCCGAGTCCGAGCTGTCGCGCGGCGGCATGCGCACCAAGGTCGAAGCGGCCAAGATCGCCACCACCGGCGGCACGCATATGCTGATTGCCTCCGGTAAGATCGAGCACCCCCTGCAGGCGATCGCCGATGGCGGCCGCTGCACCTGGTTCCTGACGCCGGCCAACCCCATCACCTCGCGCAAGCGCTGGATCGCGGGCACGCTGGAGCCGAAGGGCACGCTGACGATCGATGCCGGCGCGGTGACGGCGCTGCGTGCCGGCGCCAGCTTGCTGCCGGCCGGCGTGATCAAGGTCGAGGGCCAGTTCGCCCGCGGCGATGCCGTGATCGTGCGCGGCCCTGATACCAGCGAGGTCGGCCGCGGCCTGATCGCCTATGACGCCGATGAGGCCGAGCGGATCAGGGGCCGCTCGTCCCCTGATGTGATGACCATCCTCGGCATCAGCGGCCGCGCGGAGATGATCCATCGCGACGATCTGGTTGTGGGCGGGTAGCACGAAGCCGGCCTGCAACCGTCATGCCCGGGCCTGTCCCGGGCATCCACGTTCTTCGCGCCGAAAAGCCGTGGATGGCCGGGTCAAGCCCGGCCATGACGTCGAGGTTGGCCAATGGCGGGAGACCTGCCATACCCTCCCCGCCCTTCGCAAAAGCGGGATTTCCGTGCTAGGACACCGCCTTAGCAGAAGGTTTTGACCCCCATGGCCGCCCCCCTCAAAGCTGTCGACGGCAATGCCGATCTTCAGGCCCTGATGTCCGATCTCGGGAGCCGGGCCCGCGCTGCGGCGCGCGTGCTGGCGCTGGCGCCGCCGGAGCAGAAGAACCGGGCGCTGGAGGCCATGGTGCGGGCGATCCGTCAGCAAGCTGCGGCGATCCTCGCCGCCAATGCCGAAGACGTCACTGAAGCCCGCGCCTCCGGCAATGCCACCTCCTCCTTCATCGACCGCCTGACGCTGACGCCGGCGCGCATCGAGGGCATGGCCGAGGGCATCGGCATCGTGCGCGGTATCGCCGATCCCGTCGGCATCGTCACTGAGAGCTGGCAGCGGCCGAACGGCATGACCATCGAGCGCGTGCGCGTGCCGCTCGGCGTCGTCGGCGTCATCTTCGAGAGCCGGCCGAACGTCGCCGCGGACGCCGGCGTGCTGTGCCTGAAATCCGGCAATGCCGTGATCCTGCGCGGCGGCTCGGACAGTTTCCGTTCGTGCCGGGCGATCCATGCATGCCTGGTGCAGGGCCTGCGCGAAGCCGGCCTGCCCGAGGCTGCGATCACGCTGGTGCCGACGCGCGACCGCGCCGCGGTCGGCATGATGCTGTCAGGATTGAATGGCGCGATCGACGTGATCGTGCCTCGCGGAGGAAAAAGCCTCGTCGCGCGCGTCGAGCAAGAAGCGCGCGTGCCTGTCTTCGCGCATCTCGAAGGCGTCAATCACGTCTATGTCGATGCCAGCGCCGATCTCGCCATGGCGAAGTCGATCGTGCTCAACGCAAAAATGCGCCGCACCGGCGTCTGCGGCGCGGCCGAGACGCTGCTGGTCGATCGCGCCGCTGTTGCGAAGAATCTGAAACCGCTGGTCGAGATGCTGTTAGATGCCGGCTGCGAAGTGCGCGGCGACGACGCGGTACAGAAAACGGACCCGCGCGTAAAACCCGCCAGCGAAGACGATTGGGACACCGAATATCTCGATGCGATCATCGCGGCGAAGGTGGTGGACGGCGTCGACGGCGCGATCGCGCACATCCAGAACCACGGCTCGCATCACACCGATGCGATCGTGAGCGCCGATGAGGCTGCCGCGAAGAAATTCCTCAGCGAGGTCGATTCCGCAATCGTGCTGCACAACGCCTCGACGCAGTTCGCCGATGGCGGCGAGTTCGGCTTCGGTGCCGAGATCGGCATCGCCACCGGCCGATTCCATGCCCGCGGGCCTGTCGGCGCCGAGCAATTGACGAGCTTCAAATATCGCGTCCACGGCACCGGGCAGACCCGGCCGTAAACGTCGCGAGGCGCGGGGCATTGAGCAACAATTTCGTCTTGCCGCGTTCCGTGGCGCAAGCGGCTCCGCCCCACACGGAGGGCATGCGCATCGGCCTGCTCGGCGGCTCGTTCAATCCGCCGCATCAGGCGCATCGCGCCATCAGCCAGTTCGCGCTCAAGCGATTGCAGCTCGATCGGGTCTGGTGGCTGGTCACCCCCGGCAATCCGCTGAAGGAGAACGGCACGCTGCATGAGCTCGGCGCGCGCATGCGGGCCGCGCGCGAGGTCGCGAACGATCCGCGCATCGAGGTCAGCTGTCTCGAATCCGTCATCCGTACGCGCTACACTATCGACACGATCAACACCTTGCGCCGCCGCTTCTCGGGCCTGCGCTTTGTCTGGATCATGGGCGCTGACAATCTCGCTCAATTCCACCTTTGGCAGGACTGGCGGCGCATCGCCGCCCAGGTGCCGGTCGCAGTCATCGACCGTCCGCCGCAGAGCTTTCGCGCCCTCGCCTCCCCCGCAGCCCAGGCGTTATCGCGCTACCGTCTGCCCGAGGATAAGGCGGCCCTGCTTGCGGATCGCCCAGCGCCGGCCTGGGTATTTCTGACCGGATTGAAGCTGAATCTGTCCTCGACGGGCCTGCGGAACCCGGACGGGAGCTGGAAGGGAACGACGTGAGACGGAGGGGACGAAGGTGGTGTGGACTTCCGCCTCTCTGGCATATTGAAACCCTTAACCCCACATGATGTAGTGTAGCCGGTGGGCGCCGGATTCGGCGTTCGCGATACAGTGAAAGGAATGGTCCCTGACCACATCTGTATTGTCCAAGTCTGTTTTACCCAAGGTTGCCAAGCCGACGCGTAAAACATCGACCAAAGCTGCGGCCTTGAAGGCGCAACCCGACGCCGACAAGACGCTGAGCCTGATCCTCTCCCGCCTCGAGGACATGAAGGCGGAAGAGACGGTCACCATCGACCTTCGCGGCAAATCGGCGTACTCCGACTACATGATCGTCACCACGGGCCGGGCCAACCGGCACGTCGGCGCGATCGCGGAAAACGTCACCAAGAGCCTGAAGGAAAACGGTATCAAGAACATCCATGTCGAGGGCTTGCCCAATTGCGACTGGGTGCTGATCGATTCCGGCGACGTGATCGTGCACGTATTCAGACCCGAGGTCCGCGAGTTCTACAATCTCGAGCGATTGTACACTCAGGGCCCAGGGGCGGCGAAGGCGATCTAGGCTCATCGGGCCGATTTCGAATCGGCTGACGCGCATGCTAGCGTCGTGCGCGCGCATCATGCGCGCGGTGTTGAAAACGCGACCCTGAAGAGATCATGCGTGTTGCTGTCATTGCGGTGGGCCGGCTGAAGCAGGGCCCCGAACGGGAGCTTGCCGACCGCTATTTCGAGCGCTTCGAGGAGGCCGGCCGCAAGCTCGGATTCCGCGAGCTCAGCATCCACGAAATCCCCGAGAGCCGCGCGCGCGACACTGCGACGCGGATGAGCGAAGAGGCCGCGGCGATCGCCGCGCATATTCCGGAAAAATCGATCCTGGTGGCGCTGGACGAGCGCGGCCAGAATCTCGATTCCACCGTATTCGCACGGCATCTTGCGCGCTGGCGGGACGAAGGCGCCGGACATACTATCTTCGTGATCGGAGGGGCGGACGGACTTTCGCCCGAATTGCGCCGTAAGGCCAAGCTCGCGATCGCGTTCGGCTCTGCGACCTGGCCGCACCAAATGGTCCGCGTCATGCTTCTGGAACAGCTTTACCGGGCCGCCACCATTCTGGCCGGCCACCCCTATCACCGCGCGTGATGCGCGCCACAACGAGCACCTTTGCCGACACGATGCGAGCGCCGCTCCTCAACCTGTTGCTGATCACAAGCGTTGCCGGCACAAGCCTCGCGCAAGCTCAGACGGCGACCCCGGCGCCCCAGACCGCAGCCGTCTCGCCCGATGCCATCAAGCAGCGCGAGCAGGAGCTGGAAGCCGCCCGCGCCAGGCAGAAGAGCGCGGAGGAAGCACAGGCCAAGCTCAAGGCCGAGATCACCGCGCTCGGCCAGGACCGCACCCAGCTCAATCAGCAGCTGATCGACACCGCAGCCAATGTGCGCGCCGTGGAGACCAAGATCGACGACACGGAGGCGCGGCTGCGAAACCTGAACGGCCGCGAGCAGGAGATGCGGGCGTCGCTGGATTCGCGCCGCGCCGACATCGTCGAGGTGCTGGCGGCGTTGCAGCGCGCCGGCCGGCGCACGCCGCCGGCGCTGCTGGTGCGGCCCGAAGATGCGCTGCAATCCTTACGCACGGCGATGCTGCTCGGCGCCGTGGTGCCGGAATTGCGCGGCCGCGCCGAAAAGATCGCAAGCGAGCTCGGCGAACTCGTGGCCTTGCGCAAGACCATCGCCACCGAGCGCGACCAGCTCGCCTCGGACCGCGACCGGGTCCGCAGCGACCAGACCCGGCTCACGGCCTTGGTCGACGAGCGGCAGCGCCAGCAGGCGGCGCGCGAAAAAGATCTCAACGCCGAAAACTCGCGCGCGATCATGCTTTCAAAGCAGGTCGGCGATCTCCAGGGCCTGATCACCAAGATGGAGCAGGATCTGCAAAGCGCCGCCAAGGCCGCTGAGAAGGCCGCCGAGGCCGCAAAGCAGGCCGAGGCCAAGGCGGCCGCCAGCGCCAAGTCAGGTCCGGGCGCATTCAAGGACCGGTCCCGGACCACCCCCGCGATCGCCTTTGCCTCGGCTAGGGGTCTCCTGCCGCTTCCGGTTAATGGTAACAAGATCAGGGATTTTGGCGGTTCCGACGGGGTCGGCGGGGTCCAGAAAGGCATTTCGCTGGCAACTAAGCCAGGCTCCCAGGTCACAACGCCGTGTGACGGCTGGGTGGTCTATTCCGGCCCGTTCCGCAGCTATGGACAACTCTTGATCCTCAATGCCGGGGGCGGGTATCATGTCCTGATCGCCGGTATGGAGCGTATTTCGGTCAACATCGGACAGTTTGTGCTCACGGGGGAGCCGGTCGCGACCATGGGGTCGACATCTCAAGTCGCCTCCATTCTCGCGACGAACGCGAGTCAACCTGTGCTGTATGTCGAGTTCCGTAAGGACGGCACTCCAATCGATCCAGGCCCATGGTGGGCCGCAAATGAAGGCGAGAAGGTTCGCGGATGATGCGCAAGACTTCAGTAATCCTCCTCAGCGCAGCCACCGGTGCGGCGCTGACGCTGTTCGTGACCCAGCCCCGCGCGGTGTTCATGGGCTCCAGCGCGCGAGCGGCCACCGCGGACACCTATCGCCAGCTCAATCTGTTCGGCGACGTCTTCGAGCGCGTGCGCTCCGACTATGTCGAGAAGCCCGACGACACCAAGCTGATCGAATCCGCCATCAGCGGCATGCTCACCGGCCTCGATCCGCATTCGAGCTACATGGACGCCAAGAGCTTCCGCGACATGCAGGTGCAGACGCGCGGTGAGTTCGGCGGCCTCGGCATCGAAGTCACGATGGAAGACGGCCTCATCAAAGTGGTCTCGCCGATCGACGACACGCCGGCCTCGCGCGCCGGCGTCATGGCCAACGACATCATCACCAATCTCGACGACGAGGCGGTGCAGGGCCTGACCCTGAACCAGGCGGTCGAGAAGATGCGCGGCCCGGTCAACACCAAGATCAAGCTCAAGATCATCCGCAAGGGTCAGGACAATCCGATCGACGTCACCCTGGTGCGCGACAACATCCGCGTCCGCTCGGTGCGCGCGCGCGTCGAGCAGGACGACATCGCCTATATCCGCATCACCACCTTCAACGAGCAGACCACCGAAGGCCTGAAGCGCGAGGTCACCAACCTCTCGAATCAGATCGGCGACAAGCTCAAGGGCTACATCATCGACCTGCGCAACAATCCGGGCGGCCTGCTCGAGGAAGCGGTCACCGTCTCCGACTCCTTCCTGGAGAAGGGCGAGATCGTCTCGACCCGCGGCCGCAATGCCGAGGAGACCCAGCGCCGCACCGCGCATGCGGGCGACCTCACCAAGGGCAAGCCGGTCATCGTGCTGGTCAATGGCGGCTCGGCCTCGGCGTCGGAGATCGTCGCCGGCGCGCTGCAGGACCACAAGCGCGCGACCATCGTCGGCACCCGCTCGTTCGGCAAGGGCTCGGTGCAGACCATCATTCCGCTCGGCTCGGGCAACGGCGCGCTGCGGCTGACCACGGCGCGCTATTACACGCCGTCCGGCAAGTCGATCCAGGCCAAGGGCATCGTTCCCGACATCGAAGTGCTGCAGGACGTGCCGGACGAGCTGAAGGCGCGCACCGACACCAAGGGCGAGGCTTCGCTGCGCGGCCATCTCAAGAACGACGGCGACGAGAAGACCGGCTCGCAGTCCTACGTCCCGCCGGACGCCAAGGACGACAAGGCGCTCAAGCTCGCCGGCGACCTGCTCCACGGCATCAAGAACAGCGCCTCGGCGGCGCCCACGCCTGGCGGCGACACCAAGGCCACGACCGACAAGCCCAAAGCGGCGAACTAGGTCGGCGTCTCACGCGATCCCAACGCAAAGGGCGGCTCCCGGAGCCGCCCTTTTTGCTTGGGAACTCCTGGCATCCCCGGCCTATCCCGGCCTGCCGCCGCTTGACCTCGGCGTGGTATCGTCATTCGCAGTGATTCGGGATCGCGCATGACTGAAACGGCCGATGATCTGAGCGCCCCGCTCGGACAGGACAAGCCGCGCCGGAAACGCCGGCTGCGGCTGCCGTTCACGGCCATGCAGCTGCTCGCCGTCCTGCTCGGCCTGTTCCTGGTCACCTTTGCCGGCTTCGCCATCTTCAACAAGGATCCGCTCGGCGGCGAGCCGATGACACGGATTGCGATCAAGCCGATCGACAAGGCGGCGGACGAGAAGCCGGCCGCCGCTCAGGACAGCAAGCACGAGACCAAGGAAGCGCCGAAGCAGGCCGCTCCCGGTGAGCAGAAGACCGTAACCATGATCGACGGCTCCACAGGCGCCCGCCACGACGTGGTGATCGGTGCCGGCGAAGCCGCCGATAAGGGCGATGCCGCAGCGTCAGCCCCGCCGGCGGTCATGGCCGGGATCGACCAGAAGCTGCTGGAGAAGTCCCGCTACGGCATGATCCCCATGGTCGCCGGCGATCTGAAGCCGTTCAATGTCTATGCGGCGGAGGCTGATCGCGCCAAGGCCGCCAAGATGCCGGTGGTCGCCATCGTGATTGGCGGCCTCGGCGTCGGCGCCGCCAAGACCACCGACGCCATCATGAAGCTGCCGGGGGCGGTGACGCTGGCCTTCACGCCCTATGGCGCCGATCCCGGCAAGCTCGCCGAACGGGCCCGCGCGCAGCGCCATGAGATCTTCCTGCAGATCCCGATGGAGCCCTACGATTTTCCCGACAACGACCCGGGTCCGCAGACGCTGCTGACCTCGCTCAGCGCCGACCAGAACATGGACCGCCTGTACTGGCATCTGAGCCGGATGCAGGGCTATGCCGGCATCGCCAATTTCATGGGTGCGCGCTTCATCGCGACCGAGCCGGCGATGCAGCCGATCATCCGCGAGGCCGCCAAGCGGGGCCTCGGCTTCTTCGACGACGGCTCCTCACCCCGCAGCATCGCAGCCCAGGCGGCAGCGAACCAGGCCATGCCGTTCGGCAAGGGCGACATTGCGATCGACGTGGTGCCGACGGCGACCGAGATCGACCGCGCCCTGAACAAGCTCGAATCGGCGGCACGCGAGCGCGGCATCGCCGTCGGCACGGCCTCCGCCCTCCCGGTCTCGATCGACCGCATCGCCGCCTGGACCAAGACATTGGGCGACCGGGGTATTCTTTTGGTGCCATTGACAACCGCGATGCTGAAATCAAAATCCAGCTAAATCAACAAATTGGTACGGCACTTGTCCTGGCGGGGGCGGGTCAAGCCGTACCGGCAGCATGCGAGAGGTCTGGCGGAATGGCGCGTTACGAGGATCTGCCCTACCGGACCTGTGTCGGCGTGATGCTGATCAACACAAAGGGACTGGTGTTCATCGGCCGCCGCGCCGGCGGCATCGAACATGTCGACGACACCCATGTCTGGCAGATGCCGCAAGGCGGCGTCGATCCCGGCGAGGACACCTGGGAAGCCGCCAAGCGCGAGCTCTATGAGGAGACCAGCGTGCGCTCGGTCGAGCGGCTCGGCGAGGTCCCGGACTGGCTCACTTACGACATTCCGCGCACGGTCGCCGGACGCGCCTGGAAGGGCCGCTACCGCGGCCAGCGCCAGAAATGGTACGCGGTGCGCTTCACCGGCAAGGACAGCGAGATCAACGTCGAAAAGCCCGGCGGCGGCGGCCACAAGGCCGAATTCGTCAGCTGGCGCTGGGAGCCGATGAAGAATCTGACCGGGCTGATCATTCCGTTCAAGCGCCCGGTCTATGAGCGCGTGGTGCAGGAATTTTCCGCGCTGGCGGAGGATTAATTCAGATCGCCGTTCCGGGTTCGGTGCTAAGGCATCGCCTGGAAAGACGACGAGAGATGCGCGCGTGACTGATCAAAAACCCTACCGCCCCAACGTGGGCATCGCCCTCTTCAATGCCGACGGCCGCGTGCTGATCGGCCACCGCTTCAAGGGCGATGGCCCTGAGATCATCCTGCCCGGGCTCGACTGGCAGATGCCGCAGGGCGGCGTCGACGAGGACGAGAACCTGCGTGATGCCGCGATGCGCGAGCTCTGGGAGGAGACCAGCGTCGTCAGCGCCGACTATCTCGGCGAGACCGATTGGTTCACTTACGAATTCCCGCCTTACGACGGCCCGCAGACGCATCGCCTGGCGAAATTCCGCGGCCAGCGGCAAAAATGGTTCGCGCTGCGCTTCACCGGCCGCGACGACGAGATCGACCCGCTGACGCCCCGCAACGGCCAGCCCGCAGAGTTCGACGCCTGGCGTTGGGAGCGCCTCGACCGCGTCGCCGATCTCGTGGTGCCGTTCCGGCGGGAGGTTTACCGTGCTGTGGCCCAGCACTTCGCGCCCTTCGGAAACTAAAACCGCGAAAACAACCCCATGCACAGTAAAACGGGGTTGAAATCGTTGAGATATTTTCGCCGGAAATTTACGGTTGGAGAGAGCCCCACTCTCTCATTCCCTCCGCCGTCGCAGCGTCGGTCGAGGCTCATCACATTGAGAGCTAATTCGCAGGTCCCACCGTGAACGGGCCGACCGCGATGACGTGGCAATCGCTGTCGCGCTTGGCGCAGTCGACGAGGGCGGAATTGACGGCGGCCTGCTCGTCGGCGGCCTTGAGGCCGAGACCGGGCCGGCCGGCGGTGCCGACGGCGACCGCATTCCAGCCCATGGCGTCGCCGAGCTTGCGCACCACCTCGCCGCGCGCATCGGCCAGGATCGAGGCGTTGGAGGCGGCATGGAAGAAGCCGGTGGTCCTGAACAGGGTCGGGATCGGCACGACGAAATTGTCGTCGGCCGCGACGACCATGCACGCGACGCCGGCGATCGCGCCGCACGATTCCAGCGACCGCCGCGCCGCCTCCTCGGCGGATGAGGCGCCGAGCACCATGAAATATTGTCCGCCCGGGCCGAGCGCGACCGAGCGGGATTTCGCCGCCGGCACGAATATGTTCTCGATCCGCACTTTCTGCGGCTCGCGCACGATCGGAAAATCCTTAGACGCGAAGGCCCGCTCGGTCATCGCATCATGCCGGACGTAGGGCGGCGGCGGCATCGGCGGCTTGCCGTGGGTGTAGACGATCGTGTTGCCGACGGCATAGAGCTCGCAGCGCCGCGGCGATTGCGCGGCATCGGCGCGCTTCTGGCATTGCTCGAGCGCGGCGTTGCGCGCGGCCTCCTCGCTTGCCTGGTTCAGCGCCGAGCCGGTGAAGCCGCCGACATTGAGCGCGAAGGCCTTGTAGTCGCCGGCAGCGGAATAATCGCCGGCGAGGAAATTGCGCACGCGCTCGTTGATGAAGGGCACGCTATCCGCCGCAAGCTTGCCGGCCATCGGCGATGGCGAGGGCATCGGCATTGGTGCCATCGCGGCGCCGGCATTGGGCGGTGTCATCGGGGCCTTGGCCAGCTGGGTCGGCGTTGGGCTCGACGCCGCGGCACTCGACGTCGGTGTTGCGCTGGGCGTCACGGCCGGCGCCGCTGCGACATTCGCGGTCTGCTTGAGCTTGGTGTTGTAGAGAAAGCCGGTGACACCGATGCCGACGATCGAGACCACCGCGACCGCCAGCGGCCACATTTACACCGGGGCGGCGGCGAGCTTGGAGGCCGGCTTCTTCAGCTGCGGCTTGCCATAGCCCCCGTCCTCGCGCCGCATCGCCACCATGTAGGCGTGCACCGGCGTCGGGATATTCTTCACCTCCTGCGCGCCGATATCGGCAAACTGTACCGAGAGCTTGTTGGCGACCTGCTCGTGCACCGCGCGCGAGACGCAGATGCCGCCGACCTCGGCGAGCCCTTCCAGCCTTGCCGCGATGTTGACGCCGTCGCCCAACAGATCGCCGTCGCGCTCGACCACGTCACCGATGGTGATGCCGATGCGGAACGACATCTGCCGGCTCGGCGGATAGGCCATGTTGCGGGTACGCAAGCTTTCCTGGATGTCGATCGCGCAGCGCACCGCATCGACGGCGCTGGGGAATTCCGCGAGCACGGCGTCGCCGGCCGTGTTGAAGATGCGCCCGCTGGCCCTGGCGATGAAATCGTCGACGACCTCGCGATAGGAGGCCAGGCGCCGCAGCGTCTCCTCCTCGTCTTCCGCGACCAGCCTCGAGTAACCGGCAATATCGGCTGCGAAGATCGCTGCGATCTTGCGTTTCATCTGCGCCCCGCCCCGGGAACAACATTCACAAGGAGAATGCCGCGATCGGTAGCACGGTGCAACAAAGTTTCAGCGCCCGCCACGGTCGGTGACGAGCGCTGAATCTATTCAGAAATTTCGAGCTTGGCCCCGGAGCGGTGCCCCGGGGCTTAGTGCATAGCCGTCGAGTTGAGCTGCTGCTGGATGCTCTTGAAGTGGTCGAGCCGCTCGATCGCGTGATCGAGCTCGCCGCCTTCGTGCTCCTTCAGCCCCTCTTCCATCTCCGCGATCGTCTCGGCGAACTGGGCGCGGTCGAGCTCGGCCAGCGACGTCGCGACGTCGGCGAGCACGGTCAGGCCCCTTTCGGAGACTTCGGCGAGGCCGCCGAGCACGATGACTTTCTCGTGGCGGCCAGCGGTGCTGATGGTGAGAATGCCGGGGCGGATCGCCGCGACGACCGGCGCATGCCCGGCCAGCACGCCGAAGTCACCCTCGACGCCGGGGATGTCGACCTGATCAACCTCGCCCGAGAAGGCGAGCTTTTCCGGAGACACGAGATCGAAATGGAAGGTGGCCATGGTGTACCTGCGAGTAGCGAATAGCGAATGGCGAGTGGCGAACCTAGGGGGAGCAGCGAATCTATTCGCTACTCCCTATTCGCCATTCGCCCTTAGGCCGCCTCAGCAGCCAGCTTCTTGCCCTTCTCGACGGCCTCTTCGATGGTGCCGACCATGTAGAAGGCGGCTTCCGGCAGGTGGTCGTACTTGCCTTCCACCAGGCCCTTGAAGCCCTTGATGGTGTCGGCGAGGTCGACGAACTTGCCCGGCGAGCCCGTGAAGATTTCGGCGACGTGGAACGGCTGCGACATGAAGCGCTCGACCTTGCGGGCGCGGGCCACGGTCAGCTTGTCCTCTTCCGAAAGCTCGTCCATGCCGAGAATGGCGATGATGTCCTGGAGCGCCTTGTAGCGCTGCAGCACCTGCTGGACCTGACGGGCGACCGTGTAATGCTCCTCGCCGACGACGTGCACCTGCAACATGCGCGAGGTCGAGTCGAGCGGGTCCACCGCCGGGTAGATGCCCTTTTCGGCGATCGAGCGCGACAGCGTGGTGGTCGCGTCAAGATGCGCGAACGAGGTCGCCGGCGCCGGGTCGGTCAAGTCGTCGGCCGGAACGTAGATGGCCTGCACCGAGGTAATCGAGCCCTTCTGCGTGGTGGTGATGCGCTCCTGCAGCGCGCCCATGTCGGTGGCGAGCGTCGGCTGATAACCCACCGCCGACGGAATACGGCCGAGCAGCGCCGACACTTCCGAGCCGGCCTGGGTGAAGCGGAAGATGTTGTCGACGAAGAACAGCACGTCCTGGCCCTGGTCGCGGAAGTCTTCCGCGATGGTGAGGCCGGTGAGCGCGACGCGGGCGCGGGCGCCGGGCGGCTCGTTCATCTGACCGAACACCAGCGCGCACTTCGACTTCACGCTCGGATCGGGGTTCTTCGGATCTGCGTTGACCTTGGACTCGATGAACTCGTGATAGAGGTCGTTGCCCTCGCGGGTGCGCTCGCCGACGCCGGCGAATACCGAGTAACCGCCGTGCGCCTTAGCGACGTTGTTGATCAGCTCCTGAATCAGCACGGTCTTGCCGACGCCGGCGCCGCCAAACAGGCCGATCTTGCCGCCCTTTGCATATGGAGCAAGAAGATCGACGACCTTGATGCCGGTGACGAGAATCTCAGCTTCAGTCGACTGGTCGGTGTAGGTCGGCGCTTCCTGGTGGATGGCGCGCAGGCCTTCGGTCTTGACGGGACCGGCTTCGTCGATCGGCTCGCCGATGACGTTGATGATGCGGCCCAGCGTGCCTTCGCCGACGGGAACGCGGATCGGAGCGCCGGTGTCGGTCACTTCCTGGCCGCGGACCAGACCTTCGGTGGTGTCCATCGCGATCGTGCGGACCGTGGACTCGCCGAGATGCTGGGCGACTTCGAGCACCAGGCGGTTGCCGCCGTTCTTGGTCTCGAGCGAATTGAGAATGGCCGGGAGGTGGCCTTCGAATTGCACGTCGACGACGGCGCCGATGACCTGGGTGACGCGACCGACCTGGGCTGCCATTGAATGTCTCCTTCGATCCGAACTTCTAAGCCACGGTCTACGACCGGGATGTTGGGTTGAGTGGGTACTGAAGCGTCTTGATCAGACGGCCTCGGCGCCCGAGATGATTTCGATCAGTTCCTTGGTGATCTGCGCCTGACGCGTGCGGTTGTAGACCAGCGTCTGCTTGCGGATCATCTCACCGGCGTTGCGCGTCGCGTTGTCCATCGCGCTCATCTGCGCGCCGTAGAACGAGGCGTTGTTCTCGAGCAGCGCGCGGAAGATCTGGACCGCGAGATTGCGCGGCAGAAGACGGGCGAGGATCTCGTCCTCTTCCGGCTCGTATTCGTAAGACGTCGTGTTGGCGGCAGCGCCCTCCTCGACCACCAGCGGAATGATCTGCTGGGCGGTCGGGATCTGCGCGATCACCGAGCGGAAGCGCGAATAGAACAGCGTGCAGACGTCGAATTCACCGTTGTCGAAACGCGCCAGCACCTTCTTGGCGATGTCCTCGGCATTGACGAAGCCGAGCTGGCGGACGCTGCGCAGGTCGAGATGCTCGACGATCTGCTTGTCGAACTGGCGGCGCAGCTGCTCGTAACCCTTGCGGCCGACGCAGAAGAACTTCACGTCCTTGCCCTGCGCCATCAGCGCCAAAGCGCGCTCGCGGGCGAGGCGCACGATCGACGAGTTGAAGGCGCCGGACAGGCCGCGCTCGCCGGTGCAGACCAGCAGCAGGTGAACCTGGTCCCTGCCGGTGCCGGCCAGCAGCACCGGCGCGCCGGGCGAGCCCGCGGCGGCGCTGGCGATGTTGGAGATCACCGCGCTCATCTTGTCGGCATAGGGACGCGCAGCTTCGGCGGCGGTCTGCGCGCGGCGCAGCTTCGAGGCCGCGACCATCTGCATGGCCTTGGTGATCTTTTGCGTCGCCTTGGTGGAGGCGATGCGGACGCGCATGTCTTTAAGTGACGCCATTCTTCGTTCACCCCGGCGATTCGACTGAAGCGTCGGACCGCTAGCCTGTCCCTACCACAATGCCCGGCCGGGCGCCGGGCACGCTTCTTATTGGTTCGCCTCTCGCGAAGCGGTCATGGCCGGACGGATCCGGCCATGCTTGCCGTTACGCGAAGCTCTTCGCAAAGCCTTCGACCACCGACTTCAGCTTGCCGGCGGTGTCGTCGGAGAGGTCGCGGCTGTCGCGGATCGCGTTGAGGATGTCGACGTGCTTGCCGCGCAGCAGCGACAGCAGACCGTCCTCGAACGCACGCACCTTGTTGACCGGAAGCGGATCGAGATAGCCGTTGGTGCCGGCCCAGATCACGCAGACCTGCTCTTCCATCTTCAGCGGCGAGAATTGCGGCTGCTTCAGGAGTTCGGTGAGGCGCGAGCCGCGGTTCAGCAGGCGCTGGGTCGAGGCGTCGAGGTCGGAGCCGAACTGCGCGAACGCCGCCATTTCGCGGTACTGCGCGAGCTCGCCCTTGATCTTGCCGGCAACCTTCTTGGTGGCCTTGGTCTGCGCCGACGAACCAACGCGCGACACCGACAGACCGACGTTCACCGCGGGACGGATGCCCTGGAAGAACAGGTCAGTCTCCAGAAAGATCTGACCGTCGGTGATCGAGATGACGTTGGTCGGGATGTAGGCCGACACGTCGTTGGCCTGGGTTTCGATGACCGGCAGCGCCGTCAGCGAGCCCGAGCCCTGGTCCTTGTTCAGCTTCGCCGCGCGCTCGAGCAGGCGGGAGTGCAGATAGAACACGTCGCCCGGATAGGCTTCGCGGCCCGGCGGGCGGCGCAGCAGCAGCGACATCTGGCGGTAGGCGACGGCCTGCTTGGACAGATCGTCATAGATGATGACGGCGTGCATGCCGTTGTCGCGGAAGTACTCGCCCATGGTGCAGCCGGTGAACGGCGCGATGTACTGCATCGGCGCCGGATCCGACGCCGTGGCGGCGACGACGATCGAATATTCGAGCGCGCCCTGCTCTTCCAGCACCTTCACGAACTGAGCAACGGTCGAACGCTTCTGGCCGACCGCGACGTAGACGCAGTACAGCTTGATGTTCTCGTCCGGCTGCGCGTTGAGCGGCTTCTGGTTCAGGATGGTGTCGAGCGCGATCGCGGTCTTGCCGGTCTGACGGTCGCCGATGATCAGCTCGCGCTGGCCACGGCCGATCGGGATCAGGGCATCGATCGCCTTGAGGCCGGTCGCCATCGGCTCGCTCACCGACTTGCGCGGGATGATGCCGGGCGCCTTGACGTCGACGCGCATACGCTTGTCGGCCTGGATCGGACCCTTGCCGTCGATGGGATTGCCGAGCGCGTCGACGACGCGGCCGAGCAGGCCCTTGCCGACCGGCGCGTCCACGATGGCGCGGGTGCGCTTGACGGTCTGGCCTTCCTTGATTTCACGGTCGGCACCGAAAATAACGACACCGACGTTGTCGGTTTCGAGGTTCAGCGCCATGCCGCGGGTGCCGTTCTCGAACTCGACCATTTCACCGGCCTGGACGTTGTCCAGACCGTAGACGCGGGCGATACCGTCGCCGACGGACAGCACCTGTCCGACTTCGGAAACTTCAGCTTCCTGGCCGAAATTCTTGATCTGGTCCTTGAGGATCGCGGAAATTTCCGCGGCGCGGATGTCCATCAGCCTGCCTCTTTCATCGCGTGCTTGATCGAATTGAGTTTGGTGCGAAGCGAACCATCGACCATGCGGCTGCCCAGCTTGACGACAAGGCCACCGATGATCGCGGGATCGACTTTCAGGTTCAGCGCGACGTCCTTGCCGGTCACCGACTTCAGGGCAACCTTGAGGGCGTCGAGATTCTTGTCAGAGAGCGCTTCCGCCACGGTCACGTCGGCCGTCGTCTCGCCCTTGAACTTGGCAACGAGGACGCGGTAGGCGCGGATGACATCGGCCACCGCGAACAGGCGGCGGTTGGCGGTCAGCACTTTAAGGAAATTGGCGGAGATCCCGGCAATGCCGGCCTTGTCCAGCACGGCCGCGAGGGCCTTGGACTGGGCGTCGGCCGCGAACACCGGGCTGCGGACGAGGCGCTTGAGATCGGCGCTCTCGTTCAGCAGCGCCTCGAATTTCTCGAGATCGGCTTTGACCTCGTCGACCACTTTCTGGTCGCGGGCCAGTTCGAACAAGGCCGTTGCATAACGGCCGGACACACCGGAAACGGACGTATCTTCTGCAGCCACAGACGTGCTCTTTTTGCTGTCAAACTCGCAAGGGAAAAACCGTCGCCACGAAGCGGCGCCTAGCGATCCAAGCCCTTGGAATTCAAGCGGGACTTCGATTTTCGACCAGCACGGAACGTGCCGGGCTCGTTAAAATCGCGGCTTTGCTAACATAGCAGGCGCGCAGGTGCAACATGACGCCAAATTAAAGGCACGAGGTTCTGTCGACAGTTCGTCACACGCTGCACCAGGTCGATGACGGCCTGATCCGAAGATCGGATCAGGACTGACCAGGGACTCGGATGGCGACCTGCCGGGTCGCAAATTGGCGGGGCCTCTCGCCGCCCTCCCTCTCATTGGTTCCTGCCTCCAGCGCATAGCGGCCATGAACACAGATCGCTGAGGCGTGATTCCGGCGCCCTGAGTTCCACTCGCCGAATACTTACCCAATTCTAAACTCTGGAAGCGATGACTTCGTTTTACAGTACTTTGAAGTAATCAATAGGTTAATGAATCGTTAAAGGCGAAGATTACGGAACATCAGCTGAATATCGGCTTCGAGTAACAAGATGTTTCATGACGACACAGAATGGATTTACTGCCCAAATCACGCCGCATTGGGAATCGAAACGCCAAACCGCTCGCAAACTGATGGGGGCTCCACTAGCCACATATGTGGCAATACTAGCTTAGGGACCACTAAATGCTGTCTTTCAAGACGCTGGGCTTTGCGACCCGGCCGCGCACGGCGATCGCTTTCGTTGCCGCAACTCTCCTCATCGGTGGAACTGCCACCGAAGCTTCCGCCAAATCCCGGCATCACCGGCATCACCACCGCCACCAGGCTCAGGCCGATTCCAACGCGACTTCCGATTGGCGCAACGCCAATGCGTCGATGAATCCGACCTCGGGCACCGGCCACAGCTTCTCCGGCATGGCCTCCTATTACGGCAACGAGTCCGGCAGCCGCACGGCCTCGGGCCAGCGCTTCAACCAGAACGCCTTGACCGCGGCGCACCGCTCGCTGCCGTTCGGCACCAAGCTGCGCGTCACCCATCGCGGCTCGAGCGTCATCGTCACCATCAATGACCGCGGCCCGTTCGTTCGCGGCCGGGTTCTCGACCTCTCCACGGGCGCCGCCCGCGCCATCGGCCTCACCGGCGCCGGCGTCGGCCGCGTCACCGCGGAAGTCGTCTCCTAAGGCGCGATCAAGCGTCTGATCGAACGCGCAGTTTTCATCAGTTTGATGCGCGCACGAAACAAGCCCGCGGTCTTGGGGGACCGCGGGCTTTTTGTTTGGCCCGTCGTTGCCGAGCGTGTCCCGGCTCTGCAGCGCAGCGCTGAGGGGCGCTGCACTGCGTCCGGGGCACGAGAGGCGAGAGTGCGCACTGCTGTCTCGCCGTCATTGCGAGCGGAGCGACTTGTCCGCCGAAGCCTTGGCGAAGGCGGAAGCAATCCAGAGTCTTTCCGCGGAGGGATTCTGGATTGCTTGGTCGCAAGAGCTCCTCGCAATGACGGGGAGAGAGTGTGCGCCGCCTCTACAAAAAGCTCTGCGGATCGACGTCGACTTCGAGCTTCTGATTGCCCGTCGGCTTCGGACAGACCGCGAGCCAGTTGCGCAAATAGTCCGACAGATCAAACCCACGCGCCGATTTCACCAGGATGCGGAAGCGGTAGCGGCCCTTGATGACGGCGAGCGGCGCCTCCGCCGGGCCGAGCACGACGACGCGCTCGTCGCGCGGCGCAAGCGCAACAAGCTTGCGGCCCAGGCCTTCCGCGCTCGGGCGGTCGCCGGCGGAGATGATCAAGCTCGCGAGCCGGCCGAACGGCGGATACAGCGTCTTCTCGCGCAGCTCGATCTCGCTGTCGTAGAAGGCCTCGCGGTCGCAGGCGATCAGCGCCTTCATCACGGGATGGTCGGGCTGGTGCGTCTGCAAGTAGCCGACGCCGCGGCCCTGCTCGCGCCCGGCGCGGCCGATCACCTGGTTGAGCAATTGCCAGGTGCGCTCCGCCGCACGGGGATCGCCGTTGGACAGGCCGAGATCCGCGTCGACCACGCCGACCAGATTGAGGCGGGGAAAGTTGTGGCCCTTGGCCACGAGCTGGGTGCCGATGATGATGTCGACGCGGCCCTCCGCGATCTCGGCGAGCTCGATGCGCATCGTCTCGATCGAGGTGATGAGATCGCTCGACAGCACCATGGTGCGGGCTTGCGGGAACAACGCGGCCGCCTCCTCCTGCAAGCGCTCGACCCCGGGCCCGACCGCGACCAGCGATTCTTCGGCCGAACAGTTCGGACAGAGATGCGGGCGCGGCATCGAGAAGCCGCAATGGTGACAGACCAGGCGCTGGCGGAAGCGGTGATCGACCAGCCAGGCATCGCAGATGGTGCAGGCGAAGCGATGGCCGCAAGCACGGCACAGCGTCAGCGGCGCATAGCCGCGGCGATTGAGGAACAGCAGCGCCTGCTCGCGCTTTTCGATTGCGGTCCTGATCTCGCCGGCAAGCCGCGGCGAGATGAAGCGGCCGCGCGCGGGCGGCTCGCGGCGCAGGTCGATGGCCTCGATATGCGGCATGTGCTGGCCGCCGAAGCGCGAGGGCAGCGCGATGCGCTGATAGCGGTTCTTGCGCGCATTGACCTCGGATTCGACCGACGGCGTCGCCGAGGCCAGCACGACCGGGATCTTGGCGATATGCGCGCGCACCACCGCCATGTCGCGGGCGTGATAATGCACGCCCTCGTCTTGCTTGTAGGCCTGGTCGTGCTCCTCATCGACCACGATCAGGCCGAGATTGGCGTAGGGAAGAAACAGCGCCGAGCGCGCGCCGACCACGACCGGCGCGGTGCCTGAGGAGATCGCCGCCCAATTGCGCGCGCGGGTGCGCGGAGTGAGCTCGGAGTGCCACTCGATCGGGCGCACGCCGAAACGCTGCGCGAAGCGATCGAGAAACTGGCCGGTAAGCGCGATCTCCGGCATCAGGATCAGCGATTGCTTGCCGCGGCGGATGGTTTCCGCCACCGCCTCGAAATAGACCTCGGTCTTGCCCGAGCCGGTGACGCCGTCGAGCAGCGCGACGTGGAAGGTGCCGTTGGCCGCGAGCGCGCGCATCGCATCCACGCCGGCCCGCTGCAGCGGGGAAAAATCCGGCCGGCCGAACTCCGGATCGGGGACCGGCGGCGGCGCCGGCGGCGGCATCGGCTCGACCGTGAGCGTGCCCTCATCGACGAGGCCGTCGATCACGCCGGCCGAGACGCCCGCCTCCTTGGCCGCCTCGGACTTGCCATGCAGCAGCCGGTCTGACAGCACCTCGAGCACGCGCTGCCGCGCCGGCGTCAGCCGCTTCGGCGGATCGCCGACGAGGCGCACGCCGGGACGCAGCCGCTCGGGGCCGAGATTCTCGCCCATCCGCAGGCACATGCGCAGCACCATGCCGCGCGGGCTCAGCGTGTAATTGGCGACCCAGTCGACCACCTGGCGCAGCTCGGGCTTCAGCGGCGGGATGTCGAGCTTCTCGCTGACCTCCTTGAGGCGGTTGTGCAGGCGTGGATCCGGATTGGCGTTTTCGCCCCAGACCACCGCCAGCACCTCGCGCGGCCCGAGCGGCACGCCGATGAGATCGCCCGCCTTCAGCTCCATCCCACGCGGCACCTTGTAGGAATAGGTCTGGTCGAGCGCGACCGGCACCAGCACGTCGACCATGCCGGTCGCGTTGGCGGGGGTGGTCGTGCGGCGCGACGAATGATCCATCAACTGGTCTTTGCAGGGAGAATCGGAACCCGGAGGCGTCAAGGTAGCGTCGGGGGCCCGCCTTAGCGAACGATAAACAAGTGTGATGCGATATACTGAGCGGAATCATTCCGTCCAGAGCGATGAGCAAAGCCGCCGCACCCCAAATCGAGCTCGCCAGCGCCGATCCCTCGATCGCGCAGGAGATGACGCGCTGGCTGTCGCATCTCGGCGCCGAGCGGCGGCTGTCGCCGAAGACGCTGGAGGCCTATGGCCGCGACTTGCGGCAATGCCTGGATTTCCTTTGTGCCCATTGGGGCGAACGCGTCACGCTCAAGCGCTTCGCCGCGCTGGAAGCGACCGACGTGCGCGCCTTCATGGCGATGCGCAGGGCCGACGACATCGCTGGCCGCAGCCTGATGCGTGCGCTCGCAGGCTTGCGCTCGTTCGGGCGCTTCCTCGAACGCGAGGGCAAGGGCAAGGTCGGCGCACTCTCCGCCATTCGCGCGCCGAAGGTGGCGAAGAGCCTGCCGAAACCATTGCCGATGGCCTCGGCTAAACGTCTTGCGGATGCCGACGAGCGCGCCGGCGAGGATCGCGAAACCTGGATCCTGGCGCGCGACGCCGCGGTGATGGCGCTTCTGTACGGCTCCGGCCTGCGCATCTCCGAGGCACTCGGCCTGAAGCGCCGCGAGGTGCCGAAGGCAGGCGAAGGCGACGTGCTCGTCGTCACCGGCAAGGGCAACAAGACCCGCATGGTGCCGGTGCTGCAGAACGTGCTCGAGCTGGTGCAGGAATACGTTGCGATGTGCCCGTATCCGCTGCCGGCGGAGGGCCCGATCTTCGTCGGCGCGCGCGGCGGTCCCCTGAGTCCGCGCATCATCCAGCTCGCGATGGAGCGGCTGCGCGGCGCGCTCGGCCTGCCCGACAGCGCCACGCCGCACGCGCTGCGTCATTCCTTTGCCACCCATCTGCTCTCGCGCGGCGGCGACTTGCGCGCCATCCAGGAATTGCTCGGCCATTCCTCGCTCTCGACCACCCAGGTCTATACCGGCATCGATTCCGAGCGGCTGCTGGAGGTCTATGCCAGCGCGCATCCGCGGCGGTGACACTTGGCGAGCTCTCGTGCCCCGGACGCAGCGCAGCGCTGCTTAGCGGTGCGCTGCTGAGCCGGGGCCCATCCCAGCGCGTGATCGCCTGTAGCTTCTGGGTCCAGGCTCAGCGTCGCAGCGTTACACGCTGCGCCGCGTCCGGGACACGAGAGCCGCTGACATACTGACGTCATAGCGCTCAGGCCTCTTGCGCACGCCGCGCGGTTCGGTCAATCGTTGCGGAACCGAGGCAGGAGGGACTTATGAGCGCACATGAAAGCATGGAGCATGCCGAGCACGCCGAACACGCGTCCGGCTCGAACAAGAAGATCGCGCTCCTGATCGCCGTGCTGGCGCTGTTCCTGGCGGTCTCGGAGACGCTCGGCAAAGGCGCCCAGACCGAATCGATCAGCAAGAACGTCGAAGCCGCCAACCTCTGGGCGTTCTTCCAGGCCAAGAGCATCCGCCGCACCGTGGTGGCGACCGCGGCCGAACAGGGCAAGCTCACGCTCGCCGCCGCGGACGAGGCGCAGAAGCCCGCCGTGCAGAAGCAGGTCGACGACTGGACCAAGACGGCGCAGCGCTACCGCTCCGAGCCCGAGACCGGCGAAGGCACCGAGCAGCTCGCCGAGAAGGCCAAGCATGCCGAGCACGACCGCGACGAGGCGACCGCGAAATACCATCACTTCGAGCTGGCCTCGGCCGCCTTCCAGATCGGCATCGTGCTGGCCTCGGCCACCATCATCACCGGCATGTTCGCGCTGGCCTATGTCAGCGGCATCCTGACGCTCGCCGGCCTGTTCATGACCGCGCTCGGCCTGTGGTGGCCGCATCTGTTGCATCTGCATTAGGGTGTTGAGGCGCGCGGTTTGACGCCACACAGACAGTGTCATGCCCCGGCTTGACCGGGGCATCCAGTACACCGCGGCTTCTCGGTTCTAATCTCTCTGTCTCTGGAATACTGGATCGCCCGGTCAAGCCGGGCGATGACAGCGAGTGTGTGGCGAACACCGAATATGTGGCCGGCAGCTCACCGCGCCTGGTGCACGCTCTTCCTGAAGCGCTGGATCAGGCGGAGCGTCCGTGACGACCAGCCCTCGCCGTTGCCGGCGATCAGCTCGCGGATGCGCTGCTTGATCGGGTCGACCAGCTCGGCGGCCTTGGCGCGCAGCCTCAGCACCAGCTCGTAGATCCGCTCGAACCAGTGCATCTCCAGAAGCTTGTCGCGCGTCACGTCGAACACGAAGGCGGTGACGCCGACGCCGAGCAGCTTTGCGAACAGGATCGTGAAGACCGCGCTGGTCCAGTACTCATGCGTGAGCAGCCACAGGCCGACCAGCTTGAGCGGAAACAGCGGGATGACAGGCACGGCGAACACGATCAGTGTCATGGCCGGCGACAGCGCATCGACGCGCTCCGTCAGCCATTGCTTGAAGCGCGCCAGCGGAATGGCTGCGACGACCTTCGCAACGATCGGCTCGAGATGGTCCCACAGCCAGGCTTCGATCAGGAAGACGATCGCAAGCAGGACCCAGACCGGTTGAAGGAGGCGGCGCAGCATGTGTTTCCCGCCCGATTCGGTGCTGGGCGCGTTGTTACATATGGATGGCCCGCTTGCCGACTGCAAGCGCGGCCTCCTTGATGGCCTCCGAGCGGGTCGGATGCGCGTGACAGGTGCGCGCGAGATCTTCCGCACTGCCGCCAAACTCCATGAGAACGGCCGCCTCGTGGATCATTTCGCCGGCTTCGCGGCCGATAATGTGCACGCCGAGCACGCGATCGGTCTTCGCATCTGCGAGAATCTTCACAAAGCCGTCGGTGGTCTGGTTGACCTTGGAGCGGCCGTTGGCGGTGAAGGGAAACTTTCCGACGGTATAAGCGGTGCCGGCCTGCTTCAGCTCCTCCTCGGTCTTGCCGACGGAGGACACTTCCGGCGTGGTATACACGACACCCGGGATCACATCGTAATTCACATGGCCGGCCTGGCCGGCGATGATCTCGGCCACCGCAACGCCCTCATCCTCGGCCTTGTGCGCAAGCATCGGACCTGCAACGACGTCGCCGATGGCATAGACGCCCTTGAGGCTGGTAGCGAAATGCGGATCGATCTGGACGCGGCCGCGCGCGTCCAGCGCGACGCCGGCTTCCTTCAGGCCCAGCCCGTCGGTGTACGGCACGCGGCCGATGCAGACGAGAACGACGTCGGCCTCGATGGTCTCGGCCGCGCCACCCGCAGCCGGTTCGATTTTCGCAAGCAGTGCCTTGCTGTTCACTTCGACGCCGGTGACCTTCGAACCGAGCTTGAATGCAAATCCCTGCTTTTCCAGGATGCGCTGGAATTGCTTGGCGATCTCGCCGTCCATGCCAGGCAGGATTCGATCGAGGAATTCGACGACCATGACTTCGGACCCGAGTCGGCGCCACACCGAGCCGAGCTCGAGCCCGATCACACCGGCGCCGATGACCAGTATTCTGCCCGGCACCTTCTCCAGCGACAGCGCGCCGGTCGAGGACACGATGCGCTTTTCGTCGATCTCGATGCCCTTGAGGCGCGCGATGTCCGAGCCGGTGGCGATGACGATGGCCTTGGTCTCGACCACCTGCGACTTGCCGTCGGCGGCAACCTCGACCTTGCCGGTGCCGAGGATCTTGCCGGTGCCCTTCAGCACGTCGATCTTGTTCTTCTTCATCAGGAACTCGACGCCCTTGACGTTGCCGTCGATGCCCTGCTGCTTGAAGTTCATCATCGCCGGAAGATCGAGCTTCGGCGCGGACACGCTGACGCCCATCTTGGCGAAGGAATGGCCGGCTTCCTCGAACATCTCGGAGGCGTGCAGCAGCGCCTTCGACGGCATGCAGCCGACATTGAGGCAGGTGCCGCCGAGCGTGGCGTTCTTTTCGACCACGGCGACCTTCATGCCGAGCTGGCTGGCGCGCACCGCGCAGACATAACCGCCCGGTCCGGTGCCGATGACGACGAGATCGTAGGTAGCCATGAGAGAAAGTCCCGTAAGTTTAGCGTGATGAGGATGTGTCAGCGTCCGCCGGCGCGTCAGCGTCCGCCGGACACATCGAGAATGGCTGAGGTGACGTAGGAGGCCTCGTCCGACATCAGCCAGACGATGGCGTTGGCGATTTCATCTGATGTGCCGACGCGCTTCATCGGCACCATATGGGCCAGACGATGGGCCCGGTCGGGCTCGCCGCCGGCAGCGTGGATCTCGGTGTCGATCAGGCCGGGACGGATCGCGGCGACGCGGATGCCTTCGGCCGCGACCTCATAGCCGAGACCGATGGTGAAGGAATCGACCGCGCCCTTGGACGCGGCGTAATCGACATAGGTGTTGGGAGCGCCGAGCTTGGCGGCAACCGACGACAGATTGACGATGACGCCGCCCTTGCCGCCGTGCCTGGTCGACATCCGCTTCACCGCCTCGCGCGCGCAGAGGATGGAGCCGGTGACGTTGACCGCCATCACGCGCTGGATGCGCTCGGCCGACATCTCATCGACGCGCACGCCGCTCTGGCCGACGATGCCGCCATTGTTGACGAGCGCCCCGAGGGTGCCGAACTTGTCCGCCGCCTTGAACAATTCGAGGATATCGCTTTCCTCGGCGACGTCGCATTTCACCGCGATGGCCTTGCCGTTGCTGGCCTCGATCTGCGCCACCACCTCGTCGGCGGCCTTCTTGTTGCTGGCATAGCCGACCACGACGCGGAAGCCGCGCGCGGCGACTGCAAGAGCAGTCGCGCGACCGATTCCGCGGCTGCCGCCGGTGATGACAACGACTTTATCCGTCACGCGCGCCTCCATGGTTCGACACGCGCCGTCGCGAAGGGCGACGGCGCTCGCAGAGCATCAGGGATCAGAGATCGAGCACCAGGCGCGCCGGATCTTCCAGGCTCTCCTTGACCCGAACCAGGAAGGTGACGGCTTCCTTGCCGTCGATGACGCGGTGATCGTAGGACAGCGCCAGATACATCATCGGGCGGACCTCGATCTTGCCGCCGACGACCATCGGCCGCTCCTGGATCTTGTGCATGCCGAGGATACCGGACTGCGGCGCGTTCAGGATCGGGGTCGACATCAGCGAGCCGTAGATGCCGCCATTGGTGATGGTGAAGGTGCCGCCCTGCATCTCGTCGATCTTGAGCTGGCCGTCACGGGCGCGGCGGCCGAAATCGGCGATGCTCTTCTCGATGTCGGAGATCGACTTGTGGTCGCAGTCGCGCACCACGGGCACGACGAGGCCCTTGTCGGTGCCGACGGCGACGCCGATGTGATAATAATTCTTGTAGATAAGGTCGGTGCCGTCGATCTCGGCGTTGACGGCCGGGATGTCCTTGAGCGCCTGCACGACGGCCTTGGTGAAGAAGCCCATGAAGCCGAGCTTGGCGCCGTGCTTCTTCTCGAACGCATCCTTGTAGTGGGCCCGCAGCGCCATGACATTGGTCATGTCGACCTCGTTGAAGGTCGTCAGCATGGCCGCGGTGTTCTGCACGTCCTTGAGGCGGCGCGCGATGGTCTGGCGCAGCCGGGTCATCTTGACGCGCTCTTCGCGGGCCGCGTCATCGGCCGGTGACGGCGCGCGGACCTGTACGGCGGCGGCGGGCTGGTTGACCGGGGTCGGCGCCGAGGCCGCGCGCTCGATCGCAGCGAGCATGTCGCCCTTGGTGACGCGGCCGTCCTTGCCGGAGCCCGGAACGGTGGAAGCATCGATGCCGGTCTCGGCGGAGAGTTTTCGCACCGAAGGCGCCAGCGGGGCATCGGCCGGCGCAGCCTTGGCTGCCGGAGCTGGCGCAGCAGCGGCGGGCGCCGGAGCTGCGGCGGGCTTGGCGGGTGCCGCGGCGGGTTTCGCTGCGCCGACACCATCGGTGATCTGACCGAGCAGCGCACCCACGGCAACGGTTGCGCCATCGGCAGCGACGATCTCGCTCAGCGTGCCGGCGGAGGGCGCGGGGACTTCGATGGTGACCTTGTCGGTCTCGAGCTCCACCAAGGGCTCGTCGACGGCGACGGGATCGCCGGCCTTCTTGAACCAGCGGCCGATGGTGGCCTCGGTGACGGATTCGCCGAGCGTCGGCACACGGATTTCAGTCATGGTCTTTTCCTTAAGGAGATCGCGGTCTTGAATTCATGTGTCAGCGCCCGCCTTGTGCGCGCTTGCGTACTGGGGCGGGCGATCCGGTGCGCCGTGACGTCGATGATGAGATCGAATGCCACGGAGTACTGGATGCCCCGCCTTCGCGGGGCATGACTCAGTTTGAAATTGCCTAGCTCAGTGCTTCGTCCAGGAATGCCTTCAGCTGCGCCTGATGCTTCGACATCAGACCCGTGGCGGTCGCGGCGGAAGCGGCGCGGCCGACATAACGCGGACGCCGGCTCGCGCCGTTCACCTGGTTCAGCACCCATTCCAGATAGGGCTCGATGAAGTGCCAGGCACCCATGTTGCGGGGCTCTTCCTGGCACCACACCACTTCGGCCTTCTTGAAGCGCGACAGCTCGGCCACCAGCGCCTTCAGCGGCACCGGATAGAGCTGCTCGACGCGCATCAGATAGATGTCGTCGATGCCGCGCTTCTCGCGCTCCTCGTAGAGGTCGTAATAGACCTTGCCGGAGCACAGCACGATGCGGCGGACCTTGTCGTCGGGGACGAGCTTGACCGCCTCGTTCGGCAGCATCTGGGCGTCATCATAGAGGATGCGGTGGAAGGTCGTATCCTTGGCCAGCTCCTCGAGACGCGACACCGCCCGCTTGTGACGCAGCAGCGATTTCGGCGTCATCATGATCAGCGGCTTGCGGATCTCGCGGTGCAGCTGACGGCGCAGGGCGTGGAAGTAGTTCGCCGGTGTGGTCGGGTAGACCACCTGCATGTTGTCTTCGGCGCACATCTGCAGGTAACGCTCCAGGCGCGCCGAGGAGTGCTCCGGTCCCTGGCCCTCATAGCCGTGCGGCAGCAGGCAGACGAGACCGGACATGCGCAACCATTTGCGTTCGCCCGAGGAGATGAACTGGTCGAACACGACCTGCGCGCCGTTGGCGAAGTCGCCGAACTGGGCTTCCCACAGCGTCAGCGTGTTCGGCTCGGCGAGCGAATAGCCGTATTCGAAGCCGAGCACGGCCTCTTCCGACAGCAGCGAGTTGATGACCTCGTAATGGCCCTGCTCGTGGCCGAGATGGTTGAACGGCGTGTAGCGGCTCTCGTCCTCCTGGTCGATCAGGACCGAGTGGCGCTGCGAGAAGGTGCCGCGCTCGGAATCCTGTCCGGACAGACGGACATGGTGGTTTTCCTGGAGCAATGTGCAGAACGCCAGCGCCTCGCCGGTCGCCCAGTCGATGCCGGCACCGGTGTCGATCGCCTTGGCGCGGTTGTCGAGGAAGCGCTGGATGGTGCGGTGAACGCGAAAACCGTCCGGCACCTTGGTGATCTTGCGGCCGATGTCCTTCAGGACCGGAAGGTCGACCCCGGTGACGCCGCGACGCGCGTCCTCTTCCTGATCGGCGATCTTGAAGCCGGACCACTTGCCGTCGAGCCAGTCGGCCTTGTTCGGCTTGTAGGAGGTGCCGGCCTCGAACTCGGCATCGAGCCGGGCGCGCCAGTCAGCCTTCAGCTTGTCGACCTCACCCTCGGTGACCACGCCTTCGGCGATCAGGCGCTTGGCATAGAGCGTGAGGGTCGAGGGATGGGCCGCGATCCGCTTGTACATCACCGGCTGGGTGAAAGCCGGCTCGTCGCCCTCGTTGTGGCCGTAGCGACGATAGCACCACATGTCGATGACGACAGGCTTGTGGAACTTCTGCCGGAATTCGGTCGCGACCTTGGCCGCGAACACGACGGCTTCCGGATCATCGCCATTCACGTGGAAGATCGGCGCGTCGATCATCTTCGCCACATCCGACGGATAGGGCGAGGAGCGCGAGTAACGCGGATAGGTGGTGAAGCCGATCTGGTTGTTGACGATGAAGTGCACGGAGCCGCCGGTGCGGTAGCCCTTCAGGTCGGACAGGCCGAAGCACTCGGCGACCACGCCCTGGCCGGCGAACGCGGCGTCACCGTGCATCAGAAGCGGCATCACCGAGATGCGCATATCAGGCGGATCGCCATGCTGGTCCTGCTTGGCGCGGACCTTGCCGAGCACGACGGGATCGACGATCTCGAGATGCGAGGGGTTGGCGGTCAGCGACAGATGGATGCGGTTGCCGTCGAACTCGCGGTCCGAGGAGGCGCCGAGGTGATACTTCACGTCGCCGGAGCCTTCGACCGCGTCGGGGTTGGCCGAACCACCCTTGAACTCGTGGAACAGGGCGCGGTGCGCCTTGGCCATCACCTGGGTCAGCACGTTGAGGCGGCCGCGATGCGGCATGCCCAGCACGATCTCCTTCACGCCGAGATTGCCGCCGCGCTTGATGATCTGCTCGAGCGCCGGGATCAGCGCTTCACCACCGTCGAGGCCGAAGCGCTTGGTGCCGGTAAACTTGGTGTCGCAGAATTTTTCGAAGCCTTCGGCCTCGACCAGCTTCATCAGGATCGCCCTGCGGCCTTCGCGGGTGAACGAGATCTCCTTATCGGGTCCCTCGATGCGCTCCTGGATCCAGGCCTTCTGCGCGGCGTTGCTGATATGCATGAACTCGACGCCGAGCGTTTGGCAATAGGTGCGCTCGCAGATCGCGGTGATCTCGCGCAAGCTGCCGTATTCGAGACCGAGCACGTGATCGAGGAAGATCTTGCGGTCGAAATCGGCTTCGCTGAAGCCGTAGGTGCGCGGGTCGAGCTCCTCGCGGTTGCGCTGGGCTTCGATGCCGAGCGGATCGAGCTTGGCGTGGAAGTGGCCGCGCATGCGGTAGGAGCGGATCAGCATCAGGGCGCGAACGGAATCGCGCGTCGCCTGGAGCAGGTCGGCGGAGGATAGAGCAGCACCCTTCGCCTGCGCCTTGGCGGCGATCTTGCCGCCGACCGCCTTCTCGACTTCGGCCCAATTGCCGTCGAGGGCGGAGGTCAGGTCATCCTGCGGGGTGAGCGGCCAGTTGTCGCGCTCCCAGGACGGCCCTTCCGCGTTCTTGCTGATGTCAGCAGGAGCGTCGTTCAGGCTCTTGAAGAAGTCCTGCCACTCGGCGTCGACCGAGGATGGGTCCTTCTGGTAGCGGGCGTAGATTTCGTCGATGTAGGTGGCATTGGTGCCCTGCAAAAACGATGACAAGGCAAAGGCTGCGTTCGCGTCCTGGCGAGACATACTGGAGTTCCTGGCGATTTCGGTTCGCGCATAACAAACGGCGCTGGCGCCGAGCTCCCGGCAGAGGCTCGGCGCGACAGGCACCCTTTACCCTATTTGCTGCGAAACTTCGCCCGGAAAAGCACGAAGAAGTGAATTAGCCTTTCAACTTTTCGGCAAGCGTGTGGCCGAGGCGGGCGGGTGACGGAGACACTGTAATCCCTGCCGATTTCATCGCTTCGGTCTTGGAACCGGCGTCGCCCTTGCCGCCCGAAATGATCGCGCCGGCATGGCCCATGCGGCGGCCGGGAGGGGCGGTGACGCCGGCGATGAAGCCGACCATCGGCTTCTTGCGGCCGCGCTTGGCCTCGTCCTTGAGGAACTGGGCCGCGTCCTCCTCGGCGGAGCCGCCGATCTCGCCGATCATGATGATCGATTCGGTCTTGGGGTCGGCCAGCAGCATCTCCAGCACGTCGATGAACTCGGTGCCCTTAACCGGGTCGCCGCCGATGCCGACCGCGGTGGTCTGGCCGAGGCCTTCCTGGGAGGTCTGGAACACGGCTTCATAGGTCAGCGTGCCTGAACGGGAAACGATGCCGACGCTGCCGGTCTTGAAGATGTTGGCGGGCATGATGCCGATCTTGCACTCGCCGGCGGTCATGACGCCCGGGCAGTTCGGCCCGATCAGGCGCGACTTGGAGCCGATCAGCGAGCGCTTGACCCGCACCATGTCGATAACAGGAATGCCTTCGGTGATGCAGACGATCAACGGGATCTCGGCGTCGATGGCTTCGCAGATCGCATCCGCCGCGCCCGGCGGCGGCACGTAGATCACCGACGCATCGGCGCCGGTCTTCTCACGCGCCTCGCGCACGGTGTCGAACACCGGCAGGCCCAGATGCGTCGCGCCGCCTTTGCCCGGCGAGGTGCCACCGACCATCTTGGTGCCGTAGGCAATCGCGGCCTCGGAATGGAAGGTGCCGTTCTTGCCGGTAAAACCCTGGCAGATGACCTTGGTGTTCTTGTCGATCAGGATGGACATGAGGTCTGCTTTCGCGAACTAACGAGTGAGAGGTCAGTGGATGCGGCGGTAGACGCCGGTGAGCACGTCGGCCCAGCCTTCCGCGTCCGGCGAGAACTGGATCTTCAACGAATAGGAATTGTCGTCGATGATCTCGTAGACGTGGCGCGCATTGCCGCGGAGCGAGCCGCGCACCAGCGTCAGGGTCTTGCCGACCCACCCGCCGGAAGCGGGCGAGGGCGGCGTGTAGCCGAGCGAGTCGTACCAGAACAGTTTGTAGGTCCGGTCGTCGCGGTCGTAGGTGAAGAGGCCGTGGGTGGCGAAGACCTGCTTGCCGTCGCGCATCTGGACACCGTCCTGGATCAGGTAGAATCCATTGAGGTCCATGCGCGCGACAACGCGAGAGGTGGCCGGCCCGCCCGCCGTCCAGCGCGACGGGAAGACCATCTCTTCGCCATCCCATTCGCCGGCGAACGCGGCGAGACGCGCATGCTCGGGAAGCGGAGATGATGCGGCGAGATGGTCCTGGGCCATGGCCTTAGCCTCCCTTGACGGCCTTCACGATCTTCTGCGCGGCGTCGTCGAGATTGTCGGCCGGCACCACGTTCAGTCCAGATTCACGGATGATCTTCTTGCCGAGTTCGACATTGGTGCCTTCGAGGCGGACCACCAGCGGAACGCTGAGGCCGACTTCGCGCACGGCGGCCGTGACGCCTTCGGCGATCACGTCGCACTTCATGATGCCGCCGAAGATATTGACCAGGATGCCCTTCACGTTGGGATCGGCGGTGATGATCTTGAACGCGGCCGCGACCTTCTCCTTGCTGGCGCTGCCGCCGACGTCGAGGAAGTTCGCCGGCGCCATGCCGTAGAGCTTGATGATGTCCATCGTCGCCATGGCGAGACCGGCGCCGTTGACCATGCAGCCGATATTGCCGTCGAGGGTGACGTAGTTGAGGTCGTACTTGGACGCCTCGATCTCCTTGGCGTCTTCTTCGGTCTCGTCGCGCAGCGCCAGCACCTCGGGGTGACGGAACAGCGCGTTGTCGTCGAACGACACTTTGGCGTCGAGCACGCGGAGCTGGCCCTGCTTGGTCACGACCAGCGGGTTGATCTCCAGCATCGACATGTCCTTAGCGACGAAGGCCGCATAGAGCTGCGCGGTGAGCTTTTCCGCCTGCTTGGCGAGATCACCGGACAGGTTCAGCGCCTTCGCGACCGTGCGGCCGTGATGGCCCATGATTCCGGTGGCGGGATCGACCGAGAAGGTCACGATCTTCTCAGGACTGTTGTGCGCGACGTCCTCGATGTTGACGCCGCCTTCGGTCGACACCACGAACGAGACGCGCGAGGTCTCGCGGTCGACCAGGATCGACAGATAGAATTCCTTGTCGATGTCGGAGCCGTCCTCGATGTAGAGGCGGTTGACCTGCTTGCCGGCGGGGCCAGTCTGCACGGTCACCAGGGTGGCGCCCAGCATCTGCTTGGCGAATTCGGAGACTTCGGCGGCCGACTTGGCGATGCGCACGCCGCCCTTGTCGCCGGCGCTGGCTTCCTTGAACTTGCCCTTGCCGCGGCCGCCGGCGTGGATCTGGCTCTTCACCACCCAAACCGGACCAGGCAGCGCCTTGGCGGCAGCGTCCGCGTCCGCGGCTTTAAGGACCGGCACGCCCTTGGAGATCGGCACGCCGAACTCGTTCAGCAGCGCTTTGGCCTGATATTCATGGATATTCATATGGTCGCTCCCTGAACCCGCGGGCGGTGATCTCTAGGGCCCACCTCAGTCTTGTGGCTGGCATACCATATACCACAGGAACTGCAACCCGGATTCTTTGACATCGATCTCTGGACTGCCGAACCCGGAGCCGGCCGGCTCCGGACCCCGGAAATGAAACCGCCGAAGACCGGGTTTTCGGTCTTCGGCGGGGATTGGTTGCGCCTTAGCGGCCGAGAAGATCGGGGGCGATCTTCTTGCAGGCATCGACCAGGCCCTGGACGGCACCGACCGACTTGTCGAAGGCCTCGCGGTCCTTGCCGGCGAGCTCGATCTCGACGACGCGCTCGACGCCCTTGGAACCGATCACGACGGGCACGCCGACATACATGTCCTTCACGCTGTATTCGCCGTTCAGGTAGGCGGCGCAGGGCAGCACGCGCTTCTTGTCACGCAGATAGCTCTCGGCCATCGCGATCGCGGACGCGGCCGGCGCGTAGAAGGCCGAGCCGGTCTTGAGCAGGTTGACGATCTCGGCGCCGCCGTTGCGGGTGCGGTCGACGATCTCGTCGAGGCGCGCCTGCGAGGTCCAGCCCATCTTGACGAGGTCGGGCAGCGGAATGCCGGCAACGGTGGAGTACTTCACCAGCGGCACCATGGTGTCGCCATGGCCGCCGAGCACGAATGCGGTGACGTCCTCGACCGAGACGTTGAATTCGTCGGCCAGGAAGTAGCGGAAGCGGGCCGAATCCAGCACGCCGGCCATGCCGACGACCTTCTTGTGCGGCAGGCCGGAAGCCTTCTGCAGCGCCCAGACCATGGCGTCGAGCGGGTTGGTGATGCAGATGACGAAGGCGTCGGGGGCGTACTTCTTGATGCCGGCGCCGACCTGCTCCATGACCTTGAGGTTGATGGAGAGGAGGTCGTCGCGGCTCATGCCGGGCTTGCGCGGCACGCCGGCGGTGACGATGCAGACCTTGGCGTTGTCGAGCGCCTCGTAGGAGTTGGCGCCGCTGTAATGCGCGTCGAAGCCGTCGACCGGCGAGGACTGCGCGATGTCGAGCGCCTTGCCCTGCGGCACGCCCTCGGCGATGTCGAACATCACCACGTCGCCCAGCTCTTTCAGGCCGATGAGATGAGCCAGCGTTCCGCCGATCTGACCGGAGCCAATCAAAGCAATCTTGTCGCGCGCCATGTGAGCCTGTCCTTTAGACACGTAAGGAGGGGAAAACTGAGACGGGTGGTTATCCCTTTCGCCTGCCCCGTTCAAGTCGCCCAATGCCCAATTGTCGGGCTTGGCGCGGCCTCGGGCACGCAGCCCGGTCATTCCGGGGCGCGCGGAGCACGAACTATGGTGCGAAATTGCGCACCTGAGAATCTCGCATGACAATCTCGGGATTTCGGGCTCGCGCTGGCCCGCGCCCCGAATGACAGCGCTGGCAAATAGGACTTAAGTCTCCACCAGACCCTTGGTGGAGCCGCTGGCGGTGGAATCCTTGCGGCCGTGAGCCAGCGCCAGATACGATTCCGAGCTCATTTCGATCAGGCGCGAGGCCGTCCGCTTGAACTCCATGGCCTCAACGCCCTCGTCGGCAAGGTAGAGCGAAATCGGATTGGCGTCGGCCGAGGCCATCAGCTTCACCGCATTGTCGTAGAGCGTATCGATCAGCGTGATGAAGCGTTTGGCGGCGTTGCGCTGGGAGAAATCCATCACTGGAATATGGTCGACCAGGATGGTGTGATAGTCGTGCGCCAGCCTGAGGTAATCCGATGCGCCGAGCGGCTTCTCGCAGAGGTCGGCGAACGAAAACCGCGCCACGCCGTGGGCCGAGCACGGCACGTGCAGGATGCGGCCCTTGATCAAAATGTCGCGCGAGCGGCGTTTGGCGCTGCCCGACATCCGCGACCAGGCGCGGTCGAGGGCTGCGTTCGCATCGGCGTCCGCCGGCGTCAGCCACATCGGCACGCCCTGCAATTTCTCCAGCCGGAAATCGGTGCGCGCATCGAGCCGCGCGACGTCCATATGGTCGGTGATCTGTTTGATGAAGGGCAGGAACAGAGAACGGTTCAGGCCGCCCTTGTAGAGATCGTCGGGGGCGACGTTGGAGGTCGCGACCACGACGGTGCCGAGCTCGAACAATTTGGCGAACAGGCGCCCCAGGATCATCGCGTCCGCGATGTCGGTGACGTGGAATTCGTCGAAGCAGAGCAGCCAGCTCTCCTCGAAGATCGCATTCGCGGTCAGCGCGATGACGTCGCCGTCGGCGATCTCGCCGCGCGCGATGCTCTGGCGATAGTCGTAGATGCGCTCATGCACGTCGGCCATGAATTCGTGGAAATGCGCGCGTCGCTTGTGCTCGACGGATGAGTGCTGGAAGAACAGATCCATCAGCATGGTCTTGCCGCGGCCGACTTCGCCATGGATGTAGAGCCCGCGTGGCGCCTCGTCCTTGTCGCTGCTGAACAGGCGGCTGAGCAGGCCCTGCTTGCGCGTGGGCTTGTAGGTCGCGAGCCGTAGATCCAGTGCGGCATAGGCCTCGGCGACCTCGGCCTGCGCGGCATCGGGCTCGATCGCGCCGGAGGCGATCTGGGCCTGATATGCGTCACTGAAGGGGGAACTGGGGGTGGTGAGCATGGCCCTTTACCGCCAGAGACCGCGGCAAATTGCAAGCCGTGAATTGGTGCGGGGCGCTATGCGCTGGTGCCCCGGCCGCAGAGCCGGGACCCGCTGTTTCGTTCATCGCCAAATTTCGTTCATCGCGGAGCGCTGGGCCCCGGCTCTACGGCCGGGGCACGAGAGCTTCGCTACGCACACAGCTCGTAGGCGTCCTCGACCACATACGGGCCGCCGCCGGTGGAGGCGCGGGACGAGAACAGAACAAAGCGCTCCGCCATGAACGCCTTGCTCGGGAAATAGCCGCGTAGCGAGAGATAGTCGGCGACGTCGCGGTCGGAGGCGTCGTGCAGCCGGGCCAGCGTCACATGCGGGATGTATTTGCGCCCCTCCGGATTGAGGCCGATCCGCTGCATCATCCGTTCGAGCTCGGCCTGCAATTCCATCAGCGGCTTGCTCGGCGCGATCGTCGCAACGACTGCGCGCGGCTTGCGGCCGCCGAAACTGGTGAGGCCCTGCACCTTCACCTCGAAGGGTTTGCGGTCGACGCGAAACAGCATCGAGGCGATCTCGTTGGCCGAGACGCCGTCGATATCGCCGATGAAGCGCAAGGTGACGTGATAATTTTCGGGATCGATCCAGCGGGCGCCGGGAAGGCCACCCCTCAAGTTGGAAAGCGCCTGGCCGATCTCGGCCGGAATTTCCAGCCCCGTGAACAAACGCGGCATCGTTTCGCACTCCCGATGCTTGGGTACGATCCCTGAGCAGGATCATATCCAAATTAGAGCCGGCGACGAATCACCGGTACCCTGATTCCTATCGCAGTTGTGTGACTCTGCGAAGCGTAGGCAGCCTCACCCCGGTAAAACCCTGGGAATTACGGTGAGCGCTGCCTGCTTTCAACGCCGTTGCTCAGCGATCGTGCCAAGGAATGCCTCCACGGCGGGCATGAGGTTGCCGACGATGATGTCGACGCCGGCCGCGGTCGGATGAATGCCGTCGGCCTGGTTGAGCTTGGCGTCGGCCGCCACTCCTTCAAGAAAGAAAGGGTAGAGGGGCACGTCGAATTTTTTCGCCAGATCCGGATAAATCGAATTGAAGCGCGTGGCATATTCGGCGCCGTAATTCGGCGGCGCCAGCATGCCGCACAGCATCACCGCGATCCTGCGCGCCTTGAGCCGCTGGACGATGTCGGTGAGCGCGGCGCGCGCCAGATCGGGATCGATGCCGCGCAAGGCGTCGTTGGCGCCGAGCTCGACGATGACGCCGTCGGTTCCGTCGGGGACCGACCAGTCGAGCCGGTCGCGGCCCCCCGAGGTGGTGTCGCCGGATACGCCGGCGTTGGTGATATCGACATCTATGCCTTTGTCTTGCAAGGATTTTTTCAGCTTGGCCGGAAACGCATCCTGAGCCGGCAGGCCAAGACCGGCGCTCAAGGAATCGCCGAGGACGACAAGCTTGATCGATTTTGACGCGTCCGCCCAAGCCGGGTTCGCTATTGTCATGAAGGCGAGCATCAACACGGCTATGTGCATGAACAATCCGTAACGCCTCTCGACCGCGCTATCGGAGTTGCCATATGACCGGACCATGGACACTCGCATCGATCCCTCTTCGCTCGCCGTCAATTCGGCGGACACCATCGCCATCTCCAACGTCAATCTCTCATTGGGTACGGGCGCGGCACGCGTTCATATTCTCAAGGATATCAGCTTGCGAGTCGGCCGTAGCGAGACGATCGGCCTGATCGGCCCGTCAGGCTCGGGCAAATCCACGCTGCTGATGGTGATGGCGGGGCTGGAGCGTCCTGATAGCGGAGAGGTGGTGGTGAATGGCACGCCTTTCAATGCCCTCGACGAGGACGCGCTGGCGCGCTTTCGCGGCCGCCAGGTCGGCATCGTCTTCCAGTCCTTTCATTTGATCCCGACCATGACCGCGCTCGAGAACGTCGCGGTGCCGCTCGAGCTTGCCGGCAATCCCGACGCAGCAAAGCGCGCGGCAGAGGAGCTGCAATCGGTCGGGCTCGGCGACCGCCTGCATCATTATCCGACGCAGCTCTCCGGCGGCGAGCAGCAGCGCGTTGCGCTGGCCCGCGCGCTGGCGCCCGATCCCGCGATCCTCGTTGCCGACGAGCCGACCGGCAATCTCGATGAAGCCACCGGACAACAGATCGTCGATCTCCTGTTCAGCAAGCACGCCGAGCGCGGCATGACATTGGTGCTGGTGACGCACGATTCCTCGCTCGCGCATCGCTGCGATCGCGTGATCCGTCTGCGCTCGGGCCGCATCGACACGCAGTCTGCGCCGGCATGAGCACGGCGGCAGAACCCTTCGCCAAACCGGGCGGCGTCGCGCTGTCGCTGCGTTATGCGCTGCGCGAATTGCGCGGCGGCCTGCGCGGCTTCTACGTCTTCATCGCCTGCATCGCGCTCGGCGTGATGGCGATCGCCGGCGTCGGCTCGGTGTCGGCGAGCCTCTCCGACGGCCTAGCCCGCGAAGGCCGCACACTGCTCGGCGGCGACGTCTCCTTCGTGCTGTTCCAGCGCGAGGCAAAACCTGAAGAGCTCGCCTTCCTGCGCTCGCGCGGCTCGGTGTCGACCGCCGCCACCCTGCGCGGCATGGCGCGCGCGGCCGATGGCCAGCTTGCGCTGGTCGAGATGAAAGCGGTCGATAGCACCTATCCGATGCTGGGCCAGCTGACGCTCGCACCGCCACTGCCGATGTCCGAGATCCTCGCGGAGCGCGACGGCGCGTTCGGCGCCGCCGCCGATCCGACGCTGCTGGCGCGGCTGTCGCTGAAGACCGGCGACCGTGTCACCATCGGCTCCGCGACCTTTCAGATCCGCAGCACCGTCGAAGCCGAGCCCGACAAGCTCGCCGGCGGCATCGGCTTCGGCCCGCGCTTCCTGATCAGCGAAGCGGGCCTGCGTGCCACCGGCCTGATCCAGCCCGGCAGCCTGGTGCGCTGGGTGTACCGGGTGAAGCTGCCCGATCTCGCCAACAACGAGCGCGCCACCGAAGCCTTCATCGCGGATGCGCGGAGCGCGGCGCCGCAGGCCGGCTGGGAGATCCGCAGCCGTTCCAACGCTTCGCCGCAGCTGGAACGCAACATCAACCGCTTCACCCAGTTCCTGACGCTGGTCGGTCTCGCCGCATTGCTGGTCGGCGGTGTCGGCGTCGCCAATGCCGTGAAGAGCCATATCGACCGCCGCCTCGAGGTGATCGCGGCCCTCAAGGCCGTCGGCGCCACCGGTCGCGACGTGTTCGGCATCTATCTGGCGCAGGTTCTGGTGCTCGCGGGCGTCGGCTCGGTGATCGGCCTTGCGCTCGGCGCAGCCATGCCCTTCGCCATCGTCGGCCTGTTCGGCAAGCTGCTGCCGCTGCCGGTGGTGCCGGCCGTGCACGCCGACGAGCTCGCGCTGTCCTTCGTCTACGGCCTCTTGACCGCGCTGGCCTTCGGCCTGTGGCCGCTCGGACGCGTCCACGACGTGCCGGTGGCCGCGCTGTTCCGCGACACCATCAGCCCGGAATGGCACCGGCCACGCGCGGGCTATCTCGTGTTCATGGGCGTGGTGATTGCGCTGCTGATCAGCGTGGTGATCGGGCTCTCCTTCGACAAGCGCATCGCCGCGGTGTTCGTCGCGTCCTCGCTCGTCGTGTTCGCCCTGCTGCGCGGCATCGCCGCCCTGCTGATGGGAATCGCGCGGCGGCTGCCGCGGACGCGGCTGCCGATGCTGCGGCTTGCGATCGCCAACATCCACCGGCCGGGCGCACTGACGCCCTCGGTCGTACTGTCGCTGGGGCTCGGGCTCGCCGTGCTCGTCACCATCACCCAGATCGACGGCAATCTGCGGCGGCAGTTCCTCGCGGCCCTCCCCGATCAGGCGCCGTCGTTCTTCTTCATCGACATTCCGAGCGCGCAGGCCGCGCAGTTCGACCTCTATCTGCGCCAGATCGCGCCCGGCGCGAAGGTCGAGGACGTGCCGATGCTGCGCGGACGCATCGTCGCCGCGCGCGGGCTGCGTGCCGAAGAGCTCAAGCCCACCACCGATTCCGAATGGGTGCTGCAGAGCGACCGCGGCCTGACCTATACCGGCGAGCTGCCGAAAGGATCCAAGGTGGTCGAGGGCGAGTGGTGGAGCGCCGATTATTCCGGCCCGACGCTGGTGTCGATGGAAAAGAAGATCGCCGACGGACTAGGCCTCAAGCTCGGCGACGAGATCGTGGTCAACGTGCTCGGCCGCGACATTCCGGCCAAAATCGGCAATCTGCGCACCATCGACTGGCAGGGCCTCGGCATCAACTTCGTTCTCGTGTTCTCGCCGAACGCCTTCAAGGGCGCGCCGCACACCCATATCGCGACGCTGACGGAAACGGGCGGAACTGCGGCCGGCGACGGCAAGATCATCAAGCAGGTCGCCGACGCCTATCCGATGGTGACGAGCGTGCGCGTGCGCGAGGTGATGGAGACGGTCGGCTCGGTGGTGACCAATCTGGCGCTGGCGATTCGCGGCGCCAGCGCCGTGACGCTGATCTCGGCGATCCTGGTGCTGGGCGGGGCGCTTGCCGCCGGTCATCGCCACCGGGTCTACGATGCCGTGATCCTGAAGACGCTGGGCGCGACGCGGCTGCGGCTGTTGGGCGCCTATGCGCTCGAATACCTCCTGATCGGGCTCGCCACCGCATTGTTCGGCGTGATCGCCGGCAGCATCGCGGCCTGGATGATCGTGACGCGGCTGATGACGCTCAGCTTCGTCTGGCAGGCCGGCAGCGCGGCCGGGGTTGTCGCCGCCGCGCTCGTCGTCACCGTCGGGCTGGGGCTCGCGGGCACGCTGCTGGCGTTGAACAAAAAGCCCGCCACGGTGTTGCGGAATTTGTGACAAAATGTAGCGGATGGCCGCACCGATGCGGAATCGCACGATTCCTGCGATTAACCACGACTGCCCGTCAGGTTCACGTCAGAATTGCAGCCGAGGGCGACATTCAGCCGCGCGTGGAAGGTTGCAGCGAATGTGTTAGTTTCCCACATATCGGATGGGTTCGGAGCCCCGATTGTTAGCCAAAATTTAGTCGGCTGGTGTCGGTATCCGAGATAGAGTTTGACGAACCGGCGGCATGGCGACCCTCATGCCGGACCGGACCAACCAACGGGAATTCGACCATGTCGGACCTAGACCGTAACTACGCTTCTCCTTTCGGCAGGGCCGCCGGGCGTGTTGACGCCGCGACGGTCGATGCCGGCCTGCGCGCGTATATGCTGCGCATCTACAATTACATGAGTATCGGCCTCGCCATCACCGGCCTTGCCGCGCTCGGCGTCTACATGGCCGCCGTGACCGACGTTCCGACCCCGGAAGCCGTCCGCGTCGGCAAGCTGTTCCTGACCCCGTTCGGCTACGCGATGTTCGTCAGCCCTCTGAAATGGCTGTTCATGCTCGCGCCGCTCGCCATGGTGTTCGTGATTTCGGCAGGCATCAACCGTCTCGCCCCCTCGACCGCTCAGATCCTGTTCTGGGTGTTCTCGGCGCTGATGGGCATCTCGCTGTCCTCGATCTTCCTGGTGTTCACGCACACCTCGATCGTGCGAGTGTTCTTCATCACCGCGGCCACGTTCGGTGCGCTGAGCCTCTACGGCTACACCACCAAGCGTGATATGAGCGGAATGGGCTCGTTCCTGTTCATGGGCCTGATCGGCATCATTATTGCGAGCCTGGTGAACCTGTTCCTGGCGAGCTCGATGCTGCAGTTCATCGTGTCGGTGGTCGGCGTGCTGGTGTTCGCGGGCCTCACCGCCTGGGACACCCAGCGGCTCAAGAACGACTACATCTACGGCTACGCCTCGGCCGGCGGTGACATCGCAGAGCGTGCGGCCATCACCGGCGCGCTGTCGCTGTACCTGAACTTCATCAACCTGTTCACGCTGCTGCTGCAGCTGCTCGGCCAGCGCGACTAAGCGACGGACCAGAGCGAACGACACGAACCCCGGCCGAAAGGCCGGGGTTTTTGTTTGCCTGCGGCCTCGTCATTGCGAGGAGCCCTTGCGACGAAGCAATCCAGAGTCCTTCCACGGATGCATTTCTGGATTGCTTCGCTGCGCTCGCAATGACGGGGGCGGAGGCTGCCGGGCCCCTTCCAGCGCCCGCGCGAAGGCTCTAATCTTCCCCCATGTCCGCACCTGAAATCAGGCCCACGACCGAGGCCGACCTTCCCGCCATCACCGCCATCTATCAGCAGGCTGTCCGCGAGGGCACGGCGACGTTCGAGCTGGAGCCGCCCGATCTCGCGGAGATGACGCGGCGCTATCGCGCGCTCATCGACGGCGGCTATCCCTATTTCGTCGCCATCCTCGAGGGACGCGTCGCCGGCTACGCCTATGCCGGCGCCTACCGCCCGCGCCCGGCCTACCGCTTCACGGTCGAGAACTCGATCTACCTCGATCCCTCCTTCCACCGCCGCGGCGTCGGCTCATTGCTGCTGGAGCGGCTGGTCGTTGAATGCGAGGCGCGCGGCTTCCGCCAGATGATCGCGGTGATCGGCGATTCCGCCAACGCCGGCTCGATCGGCGTGCACACCAGGGGTGGCTTCAAGATGATCGGCACGCATCCCAATGTCGGGCTGAAATTCGGCCGCTGGCTGGACACCGTGATGATGCAGCGCGACCTCGGCGAAGGCGCGACCACGGTGCCGGGGAAGTAGGTTTTGTAGCTCGGGTGAGCGAAGCGATACCCCGGAACGTCGCAAGCAAAGCCCCGGATGTCGCTTCGCTCATCCGGGCTAGGAAGTCTCGCTACATCACCGCTGCCGTCACACCACCGCCAGTTTGCGATCAATCACCAGCAGCACGCGCTCCAGCTCGTGGCCGCGGCGCAGGATCAGGCCCGTCGCCGAAATCACGCTGTACATGCCCTGCTTGCGCGCCAGGCGCGGGTCCTTCTCGATGCGGTAGATCGGCACTTCCGAGGCGCGGCGATAGACCGAGAAAACAGCGCGGTCCTTCAGGAAGTCGATGGCGTAGTCGCGCCACTCGCCATCGGCGACCATGCGGCCGTAGAGATTGAGAATACGGTGCAGCTCGAGCCGGTTGAACGTCACTCTGCTCTGTTGCGCATTCGCGGCGGCGGGGCGCGCCGCCGCGCGCTGCTCGCTCGGATCGGCATCCTCCGACATCAGACTCATGGAGAGCCTCCTCATCGCACGACTTTAAACCCCGGTCCGCGAACCGTCCCCGGAACCGGATCATGACAACGGCATGATCGCGCCAACCGCTCCTCGCCGCAAGGTTCTTGATGGAACTCGATGGAACTCGGCCGCCTGCTTTCAACCGATCGAATCAGACGCGACTCCACGCACACGCAAAGGTGGAACTCTGTCGCGGCAAACCGTCACGGGATCGTTAGCAGGAATCATAGTCTCGCCGCTTTTCCGCCTAGCGACTGCCGCCCTGCACTGCGAAAAGATGGACGTGCGTTGACCCGGTCCTTTCGGTTCCGGATTCCTCAGCCCCCAGCCCCCCGGGGTCGAACAGGATCGGGTCTGTACGCGCGACAAGGAGGGCCAACGCAAGTTGGTCCTTTTTTGTTGGTATCGAGATGTTTCTGCCGACGTGCGACCGTCTCTCCAAACATCCGAGGAAAGACTCTCTCCCTTCATCCTGAGGGCCGCGCGCTTCGCGCGGCGTCTCGAAGGATGCAAGGCTGAGCTGCATCAGCGGGGGCCTTTCATGGTTCTCGCGGCGATGCGCAGCATCGTCCGCCGCGCGCGCAAGGGCGCGCTCCTCACCATGAGGAGTGAATACGGCGCGCGATGCTAGCGAAAAATTCGAATCAGTGCAGCGACGTGTACGCCGCGCCGAGCATCGGGCCGGGCTTTTCGCGGCTGCCGTCCTGGACATAGACCACCGCGCCGTCGACGCCGTCGCGCGTCAGGTTCTCGATCGGCACCGTCCAGCTTTCCGGACGCCCGGTCCAGTCACCGACCTTGAGCAGATTGCGCACCACGTTGTGATAGGTGATCTGCTGCCCGCGATTCTCGCCGCGGGTGATTGCGATCGGGACCGACCTGGCGATCGAGCAGATCCAGACCTCGCCATGCGAGACCGCCGGCTCGTTGCTCGCGGCAACCGAGACGTTGATCTGCTTGCCCGCGAGCGACATCGTCACCGGCACGCTCATCACGCCCGCACCCTTGTCGGTCTTGCCGATCGCATTCTCGATGCCGGCACGGTCGCTGCCGATGACATGGGCGGAGCCGTTGACCACGACCTGCGGGGTGTAAACCTCGCGGTCGCCGCGCACGCGCGAATAGGCGCGCTGCCGTGCAGAGAAGCGTGAATCCGCCAGCGTGTCCTTCCAGCCGAGATAGTCCCAATAATCGATCGGCATGCTGAGCGCGATGATCGACGGATCTTTGGAGAGATCGCCGATGATCTGGTCGGCGGGCGGACAGGAGGAGCAGCCTTGCGAGGTAAACAATTCGACAACGGCGCGGGGATCGGCTTCGGCAGGGCGGATGACGGCGACGATCGCACAGATGCCGAGAGCGCCCGACCAAAAGGCGCTGGACCAACGCGAAACCAGATGAGAAGCCGTCATTGTTGTCATGTCGAACGCCGCACACCATTGCTCGTGGGAAGGAAGATCTTATCGCCGGATGGTCACCGTAGTCTTACGGGCGCAGCACACCGACCGTCCGGGCGAACCGTCCAAAGGGAGGTTTTCCGCCGGGCGGGCCCATCTAGAGCATGCCGCAAACGCATGAAGGCGGCCTTGTGATAGGCCGCCTTCATCTAACCTTCTACTCACTTCGCAGTGAGCCACCGTTCACAAATCCGCGCTTAGGCCGCGAGCTTGCGCAGCACATAGTGCAGGATACCGCCGTTGCGGTAGTAGTCGAGCTCGTCCAGCGTATCGATGCGGCAGAGCAGCGAAACGCGCTGCAGCGAACCGTCGCCCGAGACGATCTCCGCGGTCAGCTTCTGGCGCGGCTTGAGGTCGCCGACGAGGCCGCGCAGCGTGACCTTCTCGTCGCCCTTCAGGCCGAGCGACGACCAGGAGGTACCTTCCTCGAAGGTCAGCGGCAGCACGCCCATACCGACCAGGTTGGAGCGATGGATGCGCTCGAAGCTCTGGCAGATCACCGCGCGCACGCCGAGCAGACGGGTGCCCTTGGCAGCCCAGTCGCGCGAGGAGCCGTTGCCGTATTCGGCACCGGCGAACACCACCAGCGGCACCTTCTCTTCCTGGTACTTCATCGCGGCGTCGTAGATCGACATCTGCTCGCCGTCGGGCCAGTGCTTGGTGAGGCCGCCTTCCGGAATGTTGCCGTCGGCACCCTTCAGCATGAAGTTCTTGATGCGAATGTTGGCGAAGGTGCCGCGCATCATCACTTCGTGGTTGCCGCGACGCGTGCCGTACTGGTTGAAGTCGGCGGGACGTACCTGATGCTCGCTGAGATACTTGCCCGCGGGCGAGGTGAGCTTGATCGAACCGGCCGGCGAGATGTGGTCGGTGGTGATCTTGTCGCCGAACATGGCGAGGATGCGCGCCTCGACGATGTCGGTGACAGGCTCCGGCTCCTTCTTCATGCCGTCGAAATAGGGCGGGTTCTGCACGTAGGTCGAAGACATGTTCCAGCGATAGGTCTCGCTCTCGACCGTCTTGATCTTGCGCCAGTTGGTGTCGCCCTTGAACACGTCGGCATACTTCTTCTTGAAGATCGACGCGGTCACGAACTTCTTCATGAAAGCGTTGATCTCCTTCGTCGTCGGCCAGATGTCCTTCAGGTACACCGGCTTGCCGTCCTTGCCCTCGCCGAGCGGCTCGACGGCAAGGTTCTTGGTGACGCTGCCCGCGAGCGCGTGGGCGACGACCAGCGGCGGCGAGGCCAGATAGTTCGCCTGCACGTCAGGCGAGACCCGGCCTTCGAAGTTGCGGTTGCCGGATAGCACGGCCGCCGCGACGATGCCGTTGTCGTTGATCGACTTCGAGATCTCCTCGGGCAGCGGACCGGAATTGCCGATGCAAGTGGTGCAGCCGAAGCCGACCAGGTTGAAGCCGACCTTGTCGAGATCCTTCTGCAGGCCGGAATCGGCGAGATAGCCTGCGACGACCTGGCTGCCCGGGGCGAGCGAGGTCTTCACCCACGGCTTGGCCTTGAGGCCCTTCGCCGCGGCGTTGCGCGCCAAGAGGCCCGCGCCGATCAGCACGCTCGGATTCGAGGTGTTGGTGCAGGAGGTGATGGCGGCGATTACGACGTCGCCGTGGCCAATCTCGAAGTCCTTGCCCTCGACGGCGAAGCGCTTCGTGGGCTCCTCGGCCTTCTTGTATTCAGTGCCGAGCGCGAGCGAAAAACCTTCGGCGACCGACGGCAGCGCGATGCGGCCTTCGGGGCGCTTCGGACCGGCCATCGACGGCACGACGTCGGCAAGATCGAGCGTCAGCGTTTCAGTGAACACCGGATCGGGCGACTTGGCCGTGCGGAACAGCCCTTGAGCCTTGGCATAGGCCTGCACCAGCGCGACGCGCGGCGCCGCGCGGCCGGAGGTCTTGAGATAGTCGATCGCGGCGGCATCGACCGGGAAGAAGCCGCAGGTCGCGCCATATTCGGGCGCCATGTTGGCGATCGTCGCCTTGTCGGCGACCGAGAGATTGTCGAGACCGGGGCCGAAGAACTCGACGAACTTGCCGACCACGCCGAGCTTGCGCAGCATCTGCGTGACCGTCAGCACGAGGTCGGTCGCGGTGACGCCCTCCTTCATCGCGCCCTTCAGCTTGAAGCCGACGACGTTGGGCAGCAACATCGACAGCGGCTGGCCGAGCATGCAGGCTTCCGCCTCGATGCCGCCGACGCCCCAGCCGAGCACAGCGAGCCCGTTGACCATGGTGGTGTGGGAATCGGTGCCGACGAGCGAATCGGGATAGGCGACCTCGAAAGTGCCGGTCTTCTTGCCGACCGTCATCTTCTCCTTCTTGGTCCACACCGTCTGGGAGAGATATTCGAGATTGACCTGGTGGCAGATGCCGGTGCCGGGCGGCACGACGGAGAAGTTCGAGAACGCCTTTTGGCCCCACTTCAGGAACTCGTAGCGCTCCTGGTTCTGCTTGTATTCCTCGGTGACGTTCTTGCCGAAAGCCTTGTTGTCGCCGAAGAAGTTCACGATCACGGAATGGTCGATGACGAGGTCGACAGGCACCAGCGGATTGATCTTCTCGGCGTCGCCGCCGAGCTTCTGCATCGCGTTGCGCATCGCGGCGAGATCGACCACCGCCGGCACGCCGGTGAAGTCCTGCATCAGCACGCGCGCAGGGCGGAACGCGATCTCATGCTCCAGCGACTTCTTGCGCAGCCATTTGGAGACGGCGACGATGTCCTCTTTCTTGACCGAACGGCCGTCCTCGTTGCGCAGCAGGTTCTCGAGCAGGACCTTCATCGAATAGGGAAGTTTGGAAATTCCCTTCAGACCATTCTTCTCGGCCGTGGGCAGGCTGTAATAGACATAGGTCTTGGCGCCGACCTTGAGGGTCTTTTTGCATTTGAAGCTGTCGAGCGAGGTCATGTAGGAAATCCCAATCGTTAGTTATACCCGGCAGGGTATCTTAACACCGTCAGCACATCTAGGCTGGGCCGCTTGCGGGGGCAGGTTGAGTTGCTGCATCAAGTAGTTCCGGGCTTATAGAAGCTTTCTAACCGCGCCGCCACAGCCACAATCGTGCCGCAGCAATCGCGAGCCAAAAATTCCCATGCGCTACCCCAAGTTTTCCTGAGGCCCGGCTTTGAGTGAGTTGAAACACGGCAAGATGCAGCTCTCCGGACACGCCGTCGCCTGCGTGCGCGGCGGCCGCCAGGTGTTTGCCGGGCTCGATTTCGCGGCGGTCTCAGGCGAGGCCGTGGCGGTCGTCGGCCGCAACGGATCGGGCAAGACCTCGCTGCTGCGGCTGATCGCGGGCCTGCTGGTGCCGGCGGGCGGCAAGATCGCGCTCTCGGGCGGCGATACCGAGCTGACGCTGCCCGAGCAGTGCCACTATCTCGGCCATCGCGATGCCCTGAAGCCGGCGCTCAGCGTGGCGGAGAATCTGACTTTTTGGGCCGAATTTCTCGGCGGCGAGCGTTTTGACTTCGCCGAGAGCCTCGCCATTGTGGGCCTCGCGCACGCCACCCACCTGCCCGCGGGCTTCCTGTCGGCCGGCCAGCGCCGCCGCCTCTCGCTGGCCCGCCTGCTGACCGTCCGCCGCCCGGTCTGGCTGCTGGACGAGCCGACCAATGCGCTGGATGTGGCGGGACAGGACATGTTCGGCGGCCTGATGCGCGAGCACCTTTCGCGCGGCGGCATGATTGTCGCGGCGACCCACGCGCCACTCGGGATCGAATCGCGGGAGCTGCGGATCGGGGGTGAGGTGTGATTCCGACCGACCCTCAGCTTTCCAAGCGGCTTTGCCCTGCTCTCGCCGTTCCTTCTGCCCGTGGTCCAGCAATCCATCTGTCATTTGGGAAGGCGGCGTTGCCGCGGGCTCCCACGCCTCTCCCGCCTGCGGGAGAGGCCGGCATAGGCGGCCCTTGGCGGCCGTCCCTTAAAAACGCCGATGCTTTGCATCGGCTATGGCGCCGGGTGAGGGTTCTCTCCTCTGGGGGAATCTTCGTTGTCGAGACACCCTCTCCCCAGCCCTCCCCCGCAAGCCGGGAAGGGAGCGCACCGCCCTCGGGGCGCGTTGGAGCCACCCCATGACCGCCCTGTCCGCCCTCATTCGCCGGGACATCCGGATCGCGCTCCGCGTCGGCGGCGGGGCACTGATCGGGGTGCTGTTCTTTCTGACCGTGGTGGTGCTGATGCCGTTCGCGGTGGGGCCGGATCTGGCGCTGCTGTCGCGGCTGGGGCCGGCCATTCTCTGGCTCGGCGCGCTCTTGGCGAGCCTGCTCACCCTGGACCGGCTGTTCATGGCCGACCACGAGGACGGCTCGCTCGACCTGATCACGATGAGCCGGACGCCGCTGGAACTCGCCTGCGCCGCCAAGGCGCTGGCGCATTGGCTGGCCGCTGGCCTGCCGCTGATTGTCGCAACCCCCGTGCTGGGCCTCCTGCTCAACCTCGACATGGTCGCGACCGGCGCGGTGGCGCTGACGCTGCTGGCGGGCACCCCGGCGCTGACGTTTACCGGCATGATCGGCGCGGCGCTGGCGGTGACGCTGCACCGCGGCGGGCTGCTGATGGCTGTGCTGGTGCTGCCGCTGTCGATTCCGGTCCTGATTTTCGGGGTTGCGGCCTCGCAGGCGGTGATCGTCGGGCCGATGACGTTCGGCGCGCCGTTCTCGATCCTGTGCGCGCTGTCCCTGGTCAGCCTTGTGATCGGCCCCTTCGCGGCCGCAGCGAGCCTGCGGCACGGGCTCGATTGAGATGCGCCCGATTGACCTTGACCCCGATCAACTTTCGTCCCTCGCTTTCGTGCTGATTGCCTGAGCGGCCATCGATGATTATCAGGGTGCCATGACACTGATCGACCTCGCCAACCCCACGCGGTTCCTCGCGCTGACAGCGCGGGTCCTGCCGTGGCTTGCGGCCGCGACCGTCCTGCTGCTCGCGATCGGTCTCTATCAAACCGCGCTGGCGCCCGACGACTACCAGCAGGGCGCCACGGTGAAGATCATGTTCATCCATGTGCCCAATGCCTGGCTGTCGATGTTCGTCTGGGGCGTGATGAGCATCGCCTCGCTGGGCACGCTGGTGTGGCGTCATCCGCTCGCCGACGTCGCGGCCAAGGCGGCCGCGCCGATCGGCGCCGCCTTCACCTTTCTCGCGCTGCTCACCGGCTCGCTGTGGGGCCGGCCGATGTGGGGCACCTATTGGGAATGGGATGCGCGGCTGACCTCGGTGCTGATCCTCTTCCTGATGTATCTAGGCCTGATGGCGCTGTGGCGCGCGGTCGACGATCCCTCGCGCGCCGCACGGGCCGCCGCCGTGCTGACCCTGGTCGGTGCGCTCAACCTGCCGATCATCAAGTTCTCGGTCGACTGGTGGAACACGCTGCACCAGCCGGCCTCAGTGATGCGCATGGGCGGATCGGCCCTCGACAAATCGTTCCTGATTCCGCTCCTGGTGATGGCGGTCGCCTTCACGCTGCTTTTCGTCACGCTGCATCTGGCTGCGATGCGCAACGAAATCCTGCGCCGCCGAGTCCGCTCCCTGCAAATGATGCAGGCGAGCCGTGTCGCGTTCTCGAGCGAGATGGGCGCCGCCTCGCGCGGACAAGGTGCGTCGAAAGAAGCTGGGGCCGCATGATCATGTCGCTTGGTCCCTACGCATCCTTCATCGTGACGTCCTATGCCGCAGCGGCCCTCGTGGTCGCGCTCCTGATCGGCTGGATCGCGCTCGACTATCGCAATCAGACCCAGCGCCTGCGCGAGCTGGAGGAGCGCGGTATCACGCGCCGGTCCGGTCGCAGCGCGACGGACCTGTGATGAGCGATCAACCTGCCTCCGCAGCGCCGCAGCGCCGCACCTTCCTGATGGTGCTGCCGCTGATCGCCTTCATCGGCCTTGCACTGCTGTTCTGGTTCCGGCTCGGCAGCGGCGATCCCTCGCGGATTCCCTCCGCGCTGATCGGCCGGCCCGCGCCGCAGACCGCGCTGCCGCCGCTCGAGGGATTGCAGGCTGACAATGCGCAAGTGCCCGGCCTCGACCCCGCCGCGTTCAAGGGCAAGGTCAGCCTGGTCAACGTCTGGGCGTCCTGGTGCGTGCCTTGTCATGACGAAGCACCGCTCCTGACCGAACTGGCCAAAGACAGGCGCTTCCAGCTGGTCGGCATCAATTACAAGGACGCATCCGACAATGCGCGCCGCTTCCTCGGCCGCTACGGCAACCCGTTCGGCCGCGTCGGCGTGGACGCCAACGGCCGCGCCTCGATCGAATGGGGCGTCTACGGCGTGCCGGAAACCTTCGTCGTCGGCCGCGAGGGCACCATCGTCTACAAGCTGGTCGGCCCGATCACGCCGGACAATCTGCAGAAGGTGCTGTTGCCGCAGATGGAGAAGGCGCTGAAGGCTGGGTCTTAGGGCATCGCGTGCCCCGGACGCAGCGCAGCGATCCTTCATCGATGCGCTGCAGAGCCGGGGCCCATGTCACCACGATGTCACCACGACGTCACTTCTGGAGAGGGACTGGATCCCGGCTCGCGCTTCGCGCGTCCGGGACACGAGACCGTCAACCCTTGCTCACATCCCCCGCCTCGGCCTCGCTGGCCTCCAGCGACACCGGCTCGAGGTGGTAGCGCTTTGTCAGCGGCAACTGCGCGACGGCGAAGATCATGGTCAGCGGGGTGACGCCGAATACCTTGAAGTTCACCCAGAAGTCGGTGCTTTGCGTGCGCCAGATGATCTCGTTCAGCACCGCCAGGCCGGCGAAGAACAGCGCCCAGCGCAGCGTGAGGATGCGCCAGCCCTGCGGCGTCAAGTTGAACATCTGGTCGAACATGACGGCGATGAAGGAGCGGCCGAACAACAGGCCGCCGCCGAGGATCGCGGCGAACAGGCCGTAAATGATGGTCGGCTTGATCTTGATGAAGGTCTCGTCGTGCAGCACCAGGGTCAGCGTGCCGAACACCAGCACGATCACGCCCGTCACGATCGCCATGATCGGAATGTGACGCGTCACGACGTAGGACGCGATCATTGCCGCCACGATCGCCACCATGAAGGCGCCGGTTGCGGCGAACAGATTGAACTTCGCATTGACGAAGAAGAACACGAGCAGCGGACCGAGTTCGGTCGCCAGCTTGAACAGCGGATGCGGCTGGGTCTTGTCCATTCTCTCTTCCGTCTCTCCCATCCTTCGAGACGACCGCTTCGCGGTCTCCTCAGGATGAGGACCTCTTATGTGGCACGACCTCATCCTGAGGAGCCGCGCAAGCGGCGTCTCGAAGGATGACGCTATTCGATTCCAGCGATGGCGCGGGCGAAGTCGCGCGCGGTGAACGGCGCGAGATCGTCGACGCCTTCGCCGACGCCGATGAAATGCACCGGCAGTTTGAACTTCTCGGCCAGCGCCACCAGAATGCCGCCGCGCGCGGTGCCGTCGAGTTTCGTCATCACGAGGCCGGTGACCCCGGCGGTGCGATGGAAGGCCTCGACCTGCGACAACGCGTTCTGGCCGACGGTGGCGTCCAGCACCAGCAGCACCGCATGAGGCGCCGTCGCATCCACCTTGCGGATCACGCGCACGACCTTTTCGAGCTCGTTCATCAGCTCGGCCTTGTTCTGCAGACGTCCGGCGGTGTCGATCAGCAGCACATCGACATTCTGCTCCTTGGCCGCATTGAGCGCGTTGAAGGCGAGGCTCGCGGAGTCCGAGCCTTGCGCCCCTGATATGACGGGCGTCTTAGTGCGCTCGCCCCACACCTTGAGCTGCTCGATCGCTGCCGCGCGAAACGTGTCGCCGGCGGCCAGCATCACCTTGCGGCCTTCGGACGCGAATTTCTGCGAGAGTTTTCCGATCGTGGTGGTCTTGCCGGAACCATTGACGCCGACCACAAGGATGACGAACGGCTTCCTGGCCGTATCGATCTCGAGCGGCTTTGCCACCGGCGCCAGCACCTTCTCGACCTCGGTCGCGACGACGTCCTTGACCTCGTCCGCCGAGATCGCCTTGTCGTAGCGGCCGGTGCCGACCGCGTCCGCGATTCGGACCGCGACGGAGGTGCCGAGGTCGGCGCGCAGCAGCACGTCCTCGATGTCGTCGAGCATGGCGCGATCGAGCTTGCGCTTGGTGACGAGGTCGGCGACCGCGGTCCCGAGCGAAGACGAGGTGCGCTTCAACCCGTTGGACAGGCGGCGCCACCAGCTCAGCTTGGGGGGATCTGACGTGGTATCGTTCATGGCGGGGGTGTGTTAGCCGTTCCCGCCTCTAAACGAAAGACTTGACCCGGAAAGTCCTGCAATTGCTCGATGTTCCCCAATTGACGGCCGACGAGATCATGGCCCGCGTGCTCCATCGCGACGGCCTGATGCTGATCATCGACAAGCCGGCCGGCCTTCCGGTGCATCGCGGCCCCAAGGGTGGCGCCAATCTGGAGGATTCCTTCGACGCGCTGCGTTTCGGCCTGCCGCGCCCTCCGGTGCTGGCCCACCGGCTGGACAAGGACACCTCCGGTTGCCTCGTGCTCGGCCGCCATCGCAAGGCGACCGCCTCGCTCGGCCTTTTGTTCAAGCACGGCAAGATCGGCAAGACCTACTGGACCGTGGTTGAGGGCGGCCCCACCGAGGACGAAGGCACCATCGACATGCCGCTTGGGCGGCTCAATGCCGAACGCGGCTGGTGGCAGAAGCCCGATCCCGAGGGCCAGAAGGCGATCACCAACTGGAAGGTCATGGGCCGCGGCGACGGCTTCACCTGGCTCGCCATGGAACCGGTGACGGGACGGACCCATCAATTGCGGGTGCATTCGTCAGCCACCGGCTGGCCGATCTTCGGCGATAATATTTACGGCAACGGGCCGCGCTTCGGCGAGCCGAAGCTGCACCTGCACTCCCGCGAGATCGTGGTGCCGATCTCCCGGAACAAGGAGCCGGTCCGCGTCGTGGCACCGGCCCCGCCGCATATGCACGAGAAGCTCAGGGCTTGCGGATGGAATGGGGAATAGGTGCCGCTGGTGTTCACCTCTCCCGCTTGCTTGTGGGAGAGGCCGACGCGCAGCGCCGGGTGAGGGTTCTCTCCTCGTGGGGACTGTCCCGTTGCGGAAACACCCTCTCCCCGACCCTCCCCCGCAAGCGGGGGAGGGAGCGCACCGACGCCGCGGGTGCATCTTGCGCAAGCCAGCCGCTCCAGGCCCATGGTTTACCAAACCTTCAGTCCTCGTCCCCATGATGCCGGTTGCTTAGAACAAGCTTCCATCAATTCGCTCAGGACGAGCAACGCGTCATGTCTACGGCCGGGCTATCGATCATCGACGAGGTCGAATCCGCGATTCGCACCGGCTCGCCGGAAAAGGGTCTGGCAACAGCCCGGCGCGTCACCGACCTGTTCCTCTCCTCCGCCGGCAGTTTCGACGACGAACAGATCGCGCTGTTCGACGAGGTGCTCGATCGCCTGATCGGTACCATCGAGCTGCGCGCGCTTGCGGACATGGGCGCACGCATCGCGCTCGCCGAGATCAGCGTGCAGCTGGCGCCGGTCGCGCAGGCACCGCCCTCCGTGATCCGCCGCCTCGCCAGCAACGACGAGATCCGCATCGCGGGTCCCGTGCTGCAGGAATCTGCGCGCCTCGACGACGGCGAGCTGGTGAAGATCGCTTCAGCCAAGGGCGAGCCGCATCTGCTTGCGATCGCCGGCCGCTGGTGGCTGAAGGAGATCGTCACCGACGCCCTGCTGGCGCGCCGCTATCCCAGCGTCAGCCGCAGGCTCGCCGCCAATCCCGGCGCGCGCGTCTCCGGACATGGATTCGCGCTCATGGTTGGGCAGGCCGAGGCGGATCCCGAGCTTGCCGTCAGCATCGGCGTCCGCGTCGACCTGCCGTCGGAGCTGCGCCGCCGATTGCTGCGCTCGGCGACCGATGCCGTGCGCGCCCGCCTGTTGTCGCGCGCGCCGCCGCATCTATTCGAGGAGATCCAGAGCGCGATCACGGCCATCGCCGTCGGCGTCGAGCGCGAGATGTCCGGTGTCCGCGATTTCGAGGGCGCCAAACGCGCGATTGCGATGCTCAAGGCAACCGGCCAGCTCGATGAGGCGACGTTGCTCGGATTCGCCAGGCAGCGGCGTTACGAGGAGACCGCCGCCGCCCTGGCAGCCCTGTCCGGATCGACAATCGAGGTGATCCGTCCGCTGATGCAGAGCCTGCGCGACGACGGCCTCTTGGTGCCGTGCAAGGCCGCGCAACTCGGCTGGGAGACCACCATAGCCGTGCTCGAAAGTCGGTTTGCCACCGGCGCGATGAAGCCGGCGGACCTCGCGCGAGCACAGGATCACTATGCGCGCATGACGCCGGAGAATGCGCGGCGGACGCTGCGGTTCTGGCAGGTCAGGGCGTCGTAGGGGCGCGCTATTCGCCAAACTACCGGTGTCATCCTCCGCGAAAGCGGGGGATCCAGTATTCCAGAGACGTCAGTGAGATGCGGAAAAGCCGCGGCGTACTGGGGCGCCCTGTCAAGCAGGGCGACGACACTGTCTATGTGGTCAGCCGCTCGCCATCGCTGCCGCCAATCACGAGCGGCACGACGCTCCCGATACGCTCGCCTGCAATCGCTACCGGCAGATAGTGCTCGGTGCGGCCCAGGCTCGCGCTCTCGATCAGCACCTCGCGCGTCTGACCCACCTCCGCTTGCAGCCGTTCGCGCAGCGCCGCTTCGCCTGCCGCCCGTAGCCGTCGCGCACGCTCCTTGATCGCGCCGCCTGCAACCTGGGGCATCTTTGCAGCCGGCGTGCCGGGGCGCGGCGAATAGGGGAAGACGTGCAGGAATGTCAGGCCGCATTCTTCGATAAGATCGAGCGAACGCGAGAACATCTCGTCCGTCTCGGTCGGGAAGCCCGCGATGATGTCGGCACCGAAGACGACATCGGGGCGCAGGCGGCGGACCTGCTCGCAGAACGCGATCGCGTCTTGCCGCGAATGCCGCCGCTTCATGCGCTTCAGGATCATGTCGTCGCCGGACTGCAGCGACAGATGCAGATGCGGCATCAGCCGCGCATCATCGGCGATGGCATCGAGCAGATCGCCATCCGCCTCGATCGAATCGATCGAGGAGATGCGCAGGCGCTTCAGCTCCGGCACGTGCCGCAAGATCTGCTTGGTCAGCAGGCCGAGCTTCGGCGTGCCCGGAAGGTCGGCGCCGTAGCTGGTGAGATCGACGCCGGTCAGCACGATCTCGGCATGGCCGCGCATGGCCAGGTTGCGCACCTGCTCGACCACCGCGCCCATCGGCACCGAGCGCGAATTGCCGCGGCCATAGGGGATGATGCAGAAGGTGCAGCGATGGTCGCAGCCGTTCTGCACCTGCACGAACACGCGCGGCAGGCCGCTCGCATAGCCGTCGATGAGATGCGGCGCCATCTCCTTCACGGCCATGATGTCGCTGACGGCGATCTTCTCGCTGGCGCCAAGGTCGAAAGCGCTACGCGTCTCCTGCCACGCAGAAGCGCGCATCTTGTCGTCATTGCCGACGATCCGATCGACCTCGGCCATGTCGGCGAACATCGCAGATTGCGTCTGCGCCGCGCAACCGGTCACGACGATGCGCGCACCGGGCCGTTCGCGCTTCAATTTGCGGATCGACTGCCGGGCCTGTGCCACCGCCTCGTTGGTGACCGCGCAACTGTTGATGACGATGGTATCTTCGAGCCCTGCAGCTTCGGCTTCGCGGCGCATCACCTCGGCCTCGAAGGCGTTGAGGCGGCAGCCGAAGGTGACGACGTCGACGGCCATCAGGCCACCGGCGCAAACAGCGCCGGATCGAATCTGCCCTCATATTCGAAGGTCGCCGTGCCCGTCATCAGCACGTGGTCGTCGCGCTCGCGCCATTCGATGCCGAGCTTGCCGCCAGGCAGCGTAATCTCGACATTGCGCTCGGCCCGCTTCAGGCGGGCCGCGGCGACCGCCGTGGCGCAGGCCGCCGAGCCGCAGGCCTTGGTCAGGCCGGCACCGCGCTCCCAGGTGCGGATCGTGATGTGCTGGGGATCGGCGATATGGGCGAGCGTGATGTTGGCGCGCTCCGGGAAGATCGGGTGGTTTTCCAGCAATGGACCGAAACGCTCGAGATCATAGGCGTTGACATCGTCGACCCAGAAGATCGCATGCGGGTTGCCCATGCTCACCACGGAGGGCGAATGCAGGATCGGATTGTCGATCGGCCCGATCTGCAATTCGATGTAGCGGGTGTCGCGGAACTCTTCCGCCAGCGGGATGTCCTGCCAGCCGAACTTCGGCATCCCCATGTCGACGGTGTAGAGATCAGGTGCCGGACCCTGCCAGGCATTGAGCAGCCCGGCCGCCGTCTCGAACGTCGCCGTCGTCTGCCCGTTCTTCTCGAAGATGCGCCGCACCACGCAGCGCATGCCGTTGCCGCAGGCGCCGGCTTCCGAGCCGTCATTGTTGTAGATCCGGATGAAGGCTTCGGTGCCGTCGAGCCGCGGCTTCTGCAGCACCATGAGCTGGTCGTAAGCCACGCCACCGTTCGCGGACGCCACCGCACGGGCGTCGTCCGGCGTCACCTTTGCCGTAGAATCCCGCATGTCGACAACGACGATCTCGTTGCCGATGCCGTTCATCTTGGCAAATGCGTGGTTGGCCAGCGCGCTCATGAAAATTCCCGAATTTCGCCTGTCTTATATGGCGATCCTTGCAGGCTTGGCCAGTGATTTGCGGTCGGAGGCCAAGAGGTCTGCCAGGAGGTCTGCCATGACGCATCTGTCATGAGACGAATTCCGCGCCCGCGTGTTAGAACGGCGCGGCTCGCCGCGAACCGGGATGCGCGGCCGGGCTTCAGCCGGATAAGGCCTTGGTGGGCAAGGTCTTGGTGATCAGGCCTTGGTGACGAAGGCCGTGGGGAGAATAAAATGATCAGGTTTCGTCGTCTCGCTCTAGCCGCGCTGATCCCGGCAGCGGCCTTGTCGCTTGGCCTGCCTGAGGTTTTGGCGCAAACCCCGAGCCCGGCACCGGCCGCCTCGGCAAGTCCCTCACCGGCCCCATCGGCCACCCCCTCGCCGGCCGCGAGCGCGTCGCCCGCACCAGCGGCGACGACCTTACCCGCACCATCACCTGCGGCCAGCGCTTCGCCGACCCCGACAACATCGCCCTCGCCCGCAGCCAGTGCCTCACCGAGCCCAACGGCCCCGCCACCGGCGGCCGCCGTAACCCCCGCCCCGGTGCAGACCGCCGATCCGTTCGGCCTCGAGACCACGCTCGAGGCCAAGAAGGTCGTGATGGTCAAGGGCACCGCGAATTGGGACTCGGCCTTCGACACGTTGATCGACGCCTTCAAGGCGCTGAACGCCCTGCTGGACAAGCAGGGCATCAAGCACGCCGGCAATGCGATGATCGTCTACACCTCGACGGACGATACCGGCTTCACCTTCCTTGCCGAGATCCCGGTCGAGCAGGATCCCAAGAACTTGCCCAAGGACATGAGCGTCGGCAAATCGCCGGAGGGCAAGGTGCTGAAGTTCGTCCATCGCGGCTCCTACGACAACATGGACAACACCTACGAGGCGATCACCAATCACCTCGACGACAAGAGGCTGGAAGCCAAGGACACCTTCATCGAGGAATACCTCACCGATCCCCTGAAGACCGCCGAGGACAAGCTCGTGATCAACGTCTTCGTGCCGCTGAAGTGAGACTTATGAAGAAGCCTGCCGTACTTGTTGTCTCCCTCGCCGCCGTTCTTGCCGCCACGCTGCCGGCAACGTCCGCGCTTGCCGACGATGTCGTATCCGCCATTTCGGTGAGCGGCGAAGCCAATGTCTCCGTGGCGCCGGATCTTGCGCAGATCGACGCCGGCGTCGCCAACGACGCCAAGTCGGCGAAGGAAGCCTCCGACGCCAACAACGCCGCGATGGGCAAGGTGCTGCTGGCGCTGAAGGGCGCCGGCATCGCCGAGAAGGATTACCGGACCTCGCGCCTGTCGCTGCAGCCGCAATATGGCCAGAACAAATCCACCGGCGCATCCCCGGTGGTCGGCTTCCGCGCCTCGAACCGCGTCACCGTAAAAATTCGCGACGTCACCAAGGTCGCTAGCATCATCGATACGCTGGTTGCCGCCGGCGCCAACGACATCGGCAACATTTCCTTCGAGGTGACGCAGGCCTCGAAACTGCTCGACGACGCGCGCGAGCAGGCGGTCGCGGACGCCCGCCGCAAGGCCGAGATCTACGCCAAGGCTACCGGCGTCACGTTGGGCGCACCGCTCAGCGTCTCCGAAGGCGGCGCCCCGGTGCCGCTGTTCAAGGCGCGGATGGCGACAGCGCCGATGGCTGCACCTGCCGCGGTCGCACCGGGCGAGGAGACGCTGTCGGTGACGGTGAATGTGAGCTGGGCGATCAAGCCGAAGGAACAATAATTCTCGTGTCCCGGACGCGCTGCGGCACGTAGTGACGCGGCGCAGAGCCGGGACCCAGTTGCATCCAAAAGCGTGGGCCCCGGCTCTGCAGCGCACCGTCGAAGAGACGCTGCGCTGCGTCCGGGGCACGAGCGGTATGCGTGGAGAGACCTAAATCTCCACCACCTGCCCCGGCTTCATCGCCACGAACCGCTGCTGCGGAATCTGTGCTGCATCCAGCGCTTCCACCAGCGCCTTGGCCGGCGCGTCGATCGCTTCGTCCGTCAGCTGGAACGTGCCGTGGTGATGCCCGAGCGCGGCCTCGGCGCCGCAATCGGCCAGCGCCTTCACGGCGTCTTCCGGATTCATGTGCTGGTCGCGCATGAACCAGCGCGGCTCGTAGGCGCCGATCGGGAGGATGGCGAGGCGCAGCTTGCCGTGCTTCTCGGCGACGCGACGGAAATGCCGGCCATCGCCGTAACCGGAATCGCAGACCACGTAGATTTTCCCGGCCGGCGTCTCCAAGACAAAACTCGCCCACAGCGCCTTGTTGCGATCGAACATGCCGCGCGCGGTCCAGTGCCGGGTCGGCACCAGATGCGCGGCGACGCCGCCGCCGAGCTCGACGCGGTCGTGCCAGTCGAAGGCTTCGACCTTGATGGTGGGATCGGCACTGCGCATCGTGACGTCGTTGCCGAGCGGGGTGACCACGCGCGGGGCAAAATTCTTGGCGAGCCGCGACAGCGTCGCGATGTCGAGATGATCGTAATGGCCATGCGAGACCAGCACGACGTCGATCTTCGGCAGCTTCTCGAAGGCGATGCCGGGATCGTTATGCCGCTTCGGCCCGGCCCAGGAGACCGGCGAGACCCGGGTCGACCAGACCGGATCGACCAGGATGTTGAGGCCGCCGGCCTGGATCAGCCAGCTGGCATGGCCGACAAAGGCCAGCCGCACTTTGCCGCCGTCGACCCGCTCCGGCGGGGTGTCGGCATGAGGGCTGGGGGCCCAATCCGGCCATTTCGCACGCTGCCGCTTGCCGCCGAACTGCCAGCGCAGCACCTCGCGCAGCGATTTCGGCGGCGCCCCATCCGGATCGAAAAACGTGAGGCCGTCGAAATGATCTGAGGTGGGATCGTCATAGGCTTTCATGCGGGACATCCAAAGGGAGGGGACGCCGACCAGCGCCCCGGCCCCGGCAAGCAACCATAAACGCGGCGACGGGCGATCGACACAGGCTGGCTTTCAGGGACGGCGGCGGAGGTAAATCATCACCTTCTATATGGGCGAGGCCAAAGGAAAAGGAACTGACCACCAAAAGCGTCTTGTTTTCAGGAGCTTACCTTGGCAAAGCCACTCTGGCACCCTAACTTTCCTTGACTTTTCGGCGTGAGCGGCGTTTAACCCCGCCACTTTCTCGGAAAGGCTTTCTTTTCGACCCGCCGACCGGCCCTTGGGGCCGGAGGTCAACGCCCGACAGCGCTGTGCGCCCTCGGGCGCAAAGGTGTTTGGAAGATCGTTTGGCCAAGGAAGCGGTCATCGCCCGACTTGATCGGGCGATCCAGTATTCCAGAGGCGGCTCGGCTGGAACCGAGGTGCCGCGGCGTACTGGATGCCCCGGTCAAGCCGGGGCATGACAGCGGAGAGTAGCGGCGCGCCCTCATCCGGGGACAGCAACAGGACAACGGCATTGTTCGACAATCTGTCGGAACGGCTTGGCGGAATTCTCGATCGTCTGACGGGGCGCGGTGCGCTGACCGAAAAGGACGTCGATGCCGCGATGCGCGAGGTGCGCCGCGCGCTGCTGGAGGCCGACGTCGCGCTCGAGGTGGTCCGCAGCTTCACCGAGCGCGTCCGCGAGCAGGCGATCGGCGCCACCGTCGTCAAGTCGGTGACCCCCGGCCAGATGGTGGTCAAGATCGTCCATGACGAGCTGGTCAACACGCTGGGCAGCGAAGGCCAGACCATCGACGTCAATTCCGTGCCGCCGGTACCGATCATGATGGTCGGCCTGCAAGGCTCCGGTAAGACCACGACCACCGCAAAGCTCGCCCGCCGCCTGGTCCAGCGCGACAAGCGCAAGGTGCTGATGGCATCGCTCGACGTCTATCGCCCGGCGGCGATGGAGCAGCTGGCCGTGCTCGGCCGCGATCTCGACATTCCGACCCTGCCGATCGTGGCGGGGCAACAGCCGCCGCAGATCGCCAAGCGCGCGCTGGAGGCCGGCAAGCTCGGCGGCTACGACGTCGTGCTGCTCGACACCGCCGGCCGCACCACGCTCGACGAAGAGATGATGTCGGAAGCAGCGGCGATCAAAGCCGCGGCCAATCCGCACGAAGTGCTGCTGGTCGCCGACAGCCTCACCGGCCAGGACGCCGTGAACCTGGCGCGCGCGTTCGACCAGCGCGTCGGCCTCACCGGCATCGTGCTGACACGCGTGGACGGCGATGGCCGCGGCGGCGCCGCGCTGTCGATGCGCGCGGTCACCGGCAAGCCGATCAAGCTGCTCGGCACCGGTGAAAAGACCGATGCGCTGGAAGATTTCCATCCCGATCGTATCGCCGGCCGTATCCTCGGCATGGGCGACGTCGTGTCGCTAGTCGAGCGCGCCGCGGCCAATATCGACGCCGAGAAGGCCGCGCGCACCGCCGAGCGCATGCGCAAGGGTCAGTTCGACCTCAACGACATGCGCGAGCAGCTGCTGCAGATGGCCAACATGGGCGGCATCAGCGGCCTGATGGGCATGATGCCCGGCATCTCCAAGATGAAGAACCAGATCGCGGCCGCCGGCATCGACGACAGGATTTTGAAGCGCCAGGTCGCCATCATCGATTCCATGACGCGCGACGAGCGCCGCCATCCGGATCTGCTGAAAGCAAGCCGCAAGAAGCGCATCGCCGCAGGCTCCGGCCAGAGCGTCGAGCACGTCAATAAGCTACTCAAGATGCACCGGAACATGGCCGACGTGATGAAGGCCATGGGCTCGGGCAAGCGCGGCCCGCTCGCCGGCATCGCGCAGGCGATGGGCTTTGGCGGCGGCATGAAGATGCCGTCTCCCGAAGAGATGAAGGCGATGCAGGAGAAGATGCAGGCCGGCGGCGGACAAGGTCTGCCCAGCCTGCCGAAGGATCTGCCGCCCGGGCTTCGCACCGGCCTGCCAAACCTTCCTGGACTGACGGGGCTGAGCGGCAAGCCGACGCTGCCGGGCCTCGGCGGTTTCCCGGGCAAGAAGAAATGAGGAATTCGTCGCGAGGAACCGCACGGTCTCACGCGGCGCGGAATACCAATCAACCGAACAAAACGTACTTTGCAAACCACACTTTCAAGGAGAACTGAATGTCCGTCGTGATCCGCCTCGCCCGCGCAGGCACCAAGAAGCGTCCCGTCTATCACGTCGTCGTCGCCGACTCCCGCTTTCCGCGCGATGGCCGCTTCATCGAGCGTCTCGGCTATTTCAACCCACTGCTGCCGAAGGACAACGAGACCCGCCTGAAGCTCGACATGGACAAGGTGAAGGCCTGGCTCGCCAAGGGCGCGCAGCCGTCCGACCGCGTGTCGCGTTTCCTCGATGCCGCCGGCGTCAAGAAGCGTGAAGCGCGCAACAACCCGGAAAAGGCCGTGCCGCGCAAGGAGCGCAAGGCGCAGGCCGAAGCCGCCGCGAAGGGCTAAGGTTCAATCATGTCGGCGCTGGTCTGCGTCGCGCGGATCGGCGCCGCGCATGGGGTGCGCGGTGCGGTCAAGCTGTGGACTTTTACGGAAGATCCCTTTGCCGTCCGCCGCTACGGTCCGCTTCTCGCCAAGGACGGCAAGCGCCAGTTCGAGCTGGCGACGGCGCGCGAGGCGAAAGACCATCTGGTCGCGACGTTCAAGGGCGTCACGACCCGCGATGAGGCCGAGCGCCTCAACGGCATCGAACTCTACGTCGCGCGCGACAAGCTGCCCGTGACCGACGAGGACGAATATTACCACACCGATCTGATCGGGCTCGCCGCTGTCACCACGGACGGCGACGCGCTCGGCCGCGTGCTCGCGATCCACAATTTCGGCGCCGGCGACATCATCGAGATCGCTCCGCCCAAGGGCGCAACGATGCTGCTGCCGTTCTCGAACGCGGTGGTGCCGGAGGTCGATCTCAAAGGCGGCCGCGTGGTGATCGCGCTGCCGCAGGAGATCGAGGGCGAGGATCGTGGCGAAACTCTCTCCCCGAGTCGTCCCCGCGAACGCGGGGACCCATAGCCACAGGCCATGGTTTTTTGGCTAAGCTGATAGCTCCGATCATCGCAAAATGAAGTGCGGTGGTTATGGGTCCCGGGCTCGCGCTTCGCGCGCCCCGGGACGACGAGGCATTTGGATCCGATGACCCACCCCTCACCCTGGCGCGCGACGGTGCTGACGCTGTTTCCGGAGATGTTTCCGGGACCGCTCGGTGTGAGCCTCGCCGGGCGGGCGCTGGCCGCGGGACTCTGGGACATCGAGGCGCGGGACATCCGCGCCTCGGCCACCGACCGTCACCGCAGCGTCGACGACACCCCCGCCGGTGGCGGGCCGGGCATGGTGCTGCGGGCCGATGTTCTGGCGGCGGCCATCGACGCGGCGGAGATCGGCCCTGACCGACCGAAGCTGCTGATGAGCCCGCGCGGTCGGCCATTGACCCAGGCCCGGGTCACAGAATTCGTCCGGGGCCCCGGCCCCCTGATCGTCTGCGGGCGGTTCGAGGGGGTGGACCAGCGGGTGATCGACAAGCGGGGCCTGGAGGAGGTCTCGATCGGCGATTACGTGCTGTCCGGCGGCGAAATCGCAGCGTTAGCCCTGATCGATGCCTGCGTGCGGCTGCTGCCGGGGGTGATGGGCAAGGAGGCCTCGGGAACCGAGGAGAGCTTCTCCGGGGGCCTTTTGGAATACCCCCAATACACCCGCCCGCAGCTGTTCGAGGGGGTTCCGATCCCTGATATCCTGACCTCCGGCGACCACGCCAAGGTCGCGGCCTGGCGGCGGGCGCAATCCGAGGCCCTGACGGCGGCCCGGCGGCCGGATTTGTGGGCCCAGATCCCGCCCAAGCCCCCGAATCGAGCCGGTCGCCAAAAAACGCCAAAAAACAAGACAGACGGGTGACAAACGCTCCGGCTTGCCTTATAGGAGCGGCCAAATCCGCAATGGCTGGATAGACGAATTTTGCGCAGCCCCCCGTTTCCAGGGCTGGGCGCGCCGATGGAGATTTACCCATGAACCTGATCAAGCAGCTCGAGCAAGAGCAATTCGACAAGCTGTCCGCCGGCAAGGACATTCCGGAATTCGGTCCCGGCGACACCGTGATCGTCAACGTGAAGGTCGTCGAAGGCGAGCGCACCCGCGTGCAGGCCTATGAGGGCGTCTGCATCGGCCGCTCCGGCGGTGGCCTCAATGAGAGCTTCACCGTGCGCAAGATCTCGTACGGCGAGGGCGTGGAGCGCGTGTTCCCGGTGATGTCGCCGATGATCGACTCGATCAAGGTGGTGCGTCGCGGCAAGGTGCGTCGCGCCAAGCTCTATTACCTCCGCAACCTTCGCGGCAAGTCGGCCCGCATCGTCGAGAAGCAGGACCGCCAGACCGCGGTCGGCGAGTAGGCTCCGCCTCATCAGGCAAGTTTTCGAAAGCGCGGGGCTCGGCTCCGCGCTTTTTTGTTTGTCCCGCCGTCATTGCGAGGGGCCTTGCGACGAAGCAATCCAGGCTGTCTCCGCGGATGCATTTCTGGATTGCTTCGCTGCGCTCGCAATGACGAGCCGAAACTCTCGCGCTTTTACCGCTGCATGCTATATAGCTTCTAGAATGTTTCCAGATCCGACCAGCCTCGCCCCCGTCCAGCGCATCGTCATCGACGATCGCTCGCGGCTGCCTGGCCGGTTCTTCGGACGCTTCGCGACCTCGGCAACGTCAGAGCTTATTCGCGCAGCCTGAGAGGCTGCGCTGACGATTTGTTGCCTGCGCGCGATGCGCGCTTATCCGCTTCACACATTCTTTCGGAGCTTAAGCTCATGTCCAAGCCGACCACATTGTACGACAAGATCTGGAACGACCATCTGGTGCACGAAGCCGAGGACGGCACCTGCCTGCTCTATATCGACCGCCATCTGGTGCATGAGGTGACCTCACCGCAGGCGTTCGAAGGCCTGCGCGCGACGGGTCGCAAGGTTCACGCGCCGGAGAAGACGCTCGCCGTCGTCGACCACAACGTGCCGACCACCGACCGCACCAAGCCCAATCCCGATCCGGAGAGCATCGAGCAGATCAAGGCGCTGGCCGACAACGCCAAGGAATTCGGCATCGAATATTACAACGAGTTCGACAAGCGCCAGGGCATCGTCCACGTCATCGGTCCCGAGCAGGGCTTTACGCTGCCCGGCACCACCATCGTCTGCGGTGACAGCCACACCTCGACGCACGGCGCGTTCGGCGCGCTCGCGCACGGTATCGGCACCTCCGAAGTCGAGCACGTGCTGGCGACGCAGACGCTGATCCAGAAGAAGGCGAAGAACATGCGCGTCACCGTCGACGGCAAATTGCCTGACGGCGTGACCGGCAAGGACATCATCCTCGCCATCATCGGCGAGATCGGCACTGCGGGCGGCACCGGCTACGTGCTGGAATATGCCGGCGAAGCAATTCGTGCGCTCTCGATGGAAGGCCGCATGACGGTCTGCAACATGTCGATCGAAGGCGGCGCCCGCGCCGGCCTCGTCGCGCCCGACCAGAAGGCCTACGACTTCCTGCGCGACCGTCCGAAGGCACCGAAGGGCGCGGCCTGGGATGCGGCGATGCGCTATTGGGAGAAATTGCGCTCCGACGAGGGCGCGCATTTCGACCATGAGCTGCGCCTCGATGCTGCAAAACTGCCGCCGATCGTGACCTGGGGCACTTCGCCTGAGGACGTCATCTCGGTGACCGGCATCGTGCCCGATCCCGACAAGATCGCGGACGAGGCCAAGCGCATCTCCAAACATCGCGCGCTGAAGTATATGGGCCTGACGGCGGGCACGAAGATCATCGACATCAAGCTCGACCGCGTCTTCATCGGCTCCTGCACCAACGGCCGCATCGAAGATTTGCGCGCGGCAGCGAAGATCGCCGAGGGCAAGACGGTTTCAGCGAACGTCAACGCCATGGTCGTCCCCGGCTCCGGCATCGTCAAGGAGCAGGCCGAGGCCGAGGGTCTCGACAAGATCTTCATCAAGGCCGGCTTCGAATGGCGCGAGCCGGGCTGCTCGATGTGCCTTGCCATGAACCCGGACAAGCTGAAGCCGGAAGAGCGCTGCGCCTCCACCTCGAACCGCAATTTCGAGGGCCGCCAGGGCTTTAAAGGCCGCACGCATCTCGTCTCGCCGGCGATGGCGGCGGCGGCGGCGATCGCCGGGCACTTCGTCGACGTCAGGGACTGGCGCTAAGCGAACTCCCGCAATTGTAGCGATCGCGGCAAACCGCTGTTAATCGATCGCCTGACACTCTCGTCCTCGCGAGGTTTTCGCGAGGACGCGCCATGGCCAACAAGCCTGAATATGTCGACCTGATCAGCGAAGCCACGCGCCAGCACCGCCGGCGCGCGACGCCGCTGTCCATCGTCGCCAAGCCGGAGGTCGAGGAGACCTCGAAGCTCAGCCGCTGGCCGCCCGCGATGTTCAAGCAGTGGAAGCTGGACAATCTGATGCGGTGGAAGGCTTCGTCGTGGAAGCTGAAGGATTGGCTGTAGCTACGCGCTCCGTCATGCCCGGGCATAGCCGTCCGTAGGACGGCGTCGCTTCCGCTCGCCTATGTCCCGGCCATGACGCTGTTCGAATAGTTTCCGTTACCAATACCGGTACGGATAGTGCCAGCGGTGCCAGCGGCAGACGCGGCGCGGGCCATAATAGGTCCAGATGATCCGGCAGCGGCGCGGATGGTGGTAGTAGGGATAATAGCCGCCGACATAATAGCGCCGGTGGAAGTGGCGATGGCCGTAGTGCGGCCGATAGATCCCGTAGCGCTGAAATCCGCCATAGCGGTGAACGCCGCCATAGCGATAGCCACCGCCGTGGAAGGCCGGCGCGGCGCGGATGCCGCCGATATGAGCGCCATGGAATCCACCGCTGCGGAAACCGCCGACATGTCCGCCGCCACCGCGGAAGCCTCCGCCACCGTGAAAATGTCCGCCCCCGCCATGTCCGCCGCCGCCGTGACGAACCTGCGTGACGAGGTCGTCGCTCGCGGCCTTGGCCGCGGGGGACGTCGCCGGATTGATCAAGGCGAGTGCTTCAGCGCGACGCGCGGTCCCCGCCGACAGCATCAGTGTCGCGGCGGCCGCAATCCCGAGCAGGCGCATCGGGCTTGCCCTGAGACCTCTTATTCTCAGCATGGAATCCTCCCTGAATCCGGACAGCGGAGTTGCGATGCTCGTTTCCGGCCCGCGTCATCCCTGTTCAATTGCAGTCGCTCCCGGGATTAAATTGCGGACAGCGACGTGAACGCGCCATGAATGAACGAAGCCGGTGACTGCGATGCGGTGCCGCGACGAGAGGAGTTTCGGAAATGACCGTCTATGCGATCGCGCAGCTGACGATGACGGACCGCGCCGCCTATGACCGTTACCAGGCGCGGTTCTTCGATGTGTTCAGGAAGTTCAATGGCCGGCTGCTCGCCGCCGATGAACGCCCGCGCGTGCTCGAAGGGACGTGGCCGCACGACAAGCTCGTCATGATGTCGTTTCCCGACGAGGCCGCCTTCCTCGCCTTCTCGAACTCACCCGACTACGATGAAATCTCGCGTGATCGCAAAGCCGGCGCGAAGGCGACCGTGCTCTTGGTCAAGGGATTCGCGCCCGCCGGCTAGCGCGTCACCTGAACGGGCCGTAGCCGAATACGAAGGGTGCGGGCACGCCGTAGGGATAGGGACGGTAGTGCACGGGCCGCGCGTAATAGCGGGGATCACGGCGCACGAGGGGCGGCACAATGTATTGGGTTCGCGCGGGCCGCCGCCCATCGAAGATCGCAGTCCCTGCCGAGGCCTCCGGCACCGTCACCCTTGGCGCCGCGGACGCGCGAGGCAGACCGGCGGCAAGCGCGACGGCAACGGCCCATGCAACCCATCTCGCCATGATCACCCCACCGGGCTCCAACGCCGAGCGCCGCCTGCCTCAGCCCGGACGCCAGTAGCAGCTCACACGCGGCACGATCACGGTGCCGCTCGGCCGGAATTCCTGCACATAGGTCGCGTTGCACACGCGGACCGCATTGGGACCCGGATTGTAGCGCGGGTAGACGCCATCAGGCGTGTAATAGGGTGTGACGCGCAGGCGCGCCGGATGCCGCTTGCGCGGCGGCGGGATGTCGTCCGGTGCCGCCGCCTGCGCCAGCCTCACCCCGGGGGCCGCCGTCTGCGCCTCCGCGCCAACGCAAAACTGCGAAAACAACCCCATGCACAGTAGCGTCAGCGCTGTTTTTGCTCGCATTTTTTTGCCCACCTGAAACGTCCCAACCGAGGCCCACGCTCCCCGTTTTGGCGCCGCCCGTCAACCTAGCCCGCGCTTATAAAGCGGGATGCATCGCCAAGGAACCCGCGCTAAGAGATGCCCATGTGGACGGAATCGAAAGCACCCTCGCTGGCCGAGATGGAAGCGACGGCGCACGAAATCTTCGAAGGCCTGCCGGCGGAATTTCGCACCCTGTGCGAGGGCGTGATCATCCGCGTCGACGACTTCCCCACCGAGGAGGTCCTGGACGAGATGGAATGCGAGAGCGAGTTCGACCTGCTCGGCCTGTTCCAAGGTGTCGGCCTGCCGCAACAGAGCCTTGGCGACGTGGCGCGGCTGCCCAACATGGTCTGGCTCTACCGCCGGCCGATCCTGGATTACTGGGCCGAGCACGATGAGAACCTCGGCCATATCGTCCGCCACGTCCTGATCCACGAAATCGGTCACCATTTCGGCCTGTCGGACGACGATATGGCGGCGATTGAGGCGCGGGCGGAGTAGGGAGCGCGCCTCCCCCGAGGCTTGATCCAGCCAAGCAGACGAGACCTGCCGAATTCGGCCTAGGATTTCCGCTCCAATCGCGATAAATACGCCTTCCTTGAACCACCCCCGGGAAAGCGCAACCATGGACAAGTTCACCACGCTGGAAGGCGTCGCGGCGCCGCTGAAGATCATCAATGTCGACACCGACATGATCATTCCGAAGCAGTACCTCAAGACCATCAAGCGTACCGGCCTTGGCAAGGGGCTCTTCTCCGAGCAGCGCTACAAGGACGACGGCAGCGAGAATCCTGATTTCGTGCTCAACCAGCCCGCCTATCGCAACGCGAAAGTGCTGGTGGCCGGCGACAATTTCGGCTGCGGCTCGAGCCGCGAGCACGCGCCCTGGGCGCTGCTCGACTTCGGCATCCGCTGCGTGATCTCGACCTCGTTCGGCGACATCTTCTACAACAACTGCTTCAAGAACGGCATTCTGCCGATCCGCGTCTCGCAGGAGGACCTCGACAAGCTGTTCGACGACGCCGAGCGCGGCGCCAACGCGACGCTGACGATCGACCTGCCGAACCAGGAAATCCGCGGCCCCGACGGCGGCAAGGTCAAGTTCGAGATCGACCCGTTCCGCAAGCACTGCCTGATCAACGGCCTCGACGACATCGGTCTCACCATGGAGAAGAAGGCCTCGATCGACAGCTACGAGGACAAGCTCAAGCGCGAACGCGCCTGGGCCTGAGATCGCTCTCTGCTTCGAGCCCCGGTGCCGTCAGCGCCGGGGCTTTTTCTTTGCCCTGCTTATCCCTATAGCTCGCCCTATGCTCCCCGAGATCGTCACCTTCTGGCATGGCCCGATGGACGCACTGCGCCAGACCTGTCTGCGCTCGCAGTTAGCTGCCGGCCACAAGGTCACCGTCTACAGCTTCGACACCATTCCCGGCCTGCCTGCCGGCGTCGAGAATGCGGAGGCAGAAGCGATCCTGCCGCATGCGTTCTCCGAACGGCTGCGGCCGCCGCAGCCGGACGGCAGCTGGCGCGACTGGACCATTCTGCAGTTCAGCGACTTCTTTCGCATGAAGCTGATGGCGAAGGGCCTCGGTCTCTGGCTCGATGCGGACGTGCTGCTCTTGAAGCCCGTCGAGATCGATCCGGCAAAGCCCTACTTCGCCTGGGAGCGGCCGCGCCAACTCGGCAATTCCGTGATCTATCTGCCGGCCAAGCACGGCATCGTCGCCGCCTTCGAGGAGCTGATGGAGCAGGAGGAGCTGACGCCGAACTGGCTGTCGGTGCGCCACCGCGTCACCTTCATGATGCGCCGCCTGCGCGGCGGCTCGAATCGCCTTGCGGACATTCGCGTTGCGATCTTTGGGCCCGCAGCACTGACCGCGCTCGCGCGACGCACCGGCGAGCTCGGATGCGCGCTGCCGAAGCAGTCGTTCTACGCCGTGCATGCCGAACCGAAACTGTTCTTCGATCCCTCGAGCTATCTCGGGCTCGTCACCAACCCCGAGATCATCGGCCTGCATATCTCGCCCAAGGGACGTGGCGGCGAAAAGCCGATTCCGGGCAGCCTGTATGCCTGGGCGGCGGAGCGGTTCGGCTAAGTCTCGTGCCCCGGACGCAGCGCAGCGCTACTCCAGCGGTGCGCTGCAGAGCCGGGGCCCAGCACAGCGGAGGAATGGGTCCCGGCTCTGCGCAGCAGCGTTGCACGCTGCAGCGCGTCCGGGACACGCCACCGGGTTTGGCCCTTCCGAGTTTGATCCAGCGCAACGCGCCCCTGCAACATCGTGCTTAATTCGCTCCAATTCCGCCGTCCGAAGGGAGCTTTCCATGAGCACCGCAAGCAGGCCTTATCCCATCGTCCAGGACCTCATCGAATCCTTTGCGGGCTGGCTGAAGCACCGCCGCGAGATCAACGAGATGCGGCAGCTCGATCGCGCCGATTTCGACCGGATCGCGAACGACCTGAGGATCGCGCCTGACGATCTGGAAGAGCTGGTCCGTCACGGCAAGCACTCTGCCGACGAGCTGCCCAAAATGCTCGAACAGCTCGGCATCAGCGCCGAAGGCCTCGGCCGCGCGCAGCCGCTGCTGCTGCGCGATTTGGAGCGGGTCTGCTCGCTGTGCAATCACAAGGCACAATGCGACCGCGATCTCGCCGATCGCACTGCCGCGGAGAATTATCACGGCTATTGCGCCAATGCCGCAACCCTGGAGTCGCTCGACCACGCCGACGTCGCGCCGCGCTGAATCTGCTGCGGCGGCTATTCGTTCAACATCGATAGAACGATGCGCGCAAGATCAGCAGGCCGCCGCACCAATTGGTCCGCGCCCGCCGTCTCGATCTCGTCCCGGCTGCCATATCCCCAGAGCACGCCGAGGCCGCGCATCTTGACTGCGTGAGCGCCAATGATGTCGTGGCGGCGATCGCCGACCATGAGGCTGCGCGAGGCGGCGATATCCTGTTCGGCCAGGATATGGGCGAGCAGTTCCGGCTTGTGATCCAGCCCGCCGCCCGGCACCGAACCGTAGATGCCGTCGAAAAGCACCGCCAGATTCAGGTTTTCCAGGATTCGTCGCGCGAAAACCTCGCGCTTCGATGTGGCGAGATAGATCCGCAATCCGCCGCGTCGCATATCCTCGATCGCGAAGCCGATTCCGGGATAGGGCTCGCTTCCGAGCAGACCGGTTTCGCCATAGTGCTCGCGATAGGCGACGGCGGCTTCATCGATCCGGTCGTCGCCGTACGCGGCAAGCAGAGTCCGCAGGATGTCTTCGAGCGGTGGCCCGATGGTTATGTCGGGTGCATTGCCGGGGTCGTGTCCGAGCGCACGCAATGCGGCTGAGCAGCTCGCGACGATGCCCGGCCGGGAATCAACCAACGTTCCGTCGAGATCAAGCAGGACGGAACGGGCAGAGCGCACCCCTCAGCCCTTCCCCATCGCCGCAATCGCGTCCGCGATCGCGATCGTGCGCCGCGCCATGTCGGCGTGCAGGCGCTCCACCATGGCGCCATCGAGGCGGATCGCGCCGCGCGAGGCGTTCTCCGGCAGTTCGAACGCCGCGATGATCTTTCGCGCGCGCGCGACCTCCTCCTCGGGCGGCGTGAAGATCGCGTTGCAGGCGTCGATCTGCGAGGGATGAATCAGCGTCTTGCCGTCGAAACCGAGATCGCGGCCTTGCGCGCATTCGGTGGCGAAGCCATCGGAGTTGGCGATGTCGCTGTAGGGCCCGTCGAGGATTTCGAGGCCGTGGGCGCGCGTCGCCAGGATGCAATGGGTGATCATCGGGATCATCGCGGCGCGGCCGGGCAGCATCCTGATGCGCGTCTCGCGCGAGATGTCGTTGGGACCGAACACGAAACCGGAGAGGCGCCGCGATGGATCGCGCCCGGCCTCGGCCAGCTCCTCAGCATGCAGCACGGCGCGCGCGGTCTCGATCATGGCCCAGACCTTCACCGTCGGCGCGGCGCCGAGCTCGGTGAGACGCAGACCGATCGTATCGAGATCTTCGATGCTTGAAACTTTTGGAACCAGGATGCCGTCAGGCGAGGCCTTGGCGGCCATCGCGGCGTCGTCGGCCCACCAGGGCGTGTCGAGACCGTTGGTCCGGATCAGGATCTCGCGCCTGCCAAAGCCCTTGGCTGCGATCGCGGCGGCGATGCCGTCACGCGCCGCCGCCTTGGCGTCAGGGGCAACCGAATCTTCCAGATCCAGGATCAGGCCGTCGGCGGCGAGATTGCGCGCTTTCTCCAGCGCGCGGGGGTTGGAGCCGGGCATGAACAGATGGCTGCGGCGCGGGCGGGTCATGCAGGCGTTCCTTCCGGTTTCCTCGGTCTTATTCTGGCCGAAGCCGATAGCACTTGGCCTGCTCATTCGAAAGGCTTGTTCGTCCCTGCGGTATATGGTTAGGCATAGCCATGACGACATTCCCGAAGCATTTGCTGGAAGGCTACAGGGCCTTCGCCACCCAGCGGCTGCCGGCCGAGCAGAACCGCTACCGCGAGCTCTCGGTCAAAGGGCAGTCGCCCGAGACGATGGTGATCGGCTGCTGCGACTCGCGGGTCTCCCCCGAGGTGATCTTCGACGCGGGGCCGGGCGAACTCTTCGTCGTCCGCAACATCGCCAACCTGGTGCCGACCTATCAGCCTGACGAAAACGCACACGGCGTCTCGGCGGCGCTGGAGTTTGCGGTGACGGTGCTGAAGGTGAAGCACATCGTGGTGCTCGGCCACGCGCAATGCGGCGGCATCCGCGCCTTCGTCGACAAGATCGAGCCGCTCACGCCCGGCGATTTCATCGGCAAATGGATGCAGATGTTCATCAAGCCGGGTGAGGTGGTGGAGCAGCGCGCCCACGAAACCATGGCGCAATTCGTCGAGCGCATCGAGAAGGCAGCGGTGTTCCGCAGCCTGGAAAACCTGATGACGTTCCCGTTCGTACGCAAGGCGGTGGAGAGCGGCCAAATGCAGACTCACGGCGCCTATTTCGGCGTCGCAGAGGGATCGCTGTTCGTGCTGGACAAGGTCGCGAAGGAATTCAAGAACGCGCGGGCTGTGGCTTGAATTCGTAGGGTGGGTTACGCCCAGCGACTCCGCGAAGCGGAGTTCGCACGGCGTAACCCACCACTTCTGTCACCGCGGATACCAAAGAGGTGGGTTACGCCGTGCGGACTGCGCTTCGCGCAGCCGCAGGGCTAACCCACCCTACATTCTTCTTTAGGCCGCTTTCTTCTTCGCGGTGATCAGCTTGCGGTTGATCAGGACTTCCGCGATCTGGATCGCGTTGAGGGCTGCGCCCTTGCGCAAATTGTCGGACACGCACCAGAGCACGAGACCGTTCTCGACCGTCGCGTCCTCGCGGATACGGCTGATATAGGTGGCGTCCTCGCCGGCCGCTTCATAGGGCGTGGCGTAGCCCCCGGGCTCCTGCTTGTCGATGACGAGGCAGCCGGGCGCCTTGCGCAGGATCTCGCGGGCTTCGTCCGCGCTGATCGGATTCTCGAACTCGATGTTGACGGCCTCGGAATGGCCGACGAACACCGGCACGCGCACACAGGTCGCGGTCAGCTTGATCTTGGGATCAAGAATCTTCTTGGTCTCCGCCATCATCTTCCACTCTTCCTTGGTGAAGCCGTCCTCCATGAAGACGTCGATGTGGGGGATGACGTTGAAGGCGATGCGCTTGGGGAATTTCTTCGCGACCAGCTCGTCATTGGTGTAGACGGCCTTGGTCTGCGAGAACAATTCGTCCATCGCGTCCTTGCCCGCGCCCGACACCGACTGATAGGTCGAGACCACGACGCGCTTGATGGTCGCCTTGTCGTGCAGCGGCTTGAGCGCGACCACGAGCTGCGCGGTCGAGCAGTTCGGGTTGGCGATGATATTCTTCTTCTTGAAGCCTTCGGTCGCAGCCGCATTCACTTCCGGCACGATCAGCGGCACGTCCGGATCCATGCGCCAGGCCGAGGAATTGTCGATCACCACCGCGCCGGCGGCGCCGATCTTCGGCGACCATTCCTTCGACACCGAACCGCCCGCCGACATCAGGCAGATGTCGACGTCGGAGAAATCGTAATGCTCGAGCGCTTTGACCTTCAGGGTGCGGTCGCCGTAGGAGACCTCGACGCCGACGCTGCGGCGTGACGCCAGCGCCACGACCTCGTCCGCGGGGAATTTGCGCTCATCCAGGATGTTGAGCATTTCCCGTCCGACATTGCCGGTCGCGCCGACGACTGCGACTTTGTAACCCATCGTTCACTCTCCGGTGAAAAAGCCCGTTCCTGAAGCTGACGCTTAAACAGGAAGAGCAGCGCTTCTATGCGAGAACCGGCCCCAAGACAACGTGGGACCATGCCTTAGGGACGTGGATGCAGTCGCCCGAGGCCAGCACGGCCGCAATCTCGACCCGGACCAGTCTCCATCTGGCATTGGCAGCCTTCGCCGACGAGGTCGTCGGCACGCTGGCGCGGCTGTTCGCCTATGTGGGGACGCTCGCGCTGTTTGCCATCCTGGGCCTTGCGGCGCTCGGCCAGCTGCCCGATTTACGCGACGATGAGCTGGCGCCGCAACCAGGCTGGACCGTGGCCGACCGCTCGCAGCCGGGTTTCGCCCTCAGCCGGCTTGATTCATCAGAGAAAACAGCCTCTTACACCATCCTTCGGCATCCTGAAGGGGGCCGCCGCGACGTCATGCGCTGGACCGGCGATGCTGACAAGGTGCTGGCCCAGCTCGAGATTTACCGGGAGGGCGGCGAATTCGACCTGACCCGTCCGGCAACCATGGACCTCGCCGTCCAGATGGGCCTGAACGCGGCGACGCCGCTCGAGCAGGCCGGCCTGATCGAGACGAAATTCGGCCCCGTGGCGCTGTTCCGGCCGGTCGCCGCCGCGGCGGGCGAGCGAGCCTGCCTCGGCTACCTCAAACGCAACGAGGAGCCCGCCTTGCAGATCTCCGGCTTCTCCTGCCAGGGCGACACCCTGCCCGCTCAGCGCGCGGCCATCGCCTGCACGCTGAACCGGCTCACGCTCTTGACCTCCGGCAACGAACCGAAGCTGGCGGACCTGTTCGCCCGTGCCGAGCTGAAGCGCCGCGCTTGCGACCTTGCGGGTTCACCGGACTGGCTGCTGGGCGCCGCGAACGCGCAATTGCGCGGGGCGCTTTGACCGGCATCAAGTCCAGGTCAGCTGAGCAAGTGGCTGGTATTGATGCAACTTTTGCCGGCGCGCCCGATTATTTTCGAGCTGGTGTGACCCAATAGACCTAGTTGCGCTTACCCCAGCCGGGCTAGTATGGGGTGAAATCGACTGGCGGCGCGCCGCCTGAAGGGGACGTGATGAGCTCGAAATTCTCTGCCAAATTGGCGACCTTGTTTGCTGCGGGCGCCGTGATTGCCATGTCCTCTGCCATGTTCTTGGCGACGCCGGCCTCGGCCGACAACAAGACCAAGCGTTATGACGAGCGCGGCCGGCATTATTACGGCCCAACGGGCCCCAACGCCGTCTACCAGCAGGGCCGCACTCGCATCTATGTCAGCAAGCGCTCCTGGCTCGACGGCGGCACCGAGGTCAATCCGGGCGACCGCAAATTCAGCGACTACGCCTTCCCGCCGGCCGTGGGCTATCCGTCCTTCGCCCGCGAAAACCGCAACCGCCCGATCGATCGCCAGCCGCTCTCGCCGCCGCAGGACGTCGGCGGCTATCCGCAGAATTTCCCGCTGTACTGAGCGGCGGATCTTTCCGAATCAAAATGGCCGGGCGAAAGCCCGGCCATTTTTGTTTTGAAAGTCGTGTGGTGCCGTAGGGTGGGTTGGCCGAAGGCGTAACCCACCACTGTTTGTCTCCGCGAAGACAGTAGAGGTGGGTTACGCCAAGCGGTCTGCGCTTCGCGCAGTCCGCATGGCTAACCCACCCTACGACAGCAGCGCCTATGCGTGCAGCTTCTGCAATTCCTTCAAGATCGCTTCGCCCATCTGCGTGGTGGAAGCAGCCGTGGTGCCCTCCGACTTGATGTCGGCGGTGCGCAGGCCGCTGGCCAGCACCGCGGCGATCGCGGCGTCGATCTTGTCGGCGAGCGCGCCCAGGTCGAAGGAATAGCGCAGCGCCATGCCGAACGACGAGATCATCGCGATCGGATTGGCGAGGCCCTTGCCGGCGATGTCAGGCGCCGAGCCGTGCACGGGCTCGTACAACGCCTTGCGCTTCTTGGTCTTGACGTCGACCTCGCCGAGCGAAGCCGAGGGCAGCATGCCGAGCGAGCCGGTGAGCATCGCCGCGATGTCGGACAGCATGTCGCCGAACAGATTGTCGGTGACGATGACGTCGAACTGCTTCGGCCATTTCACCAGCATCATGCCGCCGGAATCGGCGAGCTGATGCTCGAGCGTGACATCAGGGTATTCGCGCTTGTGGACCTGGGTCATGACCTCGTTCCAGAGCACGCCCGACTTCATGACGTTGCGCTTCTCCATCGACGTCACCTTGTTCTTGCGCTTCCTGGCAAGCTCGAAGGCGACGCGGCCGATGCGCTCGATCTCATAGGTGTCGTAGACCTGGGTATCGACGGCGCGCTTCTGGCCGTTGCCGAGATCGGTGATGGTCTTGGGCTCGCCGAAATAGACGCCGCCGGTGAGCTCGCGCACGATCATGATGTCGAGGCCCTCGACCGCCTCGCGCTTCAGGCTCGAAGCATCGGCCAGCGCCGGATAGCACACGGCGGGGCGCAGGTTCGCGAACAGCGCGAGGTCCTTGCGCAGGCGCAAGAGACCGGCTTCGGGGCGCACCTCGTAAGGAACGGCATCCCATTTCGGGCCGCCGACCGCGCCGAAGATGATGGCATCGGCGGCCAGCGCCTTGGCCATGTCGCCCTCGGAGATCGACACCTTGTGCGCGTCATAGGCGGAGCCGCCGACGAGGCCGGTATCAGTCTCGAACTTGGCGATCCCTGCCGAATTGAGCCAGTCGATCAGCCGCTTCACCTCGCCCATCACCTCGGGGCCGATACCGTCGCCGGGAAGCAGCAGCAGTTTGTGGGTCGCCATGGTCGTTCTTCCTCCGTTTCGTCATGGCCGGCATAGCCGGCCTAAGGACGGCGTCGCTTCCGCTCGTCTATGTTCCGGCCATCCACGTCCTGACTTGCGGTGCAAAGAACGTGGATGCCCGGCACAAGGCCGGGCATGACGGCATCTCGTGAATTTCGGCCGGAGTGCTAGAGCGGTGTTGCGCGCTTGGCAAGACACCATTGCCGGGGTGCGGCTGTGCAAGGCGGACGGGGCCTGCCACACTGGGCAAGCCGGAGTATCCCCTTGCACGCCCCTGACCGCGCCCCGCCCTACGCGCACCCCGCGCGGCTGATCCTGACCCTGTCGCTCGCCGCCACCGTCGGGCTCGGCATCGGCCGCTTTGCCTATGCGCTGGTGCTACCTGATATGCGCGAGAGCCTCGGCTGGTCCTACTCGGCGGCCGGATTCATGAATACCATCAACGCCGTCGGCTATCTCGTCGGCGCGCTATTGGCGTCCCGCCTGATCCAGCGCGTCGGTTGGGCGGCCGCCATCCGCGGCGGAACCCTCGCCTGCGTCGCCGCGCTCGCAACTTGCGCGCTGACGGGCAATTTCGTCGCGCTGAGCCTGGCGCGCCTCGCGCTGGGTCTCGGTGCCGCGGCCGGCTTCGTCGCCGGCGGCGCGCTGGCCGCCACCATTGCCCAGTCGCGGCCCGAGCGGGCCAATTTCCTGCTCAGCCTGTTCTATGCCGGACCCGGCATCGGCATTCTGTCCTCTGGGCTGATCGCCCCGTTCACGCTGCAATATTTCGGTCCGGGCTCGTGGTGGATCGTCTGGTGGACGCTGACGCTATTGTCGGTCGCGATGACGATCCCGCTGTTCCTGATCCGCATCGAGAGCAGCGTCCGCTTCTCGGAGGGCGGTCACGCCTCGTTCGCGATTTTGCCCGTGCTGATCTATCTCGCCGGCTACTTCCTGTTCGGCGCCGGCTACATCGCCTACATGACCTTCATGATCGCCTATGTACGCGACGGCGGCGGCGGGGCCGCGGCGCAGGCGGCATTCTGGAGCCTGATCGGCCTATCCGCTTTCGCGACGCCCTGGGCCTGGCGCGGCGTGCTGGCACTCGACCGCGGCGGATTGGCCACCGCCATCATCCTCGGCACCAACGCGTTAGGCGCAGCACTGCCCATGCTTGGGCATTCGCCGGCATGGCTTGCGGTTTCGGCTGTCGTGTTCGGCGTCGCCTTCTTCGCCGTGGTCGGCTCGACCACCGCCTTCGTGCGCTTCAACTATCCGCCGCAGGCATGGCCGACCGCGATCGCGGCGATGACGATCTCGTTCGGCGTCGGCCAGACGCTCGGGCCGATCGTGGTCGGCGCGATCACGGACGCGCTGGGGAGCTTGAGTTACGCGCTGAATGTATCGGCGGCACTGCTGGCGCTCGGCGCGGCGGCGGCGTTGTGCCAGCGGAAGGTGGGGCCAGCCAAGAAAGCGGTGCCGTAATCGATGTCGTCCCCGCGAACGCGGGGACCCATACCGCGTCATCTTTCCATGGCGAAAGCTAGAAGTACCGAACAACTTATCTTCGCCAAACCTCTCCCTGGGGTTATGGGTCCAGGATCTGCGCGCGCTTGAAGCGCGCTTGTCCGGGACGACAGCGGGGCTAGCTCCCGCTGAACGAATTATAGCCCTGGTCTTCCCAATAGCCGCCCTTGTAGTCGTTGGTGACTTCCATCGAGACCACGTATTTCGGGTTCTTGAAGCCGAGCTTCGTGGGCACGCGGATCTTCATGGGGAAGCCATAGGCGCGCGGCAGGATCTCGCCCGCATATTTGAACGTCATCTGGGTCTGCGGATGCAGGGCGCTGCGCATATCCAGGGGCGAATTGTAGCCCTCCTTGTCGGCGCACTGGAACCAGACGTATTTCGCACGCGTGTCGGCGCCGATCAGCTTGAGGAAATCACGCAAGGGCGTGCCGGTCCAGCTGCCGATCGCGCTCCAGCCCTCGACGCAAATGTGGCGGGTGATCTGCGTGACCTGCGGCAGCTTATAGAGCTCGTCCAGCGTCCAGGACTTCTTGTTGTCGACGAGACCGCGGACCTCAAGCTTCCAGTCTGCGGCCAAGACATCCGGCGCGTCGTCGAGATCGTAATAGGCGTTGAACGGAAACGGTTTCGTGATCGCGCTCTCAGGGAAGGTCGGCGCCAGCGCGTCGGGATTGAAGATGAAGGCCTGCACGGCGTCGTTGAACTTCGAGACCTGCTTCAGCATCTCCTCGGCCGAGGAGGAATCGACGACGTCGCAGCCGGTGAGCAATGTCAGCGCGCCGAGGCTGGCGCCGCCCGCGATGAAGCGGCGGCGGGTGACGTCGGGCATGGTCTTGATGGAATCCTTGATCAACAGCCGCTTGTCGACGCCGGGGATCAGGAATGAACGCTTGGCCATGTTATCCTCCTCAACGACCGATGATCATGGCGCGCAGGCTCTTCGGCACCAGCAGCGCGAGCACGACGTGAACGACGAGGAACGCGCAGATCGCGGCCATGCAGAAGAAATGGATGTAGCGCGCGGTCGGGTAGTCGCCGAACAGCGCGACCAGATAATAGAGCTGCACCGGCTTCCACATCCCTAAGCCCGTGAGCACGATCAGCACGCCGACCAATATGATGCCGGCATAGAGCAGGCGCTGCACGTAATTGTAGACGGTGAGATCGTCATGGCCGAGCTTGAAGGTCAGGGCGGCCCTGACGTCATGAAGCACCCCAGACGGGGTGATCGGAAACAGCTTTTTGGCGAAGCGGCCGGTGGCAAAGCCGGTGACGAGATAGGCGAGGCCGTTGATCATCAACAGCCACATCGCGGCAAAATGCCAGAGCAGGCCGCCGCCGAGCCAGCCGCCGAGCGTGTATTCGCGCGGGAAGGTGAAGGCGAACAACGGCGAGGCGTTGTAGATCTGCCAGCCCGACAGGATCATCAGGATCATGGCAAGCGCGTTGATCCAATGCATGACCCGCACCCAGGCGGGCTGGATCACTTTGGCCGGATTACCCCTGACCTGCTCGTCGGTGACTGTGAGGCTCGCCATGGTGGTTCCATCCTGATCGGTCCGTCCTGGGATCGCGTGTTGGGAATTATACGCCGGGTCGCCGGTTTTCGTTACGCCCTGCCAGCCATCGAATCGATGCCGTCAGGCTATTGTGGTCACAAAAAAGCGAGCCGGGCATCCCCGGCTCGCGGTCTCGAAGCATCCTGTTCGGGGATGAAACAGGATCGCGCGGTGTTACGTCGCCGGCATCAGCACGGTGTCGACCACATGGATGACGCCGTTCGACTGATTGACGTTGGAGATCGTCACCATCGAGCTGCCGCCCTTGGCATCGACGATCCAGACCTTGCCGTCCATCTTCTTGACCGTCAGCTCCTCGCCCTCGGCGGTCTTCAGCTTCTTGCCGTCGGTGAGGTCGGAGGCCTCGAGCTTGCCGGGCACGACATGGTAGGTGAGGATCTTGGTCAGCGTCGCCTTGTTCTCGGGCTTGACCAGATTGTCGACAGTGCCGGCCGGCAGCTTGCCGAAGGCGGCGTTGGTCGGCGCGAACACCGTGAACGGGCCCTTGCTTTCCAGCGTCGGCACCAGGCCCGCCGCCTTCACCGCCGCCACCAGCGTGGTGTGGTCCTTCGAGTTGACCGCGTTCTGGACGATGTTCTTCGAGGGGAACATCGCGGCGCCGCCGACCATGACGGTCTTTTCCTCGGCGCTCGCAGGCGCGACGATTGTCGCGGTGATGGCCAGGGCGCTGAAGGCGGCGGCAGCGAGATAGGCAATGCGCTTCGACATGGAGAATCTCCCGATTGAATTGGTACCGGCGATGGCCGGCGTTGAGTTGGGGCAACAACGGCAGCTGCGACAGTTAAGGGGTGATGCAGCAGCGCCGTCGTTGGACCGAACTACGGGAGGGTTTGGGTTGCGGTTTCGGAGAAAAATTCTTTGTGATGCGTGAAACTATGCGGGGGGATGTTCGTGTGGGTCGCGGTGCGCGCGACACACTCCGCTGTCGTCCCGGACAAGCGCAGCGTAGATCCGGGACCCATACCACGGGGAGATGTTTGACGAAGACTCGGAGTGACCCGTCGCGTGCGACAAATTCTCCCTGTGGTTATGGATCCCCGCGCTCGCGGGGACGACACCGAATGTGTTGTACGCGCGCCGCCTCTCAATCCCTGTTGTTCGGCGTCTGGATGAAGCCGCGATTATGCGTCGGGCTGATCAGCACTTCGTTGATGCAGACTCTGGCCGGCATGCTGGCGATGAATGCGATGGTGCGGCCGAGATCTTCGGGTTGCAGCATCTTGGCCTGCTCCTCCTCGCTCGGCACCACCGGGCGCAGCTTCAGGATCGGCGTCGCCACCTCGCCCGGCATCAGGCAGCAGGCGCGCAGGCCGTTGATGCATTCGTCCATGTTGAAGGAATGGGTCAGCGCCAGCACCGCATGCTTGGTGGTGGTGTAGGCTGGGCCCGGCATCTTCGAGACGTGGCGGCCGGCCCAGGACGAGACGTTGATGATCGCGCCGTCCTGCTGCTTGCGCATCGTCGGCAGCACCGCGCGCATGCAGTAGAGCACGCCGTTGAGATTGACCTGGACCAGCTGGTCCCAGCCTTCCAGATCCATGTCCTTCCAGCTGCGCTTGGGAACATTGATGCCGGCATTGTTGACGAGCAGGTCGATGCGGCCGTGCCTGGCGACGATCTGATCGGCGGCCTTCTGGGCCTCGGCGGCATTGGAGACATCAAGCGCGAGCGCCTCGGCGGCCCCGCCCGCCTTGATGATCTTGGCAACCACGGTATCCAGGGCTGACTGGCGCCGCCCCGACACCACCAAAGTCCAGCCGTCGGCCGCCAGCGCCTCCGCGCCGGCCTCCCCGATCCCGCTGCCACCGCCCGTCACCCAGGCCACGCGTTTCCCAACTCTGGTCATGCAAACTGTCTCCGTTGCTTCATCGGGGCGGTTTTTGCTAATCCAGCCCTCGGTTTTGACCGGCCTTGTCCAACAAGCCTTGTCGTACAAGCCCCTGCGGTCGAGGAATTCTTGCATGAACCCAGCAGCTAACGCCAATTTGTTTTCCCGCCTGTTCGACGGCCTCGACGATCCCAAACGTCTCGCGATCGAGACGCATGACGGCGGGCACATCAGCTATGGCGATCTGATCGCGCGGGCCGGGCAGATGGCAAACGTGCTGGTCGCGCGCGGCGTGAAGCCGGGCGACCGCGTCGCGGTGCAAGTCGAGAAGTCCGTGGCCAACATCGTGCTGTATCTCGCCTCGGTGCGGGCCGGCGCGGTCTATCTGCCGCTCAACACCGCCTATACGCTGAACGAGCTCGACTACTTCATCGGCGACGCCGAGCCTTCGCTGGTGGTCTGCGATCCCGCCAAGGCCGAAGGCCTCGCCCCGATCGCCGCCAAGGTGAGCGCCAAGGTCGAAACGCTCGGGCCTGACGGCAAGGGCTCGCTGACCGACGCGGCCGACAAGGCGAGCGGCGAGTTCACGACCGTGCCGCGGGCAAACGACGATCTCGCCGCGATCCTCTACACCTCGGGCACGACCGGCCGTTCCAAGGGCGCGATGCTCAGCCACGATAATCTCGCGTCGAACTCGCTCTCGCTCGTCGACTACTGGCGCTTCACCGACAAGGACGTCTTGATCCACGCGCTGCCGATCTATCATACGCACGGCCTGTTCGTGGCGACCAACGTGACGCTGTTCGCACGGGCATCGATGATCTTCCTGCCGAAGCTCGATCCGGACCTCATCATCAAGCTGATGGCGCGCGCCACCGTGCTGATGGGCGTGCCGACCTTCTACACGCGGCTGCTGCAGAATCCCGCACTCTCGCACGAGACGGCCAAGCACATGCGGCTGTTCGTCTCGGGCTCGGCGCCGTTGCTGGCCGAGACCCATCGCGAATGGTCGGCGCGCACCGGGCACGCGGTGCTCGAGCGCTACGGCATGACCGAGACCAACATGAACACGTCGAACCCCTATGACGGCGAACGGGTGCCCGGCGCGGTCGGCTTTCCCCTCCCCGGCGTCTCCGTGCGCGTGACCGAGCCCGAGACGGGCAAGGAACTGCCGCGCGACGAAATCGGCATGATCGAGGTGAAGGGCCCGAACGTCTTTAGGGGCTATTGGCGCATGCCGGAGAAGACCAAGGCCGAATTGCGGCCCGACGGCTTCTTCATCACCGGTGACCTCGGCAAGATCGACGCCAAGGGTTATGTGCACATCCTCGGCCGCGGCAAGGATCTCGTCATCTCCGGCGGTTTCAACGTCTATCCCAAGGAAATCGAGAGCGAGATCGACGCCATGCCGGGCGTGATCGAATCCGCGGTGATCGGCGTGCCGCACGCCGATTTCGGCGAGGGCGTCACGGCGGTGCTGGTGCGCCAGCCCGGCGCGAGCATCGACGAAGCGGCCGTGCTGAAGGGCCTGGACGGACGCCTCGCGAAGTTCAAGATGCCCAAGCGCGTCTTCGTCGTCGACGAGCTGCCGCGCAACACCATGGGCAAGGTGCAGAAGAACGTCTTGCGCGAGACGTACAAGGATATTTACGCGAAGAAGTAGGGGCGGTTTAGCGAAGACCGCGCCACACCGTAGCTGTCATGCCACGCGAAGGCGGGGCATCCAGTACGCCGCGGCTTCTCGGTCAATCATTGCTGCCTCTGGAATACTGGATTGCCCGCCTTCGCGGGCAATGACACCGAATATGTGGTGTGCAGTTTGCCTCGAGCCCTACTGCCCACCCGCCAGGCTCAGCCCAAACCGGCTGCCGACAATAAACAGATAGCATCCGAACGCCACTTCCAGCCTGCGCTTCGACATCGCATGTGCGGCTCTCACGCCGAGCGGTGCGGTGACGAGGCTCATCGGCATCACCAGCACGGCACCGATCAACGAGACGTAGCCGAGCGCGAACGGCACTTGCAGCGCGGCGACGGCCGGATAAGTCGCCGCCGCCGGCCAGCCTGCATAGATGTAGCCGAGCGCGCCGGGGATCGAGATCAGCACGGCGAGCGCCGACGAGGTCGCGACCGCCTGATGGATCGGGCGGCCGTAGAAGGTCATCAAGAGGTTCGAGAACAGGCCGCCGCCGATTCCCATCAGCGTCGAGAGAATGCCGACGCAGAAGCCGTAGGCCCGCATCGAGAGGCCCTTCGGGAGATCCTCGCCGAACCTCCAGCCCTCGCGCGCCAAGATGAGACGCGCTGCCGCCGAATAGGCGACGGCGACGAACACGATCTTGAACAGCCGCTCGGGCGCGTAGCGCGCGATCACGCTGCCGGCGACGACGCCGATCACGATCGGCAGCCACCAGACGCGCAGGATGGTCATGTCGACCGCGCCGCGCTTGTAATGCGCTTGGAACGAGCGGATCGAGGTCGGGATGATCACCGCGAGCGAGGTGCCGACGCAGAGCGGCATGCGCACCTCGAGCGGCACGCCGGCGATGCGGAAACATTCGTAGAACACCGGTACGAGAATTGCGCCGCCACCGATGCCGAACACGCCGGCCAGGAACCCCGAGAGCGCGCCGGTTGCAATCAGCAACACCGCGAGCTCGACGATCTCCTTGATAGCAAGACCCGCAATCACCCCTGACCTGCCCCCGCGACCTGGTCGCAGCGGCTCGCTTCAGAGGGCTGCATCCGGAGCATTAGGCGATCTGATTCGCGCGGTCGACTCGCCGGGCTTCCCGGCTGGGGTGGAATGCAGGCTGCGCATATCCAAAACCGGATCGAGCGGACCGCTGGGAGGACGCAGAATGGCGTGCGCTCGTGGGGGTTGGCGCCCCGGCTCGGCACCATCGGCCGTTTTGGACGGCATGGTCCGTTTAGATGCGTTCCAATAGTAATTTCAACGGACCTTGCTCCTCTTCTAAGTAATGATTATATATTCGTTACTTCGTTGGTGGACGGGGACGCTGGTATACCAAGGCCCTGATTGGCCTTGCATCATCAAGGCTCTAGAGCTGAACGGTCGTTCGATTTATGGCGATTTGGTGATTGCGCGGGCCAAATCGACTCCGTAAATAGAGCCGACCTTTCCGATCCCCGCGCGCCCCCTGTTGGGCCGCAATACAACATCAAAGCCCATGACCGCACGGATCGAACGACCGCTATCGCCACACATCCAAAACTACCGCTGGACGCTGACGATGGCGCTGTCCATCGTCCATCGCGCCACCGGCGTCGCCCTTTACGTCGGCACCCTGCTGCTGGCCTGGTGGCTGATCGCAGCGGCCTCCGGCCCCGCCGCCTATGCCCATGTCCAGGCCTTCACCGGCAGCATCATCGGCCGTCTGATCGTGTTCGGTTACACCTGGGCGCTGATGCACCATATGCTGAGCGGCATCCGGCATTTCGTGTGGGACCTCGGCTACGGCTTCAAGGCCAATGAGCGGGAAGCGCTGACCTGGGGCGCGCTGATCGGCGGCATCGCGCTGACCGTGCTGGTCTGGATCATCGCCTATGCGATCGGAGGCGGACGATGAGCGCGACCGATACGCCCAAGCGCAGCATGCGCACCCCGCTCGGCCGCGTCCGCAATCTCGGCGCGGCGCATTCCGGCACGTCCGATTTCTGGCGCCAGCGCATCACCGGCGTCGCCATGACGCTGCTGATGATTCCGGTGATCGTGATCGTCATGATGCTGCTCGGCCGCAATCAGGCCGGCGCCGCGCAAATCCTCGGCTCGCTGCCGATCGCTGTGATCCTCCTGCTCTTCATCTTCGCCAGCGCCTGGCACATGAAGATCGGCATGCAGGTGGTGATCGAGGACTACGTCCATAACGAGAAGCTGAAGCTCGTCTCGATCATGCTCAACAACTTCTTCTCGATCGCCGTGGCACTCGCCTCGACCTACGCGATCCTGAAACTGTCCTCCGGAGTGTAACCCATGGCCACCACAACGAATGGCTCGGGCAACGGCGCTCCCGCCACCAACGGCAAAGCCTATCCGATCGAAGACCACACCTATGACGTCGTCGTGGTCGGCGCCGGCGGCGCGGGCCTGCGCGCCGTCGTCGGCTGCAGCGAGGCGGGCCTGCGCACGGCCTGCATCACCAAGGTGTTCCCGACCCGCTCGCACACGGTTGCGGCGCAGGGCGGCATCTCCGCTTCGCTCGGCAACATGCACAAGGACGACTGGCGCTGGCACATGTACGACACCGTGAAGGGGTCGGACTGGCTGGGCGACCAGGACGCGATCGAGTACATGGTGCGCAACGCGCCCGCGGCGGTGTACGAGCTCGAACATTGGGGCGTGCCGTTCTCGCGCACCGAGGACGGCAAGATCTACCAGCGTCCGTTCGGCGGCATGACCATGGACTTCGGCAAAGGCCAGGCGCAGCGCACCTGCGCCGCCGCCGACCGTACCGGCCACGCCATGCTGCACACGATGTACGGCCAGTCGCTGCGCCACGCGGCCGAGTTCTTCATCGAGTTCTTCGCCATCGACCTGATCATGGACGACCAGGGCGCCTGCCGCGGCGTGATCGCGCTCAAGCTCGACGACGGCACGCTGCATCGCTTCCGCGCCCAGACCACTATTCTGGCGACCGGCGGCTATGGCCGCGCCTACGCCTCCTGCACCTCGGCGCATACCTGCACCGGCGACGGTGGCGGCATGGTGCTGCGTGCCGGCCTGCCGCTCCAGGACATGGAGTTCGTCCAGTTCCACCCGACCGGCATCTACGGCGCGGGCTGCCTCGTCACCGAGGGCGCGCGCGGCGAAGGCGGCTACCTCGTCAATTCCGAGGGCGAGCGCTTCATGGAGCGCTACGCGCCGTCGGCCAAGGACCTCGCCTCGCGCGACGTCGTCTCGCGCGCGATGACCATCGAGATTCGCGAGGGACGCGGCGTCGGCAAGAAGAAGGACCACATCTTCCTGCATCTCGACCATCTCGATCCGGCCGTGCTGGCCGAGCGGCTGCCCGGCATCTCCGAATCGGCAAAGATCTTCGCCAACGTCGACGTGACGCGCGAGCCGATCCCGATCGTGCCGACCACGCACTACAACATGGGCGGCATCCCCACGAACTATCACGGCGAAGTGCTGACCAAGAAGGACGGCGACGACAATGCCGTGGTTCCCGGCCTGATGGCGCTGGGCGAAGCCGCCTGTGTCTCCGTGCACGGCGCCAACCGCCTCGGCTCCAACTCGCTGATCGACCTTGTCGTGTTCGGCCGCGCCGCGGCGCTGCGCTGCGCCGAGAAGCTGACGCCCAACGCCGAGCAGCCGGAGCTGCCGGCGAACTCGGCTGAAAAGGCGCTCGGCCGACTCGACCATTACCGCTACGCCTCCGGCGGCACGCCGACCGCAAAGCTGCGCGAAGGCATGCAGCACGTGATGCAGAACAATTGCGCGGTGTTCCGCACCGGCGAAGTGCTGAGCGAAGGCCAGAACCTGATCGCGAAGGTCCACAGCGGCATCACCGACATCGCCGTGTCCGATCGTTCGCTGGTGTGGAATTCGGATCTCGTCGAGACGCTCGAGTTCGACAACCTGATCGGGCAGGCGGTGGTGACGATGAACTCGGCCGCCAACCGCACCGAGAGCCGCGGCGCCCATGCCCGCGAGGACTTCTCCGAGCGCGACGACAAGAACTGGATGAAGCACACGCTGGCCTGGCTGGACGATGCCGGCAAGGTCAAGATCGAGTACCGCCCGGTTCACGACTACACCATGACCAACGACGTGCAGTACATCCCGCCGAAAGCGCGCGTGTACTGAGCGAACAGCGAAGGCCTTATCGAAATGGTTGAATTCGCACTTCCGAAGAACTCCAAGATCACCGGCGGCAAGACCTGGCCGAAGCCCGCGGGCGCGACAGAGGTTCGCGAGTTCCGGGTCTATCGCTGGAATCCGGACGACGGCAAGAATCCGAGCGTCGACACCTATTACGTCGACACCAATGATTGCGGGCCGATGGTGCTGGACGGCCTGATCTGGATCAAGAACCACATCGACCCGTCGCTGACCTTCCGCCGCTCCTGCCGCGAAGGCGTCTGCGGCTCCTGCGCCATGAACATCGACGGCCAGAACACGCTGGCCTGCACCCGCTCGATGCACGACGTGAAGGACGGCGCGGTGAAGGTCAATCCGCTGCCGCACCAGCCGGTGGTGAAGGACCTGGTGCCCGACCTCACCAATTTCTACGCCCAATACGCCTCGGTCGAGCCGTGGCTGAAGACGACCTCGCCGACCCCGCAGAAGGAATGGCGCCAGACCCACGAGGACCGCGAGAAGCTCGACGGCCTCTACGAATGCATCCTCTGCGCCTGCTGCTCGACCTCGTGCCCCAGCTATTGGTGGAACAGCGAGCGCTATCTCGGCCCCGCCGCGCTGCTCCAGGCCAACCGCTGGGTGTCCGATTCGCGCGACGAGGCGACCGGCGAGCGGCTCGACAACCTCGAGGATCCGTTCCGGCTCTATCGCTGCCACACCATCATGAACTGCGCCAAGGCCTGTCCGAAGGGCCTCAACCCGGCCGAAGCCATCGCCGAGCTCAAGCTCAAGATGGTCGAGCGCCAGATCTGAAGACGAAGTTCGTGCTTTCAGTCCCGGCCGGACCGGCCGGGACGTTCCGAGATCGCGGTCAATTCGAGGAGAATTTTCTCCGACCCGCCGCGCGCGCAAGTTTCCGGATCACAACCTGCGGTTCCCCGCACAAGCTGCTTCCTTCCTCACGCGAGATTCAGTTAAGCTCCGGTCAGGGACGGAGCGACTGTGCAGAGGGCGCAACGCAACTCGCTGAGGTTATTGCAGTGGATGATGGCGGCATCCCTGGCGCTGCCGATTGCGCTGTTCGTGATCGCCGCCAGCATTTCCTACACCTCGACCAGGGACGTCGCCGATCGGGAGATCGAGCGCACGCTCGACGTCGTCCATGAGCACGCGCTCAAGGTGTTCGAGACCATCGATCGCAGCCTTGCCGAGCTCAACGAGGTGGTCCGCGCCCTTTCCGACGACACCATCCGCGCGCGCGAGCCGGCGCTGCACCGCCGCCTGAAGCGGCTGAGCGATTCGCTGCCACAGCTGAAATCGGCGTGGATCTTCGACGCGGACGGACGGGCGCTGGTCAACAGCCTCGTCTCGCCGCCGCCTGAGCAGAGCTTTGCCGACCGCAACTATTTCTACGCCCATATCGACCAGAGCATAGGCACCTTCATCGGCACGGCCCTGACGCCGCGTCTGCCCTATCAGGGCGCCCGCTTCTTCGGAGTGAGCCGGCGCCGCGACTCCGACGACGGCCGTTTCATCGGCGTGATCCAGGCCTCGGTCCTGCCCGAATATTTCGAGAGCTTCTACGCCAGAATCGGATCGGATCCGGGCAGCTTCTTCGCGATGGGCCGCACCGACGGCGCGATGCTCACGCATTTCCCGCGGCTCGACCACGACCTCCGGCTCGATCCGACCGGACCGGTCGGTCGGGAAATCGCGGCGCGCCCCGAGCATGGCCTCATCACCGTCGCCTGGCCGTCGGACGGGATCGAGCGTCGCATCGGCTACCGACGCGTCGCCGGATACCCGATCTATGTCAGCGCCGGGCTCGAGACCTCGGCAATCCGCGCGCGCTGGCTGGCCACGATAGGCCAGCATCTGGTGTTCGGCCTTCCCGCCACCGCGCTGCTGTTTCTGCTGCTGGCGCTGGCGTTGCGCCGCACCCAGCAAATTCAGGCCGAAGCCGCCAAGCGCCGCGAGGCCGAGGAGGCGCTCAAGCATAGCCAGCGCCTGGAGGCGCTCGGACAGCTCACCGGCGGCGTCGCGCACGATTTCAACAATCTGCTGACGGTGATCCGCGCCTCCGTCGATCTCTTGAACCGGCCGCAACTGACGGAGGAGCGGCGCCAACGCTACATCACGGCCATTGCGGACGCCGTGGCCCGCGCGGCCAAGCTGACCTCGCAGCTGCTCGCCTTCGCGCGGCGCCAGACCCTGAAGCCGGAGGTGTTCGACGTCAGCGAACGGATGCAGTCGCTGCGCGACATGCTTGCGCCCCTGCTCGGGCCGGCCATCGAGATCGCCATGCGCCTGCCCACCGAGCCCTGCCTCGTCCGTGCCGATGCCGGCCAGTTCGAGACGGCGCTGATCAACATGGCGACCAACGCGCGCGACGCGATGCAGGGCAAGGGCAGAATCACCTTCAAGGTCGAGCCCGCGACCACCGTTCCGGACACGTTGGCTGACGCCTCCAGCCAGACCTCGGCAAACCATGGCTTCGTCAGCGTGACCGTCAGCGACACCGGCATCGGTATTCCCGCCGCCCGACTGGGGCGCATTTTCGAGCCGTTCTTCACCACCAAGCAGGTCGGCCATGGCACCGGCCTCGGGCTGTCCCAGGTGTTCGGGTTCGCTCGGCAATCCGGCGGCGAGGTAACGGTCACGAGCGAAGTGGGACACGGCAGCACCTTCTCGCTCTATCTGCCGCGCGTGCCGCCGGAGCTGCTGCCGCAGCGGCAGGCGCCCAACACGGCGCCGGCGGTGGCCGGCAGCGGCATGTCGGTGCTGGTGGTCGAGGACAATATCGAGCTCGCCAATTTCGCCGCCGATGGTCTCACCGAGCTCGGCTACAGCATCACGCTGGTCGACAATGCCACCGACGCACTCGCCGAGCTCGTCCTGGACGCGGACCGCTTCGACGTCGTGTTCTCCGACGTGGTGATGCCTGGGATGACCGGGCTCGATCTGGCGCAGGCCATCTGCGACCGCGGCATCGACGTGCCGATCGTGCTGACCACGGGCTACAGCCAGGCCCTGTCGCAAGATGGCGTGGCCGGCTTCGAGCTCGTGCAGAAGCCCTATTCGATCGAGGAATTGTCGCGCGTCCTGCATCGGGCAGCACGGATCCGGCGCGTCCGGGACGGCGCCGCCGAATAGGGCCTTCGTGGAACCCAAGGGAACCGGTTGATTCCCCTTCGCGTTGTCCGCGCATGCACAAGCCGGCCGCGAAGCGCGAACAGGACAAACCGCCCATCGTTGGGATCGAGGGCGAGAATGGGGACGACGTCGCGGCGCCGCCGCCGGAGCTGCTCGAGCCCGACCCTGAGCTCTCGCCCGAGGAGGCCGAGCAGGCTCGCAAGGATTATCTGCTGACGCGGTTCTGGATCAGCGCGCGCGGCTTCTGGGGACGCAGCGGCGATCGCCTCGCCTGGCCGTTCTCGATCGGCCTCGGCCTGCTGATCATCCTCACCGTCGGTTTCCAATACGGCATCAATGTCTGGAACCGCGCGATCTTCGATGCGATCGAACAGCGCGATGCGGCGAGCGTCTTCCATCTCACCGCGTTGTTCTTCCCGCTCGCGATCGGCAGCCTCGTGCTCGGTGTTGCCCAGGTGTTCGCGCGGATGGGCATTCAGCGGCGCTGGCGGGCCTGGCTGACGGCGAGCGTGCTGACGCGCTGGCTCGCCAACGGACGTTACTACCAGCTCAACCTCGTCGGCGGCGATCACGAGAATCCCGAATACCGGATCGCGGAGGATTTGCGCGTCGCGACCGATTCGCCGGTCGATTTCCTCGCCGGCGTCACCTCGGCGCTATTGTCTGCCGTGACCTTCATCGTCGTGCTCTGGACCATCGGCGGCGCGCTCACCGTCACGCTCAGTGGCACGAGCATCACCATACCCGGCTTCCTCGTGATCGCCGCGATGCTCTATGCCGCGATCGCCTCGGGCTCCATCCTGGTGATCGGCCGCCGCTTCGTGCAGGTGTCCGAGGACAAGAACCAGGCCGAAGCCGATTTCCGTTACACGCTGACGCGCGTGCGCGAGAACGGCGAGAGCATCGCGCTGCTCGGCGGCGAGGAGGAGGAGCGCGACGGCATCGACCGCAACTTCACCAGCGTGATTCGGCAATGGGCGCGGCTCGCGGGTCAGCACATGCGCACCACGCTGGTGTCGCAGGGGTCGAGCCTCGTTGCGCCCGTGGTGCCGCTGCTGCTCTGTGCGCCGAAATTCCTCGACGGCAGCATGACGCTGGGTCAGGTGATGCAGGCGGCCTCCGCCTTCACCATCGTGCAGAGCGCATTCGGCTGGCTGGTCGACAATTATCCGCGGCTCGCCGACTGGAACGCCTGCGCGCGCCGCATCGCCTCGCTGATGATGTCGCTCGACGGCCTCGAGCGCGCCGAGCAAGGCGACGGTCTCGGCCGCATCCAGCGCGGCGAAACGCGCAACGACGCCATGCTGGAGCTGCACGACCTCTCGGTCACGCTCGACGACGGCACCGCCGTGGTCGGCGAGACCGAAGTGGTGATCGAGTCAGGCGAGCGGCTCCTGGTCGCCGGCGAATCCGGCACCGGCAAGAGCACGCTGGTGCGTGCGATCGCCGGCTTGTGGCCCTGGGGCGGCGGCAGCGTGAATTTCCATCCCGACCGGCGGCTGTTCATGCTGCCGCAGCGGCCTTACGTGCCGTCAGGATCTCTGCGCCGCGCGGTCGCCTATCCCGGTGCCGCCGATCACTGGACCGTGGACGAAATTGGCGGAGCCCTGCACAAGGTCGGGCTCGATCATCTCAAGGAGAAGATCGAGGAGGAAGGTCCCTGGGACCAGACCCTGTCAGGCGGCGAGAAGCAGCGCCTCGCCTTCGCGCGGCTCTTGCTGCACAACCCCGACATCGTCGTGCTCGACGAGGCGACTTCGGCGCTCGACGAGAAGAGCCAGGACAGGATGATGAAGATGGTCACCGACGAGCTGCCGAAGGCGACCATCGTCAGCGTCGCACATCGGGCCGAGCTCGAGGCCTTCCACAGCCGCAAGATCGTGCTGGAGCGCCGCAAGGGTGGCGCCAAGCTCGTCAGCGACATCGACCTGATCCCGCGCAAGGGCAAGCGCCGGCTGCTCGGGCGATTCCTGCGGCAGCGGAAAGCGCCGAAGAAGGCGGCGTAACACCCTCTCTCCGTCGTCCCGGACAAGCGCGCCCGAAGCGCGCGCCGATCCGGGACGACACTGAGATTGTGGCTCGCTTGGCGCCCCGACACCGAAATTGTGGCCCTCCTCAAAACCGGCTATGCATGCGCCGCCTGCAACGAGGATCGCCCGCTTGACGACCGACAATGCCCCTTCGTCCGCGCCGTTCGGCGCATTTGCGCCGAATGCGGCGCAGGCCGCGATCATTCGCCTCGCGACGCAATCGGGGCTGAAGCGCGGCGCGTTCCGTCCGTGGATGTCGCGGCTGGTCAATCTGCTGCGGAGCGGCCCTGTCGACGTGCAATATCAGGGCGCCTCGTTCCGGCTCTATCACCAGGGCAGCGCGACCGAGCGCGGCGCATTGTTCAATCCCGATTACAATCTCGACGAGCTCGATTTCCTGCGCCAGCACACTCCCGCAGGCGGCGCCTTCGTCGACGTCGGCGCCAATGTCGGCACGTTTGCATTGGTGATGGCGCAACAGGTCGGCAGCACGGGCAAGGTGGTCGCGATCGAACCGCATCCACTGACGTTTGCGCGGCTCTCCTTCAATCACGCCGCATCGAAGACGGCGCAAGTGCGCCTGGTGCAGGCCGCAGCCGGCGACAGCGACGGCGAACTGATGATCGAGAGCGGCGGCGGCAATCTCGGCGCCACCCACGTCGTCACCGGTACGGCCAGCACCGACGCGATCAAGGTGCCGTCGCTGCGGCTGACGCGCATTCTCGATGAGGCCGGCGTCACGCAGATTGATTCGCTCAAGATCGACGTCGAGGGTTTTGAAGACCGCGTGCTGATCGGCTTCTTCCGCGACGCTCCGCCATCACTGTGGCCACGCGCGGTGGTGATCGAGCACCTGTCGCAGAACGAATGGCAGCAGGATTGTATCGCCGACATGGTCGCGCGTGGTTATGCGATCGTGCGCATGACGCGTAGCAATACGTTCCTGTCGCGCTGACGGGAACGAACAACGGAGGCTAACGATGATCGACCATTTGGGCTTTTCCGTCTCCGACTACGAGCGCGCCAAGACATTCTACGCTAAGGCGCTGGCGCCGCTCGGTTACGGCCTGATCATGGAAGTCACGGCAGAGCAGACCGGGCACGCTGCGGCCGCAGGCTTCGGCGCCGACGGCAAGCCGGACTTCTGGTTCGGCGGCGAAGGCGCCATGAACAAGCCGGTGCATATTGCCATTCGTGCTGACAACCGCGCCACGGTCGACGCGTTCTACAAGGCGGCTATCGCGGCAGGCGGCCGCGACAACGGCCCGCCCGGCATCCGCCCGCATTACCATCCGAACTATTATGGCGCCTTCGTGCTCGATCCCGATGGCCACAACATCGAGGCGGTCTGCCACACGCCGGAATAAGGCAGACCCAGCGCGATGCGATGCGGAACATCTGCGCGGCATCATCGTTGTCGTTCTCCGGACAACTATCTCGATGATGCCGATGCCGATCGAACCGCCCGAGATTCCGCCGTCGACGCCCGGCACTCCCGTCGAGCCACCGCCCGGAATTCCACCAGGCAATCCGCAGCCTGAAATCACGCCGCCGGTGCGCGAGCCCGGCTCGCCACCGCGGCCCGATGAATTGCCGGGCCGTATGCCTGAGGAGATTCCACCACGCGGGCCAAACGGGCCGCTCACACCCAACCCTGCGACGGATGCAAGTTCACCGCAGGATCGCGCGTGAGGCGAGATCATCTGTGTGGCGATTGCAACCTGCGTCTGAATGCGCAATGAACGTCATCATACTGAGTCGATTTCCGTGCAGAAATAAATCGGGCCACGACCGCTTCGCCCGCCACAATCCGGCCTAACGCGTAGCCGTTCATCCCAACACTTCGTCAAAGAACCTTCCGGGGAAGTTCACCACCATGACCAATCTTCGTTTCGTGCTGCTTGCGACGACGGCTCTGACCGCGATGCAATTGGCCAACACCTCGGCGCATGCGCAAAGCACCGCGCCGCTCGTGGTCGCGCAGGCCCAGCCGCAAGACACCGGCCCTGACGGAAAACCGAAGCAGCCGCCGAAGGGCCCGCCAGCGGCCGCGCCGCCTGCGCCACCCGCGCGCCCGGCCGCACCGCCGCCCGCGGCTGCA
>NZ_LBJC01000079.1 GCF_004114535.1 Bradyrhizobium nanningense
CCGATATCGGCCAGGTCAACCGCGGCGCCGCCGAAACCGGCTCGGCCTCGGAGGAGGTGCTGCACTCGGCCAAGACGCTGTCGTCCGAAAGCATCCGCCTCCGCGCCGAGCTCGATCGCTTCATGGGCAATATCCGGGCGGCGTAAGTCGCGTAGGTTCGGTGTGAATTAAACGCTCCGCTGGTGTCCCACTCTCCACTGTCGCCCCCGCGAAAGCGGGGGCCCATAACCACAGGGAGCGGTTATGGAGCGAGCGGGTAACTCCGAGTCTTCGCCAAACCACCCCGGGGCTATGGGTCCCGGATCGACGCTCTTCGCCTGACAGCGCTTCGCGCTGCCAGCCGCTACGCTTGCCCGGGACGACAGCGGAGCAAGGGACGCGATCCTTCGTCTTCACTCCCTTCCAAACGCTCGCTTCAGCTCGACCTTCGCCTTTTCCAGCCGCGCGCGCTGCGTCTTTGGCAAGGTCTTGCCGGCGCGGTTGATGTAGAAGGTCAGCATCGACAGCGCCGAACGATAGGCGCCGGTCTTGCGGCGTGAGCTGTGCTCGGCCGATCGCTTCAACGAGGTCGCGATCTTCTTCGGGCTGTCCAGCTTGAACACACCCTGCTTGAGGTCGAGCGCGTCGCTCTCCTTGGTCACGCGTTGCGACCAGCGCTTGGGTGCGGCACGCTTCGAGCTCTTGCGCGCGGTGCTGCGTCTTGCGTTCGCCTTCTTATGCGCTGGTTTGCGAGATTGTGTCGTCTTTCTGACGTGAGCCATGCGTCAACTCCTTGCGGCACCAACGGAAACGGGCGGCCCCAAGGACCGTTCCCCGGGGAACCCGACCTCGTCGCAGACGTTGTCGCAGGTGGCAGGCGGAATGCCGCACCCCGATGATCGGAACGACCCCGTTCACATCCCGTGAAACCGGGGCCGCTGCCATTGATCGAACGCAACAGCCCGATGGAATTGCAACAAAGCCCAGCGCTGAACTATGCACCAGGGGTCTCGGCGGCCGCGACCGACCGCATCGTCGAGACCAGTATTCCCTCGCGGCTCGACGCGCTGCCCTGGAGCGGCTTTCACACCCGCGTCGTGCTCGCGCTTGGCATCACCTGGATTCTCGACGGGCTCGAGGTGACGCTGGCCGGCGCGCTGTCCGGTGCTCTGAAACAGAGTCCGTCGCTGCACTTCTCCAATCTCGATCTCGGCATTGCCAATTCCGCCTATCTCGCCGGCGCCGTGCTCGGTGCGCTCGGCTTCGGCTGGCTGACCGATCGCATCGGCCGCAAGAAGCTGTTCTTCATCACGCTGGCGCTCTACCTTTCGGCAACGGCCGCGACCGCTCTGTCGTGGGACGTCGCGAGCTACGCACTGTTTCGCTTCCTCACCGGTGCCGGCATCGGCGGCGAATACACTGCGATCAACTCGACCATTCAGGAGCTGGTGCCGGCGCGCTATCGCGGCTGGACCGATCTCGTCATCAACGGCAGTTTCTGGATCGGCGCTGCGATGGGCGCGGTCGCGGCCATCGTCCTGCTCGACCCCGCCATGATCGCGCCCGATCTCGGCTGGCGGCTCGCTTATCTGATCGGCGCCAGCATCGGTCTCGTCGTGCTCCTGATGCGCATGTGGATTCCGGAAAGTCCGCGCTGGCTGATGATCCACGGCCGTCCCGATCAGGCCCATGCGATCGTCGACGAGATCGAGCGCTCCGTGATCGGCCATGACCAGGATACGAGCGAGCGGCACTTCGCCAAGATTCGGCTGAAGATGCGCGATCACACGCCGATCCCGGAGGTCGTGCACACGCTGTTCTCGGCATACCGCCGGCGCGCGCTGGTCGGCCTCGTGCTGATGAGCGCGCAGGCGTTCTTCTACAATGCCATCTTCTTCACCTTCGCGCTGGTGCTGACCGATTTCTACGGCATCAGGGCCGATCACGTCGGCTGGTATCTGCTTCCCTTTGCCGCCGGCAATTTCCTCGGCCCCCTGCTGCTCGGCCGGCTGTTCGATACGCTGGGACGCCGCGCCATGATCATGTTTACCTATGGCGTGTCAGGCCTCTTGCTGGCGCTCTCGGGCTATCTGTTCTCCATCGGCGTGCTCACGGCGCAGGGACAGACCGTCGCCTGGATGGTGATCTTCTTCTTTGCCTCACCGGCCGCCAGCGCGGCCTATCTCACCGTCAGCGAGACCTTCCCGCTCGAAGTCCGCGCGCTGGCGATCGCCGTGTTCTACGCGGTCGGCACCGGCATCGGCGGCGTGATCGGGCCGGCGCTGTTCGGCGCGCTGATCGATACGGGATCACGCACCAGCGTGTTCGCCGGCTATTTGCTGGGGGCAGTCCTGATGATCGCGGCCGCGATCGTGGCGTGGCGCTATGCCGTCTCGGCGGAGCGCAAATCGCTCGAACAAATCGCGCGGCCGCTCGCCTTTATGGAGTAGACTGATGAAATCGGAACTTGCAGAAATGGCGTTGGACCAGCAGCCCATTGTACGCGACGACGAGGCGCCCGAAACGGTGCCGGTGCCGCATGCGCTCGTGCCGCATCTCGACGAGACCGCCATTCTGCTCGACATCGACGGGACCCTGCTCGACCTGATGCCGACGCCGCGTGAGGTGTGGGTGCCGCCGGGCCTGTCGGACACGCTGAACCGGTTGACGGAGCTTACCTCCGGCGCGCTGGCGCTGGTCAGCGGCCGCTCGCTCAACGACATCGACCTGATCTTCGCCCCCGAGGTGTTTCGCGCAGTTGCCGGCCACGGCGCCGAGATGCGGCTGTCGGTGGACAGTGAGGCCGATGACGTGCACGCGCCGCCACTGGACAAGGAGCTGAAGCGGCGGCTGGCTGCCATCGCCAAGCTTTCGCCCGGCATCCTGCTCGAGGACAAGGGCTATTCGCTCGCTCTGCATTACCGCCTGGCGCCGCATGCGGAGAAGGCGATCTACGAATCCGTCTCGGTGATCCGCGCCGATCTGCCCAACGCGCCGATCGAGGTACTGCCCGGCAAGTTCGTCTGCGAGATCAAGCATTCCGGCTTCACCAAGGCGACCGGCGTGCGCGAACTGATGAAGCGGGAGCCATTCAAAGGACGGCGTCCGATTTTCATCGGCGATGACGTCACCGATGAAACCGTATTCGCGATCATGCCTGATATGAACGGGCTTGCCTTCTCGGTCGGTCGTCGTGCCATGGGCGTGAATGGCCATTTCGACACGCCGAACGACGTGCGTGCCTTCCTCGCGCGCCTGCTCGCTCCAAGGTGAAACGAAGGCAGCGCCATTTCGCAGACATAATGTCGGTCGGAACGGTGCGGTGGGCGCCGCAATACTTGCTGCGCAGCAGACCGCACAAGCTGTCTTTGCAGCGAAATCTTCGGGTTCCGCGAGCGAAACCAGTTCCAACGCACGCGCCCGATTTTGGTTTCAATTGGTTGAAACGATGATCAGGAACCATATTGATGAACGGCAGTTAAACGGGGTGGAATGAAACAGGAGGGGACGACCTGTGAACTTAGTCGTCGTTTCAAATCGCGTCGCCCGCGGCAAGCCTAACGAGCCCATGACGGGCGGCCTCGCGGCGGCCTTGTTGCCGGTGGTGGAACATTCGGGCGCGATCTGGGTGGGGTCTTCGGGCCGGGTACGGGACGGCCATCAAAAGCAACCGTTCGCTGAGATTGAAGCGCTCGGCACGGGCGCCATCGCGACACTGGATCTGCCGGCGGCGCATTATGGCGGCTATTACGAGGGTTTTGCCAATTCCGCGCTGTGGCCGGCGCTGCATTCGCGCAGCGATCTGATCCGCGTCTCGCGCGAAGATTATGTCAGCTATCGCGAGGTCAACGCCTTCATGGCGCGCGCCTTGATGCGCTTCCGAAAAACAAAAACCGCGTTCTGGGTGCAGGACTATCACTTCCTCGCCCTCGGTGCCGAGCTGCGTGATCTCGGCGTCGACGATCCGATCGGCTTCTTCCTGCATACGCCGTGGCCCGTCGCTGCGGTGATGCAAGGCGTGCCCAATCATCGCGAGCTGATCTCGGCGATGCTGGCCTACGATCTGCTCGGCTTCCAGACCGAGGAGGATCGCCAGAACTTCCTCTCCTATGTGGGCGGCGAGCTCGGCCTTGCCATCGAGGATGGCGTTGCGATCTCGCAGCATGGCCGCACGCGCTGTGAAGTGTTTCCGATCGGTATCGATGCGGAGAAGTTCGCGGCCTATGCCGCCAAGTCGGCTACGCATCCCGACGTGTCGCGGCTGCGGCGCAGCCTCAACGGCGAGCGGCTCGCGATCGGCGTCGACCGCCTCGACTATTCGAAAGGCCTCGTCAACCGCATCAGCGCGTTCGACCGGCTCTGGACCGAGCAGCCGCAGTTTGCGCGCAGCATCTCGCTTCTGCAGATCGCCAATCCCTCGCGCGGTGCGATCGAGGCCTATGGCAATCTCCAGAACGAGGTCGCGCGCCTCGTCACCGACGTTAACGGCCGGCACGGTGAGGTCGACTGGACGCCGATCCGCTACTTGAACAAGGGTTTTAGCCAGGCTGTGCTCGCTGGTCTCTACCGGACAGCGCAGGTCGGCGTGGTGACGCCGCTGCATGACGGCATGAACCTCGTCGCCAAGGAATATGTCGCCGCGCAAAACCCGGCCGATCCCGGCGTGTTGGTGCTGTCGAAATTTGCTGGCGCCGCCAACGAGCTCGATACCGCCCTGCTTGTCAATCCGCACGACATCGACGGCATGGCGCGCGCGATCGCGGTCGCAGCCGCAATGCCGCTCACCGAGCGCAAGTTGCGGTGGGAGGCGATGATGAAGAAGCTGCGCGGTCACACCATCCAGCAATGGTCCACCGATTTCGTCGCCGAGCTCGAGAAGTGCCGGACCGAGAAGGCCGCCGTCGCCCCGCTCGCCGCGCAACCGCCGCAGGCGCTGCGCTGGCTGAAGTCGGCGATCTCAGGCGTGCGGTTGATTTGACTTTCTGCTCCCTCGCCCCGTCCTTACGGCGAGAGGTGAAAACGAGAACGTCAATAGCAATACGAGACCCCATCCAGGATCGCACATTGCCGCTTGTTCGGTGCGTTGGGATCGTCCATCGGCACCACGCCCTTGCCCTGGCCGACGAACACGCCGGGCCCGACATGAATCGAGCTCTTGTTGCCGATGATGACGCTCTGATGCGGCGTCGAGCTGGAGCGGGTGCCGTCCGGCCAGATGATGGCATCGCCCGACAGCACCCCGCGCCGCCCGTCATTGCAGCTGACGTCGACGCCTTGACGTGTGCAGACCTGGGCAGCAGCGGGCACCGCGAGGGCGGAGCCGAGGGCTGAAATCAGGCCAAGGATGGCGATGGTCTTGCGGATGGTCATGGCGTCCCCGGTCGTGCTCGGTATCCTCAAGTGAATCGTCGCGCCAAACCCGTCACGGGTTCAGCCCGCAGGCCGATCAGGGCATCCGCAGCGTCGAATATTATCCTGTAAATACAAGAAGTTGCGGAAAATTCGCCCGTTTTCCTCGCGATCCCTTGCAAAATCGTCGGCGCCCCTTCAAGAGAGGGCGCTCCGGAGAGATGGCCGAGTGGCTTAAGGCGCACGCTTGGAAAGCGTGTGTGCGGGAAACCGTACCGTGGGTTCGAATCCCACTCTCTCCGCCATCCCCATCGAAACAATCTCGTACTTCGATGTGGAGAGAGGCCAGAAATGCGGCCGTTTTTCCCGCTTTTTTGCCGAACGAGACGACCGCTCACCCGCCCAAATTGGTGCCAGATAGGTCTGGAGAACCGAATTTTCTCCGAAACTTAGAACATGCAAAATCGGTCCAGTACGGTTTTCTGAGGAAAACCAGGGGCTTATTTGGGGCGCGGTTTGAATCTCTCTCGCTCAACCAAAATAGAAAACTGGGAATGCGTACGGCGGCGTGGTGGAAAGTGCCGGTCAGCACATGGCGGGATGTCATGCGCACCGCGTGGCCGAAAGGCTATGCTCGCGGCGACCGTCTCTGCGCGCGACGGGATTGACGATTTCGACGGGGTAGACGTGTACGTTGCGGCGGCTGGGTAGACCGAAAACGATTGTCAACCTGATCCAGCGTCTCTCGCGCCGTATACGCGTTGATAGCGAGCAATTGCTCGAAGATCTCGAGACCGGGCAGACGCGTCTCGTCGTTGAGCCGATGGAGTGTGATAGCAATGTCGACCAGTTCTGGCGCTATTGATGCGTGCGAGGTACGAACGTCGCCCAAATCATTTCGCCACTTGTCGACCAATCCCTTTACGATGGAAGCAACTAAAGTTGCTTCGTGGGGCAACAGGGTCTGCAGCCTCTCCGTGACAAAATGAGACCCAAAGGTGGGCTGTCGCGGTATCTCTTCTGCAATTGCTTGCAATATCATCACCCAGTCCGGATCAGGTGAAATCTCATCTACCAATCGGAATAGATCGATGATAGCGGCCCACGTACGCCCGCTGGCATTGTGAGTAAGGTCGCGGATCAGTATGGGCGCATTCTTATTATCGGGAAGATCTGCCCAAACGTGAACTGCGGCATAAGCAGCGCCGACGCGCATCGGAGATTCATTTTCGCTTTCGAGAATACCTCGCACCATATTGGCGGCCCAATCCAGATCTTTATGCGTTAGCCAAATCAAGGAACTGAGTTCGCCGTAGGCTTGCTGAGCAAAGTTGGTTGGGGAATCCTTCCAACCAGAAATGATATCGCGGACCAAATCAGGCAGAGCCCAGTGAATGTGCGCAAAAAGCAAAATCGCTTCGTGGCTGATCGCAAGCGCCGGATACTTCTCGAAAAGAACCCTATAGAAGGATGCCAGCTCCGACTTCTTTTCGGTCCGGATATGCGGGAAGAGCCGAAACAGTGCTTGCCAAACTTTTTCTTCTTCTGGCCTGTCGAGGTGTTGGCTAAACACTTCCAAAAGACGGTCGTAGTTCTTCCGTTGCAGATAAATCCGTGCGATTGCTTCGAGAATCGGGAAATTTCCATGAGGCAATATCGACAAGCCACCCATGCCCCAAAGAATACTACGACTGTCTTTTTCTTCTTCTATATCCTTTATCTCATCATCGTCTTGGATAGATTCAGAATCTGCGTCGTTGTCCACCGCCGGCACGGCAGCAGAGCCCAGCCATCCCTCAATAATAGAAAGCGTTATGTCATCGATAATGGCGCCACGGTTGACCAGCCTTTCGACCGCGCGCGCGACGCTGTCGCGGTATTCTTCGGTAGAGAATCCACGACTGTCGAATTCTCGAATAAGCGGCAACAATAGGGATGGATCGACTGCTTCTGCCATTGCATCGATTGCATAGCCGACTGCGCGAGCTCCAATATCGGGCGTGAACTGACGCATCAGCTCGATTGCACGGTCGGGGTGATTCTTTGCGAAGTCCGCGAACGATCTCGACAGCTGCACGTTGCCTCCGTGCCGCCAATTCTTCGGATTTTCCCATCCTGTTTCGTCTGGAAGCTCTTGAAATGCGTTCAAGATGTCTTCGTCAGCGGCATGCCCCATTGCATCCGGAGACATAGAGGGGCCGACCCACGTGGGGCCGTGGAACGTTGCTCCCCGCCGTGAAGATCCAAATTTTCGTTCTCCTTCTTGAACCAAAGCAATTGCGTTTGACGGCATTTTCTCCTTCGGTAAACACGCTGCAAGCTCGTAGCGGGTCTGTCCCACTAACTGATAAAAATGTTGGCGAGATTTTGCATCTCGGTCACCGACTGGACGAGGCGCATAACTCAACAAAGCGGCAACGAAATCGTCGATCTGTTCACGCGTCCAGAATGGGCTTACCGCCAAGATCAGTCGCTTTGTTGTTTCCGACTCATCTTCAATATTTCCGAGATGGAAGCGACGGTCATCGCCGAGCAGAAACTCCAAAGCAAAAGAGGCATAGATTTCCGGCTGCGTTGAAAGTGCATGAGCAAGAAGCCTTTGCGCTGGAGCAGCTTCCTGGGTCTTAGCTTCATCGAACCAAGTCTTGAAGGCAACCGTATCCGCAGCCGCAAACTGTTCTACCGCTGAACGAAGGCCGGCCAACAAGGACGGCTCAGGAAGATCAAGAGTACCTTCACTTTCGAAGCGAAAGTCCAGATTGTGCGAAAGTGGATAGGTGAACTCGCTTGCATATTTCTTGTAACGTTTGAGGGCTTCCAGAGCCTCTTGAAACCACGGCCAAATCGATCTCACGAAAAAGGCGGGTTCCGACTTTCCAAGTGCCTCAAGCGTGTCCCAACCCTCTGAACGCTCAATAACGTTTTCGATACCCTGCGCAGGAGATGACATATACGCAGCCAGCCCTGTCGAATCCTCATGAGTATTTATCGATTCCGCTCGGGACAGCGCCTCTGTCGCGGCTTTTTTAAGCATTACGTCAAGCCGGGCGCGAACCAGCCTAATCGCCATAACCGGTCGGTCCGTGCCAACTGTTGAAACCATATGGTCGAACGCGTAGGCGTCAACGTCGATTCGCTGCACTATCGTCGTAGCCAGGGCTAAGTGCCGATCAGACCATTCAGGGTTGTCTTGCAATACATACCACGCAAAGGAGTCGAACTTAGTGTTTGGGAGCCAGTTTCTCTCCAGCAGCTCGATGACGTCATCAGAAGCGTATTCTCCCGCTCGTGAAAGTATGGCCGAAGCGACACTTGCCTCAGCAACATCTGTCATCGCTTTTGTGATTTCGGTGTTCTTGAACAGTTCGAACCAGCCAGGGCTGCGAATGATGGCTTGAAGAGCCAGTCTACGGTCGGGCGATCCCATAGACTCCTTCATGATCGTCACTTCGGAAGCTATCGGTGAATTCTGCTGACCAATAAATTCGATAACGAGGTTTCGTAGATGCGGTCGCAGATTCGGGAGTGCCCAAATCGCGCGCAGTTCATGCTCGTACGTGGCGACTTCCACTCCACGCAAATATGTTAAGGCCGCCCAAAGTTTCGGGCGAACAAAGAGAGAAGCGACACGTTCCTTTATGTAACCGGAGAGTCGCCCGTCAGCTTGAGCGAACGATCGCGCGAGAGCAAATTCGAACACCGTTTGATGCGAAAACCCAATACTGCCCGGCGAACCAGCCGAAGTAGTTAAAATTCCTTCAGCTAATAGCGTCTTTAAATCATCATTTTCAGCATCATAACGCGAGCGCGCGAGCCATAATGTCTCTTTACTCGCCATTTCTTCCGCGATGCGGCCCGCGAGAGTCGCGACCCGGCTTCCGTCCGGACGAGTAAGAATGCGTTCTTGCCAGAGCCGTTCCAGCATTTTTTGATACTCGTCGAACGCGACCGATTGCGACGCACCCGTCAGTTTAAGGAGCGTTGCGAGAGATTGAGGCGAGCGAATTACCTGTTGCGCATCCGTAGGCCAGCCAGCCGCTTGGATGCCATGCGATTCCAAAATCTTGAGGACCTCACTCCACGGAGGCAAATCTAGGAAGAGGCTTTCTGCCTGCACGGATTTCAAACGCGTATCATGTTCATACTCAAACCGACGTGCAGAAACGACGACGCACACATTAGGCTGATTGCCCAAAGCGCGGATTAAGCTCAGCAGAACACTCAGGCGCCCCGTTCGTAGATCGACATACCCAGCGAGAGCGTCTAGCTGATCAATAATCAGATAAACGGGGCCACGGCGGGAAAGCCGGGTGAGGATTCGGCTCGGCGAATCCGACAAACCGAGATCTCGCTGCAAGTCGTTTTCACTCGTAATACTCGTATCTAGAATGTCAGCCTTGATTGCGAGGAACGGGATTCGCGAATTTCTCAACCTTTCGGCAAGTGCCGCTAATAAAGCGGTCTTGCCTGAACCCGGATCGCCGATCACCGCTTTGGTCCGGCCTTGATGATCGGGCACTGGTTCTAGCAGCTGATGAATTTCCGGTCGTTCGATAACTGTTCCGTCCGGCAACGCGCGCGGCCAGTCTAAAACTGAACGTGATGCAGTCAGCAGCTCTTCAATTTCCTGGCGGGAGCGCTCGAAATCTTCCTTGCTCGCGACCCCGAGAAGCCTTGCTTCGGCCTTTTCCGAGAGAGCAGAGCGCAATTCTGGCGACTGAAGCGAAACCAGGTCAGGCTCCTTTACACGGAGGAAAAGATAGAATGACCCGGCTTGGCTACCGACGATTTCAATAGCTGAATTGCCCGTGATGTTTCGTATTACATCGAGGATGACTTTCTGACGAGCTTGAGAAAAATCTGCCTCGCTTCCAGCAAAGCTCAAAACCGCGATACAGGTCCCGTCTAAAACATCTTCTGCAATTGTTGCAGGTTGTATGGGTAAAGTGTCGACTGGGCCCGGATCCTGTTGCGTCGGCTCAATTGTGCTTAGTGGGCCCACAACATCGGTCCGTTCAGGCGCGCGACGGTTGTCACCCCAGTAGTCCAATAACTCGTAGGCAAAAGCTGCGCCGTGAGCGGCAGCTATCGGCTGATGAATCTTGTCTAACTTTTGGTCTTTGCCGGCTCGGTCATCCGATATGCCCCGGATGATGATGCAAGGTGTTCTTCCTTCTTCCTCGGCGGCGAAAATCGCTCCGTACCCCTCCATCTCAAGGGCCGTCGCATCCTGATAGTTACTTGTGATGTGTTCTTCGAGAGCGGAAGAAGGGTCAGCCGAGACGGCTTCGATAGAGACAATTGGAGCCGTTTTCGCGGCAGGAGGAAACGGCTGCGGATAGTATTGATCACCTGGGTTCGCGCCGCCGTAGGGTGGTTGGAGTCGCAATTGCCAAGTTTCATCACGGACCACCTTTTTCGCAAGACGAACGAGTTGTGGGTCGATTGGTAGGCTGCGTGCCCGGCCCTGAAATTCGCCGGGCCGGTATTTCCCCGCGTAAGGCCAATAGACATGCTCGGAGATAACCACGCTGCCAATCGGAGCATCATCTGGCTTCCGAGTTGCAGCCACTCCGACGAATAAAATCAGTTCAAATGGACCGAACTGAATGCAGGCATTGGTTACGATTGCCTGTGACACGTGGTTACCCGCGCCACTTTCCCCGACGACCACCAGCCATTCGGAACTGGAACCACGAAAATGGCCAATTTCAAAAATGTTGTGGTCGCGGCCCTCGCAAGAAGCCGTATGGACAGTATGCGCCCTGACCGCCGCCATTTCCAACGGGAGCGCCGTAATCACGAGTACCCGCCGCCAACCTTTGCGGTCAGACTCGGCTAGTACTGCGGTGGCGTCGGCGAATTTCATCTGCAGTCGGCACTTTCAACGTTGTGTCGGCGCTGCAGAAGAAAACGAACGCGCTCCCGCCAGCTGTGGTTGAACGTACAACTAATACTGTACGGCAAGGGGAAGGTCGATGCCTTATTGACCTGCGCTTCTGCGCCGACTCGATGGGGGCGGGGAGAGCCGAAATCTCCCTGCACGCTGTCCAGCGGCAAGACGCTGGCGGCATCCAAACGGCGGACGGTTGGCCATGGGGGCTCGGGCAGCATGGAGGCTCTTACCCGAGTGATGCTGGATCGGCCATAACGGTCCTCCACGGTTCGGTGCCGGTGGAGCGGGGAAAGCTCTAGACTGGCGAGTGATCTGAGGCGCGGTGAGGCTCGATGGTTCATTACCGCGCCATGGGCCGGAGGATGCAACGGGGCGTGCCAGCGGGACCCCCTTGCCAAGATGGTGCGGATATTACCGCACCCATCTTGGGATGCGCAGCAACGAGGCGTGTTATAGTCCATTAATTTCAGAATCGGGTTCTTCGATGCAGCGAAATAGCGAGGCCGAATCTAGGTCCAGTCGATCTACAAAGGCTGAAACCGGTGGCCGTGTCGCTGGTAGGCTTTCCGGACTCGACGGCCTCAAAACTGCAGCACAGATCGTAAATCGCAATCCTCCAAGGCGCTTCAAATTCGAGGTGGACGCATTCGTCGCCTGGCTGCGGACGAAGGGTTTTATTTTCGATGGTCGTGAGCGTGGATATTGGAAGACTCACGGATGGACGATACACCAGGGTAAGCACGAACCGCTGGTCAGCCTTGAGACGTTCGAGCGGACCTAGAGCTGTATCAATGGAACCGCACGCGCTCCGCTGCGAGCAGACATCCGTTCGGACTTTTCGCTGCGCGGCGCATTGAGCTGTGCCTCGTGCGGCAAGCCGATGAGCGCCTGTTGGTCAACCAGTAAGACCGGCGTCGAGCGCCCGTATTACTTCTGTTTTAGGAAGGCTGGCCGTTGCCTTCGGAGGGCAATAATTCTGTTGTACGGGACCCTACTAGACGATCCGGCGGAGAAAGGGCGTATGACTTTCTGCCTCCAGAACTGCGATGTGAAGTTCCATAACATTCGATGCGCGAATCCGCGCCGGTGCCGTTTCCAGCGTGGGCGGGTTAGCGGCTTGCGGCTTTCCTGGTCGTTGAGCTGATGAGGATCTGCTGCTCGTCCCAGTCAGCGGGGATGGATTTCAACAGCTGCGCTAGCTCAAGTCCGTCAGGCTGCAGGCCATTCAGGATGGCTTCGGTGATCGCCGGCGAGAGCAACGTCAACCGGAGCACGCGACAAAGATAGGACTCGTTGATTCTCTCGGCCTTGGCGAGGTCACGCACCGAGCTAAATAGGTTTGACTCGAGCATGCTACGCCAGCGATGCGCCCGCGCCACGGCTTTGACCAACGTGTTGTCGACCTGAGGCTTCGGCGGTGACCAAGCCTCCGCATTCGCGGGGGTAACCACCCGTTTGCGCCCACCCTGCCGGCGGAATGAGATCGGGATACTCACGACCACGGTTCGGCCATCCCGACCGAGCTTCGGTCGCCCGATGGGCCCAAGTGTGAGGGTGGTCGGCCTGTTCATTCGGCTGCCTGCTGAAAGGGTTGTGGTTGCAGGTCCGTGGAGAGGGAGGTTAGTCCCTCGATCTTCAAGGTAATGTCCATCCGCTCGGCATGCATGTCGATGCGCTCGACGAGTAACGCGACGATTCGTGCCTGTTCTGCCGGAAACAGCTCATCCCAGAGCGCGTCAAAGCCGAGGAGGGCGCTCCGCACCTCCGCCTCGCTAGCGTCGGCGGATTGCTTGCGGAGAGCACGCCAAGTCTGAACGATGACTTCAGGTGTTTGCAGCAACCGTCGAACTTGATCGATGATGATACGCTCTAACTCGGCGGCGGGCACCAACTTTACGGGACAGTCTGATCTGCCCTGCTTCATCGCGGTCTGGCTGATGTAGTAGCGATAGAGCCGGCCGGACTTCCGGGTATGAGTTGGAGACATCGCCGCGCCATCGGGCCCGAACAGCAGACCCTTGAGCAGAGCAGGAGTCTGTGCCCGGCTATTGTTGGCGCGCTTGCGCGGGCTCTCCTTGAGGATGGCGTGGACCTGGTCCCAGAGCTTCCGCTCGATGATCGCTTCGTGCTCGCCCGGATATGAGGTGCCCTTGTGAACAGCCTCGCCAACATAGACCCGGTTGTGGAGAATCTTGTAGAGCACACCCTTGTCCAGGAGGTGCCCGTATCGCGTTCGTTCGTTAGCCGCGACGAGCTCGCGGGCCAGCAGGGTCGCGGACTTAAGCTGTACGAAGCGCCGAAATATGGCCCTAACGCGCTCCGCATCGGCCTCGTGAATCAGCAATTTGCGATCGCGGACTTCGTAGCCGAGCGGCGTCCAGCCGCCCATCCATTTGCCGCGCTTGCGAGAGGCCGCGACCTTGTCGCGAATGCGCTCCCCGATCAGCTCGCGCTCGAATTGGGCAAAGGTCACCAGGATGTTCAGCGCCATGCGGCCCATGGCATCCTTGGTGTTAAACGATTGGGTGACTGAGACAAACGTCACTCCATGGCGTTCAAAGAGCTCCACAAGGTTGAGGAAGTCTAGCATCGACCGCGAAAGCCGGTCGATCTTATAGACGATAATGACGTCTATCTTGCCGGCTTGGACGGCAGCCAGAAGACGTTTCAGAGCGGGTCGTTCGAGCGTGCCACCCGAGAAACCGCCGTCATCGTAGCGATCGGACACACCGGTCCAACCCTCTGCCCGCTGGCTCACGATGTAAGCCTCACATGACTCTCTCTGGGCGTCGAGCGAATTGAAGTCCATGTCGAGGCCTTCTTCGCTCGACTTGCGGGTATACACCGCGCAGCGGAGTTTACGGACCGAGCCGGGGGTCGAGCGAGCTGCCTCGAAGGAATTCGCGAATGGGCTAGTCAGGCCCTTCGCTGGTCTGCGGGAGGTCATTTGCCCACCGAGTTCTTCAAGCCGAAGAAGACCCAGCCATTCCATTTGGTGCCCGTGATCTGGTGGGCGACCGAGGAGAGGGACTTGTAAGGGCGGCCGAGATACTCGAAATCGTCGTGGCGCACGGTCACGCAGTGCTCCACGCCTTCCCATTCGCGGATCAGCTTTGTCCCGGCGACGGGACGCAAAAGCGGTCTAGCCTTCCGGTCCGCCGGCTTCTGGTCCGCATACTGCTTGGCCATGGCTTTGAGCCGCTCGGTGGTTTCGCGAGACAGGCCGCCATGGGCCAATTCCTGGATGCGGTAGGCGAGCCGGCTCTCTAGGAAACGGCGGTTATAGGCAGGGGGCTCGGTATTGAAAAGCTCACGCCAGCGCGCCTTCAAAGCGGGGGCGGAGGCGCCCTTCAGGGCCACCAGCTGCGCCAGCACGGATGATTTCATGGCCGATTCCCATTCTCCGGTACGGGTCGAACACCGCTCTGGCTGGGCGAGAAGTGAAGCGAACTTTCTCTGGAGTTCGCGAATTTTGCACTGGACTTCCCGGCGTTAAGGCGCAGTAGGCCGGCTGCCAATATCTCGGCGATATCTGTGAGATGTTCCGAGCGATCCGAAACGGAAGTCGAATCTGGGGCTTTGATCATGAGAAAGAGCGCGACTTGCTGCAGCTCTTCTCCCATGCCTCGACCATGTCCAATGGATAGACCACCCGGTGGCCAATCTTGAGGTACCCGGGGCCGATGCCCTCTTGCCGCCAACGCTGCAGTGTGCGGTGCGAAATCGAAAGGCGTCGTGCTAATGCCTTTTCGCTGAGGTGCGCGTCCATTGCCAAATCTCCCTGCTAGTACCTGCGACTACGCAGCGGAGTTTGTTGATTCGCGATCCAATTGTCGGCGGGCCTAAGGAGGTCGTCTGGCGGTAAGCCCAAGCATTGAAAATTCAACGCATTCTGGTTTCATTGACTGGCGGGAGGCTGGGCGGAGGCTCCCGAGGGGGATCGATCGCCAGGCGATACATACCTTTACCGTCAGATTGAACGATTGACCTTCCGTCCTCCCTGGTCTTCAGCACATCGCTCAATTTCAGCTGCGATGAGCCGGCGAGTTCCAATATTTTTTTACCGTTTCGCCACCCGCTGCTGTCGTCGAGCCAGGCCTCATGCAGAACACGCACGATGTTGGCCCACTGTGGCGACAAATCGTAACTGATCCCGTGCAGCCATATGTGACGATAATCTGGGGCATGGCGAAATTTGTTGTAGCCGAGCTGACCAAGAGCGTCGTCCAGCCACTTCGGGATCGTCCTGATGTTGAGGGGCACAATAGATAGCTCGAAAAACTCGAGCTTTTCAAACTTGTGATGTTCTCCGACGGCTTCGAAGAATTCATAGTCGATTTCGAGAATGTCCCAGAGGCTTGGCTCGATAGGAATGCGCCCAGAGCCACCTTCCGGGATTCCGGATCCGATGATGTCCGCGTTCGACAGCAGTTCCTTAAATGCTTGGTCGGCTGCCTCACGCAGCTTCTGATATTCGCGCAGAGTAACTGGATCTCCAATGACGCGATGAACAGCGACATCAGAGGGCGGCTCAGCCTTGCCTGAGAGCCTCGCCAATTGAGTTAACCGCGCTTCGTCAGTCCATTTCTTGAAGGCGCTCTCCGGATCAAGCCCCCGCTTTGGTCGAGTTGGCATGAGCGACATAGCATTTCCTCGGCTTAACCCTTCACCGGCTTAGAGCGTCGCTGATTCGGGTGTTTTCGTCATCTTAGCTCGCCGTTCATATGTCCTTGGCACCGGCTCCCTGATGTCATGTGGATATTCGGTTGCGCTCCCTTACTCGCAACTACTCCATTCCGTCACACGAGCTTGCATCCAGTGTGCCGAAATCCTTCTGTATGCGTGCAACAGGAATGGACAGCATGGGTCGCACAAATCAGCCCGGGGACTTCCCGATACTAATCGCGTTTAAGGTCCTCGCGCTAACGGACGACATGTCAGCAGTAGAGCGCCGGGTGGGTGCGGCCCTGCTCGACAGCTTCAATCGGAAAACCCGGCAATGCGATCCCAGTCTTGAGAGAGTCGCGGGCCTTTTGAATGTCCACCGCCGCACTGTGATCCGGGCTACCGCCAAACTCGAAGCTCAAGGACTATTCCGTAAAATCCGGCATGGCGGTCATTCACACCGCAACCAATACGAACCAATCTGGTCCAGGTTCACTGATCTCGAAGCCAGATGGCGCAGCCGGTTCGAGGCCGCCGCCCGCGAGCGCCGGACAGGGATGTCATCTTTAGCAGGGCCCGAAAGTCACAATACTGGTGACCCCGGCGTCCCCCAAACCTGCTTTTCTAACCAATCTAAGCTAACCTCGTCGGATCGCCGCGTCGATGCAACCGACGGCCGGCGGGGCCTTTTAGGAACTAGCGAGGGCTCTGCAGTTGAGACCCGACAGCCTGCATTGTTCGCGACAGCCAGTCCTACAAAAACATCGACGCGGTCGTTAGACGCAGCCCGCACTGCAGCTGAGCGTCGTTGGAGCAACGATCTATTACGAGAATTCTCGGGTCGCCCCGCTGTTTATGCGAGCGTGGTCGATTTCATCGATGAGAGGCTGCAAACAGCGGCAACGGACGCCGAACTTTGCAGGCGCGGCCGTGGCAGCCTGCTTATCGTAGAGCGATATCTTGAGGGCTCTATCGACCTGGGTTCACGCATGCTGCGATCGGGCGAGAAGTGATGTCGGGCTGCCGGGGGACGGGGGCGGGTCAAAAGTCGGTCGGTTCGCAACGAGCGGACCGGCCCCTCTTTCATTCAGGGATTTTTTTCCAGCGCAGGCGAATTTTCGGGCCTGTAGTGGGTTGCATTTCGGGTCCATCAATCAACGAAACATCTGCGTGGACTGTTGGGCGTCGTAACCGTTTGATCGCGTGCGACTTTTTCGCCGTCGTTTTTTCTGCCTCACTCGCCGTGTGTTTGAACCTCGTGAGCAGCCCGCAAAACCGACGATTATTTCCGTCGCAGCAAGAGTGATCATCGGCAGGCCAGCGCAAGAAAGACCAACCAAAACAACGGCGGTGGCTTGGAAAAAAGTGTCGCGAAATTCCCCAGGGGGAGGGTGCCCGGTGAGGGCGCAGTCCGCAGAGGCCAAGAGATGACACAACAAGCGACGTATCCCGAAGAATCCAACGCAAGGCTTCAAATCGAATACTGGCCGCTTGATCGGCTGATCCCCTACGCGCGCAACGCGCGCACGCATAGTCAGGCTCAGATCGCCGAGATCGCCGGCAGCATTCGCGCCTTTGGCTTTTCGAATCCGATCCTCGTCAGTGAAGACGCAGATATTATCGCGGGACACGGCCGGCTGGCGGCTGCTCGCAAGCTTGGTCTGATAGAGGCACCGGTCGTGGTCCTCCGGGGGTTGACGGAGATGCAACGCCGCCAGTTGGTGCTTGCCGACAATAGGATTGCGCTAAATTCAGGTTGGGACAGCAAGATGCTCGCCCTCGAACTGGCTGACCTGTCTGGTTTGGGTGCCGATCTCGCATCCATTGGCTTTAGCAAAAAGGAGCTGGCGGCAGCGCTATCAAGGGTCGAGAGCGGCTTAACGGACGAGAACGATACCCCCGCTATCGTCGAGGCCGCGGTCTCCGGACCCGGTGACATCTGGCAGCTCGGCGCTCATCGCGTTGCGTGCGGCGATAGTCGAGATGCAGCTCTCGTCCACTCCCTGCTGGCTGGTGCTTTGCCTCAATTGATGGTCACCGATCCGCCCTATGGCGTCGAGTACGACCCGGAATGGCGTCATCGCCGCGGCGTCAACAATTCGAAGCGTACAGGAAAAATCCGCAACGACGAGATCGCCGACTGGGCGCCTACCTGGGGCCTATATCCGGGCGAAGTCGCTTATGTTTGGCATGGTGCTTTACGGTCGACCATCGTAGCCGAAAGCCTCCTCAAGAGCGGCTTTTCGATTCGCGCGCAGATCATCTGGGCCAAGGAGCGCTTGGTCATGAGCCAGGGAGACTATCATTGGCAGCACGAGCCCTGTTGGTATGCAGTCCGAAAAAAAGGAAACTGGACCGGCGATCGCAAGCAAACGACGGTCTGGAATATCAGCAGCGGTGGTCAGGATGCCGAAACCAAGCATTCGACCCAAAAGCCAGTCGAATGCATGCGCCGGCCAATGCTGAACAATTCGAGTCCCGGACAGGCGGTATATGAACCCTTCCTTGGAAGCGGAACGACCCTGATCGCGGCTCAATCATGTGGGCGCATCTGCTTGGCATCCGAGATCGATCCATTGTTCGTCGATGTCGCCATCCGCCGATGGCAGGCCTTCACAGGTGAGAAGGCAATTCGTGAACGAGATGGCGCGTTCTTTGAAGCGCTAGAGGAGGGAACGCAATCCCCAGCTGACGCTCGCGATCCGCTAGTGTGATTGGAACGAATATGCGTGGCCGTCGTCCAAAACCAACGAGGATCAAGGCTTTGACGGGTAATCCGGGGAAACGCCCCCTCAATGTGCACGAGCCGCGGCCTGAACCCGCGCTACCTGAGTGTCCACCGCAACTCAATTCGGTTGCCAAGCGCGAATGGGTGCGGCTGACCGCCGAGCTTTCAAAGCTCGGCCTCATAACTCACCTCGATCGCGGCGCCCTAGCTACCTATTGCGGCGCCTATGCGATGTGGGCAGAAGCGATGGAGCAGATCCACAAATTCGGTACGATGGTCAAATCACCGACAGGATATCCGATACAGTCACCCTACCTAGCAATCGCCAATCGACAGGCAGAGATCATGATGCGCATTGCGTCGGAGTTCGGTTTCACGCCTGCAAGCCGGAGCCGGATATCGTTGCCCCCACAAGATCAGCTGCCACTTTTTGATGAAGAGAGCGGAGAGGGCTGAGCCGCCCCCTTATGGACACTTGCGCCTTTAGCGATCAGTATTTTAGGGATTGTCGCGCAGATAAGACGGGATGAACTTTCGAGATGGTCGCATATGCGAGCTATACGGCTCAAGAATTTCTCACTTCGCCGGACGATGCAATCTTCGCCCGGCTGGTTCGAAGTGATGCAGTTTCTGGCTTCAGCCAGTTCTCTCATAAGCAAGGATGGTCGTGGGGTGAAGCCGTTCGGCTTATGAAATCGGCTTGCAAACAGCTCATCGCCACTGACATACGATATTCCGATGTCGGCGTGGTCTTAGAATACCGCATCCCTCGCCGTGAAAAGAGGTTAGATGCTGCCTTCCTATTTGGCGGAACAATCGCAATCGTTGAGTTTAAAGCGGGGAGTTCCTCCGCGAGGAGCGACGCTTTAGCTCAAGTCGCCGACTATTGTCTTGATCTGGCCTACTATCACGCGGAAAGCCAAGGGCTGAAGATTGTTCCCATCGTGTGCTCAACAGAGGCCGAGTCCAGCCAGGTGGTGCCGACATCCGATGCGACGTTGATCGAGGACACACAATGCGTCGGGGGAGCTGATTTCGCAGCGCTGCTAACTCGCATCGCGAACGACGACAAGAAAAAGCCATCGGATAATATTTCGCACGAGCGGTGGTGCGCGAGCTCCTATCGGCCGATTCCTGGAGTCATCGAGACCACGGTGAGTCTGTTCAACAAGCACGGCTCGGACGACATCAACGCAGCGCTAGCCGACCGCGATACGATCGATCGCTCTATGCAGGCGATCGAAGGTATCGCGAGAGACGCTCGCGAGCGGAGCCAAAAGACGTTGTGCCTTCTCACGGGCGTACCCGGGGCTGGCAAGACGCTAACCGGACTTCGTATCGCGCATAGTCCGGAATTTATGAAAGCCGGTTGGCGGAGCGTCTTCCTGTCGGGAAACGGTCCACTGTTGAAAGTCTTAAAAGCCGCTTTGGCGGTGGACTACAAGGACCATCAGGGCTGCACTAAAGCAGTAGCGCAGCGACATGCTGAATCCTTGCTTCATAGCGTGCATGCATACCTTGCCGAAGCCCAAAAGACCGGTTCGCCTCCGTCGGAGAGCATTGTGATTTTTGACGAAGCGCAGCGCGCCTGGGATGCAGCCAAGATGCAGAAGATGGCGGCGCGACAACGCAGCTTTGGTGCCGTGTCCGAATTGTCTCCGCCCGTCGCGGCAACTTCGGAACCGGTTCAGATTTTGGAAGTAATGAACCGCCATGCCGGCGGCGTCATGGTCGTGGCTCTCTGCGGAAGCGGGCAAGAGATCCATGATGGGGAAGCTGGTGTTGGAGAATGGATCGCCGCCCGAAATCTGTCCTATGCCAACTGGCGGCTTATTTGTAGCCCTTCCGCAATTGAACGAGCAGGCGTGAACGCCGCAGGCGCGAATTTGGAGGTCTGGCCAAGTATGCATCTGAGTAGCTCAATCCGCAGTCACCGTGCGTCGGAGCATGCTGATTGGGTTGACGCGGTACTGACGGGGCGTCCCAAAGATGCGCGCCAACACATGGATCAGGCTGGCTTTCCGATCGCCCTGGTCAGGCGTATCGATGATGCCAGGGCGTGGCTACGCAAGACAACTCTCGGCTCAAGGCGCTTCGGCTTGGTCGCAAGTTCGGGTTGTTCTCGCTTAAGGCCATACGGGGTCGAAGTCGCCGCCGGGTTCAGGAAGGAATTGGACTACGCTGAATGGTTCACCGCGCCGAGAGGTGATTTGCGATCGTCATTTGCATTGGAGACCGCGGCGACGGAATTCGAGTGCCAGGGCCTCGAGTTGGACAGGGTAGCCGTTTGCTGGGGATGGGACCTGACCGTCGGCGACGGTGAACTCCTGCCGCGGACGTTCCGCGGGGCCAAATGGACCAACGTGAGGCGGGCGAGGGAGCGGGAGTACACGATCAACAAGTATCGTGTTCTTCTGACCAGGGCACGTGAGGGAATGGTGATTTGGGTACCTCTGGGAGATGAATCGGACCCGACCAGATCGCCGTTGGAGATGGACCGGCTAGCCGACTACTTGGTCGATTGCGGCGCGCAACCCATTCGGCACTCGGTCAACGGCCCATTTCTTCCATAATGTCTCATTTGCGAATCTCTCCGCGCAGTACTCGCCGATCGGCTTGGGAGGACCCAACGCCTCACTCAGCGGCACTAACAAGAGACGCTGCTTAGCCCTTAGCGAAGTTGCAATCGGGACAAGCAACCTGTCCATTCGCTACAATGGTTTTGCCGTGCCAATCCGAACTCGCCTTTTCAAAACTCCCAAATTGTTCGCAACTTCTGTTGCCCGTCAACAACCTCGTATTCGATGCCGTCGGGCCGCTTAACAGCACGCCAGTACATTTTTGGGATGTCGTACTCTCGTAGGATGGTATCCAACAGCAACTGTTTCTGCTTGCGGGACCATGCTGGAGAACGCTGACAGTCCGATGTCGGATCGATCCGTTTTTCGTAGTTGCAAATGGTCGCAAGCGGAAGCGGACGCTTATTCATTTTCATCAGAGATACCCCTGAGGTAAAATCGATAGCAGCCGAAATCAGACGAGAATGCTGCCTGAAAGGCCGGATCTAGAACGCAACTTTCTTGTACTTATTATCGGCCGCCTCGCCTACCATCATCGTGACGACGCGGTCTTCGAGATCCACCCAAAAGCGCCCGTTGCGGTCGCCGCGGCCGGAACTAAGAGCGGCCAGTATCTCGGATTCTACTTTCTTCCCAAATTGGCCGGCCAGACGCTTCTGGTATCCCTTCCCTGCCCACAGTTCGCCTTCCGCATTTTGATTGCAAGGAAGCCCCCACGATGATTTTACTTCGCGACTTATAAAAACAGTCATGCCAATCTCCTGAGCATCAACCACTTACAGCATTCGGAATTTTTACAATATGGTTGTGGTAAGGGACGACAGCAACTTTAGTCTTAGTGGGCCCGAGCAGTTGCAGCTCCTGCAATTGGAGCAGCTGAGCTCATGGGCGTCCCGACAACCCAAGTCAGAAGATGAGATTAGCCCCAATCTAAAATCACAGAAAGTCGAAGAGCTGCCCACTGATTGGGCCTTGGTGCGCGACATCAAACTTTACGACTGGCAAGAAGCTGCGGTGCAGCAATGGTTTGCCGCTGGCAAGCGAGGCATCATCAAAGTCGTTACCGGTGCGGGGAAGACGCTACTCGCGCTAGCGATCGCTGAACGCCTTCAGAGGACGGATCGCGATCTCCGCGTCGCAATCGTAGTCCCCACAGTCGTTCTCCTTGAGCAATGGCGACAAGAAATTCTAGTTCGATCGAACCTGCCTCGCACCGCGATCGGTGTATTGGGTGCAGGCGAAAATGACGAATTTGATGATGAGCGGCGCATTCTTATCTGCGTTCTCAATTCTGCTTCGAGAAAGCTCCCCTTTGAAGTCCGTCGTTTATCACTCGGTGAGCGGCTGCTCTTGGTGGTGGATGAGTGCCATCGTGCAGGCGCAGCCGAAATGCGGAAGCTCTTTGATGTTCCGCGTGCGTATACGGTAGGGCTGTCTGCTACGCCAGAACGGGAGGATGACCCGGATGATGAGAATGATTCTGATAATGCGATGGGACGCAATCCAGATCAGACTGTCCTGGAACGAGAGATAGGCCCTGTCGTTTACGAGATGACTTACGCAGAAGCGATAAATGGGGGCATTCTTGCGCCCTTTATCATAGAACACTATGCGCTTTCATTGAGCGGGCCTGAGCAAACTAAATATTCCGCGCTTTCTCAGGAGATCACAGATCTAAGAAGGGAGCTTGAGACCGGCTCGAGGCGTGGCCTCGCTCTTATTCGCTGGTGCCGCTCTGCCGGGGGCTCAAAGAATCCAAGCGCGAGGCGTCTTATAGCGCTAATTAGCGACAGGAAGCAGTTGCTTTACCGGGCTCAGGAGCGGTTTCGAGCCGTCGATCGCCTAATATCTGAGGCTACTGCTGCCGATCAAAATAGTAGGATCATTATCTTTCACGAAAGCATTGCGGAGGTTATGACGCTGTTTGCTCAGCTACGGCTGCGGGGTTATGCCGTTGTTGCTGAGCACAGCGAGTTTCCAGATCGTCTCAGAGCGGAAGCAATTTCACTGTTTCGGGAGGGAACGGCGCACATAATAGTATCAGCAAAATCTTTGATCGAGGGCTTCAACGTGCCGACGGCCGACATAGGGATAGTCGTGGCTGCGTCTTCGTCAGTGCGCCAGCGGATACAGACCCTTGGACGTCTCTTGCGTCGCGGCGCGGGTGAAACGAAGAGAGCAAGGCTAGTCGTCTTGTTTGCCGCAAACACTGTCGACGAACTGATCTATGAGAAAGCTGATTGGCATGCCTTCGTTGGTGCCGAGCGGAATGAATACTTCCGATGGACTGATGTTTTGAACGAGCAACCAGAAAGGCAATTGTCGCCTCCGAGAGCCTACATCCCATCTGATTCGGAAATTGACGATTATCAATTATCGCGAGGTAGCGAATATCCGGGGAGAGTTGAGGGCAGAATCTATTCGGTAGATACTACCGGGACGATCTTTGATGCGGATAAGAAGCTGATCAAACCCGATCCGCTTCTCGAGAGCTACCTATCGGAGTTTCCGTCCGGAGGACGCTTTATTGTAACTCCCAATCGGTTTTACGTTCTTAGGCTCGCAGCGCAGTCTACGCCGATCTATTTGGGGCGTCTAAACGCCTTTCCCTCCGGAGGGACATCAGCAAATGCTGCGACGCTCAACAATCTTCTTCCTGGGGAAATTTATCCATCCAAGTTGGCTCACGGGAAAACCTTTTCTGTCCTCCAAAGGGACAGAAGGCTCATTGCTGTAAAGCAAAGAGGGCAAGTTCGATTTGTCAGACCAGCGGAGTTGGAGCCGGATCCAGAGAAGCGGGAGCGATTAGAAGGGATTCAAAGGGTCCTAGCAGATGTTTATCGGAGCGGAAGACAAATTAGCAAGGTCTTCGTGAACGAATTAGGCCACGTCGGATACCTTTATCAGGGCCAAGCCTATTTTGTTGGCTTTGCCCCTGAAGGCGATGCAGGCTTTGTCCTTGACGAAATGTAGACTAGATCTGCTTCGCTGATCCTTACTCAATTGGTGTCTCCAGGAGGTCTGAGGGAATCAAAGCCTTTCGCTCAACCGTATGCTTGGAGACTCGGACAGCAACAGAGTCGGCCGCTGGCCGAGTTCTTCCATAACGTTTGATATCCGAATCTCCTTAGATGCTGGCGAACAGCCCTCCGGCGTGTCGCCCCGCTTCGATGTCGGCTCTTAGGGCTCGCGAGAGCTTTCCCTGTGCTGGGTGTCATTTGATCCATCGCGCGACACCGCACCGCCGGGAGAGCCACACACGGCCTCCAAACGTCGAACGGCAGTAACGCCGCCTCAGCTGCCGGCCTCTTTGAATCCCAACCTCCGGCGACCCATCGGCCAGTGGTGACGGCCACTGGAACTCGCGGGCGTGATGGTCGTTGCATGACCGCGGCAGCAGTAGCGAGTAGGAGAGCACGTGAACCGACGCCAGCTTGTTCAAGGGTCGGCGGTGCTGCCGGCGTTGCTGCTCGTCTCGCGCAGCGGCTTCGCCGCGGCGTCGGACGATGGGTTTGGGCCGTCAACGGTGAGGGACCTGGCCCGTATGCTGGCGGCCAAGCCGCACGAGGCTCCGGACGAGAAGCTCCCGAGCGGATTGAAGGACTTGGACTACGATCAGTATCGTTCGATCCGCTTCTTGCCGGAGCGGGCGCTTTGGCGCGGCAAAAATCTTCCGTTCGAAGCGCAGTTCTTCCATCGCGGCTTCTTTTACAAGAACAGAGTGACCATCTTCGAGGTCGCGGACGGAAAGGCCACCGAGCTCAAGTACCGCAAGGCGGACTTTTTCTTCGGCGAGAAGGTCCCCGCGTTCGAGGACGTCGATCTCGGGTTCGCGGGCTTCCGCATCCACGCGCCCATGAATCGCGCGGACTACTACGACGAGGTCTGCGTCTTCCTCGGGGCGAGCTATTTCCGAGCCGTGGCCAAGGGGCAGACGTACGGGCTCTCCGCCCGAGGACTTTCGATCGACACCGGCGAAGCCAAGGGGGAGGAGTTTCCGCTGTTCAAGGCGTTCTGGCTCGAGCGGCCGGTGCCGGGTGCGACCTCGATGGTCATCCATGCCTTGCTCGACAGCAAAAGCTGCGCGGCGAGCTACCGCTTCACCGTGCGGCCCGGGGAAACGACGGTCTTCGATGTCGAAATGTCGGTCTATCCGCGCGTCGAAATGCCGCGGGCCGGTCTCGCGCCTATGACCAGCATGTTCTTCTACGGTCCGAACGATCGCAACGACATCGACGATTTCCGTCCGTCAGTCCACGATTCCGACGGTCTTGCGATCTTCAATGGGAAGGGTGAAAGCCTGTGGCGGCCGCTCAGCAATCCTCGCGACCTCCAGATCAGCACCTTCCAGGATCTCAATCCGCGCGGCTTCGGGCTGATGCAGCGGGAGAGAAACTTCTTCGCTTACCAGGACCTCGAATCCAGCTTCGAAAAGCGCCCAAGTCTCTGGATGGAGCCGATCGGCGATTGGGGCGATGGCGGGGTCGTCCTGTTCGAGATTCCGACCAAGGAAGAGGTTCACGACAACATCGCCGCATTCTGGCGGCCGAAGAATCCGCTGCAGGCCAAGGGCGAACACAATTACACCTATCGGCTGCATTGGGGACCGGATAGCCCGAAACCGCATTCGCTGGCCAGATTCACGCGAAGCGGCATCGGGGCGAGGGGTGAGGACGCGCGCCTGTTCGTGCTCGATCTGCTCGGCGACAACCTCAAGGGCATCGATCCTGCGGGTGTCAAAGGCGTGGTGACGGCGGAAAAGTCCGACGTGAAGAACATCGTCACGCAGCCCAATCCCTACACCGGCGGTTGGCGGCTGAGCTTCCAGTGCCAGGTGAAGGGAGAGCCGATCGAGCTGCGGGCGTTTCTGACCGAGGGCGACAAGCCCTTGTCGGAAGTGTGGGTCTACCGATGGGCACCGTGAGCCCGGCGCCCCGCCCGGTCGCCGGCGATATCGCGACCCAGCGCCTGCTGCCGCGCGAGTCGCCCCTTCCGATGGCTCCTGGCGACCTCGGAAAAAGCCGTGTACCCGACCGTGTTCCTGCGCCGGCCGGCGCGGCGATGGCCTGGCGGCGCGGCCTCATCCTGCTCTCGACCGCGGCGCTTACGGGTGCGGGCGGCTACGAGATGTATCGGGTGCTGCAGGTCGGCGGCGTCACCGTCCTCGAAGCCATGGTGCTGGCGCTCTTCCTGGTCTTGCTCGCGTGGGTCGCCTTTTCGTTCGCGTCCGCGCTGGCCGGCTTCTTCGTGCTGCTGGCGCATCGTCCGGACGCGGCGACCGGCGCGGAATTGCCTGCCATATCGAGCCGCACCGCCATGCTGCTTCCGACCTACAACGAAGACCCGCACCGATTGACGGCACGGCTTCGTGCGATCATCGAGTCCTTGGAGGCGACCTCTCACGGAAAGCTGTTCGACTGGTACGTTCTGAGCGACAGCACCGATCCGGACATCTGGGTCGCCGAAGAAAAGGCCCTCCTCGCGCTGCGACAGGCGGTAGGAACGCGGCTGTACTATCGCCACCGCGCCGACAACACAGCGCGCAAAGCCGGAAACATCTCGGAGTGGATCATGCGGTTCGGCGCCGTCTACGACTTCATGATCGTGCTCGATGCCGACAGTCTGATGAGCGGGCAGACCATCGTCCGGTTGGTCCATGCCATCGAGAGCAACCCGAGCGCCGGGCTCGTCCAGACGCTCCCCATGATCGTCAATGCGCGAAGTCTCTTCAGTCGCGTCCAGCAGTTCGCGGGCCGCCTGTACGGACCGATGATCGCCGCCGGCGTCGCCTGGTGGCACGGCTCGGAAGGCAACTATTGGGGCCACAACGCGATCATCCGGGTGAAGGCGTTCGCCGAAGCGGCGGCGCTGCCGCAACTGCGGGGCCGCAAGCCATTCGGCGGGCACATCCTCAGTCACGATTTCGTCGAGGCCGCGCTGATGCGGCGGGCCGGGTGGGGCATCTACATGCTGCCGACGCTCGGAGGCAGCTTTGAGGAGGTGCCGCCGTCGCTGCTCGACTTCGCGGCGCGCGACCGACGCTGGTGTCAGGGCAATCTTCAGCATCTGGCCGTGGCCCCTGCGCGAGGTCTCCATTGGGTGTCACGCCTCCACTTCATGGTGGGCATCGGGGCATATCTGACGGCGCCGCTGTGGCTGCTGTTCCTGCTGCTGGGAATGATGATCTCGCTGCAGGCCCGCTTCGTGCGTCCGGAGTATTTTCCGAAGGGCTTCTCCCTGTTTCCGACCTGGCCCGCTCAGGATCCCGTGCTCGCCATCTGGGTGTTCGTCGCCACCATGGGTCTGCTGCTGCTGCCGAAGCTTTTCAGCCTCATCCTGCTTTGGACGCAGCGACCGGTGAGACGGCAATTTGGCGGCGCATTGCGTGCCACCGCCGGTGTTCTCGCAGAGATCGCCGTGTCCGCGCTGATGGCGCCCGTGATGATGATCTTCCAGTCGATCGCGGTCGTGGAGATACTGTCCGGCCGCGATGCGGGCTGGCAGACGCAAAGACGCGACGATGGCACGGTGGAGCGCCGCGAGCTCTATCGGAAATACGGCGTTCCGACCCTGTGCGGCGTCGCGATGGCGGCAAGCGCCTACGCCGTTTCGCTGCCCCTGCTGCTCTGGATGTCGCCGGTGATCGTCGGGCTGCTGTTCGCCATTCCTATCGGCGCGCTGACCGCCAGGCCCGCAACCGGCAGATTGTTCGTCACGCCCGAAGAACGAGAGCCGCCCCCGGTCCTGCGCCGGGCGAACGAATTGAGCGCTTCGGCGGATCTCGAAGCCAGGCCCGCGCTGATGGAGCTGCGGGAAGATTCCGCGTTGCTTGCCTTCCACCTGGCGCAGCTGCCGCCTCCTCGCGCCGCCCGGCCTGACACGGTCGACGCCAACCTGGCGGTCGGCCGCGCCAAAGTCGATGCAAGCGATACCTTCCAGGAAGCCGCGGCGCATCTGTCTTCGCGGGAAGTCCTCTCGATCTTGAACGACGGTTCGACGCTCTCGACCGTGCTGCAGAAGCGATGAGGGGTTGGCCTAGCGGGCACTTCGAAGGAGTAGCGAGAGGATCGGCTCTTATAAGCGATTATTCGATCAGTTCGTCCGCTTCGATCAAAATGGATGGAGGCACGGCGAGGCCGAGTGTCTTGGCCGTATTGGTGTTGATGACCAGTTCGAACTTCGTCGGTCGCGACACCGGAAGCTCGTCGGGCTTCGCGCCTCTGAGGATTTTGCCTGCGTACGCGCCCAACTGGCGATAGGCATCGGAAAGGCTGGCGCCATAGCTCATGAGGCCACCTCCAGCCGGAAATTCCCGGATATGGAAGATGCCCGGCAGACGATCTCGGGACGAGAGTGTCAGGATTTGCTCGCGCCGGCTGTCGAAGAAGGGATCATTCTGCACGATGAGTCCCGAGATCCCTGCCTTGACCAGCTCCGCGAAACTGGAGTCGATTTCGGCATCGGTGCTCGCTTGCTGGACCCGGAGCTCGCGCCCGAGCGTGCGGGCGGCGGCTGCGATGGATTGCTTATGTTCTTCGGCCGCCTCGGCGCCGAAGCGCGGGTTCACAAGTAGTCCCAGCACACGGGCCGCAGGAACCATCGAGCACAGGAGCGCCAGTCGCTTTCCTCCCAAGTCGCCGGTGAAGAAATTGACGCCAGTCGCCATGCCGGGACGATTCATGCTTTTCACAAGGCCGGCCTGCACGGGATCTTCGCCGACCACGAAGACCATCGGGACCGGAAAGTTCGCCGCCTTCGCGGCCTTCGCCGCGGGGTCGCCGGCCGCCACCACCAACGAGGGCCGCCGATCGCGGAGATCGGCGGCGAGCGGGGGCAACTGGTCGTAATCGCCTTTCGCCCAGCGGTACTCGACGACGACGTTGCGACCCTCGGCGTACCCCATCTCTTCGAGTCCCCGCCGAAAGGCATTCGTGTGAGTTTGGGATTCCTTGGGCGATCGAGTGCTGAGAAATCCGACGACGGGTTGCCCCTGCTGAGCCCGCGCGATTGCCGGCAGGCCGGCCGCGACGGCAAACGCTCGGATGAAATCGCGCCTTCGCATTGTTTCCTCCGCTCTTGAAGCTAAGGTACACATTCTACAGGTCACGCGCAGAAATTTCGGATGGACGGATCGCCTCAGTGATCGGCGACGCAGCGGTCGCGGTGGGAATTGAATTCCTTCGATGCAGCTCAACTTCGCGGGGCCCCGGCGTTGGGAACAAATCTATCAAGATCTGCTTGATGCCGGGCGCGATCCCGCGCGGGAGGATTTTCGGTGAAGCAGCTCGGATGGACGGCGGCAGTATTGACTATAGCGATGCTGGGGGGCGCGGATGTCGCTTCGGCGAGATTGGGCATGGCGCCCACGGCGATGCAGGACGAAAGCTTGATCCAGGTGAAAGGCGGGCATGGTCACGGTCACGGGAGAGGCCACCGCGGATGGCACGGCAACCGCGGCCACCACTACGGATGGTACATCGGACGCGGCAACCGACGGCATCACCACCACTGAGGTTGGCTAATGGCATCCGCCGGTCCTCCGGCGGTTGTCCACGGCTCCTTGCTCCATTGAGCCAACAATGTGCCATTTCCCGCGTGTCCTCCCCTCTGCCTTCTCGATCGCCGTCTGCAGGAGAGGCGGGAAGCGCGGGGCGGCGCGATGCGTTCATTCGATCAGCTCGTCGGCGGAGGCGAGCATGGAAGTCGGAATGGTCAATCCGAGCTTTTTGGCGGTCCGCATGTTGACCACCGTCTCGAATTTGGTCGGCCGCTCGATTGGCAATTGTGATGTCGGCGCCCCCTTGAGGACCCGGTCGACGTAGTAGGCCAATCTGCGATAGCTTTCGGAGAGGTTGGGTCCATACGTGCAGATGGCGCCGCTCTTCGCGAAGACCTGCCAGCCCGAGATGACAGGCGCGCGGTGCTCAATTCCGAAGTCGATGATCCGTTGCCGGTACTGAATGGCGAAGCCGTCGGAGAAGAGCGACATGGCCTGCGGAGGGCTCTTGCCCATGGTCGCCAACGCGTCTGCGAGCTGGCTCTCCGTGCCCGTCCCATAATACTCGAGCGCCAGCCCGAGTTTTTTCGCGGCCTCTTCGGAATAGGCCCGCTCGATCTGGGACCCTGGATGTTCGGGATTGGCGATGATGGCGACGCGCTTCAATCCGGGCACGATATCCCGCAGCATCTCGAGACGTTTGGAATTCAGCTCGGCCGCCATGAAGGTCAGGCCGGTCATGCCGCCGCGCGGATGCGAGAGACTGTCGGCGAAGCCGGCGACGACCGGGTCTCCACTGAAGGCGTAAACGGATGGCGTGGAGAGTTTCAAGCCGAACACGATCGGAACGGCCGCTCCTTGGACTACCAACAGATCGACGGGAAGACCGGTAAGCTCCGCGGCCAGCGGCCCGACTCGTGTCCGGTCGTCGTCACCATACCTATATTCGATCTTCAGGTTGTCCCCCTCGCGATAGCCGAGTTCGGCAAGTCCCTCCCGGAAAGCCGCAAGGAAGGGGGTTAGGCTGGCCTCCCGCTGGGCCGTGAGCCAGCCTATCCGGAAGAGCCTGGATGCCGCACGCACTTGCCTTCGGACCATGGTGGCCGAGGCCGCCGCGGAGGCGATGAAGGTACGACGTTTCACTGATCTCTCCACCGTTGCTGCACCAAGGTCTAGCATCCGTCCATTTCGGCTGGGGCTCAAGGGGACCATCTTCGGGAGTATCGCTCCGGCATGGAGTTCGGACTTGGCTCCGCCGGTCGCGGGAAAATTCGGCAATTGCCCCGTCGCAACTGCGGAACCTTGCCATCATTCGCGGGTTCTTGCAGGCCGCATTCTGCGGACAGGAGATCTCGATGAAGAAGCTGATGCTGATGTGTGCTACCGCCGCCCTGATCTCGACGGGCGCCATGGCGCAGTCCACGGTCGTCACCACCGGCACCAGCCATGCTGCAGCCGTGCAGATCGAGCCGGAATACCGCACGAAGATCCGCACCTTCGTGACCGAACACAAAGTTCGCCCGGAGCAAACCCGCGAGAAGATTGTGGTCGGCCAGCCGGTGCCGCGTGAGGTCGAGCTCGAGGCCGTGCCTGCCGACTGGGGTCCCTCGCTCACCAAGTATCGTTTCGTCTACTCGGGCGAACGCGTGATGCTGATCGATCCGTCGACCCGCACGGTCGTCCAGGAGATCGACTGAGCTTTCAGTGGCGGGTCGCTGAAGGCAGCGGCCCGCTCTTCCGATCCGGCGCCCCGATACCTGCTTTCTCATTTGCGAGCGGCCGTACATGCCGATCATCCGTTATTTCCTCTTCGTCGGCGGGCTGCTGCTGGCGTTGCTCTTCGCTGCGGATCGGTACCTCCCGGCTCCCGTCGAGCGCGCGGGCCCGTCCGATCCCGACAGGACCATCATCCGGATCGCCTCGGCGCGAACGCTTCCGGAGAAGATCGTGTTCGACACGCGTCCGCGCGCCGATTTGCCGATAATTGCGCAGACCGATCCGCTCCCTGAAGACCCCCGGCAGCAAGTGCGAGAGGCCATGGCCGCAATGCCTGCAGCGCCGGCCGCGGAGGTGAAGGAGTCGCCCGTGCGGGCCTCCGTGGCCGCCCGCATGCATCCTAAGCGCTCGGCAAAACTGCAGAAAAGGACACCCGACCGGCGTCTCGCCTTCGAGCGGGCCGATCCATTTGCCGGCGGATGGTGGTGAGTGCTGGCGCGTGATGCGGCCAAGGAAAAGGCCGCGCCTTGGAGGCGATCTTGGTTGACTTCGGCTGGGCTGCTCTCGCCGGTCCCGGTCGTGCCGCTGGCCCGGCGAGCGGGCAATGGATGCTGGACGGCCGGCACGAAGGCGTTAGGCTAGGTTCAGTTCATACTGCGCCGCAGAAGTGCTCGCTGGACGCATAGCCGCATATGGCCGCGTTAACTTTGTTGATTCGCCGCACAGCATTTCCGCAGTAGGCTAACTCTTCTTGCGTTGGGGGTTTCCGTGTTCGATCCGGCCACGACCGCGCTTCTGCGCGCCGTATTCGACGAGGTCTGCGAAGACGTCTCGCGCTACGAAACCGAGGCACGCACCCATGTAGCGTCAAGCATTCTGGAAGCGGCGACCGACGGCGACAGCTCGCCGGAGAAGCTGAAGCAGGTGGGACGCGAGGCCCTCCACGACGCGCCAACCATGTGGCGATAGGCGGAGGAAGGCGGGGTGAACTCCAGGTCACTGTGCTCAAGATCCTGGTGAGCTATCCCGATGGATTCGCCGTCATGGCGGAGCTCAAGCGCGATATGGCGATTCTGGCGACGAGCGGGCGCGACTGGGCCGAGCGGACCAAGCGCCTCGCCGCTCGCGTGCCCGCTCTCGATATCTTCTCGCAAGGATTGGTCGAGCGTCTGAATGGCGGATGGCGCATCACTGAGAAGGGTCGTGCCGTGCTCGAATTCATGGAAGCAAGGCCCGCCGAGATGCGGACGGAGAGCCCTGTCGCAGCAGCGGAGCCTCTGGCATCAGCCCAAGCGTCTTCGCTTCTTGCCGCAAGGCGCTCCGGCCGAAGCCAGCGCCTGCAGCGCCGCCGCGCGGCACGCGAACGGGCCCGAGCCAAAGCGTGCTGAACGCGCGTGTTCTCCGACTCACTTCGCCCGACCGGGAAAAACTGGAAACTTTGCTGACCGTCTTGAGTTGCCAGCGATCGGATCGGTCGAGGGGAGTCTCAAAGATGGTCGACGATGTCGTCTTGAAGAATGCCACGGAGACCGCCTGGACAGTTTACCGGGCGCGGCACCCCGATGTCGGCGCACGCGACAGCCGACGCTGTTTGCTGAAGCGCCACCTGCACAAGAGATGGGAAGCGCGCGACAGCGATACCGAAGAACTCGCCAGCTTCGGTATCGCCTACCTGCACCGGCTTCCCCGAGACGAATGTTGAGGACCGTGAAAATGCTCGTCGCGCGCGTAGCTCGCGGAAGCACAAGGCCCTTTTGGACGCTACTCGCGATCTCGTTTCTCATCTCCGCGGTCGTCGTGATCGGCTTGCGGGTCGTCTTTGGGGACTGATCGATGCGGATCGCGCAGCTTGCCCCGTTGGCCGAGAGCGTTCCTCCAAAACTGTATGGCGGCACGGAGCGTGTGATTGCCTGGCTGGTGGATGCGTTGGTCGAACTCGGGCACGACGTCACCCTGTTCGCGAGCGGGGATTCGAAGACGACCGGCAGGCTCCACGCGGTGTGGCCGCGCGCGTTGCGGCTGGGGCGGAGGGGCGTCGATCCGAGCGCCGCCTGCGCACTGCTGATCGAGGCCATTGCCGGGCGCGCTCGCGAGTTCGACGTGATCCACTCCCATGTCGACTGGTTGCCGCTGCCCGTCCTGAGCCGGACCGGCGTGCCGTTTCTGACCACGATGCATGGTCGGCTCGACCTTCCAGGCTTGTCCGACGTGATCGGGGCTTTCCCACAGGCCCCCTTTGTCTCGATCTCCGAGAACCAGCGCCGACCCCTTCCGCAGGCGAACTGGGTGGCGACGATCTCGCATGGGCTCCCCAAGGGCCTGTTTCGGCCTTCCTTCGAAAGCGGTTCGTACTTGGCCTTTCTGGGGCGGCTGACGGCGGAGAAGGGGCCAGAAGCTGCGATACGCATCGCTCGCGTCGTCCGGATGCCGCTGCGGATCGCGGCCAAAACTCCTCGCGCGGAGACGGCGTACTTCAAAAAGAAGCTCGAGCCTGAGATCGACGGCGAAGAGATCAAGCTTATCGGCGAGGTGGACGAAGTCCGCAAGCAACCGTTCCTCGCTGGTGCCGCCGCCTTGCTCTTTCCGATCGATTGGCCCGAGCCTTTCGGCCTTGTGATGATCGAGGCGATGGCGTGCGGGACGCCCGTGATCGCCTATCGCTCCGGATCGGTGCCGGAGGTCGTGGAGGACGGCGTCACCGGCTTCATCGTGGACGGCGAGGAGCAGGCGATCGAGGCGATCGAGAAAGCCGTCAGCTTGGATCGAAGAAAAGTCCGCGCCCGATTCGAGGAGCGGTTCGTCGCCAGTCGGATGGCGAGAGAGTACGAAGACCGGTATCGCGAACTGGTCGCTTGCAGGTGACCTCGGTCGAGGAAATCGTTCGTGGGATGGCCGAAACGAAAAGCGGCCCGCCCGGCGTACCGGACGAGCCGTTCGTCAGAATCTGTTCGCTTAGTGCATGTGAACCAGGAAATAGCCGACGCCGCCGACAACGAGCACGGCGGGAACGGCCCATAAAATCAAGACAGGCCTGTTCTCCAATAGCTTGTCAGAATAGCCGCCGAGCGATTACTGCTCGGTGCAGACCTTGGTGGTTTTCACGGCGGACTCGGCTTCCGTCTTGGTCTTGTAGACGCCGTTACCCACGACCGTCGTGGTGGTGGTCGTCGGCTTGGTGTCGACGACGGTGCACTTCTTCGTGGTCGCGTCGCGGACGATGTAGAACTCGGCGGCGCTCGCGGTCTGGGTGCCGAGGGCGAAAGCGGCCAGAGCGCCGCATACGATTAGCTTCTTCATGGTGTCCTCCTCAAGCGGTTTGTAAGTCACTGCTAACGAGACGGGCTCGGCCGAAGTTCCACTTATTCCCGGTCGTGGGGCGCTTCCTCAGGCCGATGGAACGTCGGGCTTTCAGGTGGCCTGCTTACCCCAGTCGATTACCGGAAGCCGCGGGGCGGCCAGCTTCTCAGGCGGCACGACGACCGGCGCGAAGTCCGCGTCTTGTCGTTGGGCGCGCTTGCAATTGGGGCAGACGAAGAGGTGCGCGATCAGCGTCGTGGGATTGTCCCGAACGAGTTCGGATCGAAACCATGTCATGGCTACACGGCAATTGGGACAGGTCGGGTTGCCGACTTCCCCGAAGGAATCCTTCAGTCGTTTCATGGGCCGCGCGCCGCTTTGTGTTGGTAAGTCGTAGCAGCTCGGCCGGGCCGCGAAAGTATCAAAAGATACACAGCCGGCCACGATGCTCCAGAGCCCGTGAGACACCGGCCCCCGAGCATCCGATCGCGCGTCGCAGCGGCGGCCTCTTGGTTAACGCTCGCTTGCCATTCGGCGAAGCAGCATCTCCGGTCTTGGGGGGACTCCGCTTCGATCTCTCGCGCCAATTGCCGAGATTTCCCGATTCGGAACCGAAGGCCGCGCCGAGGGTTGATCGGCGTCCACATTTGGGAGGTTTCAGATGAACAAGCGTTTATTCTTGGCCACGACCGCTGCGGTCGCCATCGCGACTTCGGCGTTCGCGCAGTCTTCTCCGAGCACGTCGAGCTCCAGTCCGTCCGCGACGCAGCGTCAGCAGGATTCCACATCGACGACGTCCCCGTCGACACAGACCACGTCGCCCGGATCGTCTTCGGGATCCGCGCAGACCAGTCCTTCGACGAATTCCGCCCAGTCTCCGTCCTCGACCGGTCAGACGGCCGCGGGCCAGTCGTCCAATTCCGGCAGCGGCACCAACACGACGCAGGCGCCTGCCTCGAACAATTCGACCAACCAGGCTCAGACCAGTCCCTCCAGCCAGAGCACGACGCCGTCCAACCAGGCGCAGACCAACACCCCTTCGAACACGAACAACCAGACGCAGAGCGCCAACCCGCCGTCCTCGAGCACGAACCAGGCGCAGTCGCCGTCAGGTAGCGGTTCGACCAACCCGGCCCAGCAGCCGAACAATCAGCAGAACACGGCGGACCGTTCGTCGAACACCAACATGAACGCGTCGGTGAACATAAACGACCAGCAGCGGACCCGCATCAGCGCGTCGATCTCGCACCTGAACGTGCAGCCGCTCGCCAACGTGAACTTCTCACTTTCGGTGGGCACCGTCGTCCCGCGCGACGTCCGCCTGCAGCCGCTGCCGGCCGAGGTCGTCGAGATCGTGCCGCAGTACCGCGGTTACAACTTCGTGCTGGTGAAGGACGAGATCGTCATCGTCGAACCGTCGACCTACAAGATCGTGACGGTCCTGCCGTACTCCGGCCGGTCGACCGCATCGGCCCCGGCGCGCACCGAGCAGCGCAAGGTAACGTTCAGCGACCGCGATCGCGAAGTCATTCGCAAGCACGCCAAGGCGCGCCCGGTCGAGCGCGAGAAGCGGGTGACCACCGGCAGCTCGGTTCGGACCGAGATCCGGACCGGTGAGCGCGTGCCGGAGGGCGTGGAGATCGAGGCGTTCCCTGAAGAGGTCTATCGGGATGCTCCGACCCTTCGCGAGTACCGGTACATCAACCGGGACAGCCGCACCTACATCGTCGAACCCCACGAACGTCGTGTCATCGAAGAGATCGATTGATCTCGCAACGTATGGAGAAGAATCATGAAGACCATTGTGCTGGGAGCGCTCACGGCGACCCTAATGGCGGCATCCGCCAATGCCGCCCCCCTCGCGCCTGCGGCCATCGCGTCGACCGAGCTCGGTGGCGTTGAGCAGGTCCGGCTCGTCTGTGACGAGTATGGCCGCTGCTACCGGACCCGCGGCCCCCGCTATGTCCAGCGCTACTACGGCGGGGATGACGGTTATGTGGTCCGCCGAAGCTACGGCTACTATGGCGGCCCCGGCTACTACGATCGCGGCTACGGCTACTATGGCGGTGGCCCGAGCATCGGTTTCAGCTTCGGCACCCGAAGCTGGTGAATCAAGAAGGGGCCGCTCGAAGAGCGGCCCCTTCGACGTCTGCTCCATCTGTGCGGGAATGAGATGTCTGCTGTCGCCAGGCTCCTGAATCAGAAGGAGCAGTTGCTCGCCAGCCTCGAGACCGATCCGGGTCCGAACGAGCGGGCCGAAATCCAGGCGCTGCTTGCGAAGATCGAGACGGCGCTAAAGTTGCTCGGCAGCCAAGATTCCGCCGCTGCCGCGGCCGACGAATAGTGCTCAGCGAGCGGTTTCCGTGAAGCTTTTCCGAAGGACATCCTGCCGGAGATGAAGGCCCCAGCTCTGGGGGCTATGAGCTGGGGCCCGTACGGGGTTTGCCCCTGGGGCAGGAGCATTGGGAAAACCTGGCACTGGCGCCTTCGTTCCTGCGTGCGCAGGGAAGTTTAGATCTGCGCGCATCGTCCTTGCTGAGATCGGTGAAAGGTGCGGCCGCGAGTAGAATCGCTAAACCGGGGGTGCACCCTTCACCTCGCCGAGCTCCTTGACCACTCGCACGATCTCGTCCGGGTGGAAGGGCTTTCTCACGATGCGGCTGCCTAGGACTGGGCGTGGTGGGACGGGCGAGAAGCCGGTCGCGTAGACAACCGGCAAATGCGGATACTGCTCCCGATAGCGTTCCGCGATCTGCCACCCATCGATCTGTCCGGGTAGCCTGACGTCGGTGACTAACACATCCGCGACGCGGCGTTGGCACCAGGCCAGCGCCTCCTCTCCCGTGCTCGCGTGGATCACGTGATAGCCTGCCTCGCGCAAGGCTTCGACGACGAATTCGCGGATCAGAGGATCGTCTTCGACGAGAAGTATGCTCACTGTTGGCTCTCAAGGCGTCGCTTGCGTCATCAACCAGTCGAACGGCTTAACAGGTCTGTCGTTCCGGTATCCGATGGAGGCTTGCAGACGGGTCGTTGCTTAGACCTGGAGTACCAAGGCGAGGAACGGCTGTCCGGGACAGGTGGTTTTACAATTCATGAACAGGCTCTACCCGCTGGTTCTGGAGCACCGGCTTCCCACTGCCGTCCGGTACGGCATCTCCGCGAGCATCATGCTGGCCTGCGCCGTATTGCAGATGGCGATGGAGATGCAGACCGGCTCGCCGGGGTACTTCCTGCTGCTTCCGGGCGTGTTTCTCTCGGGCCTTATCTTCGACCGCGGGTCCGGAATATTCGCAGCGGTCATAGCCGTCGCCGTCGGCGCCTACGTCAGCTTTGGCGGCAGTAACGGGATAGACTATTTGGCGACCAATGCTCTCTTCGCTATCACTGCGAACGGGACGGCCGCCGTCGCGGAATTCCAACGCGCCGAACTGCGCCGGGTAGTCCTGGCGGAAAAGACGAAGGCCTTGATGCTTCAGAAGATGGCTCACCGGACCAAGAACAACCTAGCGATACTCGGCAGGATAATCAGGTTGGAGGCGAGGCACGGCGGTCCGGAAGTCGGGGCCGCTCTGGCAGCCACCGCCCGTCGGCTGCAGGTGATGGCGGAGGTCTACGACCACCTATCCCCTACGCGGGACTCCCGCTCGGTGAACATGCGCTACTTCCTGAACGACGTCGTCGAGAAGGTCTTCCAATCTTTGGCGCCTTTCGGACCGATCGCGTTCCAGGTGACGTGCGAGGACGTCGACCTTGCCAGCAACCACGCGCTCGCGATCGGCATGATCACGAACGAGCTGGTGACGAACTCGATAAGTACGCTTTTCCCGACGACCGACCCGGCCACATAGTGGTCACGTTCTCGAGCGGCAGCGGCATCGAGCTGTCGGTCTCCGACAATGGCGTGGGCCTGCCTGAGGGAGCAGACCCGGGCGGACTGGGCTCGCGAATCGAGCAGCTACTCGCCCAACAGCTGGAAGGCGAAACTTCCTACGAAAGGCTCGATCCTGGCCTCAGGGTTCGGCTGAGGGCGCATCCGCGATAACTGCGCGTTCGGCGCTAGAAGGACGGGCCAAGCTTGTTTCAGCCCGACGTGCGCGTCTTGCCGGAGCCGTTCAGCCCCGAGACCGACGAGGCAATCAGTGAGGCCCGGCAGGCCATCAAGCAATCTCGGCAAACACGATGTGAGGCTCCACTGCACATCGAATTGAGGGAACTTCACCGTCTACCTGACCAATAAGGAAAGTAAGGCCGCGTCAGTGGCCACCTCTTCGTGCAACTGAGACAAGCGTCCGCTTTGGCCCATTGCTGACGTCTTCTCTGGATGTTGACAAGTCCGCTAAGCGGATCAAAACAGGCGTCGGCCTTGCCCGAGTTCTTCCATAACAACGCATACGCGAATGCTGCTCTTCAAAAATGCTTGACGGCAAGAAGCCCGAGCAGAGCTGTGCGCGTGACGGCGGATACTGCGACCATACTAATTAGGTCTTGCGTGGCCACCGATAGCATCGATGCCGCGGAGGACGGCAACGAGTTCACTTTTGACTTCTTGCGTTTTGGCCTTTGTGTGTTGTTTTTGTAGGCATTGCCTTCCCGAGATAACGGGTCAGGCCGCCATGCGGCCCGACCCTGACGCTTCCCTGTCGAGATTCGTCCCCGATCTGCAGCCACCATTGCATGCTCGCGGACGAGAAAGCTTAAGGGATCTGGTAAACTAACGCAGACCGGAGCTGATGGTTTATGAATTCGCGATGTCTATTGCGCGGAATGGAGAGTCCGACTTTTGCAATCTCGGTGACTATATCAACCGAGGCATGCTCAAGGTCGCTGCAACCGTGTGCGCCGGTACCGCACGTCCATGGAAGGTCGAGCCAATTTGGGAGGAACTTGTTCGATGGACGAAGTGATCTTGCGCAAATTGGAGGAGCGTCTCGGACCGCTCCATGCGAGACAGCGATTGGGTATCGAGACGGACCACGAGGCACAAATCTTCGGCCGGGGCCTCCTCTCCTTTCACATTAGGAACTGGTATCCAGTCCATTCTGTCATTCGAAATGCACTTAAGCTGACCGGTCTCTACTGGCGCGGACACCGAAATACAGGAAGCATTCTCGTTAAGCGCAACGACGCTATGTTCAAGGAGTTGCCACCGCTTTTCGACGGCTTCACCATCCTCCACCTTAGCGACATGCATGTGGACATGAATGAAGCTGCCATGCAGCGCCTGATCGAACTCGTCGGCGACATGCGCTACGATCTATGTGTTCTAACCGGCGATTATCGGGGGAAGAACTTTGGACCGTTCGAGGCAACCTTGAACGGCGTCGCACGAGTGCGAGCGCATCTAAAGGAGCCCGTTTATGGAGTTCTGGGCGACCACGATACCATCCAAATGGTTCCAGGGCTGGAAGCCATGGGAATACGCATGCTGCTCAACGAGAGTGAGGCGATTGTGCGCGGCGATCAGCAAATCTATCTAGCCGGGATCGATGACGCCCACTGCTTCAAGGCCGACGATATCGAAAAAGCTGCGTTGCAGATTCCGTATGGCGAGTTCTCCATTTTATTGTCACACACACCGGAGATCTATCGTCAGGCGGCTCATGCCGATTTTAATTTGTTGCTGAGCGGGCATACGCACGGTGGGCAGATCTGTCTGCCAGGATCTATTCCGATCATACTTGATGCAGTCTTGCCTCGACGGATGGGGGCGGGAGCTTGGCAGTATCACGACATGGCTGGTTACACCTCTGTGGGTGCTGGATCGAGCGTCGTTCCTGTTCGTCTCAACTGTCCACCAGAAATCACCCTGCACCGCCTTCGTTCGGGCTAACGGCGGGCTAATATGGTTCGTCGCGCAGGTGGGCTCGGAATAGAAAACGAGACAGAATTAGCGCGCCAATAAAAAAGATTCCGACGCCAAGCGCGATGTCTGCGATCGTCAATGAAAGCGCGTCGCGGCATGCCAGCATCGGAAATAGGGATTCGGGAATCTGATCGAGCCCGAGTGCCTGGCTGCTCGGCGGATAGTTTAGGCGGCGCTTCAGGAAACTGGAGAACAAATCGCCCGCCATAGCCGCGCCTGCTACGATTGCACCGATCGTAAGATCCAGACCGATAAGCGAGGCGCTTGCTGTCGTGATGAGGACTGAAATCAAAATACCGCGGATGGTTTTCGATGGCCCAAACAACGGCCTCCCATCAAAAAATACGGTGCCGGCATCCAGCGGGAAGGAAAAACGTGGGCCAAGAATCTTCTTAGCAACGATCGGTGTGCCGTTCGCCAACGTCATTAAAACCAATAATTGCAAAATATGCAGAAATTGCATTTTTTCAGCTTAGCTTATAGTTGCACCCGAGGTTAGTTCGATCTTCATTGACCATTGTGGGCGCCCTCCAGGGGAACGTCTTGCGCCGGTCATCCAAGGCAGCACCGTCGAGCTCATCGATGAAGTCGCCGCCGCTGTGGCTGCGCCGACGCGATCAAATAGCGATGCAGTTTGCTGCAGTGCACGAGTTAAATAGCTCAAGCGTGTGAATTAGCCACTGTCGGGTTGACCTTGGCCTCGTGAGAATACGCTATATCTACCCTAAGGCCGTTCAAAAGGACTAGCTGGTGGACGAAGACATCCTGCGCAAACTCGAGATCCGTCTCGGGCCGCTCCATGCCCGGCAGCGATTGGGGATTGAGAGAGATCACGAAGCTCAGGTATTTGGCCAGGGCCTCACATTTTTTCACCTTGAAAACTCATCTTGGGCCGAGTGGATCATTCGAAATGTTCTGAAGGCAACAGGGCTCTACTGGCGTGCACGACAGAACGCAGAACGCATTCTCGTCAAACGAAACGAAATGAGGTTCAAGACATTACCGCCCCTCTTTGAGGGCTTCACCATTCTCCACGTTAGCGACCTTCACGTGGATATGAATGAAGTTGCCATGAACAAACTCATCGAGCTCGTTGGCAGCATGCAGTACGATGTGTGCGTCCTAACTGGCGATTATCGGGGGCGGACTGTTGGGCCGTTCCAGCCCGCGCTGGATGGTGTCGCGCGAGTGGCAACTCATCTGAAAAAGCCAATCTATGCGGTGCTCGGCAACCACGACACGATTCAAATGGTCCCCGGGCTCGAAGCTATGGGTATTCGCGTGCTGCTCAATGAATGCGAAACAATTGTTCGCAATGACCAGCGGATCTATCTGGCGGGAATCGACGATGCACATTTCTTCAGAGTGGACAACATCGAAAAGGCCGCTCTCTCAATACCCCGCGGTGAGTTCTCGATCTTGTTGTCTCACACACCGGAGGTCTATCGTCAGGCTGCGCATGCCAACTTTGATCTGATGCTGAGCGGACACACCCACGGTGGTCAGATTTGTCTCCCCGGCTCCATTCCCATCAAGCTCGAGGCGGTGCTGCCAAGACGGATGGGAGCTGGGCCTTGGCAGTACAGAGATATGACCGGCTATACTTCCGTTGGTGCGGGCTCGAGCGTCGTTCCCGTGCGACTCAATTGTCCGCCGGAAATTACCTTGCACAATTTACGCCGCGGCTGACGCTGCCCCAATACGGTACATCACGTACATGAGCCTGAAACAAAAGTCGTGAGGGAAGTGGCTCGCCGACGAAAAATAGCCCAACACCCGAAGCAGCTCTCGCCGAGACGTCCTTCTAAACCGGCCCTATGGAACCGAATGGCAGCGTGCTGCCTGACATTTTGTTTCGAAGTCTTTCCTGCTTTCCCACGCTGACGCCGTTTTCGAAACGAAGCGATCGCACAAGTCATGGGCCGATGTGAGGTTGAATCCTGTGAACAGCTCCTCCACGGCACGAGAGTGCGATGAACTGGGGCGCTGTCATTCAACTCGCAATCTGCCCAATGCATGAGTCTCTTCTGGCCCGAACGCGAAGCCCAGACCGGCTCTGAAATCGTCTGGTTGTCGCGGTAGACCGGACGTGACCGGCGGCGGTCAGGACGGCGCCCGTTGACCCCGAGCAGACATGATCGTCCGAATTTGATCCTGCTCAAAACGACCGTTGCGATGTCCCCTACAAAGGCGTTGCACTCATCCCCTGAGTGCGGAGCACCCACCCATAGCGACAAAGGGCCGCCGCCCCCACGGCGGCCTTTTTTGTACCGTCACGCCGACGTGACCAAGAAATATATTTCCTACCCTTCGGATTGAGTTCAAAATGCATCAAAGGCGTGGATCACGGGGGGTCCAATGCACCGATTTATCGCCAGAGCCAACGTAGATCACTTTATCGGCCTTCTGAACGGCAGTGATCTGACTGCTGACAAACGAGCGGGTCTTACCAGGCTGCTAATCGCCGAGTTGGATAAGCTCGCGCATGACCTCGAACATCTCGAATTTATCGAGAAAAGAGCGGTTGAGTGCCGTGAAAGAGTGAACCATGTCAGGGATATGAGGGATAGGCACCCCTTCGGCACAACGGACCGCGAACAAGCGGAGCAGCTGCTTGTAAGCTGCGAAAACTTGAGGACGGTGCTTGAAGATTTTTGTCATCGCCTGCGCGCGAAAATCAAATCGAGCGGAACAATTTCTACAGGTCCCCGCCGAAACCAGATATACTGAGTTTTATCACCGGCCGAAACTCAGCCCGTAGCGTCGGTGGCTGAGAGACCGATTGCGCTCCCGCCTGCATAAGATAGGGAGCACGCCATGTGGAAATCCACGGCAACGGCACCGTTTGATCGCAATTTACAACTCGCAGTAATCGACACTGCCGGTCAGGTACATGCGCTAGTTTTCCCCTGCCGCCGCGTGCTACGGGGCTGGGTGAATTCACAGACCGGTTCGCCAGTGCATGTGTTTCCAACGCATTGGCGCGAATGGGAAGGCCTTATCGAAAAAACGCCGATTGGTGAGTCAGAGCGGGATCGGTTGGCCATTGTCGAAGAGTACGCGGACGCTCTGCGAGCGATCATCAAGAAGGAACGTGACGGTCTCAATTAGACCCCTTCCGCTAGCCGTAACCGCATTGCTAGTCGGACGCGCAGATACAGATCTGTTGTGTCTTCTGCTTGTGGCCCGTTTGAGACAACTGATCAGTGCTGACCATGTCTGTTCACCAGGCTTGACCGGAAGCCCTCGGTGTCCTGTCAAACCGACGCGATTGACCCGTTGCGGACCAAAAGGGCTTATGCCGAGCGCTTTCAAATGGCGAGAAACCAATTATCTCGGTGGCGGCGAAAGTGCTCCGATTTGGTGCAGTAGTGCAACCGATCTGGTACCCCCCAATGTTCAACAAGCTTCCCGTTGTCGAAACGGCAAATGTCGATCACGTGGATGCAGACAGGCTTGCCGGAGCGGGGATCGATGCCATCGGCGCGCCAGCGCGCTTAAACATATCTTGCGTTTCGACATAGGCTTCAAGGCTGAGCTTAAGGTCTTTGATGCTCCTTCGCGCGTCTTCAATCTGCGATTGCAGGATTTCTGGACCAGGCACATCCGTTTACGATAAATACTCGTGCTCGACCAGTCGCTCGCGGTGTCCCCTCGAACTCGCCGCCTGACATTTGTGGGCGGCGCGGGCTTCGACGCGCTCGCGCAATACCGTGTGCCAGGATTGGACCCCATCTGACCGCAAGGAAATCGGCGAAGGCTCGGCGTCGCTGCCGAGCCTTCTTATTGTCGAGCTCTGAATGTCGGACTTAGAAGTCCATGCCGCCCATGCCGCCGCCCGGAGGCATCGCCGGACCGGCGCCGCCCTTCTTGGGCAGCTCGGCGACCATGGCTTCCGTGGTGATCAGCAGGGCTGCAACCGAGGCTGCGTTCTGGATCGCCACTCGAACCACCTTAGTCGGATCGATGATGCCCTTGGAGACCAGGTTGCCGTATTCGCCGGTCTGCGAGTCGAAGCCATACGTGTACTGATCCTTTTCGAGGATCTTGCCGACGATGACCGAGCCGTCCTCGCCCGCGTTGATTGCGATCTGGCGGGCTGGGTAGGACAACGCCTTGCGCACGATCTCGACCCCGGTCTTCTGGTCGTCATTTTTGGTGCGAATGCCCTTGAGGTGCTCGGAGGCACGGAGCAGGGCGACGCCGCCGCCTGGCAAGATGCCTTCCTCGACCGCCGCGCGGGTCGCATGCATCGCGTCATCAACGCGATCCTTGCGCTCCTTCACCTCGACCTCGGTCGCGCCGCCGACGCGAATCACCGCGACGCCGCCTGCGAGCTTGGCAAGACGCTCCTGGAGCTTCTCACGGTCGTAGTCCGAGGTGGTCTCCTCGATCTGCGCCTTGATCTGGGAGACCCGCGCCTCGATGTCGGCCTTCTTGCCGGCGCCGCTGACGATCGTGGTGTTCTCCTTGTCGATCATGACCTTCTTGGCGCGACCGAGCATGTTGAGCGTGACGTTCTCGAGCTTAATGCCAAGGTCTTCCGAGATCGCCTGGCCGCCGGTCAGGATCGCGATGTCCTGCAGCATGGCCTTGCGGCGATCGCCGAAGCCCGGCGCCTTGACGGCGGCGACCTTCAGGCCGCCGCGGAGACGGTTGACAACGAGGGTGGCGAGCGCTTCGCCTTCGACGTCTTCGGCGATAATCACAAGCGGCTTGCCGCTCTGCACCACCGCTTCCAACAAGGGAAGTAGTTCATTCAACTGAGATAGCTTCTTCTCATTAATGAGGACGTAGGCATCATCCATTTCAACGCGCATCTTATCGGGGTTGGTGACGAAGTAGGGCGAGATGTAGCCACGGTCGAACTGCATGCCCTCGACAACTTCGAGTTCGGTCTCGAGCGACTTGGCTTCCTCAACGGTGATGACACCCTCGTTGCCCACCTTCTTCATCGCGTCGGCGATGAACTTGCCGATCTCCGCATCGCCATTGGCTGAAATCGTGCCGACCTGGGCGATTTCCTCGTTCGAGGTGACCTTCTTGGAGTTTTTGACGAGATCGGAGACCACGGCTTCCACGGCCATGTCGATACCGCGCTTCAGATCCATCGGGTTCATGCCGGCGGCAACCGACTTGGCGCCTTCACGGACGATCGCAGCGGCGAGCACGGTCGCGGTGGTGGTGCCGTCGCCAGCCGCGTCTGCGGACTTGGAGGCGACTTCGCGCACCATCTGGGCGCCCATGTTCTCGAACTTGTCCTCGAGCTCGATCTCCTTGGCGACGGTGACGCCATCCTTGGTAATACGGGGAGCGCCGAACGACTTGTCGAGCACGACGTTGCGTCCCTTCGGACCGAGCGTCACTTTTACCGCATTGTGGAGGATGTCGACACCGCGCAGCATGCGGTCGCGGGCCTCGACTCCGAATTTGACTTCTTTGGCTGACATAGTGGGTTTCCCTGAGTTTTTGACTTAGTCATCACCCTTGATGAGGCGCTCGACAGGCGCTTGAGCGACGGATTAGGCGGCCTTCTTATTCTTGGAAGACACGTCGGTGAGAACGCCCATGATGTCGCTCTCCTTCATGATCAACAGCTCCTGGATGCCGATCTTGACCTCGGTGCCCGACCACTTGCCGAACAACACGTGGTCACCGACCTTGACGTCGATCGGGATCAGCTTGCCGTTTTCGTCACGACCGCCGGGGCCAACGGCGATGACTTCACCCTGGGAGGGTTTTTCTTTGACCGTGTCGGGAATGATGATGCCACCGGCGGTCTTCTCTTCCGCGTCGATGCGCTTGACCACGACCCGGTCGTGAAGCGGACGGAATTTCATGCTCTCCTCCTATCTTCTAGTCGCTTTTTGAAATAGCAGTCGAAGGTAGCGAGTGCTGGCCGCTCCGAAAATAAGCCGGCTTGGTCGGCAAACAAGACAAAGCCGCGCAGGATTTCGAAAATCCGTCGCCCTCACCGGTCCGCGGAGCCCATTGAGGGGCCACCTAAAGGAGCCCCTGGAATCAAGTCTTGGCTGGTTGGAGGAAGCCGCTGGGGGAACTCTAGGCGGGCTTGTACCGCCTGCCCAGGTGTTGTTTGGCTTTGCCATCCAATGGCTAGCCGGGCAGGGTTGCGCGCGTCTGGATTAGCCTGTGCAGGTACAACGATGCCGCGTCCAACGGCAGTCTAGACCCGCGGCGGTACGCGGAGAGGCCGGGAAATCCCATCCCTCTCGCCTAGCGAGAGGATCTGAGCAGCAGCAGTCGAGCAAGTTTTTTTATAGATTCTCTCCCTCCGCCATTTGCACGATTTTGTACGCCAAACTACGATGTTCTGCGATTTTGCGCTCCTGATGGCAGCGGTCGGTGCTCGCTAGCGATTGTGCTGGCCGCGGAAGCTCCCGGCGATGTAGCGCCGCAACGGCAGTGTTCCGGCGAGGAACTGACCAAGGGTTCGATTCGTTTTTTACATTCTGCATGAGAAGGTCCACTGACTTTCCTGGCAGGTAGTGAACGGCCGGAGCGTTAGCGCTATGCGACGCGCCTGGACATTAGAAGGATTGCGTTCGCGCTGCGCTGCATGAACTCCCGAAGCCGCGAGCCCGTCCGGACAAACTCGCATGGGCAAGAATGCACGACAACAGAGCTTAAGGCGCGAGCTTGGGCCGATCACGGCTACACTCTTCACAGCCGGGATGATGGTTGGCATCGGTATCTTTGCCACCATCGGTGCTGCCACCGCAGCCGCGGGGAGCGGCATCCTGATTGCCATACTCCTCGGCGGCAGTGTTGCCCTTGCGACCGGCATCAGCGCCGCACAATTGGGTGCGAACAATCCGACCGAAGGCGGCGCTTTCACATGGGCGCGCGATGTCCACCAGCCTACGCTCGGCTTCATTGCGGGCTGCGGATATCTCGGCAAAAATCTGATCTCGGTCAGTGTCATCGCACTCGCCTTCGCCACTTACCTGGGGCAGGTCATTCCGGCGATTCCCGTTCACTTCGTCGCGGCGGCTGCGGTCGTGACTATCACCATTCTGAACCTGTTTGGGATCCAGCTGACCTCGCGGGTGCTCATCAGTCTCCTGCTGTTCGTCATCGCTGTGCTGTCGATATATGGAGCGTTCTCGCTGCACGGGATCGAGCAGGGTCACTTCGTTCCAGTCTTAGGGGCCAATGGACTGATGGGCATCGCCAGTGGCGCGGCTATCTTTTTTTGGACCTGGGACGGCTTTATGCGAATGGCCATCATGGCCGGGGAGGTCAAAGATCCGCGTCGCACTATTCCGATCGCCATCATTGGAGGTGTAGCAATCGCGGCGGTCATGTTTGTCGGTGCGGCCGCGATTACCCTCGGCGTGCTCGGGCCCGACGACGTCGGGGCGCAGGATACCCCGCTGCTCGCAGCGGCGCTAAAGGCAATCGGCCCGTGGGGCAAATGGGTCATCTTGGCAGGCGCGATCGCTGCCGCGCTTGCGGAGATCTTGGGCGATCTCCTGAGTGCTTCGCGCGTCGTGCTGCCGATGGCAGAGGCCCACGAGCTTCCCAGTTGGTTGGGAAAAATTCACCAGCGATCGCGGACGCCGCGTCATGCGGTCATCTGCCTTGGCGTGCTCAGCGCAAGCGCCGCCTTCATCTTTGATCTTCGGCCCCTCATCGAAGTCGGCGGCTCCTTTATGCTCGTGTGGTATTTCATCACGCATTTTGCTGCGTTGAATCTACCGGTTCGGAAGCGCCTCTATCCCTCGATCATCTCGTGGTACGGAATCGTGGGATGCATTGGCCTGACGATAGCAATGCCTCATTTCGCGGTCATCGCTGCGGTAGGAACCCTGGCTATATTAACGCTGGCCCGCCTTGTCCTGCATCGTATGCACCCGCGATGGCGGGCCGCGTGACGCGGCAGGTGCTAGAGGTACTTCCGGCATCGTTTGACAAGCTTACGCCACTTGGCACAGCGCCCGTATCGCCGTCGTGTATCTGACCAGTGGTCCCTCCTCCGGATCGTCACCGTGGAAATGGATGGCGGCGCCAACCGGGATTTTGCGCGGCTTTCCATATTCCTTGACGGACGCAGTCTCGACCACCTGTAGGCCCGGATCATTGGCGAAGGCAGTCAGAGCGGCGAGTTCCGCAGTGCTTGCGCCACCCGAACGCCAGGAGGCCTCGAACACGCCGGATCGCCACCGTCCGTGCTCGTCAATGCCTTGTCCGACGTCGTAGTTGCGGCGTGAGGCCAGGAAACCGGGAAATTTGGCAGCGTTGCGGTCGTATATTCGAGCTTGTTTCACGGCGAGCCTAGCTTCGGCTTCCATGGGAAGACCCTCAAGTGCTGACCAGCCGCCTCGAACACAAATAAGATGCGAGCCTCCGTAGACCGAGAGTCCGTGATTGTTCGTAACCGTACGCTGTGTGCCATGGTAGGCGATCGACCGATTTCCGATGGTCGTGGAGCCGACGCTTCGGGTCAGGACGCGACGCAGGTTGGTCTCGAGCACCAGGCCATGAGAGGCGAGCTTCTCAGCGGGGAAATTCTCTAAATACGCTTCCAGTTCACCCAGGCTCCTGACAACGGCTTGCCCGTGACCGCCGTCGCCCAGCGGCTCCTTCAGGTGAACTGTCCCCAGCGTCAAGATTCGTTCGGCGGCCAATCTTGCATCGTCAGCGGAAAATGCCGTGAACCCCGGAAGAACCGCACTATGGACACCATCCGCGAATGCTGATGACCAGCCAGAGGGGCATGCCGCGTGCGTGGCAACCAGGCGATGCGTGATCGCTTTGGTCTTGACGAAGGGGTAGGGCACCACCGCGCCATAGAGCTGATGTGAAGAATGAATACCAAGATCCTGAGCTTCATCGCGCATCAGCGTGTCGCTGGGAACGAAGAAAAAATGACCGGCGACATGTGCTCTTGGATCAAATTCCCCTACAAAAGGGTGTTCAATTAGGCGCGCGATGCTCTTCGCGACCACGGATAGCGTGACCTTCTCGTGGGTGTACATGGGGGCGCTTAGTCCGGCGAAAAGGACAGCGACCGCCTCCACAGCGTGCTGTTCACGCCGAATGCGGCGAGGCGCTGACGCCCCTGCAGGGTCAAATCTATGATGGGAAGTTAGACTGGGTCGGTCCATGAACAACCATCTCAACAAGTGAGCATTGGTCAGTGCTTGGACGGAACCCGTCTGACGGGGAGACTGGAAGTCCCCGTTTCAATAACCTAGGTAGGGAACCAGGTCATAGCAAGGCGCCTTCTAAGGTCATTTAACGATGCTCATCGTCGACACCCTGAAGCGCCTGCATGTCTCGGTTTCCTTCAAGTTGGCCGACGGAGAATGCATTGCGCTGCAAGGCCCGTCCGGGGTCGGCAAGAGCCTTCTGCTGCGCGCCATTGCCGATCTCGATCCGAATGAAGGCTCCATCCAGCTCGACGGCACGCCGAGAGAAGCCATGCCGGCTCCCGTTTGGCGAAAAGCGGTGACTTACGTCGCCGCTGAGCCAGGCTGGTGGGCGGACACGGTGCAGGAGCACTTCGTCGCCTGGGATGACGCGCTAAATCTCGCCGAAAGGCTGGGGCTGCCGCCCGATTGCGGGACTTGGCCGATCCGCCGGCTCTCGACCGGCGAAAAGCAGCGGCTCGGGCTCGTGCGTGCGCTCCTGTTGCAGTCGCGCGTGCTGTTGCTGGATGAACCTACTTCGGCACTCGACGCGGTGTCGACCGCGTCCGTCGAAGCCATTGTCGCCGAGCGTGTGTCGACCGGCACAAGCGTTCTGTGGAGCACCCACGATAGCGCCCAGGCGCGGCGCGTCGGATCGCGCTTGTTCATGATGTCCAGTGGTCGGGTCGAGGAGCATCTGCTTTGAGCTATATCCAGCTCGGCTACAACGACTTGATCCTGCCGGCACTCCTCGTGGTCATGAATGGCGCACTTTCCCTGGCGCTGCATCTCAGGCTCGAATGGCAACTTGCTGTCGCGAGCGTGCGAATGGTCGTTCAGCTCGTGCTCGTCGGTTACGTGCTGACGTTTCTGTTCGCTGCTGTCTCGCCATTGTGGACTGCGCTCGCGGCGTTCATCATGGTCATGTTTGCATCGCGCGAGATCGTCGTTCGTCAGAAACGACGGTTACTGGGTCTTTGGACCTATGGCCTGGGTGCAGGGTGCACTTTGCTCGCTGCCGGTACAGTCACGATGTTTTCGCTCCTTACGCAGCTACGTCCTGACCCCTGGTATCATCCGCGCTACGCGCTGCCGCTATTGGGAATGATCCTCGGCAACACCATGACCGGGGTAAGCCTGGGCCTGGACGTGCTCGTCAATGGCGTGGTGCGCGAACGAGCTGCGGTCGAGTCCTGCCTCGCGCTGGGAGGCACGCGCTATCAGGCGCTGCTCCCCGTGATCCGCGACGCGCTGCGAAGCGGCTTTATGCCGACCATCAACGGCATGGCGGCGATTGGCCTTGTTTCTCTCCCCGGAATGATGACCGGTCAGATCCTCGCGGGCGTCGAACCGGGCGACGCCGTCAAATATCAACTGCTGATCATGTTCCTGATTGCAGGCGGCACGGGCCTGGGAACGCTTGCGGCAGTCCTCGGTGGTGGACGTCTGCTCACCGACCACCGGCATCGGTTGCGCCTGGACCGGATCGCGAGCGAAAAATAGCAGAAATCACCGCAAGTCGAGCAGATCGCGCAGCACGTTGGGGATCGATTGTTCGCGCTCGTAGCGATCAATGGTGTCGTCCGCGGGGACGCGACCGGTCTCCAGCCGTACATGGAAGTGATCCAGCGCCTGGCAGTCGAAGTCCCAGGCGCCCAACGCATTCGGTGCCTTCGACAGGACTTCATGGGCGCGCTCGCGGGCACCTTCGGCACGAAGGCCGAACCGGGCAACCTGTCCCATGTCGTAGATCCGCGTTTGCTCGGTCGCGCGCCCGAGCAAGCTCTCATCGAGGATCAGCGCGAGCCACAGCAGAAAATAGCCGTGATAGTCGACGCGATATGGCGTCATTTCGAGCGGCTTGAATTCGAGACGAAGGTGTTCCTTGGGGTGGATGGAAATCGCCGGCGCAATGGTGCTGCGGTGATAGGTGCGCACAGACTTTCCAACGCCGCCGCGGATGCGCCAAAGGTCACCACGATAGAGCGGCGAGGCAACGGTGAGTGCGGTGAGGGCAGGGGCGTAATAGTTCACCTTGCCATGGAGTTCGTGCAAGTCCAGTCGTTCCGCCACATCAGATGGGACGCTGACGTTGATATCGGGCCCGTAGGTGGTCATCGCCTCCATGGCCCACTGCCAATGATCGTATCGTCGCTTGTTCTGCGGTCCCTCAAAATGGTCTTCGATCGGGTGAAAGGAGAGCGTTGCGGCGCGATATCCGCGTTCGGAGAGAGATCGTTGCATCCGCCCGTGCAGTGTGGCGAATGCGTCGACGCACGCCTCAATTGAGTTACATATCGGGGTGCGAATCTCTACGCCCTTGGGCAACAACGCCGTCGGCTTCAGGTCCGGGCCGGGGAGCTGATAGCCTTCGACAACGAAGGGCATTCTCTTGCGATGAAGCGGGATCAGATCCAGCCCCTCGTGATCGAAATCGCAGACATCGATTCCCTCCAGAATGAGGTTGAGTTCCTCAAACCGAAGCTCGGGATGCCATAAGGGGCGGCATGAGACGGCATCGACCAGCAGAAATTCTGCTTCCAAGCCGAAACGGAAATCCGAACTGCGGCTCATGGTCGATGTATTCCAATCGTGAACGCCAATAGCGGGCACAGGACGTCCTGTGCGTATTTCGATAACGGCGACCTCACGCCAGTCTCCCTGATTGTCTCGATCAACTGGCTGTGAAGGTTCTTTGGCCGACCTACATTGCTACGCACAACGACGCGTTCGACTTGTGCGCAAGGGGGATCAAACAACAAGGTGGGCACTGATCAAGGCCCGGGTGCGGATTCGTTCTTTTCGGCCGAGCCATCCAGCTCGCATCGGCGCCAATCTTCATCCTGGCGCGGCGGAAGAGCACTCTGGAGTGTGGCCGCCGAAGGAGATGGCTTGGTCGGCGGCCGCATCCAGGTCGACCGCGCACGCGCTTGCCCGACGCCGCGATCACGGCCGCATCGAGGCCGCCCGAATCGACACCATCGACGATGGACCGAGCGAGCCCGCGAGCGCGCTCGGTGTCGGTCCAGTGCGCGCAGATCATCAGCATGTCGTTTCCGGCCGCCATGAAGCGCGCGCCGGCGTCCGGCGTGTCCAGCCGTCCGGTCATCGCACGCATGCCGACGTCGTCAGACACGATCACGCCGCCGAATTTCATCGCCTCACTCAGGAGTCCGGTCGTGATTGGGCGCGACAGCGTGACGGGATTCCTGGAGTCGAGCTGCCGGAACAGGATGTGCGACGTCATGATCATCTCGATGCCGCCATCGATCGCGGCGGCAAACGGGAGCAGCTCGCGTGATTTCAGCTGGTCGAGATCGAGATCGACGACCGGAAATTCGTGGTGCGAATCGACCTGGGTGTCGCCGTGTCCCGGAAAATGCTTGCCGCAGGCCCGGACGCCCTGACGTTCCATGGCCTTGGTGAACGGAAGCATCGACTTGACCACGTCCTCGGCCGTACGGCCGAAGGCGCGCTCCCCGATCACCGGGTTGGCGGGATTGCTGTGAATGTCGAGCACCGGCGCGAAGTTCAGGTTGAAGCCGAGCGAGGCGAGCTCGGAGCCCATGGCCTCGCCGACCTGTTCCGCGGTACCGGCCCATCGCGCGGCATAGGAAAAGCGTGTCATCGGGGGCGGCGTGCGGCACACGCGGCCCGCCTTCATGATCGATGGCGATGAATTGCTTCTCGCGCTGCGAGGCGTCGCGGATCGAGGCGATCAGATCTTTGTGGCTCAACAGCCATTCCCGGTAGGGAACGTCGTGACGAAAATTGCTCTTGTAGAGGATGACGCCGGCCGGCTGGAGATCGCTCGGCAGCGCACGATCGCGTTCGTCCAAAACGGTTCCAGGCCGAAGGCCGACGAAGAAATGGTCGCCAACCGTTGAAAGGAGGGGAATCATGCATCCGCCAACGCCGCCACATTGCCGCCTTGCGCCCGGTTTGCACATTCCCCGGGGGTATCAGGTCGATTCCGTTCGTGCGCAAACCCGAGCGCGTGTCCAAATTCATGAACGGCGATGCTGGCCACGCACTTCTCGTACATGCTCGCGTCCTTGCAAGCACGGCTCCAATTTTCGAAGGTGAAGTTTAGGACCATCCCTGCGGGCTTTTTATCAATTTGCGTTCCAAGCCCCTTTGCGTCAGGACCTTCGTCAGAAATCTTCATTCTGAGTCCGACACTTGCATCGGCGCAAGTTCGATTCCAACCGTCGAATTTCAACGCTGAATTAGCTTGCCATGTCTGCGTTACGGCCATTTGGACCGCGTTCATCTGGGTGGCAGAAGTGGGCTGCGGATTTTCCTAACACACGTAAATTCTTCGATTCAAGAGGCCCCCACGGCCATTTGGTGGCGTTGAGGATGTAGCCGAACTCGGACATGTCTCGGGCAACCGGAGCGAACTCGATGTTCTGGGCTCTGACGTCGCTCGACCCGCGAAACAAGATGAAGCTTGCCGCAAGCAAAGCGGTCATGCCTGAGTGCCAGCCGTTTTCGCGCATCTCGTCCTCTATAGTTGGCGTCGATTGCGGTCATCACTGAGTCAGGTCGTTAGCTCCTCGCGGCAGGGCGCGAAATTTGGTGCAAGTAATAGTTGTGCAGTCAACTTATATGAGCCGTGGTGGAAGCACGTTGAGGAAGGGCAAGCCGACTACGGGCTCCTCTGTCTCGGACGATGAGCAGGGAGCGCTCGTAGAAGGTCTGGCGCGCCTTGTCCCGCGGAGTAGGGCGAAGCCGTGGGGCCTGCTGACGATCGGTCGCATCGATGCTCACGGCAACGCGCCATGCGGGAACGTACCTGTACAGGGCCGCATGTTGTCCGTAACCTCGCCGCGCGATTTAGGGAGATGCTGGCGTGGCTAAGAAGACGGCGATCAAAAAGAGAAGTGTCTTGAAGAGACCGGCGAAGGCTTCGAGCAAGGCTAGCTCCGGCCGCAAGGGGGCCGCCGCGAAGCCGGCCAGCAAAGCCGCCACCGGCAAATCGACGAAGCCGCGGCGCCCGTCTGGACCGGCCTGGCAATGGTCGGCGGTGGAGACCGCGGCCGCAATCCGCTCCGGCGCGATCTCCGCGGTCGAGACGGTCGAAGCGCATCTCGAGCGGATGCGCGCGGTCAATCCGAAGCTGAACGCCGTGGTCGTCGATCTCTCGGAGGGAGCGCTGAAGGCTGCGCACGGCGCGGACAAGCAGCGCGCCAAGGGTGGTGCGCTCGGCCTTCTGCACGGCGTGCCGATCACGATCAAGGAGAACGTCGACTACGAGGGCCGGCCGAATTTCAACGGCGTGCCCGCCAACAAGGGCCTGATCGCGCCGTCGGATGCGCCCGTGGTACGCAACCTGAAGAAGGCCGGCGCGATCGTCATTGGGCTCACCAACACGCCGGAATTCTCCTTTCGCGGCTTCACCGACAATCCCCTGCACGGGTTGACGCTCAATCCCTGGGACCCGGATATCACCTGCGGCGGCTCGTCGGGCGGTGCGGGTTCGGCGGTCGCCGCCGGCATCGGCACCATCGCCCACGGCAATGACATCGGCGGCTCGCTGCGCTGGCCTGCGCATTGCAACGGCGTTGCCACCATCAAGCCGACCCAAGGACGCATTCCCGCGTTCAACGCGAGCGCAGCGGCCGAGCGGCCGATGCTGGCGCATCTGATGTCGGCGCAGGGGCCGCTCGCGCGCCACGTCGCGGACGTTCGTCTTGCGCTCGAGGCGATGAGCCAGCGCGATCCGCGCGATCCCTGGTGGGTGCCGGCGCCGCTGGTCGGCGAGAAGCCGAAGAGGCCGATCAAGGTGGCGCTCGCCAAAATCCCCGACGATATGGACGTCGATCCGGCCGTCGCGGCGGCGCTGCGCCAGGCTGCGGACCATCTCGAACGTTCCGGCTACCGCGTCAGCGAGGTCGAGGTGCCCGACATCAACGGTGTCTGGCAGACCTGGTGCGACATCATCACCAACGAGACCGTGGTGATGCAGGAAGCCGGCATGCTGAAGGTTACCTCGGAGGATTTTCACAGGGCCTGGGGCGGCATGAAGGCCAAGGCCAACGTGCTTGATCTCAAGGGCTGGATGCAGGCGACTGCCGCGCGCAACGGCCACATTCGTGCCTGGCAATCGTTCTTCGAGGACTATCCGGTCGTGCTGGCGCCGACCACGGTGAAGCCGACGCCGGGCCCGCGCGAGGACACGGTCAGCGCCGAGCGCGCGCGCGAGATCTTCTGGGGCGAGATTCGTTTCATCTCCGCGATCAACGTGCTGGGCCTGCCCGGCGCGGTGGTGCCGGTGGCCCTCCATGACGGCAAGCCGATCGGCGTGCAGCTCATTGCCGGTCGCTATCGCGAGGATCTCGCGCTCGATGCCGCGGCCGCGATCGAGAAGCGCGCCGGCGTGCTCACGCATCGACTGTGGCAGAGGATGGGCTGAGACTGCGAGCGATCGCGGCGTCGGCGGTGCACCCTCGCTCCTTGCGGGAAGAGGGTGTCTTCGCTGCGCAGTGATTGATCGATCCAATTTAACTCGAATTTTAGCTAATTCGCCAACAACCGTTAGGGTTACTTCCTCGATCTCTAAGCGAATTATTGTCCGCTTTACCACCCGCCTCTAACAGAGGGACGGCGGACAACGCACATGCCTCATTCTAGGCCAATAAGTGCGGACCGCTCCACGCGGAGGTGGCACGATGCGCAACGAGACGATCGCTATTCACGCCGGCTACGAGCCCGAAGCGACCACGCACGCGGTCGCGGTGCCGATCTACCAGACCGCGGCCTACGCCTTCGACAGCGCCGATCATGGCGCGGCGCTCTTCAATCTCGAAGCCGAGGGCTTTCGCTATAGCCGCATCGCCAATCCGACCAGCGCGGTGCTGGAGAAGCGCATTGCCCAGCTTGAAGGCGGCGTCGGCGCGCTCGCGGTCGCGACCGGCCAGGCGGCCTTGCATTTTGCCTTCGTCAACGTCGCCGATCACGGCGGCAACATCGTTTCCGTGCCGCAGCTCTACGGCACCACGCACACGCTGCTCTCGCACATCCTGCCCCGGCAAGGCATCATCGGCCGCTTCGCCGAGAGCGACAGGCCTGACGCGATCGAGAAGCTGATCGACGAGAACACCCGTGCCGTGTTCGCCGAGACCATCGGCAATCCCGCCGGCAATGTCTGCGACATCGAGGCGCTGGCCAGGATCGCGCATGCGCATGGCGTGCCGCTGATCGTCGACAACACGGTCGCAACCCCGATCCTGCTCAAGCCGTTCGACTATGGCGCGGACATCGCCGTGCATTCGCTGACCAAGTTCCTGGGCGGTCACGGCACCACGCTCGGCGGTGCCATCGTCGATTCCGGAAACTTCCCTTGGGCCAAGTATGCCGATCGTTTCCCGGCCTACAACAAGCCCGACGCCTCCTATCACGGCCTCGTCTATGCCGAACGGTTCGGCCGCACCGCCTATATCGAGCGCGCGCGCAGCGTCTATCAGCGCACCATGGGCTCGGTGCTGTCGCCGTTCAACGCCTTCCTGCTGCTGCAGGGCGTCGAGACCGTGGCGCTGCGGATGGAGCGCCATGTCGAGAACGCCCGCAAGGTCGCCGAATTCCTCCGCGAGGATTCGCGCGTTGCCTGGGTCAATTACACCGGCTTTCCCGACAGTCCCTATTATCCGCTGGTGCAGAAATATCTCGATGGCAACGCCTCCTCGCTGTTCACCTTCGGTATCAAGGGCGGCATGGAGGCCGGCAAGACCTTCTATGATGCGCTGAAGCTGATCACGCGCCTCGTCAATATCGGCGATGCCAAGTCGCTGGCCTGCCATCCGGCCTCGACCACCCACCGCCAGATGTCGGCGGAGCAGCAGCGCCTTGCCGGCGTGCTGCCGGAGACCATCCGGCTCTCGATCGGTATCGAGCACGTCTCGGACATCATCGAGGACATCGACCAGGCGCTGGAGAAGGCCTGCCGCTCGGCGCGCCTCGAGGCCGCGGAGTAGGGCCGGGCCGCCAATGACTATCTTGATCGACAGGGATCAAGTCATCTCGGGCCCGGGATTGGTGCCGAGCGAGCGCGATCTCGCGCGAGATCTCACGATCGGGCTCGTCAACAACATGCCGGATCCGGCGCTGAAGGCGACCGAGCGGCAGTTCATGAAGCTGCTCCAGGCCGCAGCAGGCCCGTGCCGCATCCGCTTCCACTGCTTCTCGCTTCCCAGCGTGAAGCGTTCGCCGGAAGCGAAGTGGCATGTGGAGAGCGAGTATTCCGACCTGTCCGACCTCAAGCGCCAGAAATTCGACGGGCTGATCGTAACAGGCGCAGAACCCGTCGCGCCCGAACTCGACCAGGAGCCGTACTGGCGCGACCTCACCGGGCTCATCGACTGGGCCAAGGCCAACACGCGCTCGACGATCTGGTCGTGCCTTGCCGCGCACGCGGCGGTGCTGCACCTCGACGGCATCGCGCGGCGACCGCTGCCGGCCAAATGCCACGGCATCTTCGATTGCGACGTGGTGACGAGCGATCCGCTGACGAGTGCAGCGCCGGCGCCGTTGAAGGTCTCGCATTCGCGGCTGAACGAGATCGTGGAGAACGACCTGGTGCAGGCCGGTTATCAGGTGCTGACACGCTCGGAAGAGGCCGGTGTCGACGTTTTCGTCCGCCAATATGCCAGCCGCTTCGTGTTCTTCCAGGGCCACCCGGAATACGACGCGCTGTCGCTCCAGCGCGAATATCTGCGCGATATCGGCCGCTATCTCGCGCGGGAGCGCGAGACTTATCCGCGTCCGCCCGTGAGCTATTTTGACGCAGCGACGGAAGAGAAATTGCTCCGCTTCGAGAAGAAGGCGGTGCACCAACGCCATCCGGCGCTCACCAACGAGCTGCCTGGGCTGAATTTGCGCGCTGATATCGGCGCCGGCAGTGCGGCGGCAGCGCTCTTTCGCAATTGGCTGCAATATCTCAGCGTGGAAGCCGATGCGTCGGTCCCAGCGTGCCAGCCAAAGGATATTGGTCCCGCGTTAGGATTACCCAAGCGTTAGGCTTGCCTCAACCGGCGCGCGAATGTTTCAGTACAGAAGTACGCAAATCACGGGAAACGCAGTCGTGTGGTCGGCACTCCAGGGACGCGTGAGCAATCGGCTGGCCCGGCATTTCCGCGCCGCGCCGCACCGGCTGCCTGCGCACGCGCCGATCGTGAGCTTTACCTTCGACGACGCCCCCGCCAGCGCCGCAGGCGAAGGCGCCGCGCTTCTTGAGAAGCATGGCGGCCGGGGCACGTTCTATCTCGCCGGCAGCCTGATCGATCGGCCGTCGGACCACTGGCATGGCTTGTCGGATGACGCGATCGTCCGGCTTCACCGCGCCGGCCACGAGATTGCCTGCCATACCTTCTCGCACCAGAGCTCGGCCAATCTCGACGAGGCCGCCATGGCGCGCGAGATCGAGCGGAACCGCTGCTGTTTTCGTGCGATCGATTCTTCGATCGCGCTGCAGAATTTCGCCTATCCCTATGGGATTGCCTCGGTCTGGCGCAAGCCGCAGCTCGCCAAGGCCTTCCGTTCGGCGCGCGGCATCCTGCCCGGCGTCAATAGCGGCGTCATCGACCTCCAGTTCCTGCGCGCTTCGCCCTTGGTCGATCGTGAGATCGATAGAGCAGGCGTCGATCGCTATTTCGACGAGGCCGTCGCGAGCGGCGGCTGGCTCATCTTCTATGGCCATGACGTTGCGAACGCGCCCAGTCCCTATGGCTGCACGCCGGACTTGATGCGTCACGCACTGGAGGCCGCCGGAAAGCGCAGCATGCCGATCGTGACGGTCGCAGAGGCCTTGCGGAGGATTGGGGCGTAGCTCTTCACCTCTCCCGGCTCGCGTCACGGTGATCGCACGTCGGATCGATTTCCCCTGTGGCCATCCTTCGAGACGCCCGCCGTTGGCGGGCCCTCAGGATGAGGATCGAGTGCGCGGCTGTGATCTTCAACGAGTACCGATGCTGCTTAGCCTCATCCTGAGGAGACCGCGAAGCGGTCGTCTCGAAGGACGAGGCGTGCCCTCAGGTCGTGCAAAATGCCATATGCGTTTCCCCCTGCCGCGGGTGGGGAGAGGGAGAAGATGGACTTGCCACGCCCGCGCCAGCATGCGACTGGCCTTGAGACGAATCTCACGGCCTGGTTCCATCCCGCTCATGAATGCCCCCTCCACCGCCCCGCTGCCTGCGCCGGCCGACGGCCGCGATGCGCTGTCGGTGCTGCACTCGGTGTTTGGTCTGCCGGGTTTTCGCGGCGCGCAGGGCGAGATCATCCGCCACGTCACGGGCGGCGGCAATTGCCTGGTGCTGATGCCGACCGGCGGCGGCAAGTCGCTGTGCTATCAGCTTCCCTCATTGCTGCGCGAAGGCTGCGGCATCGTGGTGTCGCCGTTGATCGCGTTGATGCGCGATCAGGTCGCCGGGCTGATCGAGGCCGGCGTCAACGCTGCCGCGCTGAACTCGTCGCTGACGCCGCAGGAAGCATCCGATATCGAGCGCCGCCTGCTCGCGGGCGATCTCGATCTGCTCTATGTCGCGCCGGAACGCCTGGTCACGCCGCGCTGCCTGTCGCTGCTGGCGCAGGCGAAGGTGGCGCTGTTCGCGATTGACGAGGCGCATTGCGTCTCGCAATGGGGCCATGACTTCCGCCCCGAATATGTCGGCCTCTCCATCATCGCCGAGCGCTTTCCCGAGGTGCCGCGCATCGCGCTGACCGCGACCGCCGACGAGCTGACGCGCAAGGAGATCGTTGCGCGGCTGCAGCTCGCGGATGCGCCGCAATTCGTCTCGAGTTTCGACCGGCCCAACATCCGCTACGAGATCGTCGACAAGCGCAACGCGGTATCGCAGCTGAAGGAGTTCATCCGGGAGCGGCATGCGGGCGATGCCGGCGTGGTCTATTGCCTGTCCCGCAACCGTGTCGAGGAGGTCGCCGCCGCGCTTCAAGACGCCGGCATTGCGGCGCTGCCCTACCATGCCGGGCTCGACGGCAGCGTGCGCTCGCGCAACCAGGATCGCTTTCTCAACGAGGACGGCATCGTCATCGTCGCGACCGTCGCGTTCGGCATGGGCATCGACAAGCCCGATGTGCGCTTCGTCGCCCATCTCGACCTGCCCAAGAGCATCGAGGCTTATTATCAGGAGACGGGCCGCGCCGGCCGCGATGGCGAGCCGTCTGCGGCCTGGATGGCCTATGGGCTCTCGGACATCGTGCAGCAGCGTCGCATGATCGACGAGTCCAGCGCCTCCGACGAATTCAAGCGGGTCTCGATCGGCAAGCTCGATGCGCTGGTTGGCCTTGCCGAAACGCCGCACTGCCGGCGCCGGCGGCTGCTCGCCTATTTCGGCGAGATCGTGATGGGCGAGACCTGCGGCAATTGCGACAATTGCCTGACGCCTCCGAAGATGCGCGACGGCAAGGTGCTGGCGCAGAAGCTGTTGTCCTGCGTCTATCGCACCGGACAGCGTTTTGGCGCGATGCACCTGATCGACGTGCTGGTTGGACGGCTGACCGAGAAGGTGACGCAGTTCGGCCACGACAAATTGTCTGTGTTCGGCATCGGCCGCGAGCTCAACGAAAAGCAGTGGCGCACCGTGCTGCGGCAGCTGGTGGCGATGGGCCATTTGCAGAGCGACAGCGAAGCCTATGGTGCGCTGAAGCTGACGGAGACGGCGCGCGGCGTGCTGCGCGGCGAGACGGACGTGTGGCTGCGCGAGGAAGCGCCCGGCACGCGCATTCGCGCAAGCCGCGGCAAATCCCTCCGCGGCGACCTCGCGCCGGCCGCCGGCGCCCCGCAAGGCGATGTCGATCCCGAACTGCGCGCGCGGCTGCGCTCGTGGCGCTCGGAGATCGCGCGCGAGCGCGGCGTGCCGGCCTATGTGGTACTGCACGATGCCACCATCGACGGCATCGTCCGGGCCTGGCCGACGACGCTCGACGAACTTCGCAACGTGCCCGGCATCGGCGACAAGAAGCTTGAGCATTACGGCGACGAGCTGCTGCAGATCGTCAGGACGCGGTAGGGGCTGGGGGTGCTGCTGCGCCTACCTCTCTCAACACGTCATCCCGGACAAGCGCGCCCAAAGCGCGCGCAGATCCGGGATCCACAACCACAGGACGAAGTTGCTGCGTCACGCCGGCAACCACGAGTCTTCGCAAAACTATCGCTGCGGCGTATGGGTCCCGGATTTGCGCTGACGCTTGTCCGGGACGACACCGATGTGTCAGGCGAGAGCTATGCCCTCACTCACCCATTCCTGAATGCATACGCGTAGCCGTTGAGAGCGGGCGCGCCGCCGAGATGGGCGTAGAGGATCTTCGCGTCCTTCTCGAAATAGCCCTTCTTCGCAAGGTCGATCAGGCCCTGCATCGACTTGCCCTCGTAGACGGGGTCGGTGATCATGCCTTCGAGGCGCGCGCTGAGGCGGATGGCCTCCTTGGTCTCTTCCGACGGCACGCCATAGGCGGGATAGGCGTAGTCCTCGATCAGCACGACGTCGTCGGCGACGAGCTCCTTGCCGAGCTCGACGAGTTCAGCCGTGTTCTGCGCGATCTCGAGCACCTGCGCTTTCGTCTGCGCCGGCGTGAAGGAGGCGTCGATACCGATCACTTTTCGGACGCGGCCATCGGCGGCGAAGCCGACCAGCATGCCGGCATGGGTGGACCCGGTCACCGTGCAGACGATGATGTAGTCGAACTTGAAGCCGAGCTCGGCTTCCTGCTTGCGCACCTCCTCGGCGAAGCCGACATAGCCGAGGCCGCCATATTTGTGCACCGAGGCGCCGGCGGGAATGGCGTAAGGCTTGCCGCCCGCGGCCTTCACTTCCTCGATCGCCTGCTCCCAGCTCTTGCGGATGCCGATGTCGAAACCGTCGTCGACCAGGCGCACGTCGGCGCCCATGATGCGCGAGAGCATGATGTTGCCGACGCGGTCATAGACCGCGTCCTCGTGCGGCACCCAGGCTTCCTGCACCAGGCGGCACTTCATGCCGATCTTGGCCGCGACGGCGGCGATCATACGGGTGTGGTTCGACTGCACGCCGCCGATCGAGACCAGCGTGTCGGCGTTGGAGGCGATCGCATCGGGGATGATGTATTCGAGCTTGCGCAGCTTGTTGCCGCCATAGGCGAGGCCGGAATTGCAGTCCTCGCGCTTGGCATAGACCTCGACATTGCCGCCGAGATGTTTCGACAGCCGCTCCAGCTTCTCGATGGGTGTCGGGCCGAAGGTCAGCGGATAGCGCGGAAATTTGTCGAGCTTCATGGGTCATCCCGATTGGTGTTGGTGCCGGCAGCTGCCTAGCATCATGCAAAAGAAATGTGCTCTCGAATGTTGCCCTAATATTGCGCCGTATCTTGCACTAATGGCGTGAGAGGCTGATAATTCTTCCATAATAGTAGCCTGGAATGAAAGTTTCTTTCATGACATCTCGCCTCGATCGGATCGACCTTAAATTATTGAGATTGCTGCAGAATAACGGCCGGCTCAGCAATGCCGAGCTGGCTGAAACCGTTGCAATCAGCCCCGCCACCTGCCATCGCCGGACCCAGCGCTTGTTCGAGGACGGGTTCATCGCCGCCGTTCGCGCCATGGTGGCGCCGAAGAAAGTAGCGAAGGGCACGCTGGTGATGGTCGGCGTCGTGCTCGACCGCTCGACACCGGAGAGCTTTGCCACCTTCGAGCAGGCGATCGCCAGGCTGAAATTCGTGCTCGATTGCCACCTCGTCGCCGGCGATTTCGACTATTTCCTGAAGATCCGCGTCGGCGACATGGAGGATTTCAACCGCATCCACGGCGAGCAACTCATCGCGCTGCCCGGCGTGCGCCAGACCCGCACCTTCTTCGTGATGAAGGAGGTCGTCGACAACGCACCGCTGGAATTTTGAGCGCGGTACACCAAGCGCCCTCGTGCTAGATGGACGTCAGTTTTCAAGGAATCGCCGGATCATGCCGATGGAGCCGCTTCCCTTCCGCCACTCCAATCCGGCCGGGCCCGCCTATCGGCGCGGCTGGGTCGACGAGGCCGTGGCCGCCATCGAGGCCGACCAGTGCCGAACCGCCGACACGCATCTGATCCGGCTGATCGTGCCGGCGCTGTCAGGCATCGACATCTATCTGAAGGATGAATCCACCCATCCGACCGGCAGCCTGAAGCATCGCCTCGCGCGCTCGTTGTTCCTCTACGCGCTCTGCAACGGCCAGATTGCCGAAGGCACACCCGTCATCGAAGCGTCATCGGGATCGACGGCGGTCTCGGAAGCCTATTTCGCAGAGATGATCGGCGTACCCTTCTATGCCGTGATGCCGCGCACGACCTCGGCGGAGAAGATCGCCGCGATCGAGCATTATGGCGGCAATTGCCACCTGATCGACGATGGCCGCGCGCTCTATGCGGAAGCGGCCGCGCTCGCCGCTCGCCTGAACGGCCATTACATGGATCAGTTCACGTTCGCTGAGCGCGCCACCGATTGGCGCGGCAACAACAACATCGCCGAATCGATCTTCAGCCAATTGCAGGGCGAGCCGCGCCCGCTGCCGGACTGGATCGTGATGGGCGCGGGCACCGGCGGCACCTCGGCCACCATCGGACGATATTTGCGCTATCGCCAGTATCCGACCCGGCTGTGCGTCGCCGATGTCGAGCATTCCGCCTTCTTCGATTGTTTCCGCTCGCAGGACCGCTCCCATGTTTGCGACCACCCGTCGCTGATCGAGGGTGTCGGCCGGCCGCGTTGCGAGCCCTCTTTCGTGCCAGGTGTGGTCGACCGCATGATGAAGATCCCGGATGCGGCCACGATCGCGGCGATGAACGTGTTGTCGCGGCGGCTGCGTCGTCCGGTGGGCGGATCCACCGGCACCAATTTTCTGGCGCTGTGCCGGCTCGCCTCGGAGATGCGCCAGGCGAACGCGATGGGATCGCTGGTGACGCTGATCTGCGATTCCGGCGAGCGCTATCGGCAGACCTATTATGAGCCGGAGTGGCTGAAGGCGCGCGGCCTCGATCCGGCGCCGTTCGAGGCCATCTTGTCGTCGTTCCTTGCGACGGGCGAGCCGCTGACGCTCGCCATCGACGACGTCGCAAATCCCCAGGGCGCGTTCGACGCGCCGGTGCCGCCGCAATAGCTGCGTCCTTCGATCAATCCGCCGACCTGCTTGCCGGTGACGATCTGCGCGCTCATCACGCGTTTGCGGATGCGATCGGCTACCTCAGTTGCGCACGGCGTAGAGCGGCGTTCGCACCGTCACCTGATAGGACGGCTTCGGCGTCCAGGCGATCTGTGCGGTGATGCCGAACAGGCGGTTGTCGTTGTCGTCCATGCGATCGAGGTCGAGCCGCAGGATCGGCTGCGTGAAGGACTCGGCCAGCGTCCGGCCCGCCAGCTGCGCCCCGCCGAACGACTGCACGCCGAGGCGCCCGGTGAACTTCCAGTTGCTCGGCCATTGGTAATAGCCGCCGGCATAGAGGATCGTGTTCGACCGGATGCTGGCGAACGGGCTGGCGATGGCGGTGTAGGTATGTTGCAAGCCGGCCAGCCAGCCCCGCGTCTCGTCCTCGTCGAGCGCGTAGTCGAATTCCAGGATGTTGTTGAGCGAATTCGTCATGCCCTGATCGTTCGGCACCGATTGCGTCAGGGTCGATTGCAACGTGATGGTCGGGATCGCGCCGCCATCCTGCCGGTGGAGGTCGGCCTGCACGCCAATATTCCAGCTCGTGATGTCGAACGTCGACCAGCCGCCGCCAATGTCGGTCGTCGTGCCCGTTACGCCGCCATAGAGCGAGACGCGGTCGTTGACGTCGACGGTCAGCGGCAAGTCGACGGCAATCGATTTCGCGGCGGGCAGACCGTTCGACGGCGTTGCGCCTCTGCGCACCGCCAGGGCTTCGAGCGCGGCCGACAGCGACGTCGTGCCGAAACCGAGCCCGAGCGCTCCCGCCGGAACCGACGCATAGGTCGTGCGCAGATCGAGATAGAGGTTCGGGGCCGCAGGCTTCGCCGGTGTGTCCTCCTCATCGTCGGCGGAGAAAGCGGCGCTGGCCGAAATCGTCAGGCAGGTCAGTCCCATCGCGACAGCGCGCAAGGTCGGACGATGCGATGTGCTGTGGGGGGACACGTGACAATCCGACGCGTGGGCCGTGGTGGGCGAAATCGGGTGCTAGATGGAACGTGACCGCTGCCGCGGTCAAGCGCTATCCGCAAACCATGGACTGCTTCGAGATGCACGGCTACCTTGTCGTGACTGAACCGACACGCTCGCCGGCCGGAGCAGGCCGGACAATGGAGGACGACAGCCATGACCACGTCACGCCGCATCCTGCTCGCCGGAATGGCAGGGCTCGCCGTCGCTCCGACCGCGGTAGCCGCCGCACCAGCGCCAGTGCGCGATGACACGACGGTTGCCGAAGAACGCTTTGCGCGCATGATTGCCGCCGCGCATGCGCCAGACGTCACCTGCGCCGGCCAGGCCGAACGCTATGCGGACGCACATTGGCCTGACTATGTCATGGCAGCCAGGGCCGTGCTCGACGCGCGCGTGTGATTCGCTCTACTTCTCCACCGCTCGCCGCACCTGTTCGCCGATCTGCGACAGCACGAGCTGCGCCTGCGGCAGGATCGCACCCATGGCGTGGAAATTGTGAACCATGCCGTCGTGGCAGACATGCTCGACGGCGACGCCTGCGGCGAGCAGCTTGCGGGCATAAGCGTTGCCTTCATCGCGCATCGGATCGTACTCAGCTGTGTGGATGATCGCGGTCGGCAGGCCGGTGAGCCGTGTGGCGCGCAGAGGAGACACGCGGGGGTCGGCCGTGTCGACGCCGTCAGGCAGATAGTCGGAAAGATCGGCCTCGATCGTGACGCGATCGATCAGATGACCCTCGGCAAAGGCCTCCCGTGAAGGCGAGGTTTCCTCGAAGTCCAGCACCGGGCAGATCAGGCATTGCGCGGCGATGGCGAGCCCGGCGGTCTGCGCCGCCTCCTGGCATACGATCGCAGCGAGCGTTGCACCGGCGGAATCGCCGCCGACCACGAGGCGGTCCGCATCGATGCCGAGCGAGGCGGCCTCGCGCGCAACCCATTCGGTGGCGGCGATGGCGTCGTCGACGGCGGCCGGAAATCTGTGCTCCGGCGCGAGCCGGTAGTCAACCGAGATCAGGCGGCAACCAGTGGCATGCGCCAGCGCCGCCGCGATGCGATCATGCGTGGCGATGCCGCCGGCGACGAGGCCGCCGCCATGAAAGAACACGAAGCCCGGTGCAAGCTCATCGTCATTTGCAGGCGTGTAGAGGCGATAGGGCACCTCGCCGGCACGGCCGGGCAGCATGCCGTCGCGCGTCGTCACATCCGGCGCATCCGCGCGCGCGAACTGCATCAGCTTGGCCAGCGATTGCCGCCGCGCCTCTACGCTCGGCCGGCCTCTCGCCTGCGGCGCAGCCGCGGCCATCATGGTCAACAAGCGCTTTGCGAGTGGATCGAGCGGCATGGCAAACTCCCTATCATTTGCCCTCATTATAGCCTGTTTGGCCTGTTTTACCCTCCGGGGGAGGGTGCTAGTCCGGCAGCAAATCGTTTAGAAATTGGGACAATAGTGCCCGGATATTTCCAAGGGAGGCCTGATATGGCCGAGATCAAGAAGCCGATCGAATATTCGCCGAGCTGGACCTTCTTCGAAGGCAAATGGCACGACGGCAACGTGCCGATCATGGGCCCGCGCACGCACGCGGCCTGGCTCGGCTCGGTGGTGTTCGACGGTGCGCGCGCGCTCGAGGGCGTCGCGCCCGATCTCGATCGTCACGTCGCGCGCGCCAATCAATCCGCGATCAATTTCGGCTTGAAGCCGGTGGTCGATACCGGCACCTGGCTCGGGCTCGCAACCGAAGGCATTGCACGCTTTGCGGCCAATGCCGAGCTCTACGTCCGTCCGATGTATTGGGCGCAGAACGGCTCGGGCGGCGGCGTGCTGTTCGACCCTGAAACCACCAATTGGTGCCTGTGCATCTACGAGGCGCCGATGCCAAAGCCAGTCGGCAACGCCATCACCCTGTCGCCGTTCCGCCGGCCCACCGCCGAATGCGCACCGGTCGAGGCAAAGGCGGCCTGCCTCTATCCGAACAATTCGCGCGCCCTCGCAGAAGCCGCTTCGCGCGGCTTCCAGAACGCGCTGATGCTCGACATGCTCGGCAATGTCGCCGAGTTCGGCAATTCCAACGTATTCATGGCCAAGGACAGCGTGGTCTATACGCCGGCTCCCAACGGGACGTTCCTCAACGGGATCACGCGCCAGCGCGTCATCAACCTGCTTCGCGGCGACGGCATCAATGTGGTCGAGAAGACGTTGCGCTATGCCGATTTCCTTGCCGCCGACGAGATCTTTTCCACCGGCAATTTCGCCAAGGTCGCTCCGGTGATCCGCATCGACGAGCGCGAGCTGAAGCCGGGTCCGCTCTACACCAAGGCGCGAAAGCTCTATTGGGACTTTGCGCATGCGGTGAAGCTGGCGGCGTAGGCTCGCATACGCGCCAGGGAATCCGCTGTCATCGTCCGCGAAGGCGGACGATCCAGTATTCCAGAGGCAGCAATGATTGACCCGATGGGCCGCGGCGTACTGGATGCCCGCCTGCGCGGGGCATGACACCGACTTTTTAGCCGCGCTTCCGAAACCGGCCGAACTGAAACGCCTGAGTCGAATCCCACGGCGTGTGGTGAACCTCGCTGCGCGTCTCGATCAGTTCGAACTCCGGCCCGAGGTCTGCCGCAAGGCTGGCGCTGTCATGGCGCTGCACCGGCAGGCCGCTGCATTTCTCCGGACCGTCGGGCGCAAACGTCGCGATGATGACGTGGCCGCCGGGCGCAACCGCAGACCGCAGGCGTGCGACGTAAGCCGCCCTGTCGCGCGGGTCAGTCAGGAAGTGAAACGCGGCGCGGTCGTGCCAGACCTCGTAGGTCTTCGCCGGCTGCCATGTGGTGGCGTCGGCAACGATCCAGTCGACCATCGAAGCGGCTCCGCCGAGTCGCTGCTTCGCCGCATCAAGCGCATTGGCAGAAAGATCCAGCACGGCGACGTCGCGATATCCCTGCTGCAAGAGAGCGTCGACCAGCCGTGACGCGCCGCCGCCGATATCGATGATGGCGGCGGCGTGATCCCCCGTGGCCGCGCGGATCATCTCGAGCGAGATCGCCGGGCTGTCCTGAAACCAGCTGACTTCCGCCTCGCCCTTGGTGGCGTAGACATGCTCCCAATGGGTGCTTCGGTCGGACATCGCGTATCCTCCGGCGCCTGACGCCAGGGCAAAAGGAGGGCCTATTCCTCCTTCTTCGACATCCGCTCCAGGCGTTCCTGCATTTCCTTCATCTGCTGGCGCAGATCGTCGATGTTGCTGTCCTTCGGCGTCTCCGTGGTCGCGTCGGACTCGGGCTCAGCTGACGTCGCCGAGCGCGGCGGGACGAAGGGCTTGAACATCGAGAAGGTCTGCTGGAACAGCTCCATGTTCCGGCGGACTTGTTCTTCCAAAGGAGCAAAAGGAGTGCCGGACAGCGTGTTGGCGATCTGCTTGCGGAACTTCTCTTGCTCCTGGGTCAGGGTCGCGATCGACTGCTCCAGATATTTCGGCACCACCATCTGCATGCTGTCGCCGTAGAAGCGGATCAACTGGCGCAGGAAGGTGGTCGGGAGCAGGTTCTGGCCGGCCTTGTTCTCCTGCTCGAAGATGATCTGGGCGAGCACCGAGCGGGTGATGTCGTCGCCGGACTTGGCGTCATAGACCAGGAAATCCTCGCCTTCCTTGACCATTGCGGCGAGGTCTTCCAGCGTCACATAGGTGCTCGTTCCGGTGTTATAGAGCCGGCGGTTCGCGTATTTCTTGATGGTGGTGGGTTGGTCTGATTTCGCCATGGGCTCTCACTTGCAAGCGCGGAGAACGGGAACCCGACGGGCAATGCCGCAGGGCGGGAAGAGTACGCAACGCAACAAAATAAGCATTTTCAAAGGGGTCACGCTACCGTTTTGTGCGGCACGGTTAATCGCGGAGCAAAATCTTGCTTGCGAAAGCGCCAAGAACGCTATTTTGAATGCGTTGCGGTATGAATTCGGTCGCCGGCCGATTGACATGCCTCAACGACGTTAACAGGATGGCTCACGAGACTGGCGAGCCTTTTCGTAAAGCCCCGCCCTGCCCCCTTTAAAGAACCTCAAGCCTCAGGAGATGCCCATGTCAGACGATGTCGTCATCGTCAGCGCCGCCCGCACCCCGGTCGGAAGCTTCAACGGAGCGTTCGCGACCCTTCCCGCCCACGATCTTGGCGCGATCGCCATCAAGGCCGCGCTGGAGCGCGGTGGCATCGAGCCTGGCCGGGTCTCGGAAGTCATCATGGGCCAGATCCTGACCGCTGCCCAGGGCCAGAACCCGGCTCGTCAGGCCTCGATCGCCGCCGGCATCCCGGTGGAGAGCCCGGCTTGGGGCGTGAACCAGCTTTGCGGCTCGGGCCTGCGCACGGTTGCACTCGGCTACCAGGCGCTACTCAACGGCGATTCCGAGATCGTGGTCGCCGGCGGCCAGGAATCCATGAGCATGGCCCCGCACGCCCAGTATCTGCGTGGCGGCGTCAAGATGGGGCCCGTCGAGTTCATCGACACCATGATCAAGGACGGTCTGTGGGATGCCTTCAACGGCTACCACATGGGCAACACCGCCGAGAACGTCGCGCGGCAGTGGCAGATCACCCGCGCCCAGCAGGACGAGTTCGCGGTCGCCTCGCAGCAGAAGGCCGAGGCGGCGCAGAAGGCCGGCAAGTTCAACGACGAGATCGTCCCCGTCACCATCAAGACCCGCAAGGGCGATGTCGTCGTCAGCGCCGACGAATATCCGCGTCATGGCGCTACCCTCGACGCGATGGCCAAGCTCCGACCCGCCTTCGAGAAGGAAGGAACGGTCACCGCAGGCTCTGCGTCCGGCATCAATGACGGCGCTGCCGCCGTGGTGCTGATGACCGCCAAGCAGGCGGCCAAGGAAGGCAAGAAGCCGCTCGCGCGAATCGTCTCCTGGGCGCAGGCCGGTGTCGATCCCAAGATCATGGGTTCCGGCCCGATCCCGGCTTCGCGCGCCGCGCTGAAGAAGGCCGGCTGGAATGTCGGCGATCTCGATCTGATCGAGGCCAACGAGGCCTTCGCGGCCCAGGCCTGTGCCGTCAACAAGGACCTCGGCTGGGACACCTCCAAAGTCAACGTCAATGGCGGCGCGATCGCGATCGGCCATCCGGTTGGTGCGTCCGGCGCGCGCGTGCTGGTGACGCTGCTGCACGAAATGCAGAAGCGCGATTCGAAGAAGGGCCTCGCCACGCTGTGCATCGGTGGCGGCATGGGCATCGCGATGTGCATTGCGCGTGATTGACGATAGCTGACGTGTAGCTTACGCGCAGTTTGCGCGTGCGCTGCACACGTCAGTGAGTGCGTTGCACGCGACTAAAAAGGCAGCGGTTGCGAATCAAATATTCTTCGCAATCGCGCAGGCCTCGACTAAATACAAACGCCCGGCTCAACGCCGGGCGTTTTGTTCTTGATGTCCGTCAAACCAACCGCATAATCCAACGTTAAAAACGATCGCTTCAGAAACGTCCGAGAGTCCAAGGGAAGGATACGATATGGCACGTGTTGCATTGGTCACGGGTGGTACGCGGGGCATTGGTGCTGCGATCAGCAAGGCACTGAAGGCGGCCGGGTATAAGGTTGCGGCGAGCTATGCCGGCAACGACGCGGCGGCGGAGAAGTTCAAGACCGAGACCGGCATTGCCGTCTACAAATGGGACGTCAGCAGTTTCGACGCCTGCGCCGAAGGCGTGAAGAAGGTCGAGGCTGATCTCGGGCCGATCGAGGTGCTCGTCAACAATGCCGGCATCACCCGCGACACCGCCTTCCACAAGATGACGCTCGAGCAGTGGAACGCCGTCATCAACACCAATCTCGGTTCGCTGTTCAACATGACGCGCCAGGTCATCGAGGGCATGCGTGCGCGCAAGTTCGGCCGCATCATCTCGATCTCGTCGATCAACGGACAGAAGGGGCAGTTCGGTCAGGTCAACTATTCCGCGGCCAAAGCCGGCGATATCGGCTTCACCAAGGCGCTCGCGCTGGAGAATGCCAAGGGCGGCATCACCGTGAATGCGATCTGCCCCGGCTACATCAACACCGAAATGGTGCAGGCGGTGCCGAAAGACGTTCTGGAGAAAAACGTGATCCCGCAGATCCCGGCCAACCGGCTCGGCGAGCCCGAAGAGATCGCGCGTGCGGTCGTGTTCCTCGCCGCCGACGAATCCGGTTTCATCACCGGCTCGACGCTGACGGTCAACGGCGGCCAGTACATGGTGTGATGCGATCGCATCACGCGGGCTGATATTTCCCACATCGTCATGCCCGGGCTTGTCCCGGGCATCCACGGCCTTACAACAGCCGTCGCCACGAAGAACGTGGATGGCCGGGACAAGCCCGGCCATGACGGAAACATTTTGGGCCGATGACTCCCCGTACCGCCACACTGATCGGATTGACCGCGATCCTGATGTGGTCGCTGCTCTCGGTCATGACGGTGGCAACCGGAAAGATCCCGGCGTTTCAGCTCGCCGCAATGACGTTCGCGATCGGCGGCTTGGTCGGCCTGCTCACCTGGATCGGCCGCGGCGATGCGGCGAAAAGCCTGCGTCAGCCGCTCGTCGTCTGGGTCGTGGGCGTCGGCGGCCTGTTCGGCTATCACGCGCTGTATTTCCTCGCACTCCGCTTCGCGCCGCCGGCCGAGGCCGGCCTTCTGAACTACATGTGGCCGCTCTTGATCGTGCTGTTCTCGTCGTTCCTGCCCGGCGAGCGCCTCGCCTTGCATCACATCGTCGGCGCCGTGCTCGGCCTCGTCGGCACTGTGCTGCTGTTCGCCGGCAACACGAGCGGGTTTGCGCCGGGGGCGGTACCGGGATTGATCGCAGCCTTCATCGCCGCGTTCGTCTGGGCAACCTATTCGGTGCTGTCGCGCCGGCTGAAGGCGGTGCCGACGGATGCCGTTGCGGGCTTCTGCCTTGCCACCGCCGTGCTGGCCGCGCTGATGCATGGCCTTCTTGAAATCACGGTGTGGCCGGAGACCACGTTGCAATGGCTCTCCGTGACCGCGCTCGGCATCGGCCCCGTCGGTGCCGCATTCTACGCCTGGGACATCGGCATGAAGCGCGGCGACATCCGCGTGCTCGGCGCAGCCTCCTATGCCACGCCGCTGCTCTCGACCGGCTTCCTCATCGCCGCCGGCTTTGCCAAGGCCAGCGCCAACATCGCGATTGCCGCGATCCTGATTGCCGGCGGTGGCCTGATCGCGGCCAAGGACATGGTGCTGAGGAAGCGATGATGCGCTCGATCGCGGTCCCGCTGACGGTGTTGGTCGGACTCGTCTGCGCGAGCGCTTCGGCGCAAGTCGGCGCATCCCCTGAGATCTTTACGGGCATGCATCGGAACGAGAGCATCGTTGGCCGTCCCGAGACGGCGACGATAACCGATGGAAAATCCTTCATCCAACTGACGGAAGAGCAGTATCGAGCCGGTAATTATCGGCCGGCTTACGAAACGCTTCCGACCAGGATTGTTCGTCGACTGCCCGTGCGGAAAGACAGCAAGGAATAGGTTGCCGATGGCGCGAGAGTGGCGGTCGATGGGTCTGGTTTGAGCTACGGCTCCCAGCCCTGCGGTGCGAGCTCGAAGCCTGCGAACTCGAACGCGGGCGCGACGGTGCAACCGACCAGCGTCCACTCGCCCGTGGTTTGCGCCATCTGCCATGCATGGGCCGGCACGATGGCCTGCGGCCGCTCGCCGCCGGCGAGGTCGGTGCCGAGCCGCACCTCGTGCTGGGAGCAGCCGTCATGGGCGATGCGCAGCATCAAGGGGCTGCCGGCATAATAATGCCAGGTCTCGACCGCATCGACGCGATGCCAGTGCGAGCGTTCGCCGCGTGCGAGCAGGAAGTAGATCAGGGTCGAGCGCGAACGGCCGTTGGCGTCCGTCATCTGGTCGCGAAACGTCTCGCGATAATGGCCGCCCTCGGGATGCGGCCGCAGTTCAAGGCGAGCGATGATCTCGGCTGCGGTCGGCATCGAACCCCGTCAGGACTTGTGTGTCAGGATTTATTCTTGCGCTCGCGCAGCTCGCCGAACACGGCGGCGGCATCCGCGCCCTTCATGTGCAGCCTGGCTGCGATCTGTGGCTCGTCGGCCCGCAGGAACACGTTGGCCCGCTTCTCGTCGCCAAGCAGGGTGGGGATGGTCGCCTTGTTCTCGGCCCGGAGCTTCGCCACCTCCGCCGCGCGCGCCTGGAGCGCCGCATTGTCGGGATCGACGGTCAGCGCGAACTTGACGTTGGAGGCCGTGTATTCGTGGCCGCAATAGAGCTTGAAGTCGTCGGGCAGGGCGCGCAGCTTCAGGAGAGAATCCCACATCATCGGATAGGTGCCCTCGAACACGCGCCCGCAACCGATCGAGAACAGCGTGTCGGCCGCGAACACCGTCTTCTCGGTGTCGAACACGTAGGAGACATGGTCGAGCGTGTGGCCGGGCGTCTCCAGGACGCGCGCCAGCAGATTGCCGATCTTGACCACGTCGGCGTTGGCGACGCGCAGGTCGACGTTCGCGATCCCGGTGGTCTTGTCGTGCGGCGCGACGACGCGGCAATTGTATTTCCGCTTGAGTTCAGCGACCCCGCCGACATGATCGCCGTGATGATGGGTGATCAGGATGTCGGTGAGCTGCCAACCCTCGCGCTCCAGCGCCTTCATAATGGGGCCGGCCTCGGGCGCGTCGACCGACGCCGTCGCCTTGGTTTCCACATCGTGGATCAGATAACCGAAATTGTCGTTTAAACAGGTGAAAGTACGAATTTCGGCGGCCATGTCATCTCCATCGGGCTCAGCCCCGCCAGACAAATATGGCGTTAACGTTGCGCAGGCAATGCAATATTCCGCGCGCAGGCCAAGCCTTACGCATGTTACATTGCGGTCATGACCATCGACGTCGTCGACCTCCGCGAGTTCTATTCCCGTCGCCTCGGGATTGTGGCGCGACAAATGATCAATCGCGGCATCAGGGAGCGCTGGCCGGGCGCGCAGGGCCAGCGCGTGCTCGGCCTCGGCTATCCAACGCCCTATCTGGGGTTGTTCCGCGAAGATGCCGAGCGATGCATCGCCTTCATGCCGGCGGCCCAGGGCGTCCTGAAATGGCCAACGGGGCGACCGGCGCTGGCCTCGCTGGTCGACGAATTCTCGCTGCCGCTTCCCGACGCCGCGGTCGACCGCATCCTCCTGGTCCACGCGCTGGAGATGTCGGACGATCCGGCCGCGCTGCTGCGCGAGGTGTGGCGCGTGCTGTCGCCCTCGGGCCGCGTGATCGCGGTGATCCCGAACCGGCGTGGGGTGTGGACCCGCACCGACAGCACGCCGTTCGGTCACGGCCGGCCCTATTCGCGCTCGCAGATCACCGATCTCTTGCGCCAGACCTGGTTCACGCCGACCGCATGGGGCGAGGCGTTGTTCATGCCGCCCTATGCCGGTGGCTGGGTGCTGAAATCGGCACAGATGTGGGAGCGCGCCGGTGCGGCGCTGTCGCTGCCTTTTGCCGGCGTGCACATCGTCGAGGCCACCAAGCAGGTCTATCGTGCGATTCCCGCCAAGCGCGAACGGGCGCGGCTCATTCCCTCGCTGGCCAAGCCCGTGCTGGTGCCGTCCTCGACGGTGACGCGCGGCTGAACACGAATCGTCCCGGCGAGGCCGGGACGATTGCAGTTCACAAAGTCAGAAAAAGCCTATTCGCCGGGGGTGACTTCATCGCTGGAGGCGGCCGGAGCTGCCTCGCGCTCGGGGCGCGGACCATGCGGCCGGCGCCGCCGGCGCGGAAACCGTTCGCCACCGCCGCCGCCGCCACCTTCGAAGCCGGGCTGGCCGCCACTTGCGCCGACATTCACTTGCGGCTGCGGGCCGGTGATGAAGGACGGCAGGCGATCGACGCTGCCGGTATCGGCGATGACGGGCTGCGGCTGGTTGGCCGGCTGCGGCTGATATTGCGGCTGCGGACGATGATCGCGTTCGCGGTGCTCGCGCGGCTGCTGGTCGCGCTGATAGGGCTGCTGCTGGTTGTCGCGTTGCTGATGATCACGCTGGTGATGATCGCGCTGGCCGTCGCGGTCGCGCACGAAAGGCTGCTGCGGCGGCTGCGGGACGAAGCCCGGCTCCTGGCCGAAATTCGAGAAATTCTCGCCGTCGTCTTCGCCGTCGTCGCCATGGCTGCTGATAGGCTCGTCGCCGCGCGGCTGCTGGTTCTGGCGGAATTGCTCCTGGGCCGCCGCGATCAGGCGGAAATAATGCTCGGCATGCTGGTAGTAGTTCTCCGCCGCAACGGGGTCGCCGGAGGAGCGCGCGTCGCGCGCAAGTTGGAGATACTTTTCGGCGATGTGCGAGGCGGTGCCGCGGATCTTGATATCGGGTCCGTTGGACTCGTAGACCCGGGTCATCGGGTTCTGGCTGCGCCGGTTGTTGTTGTTGTTATTATTGTTGCGGTTGCGCATCCGCTGCTTGTTCTGACCGTTTCTCATGTCCTGCCTTTAATTCCAGCCCTAAAGGTTGCACGCATTACTGATTGCTAGGAGTGACCTGGTGACAGCGGTTTCACGTCGCACGCGCGCACCGCGCGCAAGAGCGGATCAAACCCTGCCGATGTTCGTCGACCGTCGCGCTCAACAAGGACGCGTTCCCCACCCGCCAGCATTGATCGCCAGCGAATCCATTCATTTTGCTTGCCGAAACAAGCCCAGCGGTGTTGCGTAAGTCTTCAAGCGCAATATCAGGCTTTCGTTCACGTTGCGGTCGGAGAGCAGCGCAGCTCCACTGGCTATCGCGCTTCACAGGACCTGCGGCTTGGAACCTGTAATCAGTAAAGCTCTCGCCCGAGAGCCCGGCTTTCACCCGCAAGTCTGCGGGGCCGGCACCGATGTGTTGATCGGAACGTAGTCGTTCCCAAGGGATATTCCAAGAGCTTTTTGCAAGCCAATCCGGCTTTTATGGGGGCATTTTTCGGGCCGAAACGGCCCGCGGAATGCCCGCCAGGTCGGCCTTGGGTGGCCTGTCCATCGTTAACGCCGCTGCCGCCATAAGGGTTTCAATATTTCTCGCCTGGCCCTGTCCGGCCTCGACGATCAGCGCGCCGCCGGGAGCGAGGCGCTCGCTCGCCTGCGGGATCAGGGCGCGGTAGGCGTCGTATCCGTCATTGCCGCCATCGAGCGCCAGATGCGGATCGTGCTCGCGCACCTCGACGCTCAGTGTCGGAATTTCGGCCGAGGGGATATAGGGCGGGTTCGACACGATGAGGTCGAACGGGCCGCGCAGCGCTGACGCATAGGAGCAAGCGACGAAAGCCGCGCGGCCGCCGAGGCCGAGAGCGGCGGCATTGTCACGCGCCGTGTTGAGCGCCGTCAGGCTGACATCGGTGCCGATGCCGAACGCATCGGGAATTTCGTGCAGCAGCGCGAGCAGGATCGCGCCCGATCCGGTGCCGATGTCGGCGATGCGCGGAGGCTGTGCCGCTTTCCGCTCGCGGAGGATCTCGAGCGCAAGCTCGACCACGGTCTCGGTATCGGGGCGGGGGACCAGGGTTGCTTCCGACAGACGAAACGGCAGGCCCCAGAATTCACGTGTGCCGAGAATGCGCGCCACCGGCTCGCCGGCGATGCGGCGCTGTGCATGCTGGGTGAGCCGCGACGCCTCGGCTTCCGTGAGCGGCCGGGCGGCTTGCGCAATCAGGCCGGTCAGATCGAGGCCGAGGACCGCGCCGAGCAGGATGCGGGCGTCGAGCTCGGCCTCTTCGACGTGTGCCGATCTCAATTGCGCGGCCAGCGCGCGCCGCGCGCTTTCGATGGATTGTCCGGAGAAGGAGTTGCCCACGCGCTACGCCGCCGCGCCTTGTGCGGCGAGCTGCGCGGCCTGGTGCTCGGTGGTCAGCGCGTCGATCAATTCGCCGAGCGCTTCGCCCGCGATCACCTGCGGCAGCTTGTAGAGCGTCAGATTGATGCGGTGGTCGGTGACGCGGCCTTGCGGAAAATTGTAGGTGCGGATGCGCTCGGAGCGGTCGCCGGAGCCGACCTTCTCCTTGCGTTCGGCCGACCGCGCGGCGTCGACACGCTGCCGCTCGGCGTCGTAGATGCGTGAGCGCAGGATGTTCATGGCCGAGGCGCGGTTCTTGTGCTGCGAGCGGCTGTCCTGCATCATCACCACGATGCCGGTCGGGATGTGGGTGATGCGGATCGCCGATTCGGTCTTGTTGACGTGCTGGCCGCCCGCGCCTTGCGCGCGCATGGTCTCGATGCGCAGATCGTCGTTCTTGATGTCGACGTCGACGTCCTCGACCTCCGGCAGCACCGCGACCGTCGCCGCAGACGTGTGGATGCGTCCCTGCGTCTCGGTGTCGGGCACGCGCTGGACGCGATGCACGCCGGATTCGAACTTCAGCTTGGAGAACGCGCCGCGGCCCTGCACCTCAGCGATGATTTCCTTGTAGCCGCCGACGGTGCCTTCGCTGGCCGAGATCACCTCGACCTTCCAGCCCTGCAAGCTGGCGAAGCGTTCGTACATCCGGAACAGGTCACCGGCAAACAGCGAGGCCTCGTCGCCGCCGGTGCCGGCACGGATTTCCAGCACCACGTTGCGATCGTCCATGGCGTCCTTGGGCAGGAGCGCGACGCGGATCTTCTGGACCAGCTCCTCCATCTTCGGTGCGAGCTCGTCGCGTTCGGCTTCCGCCATGCCGCGCATCTCGGCGTCGGTTGCGGGATCGGCGATCAGCGCCTCGGTGTCGGCGAGCTCCTTGACGGCGGAACGATAGGCCTTCACCGCTTCGATCAGCGGCGTGATCTCGGCGAGCTCGCGCGTGATCTGCACGTAGCGTTCGGAGGCGAGCTGCCCCAGCGATTCGGCCTCGAGCGAGGCATGATGTGCGAGCAGCACGTCCAGTTTGGCTTCGGGGAGTGACGACATCGGTTCAGTCTCAAATGGCGGAAGGAGGCGAGGCGGCAGGAAGCGGCGACAGGCCCGCTACAAGGCCAGGCCTTCGGCCTCGGCGAATTCCGTCAGCTTCTGCCGGATCGAGACGCTGCCTGCCGGGGCGTCCAGCAGGGGACCGAGCATGGCTTCGGCCTTCTTCGCGTCGAGATCGATCACCATGGCCTTGACCGGGCCGAGTGCGGTCGCCGACAGCGACAGCGAGCGGTAGCCCAGCGCAATCAGCGCCAGCGCCCCGATCGGCTTGGATGCCATCTCGCCGCAGAGCGAGAGCGACTTCTTCGCCGCATGGCATTTTTGCGAGATCTGGCGCAGCGCGCGCAGGATCGGCGCCGACATGGTGTCGAAGCGCTCGGAGACCTTGGCATTGCCGCGATCGACCGCGAACAGGAACTGGAACAGATCGTTGGAGCCGACCGAGATGAAGTCGACTTTCCGCAAGAGCTCGTCGAGCTGATAGAGCAGGGCTGGCACCTCGACCATGGTGCCGATGTCGATTCGTTCAGGCAGCGTGTGGCCGTGCTGGCGCAGATAGGTGAGCTCGCGCTCGACCAGCGCCTTGGCCGCATCGAATTCGGCGACCTCCGAGATCATCGGGAACATGATGCGTAGCGCGCGGCCGCCGCCGGCGCGCAGCAGCGCGCGAATCTGGCCGCGCAACAGGCCTGGGCGATCGAGCCCGAGTCTGATCGCGCGCCAGCCGAGCGCGGGATTTTCCTCGATCACGGCTTCCATATAGGGCAGCGCCTTGTCGCCGCCGATGTCGAGGGTGCGGAAGGTGACGGGCTTGGTGCCGGCGGCATCCAGCACGGTGCGATAGAGCGCCAGCTGGTCGCTGGTGCGCGGCAGGCTCTGGCCCACCATGAATTGCAGCTCAGTGCGGAACAGGCCGATGCCGGCGCTGCCGGTGTCCTCGATATGCGGCAGGTCGATGGCGAGGCCAGCGTTGATCATCAGCTCGACCTTCTGGCCGTCCTTGGTGACGCAGGGCAGGTCGCGCAGCGCCAGATATTGCGCCTGGCGGCGGGCGCGGAAGCGCACGCGCTCGGCGAACGCCGCCTCGACCTCCTGAGAGGGCCGCACATAGATCGAGCCGGAGGTGCCGTCGACGATGATGGCGTCGCCGGGATCGGCGATGCCGGGCGCGTTTGGCACCTCGCCGACCGCGGGAATGCCGAGCGCGCGCGCCACGATCGAGACGTGGGAGTTGGCGGTGCCTTCCTCCAGCACGATGCCGCGCAGGCGCTTGCGGTCGTAGTCGAGCAGCGCCGCCGGGCCCATTGCGCGCGCGATGACGATCGCGTTGTCGGGCAGCTGCTCGCGCGAGGGGGCGTGGTCCTGGCCGACCAGCTGCCGCATCAGGCGGTAGCCGAGATCCTCGAGATCGTGCAGCCGGTCGCGCAAATAAGGGTCGGTCGAGCGCAGCATGCGCGCGCGGGTGTCGGACTGCACGCGCTCGACCGCGGCTTCCGCGGTGAGGCCGGTGGCGACCGCCTCGTGCAGCTTGTGCGACCAGCCCTGGTCGTTGGCGAACATGCGGTAGGCTTCCAGCACCTCGCGATGCTCGCCGCCCTCGGCGACGTCGCCGCGCTCCAGCATGCGGTCGAGATCGGCGCGCAGCTTGGCGAGCGCGGTGTCGAGCCGCTTGATCTCCTTCGGCAGGTCCTCGGCGATGTAGTCCTTGATGACGACGCGCGGCTCGTGCAGCACGACATGGCCCAGCGCGATGCCCTCCGACAGGATGGCGCCGACCTTCTGCGCGGAATGGCGCGCCGCCGGTTCCTGGCCCGGCTGGGCCAGCGCCGAGAGCTCGCCGGAGGCGATCAGCTCCGCCAGCACCATCGCGGTGGTCTGCAGCGCCTCGAGCTCTTCCTCGACGTAATTGCGCTTGGCGCGGTTCTGCACCACCAGCACGCCGAGCGTGTTGCCGGCGCGCAGGATCGGCACGCCGAGGAACGAGTGGTAGATTTCTTCACCGGTCTCGGGGCGGAACGAGAAGGCCGGATGGCTCTGCGCATCGTTCAAATTGAGCGGCGTCGCCTCGCTGGCGACGAGACCGACCAGGCCCTCATGGGCGCTCAGCACGGTGTGGTGCACTGCCTCGCGGTTGAGACCTTCGGTGGCGTAGAGCTCCAGGGTGTTGTCGATGCGTAGCACATAGACCGAGCACACCTCGGCCACCATGTTGGCGGCGATCAGCACCACGATCTTGTCCAGCCGCTCCTGGGCCGAGACCTGCTCCGCCATGGTCTCGCGGAGCCGTCTCAACAAGACGCGGGGACCTCCCGACGCGCTCCGCATGTACCGTCAATCTCCTCCGTCTGCCGGGGCCGAAAGGGGCCGCGGCTGCTCGCCCAGTATCCAGAAAAACAACAAGTTTGCTCGTCCGGCGCCGGCTCAGGCGGTTGCCTGAGCCGAATCAGCACCGCCTGAACTGGGGCACAGTTTCTGGCAGCCCACCCTGTTCGCCGTATAGCGAATTGGGGCTTGTTTTGCCAAGCAAAACGCCTGCCAAACGCGAAAGTGTGGACACCTCAGCGTTTGCTGCGGCCGCTAAGAGAAAATTCGTCTAGGCCTGATCGAGACCGTAGAGCGTGTGTAGCGTGCGCACCGCAAGCTCGGTATAGGCGGTGTCGATCAAAACCGAGAATTTGATCTCGGAGGTTGTAATGGCCCGGATGTTGATATTCCGTCCCGCGAGGGCCGAGAACGCCTGGGCAGCGACGCCGGCGTGGCTGCGCATGCCGCTGCCGATCACCGAGATCTTGGCGACGTCGGTGGCGGTATCGAGCCGCGCATAACCGATTTTGCCCTTGGCGGCGGTAATCGTGTCCTTGGCGCGGGTATAATCGGCCGCCGGCACCGTGAAGGTGAGGTCGGTGGTCTTGCCGTCCTCGGAGACGTTCTGCACGATCATGTCGACGTTGATGTTGGCATCCGCCAGCGGGCCGAAGATCGACGCCGCAACGCCCGGCTTGTCCTCGATCTGGCGCACCGAGATCTGGGCCTCGTCCTTGGAGAAAGCGATACCGGTGACGACGTGGCTTTCCATGATCTCCTCCTCGCTGCAGATCAGCGTGCCGGGCGGCTGGTTGGCATGCGGGTCGATATCCTCGGGCTTGTCGAAGCTCGAACGGACGAAGATCGGCATGTTGTGGACCATGCCGAGTTCCACGGAGCGGACCTGGAGCACCTTGGCGCCCTGGGAGGCCAGTTCCAGCATGTCTTCGAACGCGATCTTGTCGAGCCTCTTGGCCTTCGGCACGATTCGCGGGTCGGTCGTGTAGACGCCGTCGACGTCGGTATAGATATCGCAGCGATCGGCCTTGACGGCGGCGGCAATTGCCACGGCCGAGGTATCGGAGCCGCCGCGGCCGAGCGTGGTGATGCGGTTGGTCTTGGGCTCGATGCCCTGGAAGCCGGCGATGACCGCGACCTCCTTGCGCTCCCTGAAGCGCTTGATGATCTCGCTGCCGTCGATGTCCTCGATCCGGGCCGAGGCGTGGGCGTCGCTGGTCTTGATCGGGATTTGCCAGCCCTGCCAGGAGCGGGCCTGGATGCCCATGCCCTGGAGCACGATGGCAAGCAGGCCGGACGTCACCTGCTCGCCTGAGGCGACCACGGCGTCGTATTCGCGCGCGTCGTGCATCGGCGAGGCCTCGGTGCACCAGGCCACCAGCTCGTTGGTCTTGCCGGACATCGCCGAGACCACCACGGCCACTTCATGGCCGGCGTCGACCTCACGTTTCACATGGCGTGCGACGTTGCGGATACGTTCGATGTTGGCGACGGATGTGCCGCCGAATTTCATCACGAGGCGGCTCATGACGACGCGTGCATTCCCTCATAAGGATCAGTATGGTGACCCGCGCTGGACGAGCCTGGCGGACACCGACCGCGCGTATACAGAGGGGCGGAGCCGGGGGCAAGCGGGTTCCTGCGGGGGCAGGGTGTGGGAGTAGCGGGTAAACCGAGATCATGGCGCGTTATATCGACGAGATTCTTCAGCCCGGCGAGAAGGTGCTGTATTCGACCAATGCGCACTGGATCTTCTATTTTCCGGCCATTGTGGCCTGGATCGTGGCTCTGGCTCTGTTCGTCCTGTCCCGGCAAACCGTGGTCGAAGGGCTCGTCCTGCTCTGCCTTGTCGGCTCCGGCCTCGTGGCTTTGGCGGCCCTCTATTGGACCGTGAAGGGCTGGTTCCATCGCTTCACCACCGAGACCGACGTCACCAACCTCAGGGTCGTGCACAAGACCGGCTTCATCAAGCGCCGCACCTTCGAGATGGCGCTGGACAAGGTCGAGAGCGTCGACGTCGATCAGACGATTCTTGGACGTATTCTCAACTACGGCGACGTGACGATTCGCGGCGTCGGGGAGGGGATCGAGACGATCAAGACGATCGCCTCGCCGCTCGCTTTCCGTAGTTCGATCACCACGCGGTAGGACCGCGCGTAACCATGAGCATGCAGCAAGATACTTCCGCAACCGCCCAGCCGGGCTCGACCGTCGACGCCGCCGAGATCGCGAAATTCTCAAAACTCTCGGCGGAGTGGTGGGACCCCAACGGCAAGATGGCGCCGCTGCACCGGATCAACCCGCTGCGGCTCGGCTATATCCGCGATGCCGCCTGCCGCAAGTTCGAGCGCAACGTGCGCAGCCTCAACTGTCTCGCCGGCTTGCGCGTGCTCGACATCGGCTGCGGCGCCGGCCTCTTGTGCGAGCCGCTGTCGCGTCTCGGCGCGCAGGTTATCGGCGTCGACCCTTCCGCGAGCAACATCGCCGCGGCGAAGCTGCACGCCGACAAGGGCCATCTCGCCATCGACTACCGCTGCACCACGGTGGAGGAGATCGACCCGCGCGAGCGTTTCGACATCGTGCTGGCGATGGAAGTGGTCGAGCACGTCGTCGATGTCGGCGTCTTCCTGAAGCGCTGCGCCGCGATGCTGAAGCCGAACGGCCTCATGGTGGTCTCGACGCTGAACCGCAACTGGAAGAGCTTTGCGCTCGCCATCGTCGGCGCCGAATACGTCCTGCGCTGGCTGCCGCGCGGCACCCACGAGTGGAACAAGTTCGTCACCCCCGACGAACTGACGAAATACCTGCTCGACAACCGCCTCGTCATCACCGAGCAGACCGGTGTCGTCTACAGCCCCTTCGCCGACAAATGGACCCTCTCGTCGGACATGGACGTCAACTACATGGTGGTGGCCGAAGCGATGGTGTGAGCGCGGCGTGACTGAGCGAGTTCTCACTTCCCGGGCGGTGTCGTCCCTGCGAAAGCAGGGACCCATACCGCGGAAGCTATCGGTGAATAGACGGTGTGAGATGCTCGGGGCGGCAGTGTCCGCAAAACTGCTCCCTGGGGTAATGGGTCCCTGCGTTCGTGCGCAATTGCGCACTAGGCAGGGACGACAGCGGAGTTTGTTGCGAGAGCATCGCACCCATGACATCCGCGTGATTGACCTGCTTGAGCGCTAGCGGCACGTTGGCCCAAGATCCCTTCCTAATCCACATTTCCCATGTTCACTGTCGCCAGCCTCTGGATTCCCTTCACCATCATCGCTGCGCTCGGGCAGGTCGCGCGCAATGCGATGCAGCGGTCGTTGACGAAGCCGCTGGGGACGTGGGGTGCGACCAATATCCGCTTCCTGTTCGGCTTTCCGTTCTCACTGCTGTTTCTGGGCGTGGTGCTGGTCGCGACCGGCGACCGTCTCGGCATGCCGCCGACCGCGTTCTGGCCGTGGCTGCTGCTGGGGGCGCTCAGCCAGATCGTCGCGACGGGTCTGATGCTGCTCGCCATGAACGACCGCTCCTTCGTGGTGACGACGGCGTACCTCAAAACCGAAGCGATCCAGACCGCGATCTTTGGTTTCGTCTTCCTCGGCGATCACCTCACCTGGCTGAAGGTGCTGGCGATCGTGATCGCGACGATCGGCGTCGTCATCACCGCGCTCCGCCCTGGCGGCGAGAAGAGCTTTGCGGAGCTGAAGCCCACCATCACCGGCCTCGTTGCGGCGGCGGCCTTCGCGCTCTCCGCGGTCGGTTTTCGCGGCGCCATCATCAATGTGCCAGGCGTGTCCTTCGTGACCGCGGCGTCGGTCACGCTGGTGCTCGGCCTGTTCGTGCAGACGCTGGTGCTGACGGTCTATCTGCTCTGGCGCGCGCCGAAGGTGCTGCAGGGTATCCTCGCGATGTGGCGGCCGTCGATGCTGGCCGGCTTCACGGGCGCCTTCGCCTCGCAATTCTGGTTTCTGGCCTTCGCGCTGACGGCTGCCGCCAATGTCCGCACGCTTGCGCTGATCGAGGTGCTGTTCGCGCAAGGCGTCGCCTACTACTCGTTCAAGCAGCCGATCGCGCCGCGCGAGATTTTTGGTATCGCGCTGATCGTGGTCGGGGTGGCGGTGCTGGTGGGAGTGTAGTCGTCATTCCGGGCGATGCGAAGCATCGAACCCGGAATCTCGAGGTTCTCAGGTGCGCAATTGCGCATCAGAGTTCGCGCTAACGCGCGCCCCGGAACGACAGCAATCGTTAATTCCGGTCTTCCGGCAATGTCGGCAGTGGCGACACCTCGATGCCTTCGTCGATCAGCGACTTCGCCTCCTCGGGCGAGGCCTCGCCGTAGATCGGGCGGTGCTCCTTGTCGCCGTAATGCATCGCGCGGGCTTCGTTGGCGAAGCGCTCGCCGACATTGTCGGCGTTCTTGACGATATGATCGCGCAGCTCCTTCAGCTTGGCGCGCAGCTCTTTCTCCTGCGCCATCAGCAGCGAGGTCGGACCTGACGGCGCGGCTTCGGGCGTCGGAGCAGTCGTCGCTTCCGGCGGTGGCGTCGCACGCCCGCGGCCCTTCTTGCCGACGATGCGCGGGGCCATGATCGCCTTCTCGACCTTGGCCGAGCCGCAGATCGGGCAGGTCACGAGCTTGCGCTTGACCTGGGAATCGTAGGCCGACGAGTTCTGAAACCAGCTCTCGAAATCGTGGTCCCGGTCGCAGCGCAGTGCGTAGCGGATCATGCCGATCCCCGTACGAGGTGCAGATGATCCGGCCCCGCCTTGGGGTCGGACACGCCGAAACGGCGGCCGTGCTGGAGCGAGGGAATCGCGCGGCGCGCGGTCTCGACCTTGGACGGATCGATCTTTGCCATGATGATGCCGGGCTCGACGTCGCCCTCGGCGAGGATCTCGCCCCAGGGATCGATGATCAGCGAATGGCCGTAGGTCTCGCGTTTGTTCTCGTGCAGTCCTGCCTGGGCCGCCGCGAAGATGAAGCAGCCGGTCTCGATCGCGCGCGCACGCAGCAGCACATGCCAATGCGCTTCGCCGGTCTTGCGGGTGAAGGCGGAGGGCACGGTGATGAAATAGGCGCCGCTCTCGGCGAGGGCACGGTAAAGCGCGGGGAAGCGCACGTCGTAGCAGATCGTCAAGCCCACGCGGCCCCAGGGCAGGTCGGAGATCACCGCGGTCTCGCCCGGCTGGTAATTGGCGGATTCGCGATAGCTCTCGCCGTCCGGCAGCTCGATGTCGAACATGTGGATCTTGTCGTAGCTCGCGAGCACGTTGCCCTCGGGCCCGATCAGGAAAGAGCGGTTGACCGCCTTCTCCGGTGAAAAGCGCAGCGCCAGCGAGCCGACATGGAGATGGATCTTCAGCTCCGCCGCGAGCGCCTGGTAGGCCTTCAGCGAGGTGTCGTCTTCCTCGCTCTGCAGATGCTCGAACAGCGCCTTGCGGTTCAGCTGCATCATGTTGCTGACCTCGGGCGTCTGCACGTAGTCGGCGCCATTGGCTGCCGCCTGCCGGATCAGCTTCGTGGCCTGCTCGAGGCTCGGTCCCGGCATCAGGCCGGTGCGCATCTGCACCATCGCGGCGGTGAACGTGCGGTTCTCGCTCATGAGTTGGCCTTCACGCTTTCGAGCATGCCGTCGAGCTTGCCTTCGCGATCGAGTGCATAGAGGTCGTCGCAACCGCCGACATGAGTTCCGCCGATCCAGATCTGCGGGAAGGTCGAGCCTTGGCCGGCGCGATCATACATCTCGGCCCGCCAGGACGAGTTCTTGGCGACGTCGAATTCCGTGAAGGCCGCCTTCTTGCGGGTCAGCAGCGACTTGGCGGCGGAACAATAGCCGCAGCCGGGCCGGGTGTAGATCTCGACAGCAGCGTTCATCTCGTCTGGCGCTCTCATGTGATGAATTCATTGAATTATATGGGACTTTACCTGACCTCCACAACCCGGGCGAAGACCAGCACGTCGACCTGGGCGGCCTTGGCACGCAGCAGGGCCCTCGCGCAAGCATCCAGCGTTGCGCCCGAGGTCAGGACATCGTCGATCAGGACAATGCACCGGCCGTGGACCTCGGCCTGACGGTCGGGGGATACCTGGAATGCGCCCTGCACATTGGTGGCGCGCTGGGCCCGCGACAGGCCGATCTGCTGCTCGGTGGCGCGCACTCGGCGCAGCACTTCGCCCCGCACCTTCACCCCGCTCTGCCGCTCGATGATTCGCGCCAACGCCCCGGACTGATTGTAGCGGCGGCGCCAGGCCCGCCGCCAGTGCAGGGGCACCGGCACCAGCATGTCGGCGCCGGTCAGCAGCTCGCCGCCCGCCCGTGCCATCCAGCGTCCCATGGCGGGCGCCAGATCGGTGCGGTCCTGGTATTTCAGCGCATGCACCAGCGTGCGGGCGACGTCGTCATAGCGCACCGCCGCGCGGGCGCGCTGGTAGGCCGGCGGGCTCGCGATCGCCTCCATCGACAGCATGTCGGGGCCGGGGTCGTAGACGAAGGGAATGCCCAGCCGCGGGCAATAGGGCCGCTCGATGAACGACAGCCGGGCCCAGCACGAGGCGCAAACGCCCTCGCCATCGACCGGCTCGCGGCAGGACACGCACAGCGTCGGCAGCGCGATGTCGAGCGCGAGCCGTGCCGCGCGCGACAGCACGTGGCGGCCAGCGGTCCATGCGGCGCGGAGCGGTGCGGCGACGGAGCGGGTAGGGGCGGTGTCGGCTTCCATGCGGGGAGGCTAGCGTTCCGCGTCTGTTGGCTCAAGCCGCTCTCGTGCCCGGGACGCAGCGCAGCGCGGAGCGGTGCGCTGCTGAGCCGGGGCCCATCTCTCGGCATCTTGCGGTGTTGCTTTCTGGGTCCCGGCTCTGCGCAGCAGCGCCAAAAGCGCTGCAGCGCGTCCGGGACACGAGAGAGATTGCAATGACCCGCACGATCAGCGTAACCAGCGGCATGGCTCAGCCTCCGCAAATTCCTCCCGCCCTGTTTGATCGTGCCTTGTTGCATGCGCGGCAGCGGCGCGCACAGGCGCAGGGCTCCGTGAGCTTCCTGCTCGATCGTGTTGCCGAGGACATGTCCGACCGGCTGGCCGCGGTGATGCGCGAGTTTCACGCGCCGATCGATCTTTGGACGCCAGGCGAAGGTCTCGCGACCCTGCGTGCGCGGCTTCCGTCCAGCGCGCACATCGCGCTCGATGCGGCGGGTGCAGAAGAGCTGCCCTTTGCGCCGGAAAGCCTCGATCTCGTCGTCTCGGCGCTGGCGCTGCAATTCGTCAACGACCTGCCGGGCGTGCTGGCGCAAATCCGTCGCGCGCTGAAGCCGGACGGGCTGCTGCTCGCCGCGATGATCGGCGGCGACAGTCTGACCGAGCTGCGGCAAGCCTTCGCCGCGGCCGAGGCCGAATGCGAGGGCGGCGTCTCGCCGCGAGTGGCGCCGTTTGCGGACTTGCGTGACATCGGAGCGCTGTTGCAGCGGGCGGGCTTTGCGCTGCCGGTCACCGATGTCGATCGCGTCGTGGTGCGTTACGCCAATGCGTTCGCCTTGATGCAGGATCTTCGTCGCATGGGCGCCGCCAACGTGCTGATCGAACGGCGGCGCTCACCGTCGCGGCGCGCAACGCTGCTGCGGATGGCAGAAATCTACACTGAGCGCTTTGCCGATGCCGATGGCCGCATCCCTGCGACGTTCGACATCATCTGGCTCTCCGGCTGGGCCCCGCATGCGAGCCAGCAGCAGCCGCTGAAGCCGGGATCGGCGAAAGCGAGTCTCGCGGAAGCGGTGAAGAAGGCGGGAGAGAAGTGACGTGTGACCCGGACGCGCTGCAGCGTTCTTACGCTGCTGCGCAGAACCGGGATCCAGTCTGCGGTGAGCATGGGCCCCGGCTCAGCAGCGCACCGCAAGGGCGCTGCGCTGCGTCCGGGGCACGGCAACTCACATCAGCAAATCGATCAGATGCGGGATCAGCGGAATGTCCGCAGGCGGCATCGGGTAGTCGCGCAGCTTGTTGGCGCGGACCCAGGCCAGGGTCTGGCCCTCGCGCGCGGCCACCATCCCTTCCCAGCGCCGGCAGATGTAGAGCGGCATCAGCAGATGGAACGTCTCGTAGGCGTAGCTCGCGAAGGTCAGCGGCGCGAGGCACGGCTCGGCGACAATGATGCCGAGCTCCTCGTGCAGCTCGCGGATCAGGCTCTGCTCCGGCCGCTCGCCGGGCTCACACTTGCCGCCGGGAAATTCCCAGAGGCCGGCCAGCGCCTTGCCCTCGGGGCGCTGCGCGATCAGAACGCGCTTGTCGGCATCTACAAGCGCGCAGGCCACCACCAGTGTCAGTTTGAGATCGGCCATGCCTGAGCTTACGACCTGTAGTCCCCGTTGATCGCGACATATTCCTTGGTGAGATCGCAAGTCAGCACGCGGTCGCGGCCTTTGCCGAGGCCGAGCGAGACCAGAATCGCGATCTCCGGCGCCTTCATCGCTTCCGACACCTGGGCCTCGTCATAGGACGGATCGCGTGCACCCCTCTTGGCGACGCGGATGCCGTTGAACGAGATCGAGAGCTTGTCGCGATCGGCCGGCTCGCCGGCCTTGCCCACCGCCATCACCACGCGGCCCCAATTGGCGTCCTCGCCGGCGATCGCGGTCTTGACCAGCGGCGAGTTGGCGATCGACATCGCGATCTTGCGCGCCGAGGCCTTGGTCTTGGCGCCCTCGACCGTGATTTCGACCAGCTTGCGCGCGCCTTCGCCGTCGCGGGCGACCTGTTCGGAGAGGTTGGCGAGCACCTGATTGAAGGCCTTGACGAACGCTTTCAGGCGCGGATCGCTGGCGCGGCTGATCTTTGGTGCGCCGTGCTCGGCGGCAGCGCCGGTCGCGAAGGCCAGCAGCGTGTCAGAGGTCGAGGTATCGCCGTCGATCGTCACCGCGTTGAAGGTGTCCTCGACGCCGCTCTTGAGCAGTGCCTGCAAGGCCGCGGGCGCGATCGGCGCGTCGGTGAAGATGAAGGACAGCATCGTCGCCATGTCGGGGGCGATCATGCCGGCGCCCTTGGCCATGCCGTTGATGGTGACCTTGGCCTTGCCGAGCTTGACGGTCGCGGTCGCGACCTTGGGGAAGGTATCGGTGGTCATGATCGCCTTGGCAGCAGTGAGATAATCGCCGGGCGCGGCGGTCTCGGCGAGGCGGCCGAGCACGCCGTCGAACTTGGTCGCATCCAGCGGCTCGCCGATCACGCCGGTCGAGGCCAGGAAGATTTCACCCTCGCTGCAGCCGACCGCCTTGGCCGCGATCTTGGCGGTCAGCGCGGTGGAGGCGCGGCCAGTCTTGCCGGTGAAGGCATTGGCATTGCCGGAATTGACGACGAGGGCGCGCGCCTTGCCGCCCTTCAGCTTGGCGCGGCACCATTCCACCGGTGCGGAGGGGCATTTCGATTTGGTGAAGACGCCGGCGACCGCAGTGCCCTTGTCCATCACCGCCAGCAGCACATCGGTGCGGTTCTTGTAGCGGATGCCGGCCTCCGCCGTCGCCAGGCGGACGCCCGCGATCACGGGCATATCGGGAACGTGCTTCGGGGCGAGCGGGGAGACGGTTGAGGACATCGCGGGGCGCCTTGATGGGTTCTGAATATGCAGATGGCCGGACCATCAAGTGCGAAAACGTGTTTCGCACTTTTGGCCCGGCCATTGCGACGTTAGATACTATCGGCGTCCGTGAAGTGACAGCGAATTCTTACTTCTTCGCCGGCGGCGCCATCTTGCTGTCGGACGGCTTGGCCGCGTCGGCCGGCTTCGCATCCTTCGACGCGTCCGCCGCTGGCTGGTCCAGCCGCTCGACCTTGGCCTCGGCGCGCAGCTTGGCGACGTATTCGGCCTGGGCCTTGCGGGTGACGTAGCTCTCGATCTGGGGCTTGACCTGCTCGAAATCCGGCGCCTTGCGGTTGCGCTTCTCCTCGACCTTGATGACGTGCCAGCCGAACTGCGACTTCACGGGGTCGGAGATCTTGCCGGGATCCAGCGTGAAGGCGACCGCCGAGAATTCCGGCACCATCTGCTCCTTGGTGAAGAAGCCGAGGTCGCCGCCGTCGGCCGAGCCCGGATCCTTGGACTTCTTCTTGGCGAGCTCGGCGAAATCGGCGCCCTTGTCGAGCTCGGCCTTGACCGCCTTGGCCTCGTCCTCGGTCTCGACCAGGATGTGACGGGCGCGCACCTCCTGCTCGCCGGTGATCTGCTTGGAGGCCTCCTCATAGACCTTCTTCATGGCATCAGGGGTGGTGGCCGCCTTGCCCTCGCCTGCGAGCAGGCTGTCCATCAGCAGGCGGTTGCGGGCGAAGGCCAGGCGCTTCTTGAACTCCTCGCTGTCGGCGACCTTCTTGTCTTCGGCAGCCTTGCTGACGATTTTCATGTCGATCAGAAACGACAGGACGTTCTCGTCCTTGGTCGCCGGGTCCATCTGGGCGAGGCTCGGCCCGAGTTCCTCCTCGGCCATGGCAACGTCGCTCTTCTTGATTTCAGCGCCATTGACCTTCGCCAGCACCGGATCGTCGGCAGCCCGGCCGGGACCTGCGATCAGCGCCAGCGCAAGGCAGCCCACGAGGGCGGTGGCGAGGCCAAAGCGCAGGCCGGTTCTGGTTACCGGGAACGAGGTGGTCATGGAAAATCCTTATGTTGAAGCAGGGGGCTGCTCGAGCGGGGCGGACACTCGCCCAATTCAGGGGGGCTTGGCAACGCGAAAAGTCTGTCAAAATGATGAATTAGCCGCAATGCGCCCGCCGTTGACAAGGCCCTGACCGGGCCATATCTCTGCCCGGTCGCGACCATGGCGATGGCGTTTATTTTGCTGCGTTTTTGGCCGTTGAACCCAGACTTGCCCAATTCCCACCCATATGGCGGACGACCCCCGCAGTCCGGGCTCTGACGCCGCGAGGCGTCACGGTGAGTTGATAGGCAGGCGGGGGACAACTTCTTGGGCCCAACGCGGTTGAATCGCGAACACAGGAACTAGGCATGATCGGCGCGCTCGCCCGCAAGTTTTTCGGCTCCGCCAACGACCGGCGGGTGAAGGGATATCAGTCCCGCGTCAACGCGATCAACGCGCTGGAGCCCGAGGTTTCCAAACTTTCCGACGAGGCGCTCAAGGCCCGCACCGCCGAGTTCAGGAAGCAGCTTGCCGAGGGCAAGACCCTCGACGACCTCCTTGTGCCCGCCTTCGCCACCGTGCGCGAAGCCGCCAAGCGCACGCTCGGCCAGCGCCATTTCGACGTCCAGCTGATCGGCGGCATGGTGCTGCACGAGGGCGATATCGCCGAGATGAAGACCGGCGAAGGCAAGACGCTGGTCGCCACGCTTGCAGTGTACCTCAACGCGCTCGCCGGCAAGGGCGTCCACGTCGTCACCGTCAACGACTACCTCGCCCGCCGCGACTCCGGCTGGATGGGCCAGATCTACGGCTTCCTCGGCATGACCACCGGCGTCATCGTGCACGGTCTCGACGATGCCGAGCGCAAGGCGGCCTATGCCTGCGACATCACCTACGGCACCAACAACGAATACGGCTTCGACTATCTTCGCGACAACATGAAGTACCGGCTCGAGGACATGGTCCAGCGGCCGCACTTCTTCGCCATCGTCGACGAGGTCGACTCCATCCTGATCGACGAAGCGCGCACGCCGCTGATCATCTCCGGCCCGCTCGACGACCGCTCCGACTTCTACAACACCATCGACGGCTTCCTGCCCAAGCTCGACAAGTCCGATTACGAGGTCGACGAGAAGCAGCGCACGGTGACGCTGACCGAAGCCGGCATGGAGAAGATCGAGACGCTGCTGCGCGATGCCGGCCAGCTCAAGGGCGAGTCGCTCTACGACGTCGAGAACGTCTCCGTCGTGCACCACATCAACCAGGCGCTGCGCGCCCACACGCTGTTCACCCGCGACAAGGACTACATCGTCCGCGACGACGAGGTCGTCATCATCGACGAGTTCACCGGCCGCATGATGCCGGGCCGCCGCTATTCGGAAGGCCTGCACCAGGCTCTGGAGGCCAAGGAGCACGTCCAGGTCCAGCCCGAGAACCAGACGCTGGCCTCGATCACCTTCCAGAACTACTTCCGCATGTACGAGAAGCTTGCCGGCATGACCGGCACGGCCGCGACCGAAGCGGACGAGCTGTTCGACATCTACAAGCTCGAGGTCGTGGAGATCCCGACCAATCTGTCGATCGCGCGCCTCGACGAGGACGATGAGGTCTATCGCACCCAGAAGGAAAAATACCAGGCGATCCTCGCCGAGATCGAACGCGCCAATTCACGGCTACAGCCGGTTCTGGTCGGCACGGCCTCGATCGAAAAGTCGGAAGTGCTCGCCGAATTCCTCAAATCGAACGGTTACAAGCAGATCGACTTCGGCAAGGAGCACGCCCTCGACAAGCTCTATGCGGCGGCCCGCGCCGGCAAGCCGGCCAAGCTGTTCGCCGTGCTGAACGCGCGCTTCCACGAGCAGGAAGCCTATATCGTCGCGGAAGCCGGCGTGCCCGGCGCGATCACGATCGCGACCAACATGGCCGGCCGCGGTACCGACATCAAGCTCGGCGGCTCGCTGGAAATGCGCATCCAGCAGGAGACGGTCGGTATCGAGGACGAGGCCGAGAAGGCCAAGAAGATCGAGCAGATCAAGGCCGACATCGAGACCTTCCGCAATATCGTGCTGAAGGCCGAGGAGACCGTCGAGATCGAGCCGGCGAAGGGGAGCAAGCCCGCCAAGACCGTGAAGAAGCCGGGTGGTCTCTACATCATCGGCTCCGAGCGTCACGAATCCCGCCGCATCGACAACCAGCTGCGCGGCCGCTCCGGCCGTCAGGGCGACCCCGGCCGCTCGAAGTTCTTCCTCTCGCTGGAAGACGATCTGATGCGCATCTTCGGCTCGGATCGGCTCGACAGCATGCTGCAGCGTCTCGGCCTGCAAGAGGGTGAGGCCATCATCCATCCCTGGATCAACAAGGCGCTGGAGAAGGCGCAGCAGAAGGTCGAGGCGCGCAACTTCGACATCCGCAAGAACCTGCTCAAGTTCGACAACGTCCAGAACGATCAGCGCAAGGTGATCTTCGACCAGCGCGTCGAGCTGATGAAGGACGAGAGCGTCGCCGAGACCGTCGCCGACATGCGCCACGCCTTCATCGACGACCTCGTCGCCAAGCACGTGCCCGAGCATGCCTATGCCGAGCAGTGGGACACGGCCGGCCTGAAGGAAGAGCTGAAGCGCGTGCTCGATCTCGACCTGCCGGTCGACGAATGGGCCAAGGAAGAGGGCATCGCCGACGAGGAGTTGCTCAATCGCATCGAGACCAGGGCCGACGAGCACATGGCGGCCAAGGTGGCGCAATGGGGTCCCGACGTGATGCGTTACGTCGAGAAGACCATCCTCTTGCAGACCCTCGACCATCTCTGGCGCGAGCATCTGATCATGCTCGACCATCTGCGCCAGGTCATCGGCCTGCGCGGTTACGGCCAGCGTGATCCCTTGCAGGAGTACAAGACCGAGGCCTTCAATCTCTTCCAGGAGATGAGCGCTCACTTGCGCGAGGCCGTCACGGCTCAGCTGATGCGCGTCGAGATCGTCCCGCCGGAGCAGGAAGCTCCCGTCCTGCCGCCGATGGAAGCGCACAAGTTCGATCCGAACACCGGCGAGGACGAGATGGCGCTCGCGAGCGTCACGCTCGGCGCCCAGGCCACCGACGCCGCGCTGCGCGACCCGAAGAACCCGACAAGCTGGGGCAAGGTCGGCCGCAACGAGGATTGTCCCTGCGGCTCGGGCAAGAAGTACAAGCACTGCCACGGGCGGTATGCGTAGCGGCTAGTTTCGGGCTTCATCCGCGCGTGAGGCGTGATGCTCGCGCCTCGTTCTCGACTGTCGTCGCCCGGCTTGACCGGGCGACCCAGTACGCCGCGGCCTCTCGATTCCATCACAACCGTCTCTGGAATACTGGATCGCCCGATTGAATCGGGCGATGACAGTTGAGAGTGAGGCGGGCAATGCCCCCGCGCCGTCGTCCCTGCGAACGCAGGGACCCATACCGCGGAATCTATCGGCGGCGCGCAGTCGTCGTACCGCGCGAGACACCCGCAACTACTGGTCTTTGAAACAACCACGTCCTGTGGTTATGGGTCCCGGCGTTCGCCGGGACGACAGTCTTTGTTGGGTTGGCTGTATCGCGACCCTCGTGAAACGCGCCACCCCCTCAATTCGAGCTGTCGATCAAGCTCTCCAGCAGCCGCTTCAATTCGCTGGTCGACTTGTCGCCATAGCTCTCCAGGATGTGCTCCTCCTGGTCGACCGCGAGTGAGTTGAGCCTCTTGCTCAACACCTTGCCGCGGTCGGAGATGAACATCAGGACCTTGCGGCGGTCGTTCGGGTCCTGCACGCGGTAGACCAGCGTGTCCGAGACCATGCGGTCGATCATCTTGGTCAGCGTCGGATGATTGAGCAGCACGGCCTCTGCGAGCTCGCCCATCGAATGGCCGTTGCCATCCGACAGCACTTTCAGGATACGCCATTGCTCGACGGGAACCCCTTCCTTGCTCAACCGCAGTTCGAGCTGCCGGTTGATCTCCCGGTTGGCTTGCGCGAGCAGGTAGGCGAGGTGTTCGGTGATCGGGATGTTTGCTTTGGTCGGTTTTGCCACGGCTAAGACTTCGTCTTGACCCAATTGAGTGAATGTCTTGCAATCAATGCTGCATCTATATGCACTTCAATTGTTGAATATTCAATATTTTCAAAATAGGATCATTGCCCAACAAAGGGGCGGAAGCCGCGGCCGCCCGCAGAATGTGCTTTCAGGTCTGGTCCCAGACAGGAGTTGGCGTGCGCGCGACGGTGAACTTCCCGGCTCACGGCGGCTCGGCGTTGCCGTCTTTGCTGTTCAGGAATCTGTCGTCATCGGCAGCTGGCGGTGCGTTGTCGCCGAACGATCACGCCTTGTTCAAGCGGCGCGGCGCCAACAAGCTCCGTATCGGCGGCTTCATCTGCTGCACCGGCTCGCCCGGCGTCTGGGGTCCCTGCGCCACCAACAGCGCGCAGCTCGCGGTTGCCGAGATCAACAAGCGCGGCGGCATCCTCGGCCGCGAGATCGAGCTGTCCATCTACGACGCCGGCGGGCCGCTGGATGAGGTCCTGGACCGCGCCGAGCAGGCAATCGCGTTCGACGAGGTCGATCTCATCGTCGGCTTGCACACCAGCGCGGTTCGCGTCGGCTTGCGCGACGTCACCACGCGCCATCGCATCCCCTACATCTATACGCCGGTCTACGAAGGCGGCGAGCGCACCCCTGGCGTGATGGCGATCGGCGAGACGCCGCGCTGGCAGAGCCGCCCCGCCATCCACTGGCTCGCCGACGTCAAGAAGGCCAAGCGCTGGTACCTGATCGGCAGCGACTATGTCTGGCCCTGGCAATCGCACCGCGCGGTCAAGAACTACATCAGGGAAACCGGCGGCCACGTCGTCGGCGAAGAATTCGTTCCCCTCGGCGAGGACAATCACGAGCCGCATCTGGCGCGAATCCACGCCGCAAGGCCCGACGTCGTGCTGATCTCGCTGATCGGCACCGACAGCATCACCTTCAACCGCGCCTTCGGTGAATGCGGGCTTGGCGCCACGACACTGCGGCTCGCAGGCGCGATGGACGAGACGGTGCTGCTCGGCATCGGCGCCGACAACAGCGAGAACATGTTCTGCGCCTCGGGCTATTTCACCGGCACCGGCGCGCGCGCCAACGACGACTTCCAGAGCCGCTATCACGCGATGTTCGGGCCGAATGCGCCGCCGATCGGCTCGGTCGGACAGTCCAGCTACGAAGGCCTGCGGTTTCTCGAAGCCGTCGCGAACAAGGCCGGCTCGCTCTCGATGCGGCCGATGCTCGCGGCCGGCCGCAACATCGTCTACAGCGGCGCGCGCGGTCCGGTCGCCATCCGCAACGGGCACGCGCGGATGCCGATGCATCTCGCCGAGGCCGACGGTCTCGATTTCAAGCTGATCAAGCCGCTCTGACCTCGCCGCGGCCATCCATGCGGGCGGAGGTGCAAAATAATACTTGAAAAGGAAAATATTTCCGTTTTGAATGTTTCGGCCGGGCCGGTGCGCTCGTGGCGCAAAACGCGGCCGCACGCCCAAAGGACTGATCCAAACTCCAGGAGAGCGCCGTGACAGTTGTCCTTCCCACGCCAGCCCAACTTCGCAGTGTCGCCGAGCAGTGCGGCCTTTCGCTCAGCGATGAGGACGTCGCCTCATTCCGCGGCCTGATGCAGGGCTCGATCGAGGCCTACAATCTCGTTGCCGCGATGCCGGACGAGGTGCCCGAGGTGAAATATCCGCGCACGCCGGGCCACCGGCCCTCGGCCGAAGAGAACCCGCGCAACGCCTGGTATCGCAAGTCGACCGTGAAAGGTGCCGCCAGCGGCAAGCTCAAGGGCAAGACCGTCGCGCTGAAGGACAACATCATGCTGGCCGGCGTTGCCATGACCAACGGCTCGTCGACGCTGGAAGGCTTTGTACCCGATTTCGACGCCACCATCGTCACGCGCATGCTGGATGCCGGCGCCGAGATCAAGGGCAAGGTGCATTGCGAGCACTTCTGCCTGTCCGGCGGCAGCCACACCGGCTCCTACGGGCCGGTGCACAATCCGCACAAGATGGGCTACTCGGCCGGCGGCTCGTCGTCAGGCTCGGGCGTCGTGGTCTCGCTCGGCGAGGTCGACATGGCGATCGGCGGCGATCAGGGCGGATCTATCCGCATGCCCTCCTCGTTTTGCGGCGTCTACGGCATGAAGCCGACCTGGGGCCTCGTCCCCTATACCGGCATCATGCCGATCGAGATCTATGTCGACCATACCGGCCCGATGACGGCGACAGTCGCCGACAACGCGCTGCTGCTCGAAGTGCTCGCCGGCGACGACGGCTACGATCCGCGCATCAAGGCGCCGAAGGTCGAGGAGTACACCAAGGCGCTCGGCCAGGGTGTCAAGGGCATGAAGATCGGCATCCTCAAGGAAGGTTTTGAGCAGCCGGTCGCAGAGGCTGCTGTGAATGAAAGCGTGCGCGAGGCCGCAAAGCGCTTCAGGGATCTCGGCGCCACCGTCGAGACCGTCTCGATTCCGATGCACCTGTTGGGCGGCGCGATCTGGACCCCGATCGGCACCGAAGGCCTGACCCAGACCATGATGTTCGGCGACGGCTACGGCCTCAGCCGCGGCGATCTCTATTCGACCTCGCTGATGGATTTCCATCGCGGCTGGCGCCGGCAGGCGGATTCGCTGTCCGAGACCACGAAGCTGTTCATGATGCTCGGCACCTACATCAACAACAATTTCGGCCCGCGCTTCTACGGCAAGGCACTCAACATCTCGCGCCGCCTGACCGCCGCCTACGACAAGGCGTTCAGCGATTACGATCTGCTGTTGATGCCGACCACGCCGATGAAGGCGACGAAGCTGCCTGAGCCCAATGCCAGCCGCGAGGAATACGTCGCCCGCGCGCTGGAGATGATCTCCAACACCGCGCCGTTCGACATCACCCATCACCCCGCGATGTCGCTGCCCTGCGGCATGGTCGATGGCCTGCCAGTCGGCCTGATGCTGGTCGGCCGCATGTTCGCGGAATCCACCATCTACCGCGCCGCGCATGCTTTCGAGCAGATCGGCGACTGGAAGAAGATGTGAGCGGGGCGTTGATGCAGGCTCTAACGCATGGCTAACGCGTTCGTCGCAGCGTTCGAGATCCTGAGCTTCGGCGCGATCATCGTCCTGATCGTGCTGGGGCTCGGGATCATCGCCAGCATGATGGGCATCTTCAATTTCGCGCAGGGCGAGTTCGTCCTGCTCGGGGCCTACGTCACCTATCTCGCCTACGCCAAGGGCCTGCCGATTTGGGCCGGCATGGTCGCCGCGCCCTTCCTGGTCGGTGGGCTCGGTTTCGTGCTGGAGGCCCTGATCATCCGCCGCTTCTACGCCGCGCCGATCGTCGCCATGCTCGGCACCTATGCGCTCGGCCTCATCATCCGCGAATCCGTGCGCGGGCTGATCGGCGGCTTCTATCTCACCGTGCCCGAGCCGATCGGCGGCTCCATCGACATCGGCGCCATGCACATCTCGGCCTGGCGCTTCACCATCATCGTCATCACGCTCTTGGTGATGGGTGGCTGCTATCTGCTGCTGTCGCGCACCAGCTTCGGCCTGCGTGTGAGGGCGACGCTGGAGAATCCATCGCTCGCCCGCGCCTCGGGCATCTCCACGCCGCTGATCTACGGCGCCACCTTCGCCTTCGGCGCGGCGCTCGCTGGCCTTGCCGGCGCGCTGATCGTGCCGGTCTTCAGCCTGTTCGCCGATCTCGGCCTGCGCTTCCTGATCCAGGGCTTCGTTGCGGTCATGGTCGGCGGTGTCGGCTCCTTCATCGGGCCGGTCGCGGGCGCCGGCGTCATCGGCACGCTCAGCGCGGCGCTGCCATGGGTGATGGCGCCCGTCGTCGCCGACGTCCTCGTCTTCGTGCTCGCCATTGTCTTCATCAAATTCCGCCCGCAGGGTCTCATCGCTGGAAAAGGGGTTTAGTCATGTTCGATCGCACTCAGCTCTCACGCCGCCGCTTTCTCTCCAATTTCGCCTTCGCGTCCGGTGCGGTCGCAACCGGTGTCGGCAGCTGGGTGATCCCGGCGCCCTGGGCCAACGCCGCCGAGGCTCCGATCAAGGTCGGCATCGCCACCGACCTTACCGGCCCGATCGCCTATGCCGGCAATGCCGACGCCAATGTCGCCAAGATGGTGATCAAGGAGATCAACGCCTCAGGCGGTCTGCTCGGCCGTCCGCTCGAGCTCTACATCGAGGATACCGCCTCGAACGAATCCGTCGCCGTCGGCAACGTCCGCAAGCTGATCCAGCGCGACAAGGTCGACATGGTGCTCGGCGGCATCACCTCGTCGATGCGCAACGCGATCAAGGATCCGATCGTGGCGCGCGGCAAGACGCTCTACATCTATCCGCAGCTCTACGAGGGCAAGGAGTGCACGCCCTATCTGTTCTGCACCGGGCCGACCCCGGCTCAGCAATGCGATGAGTTCATCCCCTGGCTGATCAAGAACGGCGGCAAGAGGTTCGCGCTGCCCAGCGCCAATTACGTCTGGCCGCACACGCTCAACGTCTATGCCCGCAAGGTGATCGAGGCGAACGGCGGCGAGGTCGTGTTCGAGGAATACTATCCGCTCGACCAGGTCGACTTCTCCGCGACGGTCAACCGCATCATCTCCAACAAGGTCGATGTCGTCTTCAACACCGTCATCCCGCCGGGCGTCGGTCCGTTCTTCAAGCAGCTCTATGAAGCCGGCTTCCTCAAGAACGGCGGGCGCCTCGCCTGCGTCTACTATGACGAGAACACGCTCAACATCAATCAGGCCGCGGAAATCGAGGGTCTTGCCAGCTGCCTCGACTATTTCAAGGTGCTGACCAAGGAGAACCCGTTCGACGCAAAAATCCAGGCGGCCTACGAGAAGGACTTTCCGGGTAACTTCCTGTTCGCCGCCGGCAGCGCTGCGACGGGCACCTATCGCGGTCTGAAGCTATGGGAGGCCGCGGTGAAGGAAGCCGGCAAGATCGACCGCGAATCGGTCGCCGCCGCGCTCGACCACGCCAAGATCGCCGAAGGTCCCGGCGGACCGGCCGAGATGGTGCCGGGCAAGCGGCACTGCAAGATGAAGATGTACACCGCCGTCGCCAAGGGCGGGAACTACGAGATCGTCGCGCGCAGCGAGGGTCTGGTCGATCCCAAGGAATGCTGAAATGGAATGCTGAGGCGGAATGTTGAAGCCGATGAGTGTGGTACGACAGGCCATCGTCGCCGATGCAGGCGACGAAATGGACGGTGCGATGGCTGAAGGCGCGGCGGCGGGACCAGCCAAGGACCGCGTCAAGGCAGGGCGAAAAGTCCTGCCGATCGTGGAGGGCGTCGTGCTCGTCGCGGCGCTGCTCGCGCCGCTGGTGCTGCAGGACTATCTCACGGTGTTCGCAACGCGCGTGATCATCCTGGCGCTGTTCGCGCTGTCGTTCGACCTGGTCTGGGGCTATGCCGGCATCATGAGCTTCGGCCAGGCCCTGTTCTTCGGCTCGGCCGGCTATGGCGTGGCGCTGCTCGCGCGCGATCTCGACATCACCAACATCTTGCTGGTGCTGCCGGCGGGAACGCTGATCGGCCTCACCTTTGCGCTGCTGCTGGGCGGCTTCCTGCTGCTGGGCCGGCATCCCTCCAGCGTGATCTTCGTCTCGCTCGGTACGCTCACCGGTTCCTACGCCGCCGATCGGCTGGCGCGCGGCTGGTATTATCTCGGCGGCCAGAACGGCATCCCCTCGATCGCGCCGATGACGCTCGGCGGTTACGAGTTCACGGAAGGGCCGGCGTTCTATTATCTCGTGCTCGGCATTCTCGTCGTCGTCTACCTGCTCTGCCGCTTCCTGGTGCGCTCGCAGTTCGGTCTCGCGCTCGCGGGCTTGCGCGAAAACGAGCAGCGCATCGCCTTCTTCGGCTACAAGGCGCAGCACCTGAAAGCGATCATCTTCACCGTCGGCGGCGGCGTCGCCGGGCTTGCCGGCAGCCTCTATGCCTTCCACGAAGGTTTCGTCTGGCCCAATATGGTCGGCGTCGTCGTCTCGACGCAAGTGGTGCTCTACGTGTTGTTCGGCGGCTCCGGCACGCTGATCGGCGCCGTCATCGGCGCCGTGATCGTCGAGGGCGTCAGCTTCTGGCTGTCGGACAATTACCGCGACATCTGGCCGATCATTTTGGGATTGCTGCTGCTGCTTGTGATTCTGTTCCGGCCGCTCGGTCTCATCAGCTTCGTGCTGGGCGAACGCGAGCGGGTCGGCAGCTTCGGTGCCGGGCAAAAGGAGACGCGCGATGCTCCTTGAAGCCGCCGGCATCAAGAAGATCTTCGGCAAGCTCACCGCGCTCGACGATGCCGCGCTCAGCGTCGGCGAGAACGAGTTTCACGGCCTGATCGGCCCGAACGGCTCCGGCAAGAGTACGTTGATGAAATGCATCGCCGGCGCCGAAGTGCCGACGCAGGGCAAAGTCGCCTTCGTCAACACCGACATCACCGCGTTCACACCGACCGAGCGCGCGCGGGCCGGCATGAGCCTGAAATTCCAGATCACATCCGTGCTGCCGTCGTTGACGCTGTACGACAACATCCTGCTGGCGTTGCAGGCCCATTGCTCGCTGTTCGACCTGGTGTTCTCGCGCACGCGGGACGCGCTGCACGACCAGGTCATGGACATGCTGAGGCAGTTCCGCCTGGCCGACCGCGCCTTCGATGCGGCGGCGGCGCTGTCGCACGGCCAGCAGCAATGGCTGGAGATCGCGATGGCGCTCGCGGGCAAGCCGAAATTGCTGCTGCTGGACGAGCCGACCGGCGGCATGAGCCTGGAGGAGCGCCGCGTCACCGGCGAGCTGCTCCAGCCGATCAAGCAGCACTGCTCCCTGGTCATCGTCGAGCACGACCTCGATTTCATCCGAGACATCTGCGACCGCCTCACCGTGCTCGACCAGGGCAGGGTGCTGGCGTCAGGCACCGTGTCGGAGATCCAGGCCAACACGTCCGTCCAGGAGATCTATCTGCGCCGTGCCTGAGCAACAATTTCTCAACATCAGCCATCTCGATGCCGGCTATGGCCGCAGCCAGGTGCTGTTCGACGTCAACCTCGGCATTCCCTGGCGCGGCGGCGTCGCTGTGCTCGGCCGCAACGGCGCCGGCAAGACCACGCTGATGAAGACCATCGTCGGCGAGCTGCCGGCGTGGAAGGGCGAGGTCGCCTTCGACGGCCGCGACATCAGCCGCCGCGCCACCCAGGAGCGCGTCCGCGCCGGGATCGGCTACGTGCCGCAGGAGCATTCGGTGTTCGCGCGCCTGTCGGTGCGCGACAATCTCGCGGTCGGCTCGCTCGCGAACAAGGATGCCTCCGCGGTCGACCGCGTGCTGACCATCTTCCCGAAACTCGGCCAGCGCCTCGACCAGTCCGCCGGCACGCTCTCCGGCGGCGAACGCAAGATGCTGGCGATCGGCCGCGCCATGCTGGGCGATCCCAAGCTGCTGCTGCTGGACGAGCCGACCGAAGGCGTCTGGATCGGCGTGATCGAGGAGATCACCGAGCGCCTGATCGAGCTCGCCAAGACCATCGCCGTCATCATCGTCGAGCAGCACCTCGACCTCGCCTTGCGCGTTGCCGATTACGCCTACGTGCTCGATCGCGGCCGCGTCGCGCTGCAGGGGGAGGCGGGCGAGGTGAGGGGCAATCCGGAGCTGATGCGATATCTGGCACCGTAACTCGAGCTTTCGTAGCCTGCATGAGCGAAGCGACATGCGGGGCGCTCGCGACATTCCCGGATATCGCTGCGCTCATCCGGGTTACGGGCTGTCGGTCATTTCACCCACTCGCAAACTTTGGCCGCGCATCCGCGCCGCGCCTGCCCGCACTCAGCCCACATTAACTTTCGGCGAAAGCAACATAGGATTCACAAATGTAAGTGCCGGAACAACGCCGGCGGGACTTCAGTCGCGATTGCATCATTTTCCCGATTGGCCAACGGCGGCCATGATCCAAGTTTTGGTTCAAAACTTGGTTGGGGGCTTACACGACATGCACGAACATCCCGGTCGAGCGGTTGACGCCGCTGTGCAGCTGCACGAGCATTTAGAACAGCTCTCCTCTCAATTGTCCGAATTGGAAAGCCTTCGCGCCCGCGTGCTTGAGGCGGAGCGGCGCGCACTCATCACTGAGGAGCGCGTTGCGGTCCATGGCTTCTCGCACCGCGAGGCGGGTGCGGCCGGCTGATCTGCGTCAGGGAAGAGCAAATCAGGCCCGGCAGTCGCAACCCTAGAAGACCACCGGGCCTGAGCGCTAGCCAATATCATCACGGCATTGAAACCCGGTCAGTTTTGCTGACACAGGGGCTCGGGTCTGTTCGCTTCCCGACGCTTGCCCGATCGGGAAAACACGGGTGCGTGCGGAACTGCGGCGGTGAGGTCTATGGATGCAAAAACTCTTTGGTGCGCCAGATCGCGACACGGTGGGCGACACACTGACCCCATAATATTGATTTAGTTCGACTTTTCGTCCTTGGCCCGTCTCTGCGCAGTGGTTTGACGGCTTTTGTCGCGCTCTTGTCGCGATTTCTGGCATCCCGCTCGGCAAGGTTGGGCTTGCTAGTGCAGCGGCGAGCCCATCTGCGAGGAAGGGCAATCACGCTGTTATGCTTGGCTTACTCCGGAAGCCGGGCGCCGCTCCTACTTCATCGCCCCAAAGCGGCTGTCGAACGAGTTCGACGACACCACCGGCGCCGCACCCGCCATCTGGCCGCTGTCAGCGGCACCATCCGACACCAACGGCTTCAGCCCCGGCCGCGTTGCGGCGAGGCGTGTGTCGGGCTTTGCCGGCTCGGCGGGCTTGGCGGCAGCAACGGCCGGCTTCGGCGCATCCTTCGCCGTATCCTTGGACTTGTCGTGCCCCGGCACGAACCGGGTCACGGCGGCTTTCAGCCTCGACGCCGCGGTCGTGGGTGTCGGGGTCGTGGCGGCCGGAGCGACGGACGCCGTGGCTTGCGGCGGCGGTGTGGTCGCCGTGGTGTCGGCGGTGCCCATGCCCATCTTGCGGCCGAGACTCGAGAAGAACCCGCTGGACTTTTCGGCAGGCTGGGCCGACGCGACGCGGGTGCTAGCCGCGGGCACGGCGACCACAGGCTCTTCCTGCGGCGCAGGCGCGGACGCCACCGCATCGAGATTCGGCTTCGGCGGATTGACGTGGCCCGGGATCGTGCCGGGCGCCTTGGCCATCGCCAGCATCTGCAGTGTGGTGCCTTCGGCACCCTCGGACAGGCCGGTCGAGCCTTCCGGAATCTTCGCGGCGAAGATCTTGTTCATGCCGCCGTCGATGCCGGTGTTCATGCGCGCCACCGGCGTGCCCTTGGCGACCAGCTTGGCGTATTCCGCCTCGTCCTTGGCTTGCTTCCCCCGCACGGCGGCGACGACGTCCTCGGGGATCACATAGGCCGGGCATTTTGCCGAGGCGTCGAACACCGGATCGCGCTTGGCATCCGCGGGCTTGGCCGCGTCGAAGACGTACTTCTTCTCGCAGAAATCGACCTTCGGCTCCTGCCGCGTCACCTCGAAATGATCATAGCCTTCCTTGATCATCTTCCAGAACGGCATGTTCGGATTGTTCCGGTGCTTGGCCATGTTCACCGGTGTCATCTTGAACGGATAGGCCTGCAGCTGGAACGCCTTCTGGCCGCCGAAGAAGGATTCGCGGCCCAAGGAATAGATCTCCGCGATCTGCTCGTCGGTCATCGCGTAGCAGCCGCGGGAGGAACAGTCGCCATGCACCATCAGCTGCGAGCCGGTGCGGCCCAGCGCCTTGTCGAACGCGTTCGGGTAGCCGGTGTTGAACGACAGGTAATAGGCCGACTGCGGATTCATCTGGCCCGGGTTGATCGAGTAGAATCCCTCCGGCGCCTGGCGGTCGCCTTCGCGCACCTTCGGTCCGAGGTCGCCCGACCAGCGGCAGATCGGATAGGTCTTGAGCAATGCGAACTGGCCTGAGCGGGTTTGCTTCCAGACCTCGAGCTCCGCCTCCTGCTTGAACAGGCGGACCAGGATCGGCGATTGCAGATCCATATCCTTCTCGGCCATCGCGGCGAGTAGCTTCGGCGGCACCGGCTGATTGGCCTTGGCGTTGGTCGCGAGCGAGACCTGGTCGGTGTCGCAGCCGGCCAGCAGAACGCTGGCCGTCATCAGCGCAACCGAAGCCAAGAGCGCGCGAGCAAGCGAACGAGAAATCAAGATGGACCCCACACCGTGCCGGGGCAGAGAGCGCGAACCCCAATTCGTTTGGCGCATGATCCGACCGGACAACCGGACCCGTCGTGACGGGTTTTTTCAGCTCACGCCCCAGCGCTTATGCCCTGAAGCCATTGATTAAAATTCTAACCTCTGGGTCATGTGGTCGCAACCCGAGCGGGGATCACGAGGCCGTTGGCCCATCGGCATGGTCAACGAAGACTGAATGGACGCGACTTTGGACGGAACTTTGGACGGAACTTGGGCCTTTTGGGCCCATGGGGACAGAGATCGCCGATTTGGGCAAAAAAAGGGTTAATGCGGGGTTAGCGGAGGCCCACCTGGGAGGTCTCGTAGGGTGGATTAGTCGAAGGCGTAATCCACCATTGTTGGCATCCGCGGGGGCAAAAGTGGTGGGTTACGCCGGCGCCTGCGCTTCGCGCAGACGCCGTCTAACCCACCCTACGAGACCGGAATCGGCCCGAATCAGCCCAGTTTCCGGCCGATATCGAGGAATTTCTGCCGCCGCTGCTTGCGGATGGCGTCGCCGTCCAGGCCCCGCAGCTCGTCGAAGGCTGTTGCGATGGCCTCGCCCGTGGTGGCGATCATCGCGGCGGGGTCGCGGTGGGCGCCGCCGACCGGCTCTTTCAGGATCTGGTCGATCACCCCGAAGCGGAGCATGTCCTGGGCGGTGATCTTCATGTTGTTGGCCGCTTCCTGCGCCTTGGTGCCGTCGCGCCAGAGGATCGAGGAGGCAGCTTCCGGCGAGATCACGCTATAGATCGCGTGCTCCAACATCAGCACCTTGTTGGCGGTGGTGATCGCGATAGCGCCGCCCGACATGCCCTCGCCGGTGATGATCGCAACGTTCGGCACGGTCAGCGCAAGGCAGGCGTCGGTCGAGCGGGCGATGGCTTCGGCCTGGCCGCGCTCCTCGGCGCCGATGCCGGGATAGGCGCCGGCGGAATCGGCCAGCGACAGCACCGGCAGGCCGAACCGCTCGGCCATTTCCATCAGCCGCACGCATTTGCGATAGCCTTCGGGCCGCGCCATGCCGAAATTGTGCCGGATCCGGCTCTCGGTGGAATCGCCCTTCTCCTGGCCCATCACGCAGATCGGCTCGCCGCGGAAGCGGCCGAAGCCGGCGACCAGCGCCTCGTCCTCGCCGAACTTGCGGTCGCCGGCGAGCGGGGTGAATTCGGTGATCAGGCCCTTGATGAAGTCGTTGAAGTGTGGTCGCTGCGGATGCCGCGCCACCAGCATCTTCTGCCACGGTGACAGGTTCTGATAGAGGTCGGCCAGCGCCTGCGCCGCCTTGTCCTCGATCCGTCCGATCTCGTCAGAGATATCCGTGCCGGAGGCCGCGAGCGTCCTGAGCTCGTCGACCTTGGAGTCGAGCTCGGCGACGGGCTTTTCAAAGTCGAGATAGCTGCGCATCTGGTCTTGCATCAACTCAATATAGGGGGACGGGGCTTGAGAGCGAAGCGAGGTCGGGGCCGCGGAAGGAAGTGTAGCGTCTTCAATGGTTTGGCTTGTGCGCTCCTGGCAGGGAGCCAAATCATGCGGAAGGCCACGGCTCTTTCTGCGGAGATGTGGCCGAAGTCAAGGCGGTTTCGGCCTGCGCCGTCGGTCCCCGCGGACGCAGGGACCCATAACCACAGGGAGCAGTTAGGCGAAGACTGGCGGTGAAAGGACTTCCGCGGTACTCGCGGCGGCTGCCACAGATAGATCGCGCGGTATGGGTCCCTGCTTTCGCAGGGACGACAATTACTTCTCCGCCAGCGGGTGCAGGTCGCGCACCAGGCTCTTCAGCCGCTCCTCGACCACATGGGTGTAGATCTGGGTCGTGGAAATATCGGTATGGCCGAGCAGGGTCTGCACGATGCGCAAATCGGCACCATTGTGCAGGAGGTGGCTGGCAAAGGCGTGGCGCAGCACGTGCGGGGAAACCAGCCGGGCCTGCAGGCCCGAGGCGACCGCGAGCTCCTTGAGGTCGCGGGCGAAGTGCTGCCGCGTCAGATGTCCGCTCTCGCCGAACGAGGGGAACAGCCATTTCGAGGCGGCCACGCTGCTCTTCTTGTCGGCCTTGGCAGCTTCGGTCGCTGCGAGATAATCCGCCATCGCCTGCCGCGAGGCCTCGTTCAGCGGCACCAGGCGTTCCTTGTTGCCCTTGCCGCGCACCACGATCATGCGGGCATCGCGCTTTGCCGCCGAGCGCGACAGCGCCACCAGCTCGGAGACGCGCAAGCCCGTGGCGTAGAGCACTTCGAGCAGGCAATAGAGCCTTAAAGAGCGCAGCCGCTTCGCGGGCGAGGCATCGTCCGCCTCGCTCAATTCCTTGGCACGGCGCAGCATGCGGTCGACGTCGGCGATCGACAGCACTTTCGGCAGGCCGCGGCCGCGCTTGGGGCCGGACAGGATCGCGGCGGGATCCTCGCTGCGGATGCGCTCATTCAGCAGGAAGCGATAGAGATGCCGCATCGCCGACAGCCGCCGCGCGACGCTGGTGGATTTGAAGCCGCGGCTGTCGAGATCGGCGAGATAGTCGCGCAGCGTTTGCGTCTCGGCGTCCGCAAAACTGTGGCCGGAGCGGCCCAGAAACTCCGAGAAATCAGTGAGGTCGCGGCGATAGGCGTCGAGCGTATTGGGCCCGGCGCCCTGTTCCGCCGCGAGCATGTCGAGGAACAGGCCGGTGAGCTTGGCGTCGGAGGGCGGGTTGCGCATGCCCTGAAGCCTAGCTCCTATTTCTTGAGAAATTTGTCAGGCGGGATCGTCACCGTCATTTCCCGCGACTTGGGACTGACGAAATTGGCCAGTGCGAAGACCACGCCATAGACGATGCCGGCGATCACGGCGACGACCGTCAGGAAGCGGAACAGGCTGGGCATCGGGCAAGGTCTCGGGAGAAGGTCCAGACGGGCAAATTAATCAATGAAATCATCCAACATGTTCGCCGTTTCGTGGCAAGAGTCCTCTGGCGAGGCCCCTTCCGGGGTCGTATAGGTGGCCAAAGCGTGCCGCCTTGGGCGGCAGATCGAGCGAGATCCAATCGAGCGAGACATGTCCGACGCCGCGTTGCCGATACCAGCTTCGCCCGAAGCCGACATCCTGTCGGCGCTCGGGACACGCTCGATCGTGCTCGTCGGTATGATGGGGGTGGGTAAATCCACCATCGGCCGTCGCATGGCTCTCAGGCTCAAGTTGCCCTTCGTCGATGCCGACACCGAGATCGAGACCTCGGCCCAGATGAGTATCCCGGAGATCTTCGAGCGCCACGGCGAGCCGTATTTCCGTGATGGCGAGGCGCGGGTGATCGCGCGGCTGCTCGACAGCGGCCCGATGGTGCTGGCGACCGGCGGCGGCGCCTTCATGCGCGAGGAGACGCGCGCGCGCATCGCGGCAAAGGCGGTGTCGATCTGGCTCAAGGCCGACCACGACGTCATCATGCGCCGCGTGCGCCGTCGCGCCGACCGTCCGCTGCTGCGGACCGCCGATCCGGAAGGGACGGTGACGCGCCTGCTCACCGAGCGCGAGCCGGTCTATGGCCATGCCGACCTCACCATCGCCTCGCGCGACGTGCCGCACGACAGAATCGTCGAGGAATGCATCGAGGCGCTGCGCGCCCATCTTTGCGGCGACCGGGCCGCTCCACCATCTGCCGACGTTGCGAGTGCGTTAAGATGACTGCGCCGTTGAAACATTCCGATCCCATCAATGTCGAGGTCGCGCTGGAGAATCGCGCCTACGACATCGTCATCGGCCGCGGCGTGCTCGGCTCGCTCGGCGAGCGCGTGGCGCGTTTGCGTCCCGGCGTGTGCACAGCGATCGTGACGGATCGCAACGTGGCAAAGCACTGGCTCGAGCCGACTGAGGCTTCGCTCGCGGCGAGCGGCATCCCGACCTCGCACATCGTGGTCGAGGAAGGCGAGATCTCCAAGACTTATGCCGGCCTGGAAAAGGTCAGCGAAGCCCTGATCGCCGCCAAGATCGAGCGCAACGATCTCGTCATCGCGCTCGGCGGCGGCGTGGTCGGCGATCTCGCCGGCTTTGCCGCTTCGATCCTGCGCCGCGGCGTCGATTTCGTGCAGGTGCCGACCTCGCTGCTGGCCCAGGTCGATTCATCCGTCGGCGGCAAGACCGGCATCAACTCTCCGCAGGGCAAGAATTTGCTCGGCGCCTTCCACCAGCCGGTGCTGGTCATCGCCGACACCGCCGTGCTCGACACGCTGTCGCCGCGCCAGTTTCGCGCCGGCTATGCCGAGGTCGCCAAATATGGCGTGCTCGGCGACGAGGCCTTCTTCTCCTGGCTGGAAAAGAACCATTCGGACATCGTCAAGGGCGGCGCGGCGCGCGAGCACGCGATCGCGACTTCCTGCCGCGCCAAGGCAGGCGTGGTGTCACGCGACGAGCGCGAGACCGGCGAGCGCGCGCTGCTCAATCTCGGCCACACCTTTGGCCACGCGCTGGAAGCGGCGACCGGCTTTTCCGACCGCTTGTTCCATGGCGAGGGCGTCGCGATCGGCATGACGCTGGCGGCGCAGTTCTCGGCAAAGCTCGGCATGATCGGAGAATCAGATGCCGCACGCATCGAGCGGCATCTGATTGAAGCCGGCCTGCCGACCCGCCTGCAGGATATCGCCGGCTTCGCGCAGGAAGGGCTTGCCGATGCCGACGCGCTGATGGCCCTGATGGCGCAGGACAAGAAGGTCAAGCGCGGCAAGCTCACCTTCATCCTGCTGGAAGCCGTCGGGCGCGCGGTGATCGCGAGGGATGTCGATCCGGTCCCCGTGCGCGACTTCCTCAAGGAGAAGCTTGCGCAGAAGGCTTGATGCGCGGCTGATGATTGCCAAAGCGTTTTGAGCGAAGTGGATACCGGTTCGCGTCAGGAAAACGCGTCAAAAGAAACTTGAGTGGTGCATGGACTGGCTCGGATTCACCATCGTCGTCCTCTGCCTGCTGGTTTCGGCGTTCTTCGCCGCCAGCGAAACGGCGCTGACCGGCGCCTCGCGCGCTAGCATGCTCCGCCTCTCCAAGCAGGGTAATCGCGACGCCGACGTCGTCTCGGACCTGCTCGACATGCGCGAGCGCCTGATCGGGGCGCTGCTGCTCGGCAACAACATCGCCAATATCGGCTCCTCGGCGATCGCGACCGCCATTTTCACGGCCTGGTTCGGCGATGTCGGCGTGCTCTATGCCACCGGCGTGATGACCGCGCTGGTCGTGATCTTCGCGGAAGTGCTGCCCAAGACCATCGCGATCAACGCGCCCGATCGTGTCGCGCTCGCGGTCGCGCGCCCGATGCGGCTCACCATGTACGTGCTGGGTCCGTTGCTGCGCATCGTCGAAGTCATCGTGCGCCTATTGCTGCGCCTGTTCGGCCTCGCCGGCGAGCACCAGGCGATCCTGTCGCCGACCGAGCGTCTGCGCGGCGCGGTCGATCTCTTGCATCACGAGGGCAAGTTCGAAAAGCAGGATCGCGACATGCTCGGCGGTCTCCTGGACTTGCGCGAGCTCCAGGTCTCCGACGTCATGATCCATCGCACCGAGATGATGATGATCAACGCCGACCTGCCCCCGGAAGAGCTGGTGCGCGAGGTGCTGGCGACCGAATACACCCGCATCCCGCTGTGGCGTGAGAAGCCGGAGAACATCATCGGCGTGCTCCACGCCAAGGATCTCTTGCGCGCGATCCGCGCGTCCGACGGCGATACCTCGCGCATCGACGTCTCCACGATCGCGCTGCCGCCCTGGTTCGTGCCGGAGATGCGGCCCGTGTCCGAGCAGCTCAAGGCCTTCCGCCGGCGAAAAACCCATTTCGCGCTTGTTGTCGACGAGTACGGCGAAGTCGAAGGCCTCGTGACGCTGGAAGACATTCTGGAAGAGATCGTCGGCGACATCTCCGACGAGCACGACGTCGTGGTCGCCGGCGTGCGCGCCCAGCCGGATGGCTCGGTCGTGGTCGACGGCTCGGTGCCGATCCGCGACCTCAACCGCGCCATGGACTGGCATCTGCCCGATGAAGAGGCAACGACGGTCGCCGGCCTCGTCATTCACGAGGCGCGCTCGATCCCCGACCGCGGCCAGAGCTTCACCTTCCACGGCTTCCGTTTCCGCGTTCTCCGCCGCGAACGCAACCGCATCACCGCGCTCCGTATTTCGCCGGTGCCGCGCGAGGCGGAGCTGGAAGAGGCCAAGCCGAGACGGGCGGGGACGTCGTTTTAATGGGGCAGTTTGGAGGCTCTGAGGCTTCCACATCGTCATGGCCGGGCTTGACCCGGCCATCCACGTCTTTCCGGTCGCACCAAGAACGTGGATGCCCGGGACAAGCCCGGGCATGACGACCTCGTGTGTTTACGTGCGAAGCCTCCGCGGGAGGCTGAGGCGAAGTTACCCTTCCCCCGGCGCCTTTGCCTGGATCGCCAGTGCGTGGACGCGGCCAGCGAGTTCCGCGGTCAGCGCCGAATTTATCATGCGGTGGCGCTCGACCCGGCTCTTCCCTTTGAAGGCATCAGACACGATATAGACGCGGAAGTGTGTCTCACCGCCGGGCCGATGGCCGGCGTGGCCCTCATGCAAATGTGACTCGTCCACGACTTGCAGGTTTTCCGGGGTGAAAGCTTCCTGCAACTTGTTGCTGATAGTGTCGCGCATAGCCATGTGTGTGCCATTCGGGTGCAGAGATCACGCCCCGTTAATTGCCGGGTTCGCAGCTAATTGCAATGTCAAGACTTGAAGGTTTTTGCATTGCGTAGTCAAAGTCAGCCATGCCGATCGATTCATCAAAATTCTTCGACTCCATCCGGGTCAAGCCGCGGGGCAAGCAGCCGGAAGTGAAGCCGCGCGACGCCGCCGTCGGCTGCGAGTGGGCCGGATGCCAGAACAAGGGCGCGCATCGCGCCCCGAAGGGCCGTGAGAACCAGCGCGAGTACTGGCACTTCTGCCTGAACCATGTGCGCGAGTACAACCAGAACTACAATTTCTTCTCCGGCATGAACGCCGACGCCGTCGCGCGCTACCAGAAGGATGCGCTGACCGGTCACCGCCCGACCTGGAAGATGGGCGCCAATGGCGGCAAGAAGGGTGCGGAAGCCGAGATCGATATGGCGTCCGATCCGTTCAGCATGTTCTCCGAGATCAACGGCCGCGCCAGCTGGCGCAAGGGCCCCGAAGCCGCGCCCCAGGCCGAGACGCGCAAGGTGATGAACGCCGAGCGCAAGGCGCTCCAGGTCATGGGCCTCGGCCCCAGCGCCACGCTGGCCGACGTCAAGACCAAGTACAAGGCGCTGGTGAAGCAGCACCACCCCGACGCCAATGGCGGCGACCGCTCCACCGAAGACCGCCTGATCGAGATCATCAAGGCGTATAATTATCTGAAGACGGTGGTGCGCGAGGCCTAAGGCTACGCCTCCGGGAAGGACAATTCGCAAACCAGTCCTTCCGGCCTCCACTGCCGGGTAATCCGTCCCTGCAAGGTCCGGATGATACCGTCGACGGCGCCGATCCCGAAGCCTTTGCGCGTCGGCTCCTTGACCTCCGGACCGCCGTGCTCCGACCAGCGCAGCACGAGAGGCTCTGCGCCTCCCGTCTCCCAGCGGATCTCCAGCCTGCCCGAGGGCGTCGACAGTGCTCCGTATTTGGCGGCGTTGGTCGCAAGCTCGTGCACGGCGACTGCGATCGATTGGGCGAGCGTTGCCGGCAGGCGGATGTCCTCTCCAGCGATGCGGATGCGTTCGCCGTCTCCGCTTCCGTATGGCCGGAGTTCCTCTTCGACGATGGTCTTCAGACTCGCGCCGGTCCAGCGCGATGCCGAGAACAGCCTCTGCACGTTCGCCAGCGCGCTTAGCCGACCCTGAAACGCGGCCTGGAATTCTGCCGCGGTCTCGGCCTTCGTCAGCCGCAACATCGCCTGGGTCACGGCGAGCAGATTGTTCGAACGATGATCGACCTCGTAGGCGAGGAGCATCATCCGCTGCTCCGCCTGCTTGCGTGCCGTGATGTCGACCAGCATGTTCACCGCGCCAACCAGTCGGCCGTGCTCGTCGCGCAGCGGTGTCGGATATGGCACGAAACAGATCCGGGAGCCGTCCGGCCGTTCGGCAACGGCCTCGACATCGCGCACGGGGCGGTTCTGCTTGAGCGCGACGGCCATCGGACACTCATCGTGGAGAAGCGGAGTGCCGTCGGGGAGAAAAAGCTTCCAGGTCACGCACCACATCTCGCCGATCTCGGGCGTGCGTCCGGCAAAATCGATGCAGGCCTGATTGAAGAAGGTGATGCGGCCCTTTGCGTCGGTCGTGTAGATCGCGGTGGGCAGTGCCTCGAGCAAGTCCCGGAATCGCCTTTCAGAATCCGTCCCGGCAGCACTCCTGCTCATTGCCTGCCTGGCGATCTCGCCGATCCTGGCCTCGTCCGAATGTCCAAACAAGTCCAGCATTGCATTCCTCTACGGGGCCAGATCAGCTAATCCGCCCGGCCCACGTATGTTCCCAAGTGATGCCTGGAATCTCTTCGATGGGGTTTTTGAAGAACGAAGGGCATCACGCCGAGACCCGCAATTGATCTCCAGGCTGTGGCGCAGTTGCCGATGGGTCGGCGCTTGACGCGCGACCCACCGGTCCGTCCAGGCGGCTTCAATCTTTCGGCATTGGTCCGACGTAGGATGAACTCGGCCGGATCAGCCGTCCGGTGCGCTGCTGCTCGCGCGCATGCGCGGTCCAGCCTGCGCTGCGCGCCACCGCGAAGATCGGTGTGAAGGCCTGGCGTGGAATAGCGAGCGCGTCGAGCAGGATCGCGGTGAAGAACTCCACATTGGTCTCCAGCGGCCGCTCCGGATTCTTCTTGCGCAGTGCGCTGCGGATATAGGCCTCGACCTCGCCGGCGAAGGGCAGGTCGGCGCCGTTCGACGCCAGTGCCTCGACCGCGGTCTTGAGCACGTCTGCGCGTGGATCGCGCACGCGATAGACGCGGTGGCCGAAACCCATCATACGTTCGCCACGCGCGAGCGCAGCGTCGACCCATGGCTGGATGCGCTCGCGCGAGCCGATCGCGTCCAACATTTCCAGCACCGGCTCCGGCGCGCCGCCATGCAGCGGACCCGTGAGCGCGCAATAGCCTGCGGTCACCGCGGCGAACAGATCGGCTTGTGTCGAGGCCACCACCCGCGCGGTGAAGGTCGAGGCATTCATGCCGTGGTCGCTGGCGGTGACGAGATAGGCGTCGAGCGCGGTGACTTCGCGCGCGGCGGGCGCGCGTCCGTGCAACATGCGCAGCGTGTCTGCGGCGTGACTCAGCGTTGGATCGGGCGCGACCGGCTCGAGCCCCTTGGCGCGGCGCACCAGCGCGCCCGCAATCACCGGAAACGCGCCGACGATCGTGGCTTCATGCTCGAGGCCGTGTTCGGCGCGAAGTCCGGCGACGGCCGCACGAAACCCGTCGATGACCCCCATGCCGCGTGTCGCCGGCAAGAGGTCCGGCAGGCGCGCGAAGGCGCGCTCGCGCCCCGCGCCCAGGCTCGCCCGCACGTTGGCTTCGCTCAAGGTCGTCTTGCTGGCGCCGTTCCAGAGCCGGGCGGTGACGCCCTCGAAGCTCGACTGGCTCGCCAGCCGGCCGACATGTTCCCCGGCAATGATCAGCTCGCCGCGCTCGCCATCGACATGGCTCAGCACGGTCTCGGCCGCGGGAACGCCGTCTAGCCCGATCTGGCTCTTGGTGAGGTGGATGTTCATGGCCCAAATCTCCTGTTCAGGGAGAACATAAGGTCGGGCCTCTCGACGCGTTGATCAATCTTGATTATATCAATCAATATGAAAAGTTCTGATGGGCTCTATTTGTCTGCCCGAGAGGCCGCGGCCGAGCTCGCGATCTCGCCGGCCACGCTCTACGCCTATGTCAGCCGCGGCCTGATCCGCTCCGAGCCGACGCCGGACTCGCGGAAGAACCGCTACCGGGCCGAGGACGTCCGGGCGCTGAAAGAGCGCCGGGTGCCGTCGCCGGAGCCGCGGGGCTTGCGCAGCTTCGACGCCGACCTGCCGGTCATGGACACGGAGATCTCGACCATCACGGAAGAGGGCGCGATCTATCGCGGCGTCAATTGCGTCGATCTTTCCGAGAACGACACGCTGGAGCACACGGCGACGCTGCTCTGGGATGTCTCCGACGTCGATCCTTTCGGCCCCGATAACCAGCCTGAGTTCTCCGAGGAGATGCGCGCGATCGCGCAAGTCGCACGCCGGGCGGCGCCGATCGACCGCGCCATCGCCGTGCTCGCGCTCGCCGCCAGCGCCGATCCCCGCGCCTTCACCCGGGCGCCCGACGGCCGCGCCATGGTCGGTGGCCGCATCGTCCGTCTGCTGGTTGCGACCATGCTCAATGCCGAGCCGTCGCCCTCACCGTTGCATCAACAGATCGCGGCGGCCTGGGCCGCGGACAACCAGCACGCACCCGACCTGATCCGCCGCGCGCTGGTGCTGCTCGCCGATCACGAATTGAACGCCTCGACTTTCACCGCGCGCTGCGCGGCCTCGACCGGTCTCAACCTGTACGACGCCGTCATCGCCGGCCTTGCCGCACTGAAGGGCCCGAAGCATGGCGGCGCCGGCGTGCTGGCCTCGCAGCTCGTGAAGACATTGATCGACCGTGACGTCGCCCCTGTTGTGCGCGAGCGCGTCGCGCTCGGCGAGCGCTTTGCCGGCTTCGGCCACGGCGTCTACAAGCGCGGCGATCCCCGCGCGCAATCCCTGCTCAACGCGCTCTCGCGCGCCGGCGCGCCGCGGAAATTCACCCGCGAAGTGCCCGAGCGCATCGCGGAAGCCACCGGCGAATTCGTCAACATCGATTATGCCCTCGCCGTCCTCGTGCACGCGCTGCGCCTGCCTGCGGGCAGCGAGCTCGCCTTGTTCGCGATGGCCCGCAGCGTCGGCTGGATCGCCCATGCCAGCGAGCAATTGCAGTTCGGGAAGTTGATCCGGCCAAGGGCCAGGTATGTGGGGCCGGCGCCGGGAAGGCGGGCCGGTTAGGATCTCTGCTAGGCCGTGTTATTCCGCTGTCGTCCCTGCGAACGCGGGACCCATAACCCCAGGGAGCAGTTTGGCGACGACTGGTTGTTCGGTACTCCCGCCGGTCGCAATTGGTAGATCACGCGGTATGGGTCCCTGCGTTCGCAGGGACGACGCCTTTGGTGTGGCGGCAGCCTAACCCCGTGGCTTGGTCGTTGCGATGAAGCCGTTCTGCCGCCGGCGATAGATCCACACCGTCACCCCCAGCACGATCGCGACCCCAACCACCGTCAAGATCCAGATGTGCTTGCCGACATGGCCGTGATGATGCAGCCCGGCATATTCGTGCAAGGCCGACACCGCCAGCACGCCCGGCAGCACATGGGCGGGGGCCCAGACCAGGATCGCCGGGATGTTCACCGCGTAGAATTTTGCGGGCGCCATTCCCAGCGCGCCCGCTGTCACCGGCACGAAGGCGCGGATCGGCGGCACGAAGCGGGCGAAGAACACGGCCCAGGTGCCGAAGCGGTGGAAGAAGCTCTCGCTCTCGGCGACCACGCGCGGATAATTGGTCAGCGGCCAGGTGTTGAGGATCTCGCGTTGCTGCCGGTGTCCGATCCAATAAGCCGAGCCGTCGCCCAGCAAGGCACCCGCGGCGGCGGCGAGCAGCACCCACGGCAGCATCAGCTCGCCGCCCGGAATCAGCGCGCTGAGCGCCAGGATGATGGTCGAGCCGGGAATCACCGATCCCACCACCGGGACGGCCTCAAGCAGCGCTGCCAGGAACAGGGTCAGATAGGCCAGCCACGGATGGGCCGAAACGAAGGATATGAGGGGATCGAGAAAGGACGTCACATCGTCTCTGGCGGGCTGGAGCACGGGGGCTTTGGACCCTACATAAGTAACTGCATACGGCCAAAGTGCCATTCGCACGGAACGGGCGTGATCCGCCCGAATTTGGGCGTGATTCGCAAGGCAGCCCTCCAAAAACTGCGTTCCTTGCCTATCTAAATGAAAAGACAACGGAACTTTGATCGGAGGGCGGGCTTCTGCCAGCCACTTGTCTCTGATAGGTTGAGTTTCAGCACCCAGCCGCAGCCAACGTGCGAATAACCGGTTTCGGGACCGCCCGGGACCTCGGAGGATTGATGACGACCGCCGCCCTGTCCAAAGTTGAGGAAGTTTCCGGTCTGCCCGACATGAAGGTGTCGGTGCGCCAGGTGTTCGGGATCGACAGCGATCTCGAAGTCCCCGCCTATTCCGAAGTCGATCCTCACGTGCCCGAAGTCGATTCCGACTACCGCTTCGACCGCGCCACCACGCTCGCCATTCTCGCCGGCTTCGCCCGCAATCGCCGCGTGATGGTGACCGGCTATCACGGCACCGGCAAATCCACCCATATCGAGCAGGTCGCGGCACGCCTGAACTGGCCCTGCGTACGCGTCAACCTCGACAGCCACATCAGCCGTATCGACCTCGTCGGCAAGGACTCCATCGTGGTCCGTGACGGCAAGCAGGTCACCGAATTCCGCGACGGCATCCTGCCCTGGGCTCTGCAGCACAACGTCGCGCTGGTGTTCGACGAATACGACGCCGGCCGCCCGGACGTGATGTTCGTGATCCAGCGCGTGCTCGAAGTCTCCGGACGCCTGACGCTCTTGGACCAGAACAAGGTGATCAAGCCGCATCCGGCGTTCCGCCTGTTCGCCACGGCGAATACGGTCGGCCTCGGCGACACATCGGGCCTCTATCACGGCACCCAGCAGATCAACCAGGGCCAGATGGACCGCTGGTCGATCGTCACCACGCTGAACTATCTCAGCCATGACGAGGAAGTGGAGATCGTGCTGGCCAAGGCCAAGCACTATCGCACCAGCGAAGGCCGCGACATCGTCAACAAGATGGTGCGCCTTGCCGATCTCACCCGCAACGCCTTCGCCAACGGCGACCTGTCGACGGTGATGAGCCCGCGCACGGTGATCACCTGGGCGGAAAACGCCGACATCTTCGGCGATATCGGCTTCGCCTTCCGCGTCACCTTCCTCAACAAGTGCGACGAGCTCGAGCGTCCCCTGGTCGCCGAGTTCTACCAGCGCTGCTTCAACGCGGAGCTGCCGGAATCGGCGGTCAACGTGGCGCTCAGCTGAGGTGTGGGATGTCGTCCCGGACAAGCGCAGCTCTTGGCAACGCGAAGCGTTGTCGAGAGCGAAGCGCAGATCCGGGACCCATAACCACAGGCCGTGGTTTTGCGAAGATCGGGCCATCAGTGTGCTCACTAACTGCTCCCTGTGGCTATGGGTCCCCGCGTTCGCGGGGACGACGGTGAGATCGAGATGAGCACCACCTCCAACTCCAAATTCCGCAGCAACAAGGAAGCGCCGACCGAGCCGTTCAAGCGCTCGGTCGCCTCCTGCCTGAAGGCGATCGCCAAGACGCCGGAGCTTGACGTCTCCTTCGCGGCCGAGCGGCCGGGCCTCGCGCCCGGCAAAGCCCGCTTGCCCGAGCCCGCGCGAAAAATGACCAAGCGCGATGCGGCGATCGTGCGCGGCCACGCCGATTCCATCGCGCTCAAGCTCGCCTGTCATGATGCCAAGCTGCATCGCAAGCTGATGCCGGGCAATCCGCAGGCGCGCGGGGTGTTCGAGGCGGTGGAGCAGGCGCGGGTCGAGGCGATCGGCGCGCGCCGCATGGCGGGCGTTGCGAAGAACCTCACCGCGATGCTCGACGACCATTTCCATCGCGGCAAGTTCGACGAGATCACCGACCGCGCCGATGCGCCGCTGGCGGACGCGCTGGCGATGCTGGTGCGCGAGCGCCTGACCGGCATGGCGCCGCCGACGGCTGCGAAGAAGATGGTCGACCTCTGGCGTCCGATTCTCGAAGACAAGATCGGCAAGCGGCTCGACCGCCTCGATGGCCTGGTCGAGGACCAGACCCGGTTCGGCGATGCCGTGCACGACCTCTTGACCGCGCTCGAGCTCGGCGACGAGCGCAACGCCGACAGCGAGGACGATGACGATAACGACGAGAACCAGGACGGCGACAACGACCAGTCCGGCGCCGAGGGGTCGCCCGATTCCGACGCCGCGCAGGAGATGAGCGCCGACCAGGCGCAGGCGTCGAGCGAAGAGATGAGCGAGAGCGCGATGGAAAGCGCGCAGGCCTCGACCTCCGACACCTTCGACGACGGCGAGCTCGGCGACGACGAGACGCCGGGCGAGGCGACCCGTCCGAACCAGCATGGCAAGAACGAGCCGCGCGGACCGGAATATCACGCCTTCGCGCCGAAATTCGACGAGATCATCGCCGCCGAGGATCTCTGCGACCATGACGAGCTGGAACGCCTGCGCGCCTATCTCGACAAGCAGCTCGCGCATCTGCAGGGCATCGTCGCCCGCCTCGCGAACCGCCTGCAGCGCCGCCTGATGGCGCAGCAGAACCGCGCCTGGGAGTTCGATCTCGAAGAGGGCATCCTGGACCCTGCGCGCCTGTCGCGCGTCGTCACCGATCCCTATCACCCGCTGTCCTTCATGCACGAGAAGGAGGCGACGTTCCGCGACACCGTGGTGACGCTGCTGCTCGACAATTCCGGCTCGATGCGCGGCCGGCCCATCACGGTCGCCGCGACCTGCGCCGACATCCTGGCGCGCACGCTGGAGCGGTGCGGCGTCAAGGTCGAGATCCTCGGCTTCACCACGCGCGCCTGGAAGGGCGGGCAATCGCGCGAGGCGTGGCTTGCCGCCGGCAAGCCGGCCAATCCGGGCCGCCTCAACGATCTCCGCCACATCATCTACAAGTCGGCGGATGCCCCCTGGCGTCGTGCGCGAAAGAATCTCGGCCTGATGATGCGTGAGGGGCTGCTGAAGGAGAACATCGACGGCGAGGCGCTGGACTGGGCGCACAAGCGTCTGCTCGGCCGGCCCGAGCAGCGCAAGATCCTGATGATGATCTCGGACGGCGCGCCGGTCGACGATTCCACGCTGTCGGTCAATCCCGGCAATTATCTCGAGCGGCACCTGCGCCACATCATCGAGGAGATCGAGACCCGCTCGCCGGTCGAGCTGATCGCGATCGGCATCGGCCATGACGTGACGCGCTATTACCGCCGCGCGGTGACGATCGTGGACGCCGAAGAGCTCGGCGGCGCCATCACCGAGAAGCTCGCCGAGCTGTTCAGCGAGACCAACACGGCGCCCACGCAAGCACCCGCTCGCCCGCGACGCAAATTGCATTCGTGAGCACGCATCAATCCCGCCGCAGCATTCTCGGCTTTGCAGCAGCGGGATTCTCCACTTTCGCAGCCTCCCGCATCGCGCTGGCGCAAGCCGCGAGCGAGCCGCCGCCGCGCGCGCTTCAAGTCGAGCGTGCCGTCACAGGGCCCGTCAGCATCGAGGTCAATGCGCGCGCCATTCCCCATTTCGAGCCGCGTGACCGTGCGCGCACGCGCTTCGGCTCGCTCGACTATCGCAGCGGCCTGGTGCTGACCTCGCCCTATCGTGGCTTCGGCGGATTGTCCGCCATCCGGGTGGACGCCAAGGGCGAGCGCTTCCTCGCGGTCTCCGACCAGGGCGGCTGGTTCACCGGGACCATCCGCTACGCCAATGGCAAGATGGTTGGACTCGACGACGTCGAGGCCGCGCCGCTGCTCGGCGCCGAGGGCCGGCCGATCACGGAAAAGCGGCTGTGGTGGGATTCGGAATCGATCGCGCGCGACGGCAATATCGTCTATGTCGGGCTCGAACGCGTCAACCAGATCCTGCGCTATGATTTTTCCAAGGGCGGCACACGCGCCCGCGGCGAGGTGGTGCCGGTGCCGGCGGGCGTGCGCAGACTGCCCTCCAACAAGGGGCTGGAGGCGTTGGTCGTCGTGCCCAGGGACATGCAGAAGGCCCAGCCGCTCGCGGGCACCCTGATCGCCTTTTCCGAGCGCGGGCTCGACGCGGACGGCAATCTCACAGCCTTCCTGATCGGCGGCCCCACGCCCGGCCAGTTCAGCGTGCGCCGCACCGAGAAATACGACATCAGCGACGCCGTGCTGCTGCCGTCCGGCGAGCTTCTGATCCTCGAGCGCAAATTCTCCTGGTTCACCGGCGTCAACATCCGCATCCGGTCGATTCCGCTGAAGTCGATCGCGCCGGGCGTGCTGGTCGACGGCCCCGCGCTGTTCGTCGCCGATCTCGGCCACGAGATCGACAACATGGAAGGCATCGACGCCCACGTCACGCCCGAGGGCGAGACCGTCCTGACGCTGATCTCCGACGACAATTTCTCGATGCTGCAGCGGACCCTGCTGCTGCAATTCACGCTGGCGGAATAGCCACCGCCGTCGTCCCGGATCTGCGCTGACGCTTGTCCGGGACGACAGCGGAATGCGTGGCGTCATCTCGCGACCAAATGATTGCCGAAATGCACGCTGAGGCGACCCGCCATTCCCCCGTGCGCCTAGCAATCCGCCGTCCCCTCACTACACTCCCCCCATTGCCTTCTCATTCCCCGGAACTCCCCCGCATGTCCGTCCTGTTTTCCCCGATCAAGCTGCGCGGCCTGACGCTGAAGAACCGCATCGTGGTGTCGCCGATGTGCCAATATTCGGCCGATGACGGCGTCGCCACCGACTGGCACTTCACCCACATCAACAATCTCAGCCTGTCGGGCGCTGCGATGTTCTGCATCGAGGCGACCCATGTCGAGGCGATCGGCCGCATCACGCCGGGCTGTCTCGGGCTCTACAGCGATGCCTGCGAGGCCGCGCTGCATCAGATCCTCACCTCGGTGCGCAAGCATTCCTCCACCGCGGTCGCGATGCAGCTCGCCCATGCCGGCCGCAAGGCGAGCAGCGCGCGGCCCTGGGACGGCGGCCAGCTGATTCCGGCGGAGCAGGGCGGCTGGCAGACGGTGGCCCCAAGCGCCGTGCCACACAAGGAGAGCGAGGCCGCCCCGCTGGCGCTCGATGCCGCGGGCCTCAAGCGCATCCGCGAGGCCTTCGTCGACAGCGCCAAACGCGCCGCGCGTCTCGGCATCGACGCCATCGAGGTTCATGGTGCGCACGGCTATCTCCTGCATCAGTTCCTGTCGCCGATCTCGAACCGGCGCACCGACGAGTACGGCGGCAGCCTGGAGAACCGCATGCGTTTCCCGCTGGAGGTGTTCGACGCGGTGCGCGCCGCCTTCCCGCACGACAGGCCGGTTGGCATGCGGGTGTCGTCGACCGACTGGGTCGAGGGCGGCTGGGATATTTCGCAGACCATCGCATTCGCCAAAGCGCTGAAGGCGCGCGGCGTCGACTGGATCGATGCCTCCTCCGGCGGCGTCTCGCCGCTGCAGAAAATCCCGCTCGGCCCCGGCTATCAAGTGCAGTTCGCAGATAGCATCCGCCGCGAGACCGGCCTGCCCACCATCGCCGTAGGCCTGATCACGGAAGCCAGGCAGGCCGAGGAGATCGTCGCATCCGGCAAGGCCGACATGGTCGCGCTCGCCCGCGGCATGCTCTACGATCCGCGCTGGGCCTGGCACGCCGCCGCCGAGCTCGGCGGCGAGGTCGAAGCCCCGCCGCAATATTGGCGCTCGCAGCCCTCGACGCAAAAGGCGCTGTTCGGCAAGACCAATTTCGGGGCGAGGTAGGGTGCGCCGCTGCAGCTGAGGCGCGGTAGCGTCGCCAAATCAATAGTGTCGTCCCGGACAAGCGCCAGCGCAGATCCGGGACCCATACCGCGTGATCTCTCGATTGCGCGGGGTGTGCGTCGACAAATAACCGGGAGTCTTCGTCAAACCTCTCCCTGTGGATATCGCGACGAGCGCAAGCGCTCGCACGGGGATCCCGGATCGGCGCGCGCCTAAGGGCGTGCTTGTCCGGGACGACAGCGGACTATGTGGACGCGCTTTCGCCTCTCACTTCCCCGCATCCGTAAATCTCCCCAGCTTCCACACTCCCCAAATCTGGCCTAACCTTCGGCCCAGTCGAGGCAACGGAGGCCCGCCCATGCGTTATCCTGTTCGCAAAACCGCTCACGTCTTCGAGCGCGTGGGCCTTGCGATGGCTGGCGCGGCGTGCGGCCTGTTCATCGGCGCCTTTGTGGGATCGGCGATCCCGCAGCTCACCACGCAGGGTTTTCTGCTGCTGATGATGCTGCTCGGCGGCATCGGCTTCTATCTCGGCATCGACACGCCGCAGATGCCGTTCGACGACGCCCACAGCCACATCGACGCGGCGGAATTCCTCAGTTCCGCCGGCACGCTGTTCGCCACCGGCACCGCCTTCGTCTCCGTCGCCGTCATCGTGCTCCGCCTCGATCCGCACATGGCCTGGACCTGGCTCGTCTTCATCGGCTGGCTCGCCGGCGTCGCCATGCAGATCATCGCGGGTGCAAAGGCGAGAATGCGGAAGTAGTAGGGGAATTGTTGGAGAACAATCGAGGGGAATCCCTCTGCGGAGACACCCTCTCCCCAGCCCTCCCCCGCAAGCGGGGGAGGGAGCGCACACCAGCGCAGCGGAGCTTGTGACTCAAGCGCTCCCTAAAACACCACGCCCACCCGCGTGCCGCGCTTCCAGGCGATGCGGCAGCGCTTCTTGGTGTTGACGTGCAGCAGCTCGAAGCGATCGGGGATTTTCACCTGGCCGCCGAGATCGACGCAGGCCCCGCCGGGCGAATAGTCGATCAGCGTGCAGGGGATCACCGGCGCGCGCGGGTCGGTGATGATCTTGGCCTGGCGCGACACCAGCCCTGCCGGTTTCACGCGGGCATATTTGCGCGGGTACATTGGCACTCTCCTCCAATTCCGCAGGAATAGCGGCGGGTGGTTTGCCCCGATGATGCGGAGGAGATGATGCGATCCCGCTAAGGCGGGCCGGAGAATTTTAACGAAAAGTAGCAGCAAAGGAAGAAAGCGGCGGTAGCGGGGTCTTACCCTCCCCCTCCAGGGGAGGGTGGCACCGTCTCTGCCTCCGCCTCATGCGGCCCCACCGGCATCGGCACCGTCACAAAATCCTTCGGCAAATTCACCGGCCGGTAATCCGGCTCCACCGCCATCCGCTTCACCACGCTCTCATGCACACACGCGCCTTCGGGGATGGGGCGCGGCTCGCAATCGGGGATGTAGAAGCCGAACAATACCTTCCGCTCCGGCCATTCCCGGTACGTCGCGCTCTTCGGCAAGAACTCCAGCAGCCGCCAGCCCGCCGTCATGGAATCGTGCAGCACGCCGGTCTTGCCCGTAAAGGCCGGCGCGACATATTGAAACGGCGAGTTCTTGCGCGGGATACCCCAGGCGAGCTGCTTGATGGTCGCCGGGTTGAAGTTCAGCCCCGCCTTCTCCGCCTCCGCGATCATCCACAGCAGCGGATATTTCGACTCGCCGCTCTCGGCTTCCGGATAGCCGCCGCCGACGTCGCTGTGCACGCCGGCGAACCACACCTGCAGGATGTCCTGCGGCACCTTCTTCTCATCAGGAACGTAGCGGTTGCTCCAGAATTCCTGCGGCTGTTCGTACTTCTTGAGGCGGAACATGCAGCGCCGCTCGTCGATCGCGATCGCCTGCCGGAAGATCCTGACGCTGGGGTTGCGCAGCGTGAAGGCGAGCTCCTCCAGGCTCGGCCAGAACAGGCGGTCGGCGCGCGGCACGATCACGCTCGCCACACTGTCCCACACCCCGATGAAGTGGATGGTCGGCCAGCGCGTCGAGGTGATGCGCGCAAACTGCGCGGCGAGGTCGAACTGGTCCTTCGGCAGCGGCCCCTGGTCGTCGAAGGCGACGCCCGTGAGATCCTCGATATCGTTGCCGCGCCCGGTGCCGGAATATTGCTTGTAGGCGACGAGGCCCGAGCCAGCGAGGTTCGCTTGCTCCGGCCTGATCAGGCCGATCTTGTGGATCAGCCCCGCCAGCACGCGAACCGTGTAAGCCCCGCGCGAAAAGCCGAACAGATAGATGCGGTCGCCCGGCGCATAATGCTCGACCAGGAAGCAATAGGCCGAGAGCACGTTGTCATCGAGCCCGTAGCCGGTGGCGAGCCCCAGCACCAGATTGATATTGGCCTTGAGCCGGTGCCACGTCGTCGGCTCCGTCACCGTGCCGACCCCGGGATCGTAAAACACCATCTGCCGCGGCTGTGTCTTCTCGGTCTTGCGCAGGCAGCGATAGAGCTTCAGGACGTTGGAGATGTTCTCGCTGATCTCGTTGCCGGTGCCGTCACAGCAGATGACGAGGTTTTTGGGGGAGGTGGTGGTGTGCGCGGGGTCCATGGGATGCGCCTCCGGGTGATGCTACCGGGGCGAGTATAGCGGAATTTCGGGAAGAGACCGTGACGATCGAAGCGGCTCGGCAGGATTTATGCCGGAATTCTCTTCGCACTGTCCGGACGCCCGTCCGGACAGTATGAGCCCTTTGGCCTTCTCAGAGGCTGGCCGGTGATTTTGAAAAGGATAGAATAACCTCGCGGCGCATTCGGCCTCCCATGGCTTCTGGAGCGTTCAGAACCGTTGGCGGGGGGAGATAGCGCCGGTTAGCCGGTAAAGTTCGAGCTTTTCTATTACCGATAGAGAGTCCAGCATGTTCGGCAACTGCCGTCACGATCTTGGCGTTCGGTATGAACGTTCCACGTACCGTGTTTTCGCCTACGACATAAATTGCCCTGCCTCCCGGCGCTAGCACCCGAGCGACCTCATCTATAGAGCGCATCATGTCATCGACATAATGTGCAAGGACGGCTTCATGTCGCTGGCTGAGCCTCGGGCTCAGTCGCAGATCAGAAATGATTTTTCTAATCACCGAATCTTGGCGAGCATCATGGTCTCCGCATTCAGTGCCTACGCTGTCAGTTCGAATACTGCTAAGCTCGCCAACCGTATGCCCCATCCAAACTAGCGAAAATTTGCTGCATCTCATGTAGTCAATTGCATTCAGGTAAGGAGGAGAAGTCAAAACAAGATCGATCGTCCCTCTCGCAAGAGGAAGCTTTCGTGCGTCACCGAGCGATGTCCGCGTCGCCGGACGCGTTCAGGTTGGCTCTTTGAAATGCAGTTCTTCAGAACGAGGTCAACGGCGGAAAGAAATTTGTTGAAGGGCTTGATTGGAGCGCTCTCAAAAGCCTTGTGCGGCCTGCTATGGGAGAGGTCCATAGCCAATGAAGCACCGGCCTGCTTAGTGATGATCAGGCGTGAGAAGGCGCACCAAAGTACATCTCTGATGTGATCATCTCTGACGCCGTGAATGGAGTTTGCGAGCGAGGCTAGTTGCTTGCGCGCGTATATGTCGAACCAATAGCGAACAAAGCTGCGAGTCTCTGAATCCGCGTTTCGCGGGTATGCATCGCTTACGCTTAGCGAGGGCATATTGTCTCTTGCGCGCTCCAATACCTCAGCGGCCCTGGCTCTTGCCCTGGGTTCATCGATCGCTGTTGTCCATACGCGGGCTAGGAGCACTGCAAGCGGATCAATATCAATTCCGATCGCTGAGTGGCCGCTCGCGCGAGCCATCGCAAGTACGGTCCCTGATCCCATCATTGGATCCAGAACTCGAATTTGGTCTTGCTCGCTCGACAAAATATCGAGAGCAATCCCGGGAGCCATTCGGGCGGGGAAGGGATGAACGGGATCGCGCCCAAGCGCTTCCTGTATGGTTTTTGTGTAAGTCTTGCTCATGCTACGAATTTGCGCGGAAGCGAGTGTTAGGAGGTCATCTAGGATGAGTTGCCCGCAGGGAAACGGTTAGCCAGTAGCATAGCGTTCGCGCACGCGCGTCTTTAAAGTCTCAGGAATCGGACCTATGCCCCTCGAAACCTTATACCCTAGTTCGCCGCGATTGCCGGCGATCTCGTATTGAGTGCGAGGTGGTCTCGAAATACTGACCCAAGCGTTTTCGCTTTCTTGGAAGCTAACGATGCTGTGTAGGTCCGCTAATGAGAGCGTAACTAGACCATCGGTACCGCACACAAACACCATGAAAGAGTCCGGAAACTTATGCTCCATGTCTAAAAGATCTGCGGCTTGCTCGATTGTAAATGTGAATCGCCACGGCGACATTCGCTTCGAGGAATGCTTCATGTAGACGCCGACACGCCCGTTCATGACGAACGCATTGATTCGACCCTCTCGGACAAATGGACGGAAGGAAACGGATAGAGAGTAATCGTTCTCTACGGCAAGCTGTCGGAGAACAACACCTTGATAGAATTCGTAATCATCCAGCATTTTTGACATTTTTCAAAAAAGTAATACTGCCATTGAACTTATAGATTAGTCGCGCTTTGCCCTTCGCGTTGTAGAAAATCTTGAAGTGGTGCACTGCGTCAGGAAACTCGCGCTTAACTTGACCGAAAAGCCCCTTCGTACGCTCGATCTTGTTTTTGTTGGCATCTTTCATGTTCTCGATCGTGCTCGACTGATGCAGTGCAATGGATGAGGCTCCGTTTGGGAGTATTCGTTGCACGTATCTGATCAAATAGTCTGGTAGAGCATCATTGCCGATTCTCTCTTGTAGTTGCTTCAAGCTGCTAATTGGATCATTCGAGCCATATAGCAGCTTCTCGATCTTGGGCGAGTAGTCAAAAATCGGAAAAGACATTTCTCCCTTGTCGAGCAGTACATTCGTTTTGTCGATGCTGCTTGATGCAACTGCTGCGATTCGCTGATCGGCCAACCAAACGGGAGAGCCCTTTTTTGTTTTGATGGCCTCAAGCGCGAGCTTGTGAAAGGCGAAGCAGCGTTGCCAGTCGAGATAAAGTTGCTCCGGTATGGTCAATTCAAAGTAGGGAAGATGTTTCTTGCGCGAGCCAAACATTCGTGCGCGCTGGATATAAGTATCCTGTTGTATCTTGTGCTTTGAATCGCGAGTGAAGAACATCGAGAGGAGGTTGTCGAATGTGACGCCTCTTGAAACGATGTTGCCGCCAATGACGAATGTAAACATCGCTGCTGGCGAAGTGGCAGACTTGAAGTCGACATTCTTGTCTCGCTCGCTGTTCATTATAATCGTGCTGGTTTGGTCGCAATTCTTCACGATATACGCGAGGATGCTGCTTGCCTGCTCTTGACCGTATAGTTTGGTCGCTATCTTGCCGATCTCATGCGAAAGACTCAAACTTCTTAGAATGAGTGTCTGAGAGAGCATTCATCACTTCGTCGATTGGCTTCTTGTCTGACTTGTGATCGAGCTTCTTGCCGCTCGTGTGGATGAGCATCGAGAAGTTCTCGTCGGACTTCGCGGTCAAGTTAAGGGCGGCGACTCGCACCAGAAATCGGAAGATGGCCTCACGCAGGTACTTCGGGCTATCGTCTGTGTCGGGAAGCGTGTGCAAGGAAAATTGCACATCGGTGTCCAGGGGGAAGAAGACATCTTGGCCAGTGTAGGCCTCATGCGGCGGGAAATTGACCCACTTCTCGTTATCGTTCTCGAACGTATTGTTGAGGTCCAGACGTGCAGGAGTCGCCGTCACGCCGATGTAGATGCCGTCGTGGCTGATGAGCTTATTGATAAGCGCGTTGATACTGGTGATGTCGCCTTTGTTGATCAGCGCATTTGGAGTTGCGAAGTCAGCTTCATCATCGATGATGACCTTGTCGCCGATTCGCTCCAGCTTCTGATTCAGCTTCGTCAGATCGCTCGCATTCTTCTTGCAAAAGATGACATGATAACCGGCGGATAATGAATAGTCGGGATCGATTACATCTGAGAAGTTGCGAGCTGCTGGCGACAGTTTCGATCGTTGGAAGCGCTCTAGGTTTTGTTGAAGGAGCTGAACGCTGTCATTCAACAAATGTACAACGACGCGATGCCCGTCATCCAAGAGCTTTGCTGTAAGACAGATCATCATTTCTGTCTTGCCGCTCTGAGGCTCTCCGTAAATAACGAATGACGTGGTGCCGCTTTCCAAGGTGTCGCAAGCACTTGAGACTGCCGCTTCGATGCAAGACGTCTGCTTGCCGGTCGTCTTCAGCCGACTTAGCTGCGTTTTATATCTATCGCGTTGCTGCGCGATAGCCCGCAGCTGGCCGACATTAAGCCCCAACCCACTACCCCCCAAGTTGAATCGTTGTTTTTCACGATCATAGCGGGCAATGGCCTCAGGGCAAGGTAGGCAGAGGTATCATGCCGCCGACCCCACAAACAAAAAACGGCCGGATCTTTCGATCCGGCCGCTACGCAAACTCTACTGGCTAAGCCTACGCCACGCGACGCAACTTAGCCCCCGCCCTAACTCGAAAAAACTCAGCTGGCCTTCTTGGCCGGCGCGGTGTCGCCGACCTTCTTCTGGATGGCGCGCTTCAGCTCGAGGGCGCGCGGCGACAGGGCGTCGGCGTTGGCCTTGAGCAGGAAGGCGTCCAGGCCGCCATTGTGGTCGACGCTCTTGACCGCGTTGGTGGAGACGCGCAGGCGCACGTTGCGCTCCAGGGCTTCCGAGATGAAGGTCACGTTGACTAGGTTCGGCAGGAAGCGGCGCTTGGTCTTGATGTTGGAGTGGCTGACCTTGTGGCCGACGAGGGGGCCCTTGGCCGTCAGTTCGCAGCGGCGTGACATGGTAGAAATCCTTTAGTTCGAACCCCCAACGAGTGCGGCCGCCATTTTTGGGCGCCACGGGGGCAAATTCTTTCGTCCTTGCAGGGAGCGGGCGGACGTATAGGGGGGAAGGGGCGGGACGTCAAGGTTTTGGGCGGTCTTTTGAAGCCGCGCGCGGTGCGCTCCCTCCCCCGCTTGCGGGGGAGGGCGGGGAGAGGGTGTCTCCGCAGAGGGGCAGCCGCGAGTGTCCCCCAGAGGAGAGAGCCCTCACCCGCGCCTGCGGCGCGACCTCTCCCGCAAGCGGGAGAGGTGACCGCGTCCGCGGCTACCTCCCGATCACCAAAACGGCAATGTTTGTCGCACCTTACCATCACATAAACGGCGTATTCGCGACCGAAGAGTCCGGTGGAGTTCCCGGCCCGACACGCCCGGACACATTGTTTGCCGCGGTTTTTGGCTTAAGTAACAACCGTCGCGCCCCCATGGATTGTTTCGTGCTCACAATGCCTCCTCTTGCGCCCCAATCGCGCTCTGTCCGGCCGCGCTTGGCCGGCTGGCTCGCGGCATTTTGCGGCCTGTCGGTGGTGTGGGGCGCGCTGCCCGCGGCGGCGCAGGGCAAGCTCGAGGCGCAATATGAGGCCTCGCTGTCAGGCATTCCGGTCGGCAAGGGCGGCTGGAACATCGATATCCAGGACGACGTGTTTTCGGCGGCCGCCGCAGGCGGCACCACGGGCCTGCTGAAGTCGTTCACGGGCGGGTCCGGCACCGGCGCCTCGCAGGGGCGCGTCGTCAATGGCGCGCTGGTTGCGACTGGCTACCAGGCCTCCACCACCACCTCGAAGAAGACCGAAGAGATCCGCATCACGCTCGACAAGGGCAATGTGAAGGATTTTGCGATCCTGCCGGAGCCGCCGGTCGATCCTGACCGCATCGTCGTCACCGACGCCCACCGCCGCGGCGTCTGGGACCCGATGACGGCCTCGCTGCTGCGCGTACCCGGCAATGGCGATCCTGTTACGCCGGAGGCCTGCCACAACTCGGCCCCGGTGTTCGACGGCCGCATGCGCTACGACCTCAAGCTCGATTTCAAGCGCATGGAGAGCGTGAAGGCGGAAAAGGGCTATCATGGCCCGGTCGTGGTCTGCTCGCTCTATTTCGTGCCTGTGGCGGGCTACATCCCCGACCGCCCCGTGATCAAATACCTCGCCGCCCAGCGCCACATCGAGATCGCCTTCGCCCCGGTCGCCGGCACCCGCATCCTGGTCCCGTTCTGGCTGAAAGTGCCGACGCCGCTCGGCCCCGCCATGCTGGAAGCCACCAGCTTCATCACCACCGCCCAGCCGCCAAGGGTGGCGAAGACGCAGTAAAGCCGCAACGGTGGTGGCGCACTTACCCTCCCCCTCCAGGGGGGTAAGAGGTCTCGCAATATCAATAGCTTACCTACTGTGCATGGGGTTGTTTTCGCGTTTTTTGCTTTGGAGGGCTCGCAATCGGGAATCCATTTGACTCCGCCCCGATTCTGATTCGACTCCGCGCCGTCCCCAACTTAAGGCTTTGCGCCCTCGAAACGTCACTTGTCCGGCGGCCGAAAACTCCATCTAGTCGTAACGGTTAAGACTCCCGCGACATGTTGCGTGAACGGAACGGGACTCAATCTGGAGTCAGCGATTCGGCCGCGATTCGTTCTAGAGTCGTTCCGAAACTTAAGACGGGCAGGAAAAGCGTCGCAAAGTGAGACAGTTGCGCGGGATTTGGGGAGGAGGCCCACGCGCTCGGTGTGCCCCTCACCCTGAGGAGGCCGCGCCAGCGGCCGTCTCGAAGGGCGAGGGGCTTGGCTTGCCCTATGGCGCCAGCCGGGCCTTCATCCTTCGAGACGCGCTAACGCGCTCCTCAGGAAGGAGCAGCCCTCGCCGCAATCCAGCACTGACATTCGCCCAAATCGCGACTACCTAATCCCCAGACATGGCTTTTTCCTCCTCCCCCTTCGCTTCCGAGCGCGCAGCTTCTGATCGAGTGCCTGGCGCTGGCGTCACTGCGGTGCTCGGGCCGACCAACACCGGCAAGACCCATCTCGCCATCGAGCGGATGTTCGCGCACCCTTCGGGCATGATCGGCTTGCCGCTGCGCCTGCTGGCGCGCGAGGTCTACAACAAGATCGCCGCAAGGGTCGGCAGCGAGGCGGTCGCGCTCGTCACCGGCGAGGAGAAGATCAAGCCGAAGAGCCCGCGCTATTGGGTCTCGACCGTCGAAGCGATGCCGCGCGACCTCGACCTCTCCTTCCTCGCCGTCGACGAGGTTCAGATCGCGAGCGATCTCGAACGCGGCCACGTCTTCACCGATCGCATCCTCAACCGCCGCGGCCGCGACGAGACGCTGCTCTTGGGCGCTGCGACCATGCGCCCGATCATCGAGCGCCTGTTGCCGGGCGTCTCCATGATCACCCGGCCGCGCCTGTCGCAGCTGGAATTTGCCGGCGATCGCAAGATCACGCGGCAGCCGCGCCGCACCGCCATCGTCGCGTTCTCGGCCGATGAAGTCTACGCCATCGCCGAGCTGATCCGCCGCCAGCACGGCGGCGCCGCTGTGGTTCTAGGCTCGCTCTCGCCGCGCACACGCAATGCGCAGGTCGAGATGTTCCAGAACGGCGACGTCGATTATCTCGTCGCCACCGACGCCGTCGGCATGGGCCTCAATCTCGACGTCGACCACGTCGCCTTTGCCTCCGATCGCAAGTTCGACGGCTATCAGTTCCGCCGCCTCACGCCGTCCGAATTCGCGCAGATCGCAGGCCGCGCCGGCCGCGCCACCCGCAACGGCACGTTCGGCACCACCGGCCGCTGTGCGCCGTTCGAGCCCGAGCTCGTCAACGCGCTGCAGAACCACACCTTCGATGCCGTGAAGATGCTGCAATGGCGCAATTCGAAGCTGGATTTTGCATCGCTCGGCGCGCTGCAGGTGTCGCTGAACCTCGCCCCCGGCCATGAGGCGCTGACGCGCGCGCCTGTTGCCGAGGACATGCGCGTGCTCGACCATGCCGCCCGCGACGGCGAGGTGCGCGATATCGCGCATGGCCAGACGGCGGTGGAACGGCTGTGGGAGGCCTGTCAGGTTCCGGACTATCGGAAATTATCGCCGGCGGCCCATGCCGAGCTGGTGACGACGCTGTACGGCTTCCTGATGCAGAAGGGATGCATCCCCGATGCTTGGTACGAAGCCCAGGTTACCCAGGCCGACCGCGTCGACGGCGATATCGACACGCTGTCGGCCCGGATCGCGCAGATTCGCACCTGGACCTTCGTCGCCAACCGCCCGGATTGGCTGAAAGACCCCGATCGCTGGCAGGGAATCACGCGGGAAGTCGAAAATAAATTATCGGATGCGCTCCATGAACGCTTGACTGAGCGTTTCGTTGATCGCCGGACCAGTGTATTGATGCGCCGCCTGCGGGAGAACACGAGCTTGAATACTGAAATCGGCAAGACCGGCGAAGTCATCGTCGAAGGCCATGTCATCGGCCGCCTCGACGGCTTCACCTTTGCACCGGACGCTGCGGAAGCGGGCTCCGATGCGAAAGCCTTGCAGGCTGCAGCGCAAGCGGTGCTCGCCGGCGAGATCAACACGCGCGCCGAACGATTGGGCAATGCGCCCGACGATCAGTTCGTGCTGACCTCGGAAGGCATCATCCGCTGGACCGGAGACGCCGTGGCGCGGCTGTCTGCCGCAGAGGACGCGCTGCATCCGCGCATCCGCATCATCTCCGACGAGCGCCTGACCGGCGGCCCGCGCGACAAGGTGCAGGCGCGGCTCGAGCTCTGGCTCAAGACGCATATCGAGAAGCTGCTCGGGCCGATGTTCGAGCTCTCCAAGGCCGAGGACGTCACCGGCATTGCCCGCGGCATCGCCTATCAGCTCGTCGAGGCCCTCGGCGTGCTCGAGCGTCCCAAGATCGCGAACGAGCTGAAGGATCTCGACCAGCCCTCGCGCGCGGTGTTGCGCAAATACGGCGTCCGTTTCGGCGCCTATCACATCTATTTCCCCGGCCTGCTCAAGCCCGCCGCGCGCGCGCTCGCCGCGCTCTTGTGGGCGCTGAAGCAGGACAACGTCGATCTATCCTCGCTGTCCGGCGCGCAGCATCTGGCCTCCTCGGGGCGCACCTCGTTCCCGGTCGACAAGGCGCTGCCGCGCGATGCCTATCGCGTGCTCGGCTACAAGCAGGCCGGCGAGCGCGCCGTGCGCGTCGACATCCTGGAGCGTCTTGCCGATCTGATCCGCCCGGCGCTGGCCTGGCGCGAGAATGCCTCCGGCGAGAAGCCGGCCGGCGCCTTCGACGGCCGCAGCTTCGTCGTCACCCAGGCGATGACCTCGCTCACTGGCTCTGCAGGTGAGGATTTTGCGTCGGTACTACGTGCCCTCGGCTATCGCATGGAGAAGCGTCCGCCGCTGCCGCAAAAGCCCGTCGTGGCCGAGCAGGTCGTGACTGAAACGGTCGCGGCAGAGACGCCGCCGGTTGAGGGCAGCGCCGAGACTTCGACCGAGACCGCTGCGGAGGCCGTTGCCGGCCTGCCCGAGGAGCCGGCCGCATCCACCGAAGCTGCCGCTGAAGCAGTCACCGTCGAAGACGCACCCGGCATGGAGCCGCAGGACGAGCCGGCTCACGACGCCGAGCCTGCGCTGGACGCCTCCGCCGAGGCGCCCGTCACGCCCGAAGACGCCCCCGGCATCGCGCCGCCGGCGGAAGAGCCGGCTGCGCAAGCCGAATCCGATGGTCTTGAGGCTGCTCCCGCCGAGGCCGCTGCAACGGAAGCCGCTGCATCGCCCGACGCTGCCGCGCCTGAGGCCGCGGCCACGCCCGCCGAGCCCGAGCTGGTCGAGGTCTGGCGTCCCGGCGGCCGTCACGAGGACCGCAAGCCGCGCCACGAGCGCCACCGCCACCAGCGTCATCACCATCAGCCGCGTCCGCAAGCCGGTGCCGAGGCCGGTGCGGCGAGCGCCGCGCCCGGTGAAGCCGCCGAAGGCGCGAAGCCGGGCCATCGTCATGGCGGCCATCGCAGGGACGGCGGCAGAGATTTCCGCAAGCCGCGCGAAGGTGGCGGCGAAGGCGCGCCGCGTCCCGAGGGGCGCGACGACAAGAGCCGCCGCTTCGAGGGCAAGGATCGCGACAACAGGGATCGCGACAACAAGGGGCGTGATCGCGACAAGGGCAAGTTCGGCGGCGATCGCGACAAGGGCCGCGACAATCGTGGCCGCGACCGGGACAAGGGCCGCGACCGCCAGGGCGGTCCGTCACTCCGCCCCTACGCCTCGAGCGCGAACCCGCGCGAGCGTGATCGCCCCGTTGATCCGAATTCGCCTTTCGCCAAGCTTGCCGCGCTGAAAGAGCAGCTGTCCGGCCGCAAGGAGTGATCCCACGACCGAGCGGCAGCGCCTCGACAAATGGCTGTGGCACGCGCGGGTGGTGAAGGCGCGCACCTCCGCGGCCGAGCTCGTCGTCACGGGCCATGTTCGCATCAACGGCACACGCGAGACCTCGCCGGGGCATGCGGTCAAGATCGGCGATGTGCTCACCATCGCGCTCGACCGCACGGTGCGCGTGTTGAAAGTGACAAGCTTTAGCGAGCGCCGCGGCGATGCAGCCTCGGCCCGGGTGCTCTACGAGGAGCTCGGGATGCGCAATTAATTGCGCATCGAATTCATTTCTTGGTCGATCAAACACACAAAGCCGTCATGATCGGGCTTTCCCGACCTTGCAGCGCAGGGCCATCCGCGCTAGGCAAGCCCCGACTTTTAAAAGAGCTTTTCGGAGCGTTGGATGACTTACGTCGTCACTGAAAACTGCATCAAGTGCAAGTACACCGACTGCGTCGAGGTCTGCCCGGTCGACTGCTTCTATGAGGGTGACAACATGCTGGTCATCCACCCCGATGAGTGCATCGATTGCGGCGTGTGCGAGCCCGAATGCCCCGCCGACGCCATCAAGCCGGATACGGAACCCGGCCTGGAGAAGTGGCTCCAGGTCAACGCCGACTACGCCAAGAGCTGGCCGAATATCACCCAGAAGAAAGAATCACCTGCCGACGCCAAGGAATTCGACGGCATGGAAGGCAAGTTCGAGAAATATTTTTCTCCGAACCCCGGCTCCGGCGACTAAATCGGACCCAAACTTAACCCTAATAGCGGCGCCGCCGCCGAAATCCAGCCCTGAAGACCCCTAAATCATTGATTTTTGCGGGAAATGTGCTATATTGAGCACATTAAGCCGAACCCCGTTCAGCCCCGTTGGCCCCTCTGGGTTCCCGTGAAACCAAATGTCGAACAGGGGCGTGGCAGTTTCCGCGCGCAGGCTGTGTCACAGAAAACGCGTAAAAAGAGTACTTCAGCGAGGGCTTCCCATAAGGAGGCCAAAAAAGTCGCCGCGGCCAGCCGTAGCGCATCCAAGGGTCGGACCGCGACGAAGGCGCCGGCTGCAAAGTCCTCGAAGAACAAAAGAAGCGCAATGCCTAACAAGACTGCCAAACCGGCCGCGAAAGCGACCGCTGCCAAGCCTGCTGCCAAGTCTGTGACTGCAAAGCCTGTGACTGCCAAGCCCGCTGCCGTCAAGGCTTCCGCTGCCAAGCCCGCCGCCGCGCCGAAGGCTCATGTTGCTGCTGCTCCTGCCAAGGCTCCCGTCGCTGCCAAGCCGGCGGCCAAGCCCGCTGCTGCGCCGAAGGTCGAGGAAAAGAAGGTCGTGACCCAGCGCCAGGGCTTCAAGGCGAACGAATTCGTCGTCTATCCCGCTCACGGCGTCGGCCAGATCCTGGCCATCGAGGAGCAGGAGATCGCCGGTGCGAAGCTCGAGCTGTTCGTCATCAACTTCATCAAGGACAAGATGACGCTGCGCGTGCCGACCGCCAAGGTCGCCAATGTCGGCATGCGCAAGCTGTCCGAGCCCACGCTGGTGAAGAAGGCGCTCGAGACGCTCAAGGGCCGCGCCCGCGTCAAGCGCACCATGTGGTCGCGCCGCGCCCAGGAATACGAAGCGAAGATCAATTCGGGCGACATCGTCGCGATCGCGGAAGTCGTGCGCGACCTCTATCGCTCGGAATCGCAGCCGGAGCAGTCCTACTCCGAACGCCAGCTCTATGAAGCGGCGCTCGACCGTCTGTCCCGCGAGATCGCGGTGGTGCAGCACTCGACCGAGACCGAAGCGGTCAAGGAGATCGAGGCCCAGCTCGCCAAGAGCCCGCGCCGCAATGCCAAGGCGGAAGCCGCCGAAGGCGAGACGGATGCCGAGGGCGAGACTGACGATACCGATGGCGACGACACCACGGTTGCCGACGAGGCCGCGTAAGCGTCTCGTCGCGTCGATCGCAAGAGATCAAAAGCCCGGCCGTTCGGCCGGGCTTCTTTGTTTCACGACCGTGATCTGGATCGACGACCGGAGTTTTGCGCAAAGACATCTCAACAAACTCGATGTCGTCCCGGCGAACGCCGGGACCCATAACCCCAGGGAGAAGTTTGACGAAGATACGTCGTTCGGTACTTCTACCGATCGCAACGGTAGATTCCGCGGTATGGGTCCCGGCGTTCGCCGGGACGACGAGAGAGTCTTCGTCAAACGACGCGCTACGTCTTCATCATCGCACCGGCCGCTTCTCGAGCTTCCTGGCCAGCGTGCGCCGGTGCATGCCCAATCGCCGTGCCGCTTCCGAGATATTGAAATCGGTCTCGATCAGGGTCTGGTGGATGCGCTCCCATTCCAGCGTCTTGATCGAGGTCGGCCGCGCGTCGAGCGCGACTTCGGCGTTGCCCTCGGCCTTGTTGAAGGCGGCCTCGATGTCGTCGGTGTTCGACGGCTTTGCCAGATAATGGCAGGCGCCCAGCTTGATCGCCTCCACGGCGGTGGAGATGCTGGCGAAGCCCGTGAGCACCACGATCAGCATGTCGGGATCGTGTGCGTGCAGCAGCTCGACGCAGGCGAGGCCCGAGGCGCCGCCGAGCTTGAGATCGACCACGGCATGGCCGAAGGAGCGCTCCTCCAGCACTTGGCGCACCTCATCGATCGAGGCGGCCAGCACGACGTCATAGCCGCGGCGCTCGAACGAGCGCTTCAGCGTGCGCGCAAAGCCGGCATCGTCCTCGACGACGATGAGCGAACGGTCAGGCGTCAAAATTCCCCTCCGATCGCGAGCGTTGCGAGCGGCAGCGTCAGGCGGACAGTGGCGCCGCGCTTCCTGTGATTTTCCGCAGTAACGGTGCCGCCCAGCTTGCGCACCACGTTCACCACCAGGAACAGCCCGAGCCCGCCGCCGGCGCGGCCCTTGCTCGAGTGATAGGGCTTTCCGAGCTGCGCCAGCATCTCCGGCGCAAAGCCGGGACCGCGGTCGCTGATCGACAGCACGAGGTTGTCGCCCTCACGCTCGGCCACGAGCTCGACCCAGTCGCGCGAGACCTCGTAGGCGTTGTCGAGCACGTTGAAGATCACCTGCTTCAACGCGATGTCGGAGACGATCGCAACGTCCGCGCCGAACGTATTGACGAAATAGAGCGTCCGTGCCGAGCGCGCGTCGCGCCATTCGTCGACCAAGGCGGTCACGAAGGCCGTCACCGTCGTCGGCGACGAGCCCTCGCCGCGCGCTTCGCCGGCCGAGACCAGAATGCCCGTCACGATCGACTTGCAGCGTTGCAGCGAGGTTTCCATCTCCGAAAGATCCTCGGCGAGCTCCTGGTCGGCGGCAAGATCCGGCATGCGCCGCCAATCGCTGAGAATCACCGAGAGCGAAGCGAGCGGCGTGCCGAGCTCATGGGCCGCGCCGGAGGCAAGCAGGCCCATGCGCACGATATGGTCTTGTTCGGCGGCATGCTGGCGCAGCGCCGCCAGATGCGCGTCGCGCTCGCGCAGGTTTCGATTGATGCGGGTGACGAACACCACCAGCAGCACGGCGTTGAGCACGAACCCCAGCAGCATGCCGGCGACGGTGAGCGTGTAAGTCTCGCTCAATGGGTTGGGCGGCAGATCCAGCGGCCGGTACGCCAAGGTCAGCCACACGAAACTCGCGCAGGTCAGCGCGACCAGCGACCAGGTCGAGCGGGCATCGAGCAGCACCGCCCCCAGCGTCACCTGGAGCAGGAACAGCGAGGTGAAGGGATTGGTGGCGCCGCCGGAGAGATAGAGCTGCGCGGTCAGCGCGGCGACGTCCAGCATCAAGGCGACCAGCAGCTCGTTGTTGGTGATCGCGGCGCGATGGCGCACCCAGATCAGGCTGGTGACGTTGAGCAGCACCAGCGCGCCGATGACCGCGCCCATCCGCTCCAACGGCAGGGGGATGCCGAGGCCGAAATGCACGGCGCCGATGGTGACGACCTGGCCGACCACCGCGGTCCAGCGCAGCTGGATCAGCAGCGCCATGTTCTTGCGGTTGGTCTCGTCGTCGGTGGGTGCAGCACCGATCAGCTCGCTGCGCGCGTCCGCCTGCGATTGCAGCGTGACGGCCAGGCCGCCATGAGCAAGTGTGTGGGAAAGCGTCTTCCCGTCGTCAGGCCTGTTCGACGATCGTTCCAGCATCTGATCCCGTCCTGCGCGCGGCGGCATCGGGGCCGCCGGCGGGTTCGTGGACGAAGCGCGTGCGACGGAACAGCCCGCCGCCGAATGTGACGAAAAGCCTGCCGGCCAGCATCAAGGCCAGGGCAAACCACGTCAGCGCGTAGATCAGGTGGTTATTGGGAAAGCGCACCACGGTCAATCCGCCGATGGGACCGCCGGCGGATTGTGATCCGGCATCGGCATCGACGAAGAAAGGTGCGACATCGTGGAGACCGCGGGCCGCCGCGATCGCGGCGACATCCCGCGAATACCAGCGGTTGTGCTGGGGCACGTTGTTTCGGAGGAACCCGCCTTTGGGCTCGGTGATACGGAGCAGGCCGGTGATCTCGACCCGGCCGTCCGGATTGCCGTCCCGGCGCGCCGATGCGTCACGTCGCTCCGACGGCACGAAGCCGCGATTGATCAGGACCTGTGTGCCGTCGCTGCGTTGGAGCGGCGTCAGCACCCAATAGCCCGGGCCTTCCTCGGTGACGGCCTGGACCAGCGTCTCACGGTCATGCAGGAAGCGGCCGGTGACGTTAACGTGCCTGTATTCGTCGTTGGCGGCGGAGACCGCGGGCCATGACACGGGCGCGGGGATCGGCTGGGCTGCGGCATGGACGCGCTGCTCGACGCGGTCGATCAGCGCCAGCTTCCAGGCGCGGCGCTCGATCTGCCAGATTCCGAGTGCGATCAGAACGACGAATGCGATAAGCGAGAGGACCGTGAGCCATAGGGAAGGGGCACGCGCAGCCTTGCCGCGCGGCGCATCGTCCCTGTCCGTCACGGTCCTGACCTCGCTCACTTCATTCCACTCATCTGGTGGATCGGCATCATGTTGCTGTTGAGGTGGCTCATCACCCAAAGCGAACCGGATAGCGCAATGACCACCATGACGATGGTGAAGATCAGGGCCATCATGCTCCAGCCGTTCTCGGACGTCGTGTTCATGTGCAGGAAGTAGATCATGTGCACGACGATCTGCACGACCGCGAAGGCCATGATGACCAGCGCAGTGACCTGCTTGCTCGGCAGCGTGCCGCTCATCACCAGCCAGAACGGGATGGCGGTGAGCACCACCGAGAGCACGAAGCCGAACATATAGCTCGAGAACGTGCCGTGGGCATGGCCGCCGTCGTGATGATGGTCGTCCGCGCGGGCGGCATGGGTATTGGTGCTCATCGCAGAACTCCCAGGAGATAGACGAAGGTGAAGACGCCGATCCAGACCACGTCGAGGAAGTGCCAGAACATCGACAGGCACATCAGGCGGCGGCGGTTGGCCTCGATCAGGCCGAACTTCCAGACCTGCACCATCAGCGTCACCAGCCAGATCAGGCCGCAGGAGACGTGCAGGCCGTGGGTGCCGACCAGGGTGAAGAAGGCGGACAGGAAGGCACTGCGCTGAGGGGTGGCGCCTTCATGGATCATATGCGCGAACTCGGTGAGCTCGATGCCGATGAAGGCGGCGCCGAACAGTCCGGTGATCGCCAGCCAGACTTGCGTCTGGGCGATCTTGTTCTGCTGCATCGTCAGCATCGCGAAACCATAGGTAATCGACGACAGCAGCAGCATCGAGGTGTTCACCGCGACCAGGTTCAGGTCGAACAGATCCTTCGGCGCGGGGCCGGCGGCGTAGTTGCCGCCGAGCACGCCGAAAGTGGCGAACAGGATCGCGAAGATGAGACAGTCGCTCATCAGATAGATCCAGAAGCCGAGCGAGGTGCTCCAGCCTTCCGGATGCGGATGTTCGTCGGCGAGGTAGAAGACCGGCTCGCCGGTTTGGGTGGGATTGACAGCGACAGTCATTTACTTGGCTCCGGCGAGCAGTTTGGTGCGCGCGTCCTCGGTCCGGATGACGTCTTCAGCCGGAATGTCGAAGTCGCGGTGATAGTTGAAGGTGTGGCCGATGCCGACGGCGAGCATGGCGATGAAGCTCAACGCCGCCAGCCACCAGATGTACCAGATCAGGCCGAATCCCATCGCGGTGGCGAGGCCGGCGAGGATGATGCCGGTGCCGGTGCTGCTGGGCATGTGGATCGGTCTGAAGCCGGTGAGCGGACGTTGGTAGCCGCGCCTCTTCATGTCCCACCACGCGTCATTGTCGTGAACGACGGGGGTGAAGGCGAAGTTGTAATCCGGGGGCGGCGAGGAAGTCGCCCATTCCAGCGTGCGCGCGTCCCAGGGATCGCCGGTGACGTCCTTGAGCTGCTCGCGCTTCAGGAAGCTGACCGCGAACTGCATCAGCATCGAGAGGATGCCGATGAAGACGAAGACGGCACCGATCGCGGCGATGACGAACCAGATTTGCAAGCTGGGATCATCGAACACGCGCAGACGGCGGGTCACGCCCATCAGGCCGAGCACGTAGAGCGGCATGAAGGCGAGGTAGAAGCCGGTGACCCAGAACCAGAACGACATCTTGCCCCAGAACGGATCGAGCTTGAAGCCGAACGCCTTCGGGAACCAGTAGTTGATGCCGGCGAACGCGCCGAACACCACGCCGCCGATGATCACGTTGTGGAAATGGGCGATCAGGAACAGGCTGTTGTGCAGCACGAAGTCGGCCGGCGGCACCGCGAGCAGCACGCCGGTCATGCCGCCGATCACGAAGGTCAGCATGAAGGCGATCGTCCACATCATCGGCAGCTCGTAGCGGATACGGCCGCGATACATCGTGAACAGCCAGTTGAACATCTTCGCGCCCGTCGGGATCGAGATGATCATCGTGGTGATGCCGAAGAACGAGTTGACGCTGGCGCCCGAGCCCATCGTGAAGAAGTGATGCAGCCAGACCAGGTACGACAGGATGGTGATGACGACCGTGGCGTAGACCATCGAGGTGTAGCCGAACAGCCGCTTGCCGGAGAAGGTCGAGGTCACCTCCGAGAAGATGCCGAAGGCCGGGAGAACCAGGATGTAGACTTCAGGGTGGCCCCAGATCCAGATCAGGTTCACGTACATCATCGGGCTGCCGCCGAAATCATTCGTGAAGAAGTTGGTGCCGACGTAGCGGTCGAGCGACAGCAGCGCGAGCACGACGGTCAGGACCGGGAAGGAGGCGACGATCAGGACGTTGGTGCAGAGCGAGGTCCAGGTGAACACCGGCATCTTCATCATGGTCATGCCGGGGCAGCGCAGCTTGACGATGGTGCAGATCAGGTTGATGCCGGATAGCGTCGTGCCGACGCCGGCGACCTGCAGCGCCCAGATATAATAGTCGACACCGACATCGGGACTGTAGCCGATGTTCGACAACGGCGGATAAGCCAGCCAGCCGGTGCGGGCGAATTCGCCGATGAACAGCGAGGCCATCACCAGCACCGCGCCGCCAACCGTCATCCAGAAGCTGAAATTGTTCAGGAACGGGAACGACACGTCGCGCGCGCCGATCTGCAGCGGCACGACGTAGTTCATCAGGCCCGTGACCAGCGGCATCGCCACGAAGAAGATCATGATCACGCCGTGTGCGGTGAAGACCTGGTCGTAGTGATGGGCGTTGAGATAGCCTTCGGAGCCGCCAAAGGCCAGCATCTGCTGACCGCGCATCATCAGCGCGTCGGCAAAGCCGCGCAGCAGCATCACGATGCCGAGGATCATGTACATGATACCGATGCGCTTGTGGTCCACCGTGGTGAACCATTCGCGCCAGAGATAGCCCCAGAGGCGGAAATAGGTGAGGCCGCCGAGCAATACGGCGCCGCCGAGCGCGACCGCCACGAAGGTGCCGACGACGATCGGCTCGTGCAGCGGCAGCGATTCGAAGCCGAGCCGGCCGAAGATGAGCTTGAGAAGATCAGGAGACATGCGAACTCTCTTTAGGAGTCTGACTTCGGACGCTGTCCGAGGAAGAAGGACGATGACTTCAGCGGCGTGAACGACGGCCGCTTCAGGCCGGCGCCGAGCAGCGGCGCGGTGTCGACGGGGGCCGTGATGGAGGCCGTGGTTTTGCCCTGGGGCGCATCGGGGGTGCAGGTGCCGGCGACGAAGGTCGGCTCGGGCCCAAGTGCGGTGCCGCGGCGGGCGTATTTGTCGTAGGCCAGCGGCAGGGTGTTGTTCAGGCCCTGATGGCCATTGCCGCCCTTGGCGTCGATCGCCATCATCTCGCTCTGGCACATCTTGCCGGTCTCGACGCACATGTTGAGGATCAGGCGGTAGAGATCGGCATCGATGGTGCCCCAGCGCCGTACCGGCTCGTTCTGGCTGGGCTTTTCGAGCTGGAGATATTCGGCGCGGCCGAGCGAGCCGCCGGCGGACTTGGCTTTGGCGACCCAGTCGTCAAAACCCTTGTCGTCGAGGCCCTGGAAGTCGAAGTGCATGCCGGAGAAGCCGGCGCCGCTGTAGTTCGCCGAAAAGCCCTTGTAGGTGCCGGCGTGGTTGACGACGGCGTGGAGCTTCGTCTCCATGCCCGGCATCGCGTAGATCTGGCCGGCCAGCGCGGGGATGTAGAACGAGTTCATCACCGAGGACGCGGTAATGCGGAAGTTGATCGGGCGATCGACGGGAGCTGCGAGATCGTTGACGGTGGCGATGCCGTAGTCCGGGTAGATGAAGAGCCATTTCCAGTCGAGCGCGACGACGTCGACCTCGAGCGGAGCCTTGGATTGGTCCACGGCGCGGTCGGCATGGATGCGGCCGAGCGTGCGGTAGGGATCGAGCAGATGCGTGCCCATCCAGGTCAGCGCGCCCAGGCAAACGATGATCAAGAGAGGCGCCGACCAGATCACCAGCTCGAGCTTGGTCGAGTGATCCCAGTCAGGCTCGTAGCGGGCCTCGGTGTTGGACTGGCGATAGCGCCAGGCGAACAACACGGTCAGCGCCATCACGGGGACGACGATCAGGAGCATCAGGACGGTGGAGATGATGACGAGGTCGCGCTGTTGGGCTGCGATATCGCCGGCTGGCGCCAGCACGACATAGTCGCAGCCGCTGAGCGCGGCAGCCAGAGGTAGTAGCGCCAGGATCTTGAGACGAGACACGGGCCGAGCCTTTGAGAATGAGTTTCTTTTGCGGGGCCAACGGGTAGCTGCGACGCAACAATCCGGACATTGGACAATTTGTCCAATGTTGCAGTGCGGGAGCTTGGGCCAGACAGGGGCAGATTGCCTGGCGTCCGCCGGGCGGTCGGCTTTGGTTTTCAGGACGTGAAGGGCGCACGTATGGCGACGGCACAGACCCCCGCAATGGCAGACCTCCACACGGGCGAGCATGGCCACGACCAGGCCAGTGCCGGCGAGATCGCCATCGGCGTCATCATCGGCCGCACCTCGGAATTCTTCGACTTCTTCGTCTTCGCGATCGCCTCGGTGATCGTGTTCCCGCGCCTGGTGTTCCCGTTCGCGAGCGAGCTGACCGGCACGCTCTATTCCTTCATGATCTTCGCGCTGGCCTTCATGGCCCGTCCGATCGGCACCGTGATTTTCATGACGGTCGACCGCGCCTACGGCAAGACGGCCAAGCTGATCTCGGCGCTGTTCCTGCTCGGCACCGCCACCGTCGCACTGGCGTTCCTGCCCGGCTATCACGAGATTGGTGTTGCCGCGATCTGGTTGCTGGCGCTGGCGCGCATTGCGCAGGGTCTGGCCTGGGGCGGCGCCTGGGACGGCATGGCCTCACTGCTGGCGCTGAACGCACCGGCTTCCAAGCGCGGCTGGTACGCGATGGTGCCGCAGCTCGGGGCTCCGCTCGGGCTGATCGTGGCGAGCGCGCTGTTCGCCTATTTCGCCGGCAATCTTTCGGCCGATGATTTCTTCGACTGGGGTTGGCGCTATCCGTTCTTCGTTGCGTTTGCCATCAACGTCGTGGCGCTGTTCGCGCGCCTGCGCATGGTGACGACGGAGGAATATGCCACGCTGTTCGAGACCCGCGAATTGCAGCCGGCGCGCATCTCCGACACCGTCGCGCGCGAAGGCCAGAACATCATGCTGGGGGCGTTCGCTCCGCTGGCGAGCTTTGCACTGTTTCACATGGTCACGGTGTTCCCGTTGTCCTGGGTGTTCCTGTTCACCCGCGAAAGCCCGGTGCGCTTTTTGATCATCGAGATCGTCGCCGCCGTGTTCGGCGTCGGCGCGATCGTGGTGTCCGGCATCATCGCCGACCGGGTGGGGCGCAAATCGCTGCTGATGGGATCGGCGATCGCGATCGCGATCTATAGCGGCTTTGCCCCGCAGCTGCTCGACGCCGGCGCGTTCGGCGAAACCATCTACATGGTGATCGGCTTCATCCTGCTCGGCCTATCCTTCGGCCAGTCCTCCGGCGCGATCGCCTCGAACTTCAAGCAGGCGTATCGTTACACCGCTTCGGCATTGACCTCGGACATGGCCTGGCTGTTCGGCGCCGGCTTCGCGCCGCTGGTGGCGCTGCTGCTCGCCACCAATCTCGGCGTCATCGCTTCCGGTGCATATCTGCTCTCGGGCGCGTTCTGGACGTTGCTGGCGCTCTGGCTCAGCGGCCAGCGCGAGAAGGGCGACATGGACGCGGGGCGCTAACCGGCTGATTGGTGCGCAGGCGGCTCTTCGCACTCAACTGTCGTCCCGGCGAATGCCGGGACCCATAACCCCAGGGATGGGTTATGGAGCCGGCTGGCAACTCCGAGTCTTCGCCAAATCAAATCCTGTGGGTATGGGTCCCGGATCTGCGCTTACGCTTATCCGGGACGACGGCCGAGTGTGTGGCTACGCTACCGACCTCAATCCGCCACGATCTTCACGCGGTCCCGCACCTTCACCTGCGCGGTGCGATCGAGCCCGTTGAGCACGCGGAAGCGCTCGGCGGGATGATCGACGCCGGCCATGCGGTGGGAGAGTGACTCCACGGTGTCGCCGGGTTGCACGGTGATGACCTTGATGCGGAGCGGACGGGCGGCCTGGATCTCGTCGAGGGTCAGGCGGCGGAACGAATTGACGGTCTCGCGCGCGTTGCGCTCGCTCTCGGTCGATTTTTGCCGGGTCGCGAAGATGAAGCGATAGACGTCGCTGCCGAAACGCAGCGCATAGACCTTGAACTGCCACTGGTCGCCCTTGGCGGTGGCGGACGCGGCCGGGAAGCCGTTGATGGTGAGGTCTTCGGTCGACGCCTTCTCGACGCCCTCCATCCAGCCGGAATTCAGGTAGTCGCCGAGCGACTGCTCGGCCGGCACGCGCACCACGTCGAAACGCATCGCTTGTGCGCCGCCCTCGCGCACGCCGATCACGGCCTGGGCGGTGTTGTCGAGCGTGAAATTGTCCGGCGCCTGGAAGGTGAAGCCGAGCTTCGGATGCAGGAAACGGCGGCCGCGCACGAAACCTTCGCTGGGATCTTCGCCGTAGACGAGGTTGTCGATCGCAGCGAGATAGCTCTCGCGGTCGCGCTCGGCGCCTTCGGGCGCAGTGTACTGCCGCGCGATATTCTGCGCGTTCTGCACGCGCTCCGGGGTCGCCGGGTGCGACGAGGTGAAATCCTGCGCGCGCGGATCGAGCGAAGACTTGCCGGCCTTCAGCTCGGCATTGCGCTCCATCGCCGATAGGAAGCGTGCCGCACCGTAGGGGTCGAAATGCGCCTTGGCGGAAATGCCCACCCCGACGCCGTCGGCCTCGAACTCCTGCTTGCGCGAGAAGCTCGCCATGGTGAGCTTGGTCTTGGCCAGCGCCAGCGCGGTGAGATCGGGATCGTTGCTCATGTCGGTGACGACGCGGGTGACGATCGCGGCCTGGCGCGCCTGGTCCTCGCGCATCGCGGCATGCTTGGACAGCACATGCGCCATCTCGTGGCTGAGCACGGAGGACAATTCCGAGGTGTCGCTCGCAAGCGCCAGCAGTCCGCGCGTGACGTAGAGCTGGCCGTTCGGCAGCGCGAAGGCGTTCACCGCGCCGGAATTGAGGATGGTGACCTTGTAGCCCTGGTCGGGACGGTCGGAGGCGGCCACCAGGCGGTCGACGGTCTTGCTGACAAGTGATTCGAGCCTGGGATCGTCATAGGCCCCGCCATAGCTCGCGAGGATGCGCTCGTGCTCCTTCTCGGTGGCGGGGGTCTGCGCCACGGCCGGCTTCGGCTTCGGCATGGCGACGGTCGCGGGCACAGCGGCGGTCTGGAACCGGCCCATGTCGCCGCAGCCCGCCAGCGCCGTGCCCAGCACGAGGCATAGCACAGCCGGCGCAGCCCGCAGGCGGCGGCGTTCATGCCGTACGTGCCGTTCTAGCACCCCATTCACGTCGTTTAACCCGTGCCCGGCCCGTTTTAAGGCCTTACCCCTGTCGGTTCGTTTGCACCCAGCAACTCGACCTGTCCTACGAGGCGGATATCGATACGCGGCCCCGTATTTCCCTCAACCCAGCCCCGAACTAGAATACGCTTATTTTCCAAGGACTTAAGGACAATGCCGGCATTCTCGAATGCCGGCAGCGTGCGTTTTGAGATAGTCGCCGCAAAGCCCCGTGTCCAGTTTCGTCCGAAGTTGAGGTAGGTCATTGCCCCAGCTTGCCGGACGGACAGGACTTTGCCCTCGACCACCACAAAGCGCCCGATCTCCGCCAAAATATCGTCCGGACTTTCCGCGTTTTTTATGGCCGACGGGTCAGCCCAGCTGCCCTTTTTTTGGCGCCGTGCTGCGGCCTCCGACGCCATCAGGGCGGCCGCGCAGTCCTTGTCGGTGATTTCGGCGGAGACCATGGCGTCGCCTTGGGCCAGCAGCATGGCTTGGACCGAGACGTCGCTTTCGCCGATCAAGACCAGCGCGCCCTGGCGGCCATAGCGGTCGGGCGTGTCGTCGCTGCCGCGGAGTGTGATGTCGCGTCCGGCGAGTAGCGACGCCAGCGCCTGCTTCGTCGACGCGGTGGGCTCGATCCCTATGAGGCGAACTTCGCGGCCGTCGTCGAGACGCAGGCTGCGCGCATCGACGACGGCGGCGACGCGGCCTTCACCCTGGGAGTCGAACTGGCACGGCGCGGCGAACGCGGTGTGACTCGCGATGAGAAGAGTTGCGGCGATGAGGTGAAGCAGTCGCGTCAAGATGCCCGGAGAGGTTGCGTTGCGTGCCAACCTTAACTCAAGCGTAGCGGGTCGCGAAGAGGTAGTTGTGCCGCCGCGCAATTGCCCCGCACTCCGTCATTGCGAGCGCAGCGAAGCAATCCAGAATCCCTCCGCGGAAAGACTCTGGATTGCTTCGCTGCGCTCGCAATGACGTGGAAAGACCAGCGTCCTCTCAACCATTCCGTTTTGCGGAAAACACGCTGCCATCGCAAGACGCGCATCGCGCCTCGCGCTTGCTGCGCTCTTGCGCATGCGGCATGATTGCGGCAACAGCTTCTGCTAAGAGCAATAACCAAGCCGCCATCAGAGACAGGCGATAAAGGGAGGTCTTTTCGATGAAGCATGTTTTGTCGGGCATTTTTGCCGCCGCGTTGGCCCTCAGTGCGAGCGCTGCGCAGGCCCAGGACAAGCCCCCTCTCAAGATCGGCGGCATCTTGGACATGTCGAGCCTCTATGCCGACATCACCGGCCCCGGCAGCGAGACCGCGGCCAAGATGGCGGTGGAGGATTTCGGCGGCGAAGTGTTGGGGCGCAAGATCCAGGTGCTCGCGGCCGACCATCAGAACAAGGCCGATCTCTCCGGCAACATCGCCCGCGACATGCTCGACAATCAGGGCGTCGAAATGATCTACGACGTCGCAGCCTCCGCGACGGCGCTTGCGGCCGGCGAGATCGCAAAGGCGCGCAACAAGATCATCATGTTCAATGGTCCGGGCTCGATCCGTCTCAGCAACGAGGCCTGCGGTCCCTACACCGTCCACTATGTGTTCGACACCTACGGCCAGGCCAATGTGACCGGCCTTGCTGCGGTGAAATCCGGCCTCGACAGCTGGTTTTTCCTCACGGCCGACTACGCCTTCGGCCAGGATCTGGAGAAGGACACCAGTGCCGTCGTGACCAAGACCGGCGGCAAGGTGCTCGGCAGCGTGCGCCATCCGCTCAACACCTCGGATTTTTCGTCCTTCCTGCTGCAGGCGCAGGCCTCCAAGGCCAAGGTGATCGGTCTCGCCAATGCCGGCGGTGACACCGTCAACGCCATCAAGCAGGCGGCGGAGTTCGGGATCATGAAGGGCGGCCAGAAGGTCTCGCCGCTGCTCGTCTTCGTCACCGACATCGACTCGATTGGCCTGGAGACCGCGCAGGGGCTGCTGCTCGCCGAAGCCTTCTACTGGGACATGAACGACGAGACGCGTGCCTTCTCCAAGCGCTTCCAGGAGCGCGTGAAGCGGCCGCCGACCTCGGCACAGGCCGGCGTCTACTCCTCCGTCACGCATTATCTGAAAGCCGTGAAGGCAGCCGGCACGACCGATGCGGCGGCCGTGATGAAGGTGATGAAGGAAACGCCGATCAACGACTTCTTCGCCAAGAATGGCAAGATCCGCGACGACGGCCGCATGATCCACGACATGTACCTGTTCGAGGTGAAGAAGCCGTCGGAGTCGAAGGGCCGCTGGGACGATTACAAGCTGCTCGCCACCGTGCCGGGCAACGAAGCGTTCCAGTCGCTGGAGCAATCGCGCTGCCCGCTGGTGAAGAAATAAGACCGTCATTGCGAGCGAAGCGAAGCAATCCAGAGATGTTTCCGCAGAGACAGTCTGGATTGCTTCGTCGCAAGAGCTCCTAGCAATGACGGTGAGGCGACAGCCGGGTTAGACAATCAACAAGGGAGGCTTCCATGAACGATATGGTCCTGCAGAAGCTCGAAGGCGGGCTGCTCACCGTCACGATGAACCGCCCGGAGCGGAAGAACGCGCTCAACCCCGAAATGGTGGCCGGGCTGGTCGAGGCGGCGCGCCGCGCGGCTGACGACCCGGAGGTGCGCGCGGTGCTGTTAAAAGGCGCCGGCGGATCGTTCTGCGTCGGCGGCGACGTCAAGTCGATGGCGGCCGGCCGCGCGCCGCTGCCGTTCGAGGTGAAGATGGCGAACCTGCGCCGCGGCATGGAGGTCTCGCGCATTCTGCACCAGATGCCGAAGCCCGTCGTGGCGCAGCTCGATGGTGCGGCGGCCGGCGCCGGCCTGTCGATGGCGCTGTCCTGCGACCTGCGGATCGCCTCCGAGTCCTGCAAGATCACTACCGCCTTCGCCAAGGTCGGCTTCTCCGGCGATTACGGCGGCACCTATTTCCTCACCCAGCTGCTCGGCAGCGCGCGAGCGCGCGAGCTCTATCTGATGTCGCCGGTCCTGACTGCGAGGGAAGCGCACGCGATCGGCATGGTGACCAAAGTCGTGCCCGATGCCGAGATCGACGCCGCCGCGCACGAGCTCGCATCGTCGCTGGCGCAAGGGCCGTCGATCGCGCTTGGCTTCATCAAGCGCAATATCAACAATGCCGAGCATCTGGCGCTGGAGGATTGCTTCGACGGCGAGGCGATCCATCATACCCGCTGCGGCGACACCGAGGACCACAAGGAGGCCGCGAAGGCCTTCGTCGAGAAGCGCAAGCCGACCTTCAGGGGCGCATGACCATGGCGCCCTATATGCGGCTGCGGCAGATCTGCCTCGTCGCGCCGCAGCTCGCGCCCGTCGTCTCCGACATCGCGGAGATCATGGGCCTTTCCGTCTGCTACCGCGACGGCAATGTCGCCAAATACGGCCTGGAGAACGCGCTGCTCCCGGTCGACACGATCTTGCTGGAGGTGGTTGCCCCGTTCAAGGACGGCACCACGGCCGGCCGCTTCATCGAGAAGACCGGCGGCCGCGGCGGCTATATGGCGATCTTCTGCTGTAACGATCCCGACGAGCGCGGCCGCAACGCCAATGCGATGGGCGTGCGCACCGCCAACGTCATCGACCACGCGCCCTATCACGGCGTGCAGCTTCATCCCCGCGACTGCCGCGCCGCCTTCATCGAGTTCAACCACACCGAAGGCAGCGACGATATTCTTGGGGCGTATCCGCCGGCGGGACCGGACTGGCAGAAATTCATCCGCAAGAATGTGACGCAGGCGCTGACGGCCGTGGAGATGCAGAGCCCTGATCCGCATGGTCTCGCGGAGCACTGGGGCAAGATCATCGGCGTTGCGCCTGAAGGTGCCGAGCTGAAACTGCCCAATGCGACCTTCCGCTTCATGAAAGGCGCCAGCGAGATCATGAGCGCGCTGCAGTTTCGGGTGGCTGATGTGGCGAGCGTGCTACATGCGGCGCGGGAGAAGGGGCTTGCGGTCGCGGGCAATGAGTTTCTGCTGAGCGGAATGACGTTTCGGCTTGTGGGTTGAGCTCTTGCCGCAACACCGCTGTCGTCCCGGACAAGCGAAGCGCCGATCCGGGATCCATAACCACAGAAAGTTGTTTTGCGAGGGCTTGTGGTGACCAGCTGTCCGCCGCAACTTCTCCCTTGGGTTATGGGTCCCTGCGTTCGCAGGGACGACAGGGGAAATTGTGGGAACATGAGAGTGATACGGCGAAACGCCGCCGCAATCACCTTCCCCTAAAATTCGCCGCGCGCCGTTCTTCCGTGGCCTTCACGCCCTCCCTAAAATCTTCCGTTGCGCGCAGGCGGGTCTGTTCGGCGAGCTCGTGGTTGGTCGCGGCCATGACGCGGTCGGCGAGCCCGTTGCGCATCGTGGCGCGGGTGGAAAGCAGGCCGAGCGGGGAGCATTCGGCGATCTCGCCGGCGAGCTTCATGGCGGCCGCCTTGACCTGATCCTGCGGCACCAGCTCGTTGGCGAGGCCCCACTTCACGGCTTCTTCGCCGGTGACGCGGCGGCTGGTGTAGAACATCAGCTCGGCGTTGTTCTTGCCGATCAGCTCGGGCAGCGTCACGGTCAGGCCGAAGCCGGGATGAAAGCCGAGCTTGGTGAAATTCGCGGAGAAGCGCGCCTCGGGACAGGTGACGCGGAAATCGGCCGATACCGCAAGGCCCAATCCGCCGCCGATGGCGGCGCCTTGCACCGCGGCGACGATCGGCTTCTTGGCGCGGAAGATGCGCACGGCCTGGATGTAGAGATGGTTGATCGGCCCGAGGCTGTCGGCGGGGTCGCCCTTCTTCTCTGCCTCGCGCGCCTCCTGCGCCTGCCGCGCCGGATCCTGGAAGTTGGCGCCGGCGCAGAACGCCTTGCCCTGCGCCGAGAGCACGGAGGCGCGGATCTCGATGTCGCGGTCGAATTCGTCGAGCGCGTCGGCGATCTGGTTGATCAGCGAAATGTCGAAGAAGTTGAGCGGCGGGCGGCGGATCTCGATGGTGCCGACATGCCCGACCTTCTCGACGCCGATTTCTTTAAACGTGCTCATGATGTCCTCGATTGATGAGCGCAAACCAGGCCCGCGCGACTAGCGCAAACCAAGTCCGCGGGCGATGATGCCGCGCAGCACCTCGGTGGTGCCGCCCTGGATGGTGAGTTTCGGTGCGGTCTTGATGGCGAAGTCGAGCTGCCGCTCCAAGGTCTCGCGGTTGGTCGCGGTCTCCTCGACGAAGGCGGCGAGATCGCGGACGCGGTGCGGAAGCTGTTGCTCCCAGACCGTGCCGATGTCCTTGACGATGGACGCCTCGACCACCGGCTCCTTGCCTGCCTCCAGCATGCCGGCCACCGAGACCGACATGCGGCGCATGGTGTGGAGCTGCGCGACGAGGCGCCCGATGCCTTCGGCGCTGCGCGTGTCCGGATTTGGGCCGACCGCGCGGACCAACTCGGTCAGCACGTAGTAGGTTTCGAGGAAGCGCTCAGGGCCGGAACGCTCATAGGCGAGCTCGCTCGTTGCCTGCTTCCAGGCGCCGTCGACCTCGCCGAGGACGTGGTCGTCGGGGATGAAGTGATCGGTGAAGACGACCTCGTTGAACTCGTATTGCCCGGTGATCTGGCCGATCGGATTCACCTTGATGCCCGGCTGCTTCATCTTCACCAGGAACTGGGTCAGGCCGTGGCGGCGGTTCTCCTTGGTCGGCGGCGAGGTCCGGAAGATCGCGATCATATAGTCGGCAATGTGCGCCGACGAGGTCCAGATCTTGGTGCCGTTGATGAGATAGCCGCCGTCGGTCTTGGTGGCGCGTGTCTTCGCGGCGAACAGGTCGGATCCCGAGTTCGGCTCGCTCATGCCGATGGCAAAGCAGACCTCGCCGCGGCAGATCCGCGGCAGGATCTCCATCTTGATGTGCTCGGGGGCATATTTCAGCAGCACCGGGCCGCTCTGGCGGTCGGCGACGAAGAAGCGGCGCGTCGGCGCGTTGGCGACACGCATCTCCTCGGTCACCACGTAACGCTCGAGGAAGGAACGCTCCTGGCCGCCATATTTCTTCGGCCAGGTCATCCCCAGCCAGCCCTTGGCGCCGACCCGGCGGGAGAATTCCGGCACGTCGGTGTCCTCGCGGTTGGGCTTGTGCGGATCGAAGGTGCCGGCGGCGATTTCCTCGGCGAGGAAGGCGCGCACTTCCTTGCGCAATTGCTCGCACTTTTCGGGCAGGCGGATCGGATCGAAACGAAGCGCAGCGGTCATGTGTTTCTCTCCCTGATCAGCGCGATGCCACGAGCGGCCACAATTCGTCGGCGCCGCGATTTGCCACCAGCTTGCCGAGCTCGACGGCCCAGTGGCTCTCCGAGCCAAAGTCGTCGCGCCAGGCCAGCGCGCGCAGCGAATAACGGTGCAGGATGTGCTCGATGGTGAAGCCGATCGCGCCGTGCACCTGATGCGCGATGGCGCCGCCCTTTTCGGCGGCTTCCGCGCAGCGGATTTTTGCGGAGGCAGCCTCGAGATAGACCTCGTCGTCGAAGGATTCTGCGTTGGCGATGGCGTCGGCCGCGGACGTCGCAGCCGCGAGCGCGGCTGCGGATTCGCCGGCGAGGCGGGCGAGATTGTGCTGCACCGCCTGGAATTTCGAGATCTTCTTCTCGAAGGCGACACGCTCGTTGGAATAGCGCACGGAGATGTCGAGCATCGATTCCAGCGCGCCCGCGATCTGCAGGCTGCGCGCAACGCCGCCCATCAGCATCAGATTGGTCTGGTCAACGCCCTTCGGCGCGGGCTTGAGCGTGACGGGCTGGACCTTGTCGAGCGTGACTGTATCGCTGTGGTCGTAGCCGACATTGAGGCCGGATTCGATCCGGGCCTTGGCTCCATCGACCAGCGCGATCGCGACGCCGTCCTTGCCATGCGCCAGCACCGCAAAATGCTTGGCCGTTTTCGCGAACGGCACGCCGCGGGCGCGGCCCGAGAGCGAACCGTCGGCATTGAGAGTGAAGCGGTCCTTCGGGCTTGCCGGCAACACCGTCATCTCGCCCGCGGGCGAAGCGATCTTCGCCTGCGCCAGCAGCCAGCCGGCCAGCATGGTCTCGGCCAGGGGAACCGCGACGGCGAAACGGCCGGCGGCGTTCAGCAGCGCAAAGCCGTCGGCCAGGCTCGCCCCGGAGCCGCCGAGATCGTCGGGCACCCAGGACAATGGCAGGCCGGCCTCGCTCAGCGCCTGCCACAGCGGCGCCTGCCACGTCCCCTTCTTGTCGTTGTTGATGGTTTGCGGATCGGCGAGATCGGCGAAGATCTTCTCCGCGGTCTCGACGACGATGTTATCACTCTCCGCCACAGCGTTCCCCGTATTTTGCCGTTGGCGCGTCCCGCCTCGTTGAGCGAACCGCGCAGGTCTTCTTGCGCCCGATGATCCGAAAAAGCCATGGTCCTGACAAGCGTTGATCGCAGGTCAACCTGCGGCGCGGGCATGGGCGCAAGGGTCAATAGGATGGTAATTCCGCTTAGCGGAGTTTGCTCGATTTGCAGGGCGCGGCAAACTCGCTAAACAGGGCGCGGAAATCAAAGATACGGGGAAGGACATCCGGATGGCCAAGGACAATCTGTGCGCAATCGTGACGGGGTCGGCTTCCGGCCTTGGCGCAGCGACGGCGGAAATTCTGGCGCGCAGCGGGGCGCGGCTCGTCATCAACTATTCGTCGAGCCAGAAGGAGGCCGAGGCCACCGCGGACGCCTGCCGCAAGGCCGGCGCGGCGGAGGTGCTGGTCGCGCAGGGCGACGTTTCAAAGGACGAGGATTGCCGCAAGATCGTCGCGGCCGCCAGCGGATGGGGCCGGCTCGACATCCTCGTCAACAATGCCGGCACCACCAAGCATGTCGCTCACGCCGATCTCGACGGATTGTCGGCTGAAGACTTCCAGCGGGTCTATGGCGTCAACACCATCGGCCCGTTCCAGATGGTGCGCGCGGCGCGCAGCCTGCTCGAGGTCGGCGCCAAGGCCTCGGGGCGGCCGTCCGCCGTGGTCAACGTGTCCTCGGTTGCCGGCATCAGCGGCGTCGGCTCGTCGATCGCCTATGCCGCGAGCAAGGGCGCGCTCAACGCCATGACGCTGTCGCTGTCGCGCGCGCTGGCGCCGCTGATCCGCGTCAACACCGTCTGCCCCGGCTATATCGACACGCCCTGGTTCACCAAGGGCCGCGGCGAGGCCGGCGCCAAGCAGGTGCGCGACAGTGTGGTGGCGAAGGTGCCGCTCAAGGTCGCTTCAAGCGCCGAAGACATCGCACAGCTCGTCTGCTTCCTGGCGATGCCGGCCTCCAGCAACATGACCGGCGAGGTCGTGCGCATGGATGCGGGGATGCATTTGATTACGTGATTGGTGCGTCTTGCCGCGGTGACGCTCTGCTGGTGCGGCAAACACAGGTGTCGTCCCCGCCTAGTTGTGGTCTGTCAGGAGGTTGTCCATCTGGTCTGAACCGAGGAAGCTGAGGTTGCGAAGCTTCAGTGTTCCAAGGAGAGACCAGATGAACGTCC
>NZ_LBJC01000080.1 GCF_004114535.1 Bradyrhizobium nanningense
GCCCCGGTGGCCTCCGCCGCGCCGGTGTCGGCTGCGCCCGTGCGCATGCCGACATCGCCGCCGACCGCGTTCGGCGGCGGCGCCCGGCCGCAGATGGCCGCGCCCGCACCGGATCCGCAAGGCGCCGCGCCCCAGCTGCGCGTCACGAGCTTCACCCAGCTCGTTGCGCTGGCCGGGCAGAAGCGCGATCTCATGACCAAGGGCGCGCTCGAAGGCGACATGCGCCTCGTCCGTTTCGAGGAGGGCCGGCTGGAAGTCGCGCTCGAGCCCAACGCCTCCAAGACCATGATCTCGGAGCTTGCGAAGAAGTTCGAGCTGTGGACCGGCCGGCGCTGGACCATCGTCGTCTCCAACGAGCAGGGCCAGCCGACGCTGCGCTCGGTGAACCAGGCGGCCAAACAGGAGCATGCGCGTACCGCGGAGGCCGATCCGCGCGTGCGGGAGGTGCTGTCGCGTTTCCCCGGCGCGAAGGTCGTCGAGGTCCGCAGGCTTGCCCCCGAGACGCCGGAGTCCAATATAAACACCGACTATGGCAGTGACGATCCGCTAGAGGATTCCGACGGCGACGATCTCTGAGCCAAGCTTTCAAGGACAGACACCGATGGCTGATTTTCTCGGCATGATGAAGCAGGCGGCGCAGCTGCAATCCAAGATGCAGGAGATGCAGGAGCAACTCGCCAACGTGGAAGTCGAGGGCATCTCCGGCGGCGGCCTCGTTGCCGTGCGCATGACCGCGAAGATGGACGTCAAGGCCGTCAAGATCGATCCGTCGCTGATGAAGCCGGAAGAGCGCGAGGTGCTGGAAGACCTGCTGGTCACCGCCATGGGCGATGCGCGCCGCAAGGCGGAGGCCGCCATGCAGGAGAAGATGCAGGCTCTCACCGGTGGGCTCGGCCTGCCGCCGGGGTTGTTCGGCCAATAATATGGGCGCTGTTGCAGGTCCCGAAATCGAACGGCTGGTCCAGCTGCTCGCACGGCTGCCGGGCCTCGGTCCGCGCTCGGCGCGGCGCGCGGCGCTGCACCTGATCAAGAAGCGCGAAGCGCTGATGATGCCGCTGGCCTCGGCCATGCAAGTGGCGCTGGACAAGGTCCAGGTTTGCAAGTCCTGCGGCAACATCGACACGCAAAACCCCTGCACCGTCTGCACCGATCCGAAGCGCGATCCTGCCATCATTGTCGTCGTGGCCGACGTCGCCGATCTCTGGGCGCTGGAACGCGCCAATGCGACTCAAGGGCGCTATCATGTGCTGGGCGCGACATTGTCGCCGCTCGACGGCGTCGGCCCGCAGGATCTGACCATCGACGCGCTGGTTGCGCGCGCCCACGATGCGCAGGTGCACGAAATCATCCTGGCGCTGAATGCGACGGTCGATGGTCAGACCACGGCGCATTACATCACCGACCTGCTTCAGGACGCCAATGTGAAGGTGACGCGGCTCGCCCACGGAGTTCCCGTTGGCGGCGAGCTTGATTATCTCGACGAAGGTACGCTATCGGCAGCGATGCGGCAGCGCACCCTGTTCTAGCAATCCAAAGATCTCACGGAACGGAACGACATGACGAAACTTTTCGCCACACGATTGGCTTTGGTCGCGACGATGGCGATGCTGGTGAGCCCGGCCATCTCCGCGCAGCAGGGCGACGAGGCTCCGCTGCCGTCGAAACCCGGCAAGCCGATCAACAATGGCGACGTGCTGTCGGGCGAGCTGAACGCGATGAAGGTGCGCGACGGCAAGAACGGCAAGCGGGTTCCGATGTATCAGATCACCTCCGAACCGCGCCGCCTGCCGGCGCCGAACGGGCTGTGCAATCTCGAGACCGGCCCTGAGACCTTCCAGCTCGTCACTTCCAGCGACGCGCAGGCCACGCAGTTGAAATCGTTCGTCGGCAAGGAAATCTCCGTCAAGGTAGACGAGATCGCCTGCGCCAGCGATGCCGGCCAGATGAGCGAGGCCGTGATCACGAAGTGGAGCCTGATCAGGAAGCAGTAGGGGGGGCGGTTCGCGCAACTCTCTCCGCCGTCATTGCGAGGAGCCCTTGCGACGAAGCAATCCAGACTATTTCCGGGGAGCTATTCTGGATTGCTTCGCTTCGCTCGCAATGACGAAGGAGAGACGGGAGCCTACACCCTCACCGGCCCCAGCGCCTCGAAATGCCCACGCTTCTGCAACCAGGCCAGCAGCATCAGGCTCGGGATCGCCACCAGCACACAGATCACGAAGAACAGCGGCCAGCCGGTCGTCTCCGCGACGAAGCCGGCGCCTGACGACAGATAGGTCCGTCCCACCGCCGCGAGCGCGGTGAGCAGCGCATATTGCGTCGCCGTGTGCAGCGGGTTCTGGCACAGCGCCGAAAGGTAGGCCACGAAGATCACGGTGCCGACGGCGCTGGTGAAATTCTCTGCGCAGATGGCGAACGCCAGCGCCCATTGATTGGTGCCGACGATGGCGAGCCAGGAGAAGGAGAGATTGGCCAGCGCCTGCACCACGCCGCCGATCCAGAGCGATGTCGCCAATGAGTAACGCCGTGCGACGAAGCCGCCGGCAAAGCCGCCGATCAGCGTGGCGGCGAGGCCGACGCCCTTCACGATTGCCGCATAGTCGTTGCGGGTGAAACCGAGGTCGATCACGAACGGCGCGGTCATCGTTCCGGAAAAGGCGTCGGTGAACTTGAACAGCACGACGAAGGAAAGCGCGGCGAGCGCGTCTTTCCTCGACAGGAACTCCGAGAAAGCCCCGATCGCCGCGTGCAGCACCCGCGTGAACGCGGTCTCTGTTTTCGTCGCAGCTTCAGCCTGGACCGATTGCTCGGGCTCGGTCGCGACCAGTGCGGTGATCGTCCCGATCAGCACCATCGCCGCCATCACGATATAGCCCCACATCCAGGCCGATGTGCGCGTGATGCCCGTGCTCTCGAAGCCCGAGACGATGAACAGCGCGCCTGCGGTCGAGACCAGCATGCCGATGCGGTAGGCGGCGACGTAAGCCGCCATGCCGGCGGCCTGCTCGCTCTCGGGCAGGCTCTCGACGCGGAAGGCATCGACCACGATGTCCTGCGTCGACGACGTCGTCGCCACCAGCAGCGCGCCGAGCGCGACATAGAACGGCGAGCGCCCGGGGTCGGTCATTGCCAGCAGCAGGATCGCGACGATCAGCAGGGCTTGCGAGAACAGCAGCCAGCCGCGCCGCCGCCCGAACGCGCGGGTGAACAGCGGCACATGCAGCGCGTCGACCAGCGGCGCCCACAGGAATTTCAGTGTGTAGGGCGTGCCGACCAGCGCGAACAGCCCAATGGTCTTCAGGTCGACCCCGGCCTCGCGCATCCACACCAGCAGCGTCGAGCCCGACAACGCCAGCGGCAGGCCGGAGGAGAAGCCGAGGAACAGCACGATCAGCACCCGCGGCTGCAGGTACACGGCAAGGCTGTCGCGCCAGGAGGCGGCGGGAGCATCGGTCGCGGCGGAGGAGGTCGCGTCAGGGGCGGTCATGGGGTGGTGTTAGCAGATTCTGTCCCTACAGGTGAGCTGTCGTCGCCCGGTCAAGCCGGGCGACGACAGTGTGCCTTAAATTCACTCCCCCGCCTGGAGCTTCCGCGGAAACAGCTCGCCCGGAGCCGCCGCCACCAGCCGCGGTCCCTCCGGCGCATCCGCCTTGCTGAAATCGAGCTCCTCGATGCGTCCTGCGCGCTTCTCGATCTTGTCGGCGGAGATCAGGATCTGGCGGACGTCCTCGTTCGCATCGGAAAAATGTTTCTGCAGTTTGACCACGCGCTCGCGCAGGCGGCCGAGATCGTCGCCGAGCTTGATGACCTCGGTTTGGATCTGGTCGGCGGCATCGCGCATGCGCGCGTCCTTCATGATCTGCTGCATCACCTGGATCGCCAGCATCAAAAGCGAGGGCGACACCAGCACTACGCGGGCGCGATAGGCCTTCTGGATCACATCGTCGAAACCGTCGTGGATCTCGGCGTAGACCGATTCCGACGGCACGAACATCAGCGCCATCTCCTGGGTCTCGCCGGTGACGAGATATTTTTCGGCGATGTCGCTGACATGCTTCATCACGTCGCCGCGCAGCCGCTGCGTGGCCACGCGCCGCTCCTCGTCGCTGCGGGCGTCGTGCAGCGCCGTCATCGCCTCCAGCGGAAACTTGGCGTCGATGCAGAGCGGGCGCTGGTCCGGCAGGAACACGACGCAATCCGGCCGCTTGCCGGTCGAGAGCGTGAACTGGAACTCGTAGGATCCCTTCGGCAGCCCGTCCTGGACGATCGCCTCCATCCGCGCCTGGCCGAAGGCGCCGCGCGACTGCTTGTTGGCGAGCACATCCCGCAAGGTCGTCACCTGGGTGGTGAGATCGGTGAGGTTCTTGTGCGCGCTGTCGATGATGCCGAGCCGCTCATGCAGCGCGCGCAGGCTCTCCATGGTGTTGCGGGTGGAGTGTTCCATGGACTGGCCGACGCGATGGGTCACCGAATCCAGCCGCTCATTGACCGCCCGCGCCATCTCGGCCTGACGTCCCGCCAGCGCCTGGGTCATCGCATCGACCCGGCCGGAGGATTCGCTCTGGGCCCGCAGCACCTCACTCAGGCGCTCCTCGAGCTCGTCGGCCCGGATCGCGTGCGCCATCGCGAGTTCCGCGCCGCGCCGCCCGGATCGCGCGATCGCCACCGCAATTACCACCAGCAGGATGAGGACGAGCGCACCGAAGCCGATCAGCGCGTCGATCGTGCGCACCGGCCAGTCGCCCAACGTGAAAATGATCTCGTTCATGCCGACCGTTCTAGCCGATTCGCCGGGGGGCGCGAACGAATAGCGAACGCCTGGGGGTCGACCGCCCCCTAATCTTTATGGTTAACGAAAGCTGAAGTTTTATGGTTAGCGAGGAGTTAACGGGGTTCCTCGCCGCATTGACCGCATCCGGCATGGGGCTTAAATCGCGGCCATGGCCCTCAGAGAAATCATCATCCTGCCCGACAAGCAGCTGCGTCTGGTCTCCAAGCCGATCGAGAAGGTCACGGCCGAGATCCGCAAGCTTGCCGACGACATGTTTGAAACCATGTACGACGCGCCCGGCATCGGCCTCGCCGCGATCCAGGTCGCGCAGCCGCTGCGGCTGATCACCATGGACCTCGCCAAACGCGACGAGAACGGCGAGACCAAGCCGCTGCCGCGCGTGTTCATCAACCCCGAGATCATCGCCTCCTCCGAGGAACTGTCCGTTTACGAGGAAGGCTGCCTCTCGATCCCCGAATATTACGAGGAGGTCGAGCGCCCTGCGAAAGTGCGCGTGCGCTTCACCGATCTCGATGGCAAGGTGCACGAAGAGGACGCCGAAGGCCTTTACGCCACCTGCATCCAGCACGAGATCGACCATCTCAACGGCGTCTTGTTCGTCGACTATCTGTCGAAGCTCAAGCGCGACCGCGTGATGAAGAAATTCGAGAAAGCCGCCAAGCGCGCGGAGTAGGGCGTCATTTTTCCCAGCCGTCATGGCCGGGCTTGACCCGGCCATCCACGCCTTGCTTCCTGTACCGCCAAGAACGTGGATGCCCGGGACAAGCCCGGGCATGACGGAGAACCGGAACTCTTAACCGAACGCTGCCACATGTCCCTTCGCCTGATCTTCATGGGCACGCCTGATTTCTCCGTGCCGACGCTGCTTGAGCTGGTCGCGCATGGCCACGAGATCGCAGCCGTCTATACCCGCGCGCCGAAGCCGGGCGGGCGGCGCGGTCTGCAATTGCAGCCGACCCCGGTCGAGGAGGCCGCGCGACGACTCGGCGTGCCCGTGTTGACGCCGAAGACGCTGAAGACTCCCGAAGCGCTTGACGAGTTTCGTGCGTTCGACGCCGATGCAGCCGTCGTCGTCGCCTACGGCATGATCCTGCCGCAGGCGATCCTCGATGCGCCAAAGCTCGGTTGCTACAATTTGCACGCTTCGCTGCTGCCGCGCTGGCGCGGCGCTGCGCCGATCAACCGCGCGATCATGGCAGGCGATGCCGAGAGCGGCGTGATGGTGATGAAGATGGATGTCGGTCTCGATACCGGCGACGTCGCCATGGCCGAGCGCCTCGCGATCACCGACAGCATGACGGCACTCGATCTGCACGATCGCCTCTCGCGCCTCGGTGCCGATCTGATGGTGCGCGCGATGGCCGCGCTCGATCGCGGTGGGCTCCAGCTCAGAAAGCAGAGCGAGGACGGCGTCACCTATGCCACCAAGATCGACAAGGCCGAGGCGCGCATCGACTGGCGCAAGCCCGCGCGCGAGGTGCTGCGCCATATCCACGGCCTGTCGCCGTTTCCTGGTGCCTGGGCCGAGCTCGCCGGCGTCAGCGAGAATGCACGCGTGAAAATCCTGCGCTGCGAATTGGCGAAAGGTTCGGGCGCTCCCGGCGAAGTGCTCGACGAGCATCTCACCATCGCCTGCGGCGACGGCGCGATCCGCATCATCGAGCTCCAGCGTGAGGGCAAGGGCCGGATGCAGGCCGCGGACTTCCTGCGCGGCTTGCCGCTGAAGCCGCCGATGCGGCTGGCCTGATGCCCCGCTACAAGCTCACCATCGAATATGACGGCGCACCGTTTTTCGGCTGGCAGGTGCAGGAGACGCTGCCCTCGGTGCAGGGCGCGCTGGAAGCGGCCGTGAAAGCAATGATCGGTGTCGACGCTCGGGTCCATGGCGCGGGGCGCACCGATGCCGGCGTGCATGCGCGCGGCCAGGTCGCGCATGTCGACGTCGACAAGCAGTTTCCGCCGGGCCGGTTTCGCGACGGGCTCAACGCGCATTTGCGCCCGCACCCGATCGCGGTGCTCGAAGCCGACATCGTGCCCGATAGTTTCGAGGCGCGCTTCTCGGCCGTGAAGCGGCACTACCGCTATCGCCTCATCAACACCCGCGCCAATCTCGCCCTCGACGCCGGCCACGCCTGGCGCGTGCCGCGCAAGCTCGATGCCGAGGCGATGCATGCGGCCGCGCAGCGCCTGCTCGGCAAGCACGATTTCACCACCTTCCGCGACACCGAGTGTCAGGCCAAGTCGCCGGAGAAGACGCTCGATCAGCTCGACGTGATGCGCGATGGCCGCGAGATCACGATTGTCACCTCGGCGCGCTCGTTCCTGCACAGCCAGGTCCGCTCGATGGTGGGCTCGCTGGTCTGGGTCGGCGAAGGCCGCTGGACCGCCGACGATCTCTCCGCAGCGCTCGCCGCACGCAACCGCGCCGCGTGCGGCATCGTGGCGCCGCCGGAGGGGCTGTATCTGATGAAGGTGGATTATTAGCGCCTGATGCCATCTCTGGCGTCATGGCCGGGCTTGTCCCGGGCATGACGGCGGAGATCTGGGTGCCGATGGGGACCTACCCAAAATACCGCGTCAAAATCCCGCGATAGACCTTCGTCAGCTTCTCCAGATCGGTCACCGGCACGCGCTCGTCGACTTGGTGCATGGTCTGCCCGACCAAGCCGAACTCGATCACCGGGCAATAGCTGGAGATGAAGCGCGCATCCGACGTGCCACCTGATGTCGACAGCTCCGGCTTGCGCCCCGTCACCTCCTCGATCGCGGAGACCGCGAGATCGGTGAACGGGCCGGGCTTGGTGACGAATACGTTGGAGTTCGAGGGCTCCCAGACGATGCGGGCCTTGATGCGGTTGCCGCAGGCTTTGGCGAGGCGCGTCTCGACCAATTCGCGCAAGGACGCCTGGGTGTGGTTGTCGTTGTAGCGGATGTTGAATTTGGCGCGGGCCTCGCCGGGGATGACGTTGCTCGCCTTGTTGCCGACGTCGACCGAGGTGAATTCGAGATTGGAGGCCTGGAATTGCGCGCTGCCATGGTCGAGCGGCTCGTCGGAGATCGCCACGATCAACCGCGAGATGTCAGGCACCGGATTGGAGGCGCGGTGCGGATAGGCGACATGGCCCTGCACGCCGTCGACGAAAAGCGTGCCGGATTGCGAGCCGCGGCGGCCGACCTTGATGGTGTCGCCGAGCGTCTCGACATTGGAGGGCTCGCCGAGCACGCAATGATCGAACTTCTCGCCGCGCTCTGCGGCCCATTGCAACAGCTTGATGGTGCCGTTGATCGAGACGTCTTCTTCATCGCCGGTAATCAGGAACGAGATCGAGCCCTTGCCGTCGCTGCGCGGCTTGCCGCCGTTGGCGGCGAGATGCTCCAGCACCGCCGCGACCGAGCAGGCGATGCCGCCCTTCATGTCGACCGCGCCGCGGCCGTGCAGGACACCGTCCTTCACTTCGCCCGAGAACGCGCCGACGCTCCAGGCGCTCTCGTCGCCCGGCGGCACCACGTCGGTATGGCCGGCAAAGGTGATGTGCGGACCTTCGGTGCCGATCCGCGCATAGAGGTTGTCGACATCGGCGGTACCGGCTTCGGAAAACGTCACGCGGTGGCAAATGAAGCCTGCGGCACCGAGGGTTTTTTCGAGCACCCCGAGTGCACCGGCGTCGGCCGGGGTTACCGAGGGGCAGCGGATGAGATCGCGGGCAATGGAAAGAGCATCGGTCATGCGCCCCGCTTAACATGCATGCCGCCGGGTGGGCTAGCACTGGGCGGGACAATTTCGATCTCGCGGCTCTGGTCCCAACTTTTCGCAGGGGGCGCGGGCGATGCCGCGCTGTCGTCGATCTCAAGGAGCGGATCGGGGCCGAACCGGTTGTGGCCCGAGGTGCCCGACCGGCAGAACATTTCGAAGAGGCCCCACAGCCATAGGAGCGCGGCGGCTAGGTTGAGCGAAAGCATCCAGCTTGATTTGGGCAGGAGATCGGAGAACTGGTTGAATAGGCCGGGTATGAAGAAGAACGGGCTGATCCACCAGCCGCTTCTGTTGCGATCGTGCAGTCGCTTGACCGCCGTCGCGAGATAAATCCAGAAGAACAGGGCCATGCCGGACGTCTTGAGGATTGCGGTCGCGAGGTCGGTGGATGCCCGTGAGTGGGAGGCGCGCGGATCGACCAGCTTGAAGAGGTCGTCGAGACCGAAGTCGAAATCCAGCTCCATGCCGAGCTTCAGGGTGGATCTGGTTCCTCCGACGATCCCGATGACTTGACCTGCGATCTCGAGCAAGCCCGCCAGGAGTGCGACAATCAGCAGCGCCTGCCACAGCAAAGCGCGGTTGATGCGGCCGTCGAAGCGGAAGAGGTACCAGGTCCAGTCCATGCGAGAAGCTCCGGGCGGCGCGGGCCGCCCGAAGATTGGTCGCGATGGGGGGAGAGGGGGTTCGAACGGGTTCTCTTCACCTCGCCCCGCTTGCGGGGAGAGGTCGGATTGCGAAGCAATCCGGGTGAGGGGGTACAGGTCTCTCGACGATCTCGCATGTGGAGAGAGCCCCTCACCCCGTAAGAACGGAGAGAGGGGGAGAGAGTCTCAATCCCGCAGCAGCTCGTTGATGCTGGTCTTCGAGCGCGTGCGCTCGTCGACGCGCTTGACGATGACGGCGCAGGCGGTGCTGGGTCCGATCTGGCCGTTCTTCATCGGCTTGCCGGGCAGGGCGCCGGGCACCACCACCGAATATTCGGGGACTTCGCCCATGAAGACTTCGCCGGTCTCGCGGTCGACGACCTTGGTCGAGGCTCCCAGGAACACGCCCATCGCCAGCACTGCGCCCTTGCGCACGATCACGCCCTCGGCGACTTCGCTGCGCGCGCCGATGAAGCAATCGTCCTCGATGATCACGGGCTCGGCCTGCAGCGGCTCGAGCACGCCGCCGATGCCGGCGCCGCCGGAGATGTGCACGCGCTTGCCGATCTGCGCGCAGGAGCCGACGGTGGCCCAGGTGTCGACCATGGTGCTCTCATCGACGTAGGCGCCGAGATTGACGAAGGACGGCATCAGCACGACGTTCTTGGCGATGAAGGCCGAGCGGCGGACGACCGCGCCCGGCACCGCGCGAAAGCCGGCGTCGCGAAAACGGTTCTCGCCCCAGCCTTCGAACTTCGAGGGCACCTTGTCCCACCAGGTCGCTTGGCCGGGGCCACCGGGAATGACGCCCATGTCGTTGAGGCGGAACGAGAGCAGCACGGCCTTCTTCAGCCATTGATTGACCTTCCACTTGCCGTCAGCGCCGCGTTCGGCAACGCGCGCCTCACCCTTGTCCAAGGTCTCCAGCGCCTGGTCCACGGCCTCGCGCATCTCGCCCTTGGTCGACGTCGAGAGGGTCTCGCGCGCCTCGAAGGCGCTGTTGATGGTGGATTCGAGGGCTGCAAGGGACATCGGGATTTCCTCTGGGCGGGCGTGGTTTCGCGTGAATTGGAGCGCTTTTTCGGGATTTGAGCCGGGAGAGTCAAGCTTGGTTCGGTATCGTTACCCGCGAAAGCGGGTGATCCAGTACGCCGCAGCCGTCGTGATGAATCGAGATGCTGGTGATTACTGGATAGCCGCCTTCGCGGGGTATGACGGCTACGTTGGGTGGGACAACCCAGCCAAAAACCCCGTCAGATCATCGGTGACGTAGTCGACATGGGCGGCGTCCCGGCCCTCCAGTTCCCAGTCTTCCCGCACCACCTCCTTCGTTCCATCCGGCACCACCAGCACCGTGGTCATGCCGAGCTCATGCGGGACGTTGAGGTTGCGGGCGAGGTCCTCGAACATCGTGGCGCGGGTCGGGTCGACCGAATGGTCGGAGAGGAATTTCCGGTAGGTCTGCTCCGCCGGCTTCGGTTCGAACTCGGCGGCGATGATGTCGAACACGCCGTCGAAATGCGAGCCGAGGCCAAGACGCGCCAGCACCGCATCGACATGGTCGACCGAGCCGTTGGTCAGGATCAGCTTGCGGCCCGACAATTTAGCGATGGCTTCGCCGAGCGCCGGGTTCGGCTCCAGCGGCGAGTGATCGATCTTGTGGACGTAGGCGAGATAGTCGTCGGCGGAAACGCCATGCAGGGTCATCATGCCGCGCATGGTGGTGCCGAAGCGCCGGTAGTAATCCTTCTGGATATTACGCGCTTCCTCCGGGCCGACATTCAGCCAGTTGCAGACGAACTCCCCGATCCGCGCATCGACCTGCTGCCACAGATTGACGTGATGCGGATAAAGCGTGTTGTCGAGGTCGAACACCCAGGTGTCGACGTGGCTGAAGCTGCGGGGTGGGGTCATTGCAGGTCTCTACTGGTTACACGCAAGCGTTGCCCACTCTCCGCTGTCGTCCCGGACAAGCGCAGCTCTTGGCAACGCGTAGCGTTGTCCAGGGCGGAGCGCCGATCCGGGACCCATAACCACAGGAAGTGGTTTGGCGAAGACTCGGAGTTGCCACCTCGCGCCACGACTGCTCCCTGGGGTTATGGGTCCCTGCGTTCGCAGGGACGACAGCGGAGTTCTTTGCGCCAGCGCTTCAATCACCCAAACACCATCACGGCACGGCAAACCGCAGCGTCTTGCCGCCGCTCGACATGTCGACCGCGCCAAAGCCCGTTGCCGAAAATCCGCGCGCGCCGCAATCGGTCTGCTCATTGGTCTCGAACTTGGTCTCGCGCGTGCACAGCTGCCTGTCGCCGCCCCAATTCAGTGGCCGATCCTTCAGTTTGACCGTCCGGTTGTCGGCGTCGACCGCTTCCGCGAAGCTGAAGATCTGCTTCGGCTGGCCGGTCACATCGGGGTGCAGGCAGGTCTTGGGATCGATGCGATACCAGCCGCGGCTGGTCACGGATTTGCCGTCGTCGGTCGCGATCGCCGCCATCACCTTGTGCGGCGTGTCGTTGCACCAGGTGAGGCCGGTCGCAGACGGCGTTTGGACCGCATCGACCATGCTCTTGAAGAAGTTTTGCGAGCCCACGATGTCCGGCGACAAGCCGCGGCTTTTCAGGAACGCGGCCAGCGCGGCTTGCGTCTTCGGCCCGTCGACGCCGTCGATCGGCGCTGCGTCATAGCCTGCGATCACCAAGAGCCGCTGGATGCCGGCAAGCCGTGCCTGCTCGTCGTCATATTCGGAATCTTCGGCGAGATAGGCAACGAGGTTGCCGTCCGCGCCTTGCGTCGGCGTCACTTGCGTGAACGCGGCCTGGGCCTGGCCGCTGCGGCATTGCCGGGCCGCCGCAATGACAAAATTGTCCTGCGCGACACAGAGCATGTCGCTGCCGCTCTGCGGAATCGGGGACGCGCCGTAGACGCCGAGCGCGCGGGCGTTGAGCAAAATGCGGTCGGCGATCAGCGTGCCCTGCACCACCACGCGGCAGGTCGCTGGATCGATCCTGAACCAGCCGCGCGTCGCGGTCGCCGCCTTGTCGTCGATGCCGATCGCGGCCTCGACCACATAGGACATGCGGTTGCAGATCTTGAGGTCGGCGAAGGCGGGGGCGACGGAGAACACGAACGACACGACGGCCGCCGGCAGCGTCATCAGAAAGCGGGTGAGGAGGGAGCGACGATGCCTCGGCTTTCTCCGCCCGTCATGGCCGGGCTTGTCCCGGCCATCCACGTCTTTGCCCCCAGTGGAAAGATCGCGGATGCCCGGAACAAGTCCGGGCATGACGACCTTTTTCCGCTGCTCGCGTTCGCGCTTCACTTGTGGATCAGCGTTCCCGTGCCCTGATTGGTGAAGAGCTCGAGCAGCACGGCGTGCTGCATCTTGCCGTCGATGATGACGACGCCTTCGACGCCCTGCTCCAGCGCGTAGATGCAGGTCTCGACCTTCGGGATCATGCCGCCGGAAATGGTGCCGTCGGCGATCAGCTTGCGCGCGTCCTTGACGGACAATTGCGGGATCAGCTTCTTCGACTTGTCGAGCACGCCCGGCACGTCGGTGAGCAGCAACAGGCGCTTGGCCTTCAGCGCGCCGGCGACCGCACCGGCAAAGGTGTCGGCGTTGACGTTCAGCGTCTGGCCTTCCTTGGAGGTTGCGAGCGGCGCGAGCACCGGGATCAGCTCGTAGCCGATCAGCTGATTGAGCAGCGTGAGATCGACCTTCTCGGGGTCGCCGACGAAGCCGAGGTCGATCGCCTTCTCGATGTTCGAGCCCGGATCGATGATGGTGCGCGTCGTCTTCGACGCCTTCACCATGTTGCCGTCCTTGCCCGACAGCCCGACGGCCTTGCCGCCGGCCTCGTTGATGTAGCCGACGATCTGCTTGTTGACGGAACCAGCGAGCACCATCTCGACGATCTCGATGGTCGCGGCATCGGTGATGCGCAGGCCGGCGGCGAACTCCGATTGAATGCCGAGACGCTTGAGCATGGTCGCGATCTGAGGTCCGCCGCCATGCACCACGACGGGATTGATGGCGGTCTGCTCGAGCAGCACGATATCGCGGGCAAAGTTCTTGGCGGTCTCCTCGTCGCCCATGGCATGGCCGCCATACTTGATGACGATTGTTTCCTCGTCATATTGCTGCATGTGCGGCAGCGCTTCGGACAGGATGCGGGCCTGGTCGAGCGGAGAGATGTCGGTCATGTCGCGGTCTCGCTGGCGGGACGGTCGGTGCGCGTTCTATCCGATTGGCGGGCGGGGCGCAAAGTGTGGCTGATATTCCGATTCTGTGTCCCGGACGCGGTGCGGCACCAAAAGCGCGTTCACGCGCGTCTTCGACGCGCTATGGTGACGCGCCGCTGAGCCGGGACCCAGAAAGGCGCATGGGCCCCGGCTCGGCAGCGCACCGCTGAAGCGCTGCGTCCGGGGCACGAGACCTATTTCCGCGCCACCACCGCGGCCAACGTCACCGCCAGCCATCCCAAAATCATCACCGTTCCACCCGTCGGCGCCGCGTAGGGAAACAGCGAATGCCCGGCATATTGCCGCACGGTGAGGTCGCCCGCGAACAGCGCGGCGCCGATCACGAAGCCGAACGCGGCGTTGAGGCCAATTCCGCCATGCAGAAGGCCGCGTGCGAGCAGGGCAGTGGTCGCAAGTATGGCCGTTGCATGAAACAGCAGCATGGCGCTCGCCGTGGCAAGTCGGCTCGCATCCGCGCCGTGGGCGGAGGCCGCGGCCAGCGCGACGCCGGCGGCGCCCATCAATCCGGCAAGCCCTACCAAGAGGCGATGGGCCACCATTACTTGCTCCGCTCTTCCAGCAGCTTCGCCATCGCGGCGCGCAGGCTCTCCATGCCGGTCGAGCTGCGTGACGATGTCGCGAGCACGTTCGGGAACGCGGCCGGATGTTTGGCGAGGGCGGCCTCGGTCTCGGCGATGCGCGCTTGCAACTCGGACGCCTTCACCTGATCGGCCTTGGTCAGCACGATCTGGTAGCTGACGGCGGAGCGGTCGAGCGTCCCCAGGACTTCGAGATCGACGTCCTTGAGTCCATGACGCGCGTCGACCAGCACGTAGACGCGCGCGAGCGAGGCGCGTCCGAGCAGGAATTTGTGGATCAGCTCGGTCCAGGATGCGACCTGGCTCTTCGGCGCCTTGGCATAGCCGTAACCGGGCATGTCGACGAGACGCAGGTCGGTCTTCCCTGGGACCTCGAAGAAGATCAGCTCCTGGGTGCGGCCCGGCGTGTGCGAGGTGCGCGCCAGCGCGTTGCGCCCCGTGAGCGCGTTGATCAGGCTCGACTTGCCGACATTGGAGCGTCCGGCAAAGGCGACCTCCAGCCCCGCCATCGGCGGCAGCGTCTGGATCGAAGGCGAGGCCCAGATGAACTGCCAGTCGCGGGCGAACAGCTTTCGCCCGGCCTCGATCAGCTTCGCATCTTTGTCGTCGGTCATGCGAAGGCTCGCTGTTTCCCCGCGTCATCGCGAGCGAAGCGAAGCAATCCAGAAATGTATCCGCGGAGAATTTCTGGATTGCTTCGTCGCTTCGCTCCTCGCAATGACGATTACGTCGCCTTCCTCGCGAACGTCGCCTTGAGATTGTCGAATAGCTCCACCTTCACGCCGTTGCGGCGCATGATGTAGCTTTGCTGGACCACCGAGAGGGTGTTGTTCCAGGCCCAGTAGATCACGAGGCCCGCCGGGAAGCCCGCCAGCATGAAGGTGAAGATCAGCGGCATCCAGTTGAAGATGATCTGCTGGGTCGGATCCGGCGGCGTCGGGTTCAGCTTCATCTGGAACCACATCGTGATGCCCATGATGATCGGCCAGATGCCGAGCGCGAGGTAGTGGCCGAAGACGGGAATCGTGGTCGGATCGAATGGGATCAGGCCGAACAGCGTGAACAGATTGGTCGGATCCGGCGCCGAGAGGTCCTTGATCCAGCCGTAGAAATGCGCTTGCCGCATCTCGATGGTGACGAACAGCACCTTGTAGAGCGAGAAGAACACCGGGATCTGGATCACCACGGGAAGACAGCCGGCGACCGGATTGATCTTCTCCTTGCGGTAGATCTCCATCATCTCCTGCTGCTGCTTCACCTTGTCGTCGGGGAAGCGCTCCTTCAGCGCCTGCAGCTGTGGCTGGACCGACTTCATCTTCGCCATCGAGGCGTAGGATTTGTTCGCCAGCGGGAAGAACAGGAGCTTCACGATCACGGTCACGAGCAGGATCGAGATGCCGAAATTGCCGAAGAGGCGGTAGAAGAAGTCGAGGCCGAGGAACATCGGCTTGGTGATGAAGTAGAACCAGCCCCAGTCGATCAAGAGATCGAAATGGTTGAGGCCGAGCTCCTTGTTGTAGCCGCCGTGGCCTGCGAGCGGGAAATTGATGCCGACCACGCCGGCTTCCTTGGCGCCGGCAAACAGGCGCGCATTCGCGGTCGCGGAGCCGCCGATGGCGACGGTGACGGGGTCGAGCAGATAATCGGTCTGGTAGGTGTGGACGTTGCCGACCGGGTTCGACGAGAAGCGCGCCTGAAGCTGCGCATTGGTGTCCGGCAGCAGCGCCGAGGCCCAGTACTTGTCGGTCATGCCGAGCCAGCCATTGGTGGTCTTGAAGTTCACCGACTTGGTCTCGTCGATCTTCTTGTAGGCATATTCCTGCAAGCCATCGAGATAGCCGATCAGGCCTTCATGCAGGATGTAGTAGCCAGAGACTTGCGGTGCGCCGTGGCGCGAGATCAGCGCGAACGGATAGAGCGTAACGGGCGCATTGCCGACATTGCTCACCTCGTCCTTGATGGTGAAGAGATAATGGTCGTCGACCGAGATGGTGCGACGGAAGGCGAGGCCCTCGCCATTGTCCCATTTCAGCAGCACCGGCGTCGTCGGCGTCAGGCTGCCGCTGCCGTCCTGCTGCCAGACGGTTTGCGCATCCGGCAGCTTCGCCGTCACGCCCGTCGCCGGCACCCAGCCGAACTCGGCATAGTAAGGCTCGGCAGTGCCCGAGGGCGAGTAGAGGATGATCGGCGGCGATTTCGGGTCGACCGTCTCGCGGTGTTGAACCAGCGCGATGTCGTCGATGCGGCCGCCCTTCAGCGCGATGCTGCCGGCAATCCGCGGCGTCTCGATCTTGACGCGCGGGCTGGCTGCAATCGCGGCGTCGCGCGCAACGACCGGCTGGGCCTGCTGGCTCGCGCCCGGCGTTGCCGGCTGAGCCGCGTTGCCTGGCTGCTGCGGCGTGCTGCCCGGCGTTGCCGACGCGGTCGGCTGCGGCGTGCCCTTCTGGAGCTCGGCCTGGGTCTGCTGCTGGGCGCGCTGCTTCTCCATCGCCGGCACGTTGTAGAAATACTGCCAGGCGATCAGGACGAGGCCCGACAGAATGACGGCGAGGATGGTATTGCGATTGTCGGTCATCACTATTGTCTCGTCATCAATCCGGTTTGCGGCTGGCAGCAGGAGCTGGACTGGACCTCGTACGGTCGGTCCTCGGGCCGCGTCCCTTCGCGGGTCCTTTGGCCATATGCCGCGCGGGCTTCGTGAACGCTATGCGCAGATCGTCGAGCATGGTGGCGAAGGGGCGCGAGAGCGCGTCCCTTCGGCCGACTAGCACATAATCATGATGGGGCTGCATCGACACCGGATCGAGCCGCTTCACCAATTCGCGAAGCCGGCGCCGGATGCGATTGCGCTCGGGGGCGTTGCCGTTCTTTTTGGTAACGGTGAAGCCGATCCGGATCGGGCCGCTGTCATCGCGGGGATGGCTTTGCAGGACGAACGCGGGACTGTTCACCCGCGCGCCATTGGCAACGGCGAGGAAATCCGCCCGCTGCCTCAGCCGATCCATGATGAAATCCCAAAAAGGGGGTCTGGCTCAGGCGCTCAGACGCTTACGACCGCGGGCGCGGCGGGCGGCGAGAACCTTGCGGCCGCCGGCAGTGGCGAGACGGGCACGGAAGCCGTGACGGCGCTTGCGCACCAGTTTGCTGGGTTGATAAGTCCGCTTCACGGGTTTTTCTCCGCTGACCGGGCAATTTGCCTGTAGAATTGATGATAAAGTCCGGAAGATGCGGCCCAAAACGGGCCCTTTCCGGCCCCTAGAGAGCCGCTCCCGGCGTCGCACCGGGTCATCGCGGACAATTTGCGCGGCTTATAAGCGAGCGCCTTGTTTTCGTCAACGCCGCACAAGCGCGCGATTTTCGTGAATATCGCTGTTCGTGCGAGGTTTTTAACCCTTGAGGTGGCGAGTAGCGATATCAGCGCCTACATCCCACCTCGGCAGATTAGCGATCCGTAATTTGACCGGAACGGGGTCGGGCCGCATCTTCCTACCGCCAATCCTTCACACGCCAAAGGCAGCGAGGGCGAATTCCGTGGCAGCGACAGACCTCCAGCCGGTCCAGGATCAGGATCAGCCGGACCAGCCGGCGATGCGCTCCCGCGGAACGCGCGGGCTCGGGCTGTCGGGCAAGCTGCTGCTGCTGACCGTTCCCCTGGTGATGATCGCGGCCAGCCTGCTCTATGTCCCCGCCATCGCCAACTTCTGGGTCAACCGGCTGAACGACCGCGTCGCGGCGGCCAACACGGCGGCGCTGGTGCTGGATGCGGCGCCGCTCGGCATGGTTCCCGATTCGCTGTCGCGCCAGATCCTGAAGAGCATCAATGCCCGCGCCGTCGCCATCAAGATGGGCCAGCAGCGCCGGCTGCTCGCCAGCGACAACATTCCGGCCGCCATCGAGCATGACATCGACCTGCGCGATATGACGGCGTGGGAGGCGATCACCGGCTCGTTCCGGATGATGCTGGAGACCGGCAACCAGGCCATCCGGATCGTCGGACCCGGCGTCGGCACGGCCCAGTTCATCGAGATCGTGACCGACGAGCTGCCGCTGCGGCAGCAGATGTATCGTTTCTCCCGCAACGTCGTGGTGGTTGCGCTGATCATCGCGGCGCTGACCGCCGGCCTCGTCTATCTCGCGCTTCATTATCTCTTTGTGCGCCCGATGCGGCGGCTGACCGCGAGCCTGGTCGGGTTCCACGAGAACCCCGAAAGCTCGGCGGGAATCATCGTGCCGAGCCAGCGCAGCGACGAGATCGGGGTCGCCGAGCGTGAATTGTCGGACATGCAGCGCGATCTGATGTCGATGCTGCATCAGAAGAGCCGGCTCGCCGCGCTTGGTCTCGCGGTGTCCAAGATCAACCACGATCTGCGCAATCTGCTGGCTTCGGCCCAGCTGCTGTCGGATCAGCTCGCCAGCGTGCCGGATCCGCGGGTGCAACGCTTCGCGCCCAAGCTGGTGCGCTCGCTCGAGCGCGCCATCGCCTTCTGCCAGTCGACGCTGTCCTACGGCCGCGCCCAGGAGGCTGCGCCCGACCGCCGCATGATCCTGATCGAGCCTGTCGTGCTGGAGGTGCGCGAGACCGCAGGCCTCGCCTCCGATGCCTCGATCGCCTGGGTCGCCGCGATCGAGCGCGGGCTGGCGATCGATGCCGATCCTGATCAGCTGTTCCGGGTGCTGCTCAACCTCGTCCGCAACGCCGCCCAGGCGCTGGAGAGTCATTCCTCCGGCGACGGCGGCCCGCAGCAGATCCGGATCACCGGAAAACGCGAAGGCGCCGTCGCGATCATCGAGGTCTCCGACACTGGTCCCGGCGTGCCTCAGAAGACGAGGGACCATCTGTTCGAGGCGTTCCAGACCTCCGGGCGTCCCGGCGGCAGCGGTCTTGGCCTCGCCATCGCCGCCGAGCTGGTCCGCGCCCATGGCGGCGATATCCACCTCGTCGAAGGCACCATCGGCGCCACCTTCCGCATCGTCATTCCCGACCGCCCCGTGGAGCTCCTCTCCATCCGCAACGAGCGGGCGAGGGCCTAGTCGGCCAGAGGCCGATTTTTCCGTCATTCCGGGGCGGCGCAAAGCGCCGAACCCGGAATCCGGAGGTTTGGCGCGAGATTCCGGGTTCGATGCTGCGCATCGCCCCGGAATGACATTCAAGCCGTCATTTCCCTGCAAAATCTCCCCATCCCGGACCTTGCCAACCGGGACAAGAGCGGTTAGTCAGAGCGCTCTTTCGCACACCCTCCGGCTTTGCCGGGGGCTGCGTCGCGGGCTATGCCCGCGCTGTTTGCGAAGCACGCGCCCGTAGCTCAGCTGGATAGAGCATCAGACTACGAATCTGAGGGTCGGACGTTCGAATCGTTCCGGGCGCGCCATTCTTCGACGCAGGTCAGGACAAAGCAGCATCTGGTCGCCAGACGGGCCCGAGACCGGATGGCGACGCCGTGTGAGGAGCGGGATGAGGATATCGCAGGCGTTCAAGTTCGAGGCGGCGCATCGGCTGCCGAACGTGCCCGAGACCCATCGATGCCGCCGGCTGCATGGTCATTCCTACCGGGTCGAGGTCCAGTTGGACGGGCCGGTCGATCCGCACACCGGTTTCGTCGCTGATTTCTTCGATATTGAAAAGTGCTTCGCCGACATCTTGGACGCGCTGGATCATCACTGCCTGAACGAGGTCAAAGGGCTCGAGAACCCGACCGCCGAGAATATCGCGATCTGGATCTGGGACCGGTTGAAGCCGAGCCTTCCACAGCTGTGGGCGGTCCGCGTCTATGAGACGGCGGACTGCTGGGCCGAATATCAGGGGCAGTGACGGGCGACGGCGCGCGCGCTCGCTCGGCATGGCCAGAATGTGGGCACTCGGCGCGGTCAAGGCCACGAGCCGACGAAGCCGGTCGCGCAGCGCGAGCTAATCCGGGTACTTGCGAAGCTCAGCTTGCCATCTTGTTGCGACCACGCGGTCACCGATCGTGAAGCGCATGAGGTCCTCTCCGGCCTCCAGCGGCCCTTGATAAGTGCCTTGTGTCCTGGACAAGAGCTCGCGCAATTCCGTTCCGAGCAGAACGATGTGCGAATAAGCGGCGAGCTTTGGCTTGACGCGCGAAAAAACCGTGCCGGCCTCCTCGGGCGAAGTGTGATGCGCCGCGACCGGCTTGAGCTGCGGCAATTTTGCCAATTGCTCCGACATCGCAAAAACTTCGTGGATCAAGAGATCCGTTCCCGCCGCATGCCTGATCAGGTTTTCGTTGAACTTGGTGTCGCCTGAAATCCTCACAGATCGTGCACCATAGTCGATCCGATAACCCACCGATGGCTTGATCGGGTCACCATGGTCGACCGCAAACGCGGTGACCTTGACGCCGGCTTCGTCGAACACCACGCCGTCTCCGTGAAAGTCGTGGACCTCGATCTGGGTGGCAGCCGCAGGGATCTGCTCATCCGCCTGACGGATGCGCATGTCGTCAGAGAACGCCTCGGCAAGGCCTCTGGCAATTTTCGCGACGCCGCGAAGCGCGGGATGAGGCATCCTTCGTCTGACATCCATCGAAGGCCTCTCGTTTGGCGCCACCACAAAGCATCGCGCCCGGTCGTCGGCATGCCAGCACAAAGCTAGGGAGCGCGGGTCAGCTCCAAGCCGTCGACGACCATCTTCCATGTCCCCGCCTCCTGGTGAGGCGGCGTGGACACCTCGAATGTCGTGGACAGGAACGGAATTCCGACGACGAAATTATCGCCTTCGAACCGCCGCAGCGGCGCATTGATCGTTGTCGTGACCTCGCCGATCGCGGTGCCGTCCGTGACGCGCTTGTAGTGCACGATCCCGTCCTTGGTCAGCTCGACGTCCATCGCCCGCGCGTGCCATTCGCCGACAAAGGCGGCCTTGTCCTCCGGCACCCGCTGTCCGCATCCCGACAGCAGCGGCAGGGCCGCAACGAGAACCACCAAAGACGTTTGCTTTCTCATGTTTCGCTCGACAGCAGCAGGTGCCACGAAGATGCGGTAGCGCCCCCCTTCGTCGGTCATCGCGTCATTCGGGTTCACGGCCCGCCAGCACCTCCTTGCACTTGGCCGCAAAGGCGTTGAGGTACGCGCCCATCTCGCTCGCCAGCGCATCGGAGCGGTCGACATTCTGCAGGCTCATGTTGAGTGCGTAGACCGGAAGCCCATCCAGCACGATCGGCGTTGCGACGGCGAGAACGGCGGGCTGCCAGGACACGGCACAATAGCCCTCGCGCTCGACGGAGCTGATCGATCTCCTGACGTCCGCAAGCAGCGCCTTGGTGGCTGCTGCGCTGCGCCGCCTAAACTGCTTCAGCAATCGCTCGCGCTCGGTCTCTGCAATGCCGGCGAGGTAGGCGCGGCCCAGCGACGTCAATTCCATCGGCACCTGCTGGCCGGCGACCACGTTGCGCAGCGCCGCGCGCGGGCTGTAGCGGATCGATTCCAGATAAACCATCATGGTTCGATCCGCGGTAGCTAACCCGACGTTGAGCCGGCGCTTGGCCGATTCGGCCCGCATCGTCGGTCCGATGGCGTTGAGCACGGGTGATCCCGTCCGCATCGCGTGACCGATGCTGATGACGGACGCGGCAAGGCGGTAGGCCCGCTGGTGACGGACTTCGTCGAGCATCCCGGAACTGACCAGCGTTCGTGTCAGACGGCTGACCGTCGATCGCGGCAAGCCGCATCGCTCCGCGATCTCGCCGTTGCCGAGCGTGTCGACGCCGGGCCGGAAGGCTCTGAGGATCTCGATGCCCCGTTCGAGCGAGCGGTTGCCGTCAACTCCGCCCGCATATCTGCGCGCCTGCGCCACGTCCAGCCTCCCCACGACATTTCCACTCAGTGGAATTAAGGGGATGTTGCGGAGGGTGCAAGGCGCTATAGCCACGGCAAAGAAGAATGCTTGGCCGCGCACGGCTCGACGAGGAAGCGACACGGCCTGAAATCGGCATTCGAGAGCCCGCACGGAGCCTGCCATGTCCTATCAGCTCATCGAATTTTCCGTCGAGGCCGGTGTCGCGACGATCGCCTTCAACCGACCGGAACGGCGCAACGCCATGAGCGACGAGATGCGCGTCGAATTCGCCGGCGCGCTCGACACCGTGGCTCGCGACGAGGCGATCAAGGCCCTGGTGCTGACCGGGCGCGGCACCGCCTTCTGTGCCGGCGGTGACATCAGCGGCATGAAACGCCGGCTCGCGGCGCCGCAGGGCGAGGTCGCATTCAACGGATGGAGCCGCCAGCAGGGCGTGCACCACGTGCAGTCGTTGCTGCTGGGGCTGCCGAAGCCGACGATTGCCGCCGTCAACGGCGCCGCGGCGGGCCTTGGTGCGGATACCGCGCTGGCCTGCGACTTCGTCATGGCAACGGAACGCTCAAAATTCACCTGGTCCTACATCAAGCGAGGCTTGATACCTGATGGCGGCGGGCTGTATTTGCTGCCGCGCCGGGTTGGGCTTGCGAAGGCCAAGGAGCTGATCTTCAGCGGCCGCGTCGTCGAGGCCGACGAAGCGCTCGGGCTCGGCATCGTCGATCGCAAGGTGGCCGCGACCGAGCTGCTGCCGGCCGCGCAGGCCTGGGCAGCCGAACTGGCTCAGGGATCACCCACGGCTCTCGCGCTGAGCAAGAAGATCCTCAATGAAGCCTTCGAGCATTCCGCGCACGACATTTTCAATCTCGGCAGCCAGGCGCAGGCCATCTGCTACACCAGCGCGGAGCATCGCGACGCGGTGACGGCGTTCCTTGCGCAATCCTCGTCGAAGGAATGAGCGATGAACGCGATTGAACGCCTGGTCCGGCCGCGCAGCATCGCCGTCATCGGCGCTTCCGCGGACCCGAGCAAGACGTCGGGGCGGCCGGTGTCTTATCTCCAGAAGCATGGCTTTGCGGGTGCGATCTATCCGGTTAACCCGAAGGTCGGGGAGATCGGCGACTTTAAGTGCTACGCCGACATCGCCTCGCTGCCTGAGGTACCTGACGTCGGCCTTGTCCTGCTCGGCGCCGAGCGCGCGCACATCGCGGTCCGCGAATTGTCCGAGCGGGGGGCTGCCGCGGCGATCGTTCTTGCCAGCGGCTTCACCGAGACCGGAGCAGAAGGTGCCGCGCGCCAGCGGCAGCTCATGGAAGCCGCGGGCTCGATGCGGATCCTCGGGCCGAACACGATCGGCCTCGTCAATCTCACGGACAATATCGTGCTGTCGGCGTCGGGCGCGCTGGCGATGGATCACTTCGCGGCGGGGGCCACGGGGCTGATCTCGCAAAGTGGGGGCATTCTCGGCGCCGTGCTGTCGCGCGCCGCGGCGCGCGGGGTCGGGCTCTCGAAGCTGGTGTCGACCAGCAACGAAGCCGACCTCGAGCTCTCCGACTTCATCGACTTCCTCGCCGAAGACGATGCGACCAAAGTCATTGCACTCTACATCGAGGCGATCCGCAATCCGCTTCGCTTTCGCGAGGCGGTCATCAGGGCGCGCCGCGCCGGCAAACCCATCGTCGCCTTCAAGATCGGTCGATCGGAGGCGGGTGCACAGGCGGCCGTCTCGCACACCGGCGCGCTGGCCGGTTCGGACCGCATGTATGACGCCTTGTTCAGGCAACTCGGCGTGATCCGCGCCAGGACGTTCGAAGACCTGCTCGACATTCCCGCAGCCCTTGGCGCGGGACGAAAACTTTCCGGCCGGCGTGTTGCGATCCTCACCTCGACCGGCGGCGCCGGCACGATCGTATCGGACAGTCTCGGCGTCGCGGGCTTTGCAACCCCCGCTCCCGACACTGAGACAGCCGCGCAATTGCGCAGCCTCCAGTCGGGGTCGCATGCCAATCTCGATCGCAACCCGGTCGACGTGACCCTGGCCGGCCTGCAGCCGGATTTGCTGCGCGCCGCCATTCGCGTCCTGCTGGCAAGTCCCTCCTACGATGCGCTGGTGGTCATTGCCGGCTCGTCAGCCGTGGGATCGCCGGCCCTGATGGCCGACGCCATCCACGACTGCCTGCCGCTCAGCGACAAGCCGGTCATTGCCTATGTCAGTCCCTACGCGCCCGAGGTGGTCTCCGTGCTCACAAGGCGCGGCGTGCCCGCTTACACGTCCGCCGAGAGCTGCACGGCTGCGCTCGACGGGCTGTTGCGGGCTGGACTGCCGGAGCAGGTCCAGACATCCGGCTCGCCCCTGACTGCGGTCGATGTCAGCGACGTCCCGGCGGGATCGCTGGATGAGGCACAGGCCAAGACGCTGTTCGCCCGCTTTGGCATTCCTGTCGCTGCGGAGAAGGTGGTCGCAACGGCGAGCGAGGCCGAACAGGCGGCGCGCGGCCTCGGTGGCCGGGTCGTGCTCAAGATCCTCTCGCGCGAGATTACGCATAAGAGCGATGTCGGCGGCGTCGCCGTCAACCAGACCGCCGAGACGATCGGCGGCCGCCTGACGGCGATGGCGGATGAGGTCGAGGCCAGGACCGGGAAGCGACCCGGCCAATTCCTGGTGCAGGAGATGATTTCAGGCGGTGTCGAAATCATTCTCGGAATGCATCGCGATCCCCTGGGAACGGCGATCCTTCTCGGCATGGGCGGCGTTGCGGCCGAACTGTTCAAGGACACGACGATGCGCCTGCTGCCGCCGAATGGCGGCCTCAGCCTGGCAGAGGCCCGCGCGATGGCGCGCGATCTCGTCACCTGGCCGCTGCTGGACGGTTTTCGGGGCCGGCCGAAATGCGATGTCGAAGCGCTCGCAGAAGCGGTCGTCGCTTTCTCGCGCATGGTTGCGCAGCTCGGCGATCGTCTCGCGGAGGCCGAGATCAACCCGGTCTTCGTGCTGCCGGCGGGCAAGGGCGTGAAGGCAGCAGACGGATTGGTTGTTCTCAATGTCTGAACAGAATGGGATGGAGCTCCAGATGGCCAGTGGCGAAATCATCGATCACGACGGCGCTCGCGGAAAGGGCTTCGCCCTGCGACGATGGCTCGATCTCGGCATCCTCGCCTGTGCGGTCGTCGCGGCGCTCGGAGTGACGCCGGCGCGCGCCGAATATCCCGAAAAAATCGTCAAGATCGTGGTGCCGTTCGCAGCCGGCGGCGGGACCGACATCATCGCGCGAACGACGGCACAGGAAATCCAGGCGGACCTCGGCAAGTCCGTCATCATCGAGAACAAGCCGGGCGCCGGGACCATCATCGGAACCCAGACGGTGGCGACCAGCGAGCCCGACGGCTATTCGCTGCTGATGGCGACCTTCGCGCACGCGGTCAACCCGAGCCTGTACAACAAGCTGCCGTTCGATCCGCACAAGGATTTTGCGGCGGTCTCGCTGATCGCGCGATCTTTCAACATCGTCGTCGTCAATCCCGCATCCAAGATCAACTCGATCTCCGATTTGATCACTGAAGCCAAGGCCAATCCCGGCAAGCTGAATTTCGGCACGTTCGGCACCGGCACCTCGGCTCATCTCGCGGGCGAGTTGTTCAATGCGATGGCGAAGGTCAAGATGACGGCGGTGCCCTACAAGGGCGCGGCGCCTGCGATCAGCGATCTCTTGGGCGGACAGATCGACGTGATGTTCACCACCGTGGCGAGCGCGGCCTCGCTGGTGGCTGCAGGTCAGCTCCGGGCGCTGGCCGTCACATCGGCCGAGCGTTCGGCGGCGTTTCCGCAGTTGCCGACCGTTGCCGAAGCCGGGGTTCCCGGCTACGCCGCCGAGTCCTGGTACGGATTGTACGCTCCGGCCAGGACCCCTGCTCCAGTGATCGCCCGTCTGAATCAGGCGATCGCAAAGGCGGTGCAGTCCGGTGCTTTCAAGAAATTGGAGGCGAACGAAGGCCTCATCATGGTCGGCAGCTCACCGGAAGAGCTCGATCGCTATGTTGGGCAGGAGGAGGAGCGCTGGCGCAAGCTGGTCAAGGACGCGAATATCGAGGTGCAATAGAACGCTGGCCGCGCTCTATCTGTCCTCGCTGTCCCGACGCCGGAAGGGATCGGCGACATCATCGTGACCGCTGCGGCTGCTGAAGAACATCAGCGCCATCAGCCCGCAGCCGATGAGCAGGGAGAAGAAAGCTCCGAGGCCAAGCGCGATCCAGCCGTGCTTGCCCATTTCGACGCCGCTGCTGGATTCCCAGACTGAAAATCCCCACACGCCCGTGAGGATCAACATGGCTCCGAGAGCAACCAACAGGACGATCTGGCCGACACTGATGTTCTTCATGGCTGTCTCCATTGTCGTGCCCGACGAGAGTCAATGACGAAGGGCGACGAGGCGTTCCGGTGACGATGCCGCCCTCTGAGCCGCTCTCGTGAGTTAGCCTGCCGGAACACGCTTGGCGAGGCCTGAAGGGAACTGAGAGGCCGATCGGAGCCGCTCCGACGGGCGCCAGGATCGATATCCCGCGTCGCATTGTCGTTCCATGCGTCTCCGTGTCACTGCCGGCGACAGACCGAGGCCGGGTTGTTGACGGCGCGGTCGCCGGATTTCCCCCATCATTGATCTGAAGCAATGATGATCTCGACCGCAGATGATAAAGCGATTCGCAAGTCGCGACTCAGGGCTCCCGGTCAAGACGATCTCAGCGCGCGTTGGAAACCGAGGGTTAAATGGGACGACTCCTGAATATCGTGACGCCACTGCATACGGCGACCAAGCGCGACTACATGGCCCGCATGAACGACGACAAGATCGGCTGCTCGCTGAAGGCGCGGGAATACGAGGCCGATTATTGGGATGGCGACCGCCGCTTCGGCTATGGCGGTTACCGCTTCATCGAGGGGCGCTGGGCGCCAGTCGCCAAGGCGCTGATCGAGACCTATGGCCTGAAGGACGGCTCCAGCGTGCTCGACGTCGGCTGCGGCAAGGGCTTTCTGCTGTACGAGATGCAGAAGATCCTGCCGGGCTTGAAGGTCGTCGGCTTCGATATCTCCAAGCACGGTCTTGCCAATTCGCACGAGCAGGTGAGGCCGTATCTGTTCAACTATCGCGCCCAGGACATCTATCCCTATGGCGACGACAGCTTCGACCTCGTCATCTCGCTCGGCACCCTACACAATCTGCGACTGTACGAGCTCGAGGCGGCGCTCAAGGAGATCGAGCGGGTCGGCAAGAACAAATACGTCATGGTCGAGGGTTACCGGACCGTCGCCGAATTGCACAATCTCGAATGCTGGGCGCTGACGGCGGAATCCATCCTGCACACCTCGGAATGGATCTGGCTGTACGGCAAGCTCGGTTACACCGGCGATTACGAATTCATCTATTTCGAGTGATCGGGCGCGCTCCTCATGGACATCAAGACTGCCAAGGCGGCCATTCTCGTCGAGTCGGGCAAGCCGCTGATCGTCGACGAGTTCAATTTGCCGGATAGGCTCGAACACGGCCAGGTGCTCGCGCACGTGCACACGTCGAGCATCTGCGGCGCGCAGATCAACGAGATCGACGCCGTCAAAGGCGTCGACAAGTTCCTGCCGCACCTGTTGGGGCATGAGGCGCTGGCGACGATCGTCGAAACCGGACCCGGCGTCGTCTCCTGCAAGCAGGGCGACACCGTCGTCATGCATTGGCGGCCGGGCAAGGGCATCCAGTCCAACACGCCGGTCTATTCCTGGCGCGGCAAGCGCCTCAATGCCGGCTGGGTCACCACCTTCAACGAATATGCCGTGGTGTCGGAGAATCGCGTCACGCCGGTTCCGGCCTCGATCGATCGCACCAGCGCGCCGCTGCTCGGCTGCGCCGTGACGACCGCGCTCGGCGTCGTCAACAACGACGCGCAAATCGCCATCGGCGAGGCCGTCGTCGTGTTCGGCGTCGGCGGCGTCGGATTGAACATCGTGCAATTTGCCGCGATGGTCGGCGCCTATCCCGTCATTGCGATCGACCGCCTCGACAACAAGCTCGAAATGGCGAGGCAGTTCGGCGCCACCCACACCATCAACTCCGAAGCGGTCAAGGATGTGGCCGCCGAGGTTCGGTCCATCACCGGTGCCGACGGACCCGACAAGGTCGTCGAGACCACCGGCGTCAAGAATTTGATCGAGCTTGCCTACGAGATCACCGCGAAGAAGGGCCGCTGCATCCTCGTCGGCGTTCCCCGCGAGAAGGCCGAGATCTACACGCTGCCGCTCCACTTCGAGAAGGTGCTGAAGGGCTCGGAAGGCGGGCAATGCCAGCCGGCGCGCGACATCCCGCGTCTCGTCCGCCTGAGCGACGCCGGCAAGGTGAGCTACCGCGGCATCGTGACCCACCAGTTCGCCCTCGACGACGTCAACGACGCGTTGGACCTGATGCGCAGCGGCACCTCAGGACGAATCCTGCTGAACATCAGCTGAGCGCGACACAGGCACCGACGACATGTCGGCGCTGGCGCTGCAGCAGCCAGGCCGCGATCGCCATGTTGACGATGTTCCAGGCAATGCCGTTGACCAGCGCCGAGGCGTAGGAGCCGGTCCAGTCGTAGATCGCGCCGGCCATCCAGCCGCCCATCGCCATGCCCGCGAGCGTGACCGAGATGGCGAGGCTGACGCGAAAGCCGGCTTCCTGTGCCGGAAACAGCTCGCGGACGATCACGGCATAGCTCGGCACGATGCCGCCCTGCGCCAGGCCGAACACAGCGGACACGACGTAAAGTGAGACCAGCCCATTGAACGGCAGATAGAGCGCGAGCGCCACGGCCTGCATCGCCGAGCCCAGCAGCAGCGTCGGCAGGCCTCCGATGCGGTTCAACACCCAGCCGAAGATCAGGCGGCTCGCCACCCCGAAGCCGAGCATGACCGCCAGCATCTCGGCGCCGCGCGCAGAGCCGTAGCCGAGGTCGCCGCAATAGGCGACCAGATGGACCTGCGGCATCGCCATGGTGACGCAGCAACAGATGCCGGCCAAGGCCAGCAGGCCCTGGGTGACGGAAGGGGGCAGGCCGATAGCCTGCATCGTGTCGCCGCTCTTCGTCGCTTCGCGCGCAGCCGCGTCGGCGACCGGCCGCCGCAGCAGAACCAGAGAGAGCGGTAGCATTGTTACCAAGCAGAACAGTCCGATGCCGATATGGGCCTGCCGCCAGCCGTGCGCGGCGATGGCATGCTGAACGACAGGTGGCCAGATCACGCCGGCGAGAGAGCTGCCGGCCGTTGCCAGGGCAATGGCAAGGCCGCGGTGCCTGTCGAACCACAAGGAGACGTCGGCCACCAGGGGCGCGAAGCTCGCTGCGCCGCCGAGGCCGATCGTGACGCCTGAGATCATCGCGAACATTGGCAGGCTCGGCGCAAAGGCGGTGAGGACATAGCCGAGGCTCATCAGGATCGTGCCGCCGGCCAGCGGCGGCAGGATGCCGAAGCGATCCGCCAGGCGGCCGACCATGATGCCGCCGACCATGAAGCCGACGATGGCGAATGTGTAGGGCAGGGCCGCCGCGGCGCGGGGCGCATTGAAATCGGCTTGCACCGCCGGCAACGCCACGACCAGCGACCACATGCCGACACAGCCCAGCGTGCTGAGGGCGATGGAGACGGCGAGGCGAATCCACGAATACGAATTTTCGATCGACGGTTTTTTAGGCGGCACTGCGGCGGGTTTCCTCGGGCTGCGCAAAGGTCGGCCCCGGGGTATCGCCCGCCGTCACCGGCGACAAAGCAGGATTTCTCTTTTGTCGCGCGAGCAAAACTCATGCATCCTGCCGGTCCCCCCGCATCGCCCGGAGCCGGCCATGACGTATCTGCTGCCGCCACTCAATGCCCTGCGTGCCTTCGAGGCGGCGGCCCGCCATCTCAGCTTCAAGCAGGCCGCCCATGAGCTGCATGTCACCGCCGGCGCAGTCAGCCAGCAGGTCCGCCTGCTGGAGGAGCGGCTCGGTGTGCAGCTGTTCGAGCGGCGGACGCGGCAGGTCATTCTGACCTCGGCCGGCGAAACCTATCTGGCGCAGGTCCGAAAGGCGTTTCGCTGCCTTGCCGAGGCCACTGCCGAGCTCAAGCCTGAGGGCGTCACAAGTCTGCTGCATATCGGGCTGCACGCAAGCTTTGCCGTCGACGGCTTGCGGGCGCGTCTGGCGCAATTCCGCCGCGCCCAGCCACAGCTCGCCATTCGCATCAGCCAACCGGCGGGGCTGCACGAGCTGCTCGAAGGCAAGGTCGATGTCGTAATCTCGGACCGGGTGCAGCGTTACCCGGGCTACAAATGCGAGCCTCTGGAGCGCGGCTTCCTGATCGCTCCGCTCGGTACCGCCGATTGCCCGGAGATCGAAGCCCTGCGGTCCTGCCTGCTTGGCGATGTCGAGCCCGCGCGTCCGGCCACACCCAGGGCGGCCCTGGTCGCGGGCACGGCCAAGCCGCGCGCCATGACGGCTTCGCGCCGGCCGTAACCGCGGGTTAACCATGGCTATTTACGGTGTCGAAAGCCTCTGAATTGTGACTGTCAGTTGATTTCGAGTTCAACCCCATGGCGTTCGGTAGCCGCGCATCTCCGCGAAGCATCGCCCCGACGGAGCCTGCGGCTTCGTGGGAAGCGCCGCGGGCTGCGAGCACGCGGCCCGACGGCGCCGGCCCCGGGCTGATCAGGGGATCGCTGACCGTCTCCGGAGCACTCTCTTTCCTGCGCGAGAACGGCCGGCGCATTCTGACGTTGGCGCTGGCACTGTTCGCCTTGGGCGTCATCGTCCTGATGGTTCTGCCGGTCCGGTATGCCGCGACGGCCCTGGTCGTGCTCGACCCCCGGGAGCTGCGCATCACCACGGAGCAGGACGTCTTGCCGGGCATCGGCCAGGATGCCGCGGCGCTGCAGAGCCAGATCGAGATCGCCAAATCGGACGGCTTTCTCCGCCCCCTGATCGAGCAGCTCAAGATCGCTGATGACGATGACATCTCGGGCGGTCAGACCGACATGACGCGCCTGCTCGAAAAATTCCGCAGCCGCCTCGAGATCACGCGCCGCGGGCTCACTTACGTCATTGCGATTTCCTTCACCTCGAACCGCCCCGAACGGGCCGCCTCCTACGCCAACGCCATCGCCGAGGCGTTCGTCGCCAGCCAGGGCCGCGCCCGCACCGCGGCGACGGACGAGGCCGCCGACTGGCTCAAGGACCGGCTGAAGACGTTGAACGAGCGGCTGCGCGCCTCGGAAGATGCCGTTGCCGCCTTCCGGCTCGAGCACAAGATCCTCAATGCCGGCAAGGATTCCACCACCCAGCAATTGCGGGTGACCGATCTCAATCAGCAGGTCTCCGCCGCGCGTCTTCGCACCGAGGAAGCCAAGGCGCGCTACGAGCAGGTGCAACGCGATCTCAAGGCCAACGTCGAAGGGCCGGTGAAGCAGGACCTGTTGAGCATGCTGCGGGCGCAGCGCTCGGCCCTGAATGACCAGATCGCGCAGAAGAAGGCGGTGTACGGCGACCGCCATCCCGACCTCGCTATCTCCTACAGCCAATTGGCTGACATCAACCGGCAGATCGAGGTCGAGCGGAAGAAGAACATCGATACCGCCAAGTCCGAATATGAAGCCCAGCTGGAGCAGCAGAACGCGCTGGAAAAGCAGCTCAAGGCGGTCGAGACGCAGATGCTGGTCGACGGGCAGGCGCTGGTGAAGCTGCAGGAGCTGCAGCGCGATGCCGATGCCAACCGGAACATCTACGAGCAGTTCCTGTCGAGGTTCAAGACCACCAACGAGCAGCGTCAGCTGCAGGCGTCGCAGACCAAGATCGCGTCACCCGCCATTCCGCCGCTGCGCTCGACGCGTCCGCCGCTCGCGCTGCTGCTGGCGGCGCTGGCGATCGGCTCGCTGCTGACGTCGACCGCCGTCGTTGCGGCGATGGCGAGCCTATCCGACCAGTCTGCGCCCACCGAAGCTCCCGTACATGTCGCGGTGGGGAACACACAAGGCCGGCATGACCGGTCCCAAGTCCAGCCGCAAGTCCAGCCGCAAGTTCAGCCTCACGTCCAACCTCCGGCCGCCGCCGTAAGCCGGCCCGAGGCGATGCCGCGGCTTCCTGTCTGGGCCCGCATCCCCGATCTGGCGTCGGGGACCGCGACCAACACCGTCTGGCAAAGACCGATTGCGACCTCGGCCGAGCTCGATCTCGGCGTCTATCTGCGGCCGCTGCTCGAGCGGATCGATCGCGTACCGGTGCGCGGTTGCAAGGTCGCTCTCGTGTTGTCGGTCGGCAAGAGCGCCGGCGGCAACACCGTTGCGCGCGCGATGAATCGCGCCGCCGTGAACCGCGGCATGATGAGCGTCTTGATCCGGCTGCAGGGGGAATTCGCAGGTCACCAGCCTCCGGTGACCGAATGGAATGACGGCTCGACCACCGCGGGACTTCAGTCGATCGACGAGCTGCTGAGCGCCGGCCGCAAGGCCGATGCGCGACCTGAGGACGATATCCGTTCCGAGTTCGATCTGATCATCGTTCATGCCGGCAATCTCGCCCTGCAGCCCGATGCCATCGCGCTGGCGGTGCATGCGGATCTGATCGTGCTGGTGGCGCGCGCCGGCGAGCTCGGCTCGGCGGCGATGCGCCGGGTAACCGCGGCGCTGTCGCGCTACGAGACCGTGCCGACGGGGCTCGTCGTCAATCATGCGCCCGCGGGCGCGCAGGCGCCGCAGCCCGAGGGCGCATTGGGGCTTGCGGTTTCACGATGACTGGCTCGCGCCGTCGTCTGCTGGCCGCGGCGATGCTCGTGTCGATCTCGTGCGGTCCCCCGGTCCTTGCCGACGCTTGCGTACCCGTCCCGCACACCGTCGCGCCGGCAAGGCTTGCCGCACTGTCTCGCGGCTTCAATGCCGACGGCTGGATCAACGGCGAGGTGCCGAGCCGCGAATTGCTGCAGCAATTGGGCAGGGCGGGAATGAGCCATGTCCGCTTGCCGGTGCCGGCCGAGCGCGTGATGCCTCGTTTCGCATCGAAGACCGAGCGCGACGCGACGCTGGGTGTGCTCGACAAGGCGCTGAAGCAGCTCACCGCGCTCGGTTATTCGACCTCCGTCGATCTTCATCCCCGCGAACGCTTCAACCGCCTGCACAAGGAGGATCCGGACGCGGCGCTGCAGGAAATGCAGGAGGCCTGGAGCGGCCTTGCGGATGTCATTCGATCTTATCCAGCGAATCGCGTCTTCGCCGAGCTGCTCAACGAGCCGGATATCGACGCCGACAAATGGCAGACGGAGGTCGAGGCGCTCGCCGCTTTCGTACGCAAATTGCTTCCCGCCACCACTCTCATCGTCGGTCCGGTCAATTGGCAGCGCGCGGACTCGCTGCCGCGGTTTCGTCCGCTGCAGGACCCGGACGTCGTCTACGCCATCCACTTCTATGATCCAATGGTGTTCACCCATCAGGCCCATTGGGATGCTCAGGATCCGCTGCACGACATCATCGATCTGCCTTATCCGATCGACGCCGGCGATCCCAAGGTTCGGGCGATGCGCCAGGATTTGCAGGCGAGGGGCGCGACCAAGGCGCTCGGCCTGCTCGACGTCGCGATCGCCGCCGCCAGGGACAAGCCGACGGCCGATCGCTGGCTCGCGCCCGCGCTGCAATGGCAGCAGCAATTCGCGCGGCCGATCATCGTCAACGAATTCGGCGTGTTGAAAGCCGGCGCGCCCCGGGAAAGCCGGTTGCGCTGGCTGGCCGAAGTCACCGCTTATGCCAGGGAGCATTGTTGGGGCTGGGCGCATTGGGAATTGGCGCAGGGCTTTGGCCTCGTCGACCGCAGCACCGGCAGGCCCGATCCCGACGTGATGCGGGCGCTGCTCGGCCCGACCCGGCCCGGCCGGCACTGACCGCGGGCGTTCCGCTATCGTTAACGAATCCTTACACATCGCCCCGCTATCGTGCCTGAAGCGCGATGCCAAAGGACGATTGATGAGCGCCGCCGACTTACCGCAGGTTCAGGCCGTGCCGGCCGGGCCATGGCCGCCGGCCTGGCGCGAGCTCGCCGCGACATTCTGCATCGCCATCGCAACGATCGGTTTCGCGCCGGTCCTGCATCTGGCGAATCCGGCACTCGCGATTGCGGTCGAGGTCCTAGTCGGCATCGCCATCGTCGTGGCGGTCCCGACCTATGCGCCGGCGATCGCGATCTTCGTTCTGTTCTTCCAGAATCTGTTCGTCTCGATCCTGTCGCCGCTGGTGCCGCTGCCGTCCGATCTCGACTTCATCAAGGGCTATAATTTTCTCGTCTGTTCCGTCATGTGGCTGGCGACGTTCGGCCTTTACGTGCTGGGCCAGAGGAATCAGTCGACTGAAGTGAACCGGATCATGCGCTGGGGTGTCGTCACCCTCGCCGTGGTGTCGGTGTATTTCGCGATCGGCTTCATCCAGGACGGGCAGCCGGCGGCCGTCTATCTGCGCAACATCGTGCTGCCGCTGTTCCTGTTCCAGCTGTCGCTGCTGACGGCGGCGACCTACGAGGTGCGGATCACGCCGTTCCTGGTGACGCTCGCGGTCATCCTCATCCTGTGCGGGTACGTCGAGCTCGTCTTCCGCGATGTTTGGCTTGCCATCACCAACAGCTATACGTTCTGGGGTTTCGACGAGCTCAAGGCGACGCATTCGGGTGTCTGGGAAGCCCAGATGAGGGCCACCGGTAACGTGCCCGTCGACCTCAAGGACCGCTTCAGCTTCGACTTTCTGAACACACCCTTGCTCGAAGGGTTCGGCCTGTCGAAGCTGCTGCGCATCAACGGTCCGAACATGCACCCGATCAGCTTCGCTTACGGGATCGGTTTCCTCGCCCTGTTCCTGTTCTCGGTGGGACGCCCGTTGCTGGCCCTCGCAGCGTTGCCGCTGCTGGTTCTTTGCAGCGTGAAGGGCGCGATCATCGTGGTGATCTTCGTGGTCGCGGCCTGGATCGCGACCGGGCTGCTCGGCGCCGTAGTGACGTTGTTGCTCGGCTTCCTCGGCATGATCGCCTTTGCGGTTGTGGCGATCCGCCTCGGACTGCAGATCGGCGACTATCACGTCATTGGGCTGATGGGCGGTCTGGACGGATTCGTGCAGAGACCTTTCGGCCGGGGCCTTGGCATCGGTGGCAACTTGTCGGAGAGCTATTTTTCCATCGACTGGAGCGCCGCGCAGGCGGCCGGAACGATCGATGGCGCGGTCGAGAGCGCGATCGGCGTTCTCTTGTACCAGATGGGCATTGCCGCCTTCGTGCCGCTGGCCTTCTATTTCGCGACGGCTCTCAAGGCCTGGCGTCTCTACGCCTCGTCGGGCTATCTGACGCAGGGTCTCGCCGGCTTCGGCGTCATGGTCGTGCTGCTCAACGGATTGTTTCAGGAAGAGGCGCTGTTCGCGCCGCTCGCGCTGGGGCTCATGCTCTCGCTCACCGGCCTCGTCATCGGCAGCCATGTGAGAATGCAGACCGTCGCGCGCGAGGACGAGGAACGCGAGCCGCTCGCGCACTACCAGCCCGTGACGTAGCGCGGCGGCCCGCCGGCCGGCCTGCTCGATGCCTAGTTAGGCGCACGTCGATCCAGGAACTTCCACTTTTTCCTGGCGTTGATCGACGGCCCGCACCAGGGGCCGACGCACACGATGAAGAATTTTTCCAACGCTGAATTTTCGCCCGAGGCGATCGAGATCATGACGACCGCCCTGAAAGCTGCCGTTGCCACACTACCGGAGCCCGTGCACGCTTCGCACGTCAACGCGCTCGCGGAATCCATTCTGCGCACGGCAGGTGCGGGCGAGCGCAACGTCGCGAATTTGCAGCGGATCGCCCTGATGGAGCTGCAACTGGCGCCGCGCAAATGATGAGGCCGACATGAAGACGATAGCTGCTGCCGTCATTGCGCTGTCTGTCACGCTCTCCGGCGCGAAAGCAGATAGCTGGACGACCTATCGGATTGCCGAGACAGGAACCTCGGTCGACGTTCCCGTCTCAGTCTTCACGGAGATAGCCGGCAAGCCCGACGGCTACGGCCAGCAATTTCGCACCTCCGACGGCTGGGCCGATCTCACCGTCCAGGCTGTTTCCAACCGGCAGCATCTTTCGCCGGCTCAATTCCTGGCCAGGAAGGATCCGCCGCCCGGAATCATCTATAAACGGATCGCGCCGAATTTCTTCGTGGTCTCCAGCATCAAGCGCGACAAGATCTGGTACGACCGCTGCAATTTTTCGCGAGGTTACGTGCACTGCGTGCTGATCAACTATCCCGCGGCCGAGAAGCGGCAATGGGACCATCTCGTCACCCGGATCAGCCACAGCCTGAGCGCCGACTGAATCGGATCCAAAAAAGAGCTGCCCGGGCAAGCCGGGCAGCAGGTCGTGAGGTCAGCGCGAGGTCGTCGATGTGGTCGACATGGTCGGCTTCGAGCCCGGCACGTGCGACATCGTCTTGGTGGTCGAACCGACCTCTTCGCCGGCCTTGACCTGGGTGCGCGTATGCGAGCGGCTGAACGTGCCGCCCTCATGGGCTTGCGCGCGGGCGTTGGAATTCAACACCGGCCCGTTGCCCTTGTTCATGCTGACGCCGGTCTGGGTCTTGCCGTTCACGGCAGCGGCGCTGCCACCGGTCGCGATCGACGAGCCGGTGCTGCCCGTCGCCGAGGTGGACGTGCCACCGGTGCCGACCGTCGAGGCCGACGTGCCGCCTACTGCGGCCGAGCCGGCGCTTCCGCCGGTGATACTTTTCTGTGCGAGAACAGGTGAGGTGGCAGCCAGCAGAACTGCGACCGCCGAGGTCGTAAGCAAGGTTTTCATGTTTCCATCCTCTCGATGAATCTTAGGGGGACGACGTCGAGATCGTGCAGCCGTTGACGGTGATGGTGCTGGCACGGGTGGTGCCAGGACCGCCCGCTGTCGACGAGGAGCTCGAGACACTGCCGCCGCCCGCCTGCACATGCACTGACGATCCGCCGGCCGAGCTCGAGCTCGACAGCGAACCGCTCGACGCCGTCGATCCAGTCGTGCCCGAACCCGACGCTCCGGCCGCGCTGATGCTGCCGTCCGCGTGCTTCTCGACGGTGACCTTGCAGGTCTCACCCGACGCTGTCTTGCCGGTCTTTTCCATGGTTGCCGCCTGCGCCGCGCCGGCAATCAATGCCAACGCTGCGATCGCAACGATTGATCTGTTCATGCGAGTTCTCCACCGACAAAGGGGAAGGAGCGGCATTGCTGCCGCTCCTTCCCGAGGCATCAATCCTTGTCCTTCTTCCACTCGTCCTTGTGGTGACCCTTGCCCTTTTCCAGGCCCATGTCGCTGGCATGGCTGCCGGACTTGCCGTCGCCCATGCCGGGTGACTTCGACGCGCCCGACTGACCAACCGTCGAGCCGCTGCCTGCGGCCGATCCGCCGGTGCCGACGCTAGACGAGCTCTTGCCGCCGCCGGCCGATGAGCCACCAGTACCGAGCGTCGAGGCCGAGCCGCTGCCGGTGCCGCTACCGGCCGCCGAGCCGCCCGTGCCCACGGTCGAGCTGCTGGTGCCGCCGCCTGCCGACGAGCCGCCGGTGCCGAGCGTCGAGGCGGAGCCTGACCCGCTGCCGCCAGCGGAAGAGCCGCCGGTGCCAACCGTCGAGCTGCTGGTGCCACCGCCCGCCGACGAACCGCTGGTGCCAACCGTCGAGCTCGATTGCGCAACCGCGAGTGCCGTGCCGGCGAGCAGCGCGGCCGCAGCCGCAGAAAGCTTCAGAATCCGCATGTCGTTCTCCTCCAGGGTTTTCAAAAACCAAATTGCCAAATCGGGCCCGGGATAAATTGGCAATCGCGCAAACGTTCCTTGTGTCGGAAACGCTGACGCATTGATTGCTGCTCATGGCGAGTTCTGCGGCGGGAGAGGGCCGCGCACCGCATTCGTTCGTTCATTCAATGTTCATCTGGGCCGGACGCTTGCAGCAATGCACGCAGTGCGCCGCGGTAGAGGTCAAGCAAATCTCAGAATGCTCCGACCATCACCTGACGCTCGTAGAGCCGCCTTGAAGGGGCTGTACGCGCTGTTCGCTTCGAACGGAAGCTCTTTGCCGGAACGGCGCTCGGCTGAGATGGAGGTGTGATCCTGGTCTCTGGCTTGTGCGGCGCCATCGCAAACGCGCGGTTGGCCTGATCCTCTTGCCGCTCGGTAGCAAGCAGGGGCGAGGAGGCCGCGATCGCGATCTGAGTGGACGTGTCGAAGATGATATTTTCAGGCCAAGCGCGCGCGGAGTGGATGCGAATGATGCTGCGATCGACACCGGGGTCTGTAGAGATTTCGGCGAGCGGCGGCAGCGAGCGATCGAGTGCGAACAGCAGCGCCACAGCGAATGCGCCTGCAAACAGGAAGTATCGGATGATGGGCATCAGGTGGGACCGCGGCGGGAATAAGGTGCGATAACGCGGCGGGCCGCTCCTCCACGGCCCGCCGCGGCGGCGTTAGTCGACCTCCTGGACGACCATTCGGGTCTCGGGATCGACCAGCATCACGTGGCTGCCCGAATAGACGTAGCGGTACTTGGTAAGCGAAGGACCCCAGTCGCTCGGAACGGTCGCGAGTTCGACGTAGCGCGGCACTGGCGAGCCGACCACGATCTTCTCGCGCGTCTCGACAGGACGGATCTTGTGCTCGGTGACGTAGGACCGGATCTTGGTGCGATATTCCGGTTCGATTTGTATGGCAGCACCATGCCCGGCGCCGGTCGTTGTCGTGACGGTGGTCTGCGCCATCGCGCTGGTCGAGACCAGCAGGGCGGCGGCCGATATCAGCATGAATTTCTTCATCGCATTCTCCCTCGCCGCTGTATGCGGCGCTGCGATGAACTCGCCATCCACCTGCCCGTTCCGTTCGCGGCGGAACGTTTGTCCTTTTTTCCCGTTGCGTTCTCGGGAGCAGCTGATTGGAGGAGAGGAAAAATGCCCGTATTGATTCTGTGGGCCGTGCCCGCCATCCTGGTCGTCGGCGGCGGCATTTATCTCATTGGCCATATGCATTGAACGTGAAGGGCCCCGGTTTCTAAACGGAAGAAGCCGGGGCCCGCGCAATCCGCAGCTCAACGATAACCGCGCTCCGGGCAGCGCGGCGTCTTGTTGTCAATTGTGATGGCGCACCTGCCGCTCAGCTGGCAAGCTCACCTGTAATCTGCTTCACACGTAAACCTGGTCAATGACGCTAGATGAACCAGGGCCTCGCTCCCGCGCGGCTCTGTTCGGAGCGGGCGATGATGGCTGCACTGGCGAGGGTAATATCCCGTGTGACGCGAACCAGCAGGCGCGGGCCTGCTGCTCTCCCTCGTCGCCGCGATGATCTACCAGCAGGCCGCCAACGCTGCCTTGTGGTGACATCGTGAGAGTTGCGGCGCTTCGGCCGGCCCAACGCGCCGGCGAGCCGGTTACGCCATGAGCACGCGTGCACGGCCCGGCATCATCGAATTGTCACCGCTTTGTCATTCGCGCTCTATGGATCGCTGTTCCTTTCGCCGCGCGTCGTGGAGGCTGATATGCATTTGACTGAGACCCTTTCGTCTGACCGCCGGTCGATCCTGAAGGGCCTTGCGGCCGCAGCTGTGGCGCCGCTTGCGGCGCCGGTGATGGCGGCCGAGGGGCTTGTTGCGCCGCCGGCCGGTTCGGCCGTCGCAACCGCCACCGACAAGGCCTATTGGGCGGACGTGAAGCGGCTCTATGCCGTGACGGCCGATGTCGTCAATTTCGAGAACGGCTATTGGGGCATCATGGCCGAGCCGGTGAGGCGCGAGTTCATCCGCCAGTCCGACATGATCAACTATCAGAACACCTATTACGCGCGGCAGCGCGCGGGCGCGGATTTCGATTCCGTGCGCGCCAGGGTGGCGGACGCGGTCGGCGCGGCGATGGAGGAAATCGCGCTCACCCGCGGCGCGACCGAAGCGCTGCAGCTCCTCATCGGCGGCTACAACAGGCTGAAGCCCGGCGACGGCGTGCTCTATGCCGATCTCGACTATGATTCGATGCAGTATGCGATGAATGCGCTTCGCGCGCGCCGCGGCGTCGACGTGGTCAAGTTCGACGTGCCGGAGCCTGCCACCCGCCAGGCGGTGCTCGACGCCTATGCCCGCGCCATCGAGGCCAACCCGAAGACGAGACTTCTGCTGCTGACCCATGTCAGCCACCGCACCGGCCTCGTGATGCCGATCGCCGAGATCGCCCGCATGGCGAAGGCCAAAGGCATCGACACCATTGTCGACGCTGCGCATTCCTGGGGGCAGATCGACTTCCGGGTGAGTGAGCTCGAGACCGATTTCGTCGGCTTCAATCTGCACAAATGGATCGGCGCGCCACTCGGCCTGGGCTTCCTCTACATCAGGAAGGACCGCCTCGCCGCCATCGACCGCGACATGGGCGACGAGGATTTTGCGGAGAGCGACATCCGCTCGCGGGTTCATACCGGCACGGTCAATTTCGCCACGGTGCTGACGGTGCCGACGGCCCTGGCGCTGCATCAGCAGATCGGCGCCGCGGCAAAGCAGGCCCGCCTGCGCCATTTGCGCGACTATTGGGTGAGCCGCGCCCGCGGATTCAAGGACATCGAGATTCTGACGCCGGACGAGGCCGGCTCTTACGGCGCGATCACCTCATTTCGCCTCGCCTGCAAGACCAGCAAGGCCGACAATGAGGCCATCGTGGTGAAGCTCCGCGACGGCCACAAGATCATGACGGTGCGCCGGGCCGGCGTCGCCAAGGGCCAATGCATCCGTGTGACGCCGTCGCTCTTTACCGACGAGGCCGATCTCGATAGCCTCGTCGAGGCACTGGCCGTCATCACCGGGACGAAGACGGGATGAGGCTGCGCGAGGCGGGGGAGCGGCCGCTCCTGCGTCAATTGCGCTTGACTGATTGGATCAGGTCCCAGCGGTTGCCACAGAGATCCTCGAAAACCGCCACGACGCCATAGGCCTCATGCCGTGGCGCCTCGACGAAACGCACGCCCGCGGCGACCATGCGCGCATGATCGCGCTCGAAATCATCCGTTTCCAGGAACAGGAAGACGCGCCCGCCGGTCTGGTCGCCGATGCGCGCCGTTTGCGCCGGACCGTCCGCCCGCGCCAGGAGCAGGCCAGTGCCAGGTTGGCCCCGCGGCCGCACGACCACCCAGCGCTTGCCGCCACCGAGCGGCGTGTCCTCGCAAAGCTCGAAATTCAGCGCGCGCGTGAAGAAGGCAATCGCTTCATCGTAGTCCGCGACCACGAGGCTGACGAGGGACAGATGCTGGTTCATCGTGCGACCCGGCTGATGGCGGCAAGCTCGGCGTCAGGAAGACGAGGATAGCACGACCTGGGTCCAGTCGCGCTGAGGACTTGCACAGCTCGCCCCCGCCATGGGGCGCGCGCACCCCTCCACGGCGACGCCCCCGCTATTGCTGATAAGGCATCTACGTCACCGGGCAGCAGTCCGAAGCAGTCCCGCCCAGTCGGCGCTCGCGGCGGCGATGCTGCTGATCGATGCGAGCGTGAAGGCGGGCGAGGGGGCGGGTGGCAGATCAGGCTGCCGATAGACGTACCCGGAACTTGCTGCCGGTAGCCTCGGCATAGCGCAAGCTTGTCGAACGGGATTGTCACGTGACCTTCTTTCCATTTGGCACGATTGCCTATGACAAAACTAACCTTCTATTCGAGCGAGATTGTCATGTGATCTCATTGGCTCTCCGTAACGCCAGTTCAATCTCGGTGCGTGGGGTCTTTCGCGTCTTCTTTATGAACGCGCGCACAGTTGGCGAGAATCGTGCAGGCCAGCGCGACGACCGGAAGGATCGCATAGCGGCCGAGGCGCAAGATGATTTGCAGGACAAGGCGTTTCATCCGCGTTTCGACGGCGGAGCGCCTCAGATCACGCCTTGCCACATGAGCCGTTGCTCTGATGCAAGCTGGCGACGTCGGCACGGCCCTGGCTTTCCGTGACCTGAATCAACGTGATTGCACCGGCGTGATGATTCCCATCTGCGGCTGGGCGGAGAGGTAGATGGTGCTGCCGGCGCGCAGATCGAGGCTCACCTTCTCGCTGCCTTGCCCGAACAGATTGCTGCTCAGCGGAAGATTGTTGACCGCAACCTCGTGGCGGCCCGGAGCCAGGTCGCAAGCCACGAAACCCGCAGCCTGACTGCCTCCAACGACGCGTCCATCTACCGAATAGCTTGGCTGGACCGCGAAACCCAGGGCGGATGAGCGATAGACCACCAGCCGCGCGGTATTTGCCTTCACGTTATCCGTCAGAGCCGCGCTGCCCGTCGGCCCTGACGCGCACCCCGCCAGCAAGAAAGCCACGGCAAAGATCCCCGGATACAAGCGCATTCCAGCCCCCTGGTTCAGTCCAACAGTCCCCAGGGCATCTTTGGCGGGGTAGCGTATGAAGTCAATCGCGACTTCTGGTCGTGCAGTGCCGACTCATGTCAACGCCACCCAAGCGCCGGCGCCACATGCGTCAGGATCGCCTCGATCGCATGCGCGCAATAATCGACGCCGAGCTGGTTCGGGATCGTCAACAGCAGGGTATCCGCCTCGGCGATCGCCTCGTCCTGCCTGAGCTGCTCGATCAACACCTCCGGCTCCGCCGCATAGCTCCGGCCGAAGATCGCGCGGGTCTGCGGGTCGATGAAGCCGATCTGGTCTTCGCCGCCGCGCTCCCCGCCGAAATAGGCGCGGTCGCGGTCGTTCATCAGCGCGAAGATGCTGCGGCTGACGGACACGCGTGGCTCGCGGGCGTGGCCGGCTTCCTTCCACGCGGCGCGAAAGCTGCGAATCTGCGCCGCCTGCTGCACGTGAAAGGCTTCGCCGGTCTCGTCGTTCTTCAGCGTCGAGCTCTGCAGATTCATGCCGAGCTTGGCCGCCCACACCGCGGTGGCGTTCGAGCCGGCGCCCCACCAGATTCGCTCGCGCAGGCCCTGCGCATGCGGCTCGAGGCGCAACAGCCCCGGTGGGTTCGGAAACATCGGCCGCGGATTGGGCTCCGCAAACCCTTCGCCGCGCAAGAGGTCGAGGAAGACCTCGGCATGGCGCCGGCCCATGTCGGCATCGCTCCGCCCCTCGGCCGGGAGATAACCAAAGTAGCGCCAGCCGTCGATCACCTGCTCGGGCGAGCCGCGGCTGATGCCGAGCTGCAGCCGGCCGCCGGCAATGAGGTCGGCACTTCCGGCGTCTTCCACCATGTAGAGTGGGTTCTCGTAGCGCATGTCGATCACGGCCGTGCCGATCTCGATCCTGCTGGTCTTGGCGCCGACGGCCGCGAGCAGCGGAAAGGGCGAAGCGAGCTGCCGCGCGAAATGGTGCACGCGGAAATAGGCGCCGTCGGCCCCGAGCTGCTCGGCCGCGACCGCAAGCTCGATCGATTGTAGCAGCGTGTCCGCCGCCGAGCGGGTCTGCGATTGCGGCGAGGGGGTCCAGTGTCCGAAGGAGAGGAATCCGATTTTTTTCATGGACGCAACGTATGCATGACCGGAAGAATTTGCGAGGCGTCGGCCGAGAAAGATGGCGACAAGGCGTATGGGCCGCAAGCCCCCCTGGGCGAAAGCAGGCAGGGGTTTGGGCTTGCGGTGTCCTCAGATCTCGCAACCGGTCAAATTCAGCGCTTTGAGCAAGCCGCCAAACGCCTTGAGCCGACAGGGCTCGGTCTCGCCGGCGGCCTTTGCACCCTGAACATTGGTCGTCCGCTTGGCAACAATTGCCTTTGGCTTCGGCTTGGGGCGTTCGGCGGCCGCGATCGTCTTTGCATTGCGCCGATGACGGACGACCGGTTCCGGCGTGGTCGAACCGACTTGGATGTCTCGCGGAGCAACGGAATTATCGACCGGAGCAACCTGTGTCGGCATCGCGCTGCTCACGGCGGCAACATCGAGGCGATCGGCCTTCGGCAACGCGTCATGGGAAGCAGAGACGCTTGCGCCCTGCTCGGCAAGCGGCGGGGCGATCGCGACGGCGCGACGCGGTGGTGCGCTCAGCTCCATTGCCGACAGTACGCCTGCACTCAACAGGATGAGGAGGCCCAACAACGCCATCTTCAGCATAATGCGCCTCTAACCCGGGGTTAGCGCCGCCGAAAATTCTCCGCCGCAATAAGGCAACTTGTCGGCGGCAGCCGACGTGCGGCCAACCATTTCCCAACAGGGTTAATGTCGGTGATGCGTCTGCAGCCGCGGAGAATGCCACCGCTCACGTCGGTGAGCCGAGTTCGTATATGAACCATTTGAATTGTAACCCCGACCAAGGGTCGGAAGAGGGTTCGGGGAAATAGCGACAGGCCGAATCCCGACGCCCTGGAAGCGATCGGGCGGGTGAAGAAAGCTTTGAGCCCAAAATGATGAGCTATCGAGCTATGCGGAAGCGCTCAATCTTCAATGGAGGGCAATTCGGAGTCGATGGTCGAAAGGCGCTCTTCCTGGTGCTTCTCCTTTTCGCGATCCCCGCGCACGACTGCTCCGCGCAGACACCTCCGCCTCCAGACCGCGAACATGCGTTCGAGCACGTGCCTCCGACGGTCGTGAAGAGATTGGTGACCCGCTTCTCGCTGGGCGCATTCGCCGGCCGCTTCGAGAAGACGCGGCTCGGCGCGGTTCGCGAAGCCGTGGGCAAAGGGACCATCCAACACCAAGGTGACGCCGGAGATAGTGTCTATTGGTTGTGCTATAGGCGCGCGCAGCATCGACTATGGATCGTGTCCAGCGGAGAGATGGGCGGCCCGGACCATCTCGTCACAGAAGTCGTTGAAGAGCGCACCGAGAACGACACCGAGACCTCGACCGATTGCGCCATCATCCCGGAAAAGTTCGCGCCCCTCGTCTTCGACGGCAAGCTGCATTTAGGTATGTCGCGTTCGGAGGTCGTCACAGCGCTGGGACCGCCGTCGAAGTCGGAAGCGGCCCAGATGGTTCTCACCACGGAAAGCTCGCAGACGGTTTTGATGAGACCGCATGGCTCATTCTCCGATTTCGTGAGGACAGGCTCGTGTCCATGCGTGGCGGCAAGACCACGACGAATTGAAGTGGCTGCTCTGCTCAATCTGGCGCTAAAAGAAACGTTGTCACACCGCCTCATTCGCGGGGCAAGGAATCATGTCCACACACGCCGGCGCATCCGGCTCTGGCATGAATCCCCGGCCGTCGTGATGTCTCACGCGTAGGCCACCCAGCCGCGGAAGGCGAAGCCGGTGTAGAACAGCGTAGGATCGGAAAAGCCGGCCTCGCGCAAGATCACCTCGTCCTGCGCCGGTGCGAGAATCTCCAGATGGTTGGTGACGGCGTTCCGCGCGGCCGCAGCCTGCTCGGGCTCGACGCCTGACGCCGCCAGGAACGCGGAGTAGCGCGACAGCCACAGTGGGCGCTCCTGCTCGCCATCGGGCGCGCTCAGATGCGCGACCACGAACGGCGCGCGCGGCTTGAGCCGGCGGCGGACCTCCGAGGCGATGCGGCGCCGCTCGGCGACATCGACGAAGTGCAGGGTCAGCAGGCAGGTGGCACCGTCGAACGGTCCCTCCGGCGCATCGTCGATATAGCCTTGATGCAGGCGTGCACGTGGTGCGAGCGATCCCAGGGTTTGCCCGGCCAGCGCCAGCATCGCCGCGGACGGATCGACGCCGTCGAAGCGCCAACCGGGATGTGCTTGCGCAAACGCTTTGAGCTCGAGGCCGCCACCCGCGCCGAGGACGAGCACCTGCCCATCGCGGGGGACGCTTTCGGCGAGCAGAATCGCCGTCATGGACTGCATGGCGTCATAGCCCGGCACGAAGCGCCGCGGCCCCTCGGTGTATCTCGCCACGAATTGCGGATCGGAGAATGCGGCTTGAATGTCGGTCATGATGTTGTCCCCGTGACTGGAGCCGTTCACGCGCGATGCGCGCTGATGTCGTGGATCTTTCGGGACCCGAGCCGCTTGCGAAGATCTTCGCCCAGCATCGCCAGCGTCACCTCGCCGAGCCGCGCCAGCAGCAGCGCTTCCGCATCGTCAAAGGCCTGGTCGAGCGCGGCATTGACGGCCTGCTCCACCAGACAGCCGGGCGACTCGGTCCGGTTGCCCATGGCCAGAAGCGGGGGATTGCCGAGCGCGGCATAGACATCGCGCAGCGTCACCTTCGACAGGTCGCAGGCAATGGTCCAGCCGCCGCCGTGCCCCTTCTCGGAGCGCACGTAACCGATCTCCCGCAGGCCCGCCATGATGCGGCGGATCACCACCGGATTGGTGTCCATGGCCCTGGCCAGGGTCTCGGACGTGAACGGCCCCGGTTGCTGCGCCATGTGCAGGAGAATGTGGAGAACGCCGGAGAGTCGGGAATCTCGTTTCATGTAACTTTACATGTTACGTGATGGCGGCGAAGTCAAGCGGTCTGCGCGCACCCAGAGATCAGCCGGTTTATACGCGTCCTAACCCATTGATCCCGCTCATGCCGTCTACTGTGCATGGGGTTGTTTTCGACAATTCTGTCTCGGAGACGCGACGCGCGAGGCAAGCCGGAGCGCTTCGCGCCTACTTCATCACCCGCAGACCTTTGGTCGTGAACTTCTGCGTCTTGCCGCCCGGCCGCACCGGCCGCCGTGTGCCGGCCGCCTTGCCGGTGCCGGGCGGCTGGTGCGCCGGCACGAGCTGATAGGGCTGTGAGCCGATCAGATCGCGGCGACCCATCTCGATCAAGGCCTCGCGCAGCACGGGCCAGTTGTCGGGATCGTGGTAGCGCAAAAACGCCTTGTGCAGGCGGCGCTGGCGCAGGCCCTTGATCGCCTCGACCTTGTCGCTGCCGCCGTGGCGCACGCCGCGCAAGGGATTGACGCCGGTGTGGTACATCGCGGTCGCGGTCGCCATCGGCGAGGGCAGGAAGGTCTGCACCTGATCGGCGCGATAGCGGTTCTTCTTCAGCCACAGCGCGAGGTTCATCATGTCCTCGTCGGTCGTGCCCGGATGTGCCGCGATGAAATAGGGGATCAGGTAATATTTCTTGCCGGCCCGCTCGGCCGCTTCATCGAACATCCGCTTGAACTTGTTGTAGGCGCCGATGCCCGGCTTCATCATCTTGTCGAGCGGGCCGCGCTCGGTGTGCTCAGGGGCGATCTTGAGATAGCCGCCGACGTGATGGGTGACGAGCTCCTTGATGTATTCCGGGCTCTCGACCGCGAGGTCGTAGCGCACGCCGGAAGCCACCATCACCTTCTTGATGCCTTTTGTCTCGCGCACCTTGCGATAGAGCCGGATCAGATCGTCATGCGAGGTGTTGAGGTTCGGGCAGATCTCGGGGAAGACGCAGGACGGCCGCCGGCACGCGGCTTCGACCTTCGGGTCCTTGCACGCCATCCGGTACATGTTGGCGGTGGGGCCGCCGATGTCGGAGATTACGCCGGTGAAGCCCGGCGTCTTGTCGCGGATCTTCTCGATCTCGCGCAGGATCGATCCTTCCGAGCGGTTCTGGATGATGCGGCCCTCGTGCTCGGTGATCGAGCAGAAGGTGCAGCCGCCGAAACAGCCGCGCATGATCGTCACCGAGAACTTGATCATGTCCCAGGCTGGAATCTTCGCATCGCCATATGACGGATGCGGGGCGCGCGCGTAGGGCAGGTCGTAGACCGCGTCCATCTCGTCGCTGGTGAGCGGGATCGGCGGCGGGTTGAGCCAGAGATCGCGGTCGCCATGACGCTGCACCAGCGGCCGCGCATTGCCGGGGTTGCTCTCCCGGTGCAGCACGCGCGACGCCCGCGCATAAGCTTCCTTGTCCTGCTCGACCTGCTCCAGTGCCGGCAGCCGGATCACGGTCGCGCCCTTCTGGCGCGTGGCGCCCTCGTCGGCGGAATCGAGATCGTCGGCATGCAGCTCTGTGTAGTCCGCAGGAACTTTGCGAAACAGCGCGACGCCCCTGATGTCGTCGAGCGCGCGCGGCGCTTCGCCGGCGGCGAGCCGCTGCGCGACTTCGACCACGGCGCGCTCGGCATTGCCGTACAGCAGGAGGTCGGCCTTGGCGTCGGCCAGCACCGAACGGCGCACCTTGTCGGACCAATAGTCGTAATGCGCGATCCGGCGCAGCGAGGCCTCGATGCCGCCGAGCACTACGGCTACGTCCTTGAACGCCTCGCGGCAGCGCTGGGCGTAGACGACAGTGCAGCGGTCCGGCCGCTTGCCGCCTTCGCCGCCGGCCGTATAGGCATCGTCATGGCGGAGACGTCGATCCGCGGTGTAGCGGTTGACCATGGAATCCATGTTGCCGCCGGTGACGCCGAAGAACACTTTTGGCTTGCCGAGCACCTTGAACGGCTCGGCCGAATGCCAGTCCGGCTGCGAGATGATGCCGACCCGAAAGCCCTGCGCCTCCAGCAATCGGCCGATGATCGCCATGCCAAAACTCGGATGGTCGACATAGGCGTCCCCGGTCACCAGCACGATGTCGCAGGCGTCCCAGCCGAGCGCGTCCATCTCGGCGCGACTCATGGGAAGGAACGGCGCCGGCTTGCGCGGCTGGGCTTGCGCCATCAGGGGCTTTGCGGCGGTGGCGATCTGGGTGTCCATGGGGCGTAGGCATAGGGCTCTCGGCCCGTGAATTCAACTGGCGGTCATTCCGTTATCGGACTGCGTGGCTCCATCCGACGGCCTCACATGCGAATCGCTGGAACCAACTGCCGCCGGGAACATTGACGCGAGGGTCGGCGTGGCCCGGCTCGTGCGCGCCTGCTCAATCCGCAATCCTGCCTCGATGGGGCGATGGGGGAGCTGTGAGTACGGTCATAGAGAACTTGCTGTCGCGAAAGCAGAAGCTCGTGGAACAGCTCGAAAAGGCGCCATCGGTCGAGGATCGCGACAAGATCGAGCACCAGCTCGAACAGATCAACACCGCGCTGGATTTCCTGGACAGGCCGGGACGGCTGGACGCGAAATAGTCACGCTCGATCCACTTCGGGCGTCTCCACCCTCAAGGCCTTGGCATAGACCACGCCCGAATTGGTGATGTGCGTGGTCATCGATTCTTCGAAGGCGGCGAGCTCGCCGCGCGCGAACAAATCGAGCAGCTTGCGATGCTCGTCGAACGACGTGCGGGTGCGCACGTCGATCGGCGAGGTCAGATTGGTGCGAAGCGCGGCGACGCGGCCGGAGACCAGCTGATAGGATTCGGCGAGGTAGCGGTTGCCGCAATGGGCGAACAGCGCCTCGTGAAAGACGGCGTCGGCGCGGCCATAGGCGACGTTGTCCTTTGCCACAACCGCCGGCTCCATCGCCGCGATCGCCTCGCTCATCGAGGCGACCGCACCGTCGCGATCGTGACGATAGGCGAGCTCGGCGGCCTTGGGCTCGAGCGCGATGCGGAAGGTGCAGAGCGCATTGATGTCATCCGCACTCGGCGTAAAGACAAAACTGCCGACTTGCGGCCGGATCACCACAAGGCCTTGTGCCTGCAACTGGCCCATGGCCTCGCGCACCGGGGTGCGGCTGACGCCGAAGGAATTGGCCACCATCTCCTCGGAGATGGCGGCCCCTAACGCGAACTCGCCGTCGATGATTGCCTGCCGCAGCCGCTGCATCACCCGCTGCGACAGCGATTTCGGCGTATCGAGCTTGAGCGAGCGCATTGGCGTTTCTCAGATCACCTTGCCGGGATTGAGCAGCTGATCGGGATCGAGCGCCGCTTTCAGCGTCCGCATCAGCGCGATCTCGGCTTCGCTGCGGGCATGGCCCAGCCATTTCTTCTTCAAGGTGCCGATGCCGTGCTCGGCGGAGACGCTGCCGCCGAGCTCACGGACCAGACCGTAGATGATCGCGTCCATCTCTTCCTTCGGCTGCTGCTCGACGGGAAGGCCGGTGACCCAGGAGACGAGGTGCAGATTGCCGTCGCCGATATGGCCGTAATAGACGCTCTCGCAGCCCTTGATGCCGGAAGCAAGCGCCGCCTTGCAGCGCGTAGCGAACTCGTCCATCCGCGCCACCGCAAGGCCGATGTCGTAGGAGATATGCGGCCCCAGCACCTGGCCGAACTCGGCGCAGATGTCGCGCACGCGCCAGAAGGCCTGCGTCTGCGCCAGTGATTGCGCCACGGCGGCATCCGCCAGCAGCCCGCGCTCCATCAGCTCCTCGAGCCAGGCCTGGAAGCGCGGCGCGTCCACGCTCTCGTCGGTGCCCTGTGCTTCCACCAGCACGTAGAGACCGTGGCCCGCGGCGATCGGCGGCTTCACGCCGGCACGATTCGTGATCACGTCCCAATAGTCCGGCCACATCACCTCGAAAGCCGACAGCAGCGGGCCGAGCCCGCTGCGCGCCGCGCCGAGCAGCGCGACCACCGCGGCATAATCCTTCAGCGCGCACAGCGCGGCCATGGTCGAGCGCGGCTTCGGGAACAGCTTCAGCACCACGCGGGTGATGATGCCGAGCGTGCCTTCGGAGCCGATGAAGAGGTGCTTGAGGTCATAGCCCGCGTTGTTCTTCATCAGCTTGTTGAGGCCAGTGATGATGGTGCCGTCGGGCAGCACGACTTCGAGGCCGAGCACCAGCTCGCGCGTCATGCCGTAGCGGATCACGCGGTTGCCGCCGGCATTGGTCGAGAGATTGCCGCCGATCGCGCAGGAGCCGCGCGAGCCGAGGTCGAGTGGAAAGAAGAAGCCGGCTTCGTCCGCGGCCTTCTGGATCGTCTCCAGCGGCGTGCCCGCTTTCACCGTCATCGTTGCGGAGGCAGGATCGATCTCCTCGATGCCGGTCATGCGCTCCAGCGAGATCGCGACCCAGCCGGCTTCGGGCGAGGCGCCGCGGCACAGTCCGGTCAGTCCGCCCTGCGGCACGAACGGCAGACGCGCCTGTCGGCAGGTCGCAATGGCGTCGGCGACACCTTGCGCGTCCACGGGTCGGATCACCGCCAGCGGCGCCTGCGGCAGGCTTGCACTCCAGTCGTTGCAATTGCGCGCCGGCACGTCGGTGCCGATCAACACCGCGGCTGCGCCGAGCTTGTCGCGCAGGGCGCCAAGCAATTGGTCGGGGTGTCCGATGGGGGTCACCATGTTCATGCGAGACCTCCTCAAAAGCTGGCTGCGCCTGATGTGCGCGATTGCGGCGGAAAGAGTTTGCGTGTCGCTTGTATGTAAGGTACAAGACGAAAAGTAAAGCAAAAACAATGACCGATGAAGCTTCGTAAGATCGTTGAAGATCAATGGCTTAGTTCGGGATCGAAGCAAAGGGCAGTGTGATGACCGAGGCAATTCGCGGGTTCTGGGTGGCATCGGCGACGCCGCTGGCGACGGACGGCAGCGTCGACGTAGCGAAGCTCGCGGCTCACGCCAAGCAGCTCTTCGGCAAGGGCGTCGACGGCGTCGTGCTGTTCGGCACCACGGGCGAGGGCACCTCCTTCAATGTCAGCGAGCGCATCGCGACCATCGAGGCCGTGCTCAAGGCCGGCGTCGCCCCGGAACGCATCGGCATCGGCGGCGGCTTCCCCGCCATCACCGACAGCATCGCGCTCACGCGCGCCGTGCTCGGCCTCGGCCTGCGTCACGTCCTGTTGCTGCCGCCATATTTCGATCGCAGCGTCACGGGCGAAGGCATCGAGGATGCCTTCGCCGCGATCATCGACGGCATCGCCGACGATCGGCTGCGCGCCTATCTCTATCACATCCCGCAGACGTCGGGCGTTGCGATCCCCACCACCGTCGCTGCGAGCTTGCGCAAACGTTACGGCAAGGTGGTCGCGGGTCTGAAAGACTCCAGCGGCGACTTCAAGCAGTTCCAGGCATTCCGCACTGCCGCTCCCGAGCTCGCCATCACCGTCGGCAACGAAGCCGATATCGCCCGCGCGATTGCCGCGGGCGGCGCCGGCACCATCTGCGGCATGGCCAATGTCGTGCCCGAGCTGGTCAAGGGCATGGTCGACGGCAAGGTTGTCGAAGCGCGCATGCAGGCCGCGATCGACGTCGTACTGAAGACGCCGTCGTTCACTGCCACGCTGAAGGCGATCCTTGCGGCGCAGACCGGCGATGCCGCGTGGCTGCGCGTGCGCCCGCCGCTGCGCGCCTCGTCGGACGGCGCCGCGTTGAAGCGCAAGCTCGACGAGTCGACGGCGCCTGCCATCGCGTGAGGCCGCACAAAATCGTGATACGTCGCCACGAATTTCGCGCGCGACGTGTCGCAATGGGCTCGATGGCAATTGGAGATTGCCGTTTGCTGCCGCTCAGGTCTTAGAACCATTCAACACTAGAGCGATTCAACTCCGGCTGCGGTTCTCTTCGCGCACCGCGTCTGTTAGACGCGCCAGCTTCAATGCTGCGTCTGACCTGGAAGTGAATCGAACGTGCCTGCTCATCTGGACGGCCTGTACGTCAACGGCCGTCGAACTCACGCCGGCAAGAGCCGTGCGGGTCTTCTCATCGGAGCGGCCGTGCTGCTCGCCGAATGCCCCTCCAACATGACGATCGCGCAGGCGCAATCGGCCCTGCCGCCGGTAACGGTTGAGGCACCGGCGCAGCGGCCGAAGCCGGCGCGCGCGTCGGACCAGGCTTCACGCCGCACGCAGACCGCCGCGCGCCAGCCCGATCGCAATCCCGCGCCCGCTGCGCCGACTCTCTCCGAGCGCGCTGCCGCCGCAGCTGCCGCGCAACAGGAGGCGAAACTCGGCTATCGCGCAATGCCGAGCGCAACCACGCTGCGCACCGGAGCCTCGCCGCTCGATACCTCGCAGACCGTCAACGTCGTGCCCGCGCAGGTGTTGAAGGATCAATTGCCGCGCAACGTCGACGACGCGCTGGTCAACATCAGCGGCATCAGCCAGGCCAACACGCTCGCCGGGACCCAGGACGCAGTGATCCGCCGCGGCTTCGGCGATAACCGCGACGGCTCGATCATGCGCAACGGCATGCCGCTGGTGCAGGGCCGCAGCCTGAACGCCGCAGTGGATAGCGTCGAAGTGCTGAAGGGACCGGCTTCGCTGCTCTACGGCATCATGGATCCCGGCGGCATCGTCAACACCATCAGCAAGCGTCCGGAGCTCTACCAACACGGCTCGGTCACCCTGCTTGGCTCGACCTACGCGAACAACCGCAGCGGTGCTGACGGCACGCTCGACATCACCGGTCCGATCGGCGACGGCGGTCTCGCCTATCGGTTCATCGGCTACGGCGTCAGCGAAGATTATTGGCGCAATTTCGGCCGCCACCGCGAGATGCTGGTGAACCCATCGCTTGCCTGGTACGGCGACACCACGACCGTCCAGCTCACCTATGAGCACCGCGAATTCATCACTCCGTTCGACCGCGGCACGGCCTTCGTCAAAGGCGCTCCACTGGCGATCCCGAAGACGCGCCGGCTCGACGAGCCATTCAACAACATGTGGGGCACTTCCGACCTGGTGCAGGCCTCAGTCGAGCAGAAGCTCGACGACAATTGGAAGGTCACCGCGGCCTACAGCTACAACACCGAGACTTTCAGCGCGAACCAGCTTCGTATCACCAGCGTCAACGCCACGACCGGTATTGAAACCCGCAGCAACGACGGTACGCGCAACTCGCTGAGCAACGCCAGCTACGGTACCTCCTATCTGCAAGGCGACGTTTGGGTTGGCGGCTTCCGCAACGAGATCCTGTTCGGAGGCGAGGCGCTGTATCGCACGATCGATCGCCACGATCTGATTCGCCAGGCGACTCCCAGCTTCAACTTCTACAACCCGGTTTATGGACTGGTCGCGCCGGGCACGACCGTTTCGGCAACCGACAGCGAGCAGACCGACAAGCTCGGCACCCGCAGCTTCTTTGCCCAGGATACGTTCCACCTGACCAACTGGCTGTCCGTGGTCGGTGGTGTGCGCTGGATGGAATATGAGCAACTCGCGGGAAAAGGGCGCCCCCTCTTCGTGACCGCCACCAATCTGGCAGGCGACAAGGTTCTGCCGCTCGGCGGCGTCATCTTCAAACTCAACGACCAGCTCTCTTATTACGTGAGCTATACGCAGTCATTGAAGCCGACATCGGTCATCCCGCCTTTCACGGCCGGCTTCGTTGTCGATTCCACCATTGCGCCCGAAGAAGGAACGCAGTGGGAGACCGGCCTGAAATTCGACGTCAACAAGCGGCTGTCTGGCACTCTGGCGCTCTACGACATCCAGAAGAAGAACGTGCTGGTGCTGGACGACATCGGCGGCGGCAAGTCGGCGGCGCGCACGTCCGGTGCGGCCAGGTCGCGCGGCGTGGAACTGGACGTGACCGGCAGGCTGACCGACGAATGGAGCTTGATCGGAAGTTACGGCTATACCGACGCACGGCTGATCAATGATCCCGTTGTTGGCAATGCCAAGCTGTTCAATGCTCCAATGAACACGGCTTCGCTCTATCTCGTCTACGATTTCGGCGACAGGCTCCCCGGACGCCTGCGGCTTGGCGGAGGCGCGCATTATGTCGGCGATCGGGCAGGCGACTCTGCCAACACGTTTTTCATGCCGGCCTATACCGTGGCGGACATTTTTGCCACGTACGACACCAAGATCGATAGTCTGCCCGTGACTTATCAGTTCAATGTCAAGAACCTGTTCGACAAGCTCTACTATACGTCCAGCACCGGGAATGCCTTGAACGTCGCCATCGGCGATGCGCGGCGCATCTCGCTGTCGGCCACGGTGAAATTCTAGCCATGGCAGTACGGCTGGGACACACGATCAAGGCGGTCCTGTTCCAGGTCCATTCCGTCGCGGGTCTGGTTCTGGCGTTGCTGCTGTCCCTGATCGCGCTGACCGGCGCGATCATGAGTTTCGAGGACGAGATCGTCGATCATCTCAACGCCGGCATCATGCAGGTCGCGCCGCGTCAGGCCCCGCCGCTGATGCCTGACGAACTGGTTGCGCGGCTGATAGCGGCGCAGGACCTCGGCAAGGTCGCTGCCGTCACGCTGTCGAGCGATCCATCGGCGGCGGTTCATGTCCGCTTCGGCCGCGACGAGCAGGGCGGATGGCCGGCTTCGCTCTATGTCGATCCCTATGACGCGCACGTGCTGGGCTCGCCGCGGGGCGAGGCATTCTTCGCGACCGTGCGCCGGCTGCATCGCTGGCTGCTCATTCCCGGCGACCGCAAGGGCTGGGGACGCCCCATCACCGGCACCATCGCACTCGGCCTGATCGTCATGCTGGTCACGGGCCTCGTGCTGCGCTGGCCGCGGCGGGCGGGCAGCGTGAAGATGTGGCTGAAGCCGAACCTCGCGCTCGGTGGGCGCGCCCTGCAACGGTCGCTGCACACCGTGATCGGCACCTGGGTCCTGCCGGTCTATCTGGCGATGACGCTCACCGGCCTGTATTTCTCCTTCGAATGGTACAAGGACGGCGTGACCTGGCTGCTGGTGCGTCCGCACGTCACCGCAGCGAAGATGCCCGCAAAGTCGCCCCGTGCGGCCAACTCCGAGCCGGTGCGGCCAATCGGATTCGATCAAGCATGGACGACGTTCCAACGCGAGGAGGGCGACCGGTTCTCCAAGGCGTTGCTGACACTGCCGGCGCAGGGTACGACGTTGCGCATCCGGTCATGGGGGAAAGCCTCGTTGCTGGAAACCACGCGCGATGAATTCCGCATCGACACCGTTACCGGGCAACTGGTCTCCGCGGAGCGCTTTGCCGACAAGACGTTCGGCGAGAAGGTCATCGCGGCCATCTACGACATCCATCGCGGCGAGATCCTGGGTTGGCCAGGCAAGCTCGTCTTCATGATCGTCGCGATCACAATGCCGCTGTTCTTGGTCACCGGCATTTTGCTCTATCTGTCGCGCCGTAGGCTGCGGCGTCCGGCGCAGCCACCGCTCGGGCGGCTCGTTCCCGGCGAGTGAGCGGACGAGGCGGTCGCCGAGAGGCCTGATGACAACTTGGTCTCTTGGGCCGAGGCCAGTTACTCCAAGCGTCGCCATCACAGCCAAGCAAGGAAATCCTTGTCTCGGGCGTTAGAGAATGGTTCCCTCCACACGTTGAGGTCGTGTACGGGAGCCCTTCAGCAATGTCGGAACGAGACGAACTTGAAGAGACGGCCCGGCCTGCCGTGCTGGTCAGGCGCAGCGATCTGCCCGTGCCATTGGAGCACTCGGCCCGAAGTTTCTTCGGGGGGCTTCCCAAATTGCCTCCGCGTTTCGATTGGCCCACCGCAGACGTCACGGCCTATAATTCACCAGAGACTGTTGCACTGACATTCGTGGCCCAGATCGACTTGGCCGAAGTGCCAGGGGCCGGTTGGTCACCGCTTCCGACGCGGGGTACGCTTTATTTCTTCTGTAGTTCTGTGTTCGTTGGCGAGGGACACCCGCCGTGTCGCGTCCTCTACAGCCCAACCGACGGCAATGCGTATCCCGACCGCCAGCCACCACCGGATCTGATGCCGTTGGCTGGCAGCGACGGTGACTACCAAGTCAGATGGCTCAATCCCGACGTCGATTTCCATTCCAAGGTCGAATTCAAATATCCGGTTGCCTTCCGGCTGTTCCGTGATTTCTACTTTCTGGAAGATGCCGTCGGAGGCGAACTCATGATCAAGGAATTATGTAAAGCGCTAGGTCCAGGCGAGCCGCATCAGAATGATCTGCTTCAGTTCCGAAGCGTGGACAACTATCAGAAGGATGAGAATTGGCCGTTCAATTGGCTGCTGATCGCTTGCGTGGTTCGGTCGGTCTTATCGAATGTCCAGTGCGACCTGACGAACGGATATTACGGCAAGCCACCCACCGAAGAAGCAATCGTGGAACCGAAGCGTTGTCGTGCCGGGGCTATAGGGTGGCTCGAACGGTGTCGGGATCTGACTCCACTGGATGATGTCGATGCGGGCACGAAGGCAGCGTTCAGGTCTTGGTGGTTCGACATCGTGCAGGGCTACGAGAAGTTGGACAGGCAGGTAACCACTGGTGTCGGCCGAATCGCGGAAGACCTTGGTAACGCCATCAACTATACGATCCGTTGTATGGCGACGCACGATGTCGACGCTGTCGATGACGCTCCATTGAGTTACGTTGCAAATCTCGTGCGACAAAATCGTTGGACGGCGCCGACGGCTGAACAGGGGCAACGCCGCCATTTCCACACGGCGATTCATCAGATGCTGGGGTATGGCAGCTCATGGCAGGATGCGACCGAGGAGCATCTGGAAGATATATTGCTGCTTCAGATCGAGGGCGATCTTGCCTTTTTCGATTGGCACTCAGATATCGGCGGCGTGCTTCATTTCTGGATCGATCCCGATGCGCTTGCTCAAGGCGATTTCTCCCAGGTCGTCGCAACATACCAATGCGACTAGCCTGATCTCCGCATGTGCTTCTGGCTTATTGCTGGCCAACGCTACCGCAATGGTTCAAAAGGTCCCTGTTCTCTTCGCAAGGCCCGCACAATGAAGCTCCCGACCGTCACTCCCGCCGGCATCCGCCGCGCCCTTCTGCTGCGCGAAGAAATCGCGCTGCTCGATCTCAGATACGAGGCCGGCTTCGCGACGGGACATCCGTTGTTTGCCGCCAACATGGTCGCCGACCGGATCGCGATCGAGGCCGAGACGAGGCTGCCGCGCAAGGATGTGCCGATCGTGCTCTATGATGACGGCGAAGGGCTGTGCGCGAGCGGCGCCGAGCGTCTGGCCGCGCTCGGCTATACCAATGTCAGCGCGCTCGAGGGCGGATTGAAGGCCTGGCGTGCGGCGGGCTATGAGGTCTTCGAGGACGTCAATTCCTATTCGAAAGCGTTCGGCGAATTGGTCGAGGCGCGGCGCCACACGCCTTCATTCAGCGCCGACGAGGTGGCAAAGCTGATCGCCGAGAAGGCCAACATCGCCATCCTCGATGTCCGCCGTTTCGACGAATATGCTACCATGAACATTCCGGGCTCGGTCAGCGTGCCTGGCGCCGAGTTGGTGCTGCGGGCAGGGCAGGCCGCTCCCGACCCTGAAACGATCATCATCGTCAATTGCGCCGGCCGCACCCGCTCGATCATCGGCACCCAGTCGCTGATCAATGCCGGCGTGCCCAACAAGGTGCGCGCGCTGCGCAACGGCACCATCGGCTGGACGCTAGGGCGGCATACGCTCGATCACGGTGCCGACAGGCGCGGGGAGATCGGGCCGTTCGAGGGCGGCCCGGCCAATGCGCGCGACGTCGCCTATCGCGCCGGTGTCCGTCATATCGGCGCGCGCGAGATGGCTGCGCTTGTCGCGCAGACGGATCGCACGCTCTATCGCTTCGACGTGCGCGACGCCGAGGAATATGCGGCCGGCCATCTCCCGGGCTTCCGCCATTACCCCGGCGGCCAGCTCGTCCAGGAAACCGACATGGCCGCGCCTGTGCGCGGGGCACGCATCGTCCTGACCGACGACAGGGGCGTCCGCGCGGACATGACGGCGTCCTGGCTGGCGCAGATGGGCTGGGAGGTCTATGTGCTCGAGGGCGGCTATGACAGCGCGCTCGAGGTCGGCCCGCCGCGCGTGCTGCCCAAGCCCGATCCGGCCCATCGCTACCGCCGTCCTTATGAAGGTACCGACGTCGCGCAAGCTGCGATGCAAGCCTATCTCGACTGGGAATATGGCCTCGTCGAGCAGCTCCGCCGCGACGGCACGCACGGGTTTTACGTGATTTGATCCTATTATCCGTCACCCCCGCGCAACGGCGAAGCCGTTGCCGCTGGAGGTGGCCGCTTCTTCAGCGGCCCTCGAAGGGCGACGGCCCGGCTGGCACCTCGGCCGTTCATCCTTCGAGGCTCCCGGCGCGATGCTGCGCATCGTGCCACTCGCACCTCAGGATGACGGAATGGCTACTGTGCGTGCGAGAATGACGGAGCTGGTGGGATGCCAAGCATCTCACGCACCGCCATTTTCTTCCCGTATCTGCCCCCTATTGTGCTGCGCATCGTTCGCGGTCTATGAGCTGCGGCAAAGCTCATCATCTACGGAGACACCATGTCAGCCCCAGGCCAAAGCCCTGAGCGGAGCGCGAAGGCGCTGCTGCTCGAAGGCGTCAATGATAGCGCTGTCGACCTTTTCAAGGGCGCGGGCTTCACCAATGTCGAGCGGCTGACCAAGGCGCTGGACGGAGAGGTGCTGCGCCGGGCGCTCGACGGCGTGTCGCTGCTCGGCATCCGCTCGCGGACCCAGATCACCGATGAGGTGCTGGCCGCTGCCGACCAGCTGCTCGCGGTCGGCTGCTTCAGCGTCGGCACCAACCAGGTCGATCTTGCGGCGGCGCGCAAGCGCGGCATTCCCGTGTTCAACGCGCCGTTCTCCAACACGCGCAGCGTCGCCGAGCTCGTGATCGGCGAGATCGTGATGCTGCTGCGGCGGATCTTTCCGCGCTCGGTGTCGGCCCATGCTGGCGGCTGGGACAAGTCGGCGACCGGCAGCCGCGAGGTGCGTGGCCGCACGCTCGGCATCGTCGGCTACGGCAATATCGGCTCGCAGCTCTCGACGCTGGCAGAAGCCATGGGCATGCGCGTGATCTATTTCGACCGCACCGACAAGCTCCGTCACGGCAACACCGAGCCGGTCGAGCGACTGCAAGAGCTGCTGGCGCAGAGCGACGTCGTCAGCCTGCACGTGCCGGAGACGCCGGAGACTGCGGGCATGATCGGCGAGAAGGAGCTGCGGGCGATGAAGCCAGGCTCGTTCCTGATCAACAACAGCCGCGGCACCGTGGTCGATCTCGACGCGCTCGCGCGCGCCTTGCGCGATGGTCATCTCGCCGGCGCGGCGATCGACGTGTTTCCGGTCGAGCCCTCGTCGAATGCGGATCGCTTCAAGAGCCCGGTGCAGGGCCTCGAGAACGTCATTCTCACCCCGCATATCGGCGGCTCGACCGAGGAGGCGCAGGAGCGCATCGGCGGCGAGGTCGCGCGCAAGCTGGTCGACTATTTCATCACGGGCTCGACCATGGGCGCGGTGAATTTTCCGGAGGTGCAGCTGCATTTGCGTCCCTCCGGCGCGCGCTTCAGCCATGTCCATCGCAACGTGCCCGGCATGCTGCGGCGGCTCAACGAGGTCTTCCTCCAGCGCGACATCAACATCGCCGCGCAATATCTGGAGACCGCCGGCGATCTCGGCTACGTCGTGCTCGATGCCGATCTCGGCGGCCAGGATTCCGCCGCGCTGCTGCAGCAGATCCGCAGCCTCGACGGCACGATCGGCGCGCGACTGGTGTTCGAGCACTAGCGCGTCATTGACGGCTGCTCGGAGCTCGCATTGAATGCGGCCTCCGGTCGATTTGAACAAGAACACAAACGGGGTGGAAACGATGACGCTGACAAGAGCGAAGCGGTGCGCATGGCTCGTGGGCATGGCGGCGGCCCTGAGCGCGAATTCCGCTTTCGCGCTCACCCTGGCGGAGGATGCAGAAACGGTCTGCAAGGGCCTCAATGGCGGGACCGATGCCGTGAAGATCGATTCCGCAACGTTGCAGGCGCCCTCGCAGCTCAGTGTGGCCGAACGCGGACCGACGCCGTCCGGGCGCATCGCGCCGGCCAATCCAGCCTTCTGCAAGGTGCTCGGCCATATCGACCCCGTCGACCCCAAGGCGCCGCCGATCAGATTCGAGGTCAACCTTCCCGTCGAATGGAACGGGCGCTCGGTGCAATATGGCGGCGGCGGATTCAACGGCGTGCTGATCACCGGCCTTGCGCTGCCGCCGGCCTATCCTTTCGACAAGCCATCGCCGCTGGCGCGCGGCTTCGTCACTTACGGCACCGATTCCGGTCATGAGACCAAGCAAGGCGAGGCGCCGCAGGTCTTTGCGCTGAACGACGAAGCGTTCGAAAACTTTGCCCATCGTGCCTACAAGAGAGTGCGCGATGCCGCGGTCGCGCTGATGCAGCGCGCCTACGGCAGGATGCCCGAAAAGATGTACTTCATGGGCTCGTCCGAGGGCGGCCGCGAAGGTCTCACCATGGCGCAGCGTTATCCCGACGATTTCGACGGCATCCTTGCCCGCGTGCCTGTCATCAACTGGGTCGGCCTGCAGCACGCCGGCACGCGTTCGGGTCTCGTCACCATGGGCGCGGGCTGGATCAATCCGGCGCAGGTGAAGCTCGTCGCCGATGCCGTGCGGGCGGCGTGTGACAAGGCCGACGGCTCCGACGATGCGCTGGTGCAGGATCCCGTCGGTTGCAAGGCCGCATTCAAGGTCGAGACGCTGCGCTGCGAGGCCGGTAAAGCGGGTGATCAGTGTCTCACCGACGCGCAGATCACGGCGATCGAGACGCTGCACGGAACCTACAAATTCCCGTTCGCGCTCGCCAACGGTCTCGACGATTATCCGGGCTGGGGCGTCTCGGGCGAGGACACGCCCGCGATCGGCCCGACCGGCGGCTGGACCGCGTGGTGGCTCGGCACCGCGCCGCCGGCCCAGCCGCCCGCGCCCAACAACGGCATCGCCTGGATCTACGGCGCCGGCGGCATTCAATATGTGTTCGCGCGCGATCCCAAGCTCGACGTCACCACCTACAAGGTGGAGGAGCACAAGGCGCGGCTGCTCGAGGTGTCGAAGCTGATGGATTCGACCGACCCCGATCTCGGCCGTTTCCGCGCGCGCGGCGGCCGTCTAATCATGCTCGAGCACATGGCCGACTACGCCCAGAGCCCTTATGCCGGCATCCGCTATTTCGAGAGCGTCGAACGCAAGCTCGGCAAGGCCGAAACGGCCGAGTTCGCTCGGCTCTACACCGCACCCGGCGTCGACCATGTCGGCTCCGGCGCGCCGGCCAATGTCGACATGCTGAGCGTGCTGGTCGACTGGGTCGAGAAGGGCAAGGCGCCCGGCGATATCGAAGTTGCCGAGCAGAAGGTCGAAGCGCCGTCGTTCACGACGTTGCGCGCGCTGCCGCTGTGCCGCTGGCCGGCCTGGCCGCACTACAAATCGGGACCGGTGACGGAAGCGGCAAGCTTCACCTGCGCGCCGTAGCGAAACGGCTCGTTTGACATCCTCCTCGCGCCCGGCTAGATATTTCGCATGCGAAATAAAAGCACCGACGCGCGGCATCATCGGCTGGTCTATCTGCTGAGCGTCGCCCAGCGCCGCTTGCAGCGCTGGATGGCGGCGCGGCCGGACAACGAGGTGACGCCGGCGCAGGCCGGGCTGTTGTTCATTCTCGGCAAGCAGGACGGCATCCTGATGGGCGAGGCCGGCGCGGCGCTCGACATGGGGCCGGCCGGCATTTCCGGCCTCGTCGATCGCACCGAGGCTGCGAAGTTGATCGAGCGGCGGGCCGATCGCGAGGACGGACGTGCCTGGCGCATCTGGTTGACGCCGAAGGGACGCGCCGTGCTGGCGCAAGCGAAAGCTGGCGCGGCCGAGGTCAACGCGGCGCTGACGGACGGATTCACGGCTGCCGAGATCGATATCGTCGCGCGCTGGCTGACCAGCATTCAGGACAAGTTTCCAAGACCTCCAGAGACAAGAAGTTCACACGAATAAAAGGAGAGACCCATGACCGAGCATGTCCGGATCGAGACCAACGGCGGCATTCTCACCCTCACCCTGGCGCGCCCCGACAAGAAGAACGCGCTGACCGATGCGATGTACGGCAAGCTTGCCGACGCCATCGAATCCGCCGAGCTCGATCCGTCGGCTCGCGTGATCCTGATCCGCGGCGAGGGCGACATGTTCACCGCCGGCAATGACGTCGGCGAATTTGCCGCGGTCGCAGCCGGCAAGTCCGAAGGCAGCCGCAACGTCATCCGCTTCATCCAGTCGCTGGCGCGCTGCACCCGGCCGCTGATTGCGGCGGTGCAGGGCCGTGCCGTCGGCGTCGGCACCACGATGCTGCTGCATTGCGACCTCGTAGTGCTCGCCGACAACGCGCAATTGTCGACGCCCTTCGTCAGTCTCGCGCTGGTGCCGGAAGCGGCTTCCAGCCTGCTGATGCCGGCGCGCATCGGCTATGCCCGCGCCTACGAAATGTTCGCGCTGGGGGAGACCGTGCCGGCGCAGGCTGCGCTGCAATGGGGCCTTGCCAACCGTGTGGTGCCGCTCGACACGCTCGATGCCGAGGCGCTCGCACTGGCGCAGCGCATTGCCCGGCAGCCGGCCGGCGCCCTCACGGCGACCAAGCGCCTGATGCGCAACGGCGAGGCGCTGGTTGCGCAGATGCAGGCCGAAGGCGAGCAGTTCGCCCAGCGCCTGCGCACCGCCGAGGCGCGCGAAGCATTCACGGCTTTTGCCGAGCGCCGGCCGCCGGATTTCACCAAGGTGGCGTGAGCGGACGCGGCCTGCCGGGAGGAGCGGCGGGCACAACCGCAGGTATTTGATTAAAGTCTTAACCAAACCTTGGCATGTCGCCATGCAAGGTGGCCTCTCGTGAAGAGTAGGCGCCCGACCCATGACGATGTTTAACAAATCGGTAAGCTCGCTTCTCCTGACGCTGATGGCGCTACTGGCCGTCGGCGCGCTGACCTCTACCGCGACCCAGATGGTCGGGGCCTTCGGCCGCTACAGCGACAGTCTGGAGACCGAACGGCTTGCGAACGCCGACAAGGCCATCTTCCACGGCGTGGTGTCCCTGCGCAGCAATCGGGGCGATGCCCAGAGTGCGCTGCTCGGCGAGGACGATCCGCGCGCCAAGCTCGGTGCCGCCGAGAAGGCCGAGCAGGCCGGCTATGATTCCATCGTCGCGGCCCTCTCCACCATCGAATTCACCCGCCGCGACGAGCTTGCGAGTACGCTGAAGCAACGCTGGAGCGAGGCCGCCCCGAAGTTCCAGCTGTTCTACGACGAGGCGAAGCTGCCGCGTGCCGAGCGCAAGATCGAGCGCACCGCGGCCTGGTACGATGGCGTCACCAAGGTGATCGAGACCGCGAATCTGGCCTCCACCGCGGTGTCGAACCGCGCCTGGACCAACGATCCCTTCATTGCCCGCATGATCCAGGCCCGCCGCCTTGCCTGGCAGGTGCGCGACCGCTACGGCATCCAGTGCTCGACCCTGCGCCCGAACGTCAACACCTCCAAGCCGCTCGACGAGACCCAGAAGCAGACCGTAGCCGGCTGGAACGGAATCATCGCCGCCGGCTGGACGGGCATGGAGGAGCTGCTGGCCGCGCCTGACGTGTCGGCGGAGATGGTCAACACAGCCAAACAGGCGCGCGCGAAGACCGACGGCGTCCTCAAGCAGATCGGCGATCTCACCAAAAATCTCGACGGCAGCGGCCGTCCGGCGATGCCCCCGGCGGAATGGAACGCGTTGTGCCAATCGCCTTTCGCGCCCATCGTCGCTGTCGCCAACACGGCGCTCGACCAGTCGATCGCGCGTGCGGAGGCCGTTCAGGCCAAAGCCCTCACCAATCTCATCGTGCAGTCGTTCGCCTTCCTGCTCGCGCTGGCCGTGACCCTTGCCGGCGTGTTCGTGGTACGCAATCGCCTGATGCGGCCGGTGCGCGCCATCCTCGATGCCATCGCGCGCATCAGCGCGCGCGACTATGCGACGCCAGTGCCGCAATCCCGGCATCCCGACGAGTTCGGCACCATGGCCGCCGCACTCGAAAGCCTGCGCGAGAGTGCGGCAACCGCCGAGCGCCTGGGCCAGGAACGTGAATCGCAGCAGGCGCTGCAGCTCGCCCGCTCCGGTACCGTCGATGCGGCTTGCCGCAGCTTCGACGATACCGTGCAGGCGGTCATCCAGAGTGTCGTCGCATCGACGAAGGAACTCGATGCCACGGCGACGGGCGTGCGCTCGCTGGTCTCGCAATCGAGCAGCCAGACCGCGGCGGTCTCCTCCGCCGCCGAACAGGCCACCAACAATCTGGAGACCATTGCGGCCGCGACCGAAGAGCTCTCCGCGTCCGTCGGCGAAATCTCGGCGCAGGTGCAGTCCAGCGCCCGCGAGGCCCGCGAAGCCGTCTTGCAGGCCGAGCAGACCAACGCGACGGTCGAGATCCTCGACCAGACTGCAAGCCGCATCGGCGAGGTCGTGAAGATGATCAATGCCATCGCCGGCCAGACCAACCTCCTGGCCCTCAACGCGACCATCGAAGCTGCGCGCGCGGGCGAGGCCGGCCGCGGTTTCGCCGTGGTCGCCGGCGAGGTCAAGAGCCTCGCCTCCCAGACCGCGACGGCGACGGAAGAGATCTCGCGTCAGGTCGAGGAGATTCAGAGCGCGACGGGCCAGGCGGTTGCCGCCATCCGTTCGATCGGCGGCGCCATCGGCGGCATCGACGAGAAGATGACGGCGATTGCTGCCGCCGTCGAGCAGCAGCGCGCGGCCACCACGGAGATCTCGCGCAACTTCCAGCAAGCGGCGCAAGGCACCCGCGAGGTCACCGACACCATCGGCAGCGTCGCCAGGCTCAACCAGGAGACCGGCAATGCCGGCACGGTGTTGTCGGAATCCGTCAAGAAGATGTCGGCCGACGCCGATCGTCTCCGCGTCGCGGTTGAGGGCTTTTTGGGAGCGGTGAAGACCGCGTAAGCACCTTAGGCAATCGTCAGAGATTCGGCCTGCATGGTTCGAGACGCCCGCTTTGGCGGGCTCCTCACCATGAGGATCTGATATTTTGCCGCGGGCCACGACCTCATCCTGAGGGCCCGCCGCAGGCGGGCGTCTCGAAGGATGGCCTCAAACGAGCTTCCTCTCAGTTCCCCATCCGACGTCGCGCGGCCATTGCCGCAGGTCCCGGCGGCGGCTACATCTGTGCCGCCTCGCGCCGTGAGCGCAGCGCCAGACGTAAGACACATCAGGGATGGAGAGTTCGATGCCGGTCACCCCACACAAGGCCCAGCGCCCCTATCGCGGCGTGTTCCCGGTCGCGCCCACCATCTTCGACGAGCGCGGGGAGCTCGACCTCGAGGGACAGCGCCGCTGCATCGACTTCATGATCGATGCCGGCTCGAACGGCATCTGCATCCTCGCCAATTTCTCCGAGCAGTTCGTGCTCACCGATGCCGAGCGCGAGAGCGTGATGCACGCGGTGCTGGAGCATGTCGCGGGCCGGGTTCCCGTGATCGTCACCACCACCCATTTCAGCTCGGCCGTCTGCGCCGCGCGCAGCAAGCAGGCCGAAGCGGCGGGCGCCGCCATGGTGATGGTGATGCCGCCCTATCACGGCGCCACCTTCCGGGTCCCTGAGAAGGGCATCGTCGAATTCTTCAAGGTGCTCTCGGGCGCGATCGACATTCCCATCATGATCCAGGACGCCCCGGTGGCCGGCACGCCGCTGTCGGTCGAGCTGCTCGCGCGGCTGGCGCGCGACTTCTCGAACGTCCGCTATTTCAAGATCGAAGTGCCTGGCGCGGCTTCAAAGCTCCGCAGCCTGATCGAGGCGGGCGGCAAGGACATCGAGGGTCCGTGGGACGGCGAGGAGGCGATCACGCTGCTCGCCGATCTCGATGCCGGCGCCACCGGCGCGATGACCGGCGGCGGCTATCCCGACGGCATCCGCCAGATCATCGATCCCTATTTCGCCGGCGATCGCGAAAAGGCGAAGGCCGCCTATGAGCGCTGGCTGCCGCTGATCAACTACGAGAACCGTCAATGCGGCCTGATCGCCTGCAAGGTCATGATGCAGGCCGGCGGCGTGATCAAATCGGACGCCGTGCGCCATCCGCTGCAGCCGCTGCATCCGGCGACGCGCGCCGGGCTGCTGGAGCTGGCGAAGGAGCGCGATGCGCTGGCATTGCGGTGGGGGAAGTAGGTCTCCCTGTCGTCCCGGCCCCCCGTGCACAATTGCTGCACTAGGCCGGGACGACACTGAATAGGACGCGTGCGTTCCGCCCGATCCCGGCGGCATGCCATTCGACCCAAGGCGTCGAAATAGCGCGGTTCGGCCAGTTTCCCCCGGCGCGGCGATGGCATATTGTACGTTCGCCAACCGGCCCTGCGGAGCATCCCAAGACATCGCGTAATACCTCTCCATGCCGTTATCCCGGGCCAGGTTGGCGCGTACCGACAGAACAGGGAGGCAGTGCCATGACGATGAGGCCGGATCCCACCTTTCACGCATCGCCCAAGCTTGCGATGGAAGCGCCTGCTGAGAACTTTGCCTACACGTTGCTGCTCAGTCCGGATTTCTCAAAGCCGGATGCGCTCGCGGTCATCGACGTCAAGCCGGGATCACCGACCTATAGCCAGATCGTGCACACCGTGACGATGCCCAACAAGGGCGATGAGTTTCATCACTTCGGCTGGAATGCCTGCTCCTCCGCCTTGTCGCCGCTCGCCGGACATGCCTTCATCGAGCGGCGCTATCTCATCATTCCGGGACTGCGCTCGTCGCGGATCTACATCATCGATACCAAGCCGGATCCGACCAAAGCCAAGATCCACAAGATCATCGAGCCCGAGGAAGTGTTCAAGAAGACCGGCTACTCGCGGCCGCATACCATCCATTGCGGGCCGGACGGCATCTATGTGAGCACGCTGGGCGGTGGTGGCAAAGACGGCACCAATGGTCCTCCTGGCGTCTTCATCATGGATTGCGAGACGTTCGAGGTTCTTGGACGATGGGAGATCGATCGTGGCCCGCAGACACTGCATTACGATTTCTGGTGGAATCTGCCGCGCGACTACATGGTGACGAGCGAATGGGCGTTGCCGCCACAGTTCGAGAACGGGATCGTCCCGGAAGATCTGCTTGCGAACAAATACGGCCATCGTCTCCACTTCTGGGACCTCCGCGCCCGTCGCAACGTCCAGACCATCGACCTCGGCGCCAATCATCAGATGGCGCTGGAGGTGCGGCCGGCGCACGATCCGGTTCGTGAGTACGGCTTCGTAGGCGTCGTGGTCGACACCACCAACCTCGAAGCCTCGATCTGGACCTGGTGGCGCGAAGGCGGGAAATTCCATGCCGAGAAGACGGCGACGATCCCGCCCGAGCCGGCGCCAAAGGAGAAGCTCCCGCCGCTGCTGCAGGGCTTTGGTGCCGTGCCGCCGCTGGTGACCGACATCGACCTGTCGATGGACGATCGTTTTCTCTATGTCTCGTGCTGGGGCACGGGCGAAATGCGCCAATACGACGTGAGCGACCCGCGAAAGCCGAAGCTTGCGGGCTCGGTCCACATCGGCGGCATCGCGCGCCGTACGCCCCATCCGAACAGCAAGGCATTCGCGGCCGGCCCGCAGATGGTCGAGATCAGCCGCGACGGCAAGCGCGTATACTGGACCAACTCGCTCTATTCCACCTGGGATGACCAGTTCTATCCCGACGGGGTACCGGGCGTGGAGGTCATGGTCAATGTCGGTCGCAACGGCGGCCTCGAGCTCGACAAGGATTACTTCGTGAGCTTCCCCGACGGATATCGTGCGCACCAGATCAGGCTGGAGGGCGGCGATTGTTCGACGGACTCCTTTTGCTACCCGTCGGTCTAGGTTGGGGGCACGCGAGCCCGGCGGTCGGCTGGCTTTGGCTCGCGCTTATTGCGAGCGGTCTCTACCACGGGATCAATCCCGGGATGGGATGGCCGCTCGCTGTTTCGGCCGGGCTCCTGGACAAGAGCCCGCGCGCGCTCTTCCGTGCATTGGCGGCTCTCGCGGCCGGACACCTTCTGGCAACGCTTCTCGTTCTGCTGCCTTTCGCGCTGCTGCTCGTGTTGGCGGAGTGGCAGCGTTCGATCCAGCTCAGTGCGAGCCTTCTTGTCATCGGCTTTGGCGTCTATCGGCTGATCGAGCGGCGCCATCCGCGTGCGCTGGCACGAATTCCGCCGACGCAATTGGCGCTCTGGTCGTTTGCCGTCGCCATTGCTCACGGCGCCGCCTTGATGCTCGTGCCGATCTATCTCGGTCTCTGCCAAGCATTCGAACTCGATGCCGGCCACGAGGCCGCTGGCGCGCTGATGAAGACAAGTGTCGGGATGGCGATGCTGGTGTCTCTGGTGCACGTTGTCGCCATGATCAGCGCGGGCGGATGTCTGGCGTGGCTGGTCTACCGTTACCTGGGATTGAGGTTTGTCTCACGAAGCTGGTTCAATCTGGATGTGATCTGGGCGGCCAGCCTCATTGTGGTTGGCGTGGTGGCGCTCGGCTTCAATTTCGCGAGCCGGTCGTGAAACCTACCGCGTCAAAGCCCACTCGTCGACGATGCGAAAGCGCCCCCTCGCGTCGTGCTGTCTAAACAGCGCGATGCGATCGATCACGAGCGCATCGATCTTCAAAGCCGCAAACCGCGCCCGCAGCATCTCCAGGATCGCCCCGCGCCGTTCCGCATCCAGCCGCCCGGTCAGCGTCATATGGAAGCGGAATTCCTCCATCACGTAAGGATAGCCCCAGCGGTCCAGATAGTCGCGCTGCCGTTCGCTCAGCTTCTCAGGTCTGCGCCGCGCGCGATCCTCCGCCGACAGAGCGGCGCGGAAGGGATCGAACTCACGGACGCAATCGGCGGCGAGCTCTTGTAGCGCCTCGACCGGCTCGGCCGGAATGACGGCGATGAAGCCGCTGATGGAATCCACAATCGGCCGGATCACGGGAAGCGGTCGAGACTTGTCGGCGAAACTCGCGCAGGCGGCCATCAGCTCGGCATCAGTCTTGCCAGGCGTCAGCGCCATCGGTGCCTTCAGCGTGGCATGAAAACCGTATTTGCGGGGATCGGCACTGACATCGCACCAGTCCGGCGCGACGCGCAATGCGTCGGCGGGAAAGGCCAGTTCGCTACCGGTATAGGCATCATAGCCGAGCAGCTCGGCGCCGAAGCGAGAGAGGGCGCTGTCGGCGCCTGCGGCAAAATAGATCGCGTAGCGGGGAAAACCTGTCATTGCCTCAGCATAACCAATTTACGCCGCAACGACAGTCTCGCGTGGCATCGCTGCGGCGGCGAGGAGGCGTGTTGCATCGGTGAGATGCACGAGCTTGCCGCCCGAGATCACCGCGATCAGCCGCGGTCGCAATGGCAGGCTGTCGTCGACCAGCAGAATGTCGGCCCGGCGGCCTTCGTCGAGCACGCCGCGATCGGTGAGGCCGGTCGCACGTGCGGGTCCGGCGGAGACCAGATCCCAGGCTTTCGGCAGCGGCAGCACACCATCGGCGGCGAGGCGGAACGCGGCGAGCAGCTGCGCCGGATAATAATAGTCCGAGGCCAGCACCGAGCAGAGTCCCTTGGCGATCATGTCGGAGGCCCTGGTCCAGCCGGTGTGGCTGCCGCCGCGCACGACGTTCGGCGCGCCATAGACGATGGCATCGCCGTGGTTCGCCGCCGCTTGCGCGGTCTCCTCATTAACCGGAAACTCCGCGATGTCAGCCCCGAGCTCGCGAAACTCCCGGCGCATCGCCGGTGTGGCGTCGTCGTGCGAGAGCATCCGCACCTCGGCGGCACGGGCTGCGGCGGCCAGGCGCGCAACGGAAGCCGGCACCTCGTCGGCGCGCGAGGTCACGCGTTCGACCAGCCGATCGAATTCCTCGGCTGACAGGCCGGTGCGCTCCACCATGCGGTTGCGCTTGCGCGGCTTGGCCATGTCGGCGACGGTGCCGTCCATGTGGTCGTTGAAGGCAAGCAGGTCGACGCGGCCCTCGGCCAGCCACTGGCTGATTTCAGGCTCGGACTCAAGATTGTAGGTCTCGTGCCTGAGATGGAAGCGGGTGTCGGCGGCGAATTGCGGGCGCTGCCGCTCGATGGCCTCCATCAGGCCGCGCGCATTGTCACAGCTGCGCAGGCCCGGCTCCCACGAACAGGTCGTGGCGTGAAACACCGTGGTGATGCCGTTGCTGATCGCCTGGCGGTCGCTGTCGGCGAGCGCGACGTCGATCGGGAAGTCGACGCCGGCGCGGGGCATCATCTGCCGCTCGAACGCATCGCCATGGAGATCGACGATGCCGGGTAGCACCAGCAGGCCCCGTGCATCGATCGCCAGCCGCGCCCGGCCGCGCGAGGCGTCCATCGCAGTGATGTCCTGCCCGGATACCGCCAATGACGTTTCGGCGACCTCAGTGCCGATCAGGGCCCGGCCGCCTTCAAGGAAAATGTCTGTCACGCGACCGCGCTTCGTTTGCTGGGAGAATTGGCGAGAGAGCTCGCTCGTGCTTCGTATGTCGCAAGAAAATCTTCAATCCCGAGCTTGCGGAAATCAGGCAGAGCTTGCCGCAATTTGTCGTGATCCCAGTCCCACCAGGCCAGCCGCGCAAGCCGCCCGGCGATCTCTTCGGAGAATCGCCGCCGCACGATTCGGGCCGGATTGCCGGCGACGATGGTGTAGGCCGGCACGTCCTTGGTGACGATGGCGCCGGCCGCGATCACCGCGCCGGTGCCGATGTTGCGGCCCGGCAACACGACCGCGCCATGGCCGATCCAGACGTCGTGGCCGATATCGACGTGATGCTGCCGCCGCCACTCGAAGAACTCGGTATCGTCGCTCTCGCCTTCGAAGTAGGCGCTCGAACGATAGGTGAAATGCGCCTGCGTCGCGCGGTGCATCGGATGATTGCCGGGATTGATGCGCGTCATCGCCGCGATCGAGCAGAATTTTCCGATTGTACTGTAGGTGATCTGGGCGTCGTTCACGACATAGGAGTAATCGTCCATCGCCACTTCGTGCAGGATCGTGCGTGCGCCGACCTCGGTATAGGCGCCGAGCCTGGTCTCGTGCAGCGTGGCCGAAGGATCGATGGTCGGCTGGACCGAAAGCGCTTTGGCGGCCATGTTGGTTCCGGATTGCGGGCGGGCGTTCCTCTTCGAGCGGCTTGATGACGATGTCATGACGGGGCGATGACAGGGGATGAGCTGCGTAGGATCGCCGCACCGCACAGCACCTGTCACACAAGTGTTAAGCGCCGGCGTTAGCGGTTGGCTCCAGTTAATCTGGAGCGCTGCATGCTGGTGGTGGAAGGTCTGACGTGTCGCTTCGGCGCGAAAGCCGCGGTGGACGACGCATCGTTTCAAATTTCCCCCGGCGGCTTCGTCGGTGTGATCGGACGGTCCGGCGCCGGCAAATCGACGCTGCTGCGGAGCATCAACCGCCTGGTGACGCCGACCGAGGGCCGCATCCTGTTCGATCGCGTCGACGTCACCGCCTTGCGCGGCAGGGAGCTGCGGCAATGGCGGGCGCGATCGGCGATGATCTTCCAGCAGTTCAACCTGGTCGGCCGGCTCGATGTCCTTACCAACGTCCTGATGGGGCGCCTTGCTACGATGCCGGCCTGGCGCTCGCTGTCGCAAGTATGGCCCGAGCAGGACAAGGCGCTGGCGATGTCCGCGCTCGAACAGTTCGATATCGCATCGCTCGCTGCGCAGCGCGCCGACCAGCTCTCCGGTGGTCAGCAGCAACGCGTCGCGATTGCCCGCGCCTTGGTGCAGCAACCCGACATCATCCTCGCCGACGAGCCGATCGCCTCGCTCGATCCGCGCAACACCAAGATCGTGATGGATGCGCTTTTGCGCATCAACAAGCATTTCGGCATCACCGTGCTCTGCAACCTGCATTCGCTGGATCTGGCGCGCAGCTATTGCGACCGCCTGATCGGCATGGCGCAGGGGCGCGTGGTGTTCGACGGTGCACCGTCCGCGCTGACCGATCACGTCGCGCGCGAGCTCTACGATCTCGAAGCCGCCGATGTCATGGGCGGCATGCCTGTACCGGTGCCCGAGGGCGTCCCGGCGCTCGGAACGGCCGCGGCCGCCTGAGCGAAATCCGTTTCGTTGCAAATCTTCGTTTCAAGTCTTTGCGTCAACCGACCTCAACAGATGAAGAGGATATCATGATCACTCGCAGATTAGTTCTCGCCGGCGCCGCCGCGCTCGCGTTCACGGCCTCCGCTTCCGCCGACGACTGGAAGGCCAAATATCCCGAGCTGACCTTCGCGGTCGTTCCGGCGGAAAACGCCTCCGGCGTCACCGAACGTTGGGCGCCGTTCGTGAGCTATCTCTCCAAGGAACTGGGCGTGAAGGTCACGCTGCGCATCGCCAACGACTATGCCGCTGTCATCGAGGGCCAGCGCGCCGGCAACATCCATATCGCCAGCTACGGCTCGGCCTCGTTCGCCCGCGCCCGCCTGACCGGCGTCAAGACCGATGCCTTCGCCAACGACATCAACGCCGATGGCTCGACCGGCTATTATTCGGTGTTCTTCGTCAAGGCGAGCAGCCCGTACAAGAGCGTCGATCAGCTCAAGGGCAAGAACCTCGGCCTGGTCGATCCGAACTCGACCTCGGGCAACAACGTGCCGCGCTTCGAGCTCGACAAGATGGGCATCCCCGATGCCGACGGCTATTTCAGCAAGGTCGTCTTCACCGGCAGCCACGAGAACGCAATGCTGGCGCTGTCGCAGGGGACGGTGGACGTTGCCGCCAACCAGTGGACCAGCGACGACGATTCCACGCTGGCGCAGATGCTGACCAAGGGCATGCTGAAGAACGCCGACGGCTCTGCGATGAAGAAGGACGACTTCCGCATCATCCACAAGTCGGCGCCGATCATCAACGGCCCCTATGCCTACAATTCCGACCTGCCGGAAGACGCCAAGGCGGCTATCGCCAAGGCGTTCTTCGACGCGCCGGCCAAGGACAAGGCCGCGTTCGATCGCCTCTCCGACGGCCAGAAGAAGGGTTTTCATCCCGCCACCACCAAGGACTGGGATGGCACCATCGAGCTGATCAAGTTCGTCGACGCGCTGCGTAAGAAGAAGGCGTCCTAAGTTTCGGGACGACGCACCTGGAGCCGGGTCGATGAACCCGGCTCCTTCTTTGACCGGACCCATCCGAAGTCGATGACAACAGCGGTTTCGATCCTACCCGAGCAGCAGCTCGCCGTGCTCAACGCTGCCTATCGCCGGGCGGTCGGGCGCAGGCGGCTCCGCCTGCTAGGGGGAATCGCGATCGTCGCCGCGGCGCTGGTCCTCGCCGCGATCGGCGCGGAAGTGAATCTGCGCACGCTGTTCACCTATTTCGGCAATTTCGTCAGCTATTTCGACCGCATCCTCACACTCGACAGCGGCCAGCGCGTCTGGACCGATGCCGGCGAGTGGCTCTGGGGCTGGCGCAAATGGCTGAAGATGCTGGGCGAGACGCTGCTGATCAGCTACGTCGGCACGCTGATCGGCGCGACCTTCGCGTTTCTCCTGAACTTCTTCGCGGCGGAAAACACCTCGCCCGCGCCCTGGCTGCGCTTCGTCGTCCGGCGCCTGCTAGAATTCGCCCGTACCGTGCCCGGCATCGTGTTCGCCCTGATCTTCGTGATCGCCTTCGGTCTCGGACCGATGGCGGGCGTGCTCGCTATCGCGATCCACTCCACCGGCGCGCTCGGAAAGCTGTTCTCGGAGATCGTCGAGAACGCCGACATGAAGCCGGTCGAGGGCATCCGCTCGACCGGCGCGAGCTGGCTCTCCTGCATGCGCTTCGCCGTCGTGCCGCAGGTGACGGCGGGCTATGCCAGCTACGCGCTGCTGCGCTTCGAGATCAACGTCCGCGAGGCCTCGGTGATGGGATTCGTCGGCGCCGGCGGCATCGGCCAGGAGCTCGTCGTCGCCATCCGCAAATTCTACTATTCGGACGTCAGCGCCATCCTGCTCACCATCATCGTCACGGTCTTCATCATCGACATCACCACCGGCTGGCTGCGCAGCCACCTGTTCGGCAAGGAGGCGCGGACGTGACGCCGCGAGAGGTCGATCCACGAGAGCTTCGCGCGCGCTACCCCGACGTGTTCGACCGGCCGGCGTCCGCGCGGCTCGCCATGCCGGCGATGATCGTCGCGGCGTTCGCGCTCCTCATTTACGGCCTCGTCGATCTCGACTTCTCGCCGTCGCGGTTCTTCGCAGGACTCAGCCAGCTCGGCTGGATCACATTGATGATGATTCCGCCCGATCCCGGCTCGTCGCTGCCGATCTATCTGAAGGCGCTTGGCGAGACGCTGTCGATCGCGCTGCTGGGGACGACGCTGGCCGCGGTGTTCGCGCTCCCCGTCAGCCTGCTGGCCGCGCGCAACATCATACCCTCGCAGATCCTGCGTTTTCCCGTGCGGCGCTTCCTGGATTCGATCCGCGGCGTCGACACCCTGATCTGGGCGCTGGTGTGGATCAACGTGGTCGGGCTCGGCCCGTTCGCCGGAGTCCTCGCCATCGCGGTGTCGGATTTCGGTGCGTTCGGAAAGCTGTTCTCGGAGGCGATCGAGGGGGCCGACCAGAAGCAGGTCGAGGGCATCCGCGCCTCCGGCGGCAGCCCGCTGCACGAGATCCGTTTCGGCCTGTTGCCGCAGGTACTGCCTGTCATCGCCGGCCAGGTGCTCTATTTCATTGAATCCAACACGCGTTCGGCCACCATCATCGGCATCGTCGGCGCTGGCGGCATCGGCCTGCAACTCGCCGAGCAGATTCGCGTGCTGGAATGGCAGAAAGTGTCGTTCCTGATCCTGATGATTTTGGTTGCGGTCGCCGCGATCGATTTCATCTCGGGCAAGCTGCGGTTCGCGATCATCGGGCGAAGGGCTGTGGCGTAGAAGATTCTCTCCGCGTCATGGCCGGGCTTGTCCCGGCCATCCACGTTCTTCTGTTGGAACTTTAAGACGTGGATGCCCGGGACAAGCCCGGGCATGACGAAATTGCGGAGCCGGCGCAGCCCACCCTACGACTCCACCAGAAACTCCACCCGCTCCGCCGCGAAGCGGGAATGCTTGGTCATCAGCGGCTTGCCCTGGAGATCGTGGTCGGTGGCGTCGACCACCAGGATCGGGCGTCCGAGCGCGAGATCCAGCCGGGCCGCGTCGGTGGCGTCCACGATGCCGGCGGTAATCCGGGTCGCGCCGCGGCGATAGTCGCGCACGCCATAATGCGCGAGCAGTTTCGTCATTGAGCGCGTCGCCGCGAACACCGCCCCCGCATTCGGAAACAGTTCGGCCGACAGCCAGGTGGTGGAGACGCAGATGGGGGTGCGGTCGGCGAGGCGGATCGCCTCGATCCGCACCAGGGGCGCACCGGCTTTCAAGCCGAGCTCGCGCGCCAGCTCGCGGGTGGCGACATCGTCGCAGGCCTCGATCAACTGGCCGCGCGGCTCGCGGCCGCCGGCCCCGACGATCTCGGAGAAACGGGTGCGCGAGCGTAAGGGATAGGCGAGCTTCTGCGCCTCGACATAGGTGCCGCTGCCACGCTCGGCCCGCACCAGGCCGCGCTCGGCAAGGGCTGCGAGCGCGCGTCGCACGGTGTGGCGGTTGACGCGATAGGTTTCGGCGATCTCCATCTCGCCCGGCAATTTGTCGCCGGCGGCAAAGCGGCCATCGGCGATGCCGCGCTCGATGCCGTCGGCAACGAGGCGCCACAGCGCGACGCCGGACGACGCAGTGTCTTGCATGCTCATATCGCCGGTCAGCCTAGCCCAGAAATCACGGCTTTGTCACGAAACAGTCATGGCGCGCCCGTATGAAGTTGTCTATTATCATAGACAACTTCGGCGCGGCAAGTTCTGTCAAGAGGTTCGGTGGATCGGGTGACCCAGCAAAGCAACCAGCAAACCCAGCGCAGGGCCGCCATGGCCGTGCTGGCGCACGCGGAGGCGGGCGAGATCGCCGCCCGCCTCCGCGACTTGGCTCTGGATTTGGCCCTGCCGGCCCATCAGGATTTGCGTGCGCCGGAAAACGGCCTCGTCATGCTGCGCGGCCGGGTCGGCGGCGACGGCGCCCCCTTCAACCTCGGCGAAGCCACGGTGTCCCGCGCGGCCGTGAGGCTTGCAAGCGGCGAGGTCGGCTTCGGCTACACGCTCGGGCGGAACAGTGAGAAGGCGCGGTTGATCGCGCTGTGCGATGCGCTGGTGCAATCCCCAGATTTTGGTGCGGCCATCGAGCGCGACGTAATCGCCCCGTTGCGCGAGCAGCTTATGATTCGCCGCAAGCAGGCGGCGGCCGAGACCGCCGCGACGAAAGTTGATTTCTACACCATGGTGCGCGGTGAGGGGTGAGATCATGACCACGATTGCGGAATTGCCGCCGGGCTTCGCCGACAAGGTGCTGTCGGCGCAATCGACCTTTCGCTCGGTGATGGACGCGATGGCGCGGCCCGGCTCGGTCCAGCGCATCGTGCCGGGAGCGGGGGCGCCAGAGCCGATGATGCGCGGCACCGCGGCGATCGCGCTGACGCTGTTCGACCACGACACGCCGCTCTGGCTTGACGCGCGGATGGCGGCGATCTCGGATATCGTGAAATGGCTGAAATTCCACACCGGCGCGCCGGTGGTGCAGGATTGCTCGATCGCGAGTTTTGCGCTGATCAGCGACGGCGCCTTGCTGCCGGCGCTGGAGCGCTTCGCGCTCGGCATCAGCGAATATCCGGATCGCTCGACGACGGTGATCCTGCAGGTCGAGAGCCTCGAATCAGGTCGCCCCTTCGAGCTGCGCGGACCCGGAATCGACGGCACCGCGACGCTTCAGGCGTCGATCAAGCCCTTCGATCTGTTCGAGCGCCTGCATGTCAACGAGGCGCTGTTTCCGCGCGGCATCGATGCCGTGCTGGTCGCCGATGATGCCGTGGTCGCGATCCCCCGCACCACGCGCGTCGTGAGCAAGGGAAGCTGAAGCATGTATGTCGCAGTCAAAGGCGGCGAACGCGCCATCGAGAACGCCCATCGCCTGCTCGCCCACAAGCGACGCGGCGACCAAAGCGTTGCGGAGGTCACGCTCGACCAGATCTCCGAGCAGCTTGGCCTCGCCGTGGACCGCGTCATGAGCGAAGGCTCGCTCTATGATCGCGAGCTTGCGGCGCTCGCGATCAAGCAGGCGCGCGGCGATCTGATCGAGGCGATCTTCCTGGTCCGCGCCTTCCGCGCCACGCTGCCGCGTTTTGGCGCGAGCGAGCCGGTCGACACCGGCGCGATGCGCGTGCAGCGGCGGGTGTCCTCGACCTTCAAGGACATTCCGGGTGGCCAGATCCTCGGGCCGACCTTCGACTATACCCACCGCCTGCTCGATCCCTCGCTTGCGCAGGGCTTTGCGCCGGAGGCACCCGCCACGGCCGATGCATCCACGGCGCCGACGCCGCGCGTGACGGACATTCTCGGCCGCGATGGCTTGATCGAATCCTCGCCGCAGGCCGAGGAGGGCGCCGGCGTCGGCGATCTCACCCGCGAGCCGCTGAACTTCCCGGCCGGCCGCGACCTGCGGCTGCAGAACCTCGCGCGCGGCGACGAGGGATTTCTGCTGGCGATGGGCTATTCCACCCAGCGCGGCTATGGCCGCAACCATCCCTTTGCCGGCGAGATCCGCTTCGGCGAGGTCGAGGTGGAATTTTTCGCGGAAGACGCCGGCTTCGCCGTGCCGCTCGGTTCGATCGAGCTGACCGAGTGCCAGATGGTCAACCAGTTCAAGGGCTCCGCGACCGAAGCGCCGTGCTTCACCCGCGGCTATGGCCTCGCCTTCGGCCAGAGCGAGCGCAAGACCATGTCGATGGCGCTGGTCGACCGCGCGCTGCGGGGCCGCGAGCTCGGCGAGGAGGTGCGTGCGCCCGCGCAGGACGAGGAATTCGTGATGTCGCATTCGGACAACGTCCAGGCGACCGGCTTCGTCGAGCATCTCAAGCTGCCGCATTATGTCGACTTCCAGTCCGAGCTCGGCCTGCTGCGCAAGCTGCGGAAAGAGTTCGCCGATGCCCAAACGCCCGATGCCATGAAGGAGGCCGCGGAATGAACGCGCCGGCCTACAATTTCGCCTATCTCGACGAGCAGACCAAGCGGATGATCCGCCGCGCCATCCTCAAGGCGATCGCGATTCCCGGCTATCAGGTGCCGTTCGCCAGCCGCGAAATGCCGATGCCCTATGGCTGGGGCACCGGCGGCGTGCAAGTGACGGCGGCGATCCTGGGACCGCAGGACGTGCTGAAGGTGATCGACCAGGGCTCCGACGACACCACCAACGCGATCTCGATCCGCAAATTCTTCGCCAAGACCGCCGGCGTCGCCACCACGACGGCTACCGAGGAGGCGACGGTGATCCAGACCCGTCACCGCATTCCGGAGGCGGCGCTCAGCGAGAGTCAGGTGCTGGTCTATCAGGTGCCGATCCCGGAGCCGCTGCGCTTCCTCGAGCCGCGCGAGACCGAGACGCGGCGCATGCATGCGCTCGCCGAATACGGCCTGATGCATGTGAAGCTCTACGAGGACATCGCCCGCTTCGGCCACATCGCCACCGCCTATGCCTATCCGGTCAAGGTCAACGCACGCTACGTGATGGACCCGTCGCCGACGCCGAAATTCGACAATCCCAAGATGGATAATTGCCCGGCGCTGCAATTGTTCGGCGCCGGCCGCGAGAAGCGCATCTACGCGATCCCGCCCTATACGCAGGTGGTGTCGCTCGATTTCGAGGATCACCCGTTCGAGCCGTATCGCTTCAACGCGCCTTGCGCGCTGTGTGGGGCGGAGGACTCTTACCTCGACGAGATCGTCACCGACGACAAGGGCAGCCGCATGTTCGTCTGCTCCGACACCGACTATTGCGAGGGCCGGCAGGCCGCCGGCCATCACGGCAGCCTCAGTGGCGCGCCGTACAAGGAGAAGGCGCAAGGAGGCACGAATGGCTGATCCAGACCTGCGCGAGAACGACGAGCCGCTGCTGGTCGCGACATCCCTCAGCAAGTCCTTCGGCCGCATCGCCGCGTGCCGCGACGTGTCGTTCGCGCTCTATCCCGGCGAGGTGCTGGCGATCGTCGGCGAATCCGGCTCGGGCAAGTCGACGCTGCTGCAATTGCTGTCGGGCCAGCTCGCGCCGAGCGCCGGCCACGTCGCCTACCGCATGCGTGACGGTGTCACCCGCGATCTCACCACGCTCGGCGAAGCCGAGCGGCGCTTTCTGTTCCGCACCGACTGGGGCTTCGTGCACCAGGATCCCGCCCAGGGCCTGCGCATGGCGGTGTCGGCCGGCGCCAATGTCGGCGAGCGGCTGATGGCGGTGGGGTGGAATCACTATGGCCGCATCCGCGACACCGCATCCGACTGGCTGACGCGCGTCGAGATCGACATCGCGCGGATCGACGATGCGCCGCGGACCTATTCCGGCGGCATGCGCCAGCGGCTCCAGATTGCGCGCAACCTCGTCACCGAGCCGCGGCTGGTGTTCATGGACGAGCCGACCGGCGGCCTCGACGTCTCCGTACAAGCCCGCCTGCTCGACCTCCTGCGCGGCCTCGTCGCCGAGCTGCACCTTGCCGTCATCATCGTCACCCACGATCTCGCGGTCGCGCGCCTGCTCTCGCACCGGGTGATGGTGATGAAAGGCGGCCGCGTCATCGAAACCGGTCTCACCGATCAGGTGCTCGACGATCCACGCGAGCCGTATACGCAACTCCTCGTCTCGTCGATACTGCCGCCATAAGCCTTCCAAGATGGGTTTTCAAATGACCGCCATGATCGACATCGCCGACGCCAACAAGACCTTTACGATGCACCTGCAGGGCGGCATCGAGCTGCCGGTCGTGCGCGGCGTCACCTTCCAGGTCAACCCGGGCGAATGCGTCGTGCTCTCGGGGCCATCGGGCGCCGGCAAGTCGTCGATCCTGAAGATGATCTTCGGCAATTACCGCTGCGATAGCGGCCGGATCGGCATCCGCCACCGCGGCGCGCTGATCGATCTCGCCAGCGCCGAGCCGCGGCAGGTGCTCAACGTCCGCCGTTCCACCATCGGCTATGTCAGCCAGTTCCTGCGTGCTGTGCCGCGCGTGGCCACCATCGACGTCGTCGCCGAGCCGCTGATCGTCAATGGCATGGCCCGCGCTAACGCACAGGCCCGCGCCGGCGGCCTGCTGCATCGCCTCAACATCCCCGAGCGGCTGTGGCAGCTGCCGCCCGCGACCTTCTCCGGCGGCGAGCAGCAGCGCGTCAACATCGCCCGTGGCTTCATCTCGGATCTGCCGATCCTCCTCCTGGACGAACCGACCGCCTCGCTCGACGCCGCCAACAGCGCCGTGGTGGTCGAATTGGTCGCCGAGAAGAAACGCCAGGGCGTCGCCATGGTGGCCATTGTCCATGACGACGAAATCCGCCATCTGATTGCCGACCGTATCGTCGACGTCACCAGCTTTGCCGCCGCGGCCTGAAGGACATGGAAATGAACGCCCCGAAGGATACCGTCATCGCCAACGCCAGGATCGTGCTGGCCGACCGGGTGATCGACCAAGGCTGGCTGGCCCTTGCCAATGGCCGTATTGCCGAGATTGGCGAGGGCAGGGCGCCCGCAGGCGCCGGGGATGCCGGCGGCGACCTGATCATGCCCGGCCTGATCGAGCTTCACACCGATCATCTCGAAGCCCACTACGTGCCGCGGCCAAAAGTGTTCTGGAATCCGGTCGCCGCCGTCGTCTCCTATGACGGCCAGCTCGCGACGTCAGGCATCACCACCGTGTTCGACTCGCTCCGGGTCTGGCGCGAGGACGGCGCCGAGGAGGTCGATGGTCGCGCCGGCGTGCTTGCCGCTGCGATCACGACCGCGCGCGATGCCAGCCTGCTGCGCGCCGACCACTTCCTGCACCTGCGCTGCGAAATCCCGATGCCGAGCGTGGTCGAGGAGGCCAAGGAGCTGATCGACCGTCCCGACGTCAAGCTGATGTCGCTGATGGACCACACCCCCGGCCAGCGCCAGTTCCGCGACGAGGTCAAGCTGCGCGACTATTATCGCGGCAAGGGTGGCGGCAAGACCGATGCCGAGCTCGACGAATTGTTCGCAAAGCGCTTCGAATATCAGAAGCAATACGCCGCAACCAATATGCGCGAGATCGTGGCGCTGGCGCATCGGTACAACATCCCGCTGGCGAGCCACGACGACACCACCGAGGAGAACGTCGCGGATGCCGTGCGCGACCGCGTTTCGGTCGCGGAATTTCCGACCACGCTGGAGGCAGCGCGCGCCCTGCACCAGGCCGGCATCGACATTCTGATGGGCGCGCCGAACGTCGTGCGCGGCGGCTCGCATTCCGGCAACATCGCCGCGGTCGATCTCGCCCGCGAAGGCCTGCTCGATATCTTGTCGTCGGACTATATCCCGTCGAGTCTGCTGATGGGCGCGCTGCAATTGCCCGAGCATGTGCCCGCGATCAGCCTTCCGGCGGCGATCCGCACCGTGACGAAGGCGCCCGCCGAGGCGGTCGGCCTCACCGACCGCGGCGAGGTCGCGACCGGCAAGCGCGCTGACCTGATTCGCGTGCATGTCGCGGGCCACGTTCCCGTCGTCCGCAGCGTCTGGCGCGCGGGACACCGCGTCGCATGAGCGAGAGCGCGACCACGGCCGAGGGGGCGGCGGGCGCAATCGGCCCCGGCCGGCTCGTGCTCGTGGTCGGCCCCAGCGGTGCCGGCAAGGACACGCTGCTGCGGCTCGCGCAGGCGGCCTGCGCCGACGATCACGACATCGTCTTCCCGCGCCGTATTGTGACGCGAGCGTCGTCGGCCGACGAGGACAATATCGCGTTAAGTCCCGACCAATTCTGCCGCGCGCGCGAGCGCGGCGACTTCGCCGTGCATTGGGACGCGCATGGGCATTGCTATGCCCTGCCGCTCGACATCGACGACCATATCCGCGCCGGGCGCACGGTCGTCGCCAACGTCTCGCGCACCGTGCTTGGCGCCCTGCGCCAAGCCTATGCCAATGTCATTGTGGTCGCGATCACCGCGCCGCCGGACGTGCTGGCCGCGCGGCTTGCCGCGCGCGCGCGGCAGAGCGATGGCAACATCGCCGAACGTCTCACCCGCAGCGTCGATGATACGGCGGCGCAGGCCGATGTCACCATCCTCAACGCCGGCAGCGCGGAGGATCACAGCCGTCAGCTCGTGCGCGTGATCAGTGATGATGGCCGGCACGGGTAAACCGCCGGCGCAACATGGAGAGAGTGGAATGACGGTGATCAATACGGTCGAACAATTGGAGGCCATCTACGGCGTGACCAACGACGCCTCGACCGTGAAAGTCGCCGACCATGTCACACCGCTCTATCGCGTGTTCATCGAGAAGGCGCCGTTCGCCGCGCTCGCCACCATCGGGCCCGAAGGCATCGACTGCTCGCCGCGCGGCGACCGGCCCGGCTTCGTCCGTGTCCACGATCCCAAGACGCTGATGCTGCCGGATCGCCGCGGCAACAACCGGGTCGATTCGCTGCGCAATATCGTGCGCGATCCCAGGGTGTCGCTGATGTTCCTGATTCCGGGCTCCGGCAACGCGGTTCGCGCCAACGGCCGCGCCCATCTGTCCATTGATCCGGAGCTGCTGGCCTCGTTCAAGGTCGAAGGCAAAGCGCCGCGCAGCGTCATGGTGATGAATGTCGACGAAATCTACTTCCAATGCGCCCGCGCCATCGTCCGCTCCGACCTCTGGAATCCCGACAAGCGCATCGATCCGAAAAGTTTGCCGACGCCCGGCCAGATCCTGGCGGAGATGAGCGACAACAAGGTCGGCGGCGCGGAATATGATCGTGCCTGGGCGGCGCGCGCCGCCGCGACGATGTGGTGACGCTCTCTCGTCTCCCTCGCCCCGCGCTTGCGGGGAGAGGGCGGGGTGAGGGGCCTCTCTCCACACACGAGATCGTCGTGGGACAAGCGGCAGGGCAATCGCATAGGATTTCACGAGGACTGTCTGCGGGCTTGCTCCGCCTCTCCCGCCTGCGGGAGAGGCCGACGCGCTCGCAGAGCGCGGCGGGTGAGGGCTCTCGCGACGCAGGGACATCCTCCTCAATCCTGAGCAATCCCGACGCGGAGACACCCCCACCCCCAGCCCTCCCCCGCAAGCGGGAGAGGGAGCCCAGTGCCGATGCCGCCGCATCGTGGACACCATATGCGATAGCAAGCGGGAGAGGTGAAGAGGAGCCCGCTGCGGACGGCAATGCTTTAACTAAACGCCATGCCGCCGCTCAGCGCGATCGTCTGGCCGGTCATGTAGGCATTGTCGACCAGCAGCATCACCGCTTTAGCCACTTCCTCGGCCGTGCCGAAGCGGCCGAGCGGAATGCGGCTGACGAGCCCGGGCTGGCCGCCCATCATGTCGGTCTCGATCAGGGACGGGGCCACCGCGTTGACGGTGATGCCCTCCTTCACCAGCCGCGCCGCGTAGCCTCGCGTCAGACCTTCCATGCCGGCCTTGGACGCATTGTAGTGCGGACCGATCGAGCCGGCGCCGCGCGCGGCGCCGGAGGAGATGTTGACGATGCGGCCCCATTTTCGCGCGCGCATCGACGGCAGCACCGCTTGCGTGCACAGAAAAGCGGATTTCAGATTGACCAGGATGGTGCGGTCGAAATCCTCCTCGGTGAGGTCGTCGACGCCCCGCGTGATGGCGATGCCGGCATTGTTGACGAGGATGTCGACCGGCCCGAGTCCGGCCGTCACGCGCTGGATCATGTCGGTCACCGCCTCAGCTTGCGAGACGTCGGCGGCAACGACGATGGCGCGGCCGCCGTGCTGACCGATCTCGCCCGCCAATTGCTCGGCCTGTCCGATTCTTTCACGGCAGTTGATCGCCACGGCGGCGCCTGATGCGGCGAGCGCGCGACAGATGGCTGCGCCAATCCCGCGCGAGCCGCCGGTCACGATCGCGGTACGTCCCTTGAGACTGTCTGACATGAGGAGCTCCGATCGATCCGGCCATGGCGGGATCGTCGAGCGTCAGCGGCTGCCATTCAAATCACAAGGCCGCTACATCAGGTTAGCTTCGCCGGCGCGCCCTCGTGCGTGCCGCCTTCTTCGCGGCCGCGGACCGGACTTTGGCACCCTTGGTGCGGCTTGCCTTGCGTGCGGCGGCTGAACGGGATGCTGCGGACCGCCGGTCTGCCGCGCGCTTGCCTTGCTTCGACAGCGCGCTCCGCGACGCCGTCGAGCGCGGCTCCTTCTTCAACACGCCTTCGACGGCGCGCGACACCTTCGGGCGGCGCTTCGCGGTGCGCTTGCCCTGACCGACTTCATAGGCGTATTTGGCGCTGCGGCGCGTGGCTTTCTTGGTGCGTCCCTTGCGCGGTGGCGGCAGGTCGACGCCGGCGCGGCGTGCCTCGGAGAGGCCGATTGCGATGGCCTGCTTCGTCGAGCGGGCGCCGTGCTTGCCTTTGCGGATCCTGTCGATCTCGTCCTTGACGAATTCGCCGGCCTGCGTGCTCGGCGACTTTCCGGCGCGCTTGTCCTGCTTCGCTTTACGGATGATCTCTTGTCTTGGCATGGTCGAGTTCCCCTGTGGACTCATAGGGATATCTGACCGCAACGCACGACGCGGAGGATTGATCCTTTTCAGTTCCGTAAGGCTGCCAGCAGTTCATCCGGACGCTCGGCCATGATCATATGGCCGGCGCCCGCCACCACGACGGTCTTCGCATGGGGGATTGCCGCCGCAAGCGCCTTGCCCGCCTTCGCCGGCGTCATCATGTCCCGCTCGCCGAGAATGAGCGTGGTCGGCACCCTGACGCTCGCGGCGGCTTGAAGCGCATTCGTATAGGCATTGCAGGCCGACAGATCTCTGAACAGCACGCCGGGCTCGCATGCCCTGAGCACCGCCTGCGCGCCGCCATGCATCCACAGGCCTGGCGCGAGGCTGCCGCCGAGCTCGGCGTTGAAGCCGAGGCCCCAGATCGAGACCATGTCGTTGGCATCCTGCGAGTTGGCCTCGGCGGCCTTCAACAGATCGGGGCCGACCGTCATGGTCGCGGCGGTGCCGATCAGGCTCAGCGCGGAGACCTTGTCGGGATGCCGGGCGGCGGTCTCGAGCGAGATCAGCGATCCCATGGAATGGCCGATCAGGTGCGCCTTGGTAGCTCTTGCCGCATCGAGCAGAGCCGCGGTCCAGTCGGCCATCTCGGCGATGCTGCCGAGCGAAGGCCCAGGAGAGCGGCCATGACCGGGGAGGTCAGGTGCCAGCACGCCAAAACCGTGATGGGCGAACCAGCGCGTGTGCAGCGCCCAGGTCGAATGATCGAAGCCGGCACCATGGATGAAGACGACCGCGGGCAGGGATTTGTCGAAATCGCGGCCGCCGGTTGCGACGAACACATCAGCGCCGTTGACGGAGAGCTTCATGGTGTCAGACCTTTTGCGAGATGCGCAGCGCCTGCGCCAGATCGTCGATGATGTCGCTTGCGGTCTCGATGCCGACCGAGAGCCGCACCAGCTCCTCGCCAATGCCGGCGTCCCTGAGCTGCTCGGCATCCATCTGCTGATGCGTGGTCGAGGCCGGGTGGATCACCAGCGTCTTGGCGTCGCCGACATTGGCGAGATGGCTGATCATGCGCAGGCTTTCGATGAACTTGCGTCCCGCCGGGCGTCCACCCTTGATGCCGAAGGAGATGATCGAGCCGGCGCCGCGCGGCAAGAGCTGCTTGGCGAGCTGATAGTCCGTGTGCGTCTCCAGCGAGGGATGCAGCACCCAGTCGACCGCCTTGTTGGATTTCAGCGCTTCCAGCACGAGGTGCGTGTTGTGCATGTGGCGGTCCATGCGCACGCCGAGCGTTTCGACGCCCTGCAGCAGCTGGAACGCGTTGGTCGGCGACAGGCAGGCGCCGAAATCGCGCAGGCCTTCGGTGCGCGCCCGCATGATGAAGGCAGCGGTGCCGAACTGCTCGTCGAAGACGATGCCGTGATAGCCGCCATAGGGCTCGGTCAGCACGGCGAACTTGGAGGACGCCCGCCAGTCGAAGCGGCCGCCGTCGATGATCGCGCCGCCGATCGCGATGCCGTGGCCGCCGATCCATTTTGTCGCCGAATGCATGACGATGTCGGCGCCGAGCTCGATCGGTCGGCTCAGATAGGGCGTGGCAAAAGTGTTGTCGATCAGCAGCGGGATCTTTGCGTCATGCGCGATCGCCGCGACCTCTGGGATGTCGAGTACCTCGAGGCCGGGATTGCCGATGGTCTCGCCGATCACGAGCTTCGTGTTCGGCTTGATGGCGCTGCGGAACGCGTCGAGATCGCGCGGTTTCACAAACGTCGTGGTGATGCCGAAGCGCGGCAGCGTGTGCGCCAGGAGGTTGATGGTGCCGCCATAGAGCGAGCTCGACGCCACGATGTGATCGCCGGCATTGAGCAGGGTCGCGATCGCCAGATGCAGCGCGGCCATGCCGCTCGCGGTGCAGATCGCGCCGACGCCGCCTTCGAGCGCGGCGAGCCGCTCCTCGAGCACGCCGGTGGTCGGATTGGAGATGCGCGTATAGATGTGGCCGGCGCGCTCCAGATTGAACAGCGCAGCGGCGTGATCCGAGTCCTGGAACACGTAGGACGTGGTCTGGTAGATCGGCACCGCGCGGGCGCCGGTCACGGGATCCGGATGCTGGCCCGCATGCAGGCTCAGGGTCTCGAAGGCGGGTGGTTTTGGCGCGGGCATGCATGGCCTCGTTGGTCGGTCGGCGGTGGAGGGCGTTGTGCCACAGAATGGCGCGCGAAGTCAGCCATTGACAGCGCCGTCTACGCCTCACCCCCCGATCGCCTGCTCGATGATCCGCGCTTCCCGAAGCAGGATCTCCGCGACCTCCTGCTCGCGGCGGGGGCCGAGCCTCGTTCGCACCGCGGAGACGGTCATCGCCGCGGCGGGGCGGCCGTCCGGGGTCTTGATCCAGGTCGAGATCGATTTCGTGCCCTGCACAAGGCCAGTCTCTCTCATGCCGTATCCCAGCCGTCGCGCGGCGGTGACCTCGCCGAGAACCGTCGCCGTATCGGTGCGGTAGGCCTCGAACCGCTTCTCGTTGGCTGCGACGATCTTGCGCGCGTCCTGCGCCGGCATCGCGGCGAGGATGGCGACGCCGGCACTGGAGACGCCGAGCGGCCGCCGCGCGCCGACCTCGATCGACAGCACCTGGATCGGATAGACGCCGATCCTGCGATCGACGCACAGCGTATCGTTGCCGGTTCGCGCCGTCAGAAACAGCGTATCGCCGATCTCGGCGGACGCGCGACGCAGCGAAGGATTGGCGGCAACCAGCAGCCGCGATGGTCGCGGCCGTGCCAGCGCCAGCTCCGGCACCTGGTTGCCGATCGCGTAGCGGCCGCTCCGCGCATTCCGCTCGACGATGCCTTCCTCGATCAGCACGTGGACGATGCGGTGCACGGTGGGACGGGTGAGGCCGGTCGCCTGGATCACCTCAGCCAATGGCACACCGTCTTCGCGGCCTGCGGCGAGAATGCGCAGCACGGCGAGCGCGCGCCGGATTGCCTGCGCGCCCTGCCGCGGTTCCAGGGCGCCGCGGCCGGCTTTCGGGGAATTCGTTCTGTCCATAATATGGACAAGAACGCCACAATTCACTCGACAGGTAAAGTGCGCATCTGGAGATTGCGCTGCGATCGAGATGCCTTTCGCGTTTCCTTGGATGACGCCCACGGCATTCGACGTGAGATTGGAAGCGCTGCCGGGAGGTTAACATGAGATTAATCTGGATTGCCATAGCTGCTGCCGCAGCGATGCTGGCGGGGCCCGCGTCGGGCCAGCAATGGCCTGCACGCAGTGTCAAGCTGATCGTGCCCTATCCCGCCGGCGGCAACGTCGACAGCGCCGCGCGCATCGTCGCCGACAAGCTTCAGGAAAAGCTCGGCCAGCCCTTCATCATCGAGAACAAGGCCGGCGCCGGCGGCATGATCGCGGGCGAGGCCTTCGCCAAGTCGGCGCCCGACGGCTACACGCTGTTCGTCGGCGCCAACGGCCCGGTGCTGTTCGCGACCGAGATCAACAAGCGCGACGCCTATAATTGGAAAAAGGACTTCATGCCGATCTCGACGATCTCGATGACGCCGCTGGTGCTCGAGGTACATCCGTCGGTGCAGGCCAACAATTTCAAGGAATTCATCGAGCTCGCCAAGCGCGAGCCCGGCAAGCTGACCATGGCCTCGCCTGGCCCCGGCACCACCAACCATCTGCTCAGCGAGCTGATGCAGTCGAACCTCGAGCTGCAATGGGTCACCGCGCATTATCGCGGCAATGCGCCGGCGATCAACGATCTGCTCGGCGGGCAGGTGCAGTTCGCATTCGACCAGCTCACGGTCAGCCTGCAGCATATCAAGGCCGGCCTGTTCCGCGCGCTCGCCGTCACCAGCCCGCATCGGCTGAAATCACTGCCCGACGTGCCGACCTTCACTGAACTCGGCTACAAGGATTTCGACGGCCAGACTTTTACGGGCCTGTTCGCCCCGGCAGGCACGCCGGCACCCGTCATCGACAAGCTGCACGAGACGCTGGTCGCGATCCTGAAAGACCCCAGCGTCGTCGATAAATTCGAAAAACTCGGCGGCGAAGCCACGCCGATGACGCCGGACGAATTCAAGGCCTATCTCGAGCGCGAGGACACCAAGTGGATTCCGGTGGTGCGCAAGGCCAACATCAGGGCGGATTGATCGATGCGGATTGATCCCAGCGAGCTCGGCGCGGAGCGCATCTACCGGCTGATGACCGGCATCGTGGTGCCGCGCCCGATAGCGTGGGTCACCAGCCTGTCGAGCAAGGGCGTGCTCAACCTCGCCCCGTTCAGCGCCTTCACCTTCGTCTCGCAGAAGCCGCCGATGCTCGCCATCAGCGTCGGCCGCAAGGGCGCCGATTACAAGGACACCGCGCACAACATCCTCGACACCGAGGAATATGTGATCCACATCGCCGATACCCCGCTGATGTCGGCGCTGCATGACTCATCGGTCGAGCACCCGCCTGAGATCAGCGAGGTCGAGCATCTCGGGCTGGAGACGCTGCCCTGCGAGCGCATCAAAGTGCCGCGACTTGCCGCCGCGCCGGTCGCGATGGAATGCCGCTTCCGGCAGTGCCTCGAATTCGGCGACGCCAAGAGCCGGCTCATCGTCGGCGAGGTCGTGATGTTCCATTTGCGCGACGGCCTCGTGAATGACGGCAAGGTCGAGACCAAAGCGCTCGATCCGATCGCGCGCATCGGTGGCCCCCGCTACGCCCGCCTCGGCGAGATCGTGACGCTGAACACGGTGTTCCAGACGCCCAAATCGAAAGACTGAGCGCGCCGGCCGGTCGCCGGCCAGGCCGCCTCGACATCATCGGAGGAATGATAATGCGACTCCTGAGCTATCTCGTGGACGGAGAGCCGCGTTACGGCGCGGCCGTCGAAGGCGGTGTCGTCGATCTGACCAAGCGGATCGGCCGCGACTATTCGGACGTGAAGGCGCTGATCGCGGCCAACGCGCTCGCCGATGCGCAGGAAGCGATCGCCGAGCAAGAGCCTGATTACGCGCTGGACAAGCTCGTGCTGCTGCCGCCGGTGCTGGCGCCGGAGAAGCTCTGGTGCATCGGCGTCAACTACGCCGAGCGCAACGCCGAATATAAAGACAATTCGGACCTGCCCAAATATCCGAGCCTGTTCGTGCGCAGCATGTCGTCGATGACAGGCTCCGGCCAGCCACTGGAGAAGCCGAAGGTTTCGGATGAGCTCGACTACGAGGGCGAGCTCGTCATCGTCATCGGCCAGGGCGGCCGTCACATCCCGCGCGAGAAGGCGTGGTCGCACATCTTCGGCATGACGCTGTGCAACGAGGGCACGATCCGCGACTGGCTGCGGCACGGCAAGTTCAACGTCACGCAGGGAAAGAATTTCGACCGCTCCGGCAGCATCGGCCCGTGGATCGTCACGTCGGACGAACTCGACCCGCGCGGGCCTCACGACATCGTCACGCGCGTCAACGGCGAGGTGCGGCAGCAGGACACGACCGAGCGGCTGATGTTCCCGTTCGACTTCCTGATCTCATATCTCTCCACCTTTGCCACACTCAAGCCCGGCGACATGATCGTGACGGGCACGCCGACCGGCGCCGGTGCGCGCTTCGATCCGCCGCGCTGGCTGAAGGTTGGCGACGTCGTCGAGGTCGAGTCGCGCCGTATCGGCGTGCTCAGCAACACCGTCGCGGCGGAGCAATAAACGATGCTGGATGCCGCCACGATCGACCGCCTTGCCGCGCGCCTCGATGAGGCCGAGCGGACCAAGACGCTGATCCCGATGTTCACGAAGGATTATCCGGATTTCAGCATCGAGGACGCCTATGCCGTCCAGCGCGCCTGGACCAAGCTGCAGCTCGGCCGCGGCCGCATCATCAAGGGCCACAAGATCGGTCTGACCTCGAAGGCGATGCAGAACGCGGTCGGCATCTCCGAGCCCGATTACGGCGTGTTGTTCGCCGACATGTTCTATGCCGACGCCACGCCGATCCCGTTTGACCGTTTCCACGCGCCGCGCATCGAGGTCGAGCTCGCCTTCGTGTTGAAGGCGCCGCTGCGCGGGCCCGACTGCACCATCTTCGACGTGCTCAACGCCACCGACTACGTGACGCCGGCGCTGGAGATCCTGGAGACACGCATGCACCGCGTCGATCCCGAGACCGGCAAGACGCGGAAGGTGATGGACACGATCTCGGACAACGCGGCCAATGCCGCGCTGGTGCTCGGCGGCCGGCCGTTCCGCCCCATGGATGCGGATCTGCGCTGGATCGGCGCGCTGCTGTTCCGCAACGGCGAGGTCGAGGAGACCGGACTTGCCGCCGGCGTGCTCAATCACCCCGCCAACGGCATCGCCTGGCTCGCCAATCGCCTTGCGCCGCATGACGAGTATCTTAGGGACGGCGAGGTCGTGCTGGCGGGCTCGTTCACGCGTCCCGTCGACATCCGCCGCGGCGACACCTTCCACGCCGATTACGGCGCGTTCGGCTCGGTGTCGTGCCAGTTCGTCTGAACCAACAACAAAGAGGGAGCGCACCATGACAGGCCACACGCGGCGCAAGAGCATCCACATCGGCGGCTTCAAACACGTCAATCCGATCCCGAACGCCTGCCGCATCGGCAATCTCGTGATGTCAGGCGTCATCCTCGGCCGCGATCCCGCCACCAACGCGATGCCGGAGAGTCTCGATGCGCAATGCGCCAACATGTTCGCGCATATGAAGGCGACGGTGGAAGCCGCTGGCGGCACCACGGATGACATCATCAAGATGACGGTCTGGCTGAAGGATCGCACGCAGCGCGGACCTGTGAATGTCGAGTGGCTGAAGATGTTCCCGGACGAGCATTCGCGGCCGGCGCGTCACGCGCTGCCGATGGACAACATGGATGGCGGCGCGCTGGTGCAGTGCGACTTCACCGCCGTGATCGACTGAAGGAGCGCTTGCATGCCGACCTATCTGCCGTTCGACCCCAATCCGCGCCGCCCGAGCAAGGCGCCGCCGCCGAAGACCGTCGACAGCCAGTTTCACGTGCTGGGGCCGATCGAGAAATATCCGGAGCGTCCGGGCGCCGCCTATCGGATGCCGACCGCGACCTGGGAAGCGGCGCTGCGCATGCACAGGGCGCTCGGCATCGAGCGCGGCATCATCGTGCAGACCACGACCTACGGCGCCGATCATGCCGTCGTGCTCGACGGTCTCGCCGCGATGGGCCCGAACTATCGCGGCTGCGCCAACGCGCTGGTGTTTGCGGAAGCAGACGATTCCTATCTTGCCAAGCTGCATGACGCCGGCGTGCGCGGCGCGCGCTTCAGCTTCCGCCAGGAGCTCGGTGCCGTACTGTCGGACGCCGATTTCGCCCGCGCCATCGCGCGCATCCGCGAGCTCGGCTGGTACGTCAAGATCCAGCCCGAGAAGGACGGCATCATGTCGAGCGTCGCCAAATACGAGAATCTCGACGTGCCCGTGCTGATCGACCACATGGCCCGCCCTGACCCCGAGGCCGGCAAGAGCGATCCGAACCTGCGCAAGATGCTGGAGCTGCTCGAGAAGGGCAATTTCTGGGTCATGCTGTCGCTCGGCGAGAAGACCTCGAAGGCGGGCGCGCCCTACGACGACGTGATCCCGATCGCGCGTGCCTATATCGAGGCCGCCGCCGACCGCTGCGTCTGGGCCAGCGACTGGCCGCATCCGGTCTCCGTCAAGCAGCCGCCGAACGATGCCGATCTGATCGAGCTGATGTACCGCTATGTCGCGGACCAGGCGGAGCTGGAGAAGATTTTGGTGCACAACCCGGCCAGGCTGTTCGGGTTTGCGGATTAGCGGGTTTGAGGCTCGCCACGCGCGCGGTGCGCTCCCTCTCCCGCTTGCGGGAGAAGGCGGGGGTGAGGGCTCTTTCCTCTAGGGGATTGTCCCATCGTAGAGACACCCTCTCCCCCAACCCTCCCCCGCAAGCGGGGGAGGGAGCGCACCTTCATCGCCGCGATAATCGGATCTCATCACACCGCCGGCTGTTTCGCCAGGTGGTCGCGCACCTCCGCCGCGATCTCGAACGAGCGCAGCCGTGCGGAATGGTCGTAGATCTGCCCGGTGGTGATCAATTCGTCCGCGCCGGTATCAGCGATCAGCGCCTTCAACTTCGCTTCGACCACGCTGGGCGAACCGACCGCGGAACATGACAGCGACTGGCCAACCATGGCCTTCTCCGCCGGCGACCACAGCACGCCCATGTCGTCCACCGGTGGCGGGAGGGGCCCCGGCGTGCCGCGGCGCAGATTGATGAACTGTTGCTGCAGCGAGGAGAACATCCGCTGCGCCTCCGCGTCGCTATCGGCGGCGAACACATTGACGCCGACCATCGCATAGGGCTTGTCGAGCTGTGCCGACGGCTCGAAGCGCGCGCGATATTCGCGCAGCGCCGGCATCATCATTTGCGGCGCGAAATGCGAGGCGAAGGCGAACGGCAGCCCCAGCATCGCCGCGAGCTGCGCGCCAAAGGTGCTGGAGCCCAGGATCCAGAGCGGCACCTTGGTCCCCATGCCGGGCACGGCGCGAATCGCCTGGTTCGGCTGCACCTCGCCGAGCAGCGCCTGCAGCTCGAGCACGTCGTGCGGAAAGTTCTCGGAAGTCGTGGCGAGATCGCGCCGCAGCGCCCGTGCCGTGAACTGGTCGGTACCCGGCGCCCGCCCGAGCCCGAGATCGATCCGCCCGGGATAAAGCGATTCCAGCGTGCCGAACTGCTCGGCGATGACGAGCGGCGAATGGTTCGGCAGCATGATCCCGCCAGAGCCGACGCGGATCGTTGTGGTGCCGCCCGCGATGTGGCCGATCACCACGGACGTCGCCGCGCTCGCGATCCCCGTCATGTTGTGATGTTCGGCGAGCCAGAACCGTTTGTAGCCCCAGCCTTCCGCATGGCGGGCGAGATCGAGCGAATTGCGGAACGCCTGCGCGGCATCGCCGCCCTGGCAAATCGGCGCGAGGTCGAGCACGGAGAAGGGGATCATGGGGGGCTACCAATGTGGGGCGATGCGCGCCGGAACTTCACATATAGGAGCCGGACATGGGAATGTTAGCGCGTAGGGCTGCTTGCCGCAGATCGAGATTGCCGTATCCTTGCACGATGGTTGTCACTGCCCCCGATCTGAAAGCGTTCCTGCTCGCGACGCCGTTCTTCGGCGGCCTTTCGGAACCGAGCCTCGATCTCCTGATGTCGATGCTGGCCGAGCGCCGCTTCGATGCCGGCGCGACCGTCGTGTCGGAGGGCGAGCCGGGACGTTCGATGTTCATCGTCCAATCCGGCCGGCTCGCGGTGAGCAAACGGACGAATGCGGGCGTCGTCATCCCGATCTCCGTTCTGGAGCGCGGCGATTTCTTCGGCGAGATGACGCTGATCGAAATGCAAAACCGTTCTGCCACCGTGGTCGCGGAGGCGCCGACCGTATTGTACGAGCTGACCGCCAAGAATCTCTACGCCTGTTACAAGGCCGACATCCACGCTTACGTGATCGTCCTGCAGAACATCAACCGTGAGCTCTGCCGGCGCCTGCGGCGGGCGGATGAGCGGTTTGCGGGGCATGCGGCGGGTAGCGACAATTGATAGTGCGTAGGATGGGTAGAACGAAGCGAAACCCATCATGCCGCGGTACCGAACAAGGCCGCGATAGGTTTCGCTTCGCCTTCGCTCTTGAGCTACGGCGGACACGTCATTCCACGCATCCTGCGGGCCGCCGTCCCGATACGGCTACAGCAGCGCCATCGAGTGCAGCGAGTTTCTATGAAAGCCGAAGGCAACGATGCCGGAAAGAAGCAACGCAGTCCCAGTCACGATCAGGCAACACGCAAACACTATCGAAGCCTCTGGTTCGTCATGAATGACAAAGACGATAATAGATAAAACTTTACTGACAATCGAAAGGAAGGATTAACCTTACTTGCGCAGCCCAGTCGCGCCCCGTCGGGCAAAACACCCAAATCCCGTCAACCTCCTCCTGCAAAAGTATTCCACTTTACCGAAATTCGGAATTGCGGCATATTCGCCGCCATCCCGGCCCAAGGAGAGGGGCGATCGTACGTCGCAACGAACGTGGGCCGGGCTGCGGTGGACGCGGCTGCGTCGGGCACGGCAAGGCGGGACCAGGGCGGGTGAACCTCGTGAGGTCCGTCTCCGTGTGACGAACGGCGTAGTCGCGTACGGCTAAACCATGTCGTCCTGGCTGTCGTTGCTACAGCCAAGCTTTCGCGAAGATGCATCGGCCAACCGGACGCGGTGCATCGGATTTCGCGAGGTGACGGAGGCCAGAAGGAACTCGGCTCCGGGGAGAGCAGGCATAAGCCGTCAACCCATCGCGCAGGGAAGGCCGGGTGTTTCCGGCCCACCTGTCTTCCGCCTGCGCATTTGCGTGTGCAAATTCTTGGCGCAGCGGGTCATGGGTGCCAGCCGGCACCCGGTCTTCCCTGCGTCCTCTTCACAAGAGAGGGCGAACGAGAAGAGCAAAACTCGGGCGCTTCGAGCCGCGAGAACGCTGAACCGCGCGTGGGTTGAACACGAAGAGCATCGTGCTGTCAGATCGGAATGAATTCACGCATTCATTCTGTTTTGTATCAATTTGATCGTATTTTCTTGGTCCGACGATGCGATCTTGTGTGGCACTCTGGCGTGGCCCGTTGATGTCGAAGAGCAGGCGATGCTTCTGTCGATGCAACTCGGCGCTTCGAAGTTCGCCCCTACGGTACGTTTGAGCCCGTCCATGAACAGGATGCTTGTCGGTTTTGCGGTCCTCTTGATCGGCGCTGTTGCGGCCGGGGCCTCTGTTGCCAAGAAGCAGGCGTTTTTCGAATCGCATCGGCGGAGCCGTCAAGTCATCCTTCATTACACGCTGTCCCGGGTCGACGATCCCATCATCGTTCTCGGCGACAGCGTGGTGGAAGCCTCTGCGCTCCCGCGCGAACTCTGCGGTCATCCGATCGTCAATGCCGGCCTGGACGGTGCCTCCACAACGAGCGATTTGGGCAGTTGGTTGACCGATGTGCTCGACGGCAGACCTGCGCATGCGATCGTGATGGCGCTGGGTATCAACGACGCACTCGGAGCTGCGCGTGACTTGCCGGAGTTCAGGGCGAGCTACAGCGCGCTCCTGGCGAAGCTGTCGGAGACAAAAGCCCGCATTGTCGTGCTGGCGGTTCCCCCACTCGAGGTTTCGTCGCGTCTGCCCGCCGAAGCGCAGATGAAGGCGATGCGCCTGATCGAGAGCTATAATTCCGCCTTGCCTGAACTCGCCAGCCGCGGCGGCGCGACCTTTGCCGCGCTGCCGCCCATGCCGGCGCCGCACACGATCGACGGGGTGCACCTGAACGCCGTCGGGTATCAGCTGTGGGATCAAGCCGTCTTGCAGGGAGCATCGGTCGCATGCAGGGCGAACTGACACCGATGGTTGCTCCTGCCCGAGCGAACAAGCTTCTCGGATTGGAGCTGTTGCGCTTCCTGACGGCGTTCGCGATCTTGGTGTTTCACTATCGTCAATTCGCCTTCGTTGGCGACAGGGACGTGGGGCTTCTCCAGGATCATCTGCCGCTCTATTGGCTGCTTGCCCCATTCTACAGCAGCGGTCCCTATGCGGTCCGCATTTTCTGGTGCATCAGCGGCTTCATCTTTTTTTGGAAGTATCGCGACGCGATCGCCGATCGGGCGCTCGACGGCTGGAAATTCTTCGTCCTGCGTGTCTCGCGGCTCTACCCATTGCACCTCGCCACGCTTCTGCTCGTGGCCCTGCTGCAGCCCGTTTACGTCGGGGTCCATGGATCGTCTTTCGTGTATCAGAATAACGATCTCACGCATTTCGTGCTGCAGCTCCTGATGGCCGGCACCGCGACGTCTCAGGATGCGCTGAGCTTCAATGGACCGATCTGGTCGGTCTCGGTCGAAGTTCTGGTCTATTTCGTCTTCTTCGTGCTGTTGCTGGTCAGTCGCTCCTGGTGGCTCAATGTGGCGCTGATCGCCCTCGGCTTGATGATTCCGGGAGAGGTCGCGGACTGCTTTACTTTCTTTTATGTCGGCGGGCTCGCGGCGATGGCGCGCCGATCCTTGCAGTCTTCGCCCGCTCATGCGCTGGCAGCCGAAGGCATCGCCTGGCTTGCTGTCGTGTCCGTGGTCTGCGGATATTGGCTGATGGGTGGCCGGCTGCAATCGATAGGCTTGCTGCTGCTTCTGATCTGTACGTCGCTGCTGCTCTATAGTCTCTCGCGCGACATCGTCTTGCCGGCCCGGCTTCAGCTACTTGTCGAGGCGGCCGGCAACGTGACCTATTCAAGTTACCTGCTGCATTTCCCGATCCAGCTGGCGATGGTGTTGGGCTTTTCTTTGATGCAGGCCCCGATTCCGCTCTATCACGACGCATTCTTCGGAATGTTTATCGGCGTCACGCTGCTGGCGTCGCATTTCACCTACCGCTATTTCGAAGAACCGGCGCAGCGGCTCATCCGCGCCTCGTTGCTGCCGGTGCGCAGTGAGGCTGTCCGCCGTCCGGCCATGGCGTGAGCACGCAGCGGCGTTTCGCGGCCATAACCCTCACGCAGGCCCGAATTTTCGATAGAATCAATGTTCACAGCAGGAGGGAATGGTGCTGCCAGACAGGATTGAACTGTCGACCTCTCCATTACCAATGGAGTGCTCTACCACTGAGCTACGGCAGCATGTGCTGGTGAAGAATCGGGCGCCCGAGGGGCCCTGCCAAGCGGGCCGATATCTGCCACAAGCCCCCCTCCTGTGCAAGCTTGCTCGACCCGTCAAAACGAGAAAATCGGGCCGATATCGGGGCCAAAGTGCCCATTTTTGGTTGAAACCACCGGCTTTCCCTCGATTCGAGGTTCGCTCATCCCCGCCAACTGGCCAGGTGACCGAGGATGTGGATTCGGTTCATTTCGAGTTTCGCACGATCGGATCGCAAAGGGCCTCTTGAGCTGCCGCATTCTCTGGGCATGTTATCGCCGATGGCAGTATCGGATCCCCGTGATGATGGACGAGAACGAGAAGAGCGCGCCCCAGGCGAAGACGTCCCGGGACGACCGGCTGAAATCGGCGCTGCGCGAAAACCTGAAGCGGCGAAAGCTGCAGGCGCGCGAGCGCGCCGCAAGCGCTGAGCCCTCGCCAAACGACGATGGTTCCCTCAATCAGGGGACCGCCGGGAAAGCCGGCACTTGAAACATTTGAATGAGCGAGAATGACGATGGGGCAGGACGGACAGCAACGAACCAATGGTGACGCGCTGATGTCGCGGTTCACGCGCCCCGAACAGACCTTTCCAACGCTGACGCCGGCCGAGATCGAGCGGATCAGGCATTTCGGCGAGGTCCGCAGCTACAAGGACGGCGAGTTCCTGTTCGAGACCGGCAAGCCGGGACCCGGCATGTTCGTGGTGCTGAAAGGCCATGTCGCCATCACCCAGCGCGATGGGCTTGGTCACGTCACGCCGGTGATCGACCAGGGACCGGGGCAATTCCTGGCCGAGCTCAGCCAGCTCTCGGGGCAGCCGGCGCTGGTGGATGGGCGCGCCGAGGGCGACGTCGAGACGCTGCTGCTGCCGCCGGACCGGCTGCGCGCGCTGCTGGTCGCCGAGGCCGAGCTCGGCGAGCGCATCATGCGCGCGCTGATCCTGCGCCGGGTCAACCTGATCCAGGGCGGCATCGGCGGCCCCGTGCTGATCGGGCCCTCGCATTCGGCCGGCGTGGTGCGGTTGCAGGGCTTTCTCACCCGCAACGGTCAGCCGCATCATCTGCTCGATCCCGAGCGCGATCGCGACGCCGCCGAGGTGATCACGCGTTATTCGCCCAAGCCCGAGGACTGGCCGCTGGTGGTTGCCGCCGATGGCGCGGTGTTGCGCAACCCCAGTGAGAGCGAGCTTGCGCGCGCCATCGGCATGATCGGCGGCGCCAAGGATGACCGCATCTACGACGTTGCCGTTGTCGGCTGCGGACCGGCCGGGCTCGCCACCGCCGTGTACGCGGCGTCCGAAGGGCTGTCGGTTGCCGTGCTCGACATCCGCGCCTTCGGCGGTCAGGCCGGGGCCAGCGCGCGCATCGAGAATTATCTGGGCTTTCCCACTGGCATTTCGGGCCAGGCGCTGACTGCGCGCGCCTTCACCCAGGCGCAAAAATTCGGCGCCGACATCATGATCCCCGTGACGGTGAAGTCGCTCGATTGCACGCGCACGGACGGCGCATTCTCGGTGGCGCTCGACGGCAGCGATCCCTTGCGCTCACGCGCGGTCGTGGTCGCGAGCGGCGCGCGCTATCGCCGGCCTGAGATCGCAAACCTCGACAAGTTCGAGGGACGCGGCGTCTGGTACTGGGCCTCGCCGATCGAGGCGCGGCTCTGCGCCGGCGAGGAGGTGGCTCTGGTCGGCGCCGGCAATTCGGCAGGCCAGGCCGCCGTGTTCCTGTCGGGTCACGCCAGACGCGTCCTGATGATCATCCGCGGCGGCGGTCTCGGGGCCAGCATGTCGCGCTATCTCATCGAGCGCATCGAAGCGACGCCGAACATCGAATTGATGTTTAACACCGAGATCACCGCGCTCGAGGGTGACGAGGCCGCGCTGCTGCGGCGCATCCGCTGGAAGAGCCGGTTGTCCGACGACGAGGATGCTGCCGACATCCGCAATCTGTTTCTGTTCGTCGGTGCCGATCCAGCCACCGCCTGGCTCGACGGCTGCGGCGTCACGCTCGATCGCGGCGGCTTCGTCGTGACAGGCGCGCAGTCCGAGCAGAACCAGGGCCGCCTCGTGGCGCCGCTGGAGACCTCGGTGCCCGGCGTCTATGCCGTCGGCGACGTTCGCTCCGGCTCGGTCAAGCGCGTCGGCGGCGCCATCGGCGAGGGCGCCCAGGTCGTGGCTTCCCTGCACGGCTATCTCGGCGATGCCGCAAAACCGGCGCTTTAGGCAACGAGAAGTCAAGAGAATGGCAAGTCGAATGGGACTTGCCATCGTGCCAGCAACTACAGACTATCTCCTCATCCAGAGGAGCGCGCCTGAGCGCGCGTCTCGAAGGATGAAGGCTCGGAACGACGACCCGGGCCTTTCATGGTTCGCGCGTCGATCCGCAAGCATCGTCCGCAGGCGTGCTTCGCACGCTCCGCACCATGAGGATCCATGACTGACAAACAAGACGCTTAACGGGAGGACTAAATGGCTGAAGTTGTCGTGCTCTATAAAACGCCCAAGGATGCTGCCGCCTTCGACAAGTACTATGCCGAGACGCACATTCCGCTCGCCAAGAAACTTCCCGGCCTGAAGAAGTACGCCGTCAGCAAGGGGCCGGTCGCATCGCCAACCGGGCCTTCCGGAATCCATCTTGTCGCCATTCTCACCTTCGACAGCGTGGCCGACATCCAGGCGGCCTTCGGCAGCCCGGAAGGCAAGGCGACCGGCGCTGACGTGCCGAAATTCGCCAGTGGCGGCGCCGACCTCCTGATCTTCGACACCAAGGAAGTGTGAAGGGTCGATTCAAGTTTCGTCGGCAACTGCCGTCGTTTGTGACAGCGGTGCAAAGAATTCAGCCATGCGTTTGTCGATTCGCACGATGACGCATGGCTTCGCACGTGCATGTGACGACATCGCAGGTGGCAATCCCATGAGGACCGTAATACGACTCTCGTGAATCTCAATGAGAGTAGGAGAGAGATGTCATGGTCCTTGGCTTGAGCCTGCCCGCCTTCACGATGGTCCACGTCATCATCAGCCTGATCGCCATCGCCGCCGGCCTCGTCGTGATGTTCGGGCTGCTCGGCTCGAAGTCGATGCCCGGCCTCACCGCGATCTTCCTAGCGTTCACGATCCTGACCAGCGTCACCGGCTTCCTGTTTCCGTTCGAGAAGCTGCTGCCGTCGCACATCATCGGCATCATCTCGCTGCTGCTGCTCGCGGTCGCCTGCGTCGCGCTGTACGGCATGAAGCTCACCGGCGTCTGGCGTCCGGTCTACGTCGTGACCGCGATGATCTCGCTCTATTTCAACGTCTTCGTGCTGGTGATCCAGTCGTTCCTCAAGGTGCCGGCGCTCGCCGCGCTCGCACCTGCCGTGGCGCCGGCGCCGCCGTCGGGTCCCGTGTTCGCGGTGGTGCAGGGCATCGTGCTGGTGTTCTTCGTCGTGCTCACCGTCGGCGCCTGGCGCCGCTTCAAGCCGATGGCGTTTGCCTGAACGATCGCGAACGCGCGACGCATTCACCGTCATTCCGGGGCATCGCGCAGCGATGAACCCGGAATCTCGATCGAATAATCTCCAGATTCCGGTTCGCGCTTTGCGCGGCCGGCAATGACGTTCCATTCAAAGGAGCCCTACAATGCCCACCATCACCACCAAAGACGGCGTCGAGATCTTCTACAAGGACTGGGGCAGTGGCCAGCCGATCGTGTTCAGCCACGGCTGGCCGCTGTCGTCGGACGATTGGGACGCGCAGATGATGTACTTCGTGACGCGCGGCTACCGCGTCGTCGCCCATGACCGCCGCGGCCACGGCCGCTCGGCACAGGTCGCCGACGGCCACGACATGGATCACTATGCCGACGATCTGGCGGCGGTCACGGCGCATCTCGACCTCAAGAACGCCCTCCATGTCGGCCATTCCACCGGTGGCGGCGAGGTCGTGCACTACATCGCGCGCCACGGCGAGAGCCGGGTGGCGAAGGCCGCGATCCTCTCGGCGGTGCCGCCGTTGATGATGCAGACCGCGGCCAATCCCGGCGGCCTGCCGAAGAGCGTGTTCGACGATTTTCAGAAGCAACTTGCCGCCGGCCGCTCGGCGTTTTACCGCGACATCGCCGCAGGTCCGTTCTATGGCTACAACCGTGCCGGCGCAAAGCCGTCGGAAGCCGTGATCCAGAACTGGTGGCGCCAGGGCATGATGGGCGGCGCGAAAGCGCATTACGACGGCATCGTCGCGTTCTCGCAGACCGACTTCACCGAAGACCTGAAGAAGATCAACGTGCCCGTGCTGGTGATGCACGGCGACGACGACCAGATCGTGCCTTACGCCGATTCCGCGCCGCTCTCGGCCAAGCTGCTGAAGAAGGGTATCCTGAAGACCTACAAGGGTTTCCCGCACGGCATGCCGACCACGCACGCCGACACCATCAACGCCGATCTGCTGGCGTTCTTCAGGGAGTGAGGCGCCTCACCTCGAGATCGCCCTGATCGCACGGAGACGCCGACCGGTGCATCCTTCGACAGGGCGGTCGCCGCATGAGCTGCGACGCCATTGGGGACATCCCGATGCAAGTCATCATCTTCGGCGCGACCGGCATGGTCGGGCAGGGCTTTTGCGCGAATGCCTGGTCGATGCCGGTGTCGACCGAGTGCTCGTCGTCGGCCGCAGCCAGACCGGCGTGCGCCACGCCAAGCTCGCCGAGATCATCCACGACAATTTTCTCGACTATTCGGCGATCGAAACGCAGCTGACCGGCTTCGATGCCTGCTTTTTCTGCCTCGGCGTCTCCTCGATCGGCATGAGCGAGGAGCACTATCGCCACCTCACATATGACCTGACGCTCGCGGCGGCGACGACGCTGGCACGCCTCAATCCGCAGATGGTCTTCACCTATGTCACTGGCGCCGGCACCGACTCCACCGAGCAGGGATCGCGGATGTGGGCGCGGATCAAGGGCAAGACCGAGAACGATCTGCTCAAGCTGCCGTTCAGGGCCGCCTACATGTTCCGGCCCGGTGCAATCCAGCCCTTGCACGGGGCCCGTTCCAAGACCGCCTGGGTGCAGGCGGTCTATGCCGCAACCTGGCCGCTCTGGTCGGTGCTGCGCCGGCTCTCGCCGCGGCTCGTCACCTCAACCGAGCAAATCGGCCGGGCCATGATCCGCGTCGCCCGGGAAGGGTATCCACGGAGGGTGCTGGAGATGGAGGATATCAATAGCCTCTAGCCTGCCGGGCCGTTAGGTTGTGCGGAAATTTCAGGGTCTGTAGGCGTTGAGCCCGGTCCACTCCCAGGGAGAAGCGTCGGCGATGTCGCCCCAGCTCAAACTGATCGCACTCGACGCCGACGATCTCGCTGTGATCTCGACCCATGTCCAGGACGCCCGTGTCCAGGCCTCCGACATCATCTGGCGACAAAGCGAGAAGCGGCTGGTGGTCGGAATGAGCCGGCTGGACTGGGAGCAGACGCTGGAGGGCGAGGCCGAGCCGCGCCGGCTGGTCGCCGCGCTCCGCTTCGACCGCGTGCTCGCCTGCAAGTCGCGCAACATCGACTTGGCTGCACCCGACAAGGTCCTGGATCTCGTCGGCATCGAGTTTCACCCGAGGGACGGGCGCGAAGAGGAGCCTGCCGGCAGCGCCCTGCTTTTGTTCGCCCAAGGTGGCGCCATCCGGCTCGACGTCGAATGCCTGGAATGCGAGCTGACCGATCTCGGGGCGGATGCGCTGGGAACGGGGGTGGAGATCGAGGGGGACGGCTGAGTGGCATGCCAACCACGCCTCCCCGACGGTGCCAGGCGGCAGCGGCTCGGCCGCAAGGGTTGACGCCGCTTCCCCGCCGCGCCATTGAGCAGGGGACCTGGTGCGCCAATCCGCCCCAACGACCAGCCAGAAGCCAAGCCAGACATGCCCGTTCGCCTCGACCGCAGCAGCGCCGACTTTGACCAGCGATTCGCGGCCTTCCTCGCCGCCAAACGGGAGGTCTCGGCCGACGTCGAGGCCGCCGCGCGCGCCATCGTCGACGATGTGGCCAAGCGCGGCGACGCGGCCCTGCTCGAGGCCACCGCAAAGTTCGATCGCCTGAGGCTGGATGCATCCGCTCTGCGCGTCACCGCCGCGGAGATCGAGGCCGCCACGAAGGCCTGCGATGCCGCGACGCTGGATGCGCTCAAGCTCGCGCGCGACCGCATCGAGACCTATCACCGGCGGCAAATGCCGCAGGACGAGCGCTTCACCGACGCGCTCGGCGTCGAGCTCGGCTGGCGCTACACCGCAATCGAATCGGCCGGCCTCTACGTGCCCGGCGGCACCGCGGCCTATCCGTCCTCGGTGCTGATGAACGCAGTGCCTGCAAGGGTCGCCGGCGTCTCGCGCCTCGTGATGGTGGTGCCTTCGCCCGACGGCAAGCTCAATCCGCTGGTGCTGGCGGCCGCGCATCTCGGCGGCGTCACGGAGATCTACCGCGTCGGCGGGGCGCAGGCCGTGGCCGCGCTGGCGCACGGCACCGCGACCATCGCGCCGGTCGCGAAGATCGTCGGCCCCGGCAATGCCTATGTCGCCGCCGCAAAGCGTCTGGTGTTCGGCAAGGTCGGCATCGACATGATCGCCGGCCCGTCCGAAGTGCTCGTCATTGCCGATGACACCGGCAATGCCGACTGGATCGCCGCTGACCTCTTGGCGCAGGCCGAGCATGATGCCAGTGCGCAGTCGATCCTGATCACCGACTCGGCGCGCCTTGCCGCCGACGTCGAAAAGGCGGTCGAGGCGCAATTGAAGACGCTGCCGCGCGCCGCGATCGCCAGCGCGTCCTGGATTGATTTCGGCGCAATCATCATGGTGAAGAACCTGGGCGACGCCATTCCGCTCGCCGACGCGATCGCTGCCGAGCATCTCGAGATCATGACTGCCGATCCCGATGCCCTCGCCGCGAGGATCCGCAATGCCGGCGCGGTGTTCCTCGGGCCGCATACGCCCGAGGCGATCGGCGATTACGTCGGCGGCTCCAACCACGTGCTGCCGACGGCGCGCTCGGCGCGATTCTCCTCAGGCCTGTCGGTGCACGACTTCATGAAGCGCACCTCGATCCTGAAATGCGGCCCGGATCAGCTCCGTGCACTGGGTCCGGCCGCGATGACGCTCGGCAAGGCGGAGGGGCTGGACGCCCATTCGCGCTCGATTGGATTGCGCCTCAATCTGTCATGACAAAGCCGCCCGAACAGGACGACTCCAGCAATCGCATCGTCGGCGTGACGCTCGACGAAGACTCGATCGGCCGTTCCGGGCCAGACATCGAGCACGAGCGTGCGATCGCGATCTACGACCTGATCGAGCAGAATTTGTTCGCGCCCGAGGGCGCCGAGGGGAAGGGCCCGTTCACGCTGCATATCGGCATCACCGGCAACCGGCTGATGTTCGACATCCGCCGCGAGGACGGCACGCCCGTCGTCGCGCATCTGTTGTCGCTGACGCCGTTCCGGCGGATCGTGAAGGACTATTTCATGATCTGCGACAGCTACTACCAGGCGATTCGCACCGCGACTCCCGACAAGATCGAGGCCATCGACATGGGCCGCCGCGGCATCCACGACGAGGGATCGCGCACGCTGCAGGAGCGGCTGAAGGGCAAAGTGCGGGTCGATTTCGAGACCTCGCGCCGGCTGTTCACGCTCATTACCGTACTGCATTGGAAGGGTTAAACGCGGATGGCTGCGCCCCCACGCGCACGCGATCCGCAATCGGTGCTGTTCGCCTGTGCGATGAACAGCGTGCGCTCGCCGATGGCCGAGAGCCTGCTGCAGCACATGTTTCCGCAGGGCCTCTACGTCAAATCCGCGGGCACCAGAAAAGGCGAGCTCGATCCGTTCGCCGTTGCCGTGATGGCCGAGCTTGGCCAGGACATCTCCACCCACAAGCCGCAGACCTTCGAGGAGTTGGAGGACTGGGAGGGGCTGAATTTCGACCTCATCATCACGCTCTCGCCGGAGGCGCACCACAAGGCGCTGGAGCTGACGCGGACACTCGCGGCCGACGTCGAATACTGGCCGACGCAGGATCCCACCACCAGCGAGGGCAGCCGCGACCAGAAGCTCGCCGCGTACCGCGACGTCTGCGACCAGCTGTTGATGCGCATCCGCCGGCGCTTCGCCAAGGCGGGCGCGGCGAGCGGGTAGCACGCGTGCCCCGGACGCGGCGCAGCGTGCAACGATGCGCTGCAGAGCCGGGGCCCATCTCACCGCATGTGCCAGCCCTTGGGTCCCGGCTCAGCGTCGCGGCATTTCATGCCGCGCCGCGTCCGGGACACGAGACCTCCCGTAACACCCGCGTTACAAACCGCGGGCACATGCGTGGTGGGGGAGGCCTCGAATCACCAAACCTCGGGTTCCCGGGTTGTGAAATCAGCCCCCTTCCGATAGGTTCCGCGCGCAATTCACCCCCGCTTCATCCCCCAAATCACCTGATGCTTGGCCGCCCCAAATTCGTACTTGCCTCCGGTTCGCCGCGGCGCCTGTCGCTGCTCAACCAGGCCGGCATCGAGCCGGACGCGCTCCGGCCGGCCGACGTCGACGAGACGCCGAGGCGCGGCGAGCTGCCGCGCGCCTGCGCCAATCGGCTCGCGCGGGCCAAGGCCGATGCGGCGCTGAAATCGGTGCAGCTCGACGACGAGCTGCGCGGCGCCTTCATCCTCTCGGCCGACACGGTGGTCGCGGTCGGCCGCCGCATCCTGCCCAAGGCGAATCTGGTCGACGAAGCGGCGCAGTGCCTGCGCCTGCTGTCGGGCCGCAACCACCGCGTCTACACCGCGATCTGCCTCGTCACCCCGCGCGAAGCTTTTCGCCAGCGGCTGGTCGAGACCCGCGTCCGTTTCAAGCGTCTCTCGGAAGACGACATCCAGGCCTATATCGGCTCCGGCGAATGGCGCGGCAAAGCCGGCGGCTACGCCGTGCAGGGCATCGCCGGCTCCTTCGTGGTGAAGATGGTGGGGTCCTACACCAACGTCGTCGGCCTGCCGCTCTACGAGACCACCACACTGCTCGGCGGCGAGGGCTTTCCGATCCGCTTCGGCTGGCTCAATTCCACCGCGGTGTGAGCCGACAAGCCGGTCCAACAAAATCGCGAAAACAACCCCATGCACAGTAGAATGGCCTGACGGGGCGCATCCGCCGTCGGGTGCGGAACCCGTTTGCCGACAGGCTCTTGAACCCTTTCACCCCGTGCAAGCTGCCGACATCATGGACGACCAGATCAAAAAGCCCGCCAGCCCGCTCAGAACCTGCCCGATCTGCGGCAAGCCGCAATCGGCAGCCACCCGCCCGTTCTGCTCCTCGCGCTGCCGCGACGTCGATTTGAACCGCTGGCTGAAAGGCTCCTATGTCATCCCAGGCCGCGACGACGACGTGGACGGCGTTGAATAGTCAAACAATATCAATGATTTGATCGACGTGGCGGCACGCCGCGCACCAGCCGCGTCAAGCCCGTCCCGCCTTGTGCACAGCTGGGCCGTGCCCGGCGAAGCCTCTTGGCGAAGCCGGGTGGACAGGCCGCTTCCGGCCCACTATAACCCGCCCGCTCGATGGGCTTTGGCCCCTCTCTTGGAGCACGCCCAGGTAGCTCAGTTGGTAGAGCATGCGACTGAAAATCGCAGTGTCGGTGGTTCGATTCCGCCCCTGGGCACCAAAACTACGCTTTTCCACGCTGGAGCACGACCCGGTACGCCGCGAGCGATTGCGCGAACGAGCCCGTCCTCCTGTTGGCGGAGAAACGCCGCTTAGACCGGTAACTGATCTGCTGCACCCAAGCGATCAGGCCGATGCGACCCCGGCTAGACGTGCGACCACATCATCGATCTCGTCCGATGTGGTGGTCCTTCCCAAGCTGAAACGGATCGCTCCCATACCGATCCTGTCGGGCACGCCCATCATGGCGAGAACGGGCGAGAGCTTGATCCGTCCCGAGTGGCACGCCGAACCCGTCGATGCAGCGACGCCGCGCAGCTGTCCCAGTATCTCCGCGCCGATCTTGCCGACGAACGATACGTTGAGAGTGTTGGGCAAACGATGCGTGATGTGGCCATTAAGCGCGACACCATCGCCAAATCGATCTTGCAGCGTCCGCCAGAAGCGATCGCACAAAGCTTGGACGCGCTCCATCGGCTTCAGATCCTGCGCTAACACGCTGGCAGCCCCAAGACCAACCGCGAGCAGCGCACTTTCGGTGCCGGCGCGCCGGCCTAGCTCATGGCCGGCGCCGTGGATCAGGGGCTCCAGTTCGACTCGGCTTCGGACATAGAGCGCGCCGACACCTTTCGGGGCGTAGAGCTTGTGACCGGCGATCGACAACAGATCCACGCCGAGCTCGTTGACCTTGGTCGCGAGTTTTCCAACCGACTGTGCTGCATCCGTGTGAAAGCGGATTCCATGCTCCCGCGCGATCGCAGCGATTTCCCGGATCGGCTGGATGGTGCCGACCTCGTTGTTGGCGTGCATGATGCTGATCAGGACCGTCTGCGGAGTGATGGCGCGGCGCACGTCCTCCGGATCGATCCGGCCCGTCCGGTCCACCGGGAGGTAAGTGACCGAGCCGCCGAGCCGTTCGAGAAACCGGCAGGGAGCAAGAACAGCCGGATGCTCGATTGCCGACGTGATGACGTGCGCCCCTTGGCGGTTCGGCGCGAAGAACGTGCCTTTGATCGCTAGATTGTTTGCTTCGCTGCCGCCGCTTGTGAACACGATCTCATCGGGCGCGGCGCCGATCAGCGCGGCGACTTGGCCGCGGGCGCGCTCCAAGGCGGCCTTGGCCGGCGTGCTCGCCCAATGCCCGCTCGATGGGTTGCCGAAGGCCTTCTTCAGGAAGGGTTGCATCGCCGCCGCGACTGCGGGATCGACGGGCGTGCTCGCGTTGTAGTCGAAATAAATCGGCGGCATATCAGCTCCTGGGTGGTTCAAAACACCAACACCTTCTCCGCAGAAGCGGTGAGGGTCGCGAGTTCGGCCATGGTGCTGCGTCTGGCGCCACTGAGTATCTCGGCATCAGTGAGCCCGCGGGCATCCATGCAGGTGCCGCAAAGCAGGACTTGTCCTTTGCCCGCGAGAACGCCCTTCAGCATGCGCTCCACATTGTAATAGCCGTCCGGCGTCTTCTGGCCGGACTTCGCGGCCACGACCGCGTCGGCCATCAAGAATACCGTCACGGAGACCGCGGGATCGCTCTTGGCGAGAGCGAGTGCGATGCGCAAGCCATTATAGGTCCGCTCGCTGCCATAGGGCGGATCGTTCAGTATCAGCAGAATCTGCACGGTTGTTTCCTTTCCAACCAGGCGAGCCTGAGACGGCGCGCCGAGTCACTCGCCGAGGACGCGCCGCCGGTCCTCGAATTCCGCCTTGTCGATTTCGCCGCGCGCAAAGCGCTCCTTGAGGATATCGAGCGGTGTGCGGGCCGGCGGCAATTGATGCGGCGGATATGTTCCTGGCCATGGCCCGCCCAGCCAGCGAACGAGGGCGACTGCAAGGGCAACCAGGACCGCGAGAAACAGGATCATGAACAACGGACCGAAGATCATGGGATACCATCCTCCGCCCCAACCCATCATGTGCGGACCCCAGCCGTAGTAGCGTTCGGTATCTGATGGCGCTTGCGCCTGCGCCCATACTGCGCTGGGCAGGAGGGAGAGAGCGGCGACCGTCTGGATCAAGACTTTCTGCATCGGCTTGCTCCATCATCGAAGAAAATCAGCCTACTCCGCCGGTCGGCTCGCTTGTTGCGCGAGGTCAACCGAACCCGCCGCTCGCTCCCGCATGAACACCGCCACGACAGCGCCGGAAAGGAACGTCAGGGCGGCGATCGAAGCGATCGCCGCTGAAAGTCCGAATCTGTCCGCGATGAGGCCGGCCGACAGCGCCCCGATCGCGTAGCCGAGATCGCGCCAGAAGCGGTAGACGCTGAGCGAGCGTGCGCGCCAGCTTGGGTGCGAGGCGTCGGACACGGCGGCGATCAAGCTCGGGTACACCATGGCCGTGCCAAGTCCGAGCAGCAGGCTGCCGACGAGCCACCACTCGAAATGAGTCGTCGCCCCCGTCAGGAACAAGCCCGCGGCCTGGACCCACATGCCGGCGACGATCAGGCCCTTGCGGCCCCAGCGGTCGGACAGAGGACCTGTGGCGACCTGGAGGATGCCCCAGGTCGCTGGATAGACGGCCTTCAGTATGCCGATCCGGTCGATCGCCAGACCGAAGGAAGCGAAGAACAACGGGAAGATGCCCCAGCTCATACCGTCGTTGAGGTTGTTCACCAGCCCGGCCTGCGATGCGGCGAACAGGTTCCGATCCCTGAACGACGTGAGGACGAAGATCTCCCGGAAGCTGATCGGCGACGCTTGACGCACATGCGCCGCCGTCTCCAGCCGGACGTGCTCGCGCGTATCGCGCACCAAAAGGATCGAGAGCGCGGCGCCGAGGACGGCATAGGCGACACCAAGGTAGATCGGTGCCGGCCGCAGCCCGTACTCTGACGCAAGATATCCCGTGAGGTAGGCGGTCACGCCGACCGCGAGGTAGCCGGCGAACTCATTCAGACCGACGGCAAGGCCGCGCGATTTCGGTCCGACGAGATCGATCTTCATGATCACGGTCATCGACCAGGCAAGACCCTGATTGATCCCGAGAAGGGCATTGGCGGCGATCACCCATTCCCAGCTCGGAGCCCAGATGATTATGAAGGGCACCGGCAGCCCGACCAGCCAGCCGAGGACCAGAACCCGCTTGCGCCCCCACTTGTCGGCGAACTGGCCGGAGATCAGGTTGGCGCACGCCTTCACGACGCCGAAGCTGACGATGAAGGAGACGACGAGCGTCGTCGAGCCGACCTTAAACTCCTCGGCGCCGATCAGCGGCACGACGGTTCGCTCGATCCCGACCATCCCGCCGACGAAAGCGTTGATCAGGACAAGCAGAGCGAACTGCGGCCAGTTTTCCTTCAGCCCCAACCTGACCGAAGGCGGTCCTTGCGGGACGGTTAGCGCTTCGCTCATGACATCAGGCCGCAGCGGCCGTGACGCCTGAATTGGCGGCTCTGATCTTCGCGGCTTCCGGCGGAGCCGGCGGAATCTCGGCGACCATGAACCCAACAAACTCGGCTTCATTCTCGATCGCGAACGCCTGATTGTGTCGCTTCTCGAAGCCGATGGTCGACCATGGTTTCCCGCTCAGCCGGCGGCCACAGACAGAACCCGCATAGGCGCCGGGCAGGACCTCCACGTAGTCCGGCAAGCCTTTCAGCTTGCTCACGCTCCGAAACAGTTGTTTTGCGCCTTCTTCGGCGCTGACGGCGAGCTCGGTACGGCCGAGATCGCCGACCATTAGAGTATGGCCGGTGAAGACGAACCAGGGCTCGTCGACGCGCGTCCGGTCCGTCACCAGAATGCAGATGTGCTCAGGTGTGTGACCCGGCGTGTGGAGAACCGTTGCCGTGACGTTGCCAAGCGGAAGGACATCGCCGTCGCCAACCCCCTTGAACGGAAACGACACACGCGCGTTCGACGAGAGCACGTAGGACGACCCTGCTGCGTCGGCTAGCGCCCGGCCTGCCGAGAGGTGGTCGGCATGAATATGCGTATCGACGACGAAATGAATGCGCATGCCGGCATTGTCGGCAGCCTGAAGATAGGGCTGGATATCGCCGACGGGATCGACGACCGCGCCGGCCGCCTTGCCGCCGCATCCGAAGAGGTAGGAGATGCCGACGGGATCGCTATGCAAGAACTGGCGGAGGATCATGGACTTGCACTCCTCTCAAAGGGCGGCTAGATACATTCAATCAATCTGCTGAATGATATATTCAGGAGCTACCGTGTCAAGTGCCGGACCGAAACACGCGATCTATGAGAACCTCGCCGAGGTGGCGCAGGCGTTGGGCCATGCGCATCGGCTTGAGCTGTTGGAGCACCTCGCCCAGGGGGTGCGCAGCGTCGAGGAGCTGTCGGCCCGCGCGCATCTGACGTTCGCCAACACATCTCGGCATCTGCAGATCCTCAGGCGCGCGCGTCTCGTCGAGACGGAGCGTCGCGGTAAACACGTTCTCTATCGCTTGGCCGGCGATGCCGAGGTGGTCGCGCTGACCAAGGCGCTGGGTCGCGTCGGCGAGCGGAACATCGCCGAGATCGGCCGCGTCGTGACCGACTATTTCCACGCCCGCGACGCGCTCGAACCGGTCTCGCGCGATGATCTGGTCGCAAGATTGCACGACGATCTGGTTACGGTGCTGGATGTCCGACCCGAAGACGAATTCGCTCTTGGTCATCTGCCGGGCGCACTCAACATCCCGCTTGCCGAGTTGGAACGACGCCTCGGCGAACTTTCGAAGGGCCGCGAGGTGATCGCCTACTGCCGCGGCCCTTATTGCGTCCTTTCATTCGAAGCCGTCGCGGCGCTAAGGGTTAGGGGCTATCGCGTCCGCCGGCTCGAGGACGGTTATCCAGAGTGGAAAGCTGCCGGCTTGCCCGTCGAATCCCTCGCTTGAGACAAGCCGATCAGGTGCATCATGGACGACAAGCCTCATCGCGCAGAAGCCGCGTGGCCGATTATCGGCCTCAAGGACCACAACGCGCCCTCGGTCTTTCGGCCCGAAGCGCTGTTGAGGGAGGCGCGCCGGCAGAGGCAATTGCCGCTCGTCACTGTCCCCGAGATTTGCGTCCTCGATCCGGACGGTGACGTCGTCCGTCACCTCAAGCGGACCGGTGCCGGCCGTGTCCATGAAGGCTGGGCCTGTTATCACACGGAGCTTCTTGCCTTCGATCTCGACGGCATGGGCGAGGTTGGGATCGTCGGCTGCGCCGTGGGCGCGCCGTTCGCCGTGCTGGTCGCCGAGCAACTTTTCGCATCCGGCTGCCGGCTGCTCGTCAGCGTCACGTCAGCCGGACAAATCACTCCGATCGGGTCGACGCCGTACTTCGTGCTCATCGACCGCGCGCTGCGCGACGAGGGGACGAGCTATCATTACCTGCCGGGCTCGACCTTCGCCGAAGCACCCGACGCGCCGCTGCTCACGAATGTCGAGCAGGCCGGGCGGGCTCTGCCGGGCATCACGATGCATCGGGGCGCAACGTGGACGACCGATGCTCCCTATCGCGAGACCGAGGCCGCCATCTCGCGAGCGCGGGATCTGGGCGCGCTCGCCGTCGAGATGGAGGCCGCCGCTCTCTATGCCTTCAGCGCGACGAGCGGCAGTCCGGTCGTCTGTTTTGCGCACGTCACGAATGCGATGGCGCAGACGGAAGGCGACTTCGAGAAGGGCGAGGCTGACGGCGCGAAAGCGACGCTTGCGGTCGTCGCCGCCGCGGCTCGCGGCTGGTCAGCTACTCCTAGGCCAAGTTGAACCGCCAGGGGAGGGGGACAAGGGGCGGCGTCAGCAGGCCATAAAGATGCTTCCCAGCGGGCCAGCTTGCCCCGGCGATAAGAAAAGCTCCGCGATTGTGGGGTTTCGCGGCGCAGCAAAACTGCGGCCCCTCCCGGGGGCTCAGGCCACCATATTAAGGACAAACAGCAGTTCGTCTTGTCGGTGATTGCGTATGATTCCCTCCCTGGGCACCATTCCCCTGATCCCGGACGTACTGAATCCCCCGGCTACTCTGCCGTATGCATTACTATCCGCGCCCGGCTGCGGCTGATATGCTTTGGCCATTGGACGGTAATGGCAGCTCGCCACCAGACTTTGCGCGATGCCGGCCTTCTGATCGGATATCGATCCCGCTCGCGCTTTTTCGCTTTGCTTCGACCTAACGCCGACCAACTCGGCCAAACAGCTGCCGCGTCCCCGCTCACATTGGGAGATGTGCCATGGCTGCATCGGACTGGCGTCTCGAAGGCGAATGGATGAAGAATTGCACCTGCGCGTTTGGCTGCCCCTGCGATTTCAATGCGCCGCCGACCCAGGGCTATTGCAAGGGGCTGGTCGCCATGCGGATTGCCAAAGGGCATTTCGAGGGGACCAGGCTCGACGGTCTCTGTTTCGCGATCACGGTCGATTTCCCCGGGCCGCTGCATGAGGGCAACGGGACAATCCAGCCCATCATCGACGAGCGCGCCACGGCGGAGCAGCGTCAGGCGCTGTTCGACATCTTTTCCGGCAAACATTCGGCCGAGGGCACGCTGTTCCAGATCGTCAGCATGATCGTCACCAAGATCCACGATCCGGTCTTCGCGCCGTTCGAGTTTTCCTTCGACAAGGACGGACGCGTCGCCAAGCTCGTGGCCAAGGGCGTGCTCGAGACCGATGTCGAGCCGATCAAGAATCCGGTGACGGGTCAACCGCACCGCATCCAGGTGATCATGCCGGAGGGTTTCGAGCATAGGGCCGCCGAGGTCGCGTCCGCCAACATCCGCTCGACCGGCGCGATCCCGTTCGAGACCAAGGGCACGCACAGCTCGCTCGCCAATGTCGTGCAGACGCCCAAGGGGGTTGCGGCCTGATGCGGCGCCGACATCGAGACGCGATCTCGATGTCGGCTCCTCATCGCGATTCCGGACAAAGTCCATGCAGGGGCACTTGATGCTGGAACACCTGCTCCGTCGCGATCGGCTGGTCGTCGCGATCGGGACCGCCGCAGTGGCGGCGCTCGCCTGGGCCTATCTTGCGAGCGGCGCCGGCATGGATACCGAGATGATGGCGGACATGCCGGACATGGCGCCGATGCCGTGGACGCCGCTCTATGCCGCGCTGCTGTTCGTGATGTGGTGGGTGATGATGATCGCGATGATGGCGCCGAGTGCGGCGCCCACCGTTCTGTTGTATGCGACCGTCAAGCGCAAGCAGGAGACCGAGTCCCGCGCCGCGATCGATGCCTGGATATTTCTCGCCGGCTATCTCGTGGCATGGGCCGGGTTCAGTCTCGCTGCGGTCCTGGCGCAAGGGGCGCTCGAACGCTACGGGCTGCTGTCGATGGCGATGGCAAGCACCAGCGCGATCCTGGGCGGCGGCATCCTGGTTGCCGCAGGGCTTTATCAGTTCACGCCGCTCAAACATTCCTGCCTGCGCTACTGCGAGAGCCCCCTGTTGTTTCTCAGTCGGCACTGGCGGCCCGGCACGCCCGGAGCATTCCGGATGGGACTTCGCCACGGCAGCTACTGCGTCGGCTGCTGCTGGTTTCTGATGGTGTTGCTGTTCGTCGGCGGCGTGATGAATCTGACCTGGATCATCGGCATCGCGCTCTATGTCGCCGCTGAGAAACTGCTGCCGTTCGGCCGAGGATTGAGTCATGCGGCAGGCGCAGCCCTCGTCTTGTCCGGCGTGATCGTCCTTGCGCGCGCGATGTGAGAGACCGGGACAGAGCCGAGATATCGTCTCCCATTATGCCAATACCGCGTGGTTACCGAAGAACAGCCGACCTCCGTGATCATACGGAGATCGTAAGTTAAAGAATTGACCTCGACCCGAACCGAAACTTAAGGCTGTGACGCCTAGCTTTGGGCCGTGAACCGGCCCGCGCGCCGCTTTCGGCCGCGGCGGTCCCCGGGGCAATCGAGGCAGAGACGGGCGATGTCACTACTGGCGGTGAGTGCAGTTCTGCCTTGGCGGCCGAGGCGAGGGGGCATTTCGTGATTCCGGCAAGATCGGTCCGCAGAGCCGGAAGAACGATCCTGCGGAATGCTCCGCTGCAGATCGCATTGTTCTTCCTGCCCCTGATCTGGATCAGCTATTTCGCGATCACGTCATCGGAACGCACGGATGCGGTCCAGCAGGCGCGGTCGCACGGCAACAGCGTCGCCGAATTGTTCGAGGAGAACACCGAGCGCATCTTCGAGCGCGTGGATCAGTCGTTGCTGGTGGTGCGAGCGCTCTACGCCCAGGATCCGATGACCTTCAGTCTGAAGTTCTGGTCCGACAAGGCCCGCATCGCCACCGGTGACGTCGTCCAGTTCGCCCTGATCGGGTTGGACGGGTACATGATCGATACGACGGCAAGCTATTCCGGCCCGCGGCTCTACCTCGGCGATCGCGAACACTTCATTCATACCATGTCGCAGTCCGAGGATCGCCTCTACGTGGGCAGGCCGGTGCTGGGCCGCGCGTCAAACAAATGGACCATACAGCTTGCAAGGAGGATCTTCGACCTCGCAAGGAATCCGGCAGGCGTGGTCGTCGGCTCGATCAGCGTCGAGGTGGTCGGCCGGTTCTACGACACCGCAAAGCTCGGCGCCGGCGGAACGCTGGTGCTCAGAAACGCAGACCAGGTCGTGCTCGCCGCGCGCGGCATCGATGCGCACTCCGTGTTGGGGCAACGTTCGCCGAACCGCGTCGAAAGCGAGCTGGGGGACGGCTTCTACGCCCAATACTGGAACGAAAACCACCCCAACCGCCCTGACAGGCTGGTGACCGCACGCAGATCGCGGCTCTTTCCGCTCATCTTCACGGTAGGCATCTCGGAGCGCGAGATCTATTCGCGCGCGGACACCAGGCAGGGGGTCTATCTCGGCGGCGCGCTGCTGCTCACGTTCATCATTCTGACTGCGATGCTGTTCTACTGGCGGCGCCAACTGGCGCTCGATCGCGCCCAGCGCGAGCTTCGCGAATTTGCCAGCAAGTTCGAAGATGCGCTCAGAAACCTTCCCCAGGGGTTGAGCATGTTCGACGGCCGCGATCGCCTGATCGCATTCAATCGGCAATGGATCGAGCTTTACGGCCTCGCGCCCGAGGAGATTCGAATCGGCATGGATTTCCGCGAAGTGTTTGCGAGACAGACCGCCGTCCTCGACGTCGAGGCTTACCTGGCCGATCTGAAGCAACGGCTCACCCAGTCGGAGCACACCTCGAACACCGTGCAGTTTCCGGATGGGCGGGTTGTCTATATTTCCTACGGACGGCGCGAGGGCGGCGGCTGGGTCGCCACCCATGAAGACATCACCGAACGCAAGGCATCCGAGGATCGAATCGAAAGGCTGGCGCATTACGACAGCTTGACCGGACTTGGTAATCGCAATCTGTTCAAGGAGCGCATCGACCAGGCGCTCGCGAAGTCCGGCGCCTCGGAAGCTCCCTTCGCCGTGCTCCTGCTGGATCTCGACAAGTTCAAGTCGGTCAACGACGCACTCGGTCACCAATGTGGCGATGCGTTGCTGAAGCAGGTCGCGGATCGGATCAGGGCGCAGATCCGCGACACCGACACGGCGGCGCGGATTGGCGGTGACGAGTTTGCCGTGATCGTCGCACCGGGCCGGGCCGCGATGCAGGACGGTGCGGCCAGCCTCGCCGCGCGGCTGGTCACGGCCATCGCCGAGCCCTATCACATCGACGGCCATCCCGTCGTGGTCGGCTGCAGCATCGGCCTTGCTCTCGTCCCCGAGCACGGCACGCGCGTCGATGAGATTCTTCGCAATGCCGATCTGGCGCTGTACAGCTCGAAGAACGCCGGCCGAAACTGCTTCCACGTGTACTCGGCGGAGCTCAAGGCCGAGGCCGATCAGCGCAACGTACTCGAGATCGAGCTGCGTGAGGCGATCTGGCGCGAGGAGATCGAGGTGTTCTATCAGCCGGTGATCGAGCTCGGCACCGGCCGCGTGAAGTCGGTCGAGGCGCTGGCGCGCTGGCAGCACGCGACCAAGGGCTTCATTCCACCGGCCGAGTTCATCGCAGTCGCGGAGGCTGGCGGGCTGATCGTCGAGCTCGGCAATCAGGTGCTGGCCAAGGCCTGTCGCGATGCGATGACCATGCCGACCGACGTCAGGGTCGCGGTCAATCTCTCCGCCCTGCAGTTCGCCGGCACCGATCTCGTCGATACGGTGAGGTTCGCGTTGGCGCAGAGCGGGCTGGCGCAAAGCAGGCTCGAGCTCGAGATTACCGAAAGCGTGTTCCTGGCCGACACGCAGGAAAACCTCAGGACGCTTCAGCGCCTCAAGGCGCTCGGCGTTTCCATTGCGCTCGACGATTTCGGTGTCGGTTACTCGTCTTTGTCCTATCTGACGGCGTTTCCCTTCGACAAGGTCAAGATCGACAAGTCCTTCATCGACCGGATTGATCGCAGCGAAACCGTCGCGGTGCTGAAATCCATCGTGCAGCTTGCCAAGACCCTGAAGCTCTCGATCGTTGCCGAGGGCGTCGAGGCTTCTGAACAGGTCGGACGGCTCCGCGCCCTCGGTATCCCGCTCGGCCAGGGCTTTCTCTTCAGCAAGCCCGTGCCCTTGGCCGACCTGTCATGGCAAGGCCCCGCACCGCAGCGCCGACGGCAGGCGGTGGCGTGAGGCGTTCCGGCTCCCGGGTGAGGCCGCACTTGCCAACGACCGCGCATCGCCCCGAGCACCAACAGCTTGTTGGCCGGGCTTGACGAGCCTTCGCAAGGGCTGAGAGACGGCCATGACGTCAGCTCTCCACCGCCCGTGCATTGCGGGTTGATTCCGGAGCCGGATCGCGCCCGCCATCCTGGCACCCTGCTTGCTCAGTCCTAACCCAAGTCAGGCCTCGGTGGAGAGGCCCGTTTCAGGTTGAGGCAAGCGATGCAAGAAGTGTCCCGTTCTGGTACTGCCGGCGAACTCCGGCTCGATGCGTTGATCGCCGATTTGTGGTGGCGCGTTCGACTCTTGAATACCGATATTCTCGAAGAGGAAGCCAAGTCCGGCGTGTTCGATGCGCATCAGCCGACCTATCCGCTGCTCGCGCTGAACCTTCGCGCGCGGCGGGACAATCTGGTCTCGACGATCGGCGTGCTCGAGCAGCGCGCGAAATCGGTGTCGGAAGCGGCTTGAGGGCGATCCTCGTTGATAGCGGCGTCAGCGATTTCGCGCGCCTGACGAGATCGACTTGATGCCGGCACCCGTCTTCTGGCAGGGCGATCGCGTATGGCGCTTTGTGGGAGCTGAGCGCGCGCCTCGTCCTTCGAGACGACCGCTTTGCGGTCTCCTCAGCATGAGGCTAAGCGGCATTGGTGCTCGCTGAGAATGGTGCCTCGCACCCGGTCCTCATCCTGAGGACCCGCCAGCGGCGGGCGTCTCGAAGGATGGCCACAGGCACGATCTTCCTAAAAAGCCCGACAATCGCCCCGCGCACAGCGCCGATGTGCATTCGCGATTGTGAGGCCTGAGCACGCGCCAGATTCTCTTCGCCATGCTATGGCTGCCTGCGCAACTTCCCGCGAGGACTTCCATGCTTCCCATTCCCGCCGACATCTTCACCGAGTCTGGGGACGTCTCGCCCGACGGCCTTGCCAATCTCGGCCCGCTGCGCCGCCTCGCGGGCATTTGGCAGGCGGACAAGGGCATCGACATCAATCCCAAGGCGGATGGGCCGGAGCGGCGAACTTTCATCGAGCGCATCCGCATGGACCCGATCGATCCGCAGGCCAACGGCCCGCAGCTGTTCTACGGGCTGCGCTATCACATCCACATCAACACGCCCGAGGAAGACATCACCTTCCACGATCAGGTCGGCTACTGGCTGTGGGAGCCCGCGACCGGGCTGATCATGCAGACGTTGGCGATTCCGCGCGGACAAGTGCTGCTGGCCTCGGGCAAGGCCGGGCCCGACGACAAGACAATTTCCGTCACCGCGAAGCGCGGCGACACCGCTTACGGCATCTGCTCGACCTATTTTCTGGAACAGGCGTTCCGTACCGACGCCTACCGCTGCGACATCACCTTCAACGACGATGGCAGCTGGACCTATCTGATCCAGACCGAGTTGTTCGTGCGCGGCGCGCCGTTCAATCATCACGACACCAACACGCTGCAGCTGGTCGCGCCGCCAAAGCTCAACCCGCTCGCGGTGATCGTCAACGATCGCGCCAAGGGCAATGAGAAGAGCGATGCGCCGGCGGCGTGAAGCGCATTACGGAGAGTTGCATGAAGCCCTACGTCATCTGCCTGATGCACTCCAGCCTCGACGGCCGCACGCACCCCAGCCGCTGGCGTCCGAAGGGAGCGGGCACCGACTGGTTCGAGAAGATCCATGACGAGCTCGGCGGCGATGCCTGGGTGATCGGCCGCGTCACCGGCTCGGAATTCGCCAAGGGCCAGCCCTACCCGACCGAGACGCGCGAGACATTTCCGCGCGAAAACTGGTTCGCGCGACGCGATGCCAAGACCTATGGCGTCGTGCTCGATGCGCAGGGCAAGATCGGCTGGGGCCGCGCCGACATCGGCGGTGACCCGATCGTCGTCGTGCTGACGGAGAGCGTGCCGGATTCGCATCTCGTAGGGCTGCGCGGCGAGGGCGTGTCCTATATCTTCGCCGGCAAGTCCGAGATCGACCTGGCGCTGACGCTGGACATCCTCAACCGCGAGCTCGGCGTGAAGCGTCTGTTGGTGGAGGGCGGCGGCGTCGCCAATGGCGCGTTCCTGCGCGCCGGCCTGATCGACGAGTTCAACCTGATCCTCAGCCCCGCGATCGACGGCGCCATGGGCGCGCCCTTCGTGTTCTCTTCGACGGAGGCGGACAGCGACAAGCGCGCGCCGATCGCGGCGATGACGCTGGAGAGCACACGGGACCTCGGCGGCGGTGTGCTGCTGCTGCGCTACCTGATCAGGAACGATCCGCAAGCGGCGAGCCGGTAAAGCCGGCCATGTCCGAGATGGCAGAGCATATCGTCATCGTCGGTGCCGGCGCGGCAGGCCTGATGGCGGCGCGCGAGCTGGCGTGTGCTGGCCGGAAGGTGACGGTGCTGGAGGCACGCGCGCGCTGCGGCGGCCGCATCCATCCGCTGCCGCTTTCGGAGTTCGGCTATCCCGCCGAGGGCGGCGCCGAATTCGTCCATGGCGAGGCGCCGGTCACGCGCGGATTGCTGCGCGAGGCCGGGCTCTCGCTTCAGGAGATCGAAGGCGAGCAGTGGAGCTTTGACGGGGCGAGGCTCTCGCGCGAAGAGCGCGACGACCCGCACGAGGCCGAACTCCAAGCCTTGCTGAGGGATTTGCAGGACGATCTCCCTGTCGCCGAGTTCCTGCGCCGGCATTTTGCCGGGAATGACTCCGCGCCGATGCGCCATTCGATCGAGCGGATGGTCGAGGGCTATGACGCGGCCGACCCGGAGCGCGCCTCGACGCTGGCGCTGCGCGAGGAATGGATGGATGGCGGGCATGCTCCGCAGGCGCGCATCGATGGCGGTTATGGCGCGCTGGTCGACTTTCTGGTGGCGGACTGCCGCCGGCACGGCGTCACCATCCATCTTGGCTGCGTGGTGTCGGCGATCGAGGAGGACGGCCGCGAGGCTGTCGTTCGCTGCGCCGGCGGTGACGTGCATGGCTGCAGCCGCGTGATCCTCACCGTGCCGCTGCCGCTGCTGCGCGAGATAGCCCTGCCGGCGAGCGCGAGTGCGAGGCTTGCCGTCACTGATGACATCGGCTTCGGCAATGTCATCAAGATCCTGCTGCGCTTCGCGCGGCCATGGTGGCGCGAGCGACACCAGGATCTCGCGCACATGACCTTCCTGTTGTCCGAACAGAAGATCCCGGTGTGGTGGACGCAATATCCGAGCCAGCATGCCGTGCTCACCGGCTGGTTCGGCGGCCCGCGCACGCTGGAGCTGGACAGCCTCGATCCGCAAGGATTGATCGAGGCCGGGCTCGGTTCGCTCGCCGCCATCTTCAAGCTGCCGCGCGAGGACGTCGCGGGCGAGCTCGTGGCGGCATCGGCGACCAACTGGGCGCACGATCCCTTTGCCCGCGGCGCCTATTCCTGGGCGACACCGCGGACGCGCGCGGCACAGGCGATTCTGGCGCGTGCCGACGGCCTGGTGTCGTTCTCGGGCGAAGCGCTCTATCGCGGCCCCGACATGGGCACGGTGGAAGCGGCGCTGGCGAGCGGGCTGGAGACGGCGGGGCTGATCCTGCGGAGGTAAGATAAAAGGCCCGCATCTCTGCGGGCCTCGTGGCTCACCAGCGGCTGCCACCGAAGCCGAATGTCACGCTGGGGCCGCCGCCATAATATCCGTACGGCCCACCGCCGTAATAGCCGTGGTGGCGCGGGTAATAGCCGTAGCTTCGATAATAAGGCCGGTAGTGGCCGTGATGCCGCCAATGATGGTGACCACGCCAGTGATGGTGCCTGCGGTGTGCACTGATGTCGGTGGTCTGGCTTTCCTGCGCGCTCTGCTTCGCGCTCGAATTGCCGGCCGCGTTCGCCGCCGATCCGCCGGCAAGCGCCGCAGCTCCGACCGCCATCGCGACAATGAGATACTTCATGTTATCACTCCAGTTGAATGTCGTGGGACAACAGATGGGCGTCGGCTGTGTTCCAGGACGTTGCGGGCGTCGAAACGACGCAGTGCGCGGCATGCGATTCGAAAGGCGGATGATCCTGCGTCGTGAGATTTATTGTCGCATCGGCGGTATCGATCACGTCGTTGCCATCACTTGGCCGCGAATGACGCGATCACGTCACGGGTGGTAACGATGCTGGCGAACTCGCTGTCGAGGTTCGACAGCGTCATCGCATGGATCTCCTCGGCGGAATGCTTGTCGCCGTCGGGTCCGATGCGGTCGAACGTCCAGGTCGCATCGCGCACGAGACGCGCGTCGAAGCCGAGATTGCCGGCCATCCGGGTCGTCGTCTCCACGCAATGATTGGTGGTGGCGCCGCAGATCACGAGCGTGCCGATGCCGGCCGCGCGCAGGCGCTGCTCCAGGTCGGTGCCGATGAAGGCGCTGTTGACGCGCTTGACGATGACGGTCTCGCCGGGTTGCTCGCGCGCCTCGTCCTTGACGGCATAGCCGGAGCTTTGAGGCAGGAACGACGAATTCGGCTTTGTGCCCTCATGGCGGATATGAAAGATCGGCGCGCCGCGCGCCCTGAACGTCTGCAGCAGATCGACGATCCGCGCCACCGCATCCGGATTGTTGCGTCGCTTTCCCGCCGCCTCCCATTCGTCGAACGCGCGCTGCACGTCGACGACGATGAGAGCGGGGAGGGGGCTGGTCATGAGCGGATTTCTCAATGGGTTTGTCGAGTGGAATGTGCGAGGTGACGGAGGTGGCAGGCAATGCCGATTTTCCCTCGTTTCGCGACGACACTCGTGCCCCGGACGCGGCGCAGCGTCTCTTCGACGGTGCGCCGCAGAGCCGGGGCCCATATCGCCAGAAGGCTCTTTGCGAGTATGGGTCCGGCGCTGCGGAGCAGCGCTACGCGCCGCACCGCGTCCGGGACGCGAGGGTGAGTTGCGGCCGCCTTGCTGAGGATCAAAGCGGCAAGGACTGGCCGGCCTAGTGTCGAGGCACCAAATGGTTGGGAATCGATGAGATGCGAGAGGACGCCATGCCGGGGCCGATGAGTCAACCGGACGGTCTTGCCGAGATCAAGACGCTGCCGCAGCTCCTGCGCTGGCGGGTCGAGGCGACACCGGCGGCGGAGGCCTATCGCCATTTCGACGCGACCGCCCAGCGCTGGGTCAGCCAGTCCTGGCGCGAGATCGATGCGGAATTCGAGCTGTGGCGGCGGGCGCTCGCCGCGGAGGAATTCTCGCCAGGTGAACGCATCGCCATCCTGATGCCGAACGGCATTGCGCATATCGCCATGGACCAGGCGGCGCTGTCGCGCGGGCTGGTGCCGGTGCCGATGCATGCTGTCGACAACCCCGACAGCATCGCCTACGTCCTGGTCGATTCCGGCGCGCTGCTCTTGTTTGTCGATACACTGGAGCGCTGGCAGGCGATCGTGGCGACCGGACAGCCGCTGGACCATCTCAAGCGCATCGTCTGCGCAGATGCGGGCGGGCTCATCACACCGGATGCGCGCATCGTCGGGCTCGACCACTGGCTCGCACAAGCCCCCCGCGTAAGCGCGCCGCTGACCGACGTCGCGGTCCAGCCGGACGATCTCGCCGCCATCGTCTACACCTCGGGCACGACCGGGCGGCCGAAGGGCGTGATGTTGTCGCACGGCAACGTGGTCGCCAATGTGAAGGCGATCGCGCGCCGCATCAAAGCCGAACCGCACGACGTCTTCCTGTCCTTCCTGCCGCTCTCGCACACCTTCGAGCGCACCGGCGGCTATTACTTCCCGATCGCGGTCGGCGCCTGTGTCGCCTATGCCCGCTCGGTGCCGCAACTCTCGGAGGATCTGAAGCATGTGCAGCCGACGGTGCTGGTCTCGGTGCCGCGGATCTACGAGCGCATCTACGCGCTGATCGTGCAACATCGGGCATCCGCGAGCTGGATCGAGCGCGCGCTGCTCGACCTCACCATCGCCGTCGGCGGGCGGCGCTTCGACGCGCGGCAGCAGCATGGCGTGCCGTCGCTGCTGGACCGGCTGGCTTGGCCGCTGCTCGAGCGCCTCGTCGCCGACAAGGTGCTGGCGCAGCTCGGCGGCCGCCTGCGCGTCGCGGTCTCCGGCGGCGCGCCGATCGCGGAGCCCGTCATCCGCCTGTTTCTCGCGCTCGGGCTCGACGTCCTCCAGGGTTACGGGATGACGGAGACCTCGCCGGTGGTCTCCGTCAACACCCCTGACGACAACGATCCGCATTCGGTCGGCCACGTCCTCGACGGCGTCGAGGTCAGGCTGGGCGAGAACGACGAATTGCTGGTGCGCGGCCCCAGCGTGATGCTCGGCTACTGGCACAAGCCGGAGGAGACGCGCCGCGTCAAGGACGCCGATGGCTGGCTGCATACCGGCGACCAGGCCCGCATCGAGACTGGGCGCATCACCATCACCGGCCGCATCAAGGACATCCTGGTCACGTCCACCGGCGAGAAGATCGCGCCGGTGGATCTGGAGACCGCGATCCTCGCCGATCCCTTGTTCGAGCAAGCGCTGGTGGTCGGCGAACAGCGGCCGTTCCTCACCGCGCTGGTCGTGCTGAATGCCAAAGCCTGGGTGGAGGAAAAGGAAAGGCTGGCGGCGCGCGGCCAGCAAGGCGGCGCGGCGGAACGGGCCGCGTTGCTGGCGCGAATAGCGGCAGCCGTGAAGGCCTATCCGTCCTACGCGACACCGCGCGCGGTGTGGTGGACGCTGGACCCGTGGACCATCGCGGCGGGCCTGCTGACGCCGACGCTGAAGAACAAGCGTCCCGCGCTCGAACGCCGCTTCGCGGACGAGATCGAGCACGTCTATGCCAAGAAGCCAGCGCCGATAACGGCCACGTGATTTCGCCGGTCCCGCAGCGCTTGATCCAGCGCAATCTCGGCCGTTGCTGCGCGATGCAATGTCGCCGCGACATTCGAACCGAAATCGAGGCAGGTCATGAAGGCGTATTTCATCGGCGGTGGCATCGGATCGCTCGCGGGCGCGGCGTTCCTGATCCGCGACGCGCAACAGCGGGGGCGTGACATCGTGATCTACGAGGCGCAGCCGCTGGTCGGCGGCAGCCTCGACGGCGCCCAGCTCGCGAACGGCGCCTATTCGCTGCGCGGCGGCCGCATGCTCACCACCGACCATTACGAATGCACCTGGGACTTGCTGTCGAGCATCCCCTCGCTGGAGCATCCGGGCCTCAGCGTGCGCGACGAGACGATCGCCTTCAACGTGGAGAATCCGGCGCACTCGAAGGCGCGGCTGGTCGATCGCAACCGCTTCAAGGTCGACGTCTCGCATATGGGCTTCTCCGCGCGCGACCGGCTGGAGCTGGTGCGACTCACCGAGGCCTCGGAAGAGGCGCTCGGCAACAGCCGCATCACCGACTGGCTCTCGCCGGAATTCTTCGAGTCCAATTTCTGGTACATGTGGCAGACCACGTTCGCCTTCCAGCCCTGGCACAGCGCCGTCGAGCTGAAGCGCTATCTGCACCGCTTCATGAACGAGTTTCCGCGCATCGAGACGCTCAGTGGCGTCAAGCGCACCGTCTACAACCAGTACGATGCGATCGTACGGCCGCTCGCCGACTGGCTGAAGAGCCAGGGCGTACAATTCGTGCGCGGCACGCGCGTCACCGACATGGCGATCGAAAGCGACGACGGACGCTTGCGGGTGCGCCAACTCGTGCTCGATCGCGACGGCCGCACCGCCAATGTCCTGCTCGAGGACGGCGATCTCGTGTTCTTCCAGAACGGCTCGATGACGGACGCCTCGAGCCTGGGCACGATGACCGAGCCGCCGTCGCGTCTCACCAAGAAAGACAGTCAGGGCTGGACGTTGTGGGAGACGATCGCGCAGGGGCGTCCCGAATTCGGCAATCCCTCCGCCTTCAACACTTCGATCCCCGAATCCTATTGGCTGTCCTTCACCGTCACCTGCCGCGATCCGCTGTTCTTCGATCGGATGGAGGCGTTCTCCGGCAACAGGGCCGGCACCGGCGGCCTTGTGACGTTCAAGGATTCCAACTGGCTGATGTCGGTCGTGCTCTATCACCAGCCGCATTTCGCAGGACAGCCGAACAACGTGCAGGTGTTCTGGGGCTATGCGCTGCATCCCGACCGCGTCGGCAATTTCGTCGGCAAGGCGATGTCCGATTGCGGCGGCGCGGACATCCTGAAGGAGCTGTGTGGCCACCTGAATTTCGACATGGGCGTGTTCGAGGACGCGATCTGCATTCCCTGCCGCATGCCCTACATCACCAGCATGTTCATGCCGCGCAATTGGGCCGACCGGCCGCTGCCGGTGCCGAAGAATTCGGTCAATCTCGCTTTCGTCAGCCAGTTCGTCGAAATCCCCGACGACGTCGTGTTCACCGTCGAATATTCGGTGCGGGCGGCGCAGATGGCGGTCTATCAGCTGATGAAGATCGATCGCCCGGTGCCGGCGGTGACGCGGCACGACAAGTCGCTCGCGGTGATCTTCGCTACGCTGGAAAAGGCGTTCGCGTGAAGTTGTTTCTCCCGCTCCCCGTTCTTACGGGGAGAGGCGAGAAGAGCTACTTGAACGGATCCTGGATCGAGGGCGAGGACTGCCGGATGCGGCGCACGCTGACCGGCGTGCCGTCGGAGACGAACAGCAGTTCGTAGCGGCGGCCTTCGCTGTCGGTGGCGGAGCAGGTGACGTCAGTTACCTTCTTGGCGGCGAAATTGCCGGTCTGGCGGCAGAGGCCGGTGGAGGTCTGCTCGGCCGGCACCGGCAGGCCGTCGACCTTGGGGCGGTCCTTGGAGTTGAGCAGCATGCGGTCGATCGGCAGCTCGTAGGAATTGTCGTCGGCGCGCTTGCCGTTCTCGCCCGAGAACGAAACGACGTGGCTGTCGTCGGAGGGATCGTCGACCGCGACCGCGAAATTGACCCGGCCCTTGTCGCCATGGGCGTAGGCCACCGTCTTGCAGGCGAAGGTGCGGCCGGCGACCTTGAACGTCTTGCAGTGGCCGGACATCAGCGCCAACAGGTCGATGAGGGTATTCTGCTGCGCCGCCGGATTGTTGACCGGGATTGGTTTGGAAGTCTCGGCAAAACAAGGACTTGTCCCAGCGGCAAGGGTGGCGGCCAAGGCCAGCGCGGTGGCCGGAAGCGGTCTGCAGAGGCGCATCGGAAGGCTCACCTGCCCGAGAACCGTGAACCGGTTCCATCCCACAACCATCGAATCGCAAATTAGTTGCGATCCCGTTTGTTCTGCAAGACCCGTCTGGAATACCACCGCGCCATCCCGAGGGCGATTCGCCCACATCGCCCAACCCGTCCCGCCCGGCACTTGCCGCCAGGCCGGTGTTTTTTTCGTGGCAGAGCTAGCCCGTGGCCGTCTGCCAGCGCGCATCGCGCAGGGACGGGCGGCGGTGCAGGCGGGCGTCCAGCAGGGCACGGGCGCGGGGCAGCTCGCCGCTGCGCATGAGCGCGATGATGTAGGTGTCCTCGACCAGCTCGCTCTGGGCGTGGCTGCCGCCGATCCGCACGACCTCGGTGAGGACAGGCGCGAGCGCTTGCACGCATGAGGCGTAATCCTCGTCCGCGAAGGCCGCCAGCGCGCGGAAGATCGCCGGCACGACGGGGCCGGCCGGCAGCTTGCCCTCGGCGAGCCGCTGCTCGATCGTCGCAAGGCGTGCGGTGAGAGCCGCGTGGTTTTGCGTCGCCGCCGCGAACAGGGCCATGTGGACGTCGGCGAAGGACAGGCTCGACTTCGGAAACAGTTTTTGTGCGGTGGCGTCCGCTTCCTGCCACAACGTCTTCGGCACGGTGTGGCCGTACGCCGATAGGCGCCAGAGCAGCGAGGCGGCGTCGGTGATAACGTTGAGCGGCGGCGCCTGTGTGGCGGAAGGCCGGAGCACGTCGGCATAGATCGCGAGGGCGCGCGCGGCATCGTCCTGCTCGAGCGCGCCGAGCGCCTGGTGCCAGCGGATATGGCCGTGCAAAATTCCGGCGCGGTCGTAGGACGGAATCCAGTCGTCGACGAGGCGATCGGCCGCCTCGATCGAGCCGTCCTCGAACATCGCATGCAGCACCGCATGCGCGGCGTGGGCATTCGCCCGGCGCAAACTGAAGCCGCGCTCGGTGACGGCCCGGCCGCGTGCGACGTCGCCATTCTCGGTCATGGCCCAGCCGGCCATCGTGAGGAACCACCAATCCTCGCCGTAATGCCGCGCCACGCGCTCGCACAGCTCGTGCCGCGCGCGATCGTGGTCCGCCATGCCGGAGAAGGCGAACAGGCCGAACGCCCCGAGCGGCAGCGACAGCACCAGGGCATCGCGCGGCCAGTTCTCGACGTGCTTCAGCGTCGATGCGATCGCCTCGTGCAGCCGGCCCTCGATCGCAAGCGCCAGCGTCTCGACATGCGAGCGCTCGCGCTCCGTGCCGCGCCTTGCGACCAGCTCGCGCGCGAGCGCCGCCTTGCTCCGTGCCAGATCGCCCTGTTGGTAGAAGGCGTGCACGCGGGCGCGGGCGATATGGGGAAGCGCGAAATCGGGATCGGCCGCAATCGCGCGCTCCAGCGTCTCCGCCATGCCGGTCCAGCCGGAGAGCATGAGGTCGACGCCGTAAGCGCCGGCAGCCGCATCGGATGCGGTAGAGAGCGGCAGGCCGTAGCGGTCTTCGTGCGCCATCGTCGTCTTTCGAAAGTTTCACGCCGTCCGCGCGCGGCGGCCTTCGATCGGGTAGGCGGGGTCGTTGTAGCCCGGCGTCGAGGGATGGCCCGGTACGACCAGCCGGTCGATCAGTGCTTCGTCATCGGCGGTGAAGCGATAGTCGAGCGCGCTGATGTAGCCGTCCCACTGCTCCTCGGTGCGGGGCCCCGCGACGATCGAGGAGACGAAGGCTGAGTTGAGCACCCAGGCAACCGCGAACTGGCCGGCGGCGATGCCCTTCCTCTCCGCGTGCGCCTTGATCTCCTGCGCGAGCTGAAGCGATTCCGGCCGCCATTCGGTCTGCATCATGCGGGTGTCGTTGCGCCCCGCGCGCGTCTCCTGGTCGGGGGCAGCATCCGGCTTGTACTTGCCGGTGAGCACGCCGCGCGCCAGCGGGCTGTAGGGAACGATGCCGAGGCCGTAATAAGAGCAGGCCGGGAAGTGCTCGACCTCGGGCATGCGGTTCATCGCGTTGTAATAGGGCTGGCTCACCGCCGGACGGTCGATGCCGAGCCGGTCGCAGATGTTGCAGATCTCGGCGACGCGCCAGGCGCGGTAATTGGAGACGCCGAAATAACGCACCTTGCCTGCTCGGATCAAATCGCCCATCGCGCGCACCGTCTCCTCCAGCGGCGTCGAATGGTCTTCCTTGTGCAGATAGTAGATGTCGATGTGATCAGTGCCGAGCCGCTTCAGGCTTTCGTCAGCAGCCTGCAGCACCCAGCGCCGCGACAGGCCGACCCGGTTGGGATCGTCACCCATCCCAGTATTCATGGGATTGGCGAGCTTCGTCGCGAGCACCCAGGCGTGGCGGTTGCTGGCGATGGCGCGGCCGACGACCTCCTCGGATGCGCCCTTCGAATAGGCGTCGGCGGTGTCGATGAAGTTGATGCCGGCCCCGCGAGCCTTGTCGATGATCCGCTTTGATGCGGCTTCATCGGTCGGCCCGCCGAACATCATGGTGCCCAGACAGATCGGCGACACTTTCAGGCCGCTGCGGCCGAGCTGACGGTATTGCATGGGCGGGTCCTCGAGATTTGATGGAGGGCAGCATAGCCAGCCCCGCCCGTCATTGCGAGCGCGGCGAAGCAATCCAGAGATGCATCCGCGGAGAGATGCTGGATTGCTTCGTCGCAAGAGCTCCTCGCAATGACGCGGAGAGGAAGGCCGCCCAATCTCCTCTCGTCGTCCCGGACAAGCGAAGCGCAGATCCGGGACCCATAGCCACAGGGAATTGTTTGGCGAAGACTCGGAGTGGCCTGCTTCGCGCCACCACTCCTCCCTGGGGTTATGGGTCCCCGCGTTCGCGGGGACGACAGTGGAGTGTGTGACTGCGATGGTGACCGCTTGACCACGCCTCCCCTTTACCCCGGCCCCTTCAGGATCTTGAACACGCCGTTCGCCATCACGATGCAGCGGTCGTCGACCGTCACCTCCGTGCTCATGAAGATCAGGCTGCGGGTCGAGCGCACCACGCGCGGGCGGGAGATCAGGATGTCGCCGATCTGGCCGGCTTCGACGAAATGGGTGTCGAGCTGCACCGTCGCCATGAACTCCTTGCCGGAGACGTAGCGGGCGGTCATGCCGCAGGTGCGGTCGGCGAAGGTCATCATCACGCCGCCCTGCACCATGCCGCGGCGGTTGTGGTGCTTGTCTTCGGTCGCGAGCGCGAACTCGTGATGGCCGCCGACCTTGCGCTCCCACAACGGACCGATCAGGTGCATGAAGCCGGTCGTCTCCAGCATGCTCCAGCCCTCTGATTTGAGCCTTGCGGCGGCCTTGCTCGTCATCGCTCCGTCCATCTCTGCAGCGCTGTCTCTCCTCGTTTCATCAGATGCAGTCCTGGTGTAGTCAAGCACCATGAGACCTTTCGACGATGCCACCAGACGGAATATCGAAGCTGCCTGCGCGTCCTTCGCGCGGCTGCCTGGCGAGGCCGAGCCGTCGGCGCTGAAGCGCGCCGCGGTGGTGCTGGCGCTGACCGAATCCAGCGACGGTGACGACACCGCCTTCCTGCTCACCAGGCGTGCCTCTCATCTGCGTGCGCATCGTGGCCAATGGGCGCTGCCCGGCGGACGCTGCGATGCCGGCGAGACGCCGGTCGAGGCGGCGCTGCGCGAGCTCGACGAGGAGCTTGCGCTCAAGCTTTCAGCCGACGCGGTGCTCGGCCTGCTCGACGATTATCCGACCCGCTCCGGCTACCTGATCACGCCGGTCGTGGTCTGGGCGGCCGACAGTGCCGCGATCGCGCCGAACCCGGACGAGGTCGCCTCCGTCCATCGCATCGCGCTCGATACGATCGAGCACGACGACGCCTTCGATTTCACCGCGATCCCCGAAAGTGCCCGCCGCGTGATCCGGTTCCATCATCAGATGAGCCTGATCCACGCGCCGACGGCGGCCCTGATCTACCAGTTCCGTGAAGTGCTGGCGGGGCGGCACACCCGCGTCACCGACCTGGAACAGCCGGTGTTCGCCTGGAAGTGATGGTAAACGGCGCGTTAACGTGACGGTTACCGGATGCCTGCTAAGAGGACGGCATGCATCGATCGATTCGAAACAAATTGGCGCTGGTTCCACTTGCGCTTGTCCTGATCACACCGGCCGCCCGCAGTGGCGAGGCCGACGCGCCGCCGCCGGCCGTCCGCGATGCCAACGCCCAGCTGCTGTCGCAGTTTTTTGCGCAAAGCGCGGGGGCCTCGCCTGCCGTGCTCGAATATCGCCGCAAGCTCGCGGAATATCAGGCGGCGCGCGCGGCCTTCGATGCCGAGGCCGGTGCCTATTGGAGTCAGATCTCGGAGAAGCGGAAGACCCGCAATGCCAAGCGGCGCAGCGGGCAGCAGGTGACGCTCGATGATTACGTGCTGGAGCATCCGCCGCTCTATAACGGGCCGAAGAAGCCGGTGAATCCGGAGCCGGAGGAAACGCCGGAACGGCCGCCCCGCAAACCGATTCCCGTCGTTGCCGATTTCCTGCGCGCGGCGCAGGAGCTCTACCAGTTCACGCCGCAGCGCCCGTCCAGCGAGGCCGAGTTCAAGCGCGCCTATGCGCGCTACGCGCTCGCCTCCGGGCTGACGCGCGAGCAGGCCGTGCGGGTTTACGCCTTCGAGACCGGCGGCACCGGCAGCCACGACGTGCAGGCAGGAATCGAGCATGGCGGCAAGCGCGCGATCTCGACCGCGATGGGTTACAACCAACTCCTGACCACCAACAGCGTCGAGCTGCTGGCCGAGCAGGGACACGAACTCGTTCGCGCGCTGTCCGAGAAAGTTGCGCGCACATCAGGACCGGCGCGCCAGGCGCTCGAGCACAAGCTCGTCGTGCTGAAGAAGATGGTCGCGCATGCCAAGGCGGTGCCCGACACCTGGTCTGAGCATGAGAAGATCGGCAACACCGCGCAGGGCTGGGCCATGCATGCGATGGTGCTCGACGTCGATGTTGGTCCGATGCTGCAGACCCACAAGCTGCTCACCTCGGTGCTGTTCGCCCGCGCCAAGGGCTACACCCGTCCACTCACGGCCGCCGAGCTCGAGATGATGAATCTCACCGGTGACGGCACCGGGCTCGACATGGTGACGATGCCGCAGGCGATGCGCGAGCAGGTGCCGACCTCGAACTTCTTCCAGCGCGGCGGCTATGAGCGCAATCCGGTCGCGATCCGCCACAACACGGTGGCCAAGCTGCTGGCGGTGACGGACGATCGGATGGATTCGAACAGCGGCAAACCCGGCGCAAGGGAATTGGCGGCGGCGTTTTAGATATCGGTGTCATCCCGGACAAGCGCGCCTAAAGCGCGCGCAGATCCGGGACCCATAACCACGGAATCAGATTTGGCGAAGACTCGGGGTTACCAGCTTCGCGCCGCAACTGCTCCCTGGGGTTATGGGGCCCGGGTTCGCGCTTCGCGCGCCCCGGGACGACAAAAAGCGATTACTGATCCGGACCGAACTTGAACTTGCCGTCGCCTTCGAGATACGGGCCGCTGCGCATGTAGAGCTGGCCGTTCTGGCCGATGAAGAACAGCGTGCCCCTCGGCACTTTCTTGGCGCCCTTCAGCAACTCGCCAGCATTGCTGGTGCCCATCTTGTAGGAATAGGTCTTGCCGTCCCTGTCATACGCATAGCCCATGTCGGGCTTGAGCTCCCACGGCGTTGCCGTGGCTTGCGCGCATGCGGGCGCGGCGAACGCGCCGAGCAGCGTTACGAATGCAGCCGAAGCAAGTGCAAATGTCTTCGTTGAAAAGGCCATGATCCCATCCTCCCCGTCGTTGGGGGCGTCGGGCTTGAACAAATCACGAACGGTGCATCCGGGTCAATTTGCGAAAGCGCCGCAGCGCATCACGTCTTGCCCAGCAGGTTGTGATTTTCCCTTCGTCCCCTCGCGACTATGTTCCGCTTTCCGTCTAGAACGCAACTCGACAAAATTATGGGTAGGGATGATTCGGATGCGCCATGTGATTAAACTTTGCTGGGCTGCTGCATTGTCGTTGACGGCGCTGGCGCCGGCCGCCCGGGCCGATGACTACCAGCTCAGCCACAACCAGCGCATTTCGTGCAGCCGCGGCCTTGCCCCGGGCAAGCTGAACACGGCGACCTGCAAGTCCTACACTTATCTCTTCAACACCAAGACCTCGGAATATTTCCGCTGCCAGGTCTCGCTGGCGCTGACCCGCGACAACAAGGAAGTCATCAACGTCCAGACCGACGGCGGCTGCACCAAGAAGCCGCGCATCTTCGAGACCGATGGCAAGTATGATTTCGATGTGACCGAGACCGAGCCGCCGAACACCAATTCGTTCTTCGGCCCCGGCGGCTATTCGGTGTGGGCCGCCGACGTCGGCGCGCAGAAGGTGCGCGGCTGCATCATCATCTCCTCCGGCCTCGGCTCCGACATCTCCAAGTGCCTGGACATGACGTTCCAGTAAGGGCTTGCCAGTAAGGGCTTGCGACGGTGCGCTCCCTCCCCCGCTGGCGGGGGGAGGCTGGGGAGAGGGTGTCTCCGCAGTGGGACAATCCCCTAGAGGAGAAAGCCCTCACCCGCGCCTTCGGCGCGACCTCTCCCGCAAGCGGGCGAGGTGACCGAGCCAGCCGCGCGCGTGATCGAACCTCACGCAAGTCAGCAACTGCGCCACGTCGCCGCAGCCCGAAGTTCCCGAAAGATCGAGCCGGATCGGCCATTTACTGCAGTCCTGTTTTGTCTTTTGGATGGGTTGACCCGCATGCCTCATCCGGCCAATTTCGCGGCCGGTTTGGGGAGAACAACAACCATGAAACGAACCATTTTCGGCGCGGCCGCGGCTCTTGCTCTGGCGGCGTCGGCACCTTGCGCGCAGGCGCAATCCTTCATCAACGTGCTGACCGGCGGCACCTCCGGCGTCTATTATCCGCTTGGGGTCGCGATCGGGAAGATCTACGGCGACAAGATCCCGAACGTGAAGACGCAGGTGCAGGCCACCAAGGCGTCGGTCGAGAATCTGATCCTGCTGCAGCAGGGCCGCGGCGAGCTGGCGTTCACGCTGGGCGACTCGCTCAAGGCCGCCTGGGACGGCGAGGAGGAAGCGGGCTTCAAGACCAAGCTCGACAAGCTGCGCACGATCGGCGCGATCTATCCGAACTACATCCAGATCGTGGCGACCGCTGAGTCCGGCATCAAGACGCTGGCCGACCTCAAGGGCAAGAGCCTCTCGGTCGGTGCGCCGAAGTCGGGCACGGAGCTGAATTCACGCGCGATCCTGGCCGCGGCAGGCATGAGCTACAAGGATCTTGGCAAGGTCGAGTATCTGCCGTTCGCCGAATCCGTCGACCTCATGAAGAACCGGCAGCTCAACGCGACGCTGCAATCGGCCGGGCTTGGCGTCGCCTCGCTGAAGGACCTGTCGACATCGAGCCCGATCACGGTGGTGTCGGTGCCGAAGGAGACGGTCGACAAGATCGGCCCACCCTTCGTCTCCGCGATCATTCCGGCCAATACCTATACCGGCCAGGACAAGGACGTGCCAACGGCGGCCGTGATCAACTATCTCGTCACGAGCTCCGCCGTATCGGACGATCTCGCCTATCAGATGACCAAGCTGGTCTACGAGTCGCTGCCGGAACTCCACAACGCGCACGCGGCCGGCAGGGAGATCAAGCTCGAGACCGCAGCCAGCGGCAGCCCGGTTCCGCTGCACCCCGGCGCGATCCGCTATTACAAGGAAAAAGGGCTGATCAAGTAGGATCGGCTCTCGTCATCGGACGTCATGGTCGGGCATTAGCGCGAAGCGCGTCTTCGCACAGATGGCCCGGCCATCCACGTTCTATGGGCAGGCGAGAAAGATCGTGGATGCCCGGGCCTTCGCCTCGCCGAAGCGGCTTCGGCCGCGCAGGCGGGACAAGCCCGGGCATGACGGCGCGGGTAGACCGTGCCAAGTTATGAGCGCTCGACGGCGAAGGACGATTTAGATGCTGGAAAAGGCAGAGGGCACTGAAGCTGCGCCCATCAAGGTCGAGTTCGACAATTTCGAGCATGGCTTTCCGGAAGGGTTCGGCCCGGGCTGGTGGGGCGCGCTCGCCTACTGGATCGGCATCGCCTTCGCCAGCTTCCAGCTCTATGTCGCGGCTTTCAACTATCTTCCGAGCCAGGTGGTGCGCGGCGTCCATGTCGGATTTCTGATCCTGCTCACCTTCGGCCTGATCGCGAACTTCACCGCGAAGAGCAATGCCGGCCGCGCGCTCGGCTGGATGATCGGCGGCGCCGGCTTCCTCTGCGGGCTCTACCAATGGATCTTCTATGCCGACCTGATCGCGCGCGACGGCGACCCGACGCGGCTCGATCTCATGGTCGGCACGCTGCTGGCGGTGCTGATCTTCGAAGGTACGCGGCGGCTGATGGGCGCGGCGCTGCCGCTGATGTGCGGCGCGTGCCTCGTCTACTGGTTCTTCGGCCAGTATCTGCCGTCGCCGCTCAACCATCGTGGCTATGATTTCGACCAGATCGTCACGCATCTGTCGTTCGGCACCGAAGGCTTCTACGGCGTGCCGATCTACGTCTCGGCGACCTACATCTTCCTGTTCATCCTGTTCGGCTCGTTCCTGGAGCGCGCCGGCATGATCCAGCTGTTCACCGACGTTTCGCTCGGCCTGTTCGGCCGCACCCGCGGCGGACCCGCCAAGGTCGCCGTGTTCGCCTCCGGCATGATGGGCACGATCTCCGGGTCGGGCGTCGCCAATGTCGTCACCGTCGGCCAGTTCACGATTCCGCTGATGATCAGGTTCGGCTACCGCCGCGCCTTCGCCGCCGGCGTCGAAGCCACCGCGTCGATGGGGGGACAGATCATGCCGCCGGTGATGGGCGCGGTCGCCTTCATCATGGCGGAGACGCTCGGTGTGCAATATTCGGAGATCGTCAAGGCGGCTGCGATTCCCGCGATGCTCTATTTCGCGTCCGCGTTCTGGATGGTGCATCTGGAGGCCGGCAAGCACGGTCTCACCGGCATGAAGCGCTCGGAGATTCCGAGCGCCTGGAAGGCGCTGGTGACGCGCTGGTACCTGGTGCTGCCGCTCGCTGCCCTGATCTACATGCTGTTCGAGGGCTTCACCCCGCTCTATGCCGGCAGCATGGGTCTTGCGCTGACCGTGGCGCTGATCCTGGGCACCAGCATCACGGCCGGCGCCTCGGCGACAATCATTCGCTACATCTTCTGGATCGGGCTTGCACTCGTCGTCGCCGCGCTGTCGCGTGACGGCCTCAAGATCGTGCCGGTCGCGAGCGTCGTCGTCGGATTGATCGTGATCACCGCCTTCGTCCGCGGCGGCTTTGCGGCGTTGCGCGGCTGCCGCGATGCGCTGGCCGAGAGCGCCAAATCCGCCATCACCGTCGGCATGGCCTGCGCCATCGTCGGCGTCATCATCGGCATGATGTCGCAGACCGGCGTCGGCACCATCTTCGGCGGCTGGGTGATCGGGCTCGGCGAGAAGAGCCTGTTCCTCGCGCTGATCATGACCATGCTGCTGTCGATCCTGCTCGGCACCGGCATCCCGACCATCCCGACCTACATCATCACCGCCGCGCTCGCCGCGCCCGCACTGGCCAAGCTAGGGGTGCCCCTGATCGCGAGCCACATGTTCGCGTTCTACTACGGCATCATGGCCGACCTCTCGCCACCGGTGGCACTGGCGGCGCTCGCGGCGGCGCCGATCGCAAAGGAGAATCCCGACAAGATCGGCTGGGAGGCGATGCGCATCGCGCTCGCCGGCTACGTCATCCCCTTCATCTTCGTCTATTCTCCGGCCTTGATGCTGCAAGCCGGCGATCCCATGGCGGCCAAGCTCGGCTTCTACGGAGCGGTGGCGCTGGCGGCCTTGAAGGCATTGGTGGCGATCGGCCTATTCGGCATGGTCGCGATCGGCTTCCTGTTCACGCGCTTGAGCCTGATCGAGCGCCTGGTCGCGCTCGGCGCTGCATTCTGCCTGCTCGGGGAATTCGCGTTCAGCGACACCGCCGGCTTCGTGCTCGCTGCGGCGCTCGTGCTGTGGCAATGGCGGCAGCGTCCGTCGGCGCCGGTCGAGGCGGCGTGAGCCTCTGCTTCGCAACGGCCTTCGGCGTGAAGACGCTGGCGCTGTCCGCGTTCACGATTGCATGGACGCATTCGATCGCGAAGGTCGACTGGCAGGAGGATTGGCGCGTCACGCCCGCCGGCCTCGAACTGGTGCAGGCCCGAATCAAGGGCACCGGCCCCGGCATGGAGCCGCCGCCCGAGGCGCGGCTGGTCGACGGCTGGTTTCAGTGGCAGCCGAAGCGCGCCGCCATGCAGGAGGTCGTGCTCGGCAATTCCGGCGCGGCCGGCGAATGGCGGCTGTGTCATGAGGGCAAGTGCCGGACGCTGTCGGAGATTGTCGGGCATCCCATTGGTGCTAACGTCACGACGATGAAGATTTGCAGTGATCCGTAGCCCGGATGAGCGAAGCGACATCCGGAAATGCCAACCCGGATATCGCTGCGCTGATCCGGGCTACAAGAACAATAAACAAGGAGACACAAAATGGATCGGCTCAAGGGCAAGGTTGCGATGGTGGTGGGGGCCGGCTCGATCGGGCCCGGTTGGGGCAACGGCAAGGCCACTGCCGTGACCTTTGCGCGCGAGGGGGCCCAGGTGTTTTGCGTCGATCGCAACGGCACCGCGGCCGAAGAGACCGCGAAGATCATCACCGGCGAGGGCGGCAAGGCGACGGCGTTTACCGCCGACGTCTCGCGGCCTGCCGAGATCGAGGCGATGGTGGCGGCCTGCCTGAAGGCCTATGGCCGCATCGACGTGCTCGACAACAATGTCGGCATCGCCGAGATGGGCAGCGTGGTCGAGGTCACCGAGGAGAGCTGGGACCGCGTCTTCAGCGTCAACCTCAAGAGCGCCTATTTCGCCATGAAGCACGTCATCCCGGTCATGGTGAAGCAGGGCGGCGGCTCGATCATCAACATCTCCTCGATCGCCTCGATCCGGCACATGGGCATCTCGTACGTCACCTATGGCACGTCGAAGGCGGCGATGAACCAGATGACGCGCACCACGGCGATCGAGTTCGCGCGCCACCATGTGCGCGTCAATGCGATCCTGCCCGGCCTGATGAAGACGCCGATGGTCGAACATTCTGCGGGCCTTGCCGCCAGCTACGCCAAGGGCGACGTCGAAGCGATGTGGCGCGCCCGCGACGCGCAGGTGCCGATGGGGCACATGGGCGATGCCTTCGACGTCGCCAACGCCGCGCTGTTCCTGGCGTCGGACGAGTCGAAATATGTGACGGGGATCGAGCTCGTGGTCGACGGCGGCATCACGTGCAAGGCGGGGGCTTAGCTTCAATCTCCGCTGTCGTCCCGGATCTGCGCTTCGCTTGTCCGGGACGACAATGGTGATTACTGCGCCAGCGCCAATATCCCGCCGGCGAACGAATGCCACGCTGCCGTCTCGCTGATCGGCCAGTTCAGCACCTTCACCGCCAGCAGCGCCAGCGTGCCGGTGATGTAGACCGGATGCACGCGGCCCTCAGTGCGCCAGTCGCGCACCATGGCGACGACGAGCAGGAGCGAAGCGACGACGGCCGGCGCGATCGTCACCGGCACCGGCGGTGGGCCGGGCGGTCCGGGAGGGGCGAGGAAGGTCAGGAACCAGCGGGCGATCGCGGCATCGAGGATCGAGACCGCGGCCAGAAGCATCAACCGCTTGTGAATCTCGGGTCTGCGCGTGTTCATGATCGCGAGCACGAACACGATCGCGAAGAACGCGATCCCGCTCATTGGCACGATCGAGAAGGCGATGCCGGCCTCGCGCTGCCCGAGCGCGGCGGAATGCTGCATCACGTGGACGGAGGCGAGGAAGCCGAAGATCGTCATCGCGGTCGCGAGCGATACGCCGGCGATGCCGAGCGAGCGGTGATTGACCACCCGGCCCGAGGCCGCGAGCCAGGTCTGCAGCACGAAATAGAGCGACCAGGTAAAGAACAAGAATCCGTGAAAATGAATCACCGGGCTTGCGGACAGCGTCCGGTGGGCGAGCGGCATCCAATAGGTCGGCGCGAAACCGAGAAACGCAGTGGCCGCGCAGGCCAGGGCCATGTGCAGATAAAAATATCGTGCAGGCGACGCATCACGCGCGCGTACACGACGGTCGTCGGTCAGGGTTGTCATCAGGAGTGAGTCTGGGGAGGCGGGATTTGGTTCAAACGCCGCTGTCGTCCCGGATCGGCGCGCGCTTGCGGCGCGCTTGTCCGGGACGACATCGAGTTTATGTCAGCAGCCTCGCAGCCTCAGCCCCCCGCGCTCAACTCGGCCCGATCGAGCTCTTCCTCGAGACGATGGAAGGCGTCGTCGCCGATCACCTCGGTGGCGCGGAGGTCGAAGATCGATTTGCGCGCGGCGTCGATGGCGCGGCGGCGCAGGGGATCGGCCGGCAGTTCGCCATTGGCGATGCCGCCCTTGGGATCGTTCTCGGCCTGCATCAGGATGGCGCGATATTCGAGGCGCAGGATCTCCGCCTCCTCGGACGGATCGCTCTCGATCGCATCGAGCGCTGCGCGATAGGCCACGGCGCGCGCCTGCGCGACCTCGGTGCCGACGGGATCGTCGTCCTTGAGGCCGAACGCCAGGATCAGCGGCCGCAGCGTCAGGCCCTGGATCACCAGCGATCCCAGCACCACCGCAAAAGCGATGAAGACGATGAAGTCGCGATGGGGAAAATTCTCCGGCAGCGCGAAGGCGGTGGCCAGCGTCACGAGGCCGCGCATGCCGCACCAGGAGATGATGAGGCCGCCCTTGGGCGAGGCGACGGCCCTGGGGTCCCTCGGATGATAGATCCCCTGCGCGACCAGCACGCGCAAGGTGGTGCGGTAGAACGTCACCCAGAGCAGCCGGACCAGCACCACGGTGAGGAGGATCCAGGCCGCGGCCACGCAATATTCCCAGCGCACGTCTGCCTCGAGGCGCGTCCAGATCGGCCGCATCTGCATGCCGATCAGCATGAAGGCGAGCACGTTGAGCACGAACACCATGGTCTCCCAGACCGCGTAGGACGGCACCCGCAGCCGCGCCGGCATCCGTAGCCCCGCCGAGCGCGCCATCGTCATGGCATAGACCACGATGGTGAGAATGCCGGAGAGGCCGAGATGCTCGGCGCCGATCCAGATCATGAAGGTGGTGGCGAATTGCACGATGATCGCGCTCGGGGCTTCCGTCACCCGCCCCATGATCGGCGGAATGATGCGGCCGGCGAGCAGGCCGGCGACGACGCTGCCGACCAGGGCCAGCGCCATGGTCGGTGCAACCTGGCCCCACGTCAGGTGCTCGGTGGCGACGGCGCCGACCGCGATGCGATAGATCAGAAGCGCGCTGGCATCGTTGAGCAGGCTCTCGCCCTCCAAAACCTTCACCATGCGGTGGGGCAGCTTGACCTGGCTCAGGATCGCGACCGCGGCGGCCGCATCGGGTGGCGCCACGATCGCGCCGAGCGCAACCGCGGCGGCCCAGGGCATGTCGGGCATCAGCCGGTGCGCGACAACGGCGACGCCGGCCGTGGTCAGGCCGACCGCGGCGACGACCAGGGTCGAGACCGGAACCCAATTGTTGCGCAGATCGCGTAGCGAGGTGTCGAACGCGGCATCGAGCAGAACTGGTGCGACAAAAAGGGCCAGGGCCAGGTCGGGCTGCAGCGTCCAGGACGGACTTGATGGCACGAAGGCGATCAGGGCGCCGCCGATGGCGAGAAAGGTCGGGTAGGGGACCTTGATCCGCCGCGCCAGCGCCGATAAGGCAACGGCGCCGAGCAGAAGCACGATGATCCATTCGAATGTCGACACGATGATCCCCGAAACCGATGTGAGCGCCGCCACAAGCTAGCACCAATCCGGCCGTATGATGGATAGTACGGCCCCGAGGCGCGACTTAAGGGCAAGATCGAAAGCAAGATTACCGACTGCAACGAGCATGCGTTTTCAAAAACTCATTCAATCGTCAGGTGCATTATTGCTTTGCGCGCTCTCGCTCGCCACCGCCCAGGCTGCGACCGGCGGCGAGCCGGCTGCACTGATCCAGGTCGACGTCGCGTCCTGCCTTGCTGCGACTGCCGCCGACGACATGGACAAGGTCGCCACGGCCTGCGCCGCCGTAATCGACAATGAGAAGACGGCGAAGGGGGATCTGGTCAAGGCGCTGATCGCGCGCGCGGCGCTCTATGCGCGGCACGATCAGATTGACCGCGCCATCGCCGACGACAGCCGCGCGCTTTCGCTCGATCCCACACTTGCCGACATCTTCAATGCGCGCGGCGAGCTCTGGCTCAAGAAGGGCGACAAGCCCAAGGCGGTGCAGGATTTCGGCGCGACGCTGAAGATCGATCCGAACCACGAGAAGGCCAAGGCCAATCACAAGGCGATGGCGCGCGAGATCGAGCGGATCGGCGCGCAGATGGCCGTCGCCGGCAAGCCCAGCTTCAATTGCGCGCGAGCGCGCCGTGCGGTCGAAAAAGCGATTTGCGGCAATCGCGAGCTCGCCGATCTCGACCGCGAGATTTACGGATCGCATTTGCGCGTGCTCCGCGAAGCCCAGAGCCCGGCGGAGACGCGCAAGATCCAGCGCGAGCAGGACGATTTCATCGCGCGCAGGAACGCCGGATACGGCCGGCCGGGCTTTGATCTCAAAAAGGCGATGCAGGACAGGTTGCAACAGATCAACGGCGTGGACGGGTATTGAGGCTTCTTCGCCTCTCCCCGCTTGCGGGGGGAGGCCGGAATTTGCGACAGCAAAATCCGGGCGAGGGGGACTCTCCGCGAGTCCAACCCTCACCGTCCTCGAAGAGACTCCCCCTCACCCCGACCCTCTCCCCGCAAGCAGGGAGAGGGGGACACGCCTCCTCCTTTTCAGCTTGAACCGCGGCCCGTTCCCGGGAAAATAGCCCTCAAGCAAGGCCGGCATTGATCCTGGTCATGGCGGGACGCCTGTCCTGCCACGAGGCTCAAGCTAGGCGAATAAAGGGAATGGGAGCGCGGGAATGAACATCGACGGTAAAAGTCGTTATCACGAGGTCCATGCGCGCTCTCTCGCGGACCCCGAAGGCTTCTGGGCCGAGGCGGCGAAAGACATCGACTGGGTCGAGCCGCCCAAGACGATCTTCGATCCCAGCCAAGGAACCTACGGCCGCTGGTTCGCCGGCGGTGTCGTCAATACCTGCTACAACGCGCTCGACCGCCATGTCGAAGGTGGCCGTGCCGACCAGGTCGCGCTGATCCACGATTCGCCGCTGACGGGCAGCGTTACCAAATTTACCTATGCCGAACTGCTGACCGAGGTGCAGGCGCTCGCCGCAATCATGCAGGATTTTGGCGTCGCCAAGGGTGATCGTGTCATTCTCTATATGCCTATGGTGCCGGAAGCCGTGGTCGCGATGCTCGCCTGCGCGCGGATCGGGGCGGTGCACTCCGTGGTGTTCGGCGGCTTCGCAGCGAAGGAGCTCGCCACCCGCATCGACGACGCGCAGCCGAAACTCATTCTCTCAGCAAGCTGCGGCATCGAGCCCGGCCGCATCGTGCAGTACAAGCCGCTGCTCGACGAAGCGATCAAGCTGGCCGGCAGCAAGCCGAAAGCCTGCATCGTGCTGCAACGTCCGCAGCTCACCTGCGATCTGGCCCCGGGCCGGGACTACGATTGGGCGAGCCTGCGCCGCAAGGCGCTGAATGACGGCAAGAAGGCACCTTGCGTGCCTGTTGCCGCGACCGATCCGCTCTACATCCTCTACACCTCGGGCACCACGGGCATCCCGAAGGGCGTCGTGCGCGACAATGGCGGCCATCTCGTCGCGGTGAAATGGTCGATGTTCAACCTCTATGGCGTCAAGCCGGGCGAGGTGTGGTGGTGCGGCTCCGACATCGGCTGGGTGGTCGGCCACAGCTACATCGTCTACGGCCCGCTGCTGCATGGCGCGACCACGATCATGTACGAGGGCAAGCCGGTCGGCACGCCCGACGCCGGCGCGTTCTGGCGCGTGATCTCCGAGCACAAGGCTGTTGCGTTCTTCACCGCGCCGACCGCGTTCCGCGCGATCCGGAAAGAGGATCCGGAAGGAAAATTCATCCGGCAATTCGACCTCTCGAAATTCCGCACCCTGTTCCTCGCCGGCGAGCGGGCCGATCCGCCGACGGTCGAATGGGCGGAAGTGCAGCTGAAGGTGCCGGTGATCGACCATTGGTGGCAGACCGAGACCGGTTGGTGCATTGCCGGCAACCCGGTCGGACTCGGCATGCTGCCGGTGAAGCACGGCTCACCGACGGTGCCGATGCCGGGCTACCAGGTCGATGTGGTCGACGAGGCGGCGAAGCCGGTGGGGCCCAACACCATGGGTTCGATCGTCATCAAGCTGCCGATGCCGCCTGGCTGCCTGCCGACGCTGTGGAATCAGGATGCGCGCTTCAAGGAAGCGTATTTGAGCGAATTTCCCGGCTATTACAAAACCTCGGATGCCGGCTACAAGGACGAGGACGGTTACGTCTTCGTCATGGGCCGCACCGACGACATCATCAACGTCGCCGGCCACCGGCTCTCCACCGGCGGCATGGAGGAGATCCTGGCCTCGCATCCCGATGTCGCCGAATGCGCGGTGCTCGGCGTCAAGGACGCGATCAAGGGCGAGGTGCCCTGCGGTTTCCTGGTGCTCAAGGCCGGCGTGAAGCGAGCCCCGGCCGAGATCGAGAAGGAGATCGTCGCGCTGGTGCGCGACAAGCTCGGCCCGGTCGCCGCCTTCAAGCTCGCCATCACCGTCGGCCGCCTGCCCAAGACGCGCTCCGGCAAGATTCTGCGCGGCACCATCAAGAAGATCGCCGACGGCGAGTCCTGGACCATGCCGGCGACGATCGAGGATCCCAAGGCGCTCGACGAGATCGGCGAGGCGCTGAAGGGGCGGGTGTGAGGCTTGCGCTTCGGTCGCCGGGCCAGTGAGGCGCGACGGCGCGGCCCAGCCTCCGCTGTTATCACCCGCGAAGGCGGGTGATAACAGCGAGCGGGGAACGGCGTTCGGGACTTACATTCTCCTCATTCCGCGCTAAACAGGGCCGGACAACAGGGGACCTCGTATGCCACTCGCCGCCGCGCCGCGCCTGCTTGCAGCTGTGCTGCTGGCCACCGCTCTCTCCGCCTGCTCCGCGCGTCACCAGAATCCGGTGGCGGTGGGCGGCGACGATGACGACGCGGTCTGCCAGAGCCGAGGCTATGCGCAGGGCTCGCCGGAATATGTGGCGTGTCGCAAGGACCGCGACGTCCAGCGCAACGCCGCCACCGCGCGCGCCGACCGCCGCCAGCGCGACCTCGGCGAATACATGCTGAACCATCCGGAGCGGCCCTGACGTGAGGGTGCGGCACTATTTTGCCGCACACAGCGTCTCGCCTGCATGGTTTTCGTGACACATCTGCAACGCCGTGGCCAAATCGTGGCGACGTTCGCCTGAATTGATCGAGATCAAATCCTCCAGCGGCCCCTTTCTGCTCTGACGCTCATGTCGCGCAACGACGCGCGAGAGATGGCTGAAGGGGATTGAAATGCAGAGAACGACAAGAAACCTGGCGCGGCTTGCGACTTTTGGCGCGATGCTCGCAGGCACGTTTGCATCGGTGCAAGCTGCCGATTTGCCTGTTTACAAGAAGGCGCCGCCGCCGGTGGAGGCATTCAATCCGTGGATGGTGCGCCTGCGCGTGCTCGGCGTGTTGCCGGATGCCGGCGGCTCGACCGTCAATGTGGCGGGCGTGCCCTCGCTGTCATCGCCGAATTCCGGCCTCTCGATCAGCGACCAGGTCGTCCCCGAGCTCGACATCAGCTATTTCTTCACCAAGAACATCGCAGCCGAGCTGATCCTCGGCGTCACCCGGCACTCGATCAGCGGCACCGGCTCGCTCGCGAACCTGCCGATCGGAAAGACCACGCTGCTGCCGCCGACGTTGACGCTGCAATATCACTTCGACCAGTTCGGCGCGTTCAAGCCCTATATCGGCGCCGGCGTGAACTACACTGTGTTCTTCAACAATTCCGCGGCCAATTCGCCTGCCGCGATCGCCGGTCCGCCCGCGATCGTCGCCACCACCACCAACCTGCATGTCAGCAACGCATGGGGCGGTGCCGTGCAGTTCGGCTTCGACTACATGATCGACCGACACTGGGGTCTCAACGTCGACGTCAAGAAGCTCTGGCTGCGCCCGGATTACAGCGCGACCGTCTCCGGCCTGCCGGTCACCGGCACCGCGCATATCGATCCGTGGCTGGTCGGCGCGGGCGTGACGTATAAGTTCTGAGTGACAATCGCCTAGAGCAACAAATTCCGCTGTCGTCCCCGCGTTCGCGGGGACGACCACCGAGGGTGGGGTACACAAAACAAAAAGCGCGGCAGGTTTCCCTGCCGCGCTTTTTGCGTTTGAAGCGAACGAAGAGGGAGAGGAACTACCCCTCCTCGTCTTCCTGCTTCTTGCCGCCGAGCGTCTTCAGCTTGGCGAACACGGCGTCGACGTTGAGGTCGTCGCTGGACTTCTCCGCGGACTCGTATTCGTCCTTGCGGGTGGTCTCGGAGGCCGGCAGCAGCGTGGCGCCGCCATAGGCTGCATCGATCGGCTTTTCCTTGGCGGCGCGCTGCACCTCGAAATCGAGCTCGATCTGCGAGCAAAGGCCGAGGGTGACGGGATCGATCGGGGTGAGCTGGGACGTGTTCCAGTGGGTGCGGTCACGCACGCTGGCAATGGTGCTCTTGGTGGTGCCGACCAGACGCATGATCTGGGCGTCCTTGAGCTCCGGATGGCTGCGCAGCAGCCAGAGGATGGCGCTCGGACGCTCGTGGCGGCGCGACACCGGGGTGTAACGCGGGCCCTTGCGCTTGGGCTGCGGCGGCAGCACCACCTTGCTCTCCTGGAGGCGGAGCCGGTAATCCGGGTTCTTCTCGCCCTTCTCGATCTCCTCGCGGGTGAGCTGGCCGTTGGAGAGGGGATCCATGCCCTTGATGCCCTGGGCCGCATCGCCGTCGGCGATCGCGCGCACCTCGAGGGGATGCATCTTGGTGAAATCGGCGACCTGGTCGAAGGTCAGCGCGGTGTTGTCGAGCAGCCAGACGGCGGTCGCCTTGGGCATCAGAGGTGCGTTGCTCATGGCAAATCTCCTTTGTGCTTCGCCCACCCCTCTGGAGGCGAAACCGGTGGTCATCAGCGATGACAGGGAATTCGCGCTATATAAGCCCGGAGGGGGTAGCCATGCAATGGTTCTGCTATAGATAGTGCCTTGACAGCGCCCGAAAGGGGGCCCAATTCCCTTAGAAACTCGCGGCATAGTTCAAGCCGACCGTTTAAGCCCTATTCCATCCATCGACCGCCCCCGCCAAAAGGCGAAACGGGTGATTCGGTCCCGAGATCGCTCAATGTCAGCCAAACCAGACCTCAAGATCGTGCTTTGTTCTCCCCGCGGCTTCTGTGCCGGCGTGGTCCGGGCGATCGACACCGTGGAACGGGCGCTCGATAAATATGGCGCCCCCGTCTATGTTCGCCATGAGATTGTGCACAACAAATATGTCGTCGACGGGTTGAAGAAGAAGGGCGCCATCTTCGTCGAGGAGCTCGCCGAGATCCCGGAGAACGCCACCGCGCCGGTGGTGTTCTCGGCCCACGGCGTGCCGAAATCAGTTCCGGCCGACGCGCAGTCCCGCAATCTGTTCTCGCTGGATGCGACCTGCCCGCTGGTGACCAAGGTCCATCGCGAGGCCGCGATCCATTTCAAGCGTGGCCGTGAGATATTCCTGATCGGCCACTCCCATCACCCTGAGGTGGTCGGCACGCTCGGCCAGCTTCCGGTCGGCGCCGTGACCCTGATCGAGACCGCCGAGGACGCCAAGACCATCGCCCCGAAGGACCCCAACAATCTCGCCTTCGTGACCCAGACCACGCTGTCGATCGACGACACCGCGGAGATCGTGGCGCTCTTGAAGAAGCGCTTCCCCAACATCAACGGCCCGCACAAGGAAGACATCTGCTACGCCACCACCAATCGCCAGCTCGCGGTGAAGAAGGTGGCGCCGGTGGTGGACGCGCTCATCGTCGTCGGTGCCCCCAATTCGTCGAACTCGCAGCGCCTGCGCGAGGTTGCCGAGCGCGAGGGCTGCCGGATCGCGGTGCTGGCGCAGCGCGCCGCCGACATCGACTGGGACAAGTTCGGCAATATCTCGAGCCTGGGCATCACGGCGGGCGCCTCCGCGCCGGAGGTGATCGTCGAGGAGATCATGGACGCCTTCGCCGAGCGTTACACGCTGCATGTGGAGACGGTCTCGGCCGCGGAAGAGAACGAGTTCTTCCCGCTGCCGCGTCAGGTGCGTCCCGAAGCTGCCGCCGAGTAGACCTTTATGGCGGTCTACACCGACGTTGCCGCCGACGAGCTTGCGGATTTCCTGAAGCAATATGATCTCGGCGAATTGCTGTCCTACAAGGGCATCGCCGAGGGCGTCGAGAACACCAACTTCCTGCTGCATACCAGCCAGGGAGGCAAGCAGGCGTCGTTCATCCTCACGCTCTACGAGAAGCGCGTGGCGAAGAACGATTTGCCGTTCTTCCTCGCGCTGATGACGCATCTGGCCGAGCACGGCATCAACTGCCCGCTGCCGGTGAAGGGACGCGACGGCGAGGCGCTGCGCGAGCTGTCGGGACGCCCTGCGGCGATCATCACCTTTCTCGAAGGCATGTGGCCTCGCAAGCCGAACGTGACGCATTGCGCCGGCGTCGGCGCGGCGCTGGCGAAGATGCATCTGGCCGGCGCGAATTTTGCGGTTCGGCGCGCCAATGCGCTCTCGGTCTCGGGCTGGCGGCCGCTGTTCGATGCGGCCTCACACCGTGCCGACGAGGTGCAGCCGGGCCTGCGCACGTTCCTGGCGGCTGAGCTCGATCATCTGTCGAGCGGGATCTGGCCGACCGATCTGCCGGAAGGCGTGATCCACGCCGACCTCTTCAACGACAACGTCTTCTTCCTCGGCGATCAGCTCTCCGGGATCATCGACTTCACCTTCGCCTGCAACGACATGCTGGCCTATGACGTCGCGATCTGCCTCAACGCCTGGTGCTTCGAGCCGGATCATTCCTTCAATGTCACCAAGGCGCGTGCCTTTCTCAACGCCTATGGCCGGTTGCGAAAGCTCTCGGAGGCGGAAGAGGCCGCGCTGCCGCTGCTCGCGCGCGGGGCTGCGATCCGCTTCCTGCTGACGCGGCTGGTCGACTGGCTCAACGTGCCGCCCGGTGCGCTGGTGAAGCCGAAGGATCCGCTGGAATATGTCCGCAAGCTGCGCTTCCACCAGAGCGTGAGAAGCGTGCGCGACTATGGGCTGATGCCGTCGGGGTTGGTGGCGTGAGCGAGCGTCCCAATGTCACGATCTTTACCGACGGCGCCTGCTCGGGAAATCCCGGGCCGGGCGGCTGGGGCGCGATCCTGAAGTTCGGCGACAAGGAAAAAGAGCTGAACGGCGGCGAGCGCCACACCACCAACAACCAGATGGAGCTGATGGCGGCGATCTCGGCGCTGGAAGCGCTGAAGAAGCCGTGCACCGTCGATCTCTACACCGACAGCCAGTATGTCCGGCAGGGCATCACGGGATGGATCTTCGGCTGGAAGCGCAACGGCTGGCGCACCGCCGACAAGAAGCCGGTGAAGAACGTCGAGCTATGGCAGCGCCTGGATGCCGCGCTGAAGCAGCACGAGATCCGCTGGCACTGGGTCAAGGGCCATGCCGGCCACCCCGAGAACGAACGCGCCGATCAGCTCGCACGCGACGGCATCGTGAAGGCGCGGTTGCAGCAGCGGCTTGCGGAGTAGAGGCGCGCCGTCGGTGCCTCATTCTCAACTGTCATCGCCCGGCTCGACCGGGCGATCCGGTATTCCAGAGATGGACGTGATTAAGCCGAGAGGTCTCGGCGTACTGGATGCCCCGGTCAAGCCGGGGCATGACAGTGTCTTTGTCGCGAAGAGAGCTTACAGCTGCCCGAGCAGCGTATCGCCGCCGGAGACCTCGACCTTGCCGGGCATCGCCTCGAGGTTCAGCTTCTTGACCACGCCATCCTCGACCAGCATCGAATAGCGCTTGGAGCGGATGCCGAGGCCGTTGGCGGAGGCGTCCAGCTCCATGCCGATCGCCTTGGTGAAATCGGCATTGCCGTCGGCGAGGAAGATGGCCTCGTCGCGCTGGTCGGTGTCGCGCTTCCAGGCGCTCATGACGAAGGCGTCGTTGACGGAGACGATGGCGATGCTGTCGACGCCCTTGTCCTTGATGGCATAGGCGTTGAGGAAGATGCTCGGCAGATGCATCTTGTGGCAGGTGCCGGTGTAGGCGCCGGGCACCGCGAACAGCGCCACCTTCTTACCCTTGAAGATATCGTCGGTGGTCTTCACCTGCGGGCCTTCCGCCGTCATCACACGGAATTTCGCTTCCGGCAGCTTGTCGCCAATCTGGATCGCCATTGTCAGTCTCCCTGAAAATCGGTCCCGCTTTTTAGACCGTGCGGCGGGCCTGCACAATATTGCCGGCGGCCGAAGCGGAGAGACTTGGCCTTCTCCTTGGGCACTTCACCATCATGTCATCACCCGGAAAAGCCGCCATCGTCGAGGAAGGCCTGCTCTTCCTCGGTGGTGTGGCGGCCGAGGAGGCGGTTGCGGTGGGGAAACCGGCCGAACCGCTGGATGATGTCGGCGTGCGCCCGGGCGTATTTCAGGTTCTCGGTATTGTCGGTTTGCTGAAACAGCGCGACGCAGTGCTCCTGATCGGCGAGGCGCTCGGAGTGCATCAAGGGCATGTACAGGAATTCGAGCAGGACGGGGTCGATCCTGGTATCGACACTCCGATCGATGGCACGGCGGGCGACGTCACGCGCCAGCGCGTCGCTGGCAAAGGCTTGCGGCGTGCCCCGAAACATGTTGCGAGGAAACTGGTCGAGCACGATGACGAGCGCGAGCGCGCCGTCGTCGCTCGCCTCCCACGAGGCCAACTCGCCGGCGGCCGCCTTCTGCCACAGCGTCAGAAAGCGGCGCCTGACCTCGGCGTCGAAAGCGTCGCTGCGCTTGTACCAGCGCTCGCGGCCGGCCTCGCGCCAGAAGGCGAGAATGCCTGATGGCGCGATGGCACCGACGTCCGGCATCAGCGGTGCAGCTTACGCCGCCTCCGCCTTTTTCTCGTCGCGCAGCTCGCGGCGCAGGATCTTGCCGACATTGGTCTTGGGCAGATCGTTGCGGAATTCGATGTGCTTGGGCACCTTGTAGCCGGTGAGCTGCTCGTGACAGAACTTGATCACCGCCTCGGCGGTGAGGTTGGGATCCTTCTTCACCACGAAAGCCTTCACCGCTTCGCCCGACTTGGAATCGGGGATGCCGATCACGGCGCATTCGAGCACGCCCGGATGGCTCGCGACCACTTCTTCGACCTCGTTCGGATAGACGTTGAAGCCGGAGACCAGGATCATGTCCTTCTTGCGGTCGACGATCTTGGTGTAGCCCTTCTCGTCCATTACGCCGATGTCGCCGGTGCGGAAATAGCCGTCCGCGGTCATCACCTTGGCGGTCTCCTCCGGCCTGTTCCAGTAGCCCGACATCACCTGCGGACCCTTGGCGCAGATCTCTCCTGCCTGACCGAGCGGGACCTCGTTGCCGTCGTCATCGCGGATCGAGATGTAGGTCGACGGCACGGGAATGCCGATCGTACCGGTGAACTCCGTTGCCGTCGCCGGGTTGCAGGTCAGCGTCGGCGAAGTCTCCGACAAGCCGTAACCTTCGGCGATGAAGCAGCCGGTGATCGCCTTCCATTGATCGGCGACGGGACGCTGCACCGCCATACCGCCGCCGTTTGAGATCTTCAGCTTGGAGAAGTCGAGCTTCTTGAAATCAGGGTGGTGCATCAAGCCGTTGTAGAGCGTGTTGACGGCCGGGAAGCTGTTGACCTGGTATTTCGCCAGCTCCTTGACGAAGCCCGCAATGTCGCGCGGGTTGGGGATCAGGAGATTGCAGCCGCCGGCGCGCACCGCGAGCAGGTAGCAGGCCGTCAGCGCGAAGATGTGATAGAGCGGCAGCGCGCAGACGATCATGAGCTGATCGACATGCGGCGGCGCGGCGACCGCCGGCTGAAGCCAGGCGTCATTCTGCAGGACGTTGGCCACGATGTTGCGGTGGAGCAGGGTGGCGCCCTTGGAGACGCCGGTGGTACCGCCGGTATATTGCAGGAAGGCGACGTCGCCCGGCGAGAGCTTTGGCTTGTTGAAGGTCATGCCGCGTCCAGCGGAGAGCGCGTCGTTGAAGGAGACCGAGCCCGGCAGCGACCAGGCCGGTACCATCTTCTTGACGCGGCGGACAACCAGATTGACGATCACGCCCTTGAAGCCGAGCAGGTCGCCCATGCTGGCGACGATGACATGCTTCACCGCGGTCTTCGCGATCACCTGCTCGACGGTGTGGGCGAAATTCTCCAGCACGATAATGGCTTCGGCGCCGGAATCCTTGAGCTGGTGCTCGAGCTCACGCGGGGTGTAGAGCGGGTTGACGTTGACGACCGCGAAGCCAGCGCGGAGCACGGCAGCCGTCGCAACGGGATATTGCAGCACGTTCGGCATCATGATGGCGACACGGGCGCCGCGCTGCAGCCCGCGGCCCTGCAGATAGGCGGCGAGCGCGACCGACATCTGGTCGAGGTCGCGGTAGCTGATCGACTTGTCCATGCAGATGAACGCCTTGCGGTCGGCGAACTTGGTGAAGCTCTCCTCAAGGAGGTCGACCAGCGATGCGTATTGGGTCGGCTCGATATCGGCGGGCACGCCGGGCGGATATTGCTTGAGCCAGATGCGCTCCATGGAAAACTCCCCTCATCTACCAGAGCCCGTTGTGTCTCGGGCTTGCCTCATTGCCGCCAGTATCGAACCTGCCGGAACTGCTGGCAAGCCGTCGAGGCTTAGGGCAAAGGCCGGGGAGTGGCTACTGGAATCATCGCGAACAGCTGCCGCAGGTGCGAAGCCGGGCCGGCTCTCGGCCCGGCGTGCGGGTCAACCGTTGTTGGCCGGCTTGGCGGCGGGCTTGGTCGCGGCCTTGGGCTTGGCGGGCTTCTGATCGCCGCTGGCCGCAGGCTTGTCGGCGGATTTTGCCGCCGCATCATGCTTGGCGGCAGCATGCTTGGGCGCTGCCGGCTTCGCCGCAGTCTTAGGCTCGCTCTTGGGGTCGCCCTTCGCGTCGTTTTTGCCGTCGCTCTTACCGTTGTTCTTGGCCCCAGCCGGCTTGGCATCCGGCTTCACCGCTGCCGTCTTGGTGTTAGCGTCCTTGCCCCCGTCTTTCGGCCTGTCGGCCGCATCAGGCTTCTTGGCCACGCGCGACTTCTTGCCACGCGGTTTGGACGCCGCCTGCTGGTCGGCATCGGCCGCGACCGCCGCGATCAGGGCGGGGCCGGTACGGGTCGGGCCGGTATAGACCAGCACGGGCTCGGCCGCCGCCGGCGGAGAGGCCATCAATTCGGAGGCCTTCATCAGGGGCGGCTGGAGGCCGGCGGTGAAGAAGGTCACCTGGGCTTCGCCGCCGGTGGCCGAGGCCGATCCTGATGTGCCGCCATTGGCGGCAATCAGCGCATCGTCGTCGTCGCTGGCCGGCCGCTTGCGCTGGCCGCCGCACATCTCGTCGCGCAGGTTCGGCGGCGAGGCGTCGACCGGCACGAGGTTCTCGACCGTGCCGAGCGAGGGGCGCAGCCATGTCAGATTGTCTTGGGCGAAGCCGCGCTCCAGCAGCTGCGCCGCCTTCACCGCGCGCGCGGTGCCGGAGTTCGCACCCAGCACCACCGCGATCAGCCGGCGGCCGTTGCGGGTGGCCGAGGCGACGAGATTGTAGCCGGAGGCGCAGATGAAGCCGGTCTTGAAACCGTCGGCACCGGGATAGCGGCCGATCAGCTTGTTGAAATTGCCGGTGACGCGCTTGCCGAAGCGGATCGCCGGGATGTGGACGAAGTATTCGTATTCCGGCAGGTCGCGCAGGAACGAGCGCGCCAGGATGCCGAGGTCGCGCGCCGACGTGATCTGGCCGTCGGCGGGCAGGCCGTTCGGATTGACGTAGCTGGTCTGCGTCATGCCGAGCTTCTTCGCGGTGTCGTTCATCATCGCAGAGAAGCCGTCGATCGAACCGCCGACGCCTTCGGCGAGCACCACGGCCATGTCGTTCGCCGACTTGACCATCATCATCTTCAGCGCGTTGTCGACGGTGAGCTGCGTTCCCGGACGGAATCCCATCTTCGAGGGCGATTGCGAGGCCGCAATCGGCGACACCGTGAGCAGCGTGTCGAGCGTCAGTCTGCCGTCCTTGACCGCCTTCAGCGTCACATAGGCGGTCATGATCTTGGTGACGGAGGCCGGATACCAGGGAATGGTCGCGTTGTCCGCCTGCAGCACCTTGCCGCTGTCGGCCTCGATCAGCAGCAGCGCCTCGGCGCTCGCCGCGCGCGGCGCAAGCAGCGCGGCACATGCGAGGCTCGCAGCGAACAGGTTGAACAGCGATTTGCGAAGCAGCGGGCGTAGGGCGTGCACTATCCGATTCCGGTCCTTGGAGACCCGCCTGATACGGGCGGTTCTCGTGATCTGATTGTCGGTTCTGAAATCCAGCGCCGCCGCTTGCGGCGTCGCAAACCTATACCGGCTGATGCGTCGAGAACAGGGGGCTGGGTGCGGTATTCCGCAATGAAATAGGCCGAATTTCGACGGCGCTGTGAGGACTTGCTAGGGGGATTTGGCTGCCGTCGCGGCAGCCTCAGAAGCCGTCACGCTGGCCCGTGCGGTTTCATGGACCATGAACTGAGCCCTGGCGAGCTCGGCAAAATGGCCGCCTTTGGCCACGAGTTCATCGAAAGTTCCGCTTTCGATGACGCGCCCGTTCTCGAACACCAGGATCCGCGTGGCGTTGCGAATGGTGGAGAGGCGATGGGCGATCACGAAGGTGGTGCGGCCCTTCATCACTTCGTCGAGAGCGGTATTCACCTTGGCCTCGGTGACGGCGTCGAGCGCGCTGGTGGCTTCGTCCAGGATCAGGATCGGCGGGTCCTTCAAGAGCGCGCGGGCGATCGACAGGCGCTGCCGCTCGCCGCCGGACAGCATGCGACCGCGCTCGCCGGCATTGGTCTCGAAACCGCCGCTGCGCTCGATGAATTCGAGCGCCTGCGCGCGCGCCGCCGCCTGGCGCATCTCGGCCTCGGTCGCATCCGGCTTGCCGACCCGCAGATTCTCCGCGATCGAACGGTTGAACAGCAGCGCTTCCTGGAACACGACGCCGATGTTCCTCCGCAGCGAGGTCAGCGTCACGCCGCGCACGTCCATGCCGTCGATCTTGATGAAGCCGGATTGCGGATCGAAGGCGCGATGCAGCAGCGCGATCGCGGTCGATTTGCCGGCGCCGGTCGGGCCGACCAGCGCGATGGTCTGGCCGGGCAGCGCGGCGAAGGTGAGATCCTCGATCGCCGGCCGCTTGCCGTCGTAGGAGAAGGTGACGTCGTTGAACTCGACGAGGCCGGACAGCCTGCCGGCATCGATCGCGTCGTGGCGATCGTGCACCGCGGGCACGGCGTCGAGCACATTGAAGAACTCGCGCAGACGCGGAGCTTCCATGAACACGTTGTTGATGAAGCTCACGACCTGCTCCAGCTTCTGGATCAAGAGCGTGGCGAAGCTCACGAACATCACGATCTCGCCGACGGATGTCAGTCCCTGGTCGTGCAGCGCGATGCCGAACGTGAAGATCGCCAGCACCGTGATGGTGGTGGAGGCGCGCGTGATGACGGTGACCAGCGCCCACCACGACAGTACCGGCATCTGGGCTTCGAGCAATTGATCGGCGACGGAGCGCAGTCCCTTCACCTCGGATTCGACGCGGACGAAGCTCTGCACCAGCGCGACGTTGCCGAGCGCATCGGAAGCGCGGGCGGAAAGCTCGCTGTAATGCTCCTCGACTTCCATCTGCATGCCGAAGGTCTTGCGCACCACGAAGGTCGTCAGTGCGGTGAAGACGATGCAAAGAACGAACAGGAGGATCGCGAGCCGCCAGTTCAGGTAGAGCGACAGCGGCAGCAGCACCAGGACCGAGAGGATCGCGGCAAAGTGCTCGCGGAAGAAGCCGAGCCACAGCCGCCACAACGCGTCGGTGCCGTTGAGCATCACTTTCATCAGGCGGCCCGAATGGGTGCCGGAGTGGAAGGTCAGCGGCAATTGCAAGATGTGCTCGAAATAGTCGGTCAGCACCGCCTGGCGCTGCCGGTGCGAGAGCCGGTCGGCTTGCAGGGCCACGAGCGCGCTGCACAGGATGGTGAAGAGCCCGAACGCGACCCAGGCGGCCAGGAACGGCCAGGCCGAGTTCGAGCCGGCCACCGTCTTGCCGGAGAGCACGTCGACGATCCGGCCGAACAGCACGGGTTCGGCAAATTGCGAGCCTGCCAGCAGGAGATTGGCGACCGCGAGCAGCCAGCCCAGCCGCGCCTCGTTGCCGAGCAGCTCGAGAACGCGGGTATAGAGACGGAGGATGGACATGCGGGCGACGAAACTCGAGCGGATAACGGGGCCTGTATTCTAAGCAGGGATCGCGCGCGAGATATAGCGGAAGCTGTCAGTTTTTCTCAATTGATCAGCCGCCCCGCGACCGGCGGCAGGAACCGATCGTCGAAGATGTCGCCCGCCGTGGGCCGCTTGCGGAATTTGAAGTCCTGCGCGATCTGGTCGATCGAGCGTTCCAGGCGCAGTGGCTCGATACCGCCGAGACCGTTGCGCTTGACCTCGTCGGTCAGGACGTTGTCGGCGAGGACGGCGCGCAGGCGTTCCAGCTCCAGGTCGCGGTCGCCGCCGTCGATGCGGCTCGCGACCTCGTCCGCCGCACGCGCCGGTTCCTTGGCGGTCGCGGTGATGCCGGCGATCAAGGCGCGGATGAAGCCCTTCACGGCATCCGGCTTCGCTGCGGCGAAGGCGGGATTGGCCACCACGGCGAAGCCATAGGCCTCGCAGCCATAGTCGGCGTAACGCAGCACGACGAGATCGGCTCCGGGCACGCCGCGATCACGCAGGTTCACTGCCGAGAGATAGCTGAAGCCCGCGACGGCATCGACCTGTCCCGCGGACAGGATCGGCTCGCGCACCGCCGCGCTGATCCTGTGGAATTTGACGTGCGATGCCTTGATGCCGTTCTGCTGCGCCAGCGCCGGCCACAGCCGCATCGACAGATCGCCGTCGGCAACGCCGACGGTCTTGCCGTCGAGATCGGGCAATAGATGAATGCCGCGGCTCTTGCGCGCCACGATCGCGTAAGGCGCGCTGTTGAACAGCACGAACACCGCCTTGACCGGCGCCGCATCCTCCTTGTCGCGAAATCGGATCAGCTCGTTGATGTCGACGAGCGCAAGTTCGCTGTCGCCTTTGGCGACGCCTGCGAGCGCCTCGGTCGATCCGGTCGCGCTGCTGAAGGACACGTTGAGACGCTCGGCGCCGAACCTGCCGTCCTTCGCCGCAAGAAAGAACGGCGCCATGCTCGCATCGAGCGGGCGGTCGAAGGTGAAGTGAATCGCAACGGAGGATGGCGCAGGCGTCTCGGCCGCGCTGACACCGCGTGCAATCGGTGTCGCAAGCGAGATCGAGAGGGCCAGCAGGCAACGAAGCGCGATCGTCTTGAATTCCGACATCAGTTGCGCCGGTCCCGCATTGTTATGGTTTGGTGACGCTTGCAGCGCCGGCTGGCGGTCAGTCTTTCCGTGCCAACATGAACGGAGGATGAGCGGCGGTTGCGTCACGATTACGCAACCCCGTTCAGCTTGTGTTGGGGTTGGGGAACCCAACTTGGGCTATGCGGGTTTGAAAGGCATGAGCCTGTCCGCAGGCGTCCATTCCAGGTCCCAAAGGAGGGCCCAAGACATGTTCGAGCGATTCTCCAATTTTGCGGGCCGAAAGGCCGTTCTTGCCACCGCCACGGTGCTGGCGCTGACCACGATTGCCCCGACCGCTTCATACGCGGGCGGCCGCCACTGGCATGGCGGTGGAGGTGGCGCGGCTGCTGCTGCGGCTTTCGCGGCCATCGGCACCGGTCTTGCCATCGCGGCAACCCGGGACTCCTACGCCTATGATTACGGTCCGGGCTATGGTTATTACGGCGGTCCCGCCTATTACAGCGGCCCTGCCTACGGTCCCTATTATGGTCCGGGCCCGAACTTCCAGTATCAGCGCTACGGCGGCACCGCTCCGTCCGAGTATTGCGGCCAGGGTTATTACCAGAACTGCTACTAGCTCTGGCAGCTCGGGTTGACCAGGACAGGCCGTCGCGCTTGCCGCGCCGGCCTGTTTTTTGCTTTTATGCCCACGCGTTAACACGCCCGCCATTTGTTTAGAGTAGTTTTGAGTACCATGAGTGATTCGCTTGAGCGGCTATATCTGGCTGTGCTCGCGGCCAGGGACCTTGATCCGGCAACATCGCGTACGGCCCGGCTGTTTCAGCGCGGGCCCTCAAAAATGGCAAAGAAGCTCGCCGAAGAGGCCATCGAGGTCGTGATCGATGCCGTCAATGGCGACACCGACGCCGTGGTCCGCGAAAGCGCCGACCTCTTGTACAATCTCACCGTGCTCTGGGCCTCTGCCGGCGTGCGCCCCGAGGACGTCTGGCGCGAGATGACGCGGCGGGAAGACATGCTCGGCATCGCCGAGAAGCTGCCGAAATCGTCGATGAAGCTGCCCAAGGTCGCGTCACCGCGCGTGGCTGCCAGGCGGCCAATTGTCGCGCTCGAGGGGCGTGCCGCGCGCAAGCGCCACTAGAAACGTCATAATTCGCCTCAATCTCGGCATGGACAAATCCGTCCCATGGTGCTTCATCGCGGCGCCATGCTGAAACGTATTTACGACTGGTGCATCGACGCCGCCCACAAGCCCTACGCGCTCTGGATCATGGGCGTGGTGTCTTTCGCCGAAAGCTCCTTCTTTCCGGTTCCGCCGGATGTGATGCTGATCCCGATGTCGCTGGCGCGTCCGCAGCGCGCCTGGCTCTATGCGACGGTCTGCACCGCGACCTCGGTGCTCGGCGGGATGCTCGGTTACGCCATCGGCGCGCTGCTCTATGACTCGCTGGGTCATTGGCTGATCCAGCTTTACGGGCTCGGTGATCAGGTCGACGGATTCCGTGCCAAATACGCCGAATGGGGGGCGGTGATTATTCTGCTCAAGGGGCTGACGCCGATCCCGTACAAGCTCGTCACCATCACCTCGGGCTTTGCCGGCTACAATCCGCTTTTGTTCGTCCTGTTCTCCGTCATTGCGCGCGGCGGGCGCTTCTTCATCGTCGCGATCCTGCTCAACCGCTATGGCGATTGGATCCGCGTCAGGATCGAGAAGCATCTTGGGCTCGTGGTGGCGATCGGCGCCGCGGCGTTGGTGCTCGGCTTCGTCATCGCCATCAAGCTGATCTAGCGGCGTGGCCGCTTTGCCGCCGGGCCGGCTTCGGCTACGGTTGCCGTCATGATGGTTCGATCCGGCAAGCCCGCCCTGCTGCTCAGGACGCTGACGTCAGCAGTCGCGCTGCTCCTGCTCGGTGCTTGCGGGACAGGGTGGGCGCAATCGGCGCCGCCGTCGCTTGGCTTGCAGGAGCAAGGGCCGCAGGCTCCGCCGCCGTCGGCACCCGCTCCATCGGCACCGCCGGCGCGCGAGGAAAATCCCGGGCTGATCAATGAAATGGGCAAGCTGTTCGGCAAGCTGCCCTCGATCCTGCCGCCGATCAAAAGCCCCGGTGAAACCATGAACGACCTGTCGCGGCTGGCCAAGCCCTCGACCATGGTGTCGGGGCGCGCGGCCTGTCCGGCCTCGTCGAACGGCGCGCCCGACTGCAAGCAGGCCGCCGACCAGCTCTGCCGGAGCAAGGGCTACAAGGAAGGCAAGAGCCTGAATGCCGACTCCGCCGAAAAATGCTCGGCCAAGGTCCTGATCCCCGGCCGGCCCCGCAAACCGGACGACTGCCGCACTGATACTTTCGTGACCAGCGCGCTGTGCCAGAACTGACGTGAAGGTCTCGCGCGCATGCAACAAGGAGCGCCCATGAGCCGGACGGAGCAGGACTTCCTCGGACAGCGTGAGATCGCCGACGACATCTATTACGGCGTCCAGACCATCCGGGGTAAGGAGAACTTCCACATCACCGGCATTCCGATGAACCAGGAGCCTTACTTCGTGAAGGCGCTCGGTTATGTCAAGAAGGCAGCCGCCATGGCCAATCGCGATCTTGGCGCGATCGACGCCAGGGTCGCGGACGCGATCATCCTCGGCTGCGACCGCGTCATCGCCGGCGAGATGATGGATCAGTTCGTCACCGACTTCATCCAGGGCGGCGCCGGCACTTCCACCAACATGAACGCCAACGAGGTGATCGCGAACCTCGCGCTGGAATCGCTCGGCTTCGGCAAGGGCGACTATCAGCACGTCAGTCCCAACGATCACGTCAATTACGGCCAGTCGACCAACGACACCTATCCGACCGCCTTTCGCCTCGCGCTGGTTCTGCGGCTCGAGAGCTACATGACCGCGCTGCGCCAGCTCCAGGAAGCTTTCTTCGCCAAGGGACGCGAGTTCGACCGCGTGCTGAAGATGGGCCGCACGCACCTCCAGGACGCCGTGCCGATGTCGCTCGGCGCGGAGTTCCGGGGATGGGGCACCACGCTCGGTGAGGAGGTCGACCGCATCTCGGAAGCGCGCGCGCTGCTGCGCGAGATCAATCTCGGCGCCACCGCGATCGGCACCTCTGTCACGGCTGCGGTCGGCTATCCCAAGCTCGCGGTCCGGCATCTGAGCGCGCTCACCGGCGTCGACTTCATCCTCGCAGGCGATCTCGTCGAGGCGACCTCGGACACCGGAGCCTATGTGCAGCTCTCCGGCGTCTTGAAGCGCACGGCGAGCAAGCTGACCAAGATCTGCAACGACATCCGCCTGCTCGCCTCCGGCCCGCGCGCCGGCTTCAACGAGATCAACCTGCCGCAGCTGCAGCCGGGCTCTTCGATCATGCCCGGCAAGGTCAATCCCGTGATCCCCGAAGTGGTCAACCAGACAAGCTTCCTCGTCATCGGGCTCGACACGACGGTGACGCTCGCGGCCTCGGCGGGCCAGCTCCAGCTCAACGTGATGGAGCCGGTGATCTCGTTCGCACTGTTCTTCTCGATCCACACCATGGAGCGCGCGGTCAACAGCCTGCGCGAGAATTGCGTCGTCGGCATCACCGCCAACGAGGAGCACACCCGCAACATGGTGCTGAACTCGCTCGGCATCGTCACGGTGCTGAAGCCGCTGCTCGGCTACAAGCAATGCGCCGAGATCGCGCGTGAGGGCTACAAGAGCGGCAAGTCGCTGCATCAGATCGTGGTGGTCGAGCGCAAGCTGCTGACGCAGGAAAAGTGGGACGAGATGTTCTCGTTCGAGCGGCTGATCAATCCGGATCTGATCGGGTAGGGCTGTCATCCGCAGCTTCGCCCCGTCATTGCGAGGAGCCCTTGCGACGAAGCAATCCAGGAGTGGACCTCCCCTAAATCGGTGGACACCTATAGCTTAGGCAGCGAGAGGTGTCAGATGGCAAAACGGCAACGTCGGTCCTATTCGGACGAGTA
>NZ_LBJC01000081.1 GCF_004114535.1 Bradyrhizobium nanningense
ACCGCAGACACTCGGCTATCGGCTATATCAGCCCGGTCGAGATGGAGCTAAAATCGGCTTGAACCCTGTCCACTTTTTTGGGGGAAGATCAAGTCTTTCCGCGGCGGCAGTCTGGACTGCTTCGCTACGCTCGCAATGACGCGTTGATGCAGTGGTGCGTAACAGATGCTCTCGTGCCCCGGACGCAGCGCAGCGTCTCCCCGGCGATGCGAAGCATCGTCCGGTTCGACGGTGCGCTGCAGAGCCGGGGCCCATGTGGCGGCGCGTGCTGTGGCCTGCTGGGTCCCGGCTCTGCGCCGCAACGCTAAAAGCGTTGCAGCGTGTCCGGGACACGTGTGTGCTCCCTGCCCTTCTTTGCACGGCTCTCCGCTCTTGTAACAAGACCGTCATGCAGCGAAACTAAACGATCCGGGGGGCCGCGGGTTGCGGCCATGCCGCTCACCGCAGGGAGAGATCTGATGCGCCGTTCATTGCTGTTGCTGTCCGCCGGATTGACCCTGTTGTCCACCGGATTGGCCTCCGCCCAGAACAACACGCCCCGCAATTTGATCCTGTTCATTCCGGACGGTCTGCGCGCGCTGAAGGTCAACCCCGACACCGCGCCCGCCATGGCCGAGGTCCGTGACAAGGGCGTCAACTTCAAGAACCCGCACTCGCTCTTCCCGACCTTCACCATGGCCAACGGCTCGGCGATGTCGACTGGCCATTATCTCGGCGATACCGGCGTGTTCTCCAACACGATCTGGACCGGCTATACCTCCGTCCCGGCCGGCAACACCGTGGTCCCCTTCATCGAGAACGACGAGGTGCTCGGCGACATCGACGAGCATTTTGGAGGCAACTACCTCAACGAGGACACCATCTTGAAGATGGCCCGCGACAAGGGGTACAGCACCGCTGCGCTCGGCAAGCACGGTCCGACGTACCAGTTCGACCATACCGACAAGCCCGAAAAGGCGGGCTTGCATTCGATCGTGTTCGACGACGCCACCGGCGGCAGGCACGGAGTGGCCCTGTCCGACGAAGTGAAGGACGCGCTGACCAAGGCCGGCCTGCCCACCGCAACGCCGCCGCGCGGCGACAATTCCAAGGCGGGCGATGCCAAGACGCCGGGTACCACGGTGGCCAACGTCGCGCAGCAGGCCTATTTCGCCGACGTCGCCGCCAAGGTGGTGCTGCCGATGTTCAAGGCCCGCAACAAGCCGTTCGTGCTGGTGTTCTGGTCGCGCGATCCCGACGGCAGCCAGCACAATACCGGCGACAGCCTCAACCAGATCAAGCCCGGCATCAACGGCCCGACCTCGATGGCCGGCATCAAGAACGCCGACAACAACCTCGCCCAGCTGCGCAGGGCGCTCGACGAGCTCGGGCTCACCGCCTCGACCAACATCATCGTCTCGGCTGACCACGGCTTCTCCACCATCTCGAAGGAGAGCAAGACCAGCGCCTCGGCCAAGGTCGACTACGACGACACGCCGAAGGATTTCCTGCCGATGGGTTTTCTGGCGCTCGATCTCGCCAAGGCGCTCGACCTGCCCTTGTTCGATCCCAACGACAAGAACGCGAAGGTCGAAGGCAACAAGCATCCCAAGGCCGGCAACGGCGTGCTCGGCAAGGATCCGGAGAAGCCCGATCTCGTCGTCGCCACCAATGGCGGCTCCGACCTCGTCTATCTCCCGAACAAGAAGCTGGCGGAGAAGACCATCAAGGCGCTGCTCCAGCAGGACTACGTCTCAGGCCTGTTCGTCGAGGATTCGCTCGGCCGCTTCCCCGGCACGCTGCCGCTGTCTCGCATCAATCTGCACGGCAAGGCCGCGACGCCGACGCCGTCAATCGTCGTCAACTTCCGCTCCTACGCCAGCGATTGCGGCGAGGCGCCGACCAATTCTTCGGTGCAGGTCGCCGACACCGTGCTGCGCCAGGGCCAGGGCATGCATGGCAGCTTCAGCCGCGGTGACACCATGAACTTCATGGCCGCGATCGGACCGGACTTCAAAGCCGGCTTCGTCGACGAGCTGCCGGTCAGCAATGCCGACGTCGGCATGACGGCCGCCCGGCTCATGGGCCTGCGCGCGACGCAGAAAGGAGACCTGGTCGGCCGCGTGATGTCGGAGGCCATGCCCAACGGCACCGTGCCAAAGGCCTATGTCGGCACGCTGAAGTCCAAGCCCGCCGAGGGCGGCCTGACGACAGTGCTGAACTTCCAGCGCATCGGCAGCCAGCGCTATTTCGACGCCGCCGGTTTCCCGGGCCGCACGCTGGGGCTCGAGCAGGACGCCGGCAAACAAAAAACGGCGGGGAAATAACCCCGCCGCTCGATCGCGTCCTCATCGGAGGCGCGTCAATGTTACATGCCCAAGTCTTTACATTCCAATGTCGAACACGTTCGGCAATTGGCCCGCCAGAGGCAGCGCGGTGGCGCCGAGGAACGTCGCCACCATCGCCATCAGGCGACGGTTGTTGTGGCGCTTGCCGCGCATCTGGCCCGCGATCCACTCCAGCATCTCGCTATTGACCTTGGAGGCATAGGACGGCGCCCAGCTCTCGATGTCGGTCTCGGCCGACAGCGCGACGCTGCGCGGCGGCACCTTCAGGCCGGAGGCGCTTGCGGCATAATGGGCAACGGCCTTGGCAAGCAGGTCGTCGAAGCGGCCGCCATCGGTGCGCTCGGTTGCGGCCTCGTTGATCTCGAACAGGACTTCCGCCTCGGCGCGGCTGACCGGCTGGTCGTTGACGGCGGTGGCCGTCAGGATCCGCGTGCACCAGGCGGTGTCGTCGGCATCGAGCGAGCGGGAGAAATGCACCCTTCCCTTGGTGGTCGGGCCTTCGCCGGTGATCACGCCGTCGCGCACGATGGAGAGTGCATGGGCTGCGGTATCGCGGCAGGACGGTTCGAGGGACGAGGACTCGACAGATTTAGGTGCAGCGGCAGACATAGTTCACTTCCAGACTTCTTCCGATCGGCCAGCATTTTCATGCCGGCGTAAAGGGGTGGTTAACGATTCGATACGGGGATCGCGACTTTTCTAGATGGTTGCCAATTGGTCGCTGTCAGGACCGTTTTGGTTCTAGGACGCGCCGGGCGAGCGTGATGGAAGTCATAAAAGGCTTTATCGGGGCGAGCGAGACCGTGTGACCCCGGGTGGAGCTGTTTCGCCGCAGGTGCCGCCGTAACAATAAGTTGCTAGAAAATCTGCCCTTCAAGGCAGGAATTCACATTTTACTTGAGCCTGTTCAGTTTGCGTTCACTTGGCCTTGTAAGACCCCTATACTGAGGCGGACGGCCAGGGAAGAATTTCCAAGTAGATTCAATGCGATGAGGTAAAATCATGACACTTCCGATCGGCACCACCGCACCCGACTTCGAAGCCGAGACCACCGAAGGGAAGATCAAGTTCCACGACTGGATCGGCAACAGCTGGGTGCTCTTGTTCTCGCACCCCAAGGACTTCACGCCGGTTTGCACCACCGAGCTCGGCGCCCTCGCCAAGCTGAAGCCAGAATTCGACAAGCGCGGCGTCAAGCTGATGGGGCTCTCGGTTGACCCCGTCGACAACCACGCCCGTTGGTCGGAGGATATCAAGGAGACGCAAGGCGCAGCTCCGAACTACCCGATGATCGGCGACACCGATTACAACGTCTCGAAGCTCTACGGCATGCTGCCGGCCGCCATTTCGGGCGATCCCCTCAAGCGTACCGCGGCCGACAACCAGACGGTCCGCAACGTCTTCATCATCGGGCCGGACAAGAAGATCAAGCTGGTGCTGGTCTATCCGATGACGACCGGGCGGAACTTCCAGGAGATCCTGCGCGTCATCGACTCGCTCCAGCTCACCGCCAAGCATCGCGTCGCCACGCCGGCCGACTGGTCGCAGGGCGACGACGTCATCATCGCGGGCTCGGTCTCCAACGACGAGGCCAAGACGATCTATCCGCAGGGCTGGAAGGAGCCGAAGCCCTACCTGCGCATCGTGCCGCAGCCGAAATGACTTTTTGCGGTCGCGCATAGCGACCGCAAAAGGTCATCCCGGGGCGATGCGTCAGCATCGAACCCGGGATCTCGAGATTCCGGGCTCGGTCTTACGGACCGCCCCGGAATGACGGTAGCGATTAAGCCGCCCGCACGCGGTCGAGGAAGCCGTCGACCTCTGCCTTCAGATGCAGGCTCTCGCCCGACAGTGCCTGGGCCGAGGCAAACATCCGGCTCGACGTCTCGCCCGTCTCGCTGGCGTCCTTGGCGGCATGTCGGACGTTGACGGCCACCTCGGCCGTGCCTGAGACCGCCGCGCGAACGCTCGCCACGATGTTGTGGGTCGCACTTTTCTGCTGCTCGACCGCAGCCGAGATCGAGCCGGCAATCCCGCTGATGCGCTCGATCGTCTGGCTGATCGCCTTGATGGCGGACACCGATTCCTCGGTCGCGAGCTGCATGCTCTCGATCTGGTTCGAGATCTCGTCGGTCGCTTTCGCGGTCTGGCCCGCCAGCGTCTTGACCTCCTGAGCCACCACGGCAAAGCCGCGGCCGGCATCGCCCGCGCGCGCGGCCTCGATGGTGGCGTTCAGCGCCAGCAGGTTGGTCTGCTCGGCGATCGAGGTGATCAGCTTGACGACATCGCCAATGCGCGCGCCGGCTTCCGAGAGCTGCGCGATGCGCTGGTCGGTGGCCTCGGCCTGCCGGACGGCTTCGGCGGAAATCGCGTTCGATTCCTGCACCCGTCGCGCGATTTCGGAGATCGATTGAGACAGCTCGTCGGAAGCCGATGCCGCCGAACGCACGTGCTCGGAGGCATTTTCGGAAGCGCCCGCGGACTGCGCCGACAGATCGGCGGTGGAGCGTGCGACGTCGGTCAGTTGTCGCGCGGCGCGCTCGAACTCGCCCGACGACGTCAGCACCTTGTCGAGGATGCCGCCGACGCTGCCGCGGAATTCCTCGACGAAGTTGCGCAGGTCGGATTTGCGCTGCTCGACCGCTGCGGCCGAGGCCGCCGCCTGCTCGCTGCGCATGCGCGCCCGCTCCAGCGAATTGCTCTTGAACACCGCGACGGTGCGCGCGATCTCGCCGATCTCGTCGGCGCGATCCTCGCATTCGATCGCAACGTCGCTCTGGCCGTTGGCAAGTGCGGTGAGCGAGTGCGTCACCGAGGTGAGCGGCCGGGTGACGCGACGGACGATCAGCAGGGTCAGGGCCAGCACCAGCAGCGCGGCAAGTCCGGCGGCCGCGGCCATGCTCTCCATCGCATGGGCCAGCATGCTCTCGTACTGGATCATCGGGATGCCGACATAGAGAATGCCGACGACCTTGCCGCCCGCGTCCAGAACCGGGAAATAGGCGGTCATGAACGACTTGCCGAACAGCGTGGCCGGGCCTTTATAGGCCTCGCCACGGCGCAGCGGCGCCTGCCCCGGATGGTCGGCGGCAAGCTGGGTGCCGACGGCGCGGTCGCCGTTTTCCTTTTTGACGTTGGTGGAGCGGCGGACGAACTGCCCGCTCGCATCGTCGAACACGAACAGGGTCGCGTTGCCGCCGACATAGGACACCGCGCGGTCGACGATGGCGTGATCCCTGAAGTCGGGCATTTTGGGGATTTCGGCGCGCACCACCGAGCCATCGCGCATCGTGATCTTGACGGCCGGAACGATCTCGGTGAAGGCCAGCGCCAGCGTGCGCAGGTTGACCTCGATGTCGCGCAATGCGCGATCGTTGAAGGCGGAGGTCAGCGACCAATAGCCGGCGCCGACCACGAGCGCCGTGTTCACGGCGATCAGCAACACGGCGCACAGAACCGCCTTGGTGCCGAGCTTGAACTGCGGCAAGAACTTCCCGGTCAAGACCCTGGACATGAATGGAACCACCCCCGTAATCCCTGCATATTCGTGCAGCCGCCTTACGGTCCGATTAACGACGGGTTCCCGTCGCCGCGCCCGACATGCTTTCCAAATCGTAAACGAGGCCACCCTGACCCCGCCAAGCGTGCCGCCCATCATCGTCTGGTTTCGCGACGACCTTCGCCTGTCCGACCATCCCGCCCTGCACGCCGCCGCGACATCAGGTGCGCCGGTGCTCGGCCTCCACGTCCTCGACGACAGCGTCGGACGTCCGCCCGGCGCGGCAACGCGCTGGTGGCTGGCGCAGTCGTTGCGAGCGCTCGGTACAGCGATCGCTGCGCGCGGCGGATCCCTCGTCCTGCGCCGGGGACCGGCGGCCAGGGTGATCCCGGAACTGGCACGCGAAAGCGGCGCCCGCGCCGTCTACTGGAATGGAATTGCGCAGGCGCCGCATCAGGCCGTCGAGAGCCAGCTCGAGGCGACACTGGCAAAGCTTGGCGTGGACTCGCAAACCTTCCCCGGCGATCTCCTGGTCCCGCCCTCCGCCATCCGCACCAAGGAAGGCCGCGGCTTGCGCGTGTTCACGCCGTTCTGGCGGCGCGTGCTGTCGCTGGGTGATCCGGCAAAACCGCTGCCTGCTCCGAAACAGCTGCGCCCCGCGCCGAAGATCGCCGGCGATGTGCTGGAGAGCTGGAGGCTGGAGCCGGGCAAGCCGGATTGGGCGGGCGGCCTGCGCGAGACATGGACCCCGGGCGAGGCCTCAGCACAAGAGCGCCTGCGCGACTTCCTCAGACACACCGCGGGCGCCTATGTCGGAGACCGCGACCGCCCGGATCGTGAAGGCACCTCAGGCCTGTCGCCGCATTTGAGATTCGGCGAGCTCAGCGCGCGCCAGATCTGGCATGCGGCGCGGTTTGCCGCGGAGGAAGACCCGGCACTCGGGCCGGGCATCGAAAAATTCCTCAGCGAGCTCGGCTGGCGCGAGTTCTGCCGCCACCTGCTCCACGATCATCCCGACCTCGGCAGCGAAAACCTGCAAGCAAATTTCGACGGCTTCCCCTGGAGGCGCGACGTCAGGGCGCTCGCCGCCTGGCAGCGCGGCCGCACCGGCTATCCGATCGTCGATGCCGGCCTGCGCGAGCTCTGGCACACCGGGGTGATGCACAACCGGGTGCGGATGGTGGTGGCCTCATTCCTGGTCAAGCACCTCTTGATCGACTGGCGCGAGGGCGAAGCCTGGTTCTGGGACACCCTGGTCGATGCGGACGCCGGCAGCAATCCCGCCAATTGGCAATGGGTCGCCGGCTGCGGCGCCGACGCCGCGCCCTATTTCCGCGTGTTCAATCCGCAGCTGCAGGGCGAGAGGTTCGATCCGGATGGAACCTATGTCCGGCGCTGGGTACCGGAGCTGAAAGAGATGCCGGCCAAGCTGATCCACCGGCCCTGGCAGGCAACGCCGATCGAGCTCGCGAGCGCAGGCATCACGCTCGGCAAGACCTATCCGCACCCGATCATCGATCACGCGAGGGGACGCGAGCGCGCGCTCGCCGCCTACGCGAAGATCCGCAAAGGTTGAGCGTTGCTTTGACACAATTATGAAACGCGCTATCGTCACCGCTCCATACAAACCGTGGGGGACACGATATGGACGACGATAAGCCGATCACCGAACAGGCGATCGAGACGATCACCAGCGCCGTGGAAGCGACCAAGGACGCGGCAGTCACCGCCGTCAAGAAGGTCAGGAAAGCCGCCAAGAAGGTCACGAAGAAAGTAGCGCCGAAGAAGGCTTCCAAGAAGGCCAAGAAGGCCCCGAAGAAGACTTCGAAGAAAGCCGCCAAGAAGGCCAGCAAGAAATCCTCGAAGAAAGCGGCCAAGAAGACCGCGAAGAAGGCCGCCAAGAAGACTGCAAAGACAAAGAAGAAGGCCAAGAAGGCGAAGCGCTGATCGAAGCGCTCAGATCGGGTCTCCGGATGCGAGCGCGTCCGGAGACCTGTCCTCGCGCTAGAAGCGCCGGTTGACCACGAACACCGCAGCCGCGCACATCGCCATGCCGGCAATCGCCAGTGCATCGAGCTTCTCGCCGAACAGCATGTAGGCCATCAGCGCAGTCACCGCAGGCACGAGATAGAACAGGCTCGCGACCGAGGTCGCCGCAGCGTGGCGGATCAGCCAGTAGAGCAGCCCGATCGACCCGATCGAGAGCGCCACCGCGAGCCAGGCGAGCGCGAGCACGAACTCCCGCGTCCAGTGCACCACGCGGTCTTCGAACAGGAAGGCCCCGATCGCGAAGAAGATGGTGACAGCGACATATTGCACGAGATTGCCGGCGCGCCAGTCGATCTGGTTGCAGTAGCGGCGCTGATAGAGCGTGCCGAGCGTGATGCTGATCAGCGACACCACCGAGGCGAGCCAGCCAAGCCCGGCTTCGCCGGTCATGGGACGGTTGTGCAGGATCATCACCACGCCGCCGAGGCCAAGCACGAGTCCGGTCCATTGCAGTGGCGTCACCCGCTCGCCGAGCCAACGATTGGCAATGGTCGAGGTCAGGATCGGCTGAAGGCCCGGGATCAGCGCGGAGAGCCCGGCAGGGATCGAATGCGCGATCGCGATCGCGGTGCCGCCAAGATAAAAGCCATGGACGAGGATGCCGGCGACCGCGCTGTGCACGATGCCGGTCCGGTCGGGCCATTTCGGCCGCGCAAGGCCGGCAATGATCGCCATCAGGCCGACCACGATCGCCATGCGGATGGCGAGATAGGTCAAGGGATCGGCGTTGTTGACGACGTATTTGGTACCGATGAATCCGGTGCTCCAGAGCAGGACGAACAGGATCGGCGCGGCGCGGGCGGTCAGGGCTTCTTGATTATGATTCATTGCCGCCCTCATTGCCCCAGCGGGGGCCATGCGGCAATGCGAATTTCGTCCGGGACGATGTTGCGTTGCGACGGACGATCGCGGCTCAGCTCAGCCGCTCACCATTCTTCTGGACAGGGGTCGATGATCTTCCAGAGCTCGACGCCGTTCTTGATCTTCTTCATGTCGGTGGTGAGCCCGCCATTTCGCCGAATCCAGTCCTTCACCGTGTCGGGATAGTAGGACATCAGGTCGGACGTCCCCTCGGAGCTGGTTACCTTGATGCCGAAGGTGAAGGCCTTGTCGTAATAGGCTTGATGGAAGCCGAGGCTTGCGCGCGGCGTCACGCAGATCTTGTTCATCGGCACGATGCCGAGCACCAGCGTGCAGGCCGAATTGCAGATGCCGTCGATGATGACGCGCTCGCCCTTCTCGCGGACGCGCTTGTACTTGGCCTTGTATTCCTCGACATAGCCGCCGTGGTCGCGGGTGATGTGCAGCTCGGCCCGCGCCGGCGTGGCGGCGGCGAGGCAGAGCAACAGCAGGCTCAAAAGCGTGATGCGCATGGCGAGGTGACGGCTACAGCCTTCAGGAATGTACCGGCCTCGCAGGAGCCCCCAAAGGCCGGCGTCAGGATTCTTAACCGAATAGTCTTTGGTCCTACTTGTGTGGGGAATTCGTTAAGCATCCCGAAAAGGCCAAAAATGGGCAGGCCTGGGGGGGCCTCCGGCAATTCTGTCACACCCACCCGGGAATCTGCGGGATCGGCCCGGCTTTCCAGGCATCGAACCGGTGCCCCGGCGGCTCGAAGTGGCTATAGATGGCGGACCTATTCGCGCGGGTTCCGGAGAATCAAGATGAGCAAGTTGACGCTAGTCGCCGCGGTTGCTGCCCTGTCGGCCGCAATCCTAGCCCCTGACCTGGCGGAGGCGCGGGGCCATCACCGGCACTACCGCGCCTACGCCAATCCGCTGCCCTACCCGATCAGCTACGTCCACAATTACGGGCCCGGCATCACCCCTGGCACTTTCGCCTTTTACGACGGCCCGTCGACCAACCATTGCTACCAGAGCGCGGCCGCCTATGTCGGCCAGGATCGCCGCCGGCACCCCTGCTACTGAGGGATACCGGCCCCTGCCCTGCGGGGCGCCTCTATTTGGCAGCGCCTGACAGCAGCAATTGCTTCTCGATCTCGTAGACCGGCAGCTTGACGAGATCCTTGCCGACCTCGTTCTGGATCGCCTTGCGCAGGAGGTCCGAGTAATCGGCGCGGATCATGCCAAGCGCGCGCGGTGAGGCCACCATGGTCAGGCCGGTGGTCTCGCCGGAGCTGACGGCGGCATCGAGCCGGCCGGCCAGGCTTCGCAGGAAGGCGCGCTCGGCCTCGTCGTGCCAATCGGTCTGCTCGACCGAGCTGCGGGCGCCCCCGGTAGCGGCATGCAATCGCCCCGGCGCGTCGCTCCCTTGCGCGCTGGTCGAGGGATTGGGCTGCTCGTGCACCTCCTTGGTGTGAAGGTTAGGAAACATCTCGTCGCCGAGGTTTTCCAGAATCAGCGCCTTGCGCCCGTCGCACACCACCAGCCAGTCGCCCTTGTCGATTCTCATTTTATCCATTGCAACTCTCCTTGAAACTTATCGACGCCGCGTCCGGCATCAGAGATGTTCTTCGAATTCCTCGAAGGACTTGCCGAACTGCGTCATCGCCTCCTCCAAATAGTCAGCGAGCATTGGCGTGCCGATCAGGTAGGAAGCCGTGCGCTGGTTGTGCGCCTGCGCGGCCTGGGTATGCAATTCGCTCCAATTGGAAAGATCGCCGTCGCCGCGACCAAGCCAGGTCAACGCCACGAGGTCGATCTGCTCGTCGACGTTGAGATCGCGGATAAAGCCCGCGAGCTCCGCACGGTCGGTGGTCCCGCCGCGCCCATTGCGGCCGTAGCTCATGTCGTCGTCGCCGAACTCCAGGATGACGCCACCTCCGGCCGCCTCGCTGTCGGACCGGCGCGATTTCGAGATGACGAAGAAGACCTTCTCCGGCGAGATCGACAGATTTGGAATGACTCGCATCCTGTTCACCCTGCCCGGCAGCGAGCCCCATGCTGCTACCACGCAGCAACACTATGAGCCGAGGCAGACTTGCGAATTGCGCAGGATCAAGGTCTATGGCACGGCATTGGCCATGCGGCCAAAGCCAGCCCGCCGGGCGAATTTGCTGAAGATCCGTTCATCAGCATTACATTTCGGCTCCGCCACAATTTGATCAGAACAACTTCGATATCCTGTTCCGCCTAAGCGGAGGAAGACATCATGACTCGCAAGATCGGCCTCGTCGCCGCAGGCCTGTTCAGTGCCATGCTGGGTGCCCTGGCGGCATCGCCGGCGGCGTCTGCCATGCCTATCGCGCCGGCGCCTGCAACACCGGATATCGCCGGCGTCGAGCAGGTGCGCATGGTCTGCAACGCCTGGGGGCGCTGCTGGTGGCGCCCGAACTACTATGGATATTACGGGCCGCGGCCATATTACGGGCCTCGATATTATGGGCCGCCGCGCTATTACGGCCCGCGCTATTATGGCTACGGCTATCGCGGCTGGTAATATCTGAAGGGGCCCCCCGGGGCCCCTTCGCATTTGCGAGATCACGACTTGCGCGGTTGTCGCCAGGTTGGAGCGATTCCAAAACTGATCTAGATCAAAGATGAAGGCCGCCCACACCGTCATTCTGCGGCCATGGCCGAGTTTATCGTCTTTCGATGCCCTGAGACGGGCATGAACGTGCAGACGCATCTGGAGAAGCAGGAGAGAACGGAGGGACGAAGCTTTGCGTCCTTTGCCTGTCCCGCCTGCACGCGGCTGCACTTCATCGACCTCGCTTCCGGAAAGCCGATGAGCCGAGAACGTTGACGGTGGCATCGGTCCGACGGACGTCATGGCATGATGTCCGCAATACTACGGCCTGAAATTCGATTTACTGAAACGCGATGTTTCGCCATTGATGGCGGTACATCGACGTCCATTTGATTGTCACATTTCAGTAGCCGGCCAGACCCATGTTGTTCGACGCTCTCGCTCCATCCTCCGCGCTTCAGCTGATCGGCTTTGCCAATGTCGACGCGTTTCGGCCGGTCGAGTCGATGGAGGATGCGCGAAGCATTCCGCTCGACATCCCGAACTTCGCCGCGGCCCGCGCCGTCGTCTCCCTTCCGGCGTGCCGCATCATCATGATGCGATCGTTCGCGCGCATCCTCGATACCGCCTATAGGATGCCGGGCGGGATGGTGATCCTGTCCATGACCGACGACCTCCAGGTCAACCTCAAGGGCCTGGATCTCGATGCGCGCTTCTTCGTTACGCTCCGCGGCAACGACGAATGCCATTTCGTCGAGCCGCAAACCAATCATCATGCGATGATCATCTTCTCCCCTGAGCTGAAAGACCGGGGCTGGTTCGATCACGCCGACGATTTACGGGCCCATGTCGCGAACCGGCCCGCCCTGCTCCACACGCGGCAACTCCTGCTCGACATCCTGCGAACCGCCTCGGTGCAGCCGCTCTTGTTCAAAACCACCGAGGTGGCGGCCCATCTCCAGGAAGGACTGCTGCTCGCGCTCGACGATTTGTTTCAGATCGATCCGATGTCGGATCGCTGCGCCTCGGTCCAGGGCGAGCGTTCGATCAAGCTCGTGCAGCGGATCGACGATTACGTCGCGGCCCGTCCGACCGCGCCGATCTATACCGCCGATCTCGCCGGCGAGTTCGGCGTCTCGACCCGGACGCTCGGCGGCGCGGTGAGCAAGGTGCGGGGCATGAGCCTGCATCAGTACATCCGCCTCAAGAGGCTGTGGGCGACCCGCGCCCGTCTCCTCAAGGGCGGCGGCGCCACCGTTGCCACATGCGCGCGCGCCCAGGGCTTCCATCATCTCGGTGAATTTGCCGCAGCCTACCGCGCGACATTCCACGAGACGCCTTCCGACACGCTGGCCCGCGGGCGGCAAAGCGGTGTCCGTCAGGCTGACTGACGCAGCCAGCCCTTGCGATAGTGACCCGGCCTCAGCGCCGGTTCGGAACATATCTGGAACGGGCTGGACGCAACGCAGAAGTGGCGCGCTCGGAAGGATTCGAACCTCCGACCCTCGGAATCGAAATCCGATGCTCTATCCAGCTGAGCTACGAGCGCCCTGGCCCGGAAAACCGGGCCGCAAACCGATACGCCGGACCAATGCTGGCAAGCCAGCACACCGGACAGCGTTCGGAGGGATTCGAATTAGCAGAGAGGCCGCTCAATAAAAAGCCCTCCCCGCCTCGTTTCGGGGCGGATCGAAGGCGCTCTCACCAGGTCGTGTTGAAGAGGCCAAAATGCGGCTGCTGCGCGACCAGCATCATCGGCCGGCCGGGCGGCGGGGCCGAATGCGCCCTCACGACCTTGCGCTTGGGCTGAGGCGGAGAAGCCGGAGGCGTCTGCGCCTGGGCCTGAGACCTGCCATCGCTCCTTCCGGCTGCTGCGGCGTCGGCCTTCGAGCCCGGCGTGAACTGGGCGAATGTCTCGCGCACCCGCGCCTTGGCCGACATTTCCGCGAGAGCGGCCGACGCGCTGTCCTGCACCGGCGGCTGAGGCGCGACGACAGCGGCTGTCTTCACCGCAGGCGGGACGATCGTGGGCTGGGTGGTGTCGAGCACGACACGCTCGGGCAGATGGCGATCGGAGCGGATCCGGATCAGCGGCTGATCATTGCTTACGGTGGCGACGGCCTGAGCAACCGGCTGCGATGGCCGAACGAAGTCTGCTGCGAATAGCAGTGCGAGCAAAGCTCCACCGACATAGACGAAATAGCGAAAGATGGGCATTGGCCACGCTCCGCCCCCCGCATCCCCGCGTGGGCTCTTCGCCTCAACAGGCGATCTCTTAATTGGTTCCTAGCCCAGCCGTTCGGTTCAAATGGCGATGCGAGGTTTTTTCGCCAAGGGCCAAGGAGGGTAACTTTTCCGCTACCGGAACATGCCGCCGCTACGCGCGGCGCGCTGCAACCAGCGAGCATTTCGCCTGATCGGCATTCACGTTGACGAAGCCGACGGAAATCCGCGCAAAGGTCTTGCGGCTCTTCATGCTGACCGGATCTGCTAGCACGCGACGGCGATCGGTGAGATGGCTGCCGTCACGCCGCACAAACGCGCAGACGATTTCCAGATCCTTTACGGCATAGTCATTGTCGTTTCGCAGCGTAAACGTCACCAGGGCTTTTGAGCCAAGACCGCCGCGGCGCCAGGTCTGCGACGAAATCCTGAGACGACCGAGGTCTACCACGGCCGGTACCTGAGCTTCGGCAGCCGGCGATGCCGATGCTGCCGGATCGCCCGAAGGAGCCGCCTCGACGGCTGCCACCTCCGACTTCACCTGCTCAGCGCTATTGCCTTTGGAGGGAGGCAGCAGCATCCAGACGCCGCAGCCGACGATGATGGCGGCCAGCAGCCACAGAAGGCTGCGGCCAAATGAGACGCTTGCGATCGTGACGGCCCGCGCCACTCGTTCGCCGGTCCTGGCAAAGCGCCCCCATCCGATCCGATCGAGCCTGGCGTTCATGGTTGGATCACCGATCGCGGCCGAAGCCCGTCCAACGACGGAATGGGCCACTGCTTACCTTAATCCGGAAGACGACCTAAGGTTCCCGCGCAGTTGCGAATCGGCAAGGGCGGTGGTGATCACCGGCCACGGCCGCTAACATGCACTGCAACATCAAAGCCCCGTTGGGAGAACATGAAATGCCAGTCGCCGTCACTTGGGATCACGTCCATCTGCGCAGCCCCGACCCGGAGGCCACGGCGGCCTGGCTGCGGGACATCCTCGGTGGCGAGATCGTCCACGCGCCGGGACGGATCGACGTGAACCTTGGCGGTGCCAGGATATTCATCGCGCCGCTCGAAGGCGACAGCGCCGTCAACCCGCCGCCTCCGCACCCGCATCAGGGCCTCGACCATTTCGGGTTGACGGTGAAGGACATCGATGCCGTCGCGGCCGAGATCAAGGCCAAGGGCGTCACCTTCACGCGCGAGCCGACCACGATCCGGCCCGGCGTGCGCATCTGCTTCATCCGCGGCCCCGAAGGCATCTCCATCGAGCTGCTCGAGCGCGACAAGAAATATACCTGACGCGGCGCATGCCGCGTCAACGCACCGGACGACACGCCGCCCGGCGCGGCTAAGTCATGCTACCCGGCATGAAGCAGCGGACGGTGACGCCCATGTAGCCGTAGATCGGCCATACCATGGTGCGCCCCACCCGGTTCGGCTCGGAGATCACGGCCTCCTCGGGGACGTCGACCCAGACCAGTTCCTGCGGCTGTCCTTCGAGCCCGGAGCCGTAGCGCGGGAGGCGGACGCGATAGTGCCCGTCCTTGCTGTCCCAGTCGGTATCCGAGAGCGCCGAGCCGTCGGCATCGGAGCAGCACGGCCCCTTGCCGCTGCGCAGGCCATCGAACCAGGCTTTCAAATCCGCATTGGTGTTGGCGAACTGGCCGCGGTCGCGCGCATGGCCGATGGGGGCTGCGAGCCCAACCAGGACCAGGGCCGCTGCCAGTCGCGTCACGCCTCGCCAGCGAGTTGCGCCGCCGGAACGTCGTCGTTCGCTTTTGCAATTCGTGGGACGCGCATTGTACAGGCGCGGCTCATCGCCGCCGGAATCGATCCAGTTGCTCATCGTCTTGCTCCAGCACCCCGCGGCCGGTGCAGCTATTGCTGTGCATTTCGCGGGCCAACCTCGATTCGCAGGCGGCCGGCCTCGCCCCATCATCAGGCCGTCATGAGGCGTCACGCACAAGTCGGGACAAATACGGCTCGCGGTGGCAACTTCCCGCGGCCGGCCGGCAAACTGCCGCGTTGCGCGAGGCGATACGCTTTGGCATAAAACCCGGACCGGTTACGCCATTGGGCGATGGCGGCCGGCCCGTGGGACGTTATGAAGAACGGCCTTTATTCGATTCACGTGACCCTGCTCGATGGTCGAGTCGGCAAGGGTAGCGGCGTGATCCTTTTTCGCGACGGCAAGATTCTTGGCGGCGATGCCTATCTCTATTACACCGGCAGCTACGTGGTGAAGGACGACACCACCTTCAAAGGCGAAGTGCTGGTGCAACGGCACACCTCGCCGCGGGGCGACGATAATCCGCTGTTCGGCGGTCCTGCCCCGGTCGGCATCGGTGTCAGCGGGACCTACACGGATACCCGCGCGGAGATGACAGGCACGGCGCTGGTCGGCAAGGCCAGCCTGATCTTCGGCGCAACGCTGCATAAGCTCGCTGACGTCGACTAGCTATTCCGCAGCCTGTTCCAGCGGCGCCACGCGCGGCAGGATGATCTGGATGCGCGTGCCGCTGCCCGGTTCGGAATCGAGATCGAGCCGCCCGCCGAGCCGATTGGTGACGATGCTGTAGACGATGTGCAATCCGAGACCGGTGCCACCCTGGTCGCGTCGCGTCGTGAAGAACGGATCGAAGGCTCGGCGACGAACGTCGAGCGACATGCCACAACCATTGTCGGAGAAGATGATCTCGACATTGTCCTTGCCGGACTCCCGCACCTGGATGTCGATCGTCCCCGGCCGGCCGTCCGGGAAGGCGTGCGCCACCGAGTTGAGAAACAGATTGGTGAGCACCTGGCCGTACGGACCCGGATAGCTGTTCATGGTGAGATCGGGTTGGCACTCGACATTGAGCGTCAGATTGTGCTTGCGCAAGCCCGGTCGCAGGCTCAGCACCACCTGCTCGGTGAGGTCGCCGAGATCGAAAGTGCGCTGGTCCGAATAGTTGCGGTCGGCGGCGACCTGCTTGAACGACTGGATCAGCTCGGCGGCGCGGTTGAGATTGGAGACGAGCTGCGAGGACGCATCGCGGCTGGTGCTGAGGAAATCGTTGAGCGTGGAGCGGCGGAGCTCGCCACGCTCGACCTCGGCGGTGAATATCGCGGTCTTGCGCTCCAGCGCGGAGGCGACAGTGAGGCTGATGCCGACGGGGTTGTTGACCTCGTGCGCGACGCCGGCAACGAGGCGCCCGAGCGCGGCGAGCTTCTCGGCCTCGATCAGCGAGGCCTGTGTCTCGCGCAGATTGCGCAGCGCCGTCTCGGCGGCTTCCTTGGCCTTGCGCATCTCCTGCTCGCCGCGCTTGCGCTCGCCGATGTCGAGCGCGACGGTCACGATCCGCTCGATCTCGCCCTCGACATCGAGCAGCGGCAGCTTGTTGACCAGCCATTGCCGCATGTTGCCGGCGGCGTCCTTGTACTCCTCCTCGTAAAAGCCGAGCCCCTTGCGAAGCTGGAGCACGCGTTTGTCGTTCTCGTCGGTCTTGGCCGCGCCATAGCGCGACATCAGATCCGCCGTGGTGCGGCCGAGCGCGTCGCCGGGCTCGATGCCGAAGATGCCCGCCATGTAGCGGTTCATCAGCACGTAGCGCAGGTCGCGGTCCTTGACGTTGATCACCGCGGGCACGGTGTCGATGACCTGCTGGAGCAGGCGCCGGCCTTCGGCAATGGCGTCTTCCGCCCGCTTCTGATCGGTAATGTCGCGCAGCGTGCCCTCATAGCGGACGATGTTGCCCGCTTCGTCCCGCACGCCGGTGGCGCTGTCGGAGAGCCACAGGATGTCGCCGCTGCGCTGGCGCACCTGATACTCGAATTCGCGCACCATGCCGTCGCGCGCCATCAGCCGCTGGTATTCGGCGCGTGCCTCGGGATGAACGTAGATGGTGTGGGCGATGTCGCTGATGCAGTCGATCAGCTGCTGCGGGCTGTCGTAGCCCATCATTCGCGCCAGCGCCGGATTGGCGTTGAGGAGATCGCCGGCCGGCGTCGTCACATAGATGCCGTCGATCGAGCCCTCGAACAGTTTTCGGTAGCTCTCTTCGGCGAGGCGCTGCTCGGTGAGCGCGCGCACCGCCGCCTCGCGCGCCGTGTCCGCCTCCTCCAGCGCGCGGCGGAATACTTCCGCGGCACGCGCGATGTCGCCGATCTCATTGTCGAGGTCGGCAGACGGGATCGAGGTGTTCTTCTGGCCCGCCGCAAGCGCGCGAATGGAGCGTGCGATCTGGGCGAGCGGACGAACCGTCCGCCGCACCACGAAGCCGGCCGCGAGAATGCCGATCAGGACGCCGATGGTGCCGAGCACGATGCTCTGCCATCGCGCTTCCGTCAGCGTCCGGGCAAAGTCGCGCGACAGCACGTGGCCGCGCCGGTCGCTGACTTCGCGCAGGAGCTCGGTGACGCGGCCGATCAGCCGGCCCTCGGTTCCCAGCACCTCGCGGTCGATGTCGGCGATCTGCCGCTCGCGGACGGCCACGGCCATGATGGCCTCGGCATAGTCGTTCACCGCCGATCTCAACCTGGCATCGGCAATGTTCAGTGCCCGCATGTTCTGGGCGGCCTGCTCCGCCGCGGACGGGTTGCGCGCGAGCAGCCCGAGCGCGATGCGGCTCTGCGCCTCCGACAGGCGCGAGGCCAGCTCACGGTCGGCGGTGCCGGAGACGGCCACATCGAACTGGTCGCGCAGCGGCGGCAGGCCGGCCAGCAGCTGGGCGCGGCGGTCGATCAGGGTCGAGATCCGCTCGAGGCCGGTCCGATAGGTCGCCAGGCGCTCAGTGACCCCGTCGATCATGTCCTGCTGCTCGGGCGCGAGCTCGATGCGGGTCTTCTTCAGGATGTCGCTGAGCGTGGAGGCCGCCTCGCCTACCTGCTTGAACTGGATGCCGGCGCCGGGATCGGTGACGAAGTCGCGCGCGGCGAGGCGCAATTCGTTCATGCGGCGGTCGATGTCCTCGGCGAGGTCGCCGACGCTCTGGAGCCGCTGCAGCTCGGCGAAGGTCGTGTCGATGTGCCGGATCGCGATCACGCTCGCGGTCGAGGTGACGATGATCACCGCCAGCACGAGCAGAAAGCTGCCGAAGGTGAGCTGGCCGATGGAGAGCGAGAAGGTTCGCTTTTTCTCAGGGATCGGCGTCAATTCGGCGGACATTGGGCTTCGAGGACCGGGATATTGGAGGCCCAATATACGACGTATTGTACCCTTGGGGAAACATGCCACGGGCCGCCGAATATCCTTAATATTGTGCGCCTGCCGCTTGGTCCGCCTTGCCTTTATGGCGATTTCACAATGGCCGGCCGCCTGGCCGGGATGGTCATGGCGGCGACCCCGAGGACGACGCAGGCCAGCCCGGCCCACGCCGTCCGGCTCAGGCTCTCGCCGAGGAAGACGACGCTGATGGCGACTCCAATGGGCACACGGAGATAGGCCTGCGCGGTGGTGCCGACCGAGCCCAGGGTCTGGATCAGGCGGAAGTAGATCGCAAACGCCGCAGCCGTCGAGAACACGGCGAGCGCGAGCAACGCCAGCACGGAGCTGAGCGAGGGCGAGAGCGTCCAGGGTTGCTCGACCATTAGCGAGGCCGGGATCAGGACGGCGGCCCCGGCCAGCAGCGAGCCGGCGGCTGGCGCCATGGGGTCGAGGCCCCCAAAGCTGCGGCCGAAAATCGCGGCGCAGGCGTAGCAGATGGTGGCAGCGACGATGGCGGCCTCTGCGAGGAGGCCGCTGCCAACGTCGTGGAAGGCATCGACGCCGACGATCAGCAGGATGCCGGCCATCCCCGCCGCGACGCCGAACAATTTTCGCGGGGCGTCGCCTCATGGCGGGTGACGCCGGCGGTGAGCAGGAAGGTGAAGATCGGTGCGGCCGAGTTGAGGATGGTGGCGAGCGCGGCATCGATATGGCGCTCGCCCCAGGCGATCAGCGTCCAGGGGATGACGCTGTTGAGTACGGCCTGGAAGGCGAAGCGCCGCCACGTCGCGCCATCCGTCGGCATCCTGACGCCACGCGCCCCCATGACGACGAGCAGCAGCAGGCCGGCGATCGTGGTTCGCGCCGCAATCAGCGTGATCGGAGGAATGGTGGCGACGCCGAGCTTGATGAAAGTGTAGGAGCCGCCCCACAGCGTTGCGAGCGCAACCAGCAGCGCCAGTTCGACGGCGATGTTGGTGTCCTGTCTGGTGTCCATCGCCCGCTCCGTCCCACGATGGACGGAACCTAGCGCGGCCGCGGCCCTCAATACTTCGCTCGGCGTCGAAGTGTATTAGCCCAGCGCCCCGACCTCGAACACCTCACCGTCATAGCCGGCCTCGCGGGGGATGCGGAGCTGGCGGCCGGTTTGGGTCTTGGTCATGACCGGCATCACGGTGATGATGGATAGGCTGCGGGCATGGTCCAGGGCCGCGTCCACGCTGCCCTGTTTGGCGAGGCGGATCAGATTGCGCGTGGTCGGGAACGGCAGCTTGAAGCGGCCGCTTTCGCCGCCCTCCACCGCCTCGCGCGGCGAAACCCAGATCGAGTCCGTCGACTCTCGGCCGTCATGGGCGCCGAGTTGATCGGGCGGCGCGGCCGCAAGGAAGAACCAGGTGTCGAAACGCTTGGGCATGCCTTCCGGCGTGATCCAGTGGGCGTACGGCACCAGCGTGTCGAGCGCGAGCTGGAGGTCGTTGTCGGCGAGAATGTTCAGGAAGCTGACCTTGTGCTCGTTGAGCGCGACGCGATGCGCGTCTGCGATCTCGCCGGCACGACTGGCATCGACTGGCGCCCCCGTCGCCTTCGACCGCGCCAGCAGGATGCCGCTTTCCTCAAAAGTCTCGCGGATCGCGGCGATGCGAAAACCGCGGTCCGCTTCGCCCAAGCCTTCGCCGCCTGAATACAGGTCCGAGCGGGCGACGATCTCCTTGTCGCCAGCATCGACGCTGCCGCCGGGAAACACCAGCGCACCCGAATTGAACTCGATCTGATGATGGCGGACCATCATGAAGACCTCGATCTCGCCGCGGCCCTTGCCGTCGGCCTGCGTCCCATCGCGCAGCAGAAGGATCGTCGAGGCCGGGCGTGATGCTGCGATCTCAGCCATTCAACTAGCCTGCGGCGCTGGATTGCGGGCCGAGATTGGCGCGCTTGTCGAAACGGGCAACGCGCGACAGCAGGTACTCGACCTCCGCCTTCGCTGTCGCCGTGATCGTCGCGCCCGGCTTGCGCTGCGCGCTGGAGGCGATGATGCCGCGCTTCTGCAGGACGTATTTGCGTATGGTCAGGCCGACGCCAGGCTGCTGCTCGTAGCGGATCAGCGGCAGATGCGCGTCGAACAGATCATGCGCGGCATCGCGCTTGCCGGCCTTGGAGAGGTTGACGACGTCGATCAAAAGCTCCGGGAACGCATAGCCGGTCATGGCGCCGTCGGCGCCGCGCTCCATCTCGAAGTCCAGGAAGGTGCCGCCATTCCCGCATAGGATCGACAGCGGCCGGAGCGAGCCATCCTTCTGGAAGCCGCGGAGCGTCGTGATCTTCTCCAGTCCCGGCCAGTCCTCGTGCTTGAGCATCACGCAGTTCGGATTGTCCATGACGATCTTGCGGATCACGGCAGGGGTGAACACGACCTGCAAGGTGAGCGGATAGTCCTGGAGCACCCAGGGCACATCCGGACCGATCGCCTCGGCCGCCTGCTTGAAATAGCCGACGATCTGGTCGTCGGTGCGAAGCGAGGGCGGCGGCGCGATCATCACGCCAGCCGCGCCGGCATCCATGGAGGCCTTGGCCAGCGAGCGCATGGTGGCAAAGCCCGGCGCGGAGACGCCGACGATCACCTGCATCTTCTTGGCGCGCTTGACGTAGCGCACCGCCACCTGCTCGGCTTCAGCGGCATCCAACTTCGGCGCCTCGCCGAGAATGCCCAGCACCGTGACGCCGTCGCAACCGACCTCCTCGTAGAAATCGGTCAGGCGGTCGATCGAGCGCTCGTCGATCCGGCCGTCGTCGTGGAACGGCGTCGGCGCGATTGCAAAAGTGCCCTTGGCGTCGGCGGTGAGTTTCATCGTCTTTCCTTGTCTCTCTCTTCGTCATTCCGGGATGGCCCGAAGGGACAGGCCCGGAATCCATAACCACAAGTCGGGGTTATGGATTCCGGGCTCGCGACTTCGTCGCGCCCCGGAATGACAGTGTAGCTAAAACCGCCGCGCGCCCATCTTGATCTGCTCCTCGGAGAAGAAGATCTCCTTGGCATGATCGGCGATGTCCTGGGCCTTCCAGCCCGTGTGCGGCGGTTTCCAGCCTTCCATTTCCATCATCCGCATTTCGCGCACGCCGCGGGGCCCGGACACGCCCAGCACCTTGCCGGTCTGGTCGCCCGACAAGTCGCTGACCATGTATAGCACGGCCGGCGCGATGCCGTCCGGCCCCAGCGCCGCCCCCGGGTTCTCCTTATAGCGGGGCAGGTCTGCGGTCATGCGGGTCAGCGCGCCCGGGGCCAGAGTCCAGATCCGAATGTTGTACTTGCGGCCCTCGATCGCCAGCACATTGGAGAGGCCCCAGATGCCGCCCTTGGCTGCGCCGTAATTGGTCTGGCCGAAATTGCCGATCAGCCCTGATGTCGAGGAGGTGTTGACGATGACGCCGCCGCCGTTTTCCCGCATCCAGCGAAACACCGGCATGGTGCAACAAAAGGTGCCCTTCAGATGGACCTTGATGACCTTGTCCCAGTCGGCCTCGGAGGCCTTGTGAAAGGTCTGGTCACGCAGGATACCGGCATTGTTGACCAGGATGTCGGCGCGGCCGAAATGCTTGATGGCGTCGTCGAACACCGACTGGCCGCCCTCCATGGTGGAGATGTCGGCGCCGTTGGCGACGGCCTTGCCGCCGTCGGCCTTGATCGCGTCCACGACCTGCTGCGCCATCGACGTGTCGGCGCCGGAGCCGTCACGGGGCCCGCCGAGGTCGTTGACCACGACCGATGCCCCTTCCCGCGCGAACAGCTTCGCATAGGCCTCACCGAGCCCCCCGCCCGCACCGGTGATCAGCGCAACCTTGCCGTCGAGTAGTCCCATGGTGGCTTCTCCCTGTTTTCTTGTTCTTTCGTGTCCCGGACACGATGCAGCGTGAAACGCTGCGTCGCAGAGCCGGGACCCAGTTCTTTGCGACGTATGCTGGGCCCCGGCTCTGCGGCGCACCGCTGAAGAAGCGCTGCGCTGCGTCCGGGGCGCGAGACCGATCTAACCCAGCACCGTCTTGCCGTTCTTGATCACGGTGACGCCGCGCGACTTCACCTTGGCTTCGAACGAGATCACGTCACCGTCCTTCCAGAGGTCCATGGTCACGGTCTCGCCGGGATAGACCGGCGACGAGAACCGCGCGACGTGCTGGCGGAACGCGCTCGCATCGTAATCGGCATAAGTCTGGAGCACGCCGCGGCAGGTGATGCCGTAGGTGCACATGCCGTGCAGGATCGGGCGCGGGAAGCCGGCCTTCTTGGCGAACTCGGGATCGGAGTGCAGCGGATTGCGGTCGCCGCAGAGGCGGTAGACCAGCGCCTGGTCGGGGCGCGTGGTGATGTCGATGGTCCTGTCGGGGCTGCGCGACGGGATCTTGTGAGGATCGGGCTGGGTCAGGTTCGGCCCGCCAAAGCCGCCGTCACCGCGGGCGAAGCGCGAGGCGACGAGTGTCGCGAGCTTCTCGCCCTTCTCGTTCTTCAGCACGGTCTGGTGAACGATGACGACGCCCTTGTCCTTGCCCTTGTCGTAGACCTCGAGCACCGAGGAGTCCGCGGTGATGTTGGCGGCGACCGGCAGCGGCTGGTGGAAGGTGATGTCGCGTTCGCCGTCGACCACCATGACGCGGTTGAGGTTCATCTCGCCCGGCCCCGAGCCCCACGCCGCAACGGACGCGAAGGTCGGCACCACCTTGAGCGGCCGCGGCGTGAACGTGCCCTCGTTGACGAAGGCGAGCTCGTTCTCGTCCATGGGATCGGCGCCGAGCCCGATGCCATAGGCGTAGAGCATCACCTCGCGATCGGTGTAGGCGTATTTCTGGCCGAGGTTTTTGAGGCCTTTGAGCTCTTCGTATCTGGCGGACATTTTTCTGGTTTCCTCTGGTTCTCATCCTCATGGTGAGGAGGCGCTCTTGCGCCGTCTCGAACCATGAGGATGCCCGAAACGCTTCTTGCTGTGGCCATCCTTCGAGACGCTTGCTTCGCAAGCTCCTCAGGATGAGGACCGTCTACGCCACCGTAAAGAACGGCAGCGGCGCGCCGTCGGTCGGCTTGAACACCACCTTCACCTTCTGGCCGATCTTCAGCGTCGTGAGATCGCAGTCGACGAAATTGGTCTGCACCGACGGCCCCTCCTTCAGCGTGACGTAGCCGATGGCGTAAGGACCGGTCGGCGACTTCCGCATCAGGCTCCAGGTGTAGATCGTGCCCTCGCCCGAGGCTTTCTCCCACACCGTCTTGTCGGAGTAGCAGAACGGGCAGATCGAGCGCGGGAAGTAATGCGCCTCGCCGCACGCCGTGCAGCGCTTGATCATGAACTTGCCCTGCTTGGCCGCGTCCCAGAACGCGGCGGTCTCGGGGTTGGTCACCGGGGCCGGATATTTCTTCGTCTCGCTCATCACACGCGCTCCAGAATGGCCGTCGAGGCGGCGTGGCGAACTCCCAAAAGGCCGCCGGTGCCGTGGGCGACGGCGAGGTCGCAATTCCTAACCTGCACCTTCGGATGCGCCTCTCCGCGCAGCTGGCGTACAGCCTCGAGGATCTTGGTCATGCCGCCGCGGTTGACGGGATGGTTGCTGCAGAGGCCGCCGCCGTCGGTGTTGAACGGCAGCTTGCCGACGCCCGAGATCAGATTGCCGTCGGCGACGAACTTGCCGCCCTCGCCCTTCTTGCAGAAGCCGAGGTCCTCGAGCTGCATCAGCACCGTGATGGTGAAGCTGTCGTAGATCGAGGCGTATTTGATATCCTTCGGCGTGATGCCGGCTTCCTCGAACGCACGCGGGCCGGACCAGATGCCGGCGGAATAAGTGAGGTCGAGATCCTTGCCGCCGCGCGGACCCTTCATGGCCTCGCCATGGCCGATCAGGCGCACGAGCGGCTTCTTCAGGCTCTTCGCAATCTCCGGCGTCGTCACGATCAGCGCGCCGCCGCCGTCGGAGACGACGCAGCAATCCATGCGATGCAGCGGATCGGAGATCATCGGCGAGTTCAGCACGTCCTCGACGGTGACGACGTCCTTGAGCATCGCATGCGGATTGTATTGCGCGTGATGCGAGGCCGCGACCTTGATCCAGGCGAGCTGCTCCGAGGTGGTGCCGTAGTCGTGCATATGGCGCATGGCACACATGCCATAGGCATTGTGCGTGGTCGCGCCGTAAGCGGACTCGAAATCGACCTCGGCGCCGGCCGCGCGCGGCGGCATCACGCCGGTGCGCGGCTTGCCGGCCAGCGTGATCAGCGCGATCGAGCACTTGCCCGCGGCGATCGCCTCGGCGGCATGGCCGAGATGGATGATGTAGGAGCAGCCACCGGTCTCGGTGGAATCGACATGGCGGAGTTTCTTGGTGTTGAGGCCGAGATAATCGACCATCGGCCAAGCGCCGCCGGGCGCATCGCCCGCGCAGAAATAGCCGTCGACATCGTCCTTGCTGATCCCGGCATCCTCGATCGCGCCCTTGGCGACCTCGGCGTGGAGCTGGGCGGTGGATTTGTCCGGCGCATGCCGGGTCGGGTGTTCGTAGATCCCGGCAATGTAGGCCTTGCCCTTGATGGTCAAAACAGTCTCCGCTCGCGTTTCTTCTTGGCTCTTTTTTCTGAACCGCACTGGCCTGATTGGCAAGCGCGGAAATATTCCGCCCCGCGAGAGGGCAGCGGGTGAGCGCAAGTGGGCGATGCTCTCGTGTCCCGGACGCGCTGCAACGCCTTAGCGTTGCTGCGCAGAGCCGGGACCCAAGCGGCCGCGCACATCGTTGCGACATGGGCCCCGGCTCTGCAGCGCACCGCTAAGAGGCGCTGCGCTGCGTCCGGGGCACGAGAGCCTTGAGACACGCCCACGCATCCTCGCGGCGGTTCTCGCCCGAGCTTTGCTTCCGTCTTGCTCCCTCTCGAAACAGAGGGCGCAGGGAAGACCGGGTGCCGGCTGGGCACCCACGGTCCGCTGTGCGCGAAATGACGTCAGGACCACACGATTTTGCCGTACGCAGGACCGCGCCTGTCGTATGCACGAGACGATTGCCCGTGCGACGCAGCCCGCGTCCACCGCTGCCCATCCCGCGTTTCGTGACGATCGCGATACGCCCCTCTGAGGGGGATGAGGTGGCAGCGCGATACGACAATTCCGAATTTCGGTAAAGTGGAATGTTTTTGCCCGTGGGCATTGACCCACGGCGTGGGTGTTTTGCCCAGCGGACGACGCTAGGGATGGTGTGGTAGCTGTCGTAGGGTGGGCAAAGGCGCAACGCGCCGTGCCCACTATTCGCCGAGATCAGTCCGGAAGACCTGGGCACGCTTCGCTTTGCCCACCCTACGAGATTACTGGCTCATCGTGGTGAGATGATGAGCACGCCGCTTTGCGCCTTGTCCCACCTTACGCGCTCGGCCGTGCGCGATAGCGGAGCGCGATCACCCCGGCCAGGAGCAGGCCGAAGGCCAGAAAAACCGCGCCTGCCTTCACGCCGATACCATCCTGGTACTGGTGTTCGGCTGCGTCGTCGACGATCAGAGGCCGCGCATCAGGCCTGCCGGGAAGATATCGGATCCTGGCTTGGCGGACGGTCTGGACGCCGTTGCGCGTGATCTGCCCCCAGAAGGCCGGGCTGATATGGGTCGGCCCATAGGTCCGCCGCTGTCCGTTTCCATCGGTCCACGCCAGGGTGACGAGATAGCTCGGCGCCTCGCCGGCCTTGTTCACTTCACCGTAGGCGCGCGTGAGATCAGCGGTCGCTTCATCGCCGTGTTCGAGAATTTCATTCAACGTCCTTTGCTCGGCATAGGAGTTGACCATCATGTACCCGCCGAACACGACCATCGCGATCGCGAGCACCGCGAGGCTGAACGGAACGGGACGCCGCGATCCGGGGGCGGCTGAGGTACGCCCCGGCCCGCGTCCATGCGCCGACCATGTCTGCCACCCGATCACGAGCGCCAGGAGCACGGCGCAAATTCCTGTGCCTCCCAGCATGAACTTGAACATGGATCGGACATGGTTCAGGTGGTCGCCGAGATCCTCGACAATCACAGGAAGCGACGAATCATCGTCGATAACCTCAATGGGGATCGTCAGCAGCCTGACCTGATTGCCGACCATGATCCGGGCCGCATAGGCGGCGCTGACCGCAATGCCCTTGTGTTCGCGCTGAACGCCGTCCTTCCCGGTCCATTGCAGTCCGACCGCCAAACTCTCGTCGACATAGCGGGGCCAGACTCCGTCGAAGACGAACGGAAACCGAGACGAGATGATTGCGGCGGACGTGATCTTGCCCGTGGTGGCATAGCCGTCACGCATGACGTATTCGATGGAACGCTGATTCCAGTACATCCCCAACGACGCCAACACGCCGACGACCAGAAACACGATCAGCCCATTGCGCAATGACATCGATCGCCGCCCTGCATGGCGCACGACCGCATCAACCGGCGCGCTGCCTCACCATCGAAGGTTGTTGATATCGCAGCGCCACAACTGATGTCAAACGCGCATCGCGCGGAGTTTATAGGCAGGCAAAGCGACTTGTTCGCCGTAGCTCGGAGAGCGAAGGCGGAAGCTACCCATGTCTTTGGTGCATACCCGACGAGATGGCGGGCACGACACTTTGCGCCTTTGCCCACCCTACGAAAGCGCCCTACTCCGCCGCGATCTGCCGCGGTGCCGACGGCGGGCTCGCGAGGTCGGCAGCGAGCTGGGCGTAGCGGGCTTTGGCATCGGCCACCGCCTTCTCCTTCACCGGGCCGTAGCCGCGGATGCGGTCGGGCAGTGAGAGCAACTCGACCGCGGTGTCGATCGTAACAGGTGACAGCAGGCCGAGCACGGTGGCGACGTCCTTCTCGTAGCCGGCGATCAGGTCGCGCTCGAGCTTGCGGTCGGCGCTGCGACCGAAGATGTCGAACGGGGTGCCGCGCAGGAATTTGAACTTTGCCAGCACGCGGAGCACGTTCAGCATCCACGGGCCGAAGGCGCGCTTCTTGGGGCGGCCGAGCGCGTCGACGCCGCTCGCCAGGATCGGCGGCGCGAGGTTGAAGTTGAACTTGAAATCGCCCTCGAACTGGTCGCGAAGCTGCTGCTCGAAGGCGCCGTCGGTGTAGAGCCGCGCGACTTCGTATTCGTCCTTGTAGGCCAGCAGTTTGGCGTAATTCACCGCGACCGCACGGGGCAGCGCATCGCCATAGGCGCCCTTCACCGCGGCGTCGCGGACCTGGTCGACCAGCTTGCGGTAGCGTTTGGCCAGACGGTTGTTCTGAAAGGCGGTCAGATGCTTGGCGCGATGCTCTATGACCTCGTCGAGGCTCATTGCATCCAGGGTCTTGGGCGCAACAACTTCGTCCGTGCCCTTCAGCATGTCGGCGAGACGCTTGGGATCGGCGACCGCGAGGCGGCCGAGGCGGAAGGCCTCCTTGTTCATCTTGATCGAGACGCCGTTGACCTCAATGGCCTTCTCGATCGCTTCCGCCGACAGCGGGAACAGCCCCTTCTGATAGGCATAGCCCATCATCATCATGTTGGTGGCGATAGCATCGCCGAGCAGCTGCTCGGCCGGCTTGGTGAAATCGAAGAACACGGAGTCCTTGTGCAGCGCCGTCTCCAGCACCGCGTTCAGCTTGCGGGTCTGGAAGTTGAAGTCGCGGTTGAGCACGAAGTCGGCGGTCGGGATCACGTGGCTGTTGATGATGCCGCGCGTGCGGCTGGAGTCGCAGAGCGAGATCGTGTCCTTGGCGACTGCGACCACCTCGTCCGCGGCAAGCACCAGATCGGCCGTGCCGGTGACGATGCGCGAGCAGGTCACCTCCGCCGGATGATCCGACAGGCGGACGTGGCTGAGCACCGCCCCGCCCTTTTGTGCGAGGCCGGACATGTCGAGGATCATCGAGGCCTTGCCCTCGATATGGGCGGCCATGCCGAGCAGCGCGCCGATGGTGAGCACGCCGGTGCCGCCGACGCCGCCGACCGCAATGTTGTAAGGCTTGTCGAGCGTCGGGCGCGACGCGGGCTCGGGAAGTTCGCCGATGTCGGCGAGCTCCGCCGGCGCACGGTGGCGCGGCTTGCCGCCGTCCACGGTGACGAAGGACGGGCAGAAGCCTTTCAGGCAGGAATAATCCTTGTTGCAGGAGGACTGGTTGATGGCGCGCTTGCGGCCGAACTCGGTCTCCAACGGCTCGACCGAGATGCAGTTCGACTGCACCGAACAGTCGCCGCAGCCTTCGCAGACGGCCGGATTGATCATGACGCGGCGCGCCGGATCCTCCATCAGCCCGCGCTTGCGGCGGCGGCGCTTCTCGGCCGCGCAGGTCTGCACGAACACGATCGCCGAGGTGCCTTTGAACTCGCGGCACATCTTCATGACGTTGTCGAGCTCGTCGCGGTGATACTTCTTCACGCCGGGCGCGATGGTATCGGCCGGATAGGAGTCAGGTGCCTCCGAGACCAGGTAGATCTCGCGGATGCCTTCGGCGTGGAGTTGGTGCGTGATCTGCTGCGGCGAAAGATCGCCGTCGTGGCGCTGGCCGCCGGTCATAGCCACCGCGTCGTTGTAGAGGATCTTGTAGGTGATGTTGGCCTTGGAGGCGACCGCCTGGCGGATTGCGAGAATGCCCGAGTGGAAGTAGGTGCCGTCGCCGAGATTGGCGAAGATGTGGTTCTCGTTGGTGAACGGCGCGATGCCGACCCACGGCACGCCCTCGCCGCCCATATGGGTAAAGGTCTCGGTCGAGCGGTCCATCCACAGCGCCATGAAGTGGCAGCCGATGCCGGCGAGCGCGCGGCTGCCTTCGGGGACTTTCGTCGAGGTGTTGTGGGGGCAGCCGGAGCAGAAATACGGGGTGCGGGAGACGGGTGCGACCGCCTGCATCTGGGTCGCCTGGCGGCCGTTGAACCAGTCGGCCTTGACGCGGAGCATCTCCGCAATTTCAGGATTGAGATTAAGCCTGAGAAGTCGCTCGGTGAGCGAGGTCGCGAGCGAGGCGACGCTGAGCTCAGCGGCGAAGGTCAGGAAGCGCTTGTCGTGCTCGTCCATCTTGCCGACGATGCGCGGACGGACGTCATCGCGCCAGTTGAACAGTACCTGCTTGACCTGGTTCTCGACGATCTCGCGGCGCTCCTCGACGATGAAGATCTCTTCGAGACCGACGGCGAATTCATGCACGCCTTCCGGCTCCAGCGGCCAGGGCATCCCAATCTTGTAGAGGCGCATGCCGATCTTGGCCGCGACCTCCTCGGTGATCCCGAGCTCGCGCAGCGCCTGGCGGACGTCCTCATAGCTCTTGCCCGACGCCATGATGCCGAAGCGGGCATTCGGCGAGTCCATGGTGACGCGGTTGACCCTGTTGGCGCGCGCAAAGGCGATGGCGGCAAAGCCCTTGTAGTCCTGCAGCCGGCGGTCCTGCTCGAAACGGTCGTCGGGCCAACGCAAATTGAGGCCGCCGGGTGGCAGCTCGAAATCGGCGGGGATGATGAAGGGCTTCATCTCGTCCGTGAGGTCGATCTCCGCGGTGGTCTCCACCGTCTCCGTGATCACCTTCATGCCGACCCAGCAGCCGGAATAGCGCGACATCGCGATGCCGAGCAGGCCCATCTCGATCATCTCGTGGATGCTCGAGGGATAGAGATAGGGCATCAGCGCCGACATGAAGGCGTGGTCGGACTGATGCGGGACGGTGGAGGATTTTGCACCGTGGTCGTCACCGGCGAGGCACAGCACGCCGCCGTTCTTGGCCGAGCCTGCGGCATTGCCGTGGCGGAACACGTCGCCGCAGCGGTCGACGCCGGGGCCCTTGCCGTACCAGATGCCGACCACGCCGTCATATTTGGCGCCGGGCGAGAGGTTGAGCTGCTGCGAGCCCCACACCGCGGTGGCCGCCAGATCCTCGTTCACGCCGGGCTGGAACTTGATGTTGTACTGTTCGAGATGCTTGCGGGCGGCAAAGAGCTGCTGGTCGTAGCCGCCGAGCGGCGAGCCGCGATAGCCGGAGATGAAGCCCGCGGTATTCAGTCCCGCCGCGCGGTCGCGCCGGATCTGGGCCATGGGCAGGCGGACCAGGGCCTGGATGCCCGTGGTGAAGACGTGCCCGGTTTCCTGGGTGTATTTTTGATCGAGACTGATCGGACCCTGGTTGATGCCCATGCTGTCCTCGCTACCGCCCTGTTCCGGTCATGCCGACTTAAGCCGTTGCCTTCCCGTTATTTTTAGCTAGGGCGCGCCGACCAATTGCGCCACTCTATGTCGGATATTTCACGATCCGCATCACAAATCTGGACCAAAGGGAGCGCCGGGTAAAAATCGCAATTTCGTGGCCTGAAACACGCTGGGCATTTTCAATTTGTGTCACCATACCCCCACTGTGGCGAAATGAATTGACGTCCCGCCGACGTCGGTGAGGTCGATTGGTCGCAGGAGAAGCTTTGGATGCGGACGATTCTGACTGGCTTGGCTGTTGCGGGCTTGGCGTTGTGCAGTGCGGTTGGAAGCGCAGCCTGCGCCGCCGAGCCGTCGCCGGAGCTGATCGCCTACGGCAAGACGCTGGTCGAGGCCGGCGGCTGCGCGGGCTGCCACACTGCTGATCCGGCAAAGCCCTTCGCCGGCGGCAAGCGCATCGACACGCCCTTCGGTGCGATCTATGCGCCCAACCTGACCCCGGACCGCGACACCGGGATCGGCGCCTGGACGGACGCCGACTTCGTGCGCGCGGTGCGCACCGGCGTCGCGCCTGACGGCTCGAACTATTACCCGGCCTTCCCCTATCCCTACTTCACGAGAATGACGAAGGACGACACGCTGGCGATCCGCGCCTATCTCGGCACGCTCGCGCCTGTCGTGAGCCGCAACAAGCCGCCGGAGCTGCACTGGCCGTTCGGCTATCGCGGCCTGATGCGGGTCTGGAACGCCGTGTATTTCAAGCCCGGCCTATTCGAGCCGGACCAGAGCAAGAGCGCGGCCTGGAACAGAGGCGGTTACCTCGTCACCGGGCTCGGTCATTGCGGTGCCTGTCATACGCCGAAGAACTATTTTGGCGCGGACAGGGACGCGCAGGCACTGTCGGGCAATGAGGTCGCGGGCTGGTTTGCTCCCCGGCTCGATGGCGCCGCGCGCACGGGACTGAAATCGTGGAGCGAGGCGGAGATCACGGAGTATCTGCAGAGCGGACGCAACGCCAGGAGCCATGCCGGCGGACCGATGGCGGAAGTCATCGTCAACTCGACCTCCAGGATGAGCGAAACCGATATGCGCGCGATCGCGGTTTACTTGAAGAGCCTGCCGCCAGCCCGGCGCGAGGCCATCGTGACGCCGCCTGACGACGCCGAGATGAAGGCCGGCCAGGCCGTCTACGCAAAACTCTGTATCGCCTGCCATGAGGCCGACGGCACAGGTGCCCCGCGCATCTATCCGCCGCTGCCGGGCAATGCGCTGCTGCAATCCAACAATCCGTCCTCCACCTTGCGCATCATGCTCGACGGCGCCCACACCGTGACCACGCCGCGTGCACCCAACACCGGCGAGATGCCGGGCTATGCCAAGCAATTGTCCAATGAGGAGATCGCGGCAGTGACGAACTACATCCGCAATTCCTGGGGCAATGCGGGGCTGCTGGTGACGCCGGCGCAGGTCGCGAAGGCAAGGAAGGAGCCTTAGTCGCCTGTCGTCGTGGATAGAGCTGCGCGCTTGCTGACGAGGAAGAGCCCTACCGCTCCTCATCCCCCGTGAACACGAATTTCGGCATCTCCCATTTGTAGCGCACCGCCAGCAGGCGGAAGCTGATGCCGAGTGCGAAGGTCAAGACGGTCGAGAGCTCGGCGTTGAGCTTGAGGCTGAATGCGGTGGCGTAGAACAGGCCCGTCACCACCGAGACGCTGGCGTAAAGCTCGGAGCGGAACAGCAGCGGCACGTCGTTGCAGAGCACGTCGCGCAACACGCCGCCAGCGCAGCCAGTCACCATGCCCGAGACGATGACGATCGGCAGCGAGGCGCCCATCTGCCAGGCGACGTCGCAGCCCGCCATGGTGAAGACGACGAGCCCGATGGCATCGAGCACGATGAAGGCGACTTTCAGCCGGTGCACGAGACGCGCGAACAGGATGGTGAGGAAGGCGGCACCGCCGGCCAGCGCGAGATAGATCGGGTTGGCAACCCAGACCAGCGGATAGTGCCCAAGGAAGAGATCGCGCAACGTGCCGCCGCCGAGCGCCGTGATGCAGCCGAGGAAGCAGACCCCTAACCAGTCCATGCTGCGCCGCCCCGCAGCCAGCGCGGCCGTCATACCCTGCGCGGCCAAGGCGACCAACGACAGCACATGCAGCACCGTATCGCTCGGCGGCAGGTTCCACATTCGCTTTGTTCCCTCCCGCTTGACGATGGAACCTACGCTGGGGTTCGCGTCCGAACAGGTTCCCGATTCCCGCCACGAGGGCAACATGCGACGAAAGCATTAGGGAGCGCGGAACAGAATCTCGCATCCACGGGTTGTCCGGGCGTCATAACCGAGGAGACCCAATCGATGGCTGACGACCGTTTTCCCAACGATCCGTACCGCCCGAACCTCGCCGACGATGAGTACCTTCGCGCGGCGCGCCGGGATGCCGACCTTCAGGCCGATCCCGAGCTTGGCGAAGGCCCCGCTTCCAGCGGCAAGATTGCGCTGTTCGCCGTTGCGATTGCACTGGTGCTGGGTGCCGTGTTCTACGGCCTGAACAATACCAGCACGACCAATCAGGCCAGCAACCCACCGACCTCGCAGACCGCACAGACGCAGCCCACCAATCCGGCCGCGCCTCCCGGCATGCGTGACGTGACGCCACGCACCAACACCGGACCGGGCGTGACCACGGGCGCGGCGCCGAGCAAGCCGGCCCCGGATACCCAGGCGCCGTCTGACGGCGCGAAGTAACAGGCGACCGTCTTCGCTTCACGCACAACTGTCATCGCCCGGCCTGATCGGGCGACCCAGTACTCCGAGACAGTCGTGATTGAATCGAAAGGCCGCGGCGTACTGGATGGCCCGCCTGCGCGGGGCACGACACGGAGAGGATGAGAGAGCGGCGGACTCATGTCTCTCCGCTCTTCGTTTCCTGAGTTGTCGTTCGCTCAGCTGAACATCTTGTTGAGCTCGCCGCCGGGATAAGAGTTGCCGAGCTCGGTGAAAGTGCCCTTCTCCGCCATCTCTTTCGCCGCGCGCATGAAGCCGCCCCAGGCGGCGCGGGCAAGCGAGCCGCCGACGCTGATCCGGCGTACGCCGAGGTCGGCGGCTTCCTGCAACGACAGGCCGGGCGCACCGATCAACAGGTTGAACGGCTTTGGTGCGACCGCCTTCACCACGGCGCTGATGTCCTCGCGGGACTTCAGGCCCGGCGCATAAAGGCAGTCCGCGCCGGCGTCGGCATAAGCGGTGAGCCGGTCGATAACCAGCTTGAGATCGGTCACGCCCCACAAATAGGCTTCGCAGCGGCCGACCAGCAACGTGCCGCTGTCGCCGATCGCCTTGCGCGATGCCTTGATGCGCTCGACCGCGAGCGCGCGCTCGTAGATCGGATTGTCCTTGTCGCCGGTGGAATCCTCGATCGACAGGCCGGCAACGCCGGTGCGCACGCAGCGCTCGACATTGTCTGCGACCCTGTCCGGCTCGACCGCAAAGCCGCCCTCGAAATCGGCGTTGACGGGGATGTCGACGGCCGAGCTCAATGCTGCCAGATGCTGACAGACGTCCTCGACCGTGACGTGATTGTCGGCCTTGCCGATGGTCCAGGCAAAGCCCGCGCTCGACGAGGCGATCGCCTTGAAACCGAGATGCTGCAATGCCTTGGCGCTGCCGACGTCGACCGGATTGGGCAGGATGAAGCACCCGCTCTCGTGCATCTGCTTGAACGTGGCGCGCTTGTCCGCCGTCGTGACGTGCATGTTTCTTCTCCCTTGTTGGCCGCGCACAGATAGGCGCGCTCACACGGCAGCGCCAGAGCGCGCCGGGCAGCACCAGAGCGCGCCGGGCAGCGCTAGTGCGCGTCGTGCACCGCCCGGCTGTCCTTCGGCGCCTGCTCGCGATCATTCATGCTGTAGTCCCTGACGACACTGGCGATGCGCAAATGATAATCGGCGAAAATCTTTGCGCGGCCCTTGGCCTGGGTGCGGCGGTGCTCCATCGTGTTGCGCCAGGCCGCAACGGCCGCCTCGTCCCGCCAGAACGACACCGACAGGATCTTGCCCTTCTCGGTCAGGCTCTCGAAGCGCTCGACCGAGATGAAGCCGTCGATGGTTTGCAGGATCGGCTTCAGGTCGGCTGCGAGGTCGAAATAATCCTGGCGGTGTTCCGGCTTGGGCCAGACCTCGAAGATCACGGCGATCATGGGCATCTCCTGCTGCTATTTGGCCTACAATACCACTTAAGAGACCACTTATAAGACCACTTGGCGCAGGAAGGTGCGCTCTTCGGCGAGGATGAATTTGTGGTCCTCGGCGAAATGGAAATTGGCCATGCCTTCGGCATCCTGCCGCAGCCGGGCGCGATAGGCTTCATAGGCGGCGAGACTCTCGAAGGAGATCAGCGCAAACGCAATGTTGTTGGTGCCCTCGTGCGGCATGAAATAGCCGATCAGATCACCACCGCATTTGGGGATGATGGTGAGCCAGCGTCTCGAATATTCCTCGAACTGCGCGCGCTTGAAGGGATCGAGCTGGTAGCGGATGAAGACGGTGACGGACATGGCGGACTCCCAATTTTCCTGCGAAAGGCTCAAGCAACACCGTCGCCGCTGAAGCATCTGGATCGCTTCGCGTCGCTCGCAATGACGTGTTTGCAGAAGCACGCTACAGCCTTGCCCGACCACGATGCTTCGGCTAACATCGAAGCATGAAATCAGGACCCGACATCGCCATGGTCGCTTCGCTGGTCGGCGACCCCGCCCGCGCCAACATGCTCACCGCGCTGATGAACGGCCGCGCGCTGACCGCGAGCGAGCTGGCGCAGGAGGCCGGCATCACGCCACAGACTGCGAGCTCACATCTGGCAAAGCTCGAGGCCGGCGGCCTGGTCGAGCCGGAGAAGCAGGGCCGCCACCGCTATTATCGCCTCACCGACGACGACGTCGCCGGCGTGCTCGAAGGCCTCGCCGGTCTTGCGGCGCGCACCGGCCATATGCGGGTGCGCACCGGGCCAAAGGATCCGGCGTTGCGGCGCGCGCGGATCTGCTACGACCATCTCGCCGGCGATCTCGGCGTGCAGATGCTCGATTCCTTGCGCGAGCGGAATCTGGTCAGGCAGAAGAAGCAGGATATCGAGCTGACGGCCGAGGGCGAGCGCTTTCTCGCCAAACATCTGCAGATCTCGCCCGACATGCTCGCCCATCCGCGCCGCCCGGTCTGCAAGGCCTGCCTCGACTGGAGCGAGCGGCGGCATCACCTCGCCGGCACGCTGGGCGCCGCCATGATGCAGCGCTTCGCCGAGTTGAAATGGGCGGCACGCGACGCCACCCCCGGCAGCCGCGTCGTGAACTTCACCCGCACCGGCGAGAAGCAGTTTGCCGCGCTGTTCGGCAACGGAAAGGACTGACCGCGCGCTCGCAGCGGCATGGGAGCTGCAGGCCATCCATACGGCATTTTGCACGACCTGGGCGCGCGCCTCGTCCTTCGAGACGACCGCTTCGCGGTCTCCTCAGGATGAGGCTAAGTAGCATCGGTGATCGTTGAAATCACCGCAGCACACTCGGTCCTCATCCTGAGGGCCCTCCAACGGCGGGCGTCTCGAAGGATGGCCGCACAGAAATTGCCCCATATGTAACGGCCCAATGTGGAGCCGGTGCTGGATGTTTCCGGCCGCCAGCGCCAGCTTCTGTCGTGCCAGGCCGCATGCGGGGAACGTTCATACCGCATTCAGGTCATGATTGGCAGGTTGGGAACGCGCCGTGCCGATGTGTTGCAAGATTTGACATGTCGAATCGCGTCTTTTGATTCATTGTGCGCCGCGAGCGCCGCCCCCCAAAGATTTGCCCCAAGGACAAGAAGGAAGATCAAATGAAATACCTGTTCGCCGCTGCCATGCTTGCCAGCGCGGTCGTCGGTTTCAGCGAGGCGGCCAGCGCCGCTGAGGGCTGCGGCCCCGGTTTCTATCGCGGTCGCTATGGCAATTGCCGCCCGATGCGCGGCGCGGTCGTGGTGCGCCCCGGCCCCGTGGTGGTGGCTCCGCCGGTTGTCGTCGTGCCCCGTGCGCGCGTGTGCCCCTACGGCTTCCACTGGTACGCCGGCCGCTGCCGCCCGTTCTGATCTCTTCGCATCGCAAGATGGCCGCGCGGGATTAGCCTGCGCGGCCATTTTCATTTCGGGGGCGCTGGCGGCTATTCGTCCGCCACGAAAAATTGGAGCACCTCGGAATCGAAACGGGGACCGCCGGCTGCGATCCCCGTCCAATTCACTCGCTGCGGCGAGCTTACCAGTAATGGCGGCGGTGCCAGCGCCGGTAATGCCGGCGCCAATGACGGCGTCGCCAGCCCCAGTGGCGGTGATAGCCATGCCAGTGCACCTGCTCGGGCGTCAGCTTGGCGGCTTCCTCGGTGCTGGTGACGGCCGGATGAGCGTCGGGATTGCCTTGCGGCATGCGAGCGGGATCACCGAGCGGCTGCGGTGACAGCGGCGCGGCCTGCGCGGTCGCGGCGAAGGCGGCGGCGCCCGCCGTCAGTCCCAATGCAAGTCTCAAAAAGTTCCGGCGCTCCATGACTTCTTCCTCTTCGATCATCGTGCCCGTGATGCAGAGGAAGTGTCGCGGCCACGACATGAACCAAGGCTGAATCCTGTGTTCAGATTCGCTGCGAAGCGACGGTTCGATGTGCTCTACGTCGAAAACTCCTGCGTCAGCACCATCGTCTCGCGCGAGCGCTTTACCTCCGGCCAGTCGCGGTTGAAATCGGCGACGAGCTTTTACAGCGCGTTACCTTTCAGCATCGCCACGAGCTTGGCCTCGTCGTCGAACTGATACATCGCCTGGTGCAGCGAGGGATCGTCGAGGCTCCAGAACCGCGACGCCTTGCTCACACCGAATGCCTTCACGGCGTCGGGCAGATGTTCCGTCTCGTACCATCTGTCGAACGCGGCGCGCTTTTCGGCATCGGAGACGGCGGCGCGGACGACGAAGAAGGCTGACGGCATCGGGTTTCCTCCTGTTGCTTGGCGCGAGACTAACCGCTCAAGTCGCCGGCGACAAAAAGAGCTGGACCCGATGTCGGAACGCGCGCCCGTCGCTCGTCCTCTGCTCTGACCCGGGACGAGGAGATGCACGATGGCCGACCTCACGCTGACCACCTTCGATTGGGTTCCCGAGAAGCCCAGGGGTTTCGTGCGCGACCTTCGCGTGCGCTGGGCGCTCGAAGAGGCCGCGCTGCCCTATCGCGTCGCGAGCGCTCCGTTCGGCGACCGGGGGCCTGCGCATTTCGCGCACCAGCCTTTTGGCCAGGTGCCGTGGCTGACCGACGGCGACCTCTCGATCTTCGAGAGCGGCGCCATCCTGCTGCATCTCGGCGAGCGCAGCGATAAGCTGATGCCATCCGATCCGCGCGGCCGCGCTGAGGCGACGGAATGGGTGTTCGCGGCGCTCAACTCGGTGGAGATGGCGAGCCTACCTTGGGGAATGTCGAAGTTCATGGGACATCCGACCGACACGGCGGCGTGGAAATTCGTCGACGACTTCCTCAAGCTTCGGCTGAGGCATCTCGAGCCGGTGTTGGCCAGCCACGAATGGCTCGCGGGATCCTTCTCCGTGGCCGACATCCTGATGTCGGACGTGCTGCGGGTCGTTGATGGTTTCGACGGGCTGGCGGACAGTCCCGCCTGCCGCGCCTACGTCGCGCGCGCCACCGGCCGCCCGGCGTTCGCAAAGGCGCACGCCGACCAGATGGCGCATTTCGCTGCGGCGGATAAGACGCGCGGGACCTCGTAGGGTGGGTTAGCCTTGCAGCTGCGCAAAGCGCAGTCCGCTGGACGTAACCCACCAATTCTGCCGCCGCGGAAAGAAAAAGGTGGGTTACGCTAACGCTAACCCACCCTACGCATCCAAGACGCGCGCGCGTCACACCAGCTTCAGCGGCGCATCGGCAACGACGCGAAGATCGATGTTGCCGATCAACGCCGCACGGCGCGCCTCCGCAGCACTGATGGCATCGTCCGTCTGCCGCAGCGTCGAGACGTTCGAGCCGAGCGACACGATCCCGCCCAGCACCAGGGCGATGGATCCAAGCGCGGCAGTCTGACCGAAACCGAACAGACCGAGGATCGTCACCAACAGCAGCGCCGCCCCGCCCCCGATCGCGATCTTGGACGCCAGGATGTACTTGCGGCAGCGCTCGGCGATCTCGGCCAGAGCCTCGATCCGATCTTCGATGTCGGAGATTTCGTCGGCCGGATCGTCTTCAGTCATTGGATTTGAGTGAGCAGATCGAGGGATAAACGAAATTCAGCTGCCTAGGACACCGGCACAACGCAAGCAGGGATTGGCCCAATCGACATAGCTTGCTCGCCCGAAGAACCACCAGGGTTGGTCGCTGCGTGGGAATCGTCTGTAGGGCCGGGCAGGACCTTCAAGCGAACAGCGACTCGGTCCTGCCTTCGATCGGTGATCGCTTCGTATCGGAGATTATCGGGCCCGCTGTAACCAGCCCGAGCCGAGTAGAAAACGCTGATGCCGCGGACCCAGCGCCCGACACAAGATCGATCGCTTCCAGAGTCGCCCGCCACCTCGAAATCCTCAATACGATAACAGACGCTCCCATGTTCTGGTGTCTTCACGAGCAGGAGCCGGGGAAGCTCGACCGGCGCGCACGTATTGTCGGCGTCGGCGTAGCCTTCGATAACGGTCTCTTCTGCCCCCCGAGCGGTAACGGTCATCTCGCTGCCCTGTGCGAAACACGATATGCCCATCGTCAGGACCGCGGACAACACGCCCAAGATCAGCTCGCGCGATCGACGGGCGCTCTGCCATAATCTCGAGCGTCGACGCCAAAGTGCCATCGACGTTCCCTTCCCTCACAACGGCAAATTGTCGTGCTTCTTCGCCGGCGCTTCCACCTTCTTGTCCTTCAGCATCGCCAGCGCCCTTGCGATCCGCTTCCTTGTCGAGTGCGGCATGATGACGTCGTCGATGTAGCCGCGCTCGGCGGCGATGAAGGGGGACAGGAAGCGGTCTTCGTATTCCTTGGTGCGCGCCGCGATCTTGTCGGGATCGCCGATGTCGGAGCGGAAGATGATCTCGACCGCGCCCTTGGCGCCCATCACCGCGATCTGGGCAGTCGGCCAGGCGTAGTTCATGTCGGCGCCAATTTCCTTGGAGGCCATGACGTCGAAGGCGCCGCCATAGGCCTTGCGGGTGATGATGGTCACCAGCGGCACGGTGCACTGCGAGTAGGCGAACAAGAGCTTTGCGCCGTGCTTGATCAGGCCGCCATATTCCTGTGCGGTGCCCGGCAGGAAGCCCGGCACGTCAACGAAGGTGACGATCGGGATGTTGAAGGCGTCGCAGAAGCGGACGAAGCGCGCCGCCTTGCGCGAGGCGTCCGAGTCGAGGACGCCGGCCAGCACCATCGGCTGGTTGGCGACGAAGCCCACCGTGCGGCCCGCGATGCGGCCAAACCCGGTGACGATGTTCTTGGCGAAGGCTTCCGCGATCTCGAAGAAGTCGCCCTCGTCCACGACCTTCAGGATCAGCTCCTTCATGTCGTAGGGCTTGTTCGGATTGTCGGGGACCAGCGTGTCCAGGGACATGTCGACCCGGCCGATGTCGTCGAAGCTCGGCCATTCCGGCACGCCGTCGGTGTTGTTGGACGGCAGGAAGTCGATCAGGCGTCGCATCTGCAGCAGCGTCTCGACGTCGTTCTCGAAGGCGCCGTCGGCGATCGAGGAGCGCGTGGCGTGCACCGAGGCGCCGCCGAGCTCTTCCGCCGTGACGACCTCGTTGGTCACGGTCTTCACCACATCGGGGCCGGTGACGAACATGTAGCTGGTGTTCTTCACCATGAAGATGAAGTCGGTCATCGCAGGCGAATAGACGTCGCCGCCGGCGCAGGGGCCCATGATGACGGAGATCTGCGGGATCACGCCGGAGGCGAGCACGTTGCGGCGGAACACGTAGGAATAGCCGGCGAGCGCGGCGACGCCTTCCTGGATGCGCGCGCCGCCCGCGTCATAGAGGCCGATGATGGGCGCCCTCGCCTTCATCGCCATGTCCTGGAGCTTCGTGATCTTCAGCGCGTGGGTCTCGGACAGCGAGCCTCCAAACACGGTGAAATCCTTGGCGAAGACGAATGTCTTGCGGCCGTTGACGGTGCCCCAGCCGGTGACGACGCCGTCGCCGGGTACCTTTGTCTTCTCCATCCCGAACTCGGTGGAGCGGTGCTCGACGAACATGTCGAATTCCTCGAACGATCCCTTGTCGAGCAACAGCTCGATGCGCTCGCGCGCGGTCAGCTTGCCGCGGGCGTGCTGCGCCTCGATGCGCTTCTCCCCGCCGCCGAGCTTGGCACCGGCACGACGATCTTCAAGGGCGTCCAGGATGTGTTTCATTTGCTCCCGCCAGTTCTTAGCCTAAATGCGATTGCCGGGGGTTCTAACACGGCATTTTGCAAGCCGGAAAGCGCCTTTCCGCGCCGCAGGGCTGCCCTGAAGCAGCGGGAAAGCGTAAGGAATTCCAAAGTTTTGTTGGGAGGCAGCGATGACCGAAGGAATAGCCGGGACAGGCTCAGTGACGGGCGGCGTCAACATCCTGCTACGGCTGGAAGGCCTCACCCTGTTCGTCGGCATGGTGGTGCTGTACTGCGCCTGGGATGGCTCCTGGCTGGTCTTTGCCCTGCTGTTCTTCGTCCCCGATCTGAGCTTCCTCGCCTATCTCTCCGGCCCCCGGTTCGGCGCGCTGGTCTACAACACCGCCCACAGCTACATGGCGCCGGTGGCGCTGCTGACGCTGGGCTTCGGCCTCGCCTCGCCCCTCACCCTCTCGATCGCCCTCATCTGGCTGGCCCATATCGGCATCGACCGGGCGCTCGGCTACGGCCTGAAATATTCCGCGGGGTTCGGCTTCACCCATCTGGGGCGGATCGGCCGACAGAAGGACGCCTGATCCTGCCCGCACATTTGCAGCTCCGCCCGGTTGACCCGGCCTGCCGATTCAGGCTTGCTTCGCGCTTGCGATCAGGCGCCGAATGTTGCGTGAGCCCAGTCGGTACGGCGGCGGTCACCACGCCTTGGCCTAGGCATCACACATGTCCGCGACGGTCGTCCCCCTGCCGCCGAACGCATCGTCCGAAACCATCGACTTCCTGCGGCGGATGGCCAGCATGGTGTCGGGGCGGAACGGCGAGATGCTGCTGCGCGCGGCCAGGCTGATCGAGTCGCTGGCACGGCGGGCGATGTCGGCCGAGCGGCTCTATCACGAGCAGCAGATCGAGAGCACGCGCAACGCCGAGCTGCGCGAGGCCGCCGAGCTCGCCTCCGATGCCATGGTCAGCCAGAGCGAGGCGCTGCGGGCGCAGCTTGCCGAGGTCATCGCGGCATCCGCAGCCGAGCGCGCCGCCTTCGATGCCGAGCGCGGCAAGCTGATCGGCCTGATGCAGAATGCCGAGAGCCATATCGTCAAGCTGACGACCGAGCTGGACAGCTTGCGCGCCTCCGTCGACAGTTTGAACGAGACCGCGGTCTCGGTGCCGATCGAGGTGCTGCGGCTGGCGCGGACGCAGTTCGACTATCTCTCCAGCGGCTTTGCCCACAAGGGTGACGTGATCTCGCAGGCGATGAGCGAGATCGGCGGCTTTGCGATCGACCAGGCGCTGACGGCAAAGAAGACGGACACCGCCTGAGACGAGCCGACAGCCTGCGTCAAATTGACAGCGCGCGGCTCCGTTGTTCTACTCCCTCAAAGTCATAAGGGAGGATCTGATGCCGACGGCATTTCGCGCCGCCATGGCGCTCATTGCGCTCTGCGTTTCCACTGTGCTCGCCCATGCGCAATCCCTGCCGAGGGAAGTCGCCACCCGTGCCGAGATCTACCCAATCCCCTCGCTCACACTCTCCGACCAGCAATTCCTCAGCGGCGATGCGGCGGCCGGCAAGGCGGTGACGGTGGCGGGCGAATTCCGCGTCGCGCAAGGCACCGGCAAACTCCCCGTCGTGGTGCTAATGCACGGCTCCAGCGGCGTCGGCGCCACCACCGAGGCCTGGGTGCACGCCTTCAACGCCATGGGCATCTCCACCTTCGTGATCGACGGATTCACCGGCCGCGGGCTGACGGTGGTGGGACCAAACCAGGCGCTGCTCGGCCGGCTCAATCTGATCGTCGACATCTACCGCTCGCTGGAGATCCTGGCGAAACACCCGCGCGTCGATCCTGATCGCATCGTGCTGATGGGCTTTTCCCGGGGCGGACAGGCGACCCTCTATGCGAGCCTCGAGCGCTTCAACAAGCTCTGGAACAAGTCCGGCATCCAGTTCGCGGCCTACATCCCGTTCTATCCGGACTGCTCGACGACGTATCAGGGCGATGCCGAGGTCGCCGCGCGCCCGATCCGCATCTTCCACGGCGCGCCCGACGACTACAATCCCGTCAAGAGCTGCAAGGCCTTTGTCGAGCGGCTCAAGGCCGCGGGCCGCGACGTGGCGTTGACGGAATATCCTGACAGCGCGCACGGCTTTGACAGCGGCCTGCTCGGCGTCACCACTGTTGCCGTGTCCGCCAACGCGCAGACCGTGCGCAACTGCCGCATCAAGGAAGGTGACGGCGGCGTGCTCATGAACGGTGATACCAACGCGCCCTTCACCTACAAGGATGCCTGCGTCGAGCTCAACCCGCATGTCGGCGGCAATCCGAAGACGGCTGCGGAGTCGCGCAAGGCCGTGGAGGCGTTCTTGCAGGTGCTGTTCAAGCTGGGATAGGCGCGTCTGCGCTCCGGCGTCGACGCTACATACTCCGTCATTGCGAGCGCAGCGACTTGTCCGCCGAAGCCTTGGCGAAGGCGGAAGCAATCCAGAAGTCTTTCCGCAGACACATTTCTGGATTGCTTCGTCGCAAGGGCTCCTCGCAATGACGAGCCCGACGGCTCTCGCGGCTTCAAGGCTTATCCGATAGCGCTAGATCGCGCCGATCTCGGCAAGGCACGCCTGCGTCAGCGGCATGCGCTCACTGATGTGGCGCGGCTCTTTGCAATCCATGTTGAGCGCGAACACCGTGTGCGCCTCGCCCTTCTCGGCCCAGCCGACCATCCAGCCGAGCGACGGCTCGCCGCGCTCGGCGCCGAGCAGGCCGGACTTGGCGCGGATGACGCTATCGCCGACCTTGGTCACCGGCAGGATGTCGGCGACCAGATCCTGGCTGCGCTTGCTGACCGGCAACGTGCGGCGGCGCAGCCGGTCGACGAAATCGATCTGCTCGACCGGATCGATGCGCAAGGCTCCGGTGAGCCAGAACTGGTCGATGCGGCCGCCGATGTCGCGGTTGCCGTAGTCGAACTCGTCGACATATTTCTGCATGCGCTCCTGCCCGATGCGGCGCGCGATCTCCTGATAGACCGGCACCGCACTCACCGCGATCGCACTGCGCAGCGTGTGATCCTTGTTCCAGGCTTCGATTGGACGCTTCACGCCGTCCCACGGGAAGACGTCCTTGTCGGGGTCAGCGACCACGCCGGTCTCGAGCGCGATCAGCGAGTTCGGAATCTTGAACGTCGAGGCTGGTAGCTTGCCCTCGCCCGAGCGCTCCTTGTCACTGGCGACGATCAGATAGTCCTCGACCTTGTAGCCGACGAAGGTGCCTGACGTGCCGAGATCGGTGAAGCGCTTTGACAGGCTTTCGCGGATCTCGTTGCGCGGCGGCGCGACGTGGGCGAGCGCGCGCTGCGGCATGGTGGCGGCCGCAGCAAGAAGGCCGAGGGTGGAACGGCGGGTCAGCAAGGGCGATGTCCGTTGAGTGATGAAAGCGGGCGCGACCATGCAGCCGCTCCATGGTGAAACGATGACAGGTAGGACCTACCGCCCCCGGCCCGACAGCCGCAGCACGAACACCAGGACCTCGGCGACGGCCTTGTAGAGGTCCGGCGGAATCTCCTCGCCAAGCTCGACCTTGGACAGCGCGCCGGCCAAGACCTCGTTTTCCTCGATCGGGATGTCGTGGGCCTTGGCGATCTCGACGATCTTTTCGCCGATCGTGCCCTTGCCCTTGGCGACGACAACCGGCGCGCCAGAACCCTTCTCGTAATGCAGCGCGATCGCGAGCTTGGACGGGTCGCTCATGTGGCACGATCCAGGAAGTGGCCGGCGCGGGCCGGCGCCGGTTGAGGTGGCGTGCCGTCCCGAACCAGGATGTCGCCGGGCTTGAGCTCGGCCCTCGTCAACGCCTGGCTGAGCTCACCGATGCCGGCGCGGAGCTGCTGCGCCGTTGCCGGCCGCTCCGCCCACATCCGCACGAAGGTCTTGTCGCCGCTCAGCGTGATCAGCGCGTGGACGGGGCCTGCCGGCTCGACATTGAGCGTGAAGCGCGCGCGCCAGGCCTGCTTGGCCGAATCGGCGGATTCGCCGGCACCGTCGCGCGAGATCTCGAACTGCGCCATCGCGGTGCCTTGCGGCGTTGCAAAGGGAATCTCGAAATTCCACTGCGGCACGCTTGGATCAACGCGGTGACCGCTGGCGTCGGTGCGATCGGGGAGCGATGCGACCTGCAGCAGGGTCTGCCGCGCAATCGCGGCATCGGTCTCGTCAAGCAGGCGATGCACGGTCGCAGAGAGCGGCGTATCCGGCGCGAGCGATGGCGAGGCGATCGACTGCGCCGATGGCAGCGCGCCGCGGAACGGTGGCGGTGTCGCGCGCGCCGCTGCCTCGAGGATGTGGCCATCGGGCACGACTTTGTTGGAGCCGGGGACATTGCCGGTCAGGCGCGGCAGGTTTTGCGTGACCTCCTGCAGCAGACTCGCGGCAAGGCCAGCGGACATGGTCCTGGGTGTCGCCGTCTGAGGCGCGTCGGCCGCCATGTCGGCCAGCACCGCGGCCGCGAGATTGGCATTGCGCGGCATTTGCGGCTGTTGGGCAATCTCGGGGGCGATTGACGGCGATACGGCCTGCGCGACCTCACCTGCCGGCTGAGCCGGCGCGGCGGCGACCTGCGGCATCGCCGTGGTGCTGGCCGGAATCGTGGCGCCCTGGCTCTGCGGCGCGACCGTCTCGATCGTGGCCAGCGTCTGGCGCAACACCAGCAGCGCCGCTTTCAAATCCGGAACGGCACCGGAGGACGGCGTCGTGCCTGCGGCCAGCGACGCCTCGAGGAACAGACCTGACTTTTGGAAGGCGGATTCGATGTCGCCACCTTCGAGGTCGGTGTTGAGCGTCGTCTGCTGTGCCAGCACGTCCAGCACCGCCTGCTTCAAGCCCGCCGGCAAATCGCTGCCGGTGACGATTGCCGCCAGATTGGCGAACAGCGGCGCCTGGCTGCCCTGCTTTGCCGCAGCCTCGGCCGAGGCTGCGGTGACGGCGACCTGCTCCAACGGAGTGAGCGTATTGCGCGGCGCGCTCGCGGACGGCGCGAGCGGCGGGCTTTCCACCAGCGAGGCGGCGCGGGGCGTCAGCGTGACCTGATCGGGAGTTGCCTCGCCTGCGCCGCTCATGACCGCAAGGCGGATGGTGCCGTCGCTCTGCGACACTGCGAGCTGCAGATTCTGACCCGGTGTCAGCGCCACCTCCGACATCACGTCCATCGAGAGGTTGGCGATCGCGATCCGCACCAGATTGTCGGCCATCACGCTGACGACGCGTGCGTCCACGACGCTGCCGGCCTGAAGCACGAGATCGGGCGTCGTCGCACCAGCCGCGGGGCTGGCGGCACTGACGGGAAGGATGGAAGTGACGGGCGTCGGCATCTCAGGGGGCCCAAGGGAGCACGGGAGCGAGCACGCCCCACCCTAAGGCCTTCGTCGTAAACCTCTCGTTAAGGACCTTTGGCCACAGGCGCCTTGACCGCCGCCAACACCGTCACGGCAGCCTCGAAATCCCGCAGGCGCGTGGCCCGGCGGGCGGCAGCCTCCTCGTCCACGCCCCATTGCTCGGCGTTCCAGTCCTCGTCGACATGGGCGGCGGCCCAGACCTGACCGGCATCGTGCACGCCATGGGCCAGCGCCAAGGCCAGCAGTGCCGAGCCGGTCAGGGTCGTCACCATGTGGAGCGCGGCGACCGACCAGGCGTCCTCGGGCAGCGCGGCGCGGGCGGCCTTCAGCGCCTCGTCGGGCTGCTTCACGTGCATGACGCCCTCGGACAAAATGAAATGCGCCCCCAGCGTCTCCGCGGCCCAGAACACCGCAGGGTCCCAATGCGCGGCCTCGCGCGCAACCAGCCCCTCGGGATGGCCGGCGCGATAGAACAGCAGATCGGACTCGAAATATCTTGCGAGGTCGTCGCTGACCAGCCCAACGCGGTCGACGACGCCCTCGATCACGCTATTTGCAATTCGCGTCAGCGGCATGCTCACCGGGTCGATGCTCTCGCCCTGGGCCGCCCATTCCGCGGCCACGGCACCGGCCAGCGTCCGCGCAGGGATCACCACCTGGCGGCCAGACGGCGTGCGGATCGGCTTGCCATCGAGCGTGATGGCAAAACCGCCCTCGGCATCAGTGACACCGGCCTCCTTGTAGAAGCGCTTGCGCAGCGGCGTGCGCGCGGACGCGCGCGCCGATTCCCGCGGATCGGGCGGGGTTTGCCCCGCGGCTTCTTCGAACAATTCGCGCATGTGAGTTTTGGGTTCCGGTCGCTGGATGCTAGGCTTCTAAGATAAGGGTTTTAAGCCAAGACTTGCGGCCGATAAAGCGAGCGGCGGGCATGAGGGAACTTGCGGGCATTGGGGCCCTGTTAGCCGGGCTCTGGCCGGCCGCGGCGGAGGCCGGTTTTCGCACCCCGGAATCGCTGGTCCGCAACGTCTATGCCCATTACGGAGACGGCGCGCCGGAGCTGTCCAACGGACTGCCGCGGGATGCGGCGACCGCCCGCCAGTTCTTTGATCCTCCCGTGCGCAGGGCCTGGAGCGCGCCGCGAATCGAGCCCTACGACTTCCTGGTGCAGAGCCGGAGCTGGAAGCTCGGCCCGGTCGCGATCACGGTCGTCCGCAGGCAATATGACAAGACCTATGTCGCCGCGAACTTCGATAACCGCGGCAAGGCCGTGACGCTGAACTTCATCCTGGTCAACGGACCGGAGGGCTGGCTGATCACGGATGTCGAGAGCCCGCATGACAGCTTGCGGATGTTTCTGGAGCAGTTTCGGAAGTGAGGAGTGGAGTTGGCAACCCAACCACCGCTGTCATGCCCCGGCTTGACCGGGGCATCCAGTACGCCGCGGCGGACATCGTGAGAGCGAACTCTCAAATGCCGGCTTCCGGAATACCGGATCGCCCGCCCCAGTGCGCAAGTGCGCACAAGGCGGGCGATGACACCGGGTATATGGCGAGCTGAGCGCCCTACTCCTCCGGCGCGTTCTCGATCGGATCAAACCGGCTTGCATCGAGCCCGAGCAGATTCCACGACTGCTGCATGTGCGGCGGCAGCGGCGCGGTGGCGTCGATCACGCCGCCGCGCGGATGCGGAATGACGATGCGGCGCGCGAGCAGATGCAGCCGGTTCTGCAGGCCACCCGGCAATTGCCAATTCTCGATGTTGAAATATTTGGGATCGCCAACGATGGGATGGCCGATATGGGCCATGTGGGCGCGCAGCTGGTGGGTGCGGCCCGTCACCGGCTTCAGCGACACCCAGGTCAGCTTGTTGCCGGCGGTCTCGACCACTGCGTAGTAGGTCACCGCGTGGCTCGCGCCCTCGTCACCGTGCTGGGCGATGCGCATGATGGTATCGTCCTCGCTCTCCTCCTTCGCGAGGAAGGTCGAAATGCGGCCCTGCTTCGGCTTCGGCAGGCCCGGCACCAGCGCCCAATAGACTTTTCGCGCCGACCGCGAGCGGAACGCGCCGGTCAGATGCGAGGCCGCAAAGCGTGTCTTGGCTATCAGCAAGCAGCCCGAGGTCTCGCGATCGATACGGTGCACGAGGCGCGGCTTCTGGCCCTTGGCATCGCGCATCACCTCCAGCATCTGGTCGATATGCCGCGTCATGCCCGAGCCGCCCTGCACGGCAAGGCCGGCGGGCTTGTTGAGAACGAGGACGTCGTCATCCTCAAAGATCGTCATCTCCTTGAGCGCCTTGAGCGTCTTCTGCGCAGCCTCCGAGAGCTCGCCGACCACCTTGGGCGCGTCGAGCTTCAGCGGCGGGATGCGGACGCTCTGTCCCTCCTCCAGCCGGTCCTTGCTGTCGACGCGCTTGCCGTCGACGCGCAGCTCGCCTTTGCGGACGACGCGCTGGATGTGGGAGAACGACAGACCGGGGAAGCGCGCTTCAAGGAAACGGTCGACCCGCATGTTGTTCTCGTCCGCCGTCACCTTGACGGTCTGCACCTTGGTCGGCAGCAGCGCCTCGACGGGCTTTTCGGGCACAGGCCGTTCCTGTGCAGCTTTGGGCGGCCGCCGCTCGGCGCGTTCGGGGGCACGCCGCTCGGCACGCTCACCGGCAAAGCGCGGCGGCTTGCCGCCCGAACGCGGGCCGGCTTTCTTCGCGCCGCGTGCCTGATGCGGACGTGAGTCGTCGCGCTCGTCCCGCGAACGGGGCTTTGGGTTCATTCTCTTGATGCGGCGGCTCATGCGGTCTTTCCAAGCTTTCGTGTCGACTGGGCGTTGGCGCGGCGGGGCAGCGACGCTAGCTGCGCGCCGACCTCCTTCTCCGCCAGCCGCAGCTCATATTGCTGTGGCAGGTTCATCCAGAATTGCGGGCTGGTGCCGAACCAGTGACCCAGGCGCAGCGCCGGGTCAGCGGTGATGCCGAGTTCGCGCAGTTCTTCGGCGAGGTGCCCACCGGGATGAATGGATGTCCCGCGCGCGGTCACTCGGGATAAAGGCAATGTCATACCAATTCGACTTTCAGCGTCCGTCCCACGGCGCTCGCCGCACGCTGCAAGGTATCAAGCGTCACGGAGGGCGTCGTCGGATCAAGAAGTCTATCGAGTTGGCGACGACTCGTCTTCATACGTTCCGCCATCGCCGTCTTCGTAATTCCCTGCGTCTTCATTGCTTCCGTGAGTTGCTCGGCAATGAGTTCCTTGATGGCACGCTCCTCACACGCCCCAAGGATACCTTGCTCGGCAAGAAACTCGTCGAACGTCTCTTCGCTCACGCGCACTTTTCTCTTCGCCATTACGTCACCTCCCGTCTGCGCTTCAGCGCAAGGTCGAGATCCTGCTTTGGCACTTTCTGCGTCTTCTTGATGAGGCCATGAAGCAGGATCATCTGGCCGCCTTCCAGACAGAAGATCACTCGCGCAATTCGGTTGCTGTCGAGATCACTCCGGACCTCCCACAATCCGCCTCCCAAGCGAAGCGCAATGCGGGCGTCCTATCGGCCAACCGAATTCGACTTTCTGAATATCCTTCCCGACAGTTCGACGATCTTCCGGAGTCAATTCCGATATCCACTCGCGAACAGGATTTCGACCTGTCGAGCTGACATAAAATCTGGCGGGAAGCTTCTTCGCACGATCGATCATTCGGTCGCACTCGTGTGTCATTTTTGACACGCAAATGCAAGCCTTCGTTTGGCGCCGCAGAACCTACGTCCCGCCCCGCTCCTTGCGCAGCTTGGCCCAGTAGTCCAGCCGCTTCCTGATCTCGCGCTCGAAGCCACGCTCCGGCGGGTCGTAGAAGGTCTGGCGGCCCAAGGCTTCCGGAAAGTAGTCTTGTCCGGAGAAGGCATCGGGGGCGTCGTGGTCGTACTCGTAAGCTGCGCCGTAGCCTTCCGACTTCATCAGCTTGGTCGGGGAGTTGAGGATGCGCTTGGGCGGCAGCAGCGAGCCGGCTTGCTTTGCGACCTGCATCGCCGTGCCGAAAGCGGTGTAGACGGCGTTCGATTTCGGTGCGGTGGCGAGATAGACCACGGCCTGCGCGATGGCGAGTTCGCCTTCGGGATGGCCGAGGAAGTCGAAGGCGTCCTTGGCCGCGTTGGCGATGACGAGCGCCTGCGGGTCGGCCAGCCCGATGTCCTCGACCGCCATGCGCACGACGCGGCGGGCCAGGAACAGCGGGTCTTCGCCGGCGTCCAACATCCGCGCGAGATAATACAGCGCCGCATCGGGATCGGAGCCGCGCACCGACTTATGCAGCGCCGAGATCAGGTTGTAATGGCCGTCCGCCGACTTGTCGTAGATCGGGGCGCGGCGCTGCAGGATCTCCTGCAACTGCGCGGCATTGAAGATCTCGTCGGCCCGGGCCGAACGCCAGACCTCTTCGGCGAGCGTCAGCGAGGCGCGGCCATCGCCGTCAGCCATGCGCACCAGCACGGCGCGCGCCTCTTCATCAAGCGGCAGCTTCCTGCCCTCGACCGCCTCGGCATGCGCGAACAGCTTTTCGATCGCGGCCGCGTCGAGCGAGCGAAACACCAGCACGCGCGCGCGGGACAAAAGCGCCGCGTTCAGCTCGAAGGACGGGTTCTCGGTGGTGGCGCCGACCATCACCACCGTGCCGTCTTCCATCACGGGCAGAAAGGAATCCTGCTGGGCTCGGTTGAAGCGATGTACCTCGTCGACGAACAAGAGCGTGCCCTTGCCCATCTCGCGGCGGGCGCGGGCAGCGTCAAACGCCTTCTTCAGGTCGGCGACGCCGGAGAACACCGCGGAGATCTGCTCGAAATGCAGGTCGGTCGCATCCGCCAAGAGCCGCGCCACCGTGGTCTTGCCGGTGCCGGGCGGGCCCCAGAATATCAACGAGCCCAGCGTGCGCGTCTCCAGCATGCGCGTCAGCGCACCGTCGGGTCCGAGGATATGGTCCTGGCCGACGACCTCCGATAGCGCGCGCGGGCGCAAGCGATCCGGCAGCGGATGCGGAGCCTCCTGATCGAGCCCCGCCGCGGCAAAGAGCGTTGGCGTCTGCTGTGGTCGCTTCGGACTCATCCGCTCAGCGTCACGTTGATCTGCTGGCCGCCGCGCACCAGCGTGATGCGCCAGAGTCGCGGCGTGTCTTTAGCAATCTTCTCGAGATCCGCAGTCTTGGCAATCTTCTGATTGTTCACTGCGAGGATGATGTCGCCCTTCTGGAATCCGACATTCGCGGCCGCGCTGTCGCCGCCGAGATCGGTGATCACGACACCTTCGGTGTCGGCGTCCAGATGCAGCTCGTCGGCGACCGCCGGCGTGATGGTCGAGACCTTCGCGCCCTGGAACGGCGAGCGCGCGGTGACGACGAGCTCGTTGCGTCCCGCGTCGGGCGCGGTCTCCAGCGCCACCGCCAGCTTCAGCGGCTTGCCGCCGCGCTGCACGTCGATCTGCGCGGTGCCGCCGAGCGGACGGGTGGCGAAGCGATAATCGAAGGCGTTGGGATCATCCACCGTCTGGCCGTCGATCCCGGTGATGAGATCGGAAGATTTCAGGCCGGCCTTCGCCGCAGGGCCGCCCGACACCACGCTCGCGACGAGCGCACCGGTCGGCGAGCGCAGGCCGAGGCTCTCGGCAATCTCGGGCGTCACCGCCTGCAACTTTGCGCCGAGCCACGGCCGCTTGACCGCCTTGCCGCCGCTCTTGGCGGAGGCGACGACGACGCGCACCATGTTGGCGGGGATTGCAAAGCCGATTCCTTGCGAGCCGCCGGAGCGCGAGTAGATCGCGGTGTTGATGCCGGCGAGCCGGCCGTTCATGTCGACCAGCGCACCGCCGGAATTGCCGGGATTGATCGCCGCATCGGTCTGGATGAAGAACTGGTAGTCAGTGATCCCGACCTGCGTGCGCGCAAGCGCCGAGATGATGCCGTGGGTCACGGTCTGGCCGACGCCGAAGGGATTGCCGATCGCCAGCACGACGTCACCGACCAGCAGCTCATCGGAATTTGTGAATTCGAGCGCCGGAAACTTCTCTTTCGAATCCTTCAGACGCAGCACCGCAAGATCGCTGCGGGAATCCTTCAGCACGATCTCGGCCTCGAACTCGCGCTTGTCCGACAGCGACACCTTCACCTGGTCGGCGCCTTCGATGACATGGACGTTGGTGACGACGAGGCCGGACGTATCGACGATGACGCCGGAGCCGAGTGAGCGCTGCACCTGCTCCTGCTGCTGGCCCGGCACACCGAAGAAGCGGCGGAAGATCGGGTCGTCCAGCAGCGGGTTGCGATTCTGCACCACCTTTGCCGCATAGACGTTGACCACGGCCGGCTGAACCCGCTGCACGATCGGCGCATAGGACAGCCGCAACTCGACCGGCGAGGACGGGACCCGACGGTCCTGCGCAGCAGCCGGATTGAACTGGGCGGAAAAGGCTATGCACAAGGCCGTGACGACGGCGGTCCAGATCGATCGAAACATTCCTACCTCTTGGAAAAGACGCCGGAATATAGGCGCGTTCGTCCGCCAATAGAAGGGCGCCGGGCGGCAATATTCGGCCCTCCTCTGACGTCGGAAGCATGCAAGCCACGCGTGCGGAACGACCATTTGCCGCGCGCGAACCATGACTGCGTCTTGCCGCGCATCCGTTCTCGCGCGATGGCTGTTCCCCGACCTATGCTGCGCGCTTGCGCCTCTTGACCGGCTCCACTTCGGGCGCAGGCCCGCAGGGCAGAAGCCGTTGATGGCTCTCGCCCCAGGCCTTCAGGATGTCGATGACAGGCTTGAGGCTCTCACCTAACTCGGACAGGCAATACTCCACGCGCGGCGGCACCTCGGCATAGACCTTGCGGATGACGAGCTTGTCCTCCTCCAGCGCGCGAAGCTGCTTTGTCAGCATGCGCTGGGTGATGCCGGGCATCCGGCGGCGCAATTCGCCGAAGCGCTGGGTGCCGCTCTGCAGGTGATAGAGGATCACGCCCTTCCACTTGCCGTCGATCAGGTCCAGCGTCGCCTCGACCGAGCAGCCGGGACGGCGGGCAAAATTGCGGCGTTTCATGCGTATTTTCCCAATAGTATCCAAACAGGGACTATATCCCCGAATTTACAGTACTTGCCAAATCGGAGCCAGGGCGACAGTTAGGACGGCAGGCGAGCATGCCATCTGATGGAGACAAGCCATGAAGGCCATCGGCTACAAGAGATCGCTTCCGATCGAGGATGCGGATTCACTGTTCGATTTCGAGACCGCAAAGCCCGAGCCCAAAGGGCGCGACATCCGCGTCGCCGTAAAAGCGATCTCGGCCAATCCGGTCGATTACAAGGTGCGCAAGCGCGCAGCGCCGCCCGAGGGCGAGACCAAGATCCTGGGCTATGACGCAGCCGGCGTGGTCGATGCGGTCGGGCCCGAAGTCACGCTGTTCAAGCCGGGCGACGAGGTGTTTTACGCCGGCTCGATCCTGCGCCAGGGCACCAATTCCGAATTCCACCTGGTCGACGAACGCATCGTCGGCAACAAGCCGAAGAGCCTGTCGTTCGCGCAATCAGCCGCCCTTCCCCTCACCTCCATCACCGCTTGGGAATTGCTGTTCGACCGGCTCGGCGCGGTGCCCGGCAAGAGCGTCGATCCGCGCACGCTGCTGATCACGGGCGGCGCCGGCGGCGTCGGCTCGATCCTGATCCAGCTCGCGCGCCGACTCACGGGCCTCACGGTGCTTGCCACGGCGACGCGGCCGGAATCGCAAAAATGGTGCCTCGATCTCGGCGCGCATGCCGTGATCGACCACGGCAAGCCGATGAAGGAGCAAATCGAGAAGCTCAAGGTGCCGCCGGTCGCGCTGGTGGCGAGCCTCACTTTCACCGACCAGCACTACAAGGCGATCGCCGAGCTCATGGCCCCGCAGGGCAAGTTCGGCCTGATCGACGATCCCCCGGAATTCATCATGAGCACATTCAAGGGCAAGGCGATCTCGGTGCACTGGGAATCGATGTTCACGCGCTCCTCGTTCCAGACGGCGGACATGATCGCGCAGCATCATCTGCTGAACGACGTCTCAGACCTCATCGACAAGGGCGTGCTGCGCACCACGCTCGACCAGACCTTCGGCACGATCAACGCCGCCAATCTCAAGCGCGCGCATGCGCTGCTCGAGAGCGGCAAATCGCGCGGCAAGATCGTGCTGGAGGGGTGGTAGGCTTCAGTTCGAAGCGTGCGGCGCCTTCGCTCCGTGCGGACGCGTCGCCCGTTCGACAAAGCCTTTGGCCAGGGCATGATAAATGCCCTCCTCGCAGATCATTCGCGAAGTTGCATGCGCAATCAGCGCGGCCGCCATCAGGGGCACGACCATGCCGTGATTGTCGGTCATCTCGGTTACGATCACGAACGCCGTGATCGGTGCCTGCACTACGCCGGCAAAATACGAGACCATGCCGAGCAGCATGATCGCGCCGAGCGGCGCATCGTGGAAGAACGAGGCGATGTTGCTGCCGATGCCGGCACCCACGGCGAGCGACGGCGAGAAAATGCCGCCCGGTATGCCGCTGATCGCAGCAAAGGTCGTCGCCAGGAGCTTGAGCACGCCGAAGTCCGGCGGCAACGGCGAGCTGTGCTCCAGCGCCGTCTTCACCTGCACATAGCCCGTGCCGTAGATCGTGTCGCCGGACACCAGGCCGCAGATCGCGACAGCGATGCCGCACGCGAATGCGAACCAGAGTGGGTGGTCTTTGATCGCGTAGCCGAGCGGATTCTTGAACCCGCGCGCCATCGCGATAACGATGCGGCTGAACAGGCCGCCCGCGAGGCCGCCGGCCACACCACAGAGCGGAACGGCCAGCCAGTCCGTGCCACGCGCCAGTGACATCGCGCTGCTGCCGAAATAGGCGTAATTGCCCGCCAGCGCCAGCGAGGTCAGGCCGGCCGCAATCACGGCCGCGATGATGAGACTGGACGTGCGGGTCTCAAAAGCGCGGCTCATCTCCTCGATGCCGAAAACGATGCCGGCCAGCGGCGTGTTGAACGCTGCGGCAACGCCTGCGGCGGCGCCGGCCAGAATCAACCCGGGCTGGCGGCGCGGCGAGACGCGGCCGAGCGCGAACATGATGGACGCGCCGACCTGCACCGTCGGCCCTTCCCGGCCAACGGAGCCGCCACACAACAGACCGAGCAGAGTGAGGATCGTCTTTCCGATCGCTATCCGGATCGAGACCAGGCTCTCGCGCGCGCTCTGATCGGTCAGATGCCGTGCGGCGATCGCCTGCGGGATGCCGCTGCCCTGCGCGTTCGGGAACAGACGAATGGTCAGATAGGCCGAGAGCACGAAGCCGAGCGGCGTCACGGCCAGCACGGCATAGCGGGACTTCGCGAGCAGCAGCGCGAAGGCATGCTGCGCAAGATCGGCGAGTTGTGCCAGCGCCACCGCTGTGGCGCCGACCCCGATCCCACCGAGGAGAAAGATCGCCCGCCGCTGCCATCGCGCGGATGTCAGCCTGAACAGGCGTTTGTGACGAGTCGAGAGGGGCCAGAGCATAGCTGGGTTTTAGCCTGCTACGCCCCGGATAAAAGGGGCAAGTGGGCAGATCAGCTAGGCTGGAACCGCCCCCTCGACAAAGATCAGCCGCCGCTCGAGCGCCGTCTGCCGCAGCTTGAGGGCCTCGGCATATTCCGGCGAGGCGTACCATTCCTTCAGCCTGGCCATCGACGGAAATTCGACGATGACGATCGCCTTCGCCGGGAGGTTGCCTTCGGCAAGCTCGGCCTTGCCGCCACGGACCAGATAACGTCCGCCGTACTGCGCGATCGTCTTCGCGGCGAGCGTGCGATAGGCTTCAAATCCATCGGGATCGCGCATCTCGACTTCGGAGATCACATAGGCTGTCATGCACGGCCTCAGGCAATGGTGTTGACGATGCCGCCTTCCGCGCGCAGCGCCGCTCCGTTGGTGGCAGATGCCTGCTTCGAGGCGACATAGACCACCATGTTGGCGATCTCGTCGACGCCGGCGAAACGCTGGAGCAGCGAGCTCGGGCGATGCTGCTTGACGAAATTGGCAGCGGCCTCGTCCACCGACTGTCCGTTCTGCCTGGCGAGATCCTTCACGAAAGCTTCGACGCCCTCCGACATGGTCGGGCCCGGCAGCACGGAGTTGACGGTGACGCCGGTGCCGCGGGTCAGCTGCGCCAGACCGCGCGCAACCGAGAGCTGGGCCGTCTTGGTCATGCCGTAGTGGATCATCTCGACGGGAATGTTGATGCCGGACTCCGAGGAGATGAAGACGATGCGGCCCCAATTGCGCTTGAGCATGCCCTTCATGTAGGCCCGCGACAGCCGGATGCCGCTCATCACATTGACCTCGAAGAAACGGCTCCAGTCCTCGTCGGGAATGTCGAAAAAGTCCTTCGGCTCGAAGATGCCGGCATTGTTGACGAGGATGTCAACATCCGGCAGCGCCGCAACGAGCGCCTTGCAGCCCGAAGCGGTCGAGACGTCGGCGGCGATGCCGCGAATCCTCGCGCCCGTCCCTTCCAGCTTGCGCACGGCCGCATCGACCTTGTCCTGGCCGCGGCCGTTGATGACGACGCTGGCGCCGGAGGCTGCCAGGCCTTTGGCGATGGCGCGGCCGATGCCGGCGGTCGAGCCGGTCACCAGCGCCGTTTTTCCCGAAAGGTCGATGTTCATGTAGTATCTCCATCAGATCGATGACGGGGATATCGGACGCGACGGATCGGGCCGCAATCGGCGCTCACCAATCAGTGAAACTGTCTGGAGCTGTTCCGGCAAAGTGGAGACCTCACCCGCCTCCGTTTTGGCCGCAGCTGGAATGATTATTGCTAAACCACACCCGAGCATCTTGCTCATGCGAACGCGGAAGGACCATGCGATGAAGAGAACGACCCTCACTGTTGCGCTCGGGTTGCTCGGCCTGATGTGCGGCAATTCGCTCGCGCCGGCTCAAGCGGTCTATCCGGACAAATCGTTGCAATTGATCGTCCCCTTCCCGCCCGGCGGCGCCTCCGACGTGGTGGCGCGCATCATCGGCGGCGAACTGGAGACGCGGCTCGGCAAGCCCGTGATCATCATGAACCGCCCCGGCGGCGGCACCACGATTGCGGCCAGGGAAGTCGCGCGATCGGCGCCGGACGGATACACCCTGTTCTTCAGCTCGAACTCGAGTTTCACGCTGCCGGCAGCCGTCAAGGAAAGCGTGCCCTACGACGCGGCCAAGGATTTCGAGCCGCTCGGCCAGGTCGGCAAGATCACGCTGGTACTGGTCACCTACAAGGACAATCCGGTAAAGGACGTGGCTGCACTCGTCACTGAAGCCAAGGCCAATCCCGACAAGCTCTCGCTGGCCTCCTTCGGCGTCGCGACCGTCTCGCATTTTGCCGGCGAACTGTTCAAATCGGCGGCCGGGATCAAGATGGTCCACCTGCCCTACAAGGGCAGCGCGCCGGCGATGAACGACCTCATCGGCAAGCACATCCAGTACCACGTCGACACCGTGATCGCGGTCAAGCCGCAGATCGAGGCGGGCGCCGTCAAGGTGCTCGCCGTGTTCTCGGCCAAGCGCACGCCGCTCCTGCCTGACGTGCCGACGCTCGCCGAGCTCGGCTATGGCAACATCGACTTCGCCTCATGGGGCGCCGTGGTCGCTCCCAAGGGCCTGCCACCGGCCGTTCACGACAAGCTCTCGGCAACCCTGGAGGAGACGATCAACAATCCCTCCGTAGCCGAGCGCTTCGCCAAGGTCGGCTTCGAACCCGGCTTCGCGCGTTACAGCGATTGGGCGGGAGCCATCACTAAGGAGACCGCTGACATGAAGGACATCGCGCAAAAGGCGGGGATCAAGGAGGAATAGTCCCAGCGAATCTGCGTCAGTCCGGAAAACAAAAACGGCGCCCGAGGGCGCCGTTTTCAATCCGTATTCGCTGAGTGGCTTACGCCGCCTCGGCTTCCTTTTCCTGCACCGGACCGGAGTCCTGGCCCTTGGCATCGACGTCGCGATCGACGAACTCGATCACAGCCATCGCCGCGTTGTCGCCATAGCGGAAGCCGGCCTTGATGATGCGAGTGTAGCCTCCCTGGCGGTCCTTGTAGCGGGGCGCCAAGACGTCGAACAGCTTCTTGACCTGATCCTTGTCGCGCATCTCGGAGATGGCCTGGCGGCGCATGGCCAGCCCGCCCTTCTTGCCGAGGGTGACGAGCTTCTCGACGATCGGGCGAAGCTCCTTGGCCTTGGGCAGCGTGGTGACGATCTGCTCGTGCTTGATCAGCGCAGCCGCCATATTGGCGAACATCGCGCGGCGATGCTCGGCCGTGCGGTTGAGCTTCCGATGAACCTTGCCGTGACGCATGTAACTATTCCTTACGTTAGAACTGCCGCGACGGTTCGTCGGACCAGTTGCTCAGGTGGGCTTCCTGCGTTCGCCCATAATAATGACGACCGGGGACGCCGGCCGTCACGGTGAAGTCAGATCAGTAATGATCCTCGAAGCGCTTGGCGAGCTCGTCGATGTTCTCCGGCGGCCAGCCCGGCACTTCCATACCGAGATGCAGGCCCATCTGGGCCAGCACTTCCTTGATCTCGTTCAGCGACTTGCGGCCGAAGTTCGGGGTGCGGAGCATTTCCGCTTCGCTCTTCTGCACGAGGTCGCCGATGTATACGATGTTGTCGTTCTTCAAGCAGTTGGCCGAACGCACCGACAGCTCGAGCTCGTCCACCTTCTTGAGGAAGGCCGGGTTGAAGGCGAGGTCCGGGATGATCTCCTGGGCGACTTCCTTGCGCGGCTCTTCGAAGTTGACGAACACGTTGAGCTGATCCTGCAGGATGCGCGCGGCGTAGGCCACGGAATCATCCGGCGTCAGCGCGCCGTTGGTCTCGATTGTCATCGTCAGCTTGTCGTAGTCGAGGATCTGGCCCTCGCGGGTGTTCTCGACCTTATAGGAGACCTTGCGGACCGGCGAGTACAGGCTGTCGACCGGGATCAGGCCGATCGGCGCATCCTCGGGACGGTTGCGCTCGGCGGGCACGTAGCCCTTGCCGGTAGCGACCGTGAACTCCATGCGGATCTCGGCGCCCTCGTCGAGGGTGCAGATCTGCAGGTCCGGGTTGAGCACGACGACATCGCCGACGGTCTGGATGTCACCGGCGGTGACGACGCCGGGGCCCTGCTTCTTCACGACCATGCGCTTGGGGCCTTCGCCCTGCATCTTGATCGAGATGTCCTTGATGTTGAGCACGATGTCGGTGACGTCTTCACGGACGCCAGCGATCGAGGAGAACTCGTGCAGCACGCCGTCGATGTGCACCGACTGCACTGCCGCGCCCTGGAGCGAGGAGAGCAGGATGCGGCGCAGCGCGTTGCCGAGGGTTTGGCCGAAGCCACGCTCGAGCGGCTCGGCGACGATCGTCGCGAAACGCGAGGAATCGCTGCCGGGCGTGACCTGGAGCTTGTTCGGCCGAATCAGTTCTTGCCAATTTTTCTGGATCGTCACTGTTTCACCCATACAGGCCAGTCAATTTGAGGCATCAAATACTGGCGTTGGAGAAAGGCCGCAGAATATTCCTGCGGCTTCTTGCAAAGTCATTGCGGGCGCCGATGCGCCCGCAACTCGTAAAAATCAAACGCGACGACGCTTGCGGGGACGGCAACCGTTGTGCGGGATCGTGGTCACGTCGCGGATCGAGGTGACGGTGAAGCCGGCGGCCTGAAGCGCGCGGAGCGCCGATTCGCGGCCCGAACCGGGACCGGCGACTTCGACTTCCAGCGTGCGCATGCCGTGCTCCTGCGCCTTCTTGGACACGTCCTCGGCGGCAACCTGCGCGGCGTACGGGGTCGACTTGCGCGAGCCCTTGAAGCCCATCGTGCCGGCGGAGGACCAGGCAATCGTGTTGCCCTGCGCGTCGGTGATGGTGATGGTCGTGTTGTTGAACGACGAGTTCACATGCGCGACGCCGGAGGCGATGTTCTTGCGCTCACGACGACGAACGCGGGTGGCTTCCTTGCCCATTGTGTCCCTTTCCTGAAGATCTCAAACGCCGCCGTAATGCCAGCGGCTACACCTGTGGAACGAAAGGCGCGCAGCGAACGGGGATCACCTGTTCGCCGCACGCCGTGATTGGATTCGAAAACTTACTTCTTCTTGCCGGCGATGGCCTTCGCCGGACCCTTGCGCGTGCGCGCATTGGTGTGGGTGCGCTGGCCGCGCACCGGCAGACCGCGACGATGACGCAGGCCGCGATAGCAGCCGAGGTCCATCAGACGCTTGATGTTGATGCCGACCTCGCGGCGCAGGTCGCCCTCGACGAGATAGTCGCGGTCGATCACTTCGCGGATCTGGAGCACTTCAGCGTCGCTGAGCTGATTGACGCGACGATCCACGGGGATCTTCACCTTCTCCAGGATCTCACCGGCGATCTTCTGACCGATGCCATGGATGTACTGGAGCGCGATCAGCACGCGCTTGTTGGTGGGAATGTTCACGCCGGCAATACGGGCCACGGCCTTCTCTCCTGTTGCCGACCCTCGTCAGGATCGGGCTTTAAGTGCTTGTGTTCTCGGGCAGGTGTTCACAAACGCGAACACGACGCCCTCCCCCGGTCTTCCTGGGGCCCGGCATCGTCTGAAACTATCCGACTTGGATGCGGGGCTTATTAGGGGATTCCGGGGGCTTTCGTCAACCGCTGCTAGCGCTTGGCTCGCTTTTTCGTGACCTTTTTTGCAGCCTTCTTGGCAGTCTTTTTGACGGCGCTCTTCGCTGCTTTCTTGCTGGTCTTTTTGGCGGCTTTCTTGACGGCTTTCTTGGCCGTCTTTGGGCCCTTCACCGCCTTGGCGGCCTTTTTAGCCGATTTGGCGGGCTTTTTAGCCGTTTTCGCCAGCTTTTTGGCTGCCTCTGGGGTCGCCGCCTTGGCCGCCCGCGCCTTTTTGGCCGGCGCCGCCTTGGCTGCGCTCTTGGCACGGGTCGTGGCCTCGGCCGCCCCCAGCGCCTGGAGTTGGCGATCGATGGCGCGGGTAACCTCGTCGATGGCCATCATACCGTCGATGGTCGAGAGCTTCCGCCGCTCGGAATAGTAGTGAATCAGCGGTTCCGTCTGGCTGCGGTAGCTGGCGAGTCGCTTGGTCAGGACCTCCGGCGTGTCGTCGAGCCGGACCTCCTCCCCGCGCTCCCGCATCTGGGCGACGCGGGTCTCGACACGGTGCAGAAGCGCGCTCTCGTTGACGCGGAGCTCGATCACGGCGTCGAGCTTGAGGCGCTTGGCCTTGAGCAGTTCGTCCAGCGCTTCGGCCTGCGGTACGGTGCGCGGGAAGCCGTCGAGGATGAAGCCATTCTGGGCGTCCGGCTGGTCGATGCGATCGGAGATGATTCCGACCACGACCTCGTCGGGCACGAGGCTGCCGCTGGCCATGATCTCCTTGGCCTTGAGTCCGACCGGCGTTCCGGCCGCAACCGCAGCGCGCAGCATCTCGCCGGTCGAGAGCTGGACGATGCCATAGCGCTGCACCAAGAGCTGCGCCTGCGTCCCCTTGCCCGACCCCGGCGGTCCCAGAAGTATAATTCTCATCGACATACGCCCCCCGGATTGGTGAGCGATATGTCGCGCACCTGTGTTTGAAGATCGAAAACAGTGCAAACCATAATCGGCGCCGCACCGCTACCCATATCATAGGAGAGCAGATGGGTGGACGCCAAGAAGAGCCTTGAAATCAGTGATTGCGCTGCAGTTAGAGCAGCTCTGCCGAAGCGACCGAACGCTTGGCTGGTCGCCTCCGGGGCGCCGCGCGTTGCCCGCGCGGCGAATCGGCGGCGCGGTCGCGCCGCCTCGAGAGCACGCCGCCTCTAGCGACGGCGGCCGCGCAGCTTCGACTTGCGGATCAGGCCTTCATACTGGTGCGCCAGCAGATAGCCCTGCACCTGTGCCACCGTATCCATGGTGACGCTGACGACGATCAGCAGCGAGGTGCCGCCGAAGTAGAACGGCACCGAGGCGTAGGAGATCAGGATCTCCGGGATCAAGCAGACGATCGCCAGATAAATCGCGCCGAGCACGGTGATGCGCGACAGCACGTAGTCGATATATTCCGCGGTGCGCTCGCCGGGACGGATGCCCGGAATGAAGCCGCCGTGCTTCTTCAAATTGTCCGCGGTCTCGGTCGGGTTGAACACGATCGCGGTGTAGAAGAAGGCGAAGAACACGATCAGCGCCAGATACATGATCAGGAACAGCGGACGGCCGTGGCCGAGCTGGGTGGTGATCCACTGGAACCACTCCGGCCCGCTGCCCGCGTTGAAATTCGCGACCGTCGTCGGCAGCAGCAGCAGCGAGGACGCGAAGATCGGCGGGATCACGCCGGAGGTGTTGAGCTTGAGCGGCAGATGCGAGGACTGGCCCTCGAACATCTTGTTGCCGACCTGGCGCTTCGGATACTGAATCAGGAGGCGACGCTGCGCGCGCTCCATGAACACGATGAAGGCGATCACGGCGACGGCCATGACGATGACGACCAGAATCAGGCCGGTCGACATCGCGCCCTGACGGCCGAGCTCGAGCATGTTGGCGAGCGCGGCGGGCAGCTCGGCGACGATGCCGGCGAGAATGATCAGCGAGATGCCGTTGCCGATGCCGCGCGAGGTGATCTGCTCGCCCAGCCACATCAGGAACATAGTGCCGCCGGTCAGCGTGATCGCGGTGGACAGGCGGAAGAACATGCCGGGATCGCTGACGACGTTGCCGGCGCCTTCGAGGCCCACCGCGATGCCGTAGGACTGGAACGCGGCCAGGATCACGGTGAGATAGCGGGTGTACTGGTTCAGCAGCTTGCGGCCGGACTCGCCCTCCTTCTTCAGCGCCTCGAGTTGCGGCGAGACGGTGGTGAGGAGCTGGATGATGATCGAGGCCGAGATATACGGCATGATGTTCAGCGCGAAGATCGCCATGCGGTGGATGCCGCCGCCGGCGAACATGTTGAACATGCCGAGGATGCCACCCGCCTGGGAGCGGAACACCTGCTCCCAGATATTGGGATCGATGCCGGGAAGCGGGATATAGGTCCCGAGCCGATAAACAAGCAGCGCACCCAGGGTGAACCAGATGCGCTTCTTCAGTTCGTCCGCCTTGGCAAACGCACCGAAATTGAGATTGGCTGCCAGTTGTTCCGCTGCAGAGGCCATCTTGGACTTTCTCCCGCCGCCTATCGCGCCGTCATGCCCGCGGCCGGGCTACATTATACCGGACACCGGACATTATCTGGGGCTCGGCTTCGATAAGTCCATCGTCCCACATGCGTAAAGGCCCGCGAGCCGCGGGCCGATGACGCAGTTGTTACGCCGCCTCGCCCTCTTCCTTGGCAGGGGCGAGGATCTTCACCGAGCCGCCGGCCTTCTCGACCGCTTCAATCGCGGTCTTGCTGGCGCCGTGGACTTCGATGTTGAGCTTGGATTTGAGCTCGCCACGGCCGAGCAGCCGCAGGCCGCCCTTGGCGCGGCGCAGCACGCCGCCCTTCACCAGGGCCTCGACGTTCACGACGCTGCCGGCGTCGATCTTCTTGGCATCGACCGCTTCCTGGAGCCGGTCGAGATTGATCTCGGCGAACTCGACGCGGAAGATGTTGTTGAAGCCGCGCTTGGGCAGGCGGCGATGCATCGGCATCTGGCCGCCTTCGAAACCCTTGATGCGCACGCCCGAACGCGCGGTCTGGCCCTTGCCGCCGCGGCCGGACTGCTTGCCCTTGCCCGAACCGATGCCGCGGCCGACGCGCATACGCTTCTTGCGCGAGCCGGCGTTGTCGGCGATATCGCTGAGCTTCATCGCCCTTCTCCTTGTGTCTTGCGCCTGATCTTCGCCGAAAACGGGTAGCCCGCTGTTCGGGATCGTGCGCCTTTGCTTACTTCTCGTCGACGATGCGGACGAGATGGTGAACCTTCTCGATCATGCCGCGGACCGCCGGGGTGTCAGGCAGTTCGCTGGTGCGGCCGATCTTGTTGAGCTTGAGCCCGATCAGCGTCGAGCGCTGCGAGTGATGGCGGCGGATCGCGCTGCCGGTCTGCTCGAGCTTGATCGTCTTTGCGGCCTTGGCCATGGGAGTCTACTCCGAAAAGCTTCCGTTAGTCGGCAGCCGCCTCGGCATCGCCACCGATACGGCGCGACTGGAGGGTGGACACCTTGATATTGCGGCGGGCTGCGACCGAACGCGGCGAGTCCTGGTGCTTCAGCGCATCGAAGGTCGCACGAACCATGTTGTAGGGGTTCGACGAGCCGATCGACTTCGCCACCACGTCCTGGACACCGAGCGTCTCGAACACGGCGCGCATCGGACCGCCGGCGATGATGCCGGTACCGGCCGGAGCTGCACGCAGGTAGACACGGCCCGCGCCATGACGGCCGGCGATGTCGTGATGCAGCGTGCGGCCCTCGCGCAGCGACACGCGGGTCAGGTTGCGCTTGGCGGACTCGGTGGCCTTGCGGATCGCCTCCGGCACTTCGCGCGCCTTGCCGTGACCGAAGCCGGCGCGGCCCTTCTGGTCGCCGATCACGACCAGCGCCGCAAAACCGAAGCGCTTGCCGCCCTTGACGACCTTGGCCACGCGATTGATGTGGACGAGCTTGTCGACGAACTCGCTGTCGCGCTCCTCGCGCTCCCTGCGTTCACGTCCGCCGCCGCGTTGATCGCGTCCACCACGTTGTTCGCGTTCAGCTGCCATGGTTTTTCCAATCCTTCAGAGGCTTACGCCTCAATCCTCAAATTCTGTTAGAAGCTCAGCCCGCTCTCACGCGCAGCGTCGGCAAGAGCCTTGACGCGCCCGTGATAGAGGTAGCTGCCGCGATCGAACACGACTTCCTTGACGCCCTTCTCGGCGGCGCGCTCGGCCAGCAGCTTGCCGACCGCCTTCGCCGCATCGATGTCGGCGCCGGTCTTGCCGCCGTCGCGCATCGACTTCTCGAGCGACGAGGCAGAGGCCAGCGTCTCGCCCTTCAGGTCGTCGATGACCTGGGCGTAGATGTGCTTGGACGAGCGGAACACCGACAGACGCGGACGACCGCCACCGGAGCGGCGCAGCTTCAGCCGCACACTCCGCTTGCGCCGGGCATTGGTAACCTTGGCTTTGGACATGACCGGCTCCGTTACTTCTTCTTGCCTTCCTTGCGGAAGATGAATTCGCCAACATACTTCACGCCCTTGCCCTTGTAGGGCTCCGGCGGACGATAGCTGCGGATCTCGGCCGCGACCTGGCCGACACGCTGGATGTCGCTGCCGGTCACCGTGATCTCGGTCGGCTTCGGCACCGTGATCGTGATCCCATCCGGGATCGCATAGACCACGTCGTGGCTGTAACCGAGCGCGAGCTGCAGGTTCTTGCCCTGCATCGCGGCGCGGTAACCGACGCCGGTGATCTCGAGCTTCTTCTCGAAGCCCTTGGTGACGCCTTCGACCAGATTCGCGACCTGGGCGCGAGCGGTGCCGTACAGCGCCCGCGCGCGATTGGTCTCGACCCGGGGGTTCACCTTCACCTGCCCGTTCTCGAGCTTCACCTCGACGTCGTCATGGACGACGAACTGAAGCTGACCCTTCGGGCCCTTCATCTTGACGGTCTGCCCATCGACGGTCGCGGTAACACCCGACGGCACCGCCACAGGCCTTTTGCCAACACGTGACATGGAACAAAAATCCTTCTCAGAACACCGTGAAGAGGACTTCACCGCCCACATTCGCGTCGCGCGCGCTGTGGTCGGCCATGATCCCCTTCGGCGTCGACAACACCGAAATGCCGAGCCCATTGTTGACCCGCGGCAGGTTCTTCACCGAGGCGTAGACACGACGCCCGGGCTTGGAGACACGTTCGATCTCGCGGATGACGGGCTCGCCGTCGAAATACTTCAGCTCGATCTCGATCTCGCTGCGGCCCGAGGAATGCTCGAGCGTGGCGTAGCCGCGGATGTAACCCTCGGACTTGAGGACTTCGAGCACATTCTCGCGCATCTTCGAGCCAGGCGTGGAGACCTTGGTCTTCGCGCGCATCTGCGCGTTACGGATACGGGTGATCAGATCGCTGATTGGATCGTGCGTAGACATCTAAACGACCCTCCTTACCAGCTGGACTTCACGAGGCCCGGGACCATGCCCTTGGAGCCAAGTTCGCGCAGCGCGATACGGGACAACTTGTTCTTGCGGTAGTTCGAGCGCGGGCGGCCCGACAGTTCGCAACGCAGACGGATGCGGGTCGCCGACGAGTTGCGCGGCATTTCCGCCAGCTTCAACGTCGCAGCGAAACGCTCCTCCATCGGCAGCTTCTTGTCGGCGATGATCGCCTTCAACCGCTCGCGCTTGGCGGCGGCGTTCTTCACCATCCGCTTGCGCCGGTTGTTCTTCTCGACTGAACTCTTCTTTGCCATGCTTGGCTCCTGGGTATCCGCGTTTGAGAGGCTTTAGGTCAGCATCTCACTGCCGGAACGGGAAATTGAAAGCGGTCAACAAGGCCCTCGCCTCTTCGTCGGTCTTGGCCGTGGTGCAGACGGTGATGTCCATGCCGCGGGCTTCCGTGACCTTGTCGAAGTCGATCTCGGGGAAAATGATGTGCTCCTTGATGCCGAGCGAGTAGTTGCCGCGGCCGTCGAAGCTCTTCGGGTTCAGGCCGCGGAAGTCGCGGACGCGCGGCAGCGCGACCGTCACCAGGCGATCGATGAACTCGTACATGCGGGCCTTGCGCAGCGTGACCTTGCAGCCGATCGGCTGGTTCTCACGCAGCTTGAAGGTCGCGATCGCGATCCGCGAATAGGTCACGATCGCCTTCTGGCCGGCGATCTGGGTCAGCTCGGCAGCGGCGGTCTCGGCCTTCTTGCGGTCGTTGACGCTGTCGCCAACGCCCATGTTCAGCACGACCTTGTCCAGGCGAGGAACCTGCATGACGTTCTCATAACCGAACTTCTCGGTCATGGCCGTGCGGATCTTCGCGTCGTATTCCGCGCGCAGGCGCGGGGTGTAAGCGGCCTCAGCCATCGATCTCAGCTCCCGAGCTCTTGGCGATGCGGACCTTCTTGCCGTCCGCCAGAATCTTGAATCCGACGCGGGTCGGCTTTCCGTCCTTGCCGACATACGCGATGTTGGACAGTTGGATCGGCGACTCCTTCGAGATGATGCCGCCCTCCTGGGCCTGCGTCTGCTTCTGGTGACGCTTGACCATGTTGATGCCGCGCACCAGCGCCGTGCCGGCGTCGGGACGCACTTCGAACACTTCGCCGGTCCGGCCCTTGTCGCGGCCGGTCAGCACGACGACCTTGTCGCCCTTGCGGATCTTCGCAGCCATCACAGCACCTCCGGCGCGAGCGAGATGATCTTCATGTGGTTCTTGGCGCGCAGCTCGCGCGGCACGGGCCCGAAGATACGGGTGCCGACCGGCTCGGACTGGTTGTTGATCAGAACGGCGGCGTTGCGGTCGAAACGGATGACCGAACCGTCGGCGCGGCGGATGTCCTTGCGGACGCGCACCACGACGGCCTTCATCACGTCGCCCTTCTTCACCTTGCCACGCGGAATCGCTTCCTTGATCGATACGACGATGACGTCGCCGATCGTGGCGTAGCGGCGCTTGGAGCCCCCGAGCACCTTGATACACATGACACGGCGTGCGCCAGAATTGTCGGCCACGTCGAGGTTGGTCTGCATCTGAATCATTGATGCACCTCGTCCTCTTCTCTTTGCGCCAGCCCAGCCGGCGCTCAACATTTCCCTGAAGTCAGTCGGCTAAAGCCAACAGATCAGGCGCTTTTCTTGTGTTCGCCCCGGATCACGACCCAGCGCTTCAACTTCGAAATCGGCTTCGATTCCTCGATCCACACCATGTCGCCCGGCTTGAACTGGCTGCTCTCGTCGTGCGCGTGGTAGTTCTTCGAACGGCGGATCGTCTTCTTGTAGATCGGGTGCGTGAAGCGGCGATCAACGCGCACCACGATGGTCTTGGCCTGCTTGTCGCTGACGACCACGCCCTGCAAAGTACGTTTCGGCATCTTCGTAAGCCTCTTACTTCTTCTTCGCGCGCGTCTGCGCGGCGACGGTCTTGATCCGGGCGATGTCACGGCGGGCCTCGCGCAGGCGCGAGGTGTTCTCGAGCTGCCCGGTGGCGCGCTGGAAGCGCAGGTTGAAGCGCTCCTTCTTCAGGTTCAGGATGGCGTCATCCTGCTGGTCGGGGCTCATCGCGCGGATGTCTTCGATCTTCATCTGGGCCATGGGCATTACTCCGCAATGCGCTCGACGAAGCGCGTCTTGATCGGCAGCTTGGCGGCCGCCAGGGTCAGCGCTTCACGCGCCGTCTGGGTGTTGACGCCGTCGATCTCGAACAGCACCCGGCCCGGCTTAACGCGCGCGACCCACAATTCCGGCGAACCCTTGCCGGAGCCCATGCGGACTTCGGCCGGCTTCTTCGACACCGGAACGTCCGGGAACACGCGGATCCAGACGCGGCCGGCGCGCTTCATGTGGCGGGTCAGCGCGCGGCGAGCGGCTTCGATCTGGCGCGCGGTGACGCGCTCAGGCTCGGTCGCCTTCAGCCCGAACTGGCCGAACGCCAACGTCGCGCCCGAAGACGCAACGCCGTGGATGCGGCCCTTATGCGCCTTCCGGAACTTCGTTTTCTTAGGTTGCATCATGGCTTTGAGCCCTCAAATTCCTGTGCGGCTTTAGGCTGCGGCCGTATCGCGGCGCTGACGGCCACCACGATCACCACTGCCGCCCGTCTCGCCTTCGGCCATTCTCTTGTCCTGGGCCATCGGATCGTGCTCGAGGATCTCGCCCTTGAAGATCCAGACCTTGACGCCGCAGGTGCCGAAGGTCGTGAACGCGGTCGCAACGCCGTAGTCGATGTCGGCGCGCAGGGTGTGCAGCGGCACGCGACCTTCGCGGTACCACTCCATGCGCGCGATTTCCGCACCGCCCAGACGACCCGAGCAGTTGATGCGGATGCCTTCCGCGCCGAGACGCATCGCCGACTGCACGGCGCGCTTCATGGCGCGGCGGAACGCCACGCGGCGCTCCAGCTGCTGCGCGATCGACTCTGCCACCAGCGTCGCGTCGAGCTCCGGCTTGCGGATTTCGACGATGTTGATGACGACGTCGGACGAGGTGATGTCCGCGACCTTCTTGCGCAGCTTGTCGATGTCGGCGCCCTTCTTGCCGATCACCACGCCCGGACGGGCCGAGTGGATGGTGACGCGGCACTTCTTGTGCGGACGCTCGATCACGATGCGGGCGACGGCCGCCTGCTTGAGCTCCTTGTGCAGGATCTCACGGATCTTGACGTCCTCGTGCAGCAGCTTGCCGTATTCCTGCTTGCCGGCGAACCACCGGGAATCCCAGGTACGGTTGATGCCGAGGCGCAGACCGATCGGATTGATCTTTTGACCCATCGTGTTCTCCTGCGCCCTTAAGCGGCTTCAGCTTCGACCTGACGAACGATGATCGTCAGCTGCGAAAATGGTTTGTAGACACGACCCGAGCGGCCACGGCCGCGAGCGGCGAAGCGCTTCATCACGAGGCCGTTGCCGACGAAGGCCTGCGCCACGACGAGATCGTCGACGTCGAGGTCGTGATTGTTCTCGGCGTTGGCGATAGCCGATTCCAGGCACTTCTTCACGTCGACCGCGATTCGCTTGCGCGAAAACTGCAGGTCGGCGAGCGCAGCGGCGGCCTTCCGGCCGCGAATGAGCTGGGCGACCAGGTTGAGCTTCTGCGGGCTCACCCGCAGCATCCGGGCGACCGCCTTGGCCTCGTTGTCGGCGAGGCTCCGTTCGCGCTTAGGTTTGCTCATCGTTTAATCCTCAAGCCTTCTTGGCTTTCTTGTCGCCGGAGTGGCCATGGAAGGTCCGGGTCGGCGAGAACTCGCCGAACTTGTGACCGACCATTTCCTCGTTGACGGCCACCGGCACGTGCTTCTGACCGTTGTAGACGCCGAAGGTCAGGCCGACGAATTGCGGCAGGATCGTCGAGCGACGGCTCCAGATCTTGATGACGTCGTGACGGCCTGACGCGCGCGCGGCATCTGCCTTCTTGAGCAGAGAGCCCTCGACAAACGGGCCTTTCCAGACTGAACGAACCATGTCCGGCGTTCCTTACTTCTTCCGCTTGTGGCGGCTTAGGAGAATGAATTTGTTGGTCGACTTGTTGGTGCGTGTCTTCTTGCCCTTGGTCGGCTTGCCCCACGGAGTGACCGGGTGACGGCCGCCCGAGGTACGACCTTCACCACCGCCGTGCGGATGGTCGATCGGGTTCATCGCGACACCGCGGTTGTGCGGGCGACGGCCCATCCAACGCTTGCGACCGGCCTTACCGATCGAGGTGTTCATGTGATCCGGGTTCGACACCGCGCCGATCGTGCCGCGGCAACGGCCGTGCACCAGGCGCTGCTCGCCCGAGTTCAGGCGGATGATCACGTAGTCCTGGTCGCGGCCGACGAGCTGGGCGTAGGTGCCCGCGGAACGGGCGAGCTGGCCGCCCTTCCCGATCTTGACCTCGATGTTGTGGATGATCGTGCCGACCGGCATGTTGCCGAGCGGCATGACGTTGCCCGGCTTCACGTCGACGTAGTTGCCGGCGATGATCGTGTCGCCCACGGCCAGGCGCTGCGGCGCCAGGATGTAGGCCTGCTCGCCGTCCTGATACTTGATCAGCGCGATGAAGCCGGTGCGGTTCGGATCATACTCGAGCCGCTCGACGGTCGCGGGAACGTCGATCTTCTCGCGCTTGAAATCGACGGTGCGCAGCGTCTTCTTGTGGCCGCCGCCACGGAAGCGCACGGTGATGCGACCGGTGTTGTTGCGGCCACCCGAGGAATGCTTGCCCTCGGTGAGCGCCTTGACCGGCTTGCCCTTGTAGAGGGCCGAACGATCGACCATGACCAGCTGGCGCTGGCCCGGCGTCGTGGGGTTGAATTTCTTCAGTGCCATCGTCGTACGACCTTACAGACCGGTGGTGACGTCGATCCGGTGGCCCTCTTCGAGGGTCACGATCGCGCGCTTGGTGTTCGACTGCGAGCCGAGATTGCCGCGGAAGACCTTGGTCTTGCCCTTGCGGACCAGCGTGTTGACGCTCTTGACCTTGACGTCGAACAGCTTCTCGATCGCTTCCTTGATCTGCGGCTTGGTCGCCTTCGCGGCCACCTTGAACAGCACCTTGTTGTGCTCGGATGCGATCGTTGCCTTTTCGGTCACGACCGGCGCCACGATCACGTCGTAGTGGCGAGCCTCGATGTTCTTCGTCATTTGAAGCGCGCCTCCAGCGCATCGATGGCGGCCTTGGTCAGAACCAGCTTCTGACGGCGCAGGATGTCATAGACGTTGATGCCCTGGATCGGCAGCACGTCCATGTTCGGGATGTTGCGGGCCGCAGCGGCAAAACCGTTGTTGAGCTCGGCACCGTCGATGATCAGCGCGTTGGTCAGGCCCAGACCCGAGAAATGACCGAGCAACGCCTTGGTCTTGGCGGCTTCCAGCGCGGCCTTGTCGATCACGACGAGATCGCCGTCCTTGGCCTTGGCCGAGAGCGCATGCTTCAGGGCGAGCGCGCGGACCTTCTTCGGCAGGTCGGTGGCGTGCGAGCGCACCACCGGACCGAAGGCACGACCGCCGCCGCGGAACTGCGGCACGCGGGCCGAGCCGTGACGAGCACCGCCGGTGCCCTTCTGCTTGTACATCTTCTTGCCGGTGCGCCAGATCTCCGCGCGGCCCTTGGCCTTGTGCGTACCGGCCTGGCGCTTGTTGAGCTGCCACTGCACACAACGTGCAATGATGTCCTGGCGCGGCTCGAGGCCGAAAATGGTGTCGGAGAGCTGGACCGAGCCGGCTTCCTTACCTTCGAGGGTGGTGACCTTCAATTCCATCTCACGCCTCCTGCGCAGCCGGAGCGGCTTCCGCGTCGCCAGCAACCTTGAACTTGCCGGGCTTCGGAGCATCCTTCGGCAGCGGCTTCTTGACGGCGTCGCGCACGCGGATCCAGCCGCCCTTGGAGCCGGGAACGGCACCTTCGACGAGGATCAGGCCGCGCTCGACATCGGTCTGGACGACGCGAAGGTTGAGCGTGGTGATGCGGTCGACACCCATGTGGCCGGGCATCTTCTTGTTCTTCCAGGTCTTGCCGGGGTCCTGACGGCCGCCGGTCGAACCGATCGAACGGTGCGAGACCGAGACCCCGTGGGTGGCGCGCAGACCGCCGAAGTTCCAGCGCTTCATGCCGCCGGCGAACCCCTTACCGACCGAGGTGCCGGTGACGTCGACGAACTGACCGACGACGAAGTGATCCGCAAGGATCTCGGCGCCGACGGGGATCATCGCGTCCTGCGAGACGCGAAATTCCTCGACCCGGCGCTTCGGCTCGACCTTGGCGACCGCGAACTGGCCGCGTTCCGCCTTGGGCATGTAAACGGTCTTGCGGCTGCCAGAACCGAGCTGGAGCGCGACGTAACCGTTCTTCTCTTCGGTGCGGTGGCCTACGACCTGGCAATTGCCGAGCTTCAGCACGGTCACGGGGATATGTTCGCCGGTCTCCGTAAAGACCCGCGTCATCCCGACCTTTTGTGCGATCACTCCGGAGCGCATCGGCTTGCTTCCTGTTCTTTCTGTCCTTGCGGACTAGCTAATCTTCGTAAGTGAGCATGACCCGATCCGAAAACCGGTGCCCACTTTTCGGGGGCATGCTCAGAGCTTGATCTCGACGTCGACACCGGCGGCCAAGTCGAGCTTCATCAAAGCATCGACGGTCTGCGGGGTCGGATCGACGATGTCGAGCAGTCGCTTGTGAGTGCGCATCTCGAACTGCTCGCGGCTCTTCTTGTCGACATGGGGCGAACGGTTGACGGTGAACTTCTCGATGCGGGTGGGCAGCGGAATGGGTCCGCGGACCTGCGCGCCGGTGCGCTTCGCCGTGTTCACGATCTCGCGGGTCGACGTATCGAGGATACGATGGTCGAACGCCTTGAGACGGATACGAATGTTTTGGCCGTTCATTGCCGTGCTTTCTCTAGTGAGTGGCGAGTAGCGAGTAGCGAATAGAGATCCCTATTCGCCACTCACCATTCCCTATTCGCTTGTTACTCGATGATCGAGGCGACGACGCCGGCGCCGACGGTGCGGCCACCTTCGCGGATCGCGAAGCGGAGCTTCTCTTCCATCGCGATCGGCACGATCAGGTGCACTTCCATCGCGATGTTGTCGCCCGGCATCACCATCTCGGTGCCTTCCGGCAGATGCACGACACCGGTCACGTCGGTGGTGCGGAAGTAGAACTGCGGACGGTAGTTGGTGAAGAACGGGGTGTGGCGACCGCCCTCTTCCTTGGTGAGGATGTAAGCCTCAGCCTTGAACTTGGTGTGCGGCTTGACCGAACCCGGCTTGCACAGCACCTGGCCGCGCTCGACGTCTTCGCGCTTGGTGCCGCGGAGCAGCGCACCGATGTTGTCGCCGGCCTGGCCCTGATCGAGCAGCTTGCGGAACATTTCGACGCCGGTGACCGTGGTCTTCTGCGTGGCGCGCAGACCAACGATCTCGATTTCCTCGCCGACCTTGACGACGCCGCGCTCGACACGGCCGGTCACGACGGTGCCGCGGCCCGAGATCGAGAACACGTCTTCAACCGGCATCAGGAACGGCTGGTCGATCGGACGCTCCGGCTGCGGGATGTACTCGTCGACGTTCTTCATCAGCTCGAGAATGGCGTCGTGGCCGAGCTTCTTGTCGGAATCTTCGAGGGCGGCGAGCGCCGAGCCCTTGATGATCGGGATCTTGTCGCCCGGGAAGTCGTACTTCGAGAGCAGCTCGCGGACTTCGAGCTCGACGAGCTCGAGCAGCTCCGGATCGTCGACCATGTCGCACTTGTTGAGGAACACGACGAGCGCGGGCACGCCGACCTGGCGGGCGAGCAGGATGTGCTCGCGGGTCTGCGGCATCGGGCCGTCGGCAGCCGACACGACCAGGATCGCACCGTCCATCTGAGCGGCGCCGGTGATCATGTTCTTGACGTAGTCGGCGTGGCCGGGGCAGTCGACGTGGGCATAGTGGCGGTTCGGCGTCTCGTACTCGACGTGCGCGGTCGAGATGGTGATGCCGCGCGCCTTCTCTTCCGGCGCCTTGTCGATCTGGTCGTACGCGGTGAACGTCGCACCGCCGGCTTCGGCGAGAACCTTGGTGATCGCCGCGGTCAGCGACGTCTTGCCATGGTCGACGTGACCGATGGTGCCGATGTTGCAGTGCGGCTTGTTACGTTCAAACTTTGCTTTGGCCATTTGACTCTCCGTTCAATCGTCAGCTTTAGACCGACGACAATCAGGCAAACTTCTTCTGGACTTCTGCCGACACGTTGGCCGGCGCTTCTGCGTAGTGGTCGAACTGCATGGTGAAGGTCGCGCGACCCTGGCTCATCGAGCGCAGGTTATTCACGTAACCGAACATGTTCATGAGCGGCACCATCGCGTTGATGACGTTGGCGTTGCCGCGCATGTCCTGACCCTGGATCTGACCGCGCCGGGAATTCAGGTCGCCGATGACCGAGCCGGTGTAGTCTTCCGGGGTCACGACTTCGACCTTCATGATCGGCTCGAGCAGGACGGACTTGCCCTTCTGCAAGGCTTCGCGGAATGCCGCGCGCGATGCGATTTCGAAGGCGAGCGCCGACGAGTCGACGTCGTGATACTTGCCGTCGACGAGTTGAACCTTGACGTCGACCACGGGGAAGCCCGCGACCACGCCAGAGCTCATCACGCTGTTGAGGCCCTTCTCGACGCCGGGGATGTATTCCTTCGGAACCGCACCGCCGACGATCTTGGACTCGAACTCGTAACCCTTGCCGGGCTCATTCGGCTCGACCACGATCGACACTTCCGCGAACTGACCGGTACCGCCGGTCTGCTTCTTGTGGGTGTACTTGACCTCGGCCTTCTTGGTGACGCGCTCACGGAACGCAACCTGCGGGGCGCCGATGTTGGCGTCGACCTTGTAGGTACGCTTGAGAATGTCGACCTTGATGTCGAGATGGAGTTCGCCCATGCCCTTGAGGATGGTCTGGCCGGACTCCTGGTCGGTCGACACGCGGAAGGACGGATCCTCCGCGGCGAGCTTGGCCAGCGCCACACCCAGCTTCTCCTGGTCGGCCTTGGACTTCGGCTCGATCGCGATCTCGATGACCGGCTCGGGGAATTCCATCTTCTCCAGGATCACCTGCTTGTCGGGATCGCACAGCGTGTCACCGGTGCGCGCTTCCTTCAGGCCCGCCAGCGCGACGATGTCGCCGGCATAGGCTTCCTTGATGTCCTCGCGGTTGTTCGCATGCATCAACAGCATGCGCCCGATGCGCTCCTTCTTCTCGCGCGTCGAGTTCACGACGCCGGTGCCGCTCTGCAGGACGCCGGAATAGATGCGGCAGAAGGTGATGGTGCCGACGAACGGGTCGTCCATGATCTTGAACGCGAGCAGCGCCAGCGGCTCCTTGTCGTCCGCCTTGCGCACGACCTCGTTACCGCGGTCGTCGGTGCCCTTGATCGCGGGCACGTCGATCGGCGACGGCAGATAGTCGACGACGGCGTCGAGCAGCGGCTGCACGCCCTTGTTCTTGAAGGCCGAGCCGCACAGCACCGGATAGAACGCGCCGGTCAGCACCGCCTTGCGGATCAGCCGCTTCAGCGTCGCCTCGTCCGGCTCCTTGCCGTCGAGATAGGCGGCCATGGCGTCGTCGTCGAGCTCGACGGCGGCTTCCACCATCTTCTCGCGATATTCCTTGGCCTGCTCGACGAGATCCTCGGGAATGTCGACATAATCGAACTTCGCGCCGAGCGATTCATCGTTCCAGATGATGCCCTGCATCTTTACGAGGTCGACGAGACCCTTGAAGTTGTTCTCGGCGCCGATCGGAAGCTGGATCGCGATCGGCTTGGCACCGAGGCGGTCGACGATGTCGGCCAGGCACTTGAAGAAGTCGGCGCCGGTCTTGTCCATCTTGTTGGCGAAGACGATGCGCGGAACCTTGTACTTGTCGCCCTGGCGCCAGACGGTCTCGGTCTGGGGCTCGACGCCCTGGTTGGAGTCGAGCACGCAAACCGCGCCGTCGAGCACGCGCAAGCTGCGCTCGACCTCGATGGTGAAGTCGACGTGGCCGGGAGTATCGATGATGTTCAGGCGCTTGCCGGCCCAGAAGGCGGTGGTCGCAGCCGAGGTGATCGTGATGCCACGCTCCTGCTCCTGCTCCATCCAGTCCATCGTCGCAGCACCTTCGTGCACTTCGCCGATCTTGTGGCTCTTGCCGGTGTAATAGAGGATGCGCTCGGTCGTCGTGGTCTTGCCGGCGTCGATATGCGCCATGATACCGAAGTTACGGTAGTCCTCGATGGCATGTTGGCGGGGCATGGGTCGTTCCTTGCAAGTCCGAGTGTGTCGCCGTTACCAGCGATAATGCGAGAAGGCGCGGTTGGCTTCCGCCATCCGGTGCACGTCTTCACGCTTCTTGACGGCGTTCCCGCGGTTGTTCGATGCGTCCAGCAGCTCGGCCGAAAGCCGCTCGGTCATGGTCTTCTCGTTGCGCTCGCGCGCAGCCGAGATCAGCCAGCGGATGCCGAGCGCCTGCCGGCGGGTCGAGCGAACCTCGACCGGAACCTGGTAGGTCGCGCCGCCGACGCGGCGAGAGCGAACCTCGATCGTCGGCATGACGTTCTCGAGCGCCTGCTCGAACACGCCGAGCGGGTTCTGTTTGGTCTTGGATTCGATGATGCCGAACGCACCGTAAACGATGCCTTCCGCGACCGACTTCTTGCCGGCGTACATCACCGAGTTCATGAACTTCGTGACGATGATGTTCCCGAACTTCGGATCGGGAAGGACTTCGCGCTTTTCCGCTGAGTGGCGACGAGACATGGACCTGGTTCCCGCTTACTTCGGACGCTTCGCGCCGTACTTCGAACGACGCTGCTTACGGTTCTTGACGCCCTGGGTATCCAGAACGCCGCGGAGGATGTGGTAGCGCACGCCGGGCAAGTCCTTGACGCGGCCGCCGCGGATCATGACCACCGAGTGCTCCTGGAGGTTATGGCCCTCGCCGGGGATGTAGCCGATCACCTCGAAGCCGTTGGTCAGGCGCACCTTGGCGACCTTACGAAGCGCCGAGTTCGGCTTCTTCGGGGTCGTGGTGTAGACGCGGGTGCAAACACCACGCTTCTGCGGCGACTGCTGCAGCGCCGGCACCTTCTTGCGCGACTTCTGCACTTCACGCGGTTGAGCGATCAGCTGGTTGATCGTCGGCATCCTGGCCTTACCCTTTGTTCTGTCGCAGCCCCTATTGGGATCCGCTGTCTTGCCGCAGCCCGTTGCCGGGACTGCAAATTCTTTCGAGCTGCCTGCCCGACGAGGTCACCTTCCGCGGAACTAACCGCACAAAGCGAAATCGCGCCAACCACCCCATCAACGGGCGGAAAGCGCTTCGACGCCACAGAGGACCGCAGTATTGAGGCCGGTCAGCATAAAGCCGTGGCCCGCGCACTGAGGTCATGCATCCGAATTCGATCTCAAGAGAACGTGCTCAAGAGAACTAGAATCGCACTGGCATTGCCTAGCTATGATCGACAGCGTTTGAGCGGCATTCGTCGAGGTTGGTGCCCGCCTTAAGCGACCCTTCTGGATCAAGTCCATGGGGTCTAACGGGTGGCCCGTTCCGACGCTGGCGATGCTCACCGCCTGTCGTTAAGTGAGGCGCTTTCTATAAGTGAGAGTCGCTCAAGTCAAGGCGAAACGACAGTCAGGAAGCGCTTCAGGAGCCTCTCAAAATCGCTGTTTGCCGCCCTCACCGTGCCCCCCGACACGAGACCGCAGACTTCACTTCGCCAGCCTCGCTGTAATTTGTATCCGGGTAAAAAGTACTTTTATGTCCCGCCGGACGGTGTTTTTGACCTGTAAGCGCAAATCTGTCCGCTTCAGCAGCACCCGGCGGCGGGGGACTTCACCAGGATCGACGGACGATTGTCCGGCGCGACCGACGCCAGCGATATCGGCTCGCGGCGTTTTCGATGGTCCTGACCAATCCGCATGAGAGCCATCCGACGTGTTTTTCGAATCGAAATGCTCATCGTCACGTCGGGAATCAAGCCAGCGCCGATGACCGGAATCACGGAATCGGTGCTGAGCCCGATCACTCCTTCTCGTCGTCCTCATCCTCCTCGAGGTCGTCTTCGTCGTCATCGTCTGTGCTATCGTCGGCGAGGGCAGCCGCGCCATGCGGCTGGTGGATCTGGTCGTTCCACAGCTTGCGATAGGTGCCGTTCCTGGCGAGCAGCTGGGCATGAGAGCCGCGCTCGATCGCCCTGCCCCCGGAAATCACGATGATCTCGTCCATCTCGACCACCGACGTCAGACGGTGGGTCGACCAGATCATGGTGCGGCCCTTGGCGACCTTGAGCAGCGTGCGGTTGATCGCCGCTTCCGTGGTCTGGTCCAGCGCTGAAGTGGCTTCGTCCAGCAGCAGCACCGAGGGGTTGCGGATGATCGCGCGCGCGATCGCGATGCGCTGGCGCTGGCCGCCAGACAGGGTGTCGCCGCGCTCGCCGACCGGCGTGTCGTATCGCTGCGGCAGACCCATGATGTAGCGGTGGATCTCGGCCTTCTTGGCGGCGTCCTCCACCTCCTCGTCGGTCGCGCCCTCCTTGCCGAGCCGGATGTTCTCCCGGATCGACATGTTGAACAGCATGTTCTCCTGGAACACCACCGCCATGCTCCGGCGCAGCGAATCCAGCGTCACCTTGCGGACGTCGACACCGTCGATGGTGACGCGCCCCTCGTCGGGCACGTAGAGCCGCAGGATCAGGTTGAGCAACGTGCTCTTGCCAGAGCCGCTCGGGCCGACGATCGCGATGCGCTTGCCTGCGTTGAGCTTGAGACTGAGATTGTCCAGCACCGGCGTCTGACTGCCCTCGTACTGGAAGGTGACGTGGTCGAAGGTGATGTCGTTGGTGATGCGCGGCAAATCGGGCGCACCGGGACGATCGGCACTACGGGCCGGCTCGTCCAGCAGCTCCTGGATATGGCGGACCGCGGCGGCCGAGGAGATCGACACCGGGATGAAATGCATCACATGGGCGATGTTGTAGGAGACCTCCCAGAATGCGCTCTCGAAGGTGACGAAGGTGCCGATGGTGATCTGCCCCTTGGTCGCGAGATACGCGCCGATCGCGAGCACCACGAGGTGCAGCAATAGCACCGAGATGGTGACCGTGCGCTCCACCATGGTCGACAGGAACCCGGCCGAGGCGATCTTGTTGCGCGTCTCGTCGTTGCGGAAGGCGAAGAAGCCGAACATCTTGCGCTGCAGGCTGAATGCCTTGATCACGGCCTGCGCCGCCACGTTCTCCTGCACCATGCCGAGCAGCGCGCTCTCGTTGAGCTTCTGCTCGTAATTGGCCTGCACCGCCTTCGGGGTGAGAATGCGCGGGCCGATCAGCGTGATCGGGAACACGAGCAGCGCGACGACCGCGAGCTGCCAGTTCAAAAAGAACATCAGGATGATGCCGGCGATCAATTCCAGGAACGGCAGCGCCGCGCTGTTGGCGAAGGTCTTGACCGAGCCTTCGAACGCCGAGAGGTCGACCGAGAAGCGCGACAAGATCTCGCCGCGCTTGGTGCGGCCGAAATAGGCCGTCGGCAGGTCCTGGACGTGCTCGAACAGGCGCTTGCGGACGTCCGAGATGATGCAGGCCGCCAGCCGCGCATCCCAGCGCTCATACCAGACTGCGACAATCGAGGTGAAGATGCCGGCGACGGCGAGCACGCCGAGGATCTTGTACAGCGCCTGGAAGTCCTCCTCGCCGAGCGCGTCGTCGATCAGGAACTTGAGGCTGAGCGGCATGATGACGTTGAACAGCGTCTCGACGCAGACGCCAAACGCCACGAATGACAGCATTCGCTTGTAGTTCGTCAGATAGGGTTTGACGAACCCGAGGATGGTCGCGAGCGCGCCGGCGGCTTCGCGGGCGGTAAAGACGACGAGATCCTCGTCCTCATCGTCGTCCTCGAGTTCCAGCCCGTCATCCGCCTCGTCTTCGTCATCCTCCTCGTCGTCGAGGTCCGGCTTGGCAGAAGCGGCGAGCTTGTCGTCGAGCTCGGCCGCCTCTTCTGCGGCGAGCTTCTGTTTGTCGGGCGAGAGAGGCTTGTCGGGCGAAAGAGGCTTGGATGCCATGAAACCAACCGATGCTGACGGCCGGCATGACCGCAGAGAAAGCAGGACGTAGCGGAAAGCCGCTATTGCACCGATTCTATGCGATCAGGATGAATTCGGCAAAACAATTGGCGAATTCGACGCGTGTCCCGCGGCTATTCCTCGTCCTCGACCTTGTCGAAGAAGGAATAGCGCAAGCTGTCGGCGTCGGCGTACCACTGCCCTGGCCCCTTGTTGGCGGCGAGCGTCGCCTCCCAGAGCGCATCGGTGCAATCCTTGCGGTGCATCGAGAGGTCGAAACCATTGCCGAAGAACAGTTCGGACCATTCCCACCAAGTGCCGAGTTTCTTGACCCCGCGCAGCAGGTCGTAGCGGTCGATCAGAGCGGGAGCCATGTCCGAGGTGATCGAGCCGAACACGAGGCCGGTCTTGACCACGCGGTTGAGCTCGCGGATCGCGCGGACCACCTGCTTCGGGGAAACGTGGCAGAGGCTGGTCTCGAACACGAAGTCGAACGCGCCGTCCTTGAACGGCATGTCGGTGATCGAGCCGAGCTTGTTGTACGTCATCAGCGCCTTCGGCGTCTTGGCGTGGATGGCACGGTTGTTCTCGATGCCGAAGGCATCGATTCCGCGCTCGCGCAGCGCGCCGATCAGCTCGCCGCTGGCGGAGCCCGCGACGAGCAGCTTGGCGCCCTTCGTCTTACCCCAGACGATGCCCAGCAGCTTGGTGAGATAATCGGGGTCGGTAAAGTGACGCCAAGCCTCGTGATAGGGGCCGAGGCCGCGATAGTTTTCGAAATAACCGCGATCGATCTTGTCGGAGAGCGGCTTGTCCTCCTGCGCGCGCTCCCGGCGCAGGCGCATCATCTCGGTCAGGATGATGTCGGTGGCGGCGTCCGAGGAATCGAGCAGGCCGTTCAGCGTCGAGTCGAACAGATAGTCGCCGACCACCACGATGCCGGGATGCTCCTTCGGCTCCGGCCGGTGGTTGGTCATGACGTCGCGCACGGGCAGACCGCCCGGTATCGCGTTCACTGACGACAGCCAGCGGTGGATCTTGCCTTCCATGAAATGCGAACGCGCATCGCCGAGCGAAGCCGGCAGCGACTTCAGCGCGGCGTCGATCAGCTCCTGGTCCGACAGATTGGCGTAGGCCAGCGCGTCGGAGCCGGGAATCAGCCAGTTCAGCACGCCGTGCTTGCCGACGTCGTGGCGCGCGCCCTCGTTGTAGACGCAGCAACCGCCGAAAGCTTCCGACATGAACCAGGCGCCGGGAATCTTCTCGCCCCAGAATGGCGTGTCGAACAGGATCGAGACGCGCAGGTAATGCGCGGGACGGTCGAAGTAGGAGACGTGCTTGACCATCGACTTGCGCAGCTGTTCGCCTTCCCACCCCATGGTGGCGAGCCAGGAATGCGGCAGGCAGACCAGCACGAGATCGAAGTCGCGGGTCTCCGGTCCCTTGCCGTTCATCATCTTGAGCTGGTAGCGGCCGGTCGGCGCCTTGCCCACCGCGAGCACGCGATGATTGAGCTGGATGTCGGCGTTGACCTCCGACTGCAGGCACTCGATCAGCTGCTCATTGCCATTCTGGATGGAATAGAGGCCGATATAGCCGTCGACATCCATCAGGTAGTTCTTGAGCGCGTTGAGGCCGTTGGTGTTGTGGCTCTCGGTCGCGATGTCGGAGCGCGCCATCACCTTGAAGAAGCGCTTGGCCGTCTCGTCCTCGACCTCCTCGTCGAGCACCTGCTCGGCGGTCTTGTAGGCCCAGGGATTCTCGTTGTCGTGCGCGCCGACGCCCTCGTAATATTCGATCGGCGACATCATCTCGGTGCAACGCTTGCGGAAGGCCTCGATCGCAGAAGCGGTCTTGGCGCCGTATCTGCGGCGCATGCCGGGCACGTCGTTCAGCAGCTCGCCGCCGAGGTGCACCTGCTCGGCGTCCATCGGAATGGTCTGCAGCCCGAAATGCTGGATCAACTCGCGCAGCGGATCCGGACCCGTCATCGAGTAATCGTAGATCTCGGCCACGCCGGCCTCGTACATCGCGGGCGCGGAATCGAACTTGCGCGTGACGATCTTGCCGCCGAGCCGGTCGGAGGCCTCGTAGATGGTGACGCGACAGAGATCGCCAAGCTTGCGCTTCAGATACCAAGCGCTCATCAGCCCGCCAGGGCCGCCGCCTACGATTGCGAGATCAAGCATGTGAGTTCCGTGGTCTCCGGTCCGCCCCCCTTCACGGGACCACCGGTCTAAACTCTCCTAGCAGAAGCGCTTTTACGCCTGAAGGAAAGATGAACAAACGTTGATCCTGCATCGCAGCAGGCAAAGAATGCGGCAAAAAGGCCGGCTTTCGCCGGCCTTTTCACTGTCCTCAGTATTCCTACGGATGAACGATCATTCCGCGGGCGGCAGCGCAGGAAGCTCCGCTTCCGGAGCGGGCGACACGACGGCCGCCTGCTTCTCGCGCTCGTCCAGGATCAGCTTGTCGCGCTTCATGGCGACTTCGCGGATCTTGGCCATGGAGGCGCCGGTGCCTGCCGGAATCAGCCGGCCGACGATGACGTTTTCCTTGAGGCCTTCGAGCGGATCGACCTTGCCGTTGACCGCCGCTTCCGTGAGGACGCGGGTGGTCTCCTGGAACGAGGCCGCCGAGAAGAACGAACGGGTCTGGAGGCTCGCCTTGGTAATGCCGAGCAGAACCGGCGTTCCCGTGGCAGGCTTCTTGCCCTCTTCCTTGGCCTTCTCGTTCAACGCGTCGAACTCGATCTTGTCGACCTGCTCGCCCGAGATCATGTCCGTATCGCCCTGGTCGGTGACTTCCACCTTCTGGAGCATCTGACGGACAATCACCTCGATGTGCTTGTCGTTGATGAGCACGCCCTGGAGCCGATAGACCTCCTGGATCTCGTTGACCAGATAGGCCGCCAGTTCCTCGATGCCCTTGACCGCCAGAATGTCGTGCGGTGCCGGGTTGCCTTCGACGATGAAATCGCCCTTTTCGACGACGTCGCCATCCTGAAGGTGGATGTGCTTGCCCTTCGGGATCAGGTACTCGCGCGGCTCGTCGGTCTTGTCCATCGGCTCGATCGAGATGCGACGCTTGTTCTTGTAGTCGCGCCCGAACCGGATGGTGCCCGCGATCTCGGCGATGATCGCCGCATCCTTCGGACGCCGTGCCTCGAACAGTTCCGCCACCCGCGGCAGACCGCCGGTGATGTCACGCGTCTTGGCGCTTTCGGTCGAGACACGGGCGAGAATGTCACCCGGATTGACCTTGGCTCCGACGTCGACCGAGAGAATGGCGTCGACCGACAGCATGTAGCGGGCATCGCCGCCACGGGCGAGCTTGAGCACCTTGCCGTCCTTGCCCTTGACCACGATGGCCGGACGCAGGTCCGAGCCGCCGCGGGTGGAGCGCCAGTCGATGACCACGCGCTTGGCGATACCGGTTGCTTCGTCGAGCGTTTCCGAGATCGACTGCCCCTCGACCAGATCCTCGAAGCCGATGGTACCTTCGACTTCGGTGAGGAGCGGACGGGTGTAGGGATCCCACTCGACGATGCGCTGACCGCGCTTGACCATGTCGCCCTCGTCGACGTGCAGGCGCGAGCCGTACTGGACGCGGTGCGTCGCACGCTCGGTGCCGTCGGCATCGACGATCGCCACCACCATGTTGCGCACCATCGCGATCAGATGGCCTTCGCTGTTGCGGGCAATGGCCTTGTTCCGGATCACGATCTTGCCGTCGAAGTTGGCTTCGACGAAGGACTGCTCGTTGAGCTGCGCCGCACCACCGATGTGGAAGGTGCGCATGGTGAGCTGAGTGCCCGGTTCGCCGATCGACTGCGCCGCGATGACGCCGACCGCTTCACCGTGGTTGACCGGCGTGCCGCGGGCGAGATCGCGGCCGTAGCACTTGCCGCAGATGCCGTTGACGAGTTCGCAGGTCAGCGCCGAGCGGATCTTCACCTCCTGCACGCCACCCTGCTGGATGGCGTCCAGATGGCTCTCTTCCATCAGCGTATCGCGCTTGATGATCACCTTGCCGGAGCTGTCGCGGATGTCTTCGCAGGCCGTGCGTCCGAGGATGCGCGAGCCGAGCGAAGCGACCACGGTGCCGGCATCGACGATGGCGCGCATCTTGATGCCGAGCTTGGTGCCGCAATCGCTCTGCGTGATGATGCAGTCCTGCGCGACGTCGACCAGACGACGGGTCAGGTAGCCGGAGTTGGCGGTCTTCAACGCGGTGTCCGCGAGGCCCTTACGGGCACCGTGGGTCGAGTTGAAGTACTCGAGCACCGAGAGGCCTTCCTTGAAGTTCGAGATGATCGGCGTCTCGATGATCTCGCCCGACGGCTTGGCCATCAGGCCGCGCATGCCGGCGAGCTGGCGCATCTGGGCCGGCGAACCGCGGGCACCGGAGTGAGCCATCATGTAGATCGAGTTGATGTCGGCATCGGCCCCGCTCGCCGTCTTCTTGGTCGAGGAGATCTCCTTCATCATCGCCTTGGCGATTTCTTCCGTGGCCTTCGACCAGGCGTCGACGACCTTGTTGTACTTCTCGCCATGGGTGATCAGACCGTCGTTGTACTGCTGCTCGAAATCCTTCGCCAGCGTACGCGTGGTGTCGACGATCTTCCACTTGCCGTGCGGCACGACCATGTCGTCCTTGCCGAACGAGATGCCGGCCTTGAACGCGTTGTAGAAGCCGAGCGCCATGATGCGGTCGCAGAAGATCACCGTCTCCTTCTGACCGCAGTGACGGTAGACCTGGTCGATCACGCCCGAGATCTCGCGCTTGGTCATCAGCTTGTTGATGATCTCGTACGAAATCCGCGGGTTCTTCGGCAGCAGATTGCCGAGCATGACGCGGCCGGCGGTGGTCTCGATCCAGCGCGTCGAGACCTTGCCGGTCTCGTCCATGCCCTGCCACCGGTACTTGATCTTGGTGTGGAGGTGGATGACCTTCGCGTGCAGGGCGTGCTCGAGCTCGGCCATGTCGCCGAAGATCTTGCCCTCGCCGGGCAGGCCTTCGCGCATGATCGAAACGTAGTAGAGACCGAGCACGATGTCCTGCGACGGCACGATGATCGGCTGACCGTTGGCCGGATGCAGGATGTTGTTGGTCGACATCATCAGGACGCGCGCTTCCAGCTGCGCTTCGAGCGACAGCGGAACGTGCACGGCCATCTGGTCGCCGTCGAAGTCGGCGTTGAACGCCGAGCAGACCAGCGGGTGAAGCTGGATCGCCTTGCCCTCGATCAGCACGGGCTCGAACGCCTGGATGCCGAGGCGATGCAGCGTCGGCGCGCGGTTGAGCAGCACCGGATGCTCGCGGATCACCTCATCCAGGATGTCCCAGACTTCGGGCCGCTCCTTCTCGACCAGCTTCTTGGCCTGCTTCACCGTGGTGGACAGGCCCTTGGCGTCGAGCCGCGAATAGATGAACGGCTTGAACAGCTCGAGCGCCATCTTCTTCGGCAGGCCGCACTGATGCAGGCGCAGCTCGGGACCGACCACGATCACCGAACGGCCGGAATAGTCGACGCGCTTGCCGAGCAGGTTCTGACGGAAGCGGCCCTGCTTGCCCTTGAGCATGTCGGCGAGCGACTTCAGCGGGCGCTTGTTGGCACCCGTGATGACGCGGCCGCGGCGGCCGTTGTCGAACAGCGCATCGACCGCTTCCTGAAGCATGCGCTTCTCGTTGCGGATGATGATGTCGGGCGCGCGCAGCTCCATCAGCCGCTTCAAGCGGTTGTTGCGGTTGATGACGCGGCGATAGAGGTCGTTGAGGTCCGAGGTCGCGAAGCGGCCGCCGTCCAGCGGCACCAGCGGACGCAGGTCCGGCGGAATCACCGGAACCACGGTCATGATCATCCATTCCGGCTTGTTGCCGGAGTGGCGGAACGCTTCCACGATCTTCAGGCGCTTGGCGAGCTTCTTGTGCTTGATGTCGGAGTCGGTCTCCTGCATCTCGATGCGGAGCGAAGCCTCCAGCTTCTCGAGGTCCATGCCCTTGAGCAGCTCGCGGATCGCTTCAGCGCCGATCATGGCGGTGAAGGAGTCCTGGCCGTATTCGTCCTGCGCCTTGAGATACTCGTCCTCGGACAGCAGCTGACGGTCCTTGAGCGCGGTGAGACCAGGCTCGAGCACGACGTAGTATTCGAAGTAGAGGATCCGCTCGAGATCCTTCAGCGTCATGTCCAGCAGAAGGCCGATGCGCGAGGGCAGCGACTTCAGGAACCAGATGTGGGCGACGGGGGCTGCGAGCTCGATATGGCCCATGCGCTCGCGCCGGACGCGCGACAGCGTCACCTCGACCGAGCACTTCTCGCAGATGATGCCCTTGTACTTCATGCGCTTGTACTTGCCGCACAAGCACTCGTAATCCTTGATCGGCCCGAAGATGCGGGCGCAGAACAGGCCGTCGCGCTCGGGCTTGAAGGTACGGTAGTTGATGGTCTCCGGCTTCTTGATCTCGCCGTAGGACCAGGACAGAATCTTCTCTGGAGACGCGATCGAGATCCGGATCTGGTCGAAGACCTGAGCCGGCGTCGTCGGGTTGAAGAGATTCATAATTTCTTGGTTCATCGTCTTCTCCTCGCGTGCCGGTCGCCTCCGGCCGCAAATTCGAAAATCACTTCTGCAGGGCGCCCTGCCCTCAAGGCCTCGGACGGGGCGCCGGTGCCCGGCCGCAAAGGCCGGGCATGACAGGTCGAATTACTCGGCCGCTTCCGACGTCGGCGCCGGTCCTATCTTGGAGTTGTGCAGGTCGACGTTGAGGCCGAGCGAGCGCATTTCCTTGACCAGCACGTTGAACGATTCCGGAATACCGGCCTCGAACGTGTCGTCGCCGCGCACGATCGCCTCGTACACCTTGGTACGGCCGGCGACGTCGTCCGACTTCACCGTCAGCATCTCCTGGAGCGTGTACGCCGCGCCGTAAGCCTCGAGCGCCCACACCTCCATTTCGCCGAAGCGCTGGCCGCCGAACTGCGCCTTGCCGCCCAGCGGCTGCTGGGTGACGAGCGAGTACGGACCGATCGAACGCGCGTGGATCTTGTCGTCGACCAGATGGTGCAGCTTGAGCATGTAGATGTAGCCCACCGTCACCTTGCGATCGAACGGATCGCCGGTGCGGCCGTCATAGACGGTCGACTGACCCGAAGCGTCGAGACCGGCAAGCTTCAGCATCTCCTCGATGTCGGCTTCCTTGGCGCCGTCGAACACCGGCGTCGCGATCGGCACGCCGCGGCTTAAGTTGTGGCCGAGCTCGAGCAGCTCGTTGTCGTTGAGCGACTTGATCGTCTCGTCGTCGCCGTAGACCTTCTTCAAGGTCTCCTTCAACGGCTTGATGTCCTGCTTCGACAAATAGGCATCGACCGTCTGGCCGATACGCTTGCCGAGGCCGGCGCAGGCCCAGCCGAGATGGGTCTCGAGGATCTGTCCGACGTTCATGCGCGAGGGCACGCCGAGCGGATTGAGCACGATGTCGGCATGCGTACCGTCTTCGAGGAACGGCATGTCCTCGATCGGCACGATCTTCGACACCACGCCCTTGTTGCCGTGGCGGCCGGCCATCTTGTCGCCGGGCTGGATCTTGCGCTTCACCGCGACGAAGACCTTGACCATCTTCATCACGCCGGGCGGCAATTCGTCACCGCGCTGAAGCTTCTCGACCTTGTCGAGGAAGCGCTGTTCAAGCCCCTTCTTCGACTCGTCGTACTGCTTCCGCATGGCCTCGATCTCGGCCATCAGCTTGTCGTTCGGCGAAGCGAACAGCCACCACTGCGACTTCGGGTACTCCTCGAGCACCGCACGGGTGATCTTGGTGTCCTTCTTGAAGCCCTTCGGACCGGCAATGCCCTGCCGCCCTTCGAGCAGCTCGGCAAGACGGTTGTAGACGTTGCGGTCCAGGATCGCCTGCTCGTCGTCGCGGTCCTTGGCCAGACGCTCGATCTCTTCCCGCTCGATCGCCAGCGCACGCTCGTCCTTGTCGACGCCGTGACGGTTGAACACGCGCACTTCCACGATCGTGCCCTGCACGCCCGGAGGAACGCGCAGCGAGGTGTCGCGAACGTCGGAAGCCTTCTCGCCGAAGATGGCGCGCAGCAGCTTCTCTTCCGGCGTCATCGGGCTCTCGCCCTTCGGCGTGATCTTGCCGACCAGGATGTCGCCGGCGCGCACTTCCGCGCCGATGTAGACGATACCGGCTTCGTCGAGGTTCTTCAGCGCTTCTTCCGAGACGTTCGGAATGTCGCGGGTGATTTCCTCAGGCCCGAGCTTGGTGTCGCGGGCCATCACCTCGAACTCCTCGATGTGAATCGAGGTGAAGACGTCTTCCTTCACGATCCGCTCGGAGAGCAGGATCGAGTCTTCGAAGTTGTAGCCGTTCCACGGCATGAACGCGACGAGCACGTTCCGCCCCAGAGCGAGCTCGCCGAGATCGGTCGACGGACCGTCGGCGATGATGTCGCCCTTCTTGACGATGTCGCCGACCTTCACCAGCGGACGCTGGTTGATGCAGGTCGACTGGTTGGAGCGCTGGTACTTCATCAGGCGGTAGATATCGACGCCCGACTTGGTCGGATCGAGATCTTCCGTGGCGCGGATGACGACGCGGGTCGCGTCGATCTGGTCGATCACGCCCGAACGGCGCGCCGCGATCGCAGCACCCGAGTCGCGCGCAACAACGCCTTCCATGCCGGTGCCGACGAACGGCGCCTCGGCGCGAACCAGCGGCACCGCCTGGCGCTGCATGTTCGAGCCCATCAGCGCGCGGTTGGCGTCGTCGTTCTCGAGGAACGGGATCAGCGCAGCGGCGACCGAAACGAGCTGCTTCGGCGACACGTCCATGTAGTCGACCTTGTCCGGCGTCACCGGCAAGACTTCGCCGGCATGACGGCAGACCACGAGGTCTTCGGTGAAGCGGCCCTTCGGGTCGAGCGGCACGTTGGCCTGCGCGACCGTGTAGCGGCCCTCTTCCATCGCCGAGAGGTACACGACCTCGTCGGTGACGCGGCCGTCCTTGACCTTGCGATACGGCGTCTCGACGAAGCCGTACTTGTTCACGCGCGCGAAGGTCGCGAGCGAGTTGATCAGGCCGATGTTCGGACCTTCCGGCGTCTCGATCGGGCAGATGCGGCCGTAATGGGTCGGATGCACGTCGCGGACTTCGAAGCCGGCGCGCTCGCGGGTCAGACCGCCCGGTCCAAGTGCCGACAGGCGGCGCTTGTGGGTGATCTCCGAGAGCGGGTTGGTCTGGTCCATGAACTGCGAGAGCTGCGAGGAGCCGAAGAACTCGCGCACGGCGGCAGCCGCGGGCTTGGCGTTGATCAGGTCCTGCGGCATGACCGTGTCGATGTCGACCGAGGACATGCGCTCCTTGATCGCGCGCTCCATGCGCAAGAGGCCGATGCGGTACTGGTTCTCCATGAGCTCGCCGACCGAACGCACACGGCGGTTGCCGAGATGGTCGATGTCGTCGATCTCGCCCTTGCCGTCGCGCAGGTCCACCAGCGTCTTGATGACGGAGAGGATGTCTTCCTTGCGCAGCGTACGCTGGGTGTCGGGCGCATCGAGGTCGAGGCGCATGTTCATCTTGACGCGGCCGACCGCGGACAGGTCGTAACGCTCGGCGTCGAAGAACAGCGACTGGAACATCGCCTGCGCCGAATCCAGCGTCGGCGGCTCGCCCGGGCGCATCACGCGGTAGATGTCGAACAGCGCGTCCTCGCGCGTCATGTTCTTGTCCGCCGAGAGCGTGTTGCGGATGTAGGGGCCGACATTGACGTGGTCGATGTCGAGCAGCGGCAATTCCTTGTAGCCGTGCTCGTTGAGCACCTTCATCGACTTGTCGGTGATTTCCTCGCCGGCCTCGGCGTGGATCTCGCCGGTCTTCGGGTTGACGAGGTCCTCCGCGATATAGTTGCCGACCAGCTCCTCATCGGACATGCGCAGCGCCTTCAGCCCCTTCTCCTGGAGCTGGCGCGCGGCACGGACGGTGAGCTTCTTGCCGGCCTCGAGCACGACCTTGCCGGTATCGGCGTCGATCAGATCGTTGACGGTCGAGTAGCCGCGGAAACGGTTGGCGTCGAACGGAACGCGCCAGCCTTCCTTGGTCCGCTTGTAGAGGATCTTCTTGTAGAACGTGGACAGGATCGCTTCGCCGTCGAGGCCGAGGGCGAACATCAGCGACGTCACCGGAATCTTGCGGCGACGGTCGATACGCGCATAGACGATGTCCTTGGCGTCGAACTCGATGTCGAGCCAGGAGCCGCGATACGGGATCACGCGGGCGGCGAACAGCAGCTTGCCCGAGGAATGGGTCTTGCCCTTGTCGTGGTCGAAGAACACGCCGGGCGAGCGGTGCATCTGCGAAACGATGACGCGCTCGGTGCCGTTGACGATGAAGGTGCCGTTCATCGTCATGAGCGGGATGTCGCCCATGTAGACGTCCTGCTCCTTGATGTCCTTCACCGACTTCGCGCCGGTTTCCTCGTCGATATCGAACACGATGAGGCGCAGCGTCACCTTGAGGGGCGCCGCGAAGGTCATGCCGCGCTGGCGGCACTCGTCGACGTCGTATTTCGGCTGCTCGAACTCGTAGCGGACGAATTCCAGCATCGAGGTGCCCGAGAAATCGGAGATGGGAAACACCGAGCGGAACACCGCCTGCAGACCCTCGTCGAGACGGCCACCCTGGGGTTCATCGACCATCAAGAACTGATCATAGGACGCCTTCTGAACCTCGATGAGGTTCGGCATCTCGGCCACTTCCTTGATATGTCCGAAGAACTTGCGAACGCGTTTGCGACCGGTGAATGTCTGCTGCGCCATCGTGGCCTCTCATTTTCGTCGCCCGATCTGGGCGCGCCGTCCAGGACGCGGCTGCCACCGCTCCCCGGGTTGAATTTTTCGAACCCGTTTTGGGGGCCGCAGACTCAGTTTCAGGCGAGAATGTCCTGAATCTGTTCTTCAGACCTTCAAAACGCAAAACGACGCGCGGGGCGCTGGTGCGCGCCCGCCCGTCACAACGATCGTCTTCACGGACTGCAAAAGCCCGAAATAGCTTGCTCTCCCAACGGCTTACAGGGAATCCAGCACCCTGCCCACCGCGCTTTCGTGCTGCCGACCCGATATGGGGCGACAATAGTGGAGATTTGAGGGGTAGACCCTCAAATCCCCACACTTTTTCGTGTTCAGCCCGCGTCGGGACGTTCCGTCGCACGCCTTTTGCATTAGGCCCCAGTCTTTCCGATCGTCATGGCCGGGCTTGACCCGGCCATCCACGATCTTGGGACGAGATCCCGGGTCTCGCTGCGCGAGCCCGGGATTTCGCTGAAGTAACTCGCGTTACTTCAGCTCGACCTTCGCGCCAGCCTTCTCGAGCTGGGCCTTGATCTTGTCGGCTTCTTCCTTGTTCACGCCTTCCTTCAGCGGCTTCGGAGCACCCTCGACGAGGTCCTTTGCTTCCTTCAGGCCGAGACCGGTGATGGCGCGGACTTCCTTGATGACCTCGATCTTCTTGTCGCCGGCGCTGGCGAGAACGACCGTGAACTCGGTCTTCTCTTCCGCCGGAGCGGCAGCAGCGCCACCGCCAGCCGGGCCGGCCACGGCGACGGCCGCGGCAGCCGAAACGCCCCACTTCTCTTCGAGGAGCTTCGCCAGTTCAGCAGCTTCGAGCACGGTGAGGCTCGAGAGGTCGTCAACGATCTTCTGCAAGTCAGCCATTGTTCAGTTTCCTTACGTGTAAGTCTGGTTCGGGTTTGAGTTTTGCGAAGGGCGTCAGGCCGCTTCGCCCTTTGAGGCATGAGCCTGGATGACGCGCGCGAGCTTGCCCGCGGGCGCATTGGCGAGCTGAGCGATCTTGGTCGCCGGGGCCACAAGCAGGCCGACGATCTTGGCGCGCAGCTCATCAAGCGACGGCAGTGAGGCAAGCGCCTTCACGCTGTCGACATTCAGGACGGTCTTTCCCATCGAGCCGCCAATGATGACGAACTTTTCGTTCGCCTTGGCGAATTCGACGGCGACCTTTGGCGCCGCTACCGGATCGTTCGAAGTGGCGATCACGGTCGGTCCCTTCAGCATGGGGCCGATGGCAACGACGTCAGTGCCTTCAAGAGCAATTTTGGCGAGACGGTTCTTCGAGACCTTCACCGCGGCACCAGCCTGCTTCATCTGCATGCGCAGCTTCTGCATCTGGGCAACGGTCAGGCCGGAATATTGAGCAACGACCGCGACGCTCGTGGTCTTGAAGACCTCATTGAGCTGTTCGACCGCCTCTTTTTTTGCCGCTCGTTCCACAGCAAGCTCTCTCCGGTTGGCGGCCATCGCGAAAAGCGGGACCGCCGGGTTGCACCCATCGTCCCGCCCAAACCTGAACCTCCGGGCCAAAACCCTAAGGACACGCCGGGCAAGACGACAATTCAAAGCCTGCCCTCCGGGAGCACCTGAAGGGGCCCACGGCGCGTCGAGGTCCGAACCAGACCCGTTTCGCAGATCAGCCCTTAAAGCTGTATGCGAAGTGAAATCCGGTCTTCACCCGTCTATGCAGGCCATGCGATTAAGCCGTTGAGAAATCGAAATTCCCCGCGGGCGCCTGCAGTCTTGGACAGGACAAGGTCAGCCGGCGAACCGCCCGACCTCTGCCCACATTCCTCCAACCGACGGGTTTTCCTTCCTTTTCGGGCAAATCCTCACGGACGTCCTGAAAAGGAATGATCTCCTGTCGTGTCAGGTTTTCGGAATGCGTGCACGAACGCGCCAGCCGAAGCCGGCACGTTCGGAGGCGGTTCTTTAACCGCTCGGGGCCCGCTTGCCAAGAGCAAAATTCACACCAGTTCCAATCCGTTGCCGGATGGGCTTGACCGGGGGCGATATGGACCGATTCAAGCCGATTTCGCTCCATAAGGCAGCGGCTTCCCCTCGAAGAACGCGGTCAGGTTCGCCAGCACGCAGTTCTGCATGGCAACGTGTGATTCGAGGGTATGGCCGCCGATATGCGGGGCGAACACCACGTTCGGCAGCGCGGTCAATGCATCTGGCGCGTGCGGTTCCTTCTCGAAGACGTCGAGGCCGGCGCCGGCGATGGTCTTGTTGGCGAGCGCCGCGACCAGGGCCTTCTGGTCGATGACAGAGCCGCGGGCGATGTTGACGACATAGCCGTCCGCGCCGAGGCGCTTCAGGATGTCGGCGTTGACGACGTGCTGGGTCTCGGCCCCTGCCCGGACCGCGATCATCAGCACGCTGCACCACTCCGTGAGCGCCTCCAGCGACGGGAAATATTGATAGGGCAAATCATACTTGCTGCGGCTGAAATAGCCGACCTCGCTCTCGAAAGCGGCGCAGCGCGCGGCGATCTTGCGGCCGATCTCGCCCATGCCGTAGACGCCGATGCGGCGGCCGGGCATGCCGGCTTGCGGGCGCATCATCGGCGACGGCTTCGAGGCGGCCCAATCGCCACTGCGGACATATTGGTCGGCGACCAGGATCCGCCGCGTCGTCGCCAGCATCAGGGTCATCGCGATGTCAGCGACCGAAGCCGCATTGGCGCCGGGACTGTGGCCGACCGCAATGTTGCGGCTGGCGGCCGCGGTCAGGTCGACGCCGTCATAACCGGTGCCGTAGCAGACGATCGCACCGAGCTTGGGAAACATGTCCATCGCCTCCGCACCGAGCGGTGTGCCGCCCGCGGTCAGCAGCGCGCGGATGCCGCCGAGCTCCTCGGCCGGAAACACGTCTCGCGCGGGCTTGCCGCCGGTATCGAGCAGCTCGAAGCGCTCGGCGAAGCGCGCCATCATCGTCTTGGGAAAGCGCGAATAGATCAGGACCTTGTCAGGCATTGTTCTTGTTTCCCGGTTCTTGTTTCCGACGAGCGCCGCCGCAAACGACGAGGGGCGGAATCGGTTGCCCAATTCCGCCCCTCGCCCTCACGTCACTTCGAAGTCTTAGCCGAGAATGGTGCCCGGCTCGACCTTCACGCCGGGGCCCATCGTCGAGGACACCGCAACGCGCTGGATGTAGGTGCCCTTGGAGCCGGCGGGCTTGGCCTTGGAGACGGCGTCAGCCAGGGCCTTGATGTTCTCGACCAGCTTTTCCTCGGAGAACGAGGCCTTGCCGACGCCAGCCTGCAGGATGCCGGCCTTCTCGACGCGGAACTCGACCGAGCCGCCCTTGGCACCCTTCACCGCGCCGGTGACGTCCATGGTCACGGTGCCGATCTTCGGGTTCGGCATCAAGCCGCGCGGGCCGAGCACCTTACCGAGACGGCCGACCAGCGGCATCATGTCGGGGGTGGCGATGCAGCGGTCGAAATCGATCGAGCCGTTCTGCACCTTCTCGACCAGGTCTTCGGCGCCGACGACGTCGGCACCCGCAGCCTTGGCCTCATCGGCCTTGGCGCCGCGGGCGAACACGCCGACGCGGAGCGTACGGCCGGTGCCGTTCGGCAGGGTCACGACGCCGCGGACCATCTGGTCGGCGTGACGCGGATCGACGCCGAGGTTGATTGCGATCTCGATGGTCTCGTCGAACTTCGCTTTCGCGCGCTCCTTGACCATCTTGATGGCGTCCGCGAGCGGATAAAGCTTTTCGCGGTCAATACCTTCGCGGGCTTTGTTCAAACGCTTTCCGATTGCCATGACCGCTTACCCCGCAACTTCCAGGCCCATCGAACGGGCGGAGCCCTCGACCATCTTCATGGCCGATTCGATGGAATCGCAATTGAGATCCTTCATCTTCTTCTCGGCGATCTCGCGCACCTGCGCGCGGGTCACCTTGCCGGCCTTGTCACGGCCCGGCGCCTTCGAGCCGGACTGGATCTTGGCAGCCTGCTTGAGGAAGAACGACATGGGGGGCGTCTTCATCTCGAAGGTGAACGAACGATCGGCGTAGATCGTGATCACCACGGGAATCGGGGTGTTCTTCTCTTCCTTCTGGGTCTGGGCGTTGAACGCCTTGCAGAACTCCATGATGTTGAGACCGCGCTGACCGAGCGCGGGACCGATCGGGGGCGAAGGATTCGCCGCACCGGCCGGGACCTGAAGCTTCAGGTATCCGGTCACTTTCTTTGCCATGTATCACTCCTGTTGTGCCGGCATGTCGCCGGCGGTTTCAGGTTCGTGGTCGGGATCAACGGGCGGCTGGCAACCGCCCTCGTCCTCCCACGGCCTCTCGCTGCGCAAGACCGAAGTCTCACGCATTACCCGATCAGACCTTCTCGACCTGACCGAATTCCAGTTCGACCGGCGTGGCGCGACCGAAGATCGACACCGCGACCTTCACGCGCGAGCGCGCCTCGTCGATTTCCTCGACGACGCCCGAGAACGAGGCGAACGGGCCATCGGCCACGCGCACGTTCTCGCCGATCTCGAACGACACCGACGCCTTCGGCCGTTCCACGCCCTCCTGCACCTGGTGCAGGATGCGCATGGCTTCGGCCTCCGAGATCGGCATCGGCTTGTTTTCAGCGCCGAGGAAGCCCGTGACCTTCGGCGTGTTCTTGATCAGATGAAACGCTTCGTCGGTCAGCTTCATCTTCACCAGCACGTAGCCGGGGAAGAACTTGCGCTCGGCGTCGATCTTGCGGCCGCGGCGCACTTCCGTGACCTTCTCGGTCGGCACCAGCACCAGCTCGAACAGCTCCTCGAGCCCGCGCTGCTTGGCCTGTTCGCGGATCGATTCGGCGACCTTCTTCTCGAAGTTCGAATAGGCGTGGACGATGTACCAGCGCTTGTCGGACAGTTGAGCGGTTGCTGTTGCCATCAGTGAATGCCCAGAAGGAAGGTGACGAGGTAACGGATGAACTGGTCGGCGGCGAAGAAGAAGATCGAGGCCACGGCGACCATGACGAACACCATGATGGTGGTGATCGTGGTCTCGCGGCGGGTCGGCCAGGTGACCTTGGCGGTCTCCGAGCGCACTTCCTGCAAGAACTTGAACGGGCTGACTGCCATCGTTTTAATGTCCAACGTCCGTCGACAGACGCGAATGAATTTCAGGGATCCGAACAGCCGCCGTTGGCCCAGCCCTCTGTCTCGAAGGATGAGCCGGAAACCGGGCTCGATTGTTCGGGGATTGCAAAGCCGCGCCGGAGATCCGCGTCTAACGGGCCGGCTGCGAGTGCGGGCTATCTACTGCGGATAGGACCAAAGGTCAAGATATAGAGGGTGCGCCCAGGCCAGCCGACCTCCCCGGGCGGGAGAGCAGAGCCAAGGCGGATCAAAGGCTTATATGCCCCACCCTGGCACGGCGTGACCGCTGCTCCCAACCGCCGCCTTCAGAGCGCCCCATCGGGGCGCTCTGCCGCTTCGGCCGCCGCGATCGCGCGAAATTCGATGCCATCACGCTCATTCCCGGAGATCACGCTTTCCAGAACGAAGGTATTGCCCGGATGTTCAAGGCGGCGGGCGCCGCTGACCTCGTCATTACCTATCGCGACAATCAGTCGGACCGCTCCGTCAATCGCTCGCTGCAGTCGCATTCGCTGCGCTTCATCCTGAACTGCCTGTTCGGCTTCTGGCTGTCCGACTACCACAGCATGATCGTTTACCCCGTGAAATGGCTGCGCCAGATCGCGGTGAAGACCGACGGCTACGGCTATCAGATCTGCGCGTTGATCTCGCTGCTGCAGCTCGGACTCACCTACGTGCAGGTGCCCGTGAGCCTGAACGCGGAGCTGAAGGGCTCATCCCGTGCACTGCGGCTGCATACCTATTTCGAGCTCGGTGGCACCATCGTCTCGCTGCTGCGCCCCGTTCCCATCCGGGACGTCGATCTCAGCCGGGTTCCGACAGACACGGAACGGGCCGCCGCGCGTTAGGCGACGCCTCGCCGGGCCTACAGCTGGACATCAACGGTATGGGCCGGTCGTTGGGGATTCGTCCGTGGGACGCCTTGTCCCTATCCCGCCAGCATTCTGATCTAAGCGATTGATTTTACTGGCAGGAGTGGCAGGGCTCGAACCTGCGACCCCCGGTTTTGGAGACCGGTGCTCTACCAATTGAGCTACACTCCTACAGACCCTGCGTCGCCTTAGGATCAGGCGCGCTTTCAAGCACAGAGAGCGGCCGGATTGCAAGGGTGAACCGCGCCGGCCTCGCTTGTTTGTAATGGGGTTTCTGAGCCACAGTCGCTTTCCGACAACGAAGAACAATTGGGAGCGCCCATGACCGCCACAGCGACCGCTACAGCCGGCCCACAGGCCACGATCGTGCCGCACACCCCGCCCTTGCCGGAGGCCCGCCCCGAGACGCTCGGGCTGTCGCGTCCACGCCTCCAGGCCATGTCGGATGCCTTCAAGCGCGAGATCGACAAGGGAACCGTTCCCGGAATCACCGTGCTGGTGGCGAGAGGCGGCCAGGTCGGCTGGTTCGAGGCGCTCGGCAAGCAGAGCCCGGCGGCCGCCGCGCCTATGGCCCGTGATTCGATCTTCCGGATCTTCTCGATGACCAAGCCGATCGTCTCGGTCGGCGTCATGGCGCTGGTCGAGGACGGCCATCTCCTGCTCAGCGACGCCGTCGCCAAATTCATCCCGGAATTCGCCAGCCAGCAGGTCGGCATCGTCAAGGACGGCAAGCTTGAGCTGGTGCCCCCGGCGCGGCCGATGACCGTACAGGACCTGCTCCGCCACACCTCGGGCCTCACTTACGAGCACCAGGGCGACGGCCCCGTGCACAAGCTCTATCAGGAGTCCCGCGTCCGCAGCCGCAAGATCACCAACGCCGAGCATGCCGCACTGGTGGCGAGCTTCCCGCTGGTCTGCCAGCCCGGCGCGGAGTTCAACTACAGCCGCTCCACCGACATCCTCGGCCGCATCATCGAGGTCGTCAGCGGCCAGTCGCTCGGCGCATTTCTCACCGAGCGCGTGCTTGCCCCGCTGCAGATGGCCGAGACCGGCTTTTCGACGTCCGAAGCCAATGCGGGCAGGCTCGCCGAGCCGTTCGCGGCCGATCCCTGGACCGGCGACAAGGTCGCGCTCTTCAATATGCTCGAGCAGCCGGCGATGGAGTCCGGCGGCGGCGGCCTGGTCTCGACCACGATGGACTATGCCCGCTTCTGCCTGATGCTGCGCAATGGCGGCACGCTCGACGGCAACAGGATCATCGGTCGCAAGACGCTGGAGCTGATGGCGTCGGATCACCTCGGGCCGCACGTTCAGATCAACGGCACCCTGCTCTCGCCCGGCCACGGTTTTGGTCTCGGCTTCGCCGTGCGCCGCGAGGCCGGCATCGCGCCCTTCCCCGGCAGCGTCGGCCAGTATTTCTGGAGCGGCATCGCCGGCACCTTCTTCTGGATCGACCCGAAGGAAGACCTGTTCGCGGTGTTCATGAGCCAGGGGCCGGGCCAGCGCGACTACACGCGAACCCTGGTGCGGGATCTGGTTTACGCGGCGGTGGAGTGACGTTGCTCTGTCGCGCAGCGCCTCACCAGTCGCGACACCGCATCCCCACACTCACTGTCATGCCCCGGCTTGACCGGGGCATCCAGTACTCCGCGGCGGATGTGGTGAGAGCCAGCTCTCCAAGGCGGGCCTCTGGGATACTGGATCGCCCGCCTTCGCGGGCGATGACACCGGATGTTGGGCGGCGTAGTCGCCCTAACCACCCCTTCCCTCGCAACGTCTCAGCTGATCGTCGCGCCGCCGTCGATCACCATGGTCTGACCGGTCATGAAGTCGCCGGCCTTCGAGCCCAGGAACACCGCCGCGCCCGCGATCTCGTCGGGAATGCCGATGCGGAGCAGCGGCGAGCGCGCGGTCGAGGCCTTCAGGTTCTCGGGATTGTCCCACAGCGCTTTCGCAAAGTCGGTCTTGATCAGGCCGGGTGCGATGCAGTTCACGCGGATGTTGTCCTTGCCGTATTCGCAGGCGAGATTGCGCGCGAGCTGCATGTCGGCGGCTTTCGAGATCGCGTAGGCGCCGAGGATGGTCGAGCCCTTGAGGCCGCCGATCGAGGAGACGATGATGATGGAGCCGTCCTTGCGCTCGATCATCTGCGGCACCACCATCGAGATCAGCCAGTTGTTGGCGACGATGTTGTTGTCGAGGATCTTCCTGAACTGATCGTCGGAGATGCCGGCGAGCGGGCCGTAATACGGGTTCGAGGCGGCATTGCAGACCAGCACGTCGATCTTGCCGAAGGCGCGGTTGCTCTCATCGACGAGGTTTTGCAGATTCTCCTTCGACGAGATGTTCGCGGCGACCGCGACCGCGGTGCCTTTGCCGAACTTGTCATTGATGCCCTTGGCGACCTGCTCGCACACATCGGCCTTGCGCGACGAGATTACGACCTTGGCGCCGTGCTCGACCATGCGCTCGGCGATCGCGAGCCCGATGCCGCGCGTCGAGCCGGTGATGACGGCGACTTTCCCCTTCATGTCGAACAAGGTCATGTGTCTCTCCCAGATTGATCTTCGTACTTAATGGCATTCCGGGGCGGTCCGCAGGACCGAACCCGGAATCTCGAGATTCCGGGTTCGATGCTTTGCATCGTCCCGGAATGACAGCTTCCTCAGGCCAGCTTCTTGACTTCCGGCCCCGCCGGCTGGTGCATCGCCGCGTGCGCGTCATCCGCGATCCACGGTTGCTGGTTCACCATCGGCAAGCGCCAGACGCTGCGTTCGGGACTTGCGAAATGATCGAGCCGCGTCACCGAGACGTTGTCGATATCGAAGGCGAGCCCCCGCTCCGGCTGGCCGTCGAGCGCGAGCCCCAACGCGGCCTTGATGGTGCCGCCATGGGCGACTGCGATGATGTCCTGCCCGGCGGCCTCATTGTTGATCCGCTCGATGGTACGGCGCGTGCGGTGGTAGAGGTCCATGAAGCTTTCGCCGCCGGGTGCGGGCTCGTTGATGTCGGCGAACCAGCTTGCACCAACGGGACGGCTGGCAATGAACTGGACGCGGTTCATGCCCTGCCAGCGGCCGAGATTCTGTTCGGCGAGGTCCGCCTCCCATTTCATCGACGCTGGCCGCGGGAAACCGGCCGCCCAGATCGCTTCCGCGGTCTGGTGCGCGCGCATCAGATTGCTCGAATACCAGATTGCGGTGCGTGGCAGCACCTTGGCAACAGCGTTGAACACATAGGTATCGCTGGTGTCGCAGGCGATGTCGCTCTGTCCGTAGATGTTGCCGCCGTCGTTGCGCACCGGCGCATGGCGGACCCACCACCATCGCGTGACGACCACATTGGGCTTGTCTGCACCTGCCATCGAAACCCTTCCATCCCGTTTGATGTCGCTGTACGTGAGTAGCGAACGTGTCTCAAGACACTTTACCGTTTGAAATCTTGTTTGAAATTCCGTCGCGCGGCAAGCGTCGCGCGGGGCACCAAGGGAGAAACGCATGGGCCGCCTGCAAGGCAAATCCGTCATCATCACCGGCGCCGGCAGCGGCATCGGCCGTGCGGCAGCGCACCTCTTCACCAGGGAAGGCGCCAAGCTGATCGCGGTCGATCGCACCGAGGCAGTGAAGGAGACGGTCGAGGAGATCAAGAAAGCCGGCGGTGTCGCCGAGGCCATGCTGGCGGATGCGGGCTCCGAAAAGGACGTCATGGCCGTCATCGACAAGGCGGTGACGACCCACGGCCGGCTCGACGTGGTCTGGGCCAATGCCGGAATCTCCGGCGGACTCGTTCCGATTCCCGAGCAGACCGTGGAGCATTGGCAAGAGGTGCTGCGCGTCAATCTGATCGGGCCGTTCCTCGCGGTGAAGCATGCGATGCCGCACATGGTGAAGCAGCAGTCCGGCGCCATCGTGCTGACTGCATCCGTCGCGGGCCTCAAGGCCGGCGCCAGCGGGCATCCCTACGCGGCGAGCAAGGCGGGCGTGATCAGCCTGGTACAGACCACCGCCTATTCGCTCACCGGCACCGGCGTGCGCATCAACGCGGTGTGCCCGGGCCTGATCGAGACCGGCATGACCAAGCCGATCTTCGACCGCGCCAAGGAGCGCGGCACCCAGGACAAGATCGGCCAGCTCAACCCGCTCAAGCGCCCCGGCCAACCGCACGAGCTCGCGGCGATGGGTCTGTTTTTGGCGAGCGACGAGGCCTCGTATGTGAACGGCCAGGCGTTCCCGGTGGACGGTGGCCTGACGGCCTCGATGCCGTATACGGGCAAGCCGGTTTGACTCTGCCGTGTCCCGGACGCGCTGCAACGTTCTTGCGTTGCGGCGCAGAGCCGGGACCCAGCAAGCCACGCAGCTCGCTGCCACATGGGCCCCGGCTCCGCAGCGCACCGTCGAACCGGACGATGCTTCGCATCGCCGGGGAGACGCTGCGCTGCGTCCGGGGCACGAGAGCGGAGTATCCGCGCACATCTGCATCTCCAGAATCCCTCCGCGGGGAGACTCTGGATTGCTTCGCTGCGCTCGCAATGACAGAACAAGTGACCTCGGATTGACGCTGCAGCTGACATCTCGATTGCAGACACGTCTTCGCATCCTCGCGGCGCGTTTCGCCCGAGCTTTGCTTGATCTCTTCGCCCCAATTGAAAGAGGGCGCAGGGAAGACCGGGTGCCAGCCGGGCACCCACGGTCCACTGTGCGAAGGTGGCAATAAGAATTTGCACAGCGGCATACAGGTGAAGCCAAGCAACCGGCCTTCCCTGCGCAGTGGTTTTACGGCTTATGTCGTGCTCTCCCCGGGGAGCGATGCACTATTGCCCCCGTCGCCTCATCGGATGACTGATGCGCGTCCCGGTCGGGCCGCGACATCACCGCAAGACTTGACGCACAGACCCCGGGCGTCAGGACCACACGATTTTGCCGTACGCCAGTCACACCGGTCGTGTGCGCGAGGTCTTTCGCTCACGGCTCTCCGCCCTGCAAAACCCTTCGCGCCATGCAATCGGCGTCCACCGCCGCCCGGCCCGCGTTCGTGACGATCGCGATACGCCCCTCTTCCTTGGGCCGGGTTGCGCGACACATACGTCATTTCCGAATTTCGGTAAAGTGGAATATTTTTGACGGCGAGCATTGACCCACCGCTGGCGTGTTTTGCCCATCGGGCAACGCAAGGGAATATGGGCCGGATCTCGATTTGCCCTACCAGCCGCCGCGTTGGTATGGTTCATGCAAGCAACCTCAGCTTCCATAAATCCTGACAAGAACGTGAAAATGCAGAGCTCAAGACCCGACCGCATCCGAAACCTCCTCGCCGACCTCGTGGCCTTCGACACCGTGAGCGACCGCACCAACCTGCCGCTGATTGCCCATATCGAGAGCTACCTGGCCGCACACGGCGTCAAGGGCGAGCGCATCGTCGATGCGACCGGGCAAAAGGCCTCGCTGTGGGTCACGATCGGCCCCGACGACCGTCCCGGCTTCGTGCTATCGGGCCATACCGACGTGGTGCCTGTCGTGGGCCAGGACTGGAGCCATGATCCGTTTAGGCTGATCGAGCGCGACGGCAAGCTCTACGGCCGCGGCACCACCGACATGAAGGGCTTTGTCGCGGTGTGCCTTGCCATGGTGCCGGAGATGAAGGAGGCCAGGCTCGCAACGCCGATTCATCTGGCGATCTCCTATGACGAGGAGATCGGCTGCGTCGGCGTGCGGCCGATGCTACGCGAGGTCGCGAAAAAGAAGATCAAACCGCTCGGCGCCTTCATCGGTGAGCCGACCGAGATGAAGGTGATCATCGGCCACAAGGGCAAGCACGGCGTGCGCGCGACCTTTCGCGGGCTCGCCCGCCATTCCTCGATCGCGCCCGACGGCGTCAACGCGATCGAATATGCGGCCGAGCTGATCGTCGAGATCCGCCGCCGCGCCGTGGCGCTCGCGGCCGCGCGCGCGACGGGCAGCCTCTACGACGTGCCGCATTCGACGCTGCTGACCAGCATCGTGCATGGCGGCGCGGCGCTGAACATCGTGCCTGATACCTGCACCGTCGAGTTCGAATGCCGCGGCATCGGCATCACCGAATCGCGCGAGGTGACGGATGCGATCGTCGCCTGGGCCAAGGCCGAGCTCGAGCCGGCGATGAAGGCGCGGCATCCGGATTGCGGCATCGGCTTTGAGGAAATCCTCGACTATCCCGCCCTCGACACCGCCCCTGACGCGGCGATCGTCACGCGGGCCAAGAGCCTTGCGGGGCGCAACGACCACGCCAAGGTCGCCTTCGGCACCGAAGCCAGCCTGTTCGCGAGCATGGCTGATATCCCATCGGTCGTGATCGGCCCGGGGTCGATCGCGCAGGCGCATACGCCGGATGAGTTCGTGGAGATGGCGGAACTGGAGAAATGCGCAGCGTTCGTGGAGAAGCTGATCGCGCATTGTGCAGCGTCGTAACCGGCATCCGCGAAAGAGTCTGGGTCCCGGCTCTGCAGCGCAGCGTTACACGCTGCACCGTCCGGGACACGCCGTAAGCTCGAGTCTCGTGTCCCGGACGCGGTGCGGCACGAAGTGACGCTCCGCAGAGCCGGGACCCAGAACCCTTAGCGACATAGTCGAATTGTGCAATCTTACGTAGCAATACTCCTACGCATAGATTGCATAGACATGCCCTTCTTCGTTTACATCCTCGCGAGCAAACGAAACGGCACCCTTTATGTCGGAGTGACGAACGATCTCCCTCGCCGGATAAGCCAGCACAAGTCCAAACTCATACCGGCTTCACGCGGCAATACGACGTTACTCTGCTGGTCTATTTTGAGACCTGCGAGTCCGTGCTCGAAGCACGCTCGCGCGAACACTCGCTGAAGCGCTGGCGGCGCGCTTGGAAGCTCAAGCTGATCGAACAGCTCAATCCGGATTGGCGCGATCTCACGGATGAGCTGAATACCTTGGCAACATGACCGGGTCCCGGCTCTGCGGAGCAGCACTTCGTGCTGCACCGCGTCCGGGACACGAGACGGAGCGGGACTATATTAGCGTGCCCCCTAAACAAAAAAGCGCGGCCAGCGGCCGCGCCTTCGTCGTTCTTACACCGCGCCCGCCTTCTGCGCGTACTCCCATGACGCTTTCGACAGCGGCACGGTACGCTTGGCGGACTCCAGCGCCTTGGCATTCGCGGCGGTGCCGTCGCGGACGCGGCCGGCGATGCCTTGCGTGATGCCGGCGAGACGGAACAGATTGTAGGCGAAGTACCAGTTGAGATCGGGCACCGTCATCTTGGTGACGTCGCAATAGATCTGCGCCGCCTCTTCCAGGCTCGGGATGTTGAGCGCCTTGAGATCGGCGCCCTCAAGGCCCGGCATGATCCACTGCATCAACAGATAGGTGAAGTCCGCCATGGGATCGCCGAGCGTCGACAGCTCCCAGTCCAGCACGGCCTGCACCCGCGGTTCCGTCGCGTGGAAAATCATGTTGTCGAGGCGATAGTCGCCGTGGACGATCGAGACGCGCGCCTGTTCCGGCACGGTCTTCGGCAGCCATTCGGCGACCTTCTCGAACTCGGGAATGTGCTGCGTCTCGGATGCGCGATACTGCTTGGTCCAGCGGTCGATCTGGCGCGCGAAATAATTGCCTGGTTTGCCGAAGTCGCCGAGGCCGATCGCCGTGGGATCGTACATGTGGAGCTTCGCCAGCGTCTCGATCTTGCTGGTGAAGATCTTGCGGCGATCTTCCGGCGACTGGCTCGGCAGCGTCGGATCCCAGAACACCCGGCCCTCCTCCATCGACATGATGTAGAAGGCGGCGCCGATGACGCTGTCGTCCTGGCACAGCGCATAGGCGTGCGCGACCGGAAAGCCCTGCTTTCCAAGGGCCGCGATCACGCGATATTCGCGATCGACCGCATGCGCCGACGGCAGCAATTTGCCGAACGGCTTTCGGCGCATCACGTAGGAACGGTTCGGCGTGTTGAGCCGGTAGGTCGGATTGGACTGGCCGCCCTTGAACTGGAGGACGACCAGCGGTCCCTCATAGCCTTCGACGTTGTCGCGCAGCCAGGCCTCGAGCCGCATCTCGTCGATGCGATGACGCTCCTCGACCGGCTTGGTGCCCGAGAACTCTTCGTCTTTCCTGACGCCGTCAGCCACGGTGACGCTCCCTCTTCAGTCCGAACATGATCCTAATCGGTAACCGCTCTTGCACTTGCGTCAAGCGGTCATCCGATCACGGATCATGCCCTGTCGTTTCTTAAGTCGGGAGCGCCGCGCGGCCCTCCCTTTTAGTGACTGGAGGAATTTGCATACTTCCGAACCTCAAGTCTGGCAATGGCGCGATTGTGCACCTCGTCCGGACCGTCGGCGAGACGGAGCGTGCGGATGTGGGCGTAGTCCTTGGCAAGACCGGCCTCGTCCGACACGCCGGCGCCGCCAAAGGCCTGGATCGCCTCGTCGATGATCTTGAGCGCCATATTGGGCGCTGCGACCTTGATCATGGCGATCTCGGCCTGCGCGGTCTTGTTGCCGACCTTGTCCATCATGTCGGCGGCCTTGAGGCACAGAAGACGCGTCATCTCGATGTTGGTGCGGGCTTCGCCGATGCGCTGTTCCCACACCGAGTGCTCGACGATCTTCTTGCCGAAGGCGGTGCGCGAGGACAGACGCTTCACCATCTTCTCCAGCGCCTCCTCGGCCTTGCCGATGGTGCGCATGCAGTGATGGATGCGGCCGGGTCCGAGGCGTCCCTGCGCGATCTCGAAGCCGCGGCCTTCGCCGAGCAGGATGTTTTCCTTGGGCACCCGCACGTTGTCGAGCAGAACCTGGGCGTGCCCGTGCGGCGCGTCGTCGAAGCCGAACACCGGCAGCATCTTCTCGACCTTGATGCCGGGGGTGTCGAGCGGAACCAGGATCTGCGACTGCTGCTGGTGCTTGGCCGCCTTGAAATCGGTCTTGCCCATCAGGATCGCGATCTTGCAGCGGGGATCGCCGACGCCGGACGACCACCATTTGCGGCCGTTGATGACGTAGTGGTCACCGTCGCGCTCGATGCGGGTCTCGATATTGGTGGCGTCCGACGAAGCCACCGCCGGTTCCGTCATCAGGAAGGCCGAGCGGATCTCGCCGTCCATCAGCGGGCGCAGCCATTTGCGCTTCTGCTCCTTGGTGCCGTAGCGGATGAACACTTCCATGTTGCCAGTGTCGGGCGCGGAACAGTTGAACACTTCCGAGGCCCAGGTGACGCGGCCCATCTCTTCCGACAGCAGCGCGTATTCGAGATTGGTCAGTCCCGCGCCGCGGAATTCATCGTCCTCATGCTCGGACGGCGGCATGAACATGTTCCAGAGGCCTTCGGCCTTCGCCTTCTTCTTGAGGTCCTCAAGGATCGGGATCACCTTCCAGCGCTCGCCGGCGTGATCCTGCTGGTCGTAGATCGGCACCGCCGGGCGCACGTGCTTGGCCATGAAGGACCGCACGCGGTCGAGCCATTCCTTCTGCTTGGGGGACAGATCGAAATCCATGGGACGCTCCTCGTCTCTCTCTTGCGAACCTGTTGGCTTCGCGGGCCTGTTTTTCGCCGGACTGTCCATCCGCTGCGTGCAGCCCGCAAGCGCGGGCTGGCGGACGTTTCGGAACCACCCTCGAGTTGCGAACGAGTCCCGATTGCGGATTGACATCTCCGGCCTTCAAACGATAGTTTCATACAACTGTTTGAATTGCAACTCCCTCCCTTCGGGACATTCATGGCCAGCGATCATACGAGATCTGCCATTCTGACCGCCGCCGAACGGCTCTATGCCGATCGCGGTTTCAGTGACGTGACGCTGCGCGACATCGTCGCGGAGGCAGGCGTCAACCTGGCGGCGGTGAACTATCATTTCGGCTCGAAGGACGAGTTGATCGCGGAATTATTTGTCACCCGCTCGATCGCCACCAACCGCGAGCGCCTACGCGAATTGAAGGCGGCGGAGGAGCAAGGCGGCGGCCGCGCACCGATCGAGGTGATCCTGCGCGCCCTGGTCGGGCCGACATTGCGTGGCTGCCTGGGCCCAGAGAACCAGCGGTCGACCGCGGCACGCTTCATGATCCGCGCCTCGATCGAATCCGTGCCGCCGATCCGCCGCATCAAGAACCGCGAGATCGACCATTTGCGGAAATTCGCCGGCGCGATGCGCCGCGCCCTGCCCGAGCGCAGCGACGTCGATATCTACTGGGGCCTCAACTTCGCGCTCGCAATGGCGCACCACACCATCCGCGAGAGCGAGCGGCTGACAAAACTGTCGGAAGGCAAATGCGATCTCGACGACGTCGAGGACGTCGTCGCGCGCGTGGTCAGCGTGGCGACGATGGCGCTGACGGCGGGCAAGGCGGAGACGAAGGCGGCGGCACGGGTGGCCGCGCGCTAACCTCATGTCATCGCGATGCAGTCGATCTCGACGTCGAAGGGGCCGAACCATTCCGGCGTGCAGATGAAGATCCGCGCCGGCGGATCTGTCGGGAAATAGCGGGCGTAGACCGCGTTGAACGTGGCGAAGTGTTTTGTCGAGGTGCAGTAGACGTTGCACTTCATGACGTTGTCGAGCGAGGCGCCGGCCGCCTCGAGGCACAGCTTCATCTGCTCCATGATGAGCTCGCTCTGCCGCTCGATGCCCATCCCGCGGATCTCGCCCGTCTCGGGGTCGAACGGCGGCAGGCCGGCGACGAAGATCATATTGCCGGCACGTGTCACCGGCGAAGTCGGCGCCTTCACGCGATCGAGAAAGGACGAGATCGGTTCGACGCGGAGCGCTTCGCGCTTCATGGCGGCACCTTCGGTTCGAGCGAAACTGCCGGCTGACTTACATCATATCGCAGCCGGCATGTTTCGCTTCTGACCGAAGTGTGGTTGGAACGGCGGGTTACGCCCGCTGCGGCATCTCCTCGGCCTCTTCCTTGGCGAGCAGCAGCAGCATCTCGATGCCCATCTCGCCTTCCTGCGGCGAGCGGATGAACTTGATCTCGTCGGCACTTTGCCGCAGCGCGGCAATGATGGCGACAGCCTGATTGGCGGTGGCCGCCTCGGTCGCCAGAATGGCCTTCTGGTCCTTCGCCTGGAACCCGATCGTGTAGGACATTTACTTCCCTCCCCGAACTCAAGTGCAGAGATCGAATCAGAGTCTCGGGCGGAACGGAAGCCTGTGCGACTACGGTCCGTGATTATCTGGGGATTGCGCGCAAGCCTCAGGCAAGGTCGAGCACCGCCCGCGCGTCTTCTTCGGCCGCCGCTTTGCGGCGAGCCACCCTCTCCCGCAACGGAAGAGGGTAAGGGCGCGCTCGCCGCTTCGCAACGCCTAGATGATCCCCTGCTGCTTCAGCTCCTCGATCTTGCCGGCATCATAGCCGAGCTTGCCGCCGAGCACCTCATTTGTGTGCTCGCCGAGCAGCGGCGGGGCGCGGTATTCGGTGATGGGGGTGCCCGAGAGGGTGAGTGCGTTGCGGATCAGCGAGAGCTCGGGCTCGAACTTGTGCTGGGTCTTGACCCGCATGCCGCGCGACTGCACGTGCGGATCGGAAAACACCTGCTCGAAATTGTTGATCGGGCCTGAGGGCACGCCGGCCTCCTCCAGCTTTTCCAGCCAGTAGGCCACCGGCTTCTTCAGGAACAGGCCGGCGAAGATCGCCATGATCTCCTTGCCGTGCACGACGCGGTCGTTGTTCCTGAGGAAGCGCGGATCGTTCGCCAGATCCGGCTCGCCGAGCACGGCGCAGGTGCGCTGGAACTGGCCGTCATTGCCGACCACCAGCATCAATTCGCCGTCGGTGCAGCGGAACACGCCGGCCGGCATGCCGCCATTGCCCCAGGTGCCGCGCCGCGGCGGCGTCTTGCCGTTGACGAGGTAGATCTGCAGCCAGTGCGACAGCGACGCGATCACGGTGTCGAACAGGCAGACGTCGATGTGCTGGCCCTGCCCGTCATTGACGTCGCGATGGTAGAGCGCGGAGAGAATTCCGATCGAGGTGTTCATGCCGGTCATGTAGTCGACGATGGACGGACCGACCTTCATCGGGCCCTCGCCCGGCTCGCCATCCATATGGCCGGTGACGCTCATCAGGCCGCCCATCGCCTGCAGGATGGCGTCATAGCCGGCGCGCGGCGCGTAGGGTCCGGTCTGGCCGAAGCCGGTCACCGAGCAATAGATGATGCCGGGGTTGACCGCCTTGATCGTCTCGTAGTCGAGGCCGTAGCGCTTGAGATCGCCGACCTTGTAGTTCTCCATGAAGACGTCGACGTCCTTGGCGAGCTCGCGGATGATCGCCTGCCCCTCGGGCTTGGCGATGTTGACGGTGACCGACTTCTTGTTGCGGTTGGCGCAGAGGTAAAAGGAATTGTTGTTGTTGGCCTTTCCTTCGGGATCGGTCAGGTAAGGCGGCCCGAAGGCGCGCGCGTCGTCGCCGGTGCCCGGCCGCTCGATCTTGATCACCTCCGCGCCGAGATCGCCCAGCATCTGGGCCGACAAAGGCCCGGCCAGCACGCGGGTGAGGTCAAGGATCTTGATGCCTGAGAGCGGCAAGGCCGACATATCGATTTCCTCCGGGGAACTGATCTTGGAGTTGATTTTGGCGCGGCGGCTCGAAGCGGCCCGCGCCCCTGCCGATACCACCATTTTGGCGCGCTGAGCACTGCACTGGCGGCATACGGCCATTTCCTACTGGGCACAGAGGACATTGCCCATCAGTACTTTCCGCGCCGCGAATATTGGCTCATCGGCTCAAAGTCACGGTCGCCGCCACCACCCGCGGCCGTCGCCGTCCGAGCAAGACCAGGATCAGCACGGTCGCGCAGGAGAACAGCAGCGTGAGACCGAGCGCGCCGCGGCTGCCGAATTCGGTGAGCAGGCCGACCAGGAGCGGCGGCGAGATCGCGGAGGCGAGATTGAGCGGCAGCGCGATCATCGACATCGCCTTGGCGAACTCGGCCTGGTCGTAGAATACGAGCGGGATGGTGGCCCGTGCCACCGCCATCGCACCGCTGCCGGCGCCATAGAGCAGGATGAAGACCGCAACCGCCCAGGTCGCCCCCTCGCTCATCATCAGCAGCAGCATGGCCAATGGCAGCGCCGTGCCGGCGACGAGCCCGGTCGTGATTCCGTCCCACCGCCCGCCGCCGAGAAGATCCAGCCCGCGGGCGCTGACCTGGATCACGCCGAGCATCGAGCCGAAGGCCAGTGCCTGCGCCGGCGCCAGCCCCTCCGCCCTCAAGAGCTCGATCAAGATGGCGCTGATGCCGAAATTGACGAAGGCGTTCAGCGTGATCGCGGCGACGACGAGGCCGAAGGTGCTCCTCGGAATCGCGGGCGGCGGCGGCGACTTGACCGGCTCGCCCGCACCATCCCCCACGATCTTCCGGCGTGGCGCGAGGAACGCATAAAGCGGCAGGCTGACGACGAGCATCATCGCGGCATAGACCAGGCACGTCCCCCGCCAGCCGAGGTGACCGCTCAGGAACGAAGTCGTCGGCCAGAAGATGCTGCTGGACAGGCCCGTCACCAGCATCAAGGCCCCGATCGCTTTCTTGGCCTGCCGCCCGGCGATCTCGTTCAGCATGATATAGGCGCCGGTCGACAGCGTGGCGCTGCCGGCGACGCCTAGAACGATCCAGGCCGCGAAATAGAGCATCGGCTCGCGCGCGAGGGACAGCAGCACGAAGCCCGGCGCGGTGACGATTGTGCCGACCATCATGACTGTCCGTGCGCCATGTCGTGCAAACGATCTGGCGAGCCACGGCGCGCAGAGGCCCATCGAGACATAGAGAACGGATGTCCCGGCGAATACCGCCGGCAGGCTCATGCCGAGATCGGCGGCGAGATCGCGCCCGACGATGGCAGGAAGCCCGATCGTGCCCCATCCGATCAGTTGCGTGATGGCGAGCACCAGCAGGACGCCGATCAGCCTGCTGTCAGATTTCAAGAAGCGCATTCCAAACGTTCGCCTGCCTGCCAGGCGCAGATCGCGCCGGCTTACATCTCTTAGCGGCAGATCGCGGGATCGAGGAATGTAAGTTCCGAATGGTAAGAAGCCGCATTCGCAGAGCCGAAGAAGCGTCCGATTGACACGGACTATTCTCTGGTCCATTTTGTGGAAACTCAAAAAGGGACAATGAGATGCGAGTCTCCGTCACCGAGGCCAAGGGACAATTGACCGATCTCGTCCGCCGTGCAGAAGCCGGCGACGAGGTGATCTTGACGCGACACGGACATCCTGCGGTGCGGCTCGTTCCGATCAAGCTTCCGCCGGACCTTACGACGCGCCGCGCGGTGCTCGAGGCTGCGCGCAAGAACGGCGCAGCCAAAGCTCTTCCCGGCCCGGATGCGGCCCACAGTCAGGACTTTCTTTTTGGTGACGACGGACTGCCGGAATGATCGCGGTCGATACGTCGGCACTCATGGCAATCGTGCTCGGCGAGCCGCAAGCCAATGCCTGCATCGCTGCTCTGGAGAGCGCTGACGAAATCCTGATCTCGGCCGCCACCGCTGCCGAGAGCCTGATCGTCGCTGCGCGCCGCGGCGTGCAAGAAGAGATGCAGAACCTGATCGCAAATCTCGGCTTCAACGTGATCTCGGTGACCAGAGCCTCCGCTGAGCGCGTAGCGCAGATCTACTCACGTTGGGGCCGAGGAATCCACCCTGCCGGCCTCAACTTTGGCGACTGCTTCGCTTACGATGTCGCAAAGGAGAATGGCTGCGCGCTGCTCTATGTCGGCGATGACTTTGCACAGACTGATATTACCGCGGCAGTGTAAGTCGAGCGTGAAGCGCTGCGGTGTCTTGCGCGCCGGATTCAAAGATCTGAGAGCTCGCCCGCCGCAATCACGCGGTGTGGCCGGGATCGACCTGCTTCGGCGTCTTCTTGTCGCGCTGCGGGGTCATCTTGGCCGGATCAGGCGCACCGGGCACGCCGCGGGGACCCAGCTGGTCGCGCTGGATGTCGTCCTCGGAGCGGGATGGCTCGACGCCGTTGGGCTCACGGGGCTTGGTCATCGCGGCTTCCTTCCCAAACGCTGTTCCGCGGTTCGGTCCTAGACGCCGAGCGCGTTGTCGCCGGCTTCGCGGCCGGGCACGCTGACGTGGACTTCATGTCCCTCACGCAGCGCGAGGGATGCTGCGGCGACCGCCGACTCGAATGCAGCTTCCTTGGTGGCGTATTTGCTCTTGACGTCGCCGTCGTGCAGCACGCCCCATTCGTCCTGCACCGGCACGATGGCATATTGAGCAAGGCCCATTGTCCAACTCCTGAATTGGGTTTCAGAAACCGTCTGCCCAATAACGCGCCGGCAGCCTTAACGTTGCGTCAGTTGCGGATGGGTCGCACTCACCCGCCACACCGTGTTGCCGCTGTCGTCTGCGACCAGCAAGGCGCCGGACTTGTCAATGGCAACGCCGACGGGGCGGCCGCGCGCCTGGTTGGCGCTGTTCAGGAAGCCGGTGACGACGTCCTGCGCCGGTCCGCTCGGCTTGCCATCCGCGAACGGCACGAACACGACCTTGTAGCCGTTGAGCATCTGCCTGTTCCAACTGCCGTGCTCGCCGACGAAGGCGCCGCCGCGATAAGCGGCCGGCAGGCTGGATCCGGTATTGAACACCATCCCGAGCGGAGCGACATGCGAGCTCAGCGCATAATCCGGCATGATCGCCTTGGCGACGAGATCCGGCCGCTGCGGCTTGACGCGAGGATCGACGTGCTGGCCGTAATAGCTGTAGGGCCAGCCGTAAAAGCCGCCGTCCTTCACCGAGGTCATGTAGTCGGGCACGAGATCAGGACCGAGCTCGTCGCGCTCGTTCACCACCGTCCACAGCGCGCCGGTCTGCGGCTCGAAGCTGAGACCGTTGGGATTACGCAGGCCGCTTGCAAACACGCGCCAGCGGCCGCTGGCGCGGTCGACCTCGAGGATGGCGGCGCGATTGTGCTCGGCCTCCATGCCGTTCTCGGTGATGTTGCTGTTGGAGCCGACGCCGGCATAGAGCTTCGAGCCGTCGGGACTGGCGACCAGGCTCTTGGTCCAGTGATGGTTGATCGGCCCGCCCGGCAGCGGCGTCAGCACCGTGCCCGGCGCGGTGATCTTGGTATCACCTTCCGTGTAAGGATATCTGACGATCGCATCGGTATTGGCGACATAGAGGTCGTTGCCGACCAGCGCGATACCGAACGGCGAATTGAGATGGTCCAGGAAGACGCTTTGCGTATCCGGCACGCCGTCGCCATTGCTGTCGCGCAGCAGCGTGATGCGGTTGCCCGGCCCGGTGTCGTTGCCGCCCGAGGTCGCCCAGGACTCGATATATCCCATGACGATCTCCTTGGGTCGCTTGATTCCGGCCCCCTTCGGCGCCTTGGATTCCGCCACCAGCACGTCGCCATTGGGCAGCACGTAGAGGAAACGCGGATGCTGCAGGCCGGTCGCGAAGGCCTTGATCTGCAGCCCCTCCGCCACAGCCGGCGTCTCGTCCTTCTTCCAGCCAACGATGCGGGCGATGTGCACCGGCGGCAGCAGATATTGCTGAATGTCGGGAAGTTTTGGGGTGGCCCCGATTTGCGCCTTGGGGTCACCGCTGCCGTCATCGCAAGCGGCCAAAAGCAGCAGCGAAGAGCACAGCAGCGCGCGGGCAATTGAGACCATCATCGCGCAACTCCCACGCCGTGGCGATAGACCATGGCCCAGCCGAGCCAGCCTGTGACGGGCAGGATCAGCACGGTGATCACGGACAGAACCAGCCCGGTCGGCCACACCGAGGTCCAGGCATCGCGGGTATGGATCAGCGCGTTGACGATGGCGAGGACCAGCGCCAGGGCGTTTCCGATCAGATGCGGCCACGCCGGCGTCTGCGCCCGCACCAGGCGGTTGCCGAGGAAATCAATCAGGCCCGCGATCGCCGCCAGCACGCCGAAGATGACGCCGGCGAGCAGAAGCCAGGCGGAAAAATCCGCCCACATGATCTCGGCGCTGGCGACATAGGCGATGTCGGTCAGCAGCGCCCCGACGAAGCACGCGATCGGTATCGGCACCAGCATCGGATGAATGGGATGACCCGCGATCTGCGCGGTGGTGCGCACGCGCACGTCTTGCTGCACGGCCGGCCTCGTGTGACTTTCGGTCCTGCCCGACCGGCCAACTCGTCCGCGATGCGATGGTTCCTAGAAGATCCGCGTGACCCCATCCCGCCGCGCGCAGATTGCGCTGTTCGCGACGGCGATATCAGCGGTCTCGATGGCCGTGACCTCGTGTCCCACGACCGATCATGCCGCCGCAGATTCAAGCAGTGGAAGTGAGACGCAGTTCAGGCGACGACCGGACTGAGGTTTTGAACGCGGCCGAGAAGTCGTGCAGCGGAGAAAGTGTCAGTCAGCCTTCTCCGAAAGACAGGCATCTTCGTCCGTCGCGCCATTTGAGTGACGGCCGCCCATGGGCGCTCCCCGCTCTAAGCGGTTCGATTGGCATGACCGGAACACAGCTGCGTCGCTCGCCACGATCCGCACCTGCACGTCCCGGGGTTTTGCCAGATAGGGCGACGACGTGACCAGGACATCGGCCCCGGCCTCGGCATAAGCCGCAGCATTCGCCGCATTGACTCCACCAGCCACTGCAATGATCGGACGGGCGCGGGTGTAGGCCATGGCCGCGATGCGCTTGACCAGGGCGGCGACCTCGGCCGGCGAAAACTTCTCGGCCTGAATCACGTCGAAGCCGGCGACTGCCGCGGCAAGTGCAGCATCGGCCGTCTTGACCTCGACCACCAGTTTCTTCTCCGGTGCCGCCCGCCGCAAGCGTTCGACCGCCTGAAACAGCGGCAGCTCGCCGAGAAAGACGCGGTGCTCGGGAAACACCAGCACGGTCTCGGACAGGCCGAGCCGATGCATCGCGGCACCACCCGCCTTTACGGCCGCCACTGCAAATCGCTTGGTGCCCGGCACGTTCTTGCGCGTGCAGGCAACCGGAATTTGCGGGGCGACCGCCCTCGCCGCGCCGACGATGGCGCGGGTCTCGCTGGCGACACCGGACCAGATCTCGATCAAGGTCTGCGCGACCTTCCAGCTCCGCAGCAGGCCGGCAGCCGGGCCGCGCGCCTCGAGGATCGGCGCGCCCTGCTCCAGCGCCGCGCCGGATGTGGCGAACAGCTCGACCTCGCAGCCGGCGAGCGCGATGATCGCGGCAGCATCCTCGGCGAGCGCCAGCACCATCGGCGAGCGCGCAGCAAACTGCATGATGCCTCGGGTCGTGCCGATCCCGAGTGCCTCGGTGGTGAGGTCGCCATAAGGCACATCGTCTTCCAGCAGACGCTCGAGCTCGGCGCGCGATGCAACACTTGCCATGGCGTGCTTCCTTTCACAGGTGTGGGCTTGCCGACGACTTTGTCGCAAACCCGACACGGATCGCCGGTCCCGCCGCCGCAAGGAGCGGGAACGCCCATCCTTTGACGCTCATTCCTGCAAGGCGCACACCAGATTTCACCGCTCCATCCGGCACGCCAATTGCTGAGCTCTCCCTGGCCGGCGCCTCGCAGCAATCGGGCTCGCGCGGAGGCGGCTGCCGTCCGCTGGAGTTCATCATGAAGCTGTTTCGCACAATCGCCACCGCCGCAGGGCTGCTGCTCGCATTCGCCGAGGCGCAGGCAGCACAGACCAACGTCGCCGTGGCCGCCAACTTCACCGATGCCGCCAAGGAGATTGCCGCCCTCTTCAAGCAGAAGACCGGTCACGGGTCGCGCTCAACTTGTCAGCATCGCTGCAAAAAGATTCCGTCGCACTTGCACGCTTTGTCATCCGTGTCGCGGAATTGACCGTCGGAATGGGCGTCACGCGCGAAAGCGGGATCGCCGCATTGATCTAGCGCAAGTCGACAAAGTTTCTTTGGCGATCGACGCCTGCCGCTTGATCACACGTGCTGCCCTCCGTTGATCGGTACTTCCGCACCGGTGACGTAGCTGGCCGCATCCGAGCACAGGAAGAAGATCACCTTCGCGACCTCGTCGGGCGTACCGACACGATGCAACGGGATGATCGGCGCCAACTGCGCTTCGGTCTCCGGCGACAGGATGTCCGTCTTAATCTCCCCGGGAGCGATCGCATTCACGCGAATTCCGAACTGCGCGTAGTCGTGCGCCATCTCGCGGGTCAGACACGCAAGTGCCGCCTTCGACGTCGCATAGGCGCTGCCGGCAAACGGATGAACCCGGGAACCTACGATCGACGTGACGTTGACGATCGAGCCGGCGGCCTGCTTCAATTCCTCGACCAGGCCCTGGGCGAACAGGATCGGCGCGAGCAGGTTGACGTGGAACACGCTCATCCAGGTTTCGACCGGTGTCGTCAGCGAGTTCAACCGGCTGCCGTCGGCGGCCTTGGGCGAGATGCCGGCATTGTTGATCAGCGCATGCAGCGGCTGGCCGTCGAGCCGTTCCTTGATATCCGCGACCGCGCGCGGCAACGCGCGATGGTCGCTCAATTCGACCTGAACGTGGTTGTCCGCTCCCGAATCCCACGGGCATCGATCACCATCGAACGGCTGCCGCGAGCAGGTGATGATCCGCCAGCCGGCATCGGAGAACAGCTTTCCCGTGGCGTGACCGATACCCCGCGACGCACCGGTCAATACGAGCGTTTTCCGCGCCCCGTGTTGTGCGCGCGACTTGTCGCCGTGAAACGGGCACAGGGCGACATCGGGTGCCGACGTGTCGCCCGGCGCGCCGTCGCGGTCCAGCAGATCGAGCGTCACGCAAAGCTCCTCACCGCGCCCCGGCGGGCGCCACACGATGACAACAGGAGCAACTTTGCAGGATTTGGGCCACGCTCTGCCGGCCAATCACGACGATTTTCGGCGCTCGGTGTCCGCTTCGCGACACGTTGAAAGATTTGCAACAGGGAGCGTTGAGTTTCGGACCAAACAACGCCGTCCCGGTGCGCTCCTTCTTCCTGAACGTTGATCGGCAGTTGAGAGCTGCTTTTCAATCGTTCCAAATGGCCCGGCTCTTGCTCTTCCCGTCTCAACGTTCATTCGCGCCCTGTCGTGCTGCACTTTTCCTGCAAAAGTGGTTTCAAATGCTCCAGCCCAACGACCAACGACTCTTTGCTGTTATCCTCGGCACCAATGAGATCGCATCCGCGATCGGCATTCGGCTCGTGCGCGCTGGCTATGGCGTGGTGCTGTCGCATGATCCGGATCCGCCGGTGATCCGCCGCAAGATGGCCTTCCACGACGCGCTCTTCACCGACACCGCGCAACTCGAGGACATCGTTGCCGAACGTGCGGACGACGGCATGCAGGTCTACCAGGCCCTGCGCGGGCCGGTGCGAATCCTGGTCACCTGGCTCGGCCTACTCGACCTGCTTCCCGTCCGGCAAATCGACCTCCTCGTCGATGCGCGTCTTCAGAAGCGTCGGATCACGCCCGACCTCAGGCGGCTGGCCCGGCTGACTATTGGTCTCGGCCCCGGGTTCTCGTCGAACTTCAATTGCGACCTCGCAGTGGAGACGCGTCCGGGCAGGATCGGACTCGTCTCTGACCAGCGCTGGACAGACGCAGCCGACGGCGTTGCGAGCACCCTGGGCGATATCGGAGCGGAACGCTTTGTCTATTCGCGGTTTGCGGGGCGATGGCACACACCGATCGAGATCGGCACCCGTGTCTACCGGGATCTCGTGCTCGGCCACCTCTCCGGCGTGCCGGTGCTCGCGCCGCGCGACGGCATCTTGCGCGGCATCGCCCGCGACGGCAGCGAAGTTCCAGCCGGCGTCAAGCTGCTGGAGATCGACCCGCGCGGCCGCGACGCCCAATGGAGCGGAACGGACCAGCGCGGCCGCGCCATCGCCAACGCCACCGTCGCCGCCGTCAGGCTCCACGCCGCGCGACGCATCACGCAACGGAATCCGGCATGATCGTCTGTTCCTGCAACATCATCAGCGATCACGACATCAGGGGCGCGGTCGTTTCGACCGACGACGAGCTGTTCTCGGCCGCACAGGTCTACGACTGCCTGGGTTGCACGGTCAGGTGCGGACGATGTTCACATTCCGTGAAGCGGATTCTGGAGGAGCGGCCGATTCATCGCGCACGGCATTTGGAGGCCCTTGGAGCCATGGTGGTTCACACGGAGCAGGGTTTGGAACGAGTCGAGTGAAGATAGTAGAGACAATGGAGGCGTGCAAACCAGCCGGATTTGAACGCACGGGCGGGCTTCCTACTTGGGCCGATTGGCCGGCCCTACCCTCACCGCACCACCCGGTAGGCCTTCGCCCCGCTTCCGCCTCGGCCCTCTGCCGCCTTGCCCCGGTCGGTCACCCACATCACGCCGATCCGCGCCAGCATCACCGGCCCGCCGCGCTCGACGACTAGAAGCAAGGGGCCTTGGCCCGACACCCTAGTCACGCGCGTGAGCCACGCTGCTGCTATTATAGTGCTTGTAGTCGTATGGTTGAAAACGCCATTTGCCCCTCAGTTGAACATATCTGAACAGGAATCTATCCGTTCTTTGCTGACCAAAAACGTCAGTGTAGGCGACACTTCCAAAGAACCACAGGTACGCTTCTCCCCGAACCAACGGCAGCGCATCAGCAACGCTATTAATGGGTACGATATCTGCGCAAACCTGACCATCGGTGGTCGCGCCCGGTTCAATCATGTGCTGCGATGGGATTTGCTCAGATACGGAATAGACGGGGCCGGGAGGTCGGAACGACAACGCAATTCCGTGACTATTCTCCCTGTATTTCGCTGGCGTCTTTCCATAATTTTTCAGAGCATACTCGACCCCGGCATTGTTGCCAAACCCCATGTCAGGAGAATTGGGATAGAGCATTGCCGCGTGCACAAATCGGTCCAACGTGTGCTGCTTGATAATAACGTAGAACCTTGCTCTCTCAACCTCAATAACGGCCTGCGCACTGGCCTTTGCCGCCTTGGCAGCATCCTAATTTCTAAATCGACCAGAACCAAAATCGACTTCACCAAAGTGATGGTCATCAAACAGCGCGGTGTCCTGAACTCATTTGCGATGTTTGATTGCTACATGAGCGCGAGCGAGATCGCGGACGAAGAACTGAGAGACATCGTTCATCATCAACTTGCCCACTGCTCTATGCAACCCAACATCGATGGTCGGCTGTCATGGGGCGCCACGGATGCCGGATGGATCATCTCGCGCATGATTCAAACGGGCAAGTTGTGAAGTGGGCGCGGGTCCCTCTGGGGGCCCCCTCCCCTACGGCCTAAGCGCGCCCCAGAAAATCGCTAGCCGCACAAGGCCGATCTTGGGTTGACACGGTTGACAGGTTGACACAGCGGCAGCTGTAGCTACTTGGTCGGCGCGCCGGGTAGCACAAACTCGCAGCGATACGTTCGACGGTACTCGGAATCAGGGGGTGCGCTATCACCTATCCAGCCGGCAGTTGCTCACTTTAGTGAAATCGTAATCGCACTGAGGTTGGCAGCCATCTCCAATCCGGCCTTAGGGCCTTGCAACACCATGACGACGCCGTTGTCGTTTCTTAGGTGGACACCACCCACACCGCCGACGAAAGCGCCACCACCGCCAACCGAACTGTAATTGCCCGCGAAGTCGTGGACATCCCTGATGCCAGAGGCCCAGCCTTCCAGGCGGCCGGCGGTCGCGCCGGCCGTGATGCCGAGGCTTATCCCTGTGACCCGGAAGGGATAGCTGCGGCCGCGATAGCTCAGTACACCAGTGCCGGCGCCGCCGCCCACCAGCAGGCCCGCCTTCACGATCTTGACCCGGACATGGCCGGCGGCTTGCGCAAACGAGGGAGTGGCCGGAACGATGGCGGCAAATAGGGCGATCGCGGCAAGGCGGGCGGTCAACCGCAGCATGGTGCCCATCATCTCACGGGTTCGCAGCATCGACTTTCTTCCAAGTCTGGTCGGGATCAAACAGCGTAAGGCGCTTGGCCACGAAGTCGGTGCGTTTGCCGAGATCCTTCTGGTAGACGACGCCCGCATGATTGACCAGGAAGGTCATCACGCCTGAATTTCCGTACTCAGCGGGCCACGCGATCAGCGCGAAGCCGCCGATCATCTTGCCTTTGACGACATAATTCATGGCGCCCCCGGGCGCATCGGGTCCCTGCCCCCTCAGAATGCGGAAGTAGTAACCGTGATAGGGCGTCATCCCCTCGCCGGATTTGTACCCCTCGCTCGAGGCTTGCGCGGCCAGTGGTCCGAGCGGGCTGGGATCGCTGTCGTCGCGCCAGAACAGGCCATCCTTCTTGCCTGGCGAGGAGACGATGCGCTGCGCGTAGACGCCGGCGCCCTCGCCGCGGTTCTTGTCCGCATATTCGTTCTGCGCATCGACGAAAGCGAGCGCGGTCTGGATCGCGTCAAGCTCGTTGCGCCCGATCCGACGGCGAAGCACCTCGATGCGCCCTTCGTCGGTGTCGAATTCCCAGCCGGTCTTGGTGTTCACCAGCGGAATCGGGAATGGGAAATCGTCGGGTCCCAGGATGAGGGTCGCGCTCCTGTTGCCTTCCGCCTTGATGCCATGCTTGGCATCGTACATCGAGGTGAAGCGCTGGCGGATATCGTTGTCGGCGACCTCATCGCCGGAGGAGACGATGTCGTCGGCCGCCCTGCCGAGCACTTTCAGGATCTCATCCGGCCCGCTCTTGACCGCGGCGGCGAGCGCAGCCGTCGCGCCCTCCGGCGTCTTGTAGGATTGCTGCGCCTGGGCCGCAGAGCCAAGTAGCGCCAGCACCATCATGCCGGGCAACACGGCGCGGCGAAACAATGTCAGACCGATCATGGCATCACCTCCACGGGGAGCTTCGCGCCGCCCGCGAGCCAGTCGCGGTAGGTGCGGAATGTCAGCCCAAGCTTTTCATAGTAGACCCGCAGATAGCCATCACGGCCGCGGGTCACGGCGCCGGGCATCACCTGCTCGACCTCATGCGCCATCACGCCGACATAGGCCTTGTCGCTGCCGATATAGCTGAAGCGATAATAGCCGAGGCCGCTGGCGAGGTGGCCGAGCAAGACGATGTCGTGCTTCAGCGCGATATCCGAGCGCCGGCCACCGCCGCCTCCGCGGAATCCGCCGCCACCACCACCACGCATTGCCATTCCGCCTCCACCACCTCGGCCGGCCATGCTCGGGCCGCCGCCGCCACGTGGCATGCTCGCCATGCTGGACCGCCCGCGCGCCGATGCGGCGGCTGCCGATCGGCCGGATGAGACGTTCATCGCGCCACCACGATTGCCGCCGCCGCTGCGGTTGGCTGCACTGCCGCCGGCGCGGTTCGCGGTCTTGGCGCGATCGCCGCCGCCCTTGGCAGCAGACTTGGCCCGGTCACCACCACTCTTGGCGCGATCCGCCGCGCGGTCGCCGCCGGTCGGACGATCGCCACGATTGCCGGCACGATCACCCGCACGATCTCCGGCCCGGTCGCCAGCGCGATTACCTGGCCCGCCGCGATCACCAGCGCGGTCTCCTGCACGATCTCCCGCGCCTTGATTGGGGCGCAGGACCTGGTTGCCCTCGCGGCCGCGGAAGTCCATCCGGTCCGACGCGCCGGCCTTCAGATTGTTGTTGCCGAAGCGCTGCTGAACGCTGGTGTTGCTGTAGCGCACGCCCTGCCGATGCGCCGGATTGTGCTGCCAGCCGTTGCTGATGTTCGTCGTGCGATGATTGACGTAGACGTTACGGTTACCCCAATTGCAGCCGCCGCCCCAGTAATTGCCCCAGCGTCCGATCGCCCAGGCCGTGCCGAAGGCGATGCCGGCCGCAACCACTCCGGCGCCGATATAGGACGGATAGCCCCAATAGTACGGCGGATACTCCGCATAAGGCCAACTGCCGTAGACGGTCGCTGGATCGTAATACGGCACGTACATCGCTGCGGGATCGGCCTGCTGGATCACGACGACCTGCTTGCCTTCCTGAGACTCGACGCTGACCTTCTGCTGCTTGGTGGTGGCCAGCTTCTTGTTGTCATAAGCCTTCGTGCGCAGCCGCTGGATCGCGTCCATCACATCGGGCTGCTGCGCGAGAAAGGCGTCACCAAGCTTCTTGGTCCAATCGAGCTGATCGCTCATCATGGTCAGGACGTCGGCGGTGCTGGCCAGCGCTTTGACGCTGTCGTCCCAGCCCTGCTTGTCCACCTCCGTCTTCAGCGCGTCGCCCTTCAGGCTCTTGCGCCCCTTCAGCCAGCGGTCGGCCTGCACAATTTCAAGCGGATAGGTCGAGGCGGCCAGCACGTTGGCAAGCAATTCGTCGGGATAGAGCGCGATCGGCGCGACCAGAGCCTCCAGCTGTTCGGGCTTCAGAAGCTCGGCCGTCGGCGCAGCGGGATTCGCCGCTTGCGCCTGCGGGGGCGGCCCCGCAGGCTTGTCGCTCGTCTGGGCCGACACGCAAACCGGCGTGGCCAGCAACAGCGCGAGCGCGATCAACGTCTTGCCGCAGCGGATCATCGCATCCTCCATCTCAGTTCAGCCGAGACCATGAAACCGAGCCAGCAACGTTCATTGACAAAAATCAACGAAACGAGACCGTCGCCTGCTGCAACGCGGGATGCTAGCTCGCGAGCGGCAGGCGAACGGTGAATAGCGCCCCGCCGAACGGCTGGTTATCCGCGGAAATCGTGCCGTGGTGCGCCTCAACAATGGTTCGGACGATAGCCAGTCCCATGCCCATGCCCTGCGGCTTGGTGGTGAAGAACGGATCGAAGATGGTCTTGAGATCGGCAGCCGCGATGCCGGGCCCCGTGTCTCCGACGCAAATTTCGGCAAAATTGCCGGCGCGGGCCATGATCACGCTGACCTCGCGCTTGCCCGTCTGAACCTCCGAGATCGCATCCAACGCATTGAGGATGAGATTGAGCACGACCTGCTGCAGTTGAATGGGATCGCCCTTGACGTGCAAGCCAGTGTCGGGTGGCGAATAGAAGCTCAGCCCGATATTGCGACCTGCTGCGAGGTCACGGACAAACCCTATCACCTCTCGCACGGTCACGCTCAGCTCGATATCCCTAAGCTCGAACGGCGCTTTCCTGAGCATGCTGCGCAGGCGGCGGATCACCTCGCTTGCGCGCTGATCGTCGCGCCTGATATCGGACAGAATTTCGCTGATTTCAACCAAATCGGGGGAGCCTCGTCTCAGCATCAGCTCCGCCGTTTCCGCGTTGGTCAGAATGGAGCCGAGCGGTTGATTCAGCTCATGGGCGATCGACGCGGTCAGCTCGCCGACCGCCGAGTAGCGATTGAGATGTGCGAGTTCGGTAAGGCGCTGCCGTGATTCGACCTCAGCCAGCCGACGGCGCCGTCGCTCATGCAGCAAGCCACTGATGAGGCCCGTCTGGATCAGGATAACCGCCGCGATCATGGCAAGCTGCCAGCGGTATTTTTCCCAGATTCCCGGCTCGCGAAACACGACCTCGCTGCCCTCCGGCAAATTGCTCTCACTGATCCCCCACCGCTGCAACTCGCGCCAATCGTATTTGGGCGCAGCATATTCGATCGGCTCGATCTTGACGTCTGCAGGCTTCTCGCCGCCGAGGATTCGGAGTGCCGCATCGGCGGTCTTTCGGCCCAGTTCGGGGATGGAATGCATCGGGCCACCGACGATATCGCTCCCGAAGAACGACTCCTCGAAGCAGAAGATCGGGGCGTTCGCGACGGCGCGGAGGCGATGCAGCGCGCTCTCCCCCTCATGAACGACGCCCGCCGCGTCGACGGACATCAATCCCCAGAACAATGCCGTGTCGGGCGGAAGTGACGAGGCTCGCTTCAAGATCTCGTCGAACGGCAGATCGCCGTACCAGACGAAGGAAACACGATCTTCGAGTGATCTGACATCCTTCTTGACCTCGTTGAGCCAGAATTTCTCCAGCGCGGACGCGCCGATGACGAGGGCGATGGTCCGCGTCTCCGGCAGCACTTGAAGGACGTCGCGGAACGCGGCGACAAAATCGTTGCGGACTGAAACCACCGTGTCCTTCTCGGTCAGTCTCGCCCGGTCGATCAGCCGTTCTTCCACAGTTGTGAGGACCATCGGCACAGTCGAAAACAGGTCCGACCGATGTCTCTGCACGAAGCCTGCGGCAGGTCCTCCGACGCTCATGATGATGTCGGGCGGACGACCCTGGTAGATCGAGCGAAGATACTCGACGAAGGGTCCTTCAGGTCCCGGCGCGGTGAACCGCGCTGTGAGGAGGGTATGCTCCTGGATGTCCAGCGACCAGGGGGAACGCTGTTCGAGGTTCGTCTTGATGCTGCGCGCGTATTCGCTCCAGGGAAGGAAGTCCCGGCCGAAGGAGTGCAGCAACAGCACGCGCTTGGGTTCGCGGCCGTAGACGTCGCGCTGCTGGGCAGCATCAATCGGATTGGAGCAAACGCCGGCACAAAACGCCGTTCCGAGACACAACAGCGCAACGGCGACGATGCGCGGCTTGACCGACGCAACCAACTTGCGTCCGCTCATGTTTCTCTCCGCCGGCCTCATCCAGACGGCGCCATCACAGCACATTTGAGTGCGACCGTACTAGCCCTCTCGTAGCTTCAGTGGCCACCGCTGAAAATCAGCGTCTTGAACGGCAGCAAGAGGGTCTGGATCCGCAGCAGCAGCGCATGGACGAAACCGATCGCGTCGATGGCATGGAGAACGATCCGCCGACCGGTCGAGGTCTTGGGGTCGACGATCTGCTCGTGATTGCTGGTGTAGGCATTCACGATGCAGGTGCTGCCGGCCGTGACGCCGTCAAGCCCGCCCTTGTAGAGCGGCTCGAGGAACACCAGAATCGTCCCCGGCTTGGCGAGGTTCTGCGCCTCGATGAGCTGCTCGCCGGTCCGAAACTGACCGGACGCGATGTAGTCCTGCACGCCGGTCACGACCAGGGGAATCACGGCCCACGGCCTGGACACGCAGGTGGCCTCGGCGACCATGCCCTCCTTCATCACGCCTGCTTCGATCTGGCCGAAGCCGGCCTGCAGCCGCTCCCGGCCGGCGCCTTCGGGAATCAGAATTCCCGCGGGTCGCATCAGTTGATTGACGACATCGCCAGCGCGGACGAGAAATTGCTCGACACGTCCCTCGATGCCAGCACGGACGAAGGTCTTGTCCAGATCCACCTGCGCCTCGGCCAGCGAGGCTTCCGCGCTCGCCTTCTGCGCCGGCAGCAGCGTCGACACCTGCAAGGCCGCCGATTCTTTCGCGGCGGTCGCGGCGTCAATACCAGCCTGACGCTGATCGACCACGACCTGAAGCTTCTCAATATCGCGCTGCGGCACTATGCCCGGATTTCGACGTTGCAGCTCCGTCTTGACTTCGAGTTCGTCCTTGGCCTGCTGATAGCTGGCCCTCGCCTCCTGGATCTGCGCCTCGGCCTTAACGACATCGGCCTTCGCCGACGCCATGGAAGCATCGATCTCGGCGACCTTGCGCCTGGCCGTTTCGAGCGCTGCCGTCTGCTTCGAATTGTCCAACCTGAAGAGCACGTCGCCCTTCTTCACGGTCTGGCTGTAGCCGACATTGACCTCCGCGACACGGCCTGATCCCTCGGGCAGGATCGGAACGGTCCGGAACAGCATCGCCGCGTTGGAGGTCGCCGGATGAAAGAAGAACACGCTGGTGATCAGCGCCACGGTCAGCATCAGGCAGCCCGTGATGCCCCAGCGTAGCTCGTACCAGACGGAGAAGAGCGTGATCTCCTTGCCGAACCGCTTACCTTGCGCAAAGCGCCGATAGAGGTAGTCCGGAAGAATGGTCAACAACGAGCAGATGATGAGCTCAAGCATGGCTGCGCACCTTATGCTCAGTATCCACGATTTGATCCTCCCGGCTGATCGTTGCTGGAGCGGCCGCCGTGTCTGGCTGAGGCGCCTCGCTCGCATCAACCGGCGACGTGCTGTCTGCGATCTTCTCCACTGAACCGGCGATGCTGCGCAGCGGCGTTCCGAAATCCGGCAGCTCGATGAGCGCAAGCACCAATGCCGCGATCCAGTACAGATGCTCGTGCGTGAACAGCGCGATAAGTCCCAGCACGGCCACGATCTCGAACTGCAGCTTCTGGGTCTTGTGCGCCATGCGCTCGGGCAAGCTATGCAAATGCCAATACAACAACCCCACCGCGAAAACAGCCGCGATCAGGATGATGCCCGTCACGATCATCAGCGCATCTACCTCGCCTGGCGAGACGATGTAGAAGGGCAGATGGTGTGGTGCCATCGGATGAAGCTGCTCGCTCAACGTGCTCTCCTGAACGGGGACCCGGCTGTCGCGGCCCTTGACGCATTTTGGGGATGGCAGGGTCTGCATTGGTTGATTTGAATCAACGGAATGGCCCCCATCCGACCTAGCCTTGCTCGAGCACTGAAACAGAGCAGCAGGAGACATCGGCAATGCCCGCCAATCTCGACACCCTGATCCCCAATGCCAACCAGATTCGCAAGGAAGCGGCCCTGAAGGAGGCCGAGAAGGCGGAGGAATATGCCCGCATGGCTGCCGCGGCAGAGGCCGAAAAGCGCGCCCTGGTCGAGCGACTGAGCAAACCTTCCGGCAAAACCGAGGAAGAGAAGATCCAGCTTGCCGCGACCATCATCCAGCGTGCGGTGCGCAACGGGATGACCGAGGTGCAGGTCTATCGCTTTCCCAATACGCTGTGCACCGACAAGGGGCGCGCCATCAACCAGCAGGAGCCGGGCTGGGAGAAGACGCTGACCGGTATCCCGAAGGAAATCTTCCAGCTCTGGACCGACTATCTGAAGCCGCGCGGCTATCGCATCAGTTACCAGATCATCGATTTCCCCGGCGGCATGCCCGGCGACATAGGCGTCACGATTTCCTGGGGCGACTGATCGTCGCTCTCCTGGATCCGATCTGACGAAAGGCAGAGCATGGCAAACGACGGGGCCGGGGCGCGGATGAAGCGCAAAGTCTACGAGAAGGAGCTGGAGAAGCTCCAAGTCGAGCTATGCCACCTCCAGGAATGGACCAGAACGACCGGGGCTCGGGTGATCGTCGTGTTCGAGGGACGGGATGCGGCCGGCAAGGGCGGTACGATCAAGGCGATCACCGAGAAGGTCAGCCCGCGCGTGTTCCGTGTGACCGCCCTTCCGGCGCCTTCCGATCGCGAGAAATCGCAACTCTTCATGCAGCGCTACATGGAGCACTTTCCGGCAGCCGGCGAGATCGTGATCTTCGACCGGAGCTGGTATAATCGCGCTGGCGTCGAATACGTGATGGGATTCTGCTCGAAGGACCAGCATCAGCGGTTCCTGTCGCTCTGCCCCGAGATCGAACGGTACATCGTCGATGGCGGTATCATCCTGATCAAGCTTTGGCTCGAAGTGGGAATGGACGAGCAAGAGCGCCGTTTCAAGGCGCGTATTGACGACCCACTGCGGCAATGGAAGCTCAGCCCGATGGATCTGGAATCCTATCGACGCTGGTACGACTACTCGCAAGCTCGCGACCTGATGCTGAAGGCGACCAACTCCGAGCATGCGCCTTGGAGCCTCGTCCGCTCCGACGACAAGCGGCGGGCGCGGCTGAACTGTATCGCGCACCTTCTGAAGTCAATTCCTTACAAGCGCATCAAGAAGGACAAGGTCAAGCTGCCGAAGCGCTCCGCCAAAGGACGCTACGACGATCAGGCTGTTCTGAAGGGCGTGAACTTCGTCGAAGAACGTTACTGAAATGAGATCCAGATCGACCAAAATAGGCCGCGCGATGCGGCCTATCTTGTTGCGTCGACCATCTATTTCAGCCGGATCGTAACCCCGCCGACGGCCGCCGATACCTCGGCGCCTACCTTCGGCCCGCTGAGCTGCAGGATCACGCCGTTCGCGTTTTGCAGTTGAACCGCTCCCGCACCGGCGGCAACGGCGCCGCCGGCTCCGCCCACCGCGTAGGAGCCCTCGATCGATGCCGGGCCGCGCAAGTTCAAGGCACGCCCGACGAACTTGGTCGTCGAGGCACCCACGGTCAAGCCGACGCTCATGCCGGATACGGTGAACGGATAATTCTTGCCGCGGAGGTGCAGCACGCCCTCGCCGCCTCCGACGCCGACGATGAAGCCGCCCTTGGTGAAAACCACGGCGACGCTGCCGGTTTCGGCGCGCGAGGGCGCGCTGAAGCCGGCGACACCGAGGAGCAGAGCAGCAATAGCAACCAGTTTCTTCATGACTTTCCCCTGAGTTTGGCTCGCTATTGAGCCAGAAGCATAGCGAAGTAGCCGAACACGGTGAGCAGGATGCCCGAGACGGCATAGCCGACCGGGAAACCGATCCAGGGCACGGAGCTCTGAATTTCCACCGCAGCCTCCCGGCAAGGACCGGAGTGCGAGCGCGCGCCGGCCACACCGCCCATCAGGACAGCGGGATTGATCTTGAAGATGTGGAATCCGATCGCCCAGACGATGAACGGCGGGATCGTGCAGGCGATGAAGCCGACGATGAAGATCTTCAGCGCGACCGCACCGGTGAGCTGAGCCAGGAGACCGGCGCCGGCGTTGACGCCGACGATGGCGACGAAGACGACGAGACCGAGATCCTCGAGCACGTTGCGGGCTGCGTTCGGCGTGTTGCCGAAAAAGCGCAGCCGCGACACGATCGAGGAGACGATCACACCGGACAGCAACAGCCCGCCGGCATTGCCGAGGCCAACCTTGGCACCGAACGCCGGGAACTCGATCATGCCGATCAGGAAGCCGATGATCATGCCGACCGACAGGGTCAGCAGATCGGTCGACGTGTTGGTGCGTGCAATCCGGCCCCACATCTCCCCGAGCTCGTTGACAGCGGATTTCAAACCGACCACCGAGACGATGTCCATCCGCTCGAGCTTGGTCTTCAGGCCTGCCGGGATCTGCACGCCGCCGCGCTCGACCTTGGTGACCTGCAACTGGCCGGCGATCGCGGTGTCACGGAAGGACTCGAAGGTGCGTCCCACCATGTCCTTGTTGGTGACAAGGATGTCCGCCTGGTCCATGGGAATGCCGAGCGTCTTGGCATCGGCGACCTCGGGACCGATCAGGCCCATCTTGTCGGTGAGATGCTCGGTCGAGCCGCCCAACGCGACGATGTCCCCCTTTTGCAGCACGAGATCGGCATCGGCACCTTGCGCCTCGCCGTTCCGTCCCACGTTGACGATGCGGTACTCCGGATTCATTGCCCGGAATTTGGCGATGCTCATGCCGGCGGTGGCGGGATTTTCCAGCCGATAGGCGCGCAGTCCGAACTGGCGATAGCCGGTGAGGCCGCCGCCCTCGAGGTCCTTGACGCCGAACTCCTGCTCATACTGCCTGGCCGCGGCCTTGGCATCGACCCCCCACCAGCGCGGCAGATATTTGCAGATCAGGATGATGCCGACGGTGCCCCAGATGTAGGTGATGCCGTAGGACAGCGCGATCATGCCCGACGCGTCCTCCGGCTTCATGCCCGCAGGCAGCTTGACGACACCGGACGTGACGGCCTGCTCGGCCGAGCCGATGGCGGCCGACATGGTCTGCGATCCCGCCAGCATGCCGCCGGCCGCACCGGTCGGGAGCGCAAAGAGCTTCGCACCGATGACCACCAGCGCAAGGCCGAGCACGCTCGAGACGACGGCGAGAATGCAGAACTTGAGGCCGTCGCCTTTCAGGCTGTTGATGAACGACGGGCCGACGCGCAAGCCCACGCCGTACATGAAGAGATAGTAGAACAGGCTCTTGGCGAAATTATTCAGCTCGAGCTTCACGCCGTAAGTCGAGGCCCACACCGACAGGCCCGCACCCACCACGATGGCACCGGCGACCATGCCGAGACCGTAACCTTTGACGCTGGCGCGGCCGATATAGACGGCGAGGCCGACGACGAAGAACAGCAGCAGATACGGGTACTGCTGAAGGAATGTGAAAAAGCCCTGCATGTTCGGTCCCCTCTAAGATGCAGCCTTGAGCTTCGGCGCCGCGGCAGGCTTAGGCCTGCCGATCTTCGCCAAGGCTTCGCTGCGCACAAGCTTCAGGCCTTCCTTGGCGTCGTAGCCATGAATCTCCTTCACATCGAGCTTGCGCATGAAGTCGATGGTTTCCTGGGTGATGACCTGGCCCGGCACCATGATCGGAAATCCGGGCGGATACGGGATGACGAAGTTCGCCGAGACGAGCTCGGGTCCCGCTTTCAGCCGCCGGTCGATCTCGGGATCGTTGAGGCGGATGTGCTCGCAACCTGCGACGTCATAAGCGGCATAGAAACCGGTGCGGATGTCGCCTTCGTTGGTCTTGCTGCCGGCATCGCCGCGGAAGCTCGGGTGGAAATGCGAGAAGTTCGGCAGGTCCGGCACATCGGTCATCAGGCTCTTGACCCGCGCCTCGAAGGTCTTCCTGGCGTTAGCGCCTCCCTGCATGAGGCCCTGGTCGATCTCGCCGGCAATCTCCGCAAGCACCCGAACCAGGTGAGCGACGTCGCTGCGGGTGTTGTTGATGTTGGACTGGACCAGGACCGAATTGCGCGACGTCTTGTTGACCTGGATGTTGTACTCATTGGCCAAAATGCCCTTGAACTGGGTACCATCGTAGCCGGCCGTTCCGCACACCAGCGTCATGCGGGTCGGGTCGAGGCAGAACTCGTCCTCGTCGAGACTCCTGAGCGTATTGGCCCAGTTCACCCCGGCTGCGAGATAGTCGGTAAAGCCGCTCTGGCGGTACTGCGCCGGCACCATGGCGTCGGCGCCCAGCACGCGGAAGTATTTCGAGATCAGCGGATTGTTGTTGACGGCGTGACGGATGGCGAACGCGATCTCGATCGCATTGGCGACGAGGCCGTAACCTTCAAGCTCCATCTGCCGCCGCGAAATGTCGAGGCTGGCGATGAGCTGCTGGTTCGGACTGGTGGAGGCGTGCGTGAACACCGCCTCCTTGAACTGCTGCTCGACCGTGTGGAATTCGACGTCCTTCACCGAGAGCATCGAGCCTTGCCGGATCGCCGACATCGACTTGTGGGTCGAGTTCGTCTGGTAGACACGAAGGCGGATCTGCCGCGGGTTGGGGATGAGCCTGGTCTTGAGCAACACCTCGTCCGACGGGTTCTTGCCGAATTCGGCCTGCTGCTTGTCATAGGCAGCTGCGGACTTTGGATCGTGCATCCACGTCTCGATCTCGTTGGCGGCCCCCATGGCAGTACGCCGACGCAGGAACGGCGAGAAGCGCGCGAAACCGAACCAGGCCTCGTCCCACAGGAAGATCAGATCCGGTTTGATGGCGAGACATTCCTCCATCACGCGGCGCGTGTTGTAGATGTGACCATCGAAGGTGCAATTGGTGAGATCGATCATCTTGACGCGGTCGAGCCTGCCGTCGGCCTTGGCGTTGAGCAGTGCCTGCTTGATCGTCTTCAGCGGCACCGCGCCGTACATCGAGTATTCCGTCATCGGGAAGGCTTCGACATAGAGCGGCTGCGCACCCGCCAGCACCATGCCGTAATGGTGGGACTTGTGGCAGTTGCGATCGACGATCGCGATATCGCCGGGCGCAAGCAACGCCTGCACCGCCATCTTATTCGATGTCGACGTGCCATTGGTGACGAAGAAGACGCGGTCGGCACCGAGCGCGCGGGCGGCCTTTTCCTGCGCCTTCTTGATGTTGCCGGTCGGCTCGAGCATGCTATCGAGGCCGCCCGTCGTGGCACTGCTCTCGGCGAGGAACAGGTTCGGGCCGTAGAACTCGCCCATGTCGCGAATCCAGTCCGACTTGAAGATCGACTTGCCGCGGGCGATCGGCAGCGCGTGGAACGTCCCGATCGGACGCTGCGCATACTTCTTGAGATTGTCGAAGAACGGAGTGTCGTATCGGTCCTGGATGCCTTCGAGGATCGACAGATGCAGTTCCAGCAGCTCTTCCACCGAATAGAAGATGCGGCGGACGACGTTGGCCTCGGGATTGCCTGCCAATTCCTCGACGTCGCGATTCGAGATCATGTAGAGGTCGAGTTCCGGCCTGACCCGTTTGATGATCTGGGCGAGCCGGAGCGCCGACGCGTCGGATTCGTCCTTGAGGCCGGCCGTAGCCATGATCGAGCGAAGGACGGGCGCGTCGTGTCGCGACCGCAGGCCAAAACCCTCGTTGATGATGACCGCGGCAATGTCGGGATTGAGCATGGTCGCGCAGAACGCGTCTTCGAGGTTGCCGACGATGACGGGCTCATAGATGAAGCCGTCGACCGGACGACGCAGCTTGCGCCATTCGGCGGCGAGTGCCGGCCACTGACTTGACGAAACACCGGTCACGATGAGGGTTTCGAAATAGGGCCGGCGCGCCGTATGCCCGCCAAACGACGGCGGCACCAGCTCTGGCACATCGCCATTGCCCTCATCCTTGGCGCTCCAGTCGCCGGCGTGCTGACGGAAAGACCGGGTCGCCAGCGCCTGGGCGATCTTCGTTGCAAGCGCGAACGATGTGGAGCCGTCGCCCGCGGCGGCGGCTTCCCGCAGCGCTGCCATCAGGTGCAGGCCGGGATAGCCGTGGAACTCCTCGGTGACCGAGAGCTCGGCCAGCGCTGCATCGTAAGCCGCGCGATTGCCGACCCGCGCCCAGCTCTTCGCTGCTTCCACGAGATCGCGCCAATCGTCTGCCCGCGCTCCGGGCCCGGAAAAGAATCGATCGATACGCTTCTCTGCGGAGTTGGCATCTTTGGACATGTCTCTCTCCCGATCCCAGAAATTGTGATGCGGATCGTGGCCTCACGGCCCTCCCCTCCATTGATCCAAGTCAACGGTCTGAGGGATCTTGAAAAGCTTCGGCAGCGCGGATGCATTTCGCAGCGCAAAAACCGTTAGCCGCCCTTCGCATCGCTGCCGCCCAGCACGTTGTCGAGCGTTCGCAGCCATTGTGCACTGTCGGTCTTTTCGGCCAGCCCCTCCGCCCGCAGGAGATCGCGAAGCTGCGCGTGCGCGCCAACGATGCAGAGTGCGATGTGACGCGAGGCCAGCTCGTCATAGAGATCGTGCAGCATGCGCGCGCCGGCGAGATCGATATAGGGCGATGCCGAGAGATCGCAGACGACCAGCCTGATATCGGCTGATGTGCCCAGTGCGTTCAGCACCGCCGCCAGGATCGTCTCGGCATTGATGTAGAGCAGCGAGGCCTCGGGGCGAAACGCGATCACGCCGACCAGCGGCTCCACGCCCTCGTGCCTGGCGCTATCGGAATAGCGGCCGGTTCCCGGTAACCGCCCCAGAAATGCGATATTCGGCTGCGACGCCCGCGCGAGCAGCAGGAAGATCGACGCGATCGCAGCGAGCAGCACGCCTTGAAGGATGCCTAGCAGCAGCACCGAAATCAGCGCGATGGCCGCCGCGTAGAAATCGATCCGGCTGACCTTCCACATGCGGATCAGCGCGGGAATGTCCACCAATCTGTACACCGCGGCAAAGACGATCGCGGCCAGCACCGCCTTGGGAAGATTGGTCAGCAGGCCTGTGAAGAACAACAGACACAGCGCCAAGGTGGCCGAGCAGATCACCAATGCAAGGGGCGTACGCGCGCCGGCATTGTCGTTCACGGCCGATTGCGATAACCCTCCGGCGACCGGGTAGCCGTGGCCGAATGCCGCGGCAAGGTTGGCGGCGCCCAAGCCGAGAAATTCCTGCCGAACGTCGAGCGCATATCCGTGCTTGGCAGCGAAGCTGCGCGCGGCCGACACACCTTCGATATAGGCCAGCAACAGACAACCCGCAGCAATGGGGAACAGCTCTTCGGGCTCAACCAGCCCAAAGGTCGGAACGGCAAGGGCCGGCAATCCCTCGGGGATCTTGCCGGTGACCGGCACTCCCATGGCAGGCAGTCCAAGCAGCGTAGCCGCAGCGATCGAGAGGGCCACGATGGTGATGCCGACCGGCCGCCCCGGCAAGAGCCGCTCACCGAGCAGCAACAGCAGGAGCGCCACGGCACCGACCGTCAGCACCAGCAGATTCGTATCGCCAAGCTGGCCAACGATGTGGATGGCCCGATCGAAGAAATGGCGACCGCCGCCGGGAATGCCGAACAGGCTCGACAATTGGCTCATGATGATGGTGAGCCCGGCGCCCGCCTTGAAGCCTACCAAGATGCTGTCGCTGACCAGACGAACGAGAGTAGAGAGCTTGAACAGCCAGGCGATGAGACATAGCAGCGCCACCGCGCAGGCGACGAGACTGGCAATCTGCGCATAGCGAACCGGATCACCTGCGGCGAGCGAGCCGACCGTGCCCGCGATCATCAGCGAGATGGCCGAGGTGGGTCCGATGGCGAGCTGGCGCGAGCATCCGAGCAGTGCGTAGCCGATACCGCCGAGAATATAACCGTAAACGCCGATCTGGGGCGGCAAGCCGGCAAGGGCCGCGTAAGCCAGCGACACCGGGATCGCGTACGCGGCCAGCGTGATGCCGGCCACTGCATCGGAGCGTAGCCAGGCCATGCAATACTCCGAGAGCCAGCCGAACGGCGGAAAGAACCGCATCCAGCCGACCCGCGGATCGAACGGCGGCTTCATGAGCTCACCTCGGAGCGCACGACTTCGCACCGCAACAGCACGATCAGCAGCGCGACGACGGGAAGACCCAGCGCAAGGTCCGGAACAACCTCGGTCAAGAGCGCCCCCAGCGCCGCGCCAAGACCGAAGGCACCGCACACGGCCGTGAAGACGCCGGACCGCCGCACCGTCCCAACCGCGGCCGCCCCGGAAGCCACCGCAAAGATGCCCTCGATCGCCTGGCGCATGTTGCCCGTGATCATCACCGTGCTGTACGTCGCACCCTCGACCTTGGTGAAGACCGCCGCCTGCATCGCGGCGACGAGCGAAATCCCGAGCGTGCCGGCAATCTCGGGCATCCGATTATGGAGAATGCCGACGCCGACCAGAAGGAGGATCTCGACCAAGGTGCTGATCGCGCTGGCCCTCTCGCCAGCAGCGCGGCGCAGCCAGGCGGCCATCACGATGCCGACCGCGAAGGCCATGATCGGAGGGACAAAATGCAGCGCCCTCGCCCAGTCACCAGCCATTCCGTAAACCCAGAGAAAGACCAGGTTCGCCGTCTGCGCGTTCGCCATTACACCATGGACGATCCAGGTATAGGCGTCCAGGCAGCCGCCAGCGAAGGCCAGCAGCAGTGCGACGGTGATCGTTTCGTCGCGGCGCAGCAATGAAGTCGCGGCAATACCCTGTGAGCTCATGTCCGAGACGTCGTGTGTCGCCGATCTGGCGGTGGCCCATTGACGCCGCGCGGGCGCAGAGAAGGCTTGACTTGAATCAAGCCTCCGAGGGGCTTTGAGGATTCAATTTCCATCGGAACAAACGCGCTGGGGAATCGCGACCATGGACACCATCAGGTGGATCATCTCCACCGCTCCCGAAATCTTTCTGCTGATTGCGGTTGCCCTTGGGACCGTGCTCGGCCGGATCAGGATCCGCGGCTTCTCGATCGGCACCACCGCATGCACGCTCATCGTCGCCGTGCTCATCGGTCAACTCGGCAGCTTCGCGTTTCCGTCCGTGCTGCGGGTCATCCTGTTCAGTCTGTTCGTGTTCACGATCGGCTACAAATCGGGACCTGAATTCTTTGCCTCCTTGAGCATCCGCACTCTGGCCCAGGTCGCGATGGCGCTCGTGCTTGGCGGCACGGGCTTGATCATCGTGCTGGCCTTTGCGTTTACGGTCGGCCTCGATCCAGGCACCGCTTCGGGGCTTGCGGCAGGTGCGCTGACTCAATCCTCAGTCATCGGCACTGCCTCGGGCGCCCTGGCGCAGCTTGGGCTGCCGAAGGCACTGCTCGAGCAGCAAGAGGCGAATATCGCTGCCGGCTACGCCGTCACCTACGTTCTCGGATACATCCTGACGCTCATCTACGTCCCGTTCGTTGCGCCCAAGCTGATGGGGGTCAATCTCAAGGACGAAGCCAAGAAGCTCGAGATCGAGCTTGCCGGGGGCGAGCCTCCCAAGACCGAGAACCTGCATTACCGCAAATTCCAGGCGCGCGCCTATCGCGTCTCGGCGGCCGCGGGCCGAACCGTGAAGGCTATCGAGGAGGAGATCGGCAGCCGCACCGTCATCGAGCGCATTGTGCGCCAGGGCGCCGACATCGAGCCGCATCTCGACACCGTACTCGAGGCCGGCGATGACATCGTGATCGCCGGGCGGACAGCGGTGATCGTTGCAGCGCGGCCCGTGCTCGGCACCGAGATCGACGCCGACGAGATCCTGAAGGCGATGCCGGGCAATGTGGTCGATGTGCTGGTGGACAACCGCAATCTGCACGGCCGTTCGGTCCAGGACGTCGCCGATCGCGTCGGCAGCAATGCGCGCGGCGTGTTCCTGCGCACGCTGACACGGATGGGGCGCGAGGTGCCACTCAGTCCTGACACCCGCATCTATGTCGGCGACGTCATGACCCTGGTCGGCACCAGCCGCAACATCGAACGTGCAGCCGCGCAGGTCGGGCAGATCTTGCGCACCGGCGATCGTACCGACATCGCCTTTCTCGCGGCCGGCATTGCCGTCGGCCTGCTGGCCGGCCTGATCAGCTTCAAGGTCGGAGGCATTGCGCTGACGCTCGGCGGTGGAGGCGGCGCCTTGATCGCCGGCCTCGTCTGCGGCTGGTTGCGGTCACGCCGCCCGACCATGGGCGCAATGCCGCCTGCCGCGCAGCAGACGCTGAGCGACCTCGGCCTCGGCGGCTTCATTGCCGCCATTGGCCTCGGCAACGGCCATGCAGCCTGGATCGCGATCCAGGCGCATGGCTTGCTGCTGGTCGGCATGGGCCTCGTCGTCACGCTCGTGCCCCTGATCGTGGCGACGCTGTTCGCGTACCACGTGCTGCGCATGAACCCGGTCGTCACGTGCGGCGCGCTGGCAGGAGCCATGACGGTCGACGCGGCCGTAACGGGGGCCTGCGAGGTCGCCGAAAGCCAAACGCCGGTGCTCGGCGTCGCCGTGCCCTATGCGGTGGGTAACGTCGTCCTGACGGTGCTTGGTCCCATCATCGTGGCCGCGACATTACCGGCTGAGGAGGACGGGATGCGGTCGTATTCCTCAATCCAGCGACTGCGAGCAGTGCTGCTCGCGCTCGCTTGTCTGATCGCGCCGGCCCGTGCCGATGATCAAGCTGCCCCGCGAGGCATTCAGGAAGAGATCTGGGCTCTGCCGTCGCCGCTCCCGATGTTCGCTTATCTGGTGCGCCCCGTAGGCGACGGCCCCTTCCCGCTGGTGATCATGAACCACGGCGTGTCGCTCAACCCGACCGATCGCAGCTTCTTCCCACTGGTCGAGTTTCGCGACGCTGCCAAATGGTTTGCCAGGCACGGCTATCTCGTGGTGGCCCCGGTCGGCACGGGATATGGCGCCTCCGCGATCGACATCCCCGAGCGCGGGATCTACGGCCCGTTCTTCTCGAAGGTGGGCAAGTGCACCAATCCGAATTTCCGCGATCCGGGTCTTGCCGTCGCCCAAGTCGACCTCTGGATCATCGACTATATGGTGGCCGAGAAGCGCATCCTGCCTGACGGCGTGATTGTGGTCGGACAATCCGCCGGCGGATGGGCCTCGATCGCGCTGTCGAGCCTGAACCCGCCGCAGGTCAAGGCGATCATTATCTTCGCCGCAGGTCGCGGCGGCCGGGTCGGCGGCAAGCCGAACAACAATTGTGCGCCCGACAAGCTGGTTGAGACCACGGGCGAGCTCGGCCGTACCTCACGGGTGCCGATGTTGTGGATCTACATCGAGAACGACACGTTCTTCGGGCCAGTACTGTCGAAGCGGATGCATCAGGCCTTCACGGCCGCGGGCGGCAAGGCCGAATACCACCTGATGCCGCCGTTCGGCAACGAGGGGCATTATTTCATCGGCTCGCCGGATGCCATTCCGATCTGGTCGCCGCTCGTGTCCAATTTTCTCGACAAGCTCAAATAGCCGCCACGAGAACCTCGGAGTTCAAGACATGGCACATTGCGAAGCTGCAAGGCCGGTGTTTCTCACTCAGGCCATTCTTGCGGCCGTTCTATCGGCGACCTGCGCCGCGGCACCCGCCCTTGCCGAGATCACGCCCCGCGGACAGCGCACGGCCAACGATATCAAATACGGCGACTGGAAGAAGCTCTGCTTCAAGGCCGCTGGGGCCCCGCTGCTTTGCAGAACCACGATCTCGGGGACTTACGAGACCGGGCAGATGGCGGTCCGGATCGATCTGATCGAGCGGGAAAAAGACGGCAATGCGCGCATGCAGATCTTTGTGCCCGTCGGCATGTACCTGCGAACACCAGCGAAGCTGAAGGTGGACACCGGCCAGTACCACCCGATTCCCTACAATTGGTGCCTCAGCAACAGCTGCATCGCGGGCGACGTGGCGAGTTCGAAACTGGTCAAGGAGATGGAGACGGGAAAGACGCTGACGTTGGAAGTCGTCGATTCCAATCTCCTGTCGCTGACGACGTCCCTGCCTCTCGCTCAATTCCGCGCCACCCACCAGGGGCCGCCGGCGCAGACGCTCGAGCAAGACATCGACGAGTGACGGATCGCCCGCCTGCTCTCAGGCGTCGTACTCGGCCAGCCCCTTGCGGTCGAGCAATACGATTTGTCGCTGTGTCGCTCCCTCGAACTTCAGCATTTTTTGGCCGCGCAGTGTGGAGCACGCGCGCGAGACCGTTTCGAGGGTCAATCCGAGATAGTCTGCAATGTCGCGACGGCTCATTGGCAGTACCAGGATCCTGGGATGGCCGAGCCGCTCGTCGAGCTCGAGCAGAAACGCGGCCACTCGCTCCAGCGCCGTCTTTCGGCCGAGCAGAAGCATGTGGTTCTCCGCATGCTGGAGGTTTCTCGTTACGAGGCCGAGAAAGCTCGAAGCACCCGATTCCCGGCCTTGCATCGTTTCGAGCAGGCTACGCCGCCTCGTGATGCGAACCCTGGTCTCGACTACAGCTTCCGCGGTAAAACGATGAACTGCGCCATTCTCGAGACCGAACATGTCGCCTGGCAGGTGGAATGAATTGATCTGGCGGCGGCCGTCGGAGAGTAGTTTGTAGGTACGCACCGCTCCGGCGATGATCTGGTAGACGTACTCCGTCTCCTCGCCTTCGCCGAAGACCTCCGTTCCTCTGCGATATCGAAATTCACTGCAGAACACGCGCTCGCCGGCGAGTGCTGCGAGATGCCCGTCAACCGGACGGCTGCTGGGGGTGTTGGTCCTGAGCAGCATCGTGAAAGAACTCCGACTGAATTGACAATACATGAATGCTAGGCAGGAAGCGGCCGAGCGAATTTGATCTGCAGCAACTTTAAGTCCCGCCTAGGTACTTGCCCGGAAGCGGCCCGGCCGCGTCGCTTGCGAATCCGCCTTCAAAACGCCTCAGAAGCGCCGAATTGCCAAAAACCGATAGGACGCTTCAAAGGCGTGGAGTTGCGTCGGATCAACAATGCACGTCGAAACTCATCTAACTTGCAGCAACTTTGGGGATGGCTTCCTGCCGTCGTGTGCTCAAAGCGCGACCGGCGTGGTCACAGCAGGCGCAAGCTTTTCCGGCAAGCCAGCGGACTCTTAGAAGCAACGAAATGCCTGCACGATCATCTTCGGGCCTGATCTTGACCGTACTGCTGCTTCTCGGCTTCGCCGGCCAAAGCGCTCACGCATCAATCACAATCCGAGTTCAGCTTTCCACCCAGACGATGCTGGTCGCCGTCGACGGAGCCGCGTATGCGACCTGGCCAGTCTCGACGGCGCGGCGTGGATACCGCACTCCCACCGGCACATACCGGCCCTATTCTCTCCAGCGCATGCACTATTCGAAGCTCTACGACTTCACGCCGATGCCCTATTCGATCTTCTTCCACGGCGGTTACGCAATTCACGGGACATTTGAAGTCCGCAATTTGGGACGTCCCGTATCCCACGGCTGCATTCGGTTGGCGCCAGAACGAGCGCAATCACTGTTCGAATTGATCCAGGCTCAGGGACCTCAGAATACGACGATCGAGATCTCGCCTTGACGCAAAGGCATCGCGCCATCTCGGCGGACGCCAACGATCTTAGCCGGCCCCCTGGATCGGCGCAGCCTCGGCAAAGCATCGACCCGGCACGTCGATTGGCGGCTTGCAAGCCGCTTTCCGAGGCTTGAGTAGGTCTCGCGGCTGCAGGCGCACCGGTTCTTTGTCCAGCGCTCTGCGCTTCAATTGCACCGTTGGCAACCTGTCGCTCTTCCCCGAGCGATCTGCGTTCTGTTCGGACCGAGGTCCTGCCGACAGGCCAGGTAGTGGAATGGCCTGGTGAACGGCCATCGCCGTCGTCATGCCCGCGATGTAGATGAGTGAATGCAACGTGAGTGTCTTGAAAAGCATGATGCTGCCCATTCCACTTGTGTCCGTTCTGGACATCGCCGCAAGAATTAATCAAGGCTAGATCGAAGTCCCCACGCCGGCTTGATCTGGCGCAAACGCGGCGCAGCCTAAGTAAGCATCCCTAGCCGCCGCCCTCACCGCGGCGGGCCTGGCTTTCAGATAAGCAAAGCCCCGGCACAAGGCCGGGGCTTCGTAGTGAGACAGGTTTTGAACGCTGGTATTCAGCGACGTCCGACGCGATTGACGGGACCGCCGCGATTCATCGGCGTTCCCGGCCGTACCGCCTCGCGAGCGGCAGCACGGGCGACGGGCCGCGGTCTCAGCACGACGCCGGCTCTGGCGACGCAGCTGGGCGGATAGTCAATGTACTGGCAGTACACGACCGCGGCCGCCGGGCCGCTACTGACGGTCGTTCCCACGACAGCCAATGATGCGCTCATGACCAACCCGGCAAGGGTCAACGATCTGATTGATGGGGGCAATTGCACGAGAACCTCCTGACTGCTTCGGCACCAACAGAGGTTCAATAGCAAGGCGGATATGGAGCGTACCCGCAAGCCCTCGGATGGGTGTAACGGTAGCCACCGTAAGCCGCCGCTCCCGCTGCTGCCGCACCGTAGTACGCGCGGCGATGGACCCGGCGATTGACACCCGCGACACTCATCGGTGTTAGAGGCCGCCCGACCCTCGCTTGGGCGCTATCCAGCGATACGGTGAGAAGGCTTGTCGACGATGGCTGAAGTGACAGCGGAGCTGCCACGAACATCGATAAAGCCGCGATCAGTCCAAGACGTTTGGCAATTCCCGTCATGCTCATCTCTCCCAATTTGGTCGTGATCGGAGCTACCGTGAGTTCATCCGTCGCCGGACCGTTGATAAAGATCAACAGAACTTCAATTTGCACACCGGGAAAGGGAGCTGAACTTGTTGGGCGTCGCCCAGGGTACCAGCACGTCTTGCTAGTCGCCACGCCCGCACACCGCCTCGACCGAGGCGATGAGCAAGCTCGGCTTGAACGGCTTGTTCAGATAGGCTGCGCAGCCGGACGTCATCGCCGCCGACCGACAGACTTCGCTGTTGTTGCCGGTGACGAAGATGACGGGCACCGCAATACCACTGGCCGCAAGCTGACGGCGCAAATCGATTCCGGATTGGCCAGCCAGATCGATGTCCAGAACTATGCAAAGAGCCTGGTCAAACTTTTCATGCTGGAGCAGCGCCCCGGCCGAGTCGAATAGCGTGGTGTCATAACCATGCTCGCGGAGAAGCCGCTTCATGCTTCTTCGGAAGGACGGGTCATCGTCGACCACATAAATTGATTTGTCTGCAAGCACGATGCGCGGCTTTCTGTCGAGATAGGCGAAGGCAGCACGCCCTGCAGCTTCGTCCTGCGCATTGCGCGCCTCGAAAGTCGGACCGTCAATAACCTGCGCTATTGTCCCTTCGTACAGGGGGCATGCCTAGTTCTTAGAAGCGCTAGGATCGATCAACCCAAGTCGCTCCGCGATCGATACGAGTTCTGCGAACGAATGGACTCGCATCTTTTCCATCACCTGGTGGCGATGCGCCTTGATCGTCCGCTCCGTCGTTCCAAGCTCGTGAGCAATTTGCTTGTTGATCTTGCCAAGCACGATGAGGTCGAAGACTTGCCGTTCACGGGGCGTCAGGGACGATAAAAGCGCGCGAAATGCGTCTAGCGTGCTGCGCTGGTTCTGCGCGGCGATCTGACGCGACATGGCGCGCTCTATCGCGTCGATCAATTGCTCTGACGAGACCGGCTTCGTCAAAAAGTCCTCGGCTCCGGCCTTGATCGTGCGCACGGTCGTCGCCGTATCCGCGTAGCCGGTCACGAAGACGATCGGCAACGTCGAACCGATCTCGATCAGGCGGCTTTGCAGATCGGGACCGCTCAAGCCCGGTATCTTCACGTCGAGCAGCACACAAGCAGGCTGCTCACCACTCGGCAGACGCCCGAGCAATTCCGCCGCCGACGAATATGTTGCGACGTCGTAACCCGCCAGCCTCAGCCGGCGTTCTATTGCCGTCCGAAACGATGCATCGTCGTCCACCACAAGAACCAAGCCCGGCAATTCTACCTCTTAGCCACAGAATGCTTTGAGCAGAGCGTCCCTTGGCTGAACATCAGCGCAAGGCCATTAAAACCAGAAGTAAATTCCGTCCATCTGAACGACATCGTGCTTAGCAAAACGGTTCAAATCGAAACATAGGGTTCAAAAGTAGCATACCAATGTTGGCCTTCTCATCCCGGGCACGAACCTTCGACCCTGTCCCCAGGTACAATGTCCCCAGAGACAATGGACGAAAATATCCTCTTTAGTCGTAAATCAACCTCGGCGGGAGTAGGATAGCGCGGCGCATTCTCGCAATGGAATTCTGAATCTGAGACCAATTCAGCCATACGTTGAGGAGTTGGCCCATGTTTGTGCGCATCACGACCGATCCCACTCGCCGCCCAAATTCACTTCGCGACCTCGGAATGACCAGCTGCTCGAACCCGACTGTCAGTCTAAGCGAATTTTCTTACAAGAAAGGGACTGAGATTTACGGCGAGAAAGAGGCCGCCGAATACGTGTATCAGGTCAAGACGGGTGCAGTGCGAAGTTACAAGCTCCTGTCGGACGGACGGCGTCAGATCGGCGCGTTTCACCTTGCCGGCGATATCTTCGGACTGGAGAACGGCGATTCGCACCGCTTCACGGCCGAGGCGATCGTCGATACCACCGTCCGGCTGATCCGCAGGCAAACCCTGGAGCTGGTGGCCGACATCGATCCCGTCGTTGCCAACAACCTGCTCAACATGACGACGAATAACCTTCAGCACGCCGAAGACCACATGCTGCTGCTGGGGCGCAAGACATCGCTGGAGCGTGTTGCCGCCTTCGTGCTCGAGATGGACCAGCGCCTGACCGGAGCCGGTGTCATAGCTCTCCCCATGTCGCGGCGCGATATCGCTGACTATCTCGGTCTGACGCTCGAAACCGTTTCGCGCGCTTTGTCGCGGCTGCACGAGCTTGGCATCATTGCTTTTCTTGGCACCACACAGCGTCAGATCGTATTATCGGACCGGCAAAAGCTCGCTATCATCGATCTTCAGGGCTGAATCCGGGAGCGCCGATCGCAGCGAGGTGCTCAAGCGTCTTGCGCAAGACTTCAAACAGCACGGCGGTCGACCAGCCGAACAGAAGGATGCCGTTCATGGCGGTCATCGGCCCGGTCAAACGCCACGCTTGAACCGGCGTGATATCGCCGTACCCCAGCGTGGTGTAGTTAACGAAGGCGAAATAGAGCAGATCGGATTCCGCGGGCGCAGCGCCGAGGTTCAAATAGGCGAGCGCCCAGACCAGGACCTCCAGCGTGTGCGCGAGCATGAGCACCGCTGCCGTCGCGACCATGACGGCCATCAGCTGCAGCCTCGGCCGGTGGGTGTGCCTCAAGCCGGCGGTCCGAGCGATGCCGATAGCACCGACGGTCACAATCGCATGGATCATGATGTTGATCGCGCTGACGAGAGCGCCAGCCAGGAATTGGAGTGCCATCCGGGTCGAACGAAGCTCAACTGCGCTTGGGCGAGGTCGGGTCGAGGCGCTGCCTTTGTGCTCTCATGCGTTTGATCTCTTTTTGCAGCGCTTCGGTCTTCTCATCGCGCTGTTCCGACCCGGTCTTCTGCAGTTCGTCGCGGCGCAGCTTTTCGAGCGCCTTCTCAACCGAGAGCTTGGTCGTGCCGGCCATGATATTGTCCTCGTTCCGTCGTTTCCGATAGCGATGCTGCTATCTCGCTAGTCCTCCGAACCAGGCGCCGAAATAGCCGGCATAGAGCGCCGGGATTTCGAGGTTCATCGAATGCCCGACACCGGGCACGATCACCAGCCGGCAGTCCGGCATAGCGGCCGCCATGGTCCTCAGGTCAGCCGGCGGGATCCACCCGTCCCGCTCTCCCCACAGCACCAGGTGCGGATGCCGGATTTCGGCCATCCGATGCTCCAGCTCCTTGCTCCCCCACTCGCGGTTGAGGTTGACGGGTGTGCCGATCCAGATGCCCTCGGAGACGCCGAAGGTTTGCTCGAGGATACGCTCGAACAAAAGCTGGATGTCTCCAAGCCCCTCCCGAAACCGCGGCACGGTGTTTGGCGCAAGACTGTCAGGAACGAACAATGAGGATGCCGCCGTCGCCATCACCGCCCGCGTCACCTCCTTGCTCGCCATCATCGCACGGAAGACGCCAATCTGATCGGCATTGAAGGCCATGCCGAGCGGTGTAATCGGATCGAGCGCGAACACCCGCCCGAACCGTTGCGGTTGCATCAGCAGCATCCGTGCCGCGATGATACCCCCGGTGGAATGGGTGGCGAGATGGCAGAACTCGATTCCGAGCGCGTCGAGCGCGGCCAGCAGATCCTGCGCGTGCTGCTGCATCGCGTAGTTGGAATAGTCCGCGGCCGGCTTCGGACGGTCGCTGTCGCCGCAGCCGCGCCAGTCGATGCCGATCACGTGGAGCCCCGCGGGGAATAGCGGTGCGGCGAGCTCGATCCAGTCCTTGCTGGCGAGATTGCCGTGGACGAAGACGACTGTGACGTCGCCTCGTCCCCACTCTCGCCAACCCAACTGGACCTCGCCCGCCTGCACTTTTGGCATGATCGAGGCCTACTTGTTCAAGCCAGCGGTGGGAGCCGCGCCCGGGGGCGTCGGGGCCACCGGCAACGCCGAGACCACGGCGCCCTTGATCATGCGATCCGTGCCCATCGGCGAAGAGGTGTCAACCGTTCCTCTGGTCACGAAATCGACGACGTCGGTCGGGAACTCCACCGGATTGTCGGTGTGAATGAAGTGCCCGGTCTCCGGATAGATTTTCAAAATCGGCCGATTGCCCGCGTTGGTCATGCGCGACATGAACGGCGTGATCGCGTCGCGGCCGAGATCGGTCAATCCGTTGAAGGCCGGCGTCGGAATGAACGGTTCCTTGTCACCGAACGAGAGGAAGATCGGTGCCTTGATCTGCGTGAGCCGCTCGTAGAGGTTCTTCGGATCATCCTGCTGAAGCTCGGCGCCGATGGTGTAAATATCGTAGATGAACACGTTGCACCACTGTTCGAGCTCCCGGGGGTTGCCCTTGATCAGACCGACGCGCTGCTCGGTGTGGAAGCGGGCATATTCGCTGTCGCTGAAGAAGTAGCCGCTCTTAGCCGCCGAGACCACGTTGGTTTCGGGATCGCGCTTCTTGAAGTAGAAGAAGTCGCGAACATTCTGCTCCGAGCGTTTGATCTCGGCGTCGAGGATCCCGGTCGGGCCCCACGTTGCCTTCCACTTCTCGAAGTCGTGGTCAAAGGCCTGATCGAACAATCTCGCCTTCTTGTCCTTGGCGATCGTGATGTCGCGCGGATATTCCTCGAGGCCGGAGGGCGCTTCGAGCGCGAGGCCCTGCACCGCATCCGGCCAGGTCAGGGCATAACCCATCACGAACTGACCACCGAGCGAATGACCGAGATAGTAGGCCTTCTTCACGCCCAACTGGTTGACGACGAGGTCGTAGATCACCTCGCGCATGTCCTGCATGGTGCGGGCCGGGCTCTTGTCGAGATTGCCGGGCCCGGACATGCCGTAGTGCGGCAGATCGGGCGCGATCACGCGTACGCCGCTGCGGAGGGCATATTGCATGACGTTGCCATAATGCCCAGCGAAGGCGCCCTTGCCGTGAATGATGACCAGCACCTTCGGATCCTTGTCGGTGCCGGCATATTCGTCCATGTAGCCGATTTGCCAGGAGCTGCCGCTCTTGTCCTTCGCGTTGGCGTATTTCACCGGATAGGGATAGGTCACGAAATCCTTCCAGAAGGACTTTTTCGGATCGATGTTTTCCGCCACGCCGGGGACGCGGTAGTTCTTGTCCTCGAACTTCTGCGCCCGATCCAGCGCCGCGACGTCATCCATGAAGGCGACGAACTTCGGATCGTTCTTGCGCTGGTTGATGATCGGGAACACACCGTAATGCGCGACCGGGCTTTCCTGTGCGATGAGGTCTGCGCCGGGGACGCGATCCACCGCCTTCTCAGCCAGCTTGAAGTTCAGCCAAAGGTCGTTGGTGATGTGCATCACCAGCGTGCGGGCGCGAATGCGGCCGAGATGGGGATTGATGTTATGGGTCTCCCCGACCCGGTTGCGCCAGACGAGATCGACCGCGTCGTAGAGCTTGGCACGATTGGTGACGTTCAGCCCCGCCTTCTCATTCGGCGGATCCCAATAGAAGATCTCCGGCTGCACGGCTTTCCAGTTCTGGCTCGTGCGGAAGGCGAAGTCGTAGCCCGTCATTCCCAGGATCGACCAGCCGAACGCGACGCCGGGCACCGGATGCTTCTCCTTGGGCAGCTTATAGTAGTCGCCCTTGGTCGCCTGCCAGACGGGATCTGCCTCGATCGCGGCCGTCATCATCTGGAAGGTCCAATTGCCGACGGGATCATCGCCATCCGACTGCGTGGTGCCGCCGATCGGCATGATCGCGCTGACATACTCCGGATGCATGACACCCCAGACGTAGGTCTGGGTGCCCCCCATCGACACGCCGGTCACCAGCGCAGCGCGAGCGATCTTCAGGCCATCGCGCAGCATGCGGTAGTTGGCCTGCACCATGTCATAGTAGCTATATTGTGGAAACTTGATCCCGAGGCCATCGGACGGCTTGCTTGCACCCCAGGTGCCGAGCGGATCCACCATGACGACGTAATAGCGATCGGTATCGATCGGCCGGCCCGGGCCGATGATCGGCACACCACCGGACAAGGCAGCGCCTTTGACCCATTGCTCGTACATGTCAGTGGAGTCGCCGGAATAGTAGGAGTTGATGATCACCGCATTGGTGATTTCGCCGGCCGTATTGCGGCGAGGCGTTCCGACGGCGATGTAGGCGGTGCGCAGTTTGCCGGCCCCGAGAGATTCCAGCGTGATGCCGCCCTCCCCGCCATTCTCCCATTTGGAGGGATCGGCGAGGTCGTACTTGCCGCCGAGCCGGAAGTTCGCAATTTCATAGGTCTTCTTCAGCTCGTCATGCTGCATCTGCGACGAGCGGCGCGTGAATGGCTGCGCAAGCGCAAGCGAAGTGCCGATCAGCAGCAGCACTACACTTACGAGAAAGCGGCGCGTGGCATCACTCCCTTTCATGGCGATATCCTCCGGCAATTGTTCTGATCGAAGGCTAGAAGCGGCTGCACGGCATCCTTTGACTTAACTCAACGGATTGCTGATGCTTTGACCCAGGATGTTGTGGCACCACATTACCCTCGGATTGCCGCAATGCCTTTTCTCAGCCATGGCTCGTATCGGATCCGCTACGAGCTCGACGGCCCAGCCGACGCGCCGGCCTACGTGCTGGTGAATGGTCTGACGCAATATGCCGAGCTTTGGACCGCCTATCGCGATGCGCTCGTCGCTCGCCGATTCCGCGTCGCAACCTTCGATCTGCTCGGTCAGGGCGAATCCGACAAGCCCGCTCTCTTCATCAGCCAGGACGATCAGGTTGCGGCTCTGCACCTGCTGATCCAGGAAGTCGGTGACGGGCCCGTGTTCTTGAGCGGCATCAGCTTCGGGGGCCTGATCGCACTACGCTATGCCGTCGCGCATGGCGGCCGATTGGCCGGGCTTGTGCCAATGAGCTGCTTTGCCGAACTGCCACCGCAACTTTTCCTGCTCGGCAACGCGCTGCGCACCGGCCTGATCCTCGGCGGCACCAGCTACCTGCAGGATCTGCTGCTGCCAATGAATGTCTCGGACCAATGGCTGGCGCCGGTGCTGGACAAGCTCGACAGCGTGAAGAGGCAGGGCTGGCTCGTGAACGATGTCTACGCCCTGCAGAACCTGATGGAATCCTTCCTTGATTTCCAGCCGCTCACGCCGCAACTGCCTTCGATCGGCATACCGACGATGATCCTGAACGGCGAGTTCGACTTCCTCACTCCGCGCGCGCTGCACGAGACGCTGCGCGTTCAGATTCCCAACAGCTCGCTGGTCATCATCCCGCGGGCCTACCATGCCTTCACGCTGGAGAAGCCGGCGCTGACGGCCGATCTGCTCGCCCGCTTCGCTGAGGACGTGTTGGCGGAGCGCTGGCAAGGCAACAAGACGGTCTGGATTGCACCGGATGAGGCGGGCGGCGATCTCGTGCCGTTTCCCACCGGTTATGATCATCTGCGCGCGGTCCCCGTGCAGGGAGCGATCGCATGAGCGCCTTCTTCGGTCCGCTCGATTCCGATGGCCGCGTGCCGGCCCGGCAGCAGACCCGCGTCGCGAGCTTCCTGATCTCAGCCCACGGTGCGCTTGGGCGTCGCTTCGCTCTCGCCTTGCCTCTCAGGTTGGAATCGGCCTGGCAAACCGAATTGAACGCGCAGTTCTACAACGAATCCGAGATCGTTTCCCTGCTCCTGCGTGCAACCCGTTGGATGCCGGACCTCGCCCTGGGCTATCTCGCCGCGGCCTGGGAGACCGCTTGGTTTCCCGCGGCGGCGGATGGCATTCCGGACCATGCGCTGGCACTTGCCGTCGACCTTGCGACCCTCGCTCACGCCATTCACGCTGGCATCCGGCCGGCGGCTCTGCTTCCGGTCGAGGCGAACGCGAACGATCCTTTCGTGATGGCGCTGCGGCGCGTCGAGTTCGAGAGCGGCCGGTTGTTGCAAGCGCAAATCATCTTCCTGAAGGGAGAGAGCCTCGTGCCGTTTCGCGACGCCGTGAGTGCCGCACTCGAACGGCGCCACGCCGAGGTGCGCAAGCTGTGGCGCGAGATACTCGAGGGCATCGACGTTTCGAGCGACGAAAATGGACTGAAGTCTTGACTCAAGTCAAAGGACGACGCTGACCGTCCGCCAACATTCCGCCGACGAACTGACCGGAGTTCCGATCATGAGGGCCGTATCCGTCGAAGAAGCCGTCGCGATGATCCCAACCGGCGCGAGCATCATGGTCGGCGGCTTCATGGGGGTGGGGACACCGGAGCGCCTGCTCGACGAGGTCGTTCGACAGAGGAAGAGCGGCCTCACGATCATCAGCAACGATGCGGCGTTGCCCGGCAAGGGTGTCGGCAAGTTGTTTGACGCGGCGTTGGTTTCGCGGCTGACGGCCACCCATATCGGTCTGAACCCCAAGGCGCAGCAGCAGATGCTCACCAATCAGATCGGGGTCGACCTGATTCCGCAGGGCACTTTCGCCGAACGTATTCGCGCCGGCGGCTGCGGCCTGGGTGGTGTGCTGACACCGACGGGTGTCGGCACGCTGGTCGCGGAAGGGAAGCGCCAGATCGAGGTTGACGGCAGGCCCTATCTGCTCGAGACGGCGCTGCGCGCGCAATTCGCGCTGGTGCACGCCTTCCTCGCCGACTACCTCGGCAATCTCTCCTACGCGCTGACCTCCCGCAATTTCAACCCGGTGATGGCCATGGCGGCCGATACCGTGATTGTGACCGCGGAGCACATCGTTCCCGTTGGCGTCATCGCGCCCGACCACGTCATGACGCCAGCGCCGCTGGTCGACTATCTCATCACCAACGCGAACGGGTGAGGTCATGGACGCACAGGAGATCATCGCTCGCCGTGTCGCGCAGGAGCTCAAGCCGGGCAACCTCGTTAATCTCGGCATCGGCATTCCAACGCTCGTCGCAAACTATGTGTCGCCCGATTTGAAGGTGTTCTTTCAGTCCGAGAACGGGCTAATCGGCACTGGACCCATTCCTGAACAGGGACTGGAGCATCCGCTGCTCACCGATGCCGGCGGAAGGCCGATCAGCGCGCTTCCGGGCGCAAGCACGTTCGACAGCGCAATGTCCTTCGGACTGATCCGCGGCGGCCATGTCGATGTCACCGTGCTCGGCGGCCTGCAGGTTGACGCAGGCGGTCACCTCGCCAACTGGATGATCCCTGGCAAGATGGTGCCCGGCATGGGTGGCGCCATGGATCTGGTGAGCGGGGCCAAACGGGTCATCGTCGCCATGCAACATGCAGCGAAGGGCAAGTCGAAGATCGTCAAGCAGTGCAACCTGCCGCTGACGTCCAGCCGGCCCGTAAGCCTGGTGGTCACCGACCTCGCGGTGATCGGCTTTCCCGACGGGAAAGCCACCCTGATCGAGACCGCCCCCGGCGTCAGCGTCGGCGAAGTCATGGCGGTCACGGAAGCTGAGCTGGTTGTCGGCGACAGGGTCCCCGAAATGAAGATATGAGTGGATGAAGCGGCATGCGTATATTCAGCGACTTCAAGGAAATCAAAGCGGCCGTCGGCACCGAAATCGGGGTTAGCGACTGGATCGAGATCACCCAGGAGCGGATCAACCAGTTTGCGGAAGCGACCTGCGACGAGCAGTGGATTCACGTCGATCAGGAGCGTGCCAGCAAGGAGATGCCCGGCGGCAAGACCATCGCCCACGGGCTGTTGTCGCTCGCGCTCGCGCCGCTGTTCATTCGATCCGTGATCGGGCTGAAAGGCCTGCGCAACACGCTCAACTACGGCGCGGACCGGATCCGCTACCTGGCGCCCGTGCCGGCAGGATCCAAGTTGCGAGGACGCGTGACCGTCGCGGAAGCCGAGGACGTACCACCCGATGGCCTGCGCGTGAACTATCATCTCGTGATCGAGATCGAAGGCGGCAAGAAGCCGGCCTGTATCGCCGAGCTGATCGCGCTGCATTATCGCTGAGACACCGTGGACCTCACGCGCCAGTCAGTAATGGCGTCTGGTGCCGTAATTATCGCTGCCGAAAGGACGCCTTTGCACCGGCGCGAAGTACGGATTTACCTCACACATGGCCGCACGGCCGGACGCTGACGCCCGACATTGCGGCATCGATGTGTAGCTGCAATCAATCCACTCCCCGCCGTCTAGAGACCCCTCATATAGTTTCATGCAGACTGGATATCGAGGGTCATAGGTCTGAGCCTGCCCTGACAAAGAGCCGATGACCAGCAACACCATGCCTAGTAGGGCGATACGCATCCTATCTCCAGCACTCTGCCTAGCCCACGCTTAATCGATGATGTGATAGCCGCCATCGATGTACAGCACCCCGCCGGTCATCAGCTTGGCGCCGTCGAGCGCCAGGAACGCGGTAGCATTGCCGACATCGTCGATGCTCACCAGGCTCCGCGCCGGCGCCTTCGATTGCGCCTTGTCCATCAACTCGTCGAACTCGGGAATGCCCGAGGCCGCACGGGTGGCCAACGGTCCCGGCGAAATCGCATGAACCCGAATGCCCTTCGGGCCCAGCTCGGCCGCCGCATAACGAACCGCAGATTCCAGCGCCGCTTTCGCCACCCCCATGATGTTGTAATTCTCGACCACCATCTGGCTGCCATAATAGGTCATGGTGAACATCGTGCCGCCGTTCTTCATCAGCGGCTCGGCCAGATGGGCCATCCGCAGGAAGGACCAGCAGGAGACCTCCATGGTCTTGAGGAAGCCCTCGCGGCCGACGTCGACGACACGGCCGTGCAGCGCTTCCTTGGGCGAGAAGGCGATCGAGTGCAGCAGGAAGTCGAGCTGCCCCCACTCCTTCGCGATTCTCTCGAAGACCTGCTCGGTCTGGCCTTCCGCCATGACGTCGAGCGGCATGAAGATCGGCGCCTCCAGCGCCTGCGCCAGCGGCTCGACGTGCTTCTTGGCACGATCGTTCAGATAGGTCACCGCGAGCTCGGCACCGAGCGCGCGGAACGCCCTGGCGCAGCCCCAGGCGATGGACTGATCGTTGGCAATGCCGACGACGAGCCCCTTCTTGCCTTTCAGGGCCACCTTGGTCTCCGGATAGACGGGAATCATGACACCCTCTCTTGTCTGGGGTTGCTCGATGGTGTGTTCATCAGCAGCGACAGCGTATGCTGCGCAATCATCAGCTCTTCATCGGTCGGCACCACGTAGACCGGAATGAGACTGCCGGTCTGCGAGATCAGCCGGGCGTGGCGTGAGTTTTGAATGGGATCGAGCGCGACTCCGAGCCAAGCGAGCTGCTCGGCCACGCGGGCGCGAACGGTTGCAGAATTCTCGCCGATCCCGGCCGTGAAGACGAAGGCATCGAGACCTTGCAGAGCGGCCGCCAGCATGCCGGCGTTGAGGCCGATCCGATAAGCGAAATAGTCGATCGCGAGCTTGGCCTTGGGATCGTCACTCTTCTCCAGCTCGCGCATGTCGTTGCTGACACCGGAGAGGCCCTTCAAGCCGCATTCGCGATAGAGGAAGTCCTGCACGCTCGCGGCTGACATGCCCTTCTCGGCCATGAGGTAGAGCACCACGCCGGGATCGAGCTGTCCCGGCCGCGTTCCCATTGGCAGACCGTCCAGCGCGGTGAAACCCATCGTGCTCTCGACGCTCCGCCCGTCCTTCATCGCGCACATGGACGCGCCGCTGCCGAGGTGAGCAACGATCACCCGGCGCTTTGCGATTTCTGGGGCTACGCTGGGCAGCGTCCTCGCAATGTACTCATAGGATAGCCCGTGAAAGCCATAGCGCCGCACGCCCTCAGCATGAAGCTGGTGCGGAATCGCGTAGTAGTCCGCCAGGGCACCATGCGTGCGGTGAAATGCGGTGTCGAAGCAGGCTACCTGCGGTAGCGTCGGGAAGTTCGCCAGGATCGAGCGGATCGGCGACAGGTTGTGGGGTTGGTGGAGCGGTGCGAGATTGATGAAGCGCTCCAGCCGGGCCACCACGCCGTGGTCGATCAGGACCGGCCTATCGTAGTCGGGGCCGCCATGAACCACCCGATGTCCGACCGCAATCGGGTGAATGCGAAGCTCCTCGCGCAGCCACGCGCCAGCGACGCCCATTGCAGTCGAGACGTCCGGCACCGCCTCAATCGGGTAAGCGCGGTCGGCCAAGGGATCGCCCGCCCCGCCGCTTGCCTTAAGCCGCGGACGGCTGCCGATGCCGTCCATCTGGCCCTTGATCTGCCGCCGCAGCCGGCCCTCGCCCTCGACCGAGAAAATCTGGAACTTGACACTCGAAGAGCCGGCGTTGACGACGAGGATCGTATCCATGGCGATCACGCAGCTATTGTGGGAGCATGCTGGCGGCGCGCGTTGGCATAAAGCGACGCCACGGCGCAGGAAGCCATCCGCGCGCGCGGCGTATCGGCTCGCGAAGTCAGGACGACCGGCACCCGGGCGCCGAGCACGATGCCGGCCCCATCGGCCTTGGCGAAATAAGCAAGATTCTTTGCCAGCATGTTGCCGGCCTCGAGATCGGGAACGACGAGGATCTGCGCCCGGCCGGCGACCTCGGACTTGATGCCCTTGATGCGCGCCGCCTCAGGGTCGATCGCATTGTCGAACGCCAGCGGGCCGTCGAGTACACCGCCGGTGATCTGGCCGCGGTCGGCCATCTTGCAGAGCGCAGCCGCCTCGATGGTCGATGGAATCTTGGAGGTGACGGTCTCGACCGCCGACAGAATGGCGACGCGCGGCGCCGCGCCGAAGCCAGCCTGCGTGTAGAGATCGATCGCATTCTGGATGATGTCGCGCTTGGCATCGAGGTCGGGAAAGATGTTGATGGCGGCGTCCGTCACGAACAAGGTTTCGGCATAGGCCGGTACATCCATCACGAACACATGGCTGATGCGGCGATTGGTGCGCAGGCCTCCGGCCTTCGCGGTGACTGCCCGCATCAGCTCGTCCGTATGCAGGCTGCCCTTCATCAGCATCTCGCCCTTGGCGGCGTGAATCAGCTCGACCCCTTTGGCGGCAGCGTCCTCGCTGTGTGCGGCATCGACGATCTCGAAGCCCGAGATGTCGAGATCGAACTTTCTGGCGGCATCCCTGACCTTGCCTTCAGGGCCGACCAGGATGGGCCGGATGATGCCGGCCTGTGCGCTGTCGACGGCCCCACGCAGCGAAGTCTCGTCGCAGGGATGCACCACGATGGTTGGGACCGGAGGAACGGCCCTGGCTGCCGCGATCAGCCGATCGTACTTGCTGGACGATTGCGATTGCCCGGTTTCCGCTGCCATGACGTTGCTCCCGATCCACTTAACGGCCGCTACGAAGCTCTCGCCTGGTCGAAAGGGGCAACGTTGTTCGCGCTCCCTTCTCCCGCATCGACGCCAAGAAGCGCCCCAATCCGCTGAAGGCGGTTCGCAGGTTCACCCAAAACCGCGCCGCTGGCGGACAGCACGTCCCGTATGGACCCGAACAGAGTCCGGCGCTGATTGACGTCATCGGGCAAAAGCTTCGGAATGGCTGCAAGCGCACCTTCCTGGTCCAGCAGCAGCATGAAGAACTGCTCACGAACCAGCATCTTGAACTCGGCCAGCGACAGGCGAGGCCCTGCATAATCACGCCGAACCCGGCGCAGCGCCTCGATGCTGCGCTCGTCGACCATTCCGCGGGCCGAGCCGATGTAAAGCAGGCTTCGGATGGCCGCCTCGCGCGGGCCGCCTTCGCCGATCCTGGACCTCAGCTTGGCGATGCGCGCCTCCAGCATGGCCCGGTGCTCGGCGGACATCTCCCGCCGGCGCGAGAGCTCCGATTTCGGATCGATCCCGAGCGCTGCCTGCAGGGCCGGCGAGCCGTAGAGATTGAGAAAGACCGTCTCACTCAGCGCTTCCGTTGCGTCGCGCCAGCTATCGAGTGCGTGGACGATCTGTTTGGACATTTGCTCCTGGAACGCCAGGAACGGGTTATCCTTCGACACCGGCTTGCGCTTGTCCTCGATCTCCTCTGCCGCAGACTTGACGGTGGCCATCAGCGGGTTCTGGCTGCTGAAGGCCTCGTACTGCAGCCGCAATGGATGCAGGTTGCGCATCGTCTCCGCCAATTGCGGGCTCACGACCTTCTTGATCCAGGGCTGGACGAACTTCCGGTAGGCCGCCAGATTGATCTCGGAAACGCTCTTGGCGGCGGCGAAACGCCGCTCGTCCTCCGGCGAATTGCTGCCCATCGCCCGAATGTCATCGAGCGTCCGCGCCTCGCAGCGCATGACCCACTTGCCGACGACGAGATCGGAGCTCGTCGTCTCCTCGTCCTTGGCCTCGAAGGTCGCCTCATAGAGCCCCGGCGGCAGCACATCGATCAGATCGATGTTTTCCGAGAATTCCGCATGCTCTTTCTTGGCGACGCCGCCGGAAACGAAAATACCGAGATGGCCGACGCTCTGGTGGACGGTATAGACGATGGTCTGCCCATAGGCCCTGATCTCGTCGACATCAGCGTAGCAATCCAGAATCCAGTCCAGCGCCTGCTGCGGGGGTGTGACGTTGTCACCCTCGGAACAGAACACCAGAATGGGCGATCGAATGTTTCGGAGATCGACCTTCTGGCCGTCGGACATCTCGATCTTGCCCGCGGCCAGGTTGTTGCCGATGAACAATTCATCGACGATGAATTGGATTTCCTCGGCATTCAGATTGACGTGGCCGCCCCACCAGCGCTCGAATTCGAGATAGCGGTCCGCTTCGGTGTCGACCTTGGAATAGACGTTGTACTGCTTGGTCCAGAGCGTGTTCGACGGATTCTGGTTCTCGAAGTTCTGCACCAGCCAGGCGCCGTCGAACTTGCCGGCGCCGAGATCACTGGCAAGCGCGGTCAGCCAGCTTCCCCCCAGCAGTCCGCCCGAATAGCGCATCGGATATTTGCCGTGCACTCCGGCCCAATAGGCCAGCGGCGCGCCGGCGATGATGATCGGCCCGAACAGCTCCGGCCGCAACGACGCCAGGATCATCACGGCCCAGCCGGCCTGGCAATTGCCGATGACGCACGGTTTGCCGTCGGCCTTGGGATGCAGACTGATGACCTTCTCGATGAACAGCGCCTCGGCGCGGGCAATGCGCTCGATGGTCTGCCCCGGCATCGGCTCGGGCAGGAAGCCGATGAAATAGCAGGGGTGCCCCGCTTTCATCGCGACGCCGATCTCACTGTCGGCCTTGAAGCCGCCGATGCCGGGGCCGTGTCCGGCGCGTGGATCGACCACGATGAACGGCCGCCGCTCGGAATCGATCTCGACGCCCTTCGGCGGAATGATGCGGACCAATGCGTAGTTGACCGGCTCGTCGAGCTTGCGGCCGTCAATGATCAGCTCGGCGGCATATTGCAGGACGTGCGGAGCGGTCTGCGCGACGTGCTCGCGATATTGGTCTCCCCGTCGGCGCATAATGTCCAGGAACAGCACGCTTCGCTGTCCCGCGTCGACCAGATATTCGACCGCCGAGGCCACGAGCCCGGACAGGGGGCCACCCGGTAGATTTTGAGTTTCCATCGACATGTTCTGACCTCTCTCGTCCGCGCATCCATTGAGAGCCGCGGAGCGACGGGATACGTTGACTTAGGTCAACGGTCGGCCTGATCGAGACAGCGTCAGCAGACCTGCCGTGGTGACGTCGGGTTGAAGCCGACGGCGAGCACCATCAACTCCTCTCCCGGGAGAAGCTGGCGCAGCGTCCTCACGGGCGCACCTCGCCCCCGTCCTTCTTGAGCCAGATGTTGATGCTCACCAGCAGCACCCAGAACGGGAAGACGACGAGGCTCCAGTCGATGTAGTAGCTTCCGATGAGAAGGATAGCAGCGACCGCATATCCGCCATAGGCGAGCCAACGCGGCGTGAGCCCCGTGTAGAGGGCGATGGTCGACGTCGTCATCATGAACACGGAGGCGGTCTTGACGAGGTAGATGTTCACCATTCCGTAGGCCAGGCCGCGGCCGAAATGAAAGGTCGCGGAATTGATCAGCACATTCGGCGCCGCGTGGAAGGCCAGAATGACGGCGCCGATGACAGCGGCGGCGGCAAACAACATCGCGAGCAATAGCACAGCGCTGCCGAAGAAAATCGTCGCAAAGAACTGGTCCTCGCGCTCGCCGAGCCGGTCGCGCAGAAAGCCGACGAACCACAGGAAGGCCACGCCTGCGAAGGGCACCAGGTTCAATGCCAAGGCGACGTTGCTGGTCCCGCCATGCAGCCACGCACCCGGCTCGAGCGGATCGGCCGGCACGGACCGCCGCATCAGCCAGAACACCGCGAGAAGCAGCAGCGAAAACAGAATCCCCGCCGCGGCCGCCACGCGCGGAGCTCGCAATTTCGCCCGCGTCAATCCGGTTGCTTGCGTGATCACGAGACCGCCCGCCCCTTTTCGTCCGAGGCTGCCGGGCTCGCCAGGCCGTGGTGATGCGACAAGCCGAGACCCTGCCGATCCTCGATGCGGGCCGCGGCGCGGTCCTGCGCATCGAAGCTCGACCGCTCGATCCCGGAATCGAGATGACCGAGGTAATCGCGAACGAGTTTCGCGCGGTCTCCATCGACGCACTCGGCGAGCTCGGCGAGCGCGGCGCGCAGGCGGCGCATCACCTGGATGGAGGTCGACCCGAACTGCCGGATCTCGTCGAAGGCCAGCGCGAGGTAGTCCTCCCAGGTCGGCATCCGATAGATCACTCTTAGAACGCCATCCTCATCGAAGGCCTGACAGGCATCCAGGTCACATTTGGCCAGCCGCCGCAGCAGATCCTCGATCTGGTCGATGGCCTGCACGGCGGTCGTGGGGTCGTTGATGGCCGGAGACAGCGCCTTGATCGCGACATCGACGAGAAGCCGCATCGCATATTTCGGGTCCTGCTCGAAAGTGCGCTGCTCGTCGAGATGAACGCATGCACTCAGCTCCTTCTCCATCACGAGACTATTGGCTCCGTGAGCATGCAGGATCACGCTGTCTTCGAGCAGCGTGTCCCCGACGCCGCACTCTATCATGATGAGACCGTCCATCCGGCAGGCAAGGCCAACCAGCCCGGCGATGTCGATCGACGTCACCGACTGCGGATTGCCGATATGCTTAACCGTCAGCGCCGGCGCACAGGTGGGTCGTTGCGCTGGCGCGGCGTTGCCGGACGTGCGCCACGGGACCGCCTGGTACGCGCTGACGATGACCTGCCGGCCGATATCGCCCAGCGCCTGCAGCACCCGTATGATCTGGAGATTGTTCAAACGCTGGACGAGTTGCGCAAGCATCAACACGCTGGCGACCAGCATGGCCGCGACGATCGCGGCTGAAAGAAATGGCACGCCTTGAGCACCCTGGCGATCGACCCAGGCCAGCGTGGCGAGACTGTACATGAACGTCGCGACGAACATGCCGAGCGAGTGAAACAGCAGCCGGTCGCGCGCGAACCAGACGACCAGGCGGGGCGAATAGACCACGGCGTTGAACTGGACCAGCACGAAGGCGATCGAGAACACGATGCCGGTCAGCGCCATCATGCCCGAGGCAACTGCCGACAAATAGGCCTGTGCGGAGGAGGTCGACAGGTTGAGACTGACGGCCAGGAACGTCGCTTCCAGGCGCGGCACCAGGAAGCCAGCGGCGACGCTCGCAATCGCATAGAGCGTGGGTATCAGCCAAAGCTGCATGCCGCCTCCTTTCACGATGCCCGAATGCCGTCTGGACGGCCGGGCAAGCGACAGCATCCCCGCGCCTTGCGGTCGGTTTGTTGATCTTGATCAACGGTGCCTGACGCAAGCATGGATCAATGAGGGCTCATCGGGCGGACGAAGCGCTCGTCGCGACGGCGCGCCGCGCGCAACGAAGATTGGACCATGAATTCCGCCGCCGATCACGCGCCCTCCTTCGAGACCGCCACCAGCCAGTGGATTCACGTCGTCGGCATCGGCATCGAAATTTTCGGGGTGTTCATCATCGTCATCGGGATCATCTGGTCGGCGCGATACATTTTTGGACAAAACGTCGAGTCCCGCTACGACAGCTATAAGATCAGCATAGGACGATCGCTGTTGCTCGGCCTCGAAGTGCTGGTTGCCGCCGATATCGTGAAGACGATTGCGATCGAGCTGACCTTCGTGAGCCTCGGCCTGCTGGCCGGATTGGTCGTGGTCCGCACCTTCCTGAGCTGGACGCTGACGCTGGAGATCGAAGGCCGCTGGCCTTGGCAGCCGGAGCGCGAGGCCGCGGACCGGGCCCGAGGTCGATAAGAGCAGTTCCCCAATTAGGTGTTTGCTGGCTTTCTAATATCGCTGGCCCCAAGGACAGAGTTGCTTTGGCTATCGAATACCGAGCCATGAACGTCGGGAGCCTCTTACCTTTTGCTTCCGGAGGGACGTAACTCCCGTCGTCTCCATGCCGTACAATTTCTCCCCTGGGAATCTCGCTCGGTGCCAGACGATTTTTTCAACCGGAAAGTGCCGTTATGCCTGATCGCAGCCGCTGACCTTCACCTCGTTCGGCCGCCATGGTGGCGCAACCGAATCGATGGGCTCCGGGCTGACCGAGCTGGAGCTGATGAAAAAGGGCCAGTGGTCGTCAACCAGAGCGATGGTGAACTACCTGCACGGCGACGACGAAGCCAAGCAGCAGAGTCAGCTCAAGCGGATCAGGAAGCGCGGGAAGTGGGCTTGATCGCTCGTGGGCGGCTTGCGAACAGACCGCGAAAATTTGTCGGAAGTGATTCAGCCCGGCTTGTCGGAAGTCGGAATCGTTCGCGGGTTAAATAACTGAAAAGATTGGAGCGGGTGAAGGGAATCGAACCCTCGTATTCAGCTTGGAAGGCTGCTGCTCTACCATTGAGCTACACCCGCGCTACGGGCTCCCTAACACGGCCGGGCGGCGGTCTCAACTGCCGAGGACGCCGCTTTCCGGCGTGTCCTCAACCTTGCGAGTGGCCCTGGTTCCTTCCGGACCCGCCGCCCCTTAACAGCGGCGGCAATGCCGCCTATATTGAAGCCTTCCGAAACCAATGAAAGGAGGTGATCCAGTGTCTCTTACCAAGCGCTGTCACCTCGCTGGGGTCGCCCGCTAAGCTCTGAATAAAGGCTTGGCATCGGGGCGCTCTCAGCCCTGGACCAGCGAGCACGAGATCGGGCGCGACGGGGCTTCCCCGCCGCGCCTTTTTCGTCGGTCGCGCGGCTCAGGCCGGCGACTCGCTCGCAAGCACCTCTCGAATCTTCTCCGACAGCTCCGACTTCCGGTAGGGCTTTCCGAGCAACGCGACGCCGGGATCCAGATGCCCTTCGTGGACGATGGCATTGTCGGTGTAACCGGAGGTGAAAAGCACCCTCACGCCGGGCCGGCGCAGCCGGACGGCGTCGGCCAATTCCCGCCCGTTCATGCCGCCGGGCATGATGACGTCCGTGAACAGGAGATCGAATTTGGCGCCTTGGGCGACCAGCACCAGCGCCGATGCGCCGTCGCCGGCCACGAGCGTGCGATAGCCGAGGCTGCCGAGTTGGGCAATGACATAGCCCTGCACCAGCGGATCGTCCTCGACCACGAGGATCGTCTCTTGCCCACGTGCCGTGACGAGCGGCTGAACCGGCGCCGTCCTGGCCGGTGCCTCGCCCTTCGACCGCGGCAGGAACAGCCGCATCACCGTGCCAACTCCCTCCTCGCTCTCGACGGCGACGGTGCCGCCGGTCTGGCGTGCAAAGCCGTAGACCATGCTGAGCCCGAGCCCAGTGCCGCGACCGACGCCCTTGGTGGTGAAGAACGGCTCGAATACCCGCTCGCGGATGTCGGCCGGGATGCCGTGGCCGGTGTCGCTGACCGCGATCATCACGAAGGCGCCGCGCACGGCATCACCGCTCGTGTCGTCGAGCTCCCGGTTTGCGGTCTCGAGGGTGAGCCTGCCGCCCCCCGGCATCGCGTCACGTGCATTGACGGCGAGGTTGACGATCGCGGAGGAGAGCTGCGAGGGATCGGCCATCGCGGACCAGGCGTCGTCGGCGAGCCGCGTCTCGATCTCGATATGCTCGCCGAGGGTCGGCTTGAGCAGCTTGACGGTCTCGACCACGAGGGCGTTGACGTCGATCTCGCGCGGTTCCAGCGGTTGGCGGCGCGCGAAGGTCAGGAGCTGCGAGGTGATCTCCGCGCCGCGCGCGGCCGCATCGTCGATCAACTGCGCGATCGCGGCGAGCTCTGGCTTGTCCGCGAGCCCGTCCCGGATGATCTCGATGGTGCCGGTGATGACCGTGAGCACGTTGTTGAAATCGTGCGCGACGCCGCCGGTGAGCTGGCCGATCGCGTCCATTTTCTGGGACTGGCGCAGCCGCTCCTCGGTCTCGTGCTGCGCGGTGAGGTCGGTCGCCGACCCGCGATAGCCCATGAAGCGTCCGTCGGCGGCGAAGATCGGCTGGCCGTTGACGCTGAAATGATGCATCCGCCCGGCAGTGTCGCGCCCGCGATATTCGAACTTCCGGAACGGCTCGTGACGGTCCAGCGTTGCCAGGTGCGCGCGCCATTTCTCGGGCTCGGCGTCGGGTCCGAACGCGGCATCGGTGCGGCGCTTGCCGATCAGCGCTTTGGGGTCCATGCCGAAGGCAGCCACCCGGTCGGAGATGTAGGTGAAGCGATGATCCGGACCGGTCTCCCAGAACCAGTCGGAGGCCGTCTCGGCATAGTCGCGGAAACGCTGTTCGCTCGCCCGCGCGTCCTCTTCGGCGCGTCGGCGGATGCTCAGGTCGCGCTCGAGACTTGCATTGGCCTCGCGCAGCTCTCCATAGGCCCGCTCGAGGTTGGCGCACATGGCGTTGAAGGCGTCGACCATCTTGTCCAGCTCGTCGGCATCGTAGGGCGCTCGGCGCTCGAGGCGCAAAGGCGGCGGCGGCCGCGCCAGGTTGTATTTGCTGACGAACTCGGCGATGGCGACCAGATGCCGCGTCACCAGCAGATGGACCATGTAGATGATGAACAGCGAGACCAGGAATGTCTTCGCTGCCTGGCTCACCAGAATGACCAGCGCCCGGTTGAGCAGATGCTGATAGACGTCGGCCAGCGTCGCCTCGACGTGGAGCACGCCGATCTCCCGTGCGGCCCCCTGCGCGCTGTAGTTCAAGGGATAGTCGCGCGTCACCGCCGAGCGGGCGCTGGGCTCGCCGACCGCAAGACGGATCGGATTGGGACGATCGGCGATCTCGCGCACCTCGGCGGAACGGATGTCGGGCAGCCGCAGGATGCCGTCGAGCTGGAGCTTGAGCTGGTTCTGGTCGAGATTCCACAGGCTCTCGCCGAGGCTGTCGGTCGTGCTGCGGCCGATCTCGTCGAGACGCGTCTCGATGAGCCCGACCTCGCGGTCGTAATCGAGATAGAGCTGGAGCGCCGTCAGCGTCAGCGTCACGGCGGAAGAGAACAGCAGCACGGCGGCGAGCAGCCGCGGCCCGACGCCGCTGCGCGACCAGTTGAAGAGCCGCGACAGCAGCGATGCGAACATCGGAGGCGCGAGCACGGCGCCGATGCCGGTCAGACCGGGCTTCGCAGCCGCCGGCGCGATGGCGGGGCTGCGCTTGGGGTCCTCGTCACCTGCGTTGGCCATGCACCACGTCCCCGAAATGGCGGCTCTGCTCCGGTCCACCGGCTGCAATCTCGAGCCATCCAAGAGTTGAGACGCCTGCCTCGTCACCCGATGCGCGCAATCACCCTTTCGGCCCTTGGGCGGATTGAGGTCGACGGGTCATGTCTTGCGCCCAACAGCAGGATTCCGGCGCAAACTACCACTCCGCATGCTAGAATAACATCGGTGAAAGTCCGGAGTCGCTCGCAGGGCAAGCGGTAACAATTGCCGGCCCCCGGGTGCCCACTTCCGGTAGATCGCGCGGGCGTCCGAACCCAGTGGTAGCAATGCACGACCGAAGGAAACGCTTGATGTGGCGGCTAGTCTTCGCTTGCCTGTCATTGCTCGCGGCCGGTCCGTCGGAGGCGCAGGACTTGATCCGGCTGGCGCGCATCGCCGACATCCCCGATCAATATGTCGGCGGCGAGATGCTGCGGGCTGTCTACGCCAAGCTGAACATCAGGCTGGAGTTCGAGGACGTCCCCGGCAAGCGCGCGCTCGCGCTGTCGAGCGCCGGCGCGGTCGACGGCGAGATCCAGCGGATCGGAACCCTCTCGCGCGACTACCCGACGCTGATCCAGGTCACGCCGGCGATCAACTACATCGAGCCCGCAGTATTCACGACCAAACTCCGGTTCGACGTCGCCGGCTGGGATTCGATCAGAGACTACAGCATCGGCATCGTCCGCGGCGTCGGCTCTTCGGAGGCGGGCACGCGCGGCATGGCCCGCGTCACCGCGACCACCAGCCTCGACAACATGGTCAGGATGCTCGACGCCGACCGTTTCGACGTGATGGTCACCGACCTCTTCAGCGGGCTTGCCGCGGTGAGGAAACTCAATCTGCAGGCCAGGATCTACCCGCTCGCGCCGCCGCTCGAGCGGATCCACATCTACCATTACCTGCACGAACGACATCGCGATCTGGTGCCGAAGGTCGGCAAGGTGATCGCTCAGATGGAGGCGAGCGGCGAATTGGCGGCGCTGCGCGAGGCCTTGGTCAAGCAAGTCCTCGGCACCCAATGACGGCCGTGCGTCAGCCGGTGCGAAGCCGCTCGCGGAGCGCGACGGCTGCGATCAGCATGCCGACGCACCAGGCCACGACTGCGCGGTGAGGCTCTCCGCCGAGCAGCACGGTGAAGAGGCTCGTCAGCAGGCAGGGCACGATGGCCTTCCCCTTCCGGCTCGTCAGTGCGAGCAGGAACGGCATCGCCGCGATCGACATTTGCAGGACGTCCATGCTGGAAACGGTGTCGTCAGGCTTCAGAAGCCGCAGACGCCGAGTGCACGCGCGCGCTTACCGCGCCGGCTTTCCACGATGCGCTCGCCGCCATTCTCGGCCGAGCTGCCGTAATAGCGATGATGGCCGCTTTGGTCGTGCAGATCGGCCGTTTCCGATTGTCCGGCCCGACGCGCGTCGCAGATGATCTTGCAAACCGTCTTTATCGTGTGGCCCGACATTGCCGCCTCCAGCAGAAATCTTGTTGTTTGTGGTCATCAGTCGCGACCGCTTCCGGCGGCGTTCACGCGGCAAGGGCGCAATCGGGTTTCGGGACGGTTTCGTCGCTTGCGGGCCACGCAATATTTTGCTTCGGGATTGTCGGCACCACCTGCGGTGCTACGTCCTTGGGATCTGTGCAGGAAAACAACGAGGTGACGATGCTGTACGCCATCCTGGCCTACCATGTGGAAGACGAGCTCTTGTCCTGGACGCCGGAGCAGGACGCTGCGGTCGTGGCCAAGGTCATCGAAGTCCAGGCACCCTTGCGGGCAAGCGGACAGTTTGGGCCGGCCGCCCGCCTGGATGAGACCCGAAAGGCCCGCACCTTGCGTGGCCCGGGCGCGGGCATGGTGCTTGACGGCCCGTTTGCCGAGACCAAGGAGCAGCTTCTGGGCTTCCACCTGATGGAATGCTCCACCGAGGAGGAGGCGATCGCGGCGGCGCGGAAGCTGCGTGCGGTTAATCCGACCGCGGTCTACGAAATCCGCCCGGTCAAGCTTTACGTGCCGGCCGATGGGTTCGGCGCGACGTCCGGGTGAGGCCCAGCCTCACGCGCTCGGCCCGGTCCGCGCACCGTAGAAGCGCTGGATCACGAGCCCGCCGAAGGCGATGAACCAAACGAAAGGCGCGACGCGGGGCGCGAACGCCGCCACGATCGTGCCCGGAATGAACACCAGCAGCGGAAACAGCGAGGCCATCATCTCCTGTCGCCAGCCGCCGAGGATGGTCCACCACAGCCAGGCGTTGAGGCCGGCGATCGCGGTCAGGTGCAGGCCGTAGAGCACCGCGACCGCGCTGCTCATGCCGTAATTGGTGTAGAGGCCGTTGGTCACCGGCAGCAGCACGATCGAGAGCAGGAAGAACAAATTCAGGATCACCCCGCCGCGGCTGCCGACGGGCTGACGCGCCAACCGGCGGTGATGGCTGATCCAGAACACGCCCGCGATGATGAAGCTGAGCGCAAAGCCGGCGAGCTTGCCGGAATAGACGTGGGCGAGATCGCCCCAGCCGGGCGGGCTGGTGAACACCGCCGCCTTGGGCAGGTCATAGGCCAGCAGCGTCATGGCGACACCAAAGATGGTGTTGCTCAGCGATTCCAGCCGCCGCATCTCGAACTGGTCGGGCTTGAGCTCGGTCATGTCGGCATGCGCTGCTGGAACTTCGGGCCGTCTTCCCCTAAATCCTAATTCCGGTTCCGTCCAGCCGCATTGCGATTCGCCCCGAGATCGCCGACTCTCGCCCTTTCACCGGGGCGATTCGTGGCGACATATCTGGACACGCTCAATGCGGAGCAGCGCCGCGCCGTGGAGCATGGCGTGGCCGATGGCGCGACCGTGGGCGCTCCCCTGCTCGTCATTGCCGGCGCCGGCTCCGGCAAGACCAACACGCTGGCCCACCGCGTTGCGCATCTGATCGTCGCGGGCGCCGATCCCCGCCGCATCCTCCTGATGACGTTCTCCCGCCGGGCCGCGGCCGAGATGGCCGGCCGCGTCGAGCGCATCGCCCGCAAGGTGCTGGGCGAGAACAACGCCGCGATCATGCGCGATGCGCTGACCTGGGCCGGCACCTTCCACGGCATTGGCGCGCGTCTGTTGCGCGAATATGCCGAACGGATCGGCGTCGATCCTTCGTTCACCATCCACGACCGCGAGGATTCCGCCGACCTGATGAATCTGGTCCGGCACGAGCGCGGTCTGTCGAAGACGGAGAGCCGCTTTCCGGCCAAGGGCACCTGCCTGTCAATCTACTCGCGCTGCGTCAATGCCGAGATGGAGATCGAGAAGGTGCTCGGCCAACACTATCCCTGGTGCGCGGGCTGGGCCGCGGAGTTGAAGGGCCTGTTCGCGGCCTACGTCGAGGCCAAGCAGGCCCAGCACGTGCTCGATTACGACGACCTCCTGCTGTACTGGTCGCAGATGATGAGCGATGCGCCGATCTCGGAAGAAATCGGCGGCCGCTTCGATCACGTGCTGGTCGACGAATACCAGGACACCAACCGCCTGCAATCCTCGATCCTCTTGGCGCTGAAGCCCGACGGACGCGGACTCACCGTGGTCGGCGACGACGCGCAGTCGATCTATTCGTTCCGCGCCGCCACCGTGCGCAACATCCTGGACTTCCCGCAAAGCTTCTCGCCGCGCGCCGAGCTCATCACGCTCGACCGCAACTACCGCTCGACGCAAACCGTGCTGGCGGCGGCCAACGGCGTCATCGGGCTTGCGCGCGAGCGGTTCACCAAAAACCTCTGGACCGACCGCACCGCCTCGCACAAGCCGCAGCTCGTCACCGTCCACGACGAGGCCGACCAGGCGCGCTATATCGTCGAGGAGGTGCTGGCGAACCGCGAGCAAGGCGCGCTGCTCAAGCACCAGGCGGTGCTGTTCCGGACGTCCTCGCATTCCGGCCCGCTGGAGATCGAACTCACTCGCCGCAACATTCCTTTCGTCAAGTTCGGCGGGCTGAAATTCCTCGACGCAGCTCACGTCAAGGACGTGCTGGCGCTGCTGCGCTTTGCCGAGAATCCGCGCGACCGCGTCGCCGGTTTCCGCATCATGCATCTCTTGCCAGGCATCGGGCCTGCCACCGCGCAGCGCGTGCTCGACCAGATGGCGGAGAGCACCGATCCGCTTCACACGCTCGGCCAGCTCCCGGTGCCCGCACGCACCGGCGCGGACTGGACCGACTTCGTCCGCACCGTGGAGAACCTGCGCTATTCGGAATGGCCGGTCGATCTCGAACGCGTGCGGCTCTGGTACGAACCGCATCTCGACCGCATCCACGAGGATTCGGAGACGCGCCGCGCCGACCTGATGCAGCTCGAGCAGATCGCGAGCGGCTATGCCAGCCGCGAAAAATTCCTGACCGAGCTCACGCTCGATCCGCCGGATGCGACCAGCGACAAATCCGGGCCGCCCTTGCGCGACGAGGATTATCTGATCCTCTCCACCATCCACTCCGCCAAGGGCCAGGAGTGGAAGTCGGTGTTCGTGCTCAACGTCGTCGACGGCTGCATGCCGTCCGATCTCGGCGCTGGCACCAGCGCCGAACTGGAAGAGGAGCGCCGGCTGCTCTATGTCGCGATGACGCGCGCCAAGGACGATCTGCACCTCGTCGTTCCCCAGCGCTTCTTCACCCACGGCCAGGCCGCCAAGGGCGACCGCCACGTCTACGCCTCGCGCACCCGCTTCATCCCGGAGCAGCTGGTCCATCTGTTCGAGCGCACCGCCTGGCCGAAGGCCTCGGCGGGGGCGGCGCGATCCGCGGCGCAGGGCCCGAAGATCGACATCGGGGCACGGATGCGCGGGATGTGGCGGTAGTGGCTGGAGCGAGATGAGATCAGCCTCGATTGCAGCAACGACGGAGGTGCGCTCCCTCCCCCGCTTGCGGGGGAGGGTTGGGGAGAGGGTGTCTCCGCAACGGGACACCCCCCAGAGGAGACAACCCTCACCCGGCGCGCGGGACGATGCTCCGCATCGCCCGGGACGCGCCGACCTCTCCCGCAAGCTTGCGGGAGAGGTGAACCTCTCCGCGACCGCTCGATTCAACCCAAAACGATTCCGATTTAGGCATCCAACCGGTCGAATTGGACCTTCCCCGCCTTCATCACCAGCGGGATGTGCTCGCCCTGGCCCAGCAGGCAGGCGACGTCGCGCAGCGGATTGCCGTCGACCACCAGCAAGTCGGCGATCGCTTCGGGCGCGATCCGGCCGAGCTTGCCCTCCATGCCGAGCACCTCGGCGCCGATCACCGTCGCGCTGGCGATGACGGCGCGCGGACCGAGAATCTCGGCGCGGATCCGGAATTCGTCGCTCTGGAGACGCTGGGACGGACCGAGCAGGTCGCTGCCAAATCCCATCTTGACGCCGGCGTCGCGATAGATCGCGAGCGAACGAAGGCCCGCGTCGTGGACATCGGCGATCTTGGCAACGCTCTCGGGCGGCAGGCCGTATTGGGCGCCCTCATTGGCGAGCGCCTCGTAGGTGACGAGCGTCGGCACCACATAGGCGCCCTTCTCGGCCATCAGGCGCGCGGTCTTGGCATCGACCAGATTGCCGTGCTCGATGGTGCGCACGCCGCAGCGCACCGCGCGCTCGATGGCGGCGGCGGTGTAGGCATGGGCGAGCACATAGGTCTGGCGCCCGCGCGCCTCCTCGACGATGGCGCGGATCTCGTCCTCGGAGTAGCCGAAGGCACCGACCGGGTCGGTCGGTGACGCAACGCCGCCGGACGCCATGATCTTGATCTGGTCGGCGCCCATCTGCAGTTCTTCGCGCGCCGCCCGGCGCACGCCATCGACACCGTCGGCAACGCGCGCCAGCGCGCCGACACGCACGCAGCAGGGACACGGCGCGTCGCTGGCGAGATAATCCGAACGCGCCCGCATGTCGCCATGCCCGCCGGTCTGGCTCAGTGCGCGGCCGGAGACGAACAGCCGCGGACCGTCGGTGAGGCCGGTCTCGATCGCCTGCTTCATCGCATGGCCGGCGCCGCCGGCGTCGCGGACGGTGGTGAAGCCACGCCGCAGCATGCCGCGCAGCAGCAGCGTCGAGCGCAGCGTTACCAGCACGTTCGGCATGTGCACCTGCTGCGACAGGTTGAGCTCGACCGCCACCGCATGCACATGCAGGTCGATCAGACCGGGCATCAGCGTCTTGCCGTTCAGATCGATGGTGCGATCGGCGGTGACCTGAAGCGGCCGGTCGGAGACCTCCTTGATCACATTGTCCTCGACCAGCACGTGATGTCCTTCGAGCAAATCCGGCTGAAGCGGATCGAGCAGAGCGGCATTCGTGAAGAGGATGCTGGGCATGGCGGTTTCCTGTCCGGTCAGGACTGTGTGAGCAGCGCGGGCAAAGCGAATTGGGCGAATGGGAGACACGCAGCGACATCGTCCGCGCCGTACCAGCCCGCCCCATGCAGCAGGTTGAGCGAGCCGAGCGTGCGCCCGCGCCAGCGCACGGGCATGTTGAGCACGCTCTCGCAGCCGAGCGACGCGATCAACTCATGATCAGCGAACACGTTGCGCAGATCATCCCGGGTGCGGCCGATATAGGCCTCGCCGCGGTCGAGCACCGCCTCGGTCCACGGACCCGGCGCGAGGCGCTTGCGCCCGCCCGTCGGGTAAGGTCCGGGAAGATTGGAATAGATCCGCGCCGCTTCCCCGGTGTCGTCGTCATAGGTCAGGATCGTGAACAACTTGTGCCCGATCGCCGATTTCAAGGCGTCATCCAGCGCCGCGAACAGGGCATTCGGCTGATCCACCCTGCCCTGCGCCGCCGCTACAGCGCAGAGCAGCGGATCGGCTCGGCGTGTCGTCTCCCTCATGCCACTTCGCCCGCGGCAATGTCTTCCAGTGAACGGCCGCGCGTCGGCACGCCCATCACCACGACGGTCAGCGCGCCGATCAGCAGGACGCTGGTGGTAATGCCGAACACGCCGGCAAAGCCGAAATTGGGATAGAGGTAGCCGACCAGGATCGGCGAAATGATCGCGCCGATGCGGCCGATCGCCGAGGCAAGGCCGGCGCCGGTGGTTCGCACCGGCGTCGGAAACACCTCCGCCGTATAGGCATAGACGCCCGCATAGGTGCCGTTCATGAAGAAGGACAGCAAGATACCCGCCACCATGATGTGCTGGTCGCTCTGCGCAAAGGCGAGCCCGAGCGCGCTGGCGCCGCCGAGCACCATGTAGCACGCAATGGTCGCCTGCCGGCCGATCCGCTCGTTGAACCAGGCGGCGCTGAAATAGCCCGGAATCTGCGCGCAATAGATCGCGATCGAATAGGCGAAGCTCTTGGTGATGCTCATGCCGTTCTGAACCAGCAGGCCGGGGATCCAGACGAAGAAGGAATAATAGCTGAAGGTGATCGCGAGCCACATGATCCAGGTCATGATGGTGATGCGCGCCTGGCGGCCGGCGAGCAGCGCGGCGAAATTAGCAAGCAGCGTTCCTCCGGCTGCGGGAGGACTGACCGCATCGACGACCGGCTGCGGCAGCACGCGCCCCTCGCGTGCGAAGCCGGATTCGATCCTGTCGAGCACCGCTTCGGCTTCTTTCGCCCTGCCCCGGCTTTCGAGCCAGCGCGGCGATTCCGGCAGCGCCCTGCGCCACCACAGCAGCATCACGACCGGCACGGCCGTGATCACCAGCACGATGCGCCAGCCGTTCTCATAGGCGGGAACGATGAAGTAGCCGAGCAAGGCGGCGGCGACGAAGCCGAAGGAGAAGAAGCCGGCCAGTGCACCGGTAAAGCTGCCACGGAAGCGCCGCGCCACGAACTCGGCGAGATAGGGCGCGATGATCGCGCTCTCCGCGCCGGTGCCCATGCCGGCAACGACACGGGCGGCAAAGAAGGACGGCCAGCTGTCCACCGCCGCGCTGACGATCGATGCGACACAATAGAGCGCCAGCGCCGACATCATGACCGCGCGGCGGCCGATCAGGTCGCCGAGCGTGCCCGCCAGCAGCGCGCCAAACAGGAAGCCGATATAGGTGCTGCTGCCGAGCACACCGATCTGCACGCTCGTCAGATTCCAGGCGGTGCGCAGCACCGGCAGGATGAACGCCAGCACGGCCGCGTCCATCGCGTCGAACATGTAGCCGAGCCCGCCCATCAACAACAGATGCGTGTGGAAGCGCGCGTATGGCAGGCGCTCGATGCGCGCCGAGATCATCGACATGAAAGTCCCCCTCTGCTGGCGGCCCGGCACTCCGCGGTGGGGAACCATAGACAATGAGATATTATCGTCATAATTTATAATTTTGATCTGTTACATCACTGTGGTGAATGTCCTGTCGTTCCGATCGCTCGACCTCAACCTGCTGAAAGTCTTCGAGGCGCTGATGACCGAGGGCAGCGTCACGCGCGCCGCGAGCGCGCTGACGATGACGCAGCCCGCCGTCAGCAACGCGCTCGCGCGCCTGCGCGCCGCGCTCGGCGATCCCCTGTTCGTCAGGTCCGGCACAGGCATCCGTCCGACCCAGCGCGCCGTGGTGCTATGGGAGCCGATCGGCGAGGCGCTCGAAAGCGTCCGCGGCGCGCTCGACGAGCAGGTGTTCGATCCGCGCCGCGCGCAGACCGAATTCAGCCTGTCGATGTCGGACTACGTCGCCTCGCTGGTGATGCCAAATCTCCTCAATCATTTCGGCAAGGTCGCGCCCAAGGCGCGCGTCCACACCGTTCCCAACACCATTTTGGAGATCGCAGATCAGCTCGAAGACAATCGCGTCGATTGCGTGCTCAGCGTGTACGTCAACGAGGCGCAACAGCCGGCCGCCATCCGCTCGCGCTCGCTGTGGACGGTCGACTACGCCTGTTTCATGCGGCGCGGCCATCCGCTCGCGGCACAAAAGCGGCTGAGCACGCGCAGCTTCCTCGGCGCAGGACATGTCGATGTCAGCCTCGCCGGCAAGACCTTGCCGTCCTACGACCTCTTCCTCGCCTCGCGCGGCCTGTCGCGCAACTTGGTCGCGACCGTCAATCACTACAGCGCCGCCTACGAGGTCGTGCGCCAGTCCGACCTGATCGCCGTGCTGCCGAGCGACCTGCGCTCGCAATCGCGCCACGCGCCGTTCTTGCACGCCATGCCGCTTCCGCTTCGCGCGCCGCCGCGCATCGTCAGCCTGTTCTGGCACCAGCGCAACGACACCGTGCCGGCGCAGCGCTGGCTGCGCGAGACCTTGGTGGGGCTGTTCGCCAAATCCGACTGAAACGCGGCCCCGAGCCCGACACGATCCAAAAAGGAAGCGGTGGGTTTCTCGAAGCCGCATTGTTGCACCAGCCACCGCGGCCTAGCTCCACCGCAAACGATCCCCTCCCACAGTGGACAGGCGCAAGCTGCGCCCACAGAGACCGCAGGCGTGCCGACGATGCGAGCAACCTGGATCGGCTCTGCCATTCCCGCCACTCTTGGAAGACAGCGAAACAGGATGGCGGGTTCGGACATCGTGTAAGCCGGATGGTGTCTGCGCCTCAGAGGAGCGCAGACCTAGGTGCTGGAAGCCGAAGTCAGGCCGTGTCTGCATCCCGGTGCTCCAGATGCTTGCGAACGCGACAGCGGCCGGTTTGGTTCGCGCGATACGATGTGTCACGCTACTTCGGCAAAAGCTATTGACCCGTCCAATGGCTAAGGCAAGATAACCAAACCCACAGTGTGCGCACGCATAACCTTCTCATCGAACACCGCGCTAAGGGTTCAACGGCAAGGGGAGATCATGGGCTTTATCAACATAGGCTACAGCACCTTGCTGGCTAACCATCCAAGCATGACCGACGATTTCAAGACAATGATCAACGGCTCCATAAAGAAATTCCACGACGAACCAGGGCACAAGAATACGTGCGCTTCGAAAATCAGCTGGGCATTCAACCATGTCGACGGTCACTATATCAATTGCGATGGCGACTATGGAAAAGGTGGCGTGCTCGTCAAAAAAGTTCGGTGTCTTATGGACAACGACGGTTGGGAGTATATTTTTTCGACGCTCGATCTTCGGCAGTACCTCAATAACAGGTATGGTTCCGGACAGATGTTTTCGAACACATCCAAAATAGGGAGCCGAAAGGGGGTGATCATCTTTGAACCGACAGACACCAGCACCATCGGTCATACTGACATCTGGGTAGACGGGCAGATACACGATGCTGACTTGTACTTTGGCAGTTGGTATTCGGCAGTGACAAACGACAGGGTCTTTTTTTGGGACCTCAATTCGTAACGCAGTGACGACTGACGCTTCTTGGCGAATGCCCGGCCGGAGGCTGACTTCAAATATTTCTCAAAGGCAACGGCCTGCTGCTCATCCGAGAACGCAACATAAGTCTTGAGCTCCCACCGAGTGAATTTTGACGTGGAGCAACGTCACCAGCATTGTGCTTTTTGAGGCGAGCACGAAGATCGGACGTCAGGCCGACGTGATAGCGTGACAGCCTTCGCTCACTTCACGTCACCTGCACTGATGCTGGCTTGCCTGGCCGTAGCTCGCGAAGCGAGCGAAGGCTGGTGGGGGAGGCAGGACTCGAACCTGCGAAGCCATGAGGCGGCTGATTTACAGTCAGCTCCCTTTGCCACTCGGGACACTCCCCCGCTCGACGGCAGCACAATCGGGCCGGACCTTGCCGGCGGACCGAAGACGGCCATGGAACGTGAAGGCCGCGACAGCCCGGATGGGGGCGCGACCGGGCGCGTTTATGGGCGATGCGGTGGGGCAAAGTCAACCGAGGCGAACAGCTAAAATCGCCCTCGCGGGCACTCAAATTGCCATATTCCGGGACCCGTGACACAAGCGAGCCCATGAAGGATCGAAAATTCGCACCTAGGGGTCCCCGCGGCGGGGCTAAGCCCTTCAACAGGCCCGGGAAATCGGCCGGCCGGCCGGCTTGGCGGGACCGCGATTCGCACTCCGACGGGCCCGTCATCCTCTATGGCTGGCACACCGTCACCATGGCGCTGGCCAATCCTCAGCGCCGGATCCGCAAGCTGACACTGACCGAGAACGCAGCGAAGCGGCTTGCGGACGAGAACATCGCGACCCCAGTCACGCCCGAGATCGTTCGGCCTCAGGAGATCGACCGTCTGCTGTCACCCGACGCCGTGCACCAGGGCCTGCTCGCCGAGGCCGATCCCCTGCCCTCGCCCGATATCGAGACCCTGAAGCAGGAGGGCATGGTGCTGGTGCTCGACCAGATCACCGACCCCCACAATGTCGGCGCCATCCTGCGCTCGGCCGCAGCGTTCGCGGTCAAGGCGATCGTCACCACCGCGCGCCACAGTCCGGAAGCGACCGGCGTGCTGGCGAAGGCCGCCTCCGGCGCGCTCGAATTGGTGCCAATGGTCACCGTGCAAAACCTCGCCCGCGCGCTCACCGCGCTGAACGAGCGCGGCTTCCAGACCGTCGGCCTCGACAGCGAAGGCAGCGAGGACCTCTCGGACGTCGCGTTGCGCGAGCCGCTCGCGCTCGTGTTAGGGGCCGAAGGAAAAGGTTTGCGGCAATTAACCCGCGAGACCTGCAGCGTCGTGGCGCGGCTCGACATGCCCGGCGAGATCAAGAGCCTCAACGTGTCGAATGCCGCCGTGCTCTCGCTCTATGTCGGCGCAAGCCGGCTGGGGCTGATGAAGCGGTAGTGCGTCGCGTTACATCGGAAAGCAAAACGCCCGGCCGCATCGCGCGGACGGGCGTTTCGTAGCTCAACCGATCAGAGATCAGTAATAGCGGCGCAGCACGCGGCGACCGCCGTAGTACGGCGCCGGCGCGTAACGGTGGGCGTAGCCGTAGCGCGGAGCGTGGCCATAGTGCACGCGCGGCAGATAGCCGTAGCGCGGGCCGTAGCCGTAGCGGTACGGACGATAGTACGGGCGGTGATAGGGAGCCACGGCGGCGCGATAGCCGTAACCGTAATTGGCGGGCGCGACGACCGCGTCTTCACGGTAGGTCGGATACGGCGCGAAGGCACCCGGGCCGGTGTAGGTCGGGCCCTGGTTGACGTAGTAATACTGCGTGGTCGGCTCAGCGAGACGCTCATAGGCGGCGCCATAGCCGTAGCCATAGCCGCCGCAGCCGGTGTTGCAGCCGGAATAGACCGGCGCGACCGGCTGGCACGGATCGAAGCCGCAGGCCGCGGCCGGCGCTGCTCCGACGAACATCACGGCAGCCGCCGCGACCAGTCCCGAAATCATCTGACGCATTACTCTCTCCTGTTAATTTCTGTTTGTTGGATTTTGACGTTTCTTAACCCGGCGGCTTGCCGGGGACTTGGACATGCGGCCGCGGTCGCGGAGGCCGCGGACGATCGTTGATCTCGGGCGCGAGGATCACCGGCGGCGGATCGACGGGCACATCCATCTGCGGCGGCAGCGGCGCCGATTGCGCGCCCCAGCTCTGGTGGTAGCTCTCGGCGGGCTTGGGCAATTTGCGGTTCGCGGGCGGCTCGACCTCGAGCCGGCCATAGCCAGGCCGCAGGCCCAGTGTCGGATAATAATGGCCGACATCGTCGGGCTGCCGCTCGGCGATATAGCGTCCGCCATAGATCGTGGGCTGTACCTGCTGGTTCTTGCCCAGGCCCCAGACGCCCTCGACGACGGCATAGGACGCGTCGATATTGTTGATGATGATCGGCACGCCGGGCCGGCCGGGAACGACGACATCGAAGCCGCCGGCAGAAGCCGTCGCAGGCAGTCCGATCAGAAAAGCGGCGAGCGCCACAGCACGCATGAGGAGACCCCGGTTATGCGGCCGCAACCTATCCGATCGCGGCGCAGAGAGGGTTAAGGTCCGCTCACCAACTTCCGGTAAGCCTAATGCGTAAGGATCGCGCGCCGCTCAAATGCTGCAAAGCCGGCTAGCGAAGTGTTAACGGCGCATCGCGCCGCCGCACGGAACCGCGCCGTGCGCTCACATCCGTTTGACCTTCACCTTGCGAAAATCCACCGGTTTCATCGGAACGTCCGGCGCCGCAAGCGTTTAGCCCCCGTCAACAAAATGGGAGCCAACAACCATGAACATCAAACTTCTTGGAGCGACGGCGATTGCGGCGACCATGCTGGCAGGCTCTGCCATGGCGCAGGCCGTCGTCACCAATCCCGGCCGCTGCTCGGCGCAATTCCCCAACGCCAACTGCCAGAATCTCGGCCCTGGAAACCCGTACACCGATCGCGGCTATCGCCACCATCGCCGCGTGTCTTACCGCCAGACCAATGGCGATTGGAATAACGACTGGAACAGGAGCCGCACCGGTTTCTGGCCGACTGACGTCGCGGCCGGCGTAGCCGGCGCCGCAATCGGCACCGCTGGCGCGATTGCCTCAGCGCCGTTCCGCGCCTGGGACAATTCCTATGCCTACGACAATTCGTGGGACAGCCGTGGCTGGGACACCCGCACCTACGCCCAGCGTAACGGCTTCGTCTGTACGCCCGGCACCTGGTTCAAGGGCGAAGATGGACGCCGGCACATCTGCCAGTAAGGCAATCTAAATCGATGCGAGAGATCAGGCGGCCCCGAGGGCCGCCTGATTCATGTCGGCGGCGACGACCTTCGGGTTCTGGCACTTTCCGATCAAGTCTGGTATTGCGGCGCGCACGGGTGGACAGCCCCGGCCCATGCCGGCCCTGCCCGCGTCTTTCAGGCGTCGCCGGCTTAGCTCAGCGGTAGAGCAGCGGTTTTGTAAACCGAAGGTCGGGGGTTCAATCCCCTCAGCCGGCACCACCTTCTGACGCCATCAGCTCGAGCGCTTCGCAGCGCTGCCTTGCTGGAAGTGCTCGGCACCTGTGATCTCCACCCAGCCATGTTTCGACTGCTCGAATACCGATCTGACCGGCGCCGGGAAGTCCGGATCCGCGATCGCGCCAACGGCAACAGCGATCATCCCAGGCAGATGATCGGCTTGCCAATAGACCGTTGAGCCGCAGTCAGGACAGAAATAGCTGCGGACCTTGCCGCCGCTTGCGGCGGTCCGAACGTAAAGCTTTGACGCTCCAGAAATCGTGACGGTCTCTGCGGCGTAGAAAACACCGACACCGAACGGCGCGCCGGTCCGTCGCTGGCAGTCGAGGCAATGACAGGCGACGACCAGCTGCGATGGTCCCGGAAGCGACAACGAAAGCGCACCGCAGCTGCATCTGGCATCGATCATCGATTTGCTCTCCCCTCTGGACGGATGCGAATTGAAAAGGCGGCGCCATCGCTCACCCTCCGTCATTGCGAGGAGCGCTTGCGACGAAGCAATCCAGACTGCCTCCGCGGAAAGACTCTGGATTGCTTCGCTGCGCTCGCAATGACGCGCTTGAGGAGGCGGCCTCGTCTCATCTCCAAACGCGTCGCTGCGCGTCCGGGACACGACGGCTCACTCCGTCCCGGCCTCGAACGCCAGCAGCACGTTGCCGGCGACGCCGCTCCATTGGCCGTAGCCGGAATTGGTGTAGAGCATGCCGCCGGCGATGACGGGCCCGGGGCCGTCGATCGCACCGCCATGGGCGGGGACGCTGTTCACCGCCTTGAAATCCTGTGCGGTGTCGAACTCCCACAAGAGCTTGCCGTCGGTGGCGTAGGCGCGCAGGAAGCCGCTGACGCCACCGGAGAATACGACGCCCGGGATCAGGCTCACCGCCGCCGAGAGCGCTGGGCTACATTGCGGGCGGTCGCCGCAGGCGACCGGCGGCACCTCCATCACGACTTTCCCGCTGGCGAGATCGAGGCCGAACAGGCCGCCGCCTTGTGTGGAATCGAGTTGCCGCGTGCCGTCGCGCTTGAAGCGCACGTCGGAGTTGGCGACATAGATGCGCTCCCCGTCCGCGGCCGAGCCCCATTCGCTGCCGCCGAGCGAACCGCCCTTGCCGATCCGGGTCTGCCACAGGATCTTGCCGCCGTCGTCCGGATCGAGCGCGTGCACGACGCCGGACTTCTGCGCGATGGCGAGCACGCGCCTGCCGTCGCGCAAGGTTGCTAGGATCGGCGACTGGCCGAAATCGTGATCGGGCCCGTGCTCCTCGGGACAATTGGTCTTGTCGGCAGTGAAGCAGGCGACGACGAAGGCGTCCTTGGGCGTGGCCTGCTGTTTCCAGAGCAGCTTGCCGGTCGCGAGCTCGAACGCCAGGATTGCATCGGCGGTCGCGGCCGGCGGATTCGAATAGGAATTGCTCGTCGCGACATAGACCGCGTTGCGCTTGGCATCGATCGTCGGCGCCGACCAGATCGCGGCGCCGGACGGACCGAACAGCTGCGTGCCCCTGGCATTCTTGCCGGTCGGATGCGGCACTTCCGGAATCGTATAGGCCTGCCAGATCGTCTTGCCGGTCGCGGCGTCCAGCGCCACCACGCTGCCGCGGAAGGTGCAGCATTCGTAACTGGCTTGCGAGCCCGCGGCCTCCTCGATCGAGGACACCGGCACGTAGAGCACGCCGGCATGCAGCGTCGGCGCGCCGGTGATGCGCGCGGCCGCATGTTCCTCCACCTTCGTCTTCCAGATCAACGCGCCGGTCAGCGCGTTCACGGCATAGGCGTTGGCACGCAAATCTCCGAAGAAGATCGCGAACTGATCGGAGCCCGGAAGCGGTGCAAAGCTGACCGCGGCACGCACCGCCGCGTCAAGCGCCAACGTCCACAGCGTGCAGCCGCTTCGCGCGTCGAGCGCGTGCACCGTGCGATCGGGACCGCCGATGAACAGCAAGCCGCCGACAATGGTCGGCGGCGCAAAGGACACCGAGCTCCCCGGAAACGCATAAGCCCATTTCAACCGCAAATGCGGCACCTGCGCCGCGGTCAGCCCGGCCATGTCGGCCGGCTGGAAGCGGCTGTTGCCGGCATCGACGCCCCATCCGTTCCAGCGCGGACCGTCGAGGGCTTGCGGAAAGCCGCTCACCTGCTGCGCGCAGCGGCCGTCCGCGTCGGCTGCAACACCGTCAGCCGCGATCTTGCCGGTGACGAAAGACGCTATCGCGCGGCGTTCGGCGTCGCTGCGGTCCTTTGCCATCGCCGCCATGCTGCCGGAGGTCAACGCCCCCAGCACATGGTCGAACGACATCGCCTGCAGTGCGACGCGACCCGGCACGCGGGCCTGCGCATCGCCGTCGTGGCATTGCGCGCAATGCGTTGCATACAGCGCGGCCCCGTCCTGCTGCGCCAGCGCCGGCGCGCTGCACCAGATCAACAGCGCGGCCAGGACAGCACGTACGCTCATGGTGGGCTCCGGCAGGTCACCGCGATACGAGATCGCGACACAACCCAAAGTCTATCGCCGGGGAGATTGCGGAGGCAATGGGCGTTGCACCCCGCTTCTGTCACTCATCCGTGGCCATGCGGTCGCGATCCGGCAACTCGTCCAGCCGCCACAGTCCGAGGCTCTTGTCGCGCCAGCCGCCGTCACCCTCCTCGCACCGCTCGTTGATCAACTCCCGCGGCGCGGGCCAGTCGAACGGCGCCTTCGTCATGTTGAGCGCGCGCCAGTCGCCGTCCTCGCAATCGTAATTGTTCTCGACTTCCGGAAACGTCGTGGCGAGCAGGAATTGCGCGCCGCTTTCGCGAAAACGGGCGGTGACGCGGGCGATGTTCTGAAAACTCAGATGCACCAGACAGTCCCGGCACAGGATCAGATCGGCGCGCGGCAGGGCATCGCGCGTGATATCGGCAGCCAGGAATCGGCCGGCCAGTTCGCCCCTCGCCACACGCCGGTTGTTGGCCGCGATCAGCGACGGCACGATGTCGATGCCGATATAGTCGAGATCGAGCTTGATGCGGCCGATCCAGCCGGCATCGCCGCAGGGCGCATCGAGCAGCGAGCGCGCGCCGAGCCGTTGCGACAGCGGCGGCAGCGCGTCCCGGATCGCGGCGGTGGCCGGATCCTCCGAGCCGAGGCCCGACACCGAGCCGGCGGCGCCCCAGAGATTGGTCCGCTCGATCCGCTCGAACCGCGCAGTGAGATCGAGGCCCGCGAAATTGTCGCGATCGGCGACGAAGCGTTCGTGGGCCAGCACGGGGGGACGATTGGCGATCATGTGATGGGCGCGAGTCCAAATTCCGACGCGGGACATTATACAGCGAACTCCGCCGGTGCCGTTACGGCCATCGTGATGACGGCCCTGTCGTCCGTCATCGCATCGGCATTTCTGCTGGCGCTATAGACGGCATGAGCGACCCGAATACAGGACCGCATCGGAACCAAGGGCGTGCGTCGTTCGTTCTCGATCCATGCGGATCCGGGAAGAAAACCGAAACATGTTTCTGCTGGCGACGGTGACGCTGTGCTGCGGCGCCGTGGCCGGCACATTGACGCTGCTCGAGCCGGTATTTCAGCCGGCCTCCGACCGGCTGGTCGCCGAGCGGGCGGTGATCGACGTGACCCGGATATCGGATCAGACACCGGTCCGGGTGGTGGGCGCGCCGTTCGAGCCCAACGTCAACCCGCGCCAGCGATAGCGCTTAGCGCGGCGATGCCTCCGTGCCCTCCTCGGGCCGGCCATGGGCACGCGCCAATTCCTCCGCGAACGCGATCACCTCCGCCCGCTTGTCGGGCGGTAGCGACAGGAACGCACGGATGAGCCTCAGGCCCGCCACTTCGTCCGACCGTTCTTTTCTGGAATCCATGCGCCTAATGTCGGGCGACCGGGAAAAATATGCAATCCCCTTGCTGACGACCTTGATTCGGCGCAGCCGCTTTGCTGGAATGGGGCACCGCTGAGGTGGACCATGAAGTGGATCAGGGAGCGCGACGCACTAATCGCGCAGACGATGGCCTTCGTTCAATCGGTGACCGGCAGGAAGGATGACCTCCTTGGGCCGGACGCGCCGTCGGATTCTTCGGCGGCAACCGTCGCGGTCGAGGCCGTCATGGTCGAGATCAAGCCGCCACAGCCCCCTCCGCAGCCTCAGCTCATCCAGCTTTCGCCGCAGCGGGCGATCGGTGACTTCCGCACCGAGATGCAAGCCCGCATCGCCAATTTCCGCAAGCATCAAGAGCGGTTCGAGCGCGAGCGCGAGGAATATTGTGCCGAAACCCTGACCAAATTGCGCGCCGCCCTCCGCGACGCCCCCGGCCCACTGGCCAAAAAGTAAGACCGCCTCCCGTCAGAGGGCCTACAGCCAAGACCTACAGCCAAGACCTACAGCCAAGACCAAACCAGCCAAAGATTAGCCGCGCAGGCGCCGAATAGCGCCAGCGTCAGCGGCAGGAGCATGTGCCCGCAGGAGGTCTTCAGGTCGCTCGTCATGGCGGAAAACATCCGCTGATTCCGCCGAATGAGTCCCAGGGATTCTTTTTTTCGCGATTCAGGACTCGTTAAGGACTCAGGCCCCGGCAGCCTCGATCACGGTCCCGTGATCGCCACTCACCTGGAACCCGTCGGCATATAAGGTCGTTAACGGGCTTTCCGGGAGCGGGAAGAGATGCCCTACGCCTTGTTTTGCAACGATGCCCAGATCAGCAAGGCATACCCGAGCGAATCCGACATCTGGCAGCTCGCGCAGCGGAGCGGCCTGGTCGTGGACGTCAGCGCCGACGAGGACCGTCCAGGGCCGCGCCGGGTGCTCGACAATGATTACGAGATCAAGCCCTGCCGGGCCGCCCAGGGCGAGGACCCTGCCAAGAACAAGGCCGAGGCCGAGCGCCAGTCCAGGATTGAGCTCGAGCTGAATTCCTGAGGGGCTGCCGGTGGAAGCCGCAGAGTGATCAGGGCGTTGCGGTTGCCAGCGAGGCCTGCTCACCAGCCAGTGCCACGCAGGCTTTGCGGCGATGCAGCCCGCGGATCGCGCCGGTGACCTTCAGCACCTTGCCCGACGGACAGGACGCGTCCTTGACGAAAGCCACCTCGTAAGGTGCCAGCATCAGAGGCTCGGTTTTGAGGATTGTCTGTGCAGAGCACGGCAGGCAGAAAAAGCACGAGAGCACCACTGCCGACACCAAGATACGCATGTCCGTCGTCCCACCAGCCCGGTAATTCTCATATAACGCGTTCCGGAGCGCGAGTTCCGTAAGCGGCAAAAATTATTTTTGCTTTACCCGAGACCCATGACGCGCGTGAGAAGGCGCGCGCCGGAATGTTCGTTTGCAAATGACGCGCCAGATGGTTCACGCATTGCAAATGCCGGGCTGCCCGACCGGGCGCCGGGGGACAAACGAAAGGCCGGCGGAGCCGGCCTTTGCTAGAAGCGTGATCGCGATGGAAGGGTCAGTAGCGCGAGGCCGCCGGACCGCCCCAGCCGAAGCGGTAGTTCACACCGACCTTGACGGTATGCTCGTCCTCCCGGCCGCGAACGCCGACGACGTCGGCGGGACCGGAGGTGAAGGTGGTGCTGCCGAAATTATAATACTGGTACTCGGCCTTGGCGGACCAGTTCGGCGCGAACATGTATTCGAGGCCGGCGCCGACGGTGTAGCCGTCCTTGCTGTTACCGGTCGCGGTGAAGGCCTGCGGCACGCCGGCGATGTTGACGCCGAGATTGTTGTTACGCCAGGCGTAACCGCCCTTGGCGTAAAGCAGCGTCGGTCCCCAGGTGTAGCCGATCCGGCCGGTCACCGATCCGATCTGATCGGTGTTGGAGGTCACCTGCGTGCCCAGCGGGAACGTGACACCGTTGTTGTTGGTCGGCAGCCAGGAATACTGGGCCTCGATACCCACCACCCAATTGGGGGCGAACTGATAGTCGAAGCCGCCCTGCACGCCGCCCATGAAGCGGGCGTCGCTGGACTGGAAGCTGCTGTCGCCGGCAAACGCGCCGCCGACATGACCGCCGATGTAGAAACCGGTCCAGTTATAGATCACCTGCGGCGGCGTATAGGCCGGCGCCTTGGTGTAGGTGCGCGGCTGCATGTCCGCGGCTGCAGCCGGCGCGGCCAGCGCAAGCAAAGCGGCTGCAGCCAGCAAAATCGATTTCATGATCATCCCCGTTCTTTCATTAACGACACTCAGGAAACAACGTGGCGTGAATTGGGTTGCTTCGCGGCGATGCCGGAACGCTGATCGTTCGTTACTGTGACGGGGTGGCAACATCGCGATTTTGTTCCATCCGCCGCCCCGCGCCTGACTGTTTTTGTCGCCTGCGCAGGGCCTGCCGTAGCAATTGGTCGCAAGACAAAACCGCCCCGTTCAAAGCTCGCCGAAATGTGATCCAACCGCTCCGGCGATCATCGTTCTAGCACCACGCCATGAAGGCGGGCTTTGCGCTATCGCGTCATCTTTTCGAGTTCCGGAAAGGATACGTAAACCGCGCCGGCACAGAGCTCGCTGGTCCGGTCGACGACGCGGTCCGCTCGTCCGTTGACGAAGATCACAGCGCGTTCCCGCATGGCCTTGTAGCTGCCATCGGTCTCGCGCGGGGTGAAGTGCAGACAGCTCACATACATTTGCCGACCGCCGACTTCGCGCTGGACCGGCTCGGCCATGCTGGCCTCGCGCACGCCGACCGGATTGTTCAGATAGGTGCGCATCAGGGCCAGCGTGTCGCTGCGGAAATTGTCGGGAAACGGTTGCGGCCCTCCAGCCTGGGTCCCGCCGATGAAGGTTGGACGGTCACCATCGCTGCCGAAACAGGCCGCAAGCGCCAGCGGCAAGGCCAGGATCAATGCCGGACGCACAGTATGTTTCGCCAATCGCCCCACAGGTCACGCTCTCCGCTCGATCAGACTCGGAGACGTTCTAGCCGCTAGGTTGTGCAAAGGGAATTCCGTCCGCGGGGCCTTGCGAAGAACGCACCGTCCCGCCGCCGGCGTCTAGCGCTTTCGCGCAAGGCGCCGAGACGGCGGGATGGCCCTGAAGTCCTGGCGCGGCGGCGGGGCAATGCTTGGGATGCCGCCGCGCGCAGGATCAGTCGTTAGCTGCGCTTCTCGGTGGTCGCCGGCTTGGTCAGGTCCGGCTGCGCCTTCAGCGACTTCTTCGACGACAGATGCTTGTGGTGATGGCGATGCGTGCGCACGGCCTTGTGCTCGTCCGGCGTGACCGCCGCGTTCGCATTCATCGCCTTCGACTTGGTATCCACCTTGGCGTTGGCCTTGACGTCGGCCGGCTTGACGGCGGCGTCCGGTTTTGCGGCGGTGGTGGACGCCTTGGTCTGGCTCTGGTCCGCCTTGATGACAGGGGCGGTCGTGGTGGTCTTGCCGGCCTCGGCGGCGAAGGCCGGGGCTGCGATCACGGAAGCTGCGAGCAAGGCTGCGGAAATGGTCTTCAGCATGGTGGTCTCCTCTTGGAAGGATCTCGAGGCGGCGCCCTCTCGCCTACCCTTCGATCGTAGGTCGGAGCCTAGCGGCGGCGCACTGAACCCAATCTGAAGCCCCTTGCAGGCTTCCGTTCATCTCGATGACAAGTTTGTCATCTGCGCCAGGGCGAATGGATCGTGCGATGCGGGAATGTTTTGGCGAGACGGGTGTTCCGGTCTTCGGGCAATCGTGTAGGATCGCCACGTTCCATACGGGAGAATTTAGATGCGCAAACTCGCAATGCTTGTCATGCCGGGACTGGTTGCCATGTCGCTGGCGGCCGCACCGGTGCTGTCCAGCGCCTATGCCGCCGGCGGTGACGAGCCCTCGTCGCCGCCGAAGTCGGACTCCTCGACCAAGAAGGGCAAGAAGAAGAGCTCTTCCGTCAGCGATCCCAAATTCCTCGCCGCCTATCGCACCGCTTACACTGCGATCTACGACAACCACGACTATGCCGGCGCGATCGGTCAGTTGAAGTCGCTGGCGCGCGACGACGTCGCCGACGTCGCCAATCTGATCGGCTACTCCTATCGCAAGCTCGGCGACTACCAATCGTCGAAGGTCTATTACGAGCTGGCGCTGAAGGACGATCCGAACCACGTTCGCACTTGGCAGTATTACGGCTTCTGGCAGCTCGAGCAGGGCAACCGCGAACAGGCGCAGTATCATCTGAACAAGATCGCCTCGCTCGCCGGCACCGACAGCTCCGAATATCGCTCGCTTGCGGCCGCGCTCGACAAGCCGACCGGCGCGACGCTGGTCTACTGAAGCCATCGCAACTTCGAACAGAGTCAACGGGCATAACCTTCGGGTTGTGCCCGTTCCGCTTTCTCGGCTAGCCTCTCGCACCAACCTTCCCCGCAAATCGGTGTGCAATGGATAAATGGCTGCGATCCGCGATCGACTACATCGGACCCTGGATTGAATTCCAACTGACGACAATCCAGCAGCCAGGCGTCGTCGTTGCGTTCGCCCATCGCGGCGAGATCGTCGCCGAGCATGCGTTCGGCCTCGCCAATCTCGACACCGGCGAGAAGCTCACCCCGCGCCACCGCTGCCGGATCGCCTCCCATTCCAAGAGCTTCACCTCGACCGGCATCATGAAGCTGCGCGAGCAGCGCAAGCTCCGGCTCGACGACACGGTCGGCCAATATGTCAGCGGCCTGCATCCGCGCGTCGCCGAGACCACGATCGCACAAGCGCTGTCGCACAGCGCGGGGCTGACGCGCGACGGCGTCGATTCCGGCCAGTTCATCGACCGCCGCCCCTATCTCGCCGCGAAGGAACTGCTCGCGGAATTGAAGCTGCCGACCGCGATCGAGCCCGGCACCCGCTTCAAATATTCCAATCACGGCTTTGGCCTGCTCGGCCTCGTGATCGAGGCGATTGCGAAGGAGCCCTACTCCGTCTGGATCAAGCACGAAATCATCGAGCCCGCAGGGCTTCGCGAGACCGAGCCGGACGCGCCGCTTCCGAAAGGCGCGCCGTTCGCGCGCGGCCACACGCGCAAAGTGCCGCTGGGCGAGCGCTGCGTGATCCCCGGCGACAATCCCACCAACGCGATGGCGTCCGCGACGGGCTTCGCCGCCACTGCCGCCGACACCGCCCGCTTTTTCGCGCAGCTCGCGCCCAATGCGAAGAAGAGCCTGCTGTCGGCCGCAAGTCGCCGCGAGATGACGCGCCACCATTGGCGCATCCCGCAGAGCTTCGAGGGCTATTACGGCCTCGGCGTCAACGCCGGCAGGACCGACGGCTGGGACTGGTTCGGCCATGGTGGCGGCTTCCAGGGCTATATCTCGCGAACCTGCGCGATCCCGGACTGCGAGCTTTCGATCAGCATCCTCAGCAACTCGATCGACGGTGGGGCACCGTTCTGGATGGACGGCGCGATGCAGATCCTGCGCGTCTTCAAGACCCGCGGCGCACCCGACCATCGCCTGCGCGACTGGGCCGGCCGCTGGTGGACGATCTGGGGCGCGACCGACCTCGTCCCAGCGGGCAACCGCGTGCTGGTCGCCAATCCGCAGTTCAACAATCCGTTCATGGATGCCGCCGAGATCGAGGTTACCGGCCGCGACACCGGCAAGCTCGTCTGGGCGGCCGGCTATTCCAGCCATGGCGAGCCGGTGCGCCGGATCCGCGACAAGCGCGGCAAGGTCGGTGACATCTGGATCGCCGGCGCCAACGTCAAGCCTGCGAGCGTGGTGGCCAAGGAGATCGCACGTCGCTATCCGCCGCGCAAACGGAGGCCTACTCCCTGATCAGCGCCTCGACCTCGCTGCGAAACGCCTGCCGCGAACTACCTTGCGAATAGAACATGTGGCCGCCGGGATAGACGACGAACTTGACTCGCTGCGTCGCGAAGGCCGGCATCTGGTCGAGCACCCGCTTCGATCCGAAATAGGGCGTGGCAAGGTCGAACAGGCCGTGCGCGACCAGCACGTTCAGCTTGGCGTCGGTGGCAAGGATCTGGCGCAGCTCGGAGACCGATTGCGGCGGGTTGATGCCATGGCCGAAATCCCAGTGACCTTCCACAGTGCCGTTCAGGACCTCGTAGGAGCCGTCGGGCTTCCAGTTGAGCTTGCGCGAGAGCACGTCGACCGCGGCGCTCGTCAGCGGCGCCTGGAGCGCATCGCCCGAGGGGTCGCCGAACCGCGAGCTGCTCGAATCCGGGTAGGGATCGAAGCCGCGCACGGAGCCGTCGTAGCGTCCCGTCACCTTGCCGTTCTTGCGGTCGAGCTCGCGGCGGAACTCACCGACGTCGAAGCGCCCAGCGAGGCGGCGGCTCACCGCCTGGTCGATGCCGGTGAGCGCGGCGACCTTGTCGGCAAGACGATTGGTCGCCTCCTTGTCCGCCTCGCCCTTGACGAGGTCGGCCAGAAATTCGCCGCGCGCATAGGCCTCGACGTCGGCGAGATCGGCGCGCTTGACCGGCCCTTTGGCTTCGCGCGCCACCGCCACATAGCTCGGCAGCGTCGCGACATATTGCAGGAGGCTGGTGCCGGCGAACTCGCGGAAGTCCAAGAGCGGCGACACCAGGATCAAGCCCCTGACGCCGACGCCGTGCTGGATCTGCAACTGCCGCACCACCTTCGGCCCGCGGATGCCGCCATAGCTCTCGCCCGCAACGTATTTCGGCGAGGTCAGCCGGTCGTGCTTTTCCAGCCAGCGGCGGATCACGAGCGCGATCGCGTTGACGTCGCCGTCGACGGAATAGAACGACTTGCGCGCGTCTTCGCCGCTCGCGACGAAGCGGCTGTAGCCGGTGCTGACGGGATCGATGAAGACGAGATCGGTGAAGTCGAGCCAGGTCTCGGCGTTCGGCTTCACCTCGGGCGGGGCCGACGGCGACAGCGCATCCCCATCGAGCGGCAGTCGCCATGGACCGGCCGCGCCGAACTGGAGCCACGCCGAGGACGCGCCGGGTCCGCCGTTGAATAGGAACGTGACCGGGCGCGTGGCGCGGTCGGCGCCGTCGAGCTGATAGGACGTATAGGCGATGTCGGCCAGCGGCTCGCCCTTGCCGTCGAAGACGCGAATGGAGCCGGCCGTCGCAGCGAAGTTGAGGGTGCGGCCGGGCAACTCCAGCGTCTGCTTCGTGGTCGTATCCGGCGGGAGACGGTGCGGCTCGGACGCCGACGGAGAAGCCGGCGTCGCACCTTGCGCATTGCCGGCGCGTCCGCCCTTCTGTCCCGCCGGCGCTGCCGCCTCGGAGCGCGGCTGCGGCGGATCGTCCGCGCGCGCAACGCTCGCCAGCGCGACCGCAGACACGGCCAGCACGAGCCCGGTTCGTCGCAGCGTCGGCAAGATCATGACCATGATCGTTCTCCCTGCCCGGCTGTCATAGCCGAAACGCACCGAAGCTAGCGCGGAATTGCGACGGTTTGCGGGACCACCGGCGATGGCGCAATCCCCGCCGAGCTCAAATCAACCCGTTTTGTTCTCCGGATCGACCATCACCCGTTTGCCTTGGGAGGCGGTCATCCTCGACAATGGAGGTCTACCTCGTATAGACGAGCCCGGCGGAACTTCCTCCAGCCAGGCCGTGCCCGACAAGCCATGACCAAGCCCAAGCGATACGACCGGATCGCCTTCGTCGCCAGCCCGAGCAGTGAGGCGCAGGCCGCCTTCGGCCAGCTCACCAGGGACTATGGCAATTGCGACCCCAAGGAGGCCGATATCGTGGTCGCCCTCGGCGGCGACGGACTGATGCTGCAGACGCTGCACCAGAACATGCACTCCGGAAAGCCGATCTACGGCATGCATCGCGGCACCGTCGGCTTCCTGATGAACGAATACTCGACGCACGATCTGCGCGCGCGGCTCGAGGCGGCACATGAATCCGAGATCAATCCGCTTCTGATGCGCGCGACCGACGTCAACGACCGCGTCCACCTGCACCACGCCATCAACGAGGTCGCCCTGTTCCGGCAGACCTACCAGGCGGCGCGCCTGCGGATCATGATCGACGAGCGTGAGCGCATGCCCGAGCTGATCGCCGACGGCATCATGGTGGCAACGCCGGCCGGCTCCACCGCCTACAATCTGTCCGCGCAGGGACCGATCCTGCCGATCAACGCGGCGCTGCTGGCGCTCACCCCGATCAGCGCCTTCCGCCCGCGGCGCTGGCGCGGCGCCCTGCTGCCCAACACGGCCTATGTCGTCATCGAGGTGCTGGAGGGCGACAAGCGACCGGTGGCAGCGGTCGCCGACCACGACGAAGTGCGCGACGTTCGCCGTGTCGAGGTCTTGTCCGACAAGACCATCTCGATGCGCATGCTGTTCGACCCCGGTCACAGCCTGGAAGAGCGCATCCTGCGCGAGCAGTTCGGCTACTAGAACCGCCCCCGGCCCGCCGCCGCGGCTTCGGTCGCAACCCTTCGTTAACCCCCGCCACGATATGGTTAACGAAGGTTGACCGTATTGGCCCGGGCGTCATGTTCCGTATCGACTTCAACAAGCTGCGCTTCCTCGTCTGCGACGACAACCCGCACATGCGCCGCATCCTGCGCACGCTGTTGCATTCCTTCGGCGCGCGCGAAGTCTATGAAGCCGAGGACGGCGCCACGGCGCTCGAAATGTACAGCCATTACGTGCCCGACATCGTCATCACCGATTGGGCGATGCCGATCTTCGACGGACTCGAACTCGCGCAAATGATCCGGCAGCCGGAATCCAAGGGCAACCCCTACGCGCCGATCATCATGCTGACCGGCCATTCCGAGAAGCGCCGTGTCACCGTCGCGCGCGATGCCGGCGTCACCGAATTCCTGGCCAAGCCGATCTCGGCCAAGGGGCTCTATCAGCGCATCCTCAACGTGGTCGCCAATCCCCGCCCCTTCATCAAGACCAAGACCTATTTCGGGCCCGACCGGCGCCGCAACACCAACTCCGCCTATATGGGTCCCGAGCGCCGCGTCGGCGAAAAGCACGAGGTGCTGCAACAGCCCTCGCTGCTCGACAAGGCCCGCTCCTCCATCTAGCGCAACGTCTTCAGACCGAGGCAGGCATCATGGCGAAGAACAGCGCAAAGGACATCGAGGTCAAGGCCTTCGCCACGCATCAAATCATCACGCAGCCCAACCCGCTGCGCAAGGTGCTGCGCCGCGTCGAGGAAAAGGACCTGGACGATCCGGTCGCCCGCGCCGAGCAGGCGCTCGCGGGCCTCTCCAGCGAGTTCAAGAACTGGATGACGACCGAGGTCAACCGTCTGTCGGCCGCCTACGTCGCCATCCGCAATGACGGCTTCACCAAGGAAAGGCGCGACGAGCTGTTTCACGCCACCCACGACATCAAGGGCGACGCTGCCACGTTCGGCTTTCCGGCCGCGGCGGGAGTAGCCGAGAGCCTGTGCCGCGTCATCGAGCACGCGCCTGATCTGGAAAAGGTCCCGGCCGAACTGTTCACGCACCACATCAACGCCATTCTCGCCATCGTGCATGAGAATACCAGGCTCGACAGCATCAGCGTCTCCGCCGAGCTCAGCCGCCGCCTGCGCAAGATCGCGGACGACTATCTCGCGCACGTCAACCGCGACCGCCCCGAACATCTCGAGGTGATCCTGGCGCCGAGCATCGCGCCGGCGGAGTAAGGTTCAGCTCTCTCCTCGTCATTGCGAGGAGCACTTGCGACGAAGCAATCCAGAATCTTTCCGCGGAGAGATTCTGGATTGCTTCGCTGCGCTCGCAATGACGGAATGTGAGGGCTGCTCTATCCCCACGATCGGTCTCGTAGGGTGGATTAGCGTAGCGTAATCCACCTCTTCAATGTCCGCAGAGACAGAATTGGTGGGTTACGCCGACGGATTGCGCTTTGCGCAGCCGTTCGGCTAACCCACCCTACGGCATCTCGCTACGCCGCAATCAGATCGTCATACACGGGATCGACTGCATCATCCACGACCAACTCGTCGCAGAAAAGCCGCGCCTCTTCCCGTGCCGATTCCGTGGCGAAGCGGCGCAGCAGGACCATCAGCGGCTCGGTGGCGCCGCGGTCGGTCTCGCAATGGGTGAGCACGCGCTCGACCATGCGGCGGCGCAGCCGTGCCGCGCCGTCGTCGCTGTCGACGAAGCCCTGCTCGTGGCAGGCATCGAGCGCGACCTGGAACGCCGCAAACGTCGCTTCGGGAAGCCCGGCGCGCCGGAGCAGCGCGTACAGGCTGTTGCCGCCGCGGTCATGCAGCAGCCCGGAGACGCGCGCCAGCGGCAGATCGGCAAGCTCGGCCAGCGCCGCGTCGAACAGATCGAGATTGCTCGACAGCAGCGCGCGCAGGATCAGGCCGGCGGTCAGCTGGCCCGTGACGCGCAAATGATGCACCAGGCCCTGCATGTCCTCGCCGCGCGAGCGCGCCGCGATGTTGATGGTGGAACGGTCGCGCGCCTCGATCGTGATGCGGTCGGCACGATCGGCGCTCAGCCAGTTCCGCGCCACGACGAATTGCGCCAGCGTCTCGGAGAGTTTCGCCACCAGCGCGGCGCGGGTTGCGGACGGCAGGTCATCCAGCACCAGCATCGCCTCGCGGATCGCGGCGAGATGGCCGTGGCGCTCGACGATGCGATTCCACGAGAACGGTGCAAGCTCGGCATGGGGATTTTCGATCAGCTCGAGCGCGGCCGCCGCGCAGCCGACTTCGGCGATGGCGGCGCACACCGAGACCGGCAGCGCGATGCGGCGGGCAATTGCGCATTGCACCTCGTCATTGCCGGTGGCCACGATGTCGACGAGATCGGCGTCGATCAAGAGCGGAGAATGTTCGAGCACCGGCAGTGCGACGGTCGGCTGGTCCGCCGACAGCGCCCGCACGATCGATGCCGGCGCGTCAAGACTGCGCGCAAAGGCCTCGGCCATCGCCTGCCGCACCAAGGGCGAGGGATCGTCGAGCTGCATCAACAGCGCGCCTTCGGCGGCAATGCGGTCGTCTGTCGAAAGGTCTGAGATCAGCCAGGCCCGGGCCAACGCCCGTGTTGCCTCGGCCCGCTCGCCGGCGGGTGCCGTCCTGATCCAATTAATGAACTGCCGAACAATCATGCTGCTTCCGGCTTACACAACAAACGAAAATGGTGACGGCTCGTCACCTGCAACACAAAATAAACCACGACGCTTAACAAAGCGTTCACCATAACTGGCTGGTTTTATTGATGATTTATTAAGGGCCGGGAGGCCACTGCGCTCGCGTGCCCCGGACGCAGCGCAGCGCTCCTTCAGCGATGCGCTGCAGAGCCGGGGCCTAGAATCTTCGACAGCAGTGGGTGCGGCCTGGGTCCCGGCTCTGCGGCGCATCGCTGACGCGCTGCCGCCCGGTCCGGGACACGAGAGTGAGTTTCTAGCTCGAGAACGTGCCGCTGCGATCGCTGAAGAGATCGAGCGGCTGCGGCGGACGCACGTCCGGCGCCGCTGACGCGACCGATGTGAGCGAGGCATTGTTGCCCCATAATTTCTGCACGGTGGTCGAGACCGGCTGCGTGGCATCGCCGGGCTGATAGATCGAGCGGAATGCCGGCGCGGTCGGCGCATTGTCCGCGACCGAAGTTGGCGATGTCGCACTGACGGGCGTCACCGCGCGTGTATTCGGGAAGGTCTGGAGATAGGCGGCGTTGTCGATGACAGGCGCGCTGGGCTGCACGCCGTTTGCGCTCGCGACCTCGGTGGTCGACGGCGTGCCGCCATACATCGCCATCGCGCTGCGGGTCACTTTCGAATTGGCTGCGCTGGCATAGCGCGCGTCCAGCACCGAATAGACTTCGGAGACGCTGCGGGCGCGGCCATCCTTGGCGTAGAAGATCGAACGATTGGCGGACGCCGCGTTGGGAAACAGCCGCGCACCGACCGCTTGCGGATTGTCCTCGGCATTGGCGATCAGTTTTGCGGCTCCGCCAACGCCCATGAAATGCGCCATGTAGAGTTCGCTGTCGCTCGGCCTGCGTCCGAGCAGGCCGGTGAGCTTGAAGCTGTTCGACTGCGTCAGCGCCGCCGCCATGCTGGAAGCGGCTTCCGGATCGTCGCGCAGCTTCATGATCGACCGCTTCATCGCGGGATCATCGACGGTGTAGCCGCCCGACGACGTCCTGGTGATGGCGTCGGAATAGTTGCCGTAGCCGAGCTGGGTGCCGGCCTCCTTCACGGTGCCGAGCCAGGTCTGGTCGATGAACTGGTAGAGCCCATGCGCGGACGAGGTGGTGGCCCCTGCCGTGGGATCGAAATCCGATTCCATCTTGGCGGTCGTCAGCATGTATTGGAAGCTGACGCCGGTGATATTCGAGGCCTGCTTGATCGCACCGGCGACGCGCGCCCGCGACGGATCGAGACCGGCCGTCTGCGTGGCACTGGAATTGTCGACCGACATGATGAAGTGCCCGCCCCACGCGGCGTTGAGCAGCGCCGGCAATTCGGACGCCTATCGTCTCACCGTGGGACAGGTATGGTTAATGCGGGGTTAATTCCGCCCTCTCGGTCATTGCGGGGCATCGCGAAGCGATGAGCCCGGAATCTCGAGATTCTCAGGTGCGCAATTGCGCACCATAGTTCGGCTCTTCGAGCCGCCCCGGAATGACAGCGAGCTATTTCTTATAGACGTCGCTGGGATCGAACAGCCGCTCGGCATCGGTGAAGACCAATCTCGCCCCGCCGCCCTCAGCCTCGACCTTGCGATAGAAGCACGACCTTCGCCCGGTGTGGCAGGCCGCCCCGATTTGCTCGACACGGATCCAGACGGCATCCTGGTCGCAATCGGTGCGCATCTCGATCACGCGCTGGGTTTGACCGGAGGTCTCACCTTTTCGCCATAAGGCATTGCGCGAGCGGCTGAAGTACCAGGCCTCGCCGGTCGCGATCGTCTTGCGCAGCGCCTCGTCGTTCATGTGCGCGACCATGAGCACCTCGCCGGTGGCGACGTCGGTCGCGACGCAGGTCACGAGCCCTGCCGCGTCGAACCGCGGCTGGAAGGACAGGCCTTCCTCGATCTCATGGGAGTGAGCGGACACGGGCGACCTCGCCGATCTATTCGCGAGGTCAGCGCGTGCCTCGCACCAGGGACAGGAAACGGGCCTGCTCCGCCGGATTGTCGCGGAACATTCCGGTGAAGCGGCTGGTGAAGGTGGAGGCGCCGTGCTTGGCGACACCCCGCACCGACATGCAGGTATGCTCGGCCTCGATCAGCACCGCAACGCCGCGGGGCTTGAGGACCTCGTCGATGGCCGCTGCAATCTGCGCCGTCAGGTGCTCCTGGGTCTGGAGTCGGCGGGCGAAGATGTCGGTGAGGCGGGCGAGCTTCGACAGGCCGACGACGCGCTCCACCGGAGTATAGGCGATGTGCGCCTTGCCGTAGAACGGCATCATGTGATGCTCGCATTGCGAGGTGAACTCGATGTCGCGCACCAGGACGAAATCGTCATAGCCGGCGGTCTCGCCGAAAGTGCGGTCGAGCACCTCGGCCGGACATTGGTGATAGCCCTGATACAGCTCGTCGAAGGCCTCGACGACCCGGCGCGGCGTGTCGAGCAAGCCCTCACGCCCGGTGTTCTCGCCGATATAGGCGAGCAGCGTCTTCACCGCCGCTTCTGCTTCAGCGCGCGCCGGGCGTGGCTGGTCGGCGCGGACGGCGGCCGCGAGGAATTCAGCGGGATCAAGCTCGGCCGGACGGCTCTCGAGCTGCCGGTCCGAGGGCTTGCCCGGGCGGATGGATTTGATTGTAGCGTCCATATCGACTCCGTTCGACGGCCTTGACGGCCGGAGTGTCACCGGCAGACGGGACGGGCAAGCCGCCGGACGCCTGAAGAGAACAGTTTTGGGCGCAAAAAGTCTGCAGGCTGCAATGCCGGCCGCGCAGTTCGAAATCGCCGCCGGCGTGCTGCTGGACTGTTTTTCCACCAGTTCCGCCCCTATATAGGACCGTGGACGCCGCCCGCCAAGGCCGATCGGGCGCGGAAGTGCTGGACTCCATCACATGCTGAACGACATCTACAACAAGCGGATCATCGAACTGGCCGGAAATATTCCGCGCCTCGGACGGCTGCCGGACCCCGACGCGTCCGCCACCGCCCACTCCAAGCTGTGCGGCTCGACCGTCAAGGTCGATCTCAAGATGACCGGGGACACCGTCACCGACTTCGCCCATGACGTGAAGGCGTGCGCGCTCGGACAAGCCTCTTCATCCATCATGGCAAGTCGGGTTGTCGGCTCGACTGCGAGCGAACTCCGTGAGTTACGCGAAACCGTTCGCAAGATGCTGAAGGAGAACGGCGCGCCTCCTCAAGGCAAATGGGAGGAGATCAAATTCCTCGAGCCTGTCCGCGACTACAAGGCGCGCCATGCCTCGACGCTGCTGACCTTCGATGCCGTGGTTGACGCCATCGGCCAGATCGAGGCCAAAGCCAAGCAGCCGGCTGCGGCGCAGGGCTGAGCCCTCCTCGTCATTCCGGGGCGATGCGCAGCATCGAACCTGGAATCCAGAGATCGCCGGTCGAGATTCTCAGGTGCGCAATTGCGCACCCTGGTTCGCGCTACCGCGCCCCGGAATGACAACCAGGACGTAAGAGCTTACTTCGAAGGCGCCGCAACTGGCGCAGCCGCGCCGCCCGTCCGCACCACGGCTTCCGCTGTCTTGGTCGACTTGGCCGGCTGCTCGGGTTCCACGCCGAACCTTGCCTGCGTCTTCGGGGCAAGCTCCGCCATCGCCGGCGCGGAAATGTCCACATGCGGCAGCACGTCGGCAACGAGATCAGTCGTCACGAGATTGGTGAGCTTGAGCTCGCCGGCGTCCAGCTCATGCAGATCTTCCCAGGGCGGAACACTGAGCGCGAGCGACAGCAGATCGCCCGCTCCGCCCATGTCGAACGTGTATTTGGCGAGACGGCCGATGTCCCGCTCCACGATCATCAGATCCTGCGCGTTGTAGCTCGCCGCCTTGGCATCATCGGCGCGGTCGCCCATCCAGATCTGGTGGACGCGGACATGGGCAGCTTCTGGCACGTAGCGCTTCTTGCCGGCCAGCAGCAGGAACACGCACATGGATTCGCAATAGGCCTCGGGCGCGACCGCCGGGCGGGCCGACTGCCCGCCGCGCAGGCTTACGCCGACGGTGGTCAGGAGTCCGAGATTGCGGAAGCGTCGGCCAAGGGTGATTGCGTCATTGACGGAACCGCCGCTGGAATCGAGTACTACTGTGGCGCCGCCGAGCTGGCGTCCGCGAGAAAACTCCTCGAAATCCTTCGGGGTATCGGCGGTGATGATGCCGACCGCGCTGACCCAGCCGCGGCAATTCGGCTCGCAGGCGATCCAGTTGAATTTCATCGGCAGCTTGCGCTCTTCCAGCGCAGCGCCGGCACGGGCAGATGATCCGAACGTCGCGACGGCGCCAGCCAGCACGACTCCACAGACGGCGGTTCCCACCAGCAACCAGCCGCGAAGATTAAGGGAGTTCAGAAGTCTCAATCTGGTTCCTTCCCCAAGCCCCTAAGGTCCCTAACAATCCTTGGTAGCGCCCTCTGAGTCCATCATACAGGCGTATGTTCTACACGTGGACGTCACAAAAATGGTATCCGTGGGAATACAGATCGTCCACAGGTACTTGCTGCACTGCTCCCAAAAAGCATACAAAATATGGCGCATAAACAACAGCTTACAGTTCCATGCGCCGGAACCATGCAATACCTCGCTCACCATGACATCATTGTGCACATGAAGCATTCAGCCTGCGGGCATTGTTCCGGTCCGGTTGAGGCGGCGCTGCGGCTCCCTCGCCGCTTCGGCCGGGTGCTGATCTGGCTCTACCGCCACACGCTGTCGCCGCTGGTTGGTTACAATTGCCGGCATCTGCCGACTTGCTCCGTCTATGGCGACGAGGCAATTGAACGGTTCGGGCTGTGGGCCGGCGGCTGGATGACGCTAGCAAGACTGCTGCGCTGCAATCCCTTCGGCACGTCAGGCATCGACAACGTGCCGCTCACCACGCCGCAAGGCGCGCGCTGGTATCTGCCATGGCGCTATGGCCGCTGGCGCGGCGTCAATGCACCCTGAGCTTGCGATGCTTTGCGCGGCGGGAGCCTGAGTGGAACCTTGGACTTTACTTGCGCGTTGTTTTGATGCTCCCCCCGGGAGGAAACAACAATGCGCTGGAAAATCAGCCCTCATTTTCACAAGCTTGGGCCCGCCCCCGGCTCCAGGCGGCACCACGACCCCCGAACCATGGACCTGCTCGCGATCGTCGCCTTGCTGGCGCTCGTGCTCGGCTCCGGTTGGTATCTGGCAACGAGTCTGGCGACGCCGACGAGCACGACGGCGTTCATCGTGCCGGGCCAGAACGTGCACTGGTAATTACCGGAACCAGTAGAAGCGCCCGGGCGGCGGCGGGATCGGCTCCGGCGGTCGCAGTCGTTTCGGACGCGGCGGCTTTGGCATCGGATCGGCCGACGAGGTCGCCTCCCCGCCCGGCGGCGTTTCAGTGCCCGGCACCCTCACCGCCAGCAGCAAATTCGACTCGTGCATCCGCCAGCGGTAGCCGACGCCAAAATCGATCGGCTGGGCCCGTGTGAACAACTCGGCGTAGCGCTCCTGGTAGCGGCCGGGGAATTCGTCGATCGGCCCGAGATAGCGGCCGAACGGGAAGAACCGCCACTGCCGTGCGCCGTAGTTCGCAAGCGGAATGCCGGAATCGTCCTGGATGATGGTGGCGCTGTTGGCGAGCAGCCAGTCGCGGACCACCGCGAAGTCGCTCTTGTGCAGCAGATAGGATGCGCTCTTGAGCAGGCTGTTGCCGGGCCCCAGCGTCTCGCAGAATTTCAGGAATCCGGTGTTGCGCGCGCCGGCGTTGGAGAGGTCGGTCGAGAAGTAATACAGCGTGCGCGCTTCGCCATCGCTGCCGGCGAAGGTAATGCGAACGCCGCGCGTCGCGTTACGTCCCGGATTGTCCTCGCCGAGATGCAGCCCTCCCTTGTCATCGAGCGCGACCATCTCGACGTTGCGGATGGTCTTGCCCGAGCGCGCCAGGAACACATAGAGGATCGGCAAGGTGCCGTTGACCTGGTTGGCATGCAGGTCGACCTTCATCTGCTTGGTGATGAAGAAGGAAAAGCTCAGGATCGAGCCGAGCGAACGCTCGACATTGTAGAGCGCGGCCCCGACCGAACCGTGCGGCAGCCGCGTCAGATCGGGCACAGCGCCGACCGGCTCCAGCGCACCGAGCACGTAGGTGCTGGCTTTGGAATAGAAGGCGTTGGCATAGAGGAAATCGGGGCCGCTGAACATGTAGAACATGGTCGGCCGCGGCGCGGCGAGATTGACGTCGGCCCAATCGCGGATCTTCGAGAGCTGGCGCTGTTCGAGCTGGGTGAAGGCGCCGTCGAAGAATTGGGCATGGCGCTGCCAGCCCGGCTCCTTCGTGAGCGGCAGCAGCGGCGAGTCCGCCGAAGGCTGCATGCCCGCAAGGAAGCGCGCGGTGTCATCGAAAGTGACGTCGGCGGCGCGGGCGGACGAGACGGCCGCAGCCAGCAGGGCAACAGCGACGGCGGCAATTCGGAGAGGTCGAAACATATCTATTCGCGATGGTGTGAATTGCCGGCGGCGACCGGCCGCTTGCGGAAAACGGCGTAAATCAACAGGCCCGAGAGCATGACGAGCATCCCCGAGAGCGACTGCACCGGCCGCTCGGTCAACAGGTAGTACATCATGAACGCGGTCACGAGCAGGAAAACCAGCGGCGTGAAAGGGTATCCCCAGGCGCGATAGGGTCTCGGCAAATCGGGGGCGGTGATGCGCAGCTTAATGACGCCGGCGACCGTGAAGAACGAGCAGAACAGCAGCGCGAACTGGATGAAGTCGAGCACCGCCTCGAAGCTGCGCGTGAACAGCAGCAGGTTGGCGACGGCGAGCTGGAACAGGACGGCATAGGCCGGCGCGCCGCTCGCCGATCGCTTCGAAAACACGCGCAAGGCCGGAATGTCCTCCCCCATCGTCATCATCACGCGCGGGCCGATCCACATCATCGCAGAGATCGAGGAGATCAGGCCGACGCAGATCATCGCACCGACGATGCGGCCGCCGAGACTGCCGAAGATCGCGCTGCCGGCGACACTCGCAACATCGAGCTGGCCGGCGAGCGCACCGACCGGCGTGGAATAGAGGAATACCGCGTTCAGCGCGACATACAGCACGAGCACGATCAGCGTGCCCGTCAGCAGTGCGCGCGGCAGGCTCTGCTGCGGCGTGTTCATCTCGCCGATGATGTAGGTCGCGGCATTCCAGCCCGAGAACGAATACATCACGAAGACGAGCCCGATCGCGAACGGCCCGCTGACGATGTGGGCGAGATCGCCCGGCTGCGGCGTGAAGGCGATCGGTTGCGGCACGCCGATGACGAAGCCGGCGACCAGGAAGGCGACGATCAGCGCGACCTTGATGATGGTCGAGATCAGTTGGAAGGTCGAGGAGTGCCTGACGCCGGTCAGTTGTACGAGCGAGACCAGCCACACCACGGCGATGGCGAGCGGGATCGGCGGCAGATCGGGCACGACCGATTTGGCGTATTCGCCGAACGCCATCGCGGCGAGCGCGACCGGCGCTGCGAAGCCCACCGTCGCCGACACCCAGCCGGCGAGAAAGCCGAAAGCCGGATGATAGGCACGGCCGAGGAAATTGTACTCGCCGCTCGAGCGCGGAAACATCGCCCCGAGCTCGCTATAGGCGAACACCCCGCACAGCGCGACGATGCCGCCGACGGTCCACAACAGCAGGATCGAGAAGCCGGACGGGATGTCCTTGACCTGGAAGCCGAGGCTGGTGAAGACGCCGACCCCGATCATGTCGGCCACGACGATGGCGGTTGCGACCAGGACCGAGACCCCGCTTCCGGCCAGCCGGCCAGTCCAGGGGGCAGTTCCTGCATCTGATGCCGTCATCGGGGTCCTTAACCTCAAGGCGTCCTGCCTCGCGGGCGCATCGTGCAGTTTGGCCCAGTCAATTCAAGCAGGGTTAACAAGGGTTAAATGAGGCAGCGGAAACGGGGTACTTGAGCACCGCTATTGCCGTTACCGATAGAAAAACCTGCGTACGCCCCGGAAAGTCCCGTCCCCCTTCCCCACAATCAGGACACGATTGCGTGGTCCTTTTGAGCGTTCCGGATGTGGGGAAGTTTCTCCGGACGCTTAACGTCGCCTAAACGCCGGTCGGCTCAATTGTCTAGAGATTGCCGATGGACGTGACTTTGGGGTCATGGGTGGATGGTCGGGGCCGTTCCGAAACTGAGAGCTGATGGTCGTGCCGATCGGACACCGTCCGGTCGGCGCGGTCGTGTGCTCCGGGCCGGCCTGATCTCAGCCTTGGTGCCGCTGTCGCTGACGCTGGTTCAATGCGGCAAGGCGCCGAACCCGACCGCGCTTGCGGCGAACTCGCAGGCCAATGTCCAGGGTGTCAATCAGGTCGTTGCGAAGACAAACCAGCAAGTTGCGAGCGGCGACACGTTCGAGGATCGCTTCCCGGCCCCGCAGTTTAAGGAGCGCTTCCCGTCGGCGAGCGAGAGTCTTCTGCAACGGCAGATGTCGGACTTCTCGCCCAAGCGCGCGGTGCAGCAACAGCCGCCGGAGCAAGCGCCCTATAAGGTCGCCTCGCTCGAGCCGCAGGTCCCCTACAAGCGCCCCGCCCGCGAGGATCTGACCACCCTCGTCAGCATGAAGTCGTCGGCCTTCCCCTATTTCGGCAACAACCCCGCCTCCGACGCGCCGTTCCTCAACATTACCAAGGGTGACCGCCGCGGTCATCGCAGCTATTCCGGTCGCGTGTTCTGGCAGGACGAGACCTACAATGACAGCCGCGTGCTGGTGCACGTGCCCGAGCATTTCGACGTGCGCAAGCCCGGCGTGATCGTGGTGTTCTTCCACGGCAACGGCGCAACGCTCGAACGCGACGTGCGCGATCGCCAGCTGGTGCCGAGGCAGATCACCGATTCCGGCGCCAATGCCGTGCTGCTTGCACCGCAAATGGCAGTCGATGCCGCCGATTCCAGTGCCGGCAAGTTCTGGCAGCCGGGCGGCTTCAAGCGCTTCATGGCGGAATCAGCCGACCACCTCGCCCGCGTCACCGGCGATCCCAACAGCGCGCGCGCCTTTGCCAACATGCCGATCGTGATCGTCGGCTATAGCGGCGGCTTCCTGCCGACGGCCTGGAGCCTGGAGGTCGGCGGCATCAGCGACCGCGTCCGCGGCGTCGTGCTGCTCGACGCCGTCTATGGCGAACTGGACAAGTTCGCGTCCTGGATCGAAAGCCACCGCTCCGGCTTCTTCGTCAGCGCCTACACCCGCCACACCGCGCGGCGCGACCGCGAGCTGATGAGCGTGCTCCGCCAGAAGGGCATCAGCGTCGCCGAGGACATGGATGGGCCACTCCGTCCGGGCAGCGTGGCGTTCGTCGAGACCGCCGACGGCATCACCCATCGCGACTATGTCACCCGCGCCTGGACGCGGGATCCGCTCAAGGACGTGCTGGTGAAAATGGCGGCGACGCCCGCACTCGCGCTGACGCGCGTTGCCTCGAGCCGCTAGGCTTGCAGGCTGCTCAGCCGGATCAGCAGCTGAGCCTATGCCGGCACAGCATCAGCTCTTGGGCAGCTTCGGAATGCTCTCGGCAAAACCGTTGAAGCAGGTCAGCCGCTCGTCCTCTTCCTTGAAGAATCGGCAATCGGCGTAGCCCTTGGCCTTCGCCGGCTTCGGCTTCGGGGCCGGCGGTATCACGGCGTCGTAGCAGTTGAGGCGGTCCTTTGTGCCATCGTCGATCTCGAGACAGGCCTGGAGCCGCACGGCGATCGACTGCGGCTTGCCCTTCGGCGCCGCGGCCGGCTTCGCCGCCGCCTCCTTGGTCCCTTTGGGCTTGACCTGCACCAAGGGCTTGTCCCCGACCATCGGTGGCTTGTCGGCTTGCGCGAACGCGGAGGCTGAATAGAGCACCGCGGCAACCGCCAGAATCATCCTCATTTCAGTCAACTCTCTTTGGTCCCCATGACCGGCCTTCTAGCGCTCCCGCGCGCTGTTTGCCAAGCACCTTGCGCACACCAAACGCGGGAGTCAGGCCGTGACGGCGGCCGGATGGGGCCGGGTCAGGACCACCAGGATCAGCGCCAGCACGACGAAACCGACCGCGACGAAGCCGAGCGCATGCAGGAGCTCGCGGGCGAACAATACTCCGCCGATGGCGGAGCCGACCGCCTGGCCGATATAGAGGACGGAGGTGTTGAGCGCGACGGTCGCCGATGCCAGCGACGGCGCGGCGGCGACAAGCCGTACCTGCTGCATCGAATTGGTCGAGGCAAAGCCGAGCCCCCAGATCGCGACCCCGCACGTCATGACAGCAAGCGTACCGGCACCGAGCGCCCAGCCCGTGATCCCTGCCAGCAGCAGGCAGGTGAACAGCAGCGAGGTCCGATAGGGACCGGAGGTGTCGACGATGCGGGTGGCGATGACGACGCCGAGGAAGCCGCAGACACCGTAGAGCGCGAACACCATGCCGATCGCGTCGGGTCCGGCGCCGGTCAGCTTGTTGAGCAGCGGGCCCATGAAGGTGAACACCACGAACTGCCCCGACATTTGCAGCATGGTGATCGCAAGCAGCAGCAGAATTGTCTTGGCGCGGCCAACCTCGGCCCAGGTCTTCAGGTCCACCGGCACGCCCTTCAGTCCTGCCGGTAGCCGCAGCAGCAACAGCAGGAAGCTGAGACAACCGAGCGCGCCGATCTCGCCATAGGCTGCCCGCCAGCCATAGCGGCTGGCGATGAAGGTGATCAGCGGAAGACCGACGGCGGCAGCCAGCGACCAGCCGAGAAAGATATACGCAATGGTGCTGCCGCGCCGCTCGGCCGGCACGATCAACGCCGCCGTGCCCGCGGCCTGCGGTGTATAGAGCGCACCGACCGCGAGCATGACGAGACGGATGACGAGGAGGCTGGTGTAGTCGGGCGCAAAGGCCGAGGCGAGATTGCCGAGAGCGAGCACAGCGAGCGTCGTGGTGAGCAACGTCCGCCGTTCGATGCGGCTGGTGAGCCAGGCCGTCAGCGGCGAGCCGATGCACAGCATCACTGCGCCGAAGGTAATCAGCAGTCCGGCGGCATGAATGCTGATGTCGAGGCCCCTCGCCAGCTCGGGCAGCATGCCTGCGGGTGCCAGCACGGAGCAGCCGGTGACGAGATTGCCAAGCATCAGGGCGGTTGGCGCGAAACGGCCGGCGGCGGGGGAGCTTTCCATGCAAATGCATGTAGCGTGCGCCCGCCAGCCGTTAAAGACCGTTGCGCGAAATAGTTGGTGCAAGGTCCCGGCTTTGCGCGCCGATTTCTTGGAATTGCCGGATTGCGCAGGCCGAATCGCCTGATATATCGCTCGTTCCCGCTTACCTGCGCTCGTTCGCAGGAGTGAGCCTCAGGAGAAAAGCAATGACCGACCAGCCCAAATCCGAGTCCGGCTTCCAGTACAGCCTCTCCAATCTCAAGCCCCTGACCCCCGCCGCCAAAGTCACCCTCACCTTCCCCGACGGCGCCCAGCGCCAGTTCGACCAGGGCATCACCGGCCTCGATATCGCCAAGGGCATCTCGCCGTCGCTGGCCAAGCGCACGGTCGCGATGGCGCTCGACGGCGTGCTCACCGACCTCAACGATCCCATTGACGCCGACGCCAAGATCAAGCTGATCACCCGCGACGAGCCGGAAGCGCTCGAATTGATCCGCCACGATTGCGCGCACGTGCTCGCCGAAGCCGTGCAGACGCTGTGGCCGGGCACCCAGGTCACCATCGGGCCCGTGATCGAGAACGGCTTCTATTACGACTTCTTCCGCAACGAGCCGTTCACGCCGGAAGACTTTGCCGCCATCGAGAAAAAGATGCGTGAGCTCATCGCGCGCGACAAGCCTTTCACCAAGGAAGTCTGGGACCGCGAGAAGACAAAACAGGTGTTCCGCGACAAGGGCGAGGCGTTCAAGGTCGAGCTGGTCGATGCCATTCCCGGCACCGAGCCTATCAAGATCTACTATCAGGGCGACTGGTTCGACCTGTGCCGCGGCCCGCATATGACCTCGACCGGCAAGGTCGGAAATGCCTTCAAATTGATGAAGGTGGCCGGCGCCTATTGGCGGGGCGACAGCAACAATCCGATGCTGACCCGCATCTACGGCACGGCCTTCGCCAAGCAGGAGGACCTCGACGCTTATCTCAAGCAGATCGAGGAAGCGGAAAAGCGCGATCACCGCAAGCTTGGCCGCGAGCTCGACCTCTTCCACTTCCAGGAGGAAGGTCCGGGCGTCGTGTTCTGGCACCCGAAGGGCTGGACCATCTTCCAGCAGCTGATCGCCTATATGCGCCGCCGCCTGACCGGCGATTACAGTGAGGTCAATGCACCGCAGATCCTCGACAAGGTCTTGTGGGAGACCTCGGGCCATTGGGGCTGGTATCGCGAGAACATGTTCGCGGCGCAGTCGGCCGGCGACGAGGCCGAGGACAAGCGCTGGTTTGCGCTGAAGCCGATGAACTGCCCGGGTCACGTTCAGATCTTCAAGCACGGCCTGAAGAGCTACCGCGACCTGCCGCTGCGCCTCGCCGAGTTCGGCGTGGTGCATCGCTACGAGCCGTCCGGCGCCATGCACGGGCTGATGCGGGTGCGCGGCTTCACCCAGGACGATGCGCACATCTTCTGCACCGAGGATCAGCTCGCCGAGGAATGCCTGAAGATCAACGATCTGATCCTGTCGACCTATGCCGATTTCGGCTTCACCGGCGATCTCACCGTGAAGCTGTCGACCCGGCCGGAGAAACGCGTCGGCACGGACGAGATGTGGGATCACGCCGAACGCGTGATGGCGACGGTGCTGCGCGAGATCCAGTCGCAGAGCAACCACATCAAGACCGAGATCAACCCTGGCGAAGGCGCCTTCTACGGGCCGAAGTTCGAATACGTACTGCGCGACGCCATCGGCCGCGACTGGCAATGCGGCACCACGCAGGTCGACTTCAACCTGCCGGAGCGGTTCGGCGCGTTCTACATCGACCATGACGGCGGCAAGAAGCCGCCGGTGATGGTGCACCGTGCGATCTGCGGCTCGATGGAGCGCTATATCGGCATCCTGATCGAGCACTATGCCGGCAACTTCCCGCTCTGGCTGGCTCCGGTGCAGGCGGTGGTCACCACCATCACCTCGGAAGGCGACGAGTACGCCAAGCAAGTGCTGGAACAGGCACGGCGCGCAGGGCTTCGGGTCGAGATCGACCTGCGCAACGAAAAGATCAACTACAAGGTCCGCGAGCACTCGCTGGCCAAGATCCCGGCGCTGCTCGTGGTCGGCAAGAAGGAGGCCGAGACGCATTCGGTCTCGGTCCGCCGGCTCGGCAGCGACGGCCAGAAGGTGATGACGACCGCCGAGGCGATCGCCGCGCTGGTCGACGAGGCCACCCCGCCGGATGTCCGGCGGGCGCGGGAAGCGGTCTGATCCCTGAAATCGATCTAAATTCGCTTCCGGTTGCGGGCGTGCATGCTTAACTCGGTATGGCACGCCCGACGACCAGTTGAAGAGGATATCGCAGTGCCCGACGCCATTGAACTCCTGAAAACCCGCCGCTCGGTCAAGCCGCGCGAGATGACCGGGCCCGGCCCTTCGGCGGCCGAACTCGAGACCATTCTCACCATCGGCGCGCGCGTACCCGATCACGGCAAGCTGGCCCCCTGGCGCTTCATCATCTTCGAGGGCGACGCGCGCCTGCGCGCCGGCGAGGTGATCGCAAAAGTCTTTGCGCGGAAGAATCCCGGCGCGCCGGCCGCCGACGTCGAGACCGAGCGCAAGCGCCTGATGGATGCGCCGCTGGTGATCGGCATCGTCAGCTTCACGCGGCCCCATCCGAAGGTGCCGGCGTTCGAGCAGGAATTGTCGGCGGGCGCCAGCGCCATGAACACCGTCACCGCCGCGACCGCGCTCGGCTACGGCGCCTGCTGGCTGACCGGCTGGTTCTCGTTCGATCGCGACGTGCTCGATGGCCTCGGCCTCAAGCCGGATGAGAAACTCGCCGGCTTCATTCACGTGGGCACGCCGACCAAGCCGAGCGAAGACCGTCCGCGACCGTTCCTTTCGGAAATCGTGACGCGTTTTTGATCGATGTCGTGTTGACGCCTCTGACGTCTTGCGGCTTTGATCCCGCCGAGGGAGGAAGGTCGGATGAAGCGTCGTGATTTTCTGGTCGGGGCCGCGCTGCTCGCCAGCTCGATGGCACGAAGCCGGGCCGCCGACATCCCTGCCCCGTCGCCGGACGGGCTCGACCGCATCACTGCTTTCTTCGACAACGAGGTGGGAAGCGGCCGGCTGCCGGGCGCCGTGATTTTGGTGCAGCAGCACGGCAAGCCGGTCTACCTCAAGACCTTCGGCGTGCGCGACACCCGGACCGGGCTTGCGATGACGCCCGACACGATCTTCGCCATCCATTCCATGACCAAGCCGATCACGTGCCTTGGCGCGATGATGCTGATCGACGAGGGCAAGCTCGCCCTCACCGACCCCGTGTCGAAATACATACCGCTCTTTGCCCGCACCAAGGTCGGCCTCGAGGTCACCGAGCCGGACGGCAAGCTGGAACTCGACCTCGTGCCGCCGGTCCGTCCCGTCAACATCGAGGACCTGCTGCGGCACACTTCGGGCATCAGCTATGACTATATCGGCGGCAAATGGGTCGAGCAGGCCTATCAGGCCGCCGACATCTTCGAAGGGCAATTCAACAACAGGGAATTCGCCGATCGCATTGCCAAGCTGCCTCTGGCGCGGCAGCCGGGAACCCTGTGGCGTTACGGCCATTCCACCGACGTGCTCGGCAGCGTCATCGAGATCATCTCGGGCCAGACGCTGTACCAGTTCCTGAAAGCACGCATCTTCGATCCGCTCGGCATGAACAGCACCAAGTTCGCGCTCGCGACCGAGGATGAACTGGCGCGGATGGCGCGGCCGCTGCCGAACGACTTCATCCTGCTCGCCGGCGAGCGCGAGCGTCTCGACCATCCCGAATGGCAATCCGGCGGCGGCGGCCTGCTCTCGACCATCACCGACTATCAGCGCTTCTCGCAGATGCTGCTCAATGGCGGCTCGTTCGCGGGCCGGCGCTATCTGAGCCCCGCGGCTTTCAAAGCGATGACGACGGATCATATCGGGCCCGGCTCTGGCGTTGGACGCGACTACTTCTATTTTCCCGGTGACGGCTTCGGATATGGCTACGGCCTTGCGGTACGGACCGATCCCGGCAACGCAAAACCGCCGCCGCCGGGCTCGCTCGGCGAATTGAAATGGGACTCAGGGAGCGGCACCTATTTCGGTGTCGATCCCAAGCTCGACATGGCCTACCTCATGATGCAGCAGACCCAGACCGAGCGCGGCCGCATCACGCCCGCCTTCAAGGCGCTGGTCTATGATTGCTACCCTGAGGAGCTACGCCGCCCGTGAGGCGCGCTGGCCGAAATCCGCGAGCAACTTTGCGATCTCCGCCGCGGGCCGCGCGGCGCTGAACAGAAAGCCCTGCACCTCGTTGCAGCCTTCGGCGCGCAGCCAGTCGAGCTGGTCCTCAGTCTCGACGCCCTCCGCAGTCGTGGTGATGTTGAGGCTGCGGCCAAGACCGGAGATCGCACGCACGATCGCGCCACAATCGGGACGCTCTGCCAGATCCTTCACGAACGAGCGGTCGATCTTGATCTTGTCGAACGGGAAGCTCCGCAAATAGCTGAGGCTGGAATAGCCGGTGCCGAAATCGTCCATGGAGATGCCGACGCCGAGCTCGCGCAACTGATGCAGGATGGCGAGATTGGCATCGGTCTCGGCCAGGAAGATCGATTCGGTGATTTCGAGCTCGAGCCGCCTCGGCGACAAACCGGACTGCGCCAGAGCCGAGATCACAACCTGCACCAGGTTACGGCTGCGGAATTGCGCCGGCGACAGATTGACCGCGACCTTGACGTCGGCAGGCCATTTGACGGCCTCGGCGCAGGCTTCGCGCAGCACCCACTCCCCTAACTGGGTGATGAGGCCGATGTCCTCGGCGACGGGAATGAACTCCGCCGGCGAGATCATGCCCTTGTCCGGATGGCGCCAGCGCAGCAGCGACTCGAAGCCGGAGATGCGGTCGGATGCGATCGTCACCAGCGGCTGGTAGTGCAGCTCGAACTCGCCATTGGCGAACGCCCGGCGCAGATCGAGCTCCATGTCGCGGCGCTTCTGCGCCTGCAGGTCCATCTCACGCTCGAAGAAATGGTGCACGCCGCCGCCGTCGGACTTCGCCCGGTACAGCGCCATGTCGGCATTGCGCATCAGTTCCTCCGGAGTCGTGCCGTCGCCGGGCGACAGCGCGATGCCGATGCTGGCGCCGATCACCATCTCCTGACCGTCGAGATCATAAGGCGCCTTCAGCATGTCGATCAGCAGGCCTGCGCAAGCGCTGGCCTCGTTCGGCGAGACGTCGGCGCCGAGGATTACCGCGAATTCGTCGCCGCCGAGCCGGGCCGCCAGGTTGGTGCCGCGAACCGCATTGGTCAGGCGTTCGGCGACTTCCTTGAGCAGGCGGTCGCCCACGGGATGACCGAAGGAATCGTTGATGTTCTTGAACAGGTCGAGATCGATGTAGAGCACGCCGACGCGCCTGTCCCCGGCCTGATCCAGGGCCTGCTTCAGGCGCTCCCGGAAATATGCGCGGTTCGGCAGGTCGGTGAGCCCGTCATGGTGAGCCATGTGCGCGATGCGCGCCTCGGCCTTGCGCCGCTCGGTGATGTCGACCACCGCGACCAGATAACCGTCGCGGTCGTCGAAGGCGACGCGGCGGCCGAAGGTGAGCACTTCGATCTCGCTGCCGTCGGCGCGCAGGTGCCGCCAGTTGCGCGAGGAATGGTAGGCGTCGCCGACCCGCTCCAGCGCCTCGGCGTGGCTGTCCCACTCGTCCTCCGGCCAGATCTCGTGCAGCTTCATGCGCAGGAAGGTGGCGCGGCTGTAGCCGTAATGCTGGACGGCGGCATCGTTGACGCCAAGGAATTGCTTGGTCTGCGCGTCGAACACCCACATCGGCATCGGGTTGTTGTCGAACAGCAGGCGGAAAGAGGCGTCGCGCCGCTTCAGCGCGGTGACATCGGAGATCGTCAGCGAAACCACGTCGGCGAACGCCGTGGCACTGAGACGGAGGTGCCGGCCCTCGCTCTCGATCTCGAGCTGCTCGCCGCGGCCGCCCGCGACGGCCCTGAGCAGAAAGTCCATGATCTCGCGCAAGGCCAGCAGCGTGGTCCCCTCGCCAATTCGGCGCCACAGCAGGCTTCCGGTCGCGACCTTCAGGAGCACCCCCGCGCTATTGTTGTGATGCACGATCTGGAGATCGAACGGGTTGCCGCCGGCGTCGCGCAAGGTGGCCAGCGAGATCACCGCATCGTCGGTCGAGGCGAAGATCGCGTCCAGCAGATTGTACTGCGCGCCGCGCTCGTTGATATAAGCGCCGACCAGCGTGGCGCCCCAGCGCGAGGCCGTCGGCAGGGCCAGCACGTCGTAGGTCCGCACCATGCCGTCGCGCACGCAATGCGCGCTGGCCTGATGCGGCCTTCCGTTGGCCAGCGCGCTCGTCGCCGCTTCCGACAGCGCAGTGGCGCAATCCGGCGACAATTCGGCGACGGGAATGTCCCAGCGCTCCTCGCCGAGCCATTTCTGCACGTAACGTCCGCTGCGCGACAGTTCGAGCACTCCGTCGTTCTTCAGCAGCGCGATGTGATCGGCGAGCCGTCCAAGACTGCCGAGCATGACGTCCTCGTAGCGCGGCAGCCGCTCGCCCGGCTTCAACGCGGCACGCCATTTGCGCTGGAGCACCGGGATGTCGTCGAACATTTCGGCGGCCGGTTTTCCCGACACTTTCTTGGCAGCATTCATGGCAGTCCCCAACGCACTTTCAGGGCGCATCCAATGCAGGCGCACTTAACGACATGTAAAGAGCGCGCAGGCGCGGGTTCCGTTCGGCGATTATGACAGTTTTAAGTCAGGCGTTGGTTAGTGCGTGTTAGAGACTATGACGGTGGTGCGAAGGCGATGCGCGCGTGTCCCGGACGCGCTGCAACGCCCTTCGCGTTGCTCCGCAGAGTCGAAGCGGGCGCTGCTCCGCGTCCAGGGCACGAGAGCGGAGTTGGACGCGCAGCTGCCTCAACATCGTCATTGCGAGCGCAGCGAAGCAATCCAGAATCCCTCCTCGGAAAGACTCTGGATTGCTTCGCTGCGCTCGCAATGACGGAGCAAGCGGAATCGAATTCGCACTACGGCTGACATCTCGATTGCAGGCACACCTTTGATCTTCCCCCAAAAAAGTGGACAGGGTTCAAGCCGATTTTAGCTCCATCTCGACCGGGCTGATATAGCCGATAGCCGAGTGTCTGCGGTG
>NZ_LBJC01000082.1:0-27500 GCF_004114535.1 Bradyrhizobium nanningense
ATACAACTGGCACCGACCTCACGGTGGTATAGACTCTCAAACGCCGATCAGCAGGCTCGGTTTGACCAAGGATAACCTCTTGAGGCTCCACACTTAGGTCGTTGTTTGCGCATGATCTTTCCGGAAAGCCGCTTCGCATTTTTCCGGATCATGCTTTAGCGCGCGGCGCCGCACGCGAAGCGGGAGCGCCGGCCCGCCCGACGCTAACCGCTACGTTCGTGACGCCAGCGCCGCGGCGGCTCTTGGAACGGATAATACGGATTGAGATCGCAGATCGCCGAGCGGCCGAGAGCGGTGGCGCGGCACTGTGGCAACGAGGTGAAGGAGCAGTCGTACCACTCCCCACCACCACCGTTCGCACCTGAATAAACATGCATGCAGACGGGGTAACGCGGATCAAAGGTCTGCGCATGCGACGGCGTGGCCGTGAACAGTGCGCCGGCGGTCATGATCAAGCCGAACGAGAAGCGCATGAACTATATTCCAATATGCTGCGTCGCGGGTCGCTAATGCACCCTCTTGTAACGCTTGCGCGGTGGCGGCGGCTCGTCGAAGGCGTAATAGGGATTGAGGTCGCAGCTTGCCGAGCGGCCCGACGCGGTCGCACGGCACTGCGGCAGCGAGGTGAAGGAGCAGTCGAAATAGTCGCCGCCGCCACCACCGAAGCTGCCGGGCGTATAGACGTGCATGCACACCGGATAGCGCGGATCATAGGTCTGGGCGCTGGCATCTGCCGCGATGAACAGCGTGGCAATCGCGGTGAGGGTCAAAATCGACAGGCGCATGGACTTAATCCTCGAATCGACGGCGCCGGCGGGTCTGATGCCGACGGCCTGCTATGGCATAACACCAGGCCGGCGGCGACTGTTCCTAGCGACAGACGACGGCAAGGTGAGTGCAGCTCCCAGAGTCGCTAGGCGCCGAGCCCCTGCAACACGAGCCGGTTCAGCCTCGCGGCAAACGCAGCCGGGTCTTCCGGCAATTCGCCGTCCAGGATTTGCGCCTGTTCGAGTAAGAGCAGGCTGAGATCGTCGACCGTTTTCGAGCCGGCTTGCGCCTTGGTGATCGCAGTCACCAGCGGATGGCGCAGATTGATCTCGAGGATCGGCTTGGTCCGCATGCCCCTGTTCTGCTGCGACAGGATGCGCTCGAGCTCGCGGCTCGGGCCCTGGCTGTCGGCGACGAGGCAAGAGGCCGAGTTGGTCAGGCGCGTCGAAGCCTTGACGTCGCTGACGCGCTCGCCGAGCGCGGCCTTGATCACGGCGATGGTGGCGGCCTCATCCGCGGCCGGCTCTTCCTTCTTCGACTCGTCCTTGTCGTCGATGCACGGGATCAGGTCGAGATTGAGGTCGCCCTGGCTCAGCGATTTCAGCGGCTTGCCCTCGAACTCCGACGGCATCGAGGTCCAGAAGGCGTCGACGGGATCGGACAGCAGCAGCACCTCGATGCCGCGCGCGGTTGCCGCTTCGAGCCGCGGATTGGACTTCAACCGCTCGATGCTGTCGCCGACGAGATAATAGATCTCGGTCTGGTTCGGCTTGAAATCCGCGATGACCTGCTTCAGCGAACGCTTCTCGCCCGACGTCGTGGTGAAGCGCGACAGTGCCAGCAGCTTTTCGCGCCGCTCGAAATCCTCGTAGATGCCTTCCTTGAGCACCGCACCGAACGCGTCCCAGATCTTGGCAAAATTCTCCGCATCCTTCTCGGCGAGGCTTTCGAGCTCCGACACCACCCGGGTCGCCACCGCCTTGCGGATCTGCGCCAGTTGCGGATTGTTCTGGAGCATCTCGCGGGAGATGTTGAGCGGGAGATCCTCGCTGTCGACGACGCCGCGGATGAAGCGCAGATACCCCGGCAATAGATCGGCATCATCGGTGATGAAGACCCGGCGGACGTAAAGCTTCACCCGGCCCTTGCGGTTCGGCTCGAACAGGTCGAACGGCTTGGTCGAGGGCGCGAACAGCAGCACGGCGTAGGAGTAGCGGCCTTCGGCACGGTAATGCAGCGTCATCGCGGGATCGTCGAAGGCGGACGCGATCTGCTGATAGGCCTTCTTGTAGTCTTCCGCCGTGAGCTCGGATTTCGAGCGCTGCCACAGCGCGCTCGCCGAATTGATCTGGCGCGGCTCGCCTTCTTCCGGCACGAGCTCGATGGGAAACAGGATGTTGTCGGAATAGGCACCGACGATGCGCTCGATCTCGAAAGCCTCGAGATATTTCTTGGCATCGTCCTTCAGGTGCAGGACGATCTCGGTGCCGCGGGTCACGCGCGCCGCCTCCTCGTCGGTGGCACGGACGATCTCGAAGCCGGAGCCGCCGGAGGAGGTCCAGGTCCAGACGTCGCTCTCGCCGGCGCGGCGGCTGATGACGACGATCTTCTCGGCGACCATGAAGGCGGAATAGAAGCCGACGCCGAACTGGCCAATCAGGCCGAGGCCGTCCTTGGCCTCCTTCAGCTTCGACACGAACGCCTTGGTGCCGGAGCGGGCGATGGTGCCGAGATGGTCGATCAGCTCCTGCCGCTCCATGCCGATGCCGTTGTCGGCGATCGCGAGCGTCTTGGCCTGCTTGTTGGGAATGATGCGAATCTTGAGCGCGTCGCCCTCGCCGAGCAGCGCCGGGCTGGCGATCGCCTCGTAGCGCAGCTTGTCGCAGGCGTCGGAGGCGTTGGAGACGAGCTCGCGCAGGAAGATGTCGGTCTCGGAATAGACGGAATGCACCATGAGGTGCAGAAGCTCGGAAACCTCGGCCTGGAAAGGCTGCGTATGCACAGCCGTGTCTGACGTCGTCATGCGTTTACCCGGTCAAAACAAAAGGGAAGAAACCCGGGATATAACGCGAGGCGACAGGGGATCAAGTGGACGTGAAAAATCGTCCTCCCGGCGGGAGGACGATCTGTCCGATCGCTCGGCGGATCAGGTCACACAACGACCGGGCTGAAGCAGCTTTGCGACCTCGGTCAACGAGCTGACCATCGGCTCGCAGGCGATCGTCGGCCTGTTGCGCACCTTCTTCTGGTTCTGGAGCAGTACAGGCGGCTTGGCGTTGCCGGTCTCGATCACCGCGGGGACCCGCAGCAGGACCGAGGTGGCGGCGAGGTCGTTCAACCGCATCGAGACGGTGCGGGTGGGAACCGCAGCCGGCTTGAGTTCGGTGAGGCGGTCGGCTTTGCCGGCGCGATTGACGTTATTGCTTGGCGCGGAATTCAAGTTGTGGCTGGGCGCATCGGCGACCGCCTGCCAGCGGTCGGCCAGATCGTGGCCGGAGGCCAATTGCACCGCGCCGAGCGTTGCGGCAATCGCGACGGCGCCCAAAAATACCTTATGAATCTGTGACATGACTATCGGTCCCTCGCCCCATGGCGATCGCGGGAACAACGCGAGCGGAGGACCGGGGGTTCTTGGCCATTACGATCACTTAACCGTGTGCGGCAAATGCAGCAGCGTGCGCAAAATATTTCGCAAGGGCTGGAACGACTCGTGCAGACAGGAGTCGTCTCTGCAGCCGGCTATTCCCCCCTGCCCCATAAGCCGGCGACGTAGGGCGCGACTGTGGTGATGCCAGTCGCGCCTTACTTTTTTCTGGGGCTCACTTTGCTTTTATCTGCAGCTCACTTTGGTTCGAGTTATCCGGGTTCGCGTTATCTGGCCTTCCCCGCGAGCCAGTCCCGCCCCTCGCCATAGAGCTTCTCGACCTCGGGCCCGATCAGGCCCGGCATGTCGCGCTTGACCTTGTAGCCGATCAGCTCCTGCATGTAGGCGAGATGGCGATAGCCTTCGGGCAGCGCGGCGAGCGCCTGCTGATCGAGACGGAGCGTCGCCGCGGGATCGACCGGGTCGATCCGGTCCTTCTCGTAGATCGGCTGGCGGCGGACGATGCCCCATTTGCCAATTCCTGATTGGTCTTGCCGCTTCTCCAGGAAATCGTAGAAGCGTCCGGTGCAGACGACGTCGCAGAGCACGTCGTGCACCAGGGCGCGCTGCGAGATCGTCATCTTGGTCTGGGCGATGGCCCGCGCGCCTGAGACGTCGATGCTGGTGCCGCCGAGGAAATGCAGGATGCGCACGCCTTTGGCAAACCCCTCCTGGCTGACGCGCATGAAATCCCGCGCCGGTCCCTGAAACCAGGTCGCGGACATCCAGCCCTCCTCGTGCCAGACCGTGGCAAAGCGCGCCCAGTCACCGGCATCGCGCCAGACCGCCCAGTTCTCGACGAGGTCGCGGATGGCGAGGCGATCGAGCAACATTTGGTCCATGGGTGCATCTCCGGCTGGGATCAATGCATGAGGTTTGAGCGACGAATTCGATGGACGTCAAGCACGGCAGAGCGGCATGAAAAATCCGGCGTGCCTTGCAGCACGCCGGATCAAATCATCATCGCCAGTTGTAGGCGAACGGCGCTTCGTCAGGCCGCCGGCGCCTTCGGCGTGCGGTTGCGCGAGTTGCGCTGGAAGAACAGCGCCTGGCTCGCCACCGCCGAAACCATCGCGGGCTGGAACGGTTTTGAGATCAGGAACGCCGGCTCGGGTCGCTCGCCGGTGAGGAAGCGCTCCGGATACGCCGTGATGAACACCACCGGCACCTCGAAAGTGCGCAGCAGCTCGTTGACGGCGTCCAGGCCCGAGGAGCCGTCGGCGAGCTGGATGTCGGCGAGAATGAGGCCGGGCCGCTTGTTCTTGGCCAGCGCCACCGCATCGGCATGGGTGCGCGCGACGCCGACGACGTTGTGGCCGAGATTCTTCACCAGGCTCTCGAGGTCCATGGCGATGAAAGTCTCGTCCTCGATGATCAGCACGTCGGTCGCGATCTCGGCCGCCATCTCGCGTCCGGCGGCATCCGCCAGCCGCCGCGTCTCCGCGACGTCGGTGCCGAGGATGTAGGCGACTTCCTCCTCCGAGAATCCCTCCAGCGAGAGCAGCAGGAAGGCCTGCCGCGGCAGCGGCGTGATGTTCGACAGCCGCCGCTCCGGTGGCATCGGCAGGGTCGTCACCTCCGAATCGTCGTTGACGGAGACCGAATTCCAGATCTGGGTAAACAGCCGGAATAACCCGGCGCGGGGTCCATGGCTCTCGTCGAGTACCGACGGATCTCCCAGCATGGCTTCCAACATGGCTGCGACATAGGCGTCACCGGAGGCCTGGCTGCCCGTCAGGGCGCGCGCGTACCGGCGCAACAACGGCAAGTGTTCAGCAACAAGCTGTGAACGGGACATCCCCACTCCATTCATCTTCGGGCCAAACCTGGCAACGCGGGGGGCCCGGTTCCCCTGCTGGGCTGTTTACGCATCAGCCTAAGAAAAGTTCCGCTATAGGGGGAACTTTTTCTCGAACCTGGAATTGAGCCTATTCAGGGAACGGCTCCCGGTTGAGAAAACTTCTCGATTTTACAGTAACTTAACTCGGGGAAACGTGGAACAGGTCATGAAAGATCTCAAGTCTCAAGCAACCAGAAGCACGACCCCCGGCAAGGGAGGGCTCACTCCGGAGATTCAATCCCGGATCGGGCATCAGCTGCGCGCAATGTATGATGACGTAGTGCGGCAGGGGGTTCCGGATCGGTTCGCTGAACTGATCAAGAAGCTTGATGCCCAGGGAGCCACACCCCACGTGGAAAATGACGGGGGATCTAACGACAACAACAATGGGAGGGATTAATGCCTCTCACGGACTCCCTGCGTAACGACATCCTGGCGGCCGTACCTAGTCTGCGCGCGTTCGCCATCTCGCTCAGCGGCAATGCTGACCGCGCCGATGATCTGGTGCAGGAGACGCTGCTCCGCGCGCTTGCGAACATCGACTCGTTCCAGCCCGGCTCCAACCTGCCGGCGTGGCTGTTCACGATCCTGCGCAACCTGTTCCGCTCGGACTATCGCAAGCGGCGGCGCGAGGTGGAGGATGCCGAGGGCAACTACGCCAAGACGCTGAAGACACAGCCGTCGCAGAACGCGCATCTCGAGTTCGAGGAATTCCGTACGGCGCTCGACAAGCTTCCACAGGACCAGCGTGAAGCGTTGATCCTGGTCGGCGCCTCCGGCTTCTCCTACGAGGATGCGGCTTCGATCTGCGGCTGCGCAGTCGGCACGATCAAGAGCCGCGTCAACCGCGCGCGCTCGAAGCTCGCCGCGCTGCTCTACGTCGACGGCGCCGAGGACTTCGGGCCGGACGAGACCGTGCGAGCCGTGATCGGCGGCAGCGGCGGCTGACGGCCGGCGTCGTCAAGATCGAGACAACGAGAAGGCGGCCGCTCCTGCGGCCGTCTTTGCATGCGTGCGAGAACCGCGCCGCCAGCACCGATTACTCGTCCACGAAGGTGACGGTCTCGGCCACGCTCGCACGCGAGGTGCGGTAGCTGTTGACCTTGTGGGCGTGGTCGGCATAGCCGAACGAAATGCCGCAGACGACGCGGCGATCGTCGGGCAGATTGAAGTGGCCGCGGATCAGGCCGGACTGGCGCGCCAGCGCCGCTTGCGGAATGGTGCCGAGCCCGAGTGCCTGCGCGGCCAGCATGAAATTGCTGACATAAGCGCCGCAATCGATCGCACCGTAAATGCCGAGCGGCTCGTTGGTGTGAATGATCGCGACATGCGGTGCGCCGAAGAAGTTGTAGTTCTCCAGCGCCTGCTTGGCGTAGGCGTTTCTGTCGCCGCGGGCGATGCCGAGCGTGTTGTAGAGTTGAAAGCCGCTCTCGCGGCGGCGGTCGAGATAGACGCCGACATATTCACGCGGCGGCGTAAAGTCGTAATCGTCGCCGAGACCCTTTGAAGCCTCCGCGTAGATCGCCTTGCGAAAGCGCTCCTTGGCCTCCCCGCTCGCGATGATCACCTGCCAGGGCTGGCTGTTGCACCAGGACGCGGTGCGCTGCGCGGTCGTCAGCACATGCTGGATGGTGGCGCGGTCGACCTCCTTGGGCAGGAAAGCGCGAACGGAGTAGCGCTCGTTGAGCAGCTCTTCGAACACGCCGATGCGATCGGTTTGTTTGGCTTTTGCGTCCATGGATCAGCTCGCGCTCTTCTCGTAGGGTGGGTCAGCCGAAGGCGTAACCCACCTGTTTTGTTTCCGCATTGACAGAAGTGGTGGGTTACGCCCAGCGGATCGCGCCTCGCGCATCCGTGCGCCAACCCACCCTACGCTGCCCTCACCGCCCCTTGGTCGGGATCTTGTTGTACGGCACGTCCTTGTCGACGCGGATGTCGCCGGGCAGGCCCAGCACGCGCTCGGCGATGATGTTGCGCAGGATCTCGTCGGTGCCGCCGGCGATGCGCATCGAGGGCGAGGACAGCAGCATCTGCTGGAACTGGCCCTGCACGGTCTCCTCGTCGCTGCCGGTGAGAACACCGGCCCCACCCTGCAGATCCATGGCGTAGGTCGCGATGTCCTGCAGCATCATGCCCGAGACCAGCTTGCCGATCGAGTTCTCCGGGCCCGGCCGCTCGCCTTTCGACAGCGCCGAGATCGTGCGGTAGCTGGTGTATTTCAGCGCGTTCGACTTCGCCGCCCAGCTCGCCAGCTTCGAGCGCACGGCGGGATCGTCGATGGCCAAGCCGTCCTCCAGCATGAGGTTGGAGCAGAACTCGAACATCTCAGGCACGCCGGTCGCAAGCCGCGCCCCGATCGACATCCGCTCGTTCATCAGCGTGGTCAGCGAGACGCTCCAGCCCTCGCCGACGGCCCCCAGCCGCTGGCTGTCGGGAATTACGACGTCGGTGAAATAGACCTCGTTGAACTCCTGCATGCCGTTTGCCTGCTTGATCGGGCGAACCTCGACGCCGGGACTCTTCATGTCCAGGAAGAACATGGTGAGGCCCTTGTGCTTGGGCACGTTCGGATCGGTGCGCGCGATCAAAAGACCATAGTCGGAATAATGCGCGCCCGAGGTCCAGATCTTCTGGCCGTTGACGACCCAATTGTCGCCCTTCTTCTCGGCACGGGTGCGGAGCCCCGCGACGTCCGAGCCGGCGGACGGTTCGGAGAACAGTTGACACCAGATCTCCTCGCCCGAGGCGAGCTTCGGCAAGTACCGGCGCTTCGCATCCTCGCTACCGAACGCCATCACGGTCGGCCCGCACATGCCCTCACCGATCTGGAACGGCTGCGTCAGCTTGCCGTAGACGCCCTCTTCCTGCTGCCAGATCACCTTCTCGATCGGCGTCGCGCCGCGGCCGCCATATTCCGTCGGCCAGTGTAGGCACGCCCAGCCGGCATCGGCCTTCTTCTTCTGCCAGGCCTTGCCGACCTCGACGATGTCGCGGCTGGCGAGGCGAATGCGGCCGAGCGAAGATTTTGACAGCTCGGCATGCAGCTCCTTCGGCGCATTGGCGTCGATCCATTTGCGCGCGGTCTCGCGGAATGCGGCTTCCTGCGGGGTGTCGTCGAAATTCATGGCGGCTTCCTTTCTGTCATTCCGGGGCGCGCAACGCGCGAACCCGGAATCTCGAACCACAACCTCTGGATTCCGGGTTCGCCGCTGCGCGGCGCCCCGGAATGACGGCTAATTCCTTCCCTTCGTCGGGATCTTGTTGAACGGCACGTCCTTGTCGACACGGATATCGCCGGGCAGGCCCAGCACCCGCTCGGCGATGATGTTGCGCATGATCTCGTCGGTGCCGCCTTCGACGCGCGTGCCCGGCGCGCGCAACAGCATCGCCTGGAAACGGCCGGCGAGTTCGGCGTTCTCGCCGCTGACGACGCCTGCCGCTCCCTGCAAATCCAGCGCATAGGTCGCGACGTCCTGGATCATCGAACCCGCCACCAGCTTGCCGATGGAGTTTTCCGGCCCCGGCCGCTCGCCCTTCGACAACGCGGAGATCGCGCGCATGCTGGTGTATTTCAGCCCGCTCGCCTTCACCGCCCAGTTCGCCAGCTTCGAGCGCACCGCGCGATCCTCGATCGCCGGACCGTCGTCGAGCATCAGGCTGGAGCAATACTCGAACAATTCAGGGAAGCCGGTCGACACGGCCGCCCCGATCGCGCTGCGCTCGTTCATCAGCGTGGTTAGCGAGACGTTCCAGCCGTCGCCGACCTCGCCGAGGCGCTGGTGATCGGGAATGCGGACATTGGTGAAATAGACCTCGTTGAAGTCCGACGCCCCGCTCGCCTGCTTGATCGGCCGGACCTCGACGCCCGGGCTCTTCATGTCCAGGAAGAACATGGTGAGGCCCTTGTGCTTGGGTACGGTCGGATCGGTGCGGGTGAGCAAAATGCCGTAGTCGGAATAATGCGCGCCCGAGGTCCAGATCTTCTGACCGTTGATCACCCAGTCGTCGCCGTCCTTCTCGGCGCGCGTGCGAAGCCCTGCGACGTCGGAGCCGCCGGCCGGTTCGGAGAACAGCTGGCACCAGACCTTTTCGCCGGACGCCAGCGGCGGCAGATAGGTGCGCTTGTGCTCCTCACGCGCGAACGCCATCATGGTCGGTCCGCACATGCCGTGACCGATGATGAACATGCGCGACAGCTGGCCGAACGGCCCTTCCTCCTGCTGCCAGATCACGCGCTCAATCGGCGAGGAGCCGCGGCCGCCATATTCCTTCGGCCAGTGCAGACAGGCCCAGCCGGCATCGGCTTTCTTCTTCTGCCAGGCTTTTGCGACATCGAGAATATTGGCGTTCTTGAGCACGGTGCGGCCGAGCGAGGATTTGCGCAGCTCCTCCTCGTATTGCTTCGGCGCATTCGCGGCGATCCAGGCCCGCGCGGTGGTGCGGAATTCGGCTTCCTGCGGGGTGTCGTCGAAGTTCATGGTTTTCTCTGTTGTCCGTAGGGTGGATTAGCCGAAGGCGTAATCCACCTCTTTGGTTTCCTCATCGACAGAAGAGGTGGGTTACGCCAAGCGACTTGCGCTTCGCGCAATCCGCTCGGCTAACCCACCCTACGCACCTATCGTCACGCCGCGTTCTTCTTCCGCATCCGCTCGATCAGCTGGTCTTCCCAATAGCTGAGGCTGCCGAGCCCGAGAGCCATCGCGTTGGCGCGGCGGTAGTACATGTGGCAATCGAACTCCCAGGTGAAACCCATGCCGCCGTGAACCTGGATGTTGTTCTTGGCGCAGTGCTGGAACGCCTGCGTCGCGCTGATGCGGGCGGCAGCGGCGGCTTCCGGCAGCTCGGCCGCGTTGGTCGAGAGCGCCCAGGCGCCGTAATAGCTATTGGAGCGCGCCAGCGTCGCCGAGACGTACATGTCGGCCAGCATGTGCTTGACGGCCTGGAACGAGCCGATCTGGCGGCCGAAGGCGATGCGGTCGAGCGCGTAGTCGCGGCCCATCTCCAGCGCACGATCGGCGCCACCGACCTGCTCGAACGCGCACAGCACCGCGGCGCGGTCGAGCACCTGGGTCAAAATGCTCCAGCCCTCGCCCGCAGCACCGAGCGGCTCGGCCCTGCAGTCTTTGAAGGTGATCTCGGCTTGCCCGCGGGTGGGATCGAGATTGGTGAGGCTCTTCACCTCGGCACCGCCGCCCTTGAGATCGACCAGGAACAGCGAGATGTCGCTGTCGCGCCCGCTCGATCCCGTGCGCGCGGCCACCACCGCGAAGTCGGCGATGGCGCCGTCGGCGACCGGCTTCTTGACGCCGTTGAGCACACCGTTCGCAGCCGTGAGCTTGACGTTCTTCGGCGACGGATTGCCCTTGCCCTCGAACAGCGCCAGCGTGCCGATCGCCTCGCCCGAGGCGATCGTCGGCAGCCATTTCTTCTTCTGCGCGTCGCTGCCGGCGATCAGCAGCGCTTCGGCGGCAAGATAAACCGTCGAGGAGAACGGCACCGGCGCGTTGGCCCGGCCCATCTCTTCGGCGATCACGCAGAGTTCGAGATGGCCGGCACCGGCGCCGCCGAACTCCTCTGGAATCGCGACGCCGAGAAAGCCCATCTCGGCGAGGCCCTTCCAGAGCTCCTTGTCGTAAGGCGCCATGCCGTCGAGCACCACACGCACCGCCTTGGGCGAGCATTTTTCGGCGAGGAATTTGCGCGCCTGGTCGCGGAGCTGTTTCTGGTCGTCGGAGAAATCGAAGTTCATGGCGGGCTACCTCTATTTATTCGTCGTATTTGATTGAGACCGTCATTCCGGGGCGCCGCGTAGCGGCGAGCCCGGAATCCATCTCTCCAGGCGTATGCGGCCCGATGGATTCCGTGTTCGCGCTCCGCGCGCCCCGGAATGACGATGGTAGAGAGCAGTGCTTCATCGCAGCACGATCACATCCTGATCCGGCTTGTCCGCATAAAGCCGCTCGACCAGCGCGGCGCGGCGCTCGAGGCCGGCGCGCTGGTTGATGTAGCCCTTGTCGGTGAGCTCGCTGCCGTCGATCGAAGGAGGCTCCACCATCAGCATCGCGCGCGCGATGATGCGGCTGCTGGCGCCTTCGCATTCCTTGTTATGCGCTTCCAGCCCGCGCCTGAAGCAGGCGATCACCTCGGGGTGCTTCACGGCATCGGCAAAACTGAGATCGGGATTGCCGATGAGTTGGCGGCAGGCATGCAAGTTCGGCCAGGCCAGCAAGCCGATGAAGGCGCGGTCCTGACCCGCGACCAGCGCGTCGTGCACGACAGGCGTGGTCGCCGCGATCGCATCGGTGCGGAGCGAGCCGACATGCACGAAGGTGCCGGTGGTCAGCTTGAAATCCTCGACGACCCGCCCGGCAAAGATGATGCCCTTCACCGGATCGGAATCGTCGACGAAAATGCCGGCATCGCCGATGCAGTAAAAGCCTTCCTCGTCGAACATCTTCTTCGTCAGCTCCGGCTGGCCGAAATAGCCGGGCGTGACGTTGACGCCGCGCAGGCGCAATTCATATTTCGAGCCGCAGGGCACCATCTTCAACTCGACGCCGGGGAACGGCAGACCGATCAGGCCGACGCGCTCGGTGTCCCAATAGGTGCCGGTCGAGGTCGGCGCGGTCTCGGTCGAGCCCCATCCGGTGTAGAATACGATGCGCTCGCCGGTGGTCTTCACGGCGAGGGCCTGCATGCGGTCGTAGAGATCGTCCGGCAGCCGCGCGCCGCCATAGGCCATGATCGAGAGGTTCTTGAAGAACGAGCGGCAGAGCGCGTCGTCCTTCTCCATGGCGGCTGCGAGCGCAGCATAGCCGGCCGGGACGTTGGCATAATAGGTCGGCGAGATCTCGCGCAGGTTCCGCAGCGTCTCCTCGAACTGACCGGGCATCGGCCGGCCGTCGTCGATATAGAGCGTTCCGCCATCGACCAGGATCGGATGAAACGCCGCATTGCCGCCCATGGTATGATTCCACGGCATCCAGTCCAGCATGGTCGCGATCGGACCGTCAGGCGAGCGTGGCCTGACCTGCATCATCATCGCAGCATTGGCGCACATCATCTCCTGCGTGTTGATGACGGCTTTTGGCATGCCGGTCGAGCCTGAGGTGAACAGCAGCTTGCCGATGGTCTGCGGCGTGATCTTCGCGATCGACGCTTCGACATCGGTAGTGACCGGCGTCGCCGCAAGCTCGGCAAAGCTGATGCTTGTGATGTCGTCGCAGGGCCGCGCGACATGAACCACGGTGACGCCGGCGAGATCGAGCGCCTTCAGCGCCTTCTCGAAGGTCGGGCCGTCCTGCACCATCAATACGGCCGGCTTGATCAGGTCGAACAGGTACTTCAGCTTGACGTGATCGTGGCTCATCAGGGAGTAGGCCGGCGACACTGGCGCTGCCGGGACGCGCGCCTGCATCGCCGCCTGCGTCATCAACGCGTGCTCGATCGAGTTGCCGGACAGGATCGCAACGGGACGACCATCGAGCCCAAGATTGAGCAGACCTTGCGTCAGCGCATCCACGGTACGCTTGGCTTCGGCATAGGAGACCTTGCGCCATTCGCGATTCGGACCGCCGCGCTGCGCCAGCCAGATGCGCTCGGGCGCTTCCTTCGCCCATTTGGCTAGCGACGCCGGAATGTGCTTCTCGTAAGCTTGCAGCGGAATGCGCGACTTCAGCACCACCGTGCCGTCGGCGCGGCGCTCGACGTCGATGTCGCGCGCAAGCCATTCGATCTTGCGAAAGGCGGGCTTCGTCATCACTGCCGCCGCGCTTCCACTCATTTTGCGTCTCCCGGAATTTCTCGTCCTTGGCGGATCTTTGTCTTCAGCGCTTGATATAGACAGGCTTTCGCTTCTCTAGGAAGGCCCTGATGCCTTCCGAAAATTCCTCGGAGCGGCTGCACAGGACCTGATTGCGATCCTCCATCGCGATCACGGCTTCCAGCGATCCGGCATCGACGCTCATGTTGAGGCATTCCTTGGAGAGACGTAGGCCCACGGGCGAGGCCGTCATCATCGCGTCGACATAGGGCTCGGCCGCTTCGTCGAGTTTGTCCTCGTCCACGACCTCCGAGACGAGGCCGACCGCCAGCGCACGTTCGGCGCCGATGAAACGTCCGGTGAGGATCAGCTCCGATGCGACGGACACTCCGACCAGCCGCGGCAGGAAATAGCTGGTGCCGATGTCGCAGCCGCTCAGGCCGAGCTTGATGAAGGCGCAATTCATCCGCGCCGATTTCGTCGCGATGCGGATGTCGGAGGCGAACGCCAGCGCAAAACCGCCGCCGGCGGCCGCACCCCGCACCAGAGCAAGGATCGGCTGCGGACAACGCCGCATCAGCATCACGATGTCGGCGATGCGCCGTTGCGAATCCAGCGATTCCGTGACGCCGGGCGGCTCCTGTTGCCCGGCACGGCGCGCCATCGCCGCCTTGAGATCGAGGCCGGCACAGAAATTCTTGCCTGCGCCCTTCAGCACCACGACGCGCGTGTCGCGATTGCGCTGCAGGCTTTGGAAATAGACGTTGAGCGCGTCGATCAGCGCGGGATCGAGCGCGTTGAGGTGTTCGGGACGATTGAGCGTCACCCGGTCGACGCCCTCGTCATGCTCGATCAGCAGCGGTTGGGACATGGGTGCCTCGTGCGTCCGCGCGTGAGATGGCTGTTATTGCGCCCTCTCCCCTTGTGGGAGAGGGCATGTACATCGTTGCGCGGAGAAAACCCCTCATCCGGCGCGCTACGCGCGCCACCTTCTCCCACAGGGGAGAAGGAAGAAAGTACGGCCTACCGCGGCGCCATGCGGATGGCGCCGTCGAGACGGATGGTCTCGCCGTTGAGCATCGGATTCTCGACGATGTGCACCGCGAGCATGCCGTATTCGGCGGCATCGCCGAGACGCGAGGGATGCGGCACCTGGGCGCCCAGGCTCTTACGGGCCTCCTCGTTCAGGCCCATCAGCAGCGGCGTGAAGAACAGGCCGGGCGCGATGGTGTTGACGCGGATCTTCTGGCTGGCGAGATCGCGCGCGGCCGGCAGAGTCAGGCCGACGACGCCGCCCTTCGACGCCGAATAGGCGATCTGGCCGATCTGGCCTTCGTAGGCCGCAACCGATGCCGTGTTGATGATGACGCCGCGCTCTTCGCCGACCGGCTCGATCGTGACGAGGCGCTCGGCGAACAGACGCAGGCAGTTGAAGGTGCCGATCAGATTGACGTTGATGATGCGTGCGAACTTTTCCAGCGGATAGACGCCGTCGCGACCGACGATGCGCTGCGAGCCGCCGATGCCGGCACAATTCATCAGCACGCGGGCGACGCCATGGGCGGCTTCGGCTTTCGCGATTGCCGCCTTGATCTGCTCTTCGCTGGTGACGTCGGCATGCAGCGCAATGCCCTTCACTTCGGCGGCGACCTTCTCGGCATTTTCCTTGTTCTGGTCGATCACACCGATCTTGGCGCCTTTGGCCGCCATGGCGCGGGCGGTCGCCTCACCGAGGCCCGAACCGCCGCCGGTGATGAGAACGGCTACGTCTTTCAACTGCATCGCATGTACCTTTCCTTGGACGTTTCTTCTCTAGACTTTGAGAGGTGCAGCCGGACTATCCGGCAGCGGCGGCTTCCCCGGCTTGCGTGAGGATGCCGCCGCAAATCAGCGTTTCCATGTGCTTGATGTATTGCCGGCAGACGTCGTCGGTGACCGGGCCGACGCCGGTCGCGCGAGACATCGCGTGCCGGCCGAAGAACAGGTGATCGCAAGCGCCGATCAGGCTGGTGTAGAACAGCACCGGATCGGTCGGGCGGAATTCGCCGCGGCTGACGCCCTCCGCGAGCAGGCGGCGATGGAAATCCAACAGCGGCGCGACGAAGAACTTCGAAACTTCATCGGCCGAGCTCGCGCTGGTTTCGTGCAGGAGATAATGAATCAGCCGGTTCATATAGGGGAACCGGTGATAGGCGCGGATGATGCCGGCGATATGCAGCTTCAGTTTCGCTGTCGACGTGATCGGCTGGGCCAGGAGGTATTCGAGGTTGGACATCTCGGTCGCGGCATCGCGCGCGAGCAGCGCCAGCAGCAGGCCGTCCTTGTTGCCGAAGTGATATTTGACCAGCGCGGCGTTGGCGCCCGACTTCTGCGCGATGTCGGAGAGTGAGATCTCGATCGAGGAGCGCTCGATCATCAGCTCGCTCGCGGCCACGAGCAATTTCTCCGCCGTGGAATTCTTCCCGCTGGGGAGCCTGTTCGGTACGCTGGTAGCCACGGAAGATCCCTGTTCGCCGCTCGAAGCGGGCGCAGATAAGCCCAAGCAGCGCCTCATCACAAGAGTTAATTGATCGATTGACTAAACGATCTCCCGTCCCTTAAATCCGTCCCCGACACCCAACCCCAATCAAGAATTCAGGGAGAAACCGACATGGCCGAGGCTTACATCGTCGCCGCTGCGCGTACCGCCGGCGGGCGCAAGGGGGGCCGCCTCGCCGGCTGGCATCCGGCCGATCTCGCCGCCAAGGTGCTCGACGAGCTGGTCGATCGCACCAAGGTCGATCCCGCCCAGGTCGAGGACGTGATCATGGGCTGCGTGATGCAGGTCGGCGAGCAGTCCAACAACGTCGCGCGCAATGCGATCATGGCGTCGAAGCTGCCGGAGAGCGTGCCGGGCACCTCGATCGACCGCCAGTGCGGCTCCTCGCAGCAGGCGCTGCACTTCGCCGCGCAAGCCGTGATGTCCGGCGCGATGGACGTCGTGATCGCCGCCGGTGTGGAATCGATGACGCGCGTGCCAATGGGCCTGTCGTCGCAGCTTCCGGCCAAGAACGGCTTTGGCAATTACAAGAGCCCGGGCATCGAGAAGAAGTATCCGAACATCGTGTTCAGCCAGTTCACCGGCGCGGAGATGATGGCGGAGAAGTACGGCCTCTCCAAGGATGAGCTCGACCAATTCTCCTACGACAGCCATCAGCGCGCGATCGCGGCGACGCAAGCCGGTCACTTCAAGAAGGAGATCGTGCCGCTCGAGATCACCCGCGCCGACGGCTCCAAGGACACCCACCACATCGACGAAGGCATCCGCTTCGACGTCACGCTCGACGGCATCAAGGGTGTCAAGCTGATCGCCGAGAACGGCAAGCTTTCGGCGGCCAGCGCCAGCCAGATCTGCGACGGCGCTTCCGGCGTCATGGTGGTGAACGAACGCGGCCTGAAGCAGCTCGGCGTCAGGCCGCTGGCGCGCATCCATCACATGACCATGATGGGCGGCGATCCCGTCATCATGCTGGACGCGCCGCTGCACGCGACCAAGCGCGCGCTGGAGAAGACCGGCATGAAGATCGGCGATATCGACCTGTTCGAAGTCAACGAGGCCTTCGCTTCGGTGCCGACCGCATGGCTGAAGACCACCGGCGCCGATCCCGAGCGCCTGAATGTCAACGGCGGCGCCATCGCGCTCGGCCACCCCCTCGGCGGCTCCGGCACCAAGCTGATGACGACGCTCGTCCACGCCCTGCATCAGCGCGGCAAGCGCTATGGCCTGCAGACCATGTGCGAAGGCGGCGGCATGGCCAACGTGACGATCGTGGAGCGGCTGTAAGCTCCGACCATAGAAACGGTGTCGTCCCGGACAAGCGCGCCTCAAGCGCGCGCCGATCCGGGACCCATAGCCACGGGAGACTGTGGTTATGCTGCGCCGGAGCTCCATCTCGTCTCAACGACCACGCCCTGTGGTTATGGATCCCGGCTCCCGTGCGCAATTGCGCAACTAGGCCGGGATGACACCTTTTTTGTTGCGAGACCTGCGCCATGACCCACCCCTCCATCCACGCCCGCACCAAGCCCGACAAGATCGCCTACCAGATGGCCGGCAGCGGCAAGGCGATCACCTATCGCGAGCTCGACGAGCTCTCGAACCAGGGCGCGCACCTGTTCCGCTTGCTCGGGCTGAAGGCCGGCGACCACATCGCGCTCTTGATGGAGAACCGGCTCGCCTTCATGGAGCTGTGCTGGGCCGCGCAGCGCAGCGGGCTCTATTACACCGCGATCAGCCGCTATTTGAAGCAGGACGAGATCGACTACATCATCGCCGATTGCGGCGCCAAGGTCGTGATCACCACGCCGAAATGTGCCGACCAGATCAAGGGCCTGATCAAGGGCGCCGCCGGCGAGCCGATCTTCTACATGATGGACGAGCCGCTGCCTGGCTTCCGCTCCTACGACAAGGAAGCCGCCGCGCAACCGACGACACCGATTGCCGATGAGATTGCCGGTTACGACATGCTGTATTCTTCCGGTACTACCGGCCGGCCCAAGGGCGTCAAGAAGGCGTTCGAGGGCAAGGCAATCGACGAGCCGAATCCGCTTCTGCGCGTGCTCTGCGCCGACATGTGCGGCATGAACGCCGAGAGCACCTATCTGTCACCCGCGCCGCTCTATCACGCTGCTCCCTTGCGCTTCAACATGATGGCGATCGTGCTCGGCGGCACCTCCATCATCATGGAACATTTCGACGCCGAAGATTTCCTGAAGCTGGTCGAGACATACAAGGTCACGCAGTCGCAGCTCGTGCCGACCATGTTCGTGCGCATGCTGAAGCTGCCAGACGACGTGCGCGGGAAATACGACGTTTCCACGCTCAAAGGCGCCATTCACGCCGCTGCTCCGTGTCCGGTCGACGTCAAGGCAAGAATGATCGAATGGTGGGGGCCGATCCTGATCGAGTATTACGCGGGCTCGGAAGGCAACGGCGTCACCGTCTGCACCTCGCAGCAATGGCTGGCGCATCGCGGCAGCGTCGGCCGCGCCGTGGTCGGCAAGGTCAAGATCTTGGACGAGAACGACGAGGAGCTGCCGGTGGGCGAAATCGGCACGGTCTATTTCGCGGATGCGCCCGCGTTCACCTATCACAACGACCCCGAGAAGACGAAGAAGGCCTACAATGCCAAGGGCTGGTCGACGCTGGGCGACGTCGGCTATCTCGACAAGGATGGTTTCCTCTATCTCACCGACCGCAAGTCCTACATGATCATCTCCGGCGGCGTGAACATCTACCCGCAGGAGACCGAGGACGTGCTGATCACCCACCCCGACGTCGCCGACGTCGCGGTGTTCGGCGTGCCCAACGAGGAGATGGGCGAAGAGGTGAAGGCGGTGGTGCAGCCCCACGACATGAGCCGCGCCGGCAAAGCGCTAGAGGCGGACCTGATCGCCTATTGCAGGGGCCGCCTCTCCGCCATCAAGTGCCCGCGCTCGATCGATTTCGAGCCCGAGCTGCCACGCACGCCCACCGGCAAGCTGGTGAAGCGGCATCTGCGCGACAAATATTGGCCGAAGACGACGGCGAAGATTTAGGGGAGGATTCGTAGGGTGGGCTAGCCGTAGGCGTAACCCGCCTCTTCTGCTTTCGCGGCGGCAGACGTGGTGGGTTACGCCGAGCAGATGCGCTTCGCGCATCTGCAGGGCTAACCCACCCTACAAGAGCCTCAATCAAACAAACTCGGCGTGTGGTTCACCAGCGCGCCTTCGATCTCGAGCATTTTCAGCTTCGTCACCACGCCGCCATTCGCCGAGAAGCCTCCGGGCTTGTTGCCGGCGGCCAGCACGCGATGGCACGGCACCACGATCGGGCACGGGTTGCGGCCCAGCGCCTGGCCGACGTCGCGCGACAGCTGGACGCCGCCGAGCTGCTTGGCGATATCGCCATAGGTGATGGTCTTGCCGGGCGGAATGGCGCGGGCGATCTCGTAGACGCCGCGGTTGAAGTCGGGCACCCCGTCGAGATCGAGCGGAATGTCGGTGAGGTCATCAGGCTCGCCCGCGAGCAGGTTGACGATGCGGTCGATCGCCTCTCGCACCTCCGCGGTCGGCTCGGTCTCGAGGGCGTCAGCGTGGCGCTGGCTGATGCGGGTGCGGATCTTCGGCTCGCCGCCCATGGGCAATTGCGTGCCGTTGATGCCACGCGGGCCCCAGGCGATGGCGCAGAGGCCGATCCTGGTGTCGAACAGGGCAAAATGCTGGTCGGTCATGGCTTGGTTCCTGGCTGCGTTCCTTGTCGCATGCCCCCATTATGATCTCGGACCAAATCTAGGCTTGGAAATAGTTGCGATCCACCCGGTTTCCGGGAATCTTGCACAGGAGTTCCGCCCGCCTCGCGAGTCCCGAATGCAAAGCCTCCACGTCAACGGTTACGACATGCCCTATCTCGACGTGGGCGAGGACAGGGGCCGGCCCCCGCTGGTCTGCGTGCACGGCTCGCTCAACGATTTCCGCGTCTGGGGCTGCGTGCTCGGGCCGCTGACGCAGCAGCGCCGGGCCATCGTGGTCAGCCTGCGGCACTTTTTCCCTGAACGCTGGGACGGCTTCGGCGACACCTATTCGATCGCCCAGCATGTCGCCGACGTCATCGCCTTTATCGAGAAGCTCGATCTCGGGCCCGTCGACCTGATGGGCCATTCACGCGGCGGGCACATCTGCTTCCGCGTCGCGCAAGCGCGCCCCGATCTGCTGCGACGGCTGGTCCTGGCGGAGCCCGGCGGCGAGCTCGATGCGAGCCTCGATCCCGATTATGTCGGCGGCCCCTCGCCGCTCCTGGCGCGGTTCACGGCCTCGGCCGAGAAGATCGCCGCCGGCGATGTCGACGGCGGCCTTGCCGTCTTCGTCGACACGCTGGAGGGCCCCGGCACCTGGCCGCGGCTGCCGGCAATGGTGAAGCAGAACCTTCGCGACAACGCCAGGACGCTGATCGGGCAAGTCCGCGACAACCGCCCGCCGTTCTCCAAGGCGGATGCGGAGTCCATCAAGATGCCGACGCTGTTCATCCTGGGGGCGCGGACCAAGGGGCTGCTGCCAAAGGTGCTGCATGCGCTCGCCGCGCATGTGCCCTACTCCAAGACGGCGGTCATCCCGAACGCGACGCATCCGATGTTCGAGCAGGCGTCGCAGAAATTCTCCGAAGTGGTTCTCGACTACTTAGCAGGTTGATTCTTGGCGAGCTGATCATGCAGACATTTCGCGTCAACGATTACGACATGGCTTATCTCGAGGTTGGAGACGGCCCACCGCTGGTCTGCGTGCACGGTACGCTAGGTGATTTCCGTACCTGGTATTCGGTACTCGGCCCGCTGTCGAAGGCCCATCGCGTGATGGCGGTCAGCCTGCGGCATTTCTTCCCCGAGCATTGGGACGCCGTCGGCGACGACTACAAGATGGCCCAGCACGTCGCCGACATGATCGCATTCATCGAACAGGTGAAGCCCGCACCCGTCGACCTGATGGGCCATTCACGCGGCGGCCACATCGCGTTCCGCGTGGCGCAGGCGCGGCCGGATCTGCTGCGAAAGCTGGTGCTGGCCGAGCCGGGCGGCGATCTCGATGCCAGCCTGCCGGTGCCCGAAGGCACGCCCGCGCATCCGCCGCTGGCTGCGCGCACGGCACGCTCGGTCGAGATGATCCGCGCCGGCGACATCGAGGGCGCGCTGCAGAATTTCTACGAGGGCATCGAAGGCGACGGCTCCTGGCGGCGCGTGCCGGCGGCGGCCAAGCAGCAGCTGCGCGACAACGCGCTGACGTTCCTCGGCCAAATCAACGAGCAGCGCCGGCCCTACACGCGCGCAGACGCGCAGGCGATCAGGACCCCGACGCTGCTGATCGGCGGCGCCGCCACCACCGGCAGCCTGTCGGTGATGTGGCGCGTGCTGGCCGAGCACATCGCGGGAGCTGAGACGGCCGTGATTCCGAACGCCGGCCACTGGATGTTCGAGCAGGCCCCGCTGGAGTTCGGCGAGATGGTGAGCAGGTTCTTGGCGGAGTGAGCCGTTGCCTTCTCCCCTTGCGCCCGCAAGGGGAGAAGGCACAGACACTCACACCTTCCACACGCCGACCGGCATCTTGATTGCTGCGTTCAGCCGGTTCCAGACATTGATGGTCGCGATCGAGAGGATCAGGGTCGCCAGCTCGCGTTCGTCGAAATGCTTGTCGGCCTCGCTCCAGACCGCATCCGGCACCGGATCCTCGCGGTCGGCGAGGCGCGTGACGGCCTCGGTCAGCGCCAGCGCGGCGCGCTCGGCGTCGGTGAAATAAGGCGCCTCGCGCCAGGCCGATACGGCGAACAGGCGCTCGTCGGTCTCACCCAGCTTGCGGGCGATCCTGGGATGCATGTCGACACAGACGCTGCAGCCATTGATCTGGCTGGCGCGCAGGTGCACCAGTTCCAGGAGCTTTTCCGGCAAGCCCTGCTTGGTCAGATTGCCGAGGGACTGAAGGGCATTCATGGCCTCGGGCAGGACCATGACGGGGTGATTCATGCGGGCGTGCATCTTTTGCGTCTCCATCGCTCGAATTTCGAAGGTTCCGGTCACATCGGCCGGATTGGCTTCGTCATGGCCATGACGGATCGCGACGAGGGAATGTGACCGATGACCGAAGAAAATCTTCTGACCCAGCAATTCGAGGCGAGCAGGGACCATTTGCGCGCGGTCGCCTACCGGATGCTGGGCTCCAGCGCCGAGGTCGACGATGCCGTGCAGGAGGCATGGCTGCGGGTCAGCCGCTACGACATGTCCGAGGTCGCGAACCTGCGCGGCTGGCTGACCACCGTGGTCGCGCGCATCTGCCTCGACATGCTGCGAGCACGGAAGTCGCGCAAGGAAGAGCCGATCGGCCCGCATGTGCCGGAGCCGGTCGACGAGATGCGAGAGGGCGAGGCTGAGATGGCTGACTCGGTCGGCGCCGCGCTGCTCGTCGTGCTGGAGACGCTGCAGCCTGCGGAGCGGCTCGCCTTCGTGCTGCACGACATGTTCGCAGTCCCCTTCGAGGAGATCGCACCGATCGTCGGCCGCTCGGTCGAGGCGTCGCGGCAGCTCGCGAGCCGGGCGCGGCGCCGCGTGCAGGGCGCGCCGGTGCCTGAGACGGACCTGTCGCGTCAGCGCGGAATCGTCGATGCCTTCCTCAAGGCGTCGCGCGAGGGCAATTTCGAGGGACTGCTGGCCGTGCTCGATCCCGACGTCGTCTTCCGCGCCGATCAGGCTGCGGTGCGCCTCGGCACGCTGGCTGAGATCCGCGGCGCGGATGCGGTTGCGCAGCTCTACAAGGGCCGTGCCCAGGCGGCGCGGACGGCGCTGGTCGACGGCGCGATCGGCGTGGCCGTCATCCTCGGCGGGCAGTTGCGCATCGCGCTGCGTGTCACGTTCAGGGGCGATCGGATTGCCGGGATCGAGGCGCTGGCCGATGCGGAGCAGATCGCTGCGCTGGAGGTGGAGGTGCTGGAGGGAAGAGGCCCGGACACAAGATCACGAAAACAACCCCATGCACAGTAGACGGGCCTAGCGAAATCAATGACTTATTCGGCCTAACGAGAAGTCATTCTGTCACCCTCGGATACCGCTTGACGGGTTCACCTCACGAAGCGTAGCTTCGGATACGGAATTCCGTATTCCCTTTTGTCGTCGGAGACTACCGCGTGATTCCGCTCGACCCGCTTCCGAACCTAATCGACCAGGTCTATGCGCGCATCCTGGAGGCGATCTCCGATCGCACGCTGCAGCCCGGTCAACGCATCCGCCAGAACGAGCTCGCCGACAGGCTCGGCGTGTCGCGCCAGCCGGTCTCGCATGCGCTGCATCTGCTGCACCGGCAAGGTCTCGTCTCCGAGAGCGGCAAGCGCGGCTTCGAGGTCACCCAGCTCGACCCCGCGCGCATCCGCCAGCTCTACGAGGTGCGCGGCGCGATCGATGCACTGGCGGCCCGGCTCGCGGCGATGCGCGCGGGATTCGACGCGGCCGGCCGCGCACGTTTGGAAGCCGCCCTCGCCGCCGGACGCCTCATCGATCGCACGACGACGCTGGCCGAGCTCATCGTGCTCGATGTCGATTTTCACCGCGCGATCTATCAGCTCGCCGGCAATCCCGTGATCGAGGAGACGATTGCACCGCAATGGCCGCATATGCGTCGCTCGATGGCGACGGTGCTGTCGGAGCTCGATTATCGCGGCAGCGCCTGGGCGGAGCACGCCGACATCGCCGGACACATTCTTGCAGGCGATGCGAGCGCGGCCGAGCGCGCCGCGCTGGCGCATGCGCAAACGGCGGGGCGGATGACCGAGCAGAGGTTGAGGGCGACGAACGAGGCGGCGGCGTAGCGACCATGACCGTCATGCCCGGCCTTGTGCCGGGCATCCACGTTCTTTCCTGGACGCGGCGCAAAGACGTGGATGGCCGGGACAAGCCCGGCCATGACGAGAGAGAACAAATAAACAAGCCAAGGAGGACGGCCCATGAAACTGTCTCAGGAGCAATTGGAGTTCTTCCACCGCGAGGGCTGGCTGTTCCTGCCTGAGCTGTTCGCCCAGGAGGAGGTCGATCTGCTCGCGCGCGAGGCGGTCGGCATCTACGACGCCGACCGGCCGGAAGTCTGGCGCGAGAAGAGCGGCGCGCCGCGAACGGCGTTTGCCGCGCATCTCTACAATGAGGCATTCGGCATCCTGGGTGCACATCCGCGCATGATCGAGCCGGTCGAGCAATTGTTCGGCGAGCCCGTCTACATGCACCAGTTCAAGATCAACGCGAAATCGGCTTTCACCGGCGACGTCTGGCAATGGCACCAGGATTACGGCACCTGGAAGCGCGACGACGGCATGCCGGAGCCGCGGGCGATGAACATCGCGATCTTCCTCGACGAGGTGATGCCGATCAACGGTCCCTTGATGCTGGTGCCGCGCAGCCAGAACGCCGGCGATCTCGAAGCCTCGCACGACCTCGCCACCACCTCCTATCCGCTGTGGACGCTGGATGAGGCGACTGTGACCCGCCTCGTCGAGCAGGGCGGAATCGTGGCGCCGACCGGCAAGCCCGGAGGCATGCTGATGTTCCACGGCAATCTGGTGCATGGCTCGGCCGGCAACATCACGCCCTATCCGCGCAAGATCGTGTATCTGACGCTGAACGCGGTCTCGAATTACATCCGCACCCCCACGCGACCGGACTACATCGCCCATCGCGATTTTGCGCCGATCAAGACGGTGGACGACGACGCGCTCGTGCGCCTTGCCCGTGCGCCGCGGCAGGCGGCGGAGTAGATAAGTCTCGTGCCCCGGACGCAGCGCAGCGTCTCTTCGACGATGCGCTGCAGAGCCGGGGCCCATGCTGCACGGATAGTTTCTCTCTCGGTCCCGGCTCTGCGGAGCAGCGCTGAAGAAGCGCTGCACCGCGTCCGGGACACCATCATGATCGGGTCCTCCCATGAACCTCTTCCGCCTCCTCCAGGCCCGCGCGTCCGCCGGCAAGCCCGTCCGTGTCGCATTGATCGGTGCGGGCAAGTTCGGCTCGATGTTTCTGGCGCAAGTGCCGCACACGCCGGGGCTGGAGGTGCCCATCATCGTCGACATCGACCGCGACCGCGCGCGCGAGGCGTGCCGCACCGTCGGCTGGGACGCGGAGCGCATCGCGGCGACAATGTTCACCGATGACGGCGCGCGCGCCATCGCCGGCGGCGCGATGGACGTGGTGGTGGAGGCGACCGGCAATCCCGCCGTGGGGATCCGCCACGCGCGCGCCGCGATCGCCGCGGGCAAGCATATCGTGATGGTGAATGTCGAAGCCGACGTGCTGGCAGGTCCGCTGCTCGCCGAGGAAGCGCGCAAAGCGGGCGTGGTCTATTCGCTCGCCTATGGCGACCAGCCCGCGCTCACCGCCGAGATGGTCGACTGGGCCCGCGCCACCGGCTTCCGCGTCGTCGCCGCCGGCAAGGGCACGAAGTACCTGCCGGCCTATCACGACGTGACGCCTGACGGCGTCTGGCAGCATTACGGCCTGACCGCAGGCGAAGCGCAGTCGGCCGGCATGAATCCGCAGATGTTCAACTCGTTTCTCGACGGCACCAAATCGGCGATCGAGATGGCCGCGATCGCCAATGCCTGCACCCTCGACGTGCCCGCGGACGGCCTGCTGTTTCCGCCCTGCGGCGTCGACGATCTGCCACACGTCATGCGGCCGCGCTCGCGCGGCGGCGTGCTGGAGCGGCCTGGCGTGGTCGAGGTCGTCTCCTCGCTCGAGCGCGACGGCCGGCCGGTGTTCCGCGACCTGCGCTGGGGCGTCTATGTCGTGCTGGAGGCGCCGAACGATTACGCCGCGGACTGCTTCCGGCAATACGGCCTCAAGACCGACGCCAGCGGACGTTATGCGGCGATGTACAAGCCCTATCATCTGATCGGGCTCGAACTGAATATCTCGGTGCTGTCGGCCGCGCTGCGGGGTGAGCCCACCGGCCAGGCCAGCGGTTTCCGCGGCGACGTCGCAGCGGTCGCCAAGCGCAATCTGCGCGCGGGCGAGATGCTGGACGGCGAAGGCGGTTACACGGTGTGGGGCAAGCTGGTACCGGCCGCCGCCAGCCTGAAGGCGGGCGCGCTGCCGATTGGTCTCGCACATCGCGTCAAGCTGAAGCATGACGTCACGCACGGCGCAATGGTGCGCTGGAGCGATGTCGAATTCGACGCGGGCAACGAGACGGTGAAGACGCGCAAGGCGATGGAAGCGGCGTTCGCAGCGCAGCATTGATCGGTTCATCGCAAGCTCAACCAAAGTGCGCTTGATTTGCAGGTCCCCTTTGGTCATGCTGCCCCTCGATCCGGGAACAGTGAATTTCGGACAAAAAGAAAACGTCGGCCACCGGCGAAGACAAAGCGACACCAAGATCGCAATCCCCTCGTCGAGGACTCGGCATCACAGGAGGGAAACGCATGGAACGTCGTAAATTCCTGACGGCAGGCGGGCTGGGCCTTGCCGCGAGTGCAGTCGCTGCGCCAGCTGTCGCGCAATCGATGCCGGAAGTGAAATGGCGGCTCGCCGCGAGCTGGCCGAAATCACTCGATACGCTGTATGGCGGCTGCGAATATTTCTGCAAGCGCGTCGCCGAGATCACCGACAATCGTTTCCAGATCCAGTCTTTTGCTGCCGGCGAAATCGTGCCGGGCCTGCAAGTGCTCGACGCCGTCTCCAACGGCACCGTCGAGATGGGCAATACCGCGCTCTACTATTATTGGGGAAAGAACCCGGCATTCACCTTCGGCACCGCGCTCCCGTTCGGTCTCAACACGCGCCAGCACATTTCCTGGCTGATCTGGGGCGGTGGGCAGGACATGCTCAATGACCTGCTTAAGGAGCAGAATGTCATTGGCGTTCCGACCGGCTCGACCGGCGCTCAAATGGGGGGCTGGTTCCGGAAGGAGATCAAATCGATGGATGATCTCAAAGGGCTCAAATTCCGCGTTGGCGGTTTCGCCGGCACGATCATTGCGAAGGTCGGCGGCGTGCCGCAGCAGATCGTTGCGGGCGACATCTATCCGGCGCTGGAGAAGGGCACCATCGATGCGGCCGAGTGGGTCGGGCCGTATGATGACGAGAAGCTCGGCTTCGTGAAGGTCGCGAAGTATTACTACTATCCAGGCTGGTGGGAAGGCACCGGCCAAGGCCACAACATCATGAATCTCGAGAAGTGGAACGCACTGCCGAAACACTATCAGGCGGCGATCTCGACGGCCTCACTCGATACCTTCACCTGGGTGACCGGCAAGTACGATTCGGTCAATCCACCCGCGCTCAAGCGGCTGCTCGCCGCCGGCGCGATCCTCAAGCCGTTCCCGCAGGAGGTGCTCGAAGGCTGCTATGCCGCAGCCAACGGAATCTATGCGGATCTCGCCAAGAGCAATCCGCATTTCGGCAAGATGTATGCAAGCCTGACGGCCTATCGCAGCGACTCGCTGGCCTGGATGCAGGTCGCCGAGCTCAGCTTCGACAGCTTCATGATGCGGATGCGGACACGGACCTAACGTCGCCGCGCTGCGAGGCGCAAAACGACGAAAGCCCCGGAGATATCTCCGGGGCTTTTTGTTAGGCAATAACTCTTACCACATCCGCCGCGGCGTACTGGATGCCCCGCCCCCGTGCGCAATTGCGCACTAGGCGGAGCATGGCAGCGGAGGTTGTGGTGAGCGGCGTGTCATCCAGGCATCGCACGCGCGAAGGCGTAGCAGCCTCTTCAATTCTCGTCATCCCCCAGCGCGGCGACCAGCTTGTCGTAGTACTTGGCGACGAGATCGATATTGGCCTTGTTCTCGACTTGAGGCGCCGGCGTCTTCAGCGCCTCGTTGAGCTCGCCGAGCGCTTCCTTCTTGTCCTTGGCCGGCATTTTCTTGTCTGCCTGCACTTGCGCGATCTGCGCTTTGATCACGGCGTCAGTGCCGACATATTTCTTGGTCGCGGGGTCGAAGC
>NZ_LBJC01000082.1:32500-273160 GCF_004114535.1 Bradyrhizobium nanningense
AGGGATTCTGCATGCTTGCAGCCCCAGCGCGTGTTCGTCCGCGAAGAAAGAGAAACGAAGACGGCGAAATCCCGCCAATGCAGCTCAACGATCTGGCGATCTGTTGGCCACTGATGTTTCTAAAACGGTTCGATAGAAGCAAGCTTCTGAAGAACCATCCTTAGAAAGGAGGTGATCCAGCCGCAGGTTCCCCTACGGCTACCTTGTTACGACTTCACCCCAGTCGCTGACCCTACCGTGGCCGGCTGCCTCCCTTGCGGGTTAGCGCACCGTCTTCAGGTAAAACCAACTCCCATGGTGTGACGGGCGGTGTGTACAAGGCCCGGGAACGTATTCACCGTGGCGTGCTGATCCACGATTACTAGCGATTCCAACTTCATGGGCTCGAGTTGCAGAGCCCAATCCGAACTGAGACGGCTTTTTGAGATTTGCGAAGGGTCGCCCCTTAGCATCCCATTGTCACCGCCATTGTAGCACGTGTGTAGCCCAGCCCGTAAGGGCCATGAGGACTTGACGTCATCCCCACCTTCCTCGCGGCTTATCACCGGCAGTCTCCTTAGAGTGCTCAACTAAATGGTAGCAACTAAGGACGGGGGTTGCGCTCGTTGCGGGACTTAACCCAACATCTCACGACACGAGCTGACGACAGCCATGCAGCACCTGTGTTCCAGGCTCCGAAGAGAGGGTCACATCTCTGCGACCGGTCCTGGACATGTCAAGGGCTGGTAAGGTTCTGCGCGTTGCGTCGAATTAAACCACATGCTCCACCGCTTGTGCGGGCCCCCGTCAATTCCTTTGAGTTTTAATCTTGCGACCGTACTCCCCAGGCGGAATGCTTAAAGCGTTAGCTGCGCCACTAGTGAGTAAACCCACTAACGGCTGGCATTCATCGTTTACGGCGTGGACTACCAGGGTATCTAATCCTGTTTGCTCCCCACGCTTTCGTGCCTCAGCGTCAGTATCGGGCCAGTGAGCCGCCTTCGCCACTGGTGTTCTTGCGAATATCTACGAATTTCACCTCTACACTCGCAGTTCCACTCACCTCTCCCGAACTCAAGATCTTCAGTATCAAAGGCAGTTCTGGAGTTGAGCTCCAGGATTTCACCCCTGACTTAAAGACCCGCCTACGCACCCTTTACGCCCAGTGATTCCGAGCAACGCTAGCCCCCTTCGTATTACCGCGGCTGCTGGCACGAAGTTAGCCGGGGCTTATTCTTGCGGTACCGTCATTATCTTCCCGCACAAAAGAGCTTTACAACCCTAGGGCCTTCATCACTCACGCGGCATGGCTGGATCAGGGTTGCCCCCATTGTCCAATATTCCCCACTGCTGCCTCCCGTAGGAGTTTGGGCCGTGTCTCAGTCCCAATGTGGCTGATCATCCTCTCAGACCAGCTACTGATCGTCGCCTTGGTAGGCCATTACCCTACCAACTAGCTAATCAGACGCGGGCCGATCTTTCGGCGATAAATCTTTCCCCGTAAGGGCTTATCCGGTATTAGCACAAGTTTCCCTGTGTTGTTCCGAACCAAAAGGTACGTTCCCACGCGTTACTCACCCGTCTGCCGCTGACGTATTGCTACGCCCGCTCGACTTGCATGTGTTAAGCCTGCCGCCAGCGTTCGCTCTGAGCCAGGATCAAACTCTCAAGTTGGACTTGAACTTTGAACCAGCTGATCACAACGTTTGACGAGGTCCCACCATTTTTCCATCGACCGAAGTCGATGAGCTGCCTGCGATTCACATCGCTGGCAACGATGGTGTTTCCTTTAAAACGTGTACCGCCGAAGTCTTTCGTCCGGTCTCGATCAGAAAAGCCGAAGCCTTTCAGAAGCGAGACCCGCAAGGACTCCGCCGTCCACGTTTCTCTTTCTTCATCTTCACTTGTCAAACAGCCCGAGACCGTGGAGGCCTCAACCTTCCTGAGAGGAAGGGTTCCGACACCCTTACCGACGATGGATGAACTCCAACCGACTTGTGTCGGCTGTTGTGTCACTCAACAAGGTGAGGAGCATCAGTGGCGCGTTCGCTCGCCTTGGTCAGTGACCCGGCGGCGCCGCGCTCAGTGGTTGGGGTTATAGGCCCCACCTTCCGGGCTGTCAACGCCAATCGTCAACAAATCGTCGCACAGTGGATCGTCGAAAATAATCGCACATTTCCAGACAGTTAGACGGGCCGCAGTGAGCCGGGCCGCAGTGAGCCGAAGAAAAAACTGAAAAAAAGTTTGGCCTCCACGGGGCCTCGGAGGGGCTCCGAGGGCGGCTTGCCACGCCCCCTCCGGGCGGGCTCCGGCGCCCGGCCGTTCAGGAAACTTTTTCCATGACAGGCGCCGTACTTGAGCCACAATCCCGCGGCGTTCTGATAAGAGACAAGCTTGAATCGCGGGATGCCAGTGGGGGCTGCCGGCGGTTTTCATGGGGTCAGAGGAAGGCGATCTTGCAGATGACGCGGCCTTCCCCGGACATTCGAGAGACATCGAGAGAGCTTTACCCGTCCAGCTGTTCGTAATTTCGGCCGGCCCCATCCGAGGGGCCTCCTGAGCGCGAACGCCTGTGCGGCTTGCCTTTTTCCGGCGATCCCCCTTCAAGAGGGCGGCCAGGGAGACGGTTCGAAGCAGGCTTCTTGGGTCGTTGATTGGGGGACTTGAGTGAACCACAGGACGTCACGCGGCGCTTACGGGCGTGAGACCGGGATCATCGATCTCGGCCACGAGCCGCCGCTGTCCGTCGACGGTTCTGAAGCCGCCGTGATCGACCGCCGCCGCGTCTCGGTGCAATGGTTCAGCGGGACAATTCTGACCGGACTCTGCGGCGCAGCCCTGATCGGCGGCGCCGTTTTCGCATCTCTCGACGGCGAGATGACTTTCGCCAAGGTGCCGGAGCGGGTCGAGGGCGCGCTGCGCGGCGCCTTCGGCGCCGCCGATCGCGCCGCCACGCTGCACAAGAGCGACCGCCTGCCGCCGCCGAGCGAATCCACGGCGTCCCGCAACATCGTGCGCGTCTCCACGGTCGCCCGCGTCGGCAATCGCGACGTGATGCGGGTGCGCCCCTTCGTCCGCATCGCCGGCAATCTGTCGATGACGACGAGCGATCTGTCGGCGAAAATTCCGCCGTTCAACGCCCAGCGCCTGCTCACCGATGTCGGCTCCGATCCGAAGACGGCAGCTGAAGACCCGAACAATCCGGAAGCCGTCGAGCCCGACGCGGAAGTCTCCTTCGTCACCAAGGACCTGTCGCCGGTGCTGCCGAAGGCGAAGATTTCCGCAGTGGTGGCGCTCGACGACATCCTGATGCGGGTGCGCGACGCCGCCAATTGGCGTGGCAATGGCGGGGTGCGCTACGCCTCGCTCGCCAATGCCGCCGCCGACATCTCAGGCGCGACCGGCCCCTCCGACATCAGGACCGCCTACGCCGCCGAGGCCTCGCCGTCCGATCCCTATGCCGGCTTCGAGACGCGCGTGGTGCCTGAAAACGTCACGCTGCTGCCCAAGACCAAGGAGCAGATCACCGGCGGCAATCCCACCGGCGAACGTGTCCATCTGGTCAAGAAGGGCGACAGCGTCGCCGGCGTGCTGCGCGATCTCGGCGCGAGCGCCGACGAGATCAAGGCGATCACCGCGACGCTCGGGCCCCGCGGCCGCGACGGCGGCCTCAAGGAGGGCGAGAAGCTCCGCATTCTGATGGCGCCCGCAAGTCCCGGCGCCCGCCTCCAGCCCTACCGCGTCGTGGTCGCCAACGAGACCATGGTCGAGGCGATCGCGGCGCTGTCCGATCTCGGCAAATACGTCGCGGTCGACGTCTCCAGCATGAACACCGTCGCCGACGCTACGGCCAACCCCAACAGCGACGACGATGACGACGATGACGGCACCGGCGTGCGGCTCTACCAGAGCATCTACGAGACCGCGATGCGCAACAAGGTGCCGATGCCGGTCATCGAGGACATGATCAAGATCTACTCCTACGACGTCGATTTTCAGCGCAAGGTGCAGCCGGGCGATTCCTTCGACGTGTTCTACGCCGGCGAAGACGAGGGCGTGACGTCGAGCGAAAAGAACGACGTGCTGTTCGCCTCCCTCACCGTCGGCGGCGAGACCAAGAAATACTACCGCTATCAGAGCCCCGACGACGGCGTCGTCGACTACTACGACGAGACCGGCAAGAGCGCGAAGAAGTTCCTGGTCAGAAAGCCGGTCAACAACGCCATCATGCGCTCCGGCTTCGGCGGCCGCCGCCACCCGATCCTCGGCTATGTGAAGATGCACACCGGCGTCGACTGGGCCACCGCCTACGGCACGCCGATCTTTGCCTCCGGCAACGGCGTGATCGAGAAGGCCGGCCCCGAAGGCGGCTACGGCAAGTACATCCGCATCAAGCATTCCAACGGCTACGAGACCGCCTACGGTCACATGTCGGCCTTCGCCAAGGGCATGGAGGCGGGCAAGAAGGTGCGTCAGGGTCAGGTGATCGGCTTCGTCGGTTCGACCGGCCAGTCGACCGGACCCCACGTCCACTACGAGATCCTGGTCAACGGCCGCTTCGTCGATCCGATGCGCGTGAAGCTGCCGCGCGGCCGTTCGCTCGAGGGTCCGATGCTCGCAAGCTTCGAGAAGGAGCGCGACCGGCTCGAGGGCATGATGAGCGGCCGCGGCGGCGCCATCGCCCGCATGTCGGACGCGACAGGTGGGCCGCTGCAGGTCACCAACCGCTAGCCGCAACCGGCCGACATCGGCCGGACATCTCCAAACACGACCCGAATTCGAGGTTGATCGCGCGAGCCCGCTTCGCGGCGTCACAACGTCAAGTTTCGTTTGCCAAAGCGGCGTGAGGAGCGAATACTTTCCAAAAAATGGGAGGTCTCGCCATGAAGAACAGGCTCGCCTGCGCAGCCCTGGTCGCTGCGCTTTTCGCCGCCACGAGCGCATCGGCCGACAATTGGGAGGTCACGAAGCTCGTTCCCGGCTCGGCATTCCATGGCGTGCACGGGCTCGGCATCGACAAGGCCGGCCATCTGTTCGCCGGCAGCGTCGCCGGCGCGGCGCTCTACGAGGTCGACATCTCAGGCGGTACCGCCAAGGTTGCAATCCCTTCCCCCGTGGGCATGGCCGACGACATCGCGTTCGCGCCTGATGGCACCATGGCCTGGACCGGATTTTTGACCGGCGATCTCTATTCGCGCAAGGGCGACGGCCCGATCAAGAAGCTCGCGAGCGGCCTTCCCGGCATCAACTCGCTCGCCTTCCGCAAGGACGGCAGGCTCTATGCCACCACCGTCTTCCTCGGCGACACGCTCTACGAGATCGACGTCGAGGGCACCAAGCCGCCGCGCCAGATCATGGAGAAGATGGGCGGCCTCAACGGCTTCGAGTTCGGTCCCGACGACAAGCTCTACGGTCCGCTCTGGTTCAAGGGCCAGGTCGCAAAGGTCGACGTCGACAAGGCCGAACTGACCGTCGTCGCCGACGGCTTCAAGGTCCCAGCCGCGGTGAACTTCGATTCCAAGGGCAATCTCTTTGTGGTCGACACCGCGCTGGGCCAGCTCGTCCGGGTCGATCCCAAGACGGGCAGCAAGACCATGGTGGCGCAACTGAAGCCGTCGCTGGACAATCTCGCGATCGACGACAAGGACCGCATCTACGTCTCCAACATGGCCGACAACGGCATTCAGGAGGTCAATCCGGCGACCGGCCAGGCCAAGCAAATCATCATCGGCAAGCTCGCTTTGCCCGGCGGCATCGGCGTCACCTCGGAGAATGGCAAGGATACCATCCACGTCGCCGACGTGTTCGCCTATCGCACGGTGGACGGCGCGACCGGCGAGGTCACCGAGAAGGCGCGCATGCACGCCGCCGGCACCACGCTCGAATATCCCATGAGCGCGACGGCGAATGGCAACGACGTGGTGCTGTCGAGCTGGTTCACCGGCACGGTGCAGGTGATCGACGGCAAGACCGGCGCCACGCGCGACATGCTGCACGGTTTCAAGGCGCCGCATGATGCGATCGTGCTCGCCGACGGCAGCATCCTCGTCGCGGAGCTCGGCACCAAATCGCTGGTGCGCGTGAGCGGCGAGCACGGCAAGGATCGCACCACGCTGATTGGCGACCTCGAGGGCCCGGTCGGGCTGGTCCGCGGCAAGACCGACGAGGTCTACGTCACCGAGGCCTTTGCCGGCACGGTGTCACGGATCGACAGCAATGGCGAAAAGACCGTGCTCGCCAAGGAGCTGAAAATGCCGGAAGGCATCGCACGCGGCAGCGACGGTCAACTGATCGTGGCGGAAGTCGGCGCCAAGCGGCTGATCGCGATCGCGCCGGAGAGCGGCACGGTCACCGAGATTGCGGCCAATCTCCCGATCGGCTTGCCGAGTACGCCTGGCGGATTGCCGACGAATATTCCGACCGGTGTGGCGGTTGGAGCGACGGGGGCGATCTACTTCAGCTCGGATGTCGAGAATGCGATCTACAAGGTCGTGAAGAAGTAGGAATGTCGTGCACGGACCTGGCCCGGGAACCGGCACGCCGGTCCCCGGTTAGAACGCTGACTGAAGGAGGATCGCCCATGACGCGCCTCTCACGCGACGATGTCATCAAGGCTGTGAACCGGGCCGACGACGTCACCATTGCCCAGATCATCGGGACCGGCGCGACCGTCGAGGAGCTCACTGAGGCCCAGGCTTGGCTCGCCAATGATGAGCCAATGATCAACGATCTGCGCCCGCTGGCGCAGGGCCGGGTGCGTGAGCTCGTGGACATCCTTTCTCAGCTCGATGAAGACGACGACGAGCCAGGCGATCCTGGCTCCGCGTCGCGTTCGGTTAGTTAGCGAGCCAGCCGACAAAACAATACGCCCCGGAGAGGTTGACCTCTCCGGGGCGGTTTGTCGTTTCAGGCGGCAAGCGCCGACCCTTCAATTCAGCTTCCGTTTCGCCACCGGCGCCTCGAACTGGGTGATCTCGGCGGTCTGCGGCGCCTTGCCGTTGAAGGTCAGCACGTTGCCTTCGGACGAGATGGCAACGTTATCGCCGTCCCTGACATCGCCGGCCAGGATCATCTCTGCGAGCGGGTCCTGGAGGTGGCGCTGGATCACCCGCTTCAGCGGACGTGCGCCGTAGGCGGGGTCCCAGCCCTTGGCGGCGAGCCAATCGCGGCCGGCGGCGTCGAGCGTCAGCACGATCTTGCGATCGGTCAGCAGCTTCTGCAGCCGCGCGAACTGGATCTCGACGATCCGGCCCATCTCGCTCTTCTGCAAGCGGTGGAACAGGATGATCTCGTCGACGCGGTTGAGGAATTCGGGGCGGAAATGCCCGCGCACCATTCCCATCACCTGGTCGCGCACGGCCGAGGTGTCCTCGCCCTCCGGCTGGTTCACCAAATACTCCGAACCGAGGTTCGAGGTCATGATGATCAGCGTGTTGCGGAAGTCGACGGTACGGCCCTGGCCGTCGGTCAGGCGGCCGTCGTCCAGCACCTGCAACAGGACGTTGAAGACGTCAGGGTGCGCCTTCTCGATCTCGTCGAACAGCACCACCTGGTAGGGCCGGCGCCGCACCGCTTCGGTGAGCGCACCGCCCTCGTCATAGCCGACATAGCCCGGAGGCGCGCCGATCAGCCGCGAGACCGAGTGCTTCTCCATGTATTCGGACATGTCGAGGCGGACCATCGCGGTCTCGTCGTTGAACAAGTACTCCGCCAAGGCCTTGGTCAGCTCGGTCTTGCCGACGCCGGTCGGCCCCAGGAACATGAACGAGCCGGTGGGGCGGTTCGGGTCCTGCAGGCCCGCGCGCGAGCGGCGCACGGCGGTTGCGACCGCACGGACGGCCTCGGCCTGGCCGACGACGCGCTGGCCCAGCTGCTCCTCCATCTTGAGCAGCTTTTCCTTCTCGCCTTCCAGCATCTTGTCGACGGGCACGCCGGTCCAGCGCGAGACCACCTGCGCGATGTGGTTGGTGGTGACCGCCTCCTCCACCATCTCGCCGGAGTTCTCCTTGGCCTCGATATCGGCCAGCTGCTTCTCGAGCTGCGGGATCCGGCCATAGGCGAGCTCGCCGGCCTTCTGGAATTCGCCGCGCCGCTGCGCGTTGGCGAGTTCGACCCGCAAGCCGTCGAGCTCGGCCTTCAGCTTCTGGGCGTCGGAGAGCTTGTTCTTCTCCGCGCTCCAGCGCGCCGTCAGGCCCGCCGACTTCTCCTCGAGCTCGGCGAGATCCTTCTCCAGCGTCTGGAGCCTGGACTTGGAGCCGGGATCGGTTTCCTTCTTCAGCGCTTCCTGCTCGATCTTGAGCCGGATGATCTCGCGGTCGAGCGAATCCAGCTCTTCCGGCTTGGAATCGACCTGCATCTTCAGCCGCGCTGCGGCCTCATCCATCAGGTCAATCGCTTTGTCCGGCAGGAAGCGGTCGGTGATGTAGCGGTTGGACAGGGTCGTCGCCGCCACCAGCGCGGAATCGGTGATCCGTACGCCGTGGTGCTGCTCGTACTTGTCCTTCAGACCGCGCAGGATCGAGATGGTGTCCTCGACCGAGGGCTCGCTGACGAAGATCGGCTGGAAGCGCCGCGCCAGCGCGGCGTCCTTCTCGACGTGCTTCTGATACTCGTCGAGCGTGGTCGCGCCGATGCAATGCAGCTCGCCGCGGGCAAGCGCCGGCTTGAGCAGGTTGGAGGCGTCCATCGCGCCGTCGCCCTTGCCGGCGCCGATCAGCGTGTGCATCTCGTCGATGAACAGGATGAAGGTGCCCTCGCTCCCGGTCACCTCCTGGAGCACGGCCTTCAGCCGCTCCTCGAACTCACCGCGATACTTCGCGCCGGCAATCAGCGCGCCGAGATCGAGCGACAGCAGCTTCTTGTCCTTCAGGCTCTCCGGCACGTCGCCATTGACGATGCGCAACGCGAGGCCTTCGGCGATGGCGGTCTTGCCGACGCCGGGCTCGCCGATCAGAACGGGGTTGTTCTTGGTCCGGCGCGACAGCACCTGGATGGTACGGCGGATCTCCTCGTCGCGGCCGATGACCGGATCGAGCTTGCCGTCGCGCGCCGCCTGGGTCAGGTCGCGGGCATATTTCTTCAGCGCATCATAGGCGTTCTCGGCGGTCGCGGAGTCCGCGGTGCGGCCCTTGCGCAGCGCCTCGATCGCCGCGTTGAGGTTTTGCGGGGTGACGCCGCCCTTGTTCAGGATGGTACCGGCCTCGCTGGTCTTCTCCAGCGTGAGCCCCAGCAAAAGCCGCTCGACGGTGACGAAGCTGTCGCCGGCCTTCTCGCCGGCCTTCTCAGCCGCGTCGAAGGTGCGGGCGAGCTCGGGCGCCAGATAGATCTGCCCGGCGCCGCCACCGGAGACCTTCGGCACCTTGTTCAGGGCGTCCTCGGTCGCCTTGAGAATTGCGCGGGAATTGCCGCCGGCGCGGTCGATCAGGCCGGAAGCCAGTCCCTCATTGTCGTCCAGCAGGACCTTCAGCATGTGCAGGGTGGAAAACTGCTGGTGCCCCTCGCGCATCGCGAGCGACTGCGCGGACTGGATGAAGCCCCTGGAGCGTTCGGTATATTTCTCGATATTCATCTTTTCTGTCCCTCGGCCTGCCCTTGGGGCCCTTTCAGGCACCCCAATACGGCATCTTCATTGGGTTTCCGCTGACCGCATTGAGGATTCTCAAGCGGGAACGGTGGGTTTTTGCCGGCTTGGCGCCGGCCTGGGGCAGATGTGGGAAGCGGTCCGGGAGATCGAAAGAGGCGAATTCACAATTTCGTGCGCCCCTGGGCTGCTTGGCGCGGACCCGCCGAATCCCCTAAGTAGCGGCATGACCCCCACTGCAAAGTCAGCCAGCCAGCCCGCCGAGATCGCCGGCCTCTACCGTTACCCGATCAAGGGCCTGACGCCGGAGCCCCTGCGCCGCGCCCCCTTGCGAGCAGGCCAGACCCTGCCCGCCGACCGCCGCTACGCCATCGAGAACGGCCCAAGCGGCTTCGATCCCGAGCAGCCCGAGTGGAAGCCGAAAATCCAGTTCCTGATGCTCGCACGCAATGAGCGGTTGGCCGAGCTCGACAGCCGCTTCGACGACGCCACCAATGTCTTGACCATCCGCAAGGGCGGCCAGACCGTCGCCAGCGGGGACCTGGAGACCGCGTCCGGGCGCGCCGCTATCGAGCGCTACTTCGCGGAGAACTTTCAGCCGGAGCTCAAGGGGCCGCCGAAGCTGCTGTCCGGCCGCGACCACAGCTTCTCCGACGTCGCCCGCAAGGTGGTTTCGATCATCAATCTCGGCAGCGTCCGCGCCATCGAGACCATGCTCGGCGGCACCGCCGTGCATCCGCTGCGCTTCCGCGCCAATCTCTACGTGAAGGGCTGGCCGGCCTGGTCGGAGCTCGATCTCGTCGGCCAGACGCTTGCGATCGGACAGGCGCGGCTGACGGTGGTCAAGCGCATCGTCCGCTGCCCCGCCACCAATGTGGACCCGGTGACGGCCAAACGCGATCTCGAAATCCCGCCGACGCTCTCGCGCCATCTCGGCCACATGGATTGCGGCATCTATGCCGAGGTGATCGAAGGCGGCGAGATTGGCATCGGTGATGCGATCGCGGTGGAAGAGCCGAAGCTGGTGTGACGGGACACTGGCCCCGCGCACTCCGTCATTGCGAGAGCAGCGAAGCAATCCAGAGATCTATCCGCTGAGGCAGTCTGGATTGCTTCGTCGCTTCGCTCCTCGCAATGACGAGGCCTCAGCTCAATTCGGCATCACATACGCATAAATCCGGCCGCGCGAGATCGGCGCCTCGCGGACGCGGTTGCCGTTGTTGCCGGAGATCATGATCGGATTGCCCTGCGCGTCGATGCCGGTGATGATGCCGACATGGCCACCCCGGCCGCCGCGTGACATCACCGCGATGGCGCCGACCTGCGGACCTGAGACGCGCGTGCCGTAACGCGCAAACGAGCTCGCCATATCTGATCCCGTGCCCTGATGGCCGGTGTGCTGCAAAACCATGTTCATGAACCGCGCGCACCACAGGCTGCCGCGCCCGGTCGGATTGCCGCCGATGTAGCGGCGCGCCTCGGAGACGAGGCCCGATCCACCGCCAAACCCACCGCTGCTCGTGGCGTCACTCGCGATGCCGCCGTTCGCGCTCATGGCCCCTCGACGGCTACCGCTCGTGACCATTCGACCGCCGCCGCTGATGATCGTTCCGCCATTGCCGCCCATGGCCACGCCGGGGCTATTGGTGTTCGGATCATAGCTGGCAAAGGTGTTGCCGAAGCCGCTCGCCTGCAATTGCGCGGCGCTGCGCTCGAAGCGCGAGCTGCGTGCATGGTGGCGGTCATGATGATGTCTGGCGTGGTGCACGTAGGCGTGCCGCTCTGCGCTATGACGATGATGCGGCCGCGCTGAGGCCGGAGAAACGAATGCGGCAAATGCCGCGGAGAAGAACGCCAGCGCAATAACACAACGCGACAGGCGACACGCAAACAACTCAAACATTCTTCATCCTTCGTTGACACCCCACTTCCCATCGGCCCGTGCAAGAGCCGACATCCGCCTGGCCGTTAAGCCGCCGGATGTGGCGAGAAAAAGACGCGGGTGGCCTGCGAATGGCTGCGATGATTTTGCGCCGGACCTGGTCCAATGCTGCCGCATTGCGGACAACAGCATTAACTGCGATCCTGCAAAGGCGGCTTGAACAGAGGGAAACGGTTAATGCCCCACGCCACGACCAGGGACGACGTCCGCATCTATTTCGAGGAGGCGGGTCAGGGAACGCCGATCATTTTTCTGCACGAGTTCGCGGCCGACTACACCAATTGGGAGCCGCAGATGCGTTACTTCTCGCGCGGCCATCGCTGCATCACCTATTCAGCGCGCGGCTACACGCCGTCGGACGTGCCCGAGGGCGAGGTCTACAGCTACACGCATTTCTACAGCGACGCGCTCGCGGTGCTCGATCATCTCAAAATCGAGCGCGCGCATCTCGTTGGCCTGTCGATGGGCGCCTACTCGTCTCTGCAGATCGGATTGAACGCGCCGCAGCGCGCGTTGTCGATGACGCTGGCTGGCGTCGGCTCGGGTTCGGAGCTCGAGAACCTGGAGGCATGGCGCAAGCAGTGCCGCGCCAATGCCGAGCAATTCGAGACGCTGGGCTCGGCGGAAGTGGCAAAAGTCACGCGCGAGGCGCCGAGCCGGATTCCCTTCCTGGTGAAGGATCCGCGCGGGCACGCCGATTTCTACGCCGCTCTGGCGCGGCACGACGCTCAGGGTTCGGCGCGCACGATGCGCGGCTTCCAGGGCGGCCGCCCCTCGATCTATACGATGACGGAGGCGATCCGAGCCGTCGCGACGCCGGCGCTGATCATCTGCGGCGACGAGGACGATCCGTGCATCGGGCCGAGCCTGTTCTTGAAGAAGCACCTGCCGGCCGCAGGGCTCGCGATGTTTCCGAAGTCCGGCCACGTGCTCAATCTCGAAGAGCCGGCGCTGTTCAACGAGAGCGTAGAGCGGTTCATCACGCTGGTGGAAGCCGGCCGCTGGCCGGTGCGGGATCCGCGGTCGCTGGCGCAATAGCGCGAAGGCGCCGCCACATACTCCGTCATCGCGAGCGCAGCGAAGCAATCCAGAGTCTTTCCACGGAGACGGTCTGGATTGCTTCGTCGCAAGGGCTCCTCGCAATGACGAGAAACTATTTCCCCCCGCCGCGGCTCAGCAGAAACACCGCCTGCTCGCCGAACATATTCCACACCCACCAGGGCAGATTCAGCGGCACCGGGCGGCCGTAGAGATCGAGCGCCACCGAGCGCTCCATCTTGACGTTGATCTCGTCGCAGAGCTGCACGAAATCCTTGATGGTGCAGAAATGGATGTTGGCGGTGTCGTACCAGGTCGCCGGCAGATTCTCGGTACGCGGCATGTGGCCGCCGATCAGGAGCTGGAGCCGCATCTTCCAGAAGCCGAAATTCGGAAACGAGACGATGGCGCGGCGGCCGATGCGCAGCAGATTTTCCAGCACCACCCGCGGCTGCCGCGTTGCCTGCAGCGTCTGCGACAGGATGACGTAGTCGAAGGCGTCGTCGGGATAATTGACGAGGTCGGTGTCGGCATCGCCCTGCACCACCGCAAGACCCTTGGCGACACAGCGGTTGACCCCCTCGCGCGACAGCTCGATGCCGCGGCCGTCGATGCCGCGCGTCTCCAAGAGCTGAAGCAGGTCGCCCTCGCCGCAGCCGACGTCGAGCACTTTCGAGCCCGGCTTGACCATCTCGGCGACCAGGAGATGATCGGCGCGAAACTGACCAGACTGCCCCGCCGCGAGGCCGCCCAACGGCAGCACTTCCTGTACAGACATCGCTAGCCGTCCTTCTTGCCGCTGAGCCCGCGCGCCTTGCCTGCCGATTGCAGGAAGGCGCGGGAGATGTCGAAGAATTCGGGAACGTCGAGCAGGAAGGCGTCGTGACCGCGATCGGTCTCGATCTCGGCGAACGACACCCGCGCGCTCGACGCATTCAGCGCATGCACCAGCGCGCGCGATTCCGAGGTCGGAAACAGCCAGTCGCTGGTGAAGGAGACGACGCAGAACCGGGTCGCAATTCCCGCGAACGCCTTTGCGAGCACCCCGCCATGGTCGGCGGCGATGTCGAAATAGTCCATCGCGCGCGTCAGATAGAGATAGGAATTGGCATCGAAGCGCTCGACGAAGGAGGAGCCCTGGTAGCGCAGATAGGACTCGACCTGGAAGTCGGCGTCGAACGAGAAGGTCGGCAGCTCGCGGTCCTGCATGCGCCGGCCGAACTTGCGATGCAGCGCCGCGTCCGAGAGATAGGTGATGTGCGCCGCCATCCGCGCCACCGCGAGCCCGCGATGCGGGTGGATGCCGTGATCGGCATAGCCGCCGCCGTGCCAATCGGGATCGGCCATCACGGCTTGGCGGCCGAGCTCGTGGAAGGCGATGTTCTGCGCCGAGTGCCGCGTCGCGCAGGCGATCGCCAGCGCGGAGAACACGCGGGAAGGATAGGCCGCGGTCCATTGCAACACCTGCATGCCGCCCATCGAGCCGCCCACGACCGCGAACAGCGTGTCGATGCCGAGCCGGTCGATCAGCATCGCCTGCGCGCGCACCATGTCCGGAATGGTGATGACGGGGAAATCGAGCCCCCAGACCTTGCCGGTGGCGGGATTGATCGACGCCGGCCCGGTCGAGCCCATGCAGCCGCCGATCACGTTGGAGCAGATGATGAAGTAGTGCTTGGGGTCGATCGGGCGGCCGGGGCCGACCAGGGTTTCCCACCAGCCGGGCTTGCCGGTGACCGGATGGACATTGGCGACGTGCTGATCGCCGGTCAGCGCATGGCAGATCAGCACCGCGTTGGAGCGACCGGCGTTGAGCTCGCCATAGGTCTGGTAGGCGATCTGGAACGGTGAGAGATCGACGCCGCAATCGAGCCGCAGCGGCTGCTCGGTGCCGAAATGCGCTACTTGCGAGCTCGGATGATCCACCTCATGCGACCGCTCGTCGGCGCTGATCGCAGGACTCGGTATCGACTTGACGCCACCCATCTGACCATCGACCTCGTTTGCGATCAAACGCTTGATCGCCACTTGCATCAGGCCATGAAAAACCCGGCCTGAACGATAGGTTCGGCCGGGATCGGAAGCGTCCCCGGCCTGTTTAGCGAGTTTTTTAACGTGGCTGCAAGCCGGCCGGCTCAAATGACCACGGAACGTGGCAAAAGCTACCGTCTTGGGCGGTTTTCGTCAAGTCGCGGGGCCGGATCGACCTAATTCGCCGCTGTCGTGCGAGACGAAAAGGACGTCATTTCTCTTTGCTTTCGCCGCCCCGACTGCCTAATCAGGACATCCCCATCGGAACGATCAACAGCCAGCCATGTCCCAACGTCCGCCCGCGCCACCATCGCTGCAGGAACTGCGCAAGGAGATCGACGCGATCGACGAGGGCATGCATCGCCTGCTGATGCAGCGCGGCGACATCATCGACCGGCTGATCCAGGTCAAGCAGACCCAGGAGGTCGGCTCGGCGTTCCGCCCTGCGCGCGAGGCTTCGATGATGCGCGAGCTCGTGCAGCGTCATCGCGGCATCCTGCCGCTCGACACGGTCGAGAGCATCTGGCGCGTCATCATCTCGACCTTCACCTATGTGCAGGCGCCGTTCTCCGTGCACGCCGACGTCTCGGCCAGCGAGCCGGCGATGCGCGATTCCGTGCGCTTCAATTTCGGTTTCACGGTGCCTTACGTCGCCCATTTCAGCGCGCAGGCCGCGGTCGAGGCGGTGGCGAAATCCAAGGGCGACCTGGCGCTGGTCTCGGCGACCTCGAGCCGCACGCCATGGTGGCTGGAGCTGGAAGCGAACGGGGCCCCGAAGATCATCGCGCGGATGCCCTTCATCGAGCGTGCCGACCATCCGGCCGCATTGCCGGTGTTCGCGATCTCGCGGGTCCCCGACAGCGCCCTGGTGACCGAGGTCGAGACCTTCAGCGTGCGCGTGTCGGGGTGGAACGCCGAGGTCGCGCGCGCTTTGTCACCGCTCGCCGAGATCGTGGCGGTGCCCGACACCGCCTTTGACGGCGCGGCATTGCTGGTCTCGGTCACGAGCGCGACCAGCATCGACAAAATCAGGGCTGCCCTGATCGAGGCGGGGGCCTCGGTGCGCTCCGTGGCCCTCGTCGGCAGCCACGCAACGCGCTATACGGTGCCCCCGACCGGGGCGAAATCGTAAACCGCGCGCCACGCCCCGCCATTTTCGGAGTTCAAGATGTCCCGCCCCGTGCCGAATCCCGGCATTCTCGATATTGCGCCCTACACGCCCGGCAAGAGCCCGGTGGCGGAGCCTGGCCGCAAGGTGTTCAAGCTCTCGGCCAATGAGACGCCGTTCGGGCCCTCGCCCAAGGCGATCGAAGCGTTCAAGCGCGTGGCGGATCATCTTGAGGACTATCCGGAAGGGACCTCGCGCGTGCTGCGCGAGGCGATCGGCCGCTCGTTCGGGCTCGATCCCAACCGCATCATCTGCGGCGCCGGCTCGGACGAGATCCTCAATCTGCTCGCCCATACCTATCTCAGCCATGGCGACGAGGCGATCTCCACCACGCACGGCTTCCTGGTCTACCCGATCGCGACCATGGCGGTCGGCGCCAAGAACGTCATCGCGCAGGAGAAGGACCTCACCTGCGACGTCGATGCCATTCTCAAGGCGGTGACGCCGAAGACGAAGCTGGTCTGGCTCGCCAACCCCAACAATCCGACCGGCACTTATGTCCCGTTCGACGAGGTCAAGCGGCTGCGCGCCGGCCTGCCCTCGCACGTGCTCCTGGTGCTGGATGCCGCCTATTGCGATTACGTCTCGCGTAACGACTACGAGATGGGGATCGAGCTCGTCGCCACCACCGAGAATACGGTGGTGACCCACACCTTCTCCAAGATCCACGGCCTCGCCGCGCTGCGCATCGGCTGGATGTTCGGTCCCGAGCACATCATCGACGCCGTCAACCGCATCCGCGGCCCGTTCAACGTGTCGACGCCGGCGATGTATGCCGCGGTCGCCGCGATCGAGGACACCGCGCACCAGGCGATGTCGAAGCAGTTCACCGAGACCTGGCGCAACTGGCTCACCGAGGAAATCGGCAAGCTCGGATTGAAGGTGACGCCGAGCGTCGCCAATTTCGTGCTGATCCACTTCCCGACCGACAAGGGCAAGACCGCTGACGACGCCGACGCCTTCCTCACCAAGCGCGGCCTCGTGCTGCGCGGCTTGAAGAACTACGGCCTGCCGCATTCGCTGCGCATGACCATCGGCACCGAGGAGGCCAACCGCCTCGTGGTCGACGGCCTGCGCGACTTCATGGCCGGCAAATGAGCAGCGCACCGCACTTCCGGCGCGTCGCGCTGATCGGCTTCGGCCTGATCGGCGGCTCGATCGCGCGCGCTGCCAAGCTCCAGGGCTTGGCCGGCGAGATCGTCACCACCGCGCGCTCGGAGAAGACTCGCGCGCGGGTGCTCGAGCTCGGCATCGTCGACAAGGTCGTGGCGACCAATGTGGAAGCGGTGAAGGATGCCGATCTCGTCATCCTCTGCATTCCCGTCGGCGCCTGCGGGCAGGTGGCGCAGGAGATTGCCGCGCATCTGAAGCCCGGCGCCATTATCTCCGACGTCGGCTCGGTGAAGGGCGCCATCGTCAGGGACATGGCACCGCATCTGCCGAAGACCGTTCATTTCGTGCCGGCGCATCCCGTCGCGGGCACCGAGCATTCGGGACCGGATTCCGGTTTCGCCGAGCTCTTCCTCAATCGCTGGTGCATCCTCACCCCGCCCGAAGGCGTCGATGCGGCTGCGACCGATCGCCTGCGCGCATTCTGGGCGGCGATGGGCGCCAAGGTCGAGGTCATGACGCCGGATCACCACGACCTCGTGCTCGCCATCACAAGTCATCTGCCGCATCTGATCGCCTACACCATCGTCGGCACCGCCGACGAGCTGGCGCAGGTGACGGAGTCCGAGGTGATCAAGTTCTCCGCCGGCGGCTTTCGCGATTTCACCCGCATCGCGGCCTCCGACCCGACGATGTGGCGCGACGTCTTCCTCGCCAACAAGGAGGCGGTGCTGGAGATGCTCGGCACCTTCACCGAGGATCTCGCCAAGCTCACGCGCGCAATCCGCCGCGGCGACGGCGAGGCGCTGTTCGACCACTTCACCCGCACCCGCGCCATTCGCCGCGGCATCGTCGAGATCGGCCAGGATTCGGCGGCCGCGGATTTCGGCCGCCAACATGGCCAGCTCGGCAAGAAGCCGTAGCTACGTGCCGGCCGTGAATATCCGGCCGACGAGACCTGCGACGATCTGCATGCACACGCCGAGCGCCCACGAGAAGCCGAGGACAAGGTTCCAGCCCCCGTCCGCGGCCTCGTCGAACACGAACGAGTAGAGCGCGAGCAGGCCGGCTCCGGCCGCAAAGAACGTTCCCGCAGCGCTGACGAGATCGATCGCGGCGGACCGGTGCACCGGTCGCTCCCGTGGGGACGGCCAGCGCGGCAGGTCAATCCCGAGATAGGCGCCGGCCACACCGAGCGCGATCAGCATGGCCGCGAATTCGACCGTGTCGAACCACGCGAGCTCGACACGCATCAAGAGCGCAGCGACGAAGGTCGCGCCAACCGCGCCCGTCATGGCAAGGCCAAGCCGGGCAACGATCTGCGCGAGCCGAAGGATCAGAAGGCCGTCAGACAATCGTCACCCTCGCTTCGCCGTATTCGCTTCATGATCAGAACGGATAGTAACGGATCTGCGTCATGACGACGTTGTCGTCGGTCTTCGGCGCACCACCGACACCGGCGAACGCGAAGCGTTGCGTGTGGGAATACTGCACGCCGGCTTTGAGCGTGCCGTAATTGCCCTGGTAGATGGTGTCGTAGATCCCGGCCGTGATTTGGCGGACCTCCTTGGTATTGCCGTTGCAAGTCGCGGCCGGCGAGCTCTCGATGTTGCAGCCGGTGTTGTTGTAGAGCGGATTGCCATAGCCGAACGGCACCGTGCCGACATTGGCGAAATTCGCCTTGGCCTTCTCCAAACCCGCGTAGCTGTAGACGTCGAGGCTCGGCGTCGCGTGCCAGATCAGGCCGACTGCGGCCGCCGTGATGGTCAGCGGCAGGAGGGTTCCGTCCTGCGCCACTGCCGCATCCGGGAATGGCGTTGCCGTGAAGCGGCCGAGCACGCCGTGCGAGCCGTAGAGCTGCAGATCGAGGGTTTTCGGAATCAGCTCGGCATAGATGTGGCCACCGAAGCTGCCGGTATTGTAAGTGTGGTTGGCATCGTTGAAGCGATCGAACAGCTGGCGATAGAGCGCCCAGGCCTCGACATGGAGCTTATAGGGACCGAGCCGCGGATCCCAAGCCGCCTTCGCCGTGACGTCGGGCACCTGGTTCAGGCTGACATTGTTGAGGTTGTTGAAGAAGCTGCCGCCCGGCCCGGTCAGATTGACCTGGAGGTTCGGATTGAGCACGCCTTGCGGGCCGACCGCGGGCGTGCCGACGGCCGGCACGTTGCCGCCGAAGAACGCGGTTTGCGCGTTCTCGACGGACGCGGCGATCTTGAACTCCGGTCCGATGTCCTGCCAGACGCGCAAGCCAGGTTGGCGCGCCGCCAGGAATCCCGGAACGGATTCGAAATCGATCACGCCGGGCGCATCGACACCGCGCGGGTCGATGCCCGACTTGCTCGGCGCGTTCAGCGACCATGATTGTCCGGCGAGGACGTGGAGGCCGAGGTCGCTGCGATCGACCTCGAGGCTGAGCTGCCGCATGCGCGGGTTGAACGAGTTGGTCGCAACCGAGCTCGCCGTCTGCGCCGCGCCTTCGAAGTCGATTTCGCCGTAGCCGGCAAGGTGCGTGTCAGCGCCGACATTGCCTTCGGCCAGCACCGAGAACCGGCTCTGGCGCGCGGAGAAGCGCGTTTCCGGAATGTTGAAATTGCGGCTCTGCTGATAGGGAATGAAATTGTAGACCGAACCGGTGTCGGAGGCGAGATTGCGCGAGCGGTAGATGCCGGTGAGATCGACCCAGCCGCCGAATGTCAGCGTGATGCCCTTGTAGCAGACCTTGCCGGCCGCACAGGGATCGACGGGCAGCGCTTTGTATGTTGCAGGCATCGGAGCCGCCTTTGCCTGCGCTTCAACCTGCCGCGTCTTGCGCGCCTCCGAATCCACGCGCTGCTGCAGCTCTTTCAGCTTGGCCTTGAGCGACTGGATTTCGGTTGCGACATTGTCGTCGGCATGCGCCGCGCCCGAACAGGCAGCGAAGATGCCCAGCATCAGTCCGCAAGTGATGATCCGCACTTGAACTTCCCTCCTCTTGGGAAGCAGGTTCGTTTCCTTGCACCGTCTCCGGCGCCTGCGTGCTTCCCTGATGTGGAGTGACTGGAAGGCGGCTGCGTTTATTCGCGGCGAGGCGCATGTTGTGCATCACGTTTTCCTGACGATCATGCTTGGAATATTTGCGTAGCCCGACCGATCCGCATGCGCGATTGTCGCCATTGTCCAGGGCCATGCGCATTGGGCCCGGCCGGGGCATGGCCGGGCCCACTTTCGCGACGGGCAAATCGATGCGCGGCTGTCATTTGCCCTTGGTCGCGCGCATCACCGTGGGACGCGGTGATTTCGAGGAGGGAACGAACGCCATCGTCTCCCGCGTCGAAGGATTTGCGAGGCTGCGATCGCCATTCGGATACATCGAGGCGTAAGCCGCCGGCTCCTGCATTTGCCACTGCCACTGCGCAAGCGCCGGCGTCACGGACGCGGCCGAGATGGCAATTGCGGCAACGAACAGCTTGGACTTGGTCATGATATCTCTCCTGCCTGGGCGGACCGCTTCATCGCGCGGCCGACATGGAGAGAGAGCGGAGTTTCTGGCTCCGCATTCCCGCGCGTGCAATCACGATCCGGGGAAGGAATCGTGACGACGATTTGGCGACGCCGTAGCCCGGATGAGCGCAGCGATATCCGGGATTTCGTGCGCCGCAGCAGCGGCCCCGGATGTCGCTACGCTCATCCGGGCTCCAAGGCGCCTAGTACAGCGGCGGGATCTGGCCGACCTTGACCGGGCCGAGCAGCACGGCGCCGTCGACGAACTTCAGCGGGAAGCTGCGCGCCTTCTTGCCTTCGAGCGTACTCTCGGTGCCGATCGAATTGATGCCGGCGGCAACGCCGGCATTGGCGTTCTGCTTGATGACCTTGCCGAGACCGGGAACGGCGCGATCGAGCGCACCGAACAGATTGTTGAGGTCCTGCGACTTCACCCCGGGCGCGACGCGATCGAGCGTTGCCTGCGGCACGCCCTCCTCCAGCATCTTCTCGATGCCGAGCGCGGGGATCGCGCGCTCGAGGCCCGTCACGGTCATCTGCAATTCACCGTCGAGCCGGCCGTTGGCCGAGAGGCCGAGCGTGCCGGCCGCAACCGCAATCATCTCACCCTGCTGGATCCGCGACTTCACGATCTCGATGTGGCCGCCAGCGGCCTGAATCTCGCGGAAGCGCTGCGGCCAGGGCTTTGGCGTGAGGTCGGAGAGGCCGGTGACTTTGGCGCGCGTGTCGGCCTCGAACGGCTCGGCGAGCAGGGGATGAACGCCCTGGATGCTGCCCTGCGCGACGTGGAGCACGGTTTCGATCACGGGATGGTCGGCCGGCGAGCCGTCCGCAAGGCGGCCGTGCAGCTCGATCTGCTTGGCGCGCGCAAGCGGCACCTGCACGCTGCCGTCGAGGCGATTGAGCGAGGGATCGTCGAACACGATGGAGGCGCGGTCCGGCACCGAGGGCAGGCCGACAACGCTGCTGCGGCCCTTGCTCCAGTTCACCACGAAGGTGTTTTGCGTGACGCCGTCGGTCAGCGTCGCGGGCGCGGAGAATTCGGCGATGACGAGCTTGGGATCGTACACCTGGGCGACGACCAGGATGTTGTCGAGCTTGGCCGTGAAGGGCGTCTTGCTCGCATTCTGTGAGACCAGGGCGACGCTGGCGCCCGAGCACTGGACCTCGAAGCGGAACGGGAAGCCGGCGATCGAGCGCTTGGCGCAATCATAGATGCGGCCGGACTTGGCCTCCTGCGCCCGCCAGGCGTCTGCGGCCACTTCGGCCTGTGAGGCCGCATAGAACCAGAAGCAGCTCCACGCGACGGCAAGGATCAGGACGAGAACGGGTGCGATGAAAAGGCCCCAGCGGGAGCGACGGCCTGTGGCTACGGTCATATTGGACATGCGGCGACCCTTTGGCCCCAGATTCAGGCAAATGTAAGCGTGGTCGGTCTGCGACGAAAGACGGAGAATTCGCTTCGCTTGGGCCTTTCATTCTGGTAGCCGTGCCCGAAATGTCGGAAATTACCCTCCCCTCCGTCACCACGGCCAAAGGCGACCTCTGGGTGTTCGGCTACGGTTCGCTGATGTGGCGGCCGGGCTTCGACTTCGAGGAGCGCGTCCCGGCGCGGCTGGTCGGCGAGCATCGGGCGCTCTGCGTCTATTCCTTCGTGCATCGCGGGACGCCGGAGAAGCCGGGCTTGGTGCTCGGGCTCGACCGCGGCGGCGCCTGCCGCGGCATTGCCTTCCGCGTCGCTGAAAAGAACCGCACCGAGGTCGTCGCTTACTTGCGCGCGCGCGAGCAGGTCACCTCGGTCTATCGCGAGGTGATGCGCTCGGTATGGCTGGAGAACGACGCGCGCCAGCGCGTCTCCGCGCTCACCTATGTTGTCGACCGCGGCCATGCGCAATATGCCGGCCGGCTGTCCCTCGCCGAGCAGCACCGCCATGTCGTCCAGGGCCATGGCCAGTCGGGCGCCAACCGCGACTATGTCACCGCAACGGTGAAGGCGATCGAGGCCGAAGGCTTTCGCGACACGCAGCTGCATCAGCTTGCATTGATGCTACATGGCGATGCGCATTCCCTGCACGCGCCTGCGCCAGTGGAAGACCGCGAGAACCGCTAGCGCTCCGCCGGCGTATAGCTCGGCGCCGAGCCGATCAATTGCTCCTGCTCCTTGCGCCCGGCTTCGACGAGGCGGCCGGTCGCGCCTTCGATGGCGGTTTGCACGCGGGAGAGAAACTCGTCCTTAGGCAGGCCCGGCGGCAACGGATCGAGGAACTCCACCACGAGCGTGCCGGGATAGCGCATGAAGGTGCGGCGGGGCCAGAACAGGCCGGAGTTGAGCGCGATCGGCAGGCACGGCACACCGCAGGACGAATAGATCTGCGCAAAGCCGGTCTTGTAGTCAGGCTCGGCGCCAGGCGCGCGGCGCGTGCCTTCCGGAAAGATGACGAGTTGCCGGCCGCTGCGTACCGCCTCGCGCGCCCGCCGGGTCATGTCCAAGAGCGCCTTCACGCCGGCATTGCGATCGATCGCGATCATCCCGGTCTTGACCAGGAACTGACCGAACACCGGGATCTGCATCAGCTGACGCTTGAGGATGAAGATCGGGCGGTCGAAGAAGCCCGGCAGCACGAACGTCTCCCAGAACGACTGGTGCTTCGCCACGATCACGAGCGGGCCCTGCGGAATCTTCTCCGTACCCCGGAATTCCACCTTGATGTTGCAGACCACGCGCATCAGGACCAGCGTCGCCTTCGCCCACCATTCGGCGACCGTCAGCATCGCGCGTGGCGGCAACGCGAAGGTCGGCAACGCCACGATCGCGAGGCACACCAGCACGGCGTAGAACAGCACGTTGAACACGAGCGAGCGCAGGAAAATCAGGAACATCGACGGTCCGATCAATTTGCCGGTCAATTGGCTTGTCAATTGGCTTGGGCGGTGGCGGGCCGCCTCGGCTGCTGACCTGCAGGCTGCTCCGACATCTCGGGCGAAAGGTCAATCCCGAAATCCTCCAGCCGCACCCTGAGCTCGGCCGCGATGTACTTGACATATTCCGACAGCAGCAGCCGCAAGGTGGACGCCGAGGTCCACCACGGCTCCTCGCGCCATTTGTCGCCGACCACCGCGAACGGGATCAGCGTGGTCTGCGGCATCGCATGCGAGAATTCCACCAGCGCGCGCGGCATGTGGTAGTTCGAAGTGACCACGATCAGCGACTTGAAGCGACGGCCCTCGGCCCAGCGCCGCGCCTCCGCCGCGTTGCCGCGGGTCGAGAGCGCGGTGCGGTCGAGATCGACGCAACAGGTCATGAAGGACTGGTTCTCCGGCAACGTCCTGGAGATGTCGCTCGCTGTCGAGGTCGGATGCACGCCGGAGATCAGCAGCCGCCTGCCGTAGCCGGCAGCGAGCAGCTCCATCGCGTCCGACACCCGCGAGGAGCCGCCGGTCAGGACCACGATGCCGTCGGCCTTGCGGCTTGGTGCGATCTCGGCGCCACGCAATTGCGACAGGAACGCGATGAAACCCGCCGCAGCGCCGACAAAGGCGAGCGCAATCGTCGATACCAATGCCGCGCGCAGCCAGCCGCGCGGCAAGTTCGGCAATCGATCGTCGGTCGGCGAGGTCATGTGATGTCGGTAATCCCTTCCCTGAAGTGATTTTATGACGTTTTGAGGCGAAGTGGAGTCTTACGTCGGCGGTGGTGCGCTCCCCCGCCCCGCTTGCGGGGAGAGGGTTGGGCTGAGGGGGAGTCTCCGCGGGGACGGAGGCAGTTGGACTCGTGGGGAGTCCTCCTCACCCGGAATCCGCGCGTATTCCGGCCTCTTCCCGCAAGCGGGGAGAGGCGAATAAACCTCAATCCACATCATTCAAGGTCGCAAACAACGTCTGGCGCGAGGCCACTGCGGTGATGGCGCCGATCAGCACGGCCTGGACCGCGAGCACGATGTAGCCCGACGGCCGCAGCGAGAAGGTGCCGAGCAGCGCGGCGAACTGGTCGCCGACGGGGGTACCGGAAAACCAGCCGGCGATCGACTCGGAGAAGCCGAATACCAGCATGGCGGCGCCGCCGCCGATCACGCCGCCCTCGAGGCCCAGCCTGAGGAAATGACGCAAGAAATGATTGGCGATGTAGCGGTCGCCGGCACCGACGAAATGCAGCACCTCGACGATCGGGCGGTTCGCCGCCATGGCGCCGCGGGTCGCGAACGAGACGGAGATAATCGTGGCGACGATGACGAGCGCGAGGATGCCGAGGCCGGCGAGCACGGTGGCGTTGGTCATCGAGCGCATCCGCTCGATCCAGGCGCGATGATCGTCGACGCTGGCGCCCGGCGCGACCTGCGCCACCCGTGCGCGCAAGGCGCCGAGATCGAGCAGCGTGCCGGGTTGCACCCGCGCAATGATCATGCGCGGCACCGGCAGATCGTCCATCGACAGCCCCGTGCCGAGCCAGGGTTCGAGCAGCTTGCCGCTCTCCTCCTTGCTGAACGGCTTGACCTCGACGACGCCGGCTTGCGCGCGCATCGCCTCCGTCACCGCGGCGGTGTCGCGTTCGAGATCGCGGCCGGCCTGTGGGCGAACCTGGATGGTGATCTCGCTCGCGACGTCCGACTGCCATTCCGCGGCGGAGGCGCTCACCAGCAGCACGGTGCCGGTGGCCATCGACGCGAGGAAGGTCATGATGGCAACGACGGCGACCAGCGCCCGGCCCTGGATCGAGGCACGCGGCACGATCGGCGACATGTTGCGCGCCTTGGCCGGCAGCTGCGGACGTTCTTGTCCGAGGTCGACCAGCACGCCGCGCTCGTCGGTCCTATTCATAGACGTGCAGCCGTCCCTGGTGCAGCACCAGCCGCCGTGCCTCATACTGGTCCATCAGGCCGATGTCGTGGGTCGCGATGATGACGGCGGTGCCCGATTTGTTGAGCTCGATGAAGAGCCGCAGCAGGCGGCGTCCGAGCGTCGGATCGACGCTGCCGGTCGGCTCGTCCGCAAGCAGCAGCTGCGGCCGCGAGATCACGGCGCGCGCGATCGCCGCGCGCTGCTTCTCGCCGCCCGACAGGATCGGCGGCAGCGCGTCCATGCGGTCGCCAAGCCCGACCCAGCGCAACAGATCGATCACCTCCTTGCGGTAGCTCGACTCGCTGCGGCCCATGACGCGGAACGGCAGGGCAACGTTCTCATAGGTCGTCATGTGATCGAGCAGGCGAAAATCCTGGAGCACGATGCCGATGCGCTTGCGCAAATCGGCGATCTCGTCCTTGCCGAGCTGCGAGATGTCGTGGCCGAACAGATTGACGAGGCCCCGCGTCGGCCGATGCGACAGGAACAACAGGCGCAGCAATGAGGTCTTGCCGGCACCGGACGGGCCGGTGAGGAACTGGAACGAATGCGCCGGGATCTGGAAGCTGAGGTCGCGCAGGATCTCCGGCCCCAGACCGTAACGCAATCCGACATTTTCGAACCGAACCAAGCTCAGCTCCGTTCGAGAGGGGGCGCAGGTCGCGTGGCTGCGCTCCGCCATGCGCGATCATCGGGTTTTGCCGCCGTTATGGTTTCCGGTTCGTTAACGGTCGGCCTGTAGCATATTTGGTAGCAGCCTGATCGCCCGGTTCTCTCCCCGGCGCGGTCATGGTCAAAAGCTCGTTCAAGTCCTGGTTCATGCATCAAGGCTCGTCTCGTCCATGCATATCGTCTGCCCCCATTGTATGACATCCTACGCCATCAAGCTCGCGAGCCTTGGGGCGAACGGACGGGCGGTCCGCTGTTCCCGCTGCAAGGAGACCTGGATCGCCCATGCCGAGGATGCCATCGAGGAGGCGTCCGTTCCGGCCATGGCTGCAGCCAGCCAGGCCGACGACCAGTCCGACCTCGCCGAGCAGTGGGATTCCTATGCCAAGGACGACAGCGCCGCGGATGCGCCCATCGTCGACAGCCCCTCGATCGCCAGTGACTGGCCCGATGAAGAAGCCAAGGAAACCGAGGACGAGTGGTCAGCGGCGGCCCGGGAGGCCGAGGAGGAGGTCGCCGGCGCGCAGCATCACTCCTGGTTCCGCGGCCTGTTCCGCCGGCCCGGGGCGCGGGTCAGCCGCCCGGCCGCCACAATTGCTCCGCGAAAATCCACTTTCGGCCTGCCGACCGCCTGTGCCGCCATGGGGGCGCTGGTGCTGGCGCTGGTGATCTGGCGTGGCGACATGGTGCGGCTGCTGCCGCAGACGGCAGCGTTCTATAAGCTGGTCGGGCTCGAGGTGAACCTGCGGGGCCTCGCCTTCAAGGACGTCAAGCTGTCCAGCGAGACCGTGGACGGTAAGCAGGTGTTGGTGATCGAGGGCGTGATCGTCGGCAAGGGCAAGAAGCCGCTCGACATCCCGCGGCTGCGCTTTGCCGTGCGCGACGCGCAAGGAGCGGAGATCTACGCCTGGAATACCGTGCTGGAGCAGACCGTGCTGCGGCCCGGCGAGCGCGCCTTCTTCCGCTCGCGTCTCGCCTCGCCGCCGCCGGAGGGCCGCAATATCGACGTTCGCTTCTTCAACCGGCGCGACATTGCCGGCGGCAGCGTATAATCCGCCTCGCAAGGTCCCGCGCGGGAGTTGATCCCAAGGTTTGTCTCATGCCGAAGATCCTGATCGCCGACGACGAGGATTCGATGCGCACGCTGGTGGCGCGCGCCATCGCCATGGACGGCCACGAGACCGTCACCGCGCAAGACGGCGCCGAGGCGCTGGAGATCCTGAGCCGCGAGGACGGCGCCTTCGACCTGCTGCTCACCGACATCCAGATGCCCGTCATGGACGGCATCGCGCTGGCGCTCTCCGCCGCGCGCGATTTTCCCGATCTGACCATCTTGCTGATGACCGGCTTTGCCGACCAGCGCGAGCGCGCCTCGAACCTCAATGCGCTGGTGCACGACGTCGTGACAAAGCCGTTCTCGGTCGCCGACATCCGCACCGCGGTGGCGGACGCGCTGGCGGCGAGGAAGGGGTAGCCCGAAGCTATCGCCTTATACTCCGCTGTCATGCCCCGGCTTGACCGGGGCATCCAGTACGCCGCGGCCCCTCGGATGACTCACTGGCTTCTCGGAATACTGGATCGCCCGGTCAAGCCGGGCGATGACACCGCGTGCGACGCTAAAAATCCTTCAGAAGCCGCTCGATGTAATCGAGCTCGATCTGCGGGCGCGAGCTGTCGCCGAGGCGGCGGCGGAGCTCTTCGAGGATACGCCGGACACGCTGGGCGTCGATCTCGCCGGGGATCTTGACGGTGTAGTCGTCGCTGAGATCGCGGCCGTGAAGCGGGCGCCCCAGCGGATCGGTCTGATTGCCGCCGCTCTGCTGACGGCCGGCCCGATTGCCGGGACCATCGTTCTGCCCGTCGCCATCGCCCTGCTGCATCGCTTCGGCCATCTTCTGCGCGCCCTTGCGCATCGCCTCGAGAGCCTTGCCCTGCGAGTCCACGGCACCGTCGGCATTGCCCTCGCCGAGCTTCGAACCGGCATCGCCCATGGCGCCGTCGGCGGCGTCGAGGCTGCCGTCGTCATCGCCCTGGTCACCGTCCTGATCGCCGTTCTGGTCCCCCTGCTGGCCTTTCTGTCCCTGCTGCCCTTTCTGGCCCTTTTGCCCCTTCTGCGTGAGGCCGCGCTTGGCGAGCTCGTCCTGCAGCTTCTTCAACCGGTCGCGCAGCGACTGCTGATCCTGCTGCAGGTCCGACATCGACTGGTCGCCCTGCTTGCCGCGCGAGCGGTCACGCCGGGCATCCTGGCCCTGCTTGAAGGTCTTGTCGCGCAATTGCTGCTGCTTGCGGATCATGTCGCTGAGCTCGTTGAGCGCCTGCTCCATCTCGCTCTCGCCGGATTGTCCGGGCTGCGCCATCTGGAGATTTTCCATGATCTGCGCGAGCTGCTCGAGCATGCGCTGGGCCGCCTCGCGATTGCCCTCGCGCGCCGCCTTCTCGATCTGCCGCAGCAGGTCGTCGAGATCGCGCTGCGTGATGACGTTGCGATCGCGGCTGGAGGACTGGCTTCGCTCCGTCGCCCGCTTGTATTCCTCGAGCTTCTGAATGGCGTCGGACTGGTTGCTCAGGCTCTTGCCGGACTCCTTCTGCCTGAGGCTGTCGCCGGAATCCTGCATCGCCTTTTCGGCACCGTCGAGCAGCGCGTCGGGATCCTGATCCAGCTGGGCAAAGGCCGGCGAGACGCCGCCGAGCAGCAAGGCGAGGCAGGCGACCGACATCGCCTTCAAGACTGGCACGCGTGCTAGCTTCCGCATTTCCGGTCCCGCGTAAACTGGTTGGTCTTGTCGTCCCCCGCCTTGTTGGCACGGCTGTTCGCCGACTTCCGATAAGCTTGAAGCTGCTCGCGCAAGACATCCTGCTGCTGCGCCAGCTCGGCGAGCTGCTCGGGCGTCGCATGCTGGGTCTTTTGCCGCAGCTCGATCGCCTTGTCGAGGATGAGCTGGACCTCGGCCGGGAACGGCTGCCGGGCGCCAAGCGGATTCTGTTCAGCGCGTCGGGCGAGGTCGCGCACCTTGCCGGCCATCGCCTCACGCAGCTTCTGCGTCAGCACCCTGAGCTCGTCCTCGCTGGCACCGCGTTCCAGGGCCGCCTTGAGCGCGTCCTGCGCCGAGCGCAGCGCGGCGTTGACGCTGCCGGCGACACCGTCGTCCTCGATGGTGGTCGCAAACGCCCACATGCTCGCCACCACATTGCGTAGCGCATCGTCGGTGCGGGCAGCCTCGAGCTGGGTCGCAAGGCTCCGAAGGCCGAGATAGCAGCCGGCGTCCGGCGTGAACAATTCGGGTGCGATCATCAGCGCGTCGAGCGCGGTGTAGACGTCCGAATTCCTGTTGGCGTCGAGCGCGAGGATGCGGCGCTGCTCGATCAGCGCGCGCGCCAGCGAGTTGGTGAAGAGACGCTCGGGCAGGCGCATGTTGAAGGGTTCGCTTTTAGCCTCGTTGCCGGCCTCGTCCTTGGCGGTGAGCGTCAGCGTGACGTCGGCGCCGGCATAGGGGTCCTCGCTGAGGTCCTTCACCGTCTGGCCGACGCCGTTGCGGGTGCGCGCGTTCGGCAGCACGAGCGGGAATTTCGGCGGCTCGAACAGCGGCCGCGCCGCAGCCTTGCCGTCGGAAGCCTTGCCGTCGGAATCCTTGCTGCCATCCTTGGCCGCATCCTTGCCGTCGTCGGGACGCAAGCCGATGTGGGCCTCCGCGCCGGTCACGCCGTAGTCGTCCTCGACCTTGTAGGAGAGCTGGAGTCCGCCACGCGCCTGGCGCTCGGGATCCTTGGCGAGCGAGATCGTCGGCGGGCGGTCCGGCGTCGCCGCGAACGCCCATTGCGGTTGGCCGGAGGGCGCGCGGACATGCGCGGTGCCGTCAGCGGTGATGCTGAAATGCTTCTCGTTGGTTCCCTTGGGCGCGGCCTCCGCGGGCGCGACCTCCTTGAGGCCGCCGGAGACGGTGACATCCAGACTGCCGCCGGAAGAGCGCACGATCAGGGTCGAGCCGGCGGGAACGGCGAGCGGACCGGAGGCCGGTAGCGCCGCAGCCTCTTTGTTGGCGGCAGACAGGATGACGGGCGGCTTGCCGGTGTAAAGCGGCGGCGTGACCCAGGCATCGACGCGAACATTGGCGGGGGCCAGCACGCCATTCCAGTCGAAGGCAGCCCCAAGCCGCATTCCGCGCTCGTCACCGGCGGCGAAGAAGGTCGCAACCAGCATCACCATGACCAGCGCGCGCAGCGCCCAGGGATCATGCAGCGCGAGCCGCGGATGCGGCAGTCCGGCGCGGATCCGCTTGATCGTGGCCAGTGTACGTTCGCGCTGCGCCTGCCACAGCGCCTGTGCGACCGGATCCTGCGAGGACAGCGTGTCGGTCAGCGTCGTGGCCGGACGATGACGGATGCCGGAGCCACGATCGAGCCGGCTCAGTGCCTCTTCGCGGCCCGGCCAGCGGAAGCGAATCAGGGGCAACAGGGCGGCAATCGCAACGCCGGCGAAAACGAGAAGACCGATGGCACGGGCAATGAAAGGCAGCGCCAGCCAGAGGCCGGCCCAGGACACCACCAGGAACAGGCCGACGACGGTCAGAAGCCGCGCCAGATGTGGCCAGGCACGCTCCCACGCGATGGCATAGACGGCCCGATCGAGGGCCTGCGCCAGCTTCAGCCGCGACAGAGCGTCACTGTTGCGGATCGGGTCTGACGGGTCGGGGGTGACGCCGTTCAATCAACTCTCCAGGTTGCCCGGTCGAGAGAAGCCTATCACAACGGCAGCACTGAGGCATCCGTTCCGGTACGGGAGATACCCCTTTTCCCGCATAACACGAGGACGTGACTGACCCGGCCCAACCCCGTAATTTCCGCGCGCCACCTGAGGAAGACGCAAGGAAGGTAAGGGAAACGCCATGGACAAGAAGATGCACGACAAGGGCCTGGAAGTCCGCAAAGCGGTGCTGGGCGAGGCCTATGTCAACAATGCCCTGAAGAACGTCGACGATTTCAACCGTCCGTTCCAGGAGATGCTGAACGAATATTGCTGGGGCACGGTGTGGGGCCGCGAGGAGCTGCCGCGCAAGACCCGCAGCATGCTCAACATCGCCATGATCGCGATCCTCAACCGCCAGCACGAATTCCGCGCGCATCTGAAGGGCGCGCTGACCAACGGCGTCACCCGCGACGAGATCCGCGAGATCCTGATGCAGGTCGCGATCTATGGCGGCATGCCCGCCGCGGTCGACAGCTTTCGCATCGCGCGCGAAGTGTTCGCGGAGATCGACGGAAAGGCGTGAGGCCGGCTCTCTCCCCTGTCGTCCCGGACAAGCGCCAGCGCCGATCCGGGACCCATAGCCACAGGGAGATGTGGTTACGGAGACTCGGAGTGACCGCTTTCGCGCAACGCTCCTCCCTTGGGTTATCGCGACGAGCGCAAGCGCTCGCGCGCCGATCCCGGATCGGCGCGCGCTTGAAGCGCGCTTGTCCGGGACGACGGCGGAGGGCGGAGCGTGCATCTTTCACAACAACGAATAACAAGCACAAGGAAACACCATGGACATCGGATTCATCGGCCTCGGAAACATGGGTTTCCCGATGGCGCGGCGGCTGATCGAGGCGGGTCACAGGCTCGTCGTGTTCGACACGCGCAAGGAGGTCATGGACAAGCTCGTTGCGCGCGGTGCGACGGCCGCGACATCACCGAAGGACGTCGCCGATCAGGTCGAGACGGTGATGGCGAGCCTGCCCTCGTTGCAGGCTTCGCTCGAGGTTGCAACGGGACCGAACGGCGTGATCGAGGGCAAACGCGCAAGACGCTTCATCGACCTCTCCACCGTAGGCTCGGCGATGGCCGTAAAGATTCACGGCCTGCTCGCCAAACGCAGCATCGTGTTGATCGACTGCCCCGTCTCCGGCGGCGTCGGCGGCGCCGAGAAGGGCACGCTGGCGGTGATGGTGTCCGGGCCTAGGGCCGAGTTCGAGCTGCTCAAGCCGGCGCTCGACGTCATCGGAAAAGTGTTCTTCATCGGCGAGAAGCCGGGCGCGGCACAGACCATGAAGCTCGCCAACAATTTCCTGTCCGCCACCGCGATCGTGGCGACGTCGGAAGCCGTGGTGATGGGCGTGAAAGCCGGGCTCGATCCCGCCGTGATGATCGACGTCATCAATGCCGGCTCCGGCATGAACACGGCGAGCCGCGACAAGTTTCCGCGCTCGGTGCTGCCGCGCAGCTTCGATTTCGGCTTCGCCACGGGACTGATGGTGAAGGACGTCCGGCTGGCGCTGGAGGAGATGAAGCAGCTCGGCCTGTCGATGGAGGTCGCCGACGCGGTCGGTCGGTTGTGGGAGACCGTCATAGCTGCAGAAGGCGCCGAGTCCGATTTCACCGCGGCGATCAAGCCGATCGAAAAGAAGGCGGGCGTCGTGGTGGGCGGAGCGAAGGGCGGATTGGCGGGGAAGTAGCGCTACATTCTCCGCTGTCGTCCCGAACAAGCGAAGCGCAGATCCGGAACCCATAACTACAGGACAAGGTTTGGCGAGGACTCGTAGTTACAGCTTAGCCGAACAACTCCGCCCTGTGGCTATGGGCCCCGCGTTCGCGGGGACGACACCGAATTTGTTCAGCTAGCGTCGCATCTCACGGTCAGACTACGACACAATCACAGCCACGGTGCCGGCTGATCCATCGCAATTAGCTGCTCGACCTCCACGCGTGGGCGCACCACGGCGTACTGATCGTCCTTCACCAGCACTTCCGGCACCAGTGGCCGGGTGTTGTAGGTGCCGGCCTGCACCGCACCATAGGCGCCGGCGGTCATGATGGCGAGGAGATCGCCGGGCGCGGGCATCGGCAGCGTGCGGTCGAGCGCGAGATAGTCGCCTGTTTCGCAGACCGGGCCGACGACATCGGCCAGGATGGTGGCGGCGCCCTTTGGGGCTTGCGTCACCGGCAGGATGTCGTGATGCGCCTCGTACAGCGTCGGGCGAATGAGGTCGTTCATCGCAGCGTCGATGATGACGAAATTCTTGCCGTCGCCGTGCTTCACATAGATCACCTTGGCAACGAGGATGCCGGCATTGCCGACGATCATGCGGCCGGGCTCGAACATCAGCGTGCAGCCGAGATTGTGGCTGACACGCTTGACCATGGCGGCATAGGCCGCCGGCGCCGGCGGCGCCTCGCGGTCCATATAATAGGGAATGCCGAGACCACCGCCGAAATCGACGTGGCTGATGGTGTGGCCATCGGCGCGCAGCGTCTGAACGAATTCGGAGAGAATGCGGAACGCCGTCTCCATGCCGGAGAGGTCGGTGATCTGACTGCCGATGTGCACGTCGGTGCCGGTCACCTCGATGCCCGGGAGTTTCGCGGCGCGGGCATAGACCTCGCGCGCATGCACGATCGGGATGCCGAACTTGTTCTCCGACTTGCCGGTGGAGATTTTTGCATGCGTGCCGGCGTCGACGTCGGGATTGACGCGCAACGAGATGCGCGCGGTCTTGCCCATCTCGGTCGCAAGCCGCGACAGCAGCTCGAGCTCGGGCTCTGACTCGACGTTGAGGCAGAGGATGTCGGCGGCGAGCGCGGCGCGGAGCTCCGTTTCGGTCTTGCCGACACCGGAGAACAGGATCTTGTTCGGCGGAATGCCGGCGGCTAGCGCGCGCTTCAATTCGCCGCCCGAGACCACGTCGGCGCCGGCTCCGAGCTTCGCCAGCGTGCGCAGCACCGACTGGTTCGAGTTCGCCTTCATGGCGTAGCAGACCAGCACCTTCTCGCCGGCGAAGGCATCCGTGAAGACGCGATAATGCCGCTCCAGTGTCGCGGTCGAATAGCAATAGAACGGCGTGCCGACGGTCGCGGCCAGCTCGGACAGGTTCACCGCCTCGGCGTGCAGCACGCCGTTGCGGTAGTCGAAATGGTTCATGGCTTAGGCTCGGTTGTCCCGGCTTATTTCTTGCCGGGAGGTTCGTCCAGGAGCGGGTCGAGAATAAACGGTTTCTTCCGGCCCTTGGCCGCCGCGGGCGCGGCTTCCGCACCGTAGGTGGGATTGAACACGCTCGGCGTCCGCTGGGCTTCGGTCTCGGTATCGACAGGCGCGGCACCGTTGGCCGTGGGCGCATTGGCGGTCGGCGGCAGATCCAGCGGCCCCTTGCGGCCGCAGCCGGCCAGCGCGAGCGCCGTCAGGCTCAAGACAATGATGGCCCACCCCGAACCGGCCGGGCGAAACTTTGACGTCACGACGAAATCCCCACTACGCGGGCCGCACCATACAGAGATTGGCGCGCTCTGGCGAGAGCCGGATGACCATGAAACATCAGCGAAATTTTGCCCTCAGCCCAATTTTCGCTCTTTTTCCAGCCGCTTCAGCCAGGCCTTGGCCTGGGACGCCACGTTCTTCGGCGCGGTGCCGCCGAAGCTGGTGCGACTCTTCACCGACGATTCGACCGAGAGCACGCCGAACACGTCCTTGGTGATTTTTGGCTCGATCGCCTGCATCTCCTTGAGCGGCAGCTCGTGCAGCGCCACGCCGCCTTCGGCGGCCTTGGCGACGATGCGGCCGGTGACGTGATGGGCCTCGCGGAACGGCATCTTCAGCGTCCGCACCAGCCAGTCGGCGAGATCGGTCGCGGTGGCATAGCCCTCGCCAGCAGCGGCCTTCATCCTGGCTTCGTCGGGGACGAGGTCGCGGACCATGCCGGTCATGGCGCGGATCGCAAGCGACAGCGCGGCAAAACCCTCCATGGCGCCCTGCTTGTCCTCCTGCATGTCCTTTTGATAGGCGAGCGGCAGGCCCTTCATCACGATCAACAGGCCGTTGAGCGCGCCGATGACGCGGCCGGTCTTGGCGCGCACCAGCTCGGCGGCATCCGGATTGCGCTTCTGCGGCATAATCGAGGATCCCGTGGTGAACTTGTCGCTGAGCCGGATCATGCCGACCAGCGGCGAGGTCCAGATCACGATCTCCTCGGCAAAGCGCGACATGTGCACCGCGCAGATCGAGGCCGCCGACAGCGTCTCCAGCACGAAGTCGCGGTCGGAGACGGCATCGAGCGAGTTCGCCATCGGACGGTCGAAGCCAAGCGCCTTCGCGGTGGCATGGCGGTCGATCGGGAACGAGGTGCCGGCCAGCGCGGCGGCGCCGAGCGGGGATTCGTTGAGGCGCTTGCGCGCATCCTGGAAACGGCCGCGATCGCGCGCGGCCATCTCGACATAGGCGAGCAGATGGTGGCCGAAAGTCACCGGCTGTGCGGTCTGCAGATGCGTGAAGCCGGGCATCACGGTGCCCGCGTGCTCCAGCGCACGCTCGACCAGTGCCTGCTGGAACGCCGCGAGCCCCGCATCTAGTTCATCGATGATGTCACGGACATAGAGACGGAAGTCGGTCGCGACCTGGTCGTTGCGCGAGCGCGCGGTGTGCAGGCGGCCGGCGGCGGGGCCGATCAGCTCGGACAGGCGGCTCTCGACATTCATGTGAATGTCCTCGAGCGCACGCTTGAACGCGAAGCCGCCCTTGCCGATCTCTGACAAAATCGTGTCTAGACCCTTGCCGATATTTTTCGCATCAGAAGCCGTGATGATGCCTTGGCTGGCGAGCATCGCGGCGTGGGCCTTGGACGCGGCAATGTCCTGGGCAAAGAGGTGACGATCGACGTCGATGGAGACGTTGATCTCTTCCATGATCTCATCGGGACGTTCCGAGAACCGGCCGCCCCACATCTTGTTGCTCATGATCCCCACGCCTTGATTTGCCGCACGTTTGCTGGCCGCCGCCAGCCGTATTAAGAGGCCCCTGATAGCCATATCTGCGACCGGATGACAAACGATATGCTCGACAAGAAGCCCTCCGCCACGCGCCGGGTCCCCCTCGTGATCGTCACCGTGGCGATCGGAGGCCTGGCGGGTTTTGCCGCGTTGTACGGGCTGGGCCTGGGGCGGTCGCCCGCAGGCGATCCGACCTGCCGGCCAGCGGTGGCCACGGCGAAAAAAATCGCCCCCCTCGCCCATGGCGAGCTGGCGGCGCTGACCATGGCGAGCGCCCCGCTGAAGCTACCCGACCTGGCTTTCGAGGATGCCGATGGCAAGCCGAAGAAGCTATCGGATTTCCGCGGCAAGACGCTGCTGGTGAACCTCTGGGCGACCTGGTGCGTGCCGTGCCGGAAGGAAATGCCAGCGCTGGACGAGCTTCAGGGCAAGCTGTCGGGCCCGAATTTCGAGGTGGTGGCGATCAATATCGACACGCGCGACCCCGATAAGCCGAAAAACTTCCTGAAAGAGGCCAATTTGGCCCGATTGAGCTATTTTAGCGACCAGAAAGCCAAGGTTTTTCAGGATCTTAAGGCCATAGGCCGGGCCCTGGGCATGCCGACCTCGGTGCTGGTCGATCCGCAAGGCTGCGAGATTGCGACGATCGCGGGGCCGGCGGAATGGGCGAGCGAGGACGCGCTCAAGCTGCTCCGGGCCGCCACCGGCAAGGCCGCTGCGGCGCTTTAGAAAGGGTCAGGCGGTGACGTTGAGATTGCCGCCGACACCAGGGCCGACATTGGCGAGCGAGGGCTGACCGGCGCCGAGCAGCGTCAGGACTGTGGACTTCTCCATGTCCGCGTTCTGCTTGGTCAGCGTCGCCGCAATATTCGACTGCAGCGCGCCTTGCTGAGCGGTCAGCATGGTGCTGACCATTGCCATCATGTCCATTACGCGAACCCTCGTACCGGCTGCAGCCTAGGCGCGAGGGGTTAACGGGACATGAAATGTTACAAGGCTGTGGGGTGGCCCTGTCCGGACAAGGTGCGGCACGAAGTGACGCGCCGCAGAGCCGGGACCCATGCTTCGGCGCGCGCTTGGCTTCTGGGCCCCGGCTCTGCAGCGCATCGCTGAGGCGCTGCGCAGCGTCCGGGGCACGAGAGTATCTACCGCGTCGGAACCGGCTTGGCGCCGCGGTAATCGTAGAAACCGCGCTGGGTCTTGCGGCCGAGCCAGCCGGCCTCGACGTATTTCACCAGCAGCGGGCACGGGCGGTATTTCGAATCGGCCAAGCCCTCATGCAGCACCTGCATGATGGAGAGGCAGGTATCGAGGCCGATGAAATCGGCAAGCTCCAGCGGTCCCATCGGATGGTGCGCGCCGAGCTTCATCGCCGCGTCGATCGCCTCGACATTGCCGACGCCTTCATACAGCGTGTAGATCGCCTCATTGATCATCGGCAGCAGGATGCGGTTGACGATGAAGGCCGGGAAATCCTCGGAGACCGCGACCTGCTTGCCGAGCTTGGCGACGAATTCCTTGGACGCCTCGAAGGTCGAATCATCGGTGGCAATGCCGCGGATCAGCTCCACCAGCTCCATCAGCGGAACCGGATTCATGAAGTGAATGCCGATGAAGCGCTCGGGCCGGTCGGTGGCGGCGGCAAGCCGTGTGATCGAGATCGAAGACGTATCGGAGGCGACGATCGCCTCCGGCTTCAACACCGCGCAGAGTTCATGGAAGATCTTGCGCTTGACCTCTTCCTTCTCGACCGCGGTCTCGATCACGAGGTCACAATCGGCGAGGTCGTCGAGCTTTTCGGCGGGCGTGATACGCGCCATCGCCTTGGTCTTGTCGTCCTCGGAGACGGCCTTCTTGGAGACCTGGCGCGCCAGATTGCCGTTGATGGTGGCCATGCCCGACTTGAGGCGGTCGGCCGAAACGTCGTTGAGCACCACGTCGAAGCCGGCGAGCGCCGCAACATGGGCGATGCCATTGCCCATCTGCCCCGCGCCGATCACGCCGACCTTCTTGATCACTGCCGCCATCTTGTCATCCACCGGAACGGCGCGCATGTCGCGCCTGCCTATCCCCCGAGCCGGGAGGTCTGATTTGATCAGAAGCTTGATTTAATCAGAACCCGGGCTCGAAACCTAGATTGGATCGCTTCGAAGGCGTGCCCCGCGCCAAAGAAAACGCCTCAGAAAAGCAACACCGGCCGGAGTTTATACCTCCGGCCGGTGTTTTTGGCCTGTTTTACTTGCCGAGCTTGCCGAGTTCGGCCGTCAGCTCCGGAACCGCCTGGTAGAGATCGGCGACCAAACCGTAATCGGCAACCTGGAAGATCGGCGCGTCCTCGTCCTTGTTGATCGCGACGATCACCTTGGAGTCCTTCATGCCGGCCAGATGCTGGATGGCGCCGGAAATGCCGACCGCGACATAGAGCTCGGGCGCCACGACCTTGCCGGTCTGGCCGACCTGCCAGTCGTTCGGCGCATAGCCGGCGTCGACCGCCGCGCGCGAGGCACCGACACCGGCCCCAAGCTTGTCGGCGAGCGGCTCGATGTATTTGGCAAAATTCTCGCGGCTCTGCATGGCGCGGCCACCGGAGACGATGATCTTGGCCGAGGTCAGCTCGGGACGGTCGCTCTTGGCGACCTCCTCGCCGACGAAGGACGACAGGCCCGGATCGGCGGCCGCTGCGACGGTCTCGACCGGCGCGCTGCCGCCCTCGCCCGCCGCGGCGAAGGTGGAGGTGCGCACCGTGATGACCTTCTTGGCGTCCTTCGACTTCACGGTCTGGATGGCGTTGCCGGCATAGATCGGGCGCTCATAGGTGTCGGGGGCGACGACCTTGATGATCTCAGAGACCTGCATGACGTCGAGCAGCGCGGCGACACGCGGCATCACGTTCTTGAAGCGCGAGGTCGCGGGCGCGACGATCGCGTCATAGCCGGAAGCCAGCGAGACGATCAGCGCGGCCAGCGGCTCCGCAAGATCGTGCGCGTAGAGGTCGCCGTCGGCGAGCCGCACCTTCTTCACGCCGGCGAGCTTGGCAGCGGCATCGGCGGCAGCCTTGGCGTTCTGGCCGGCGACCAGGACCTCGACATCCGCGCCGAGCGCGGCTGCCGCGGTCAGGGCCTTGTTGGTCGCATCCTTGAGCGACGCATTGTCGTGTTCGGCAATCAGAAGCGTCGTCATCAGAGCACCCCGGCTTCGTTCTTGAGTTTCGACACCAGCTCGGCAACGTCCTTGACCTTGACGCCCGCCTTGCGGCCCGCCGGTTCAGTCGTCTTGAGAACCTCGAGACGCGCGGCAACGTCGACGCCGTAATCAGCGACGGTCTTGTCCGCGATCGGCTTCTTCTTCGCCTTCATGATATTGGGCAGCGAAGCGTAGCGCGGCTCGTTGAGACGCAGATCCGTGGTGACGATCGCCGGTCCCTTCAGCTTCACGGTCTGCAGGCCGCCGTCGACTTCGCGGGTCACCTTGAAGTCAGAACCTTCGACCTCGAGCTTCGAGGCGAACGTCGCCTGCGACCAGCCGAGCAGCGCAGCCAGCATCTGGCCGGTCTGATTGGAATCGTCGTCGATCGCCTGCTTGCCGAGGATGATGAGGCCCGGCTGCTCTTCTTCCGCGACCTTCTTCAGGATCTTGGCGACCGCGAGCGGCTCGACTGCGCCTTCCGCTTTCACCAGGATGCCGCGGTCGGCGCCCATGGCAAGACCCGTGCGGATCGTCTCCGACGCCTGCGCCGGCCCAATGGAGACCACCACGACCTCGGTCGCCTTGCCGGCTTCCTTCAGGCGCAGCGCTTCCTCGACCGCGATTTCGTCGAACGGGTTCATCGACATCTTGACGTTGGCGAGTTCAACGCCCGATCCATCGCCCTTGACGCGGACCTTGACGTTGTAATCGACCACCCGCTTTACCGGCACTAAGACCTTCATCGATCCTCTTTCACTCAATTTGGGAGGGGGGTATCAACTGGCGCGGAACCTAAAGGCCTGATCTGCCCCGGTCAACGCGCGAACGGGCCTAAATTTGGCCTTCTGAAATGCAGAGCGCTCGGTGCGTCAGCGGTTCTGGCCCGGAACCCAGAGCACGTCACCGGCACCATTACCGTTGGCGGTCCGGCTGGCCACGAATAGGAAGTCCGACAGGCGGTTCATATATTGGATGCCAGCCGCGCTGACCTGCTCGCCGGGCCGGGCGGCCAGTTCCACGATGACCCGTTCCGCCCTGCGGCATATCGTGCGCGCCACATGGAGATGGGCAGCGGGCGGCGTGCCGCCGGGAAGCACGAAGGAGGTGAGCGGCTCAAGCTTGTCGTTGAGCGCGTCGATGTCGCGCTCGAGCCGCTCGACCTGGCTCGCCACCACCCGCAGCCGCTCCGCCTTGCCTTCACGCTCGGGCACCGCGAGATCGGCGCCGAGATCGAAAAGATCGTTCTGGATGCGGCCGAGCATCGCGTCGAACTCGGGCAGCCCTTGCGTATGGAGCCTGACCACGCCGATCGCGGCGTTGGTCTCGTCGACGGTGCCATAGGCTTCGATGCGCAGATCGTATTTCGGACGCCGCTCGCCGGTTCCGAGCGCCGTCGTGCCGTCGTCACCGGTCTTGGTGTAGATGCGGTTCAACGTGACCATGGGGACCTCTTAAAGTTGGGGCATGATCCTGTCGGAAAGCCGCTTCACTCTTTGCGCTAACGCGGCCCTTCGGGTTCGGATCATGCCCTAGCGTCCCATCGCCCAGACCGCGAGCATCGCGATGATGATCGCCACGAACTGCAGCAGCACGCGCCAGCGCATCAACTTCTGCGAGGTGTTGGGCGATCCGCCGCGCATCATGTTGACGAGGCCGAGCAGCAGCACCAGGGCGACAGCACCGGCTGCCGCCGGCAGGATGAAAGTGGTCAGGAGAGATGCCATTGGGGGGTGATAACACCGTGCGCGCCGGTCCGCCATGGTGCCGCGGCAGTCTCCGGCGTCATTCCGGGGCGACGCGAAGCATCGAGCCCGGAATCCATCGGGCCACCTATGCTGCGGCGGAATGGATTCCGGGCTCGCGCTACGCGCGCGCCCGAATGACAATGAGGCGCTTCGCGAACTGGCTTTTGGGCCGATAATGTCAGATGGTAGCACGATGATTTTCGATTTGCGCTCATCGCGTGTTCTCCTGGCCTCTCCCTACGTGCAGGGAGAGAGAGCAGCGGTGTAGGTGCCACGTGAAAGCGATCCGCTACGTCTACGTCGTCGTGATGGATGCGTTCTACACGTTCCTGGCCGATGACGGCTGGGCGATTGCAAGCCACATCGCCCTGTCGACGCTGATGGCGCTATTCCCGTTCCTGATCGTGCTGACCTCGCTCGCCGGCTTCTTCGGCTCCAAGGAACTCGCCGACCAGGCCGCCAGCCTGATGCTGCAGATCTGGCCCAAGCAGGTCGCCGATTCGATCTCGGGCGAGGTCCATGACGTCTTGACCACGACCCGCACGGGCGTGCTGACCATCGGCGCGGTGCTGTCGGTCTATTTCGCCTCCAACGGCGTCGAGGCGCTAAGGATCGCGCTCAACCGCGCCTATGCCGTGGTGGAGATGCGGCGCTGGTACTGGCTGCGGCTGGAATCGATCGCCTACACGCTGATTGCGGCTTTCACCGCGCTGGCGATGGCGTTCCTGATCGTGCTCGGTCCGCTCCTGATCGAAGCGGCGCGACGCCATATCCCGCTGTTCGTCGAGTCCAACGAGAGCATCCTCACCTGGCTGCGCTACGGCATCACCATCAGTGCGCTGGTGGTGGCGCTGATCATCCTGCATGCCTGGCTGCCGGCAGGACGGCGCGGCTTCTTTCAGATCCTGCCCGGCATCGTCTTCACCATCGTGGCGTCGCTGATATCAGGCATCGTGTTCGGACAATATCTGGCGCGCTTCGCCAACAATTACGTGACGATGTATGCGGGGCTTGCCTCGGTGATCATCGCGCTGGTGTTTCTGTACTTCATCGCCGCGATCTTCGTTTACGGCGGCGAGCTCAACGCCGCGATCATCAAGTCGCGGCTTCCTCACGGCGTGTCGCTTCAAGCAGCGCAGTCGCTAGCGCCCGCGGAGACACAGGCTTGACCAGGAAGGCGTCGGCGCCAGCCTCGCGCGAGGCCGCCTCGTCTTCGCCGCGACCGGACACCCCGATGATCGGGATCCGAGCCAACGGCGCCTCCATGGTACGGATCCGCCTGATGGCCTCGACGCCGTCGATGCCCGGAAGCACCATGTCCATCAGCACCGCATCGAACGCGCCTTGCGCCAGCCGGCCGACGGCGTCTTCGCCGCGCCCGATGAACTCGGCATGATGGCCGAGCTCGGTCAAGATCGTGTTGAGCACGACGCGCCCGAACGGATTGTCCTCGACGCTGAGGACGCGCAGCGCGGCGACCGCCTCTGCCTCGGCTTCGCCCTTCGTCTTGCTGGATTTGCCCGGTCCCGTGGCATCCAGTGACACCGTCAGGGTGAAGGTTGCGCCGCCGCCGCGGCGCGGAGCGACGGTGATGTCGCCACCCATCGCCCGCGCCAATTGCTTGACCGAGGACAGCCCTAAGCCAGCGCCGCCGAAGCGCGAGGCAATGGTGACATTGGCCTGGGTGAACGGGCGGAACAGCCGCTTGATCTCGGCCATGGTGAGGCCGATGCCGCTGTCGGACACCGCGAAAGCAATGCCGACCCTGCCTTTGCCTTTGGCGTTGCCCTTCTCTTTGCCCTTGGCGGGCTCGACCGCGAGCGCCACGCCGCCCTGGTCGGTGAATTTCACGGCATTGTCGATCAGGTTCTCGAGCGCCGCGCGCAGGCGGACGGGATCGCCGACCACGAGGCCGGGGAGCTTGTCGGAGATCTCGACCTCGGCCTGGAGGCCCTTGGCCGCGGCGCGTCCCGCAAGCGAATCGCCGGCGCTGCGGGCAAGCGTGCGCAGATCGAACAGGTCCTGCCGCAGCGTACTCCCGCCCTTGCCGGCCCCCTTGCCGCTTCTGGCGGCATCGACGAACAGCGTGGCAAGGCTCGCCAGATGCTCGGCACCGGCCTTGATGGTGTCGGCCCAGCGCCGCTCCCGTTCGCCGAGATCGGAGGTCGCGAGCAGGTCGCTGATCGCCAGAATGCCGGTCAGGGGGGTGCGGACCTCATGGGCAAAGGCGGCGAGCGCCGCCTGGACCACGTCCGGCGCGACCGTCCTGGTGCTGCGCTTGCGCACCTGTCCAGCCGCCCCGGACCGCTTCCGAGGCGGTCGCCTGGACGTCTTCGTGGTGCGCGCTGGGCGCTTCTTCGCCGCCATGAATCCCCTTCGAAGTATCCCCTTCGGGCCCCCGGGCTGTTTGCCGAGCATGGCACGGCGAAATACCTGGAGTCACGGCGACGTTTCGCTAACCCCCAGAGAAACTTAACCTAATCCCACCAGCTGGCGGATGCCGGCAGGCGTGATGCCGGCCGCACGCAAGGCGCGCAGACCGGTCGAGCGGCTCGATTTCGACAGCTTCCGCCCCTCACCGTCGCGAATCAGCCGGTGATGGCGGTAGGCGGGTTCGCCCAGGCCGAGCAGGACCTGGAGCAGGCGATGGACGGAAGTCGCGTGAAACAAATCCTGGCCGCGCACGATCTCGCCGACGCCCTGGAGCGCGTCGTCGACGACGACGGATAAATGGTAGCTGGTCGGTGTCTCCTTGCGTGCCAGTATCACGTCGCCCCAGGCCTCCGGTCGCGCCGGGACGGTGCCGCGCTCGCCATCGGGCCCCTCGCCCAGCTCATTCCAGGTCAGGCCGGTGGCGCGCTGGCAGGCCGCCATCATGTCGAGCCGCAACGCGTAAGGCATGCCCGATGCGACGAGACGGTCGCGCTCGGGCGCCGAGAGCGACTTCGCCTCGCCAGGATAAAGCGGCGCGCCATCGGGATCACGCGGCCACGGACCATTCGTCTCGCGCAGGGAAACCAGCTTTGCGATCTCGGCCCGGCTTTCGAACGCGGGATAGACGAGGCCAAGCGCCGACAGCTTGTCCAGCGCGGCGCGATAAGCGGCGAGATGCTCCGACTGCCGCCGCACCGGCGTCTCCCAGTCGATCCCGAGCCAGGCGAGATCCTCATAGATCGCCGCCTCGAATTCCGGCCGGCAGCGCGTCGCGTCGATGTCCTCGATCCGCAGCAACAGACGCCCGCCAGTCTCGCGCGCGCGGTCGAAATTCATCAGCCCGGAATAAGCGTGGCCGAGATGGAGATAGCCGTTGGGGCTCGGGGCGAATCGGAAAACGGGTGGTGCCATGCGAAAGAACTCGTCATGGCCGGGCTTGTCCCGGCCATCCACGTTCTTCGGTATCACACTGCGAGCGTGCCAAGGTCACGGACTTACGGACACGGTCTCCCATGCTAAACATGCTCGCTGGCTAGAGAGACGTTGATGGCCGGGCAGGCCGACGCATGATGCCGGAGAGAGATTGCCGATCACCATGACCATCCACCTCGAAACCCAATCCGATCTCGAAGAGGCCGTCCACGCGCTGATCAAGCGCGATCCGCGCCTGAAACCGGTGTTCGAGATCGCGGGCATGCCGGCGTTGCGGCGGCGCGAGCCGGGTTTTGCGGGGCTTGCCCACATCGTCTGCGGACAGCAGCTCTCGACCGCGAGCGCCGCGGCGATCTGGGGACGGCTGTCGGCAGCCTTCGATCCGTTCGACCATGATGCGGTGCGCCGCGCCCGCGCCGACCGGCTGGGGCGGCTCGGCCTCTCGGCCGCCAAGATCAAGACGCTGAAGCATCTTGCGCGCGAGATCAACGCGCAGCGGCTGAACCTCGACGTGCTGGCCGAGGAAGACGCCGACGCCGCGCATCATTCGCTGATCGCGCTGCCCGGCATCGGGCCCTGGACCGCGGACGTCTATCTCCTGTTCTGCCTCGGTCATGGCGATGCCTGGCCGGCCGGCGACCTCGCCGTGCAGGAGGGCATCAAGATCGGCCTCGGCCTGAAGGCGCGGCCGACGGAGAAGCAGATGGCGCCACTCGCCGAGCCCTGGCGTCCCCTGCGCGGCGCGGCGGCGCATCTGTGGTGGAGCTATTATCGCGCGGTGAAGAAGCGCGAGGGCGTGCTCTCGGCCTAGCACCACGTCACCCTGAAGGCGCGCATTCTCAGCGAGCAGAGCCGCATGCTCTCACGGCTCGGGTAAAGCGCTTTTGACGCTCACTGATCCAGTATAGCGTTCGCCCACAGAGGAAACGCCGCGAAGACGGCCACGAGGTCGCATGCTGGACAGGACGAAGGATATCGCCGCATCCGCGCAAGCCTGGCTTGACGCGTTCGAGCATTTGCTGAGCAAGCCCGAGCCCGCCGCATTCGACGACCTCTTCCTCGCCGACAGCTTCTGGCGCGACGTGCTGGCGCTGAGCTGGAACCTGCAAACACTCGCCGGCCGCGAGACGATGACCCAAGCGCTGGCGGCGCTGGCGCCCAAGGCGGCACCGGCCAAATTCGAGATTGCGTCCAACCGGGCGCCGCCGCGCTGGGTGACGCGCGCCGGCACCAACAGCATCGAAGCCATCTTCAATTTCGAAACCGCGATCGGGCGCGGCAGCGGTATCGTCCGGCTCGTCCCTGACAGCAGCGACGGCGACCGTCTGAAAGCGTGGACGCTGCTCACCGCGCTCGACGAGCTCAAGGGATTCGAGGAGCAGCTCGGCACCTCGCGCCCGCGCGGCCAGGCCTATTCTCGCGATTTCCGCGGACCGAACTGGCTCGATTTGCGCAACGCCTCGCGCGACTATGCGAAACGCGATCCGGCCGTGCTGGTGGTCGGCGGAGGCCAGGCCGGGCTTGCGATCGCAGCGCGGCTGAAGCAGCTGCAGGTCGACACGCTGATCGTCGACCGTGAGGCGCGGATCGGAGACAATTGGCGCAAGCGCTATCATGCCCTGACACTGCACAACCAGGTGCAGGTCAACCACCTGCCCTACATGCCGTTTCCGCCGAACTGGCCGACTTATATTCCCAAGGACAAGCTCGCCAACTGGTTCGAAGCTTACGTCGATGCGATGGAACTGAATTTCTGGACCGGCACCGAATTCGAAGGCGGCGCCTATGACGAGGCGAAGGGACGCTGGGCGGTGGCACTGCGGCGCGCCGACGGCAGCAAGCGGACCATGCATCCGCGCCATGTCATCATGGCAACCGGCGTCAGCGGCATTGCCAACATTCCGGACATCCCGACCCTCGACAATTTCCGGGGTACATTGGTGCACTCCAGCCGCTACGAGGACGGCGAGATCTGGATCGGCAAGCGCGCGATCGTCATCGGCACCGGCAACAGCGGCCATGACATCGCGCAGGATCTGTATTCCAGCGGCGCGGAGGTGACGCTGGTGCAACGCTCACCGACGCTGGTCACCAATATCGAGCCGTCGGCGCAGCTCGCTTATGCGACCTACAACGAAGGCACGCTCGAAGACAACGACCTGATCGCGGCCTCGATGCCGACGCCACTCGCGAAGAAGACGCACGTCATGCTGACCGAGCAATCGAAAGAACTCGACAAGGAGCTGCTCGACGGCCTTGCCCGCGTCGGCTTCAAGCTCGACTTCGGCGAGGCCGGCACCGGCTGGCAATTCAAATACCTCACCCGCGGCGGCGGCTATTATTTCAACGTCGGCTGCTCCAATCTGATCGTCGAGGACAAGATCAAGCTCAGGCAGTTCGACGACATCGAGGGTTTTGTCGCTGACGGCGCGCGGATGAAGGACGGCACAATCGTGCCAGCCGATCTCATCGTGCTCTCCACCGGTTACAAGCCGCAAGAATATCTCATGCGGAAGCTGTTCGGCGATGCCGTCGCCGACCGCGTCGGCCCGGTCTGGGGCTTTGGCAACGGCTTCGAGCTGCGCAACATGTACGCGCGCACGGGTCAGCCCGGTCTCTGGTTCATCGCCGGCAGCCTGGCGCAGTGCCGGATCAACTCGAAATTTCTCGCGCTCCAGATCAAGGCGATCGAGGAAGGGATTTTGGGGCGTGAGGTGGGCACGGCCTGAACCTCTCGTGATTGCGGGCGCAGCGAAGCAATCCAGAGTCTTTCCGCGGAGCCAGTCTGGATTGCTTCGCTGCGCTCGCAATGACGGTAGGGGTACAGGCGAGCACGAAAGACCGAAGGAAGGGACACCATGCCAGCCATTCTCGGCACCGGCGAGCACCGCTACCGCGTCGTCGACAACTTCGCAAAGCTCCCCGACGGCTGGCAGCTCACCGACGTCGCCTCCGTCGCGGTCGACAGCCGTGACCAGATCTACGTCTTCAACCGCGGCACCCATCCGATGGTGGTGCTGGACCGCCAGGGCAATTTCCTGCGCAGTTGGGGCGAAGGGCTGTTCTCGCGCGCGCATGGACTGCACATCGATGCCGACGACAATCTCTATTGCACCGATGACGGCGACCACACCGTGCGCAAATGCACCACCGAAGGCAAGGTGCTGCTGACCATCGGCATTCCCGCAAGACCGTCACCGTTCATGAGCGGCGATCCGTTCCACCGCTGCACCCACACCGCACTGTCGCCGAAGGGCGAGATCTACGTCTCCGACGGCTATGGCAACGCGCGCGTGCACAAATTCACGCCGGACGGCAAGCTGATGACGAGCTGGGGCGAGCCGGGCACCGATCCCGGCCAGTTCAACATCGCGCACAATATTGCCACCGATGCCGACGGCTGGGTCTACGTCGCCGACCGCGAGAACCATCGCGTCCAGGTGTTCAACGGCGAAGGCAAATACGAGACGCAGTGGAACAACCTTCACCGGCCTTGCGCGCTGTGCTGCTGCGGCGGGGGGAAGAGCCCGACCTTCGTGATCGGCGAGCTCGGCCCCGGCATGGCCGTCAACCGCAAGGTGCCCAATCTCGGCCCGCGGCTGTCGATCGTGGACGCCAAGGGCAATCGCATCGCGCGGCTCGGCGGCGAGGACGGTCCCGGCGTTGCCAGCGGAAAATTCCTGGCGCCGCACGGCATCGCGCTGGATTCGAAGGGCGACATCTATGTCGGCGAGGTCGGCGTCACCGACTGGAAGACCAGCTTCCCGGACGAGGCGATGCCGGCTGCAGTGCGCGCCACGCGCTGCTTGCAGAAGCTGGAGCGGGTACGGGAGTAGCTGCCGCGGCACGCCGCGCCCCCCAGGATAAGGCGGTTCCGCGCCCGCCGCGTGCTTCCCCAGATCGCGGCTTTTTGAGCGCCGTCGCCACCCCGGCGCCGCATTGCTTGCGCCTGAATAAGTCGCTCAACGGGCTTCACAATCCCGTCACGCTGCATGTAGTATGTCAGTACATGCTGCTTCGCAGCGTATATTGGAGGCCGGGAGCGTTACTTGAACGCACATGTCTCGCAAGGCAGTTGGCCGGTGTTGGTGCTGAATGCGGACTTCCGGCCGCTGAGTTACTACCCGCTGTCTCTTTGGTCGTGGCAAGACGCGATCAAGGCGGTGTTTCTCGACCGCGTCAACATCGTCGCTCACTACGATCAGGCGGTCCACAGTCCCACGCTGCAGATGCAGCTGCCGAGCGTCGTCTCGCTCAAATCCTTCGTCAAGCCGACCACCCATCCGGCCTTCACCCGGTTCAACGTCTTCCTGCGCGATCGTTTCGCCTGCCAATATTGCGGCTCGCCGGAGGACCTCACCTTCGACCACATCATCCCGCGCAGCAAAGGCGGCCAGACCACCTGGGAGAACGTGGTCGCGGCGTGCTCGCCGTGCAACTTGCGGAAGGGCAATCTGACGCCGGCACAGGCAAGAATGTTTCCGCGCCAGAACGCGTTCGCACCGACAGTGCACCAGCTCCACCGCAACGGCCGCCTGTTTCCGCCGAACTACCTGCACGACAGCTGGCTGGACTATCTCTACTGGGATACGGAGCTGGATCCGTAGCGGCGCGCCCAAAATGATCGCGGCGAAGACCATGCCGATCAAGGGCACGATCGGCATGCCGGTCGGAACCTGAGGCGTCCATGCCCGTTCAGACTCGACGCCATGCGCGCTCGCATGCGCGTTCCACCGAACGCGTGCGTCGTCCGCAAAATGAAAAGGGGAAAGACCCATGCCCGCAACCGAGAGTGATCACGTCTACAAGATCCTGGACCTCGTCGGATCGTCCGAGACCTCGATCGAGGACGCGATCAAGAATGCGATCAGCCGCGCCGCCAAGACCGTTCGCGAGATGAAGTGGTTCGAGGTGGTGCAGACGCGCGGCCACATCGAGAACGGCACCGTCCGCCACTATCAGGTGACGCTGCGCGTCGGCTTCACGCTGGAGGGATGACGCGGCAGGCGCATCGCGGCGATCGGGCACCATGCCGGATTTGTCGCCTGGGCTCGGGCGGGATATGAGTGCGGTCAGGGCCGGATGTTCGGCCGAACCGCGAGTGCCGCCGTGACCGACGCAATCAAACTCGTCCTGTTCGACATGGACAATGTTCTCTGCGCTTACGACAGGCCGACGCGCGTCGCATATCTGGCGGAGCTTGCGGGAGCGACCAGCGAAGCCGTCCACGAGGCGATCTGGGACAGCGGGTTCGAGTTGCTCGGCGATTCCGGCGCGCTCGAGGCCGCCGACTATCTGCAAGGCTTTGGCGAGCGCATCGGCTATCCGCTCTCGCTCGCGGAATGGGTGGAGGCCCGGCGCCGTTCAATGCAGGCGGATCGCGCGATGCTGGAAATTGCGGGCGGCTTGCGAAAGACCGTCGATATTGCCGTCCTGACCAACAATACCACGCTGGTCGCCGACCACATCGACACGCTGCTGCCGGAGCTGCGTCCGCTGTTCGGCTCCCGGATCTACACCTCGGCCCAATTCAAGACGGCCAAGCCGGACCCGGACTGCTATCGGCTGTGCCTCTCGGAGCTCGAGGTGAGGCCGGAGACCGTCCTGTTCGTCGACGATCTCGCAGCCAACGTCGCCGGCGCGCGCAAGGCCGGCCTGTTCGCGCATCATCACACGTCCGTGGAGCGATTCAAGCAGGCCCTGTCGGAGCACGGGCTGCCCTTAGGGTGAATATATGTAGGGTGGGCAAAGGCGCGTTTGCGCCGTGCCCACCATCTTTCCTCCTCGCAATTGGCACGTGGGCACGCTTCGCTTTGCCCACCCTACGGGTTCTGATCTCATCACGGCTAATCCGCGTTTCGCGGTATCAGGCCAGATGACAGGCCACGAAGTGCCCGCCCGCTCCCTCCTTCAGCACCGGCGCGCTTTCCGCGCAGCGCGGCTGGGCGATCGGGCAGCGGGTGTGGAAGTGGCAGCCCGACGGCGGCTTCATCGGACTCGGCACGTCGCCCTTGAGGCGGATGCGCTCGCGCTTGAGTTTTGGATCGGGCACCGGCACCGCCGACAACAGCGCCCTGGTATAGGGATGCTGCGGGTTGCGGTAGAGATCGCTCGCTTTCGCCAGTTCGACGATGCGGCCGAGATACATCACCGCGACACGGTCGGAGATGTGCTCGACCACCGAGAGGTCGTGCGCGACGAAGAGATAGGTGAGGTTCAGCTCGGCCTGGAGGTCTTCCAGGAGATTGATGACCTGGGCCTGGATCGACACGTCGAGCGCCGAGACCGGCTCGTCGCAGACGATCAGCTTCGGCTCGACCGCGAGCGCCCGCGCGATCACGATGCGCTGGCGCTGGCCGCCGGAGAATTCGTGCGGATAGCGCCGCATGTGTTCGGCCTTGAGCCCCACCTTGACGAGCAGGCTAGCGACGCGCTCGTCGCGCTCCTTTGCCGAGGACCCGAGCTTGTGGATGATCAGCGCCTCGCCCAGGATCGCACCGACCGTCATGCGCGGATTGAGCGAGGCGAACGGGTCCTGGAACACCAGCTGCATGTTCCGCCGCATCGCGCGCAGATCATTGCCGCTGAGCTGGCGCACGTCCTGGCCGTCGAAAGTGACCTCGCCGTCGGTCGGCTCGATCAGGCGCAGCACGCAGCGTCCCGTGGTCGACTTGCCGCAGCCGGATTCGCCGACGAGACCGAGCGTCTCGCCGCGGTTGACCGAGAACGACACGCCGTCGACCGCGTAGACCGTGCCGACCTGGCGCGACAGCAGGCCGCCGAGCACGGGGAAATGTTTCTTCAGGCCGCTGACGCGGAGCAAGGGTTCGCTCATGACGCGGCTCCCAGGTTCGGATCGCCGAGATGACAGGCCATGCGATGACCGGGCGCGATCTCGCGCAGCAGCGGCTCCTTCTCGGTGCAGACGTTCATGGCGAACTTGCAGCGCGGCGCGAAGCGGCAGCCGACCGGCGGATTGATCAGGATCGGCACCGAGCCGCCAATCGCCTCGAGCCGCGTCTTGTGCTCGCTGTCGAGATCGATGCGCGGGATCGAGCGGATCAGCCCTTGTGTATAGGGATGCCCGGGATTGCCGAAGAGATCGTCGACGAGCGCTTCCTCGACCACCTTGCCGGCATACATCACGACGACGCGCTGCGCGGTTTCGGCGACGACGCCCATGGCGTGGGTGATCAGCATCACCGCCATGCCGAAGCGCTCCTTCATGTCCTGCAAGAGGTCGAGGATCTGCGCCTGGATGGTGACGTCGAGCGCGGTGGTGGGCTCGTCGGCGATGATCAGCTTCGGCTTGCAGGCCAGCGCCATCGCGATCATCACGCGCTGGCGCATGCCGCCGGAGAACTGGTGCGGATAATTGTGCACGCGGCCTTCGGCGTTGGGGATCTGCACCAGCTTCAGCATCTCGATGGTGCGATCGAGCGCCTGCTTTCTGGTAACGGCCTCGTGGCGGCGCAGGCTCTCGGCGATCTGCTCGCCGATGGTCAGGACCGGATTGAGCGAGGTCATCGGCTCCTGGAAGATGAAGCCGATTTCCTTGGCACGGATCTCGTCGAGCTGGTTGCTGGTCAACGGCACCAGATCGCGCCCCTCGAAGATGATCTGACCGGCCGCGATCCGGCCCGGCGGCATCGCGATCAGCTTCAGGATCGACATCGCGGTCACGGTCTTGCCACAGCCGGATTCGCCGACGACGCAGAGCGTCTCGCCCCGGTTGATGGTGATGTCGACGCCGTCGACGGCCTGGAGGATGCCGTCGTCGGTGGAGAAGTGGGTTTTCAGGCCCTTGATCTCGAGCAGCGGCGCCATCAGATCACCCGTCGCGCATCGAGCGCGTCACGCAGACCGTCGCCGATGAAGTTGATGGCCACCACCGCGATGAAGATCGCGCCGCCGGGAAACAGGGCCCAGTGCGGACCGATGTCGAGAAAGTCCTTGGCGTCATACAGCAGCCGGCCCCAGGTCGGGGTATCAGGCGGGAAGCCGAGGCCGAGGAAGGACAGCGTCGATTCCGCGATGATCGCGGCGGCAACATCAATGGTGCCGGCGATGATCACCGGGCCGAGCGCATTGGGAAGGATATGCCGCAACACCTGCCGCACCGGGCTGGCGCCGAGCGCCCGTGCTGCCTCGACGAACTCCTTCTCGCGGATCGACAGGAACTGGGCGCGCACGAGCCGCGCCACCGGCATCCAGCGCAGGCCGCCGATCACGAGCACGATCAGGATGAAGATGCCGCCCTCAGGGCCGAACACCTGCTTCAGCCCGTCGCGGAACAGATAGATCAGCAGCAGCAGCAGCGGCAGCTGCGGCAGCGACAGGAAGAGGTCGGTGAGCCACATCAGGCCGTGCCCGAGCGCACCGCGCGACATTCCGGCGAGCGCGCCGATCAGTGTGCCGATGAAGACCGAGACCAGCATCGCGGCGAGGCCGACCGCGAGCGAGATGCGGCCGCCATAGATCATGCGCGCCAGAATGTCCTGACCGAGATCGTCGGTGCCGAAGGGATGGGCGAACGATGGGCCTTGCATGCCCGCGACGATGTCGATCTCGTTGATCTTGATGCGCCACACGAACGGCCCGGCCACGACGGCAAGCACCAGAATGAGGAGCAGGAAAGCGCTGACGACGGCGAGCTTGTGGCGGCTGTAGCGCCGCCACGTCTCGCGCCAGGGCGAGTAGACGCGCCGCTCAGCGGAGGGAGATGCGAGGGTCAAGCCAGCCATAAAGCACGTCCGCGATGAGATTGAACAGCACGACCAGGCACGCGAAGACGAAGGTCACGGCCATCACCACCGGCGTGTCGTTGGAGAGGATAGAGGAGATCAGCAGCGAGCCGATGCCGGGGATGCGGAATATCTGCTCGGTGACGATGGCGCCGCCGAACACGGCGGGCATCTGCAACGCGATCAGCGTCACCACCGGGATCATGGCGTTGCGCATGACGTGCTTGACGATGACCTTGGCCTGCCCGAGCCCCTTGGCGCGGGCGGTGGTGACGTAGTCGAGCCGGATCACATCCAGCATCGCCGAACGTACGAAGCGCGTCATCGACGCCGCCTGGAACAGACCGAGCACCGCCACCGGCATGATCGCCTGGCGGATCATCTCCAGCACCCAATGGATGCCGGTCGCCTTGATGTCGGTGGTATAGACGAACGGCAGCCAGTCCAGCGTGACCGAGAAGATCAGGATGAACAGGATGCCGGTGAAGAAGGTCGGCAGCGAGAAGCCCACGAAGGCGAGCGTGTTGGCGATCTGGTCGAACAGCGAATACGGCTTCGTCGCGGCATAGACGCCGACCGGGATCGCGATCAGCAGGGCCAGGATCTGCGCCGAGCCGATCACGTAGAGCGTGGCCGGCAGGCGCTGCAGGATGAGCGTGTCGACGTTCATCCGGCTGACGAAGGAGAAGCCCCAGTCGCCGTGCAGCATGGCATTGAGCCAGTGCAGGTAGCGGAGGTGGATCGGATCGTCGAGGCCGAACTTGGCCCGAAGTGCGGCCTGCACCTCGGGCGGCACGTTCGGGTTCGTTGCCAGTTCGGAGAACGGATCGCCGGGGGCGAGCGCAAGCACGACGAACAGCACGATCGAGATTCCGAGCAGGCTCGGAATCGCGATCAGCAGACGACGCAGGACGTATTGACTCATAGGGAAATATCCCGCTTACGCCCGCGCGATTACGCCTCCCGGTACCAGTCGAACAGGTTGTCGGTTTCGTTGGCCCAGCCGCTGACAATACAGACGAGGTTGTTGGCCGCGGCCTCCACTTTGAGGCGATGCTGCACGGGGATGAACACGACCTCCTGGATCAACAGGTCGTTGGCCTTGATGTAGAGCGCGGCGCGCTTGATTGGATCCATTTCGCTTTCCGCCGCTGCGATGATCGCATCATAGTCCTTGTTGACCCAGCGCGGATAATTCGTGCCCTGCCACTTGTTTTCCTTGGTTGCCACCCTGTCCGACGTATAGCGGCGCATGTGCTGCGACGGATCCGGCTGGCTCATGGGGATCTGGAACATCTCCAAGTCCGCATAGAACTTCGGATAGGTGTCGGGATTGCCGACGTCCGAGGAGAAGAACACCGAGGCGACGACTGATTTGAGTTCGACCTCGATGCCGGCCTTCTGGCAGGCCTGCTTGACGATCGCCTGGGTCTTCTGGCGCGGGCCGTTGGTCGAGGTCTGGTACAGCAGCTTCAGCTTCTTGCCGTCCTTCTCGCGGATGCCGTCTGCACCAGGCTTCCAGCCGGCGTCATCGAGGAGTTTCGCAGCCTTCTCGATGTTGAATTCCCAGGTGTTGTTCTTGGAGACGAACTTCTCCGGACCGTTGAGGAAATTGGCGGTGGTGCGGCCGGCGCGGCCGTAGATCGCCTTCTTGACCGACTCGCGATCGACCAGCATCGTCAGCGCCTTGCGCACGGCCGGATCGGAGAACAGCGGATGCTTGGTCTTCATCGAGGAACGCTCGCCGTCGACCTCGGTATTGGGATCAGTGAAGTTGAGCGCGATGAACTCGGTGTCGCCGCCCACGGCGTAGATGGCCTTGCCCTTGCCGCCCTTCTCCAGGCGCAGGAGCACATCGTCTTCGACCTGGATGTTGTAGCCGAAATCGTATTCGCCGGTCTGGATCACCGCGCGCGCCGCCGAAACGGCGTCGCCGCCACCCTTCATTTCGAGCGTGTCGAAGTAGGGGCGGTTCGGCATGTGATAATCAGGATTGATCACACCGCGCACGAGATCGCCGGGCTTGAATTCCACGAATTTGTAGGGGCCGGTGCCGATTGGTGACAGGTTGTTCGGCGCCTCGCGTGATTTGGCGCCTTTGTAATCCGCAAAAAGATGCTTGGGGATGATGGTATTGGGGGCGCCGACGAAAGCATCGGCCCAGAAGGGGGTCGGCTTGTTGAAAAGGACGCGCACCGTGAGATCATCGATCTTTTCGACCTTGATGTCGCGGTAGGTGCCGATGGTGACCGCTGCGGTCGCGGGATCACTGGCATATTCCCAGTTGAACACGACGTCGTCGGCGGAGAACGGCTTGCCGTCGTGCCATTTGACACCGGGCTTCAGCTTCCACGTCACCGATTTGCCGTCGGCGGCGAGCAGGCCGTTCTGGATCGACGGGATTTCCGCCGCCAGTACCAGCTTCATGTTGCCGTCGGGATCCCAGGAGGCGAGCGGTTCGTAGAACAGGCGCGAGCCGTCCTGGTCCTTGGTGCCGGTTGCGAAATGCGGATTGAGCAGGGTCGGGCCCTGCCACCACAACAGCTTCAGCGCACCGCCGCCGCCGCGCTTGGTCGGCTTGTAGGTCGAGGGGCCCTCGGCCATGGCGACGCCGCCGAGCGCGAGGATCTGATTGGCGAGGGGAGCGGTGAGACCGACCGCGGCCATGCGCTTGATGAAGCCGCGGCGATCCATCCGCCCGTCCTTCACCTCGCCGATCATCGAACGCAGTTCTTTATCCAGCATGGTTGTCCCCCGTCTGGTTCCCATCGTGATGAAGACGGCCGTCAGAGGTGGCCGCCCAATTAGCTGGCAGTAGATGGCACACCGAATGGGGGGCGCGTCAACTGGGACCGTATGTATGCAAACGGTCTTCTGGCTGCCTGTTGGGCAAAACCGCGTTCTGCAGCCCATCCGTTCGGCAATCCAGCATCAAAACATGCTGGATTGCACGCTGCACTGCGAAAAATTTGTTCGCCGGATCAGACGAAGTATCGAGGCGAAATTCTACGCGACGGACATGTCGAGCGGCGGCTCGACGTGATCCGGCAGCGGACAGACGTAAGGTGTCCTGGTCGTCCGCTTCTTGAGGTCGGCCTTGGCCGCCTTGATCAGTTCCGGATCCGCCAGCGCCTTGATGCCGAGACCGGCCATCGCCTTGGCCGCCTGCACCATGGCCTTGTGCGCATGTGGACTCTTGCCCTGCGCCACCACCTGCCAAGTGTGGAACGGCGTGCCGATTGCAACTGTTGGTGCGTGAACCTGCACTGTCGGCACCACCCAGCTGACGTCGCCGACATCGGTCGAACCGACCAGCGGGTTGCGCTTGGCATCGAGCGGCACCAGGAAGTCGGCCAGCGGCCGATCGGTCGGCTCCATGCCGATCGCGTAATAGACCGACGCGATGTCCCTGTCGCTCAGCGTCGCGCGAATCTGGCCGGCAAAGCTCTTGTCAGCGTCATCGAAATGCGGCGGTCCGAGCTCTTCCATGACCCGGTGCAGCGCCTGCTCCAGCGGCGTGTTCGGCAGGATGTTGGAGACCGCGGAGATGATCTTCATCTCCACCTTGGTTTCCGTCATCAGCGCCGCGCCCTCTGCGATCTTGCTCACGCGCCCGACCAGCTCGTTCATGCCGGGAAGATCGCGCGCACGGATCGAATAGCGCACCCGCGCATGGGCCTGAACCACGTTGGGTGCGATCCCGCCGGTATCGAGCAGCGCGTAGTGCACGCGCGCGTCGCTCGGCATGTGCTCGCGCATGTAGTTCACGCCGACATTCATCAACTCCACCGCGTCGAGCGCGGAACGGCCGAGATGCGGCGAGGCCGCGGCATGCGAGGTGCGGCCGGTGAAGATGAAGTCCGCGCGCGTGTTGGCGAGCGACGGCGTCACCGCGACCTCCCAGAAGCTGTGCGGATGCCAGGTGATCGCGATGTCGGCGTCCTCGAACGCGCCGGAGCGAACCATGAAGGCCTTTGCCGCGCCGCCCTCTTCAGCCGGGCAGCCATAATAGCGCACGCGGCCGGGCACCTTGTTCTCGGCCAGCCAGTCCTTCACCGCGGTCGCGGCGAGCAGCGCAGCGGAACCGAGCAGATTGTGACCGCAGCCATGGCCGTGGCCGCCGGCTTCGACCGGACGATGCTCAGCAACGCCGGCTTCCTGGCTGAGGCCGGGCAGCGCGTCATATTCTCCCATGAAGGCGATGACCGGACCGCCCTCACCCCACTCGCCCATCACCGCGGTCGGAATGCCGGCGACCTTCTCGGTGATGCGGAAACCCTGATGACGCAGCTCGGCGAGATGCTCGGCAGCGGACCGCGCCTCGGTGTAGCACACCTCGGGCATGCCCCAGACCCTGTCGCTGAGGTCGATGAAACGCGCCTTGATCGTGTCGACGCCACGCCAGATGTCGCTGCGGTTATCCATGCTTCGATCCGTGATCCCTTGGTCAAACGAAGCGGCAATGGTTAGCAGCTTCACCGCACGGCGCCTAGCACCTCGCCGGACACCAGCCATGCGGCGCGTGCCGAATCGAGAGGCTCCCGCCGCCTACGCGCGAGGCGTTTCCGTGCCTTTCGAAGATTTCACGCGGCGTTCCCATGAATAGTTGGGAACGAGGCTTTCAAGACGGCCTCCCCCGGCCTAAATTATCCGTGCTTCGCGCCTCGCTCTGCAGCAATCTCGGAGCGATGCACTCAGCCAGGAGAGCTCCATGACCACCCTGACCGAATGGAGAGTGCCGCCGGCGAATCAGCCGCGTGCGAGCGACTACGGTTTCGATCTCGACCGCGCGCTCGCATCCGTCGTCGGCCTGCACGCCATCATCCCGCCGGACGCCTTCAGCGCCGAGACGCTGGGCACCGAACGCGCCGGCAACGGCGTCGTGATCGACGACGGGCTGGTGCTCACGATAGGGTATCTCATCACTGAGGCGGAGTCGGTCTGGCTGCATCGCGCCGACGGACGCGTGGTGGAGGGTCATGCGCTCGGCTTCGATTCCGAGACCGGCTTCGGGCTGGTGCAGGCGCTCGGCCAGCTCGACGTCGAGCCGCTGCCGCTCGGCTCGTCGGCGGCAACCCGGATCGGCGACCGCGTCATCGTCGGCGGCGCTGGCGGCCGCACGCGCTCGGTCGCAAGCCAGATCGTAGCCAAGCAGGAATTCGCCGGCTATTGGGAATATCTGCTGGACGAAGCCGTCTTCACCTATCCCGCACATCCGAACTGGGGCGGCACCGCGCTGCTCAACGAGCGCGGCGAGTTGATCGGCATCGGCTCGCTTCAGCTGGAGCGCGAACGCGACGGCAAGGCCGAGCATGTCAACATGATCGTGCCGATCGACCTGTTGAAGCCGATCCTGGAGGACTTGCGCAGGTTCGGCCGCGTCAACAAGCCGGCGCGGCCCTGGCTCGGGCTCTACTCGACCGAGATCGACAACCGCCTGGTGGTGATCGGGATCTCCGCCAACGGTCCGGCCGCGCGCGCCGAGATCAAGACCGGCGACGTCATCCTCGCCGTCGACGGCGACAAGGTCACGAGCCAGTCCGCCTTTTACAAGAAGATGTGGGCGCTCGGCGCCGCCGGTGTCGACGTGCCTCTGACCGTGCACCACGAAGGCGTCACCTTCGACGTCACGGTGGCCTCGACCGATCGCTTCAAGCTGTTGAAGGCGCCGAAGCTGCACTGACTCTCCGCTGAAGGAAGCCGCGATGAGCGAGGCCGTGATCGACGACATCGTGGCCGTGCTGCCGCCGCTGCTCAATGCGCTGGAAGCGCTCGGCTTCTTCGCCCGGCATCTGCACCCGCCGGCCTTTGCCTCCGTCATGAACAAGATCGGCACGCCGGACGCGGCGCTGCAGGCGGCACGCGCTGCGACCGGGGATTGGCCCGAGCAGTTCGCCGGCTTGCGCGCGCGACTGGATCGCGCCTGCGACGAGACGCTCGCCGCCTTTGCCGGCATCCGTGAGGTCGAACACGGCCATGGCGATCTCGTCGCGGTATTCCGCGCGCTGCGCCACCTGCCGCGCGCGCAGGAGGCGCTCTATCCGCTGGCGATGCAGTTTCCACCGGTCAGCAATTTCTTCCTCAACGCTGCCAATCGCGACAATGCCGACCTGTTGTCGCGGCTCGAAGGCGGCACGGGCGAGCACGCCGGCATCTTCCACGATCACAACGAACCCGGCAGTCGCGGCGGCTTCTCGGTCTATGTGCCCGAATATTACACGCCCGATCGCGCCCTGCCGTTGGTGATGGCTTTGCATGGCGGCAGCGGCAACGGACGCGGCTTTCTGTGGAGCTGGCTGCGCGATGCGCGCAGTCTTGGCGCGATCCTGGTGGCGCCGACCGCGACCGGCCCGACCTGGGCGCTGATGGGCGATGATGCCGATACGCCCAATCTCATCCGCATCCTCGAGACTGTACGCAGCCGCTGGGCCGTCGATGCTTCGCGCATGCTGCTGACCGGCATGAGCGACGGCGGCACCTTCTGTTATGTGAGCGGGCTCGACGGCGCTTCGCCGTTCACTCATCTCGCACCGGTCTCGGCAACCTTCCATCCGCTGATGGCGGAGATGGCGGACGCCACGCGCCTTCGAGGCCTGCCGATCTTCATCACCCACGGCAAGCTCGACTGGATGTTTCCCGTGCAGACCGCGCGCCAGACGCAGGCAGCGCTCGCAGCCGCCGGCGCTGATGTCACCTATCGCGAGATCGATGACCTCAGCCACACCTACCCGCGCGAGATCAACGCGGAGCTGATGCAGTGGCTGAATGCAGGATGAACGCCCCGTCCTTGTCCGCGCCGCACTGCCGGGGAACCATCATATCGGGCCAACGTTATTGCCTGTCACCGGAGGTTTCGCCATGCAGACTTTTTTCGGAATGATCCTGGGCGCGCTGCTGCTCGCGGGTAGCGTCTATGTCTATGACTCGATGCAGACGTCCTCGGTCGCCAATGGCGAGGTCGCGATCACCAATCGCACCATCGTGAACTGGGACGTGGCGAAAGCGGATTGGGATGCGTTGCGCGATCGCGCCCATAAGGACTGGGTCCGGATCTCGTCGAAGTAACCGACGCTCCATCATGAACAAGGCGCCGTCGCGGATCCGCGGCGGCGCCTTTGTGTTGGCTGCGATCAACGCCGCGCGTCAGTTCATCTTGGCCTTGCGGGCATCGGCAATGACCTGCTCGAACTCGGCCATGCTGAGCACGCCCGGCACGCGGTACTTGCCGACGATGAAAGACGGGGTGCCGTTGAAGCCGAAGGCTTCGGCCTGCTCGTTGTTGCGCTTGAGGAGCGCATCGATGTCGCTGCCACGGCCGGCAAGATCGCGCTTCAGCCGGTCGATGTCGACGCCGGCCGCGGCCAGCAGCTCGTTGATGCGCGGCTCGGTCAGGCGCGAGCTGACGCCCATCATCGCGTCATGGGCCTGGTGATACTTGTCCTGGAATTTTGCCGCGAGCGCGGCGCGGGCCGCAGTGACCGAGACCGGCCCGAGGATCGGCCAATCCTTCATCACCAGCCGCACCTTGCCGTCGTCCTGGACGACCTGGCGCAGCTCGGGCTCGAGCTTGCGGCAATAGGGGCAATTGTAATCGGACCATTCGACGATGGTGACGTTGCCATTGGGATTGCCGGCGACGGGCGTGTCGGGATCACGAAGCACCTTGGCTTCGGTCAGCACCTCGTCATCACCCGCGGCTGCCAGTGCCGAGGTGATGCGGCCTGCCGCGAGGGCGCCCGCCCCGATCAGCGTCAGCGCCGCGCGCCGCGTTGGCACAAAGCCCTTATTCCCAGATCCAGCCATATCTCGTCCCGTTTCGGTCCCATCTTCCCGAATACGGTTCGGGACCGGGAATTGTTACTGGTCATATAGAGTGTCGCGGCGGTGATGTCATCGCACCAGCAGCGTGACCGCCAGGGGGACCAGGAACGAGGTCACCAAGGCGTTCAGGCTCATGGCGATACCGGAAAAGACGCCGGCGATCTCGTCGACCTGGAAGGCGCGCGCGGTCCCGATGCCATGGGCGGCAAGGCCGGCCGCAAATCCGCGCGCCCGGTAATCGGTAACGCCGGTGCGGTTCATCAGCGGTGTCACGATGATGGCGCCCATGATGCCGGTGAGGATCACCGCCACCGCCGCCAGCGAGGGATCGGCATGCAGGGATTCGGCGATGCCCATGGCAACGCCGGCGGTGACCGATTTCGGCGCCAGCGACAGCACCACGTCGCGGGGAAGGCCGGCGAGCTCCGCCAACAGCACCACCGACACCACGGCCGTGACCGAGCCCGCAACCAGCGCCACCAGCATCGGGACGATGGAGGCGACCACACGCTTGCGGTTCTCGTACAGCGGCACGGCGAGTGCGACGGTCGCAGGCCCGAGCAGGAAATGCACGAACTGCGCGCCGGCAAAATAGGTCGTGTAGGACGTGCCGGTCAGCAGCAGGAACGCGCCAATGATCCACATCGCATGCAGCACGGGATTGGCCAGCGGATGGCGCCGCGTCGCCAGCGAGACCGCGTCGGTGGCCGCATAGACCAGCAGCGTCACGGTCAGCCAGAGCAGCGGCGACTGCGAGAGGTAGACCCAAAGCGAGAATGGATTGTCGCTCATCGCGCATCCTGTTGCTTCAACAGGCGGCTGACCAGTCGAAAGGCCAGCACGGTCGCGAGCAGCGTGACGACCACGGAGAGCGCGAGCACCAGAACGATGGCGATGCCGTGGGACGCAAGCAGATCGAGCTTCTGCACCACGCCGACGCCCGCCGGCACGAACAGCAGCGAGAGATGGGCCAGCAGACCCTTGCTTGCCGTCTCCACGCCGTCGTTGCCCAGCGGCCCGCGCGCAATCAACGCAACGCGGTCGCGCACGAGAAGCAGGACCAGGAGCAGCAACAGGCCGAGCACGGGGCCCGGCAACGGCAGGCCGAGGCCGCGCACGACGGCTTCGCCGATCAATTGGCACAGCAGGATGAGGCCGAGACTCGCAAGCATGACCGTCGCATGAAGGGATGGGCCGGCAGGCTTGTCAATCGCCGCTATGCGCCGGACGTGCCCGGCGCGGGCGACGTTGCCATGCGCGGAAGCATCGCCATCAACGTCCCGGTCATCGTGGCGATCAGCGTGATCTTGCCCTCATGCTCGGCAAACGCCCTGGCCTCGCAGAAGGTCAGCGTGCGGCCGGGCTTGACGACCTCGGCCTTGAAGACGAAGCGCTCGCCCCGCGCCGGGGCAAGCAGCGTGGTCTTGAATTCGACGGTGAGGATGTCCGCCTCGCGCGGCATCAGGGTGAAGGCGGCAACGCCGCAGGCATTGTCCAGTCCGGCGGTGATGATGCCGGCATGGATAAAACCGTTCTGCTGGGTGAATTCAGGCGAATGCAGCATCGCCAGCTCGACCTCGCCCGGTCCAAGGCGGACGATCACGATGCCGAGCGTACGCATCGCCGGCTGGCCATCGAACATGGCGACGGCCGCCGCCCGATAGCCCGGATTCTTCGGCTCGTACGCAGCCATGGCTCAGAGCTCGGCCGGCTCGGCGAGATGGCTCAAGGCGATCTCGCGGACGGCATCCGCGAACGGCGCCGATTTGCGCTGGCTTCGGTCCATGTGCACACCCGTGATCTCGCAAGTTGCGGCGATCTCGCCGGTCTCGGCGTTCGCCATGTCGTGCCGGAAGCGGATCGACCTGTCGCGGACCTCGAGCAGATGGCTGCGGATCTCGACGATGTCGCCGGCGAGCAGCTCGCGCCTGTAGGTGATGTTCTGCTGGACGGCGGCCATGCCTCGGCCGGAGGACCGTAAGTAGCTCGGCGTCAGCCCGAGGCGGGCGAACAGATTCCAGTTGGCCTCGTCGAACTTGCCGACATACCACATGATGTTCATGTGGCCGACGTGATCGCACTGCCACGGATAGACCGTGCCGCGATAGGTTGCCTCCTGCTCCATCGCCATTTTCTTCCGCCCTGGTTTGTCTTTCGATCTTGATACGGTAGCGTATCAAGTCCGGGAAGGGTTAGCAATACGGCACCGTATCAAGAGTCGGTGAGGCTTCCTTCATGAGCGACGGCAAGGGCGATGTCTGGGTCGAGGCGGGGTTTACCGAGCTCGCCCGCTCGGGGGTCGGGGGCGTCAGGGTCGAGGTGCTCGCCAAGAATCTCGGCGTCACCAAAGGCGGTTTCTACCGCCGCTTCGCCGACCGCGCCGCGCTGCTCGATGCCATGCTGCAACGCTGGCGGGAGGGGCGCTCAGCGTCGATCGCGCAGCAGACGCGCCTCGACGGCGAGGCGCCCCGCGAACGACTGAAGGCGGTGATCCAGCTCTATTCGGAGCGGCTCAATCCGGAAGCCATGGCGATCGAGCTCGCGATCCGCCAATGGGCCCGCTCGGACGAGAACGCCGCGGCGGCGGTGGCGGACGTCGACGCCGCGCGGCTCAAGCACGTGGCCGAGCTCTATCGCGCCACCGGGCTTGCGGCCGAGGAGGCCGACGCTCAGGCCTTCCTGTTCTATTGCTTCATCTTCGGCCAGAGCCTCTTGTTCGTCGAGCGCGGCCCGCGCAAACGGTCGCAACTGGTGGCGAAGTCGGCCGAGAAGCTGTTGGACTAGACAAAAAGGCCGGAGCGTTGCCCCGGCCTTCGCATTAGTTTGGAGCTCAGGCGGCGCCCTTCAGCTTCTTGGTGCATTCGCTGTAATAGCCGCCGCCCTTCTGGATCCACTTCAAGCCGCCATTGCCGTTGGTGGTCTTGTTGGCGTTGTACTGGTCGACGCAGGTGTGCATGCGCGCCTTGCCGGGGGTCTCCTTGGCATATTTCGGATCGACCGCGTTCGGATAGATCGCGGGACCGGCCGGCAGGGTCGGTGCGGCGGCGGGGGCCGCCTCCTTCTTCGCCTGTTTCGGCTCGGCGGGAGCGGCCGGAGCGGAGGGCGCAGCGGCCGGCGTCGCATCCGCGCCGCACTGGGCCTTGCGGAAGTCATTCCACTTCATGGTGCCGAGCGAGCCGTCCTTCTTGGCCGCCTGGTATTTTGCGCTGCACTCCTGCGAGGTCAGCGCCTGCGCTGGCGCCGACGCCGCCAACGCCGCAAATCCCGACAGTGCAATTGCGCACAGCCATTTTGATTGAATGGTCATTCTAGGTCTCCTCCTTGATCTTCTCCCGACGGGGAAGCGAAAATAACAATTGCTATCCTAGCGTGCCGGCCATTTGCGACAAGAAAGCGACGGCGCCTGCCGCCAAAATATAGTGAGCGCCTTGTCCGGATTATTCATGTCGCGTTCAGCAATGCGAGCCGACGTTCGCAACCCCGTGCAATTCTCGCAAGATGAGTGCAACACCATGACCCTCGCCTCTCGCCTCGCCGCCGTCGCCCTCGCCTCCCTGCTCGCCACCGGCGCTACCTTCGCGCAGACCGCCGCGCCGGCCGCCAAGACCGACACTGCTGCCACCACCGACAAGAAGGCAACGAAGGAGCGCACGGCCGAGTCGATCGAATGCTCCAAGCAGGCGGACGCCAAGGGGCTGAAGGGCAAGGAGCGCAAGAAATTCCGCCGGGAGTGCAAGAAGGAAGCGAAGGCCGGCACCGCCGCGCCCGCCGCCCCTGCCGCCGACAAGAAGTAATCCCGGCGCGATCCTCCGCACGCGTCAGGGAGAGGCGCACGCATTGCGGCATGACGAGCCTGCAATTGTGCGTCTCTCGCTGATTTGCGATAAGGTGGCGTGAAGCAAACCGCCGCCTCCCTACCGTTCGAATGGCCGAGCCGTGCCAGGCTCTTGAGCACGGCGGAGACGCTCGTCATCGGCACCGCCGGAGGCCTGGTGTTTCTCCTCGCCGGCCTTCCCGGCGGGCTGATCTCGGGCGCGATGATCGCGGTCGGGATTGCTGCCATCGCCGGCCGCCAATTGTCGCTGCCGCCGCTGCTGACCCAGACCGTGCTGGTGCTGCTCGGCATTTCGCTGGGCTCGGTGGTCTCGCGCCATCTGCTGCAGCAGGTCAGTGCCTATCCCCTCACCATCGGCCTGCTTGCGCTCGCGACCTTCTGCTCGACCTTCGGCTCCAGCTATTACCTCCAGCGCGTCCATGGCTGGGACCGCACCTCGGCCTTCCTCGCCGGCAGCCCCGGCGCGCTGTCGCAGATCACGATTCTGGCCGTCGAACGCGGCGCCGACCTGCCGGGCATCGCGGTGGTGCAGACCATGCGCGTCATCATCCTCACCGCAGCGCTGCCGATGGTGCTCGCGATCGCCGGCGTGGCCCCCTCCGCCGCGCCGTCGCTGACGACGACGATTGCCTCGCCGCTCGACCTCGTGGAGCTGGTCGCGGCTTCGCTGGCCATGGCGCTGTTGCTGCGGCTGATCAGGTTTCCGGCGAGCTGGATGTTCGGCGCCATGATCGCCTCCAGCGTGCTGCATGGCGCCGGCTGGGTCGAGGGCGGCCTGCCGAACTGGGTGCGCGGCGTGGCGCTGGTCGGGATCGGCGCATTGATCGGCAGCCGTTTCGCGCGGATGCGGATCAAGACGCTCGCCGGCCACATCAATGCAGCGCTGGGCTCGTTCGCGGTCGCGATCGCCGTCTCTGCCATTTTCGTCGGCATCGTCGCGCTCACCACGCAGGTCAAGTTCTCCGACGTCGTCGTCGCCTTCGCGCCGGGCGCGATGGATGCCATGCTGGCGCTGGCGCTGACGTTGCACATCGACCCGATCTTCGTCGGCGCCCATCATTTGTCGCGTTTCGTGTTCGTGACGATCGCAACGCCAGGCATCGTGCATCTGTTCGGGCGCACGCAAGACGATGTGGATGATTGATCGAGTGCGACTCGCGTCGCGAACTCCGCTCTCGTAGGGTGGACAAAGGCGCATGAGCGCCGTGCCCACCATGCTTCAGCGATGTCACTAAGAATGGTGGGCACGCTGCGCTTTGCCCACCCTACGGCTCCTCACCATGAGGATCAACGCTTCGCCGTCCGCACAAATCCCCACGCGGCGATCGCGGCCATCAGCAGCGAGATCAACACGTTGTAGCCGGCGAGCGAGAGGCCGAGAAAGCGCCACTGCACCTCGTCGCAACGCACCACCTTCACGGTGTCGAGCTTTGAAAAAAGATCGCCGGCATTGCCGAGGTTGACGACGGGACCGGTGCAGTCGGTCGGCCCTTTCCAGACCCCCCATTCGACCCCGGAGTGATAGGTGCCGAGGCCGGCATTGGCGAGCGTCGCCAGCGCAATGATCGCGAGCCCCGCCAACAGCAGCGGCCGCCGCGCGCCGCTTCGCGCCGCAAAAGCCGTGAGCGCACCAAGGGGAATCGCGAGGTAATAGGCGTAGCGCTGTTCGAGGCAGAGCGGACAGGGCAGGATCTCCAGCACGAGCTGGAAGAACCAGGCGCCCGCGATGGTCACGGCCGCGATCAGCGTGACGAGCAGCGAGGCCGTCAGCGCGGGACCGCCGGCAGCCGGCTTGAACGCAGGTATCGCGGCACTCTGGGTCGTCACGGCAGCCTCTTTCCGGTGGGTCGCGTCCTTAGGCTCTAGCCCCGGTCCATGCGGCTGTCGAGAACGGCGGACATCACTTTGGCGCGGGTTGACCCCGCTTTGTCCATGGCTATAGTCCGCCGGCTTCGCGACGCTCCCTTCAAGGGCCGACCGAGGGCCCCTGTGGCGGAACTGGTAGACGCGCTCGACTCAAAATCGAGTTCCGCAAGGAGTGCTGGTTCGATTCCGGCCAGGGGCACCATTCCAACGCTAACGGTCGCCGGGCGCCCGCGAGATACTTGCTGCGACATCAGGCCGGTTCTTCTCCAGCCAGGCCATAGCCTCCGAACCATCGACGACACACTCGAAGGTTTCCCAGGTTGGGTCCTCCAGCGATTCTGATTGCAGGCGCTGCGCGGCATACTCAACGAGGTCATGCAAGCGCGCATATCCTGGTCGGCCCTCGAGGGATTCCGCGATCGCGGCGCTGGACCAGCCTTGTCGGGCCAACTCGACAATGCTTGGCGCGCCAGCCGCACTGAACCATGGTGTGGCATCGAACTCGAGGCAGAGGACGTTGTCGGCGGTATGGCAGGTCGCGTGGATCATTGGGTCCCTTTCCGTCGTGCATCAACCCTTGACCAGGTCCCCCAGCAAATTGGCCGCCACCGTCAGCTTGGCGAGCGTCAGGCCGCTGGCCGCGATTTCCTCGACCGAGCGGCGGATGCGCGTCGCCTCAGGATGAGCCGCAAGCCAGTTGCCGGCGGCCTCTTGGCCGGACTCGCCGTTTGCCAGCATGTTGGCGACCAGTCTTCTTTCCGCGGCCGCGATCTGGTCGACGGCGCGATCGATCGCGAGACGTTCATAATTGTCGTTTACCGGCACGCTGCGCGCGGCGGCGATGATCCGATCGAGCCTGAAATCTGCCTCGGCGGCGAAGAAGGTCGTGGCGGCGTCACCGATGGCCCGGCTGGCGCCCTCCGCGACGGTGACGATATCCGGTGCGGAGACGAGCACGTCGAGATCGGCGAGCTCTGCGGCAAGTCCTGCTGGGACGCCGGCACCGATCAGATCCTGCCGCCGCTTGGTGCGCCCAGCCTGCAAGTCCTGCGGCAGGGTCTTGTCGAGCCCGGCGGCGACCTCCCGAATTCCGGGACCGAAGTGCGCGATCACGGCGTCCAGACCGGCCTTGAAATCAGCATTGCGCACGTACCACACCATGCGTGAGAGCAGGAGATCCTGGATCGTCGCGTAGAGGCCGAGTTGCAATTGCCCGTCGATGTGGGTGTCGAGTGCATCGATCGCGGCATTGAGCCGCTGAAGGCCGTAGGATTCATCGACCGCGACGAAGGCCATGACGATGGTGGCGACATCGGCATCGGTCTCGTCGGCCAGGCGCACGACACAGGCCGGGCCGCCCCGGTTGATCACGGCATTGGCGAGACTGGTGGCGATGATCTCCCGCCGCAACCGATGCAACTGCACCGCGGTAGGGAATTTCTCCTGCACCTGGCGCGGAAAATACTGGAATAGTTCGCGGGCGAGATAGGGATCGTCAGGCACGCCGGTCGCGAGCAGGTCGTCGTAGAGCGTCAGCTTGGCGTAAGCGAGCAACACGGCAAGCTCGGGCCGTGTCAGGAGCTGGCCGCGCCTGGTGCGCTCGGTGATCGCCGCATCGTCGGGCAAGAACTCCACGGCGCGGCTGAGCAGGCCGCGCTGCTCGAGCGATTGCATCAGGCGGGTGAGGGAGCCGGTCTCGGCCACGCCCTTCCGTTCGGCCAGCGAGAGCGCCAGCGTCTGAAGATAATTGTTGCGCAGCACGAGTGCGCCAACCTCCTCGGTCATCGCGGCGAGCAGGCTGTTACGGTCGCCAGGACTGAGGTGTCCCTCGCGCTCGGGGCGCGCCAGCGCGATCTTGATGTTGACCTCGACGTCGGACGTGTTCACGCCGGCCGAATTGTCGATGGCGTCGGTGTTGAGCTTGACGCCCTTCTGCGCCGCCTCGATACGGCCGCGCTGGGTGACGCCGAGATTGGCGCCTTCGCCGATCACCCGCGCACGGACATCGGCGCCCGCGATGCGGATCGGATCGTTGGCGCGGTCGCCGGCCTGATCATCGCTTTCCGAGGACGCGCGAATATAGGTGCCGATGCCGCCAAACCACAGGAGGTCCACGCGGGCCTTGAGGATCGCTGTCATCACCTCGAACGGCGTGGCCTGCGGCTTGTCGAGATCAAGCAGTGCGCGCACTTCCGGTGCAAGCGGGATCGCCTTGAGCGAGCGCGAGAACACGCCACCGCCTTGCGAGATCAGGGACTTGTCATAGTCCTGCCAGCTCGATCGCAGCAGGCCGAACAGGCGCTTGCGTTCGGCGAGGCTGATCGCCGGTTCAGGCGATGGATCGATGAAGATGTCGCGGTGATCGAACGCCGCGACGAGCTTCGTCGCCGGCGAGAGCAGCATGCCGTTACCGAAGACATCGCCCGACATGTCGCCGACGCCGGCAACCGTGAACGGCTTGGTCTGGATGTCGGTGCCAAACTCGCGGAAGTGACGCTTGACCGCCTCCCATGCGCCTCGTGCCGTGATTCCCATCTTCTTGTGGTCGTAGCCCTGGCTGCCGCCGGAGGCGAAGGCATCGCCGAGCCAATGGTGCTTCTCGGTCGAGATCGCGTTGGCGATGTCGGAGAAGGTGGCGGTGCCCTTGTCGGCTGCGACGACCAGGTAGGGGTCGTCACCGTCATGCCGCACGGTCGCGTCGGGCGGCACTATGGTGTCGCGGTCAAGATTGTCAGTGAGTTCGAGCAGCGTGCGAACGAAGATACGATAGGCTTCGGTACCTTCCGCCATGAAGTGGTCGCGACTCGAGGGCGACGGCAGGCGCTTGGGCACGAAGCCGCCCTTCGCGCCGACCGGCACGATCACGGCGTTCTTCACCTGTTGTGCCTTCACGAGGCCCAGGATCTCGGTACGGAAATCCTGCGGCCGGTCGGACCAGCGCAGACCGCCGCGCGCGACCTTGCCGAAGCGCAGATGAATGCCTTCGACGCGGGGCGAGTAGACGAAAATCTCGTACAGTGGTCGCGGAGCCGGCAGGGCCTCGATCTTGCGCGCGTCGAACTTGAAGGAGATCACCGGATGCGGGTGCCCGTCCTGACCGACCTGCCACAAATTGGTGCGGATGGTTGCCTGCACCAGATTGGTGAAGCGGCGCAGGATGCGGTCTTCATCGAGCGAGGCGACGGAATTGAGCTGCTCCTCGATCTCGGCGACGAGGGCCATCTCGCGCGACGAGCGCTCCGCAATCGTGAGTCCAAGGCGCGGATCGAGGCGGCCCTGGAACAGGGCAACGATGTTGGCGGTAATCGCGGCATTCTTGCGCAGTGTCTCCCACATATAGTCCTGGGTGAACGGAGCGCGGATCTGATGGAGGTAGCGCGACAGCGCGCGGATCGTCGATACTTCCCGCCAGCTCAGGGCTGTGCGCAGGATCAGTGCGTTGAATCCGTCGGATTCGGCGCGATCGCGGACCACCGCCATGATCGAGGCTTCCAGACGACGGTTGAATTCATCGTTGATTGCGATCGGCTTGCCGTCGCTGGTCTCGATTGTCATATCGTGCAGCCATGCCGGCGACTGCCAGGTGCGCGGCACGATCTGATAGGTGCGTTCGTTGACCACGTTCAGGCCGTGATTTTCAATCACCGGCACGCGATAGGATAGCGACAGCGGCGCGGCGTCCGAGAAGACCTTCAGGCCGAATCGTCTGGGATCGTCGTCCCCCTCGAGGCGGTAAACCGAAATCGTCACCGGTCTGGCTGAGGAGAGCTTTTCGATGGTGGCGATGTCGGCGATCGCCTGTTCGGCGCTGAATATCTCGGTGTAGCCGGCGGAAAAGGCCTGGGCATAACGGCTTGCGAGCATGCGCGCCCGCATGCCATCTGCAGACGCAGTCAGCGCGACCTTCAACTTGTCGGCCCATGTCTCGGCAATGGCGCTGATCCCGGCTTCGAGGGTCGGGCGTTCGACCACCGGAGTTTTACCTTCATATCGGCCGATGATGTAGTGGACGCGCGCAAGCGAACCTTCCGGGAAGGATACGTAGGAGGCCGACAGGGTCCCCTTGTAGACCTGCGACAGGAAGGCGCCGACGCGCGTGCGCACATCGGTGTCGTATTTGTCGCGCGGAATGAAGCAGAGGATGGAGACGAAGCGATCGAACTTGTCCACGCGTGCCAGCACCCGGACGCGGGGGCGCTCATAGAGGATCAGGATCTCCACGACGAAATTGTAGAGCGTGTCGACGTCGATCTGAAACAGATCGTCGCGCGGATAATCCTCGAGAATATGCGTCAGCGCCTTGCCCGAATGGCTGTTCGGGTCGAAGCCGGCACGCTGCAGCACCTGCACCACTTTGTGGCGGGCATAAGGGATTTGCTTGACCGAGCGGGTATAGGCGCCGGACGTGAACAGACCGACGAGGCGCAATTCCCCTTCGAGCCGGCCGTCGGGTGTGTAGAGCTTGATGCCCACGTAATCCATCCGGATGCGGCGATGAACGCGGCTGGAGACGTTGGCCTTGATGATGATGAGGAGGCTCGGCTCCCGCATGAACTCGCGAATTTCCGACGTCATCACCACCATTTCGCGACCGCGGCGCAGGACCTTCACCTCGGGATCGCGCAGGATGCCGAGGCCCTCACCGGTCGTGATGTCGTCCGACGCATCGCTGTCGGGCGAGAAACGATATTCGCGCACGCCCAGAAAGGTGAAATTGTCCAAGCACAGCCATTGCAGGAACTGGCTGGCTTCGGCGATCTCGTCGATCGGCAGCGGAGGCGGATCGGTCGCGAAGGTCTTGATCGCCCGCTCGATGCGGGCACGCATGGGCTTCCAGTCGGTGACGCAGGCGCGCACGTCATTCAACGTCATGGTCAGCTCATCAACCAGCTTTTGGCGGTCGGCGTCGACGTCCATGCGGGCGATGTGCAGATGAATGAGGCTTTCGCGGGCGCCCTTTGCTCCCTCTGGCAGGGCTTCGCCATGGAAGCGCATCAGCTTGCCTTGCTCGTCGCGCTCTACCGCGATGATCGGATGAGCGACCAGGGTGACCTCGATGCCCTGCTCGGCAAGCTCCGCCAGGGTGGAATCGAACAGGAACGGCATGTTGTCGTTGAGAATTTCGAGCACGGAGATCTCGCGGCCATCCGGCATCATCGGATTGACGATGCGAATATCGGCGTGACCCGCCGTGCGCCGCTGTACGTGTTCCCAGGCCTGCTCGGCCAGGAAGGCCAGCGAAGCGGCGTCGTGGTTGGCGAGATCCTCGCTATTGGTGTGGCCGAACAGGAGTTCGGCGAAAGTCCGGGGCGTGTTGCCTAGCTGCACGCTTCCCGCTGCATCGCGAATGAGGGTCGACCGGGCCTTGTCGTCGCGCCACGCTTCCATAACGTTCTCCATCTCTCGCAGCGTCCGATCGCAATCGCGATCATCTGCTTGCTTTTGGAGTTCATCACTTCGAGCGCCGTCATCTTGACCGCGATCCGGCGCCGCGAAATCTGCCCTCGGCACCTGATCTTACCACTCCGAGCGGTCAAGGCGCGCGGAGTCGTGGCGAAGAGCCCTACGACCGCCGCGTCGTCGGCGCCATGAGAAATCGTAAGTACATTCAATGACATACGAGTTCGCAGTTTTGTTTGGAGTGGCGCACCACGCTTCGCCCTTCGGGCTACGCGTGGCGCGGCCATCCTGGACCGAAGGGCGAAGCGTGTCCGCCGAAACCACGCGGAGCCGAAAAGGCGAAGCGTGTCCGGCGAAGCCTCTTGGCGAAGACGGACTGTCTCATCCAGGCCCGCTCCCCACCCTAGCCACACCCGCATCTCCACTGTATAAACCGGTAGCTTCTTCCGTCATTCGAAGGAGCTCATATGAACGACCTGCACGCGTGGCTTTCGCAGCAGCACCACGGTTTGCGGACCTTCCGGACCTTTCAGCAAAAGCTCGAGACGCTCGGCCGGCGCGATCCCGCCCAGCGCGGCCTGTGCCGCCTGCTCAGCGGCATCATCGGCAGCTATGTCGAGGCCTTTGATGAGGCTCCGCTGCCAGTCGAGGTCGCCGCCGGCGCTTATCACCGCCTGCTGACACTGGTCGAAAGCCTCGATCTGCAGGGCGATGCCTCGCGGCGCCTCGCCGACATCAACCGCGTGGCGACCTGCGACTTGTGGCGATGATTGGCAGGACGGCACTTTCACTTGTCAAATAGCAAGACGCGCTGCCACGCTCTCGCGGCGCCTGACGCCCGAGTCCTGAGCTTCTCTCGACGCCCCTTCCCAGGGAAAGGCGCAGGGAAGGCCGGGCGCCGGCTGGCACCCACGGTCCGCTGTGCGCAAATTGCGCGAAGATAGATGCACAGCGGCATACAGGGCAGCCCGGACATCCCGGCCTTTTCCCTGCGCAATGGTTTGACGGCTTATGGCGCGCTCTCCCCGGGGAGCGATGCACTATTGCCCCCGTCGCCTTGCGGATAATCGGTGCGCGTGCCCGGTCGGGCCGCTTCACCACCGCTAGCCTTGACGCACAGACCCCGGGCGTCAGGACCACACGCTTTTGCCGTACGCGGACCGCACCGGTCGTGTGCGCGCCGCCGATCCCTGCGGCCATCCTTCGAGACGCCCGCCGTTGGCGGGCCCTCAGGATGAGGATCGAGTGCGCGGCTCTGGTTCAACGACACCGATGCTGCTGAGCCTCATCCTAAGGAGACCGCGAAGCGGGCGTCTCGAAGGACGAGGCGTGTGCGCTGGTCGCCCAGCGGGCCATGCGTGGCCGCCCTGCCCGTACTGCCGCGAGGTGTTCGACTTCCTCGCGCCAATCCCTATATCCTGTTTAACCGATCTGATGCAGCGGACAGTTTGATGGCCAGGAGACGCACGACGGATACGGACGCCGACGACCTCCCCCGCTATTTCGTCTGGGTTCGGGGCCTCGAAGGCCCCGAGCCGCAGAAATGGATGGCGATGGATTTCGGCATCGGCGATTGGAAGCGGCCGCTCGTGCTGGCGTATCTGGAGTTGCCGGAAGACGAACGGCGTCTGTCGCTGTCGATGCTGGCCCGGCGCTATCCGCCGCCGCGGGATGACCTTTCGTGAGCCGGACTCAACGATTGGACTTCAATCTATTTGGAAAGCTGATAGGTCGTTTTCGTTGTTGATAGTAATCGTACGTCCGTCATCGAACAGGAAAACAACTTGGCTCCCGGTGGCGGTGGTCACCATCCTATAGTCATCAAGACGATGTCCGACAACGCCAGCGATGGCACCAACATCTACGTGAGGACATTCCCAGCCCTCGCTCGCGACGCTCCATGGGTGAGGCTGATTCTCCGATGGCCGCCAGATTATGACGCCGCAGTCGTAGACGAGCTTGTGCCAAACACCGGCGAAACAGGCGTGAACGACGTTGGCATTTGCTACGAGCTGTCCGTTGTGAGCAAACCCCTCACAGATGAATGCGTCCCAGAGCAACCCAGTTAATTCAGGTGCGCGACCAACGATCTCCATGCCGTCTTCCATTGCCCTTTGCTGCTCCGGGTCGCCTCAAATGGCGGCCTCCTTCTAAATCTCACAGGATCATCCCTGTCGCCTTCCGGTCCAACTCGGACGTCTGGTGAGCTGCCGCGATCAGCCGGTGTCCGAGGCAGAACGGACCTCTTACGCGCCCTGAGTGCAGCGCGAACGACGAGCACGCGCTCCAAATCCGGCGCAACTCACGCCTCTCTCTCGACGCCGACCTGGGACCGTGTCATTCCCGCCCCCATGATTATGGGTGTCACGGCATCTCCTCACAGGCTAAACTTGCTCTTGCGCTGCGGGGGACACGCGGGTGCGGGACCATGATCATGACCGAACAGGGCGAGACGGGTGAGATCATCACCATCCTCCTCGTCGAGGACGACGCGCCGACCTGCTGGCGGCTCCAGGATGCGCTGGTCAAGGCCGGCTACGAGGTGCGCAGCGCCGGCACGCTCGGCGAAGCCCGGTCCGCGCTTGCCGCCGGCGCGCCTCGCGTGCTGCTGACCGATCTGCGGCTGCCCGACGGCCACGGCATCGAGCTGATCCGCGAGATGAGGCAGCGCTTCCCCGACACCGAGATCATGGTGATCTCGGCGCTCGGAGACGAGGAAAGCGTGATCTCGGCGATCACGGTCGGCGCCACCGGGTATCTGCTCAAGGACGCCTTCCCCACCGACATCGCCACCACCGTGCGCGATCTGGTCGCCGGCCATTCGCCGATCTCGGCCTCGATCGCCCGCTTCATCGTGCGCAGAACGCAAGGCGCCGCGCAGAATTCGGCGGAGCCGCCGCCCGGCCCCGTGCTCAACACGGCCAGGCTGACCCCGCGCGAGATCGACATCCTCTGGGGCATCGCCAAGGGCTTCAGCTATGCCGAGATCGCGAGCCATCTCGGCCTGTCCAAGCAGACCGTGCCCGGCCATATCAAGAACATCTATCGCAAGCTCGAGGTGCATACGCGCAGCGAAGCGGTGTTCGAGGCGGTGCAGCAGGGCCTGATCAAGCTGTGAGCGAAATCGCGGCCAAAGTACCTACAAAGGCACCTACGAAGGCAGCGGCCAAACCCGCACGGCGCCGGCTGCTGGCCTCGCGCCTCGTGCCCTATCTGCTGCTCCAGGCCCTGATCGTGATCGTCACCATCCTCGGTCTTCGGCTGCTGCAGCCGAGCGACCCCGATGACTTCGCGTTAAGCGACTTTTCGGCTCGGGAGGACGGCCTGATCCGCCCCGTGACGCTGCCGCATTTCACCTCGTCGCGCTATTCCCTGGCCGACCCGCCGTTCTACACTGGCGCCTTCACGTTCCGGAGCGCCGATGCGGCCTCGGGCTGGTCGGTATATCTGCCGCGCTTCAGCAACGCGGTGGAGGTCGCCGTCAACGGCGTCGTCATGCTCGACTCCCGGCGCGATGCCAATGCCAACCGGCCCGACCGCAACACCCCGCAGATCGCGGCCATTCCCACTTCGCTGCTGCGCGAGGGCGGCAACGAGATCACGGTGCGGCTGTTCGTGTGGGGACCGCTCAAGGGCTTTCTCGACACCGTCTATGTCGGGCCGGATGTCGCCTTGCGCCCGGCCTATGAAACACGCACGCTGCTGTTTGTCACGCTGCCGGTGGTGTTCTCGGCCTGGCAATCGATCCTGGCCGTCATCCTCGCCATCATGTGGCTGATGCGGCGTCATGAGCCGGTCTACGGCGTGCTGGCAGCGGCGATGGTGCTCGGCGTGGTGCAGGCATTCGCGCCCCCGCCGGTGCCGCCGGCCGCCACGTCGCGGCTCGCCGCCGTGCTGCTGGCGTCCGCGCCGATCGAGAGCGCGCTGATCGTCGTGTTCGGCGTGCTGTTCTTCGGCTGGCGCTGGCCACGCTACGGCACGCTGCTGTTCGTGCCTGGCATCGTCGTGTTCGTGGTCGGGCTGATCGGGGGGCCGCCGCTGCCGCGCATCCTTTTCCTGGTGCTCGGCATTCCAACGGTCGGGCTTTGCCTGATCCTGATGGCTTGCATCACGGCAACAGCGGTGGTGCGGCGGCAGGACGCGGCGAGCTTCACGATCGGATGCGCCGTGACCATCGTGCTGGTCTGCTGGATCCAGGACATGCTCACGGTGCTCGAGATCGTGAGCAACGATCGCATCTTCGTCTCGCGCCTGTCCTACTCGGCGATGCTGGTCGCGATCGGCGCCGGGCTGACCTGGCGCTTCGCCCGCGCATTGAACCAGGTCGACAGTTTCGCCGGCCAGCTCGTGACGCGGGTGCGCGAAGCCGAGGAACGCCTGAAGGCGAGCTTTGCCCGCGAGGAGGAGCGCGCCCGCGCCGCCGCGCTCGCCAACGAGCGTACGCGCCTGATGCGCGATCTGCATGACGGCCTCGGCGGCCAGCTCGTCAGCATCGTCGCGCTCTCCGAGCGTGGCCATGAGGGCGCGTCCATCACCGATGCCGCCCGTGCCGCATTGAAGGATCTGCGTCTCGTCATCGATTCCATGGACGACATCGGCGGCGACCTGATGCTCGCTCTCGGCTCCTGGCGCGAGCGCACGACGGCGCAATTGCGGCCGCACGACATCACGCTCGACTGGCGCGTGGCGACGCCGCAAGGCGTGCCGCTGCATCCGGAACTGCGGCCATGGCACGTCATCCAGATCGTGCGCATCCTCGACGAGGCCGTGACCAATGCGGTCAAGCACGCGCAGGCCCGCCGCATCGCGGTCACCATCGACACGTTCGACGCGGGCCAGGGGCCGTACGGCGTGATCAGCGTGACCGACGACGGCCATGGCTTCGCGCCGAGCGGCAACGGCGAGGCCGGACGCAACGGCCAGACCGCCCGCGGCCTGCGCAACATGAGAAACCGCGCCGCGCGCTGCGGCGCCGTGCTCGATCTGAGTTCGGATGCTTCCGGCACGCGCGTGCGGCTGCAATTGCCGCAGCGTTTTCCCGACAGCGACATGGCTGTGGGCTGAAAGACCCCCTCCCCGAACGTGTGGGGCGCACGGAGAGAGGGGACGGGCCGGGAAATCCGCCTGCGGAGGACGGGGGGTGTTCGTCCGCAGGCCCCGTTGGCCCGAAGCGATGCAATCAATTCAATCCAATGGAAATATCAGCGCACGCCGACGCGATTGACCGGGCCGCCGCGATTCATCGGCGTTCCCGCGCGGACGCCGACACCGGGCGCACCGACGCCGGGCGTTGCGACCGCCGCCGCGGCGACCGGCGCTCCCGGCGCCACGACCACTGCTGCCGTCGGCCGCACCACGCAGCCCTTGGGCACGCCGACCGTCTTGCAATAGACCACCGCCTGCGCCGGGCTCGTGCCCAGCGACACCATCGCCGCGCCCGCGAGCGCCATGACCGTCAGCCCTGCGCTCAGCGCTCCAGCTCTCTTCGACATCCTTGCTCTCCTGCTTCCCGTTCGGCGTCCCGATGCAATCACCGGGTTTCGCAGCCGAGGTGCAGCCTGAATGGCAAAAGACGGCGCGCGAATACATGCCATGAAGATGGGGGTAGTGCGGCCGGGAGGGCTTGCCGGTGCCATGAACATGGCATGGACCGGCGCCTCGCCTTTGCGGAATGGTCCGGCCCGATTGATCCCGGTCGGGACCAACGAGGATTCCAAAGAGGTGCTCTATGAAGATTTCGGTTCTTGCCGCGCTGCTGCTCGCCGCCAGCGCCCTGCCCGCTGCCGCGCAATCCGGTCCATCGCCCCAGGAGCAAATGGCCTGCCGCGGCGACGCCAGCAAATTCTGCGCCGAACATATCGGCAAGCCGCCGCAGATGAACGCCTGCCTGCGCGAGAACAAGTCGAAGCTTTCGGACTCCTGCCGCAAGGTCGTCGAATCGCACGGCGGCTAGTCCGTTATCGTTCTATCCAGAAGACGACAATGAGGGCGGCGCATTGCCGCCCTCATGATTCCAGCGCCGCTATTCCTGCATCATCTCGCCGCTGCCGCCGAATTCAGCCGGAAAATCCTTCAGCTTGGGCAGGCCGTCGCGCATCGGCAGCACGGTTTCGGCATAGTTGACGTGAACGCCGGGCGCGAATGCGAGCGTCGGGATGGTGGCGCTGAAGACGTCGACGAGGCCGAGCGGCGGGTGGTTGGTCATGAGATGACCCCCGCACTTCTTGCAATATTTGCGCTGGCTGAGCGGCGTCTTGGCAAAGGTCTCGACATTCTCGGCGCCTTCGCTGACGCGCACCGCTTCCGGTTTCCACAGGCTGAAGGCATTGACCGGACCGCCCGACCACGACCGGCAGGAGCGGCAATGGCAATAGCCCATCGCCTCCGGTGCACCCGTGACCTCGATCGTCACCGCGCCACAGAAGCAGGTTCCGACATGTTTCATTTGGTCGTCTCCGTTTGATGAAGGGGAGAAATCCTCTCCCCGCCCCCGTTCCACGATAGCTCGGGAAGGCGGGATGCGGGGAGAGGTGTCGGGGCGAAGGGGGAGATCACCCCAAGGGGACACAGAGGGGGACGCTGAGGGGACGGACGCGTGCGATCCTCGCGTACCTCACGCGGCGTGGCCGGGCGTCCTCCGTTCGGCGGACGCGCGCGGTGCCGCTCCGAGGCTAGAGTGACCGGCGCCAGGGAATAAGCATCGACACCCGTTGTTTGTACTGCCGGTACTCGTCACCGAAGAGAGCGACGAGGTCGTGTTCCTCCAGCGCGATGCCGACGAAGATGTAGAGCGTGGTGACTGCCGCGAACAACAGATGGCCCGCGGTCATGGTCGGCGCCGCCCAGAACGCAATGATGAAACCGAGATAGATCGGATGACGGACGAAATTGTAGAGCAGCGGCGTCTTGAAGCGCGGCGGCGGCGTCTCCTTCCCGATCAGATGGTTGGTCACCTGATGCAATCCGAACAATTCGAAATGATTGATCAGATAGGTGCTGGTGAACACCAGGACCCAGCCTGCGAAGGACAGCGTGACCAGAGTCACGGCGAGATCCGGATCCTCGACGCTCCATATGACCGCAGGCAATGGACGCCATTGCCAGAACAGGAGAAGCAATGACAGGCTCGCCAGCAGCACGTAGGTGCTTCGCTCGACCGGCTTGGGGACGAACTGCGTCCACCAGGCCTTGAACTGATGGCGCGCCATCACGCTGTGCTGAACGGCGAAGAGCGACATCAAGAGTAGATTGATGATGACGGCTTCAGTCGTCGAGGCCTGGGTTCCAATGTCGATGGTCTTGTCGATAGTCTTGGGCACGACCAGGCCCGTCACGAAGCCGATGGCATAGAGAATGGTGACGAAAAACGCGAGATACGCCGCAATTCCGTACAGAAAGGCGATGAACTTGAAAGTGCGCAAGCCCGCAACCTCCGGGCCGACCGAATGAACCTGATGATCGAGTTGGGTCATGAAACAGCTCCGTTGTGCCAGAACGCCGGCACTTCGTTGGTTGCTTCACCATGCATCCCGGACGGCCCCGAGGCTTTTGGGAACGATTGATTTTCGCCTGAGACGACTTTGATTTTTGCTTGAGACGAACGACGTGCGATTTCGATTTGAAAACAACGTGCTCGACGGCAACCTGCGGGAACTCACCTGCGGCGGGGCGGCCGTGCCGTTGCAGCCGCAAGTATTCGATCTCTTGCTTTATCTCGTCGCGCAACGCGCGCGTGTGGTCAGCAAGGATGACCTGATCAGCCAGATCTGGAGCGACCGGATCATCTCGGATTCGGCGTTGAACAGCCGCATCAACGCCGCGCGCAAGGCGCTCGGTGACGACGGCGCGACGCAGCGGCTGATCAAGACCATTCCGCGCAAGGGCTTTCGCTTCGTCGGCGACGTCCGGGAAGAAACCGCAGCGTCGATCGTGCCGGCCGAAGCCAGGCCCGCTCTCCCGCGCGTGGCGGATCGCCCGGCGGTCGCGGTGCTTGCCTTCGAGAACATGAGCGGCGATCCCGCACAGGACTATTTCGGCGACGGCATCAGCGAGGACATCCTCACCGCGCTGTCGAAGCAGCGCTGGTTCATGGTGATCGCCCGCAACTCGTCCTTCACCTACAAGGGGCGCGCGGTCCACATCAGGCAGATCGCGGAGGAGCTCGGCGTCCGCTACGTGGTCGAAGGCAGCGTGCGCAAGGCGAACAACCGGGTCCGCATCACCGCGCAGCTCAACGATGCCAATTCGGGCAGCCACCTGTGGGCCGAGCGCTATGACCGCGAGCTGGTCGACGTCTTCGCCGTCCAGGACGAGATCACCAACGCGATCGCGGCGGCGATCGAACCGCAGATTCATGCGGCCGAGAGTTTTCGCGCCCACAGCAAAGCGCCGGCGAACCTGGACGCATGGGATCTCTTGATGCGGGCGCTGTCGCATTTTTGGCGCGTGACGAGGTGCGATCACGAGACCGCAACGACGCTGCTCGAACGCGCGATCGCGATCGATCCGAACTACGGCCAGGCGCTGTCGCTGCTAGCGGCCAACCACATGTTCGGCGTGCATCTCGGCTGGGCCGAGCTCGCCGCGGTGGCGCCAATGGCGGAAGCCGCCGCACTGGCCGCGGTGCGCTGCGACCATGAGGATGCCTGGGCGCATGTCGCGCTCGGCAGCGTCTATTTCTCGACGCGCAGGCTTGCGGATGCGCTGTCCGAGTTCGAGCAGGCGCTCGCGCTCAATCCGAACTTCTCGCTGGCGCAGGGCTATTACGCGCTGGCGCTATCCTATGCCGGTCGGCCGAAGGATTCGTTCGAGGCCGCCCAAAGGGCGATCCGGCTGTCACCGCGCGATCCGTCGCTGGCGATCTATCAGGGCATCGCCGGCTATGCGCGCTTCACCGAACGCCGTTACGACGAGGCCATCGCGCTCGCGCGCGAGGCAATCCGCCATCGCGGCGATCTCACCGGCGCCTACCGCGTGCTCGCGGTCTCGGCCGGCATGACGGGCGACGACGTGCTCGCGGAGACAGCGCTGGGCGAGCTGCGCCGCGCCCAGCCGGACATCTCGCTGCACTGGATCGCGACCCAGCTGCCGTGGGCCAATGACGCCGATCGCGCGCATTATCTCGAAGGATTCCGGCGCGCCGGATTGCGCTGAGGCGCGCACGGCGGCGCTACGTTCGCTTGCGGCGCAAATGGACGATGACGTCGAGGCGCGCGATCTCGTGGCCGGGAAGCGCTTCGGGAATCTTGGTGAAGGCGAGGCCGTCGGCAACGTCGATCAGCACGTCCTCGCCTTCGAGATAGAAGTGCGGATGCACCGACGTGTCGGTGTCGAAGAACGACTTCATCCCATCGGCGGCGATGCGGCGCAGCAGGCCAGCCTCGGTAAACTGATTCAACGTGTTGTAAACGGTCGCCAGCGACAGATACGCGCTCGCCGCCATCGCCTCCTCATAGAGACTCTCTGCGGTGACGTGATGGTGGCCGTTCAGGAACAGTAATTGGCCGAGCGCGAGACGCTGGCGCGTCGGGCGCAGGCCGGCATTGCCGAGCAGTTGCAGGCAGTGCTGCACGCCCGCATCCGGCGGTGGCTCGAGGCCGGCGACATCAGGCCCGTTATCGTCAATCGCCGGGATATTGGTGGCCTGGATGTCCATCAATCGTCTCACGCCTCTCACGGCTCCAAGGAAACGGGACGCGGCGTGCCGGGTCCGCCAGTTGCTATCGGATCGCAAGAGCGGCCGCCTGACTTTGATCCAGATCAAATCCGGAAGCCGCTCTGACCTATCGCAAGGCGGCCCGGTCCATTCCCGGCCAAAATTGGTCGGCATCGATGAGGGTCACATGTCCAGGCCGGTTCCCGACAAAGCCGAGGTCGCGCTCGAATATCCCGATAAGTTCTATGTCGGCACTTTCGAGCATGCGTCGCGGTTCGAGGCGCGGCTCGACGGCAACGGCGTTGCGCTGGTGCTGCAGCATCCTGGCCCCGCCGACGAACGCAAATCGGTTCACCTGCACATCAATTTCGGCCTGCTCGCGGGCATCCTGCGTGAGCTCGCCGGCAGCGTCGCCTTCATACCCAAGGACGACATCGCGCATCGCGAGCAGCTCGCAGAGGCGCTCGACGAATTGCGACGGGCGCTGCGCGCCTCCTGACGGCTACTTCGTTTTCGCCGGTACCGGCTTTGGGGCCGGCACCGCCGCCCACTCCTTGTCGGCGCGCGGGCCGTTGAGGTCACCGGTCAGGCCGACAAGCTGGCCGGGCAGCACGTCGAAGGTCTGCTGCCAGGTCTGGGTCTGGCACAGGAATTTTATGAGACAGCCTTTCAGCTTCAAGCGATCGGCGGATTCGCGCCAGATCGACACCGAGTAGAACTTGCCGTCCTCGGCATTATAGATCTCGCCGGCAAACCTTCCCTCCGGCGTCGCTTGCAGACCCATGATGAGCTGGTGGCCGAGCAGCATGCGGGCGCGCTTGTCCGGATCCGGATTCTGGCTGTCGCGGTAAGGCTGGCCGCGCTTGTCGGCCGGCTCCTTCATCCAGACGATGAAGCCGCAGAGGCGGTCGCGCGACGGTCCGCAGCGCTCGAGGCGAATGCGGGCGCGGCCGTCCTCGACCAGCCAGGTGCCGCTCGGATCTGCCGGCGCGACGGCGCCGGCGCGGCCGCCGAACGCCAGCATCACGACCGTGATGGCGATGTGCAGCACGAAGCGAAGGAGAATGTTCATCAGCAGCACCTTTCGTTGAATGGATCGCGGCGTCAGTTCAGCTGCGCCATCAGCGCGTCGGCGCCCTTGTCGAGACCGGCCGTAGCGGCCGCGAGCGCGCCGGCGGTGGCCTTGATGTCGTAGGCAGCTGGATATTGCTTAGTGACGTAGGCCGAGAGCAGTCGCGAGCTCGTCGCGTCGAAGATCTCGACGCCGTAGATGACCGATCCGGTCATCGTCCCTTCGCCGTCGCGCGCGGCCTGCACGCCGTTGTAGATCGCGCCCGCCATGTCGAAGCGCGAGAGCGTGCCGAGCACCGGCGTGTTGGTCACCGCGCCGGTGAGCGTCAGCCTGATCCGCAGCATGTTCGGTCCGCGTTCCCGCACCAGCGCGAAGCGGCCGCGCAGCCGGTCGGCGAAACAGGTTTGCATGTAGGCAGCGAGCGTCGCCTTGTCCTTGCCGGACATGTCGCCGAACTGGTGGTCCTTCCCGCGGTAGACCACGACGGGATCGAGGATCACCTTGTTATAGGCGCGCCAGTCGACCGGCGTGGAATAGCGGTAGGGCACACGGCCAGAGGCGTCCGATTTGTCCGGGGCCAGATAGGCCGAGGATGCCATCTCCGAATAGGGCACCGGAGCGACCGAGGCGCAGCCGCCCAGGCCCGCACAAAGCACCAGCGTTCCCAGACCGCGCACGGCGATCGAGCGATTCATTTCAAACTCCTCTTGCCACTGTCCAGGCGATGGCGACCGCAGCCGCGTCAGGGACCGGACGCGGCTGCGGGGCTCACCATGGCCAGCCCTCGGCTTCGTCCGGGGGCCATGTCGGAAGCCTTGGGGCTGCCTCAGTATCGAGTTTATAAAACCGACTAGGCGGTTTGTAAAGTTCAAAAGTGAAAGCCTGACGCATTTGGCCGCAGGCGCGGCTTTAGGCAGGTCTTGATGCGGTTTCGTTAACGATGAATCAGGCGCGCTTGCGCCGGGTTGCGGCCTTCGCAGCCGGTGCCGTTCCGGATTTGGCGGCGCGCGTTGCATCCGGCTGGGCAAGACCGCTCCATTGTGCGTCGTCGAGCAGGCGTGCGAACAGTCGCTGGTGCTCGCCCTTGCTGAGCGGCGACATGCCGAACAGCGAGCTCAGCAGCAGTCCCATCGCTCCGGCCCAGCGCAGCATCGCAAGATCCGGGTCCGCGGCCTCTTCCCTGATTGCCGCCATCCGCTCCATCTCGCGCTCGCGCGGCAGCGCCATCAGGCGAGGATTCTCCACCATGGCCGCAACCAGCGCCAGCGCAGCGGAATTCGGCGAGGTCGCCGCTTCGCGCAGGGTCGCGAGCTGGGCCGCCAAATTTGGATTCGCGGAGGTCTCGCTCGCCTTCGCCATATAGCGCGTCGAGAACTCCTCGAAATGCGCCATCTGCCGCTCGAGCAACGCCTTCAGCACCGCCTCCTTGGTGCGGAACTGATGCATCACGCCGCCCTTGCTGAGGCCGCTCTCGCGCGCGATTGCATCGAGCGTCAACCGCCCGGGCCCGTCGCGCGCGATGATTGCGATCGCTGCTTCGAGTGCAGCATTGCGGGACCGTTCGGAGCGCGTGGCATTGTCCATCGCGGACTTGTCTGCGTGACCGGAGAATGAATCAAGTGAAAACAGGACGCGCTGTACATTTTTTGTGCGGATAGTGTCGCGACTTTCATCTTGCGGCGCTGAACGAGACTGTGTGAGCCTCGATATCGGATGGGGACTGGGATGGGCCGGCCATAGCTTTGCACGCCATGACGTCGCGAAGCGTTTTCGGCTGGTCACGCTTGAGAAAGATACGACATGCCGAAACGAGTGTTGCTTGGTCTCCTCCTGGCTTGCGGCCTTGCGGCCCCGGCGCTGGCGCAAGAGCCGAAAACGGGAGGCGTGGTCAATGCCGTGATCCAGCCCGAGCCGCCCGGCCTGATGCTGGCACTGGTGCAGAACGGCCCGACCCAGATGGTGTCGGGCAACATCTTCGAGGGGCTGCTGCGCTACAGCCCCAAGCTCGAGCCCCAGCCGGAGCTCGCCGAGAGCTGGAGCGTCAGCGAGGACGCCAAGACCTACACCTTCAAGCTCAGGAAGGGTGTGACCTGGCATGACGGCAAGCCCTTCACCGCCGCGGACGTCTTGTTCTCGATCGAGATGCTGAAGCAGACCCACGCGCGAGCACGTAACAACCTCGCGCAGGTCGACAAGGTCGAGGCGCCCGACGATTACACGGTGGTGTTCACGCTGAAGCAGCCGTTCGGCCCGTTCCTCGGCATCTTCGAGGTCGGCTCGATGCCGATGGTGCCGAAGCATCTCTATGACGGCACCGACTTCAAGACCAATCCCTACAACAACGCGCCCATCGGCACCGGCCCCTTCATGTTTAGGGAGTGGCAGAAGGGTTCGTTCATCCGCCTGGTCAAAAACCCCAACTATTACGAGAAAGGCAAGCCCTATCTCGATGAGATCTACTGGCAGATCATTCCCGACGCCGCGGCGCGATCGGTGGCGTTCGAGACCGGCAAGGTCGACGTCCTGCCCGGCGGCTCGGTCGAGAATTTCGACGTGCCGCGGCTGTCCAAGCTGAAGGACACCTGCGTCACCGGCGCCGGCTGGGAGTTCTTCTCGCCGCTGGCCTGGTTGTGGCTCAACAACCGTCAGGGTCCGCTCGCCGACAAGCGGGTGCGGCAGGCGATCATGTTCGCGATCGACCGCGATTTCGCCAAGGACGTCATCTGGAACGGGCTCGGCAAGGTCGCGACCGGCCCGTCCGCCTCGACCATCAAGTATTACACCGATGACGTGAAGAAATATCCGTACGATCCGGCCAAAGCCAAGGCGCTGCTGAAGGAGGCCGGCTACAAGGGAGAGAAGATCCGTCTGTTGCCGCTCGCCTATGGCGAAACGTGGCAGCGCTGGGGTGAAGCCGTGAAGCAGAACCTCCAGGACGTCGGCCTGAACATCGAGACCATCGCCACCGACGTTGCCGGCGGAAACCAGAAGATCGGCGACTGGGACTACGACATCGCCTTCACCTACCTCTACCAGTATGGCGATCCCGCCCTCGGCGTCGGCCGCAACTACGTCTCCAGCGCCATCGCCAAGGGCCAGGTGTTCAACAACGTCGAAGGTTATTCCAATCCGGAGATCGACAAGCTGTTCGCGGACGGCGCGGTCGCAACCCCCGACTCCGAGCGCAAGGAAATCTACGACAAGGCGCAGAAGATGCTGGTCGAGGACGTGCCGGTGGCCTGGATGCTCGAGCTGCAATTCCCGACCATCACGCGCTGCAAGGTCAAGAACCTGATCACCACGGGGATCGGGGTCAATGACGGCTTCAAGGACGCATGGCTCGACAAGTAGCCGCAAGCTCGCTGCACCTCCCCCGCTCGCGGGGGAGGTCGACGCGCTCGCAGAGCGCGGCGGGAGAGGGTTTCCTCCTCTTGGCGCCCTCTCTGCGGAAATACCCTCTCCCCTGCCCTCTCCCGCAAGCGGGAGAGGGAGCACACCGCGGTTCTGGCTGCGTTCAACCTCATCCGATCGCCATCTAATATGCTCTCCTTCATCACTCAGCGTGTCCTCAAGGGCGTGATCGTCCTGCTCGCGATCGTCGTCCTCAATTTCTTTCTGATCCGGCTTGCGCCCGGCGACCCCGCGGTCGTGATGGCGGGCGAGGCCGGCGCCAGCGACCAGGTCTTCGTCAAGCAGCTCCGTGAAAAGTTCGGTCTCGACAAGCCGCTGCCCGAACAGCTCTTCATCTACGTCAAGGGCGTGATCACCCTCGACCTCGGCTTCTCGTTCCGCCAGCAGGCGCCGGTGGCAAAGCTGATCGGCGAACGGCTGCCGGCAACGCTGCTGTTGACGCTGACCGCGTTCGCGATTTCTCTGATGCTCGGCGTGCTTTTCGGCTCCTTCGCCGCCCGCTTCGCCGGAACCTTTCTCGACACCGCCATCACCGTCTTTGCGCTGATCTTCTACGCCATGCCGATCTTCTGGGTGGCGTTGATGGGCATCCTCTTGTTTTCGGTCACCATGGATTGGCTGCCGAGCTTCGGCTACGAGACGGTCGGCGCCAACCTCACCGGCCCCGGCCACGCGGTCGACGTCGCAAAGCACCTGATCATGCCGGCGATGACGCTCGGCCTGTTCTTCATGGCGACTTACACCCGCATGACGCGTGCTTCGATGCTGGAGGTGAAGCGGCTCGACTTCGTCAAGACCGCGCGGGCCAAGGGCCTTTCGGACGCCGTGATCCAGCGCCGCCACGTGCTGCGCAACGCGCTGCTGCCGGTCGTGACGCTCGCCGGCGTGCATTCCGGCACGCTGATCGGGGGCGCCGTCATCACCGAGACCGTGTTCGCCTGGCCCGGCATCGGGCGCCTGATGTACGACGCCCTGCTCCAGCGCGACTACAATCTGCTGCTCGGCGTGTTCGTGATCTGCTCCGCCATGGTGCTGATCTTCAACCTCATCACCGACCTCGTCTATCGCCTGGTCGATCCGCGCATCGAATTCGCTTCATGAAACAGTTCTGGAAATCGATGCTCGGAAGTCCGAGCGGAATCATCGGGCTCGTCATCCTCCTGCTCGCGGTCGCCGTCGCATTGTTCGGACCGATGCTGTTTCCGAACTCGCCCTGGCGCATGGTGCAGCGGCCGTTCCTGCCGCCCTTCACGCTCGGGACCGTGCCGCTCGGCACCGACGCGCTCGGCCGCGACGTGTTTGCCGGTATGATTTTTGGCGCACGTGTCTCGCTATTGGTCGGTCTCGTCTCGACACTGGTCGCGCTGGTCGTCGGCATTCCCATTGGCGCGATGGCCGGCTATTTCGGCGGCAGGGTCGACGATGCCCTGATGCGTTTCACCGAGTTCTTCCAGACCATCCCGAGCTTCGCGCTCGCGATCGTGCTGGTCGCGATCCTGCAGCCTTCGATCTATTCGATCGTTACGTCGATCGCGCTGGTGAGCTGGCCGCCGGTCGCCCGCCTCGTGCGCGGCGAGGTGCTGTCGCTGCGCACGCGCGAATATGTCCAGGCTGCGATCGTCACCGGGCAGTCGCACAGCTGGATCATCCTGCGCGAGATCCTGCCCAACGCGCTGTCGCCGGTGATCGTGCTGGCCTCGCTGATGGTGGCGACCGCCATCCTCCTGGAATCCTCGCTGTCCTTCCTCGGCCTCGGCGATCCCAATCTGATCTCCTGGGGCTACATGGTCGGCGCCGGCCGCACCGTGATCCGCCAGGCCTGGTGGATCACCGTGTTTCCCGGGATCGCCATCCTGATCTCCGTGCTCGGATTGAACCTGATCGGCGAAGGCCTCAACGACGCGCTCAATCCGCGCCTGTCGCGGGAGGGACGTTGATGATCACCGCCCCGGCCGCCGTCTCGATCAAGGACCTCAAGATCGCGCTGCCCAAGGGCGCCGAGCGGCCATTCGCGGTCGACGGCGTCTCGCTGGACTTGCGCCCCGGCAAGATCGTTTGCGTTGTCGGCGAGTCCGGCTCCGGCAAGTCGATGTGCGCGCATGCGCTGATGGGCTTGTTGCCTGATACGGTGTCTATCGCCTCCGGCGAGATCCAGTTCGAAGGCGGCGATCTGCTCAAGCTCGATGACGCCGGCTGGCGCGATCTGCGCGGCCGGCGGCTGGCGATGATCTTTCAGGAGCCGATGACCGCGCTCAATCCGTTGATGCGGATCGGCGACCAGATGGCGGAGATGTTCGAGGCGCACGGCCTGCTGACGCCGAAGGAGCGGCGCGCGAAGGCGTTGTCGCTGGCGCGCGAGGTCGGCCTGCCCGATCCTGAAAGGATCGTGCGCGCCTATCCGCACCAGCTCTCCGGCGGCCAGCGCCAGCGCGCCATGATCGCGATGGCGCTCGCGCTCGAGCCCGCGGTGCTGGTGGCGGACGAGCCGACCACCGCCCTCGACGTCACCACCCAGGCGCAGATCCTCAAGCTGATCCGCAGCCTCCAGCAGAGCCGCAACATGGCGGTGATGTTCATAACCCACGATTTCGGCGTGGTCGCTGACATCGCCGACCAGGTCGTGGTGCTCCGCCACGGCAAGGTGGTGGAGGAAGGCCCGGCCGCGACCGTCTTCAACGAGCCGCAGCACGACTACACCAAGGCGCTGCTCGCCGCCGTCCCCTCGATGGATCCGCCGGCGCGAAAGCCCCTCGACGATCAGGCCAGGGCGGTCGAGGTGATCGGGCTGGACAAGACCTATGTGACATCAGGCGGCTGGTTTCGCGAGGACCGCCGCGTCGATGCCGCGCGCGCAGTCAATTTTTGCATGCTCAAGGGCGAGACGCTCGGCCTCGTCGGCGAATCCGGGTCCGGAAAATCATCGGTGGCACGCCTGGTGATGCGGCTGATCGAGGCCGACCGCGGCACGGTACGGATCGGCGAGACCGATCTCACCTCACTCTCTGGCAAGGCGCTGCGCGCCGAACGTCATCGCATCCAGATGATCTTCCAGGATCCGTTCGCCTCGCTCAATCCGCGCCGCAAGATCGGGCATATCATCGCCGCCGGCCCGATCGCGGCCGGTATCGATCCGAAAGTCGCGTTCGGTCGTGCCCGCGATCTGCTCAAATTGGTCGGCCTCGATGCCGGTGCACTCGAACGTTATCCGCACGAGTTCTCCGGCGGCCAGCGCCAACGGATCGGCATTGCGCGCGCGCTGGCGCTCGAGCCGGAGATCGTCGTCGCGGATGAAGCCGTCTCCGCACTCGACGTCTCCGTGCAGGCGCAAGTCTTGAGGCTGCTCGAAGACCTCAAGGCACGTCTCGGCCTCTCGATGCTGTTCATCACCCACGACTTGCGCGTCGCGGCCCAAATCTGCGACCGGATCGCGGTGATGCAGCGCGGCGTCATCGTCGAGCTGAAGCCGACGGCACAGCTCTTCGCCGCGCCGGAGCATGCCTATACACGCGAGCTGCTGGCGGCGGTGCCGGGACGGAAAGAGCGCGCTGCCGCGACGTGAAACGTTGCCTGCATCGGATCACCAAACCTCGGGATGGTTCCAAAAACTTGCAGGCCCTCGAAGGTGAAACATATTCGATCCAGCGGCATTTGCTTTCCGAAATGATCCTTGCTGATAAGGCAAGGAGCGAAGCTGAAACCAGCATTCGCTCGCATGGCTGCAAAGAGCCTTGCAGCGAATATGCGTTGGTGAGCGGCTTCTCGACCCAGCACATGAGCGGCGCTGGATGTGTCGAGATGCCCGGGTGCGTTCACGCGTTTTTTATTCCGTCGTGATCGGCCGCGCCGCTTCAACGGCGAAGCCGGCACCATACATCGCGATGGAATGATCGACGTCATCTGATGACGGATGCCAATTGATACGGAGCCAGCATGGGCGAAATTATTCGATTTGTCTCGAAGTCCGAGCGCGAGCGGATGCGTCTCATCCAGGAGGCGCGCGCCATCTACGACAGCATCTTCCCTTCGGCTGATCCGGCCGGCGAAGGTCAGGATAAGACGCCGCTTGGCCGGGCCTTCGTCGGCGACGGGAGCAGCCGGTCGTGATCAAGATCATCGCGGTGCTCTGCAGTCTCGCCTCTCCGACCAATTGTCACGAGCAGCTCGTCACCTCCTCGGATTTCGCCGAGGTCTCGGTGCAGTCGTGCCTGATGGGCGCGCCGCAGCTCGCCGACTGGATGAACCAGCATCCGGCCGAGCGACTGGCAGCATGGCGCTGCGTGATCGGTCAACAGATCCGCCAGGGAATCTAGCTCTTCGTGCCTTGACGGCACACGCTGATCGGCATCGCGCTATCGGGTCGTGTTGCTCCAGGTCGGAACGGAATTGGTCACGCCGACCGACGGCCAATTGTACGATCCGATCGACGGCGCCGTGACCGTGCCGACCGACTGTCCGGACGATCCGTAGGACGCCCTCGGCTGCGCCGCCGGCGAGGCGGCGCCGCCGTAAGTCGGGGCCACCACGCCAGCGCCGTAATGTCTGCTCGCGCGCTGCTTCTTCGCCTCAGCCGCGAACGGCACAAGGAGAAGTCCGGTAGCGATGAAGGCGGCAATGGCGAATTTGATGCCGGTGAATTTGATGCCGGTCATGGCTGATCCCTCCGAAGCTGGCGCCCTTGTCACCATGTGTTCATTCAGCGGACGATTTCCATAGGCACCCGTTCATAACTCCGTGCGCTGGAGGAAGGTGCCCAAGAGCGGACGGCCCGCCTTCGGATGGACCCGAATCAGCGCTAGTGCATTGACCTCACCGACTTCGCGCATTGAGGCGACATGACCGGCCCTGAACTGAAGCAACTCCGCGCCGACCTCTCAGATGCCCTCGAGCGAAAACTCACAGCGGCCGACATGGCAAAGCTCTGCGGATTGCCGGAGAAAGGCGGCAGCGACACCATTCGGCGTTGGGAGGTGAGCGGCCCGACGCCCTCGGCGACCAAGGTGCTGCGCGTGCTCGCGATGGCGAGCGAGCGTTATCCGATCCTGGAGAAGTTCGACATCTTCGATCGCCATGACGTGCGCGAGGAAGACCGCCCCGCAAAGCGCGCGGCGTTCCGCGAGCAGATGCGGGATGAGGCGCGCCGACGTCTTGGTTAACGAAGTGCGCACAGAGGTTACCGCAAGGCTACGAAATTAAGCCTTCCTTCAGCATTTCTTAAGCCGGCATTAAGCACGAAAACTGATTGCAGCCCAATAAGTTAGGTTGGCTGCCGTTGTGCCATGCATGTGACAGCATTTTCGTCAAAAGCGAGCTATCTGCAAAACCAACGCGGCGCGAAAGAGCGCGCCTGCCGGGGACCTTCAAGTGTTGGAGTTTGGACTATGAAGAAGATTCTGTTTGCGACCGTGGCGCTGCTCGCGATGGGCGCGGCTGCGCCGGCCGTCGGCGCCGATCTCGGCAACCGCAACTATTACAAGGCGCCCGCGCCGGCCTATGCCGCGCCGATCTACAACTGGACGGGTTTCTATGTCGGTGGCCATGTCGGCGGCGCGTTCTCCAGCGACAACAATTTCAACGGCCTCTCCACCGGCAACAACGGCAACGGCCGTTTCCTCGGCGGCGTGCAGGTCGGTGCGGACTGGCAGTTCAACCCGAACTTCGTGGTCGGCGTCGAGGGCCAGTATTCCTGGCTCTCCGGCAGCGTCGGTGCGGTGTTTCCGGGCAGCGTCGCCTACACCAACGACCAGCGCGGCCTCGGCTCGATCACCGGCCGCGTCGGCTACACCTGGGGCCCCGGGCTCCTCTATGTGAAGGGCGGCTACGCCTACTCGGACAACAACGAGAAGGTGACGGTCGCCGGCGTGCCGACCGGCTTCGTCATCGATGGCGATCACCGCAACGGCTACACCGTCGGCGTCGGCCTCGAATACATGTTCGCCCCGAACTGGTCGGCCAAGGCCGAGTACCAGTACTACAATTTCGGTGACGCGCATTTCACCGCGCCGGCCGCGCTGGTGCCCGCCGGCAACTTCACTACCGACGACCACACCATCAAGGCGGGCGTCAACTACCGCTTCAACTGGGCCAGCCCGGCCGTGGCGCGCTACTGATCGGTTACCGCAACTTTACCATGACAGAGGGCCGGCGATTTCGCCGGCCCTCTTTTTTCGTCCTGCGGAACGCACGCAACCGTTTGCGGATATTGCGATTTTTTTAACCGGCGGTGCGGATACTGCCGGCCACAAACAGAAGCAAGAACGTTGGGGGAATTTCGATGGCGATCCGTCTGGGCGTTGGCCGTTTGCTTGGTCGATTCACGCCGCGATTCAAAATGCCGACATGGGGCGTGCGGGGCAGCCTGTTTGCGGCGTTCGCGATGATCGCAGGCATGGGCCTCGTGATTGCAGCCGGCGCCGGCCTGGCGCTGCAGAATCTCGGCGGACGCATGACCGAATTGAGCGGACGGGACATTCCGCGCCTTGCCGCCAGCCTGCAATTGTCGGCGCTGAGCGCGAGCCTTGCGGCACAGGGACCGGCGTTGCTTGCGGCGCAAAGCGAGGACGCCCTCAACGAGCGCACCAAGAAGCTCAAGGAATTGCAGGAGCAGACGCAGCAAAAGCTCACCGAGATCATCCAGCTCGGCGGCGACAAGTCCGTCGTCTCCGGACTCGGCGAGACGATGAAGAGCATCAACGAGGCGGCGCAGAGCCTGGCCAAGGCCGCCCGCGAGCGGCTGGATATCGCCGCCCTCCATGACAAGCAATATGACGCGCTGCGCAACGCGCAGAGCGCCTTCGTCGGCGCGGCCAGCCCGGCGATGCTCGACGCGCAGACCCGGGTCAACGCCATCCTCGGCTCGGCCGACCTGTCCGCCGCAGATGCCAGCGACGCCGCGCAGACCGTCGGTCAGCTCGGCAACGTCGTCGCCAGCGGCAATCTCGCGGCTGCCGACATGAGCGCGGCGCTGTCGGCGAACACCAGCGACAAGCTCGACGACATCCAGAAGGAATTCAAGACGGCACAGGGCCGCCTGCGATCCAACCTCGATCTGTTGCCCGACAACCAGGGCAACAAGATGCTGCGCGACACCGCGGAGAAATTGCTGGCGCTCGGCACCGGCAAGACCGGCGTGTTCAATCTGCGTGAGAAGGAGCTCGACTCCGTCGACTACGGCCAGACCATCCTGGACGAGACCCGCAAGCTCAATGTCGGCCTCGGCATCAGCGTGCAGCAGCTCGTCGACGGCGTGCAGAAGGAGACCCATGCCTCGACCTCCCAGGCGCAGCAGGAAACCTCGCTTGCGACGACCGTGATGCTGGCCCTCGGAGCCTTGATGCTGGTCGGCTCGGCGCTGTTCGTCTGGCTCTATGTCGGCCGCAACATTCTGCGCCGCATCCGTGAGCTTCAGCGCGCCATGCAGCTGCTGTCGGCCGGCGACCTCGACACCGAGATCGTCCGCTCGCGGCAGAACGACGAGATCGGCGTGATGAAGGAAACGCTGACCGTGTTCCGCGACAGCATGATCGAAGCCCGGGCGCTCGCCAGCGAGCAGGACAAGGACCGCATCGCCAAGGCCGAGCGGGCCGCGCGCATGGAGGCGAAGATCGCGGAATTCGAGAACACGGTGCGCTCCGCGCTCGACAATCTGGCGCAGTCGGCCAATTCGATGCAATCGACCGCGCAGAGCATGTCCACCACCGCCGACCAGTCCAACGCGCTGGTCAACGCGGTCGCCTCCGCCGCCGAGGAGACCTCGGTCAACGTGCAGACCGTGTCGTCCGGCACCGAGCAGCTGTCGTCCTCGATCGAGGAGATCAGCAGGCAGGTCGTGACCTCGGCCGCGATCGCCAAGAAGGCGGTCGACGAAGCCGGCGCGACCGACGCCACGGTGCAGAGCCTCGCCGACAGCGCGAGCCGCATCAGCGTCGTGGTCGATTTGATCCAGACCATCGCCTCGCAGACCAATCTGCTCGCGCTCAACGCCACCATCGAGGCGGCGCGCGCGGGCGAGGCCGGCCGCGGCTTCGCCGTGGTTGCCTCCGAGGTGAAGAGCCTCGCGAGCCAGACCGCCAAGGCGACGGAGGAAATCCGCACCCAGATCGCCAGCATGCAGGACATCACGACATCGGCGGTCGGCGCCATCCAGGGCATCGGCCGGATCATCGGCGAGATCAACGACGTGACCACGACCATCGCGGCCGCCGTCGAGGAGCAAGGCGCGGCCACCCGCGAGATCGCCCGCAACATCCAGCATGCGGCCGGCGGCACCAGCGAGGTCTCCAGCAACATCGTCGGCGTCTCCACCGCCTCCGCCGAAGCCGGCGTCGCGGCGAGCGAGGTGCTGGGCGCCTCCGACGCGCTGCGGCGCGAAGCCGACATGCTGCGCGGAGAGATCGACGCCTTCCTCAACAATATGCGGGCGGCGTAAGGACGCCAGCAGCATCGGCACTGCGCTTCCTCTCCCGCGTGCGGGAGAGGGTTGGGGTGAGGGTGTCTCCGCAATGGGATAGTCGCGACGTGTCGAGAATATCCCCGTGGGCAGAGAGCCCCACCCGGCGCTCGGGACGATGCTTCGCATCGCCCGGGACGCGCCGACCTTCCCCGCAAGCGGGAGAGGTGATCAAGTTCGGAGCACGAGCGTCCCACATCGCGGAAAAACCTTCCCCGGTATGACGGCCATGCGAGGGCCGCCAAGCTCCCTTTTTCGGCTGGCGCCCCGCGCGCGCTGGGTTTATGCGGGTAGCATGAACGCAAAAACCGACACCGCACAATCCTCGGCCGAGGCCCTGCGCTATCCCTGGGACCAGCATCCCGGCCACGATCAAATCGTCGAGGTCAGACCCGGCGTGTTGTGGGCGCGGCTGAAGCTGCCGTTCCGCCTCAACCACGTGAACATCTACCTGCTCGCCGACGGCGACGGCTACGCGATGGTGGATACCGGCTTCGGCAACGAGGAGACGATCGAGGCCTGGACGAAGCTGTTCGACGGACCGCTGAAGGGCGTCACCATCACGCGCCTGATCGTCACCCACTCCCACCCCGACCATGTCGGACTTGCGGGCTGGGTCGTCGAGCGGTTCAATTGCCCGCTGGTGATGTCGCAGGTCGAGTATCTGCAATCGGTCTATCACCAGAACCGCGGCACCGCGGAGCGGCAGGAAGCGCAGCGGCTGTTCTTCCGCCGCCACGGCATGGACGAGTCGCTCACCGAAAAGCTGCTGGGCCGCGGCCAGGATTATCTCAAGCGCGTCTCGGTGCTGCCGCCCTCCTACCGCCGCATCTCCCATGGCGAGGACGTCGTGATCGGCACGCGCCGCTTCAAGGTGATCACCGGCGGCGGCCACGCGCTCGACCAGGTGATGCTGTATTGCGCCGACGACAAGCTGTTCCTTTCCGCCGACCAGGTGCTGAGCAAGATCTCGCCCAATGTCAGCGTCTGGGCGGTCGAGCCCGACCAGAACTCGCTCGGCGAATATCTGGCCTCGCTCGCCAGCCTCACCACGACGCTGCCCTATGACGTGCTGGTGCTGCCCGGCCACGGCGTACCGTTCTACGGACTGAAGACCCGCATCAAGCAGCTCGCCGACCACCATGAGGAGCGCTGCCGTCTGATCGCGGAAGCCTGCCGCGAGGTGCCGCAGACCTCGCGCGCTTTGGTGCCCGTGGTGTTCAACAAGCACGTGCTCGACGAGCACCAGATGGGCTTCGCCGCCGGCGAGTTGGTCGCTCACGTCAACTACATGATCGTCGAAGGCCGGCTGACCGCGGAGACGAAGGACGGCGTGCTGCAATTCCGGACGACGTAATGTATTCGCCTCTCCCCGCAAGCGGGGCGAGGGAGCAGATCTCACTTCATGTTCGCGATCGCGTGCAGCGCCGCGATGTAGCCGAATGGTCCGAGGCCACAGATCACCCCGGTCGCCACGAACGAGATCTTGGAGTGGCGGTGATATTCGTCGCGGGCGTGGATGTTGGAGATGTGGACTTCCAGCACCGGGCCTTCGAACGTCTTGATTGCGTCCATGATCGCGACCGAGGTGAAGGAGAAGCCGGCCGGATTGATGACGATGGCGTCGGCATCGTGCCTTGCCGACTGGATCAGGTCGACGAGCACGCCTTCATGGTTGGACTGGTGGAAGGCGAGCTTGAGCCCGAGCTTGGCCGCCGCGTCCTCGCAGCTCGCGTTGACCTCCGCGAGCGTCGTCGTGCCATAGATATGCGGCTCGCGGATGCCGAGCATATTGAGGTTGGGACCGTTGAGGATCATGACACGTTTCATCAGGCGTCCTTTCGCATGAGCTTGCCGGGCGCCGATCCGCGCCCATCGGCGCGACCGGCCCAGCCATCATGAACGCAGCGCGCCCCATGGACAAAATGTCCAAGCCAGCTGCAGCGGTCTCCGGCTTCCCCGGGCGCGCCGGCGGGCAAGTGGTAGGCGTTTGATCCACATCAACTATCGCCCGCGAGACGCCGCTATCAATATACCCGCGCGGCTCGCCACAAATGTGTGCTGGCGCATAGACATTGGAGCTGGAAAAGCTCTAAAAACGAGTGGCCGCCGTGGCCGGGTTCCGTTGCAGGTTTTGCCGATGGATTACAACCAGTTCTTCGATTCCGCCCTCGATCGTCTCCACGCCGAGCGGCGCTACCGCGTGTTCGCCGACCTCGAGCGCACGGCCGGCCGATTCCCGCACGCGGTCTGGCACTCGCCCAAGGGCAAGCGCGACGTCGTGATCTGGTGCTCCAACGATTATCTCGGCATGGGCCAGCACCCGAAGGTGGTCGGCGCCATGGTCGAGACCGCGACCCGTGTCGGCACCGGTGCCGGCGGCACCCGCAACATCGCCGGCACGCATCATCCGCTGGTCCAGCTCGAGGCCGAGCTCGCCGATCTCCACGGCAAGGAAGCCGCGCTGCTGTTCACCTCGGGCTATGTCTCGAACCAGACCGGCATCCCGACCATCGCAAAGCTCATTCCGAACTGTCTCATCCTGTCGGACGAGCTCAACCACAATTCGATGATCGAGGGCATCCGCCAGTCGGGCTGCGAGCGGGTCGTGTTCCGCCACAACGATCTGGCGCATCTCGAGGAGCTGTTGAAAGCGGCCGACCCGAACCGGCCGAAGCTGATCGTCTGCGAGAGCCTCTATTCCATGGACGGCGACGTCGCCCCGCTCGCCAAGATCTGCGATCTCGCCGAGAAGTACGGCGCGATGACCTATGTCGACGAGGTCCACGCCGTCGGCATGTACGGCCCGCGCGGCGGCGGCATCGCCGAGCGTGACGGCGTCATGCACCGCATCGACGTTCTCGAAGGCACGCTCGCCAAGGCGTTCGGCTGCCTCGGCGGCTACATCGCCGCCAACGGCCAGATCATCGATGCCGTGCGCTCCTATGCGCCGGGCTTCATCTTCACCACCGCGCTGCCGCCGGCGATCTGCTCGGCCGCGACCGCCGCGATCAAGCATCTGAAGACCTCGAACTGGGAGCGCGAGCGCCACCAGGACCGCGCCGCCCGCGTCAAGGCGATCCTCAACGCCGCCGGCCTGCCGGTGATGTCGAGCGATACCCATATCGTGCCGCTGTTCGTCGGCGATCCCGAGAAATGCAAGCAGGCGTCCGACCTGCTACTCGAGGAGCACGGCATCTACATCCAGCCGATCAACTATCCGACGGTCGCCAAGGGCAGCGAGCGGCTGCGAATCACGCCCTCGCCCTATCACGACGACGGCCTGATCGATCAGCTCGCCGAAGCCCTGCTGCAAGTGTGGGACCGTCTCGGCCTGCCGCTGCGCGAGAAGTCGCTGGCGGCGGAGTAGGCTGTTCGCCTCTCCTTAGAGCCAACTTCTATCGAGCCCGTGGCTGGGCGAGGGTCAGAGAGGGGGGTGCCACACGGGGACTGCCTCGGCGCCCTTCAGGCAACGCGCTTAACGACAACCCCAGTTCCCGCCCCAGCCCGGCATTTCGCTGTCGCCTCCACCCGTCCAACGCGCTAGGTTTGCAGGGAAAATGAGCTTGGGCGCCGCTAGCGCCCTTTCGAGAAGCGCGCTCGCCATGCTGCACGACTGGGGCGTGATCGCCGCCGCCTTCGGCTATATCGGCTTTCTGTTTCTGGTGGCGAGCCATGGCGACCGCCGCTCGCCGGCCGGGCGTGGGCGTGCCTCCGGGCTGATCTATCCGCTGTCGCTGGCGATCTACTGCACCTCCTGGACCTTCTTCGGCTCGGTCGGCTTTGCCACCCGCACCTCGACCGACTTCCTCGCCATCTATGTCGGCCCGATCCTGATGATCGGCCTCGGCGCCGGCGTTCTGCGCCGCGTGATCCAGCTCGCGAAAGCCCACAACATCACCTCGATCGCCGACTTCATCGGAGCCCGCTACGGCAAGAGCCAGGCGGTGGCGGCCACCGTCGCCGGAATCGCGATCATCGGCTCGGTGCCCTACATCGCGCTCCAGCTCAAGGCGGTCGCCTCCTCGCTGGAGACGATCCTGAGCGAAGACCAGGCCTTCTCCCACATCCCGATCGTCGGCGACGTGGCGCTGATGGTGACGCTGGCGATGGCGGCCTTCGCCGTGCTGTTCGGCACCCGGCAGACCGACGCCACCGAGCACCAGCACGGCCTGATGCTGGCGGTTGCGACCGAATCCATCGTCAAGCTGGTCGCCTTCCTCGCCGCCGGCATCTTCGTCACCTTCTGGATGTTCTCGCCGCACGAACTGATCGAGCGCGCCATGAAGACGCCGGAGGCGGTGCGCGCCATCAACTATTCGCCGTCGATCGGCAACTTCCTGACCATGACGCTGCTGTCGCTGTGCGCGATCATGCTGCTGCCGCGCCAGTTCCACGTCAGTGTGGTCGAGAACTCCAGCGATGCCGAGGTCGGCCGCGCGCGCTGGCTGTTTCCGCTCTACCTCGTCGCCATCAATCTGTTCGTGATCCCGATCGCGCTCGCCGGCCTCGTCACCTTCCCATTCGGCGTGGCCGACCCCGATATGTACGTGCTGGCGTTGCCGATGGAGGGAGGTGCGGATCTGCTCAGCGTCGCCGTGTTCGTCGGCGGCCTGTCGGCGGCAACCGCGATGGTGATCGTCGAATGCGTCGCGCTCTCCATCATGGTCTCGAACGACCTCGTGGTGCCCCTGGTGCTGCAGCGACGGCCGGAGGGGCGCACCGGCGGCGCCGATTTCAGCAACTTCCTGCTGCGCTCGCGGCGGCTGGCGATCTTCGCCATCATGGTGATGGCCTATTTCTATTACCGCGCGCTCGGCAACACCCAGCTCGCGGCGATCGGCCTGCTCTCCTTTGCCGCCATCGCCCAGCTTGCACCGAGCTTCTTCGGCGGATTGTTGTGGCGGCGCGCCACCGCGCGCGGCGCGATCGGCGGCATGCTGGTCGGCTTCGCGGTGTGGCTCTACACGCTGTTCATACCGAGCTTCATGGATTCCTCGACATCAGGCATCCTGCTGCTTCAGCACGGCCCGTTCGGCATCGAGGCACTACGGCCGCAGGCGCTGTTCGGCGCCGATCTGCCGCCGCTGATGCACGGCGTCATCTGGTCGCTGTCGCTCAACATCCTGACCTATGTGCTGCTGTCGCTGGCACGAAGGCCCTCATCCATCGAGCTGTTGCAGGCCGATCTGTTCGTGCCCAATACGCTCGCGCCGATCTCCCCGAGTTTCCGCCGCTGGCGCACCACCGTCACCGTGCAGGACATCCAGACCACGGTGGCGCAATATCTCGGACCCGACCGTGCGCGGCATTCCTTCGAGGCATTCTCCGCACGGCGTAATTTGCGGCTGGAGCCCGGAGCCCCCGCCGATTTCGAGCTGTTGCAGCACGCCGAGCACCTGATCGCCTCCTCGATTGGAGCTGCCTCCTCCCGCCTCGTGATGTCGCTGCTGCTGCGCAAGCGCACGGTCTCGGCCAGGGCCGCACTCAAGCTGCTCGACGATTCACACGCGGCGCTGCATTTCAACCGCGAGATCCTGCAGACCGCGCTCAACCACGTGCGCCAGGGCATTGCCGTGTTCGATGCCGACCTGCAGCTGATCTGCTCCAACCGGCAGTTCGGCGATCTCCTCAATGTGCCCCCGCACATCGTCCAGTTCGGCACGCCCCTGCGCGAGATCCTGGAATTCATGGGCGTGAGCGATCCCGACCATCAGGCCGACCGTGAGGCGATGATCGAGCAGCGGCTCATAGCCTACACCACCGACAGCGAGCCGTATCTCGAACGCCTGCCGGAACGCCACATGGTGATCGAAGTGCTCACCAACCGCATGCCCGGCGGCGGCTTCGTCATCACGTTCACCGATGTCACGCCTAGCTTCGAGGCGGCGGAGGCTCTGGAGCGCGCCAACGCGACGCTGGAAAAGCGCGTGCGCGACCGCACGGAGGAGCTGACGCGGCTGAATTCCGAGCTGGCCCTGGCCAAGAGCACGGCCGAAGACGCCAGCATCTCCAAGACCCGCTTCCTCGCCGCCGCGAGCCACGATATTCTCCAGCCGCTGAACGCGGCGCGGCTCTATGTCACGAGCCTGGTCGAGCGCCAGCACAGCGGCGAGGAGACCCGGCTGGTCGAGAACATCGACGAATCGCTGCAGGCGATCGAAGAGATCCTCGGCGCGCTCTTGGACATCTCGCGCCTGGACGCCGGCGCGATGACGACCTCGATCTCGAGCTTCAAGATGGCCGATCTGATGCGCTCGCTGGAGATCGAGTTCGCGCCGATCGCGCGCGCCAAGAACCTAGAGCTCACCTTCGTGCCCTGCTCGCTGCCGGTCGAGTCGGATCGGCTCCTGCTGCGGCGCCTGCTGCAGAACCTGATCTCGAATGCGATCAAATACACCCCGCGCGGCCGCGTACTGGTCGGCTGTCGCCGCCAGGGCCCTTCGCTCAAGATCTGCGTCTACGACACCGGCGTCGGCATCCCGCCGGTCAAGCGCGGCGAGATCTTCAAGGAATTCCACCGCCTTGAGCAGGGCGCGCGGATCGCGCGCGGGCTGGGGCTCGGCCTCTCGATCGTCGAACGGCTGGCGCGGGTGCTCAAGCATGGCATCGCCATCGACGGCAACAGAAGCGGCGGCTCGGTGTTCTCAGTGACGGTGCCGACGGCGAAGGCGATCACCCACACCGCCGCCGTGACCAGCGCGACGCCGCTGGCGCGCACACCGATCTCGGGCGCGCTGATCGTCTGCATCGAGAATGACGCGGCGATCCTCGACGGCATGCGCACGCTGCTGAAAGCGTGGGACGCCGAGGTGATCGCGGTCGCCGATCCCGAAGGCGCGATCGCCGCGATCGAAACCGCCGGCCGCCGCGTCACCGGCCTGTTGGTCGACTACCATCTCGACCGCGGCAACGGCATCGCCGCCATCCGCGAGATCCGCCGCCGCTTCGGCGACGGCATTCCCGCGATCCTGATCACGGCCGACCGCAGCCCCGCCGTGCAAATGGCTGCGCGCGACGAGAAGATCGCCGTGCTCAACAAGCCGGTGAAGCCGGCCTCGCTCCGCGCCCTGCTCGGCCAGTGGCGCACGCAGCAGATGGTGGCGGCGGAGTGAAACGGGCTGCTTGAACGCCACCGGCCTCCGCAACCCAGGTCGCGCATCGCATATGACACTTTGCTCGACCTGAGCGTGCGCCTCGTCCTTCGAGACGACCGCTTCGCGGTCTCCTCAGGATGAGGCTAAGCAGCATCACGGCTCTTTCAATCACAGCCGCGCACTCAATCCTCATCCTGAGGGCCCGCCGAGGCGGGCGTCTCGAAGGACGGCCACAGGCGAAATCGATCCCAGATGCGAGTGCCCCTGGCAAGTCAGGGCGCAAGCCGCGTGAAGACGTAGTCGCGGCTCTTGGCGCGAGCTTCGTGACACGCGAAGCAGGTGCGATGCTGCGCCTCGTCGACCGGCTTGCCATCGACGAAGCGGCCAAAACCCCAGCCGCCGGTCGCGGGATATCTTTTGGAATCCTTGACCATCACCTGGACCGTGGTGGCGGCGCCTGGAATTGTCGCAGATGCAAACTCCGGCGACTGTTTCCGTTTCCAGGCACGCTTGACCAGAATGGTGCCGTCGGGGAACGGGAGCTTGCCGGCTTGATAGGCGTCGATGGCGGTCTGGTTGCCGACCACGGCACGAAGCTCGTCGAGCGGCGCGGCTTCTTCGGCCGGCGCGATCAGCTCCCATTGCTTGTAACCCGGCGGAATGGTGACGCCGAAGATCGGCGAGGCGTCTGCCGTGTTTTGCGCAGGCCCCTCGGCGAGAGCGATCGAGACCAGATAGGGCACGCAAGTCAGCAGAACGACCAGAAGAAGCACGGCCAGCGTGATCACCGTGACGTAGGATCGCTCATTCTTTTCAGGTTCGATGGATGGCATGACGTTTCTTCAAGCTGGGATCGCGAGACATCCCCGGTCCAGCCACGCTGGACCGAGGCACGAATGAACGATCAGGCGCCGTCGGCGTCGATGACGGCCTTGGCAAAGGCCTGCGACGCTTCCTGCGGCAGATTGTGGCCGATGCCGCCGGTGATCAGGCGATGCTCGAACCGGCCCGCGAACTTCTTGGCGAAGGCGCTGACATCGGGGTGCGGCGCGCCGTTGGCGTCGCCTTCCATCGTGATCGTCGGCACCTCGATGACCGGCGCCGCAGCGAGCCTCTTTTCGAGATGCTCGTACTTCGCTTCGCCCTGGGCGAGCCCGAGCCGCCAGCGGTAGTTGTGGATCGTGATCGCGACATGATCCTTGTTGTCGAGCGCCGCTGCGCTTCGATTGAAGGTGGCGTCGTCGAACTTCCACTGCGGCGAGGCGAGCTTCCAGATCAGCTTGGCGAAATCGTGCGTGTACTTCTCGTATCCGGCCCGGCCGCGCTCGGTCGCGAAATAGAACTGATACCACCATTGCAGCTCCGCCTGCGGCGGCAGCGGCATGTTGCCGGCGGCTTGGCTTGAGATCAGATAACCGCTGACCGACACCAGCGCGCGGCAGCGCTCCGGCCACAGCGCGGCGATGATGTCGGCGGTGCGTGCGCCCCAGTCGAAGCCGGCGACGACGGCCTTCTTGATATCGAGCTTGTCCATCAGCGCGATGATGTCGGCGGCCATTGCGGCAGGCTCGCCGTTGCGCGGCGTCTCACTGGAGAGGAAGTGCGTCGAGCCGTAACCGCGCAGATAAGGGATGATCACGCGATAGCCAGCCTTTGCCAGGATCGGCGCGACGTCGACGAAGGCGTGAATGTCGTAGGGCCAGCCGTGCAGCAGGATCGCCACGGGACCGTTCGACGGCCCCGCCTCGGCAAAACCGACGTTGAGGACGCCGGCATCGATCTGCTTGATCGTGCCGAAGGACGCTGTCGATCCGGATGATCCCGGCGCTTCCGTTTCGGCGCGCGCGAGGTCGATCACGCCGAGGCCGACGGCGACGGTTCCGGCGGCGACGCCGAAAAACTTGCGACGATGCTGGTCGATGATCTGCTTCATGGTCGTGCTGCCTCTTGATGGTCGGTGCTGGTGCGTCAGATCAGTGCGACCGTGACGTCGATGTTGCCGCGAACGGCCTTGGAATAGGGACAGGTCTGATGCGCATCATCGATGATGCCGCGTGCGATCTCAGGGTCGAGGCCCGGCAGGCTGACATTGAGGCGTGCCCGGAGCGAATAGGCGCCGTCGTCGAGCACGAGATCGATCTCCGCGTCGATCGCGCATTTCCTGGGAAGGTCGATTTTCCGCTTCCGGGCTGCGATCTCCATCGCGCCTTCGAAGCAGGCCGACCATCCGGCGGCGAACAATTGCTCGGGATTGGTGCCGATGCCTGTGCCGCCCGGTGGCGACAGCTTGACGTCCAGGCGACCGTCGGAGCTGCGCGATATGCCGTCGTGCCGTCCGCCGCTGGTGTGGGTCCTGGCCGTGTAGAGTATCTTTGCCGCCTGGGTCATGAAGCTCTCCTTGCCGTCACGCCACTGACTAGCAGCGGCCGCGACGGCACACCCGTTTGGACTTGTGAGAAGTTGTGAGGTCTTGCCTGGCGCGCCTCACAAAGGCCTGCATCCGCGGTCTGATGCCGATGCAGGAGCAGCCTTGCCGGAGCACGATCATCTGGCTATCGAATGCCTCTCGAAGGGACCAAGATTTCGCCATGACCGAGCCGGCCGGCACTGCGACGGGAACATTGTCGTTCGGGCCATTCTCCGTGACGCCGCATGAAAGGCTGGTGATGCGCGACGGCGTCGCGGTGCCGCTCGGCGCGAAAGCCTTCGACACGCTGGTGGCGCTGATGTCGCGGCCGAACGAGGTCGTCAGCAAATGGGACCTGATGGCGCTGGTGTGGCCCGGCATCACCGTCGAAGAGGCCAATCTGCGCTTTCATGTCGCAGCGCTCCGCAAGGCGCTCGGCGACGGCAAGGACGGCGCCCGCTACATCACGACGCTCTCCGGCCGCGGCTATTGCTTCGTGGCGCCGATTTCGCAAACAAATATCGCCCCAGCGCAGCGCCTCGCGCCTCGGCCGGAATTGCCCCCCGTGAAACTGCCGAACCGGCTGCAGCGGATGGTCGGGCGCGACGATGCGATCGCCGCCGTCTCCGACAAGCTCCTCACCTCGCGCTTCGTCACGATTGTCGGCCCCGGCGGCGTCGGCAAAACCGCGGTCGCCGTGGCGATCGCGCACGACCTGCTCGAATCATTCTCGGATGCCGCGCATTTTGTTGATCTGGCCGCGCTGAGCGATCCCGATCTCGTGATCACCTCGATCCTGCTGATGCTTGGCCTGCCGGCCCAGACCGACGATCCCCTGCCCGCACTGCTCGCGCATGTCAGCGACAAGCGGATGCTGCTGATCCTGGACAATTGCGAGCACGTCATCGCGGCGGCCGCACCACTGGCCGCGGAGATCTTCCATGCGGCGCCGCACGTCCATATCCTCGCGACCAGCCGCGAAGCCCTGCGCGTCGAGGGCGAGCAAGTCTATCGATTGGCCCCGCTCGCCGTTCCGCCCGACAATTCCGGGCTGACGATCGCCGCAGCGCAGACCTATCCCGCGCTTCAACTGTTCCTCGAACGCGCCACAGCCAGCGGCGCGCAGATCACGCTCGACGACGCAAATGCCACGATCATCGCGAGGATCTGCCGCAAGCTCGATGGCATGGCGCTGGCGATCGAGCTCGCCGCCGGCCGGGTCGAAGCCTACGGCCTGGAGCAGACCGCCGCGCTGCTCGACGAGCGCCTCAATCTGCTCTGGCAAGGCCAGCGAACGGCGCCACCCCGGCAGAAGACATTGCAGGCCACGCTCGATTGGAGCTACGGATTGCTGTCGGATCTCGAACGCCTGGTGCTGCGCAGGCTTGCGGTCTTCGCCGGGCATTTCACCATCGATGCAGCGCTCGAGGTCGTGCCGGACCAGTGCGTCGATCATGCCCGTCTGTTCGACGCCGTCGACGGTCTCGTTGCCAAATCGATGGTCGCGCCGCGACCGATCGGCGCCATGATGCGCTACCGTCTGCTCGACACGACGCGCGCCTATCTGCTCGAGATCGAACCTGATGACGCGGCGCTCGCCGCCCGCCATGCGATCTACTACCAGCGACGGCTGGAACAGGTCGGCATGACGTGGGCCACGGTGCCGAGCGCGGACGAACGGGCGGCTCACTTCTCGGCGCTTCACAATGTGCGCGCCGCGCTCAACTGGTGCTTCGGCGCGGACGGCGATCTCGGCATCGGCATTGCGCTCGTCGCCGCCGCGGCGCCGATCTTCCTGGCGATGTCCTTGCTGATCGAATGCCGGCGCTGGTCGGAACGGGCGCTGCTGGCGATGGCGCCCTCTTCGCGCGGCAGCGCCGAGGAAATGCACATCCAGGCCGCGCTCGGACTGACCTTGATGTTCACGCGCGGCGGCAGCGAAGCGGCGCGCGGCGCCCTGAGCCGGAGCCTTGCGATCGCCGACGCGCGCGGCGACGACCTCAACCAGCTCCAGCTGCTGGGCCGGATGCATATCTTTCACGAGCGGATGGGAGAGTTCGACGCCGCGCTTGGCTATGCGCAGCAGAGCCTCGCGGTCGCGAGATTGTTGGGCGACCCCGCCTCGATCGCCCTCGCCCACTCCCTCCTCGGCGTCTCGCTGCATCTGGCAGGCAGGCATCGTGACGCGCTTGAGATGCTGGAGATGGCTTGGCAGGGACCGGGCACGGAACGAATCAGCACGGTCTACGGCTTCGATCATCGCAACCGGGCCGGCATCACGCTGGCCCGCGAGCTCTGGCTGCAGGGCCGGCCCGCAGATGCGCTGCAACTGGCGCAGCAGACGGTCACCGAGGCCGCGCAGATGGATCACCCGATCACGCTCTGCATCGCGCTGATCTGGGCGGTCTCGATCGACCTCTGGAGCGGAGACCTCGACGGCGCGGACGAGAACATCGACCGCTTCATCGCGCATGCCAATTCGCGCTCGATGGGGCCCTATCTCGCGGTCGGCCGCGGCGTCAAAGGCGAGCTGGCGATCCGGCGCGGCGATGCCGCCGGTGGCGTCGAGACGATCAGGACTTGCCTGCGCGAGCTCCACGATGCCGGCTACGAGCTGCTCACCACGACGTTCAACATCGCGCTGGTTCAGGGCCTGCTGGCGCTTGGGCAAATCGAACAGAGCGCAGAGCTGATCGACGATGCGCTCCGCCTCGTCGAGCGGAGCGGCGACGATCTCTACATGCCGGAGCTGCTGCGGATGAAGGGCAAGGTCCTATCGCACTTGCCGGAGCCGCGGATCGAGGAAGCAGAGAATTGCCTCATGCAGGCACTGGAACTCAGCCGCGCCGAGGGCGCGAAAGCCTGGGAGCTGCGGGCAGCAACCGATCTGGCACAGCTTCTTGCCGACCGACGCCGCTACGAGGAAGCAAGACTATTGCTCCGATCGGCACTCGCAGGTTTCGTTGCAGGTTCCGAGACTGCAGATATCAGAGCCGCCGATGCGCTCTTGAAGACGCTGTAGCGGAGGCTCACCCCGTCGGCGTGCCCTGCTTCCACTGGCCGCCGGCGATCTTGGCGGCTGCGATCACGGCCTGGGTGCGGCTCTCGACGCCGAGCTTTTGCAGGATCGCCGAGACATGCGCCTTGATGGTGGCCTCGGAGACCCCGAGCTCGTAGGCGATCTGCTTGTTGAGGAGCCCCTCCGACAGCATCATCAGGACCCGGACCTGCTGCGGCGTCAGCGTCACCAGGCGGTCGCGCAGGCGCGTCATGTCGGGATCGCTAGCTGCGGACAGGTCGGTGTCGGCGGGAACCCAGACGTCGCCTTCCATCACCTTAAGGATCGCGTCGCGCAAGGTCTCGACGCCGAACCGCTTCGGAATGAAGCCGGAGGCGCCGAAATCGAGCGAGCGGCGGATCGTGGCATTGTCGTCGGATGCCGAGACGATCACCACCGGGATCGCCGGGTATTGCGCGCGCAGATAGATCAGGCCGGAAAAGCCTGAGATCCCGGGCATCGAGAGGTCGAGCAGGATCAGGTCGACGTCCGAGGTGTGTTCCAGGAGCTTGGTCAGATCCTCGAACGATCCGGCTTCGTCGATTCTGGCCGAAGTCAGAACGCCCGCCACCGCCTGTCGCAGCGCGTCGCGGAACAGGGGATGGTCATCGGCGATGACGAGATGGGTCGAGGGAGCGTTCATCGTTCTCTTGCTGTCGTTCGCAGGCCGGCGGACCGATCCCGGGTGTGGCAATTCTTCCCCGAGCGGCCGTGGCATGCAAGTGCACATTATCCCTTTGCTGCAAAGGGGTTAATCCGGAATTCTCCGCGACTGTGCACCGTTGCCCGATACCGGGCGTCAGCTGCACGTCAGTGCGCAAGGCCGAAAGTCGTATTGGGGCGGGTTTCACGCCGATGTTACCTTGCGGGCAAGACCTGGGTTGATCCGGCATGTCCGGACATCCGGGGCGCGAGGAAACACGTTTCGGGGAGCGACTCAACATGTCGACAATGGCTGTATCTCAAGCAGGCGCAGGAGGGATGACGAAGGACGAACGGTTCGTCATTCTCGCTTCCTCGCTCGGTACCGTCTTCGAATGGTACGATTTTTACCTCTACGGTTCGCTGGCCAGCATCATCGGCACGCAGTTCTTCTCGGCCTATCCGCCGGCAACCCGCGACATCTTCGCGCTGCTTGCGTTCGCAGCCGGCTTCCTGGTGCGTCCGTTCGGTGCGATCGTGTTCGGCCGCATCGGCGACATCGTCGGCCGCAAATACACCTTCCTCGTCACCATCCTGATCATGGGTCTGTCGACCTTCATCGTCGGCCTGCTGCCGAGCGCGGCAAGCATCGGCATCGCGGCTCCGATCATCCTGATCGCGCTGCGCCTCGCCCAGGGCCTGGCGCTCGGCGGTGAGTATGGCGGCGCGGCGACCTATGTCGCGGAGCATGCTCCGAACGGCAAGCGCGGCTACTACACCTCCTTCATCCAGACCACCGCGACGCTCGGCCTGTTCCTGTCGCTGCTGGTGATCCTGTTCACCCGCAGCGCCCTCGGCGAACCAGACTTCGCCGCCTGGGGCTGGCGCATCCCGTTCCTGGTCTCGGTGCTGCTGCTCGGCGTCTCGGTCTGGATCCGGCTCCGCCTCAACGAATCCCCGATCTTCCAGAAGATGAAGGACGAGGGAAAGAGCTCGAAGGCGCCGCTGACCGAAGCCTTCGGCAACTGGCAGAACGGTAAGCTCGTGCTGCTCGCGCTGCTCGGCGGCGTGATGGGCCAGGGCGTGGTCTGGTACACCGGCCAGTTCTACGCGCTGTTCTTCCTGCAATCGATCCTGAAGGTGGACGGATACACCGCCAATCTGCTGATCGCCTGGTCGCTGCTGCTGGGCACCGGCTTCTTCATCGTGTTCGGCATGCTGTCCGATCGTATCGGCCGCAAGCCGATCATCCTCGGCGGCTGCCTGATCGCGGCACTGACCTTCTTCCCGATCTTCAAGATGATCACCACCAACGCCAACCCGGCGCTGGAAAAGGCCATCGAGCAGACCAAGGTCGAGGTGGTGGCCGATCCCAAGGGCTGCGGCGACCTGTTCAATCCGGTCGGCACCCGCGTCTTCAGCGCGCCTTGCGATACCGCACGTGCCTTCCTGTCGCAGTCGTCGGTCAAGTACTCGACCACGTCAGGCGCGGCCGGCTCGGGCGTGAAGGTGATGGTCAACGGCAAGGAAGTGCCGTACGCCAACGCCAAGGACGGCAACCCGGCAGTCCTCGCCGCGGTGCAGGCAGCCGGCTATCCGAAGGCCGGCGACGCCGGAATCGTGAAGATGGCGCATCCGCTCGACATCTTCCGTCCGCAGGTGGCAGCGATCATCGGCCTGCTGTTCGTGCTCGTGGTCTACGTCACCATGGTGTACGGCCCGATCGCGGCGATGCTGGTCGAACTGTTCCCGACCCGCATCCGCTACACCTCGATGTCGCTGCCCTACCACATTGGTAACGGCTGGTTCGGCGGCCTGTTGCCGGCGACCGCCTTTGCCATCGTGGCCTCGACCGGCGACATCTATGCCGGCCTCTGGTACCCGATCATCTTCGCCGCGATTACCGTCGTGATCGGCTTCCTCTTCCTGCCCGAGACCAAGGACGTCGACATCAAGGCGACCTGATCGAAAGCAGCGATCTCAACCAGCACGAACCGGCCGCGGTCTCCGCGGCCGGTTTTGTTTTATGGGAGCCTTTTGTTTTGACGCGTTTTCCTGATGCGAACCGGCGCTCGCAAACGCTCTATTGATTGCTGCCGACGAATTGCAGCACCACCTCGCGCCGGTGCGGGCGCTTGCGATGCTCGATCAGATAGATCGCCTGCCAGGTGCCGAGTGCGAGCCTGCCGTTCAGAACCGGGATCTGAAGCGAGGTCCCGGTCAACATCGTCTTGACGTGCGCCGGCATGTCGTCCGGTCCTTCGGTGTCGTGAGTCCACGCGGCATTCTCCGGCGCCAGCCGGGACAGCGCCGTGGCGAGGTCGACGAGCACGGAAGGATCAGCGTTCTCCTGGATCGTCAGCGAGGCCGAGGTATGGCGGATGAACAGCGTCAACGCACCGTCGCGCGCGTGAACCTCGTTGATGAATCCTGCGGCTTCGCTGGTGAGGTCGGTGAAGCCATGGCCCGATGTCTGCACCGTCAGCAGCGACGATGAGATGGTGGTGGCCTGCACCGTCGATGGCGCCGAGCGGGTCACGGATTTGCCTGATGTCATGAAGGGCCTCTCAACTCGCAAAGCTGCCGTAGGGTGGGCAAAGGCGCGAAGCGCCGTGCCCACGCCTTCCTTCACCGTCGTGGAGACAACGTGGGCACGGCGTAAGAACGCCTTTGCCCACCCTACGGCCTCTCAACGCATGGAGGGACCGTCAAATCTTTCCCGACACGTCCTTTTGCACCCGGTTGGCCATGTCGATCAGCCGCCGCCAGGCCTTTTCCAGAAACGACATCACGCGATCGACGTCCTGGTCGCTCGGCAACGGGATCTCGATCTTGCGCTCGCCCTCGGCACTCCTGGGCTCGGCTTTCTTCAGCGGGTCGGATTTCGGCAGCGCCTCGTCGATCTTGCCCGACACCGTCGGCCCCGCCGCGAGTTGTCCCTTCAGCTTCTCGACCTCGGCCTGGAGCCTGCCGATCTCGGCATCGAGCGCCGTCCGTTCGTCGGGCACTGCATAGCAGGCCCAGCCGGCGCCGTTCTTGCTGCAGGTCGAAACCGTGCCGGTGCGTGTGTCGAGCCGCAGCACGCCCTCGGGGATCGGCGCCATGCTGTAGCGACCGTTTTCGCCGTCGGGCGCGGATTCCGCGGCCACGAGACCGCCGCCGATCGCCATCGCCGCGGCAAATGCCGCCGCCGCAAGCCAGGAAGTTGTGCAGGATGTTGTGGATGACGTCTCGGGTCTCATCACGCTCTCCGCCACGACGTGCAGGTGGCAATCTGGCAAATTCTACACCCCGGCGAGGCGATCCGCCGCCCAAAACCCACACCGACATCAACGATCCCAGCGGCGTCTTCGATCCTGGCAGCGCGGCGAAAGGGCGGTCGCGTCCGCCGATCATGAGGCGAGCTGCTGCGGTGCGGCGTCACGCTGTGTGCAGCGCTGCCGTGCACGCCAATATTGTCAAATAAATCAGTCACATAACCGAAAGCGACGCAATCGTGACTTGGCTTGACTTGATTATAGGCCATCAGTATGGTCCGCGCGGCTTTTGAGGGTGGCGGGCGTAATTTCCATTCAGCCGCGGCGTTTCGGGTCTTCGTTGCATGACACAGGGCACGGGGCACGGCGAGAATGGGGATCGCGATAGATCGTCCGAGGAAGCTGCGCTTTCCGAACGGCTCGGAAGTCTTGATCAGAGGTTGTCCGAATTTCGCGACCGCCGGATCAAGACCGAGCAACCCGCAGGTGACGGTGGAGACGGAGCGGCCAGAGCCTCGGCGATGGCGCTAGGTTTCCGACTATCCTCGGAGTTGATCGCCGGCGTCGTGGTCGGAGCGGGGATTGGCTGGGGTTTCGACCGCTTGCTGTCGACCTCGCCTTTCGGGTTTATCGTGTTCCTGTTGCTGGGCTTCGTCGCCGGCGTAGTGAATGTGGTGAGAACGGCAGGCGCGGGTCAAAACAGGCGCGGTGGATCATAGCCGATCCGCACCATGAGTGTGATCGTGCCGGTCTTGCCGGTACGGGCCGGCCCGGCCGGCAGACCGAGACCCGCCGGCATTGCCCGGCAGACCAAGAGATGCCGCGCTGATGAAAATCGATCCGATCCACCAGTTCAACATCGAGCCTCTCTTCACCCTGGGCCATATCGGCAATCACACGATCGCCTTCACCAATTCGTCCCTCTACATGCTGGTGGCGGTGGCGGTGATCTCGATCCTGATGCTCGCCAGCGGCACGCAGCTGGTTCCCGGGCGCCTGCAGTCGGTCGCCGAGATCTCCTACGAATTCGTCGCCTCGACCATCCGTTCGACGGCCGGCGCGGAAGGCATGAAATTCTTCCCGCTGATCTTCTCGCTGTTCATGTTCATCTGCGTCTCGAACCTGGTCGGCATCATTCCCTACACCTTCACGGTGTCGAGCCATCTGATCGTCACCGCGGCGCTCGCGCTCCTGGTGTTCTTCACGGTGCTGATCTACGGCGTCGCCAAGAACGGCCTGAAATTCTTCTCGATCTTCGTGCCCCACGGTGTCCCCGGCTACATCCTGCCGCTGGTGATGTTCATCGAGGTCCTGTCGTTCTTCCTGCGGCCGGTCTCCCACAGCGTCCGTCTGTTCGCCAACATGCTGGCCGGCCACATCGCGCTGAAGGTGTTCGCGGGCTTCGTTGCCATGCTCGGCTTCTCGCTCGGCGCCCTGGGCTGGGTCGGCGGCGTGCTGCCGCTGGCGCTCACGGTCGCGCTGTACGCCCTCGAGATTCTGGTCGCGTTCCTGCAGGCCTATGTGTTCGCGATCCTGACCTGCATCTACCTCAACGACGCCATTCATCCGGGACACTGAGCGGTCCGGGGAATTTCCACCCAAAACCCAATCTTTCTTCCAAGGAGTCTAAAATGGATCCGGCAGCAGCAAAACTTATCGGCGCGGGCATCGCGTGCATCGGCATGGGCGGTGCGGGCGTCGGCGTCGGCGTGATCTTCGGTAACTACCTCGCCGCAGCCGTTCGCAACCCGTCGGCCGCTCAGGGCCAGTTCGGCAACCTGATCTTCGGCTTCGCCGTGACCGAAGCGCTCGGCATTTTCTCGCTGCTGATCGCGCTGCTGCTGCTGTTCGTTCCGCTCTGAGAACGACGTTCTTCGCGCCGCTTCAACCGAAGCGGCGCGCATGACAGCAACAGGAGTAATCCATGGCTGAGAGTCATGGCGGGGCGAAGGGTCCGGCGGCGGGCGCCCACACCGAGGCTGACGGTGGTCATCACGGTGGCGGCTTTCCGCCGTTCGAGAGCAGCAACTATGCTTCGCAGCTGGTGTCGCTGGCGATCTTCTTCGTCGTGCTTTACGTGATCGTGTCCAAGCTCGCTCTGCCGAAGGTCGGCGGTGCGATCGAAGCGCGTCAAAACAAGATCGATGGCGACCTCGCCGAAGCGCAGAAGCTGAAGGACCAGTCCGACGCGGCGCTGAAGGCCTATGAAAGCGAACTCGCCTCGGCGCGTTCGCGGGCGCAGGCGATCGGCAACGAATCCCGCGACAAGGCGAATGCGCAGGCGGACGCCGAGCGCAAGGCTCTGGAAGAGCAACTGGCGGCCAAGCTCGCCGGGGCGGAAAAGACCATCGCCTCGACCCGCACCGCCGCCATGAGCAACGTCCGCGGCATCGCGGCCGATGCGGCAGGTCAGATCGTGCAACAGCTCACCGGCGTCGTCCCTGATGCCGCGTCGGTCAATGCAGCGGTCGATGCGTCGCTGAAAGGTTAGTCGAGATGTTCTTCGATCCTGAAACCTGGGTCGCCATCGCTTTCGTGATCCTGATGGTCGTGTTCGGCTATCTCGGCGTCTTCAAGTCGGCGATGACCGCGCTCGATCATCGTGCCGAGCGCATCAAGGCCGAGCTCGACGACGCCCAGCGCCTCAAGCAGGAAGCCGCCAAGGTGCTGGCCGACTACAAGGCGCGCACCGCCTCGGCCGAACGCGAGGCCGCCGAGATCATCGCCAACGCCAGAAGCGAAGCCGAGCGCATCGCGGCTGACGCCAAGGCGAAGATGGAAGACTTCGTGGCACGTCGGACCAAGACCGCGGAAAGCAAGATCGCGCTCGCCGAGGCCCAGGCGCTGGCCGATGTCCGCGCCGCAGCCGCGGAAGCCGCCGTCCAGGCCGCCTCGACGATCCTGTCGCAGTCGGTCAAGGGTCAGGTCGCCGACGATTTGCTGGCCAAGGGCATCAACGAAGTCAGGCAGAAGCTGAACTGAGGGATTTGCCTTCGCCAATCAAAAAGCCGGCGCGATGAGCGCCGGCTTTTTTGTTTGTCGACTACTGAGTGTCATCACCCGCGAAAGCGGGTGATCCAGTACGCCGAGGCTTCTCGGTTCAAGCACCGCGGCCTCTGGAATACTGGACTGCCCGCCCCTGTGCGCAATTGCACACTAGGCGGGCAATGACAGCTGAGATTGCCGCGCGACCTTCCCTACTTCTTCTTCCGCCCCTTCGGCTCGGGCGAGAGCGCCTGCGGGTCGAAGCCGACATAGAAAATGTAGCTATCGGCGACCGCAGGCGGCGGCACCGGATAAGTCATGTCCTCGATCACGAAGGTAAAGGGCACGCTGCCCCCTTCGGTCATGTCGACCGTGGTCCGGTAAGCCTTCGAGGCGATCACCTTCTCGCCGACGCCGCCCTGCACGACGGCGATGCGCAGGGGCACTTCGACGGAGGCAGGCGCACCGGCGGGACCGGCGATCACGCGGCCCTGGATGCCAATCCGGGCGGTGATGCCGCCGCTGCTGCGGGCACATTCGCGCGCCATCTTGGTGATCGAGGCCTGGAAGCGAATCTCATTGCCGACGGCCGGCTTGCCGGCGGCGCCGACCGCGTAGGTCGAGGCCCCCGCACGCACCGTGACCTGCGGGCAATCGAGCTCGTCTTCGGCCGGCTGGCCGGGCGCAGGCGGTGGCTTGGGCTGGGCCGGCTCATCGGACTTGCCGCCGAACAGGCTCTTGAAGCGGTCGGTCAGTGACTGGGCCGCCACCGGCGAGACAGAGGCGAGCGCAACCGACAACGCCAGCGCGATTCCCCCTCCCAGCCGCAACGCATTCCGCGATGACCGAAGCTGCTGCACCTTCAACGCCTATACTCCAATGACAATTGTCCGGCCGATTGCCGGCCAGCGCATGCGGTTATATCGCCAAAATCGGCGAACCCAAGGCAGCAAAAAGGGGGACTTGGCCGCATGAATCGGGCGGCTCAGCCGCGGAAATCCTCATGGAGCAGGCCAAACAGCAAATGATCCTGCCAGACCCCGTTGATGCAGAGATAACGGCGGGCAAGCCCCTCGCGGGAGAAGCCGCACTTTTCCAGCACCCGGATCGACGGCGCATTGGTGGGGATGCAGGCGGCCTCGACCCGGTGCAGGTTGAGCTCGCCGAACAGTGTCGGCAGCAGCACCCGCAGCGCCGCCGTCATGTAGCCGCGATGGGCATGAGGCTGCCCGATCCAATAGCCGATGGTGCCGGCCTGCACGATGCCGCGGCGGACATTGGCCAGCGTGATGCCACCGACCATGGCGCCGTCGAGCTCGCGGAAGATCAGAAAGGGATAGGAGCGGTCCGCGGCGATGTCCTCGGAATAGCGGCGCAGACGGCGGCGGAAGCCCGAGCGGGTGAGATCGTCCGAAGGCCAGATCGGCTCCCAGGGCGTCAGGTAGTCGCGGCTGGACTCGCGCAAGTGAGCCCATTGCAGGAAGTCCGACATCTGCGGCGCGCGCAACAACAGCCCGTTGCCGCGCGGCGCGAGGGCGGCGGGTCCACTGGACGGCAGGCGAAAGAGGGCCATGGTGATGCTTTCCGGGGCAGTCTCGCCGTTGCGCGGCTCCTAATGCAGCCGCGCCTTGGCGCGCGCCCGAGTCAATCCTTCCGCAAAAGACACCGCCGTGTCCAGACCCCTGCCACTGCCTAATGCGACAACGGCAGGCCGGCTCCGCGACAACAGCGCACGCGCCGCGTCCCGGGTCGATTCGACGCTGACGGCGTCGATCCGGCCCACCAGCTCCTCGACCGTCTGCGGCCGGCCATAGGCCAGCACGTGCCGGGCGAGCTGTTCGGCGCGGGAAGAGCAGCTCTCCAGCGCCATCAGGAGACCTGCCTTCATCTGCGCCTTGGCCCGCGCGATCTCGGCCTCGGTCAGCGTCTCCACCGAATCGTTCATGATGTCGACCACGACCTCCATCATCTCCGGCGCATCGGCCGGATCGGTACCGGTGTAGAGGCCGAAGAATCCGGTATCGGTATAGGGCGCGTGGAACGAATAGATGGAGTAGCAGAGGCCGCGCTTCTCGCGCACCTCCTGGAACAGGCGGGACGACATTCCGCCGCCGAGGATGTTGGTGAAGACCTGGAGCGAAAACAGCGACAAATCGCTCTGCGGCACGCCTTCCAGCGCCAGCGTCAGATGCGCCTGCTCCAGTTCGCGATGCACCACCTTGGCGCCGCCCTTGCCGAACTGAGCGGTTTGCGGCTTCGGGCCCGGCGTCCCCGCGAAACTGGCAAAGCGCTTCTCGGCCTCGGCGACCACCTGATCGTGATCGACCGCGCCGGCCGCCGCCACCACCATGTCGGGCCCGCGATAATGGGTCGAGAGGTAGCCGCGCAGCATGTCGCGGTTGAAGCTGCGCAGCGTCTTGGCCGTGCCAAGCAGCGAGCGGCCCATGGGCTGGTCGGGATAGCAGAGCTCGTTGAGATGCTCGAATACGACGTCATCCGGCGTATCCTGCGCAGCCCCGATCTCCTGCACGATGACGTTCTTCTCGCGCTCCAGCTCGTCGGGCTCGAAGGCGGGATTGGCAAGGATGTCGGCCAGCACGTCAAGCGCGAGCGGCACGTCGGCCTTCAGCACCCGCGCATAATAGGACGTGGTCTCGGTCGAGGTGCCGGCATTGAGGTCGCCGCCGACCGCCTCGATCTCCTCGACGATCTCGCGCGAGGAGCGCTTCGTCGTGCCCTTGAACGCCATGTGCTCGAGCAGATGCGAAATGCCATGCTCGTTCGGCTTCTCGTCACGGCCGCCGACGCCGGCCCAGACGCCGAGCGCCGCGGTCTCGAGATGGGGCATCTTGTCGGTAACCACGGTCAGGCCGGAAGCAAGCTTGGAAATCTCGACGCTCATCCGGCAACTCCCTGCTTCGCAGCGCGGCTGACCGACAGCACGAACCGCTCGACCTCGGCCTGATCGTTCTTCATCACCTTCATGTGTTCGGATTTGGTCATCAATCCGTCGAGCCAGGCCGGCAGTTGCGGCCGCTGGCCGCAGGCCGCTTCGACAGCGTCGGGGAATTTGGCTGGATGCGCGGTGGAGAGCACGATGCTCGGCACCCTCGTGTCCGTGGTGTCGCGATCGGCGACAGCGAGCGCCACCGCCGTATGGGGATCGACCAGCTCGCCTGCCTCGCGCCAGCCGGCGCGGATCGCAGCCGCGGTCTCGGTCTCGTCGGCGCGCCCGGCGTCGAACTCCTCGCGGATTGCGGCCAGCGTCGCATCGGGCAGCACGAAACGCCCGGACTGCTTCAGCGAATCCATCAGACGGCGCACGCCCGCCGCATCGCGCCGGCCGGCCTCGAACAGCAGCCGCTCGAAATTCGACGAGATCTGGATGTCCATCGATGGCGACGCCGTCGCGTGCACCTCGCGCACTTCGTAGATCCCGGTCTTCAGCGTACGCGCCAGGATGTCGTTGACGTTGGCGGCGATGCGCAGGGTCCGCACCGGCAATCCCATGCGCTTGGCGACGTAGCCGGCAAAGATGTCGCCGAAATTGCCGGTCGGCACGACGAAATCCACCGCGCGCGCCGGCGCACCGACGGCGACCGCCGAGGTGAAATAGTAGACCACCTGTGCGACGATGCGCGCCCAGTTGATGGAATTGACGCCGGAGAGCGAGGTCGCATCGCGGAAGCGGTGGTTGTTGAACATCCCCTTCACGAGCGCCTGGCAGTCATCGAAATTGCCCTCGATCGCGAGCGCATGGACATTGGCCGCGCCCGTCGACGTCATCATCCGCCGCTGCACCTCGGAGATGCGGCCGTGCGGAAACAGCACGATCAGGTCCACGTTCTCGAGGCCGGCGAATGCCTCCACAGCGGCGCCGCCAGTATCGCCTGACGTCGCGACCACGATGGTGGTGCGCTGGCCGCGCTTGGCGAGCACATGGTCCATCAGCCGCGAGATCAGCTGCATCGCCACGTCCTTGAAGGCGAGCGTCGGGCCGTGGAACAGCTCCAGCACGAACTGGTGCGGCGACATCTGGCGCAGCGGCACCACCGCCGGGTGGCGGAAGGTCGCATAGGCCTCGTTCGCCATGCGGCCGAGCTCAGCGTCGGTGATCTCGCCGCCGATGAAGGGACGAATCACATCGACCGCGACCTCCCAATAGGGACGGCCGAAGAACCCGGCGATGGTCTCGGTGGAGAGAAGCGGCCAGATGGTTGGCACATACAGGCCGCCATCGCGCGCGAGCCCGGTCAGCATCACGTCGCAGAAGCCGAGTTCGGGGGCCTCGCCCCGGGTCGAGATATAACGAGTCAAACTGCCCTCCAAAGGCCGAGCAGCCTGAGCCGCTCGTTAAGCCTTTGATTTTACGAAATTACTTGTTAGCGGCCAGAGGCTTTGGGCCACCATAAAGTGTTTTGCGGCATCAGGAAACCGCTTCCGCCTCTACCCGCTCCAACGAAAAAGGGCTGCGGTGGTGGCCGCAGCCCTTCTCTTGGAAGGTCTGTCGTTGATGTGTGCAGACCGGTTTGCCTCTCGGGGTCGCCGACCCGTCAAAACTGTTCGCGCAACCTTTCGTCGCCTGTCACGAAACCGTCAAGGGCGAAAACGATGAGGGCGAGAAAATGTTCCTATTTTTCCCGACCTGGATCCGGCGCTGGCAAGCGCAGCCAAGCAGCGACACGCCGCGTATTGCCGCCATTTCCCGAATTCACGAAGATCTCGGGAACGAATGCCGCCTCCCCTCATTGGGGTCGGCGGATGGGTGTCGGCGGTGTCCATGCATTGCCCGGCTGCACGCTGACACCGATCCGTTCCGCCGAACCGGCTGCATCCTGGAGCGGCCGGTTCGGTGCTTCCGGGCCGCCAGTGCCCGGGCCGCCAGTGCCCAGAGCCGCCAGCATCCAGGACGTCAATTCATCCCGATTTCCACTGCGATCCTGATCAGGTCGGAATGGTTCTTGGCCCCTAATTTCTGCTTGAGCAGAGACGTGGTGTTTGCGACCGTCTTGTAGGAGATGCCAAGCGCCTCCGCGACTTCCACGATCTTGTCGCCGCGTCCGAGCAGGCGGAGGATCTCGAGCTCCCGCGGCGTCATCTGCGAGGCCGGGTTGGCCTTGATCGCCGCGCCGGAAAACGTCACGGCTTCCGCGAGTTGCGGTGAGATGAAATTGTCGCCCGCGACCACCTTGCGCACCGCTTTGAGCAGGATCCTGGGATCGTCGCCCTTGGAAACATAGCCCTGCGCTCCAAGCTCGACGGCCCGCACCACGAAGGCCGGATCGTCGTTCATGCTGAACATGATGATCTTGGCCTCGGGATCGTCCTTGCGAATGCGTCGCATCAGCTCGAAGCCGGAGACATCGGGCAGGCTGATGTCGATCACGGCGACGTCCGGCCGCTTGCTGACATAGGCGCGATGCCCGGATTTGGCGTCCGTCGCCTCCTCGATCCGGATCGAATGGTCGGAAGCGAACAGGGTGCGGCAACCAGACAGCACCACGGGATGGTCGTCGACAATCAGGACCCGGGTCCCCGGCTTGGCAGTATCTTGCATCGCGCGCTCTCTTGTCTTCTTGACTCATAGACCGGCGGGAACAAATGGAAAGAGCAAATTCCGCCGATGCGCGTTAGAATTGACCTAATGTGGCAACGACTCTCGTTCAGAACGCAACTGTTTCTTCCACTCGGCGCGAGTTTTCTTGCAGCGCTGATCCTGGGCGGCATATTGCTCCGGATATTCGCAACCGGGCAGCTTGCCGATGAGAACGAGCCGGCTCGGCGCTCCATCCGAACGATCGCCACCGCACTCAACGACACTTTGCGTGCGTCGGACAACCCGCAGAAGACGCTTGACGCCTTTGTCCAATCCTTGGCCGCCTCCTCGGACGTCCATTTCCGTTCGGCGGAAGGCGCTCCTGCGCCTTCGCCAAAGGACGGCATGCCTAATCTGCGGGGGGTTCCGCAGTGGTTTGTCAACCTGCTTGTGGTGCCGGACACGGACGCTGCGGCCCCGGTGCTGATCGATGGCAGACATATCGGCGATCTCGTGTTTCTGCCGGACCTGTCAGCCGACCTGTTCGAGAAGTGGATCGGCTTCCTCGCGCTGACCAGCCTCGTCGCCGTGCTGATGGTGCTCACCGGCATCATCGCCTACGTCTTCGCGGGATCGGCGCTGCGCCCCCTGCGCCATCTCGGCGAAGGCCTGACGCGGATGCGGCGTGGCGATTTTACAAAGCCGATCCCGGTCGGGGGGCCGACGGAGATTCGGCAAAGCTGTGCGGAAGCAAACGCGCTGGCTGCAACGCTTGCGCAATTGAGCCAGGACAATCGCGATCTGATGCATCGCCTGGTGTCGCTCCAGGACGACGAGCGGCGCGATCTCGCCCGCGAACTGCACGACGAGCTCGGACCGCTGCTGTTCAGCATCCGCGCCGGCACGATCGCGCTGATCGACGCCTCGCCGCGGGTAGGAAATCTCGGCAATTCGGCGGACGAAGTGCTGCAATCGGTCGAAGCGCTCCAGCAGACCAACCGCCGCATCCTCGATCGGCTGCGGCCGCTCTACATCGAGGAGCTCGGCCTTGCGACCACCGTGCAGACGCTGCTCCGGAACTTTCGCAAGCAGGCACCCCATATCATCCTGACGGATACGATCGATCCAGATCTCAACGTGATCGACGGACCGTTGGCTCGGACCATCTATCGGGTGATCCAGGAGGCACTGACCAACGTGCTGCGCCATGCCAAGGCCGGCAGCGCCCATGTCCAGGCGACCATCGCCGGCGAGACATTGCTCATCGAGATCTCGGACGACGGCGGCGGCTTCCCCGCCGACAATGCCTTCGGCCGCGGCCTGACCGGCATGCATGAGCGCGTGCGTGCGCTCAGCGGATCGTTGTCGCTACTGCGCGTGGACGAGCGAACCTATGTCCGCTGCCGCCTTCCGGCCGAAACGACACGCGAGGCGCAGGTCAACCACTGAAGCGCGATGCGATTAGGATGAATCGTCATCGCGCTTTTGGTTGTTGTTCAAGCATGATCTTTTCGGAAGACCGCTGCGCACTTTTCCGGAACATGCTCTAGCACGCGCAGCAATCATGCGCGTTCTGTCGCGCCGGCTCGCACAAGGTGCTGCGGATCTTGCCTTCCGGACTGAAACGAAACGAGGCGCGGATGCGCAACGCGCCGGCCACGGAATATTCGAGATCGACACCATGAGGCACCGGGCGGATCTCCTCCAGCCCGAAACCCGCCAGCGAGAACGCGCTGAGCCGCGGCTGCCAATAGGCCTCGAGCTCGCTCCGGCCGCGATAGCGCTGCGCGCCGTTACACGTACATTCGACCTGGGCGTCGTCCGCATAGAGGTCGAGCAACATCATGAGGTCGCCCTGCCGGCAGGCGTCCACCCAATCGACGACAACTCCCATCTGATCGAAATCGCTCACGCCGCAATCCTGTCTGCCGCGGAAAACCACCGGCGGCTTAGGGCCACACTCGTGAATGTGCGCTGAATAATAAACCCCGGGCGATACCGGGTTCCGGCGTGGAGACCGACCAGCTCAGCTCTGCCGCCGGCCTCTGGCCCACACGACGAAGGCGATCAGCACGGCGCCCGCGAGCAAGAACCAGGTGACGGCGTATTGCAGGTGGTCGTCCTTCAGATGCACGTCGAGCGGCCCCGGACGCGGAATTCCGTTCTCGGGCGCCGGCTGCTCGAGATCGACATAGAACGGCGCCACCGCGCCCCAGCCGAGCGCGCTTGCAATGGCCGAATGATCCCGCACGAACCAGAGCCGCTTGTCGCGGTTCTCCGCCGGCGTCAGCGAGCCGGCCGCCTCGGGAAAGCGCAGATAACCCGTCAGCGCGACCGGCTGCCCGGTGACGAGCTTCTTCACCGCGCGATCCTCGACGCCGCGGTCCTGCATCGTGTTCTCGACGAAGCCCGCGTCGATCACGACCGTCTCGCCGCTTGGAAGCCGCGCCGGCAGGAACGCCCAGGTGCCCGGGCCGGAGGCGTCCTTGCGCACCGCGGAGCCGGAGGAATAGACCATCGCATCGGGCAGGGCTGCGTAGATCGCTGTGAAGCTGACGCGGCGGAATTCATCACGCGCGGGATTGAGCGCGGCCCATTGTGGCGGTGGTGGCAGCGCAATGGGCGCCGCGGCCAGCCGCTCGGTCAGCGCCGCGATCAGCTCGTGCTTGGCGGTCCGGCGCTGCAATTGCCAGACGCCGAGCGCGACGAAGACGGCCGTCAGGAACAGCGTGAACAGCGCGAAGCCGGCCACGCGGGGCTTGCGCGCGGGCTGGTTCATTTCGCGCGGTCGACCAACCGGCCCGGCGCCGCTTTGTGGTGGAATTGCAGCGCGATCAGCAGCGACTTCATCGCACGCAGCGGCAACAGCGTGGTGGCCAGGATCAGCGGCAACCACAGCACCGCATGCAGCCAGTATGGCGGCTGGTATTTGACCTCGACGATGAGCGCTGCCGCAACGACGATCCCACCGGCCAGCATGATGATGAAGATCGCCGGACCGTCGCCAGTATCGATGAAGGCGTAGTCGAGACCGCAGCGGTCGCAGGCGGGCGCGAGGTTGAGGAAGCCCGCATAGAGCTTGCCCTGGCCGCAGCGCGGGCATCTGCAGGCGAGCCCGCGGAGCGCGCTCTGCAGGACAGTAATTTCAGGATCGGACTTGCCGGCTGTGTCGTTCATGATGGCGGACCCTATCACAGTTTTCGCCGAAACTTTCCGGCGGTCCAAAAGCGAAAGGGCGGCCCTGCGGCCGCCCTTTCTGGTCGATTCCTCGCGGCTCAGTGCGCGCCGTGGGCCATGGTCTCGGCACCGTGTCCCCAGACGTAGATGCAGAGGAACAGGAACAGCCAGACCACGTCGACGAAGTGCCAGTACCAGGCGGCGAACTCGAAACCGAGGTGCTGTTTGGGCGTGAAGTGGCCGGCATAGGCGCGGAACAGACAAACCAGCAGGAAGATGGTGCCGACCAGCACGTGGAAACCGTGGAACCCGGTCGCCATGAAGAAGGTCGCGCCATAGACGTTGCCGGCGAAGGAGAACGCCGCGTGGCTGTACTCATAGGCCTGCACGCAGGTGAAGAGCGCGCCGAGCACGACGGTGAGGATCAGGCCGTATTTCAGGCCCTGGCGGTCGTTCTCGAGCAGCGCGTGGTGCGCCCAGGTCACGGTGGTGCCCGACGTGAGCAGGATCAGCGTGTTCAGGAGCGGCAGGTGCCAGGGATCGAAAGTCTCGATGCCCTTCGGCGGCCAGGTGCCGGGGACCGCGCAGGCACCGGCCTGGGTGCCGAGGCCGCAGCCGAACACAGCGTCACGGGTGGCATGGACGGCGTCCGCCGGAAACAGCGCCGCGTTGAAGTAAGCCCAGAACCAGGCGACGAAGAACATCACCTCGGAGGCGATGAACAGGATCATGCCGTAGCGGTGATGCAGCTGCACGACGCGGGTGTGGTCGCCCTTGTACTGGGCTTCCTTGATCACGTCGCCCCACCAGCTCGCCATGGTGTAGAGCACGCCCACGGTGCCGACGCCGAACACGATCGGCGCGGCCGAGTACATATGATGCATCCAGGAGATCGCGCCGACCGCCATGATGAAGGCCGAGAGCGAACCGACGGCCGGCCACGGAGAGGGATCGACCAGGTGATAGTCGTGATGCTTGGTGTGCGCCGTTGCCATTTTGCGGTCTCTCTCCTCAATCCCGTGCCTGTCAGGCACTTATCCCCTTGTTTCCGACCCCCGCGGCGCGAGCCCGGCGATCAGAGATTTCCCTTGCGCTTGTCGCTTTCGCCCGATGCCAGCGGCTTCACCACCGGATCCTTCACCGGATAGAAGGTGTAGGACAGCGTGATCGTGTTCAGCCCGTCGTTCTCGTGATCGTCGACGATCGACGGGTCGACGTAGAACACGACCGGCATCTCGCGCTTCTCGCCCGGAGCCATAGTCTGCTCGGTGAAGCAGAAGCAGTTGATCTTCTGGAAATAGGAGCCGACTGTCAGCGGCGCAACGTTGTAGGCGGCCTGCGCTGCCGTGGTGCGCGCGGCCTGGTTGGTCACGGTGTAGAAGATGGTCGTGACCTGTCCGATATTGACCTCGATCTCGTTCTGCTCCGGCTCGAATTTCCAGGGCAGGCCGGGCGCGACGTTGGCATCGAAGCGCACCGAGACCTTCCGCGCGATCGGCCCCGTGGCCGGCGCGGAGGTCGCGACTTGCGTCGTGCCGTTGAAACCGGTGGCGCGGCAGAACCAGTTGTAGAACGGCACTGCCGCGTAGGAAGCGCCGACCATCAGCGCGACCACGCTGCCGCAGATGGAAGCGACCACCGCATCGCGACCCAGGGCGCGGCGCTTGGCCGGCTTGCGATTGGCCGGCTTGGCGCTGACATCCTGCGATATGGTCGGCTCGTGATTCATCTGTCCTACATCGGCCGCACGAGAACTGCGGGTCCCTTGACCATGGTGACGGCGAAGAACAGCACCACGAGCACGCCGAGCGCGAGTGCGATCGCGATCGAGCGCTGACGACGGCTCTTCTTCTGCGCCTCGGTGAGGACGATTCCGTCTCTCTCGGGTTTGTCGGCCATCGCTGTGATCATGCGCCCCCTACCATGGGAGCAAGCGCCCGGACCACGACCTCGACCAGCAGGGTCGCGAACAGCGCGAACAGATAGAGGATCGAGAAGGCAAACAGCTTGCGGGTCGCGCGCAGCGACGCAGATCGCTCGCGGCGCATATAGACGTTGATCGCGAGCGCCAGCATGCCGGTCCCCAGGATCAGCGAGACGATGCCGTAAATGGCGTCGAAATAGCCGAGCGCCCAGGGCGCGGCGGCGACCGCGATCAGCACGATTGTGTAGAGCAGAATCTGGAGCCGCGTCGCATCGGGACCGGCGACGTTGGGCAGCATCGGAATGCCGGCGCGCGCGTAGTCGTCGGAGCGGAACAGCGCCAGCGCCCAGAAATGCGGCGGGGTCCAGAAGAAGATGATGGCGAACAGCAGCAGCGGCTCGACGTCGACCGTGCCCGTGACGGCGGCCCAGGCCACCACCGGCGGCAGCGCGCCGGCGGCGCCGCCGATCACGATGTTCTGCGCGGTCCAACGCTTCAGGCCCATCGTGTAGATCACGACGTAGAAGAAGATGGTGAAGGCGAGCAGGCTGCCAGCGATCCAGTTGACGAGGATGCCGAGCGTCATCACCGAGAAGAAAGACAGCGTCAGGCCGAACGCCATCGCCTCGGGTCGGGTGATGCGGCCGCGGGGGATCGGCCGGTTCGCCGTGCGCGACATCTTGGCGTCGATGTCGCCTTCGAGCGCCATGTTGAGCGCGCCGGAGGCGCCGGCACCGACTGCGATGCAGAGCAGCGAGGTGAACGCGAGCACCGGGTGGAAGTGTCCCGGCGCCATCGCCATCCCGACCAGCGCGGTGAAGATCACCAGCGACATCACCCGCGGCTTCAACAGCGCGATGTAGTCGCCGACCTCCGCCTCGGAGATGCGGGGATTGATGTCAATGGCGTTCTGGTCGAGGACGGACACGAATTCAACTCGCTTCGTTATAAGAGCCGCGGCGCCCGTCACGGGCGCCGCGGGTGATCGCTTACTGCACGCGGGGCAGCACTTCGAACTGGTGGAAGGGCGGCGGCGAGGGCAGCGTCCATTCCAGCGTGGTCGCACCGGCACCCCACGGATTGTCGCCCGCCGGCACCTTCTTCATGAAGGCGTCGATCACGCAGTAGAGGAAGATCAGCACGCCGAAGCCGGAGATGTAAGAGCCGACCGACGAGACCAGGTTCCAGCCTGCGAACGCATCGGGATAGTCGACATAGCGGCGCGGCATGCCGGACAGGCCGAGGAAGTGCTGCGGGAAGAACACCAGGTTGACGCCGATGAAGGTGACCCAGAAGTGCGCTTTCGCGAGCGTTTCGTTGTACATGTAGCCCGTCATCTTCGGGAACCAGTAGTACCAGCCGGCGAAGATAGCGAATACCGCGCCCAGCGACAGCACGTAGTGGAAGTGCGCGACGACGTAATAGGTCTCCTGCAGCACGCGATCGACGCCGGCGTTCGCCAGCACGACGCCGGTGACGCCGCCGATCGTGAACAGGAAGATGAAGCCCACCGCCCAGATCATCGGTGCCCGGAATTCGATCGAGCCGCCCCACATGGTGGCGATCCACGAGAAGATCTTCACCCCGGTCGGAACCGCGATGACCATCGTCGCGGCGACGAAATAGGCCTGCGTCGCCGAGGACATGCCGACCGTGTACATGTGGTGCGCCCACACCACGAAGCCGATGCCGCCGATCGCGACCATGGCGTAGGCCATGCCGAGATAGCCGAACACGGGTTTGCGCGAGAAGGTCGAGACGATCTGGCTGATCATGCCGAAGCCGGGCAGGATCAGGATGTACACCTCGGGGTGGCCGAAGAACCAGAACAGATGCTGGAACAGCACGGGATCGCCGCCGCCGTCGGGCGCGAAGAAGGTCGTGCCGAAATTGCGGTCGGTGAGCAGCATGGTGATCGCACCGGCGAGCACCGGCAGCGACAGCAGCAACAGGAACACCGTCACCAGGATCGACCACACGAACAGCGGCATCTTGTGCAGGGTCATGCCCGGCGCGCGCATGTTGAAGATCGTGGTGATGAAGTTGATGGCACCGAGGATCGACGAGGCACCCGCCAGATGCAGCGACAGGATCGCGAAGTCGACGGCCGGGCCCGGATGGCCGGAGCTCGACAGCGGCACGTACATGGTCCAGCCGGCGCCGACGCCGTTGGCGCCCGGCTCGCCCTCGACGAAGGTCGACATCAGGAGCAGGCCGAAAGAGGCCGGCAGCAGCCAGAACGAGATGTTGTTCATGCGCGGGAACGCCATGTCGGGCGCGCCGATCATCAGCGGGACGAACCAGTTGCCGAAGCCGCCGATCATCGCGGGCATGACCATGAAGAAGATCATGATCAGGCCGTGAGAGGTCACGAACACGTTATAGGTGTGCGTCTCGTGGAATATCTGCACGCCCGGATACATCAGCTCGGCACGGATCGCGATCGACATCGCGGCACCGATGATGCCGGCGATGACCGCGAAGACCAGGTACATCGTGCCGATGTCCTTGTGGTTGGTCGAATAGACGTAGCGGCGCCATCCGGTCGGATGGGCGTGCTCGTCATGTCCGTGGGCGTGATCGCCGTGTACCGCTGCGCTCGTTGCCATTTTCAAATCCTGCCTTGCGTCCCATTCGGACCTTTGGAGGTCCCGCCCTTATATCGCTTCCAGTGCCTCAACCCGTCACCCGACGCTCACTGCGTCGGGCCGGCCGCGGAGGCGTAGGTGCTGGCGCCGCCGCTCGCGTATTTCTTCTTCGCCGATTCAACCCAGGAAGCGAACTCCTGGTCGTTCACGACGCGGATCGCGATCGGCATGAAGGCGTGGTCCTTGCCGCACAGTTCCGAGCACTGACCGTAATACATGCCGGTCTTGGTGGCCTTGAACCAGGTCTCGTTCAGGCGGCCCGGAATGGCGTCGATCTTGACGCCGAAAGCCGGCAGCGCGAAGGCGTGGATGACGTCGGCGCCCGTGACCTGGACGCGAATCACCTTGTTGACCGGCACCACCATCTCGTTGTCGACGCCGAGCAGACGGGGCTGCTTGTCCTGCGCCATCAGCGAATCAAACTCGAACTTGCCGTTGTCCGGATAGGCATAGGACCAGTACCACTGCTTGCCGGTCGCCTTGACGGTGATGTCCGCCTTCGGCACGTCGAGCTCGAGGAACAGAAGCCGGAACGACGGCACCGAGATGCCGACCAGGATCAGCACCGGAACGAGCGTCCAGGCCACCTCGATCAGCGTGTTGTGGGTGGTCCGCGACGGCACCGGGTTGGCCCGCGCGTTGAACTTGATGACCACGACCACGAGCAGCGCCAGAACGAACAGCGTGATCAGCGTGATCAGCACGAACAGGAAGTTGTGGAACCAGACGATGTTGTCCATCACCGGAGAACCCGAGGCCTGGAGGTGCCATTCCCAGGGCTCCGGCTGCCCGACCTCGGCAAATGCCACGCCGCCCGTCGCCAGCGCGACGCCAGTCGCCACCAAGGCGATGGTGGCCAATCCCAGCAAATGCCGGCCCACCCGACCCATCGACATCCTCATGCCGTTCGCGCTCCCCTTACGAAATCACCCCAAGTGCGCCGCCCTATCTGCGGGAAACGCTTATTCGATCCGCCCGTCTGACAAACCGCCGCGCAAGAATACCTCTAAGAGGAATTCGGGCCAGATCGCTAGAACGCCGAAATCAAGCCTCTCAAACCATAGTTTTTGATCTATCGCAATGCAGTCTTGAGCCCGGTCTGCCAGCCATCACCCGCAAGATAATTCCTAGTAACATCGGACAAAAATACCGTTGGCCGGGATGCTGCCGCTTGACAGCGGAATTGCCCGCGTTAGGCACTGGCAGATGGCCGCGCAGGAACTTGATTCGTGCGGGCGGCGGCAGTGCGAGGCGGCGCGGAATTTGCTTGGGAATCGCCTTCAAGACGCCGTCATTCCCGTATCAGTCCGCCGGATTAGTCCGCCGAGCGCGAGCGAGGAAGGCGAGCAGAGGGACCGACCCGATGGGGCTTTCGAAATCGATGGCAAGGCCGGCGAGCAGGCAGGCTAGCCTCCCGGCGCTGGCAGGCCTGCTGGCTGCGATCGTCCTTCTGGCGTTTCCTGGCGTCGTCCATGCGCAGGGCGCGGTGCGCTCCGTCCATGGCGACTGGCAGATTCGCTGCGACACGCCGCCGGGCGCCCAGAGCGAGCAATGCGCCCTGATCCAGAGCGTGGTGGCGGAAGACCGCTCCAATGCCGGCCTGACCGTCATCGTGCTGAAGACCGCCGACCAGAAGAGCCGTCTGATGCGCGTGGTGGCGCCGTTAGGGGTCCTGCTGCCCTCCGGTCTCGGCCTCAAGCTCGACAACCAGGACGTCGGCCGTGCCGGGTTCGTCCGCTGCCTGCCCAATGGCTGCGTCGCCGAGGTCGTCATGGACGACAAGCTGCTCGGCCAGCTCCGCACCGCCAAGACCGCCACCTTCATCATCTTCGAGACACCGGAAGAAGGCATCGGATTCCCGCTCAGCCTGAACGGGCTCGGCGAAGGCTACGACAAGCTGCCGTAGGGGCGGCATCGAATCGCACGCTCTCCATTCCGTCATCCTGAGGCGCGAGACCTGCGGTGCAGAGCACCGCAGAGGGAGCCTCGAAGGATGAACGGCCGAGCTGACAGCCGGGCCGTCGCCCTTCGAGGCTCGCCTTGCTTTGCAAGGCGAGCACCTCAGGATGACGGTGATGGATTGACGAGTGCGGCACGTTTCGACGAGCGCCCCTGCCCAATCCTATCGTTTCGGTAATGTGACGCCCCGCCCCTCGCGGAACCGATCCGAAACCATTATCTTGCCCCACATCTTCCGCTAATGGACGGACGCATGACCAATCCTGCCACGACCTCCCTGCTCGACCGCGCCAATCTCGACCGCGACCAGGTTCGCCACGAGGTCGCGCGCGGGCTTTCCGGTGCCGACGACGGCGAGCTGTTCCTGGAGTACAGCCAGACCGAAGCGCTGATGTTCGACAACGGGCGGCTGAAGCAGGCGACCTACGACACCTCGCAAGGTTTTGGCTTACGCGCGGTCAAGGATGATGCCGTGGGCTATGCGCATTCCTCCGACGTGTCGCTGCCGGCGCTGATGCGCGCGGCGGACGCGGTTGCGGCCGTGCGCGGCGGCTATTCCGGCAATTTTTCCGCGCCGCCTCCTCACACCAATGTCCGTCTCTATGGCGACGACAACCCGCTCGACGCGCCGGGCTTCGAGACCAAGGTCAAGCTGCTCGCAGAGATCGACGCTTACCTGCGCGACAAGGATCCGCGGGTGCGACAGGTCAGCGTCAGCCTCGGCGCGACCTGGCAGGTGGTCGAGATCCTGCGGCCGGACGGCGAGAGCTATCGCGACATCCGTCCGCTCGTGCGCGTCAACATCTCCGTCGTCGCCGGCCAGGGCGACCGCCAGGAGAGCGGCAGCAAGGGTTATGGCGGCCGTGCCGGCTATGCCGAATTCATCGAGAGCCGGAGCTGGCGCGACGCCGCCGACGGCGCGCTGCGCGAGGCGCTGGTCAATCTGGAATCGATTCCGGCTCCCGCCGGCGAGATGGACGTCGTGTTAGGGGCCGGCTGGCCCGGCGTGATGCTTCACGAAGCGGTCGGCCATGGCCTGGAGGGCGATTTCAACCGCAAGAAGACCTCTGCCTTTGCCGGCCTGATGGGCCAGCAGGTCGCGGCCAAGGGCGTCACCGTGGTCGACGACGGCACCATTGCCTCGCGTCGCGGCTCGCTGTCGATCGACGACGAGGGCACGCCGACCAATCGCACCGTGCTGATCGAGGACGGCATCCTGGTCGGCTACATGCAGGACCGTCAGAACGCGCGGTTGATGAACATGAAGCCGACCGGCAACGGCCGCCGCCAGGGCTATGCCCATGTGCCGATGCCGCGCATGACCAACACCTATATGCTCGCGGGCGACCGCGATCCGGCCGAGATCCTCGCCTCGGTGAAGAATGGCGTCTTCGCTGCGAATTTCGGCGGCGGCCAGGTCGACATCACCTCGGGCAAGTACGTGTTCCAGTGTACCGAGGCCTACAAGATCGAGAACGGCAAGCTGGGCGCGCCGCTGAAGGGTGCCATGTTGATCGGCAACGGGCCGACCGACCTGCATCGCATCCGCATGATCGGCAACGATCTTGCGCTCGATACCGGCATCGGCACCTGCGGCAAGAACGGCCAGGGCGTGCCTGTCGGCGTCGGCCAGCCGTCGCTGCTGATGGAACGCATTACGGTGGGTGGAACGGGCGCATGAGCGTGGAAAAGATAACTGCGACCTCCAAGGGGAAGAGCAGCGGCTGGGGCGGGCAGATCGTTCAGCTCGCCGGCATCGTCGTCGCCGTGTTCATCGCCAAGGGCGCGCTTGCCGAGCCGTTCTACGTACCGTCGGGCTCGATGGAGCCGACGCTGCTGATTGGAGATGCGCTGATCGCCTCGAAATTCCCTTATGGCTACGGCAGCTCGTCGCTGCCGATCCAGATCAGCCTGCCCGAGACCGGCCGCGTGTTCGCGGAGACGCCGAAGCAGGGCGACGTCGTGGTGTTTCGCTGGCCCGGCGATCGTTCGCAGGCCTGGGTCAAGCGCGTCGTGGGTCTGCCCGGTGATCGCATCCAGATGCGGCAGGGTCAGCTCTTCATCAACGACCGCCCCGCCGAGCTGAAGCCGGACGGTGTCGGATCTGCCGAGGACGACAATGGCGGCAGCGAGCCCGCCTACCGCTATGTCGAGACGCTGCCGAACGGCGTCTCGCATTTGATCTTCAAGATGCGCGACAACGGTCCGCTCGACAACACCAAGGAAGTGACAGTGCCGGCCGGTCACCTGTTCGTGCTCGGCGACAACCGTGACAATTCCTCCGACAGCCGCGTGCCGCTGCGGTCCGGCGGTGTCGGCCTGTTGCCGATCGACAATTTGATCGGCCGTGCCGATGCGGTGCTCGGCTCCTGGGATCTCGGCATGCGCGGCCAGCCGGTGTGGACCTGGCTGTCCGGCTTCCGGCTGGCGCGGTTCTTCACCGCGGTGCATTGACTGGATCGTATATCGTAGGGTGGGCAAAGCGAAGCGTGCCCACGATTTGTCGTAACGCGAAAAGATGGTGGGCACGACGCGCGAAGAGCGCGTCTTTGCCCACCCTACGATTCTCATGACGCGCGACGAATTCCTCGCATTGGCTCTGCAAAATCCCGTCAACGTCGCGATCATCGATGAACTCGATCATCTCGCGCTGCCGGATGCGTGGCTGGTCGCAGGTTGCCTCGTGCAATCGGTATGGAATGGGCTCACGGGCCGCCCGGTCGATCACGGCATTGCTGATTACGACGTGTTCTATTTCGATTTCGATACGTCGTGGGAGGCGGAGGACACGGTGATCCGCAAGCTGCAGGCGCAGCTCGGCCATCTCGGCGACAAGATCGAGATCCGCAATCAGGCGCGTGTGCACCTGTGGTACCCCGACAAGCATGGCCTGCCCTATCCGCCATTGACCCGCTCGACCGACGGCATCGACCGCTTCCTGACGCAGAACACACAGGTCGGAGTCAGGCGCGTAGAGGATGGCTACGAGGTCTACGCGCCGCACGGGTTTGACGACGTCGCGAGATTGATCGTGCGGCCCAATCGGGCACTGAATTTCTCGGTGGCGAATTACGCGGCCAAAGCCGCCCGCTGGAAGACGCTGTGGCCGGAGCTCACGGTGATTGCCGCGGAGTGAGGTGCCGTAGGGTGGGCAAAGCGAAGCGTGCCCACGCGATCTGTGGCCGGATCGGAAAGATGGTGGGCACGGCGCAAGGGCGCCTTTGCCCACCCTACGGCACCTCACTTCGTGGCACGTGCGAACGCTACCGCACCACGCCCGACGTGAACCCTGCCTTCCGCCGCGGCGGCTTGATTTCCTTTTTCAGGAAGCAGCGCGCCTCGCGCCCGGTGTAGCCGGGGCGGGCATAGGTGAAGGCGCGGCATTTGTTATCGGCGGTGCACGCGGCCTTGCAGGCCTCCACGCTCTCGCCGTCCTTCAGGTCGAAATTGCGCAAGTCCCCACCGGGGCGGTCGATCGACGTTTCCACGCCCTCGACCCGTGGCTCGATCACGCCGGCGCCGCGCACGCCGGAGATACAGCAGCTTCCCGGCACGCGCGCCGGCACGGTGTTCTTCAGCCAGCACACCGCCGAGCCGCCTTCGACGTCGGGATAGCTGAAGCTCCACGAGCGGCAGCGGCGGTCGCGCTCGCACAGCAGCGCGCAATCCTCCGGATCGCCCGACGCAACCGGTGTGCTGAAATAGTCGCCGCCGGGCCGGTCGAACGCGGTCTGGGCGCGCGCCGGCACGGTCGCGAATGCGAGCGAAAGCAGCGTGACACATGCCACGACGCTTGCCAGGACCTTTGCCATGACGGCGCCGGACAGGCGGCCCTTCCCCATCGGAACAGCTTTCGAGTTATTGACGACGCTCAGGTTTTTCAGCCGGTCATTTGATCGCCGCAAACCTGTATGGGCGATGAACGGCTGAACTCCCGATCGGCGGCTGACCGGCCTCAAGCATGATCCGGAAAAGTGCGAACCGCTTTTCCGGAAAGATCATGCGCAAACAACGACCTAAAGCGCGATGACGATTCTTCCAAATCTCACCGCGCTTTAGAACGCGTATTCCGCGTAGGCCGGTTCCACCGAGCCCTTCCAGGGACCGTTGAACTTGTCCAGCATTTCCTCGGCCGGCGTCCGGCCGGAATCGATGATGCGGTCGAGCGGCTCCAGATGCCGCGTTTCGTCGCGGCCGAGCTGGTCGATCCGGCCGCGCCGGCGCAGGCCGGCATGTGCCAGCACGAGGCATTCCTTGGCGATCTCGAACAGGTAGCGATCCTTGATCCGCGCCTTGAAGCCCATGCGCGGCACGTCGTCGCGCAGGGCCTGGCGTTCATGCGCGTTCCAGTGCTTGACGATCTCCCAGGCGGCGTCGAGCGAGACGTCGTCATAGAGCAGCCCGACCCAGAACGCCGGCAGCGCCGGCAGCCGGCCCCACGGACCGCCGTCGGAGCCGCGCATCTCGAGATAACGCTTGAGCCGCACTTCCGGGAAGATGGTCGACAGATGATTGGCCCAGTCCGACAGCGTCGGACGCTCGCCGGGAAGGTTGTTGTTGCGGCCGTCGAAGAATGCGCGGAACGAGGAGCCCGACACGTCGATGTAGTCCTCATCGCGCTTGACGAAATACATGGGCACGTCGAGCGCGTAGTCGACATAGCGCTCGAAGCCCATGCCGTCCTCGAACGCCCAAGGCATCATGCCCGAACGCGCATTGTCGGTGTCGCGCCAGATCTCGGAGCGGAAGGAGAGGAAGCCGTTCGGCTTGCCTTCGGTGAACGGCGAATTGGCGAACAGCGCGGTCGCGACCGGCTGCAGCGCGAGCGACACGCGCAGCTTCTTGACCATGTCGGCTTCGGAGGAGAAGTCGAGATTGGTCTGCACCGTGCAGGTCCGGTACATCATGTCGAGGCCGTACTGGCCGACCTTCGGCATGTAATTGGTCATGATCTTGTAGCGGCCCTTGGGCATCATCGGGATGTCGGCGCGCGACCAGGACGGCGTCATGCCGAGCCCGAGGAAGCCGATGCCGAGCGGCGTTGCGATCTCGCGCACCTGCGCCAGATGCGCCATCAACTCGCTCTGGGTCTGGTGAACGTTCTCGACCGGGGCGCCGGAGAGCTCGAACTGTCCGCCGGGCTCGAGCGAGATCGCACCGCCGCCGGTGACGTCGTAGAGGCCGATGATGTTGCCCTTCTCCATGATCGGCTCCCAGCCGAGCAGGAGCTTCATGCCCTCGAGCAATGCACCGATGCCTCGCGCGCCTTCGTAAGGCACCGGACGGTGGCCTTCGAGCGTGAACGGCGTCTTCTCGTGCTCGGTGCCCATGCGGAATTCGGACGGGTCCTTGCAGCCGGCCTCGAACCACGCAACGAGCTCGTCGCGCGATTGCAGCGGCGTCATATCGATCTGGTCTCGCGCCATATCAAACTCTAATCAAAGGCGCTTCGATCGAATGCGCGCGGGTGACGGGGATGGTCCGCGAACCCACCGGGCGCACGGACGAGCTGGTGTGCCGCGCGATCATCGCGACGGCGAGCTTTCGTTGACGTTGGCGACAGGCGGCAGCTTCATCTCGCCGCACGAGCAGCCCAGCCGGTCGAGCAGACCGCTGAGCTTGACGGCATCGGCATCGGACAGTTTCGAGCCGACATATTTCTCGATCGCGGCCGAATAGGCGCCCCACATCCGCTTTTGCAGCTCGCGGCCGGCTTCGGTGATCTCGACGAACTGGCCGCGCTTGTCAATCTTGCATTCGCGCCGGGAGGCGAGGCCCTCGTCGACCAGGCGGTCGATCAGGCGCGAGGTGGAATATTGCGGGATCAGCATCTGCCGTTCGAGTTCCACCGGCCGCAGCTCGCCCGACGGCGCGCGCGACAATTCGAGCAGCGCGTCGTACCATGCCAACGGCGGGAAGCCGGCCTTCTTCAGGTCTTGCTCGACGCAATCGAGCACGCGGCTCTGCACCCGCATCAGGCGGATCCAGGCGGAGGTCGCCTCGGTCGATGGTTTGCGTTTCATGGTCCCGCTCAAGCTCGTCGCCCGTCTCTTACCTCATTTGATGCAGCTGCATCAATCTTGACTATTCCAAGCAGCTGCATGTAATCGCTGTTTCGGCCGAACCAAGCATCAAGAGAAGGAAATTCCATGAAACTGTACTATTCGCCCGGTGCCTGCTCGCTGTCCCCCCACATCGCGCTCCTGGAAGCCGGCCTGCCCTATGAGCTGGTCAAGGTCGATATCCGGGCCAAGAAGCTCGAAAATGGTGAGGATTATCTGAAGCTGAACCCCAAGGGCCAGGTCCCTGCGCTGGGCCTCGACAGCGGCGAGATCGTGACCGAAGGCCCGGTGATTGTCCAGATGATCGCCGATCAGGCTTCGGCTAAGGCACTGGCGCCGGCCCACGGCAGTTCCGAGCGCTACAAGCTGCTCGAGTGGCTGAATTTCCTCACCTCCGAGGTGCACAAGAGCTTCGGCCCGCTGTTCGCGCCGGCGCTGAACGACGAGGCCAAGGCCTTCTTCAAAGATCGCGTCATGGGCAAGCTGAAATATATCGACAGCCAGCTCGCCGGCCGCGACTACCTGATGGGCAAGCAGTTCACGGTGGCCGACGGCTATCTGTTCACGATGCTGACCTGGGCCGATCGGATGAAATTCGACCTCTCGGCGATGCCGAACCTTGCCGCCTACAAGGCCCGCGTCGCGGCGCGGCCGCAGGTGCAGGAAGCGCTGAAGAAGGAAGGGCTGGCGCAGGCGAAGTAAGGCCAGACTTAACAGACGAGACGATGGAAGAGCCGGATCGATGATCCGGCTCTTTTTGCTTGAATCGGTTGCGGAAGCCCGGATGTTCGAAATGCCCTGGGCATCAATTTTACGAGCATTGTCGGAGTTAACAATAATTCCGCCTTATGTATTCGACGGAGGTCAGCATTGTTGTGAGAGCAATCCAGTTGGCTCAACTTCAGCCGTGGACTGCGATATCGGCCTGCGAACAGGGACGCTCTGGTGACAACCATACTCCTGCTCTTGCTCGCGAGCATAATCGCTGGATTGTCGACCGGCCTCTTCTTCCGGGTCTGGAGCCTGTTGCTGGTTTCGCCGGCGACCGCGATCCTTGCTGCAACAGTCCTTCAGACCTCGGGCTTCGGATTTTGGACGGGCATTCCAATCGTCGTCGCCTGCCTGATTGCCGGCCAGGTCGCCTATATGGCGGCGACGCTCTACGTGCACAGAGGCGAGCTCTCAATGCAGGACGACATCGGCGACGATCCAGGCAAGCACGGCCATGGCCACATCGACGATGAGAACGAGTAGGGCCAGGCCGGCCCATGAGGGGATTCTTCTGCGCCGCCTGAAGAGCCTGCGGCGGGGCCACGGCCGCCCCATCAGAGAAAGCGGGGCGTATCTTACAGCAACGCCGGCTGCGTTGAGTTGAGACACCGTCGGGATCATTGCGGGACACTTTCAATGCTGATGGTCATCCGTTGGATCCATTAGCAAAAGCGGTGCCACCGCGAAGCGAGCCAGTCTCGACGACGATGCGGTACCAGGCCGCGCGGTCTCGCCATTCGGCGATGGAAAATGAAAAGGCCGGATCAATGATCCGGCCTTTTGTTTCTGCGTAGCCCGGATGGAGCGCCGGGCAATCCGGCACGACGGGCCCCGTCAGGCCGCCGCCTTCTTCGGCGCGAAGCGGCCGTAGAAGGTTTCGCCCTTCGCCGCCATCTCCTCGAGCAACTTCGGCGGCGTGAAGCGCGAACCGTACTTCGCCTCCAGCTTGTGGCAGAGCTCGACGAACTTCTTGGTGCCCATGAAGTCGATATAGGACAGCGTGCCGCCGGTGAACGGGGCAAAGCCGAAGCCAAGGATCGACCCGACATCCGCCTCGCGCGGATCGGTGATGACGCGATCCTCGACCGTGCGTGCGGCTTCCACCGCCTGCACCACCAGGAAGCGCTGCTTCAGTTCCTCGACGTCGAGCGTGTCGGGGTCGAGCTGCTTCGGCTGCAAGGCCGAGAGGCCCGGCCATAGGCTCTTCTGGCCCTTGCCCTTCTCAGGGTAATCATAAAAGCCCTTGCTGTTCTTGCGCCCCAGACGGCCCTGCTTCTCGACCATCTCCACCATCAGCTTCTTCTGATCGGGGTTGATGGCGTTGGGACCGAGATCGGCTTCGGTTGCCTTCATGATCTTGAGGCCGAGGTCGAGCGCGACTTCATCCGAGAGCGAGAGCGGGCCGACCGGCATGCCGGCCATCTTGGCGCAGTTCTCGATCATCGCGGGCGGCACGCCTTCGAGGAACATCTCGTTGCCTTCGGCGACGTAGCGGCCGACGCAGCGATTGGCGAAGAAGCCTCTGGAGTCGTTGACGACGATCGGCGTCTTGCCGATCTGCCGGACGTAGTCGAGCGCGGTCGCGAGCGCGACATCGCCGGTGTTCTTGCCGAGGATGATCTCGACCAGCATCATCTTCTCGACCGGCGAGAAGAAGTGGATGCCGACGAACTTGGCCTGGTCCTTGAAGGATTCAGCGAGCGAGGTGATCGGCAGCGTCGAGGTGTTCGACGCGAAGATCACGTCCGGCTTCATGTGCTCCTGCGCCTTGGCGAAGGTCTCGGCCTTGACCTTGCGGTCCTCGAACACGGCCTCGATGACGAGGTCGACGTCCTTCAGAGCCGCATAGTCGGCGGTCGGCGTGATGCGCGCGAGCAGCGCTTCGGCATCCGCAGGCTTGGCGCGGCCCTTCTTGATCTGCTCCTCGATCACCTTCTGCGCATGCGCCTTGCCCTTGTCGGCGCTCTCCTGGTCGCGATCGATCAGGACGACGTCGAGGCCGGCACGGGCCGAGACGTAGCCGACGCTGGCGCCCATGAAGCCGGCGCCGATCACGGCGATCTTCTTCACCTTGGTTGCGGGCACGTCCTTCGGACGGCGCGCGCCCTTGTTCAATTCCTGCATCGACAGGAATAGGCTGCGGATCATCGCGGCCGCCTCCTTCGAGCGCAGCACCGAGGTGAAGTAGCGCGACTCGACGCGCAGCGCGGCGTCGATCGGCAGCTGCAGGCCTTCATAGACGCAGCTCATGATCGCGCGCGCGGCCGGATAATTGTCGTAGGTCTCGCGGCGATAGATGGCGTTGCCGGCGGGGAACATCATCATGCCGGCCTTGGAGAACACCGGACCGCCGGGCAGCTTGAAGCCCTTCTCGTCCCAGGGCGCGATCGCCTTGCCGCCGCCCTTGATCCAGTCCTTTGCGGCCTTGATGAGATCAGCGGCCGGAACGATGGCGTGGATCAGGTTCAGCGCCTTGGCCTTCTCGACCGTGACCGGATCGCCCTTGAGCAGGATCGTCATCGCGTCCTGCGGCGGCACCAGGCGCGGCACACGCTGCGTGCCGCCGGCACCGGGGAACAGGCCGACCTTGACCTCGGGCAGGCCGAGGCGCGTCTTGGGATTCTCGGCCGCGACGCGATAATGGCAGCACAGCGTGATCTCGAAACCACCGCCGAGCGCGAGGCCGTTGATCGCGGCCGCCCACGGCTTGCCCGAGGTCTCGATCGAACGCAGCACCAGCGAGAAGCGACGGCTCTGATCGAACAGCATCTGGTTCGCCGCGGTCTCGCCCTGCTCCTTCAAGACCTTGGCATAGGCCTGGTTCATGCCTTCAAGCATCGACAGGTCGGCGCCGGCGCAAAACGCTTCCTTGGCCGAGGTGATGACGACGCCCTTCACCGCCGCATCGGCCGTGGTCGCCTTGACGATCGCGTCGAGTTCGTTGGTCGAAGTCTCGTCCAGTACGTTCATCGAACGGCCGGGGATGTCCCAGGTGACGAGCGCGATGCCGTCTGCGTCGGTCTCAACCCTAAAATTCTTGTACGACATGTTGGTTGCTCCTCGGTGCCGCAGCCGATCTCAGGCGCGGCGGTTTAATTCGGTTTCGTAGGGTGGGTTAGCGAAGCGTAACCCACCAACTTTGTCGACGCGGCACGGTGGGTTACGCCTTCGGCTAACCCACCCTACGGACTACACCCGCTCGATGATGGTCGCGGTGCCCATGCCGCCGCCGATGCACAGCGTGACGAGGGCGGTGGACTTGTTGGTGCGCTCGAGCTCGTCGAGCACGGTGCCGAGGATCATCGCACCGGTGGCGCCGAGCGGATGGCCGAGCGCGATGGCGCCGCCATTGACGTTGATCTTGGCGCTGTCGATGTCGAAAGCCTGGATGTAGCGCAGCACGACCGACGCAAAGGCCTCGTTGAGCTCGAACAGGTCGATGTCCGACTTCTTCATGCCGGAACGCGCAAAGAGTTTCTCGGTGACGTCGACCGGACCGGTCAGCATCATCGCCGGCTCCGAGCCGATATTGGCGAAGGCGCGGATTTTTGCACGCGGCTTCAGGCCGTATTTCGCAGCCGCCTCCTTGCTGCCGAGCAGCACGGCGCCGGCGCCGTCGACGATGCCGGAGGAATTGCCGGCGTGATGCACGTAATTGACGCGCTCGATCTCGGGGTGCGACTGCAGCGCGACGCCGTCGAAGCCGCCCATCTGCGCCATCATCGTGAACGAGGGCTGGAGCTGCGCCAGCGACTGCATCGTCGTCGAGGGACGCATGTGCTCGTCCTTGGCGAGGATGGTGAGGCCGTTGATGTCCTTCACCGGCACGATCGACTTGTCGAAGCGGCCTTCTTCCCAGGACTTGGCCGCACGCTGCTGGCTCTGCACGGCGTAGGCGTCGACGTCGTCGCGCGAGAAGCCGTATTTGGTCGCGATCAGATCGGCCGAGACGCCCTGCGGCATGAAATAGGCCGGCACTGCCATCGAGGGATCCATCGGCCAGGCGCCGCCCGAGGCGCCGATGCCGACGCGGCTCATGGATTCGGCGCCGCCGCCAATCACGAGCTCATGCTGGCCGCTCATCACCTGCGCGGCGGCAAAGTTCACGGCATCGAGGCCGGAGGCGCAGAAGCGGCTGATCTGCACGCCGGGCACGGCTTCGCCGAGCCCCGCTTTCAGCGCCGCAAAGCGCGCGATGTCGGAACCTGCTTCGCCGACCGGATCGACAACGCCGAGGATGACGTCGTCGACGGCATCTTCAGGCAGATTGTTGCGGTCCTTCAGCGCCTTCAGCGGCACGGCCGCAAGCGCGAGCGCCGTGACTTCGTGCAGCGCGCCGTCCGCCTTGCCGCGGCCGCGGGGGGTGCGAACGTGGTCGTAGATGAATGCCTCAGGCATGACGCCCTCCTGATGTGATGTTCGATGCGATTGGGAGCAGGCAGCGGAAGCAGGCTCAGAACGCTTCCGCCGGCAATTCCATGATGGTGGCGCAGCCGGCCTGGATGCGGGCGAGATTGGCGGCCGTCTCCGGCAGCATCCGCTCCATGAAGAAACGGCCGGTGACCAGCTTGGTCGAGAGATAGGGCGTCGCCCCGCTCTCGGCAATCTTGGCATTCGTCACCTTGGCCATCTTCGCCCACATGTAGCCGAGCGCGACGAAGCCGAAGAGATGCAGGTAATCGGTTGCGGCGGCACCGGCATTGTCGGGCTTTGCCATCGCGTTCTGCATCAGCCAGGTCGTGGCCTGCTGGAGATGGCCGAGCGAGGTCGACAGCGGGGTGATGAACGGCTTGAGCGCTTCGTCGCCGCCATTCTCCTTGGCGAAGGCCATGACCTCGCCGAAGAAGGCCATGATGGCGCGGCCGCCGTCGCGCGGCAGCTTGCGACCGACGAGGTCGAGCGCCTGAATGCCATTGGCGCCTTCATAGATCATGGCGATGCGCGCATCGCGCACGAACTGCTCCATGCCCTGCTCGGCGATGTAGCCGTGGCCGCCATACATCTGCTGCGCCTGCACCGCGTTGGCAAAGCCGTAATCGGTCAGGAAACCCTTCAGCACCGGGGTCATCAGGCCCATGTGATCGTCGGCGGCCTGGCGGTCCTTCGGGTCTTCGGAGCGGTGGGCGACGTCGCTCTTCAGCGCGGTCCACATCACGAAGGCACGCGCGGCCTCGTTGAAGGCGCGGATCGAGAGCAGCGTGCGGCGCACGTCGGGGTGCACGATGATCGGGTCGGCCTGCTTGTCCGGTGCCTTGGCGCCGGTGAGCGAGCGGCCCTGGATGCGCTCGCGGGCATAGGCGACGGCGTTCTGATAGGCCACCTCGGACTGCGCGAGGCCCTGCACGGCAACGCCGAGCCTGGCCTCGTTCATCATCACGAACATGCCCTGCATGCCCTTGTTCTCTTCGCCGATCAGCCAGCCGGTGGCGTTGTCGTAGTTCATCACGCAGGTGGAGTTGCCGTGGATGCCCATCTTGTGCTCGATCGAACCGCAGACGACGCCGTTGCGCGCGCCCACCGAGCCATCGGCATTGACCAGGAATTTCGGCACCACGAACAGCGACACGCCCTTGATGCCGGCGGGTGCGCCCTCGATGCGGGCGAGCACGAGGTGGATGATGTTTGGGGCGAGGTCATGCTCGCCGGCCGAGATGAAGATCTTGGTGCCCGTGATCTTGAAGCTGCCGTCCGCCTGGCGCACCGCCTTGGTGCGGAGCATGCCGAGATCGGTGCCGCAATGCGGCTCGGTCAGGTTCATGGTGCCGGTCCACTCGCCGGCGACCATCTTCGGCACGTATGTCTTCTTCTGCTCCGGCGAGCCGTGGACGATGAGCGCCGCGGTCGCGCCCATGGTGAGGCCGCCATACATCGAGAACGCCATGTTGGCGGAGATCTGGAACTCGTTGACGGCCTGCGAGAGCGTCACCGGCAGGCCCTGGCCGCCGAACTCGGTCGGCGCCGACAGACCGAGCCAGCCGCCCTCGGCGACCTGCTTGAACGCGTCCTTGAAACCCTTCGGCGTGGTAACGCTGCCGTCATCCGCGCGCTTGCAGCCTTCGAGATCGCCGACACGGTTCAGCGGCTGCAGCACCTCTTCGGCGAGCTTGGCGGCTTCGCCCAAAATGGCTTCGCGCACGTCGCTCGACGCATCGGAGAAGCCCGCCAGGTTGTCGTAGCGGTCGATCTGGAAGACGTCGTTGAGCAGGAAGTTCACGTCTTCGACGGGGGCTTTGTAGATCGGCATGGAGTTCTCCCGGCAATGGGCCTTGCAGTGGTGATATCAGCGTGTTTCCTGCGGCGCAGCCTTGCCCGCGAGCTTAGCGGGTTCTGCAACCTCAGGGCAGTGTCATGATTGGGCGGCCAGCCGCTCCGCCATCAGGCGGTGCAGCATGTTGATCGCCTTGAGCGGACGCACCATCACCTTGAAATGCGTGATGCGTCCCTCGCTGTCGAAAGTGATGATGTCGACGCCGTTGATCTCGATGCCGTCGATCTCAGTCTTGAATTCGAGCACGGCACCATTGTCGCTGCGCCATTCGCCGACATAGGTGAAGGTCGGGCCGCCAAGCACCTGCTCGGCGCTGGAGAGGTATTTGAAGGTGATGTCACGCCCGCGCTGCGGGGTGTGGACGACCGGGCTTTCGAACACGGCGTCGGGATGCAGGAGGTCCCAAAGCGCGGCGCGGTCGTGAGACCTCATGTAGGCGTACCAGGAATCGAGGCCGGTCATTCTCAGCTGCCTCCCTAAAGGCCTGGACAGAAAACGCGAAAACAACCCCACGCACAGTAGCTTGGTGATTGATTCCGCTGGGTTTTTCGGGTCGGATCTTTCGCCCGACCCGAGATGGCGTGATATGCACATTGACGCATATGCGCCAATACGCATAAAGTCAAGCATGGTGGTTGAGGTTGAAACAAGGAGGCCGGCGATGGCCCTGGGCGACGCAATCCTCGCATGCCTGACGGAACGTCCGATGACGGGCTACGAGCTCGCCAAGACGTTCGACTCCTCGATCGGCTTCTTCTGGAAGGCCGACCATCAGCAGATCTATCGCGAGCTCTCCAAGCTGCGCGACCGCGGCCACATCCAGGGCCGCGAGGTCGTGCAATCGGGCAAGCCCAACAAGCTGGTTTATACGCTCACTCCGGAGGGGCGAACAGCGCTGCGGCACTGGGCCGCGCGACCAAGCACGCCGGCCTCGACCAAGGACGACCTCCTGGTCCGCCTCCACGCGCTCGACAGCATCGACATCGAGCCGCTGCGCACCGACCTGATGGCCCGCCTCGAGCACCATCGCGACCGCCACGCCAATTACGAGCGCATCCTGAAGAAGCGCTTTCCCGACGGCACCGCAGAGGGCCGGCTCGACCTCGGCAACCTGCTCCTGCTCCGCTTAGGAGCCCGTCACGAGCAGATGGTGGCCGACTTCTGCGAGGAGGCGCTCGCCGCGCTGTCGACGATGACCGGCAAGGCCACGGTGGTGCCGCTGGAAGAGGGCAAGCGCGAGGGGAAGGGCTGAAGCGCCAAGCGCTGAGCACTCCGCAGTACGCACCCCGCTTCTACATATTCCGCTGTCATCGTCCGCGAAGGCGGACGATCCAGTATTCCAGAGACGGCGCGGCTAGAACCGAGGAGCCGCGGCGTACTGGATGCCTCGCCTTCGCGGGGCATGACACCGGTTGTTTGGCGACCGGACGAGCGACACGACACCGCCCCAGGTTCCTCCCGCCCAACTTTCAGACACCCGCGCCGCATTCCTTAACTCGTTATTTACCGTAACAGGAAAAAGTCGGTTTTCGAGGCAGACGACCCGCGCCAAATTCGATTGTCTTTGCAACCGGCACGCGTGGGGAGGCTGGAGGCGCCGGGTGGGGCGCCGGAGTCGGAACCGGACAGAGTCATGAATTCGCGCGTATCGTGGAGTGTGGACGGCATCGATCCATCCGTCAGGGAGCGGGCCGAAGCTGCTGCGCGTCGCGCGGGCATGTCACTCAACGATTGGCTGAACTCCACGCTCGGCGAGACGGCCCCGCCAAACCTTCGCGGATCTTACGATCAACGTCAGGATCAACGTCCGCAAGCCATGCCGAGCCAGGAGAGCCGCGAAGTCGCCGACATCCACCAGCGGCTCGACGCGATCACCCAGCAGATCGAACGGATTTCGAAGCCCGCGCCGCGCCAGGAATCGTCGAGACCAGACGTCTCGCGCGAGCAGGGGGTCGCACGCCAGCTCAACGACGCGATCTCGCGGCTCGATGCGCGGCTGTCGCAAATCTCCCGGCCGCAGCAGCCTCAACCGCAGCAGCCGCAGGCCCCGCGCCCCGCGCCGGTCGACACGCGCCAGCGCCAGGCCGATGCGGTCGAGCGCGCGGCCGCGCAGGTCTATCGCAACGCCCCTCCCCTGAGCCCCGCTTCATTCGACGTCGCCGTCGCCGAGATCACCGCGCGCCAGAGCGAGCTCGATGGCTTTGCGCCGAGGCAAATGCCGCCGCGCGCCGCGCCCTCCATTGCGCCTCATGCAGCTCCCTTCGCGCCCCCGATGGCGCCGCCCGCGCCTATCTATGCGCCGCCGCCACCGCAAGCGGGGCCGGATTTCTCCTCCCTCGAGCGCCACCTGCTCAAGATAACGAGCCAGATCGAGGCGCTGCAGCGCCCCGACAATACCGAGCAGGCGATCAACGCCTTCCGCAGCGAGCTCGCCGAGATCCGCACCGCCATCACCGAGGCGATGCCGCGGCGCGCGATCGAATCGATCGAGAACGAGATCCGCTCGCTGCATCGGCGCATCGACGAGACGCGCTCCAACGGCACCGACGGCCAGGTGCTGTCGGGCATCGAGCACGCGCTGTCCGACATCAAGCAGGTGCTGCGCACGCTGACGCCGGCCGAGCAGCTCACCGGCTATGACGAGGCGATCCGCAATCTCGGCGCCAAGCTCGACCTGATCCTGCGCGCCAATGACGATCCCTCGACGGTGCATCAGCTCGAAAGCGCGATCGCGGCGCTGCGCGGCATCGTCTCCAACGTCGCCTCCAACGAAGCGCTGGCCCGCCTGTCGGAAGACGTCCAGCTGTTGTCGTCCAAGGTCGACCAGGTCACTCGCGCTTCCGGCCAGGGCGACACCTTTGCGGTGCTGGAGCAGCGCATTGCCGCGCTCACCGCGGCGCTGGAAACCCGCGAGCGGCCGCAGCCGTCCGAAAGCACCGAGCATCTGGAAGCTGCGATCCGCGCGCTGTCGGACCGCTTCGACCGCATGCAGGTCGGCAACGATTCCGCCTCGACTTTCGCACATCTCGAACAGCGCGTCTCGTACCTGCTGGAGCGGATCGAAGCCGCCTCCGACCCACGCAACGGCAACTTAAGCCGCGTCGAGGACGGGCTGCACGACATTCTCAGGCACCTGGAGCGGCAGCAGGCGACCTATTCCGCGCTGGCCGAGAGCCGCAATTCGGCCCCCGTCGATTCCGGCGTGGTCGATCTCGTCAAGCGCGAGCTGTCCGACATCCGCTTCAGCCAGGCCGAGACCAACCGCAGCACCCAGGACTCGCTCGACGCCGTCCACAGCGCGCTCGGCCATGTCGTCGATCGCCTGTCCATGATCGAGGGTGATCTGCGCGCGGTGCGTACGGCGCCGCCGGCCGCTGCGCCGCAGCCGATGTCGATGCCGATGGCCGCTCCCATTGCTGCTTCCATGGAGCCGGCGCCGGTCGCGCGTGAACCGCGGCCGCAAGTACAGCCGCCGAAATACGATCCGAAGCCCGAGCTTCCGAATCCCGCTGCCGCGCAAGGGCCGCAATCCGCCTTCGCCGCCGCGCCGCGTGAATTCCATGCCGCTGCACCCGCCGCGCCGCCGCCGGTGCCGCCGGCACCGCCGGTTCCGCCGCGTGCGATCAGCGAGATCCTGGAGCCGCATACGGCACCCGCGCGCGCCGCGCTCGCACCCGAATTGCCGCCGGATCATCCGCTCGAGCCCGGCACGCGGCCGGGTGGACGCGCCACGCCGTCGGAGCGCATCGCCGCCTCCGAGAGCGCGATCAGCGGCATTCCCGCTGCTGCGAAAGAGCCGGTCTCGTCGTCGAGCTTCATCGCGGCCGCCCGCCGCGCCGCCCAGGCCGCCGCCGCGCAGCCACCCGAAAAGACCGGCCGCGCCGCCAAGGCTGCGGCCCGCGCCAAGAATGCGGACAAGGGCAAGGACGGCGGCTCGACCATCACCTCGAAGATCCGCTCGCTGCTGGTCGGCGCGAGCGTCGTCGTGATCGTGCTCGGCACCTTCAAAATGGCGATGAACCTGCTCGAGGGCAGCCCGCCGCCGGCGCCGCAGGCCATGGACAATACGTTGAGCCAGCCCGCGCCGCAGGCCCCGCCGTCACCGCCGGTGATCGAGAACAAGCCCGCCACGCCCGAGCAGGTCACGCCATCGATGACCTCGCCGACACCGATCGGACGGCAATCCCAGAACAACGCCGCGCCGGCTCCCGCCGCCAATTCGGGCAACTCGGCCTCGGTTGAAATTCCGCCGGCGCCAGCGACGACGCCGCCCGCGCCTGCGGCGAGCAGCGACGTCACCGGCGCGCTGTCGGGCACCAGCCGCGCCAAGCTCGGCCTCATCCAGGTGCCGCCGAGCGAAAAGCTGCCTGACGGCATCGGTGGCCCGGCCTTGCGCACCGCCGCGATGAAGGGCGATGCGACCGCGGCCTACGAGATCGGCTTGCGCTTTGCCGAAGGCAAGGGCGTTGCCACCAACTACGACGAAGCCGCGAAATGGTACGACCGCGCCGCACAGGCCGGCGTGATCCCCGCGACCTTCCGCCTCGGCACGCTCTACGAGAAGGGCTTAGGGGTGAAGAAGGACGCCGACATCGCGCGCCGCTACTACACCCAGGCCGCCGAGCGCGGCAACGCCAAGGCGATGCACAATCTCGCGGTGCTCGATGCCGATGGCGGCGGACGCGGCGCCAATTACAAGAGCGCGGCGCAGTGGTTCCGCAAGGCCGCCGATCGCGGCGTCGCCGACAGCCAGTTCAACCTCGGCATCCTCTATGCCCGCGGCATCGGCGTCGAACAGAACCTCGCCGAGTCCTACAAATGGTTCAGCCTCGCAGCCGCGCAGGGTGATGCGGATGCGTCAGGCAAGCGCGACGACGTCGCCAAGCGTCTCGACCCGCAATCGCTCGCCGCCGCCAAGCTCGCGATCCAGACTTTCAGCGCCGAGCCGCAGCCCGACGACGCGGTCAACGTCGCGTCCCCCGCCGGCGGCTGGGACACCGCGCCGCAGGCAAGCGCCAAGCCCGCGCCGAAGCCGGTCGCGGCGAAGAAGTCGGCGTCGGCAGCGCACTAAGCGGCTTAATACAACGCTCTCTCATCCTGTCGTCGCCCGGCTTGACCGGGCGACCCAGTATTCCAGAGGCCGGCGTCAAGGAGCTCGCTCTCACAACAACGGGGCGGCGTACTGGATGCCCCGGTCAAGACGGGGCATGACAGCGGAGAAGGTGGCGAGATCGCACAGGATGCACCATCCGATCCCTCGCCACCATTCACCACGCCCAAAATTCCCGGTCCCTCCCCGCTCCGAATTCCGCTATTGAGGGACGCGGCAATCGTTCCAGCCTTCCGGCGAGCATTCCGCAATCGATCCGTCTCGCCGGAGCGTGGTCCTTCGATGCAGCTCTATCTTCCGATCGCCGATCTTCCCGTCAACGTCTTCCTGGTGCTGGCCATGGGCGCCGCGGTCGGCTTCGTCTCGGGCATGTTCGGAATCGGCGGCGGCTTCCTGATGACGCCGCTTCTGATCTTCATCGGCATCACGCCGGCGGTCGCGGTCGCCTCGGTCGCGAGCCACATCGCGGCCTCCTCCTTTTCCGGCGCGCTGTCTTATTGGCGGCGACGCGCGATCGATCCGGCACTGGCAAGCGTCCTCTTATGCGGCGGCGTGACCGGCACCGCACTCGGCGTGTGGACCTTCACGCAGCTGCGCGCGCTCGGCCAGCTCGATCTGATGATCGCGCTCTCTTACGTGGTTCTGCTCGGCACCGTCGGCAGCCTGATGTTCTCGGAAGGCCTGCGCGCCCTGATGCGAACCCGGCGCGGCGCGCTGCCGCCGCGCCGCACGCACAACTGGATCCACGGGCTGCCGCTGAAGATGCGGTTCAAGCGCTCGAGGATCTATCTCTCGGTCATCCCCGTGGTGGTGGTCGGCATCATGATCGGCTTCATCGGCGCCATCATGGGCATCGGCGGCGGCTTCATCCTGGTGCCGATCATGATCTATCTCTTGCGGGTGCCGACCTCGACGGTGATCGGGACCTCGATGGTGCTGACGCTCGTCACGATGCTGTTCGCGACCATGCTGCACGCGGTGACCAATCACCTCGTCGACGCCGTGCTGGCGCTGATCCTGATGGTCGGTGGCGTCACCGGCGCGCAATTCGGGGCACGCGCCGGCCAGAAGATCCGCGGCGAGCAATTGCGGCTGCTGCTCGGCCTTCTGATCCTCTCGGTCGGCGTTCGCTTCGCGATCGAGCTGGTGATCCAACCCTCGGATCTCTTCACCATCCGCGAGCTGGGAGTGAGCGGATGATTCGCCCCCTCCTCGCCTTCCTTCTCGTCCTGCTGCTCGGCTCAGCCGCGCGCGCGGAGCGGCTGATCGTATCGGTCTCCAACCACCGCGTCACGGTGACACCGAACTATTCCGGCGAGGAGCTGGTGCTGTTCGGCTCGGTCGAGAAGGATGCCACCACGCCCCCCGATCGCACCGCCTACGATCTCGTCGTCACCGTGATGGGCCCGCACGCCGACATGGTGACGCGGCGGAAGGAACGCACCTTCGGCATCTGGATCAACACCGATTACCGGCAATTCCTGCAGGTGCCGAGCTATCTGGCGCTGTTTGCCAACCGCTCCTTCGACGCGATCACCTCGCCCGAGATCGCGCGGCGGCAGCAGATCGGGCTGAACAACGTGCTGCTGATGCAGCGGGTCGGCGGCGACTTTGCCGACGTGGTGCCGAACGACGCGTTCCGCTCGGCGTTCATCCGCCTGCGCACCCAGCGCGGGCTCTATCGCGAGGATCCAAGCGCCGTCACCTTCCTGACGCCGACGCTGTTCCGCACCGGCATTCCACTGCCGGCGGAGGTGCCGATCGGCACCTATGAAGTGGAGATCAAGCTGTTTGCGAACGGCGCGTTCATCGGCAAGACCGAGACCGCGTTCGAGATCGTCAAGGTCGGCTTCGAGCAATTCGTCGCCACCACCGCGAGGCAGAACGGGCTGATCTACGGCCTCGTCACCGCCGCGATGGCGCTGATGACGGGCTGGATGGCGTCGATCGTGTTTCGGAAGGATTGACCACATCGTCAGTGCAACGAGGGAGGTTGCGTTTATCGCGTTCCTTCCTCTCGTGTCCCGGACGCGTCGCAACGCTCTTGGCGTTGCGGCGCAGAGCCGGGACCCAGAACGCCATGTGGTGGAATGCGGAGGCATGGGCCCCGGCTCGGCAGCGCACCGCCGAAGAGGCGCTGCGCTGCGTCCGGGGCACGAGACCTGCGTTCGTGCAACGCCGCATGGACTGCGGAAATGAGGGCTGCGGCAACTACGGCGCCTCGATCACTGTCGGCACGCCCGGCTCCAGCAGCCGCAGCCGCGTCCCGAAGCCGAGCGCGTCGAACGTCTTGCGCAGATCCTCGCCGGTCTGGCGGAAATGCGCCCAGCCTTCGGTATGCACGGGCACGATCATCGCCTCGGGAAAGGCGCGCGCGGTCTCGATGGCGTCGTTGGTGTCCATGGTGAGATGGAACGGACCGCGCGTCTGCGCCGCGCCGGCAAACGGCAGCACCACGCCGCATTTGAAGCGGCGCGCGACTTCGGCAACGCCGTCGAACCATGTGGTGTCGCCGCTGATATAGACCGGGCTGGTGTCCCTCCGGCTTGAGGACACCACGAAGCCGATCACGTCGCCCGACAGCGGCTCGATGCCGGCCGGGCCATGGCGCGCCGGTGTCGCGGTGATCGTCAGTGTGTTGCCGTCGCTGTCCTTCAGTTGCGCAGTGCTCCACGGCGCAAGGCCCTCGACATGGCCGCCAAGACGCTTTGCACCCGCTTCCGTCGTCAGCACGCGCTTGACCTTATGGAGATAGTCGCGGCCCGAATTGTCGAGGTTGTCGGAATGCTGGTCGTGGCTGAGCAGCACGGCATCGACCGGGCCGATCGCATCGGGCCTCAATGCGGGGCCGATGGTCTTCTCCAGCTTCACATGCGGCAGCTGGTAGGCGCCGGGCGCATCGAAGGTCGGATCGGTAAGCAGACGGAAGCCGTCGATCTCGATCAGCGCAGTGGGGCCGCCGATCAGGGTGATGGAAATGGGCATGACGAACTCCTGTTACGAGACGGGCTTTGCCGGGCGCGTCACCAGATAGATGCCGAGCGCCACCGGAATGATGCCGAGGAGGTCACGCGCTTCGACGTGTTCACCGAGGACCAGATAGGCGAACAGCATGCCGAGTGGCGGCATCAGGAAATGATAGGCGCTGGCGGCGGTCGCGCCGCACACTTTCAGGAGATGGAACCAGAGCCAATAAGCGAGGATCGAGCCGCCCAGCACGAGGAACGCAGAGGCTCCGATCAGGCTCGGCGTGACATCGATCGCGTGGACATCGGCGAAGGTGAGCGCGATCGGCGTCAGCACGAGGCCGGCGGCGAGGTTCTGCACGCCGTTGCCGATCCACAACGATCCCTTCGGCGCGAGCAGCTTGAACAGGATGGTGCCGGCGACGATCGAGACGAGCGCGGCCAGCGTGAAGACGATGCCGTGCAGCGAGTCCGTGCCGACCGACAAGCGATGCCAGACGATCAGCGTCACGCCGGTGATGCCGAGCAGCAGGCCGCCGGCCTTCCGCCATGTCATGCGCTCGCCGAGCAGCAGGGCGGCGAGCGCCGCTGTGAATACCGGATTGGCCGACACGATCAGGCCGCCGAGGCCGGCGGAGACCGATTGCAGGCCGGTGTAGCCGAGGCCGAGATAGAGCGCGTTGTTGGCGATGCCGAGCACGGCGAAGATCACGGCATCGCGCCAGGTCAATGACCAGGCCTCGCCGCGGATCAGCGTTGCGCCGAGGATCAAAATGCCCGCGAGCGAAAAGCGCGCGGCGAGCAGGATCAGCGGCGGGCAATGGGTGACGCCGATCTTGCCGGCGACGAAGGCGTAGCTCCAGAGCAGGCAGAACAGGCCGATGGCGAGTGGCAGCGTGTTGAAGCGGGTGCGTGGAGCCGAGACCGAGGGGGCGAGCGACATGAGGGGCATTCTCGGATGTTTTCTTCTGCCCCTCGATCTAGGGAGGCCGCTTGCCATTTTGAAATTAAATGATTAACTTCCGATCAGTTGATTTTCGAATGGAGGTGGCGATGCTCGATCTCGAGCTGCTGCGCAGCTTCGTCTCGGTGGTCGAGGCCGGCGGCTTCACCCGCGCCGGCGAACGCGTCCACCGCACGCAGTCGACCGTGAGCCAGCAGATCAAGCGGCTGGAAGACGACATCGGCCAGGTGCTGCTGCATCGCGACGGCAAGAATGTGCGCCCGACCGAGGCCGGCGAGCGGCTGCTGTCCTATGCGCGCCGACTGCTCTCGCTGGCCGAGGAAGCCCGCGACGTGCTGCGCCAGCCGGATGGCGAAGGCGCGATCCGGCTCGGCATTCCCGAGGATTTCGCGGCCTACCGGCTGACCAAATTGCTCGGTGCATTTTCGCGCTCGCATCCGGGCCTGCGGCTCGACGTGCGCGCCGATCAGAGCAAGCACCTGGCGCGTGATCTCGAGCGCGGCGAGCTCGACCTTGCGCTCTACAAGCGCGAGGCCGGCGCGAAGGATGCGATCGCGGTGTGGCCGGAGCGGGTGCACTGGGTCACCAGCAAGAGCCATCCGGTCGATGTCGACGTTTCCTCGGTGCCGCTGATCGGCTTTCCGCTCGGCTGCATCTATCGGGCCGGGGCTATCCATGCGCTGGAAAGCGCAGGCCGCGCCTGGCACACCGCCTACACCTCATCGAGCCTCGCCGGCATCCAGGCCGCGGTCGCTGCCGGAATGGGACTGAGCATCCTGTCGGAGATGGCCATCCAGTCCGATCACCGCGTGCTGACGGCGAAGGAAGGTTTTGCGCCGATCAACAAGACCGAGGTCGCATTGATGGCCGCGCCGGATGCGAGCCCGGCCACGCTGCGGCTTGCGGATCGTCTCGCCGAATTTTGCGATGCGGTGCAGGCCAAGGCTGCCTAGATTGGCGGCCTAGATTCGCGAGGGCCCGCCGCTCAATTCACCGCGGACATCAGCCTGGTGCCGCACGCATTCGCATAAAACTTGCCGCCGCATTGCCGCTTGATGGCGGCGCAGCGGGCCGCGGGCGAGGCATTCTGCGGGACCGTAAAACCGCAGCTCAGACCATCTGCGCTGCGACCGGGCTTGCCGGCGGCAAACGCGGCGCTGGAGGCGCTGATGCAGACGACGAGCAGGGCCGCCGCGGCGATTTCGATCAGCAGTCGCTTCAGCAGTTTCATGGGAACGTTTCTCCACACTGATGGCTGAATTGATCGGCAACCTAGCACGGAAATCCCGGTTTCTCCGTGCTCGTCCGGGTTCCAAAGCGGCCCGTTCCTTGCATAAATTTGCGCCAGCGCAGTGCACGGCCGCGCCCGTGACTGTTCCGGTGCAGGGGCAGGACGCGTAGGGTGAGGTGTGTTGTTTCGACCAGGAAGTGACGGCTTTGCAAGATCAATCGTTCCAGCCCAGTTTTCCCGCTGCCACGCAGCCCATCGACGAGCTCGCGCTGGCTGAGATCAAGGGCGCGATCCTGGCGAAGCTGCGGCTTGCCATCGGCAAGGATGCCGGCATGGCGACCAAGCACGACTGGTATCAGGCCGCGGCGCTCGCTCTGCGCGACCGCATCGTGCATCGCTGGCTCACCGCGGACAAGCACAGCTACGACGCTGGCCGCAAGCGCGTCTATTATCTCTCGCTCGAATTTTTGATCGGCCGTCTGTTCAGCGACGCCCTCAACAACATGGGCCTGCTCAAGATCTTCGAGGTCGCGCTCGGCGATCTCGGCGTCTCGCTGCCGGAGCTGCGCAAATGCGAGCCGGACGCCGCGCTCGGCAATGGCGGCCTCGGCCGCCTCGCCGCCTGCTTCATGGAGAGCATGGCGACGCTGTCGATCCCCGCGATCGGCTACGGGATCCGCTACGATTACGGCCTGTTCCGCCAGATCATCAACCAGGGCTGGCAGCAGGAATATCCGGACGAATGGCTGAGCTTCGGCAACCCCTGGGAATTGCAGCGGCCCGAGGTGATCTACGACATCAATTTCGGCGGCGGGGTCGAGCATGTCGACGACAAGGGCCGCGACCGCGCGATCTGGCATCCGGGCGAGACGGTGCAGGCGATCGCCTATGACACGCCGATCGTCGGCTGGCGTGGCCAGCACGTCAATGCGCTGCGCCTGTGGTCGGCGCGCTCGCCCGATCCGCTCAAGCTCGATGCCTTCAACAAGGGAGACTATGTCAGCGCCAGCGCCGAGCAGTCGCGCGCGGAGGCGATCTGCAAATTCCTCTATCCGAACGACGAGAGCCCGGCGGGCCGCGAGCTGCGCCTGCGCCAGGAATATTTCTTCGTCTCGGCTTCGCTCCAGGATCTGGTGAAGCGGCATCTCGCCTCCGACGGCCAGCTGCGCAGCCTGGCCAGCAAGGTCGCCGTGCAGCTCAACGACACCCATCCGAGCCTCGCGGTCACCGAGCTGATGCGGATCCTCGTCGATTTGCACAATTTCCGCTGGGACGAGGCCTGGAAGATCACGGTCGCCACGCTCTCCTACACCAACCATACGCTGCTGCCCGAGGCGCTGGAGACCTGGCCGGTCGAGCTGTTCGAGCGGCTGTTGCCACGGCACCTCGAGATCATCTACCGCATCAACGTGCAGCATTTGGCGCTCGCCGAGGCGCGCTGCCCCGGCGACATCGATTTCCGCGCCTCGGTCTCGCTGATCGACGAGAAGAGCGGGCGCCGCGTGCGCATGGGCCAGCTCGCCTTCGTCGGCTCGCACCGCATCAATGGCGTTTCGGGCATGCATTCGGACCTGATGCGCGAGACCGTGTTCCACGACCTCAACCACCTCTATCCCGGCCGCATCACCAACAAGACCAACGGCATCACCTTCCGCCGCTGGCTGATGCTGGCGAACCCGAAGCTGACCGATCTGTTGCGCGAGACCTGCGGCGAAGCCGTGCTCGACGATCCGACCCAGCTCTCGCTGATCGAGGCGCGCGCCAGCGACGTCGAATTCCAGAAGAAATTCCGCAGCGTCAAGCTTCACAACAAGGCCGCGCTGGCGCGCCTGATCGGCGAGCGGCTCGGCATCAAGGTCGACCCGACCGCTTTGTTCGACGTGCAGATCAAGCGCATCCACGAATACAAGCGCCAGCTGCTCAACGTCATCGAGACGGTCGCCCTGTACCAGGCGATCAAGGACGATCCCAACGGCAATTGGGTGCCGCGGGTGAAGATCTTCGCCGGCAAGGCGGCGGCGAGCTACCGCTACGCCAAGCTGATCATCAAGCTGATCAACGACGTCGCGGAGGTCGTCAACAACGACGCCACGATCGGCGGCAAGCTCAAGGTCGTGTTCCTGCCCGACTACAATGTCAGCCTCGCCGAGGTGATCATTCCGGCGGCCGACCTCTCCGAGCAGATCTCGACCGCCGGCATGGAAGCCTCCGGCACCGGCAACATGAAGCTGGCGCTCAACGGCGCCATCACCATCGGCACGCTCGACGGCGCCAATATCGAGATCCGCGACCATGTCGGCGCGGAGAATATCGCGATCTTCGGCATGGAGGCCGGCGACGTGATGATCCGCCGCAAGCAGGGGCTGGACGCCTCCGACGTGATCCTCAGTTCGCCGAAGCTGCAGCGCGCCATCAATGCGATCGGCAGCGGCGAGTTCTCGCCCGGCGATCCCGGCCGCTTCGAATCCATCGCGCACGCGCTGCGCTATCTCGACCATTACATGGTCAGCGCCGATTTCGATTCCTACTACGAGGCGCAGCGTGCGGTCGATGCGCGCTGGCAGGTGACGCCGGCCTGGACCCGCGCCTCCATCCTCAACGTCGCGCGCATGGCGTGGTTCTCCTCGGACCGCACCATTCGCGAATACGCCGAGGAGATCTGGAACGTGCCGGTGAATCCGAACACGCCGCTGCTGCCTGATCTGCGCGACGTCGCAGGCTGATTTTCCGCACCGTGGAAGCGGCTACTCCGGAGGTAATTGCATAAACCGGCATCGGACGTGATATGACGTCCGTCATTGAAAGCCGGATCAGACAATGCACGCCAAGCTCCCGCACCCCTTCGACGAGGCCACCCGCATCACCGCCGGTGACTCGAGCTGGCAGGGGCACACCAGCGACGATTACTGGGCCTTTGTCGGCCCGTTTGGCGGCGCCACCGCCGCGACCATCTTGCGGGCGCTGATCGAGCATCCGGACCGCGCCGGCGATCCGCTGGCGCTCACCGTCAATTACTGCGCGCCGATCGCCAAGGGTCCGTTCGACCTCGACGTGCGGCTGGTGAAGGCCAACCGTTCCAGCCAGCACTGGAGCGTCGAACTCAGCCAAGGCGGCGGCGAGGTCGCAACGCTCGCCACCGCCGTGTTCGCCGAACGCCGGCCGTCCTGGGAGCATCGGGTGGCGCAATATCCTGACGCAAAGCCGTTCGAGGAGACGCTGCCGTTTCCGAAGATCGCGGCGTCCTGGGCCAATCAATATGAATTCCGCTTCGTCGAGGGCGAGATGCGGATCGGCCCGCAGCAGGCCGAGCCCGCCAGCACCTATTCGAAGATCTGGATCGGCGACCGCACACCGCGCAAGCTCGACATGCTGTCGCTGACGTCGATGTCGGATGCCTTCTTCGGCCGCATCTTCCACGCCCGCCGCGAGCTGGTGCCGTTCGGCACGGTGTCGCTGACGACCTATTTCCACACCGACAGCGAGGAGCTTGCGAGCGAAGACATCACGCGCGTGCTGGCGACCGCTGATTCGAAGATCATGCACAAGAGCTACGCCGACCAGAATGCCGAGCTGTGGTCGCCGAACGGCCGCCTGCTCGCGACCACGACGCAGATTGCGTATTTCAAGGCGTAGCCACGCTGTCGTCCGGACAAGCGCGCCATAAGCGCGCGCCGATCCGGGCCCCATAACCACAGGGAGTAGTTTGGCGAAGATTCCGAGCGTTCTTTTCTTCGCTGGTACTCGCGCCGTACTTCCCCGATGGATCACGCGGTATGGGTCCCCGCGTTCGCGGGGACGACACCAGCTGTATGGCGAGCGACGTGGCCGCAAAAAAAGAGCGGCCCTGCGACCGCCCTTTCGCATTCCAATCGCTGCGAGCCTTACTCCGCCGCCAGCTTCACATCCGGGGCCGCCGCGCGCACGTCGGCGTCGACCTGGGCTTCGAACTTGGCGAAGTTCTTCTGGAACATACCGACCAGCGCGCGGGCGGTCTTGTCGAACTCGTCCTTGTCCTTCCAGGTGTTGACCGGGTTGAGGATTTCGCTGGGCACGCCCGGCAGCGCGGTCGGGACCGAGAAGCCAAAATACTTGTCGGTGCGGAATTCGACGTTGCGAAGCGAGCCGTCGAGCGCGGCGGTGAGCAGCGCGCGCGTCACCTTGATCGGCATGCGGCTGCCTGTGCCGTACTTGCCGCCGGTCCACCCGGTGTTGACCAGCCAACAATCGACATTGTGCTGGGCGATGAGGTCGCGCAGCATGTTGCCGTAGACGGATGGATCGAGCGGCAGGAAGGGTGAGCCGAAGCAGGTCGAGAATTCCGGCTGCGGCTCTTTGCCGAGACCGCGCTCGGTGCCAGCGACCTTGGCGGTGTAGCCGGACAGGAAGTGGTACATCGCCTGCGCCGGCGACAGCTTGGCGATCGGCGGCAGCACGCCGAAGGCGTCGGCCGCGAGCATCACCACGTTCTTCGGCTGCGGCGCGCGGCCGGTACGCGAGGCGTTCGGGATGAACTCGAGCGGATAGGCCGAACGCGTGTTCTCGGTCTTGGAGCCGTTGTCGAAATCCACCACGCGGGTGTCCTCGTCGAGCACGCAATTCTCGAGCACCGCGCCGAAGCGCGTGCTTGCGGCATAGATCTGCGGCTCGGCTTCCTGCGACAGCTTGATGCACTTGGCATAGCAGCCGCCCTCGAAATTGAAGACGCCGTTCGGGCCCCAGCCATGCTCGTCGTCGCCGATCAGCGTGCGGTTGGGATCGGCCGACAGCGTGGTCTTGCCGGTGCCCGAAAGCCCGAAGAAGATCGCGGTGTCGCCCTTGGCGCCGACATTGGCCGAGCAGTGCATCGGCATCACGCCGCGCTCGGGCAGATAATAGTTCAGCGTGGTGAAGACCGACTTCTTCATCTCGCCGGCATAATAAGACCCGCCGATCAGGACGATCTTGCGGGCGAAATCGATCGCGACGACGTTCTCCGAACGGCAGCCGTGACGTTTGGGATCGGCGCGGAAGCTCGGCATGTCGATGATGGTGAGCTCAGGCACGAAGGTCGACAGCTCGATCGCCTCGGGGCGGATCAGAAGCGTGCGGATGAACAGCGAGTGCCAGGCGAGCTCGGTGAAGACGCGCGTCTTGATCCGGTAGGCCGGGTCGGCGCCGCCGTACAGGTCCTGCGCGAATAGCGTCTTGCCTTCGGCGTGCTTGAGGAAGTCCTGATGGAGCGTCTCGAACTGCTCCGCGGTGATGGACTGGTTGCCGGCCCACCACATCTTCTTGTCGGTGGTGGCGTCACGCACCGTGAACTTGTCCTTCGGGCTGCGCCCGGTGAACTCGCCGGTGTCGGCGCAGAGTGCGCCATCAGCGGACAGCACCGCCTCGCCCGCAGCGAGCGAGTATTGATAGAGTTGCGGCGCACCGAGGTTCCAGTGAACCTGCTTGAGCTTCTTTAAGCCGAATTTGTCGGCGCCAAAGGCACCGTTGCGCACGCCGGTCTCTTGCACGAAAAAATCCTCCTAGAACCCGCGACATTCAGCGGACCAAGTTTGGCGCCGTCGCGGTCACCGTGATTGTGGGCCATTCGGCCTCGGCTGAACGACCTAATAATCATGAACGCTGGCGTTGCCAAGCTGATCCCGTAGGATTTGGTTTATTCAAGGACCGCGCCAAACGTCGCGCATGTCAGCTCTGAGCAGCTGCATCACGAAATCACCAATGATCGCGCAACCAAATGCGTGTTTGTGCGTTATATCGGGTTATTGCGACGCACAATCCGCGTCGTCTTCTTATCTTCCCTCGCCTTCGCCGATCAGCGCGAACGGTCCCCACATCGCTGGATAAGCGTTGCCGGGTGACGAGGCATCATCAACAAACCTTAACATCGCGCGGCGCAAGGCTTCGGCACGACCGATCTTTGGTTCGTTCTTGAGCAGCTCGAACGTCGAAATGGTCAAGCGAGTGGCGGCTTCCGAATCCACGGCCCAATGCGAGACCAGGAGCGCGCGGGCACCTGCGTAGAAGAACGAGCGCGCCAATCCCGACAGCGCCTCGGCGCCGGGCTTGTCGCCTGCGATGGTGTTGCAGGCAGACAGCACCACCCAATCGGCGTTGAGCTTGAGCTGAGCCACCTCGCTCGCGGTCAGAAGACCGTCGTCGAGCTCCGACGGCTGATCGGGAATGGACAGCGCGAGCGAGGGCTCGCCCAGCCCCTTGACGTCGCCGGCGACGAGGCCGTGGGTGGCAAAGTAGATGATGCCGTATTGAGCAAGCGCTGCACGCTTCAGCGTCGTTTCGCTGGCATCGCGTCCAAGATGGATGTCGGCAACGGCGGCGCCGACGTCCCTTGCCACCGCGTTCAATTCGTCCGCAGTGTCGGGCAGTTGCGGCAGCGCCTGCGCCAGCCGCGCGCGATCGACGCCGGCGCCGCGCCAGAAGTCGGTATAGGCCAAGGTCGCAATGTTGCGCGCCGCGACCTTCCCGCTTGCAGCGCCACGGTCGGTGGGGCCTTCGGCTGCCGGATTGAAGACGGGATCGCCGAAGCCGGTCATCGGCTTTGCGCCTTGATCCTTGCGGGCGAAGGCACGCAGCGATTTCAGGCTGATCACCGAGGGCAGCACCGAGACGGCCTGACGCCGGAGCAGCCAGGCGGCGTCGCGATAACCTTCGAGCCTGTCCGGAATCGCAGCCGGCGGCTTCTCGGTCACTAAGAGATGAAACGGCAATGCCGTCAGCGCCGCCGATGGCACCACCAGCAAATTGCGTTTGTCCTTCGTCAAGGCCTCGACCGGGCCGAGCAGAGCGACATAGAGCTCGTTGGCGAGCGCAAGATCGAACAGTCCCGATTTGCCGGAGGCATCGCGCGCCTTGCCAACGTCGAGCCCCCTGCGGAAGGCCGACACCTTCCGCGCCAGCGCATCCGCGCCGAACGAGATCTCTCTCCAGTCGGCACCATCGCGTGTGATCGCGACCACATAGCTCTGCTTGTCACCGACGGAATAGATCACCATCGCCTCGTCGGCCGACAGCAGCGGCTGGATATCCTTGACCGCCAGCGGCAGCGGGTTGGAGAGCGCGGCGTAGTCGGGAAACTCGAGCGTGAGTGTCTTCTGCATGCCCGCGCGCTCATTCGCAATCGTTGCGATCCGCGCGCGGCTGCGCTGCTCGGCCGCGACGTCGCGCTGCGCCGACGGCTTCGAGACCGCGGTGATGATCGCCTTGTCGAGCGCCTCGGCCTCAGCGGCGAGATCCTGATCGCGGCGCACCAGCTCGGCGAGCCGGTCGCTGCCGGCGGCAAGCCGCACCGCGAGCTTGTTCACGGCAGAGGCGGCGGACGATTGCGTGCCGCGCTGGATCGCGCCGAGCGCGTCGTCGAGCGCCTTGTCGGCAGGTAACAAGGATTGCTGGCGCGCGGCAAACAGCACCGGCGTCACCACGCGCAACGGCGCGCGGCTCGTCGCAAGCGTTCTTTCCGCAAGCGGCAGCGCGTCCGCTGTACGCCCGGAGACGTAGAGGAAATAAGCGAGATTGCTCGCCGAGGTCACGACATCGGGATGATCCGGCCCGAGCGCCCGCTCGCGGAGCGCCAGAGCACGGCGGTAGAGCGGCTCGGCCTCGGCATAGCGCTGCTGGTGCTCATAGAGTCCGGCGAGATTGTTGAGCGAGCGCGCCACGTCGGGATGATCAGGGCCCAGCACCTTTTCGCGGATCGCGAGCGAGCGCTTGATTGGCGCTTCGGCATCGGCGTCGCGGTCGAGGTCGCGATCGACTTGACCGATGTTGTTGAGCACGGTGGCAACCGCGGGATGCTCGGGCCCGGCAGCCTTCTGGTAGATCGCAAGCGCCCGCTGAAACAACGGTTCGGCCTCGGCATGACGCTGCTGCTTCACATAGTAAGTGGCGAGGTTGTTGAGGGACTGGCCGACGTCGGGATGCTCGCGCGACAGCGCCTGCTCGCGAACGACCAGCGCGCGCCTGAACAGTGGCTCGGCTTCGGTGAAGCGGCTCTGCCGCTGATAGAGCGCCGCAAGATTGTTCAGGAGCGGCGCGATCTCGACGCTACCCTGACCGGTCCCCTTCTCCATCAGCGCGATGGCTCGCTTGTAGAGCGGCTCGGCCTGATCGTCGTGGCCCTGGTCGGCGTCAATCTGGGCGAGATTGTTGAGCGCTGCGGCGAGGTCGCGGTTGTTGCTGGTCTTCTCGAGCGAGGCCACCATGGCCTGCGCCAGCTGGAGCGCCTCCGAATATCTGCCGGCGCTCCGGAGCGCATTGATGCGCGCGCTCTGCGTCGACAGGTCGGCCTTCTGGGCAAGGCCGGGCGCGGCAAACGACGTGGTGATCGCGACCACCAGACTCGCAGCCAATGTCAAACGACGACGCGTCATGAATCCTCGCGCTGCGAGCCTCAAAACCTTATCGTCTTGGGTCGCAGCGACGGGTCGCAGCGTTCAAATCGTTGCGTTCCAAGGCGTGATGAGATCAGGTTTATAGCTACAGCGGAGATGCGCTCCCTCTCCCGCAAGCGGTAGAGGTGAACGAGCCGCAGCAATCGCTTCAACCTAAGCGCATTCCGCTCAATCCAGCTTCGCGCGCGCTTCGCCAGCCAGGCGCACCAGCATCTTGCGCAGCGACGTGCCGTCGGTCACCCGCTCCGGGAAGTCCAGCCGCAGCGCGGTCTGGCCGTCCTGCATGTCGAGGCCTTCCGGATCGCAGCCGGTGCAGCGCCAGTCACCCGCGGCCGCGCCCAGGAGCTTCGTCGCATAGAGGCCCATGGCGTCGCGATGGTCGGCGTTCATATGCGCGACAGCGCCCTCCTCTGCTGCCAGCAGGTCCTCGGCACCGGTGAGATCCGTGAGGAACCGCGCGGGCTTGAGATCGACGATCCGGCCGAAGCCGGCGACCAGATGGGTTCCCGTGGGGCGGATCCGGAAGAAAGAGAAATCCTGAAAGGATACAAAGCCTTCCGCCGAGGGATGGGCATTGAGATACCGTCGCTGCAGCAGTTCCTTCTCGGCATCGGCCTGCTCCGCCCGGCCGGACAGCATGATCCGGGCGCCTTCCAAGGGATCGCCGGCTGCCCGCTCGTCCAGCATCAACGAGACCCTGTCGTCGGCCAGGATGTTCCTGGTATGCACGGCGAGGCCCGAGATCAGCAGAATGGGCGAGCCGTCGGGGTGGCTAGCCAGATTGACCAGGGAACAATAGGGGTCGCCGCTGCCGGCCATGAGGGTTGCCAGCGCCCCCTGCCGCGATCTCCGCAGCAGCGATTTGGCGAGCTTTCCGGGGTCGAAATCAGGGGTCGGTTGCATCGGCTTTCTCGGCTCAGGTGGTTGCAAGGGGGGCCTTTTTTCGGGTAAACGGGGGCCCGGTTATGGGTCGACATGCGGCGAATCTGCCGTGTTTCGTGGAACTTGGTCACACTTCAGCCCAGCTTGCATTGCTCGGTGACAAGGTTCGAACGCCGACTTCGGCACCCATGTATGCGGCGCATCAGTGGATTGCTCGCCGTTTCAAGCCACGACCCAAACGGAAAGCAGAAAGCAGAGGCTCATGCCCACAATCGCTTTGGTCGACGACGACCGCAACATTCTCACATCCGTCTCGATCGCGCTGGAAGCCGAAGGCTACCGCATCATGACTTACACCGACGGCGCTTCGGCGCTTGACGGTTTCCGCACCACCCAGCCCGATCTCGCCATCCTCGACATCAAGATGCCACGCATGGACGGCATGGAGACGCTGCGCCGTCTGCGGCAGAAATCCGATCTGCCGGTGATCTTCCTGACCTCCAAGGACGAGGAGATCGACGAGCTGTTCGGCCTCAAGATGGGCGCGGACGATTTCATCCGCAAACCGTTCTCGCAACGTCTTTTGGTCGAGCGCGTCAAGGCCGTGCTGCGCCGCTCGGCGCCGAAGGACCCGACCGTCGCGCCGAAGGAGAACGACGCCAAGGCGCTCGACCGCGGCCTTCTGCGCATGGATCCGGAACGGCATACCTGCACCTGGAAGAACGAGCCGGTGACGCTGACCGTCACCGAATTCCTGATCCTGCAGGCGCTGGCGACCCGGCCCGGCGTGGTGAAGAGCCGCAACGCGCTGATGGACGCCGCTTATGACGACCAGGTCTATGTCGACGACCGCACCATCGACAGCCACATCAAGCGGCTGCGCAAGAAGTTCAAGGTGGTCGACAACGAGTTCGAGATGATCGAGACGCTCTACGGCGTCGGCTACCGTTTCAAGGAAGCCTGAGGCGGCTGGCGCCTTCGCGAAACACTTAAGAGCATCTCCGGTTCTCGTTCCATCGGGACCGGGATCACTCCAAAGCGCGATGAGATCATCGCGCTTTGGTTTATTTCTTGAGCATGATCCTTTCGGAAAACCGCTGCACACTTTTCCGGATCATGCTCTAGAATGTGGGGACCTTCTCAACGCCGTCCTAACACGGGCGTAAGCATTGCTGGACCGAACGCAGCCTGATCCAAACCAGAGCGCCGGCGACGTCGCATCCGACGGCGTTAGGGACCAATTTGCCGAAGCCAAGCCGCAGGGCTTCCGGCCGCTGAACTGGCTGAAGCGCGCCGGGCAGTTCTTCTTCGCGCTGTCCTTTTCCAGCCTGACCCGCCGCATCGTCTCGCTCAACCTCGCCGGCCTCGTCGCGCTGGTCGCCAGCATCCTCTATCTGTCGCAATTCCGCGCCGGCCTGATCGACGCACGGGCGCAGAGCCTCCTGGTACAGGCCGAGATCATCGCCGGCGCGATCGCGGCCTCCGCCACGGTGCAGACCAACGCCATCACCATCGATCCCGACCGACTGCTCGACCTCAAGCCGGGCGAAACCTATGGCGGCACCGACGAATATTCGCCGCTGGACTTCCCGATCAATCCGGAACGGGTGGCGCCGGTGCTGCGCACGCTGATCTCGCCGACCAAGACGCGCGCCCGCATCTACGATCCGAACGGCAGCCTGCTGGTCGACAGCCGCAATCTCGAAAACGTGCTGCGCTACAATTTGCCGCCGCCGGCCGAGAAGCCCGGCATCGTCGAACGCGGCATGGTCGCAGTGCGCACCTGGCTGAACCGCGGCGACCTGCCGCTCTATCGGGAGCTCGGTCCCGAGAACGGCAACGGCTATGCCGAGGTGAGCGATGCGCTCCAGGGCCAGAAGCGCTCGATGGTGCGGGTCAACGCGCGCGGCGAGGTGATCGTCTCGGTCGCGGTGCCCGTGCTGCGCTCGCGCGCGATCCATGGCGCCTTGATGCTATCGACGCAAGGTGACGACATCGACCAGATGGTCACCGCCGAGCGCCTCGCCATCCTGAAAGTCGGCGGCGTCGCGGCCACCGTGATGATCATGCTGTCGCTGCTGCTCGCGAGCACGATCGCCGGGCCCGTGCGCCGGCTCGCCGACAGCGCCGAGCGCGTCCGCCGCCGCATCAAGGCCCGCATCGAGATTCCCGATTTCACCCGCCGCCGCGACGAGATCGGCCATCTCTCGGGCGCATTGCGCGACATGACGAGCGCGCTCTACAGCCGCATCGAGGCGATCGAGATGTTCGCGGCCGACGTCGCCCACGAATTGAAGAATCCGCTGACCTCGCTGCGCTCGGCGGTCGAGACGCTGCCGCTGGCGCGCAACGAGAACAGCCGCGCGCGCCTGCTCGAGGTGATCGAGCACGACGTCAAGCGGCTCGACCGTCTCATCTCCGACATCTCCGACGCCAGCCGTCTCGACGCCGAATTGCAGCGCCAGGACGCGATCCCGGTCGATTTGCGCCGCCTGCTGACGACGCTGGTGTCCGTCGCCAATGAAACCAAGCTCGGCCATGACGTCGCGGTCGAAACACGCTTCGAGGGCCGCAGCCCGACCGACACCTTCGCCGTGAGCGGCCATGATTCGCGGCTCGGACAGGTGGTCTCCAACCTGCTGTCCAACGCACAATCGTTCTCGGAAGCCGGCAACAAGGTGCGCCTCACCTGCCGCCGCGTGCGCTCCGAGATCGAGATCGTGGTCGACGACGACGGCCCCGGCATTCGCGACGACGCGCTGGAGCGCATCTTCGAGCGCTTCTACACCGACCGTCCGCATCAGGGCTTTGGCCAGAACTCCGGCCTCGGCCTGTCGATCTCCAAGCAGATCATCGACGCCCATGGCGGACGCATCTGGGCCGAGAATCGCGCCGGCCCGCCGGATGACGAGGGCGTCCCGACGGTTGCCGGCGCGCGCTTCGTGGTGAGGCTGCCGGCGCTATGAGCCAAAGCAGTTTGAACGAAGGCGAGCCCAGCGTTCACGCCTCCGCGGTCAAGGTCGGGCCTCTGGCGGTGCTGATCCGCGGGCCCTCGGGCTCCGGCAAGTCGCGCCTTGCCTTCGATTTGATCATGGCGGGACGCGCGGGCGTGATCGATAGGGCCGTTCTGGTCGGGGATGACCGTGTCCATCTGGCGACAGTCGGCGATGAAATTGAGGTCCGCCCCGCGCCACGTCTGGCTGGCCTGATCGAGATCCGGGGCCTCGGGATCCGCCACTGCGACTTCGTGGAGCATGCGATTGTCGGTCTCGTGGTCGATCTGGACGCCGCAGACGCCGAGCGCCTGCCGCCGCCGGAAGCGCTGAAAACCAGCATTTCTGGTGTCGAAATACCGCGAATTCCCGTTGCTCGCGACACTTTACCCCTCCCCCTGGTTGTTGCGGCCTTGACCACTACCAAGAGTTCATCTTCCGTTAACCCTCCCGGCGATTGTTTGAAGGGAAATGGTAACCATATGAACCCCACTATCGCGACCGAATAGACCGGCGCAGCTCCCCTCATCCATCCGTCTAGATTCAGGGAGATACGCAACATCCCCTCTTGCGCAGGGGCTCTGGATGGTCAAAGTGGCGCGTTCGTGCGGTGCACCAAAAGCGCCCGCGAGGAGTTTTCCGATGATTGGTCTAGTACTTGTGACCCACGGGCGCCTTGCCGACGAATTCAAGGCAGCGCTTGAACATGTCATGGGCCCACAAAAACAAATCGAAGCGATCACGATCGGCGCCGAAGATGATTCCGATCTCTGTCGAAGCGACATCATCGAGGCGGTTAACCGCGTCGATTCCGGCGATGGCGTTGCGATCCTCACCGACATGTTCGGCGGCACGCCGTCGAACCTTGCAATATCCTGCATGAGCCGGCCGAAGGTCGAAGTGCTCGCAGGCATCAACCTTCCCATGCTGGTGAAGCTCGCCAAGGTGCGCGAGGAGCGTCCGCTGCCCGACGCGATCGCGATGGCCCAGGAAGCGGGCCGCAAATACGTCACCATCGCCAGTCGCGTGCTCGCCGGCAAATGAGCGAGGAGGCGCCACAAGCGGGGACAGGCGTGCCCGCGGGCGCGATCTCCAAGGATCTCCTGATCATCAACAAGCGCGGCCTGCATGCCCGCGCCTCGGCGAAGTTTGTCCAGGCGGTCGAGCGCTTCGATGCGCAGGTCTGGGTGACGCGCGGCGGCGAGACCGTCGGCGGCACCTCGATCATGGGATTGATGATGCTCGCCGCGGGACCTGGCACCACCATCACGGTCGCCGCCGCCGGCACTGACGCCGAAGCCGCGCTCACGGCAATCACCGAGCTCGTTGAAAGCAAGTTCAACGAGGAAGGGGTTTAGCGGCTTCCTCTCGTGTCCCGGACGCGGTGCGGCGCGCAGTGCCGCGCCGCTGAGCCGGGACCCAGTGCATCAACAACTGGACCCCGGCTCTGCAGCGCATCGCTGCGCGCTGCGCTGCGTCCGGGGAACGTCAGGCACAGTGCGTTACTATTTCGCCGGCGGCGCGATGTAGACGTTCCAGCTCATCGACGGGCCGGCCTTGCCGTGGGTGAAGCGGCGCGTGGTCATCACCATACGCTCGGCATTCGGCGCGGTCTCGGATATCCATTGCTCGAACTTGGGCAGGCGTTCGTCGGCAGCATCGAACACGCCGATGAAGCCGTATCGCTTGACGTCGTCGAGCGAGGTCAGTCCGGAGGCCCAGGCTTCGTTCGGCGTGAACGGGCTGGGGTGATCGGCGCTGTAGAACACCATCGGCTGGATCGTCTCCATCGTCCCCGCAACGACGGCCCAGCGCGAGGCGAAGCGTGCGTGCCAGGCCTGGGTCAGCTCGCGCGCGAGATCCGAGCGCGCCCCATAGGTCGCGGTGTTGCCGGCATTGGCCGCCATCTCGCGCGCGGCAATCCAGGGCGAGGCTAGCAGCGTCGCGACGCTGAGCACGAACCAGATCGCAGCGATGTTGAACAGGCTCGCGCTCTGCACGCGCAGCGCGGGGATCGCGACCAGCGCCAAGGGCACCAGGAAGAACAGCGAGATGCCCCAATCGGTCTTCAGGTAGATGCTGAAGACCAGCGCGCCGAGCGGCGGGCCGAATGCGACGATGATCTGGATGATCCAGACGTTCAGCGCCTGCGAGAGATTGACGCTCGAATTGGCGCCGCGCGCCCAGGCGCGCGTGACGATCCGTGCGGGCGCGCGCAGCAGCAGTGCGAACCACGGCGGCACCAGCGCCATCGCGAGCCCGGCCAGCGCCACCGGCAGTGCCAGCAATCCCAGATTATGCAGCGCGTAGCCGGCGACGAGCTGATGCACCTGGCCGCTGTCCGCGAGGCTGTAGGTGTCGCCGGCATAGGTCAGCGGCACGAAATGCGTCTCCGCCAGCCAGACGACATGCGGGATCATCGCCACCGCCATCGTCGCGATCGCCAGCCACGGCGCCGGCGATGACAGGAAGCGCAGTCGCTCCGGATGGATCAGCGCGGCAAGCCCGATGGCGCCGATCATGGTCAGCACCCAATATTTGGTCATCAGCGCCAGCGCGCCGGCAAGTCCGAGCAGGACTCCGGACTGCCAGCTCCGCTTCTCGAACGCATTGAGATAGGCGAGCACGAGCAGCGGCAGCGTGACGAGCTGCAGCAGATCCGGGTTATACTTGAAACCCTTGAAATTGAAGATCGGGTAGAGCGCGACCATCACCACGACCAGGAAGGCGCGGCGCGCATCCACCACGCGCAAGGCCACCAGCCAGCAGATCACCATGCCGACGCTGACGGTCGCCATGGCGAGCGCATAGGTCGCCCAGTCCGCGGGCGGGAACAGCTTGAACCAGACGCCCGCGACCCAGCCCGACAGCGGCGGGTGCTTGCCGTAGCCCCACAGGAATTTCTGGCCCCAGCCATAGGCTTCTGCGACGTCCATATGAACGTCCTGCGCGGCCTTGAGATTGATCAGGATGAAGGTCCAGAGCACCGCGTGCAGGATGGCGAGCTGGATCACCAGCCACAATCTCGCCTCGGGGCGGACCGCGCAGGCAACCAGCCAGGCCCGGAAGCGGGTCAAGCTCAGGCGGGTCTTAGTGCGCGCCCTATGGGTCGGAAGAGACGTGATCGACATGGGCGCTGCCTAGCGCGTTTTGGGCGATGGTGGAATCAGCTTGGCGTGAACAAAGGCCCTGAAATTACAGCAATATGGTTGCCGCACGGGGATGTGAGTGGTATCCCGCGCCCATGACGACCGTCCCCAACATCCGCAATTTCTCCATCGTCGCCCATATCGACCATGGCAAATCGACGCTGGCCGACCGCCTGATCCAGATGACCGGCGGCCTCTCCGACCGCGAAATGGCGGGCAAGGAGCAGGTGCTCGATTCCATGGACATCGAGCGCGAGCGCGGCATCACCATCAAGGCGCAGACGGTGCGCCTCTCGTACCGCGCCAAGGACGGCAAGGATTACATCTTCAACCTGATGGACACGCCCGGCCATGTCGACTTCGCCTACGAAGTCTCGCGGTCGCTGGCGGCCTGCGAGGGTTCCCTGTTGGTGGTCGACGCCAGCCAGGGCGTCGAAGCGCAGACGCTCGCCAACGTCTACCAGGCGCTCGACAACAATCACGAGATCGTCCCGGTCCTGAACAAGGTCGATCTGCCCGCCGCCGAGCCCGAGAAGATCAAGCAGCAGATCGAGGACGTCATCGGCATCGACGCCTCCGACGCGGTGATGATCTCGGCCAAGACCGGCCTTGGCGTGCCCGACGTGCTGGAGGCCATCGTCACCCGCCTGCCGCCGCCGAAGGGTGACCGCGACGCCACGCTGAAGGCGCTCTTGGTCGACAGCTGGTACGACGTCTATCTCGGCGTCGTCGTTCTGATCCGCGTCGTCGATGGCGTCATGAAGAAGGGCAGCCGCGTGCGCATGATGGGCACGGGCGCGGCCTACGACGTCGAACGCGTCGGCTTCTTCACGCCGAAGATGCAGCAGGTCGACGAGCTCGGCCCCGGCGAGATCGGCTTCATCACCGCCGCGATCAAGGAAGTCGCCGACACCCGCGTCGGCGACACCATCACCGACGACAGGAAGCCGGTCACCGAAATGCTGCCGGGCTTCAAGCCGGCGATCCCCGTGGTGTTCTGCGGCCTGTTCCCGGTCGATGCCGACGATTTCGAAACGCTGCGCGCCGCGATGGGCAAGCTGCGGCTCAACGACGCCAGCTTCTCCTTCGAGATGGAGACCTCGGCCGCGCTCGGCTTCGGCTTCCGCTGCGGCTTCCTCGGCTTGCTGCACCTCGAGATCATCCAGGAGCGGCTGTCGCGCGAGTTCGATCTCAATCTGATCGCGACCGCGCCGAGCGTCATCTACAAGATGAAGCTCACCGACGGCACCGAGATCGAGATTCACAATCCCGTCGACATGCCCGACGTGGTCAAGATCGCCGAGATCGACGAGCCCTGGATCGAGGCGACGATCCTCACCCCGGACGAATATCTCGGCAGCGTTCTGAAACTGTGCCAGGACCGCCGCGGCGCGCAAAAGGAGCTCACTTACGTCGGCTCCCGCGCCATGGTGAAATACGATTTGCCGCTCAACGAGGTCGTGTTCGACTTCTACGACCGCCTGAAGTCGGTCTCCAAGGGCTACGCCTCGTTCGACTATCATCTCACCGACTACAAGCCGGCTGATCTCGTCAAGATGCAGATCCTGGTCAATGCCGAGCCGGTCGATGCGCTCTCGATGCTGGTCCATCGCACCCGCGCGGAAGGGCGCGGCCGCGCCATGGTCGAGAAGATGAAGGAGCTGATCCCGCCGCACATGTTCCAGATCCCGATCCAGGCGGCGATCGGCGGCAAGGTGATCGCGCGCGAAACCGTCCGCGCCCTGCGCAAGGACGTCACCGCGAAGTGCTACGGCGGCGACATCACGCGTAAGCGGAAACTTCTGGAGAAGCAGAAGGAAGGCAAGAAGAAGATGCGGCAGTTCGGCAAGGTCGACATCCCGCAGGAAGCCTTCATCGCCGCGCTGAAGGTGGACAGCTGAGGCTGCGCTTGGGGCGAGCCGGCCCCGTCTACGCGGCCGTCAAACTAAAACTGCGAAAACAACCCCATGCACAGTAGCCGCTCCATTGGCGGCATTGCACTTTTTCGATTTTACGAATTCGGTTTGATCCGTCGGGCAAAACAGGGTTATGGCACCTGCATCGCAGGGTGTGCGATGCAGGCATCCACGTTCGCTTCCTGATCGATCACACCTTCTGCTTCGCCTCGACGTACCGCGCAAAATTGTCGAGGATCGCCTGCCAGCCGCCTCGCTGCTGTTCGACCGAGTGCGTCGTTTCGCCATCGAAGACAACGCGGACCACAATGCCGTTCGGGGCGGACACGAACTCGACCTCGGCCTTCCGATCGCCGAACGAATATTCGATCCGCTTGTGCTCGATGATCTTGGTGTAGGTGCCGGCGAAGTCGAAGCCCATGCTGCCATCCTTGGCTTCCATCCGGGACGAAAAGTCGCCGCCTTCCCGCAGGTCGACCGTCGCCTTGGTCGTATGCCAGTCGTCGGACGCCGCATTCCACTTCACGATGTCGGCAGGCGTCGTATAGGCCAGCCAGACCTGACCAATGGGGGCTGCGACGCTGGTTTCGACGGTGATCCTCATGGGTATTGCTCCAGTATGATTTCGGCGGCCCGAGGTGACATCAATTCACCCGTGCGGGATCCATGCTCCGCTCGTGCGGGACATGTCCATCAAAGGACGAACGGGCCCCGTCGATGCCGACATGATCGAACCATCAATACGATAAAAGAGGGGCCATCGGGGAGGCGCGCGCCCCACCTGCCCGCAGTCCGCGTCAGCAGATCTTTTGAAAACGCGCGCGCCACCGCGATGCCTTGACCGGCGGAAGCACGTAGCTTTTGCCTTCGGCCGAGATCTTCAGGGGCTGCCCGGACTCCAGGAGATCGAGGACGCGGTCTTCCAGCACGCGCCATTGATCATCGGCAAGCCCGGGATGACCGAGGTCCGCCTGGTTGAACATCGAGGTGCTCGGCGGGAAGGTAGAGGGGCCGGAATATGTAAAGCCGGCGAAATCCATGTGCGTCTTGCCGTTACCGATCGTGATCGAGGCCTCGGTGTGTTCCTGTGTCGGCGCGTTGCCCGGATAGACCGCATCCAGCTCGAAATGCGAACCGCAGCCGATGCGGAATACCGTCTTGCCGCGCGGGTCGGAAAAGACGAGCCATGGCCGATCCTGGCGGTCCATTTCGAACGTCCATGCGCCGCTCCACATGTCCTTCGATGGGCCGCCGGCCGCCGCTGCGGCAGACAATCCGAGCCACGTCAGGGCGACGACAAGTTGGAGCAGTCTTGCATGCTTCGTCATGGCCCCCTCAACGCGATCCGCTGATGATCCTCACACTAAGGACGTCTCGATCGGCCCGGCCGACCTGCTCAGATCGGCCTTGTCTTCCCTCGAATGGCCATCGACCGCTTCAGCACCTGCTCGGCGTCGGCATGGCGGCCTTGATTCCTGTAGAGACCGGCGAGGTTGTCCAGGACACCGGCAAGATCCGGATGATTGGGGCCGACGGTTTTCTCGAAAGTGACCACCGACCGCTTGAACAGCCGCTCGGCCTCGGTGTTCCGTCCCTGACGCGCATACAGCGCACCCAGATTGTTCAGCGCCTGCGCGATGTCGGGGTGAACAGGACCGAACGCCTTCTCGGACACCACCATCGACCGCTTCAGCAGCCGCTCTGCGTCGGCATAGCGATGCTGCTGGATGTAGGCATCGGCCAAATTGTTCATCAGCACCGTGGCTTCGGGATCGTCGGGACCGAGCGCTTTCTGCAGCACGGCCAGGCCCCGCTTGAACAGCGGCTCGGCCTGATCGTATCGGCCCTGACTGCTGTAGACGGCGCCGAGATTGCACAGCGGCAACACGATCGACGGGTCGTCTGAGCCGAGCATCTTCTCGTCGATGGCGATCGATCGCTTCAACAGCGGCTCCGCTTCCGCGTAGCGCCTTTCCGCGCGATAGAGATCGCCGAGATTGTTCAGCACCATTGCGACTTCCGCGTGATCCGGGCCGAACGTCTTCTCGCGGATGGCCAGCGCCCGCTTGTACAGCGGCTCGGCAACGGCGTGTTGGCCGAGATTGTGATGGATCGTGCCGAGGTCGCTCAGCGGCATCGCGACGCGCGCGTCATCCGGGCCGAACTCCTTCTCGTGAAGGGCCAGGGACTTCTGGGCCAATGGCAGCGCTTCCGCGTACTTCCCGGCCCGATAAAGCGCCTTCATCTGCTGCGTGAGCGCGCCCGTCTCGTCCTCCTCGCCGTAGGACGGCGCGCCGAACGATAGGCTCAAGGCAAGTGCGGTGACCGCAACGCAGATCGATGCTTTCAGGGTCTTCATCGCGCTTGTCTCTCGTCGCAGGCACAAAGGGAGCCAACACGCCGTTGGTGCTCCCGGAAGCCGGACAGGTTCAAGGCGGCGGCTGGCGGACCCATCGCCGGCGGTTTCGCCGACCTCAACCAGCACAAGAGCGATCGATCATGCGGCTGTGCGCAGCCGGCGGGCAAAAGCAGATCATCATTGCCCGAGCTGCTGAAGCACGGCGGACCACAGCGCGAGCGGCTCCCTGAGGGCTCCCGGCTCGGAGGGCTTCTGACGAACGGCGGTGTGCACCATGATGAGCTTGGAGGTTGGATCGACCAGGATGACCTGACCGCGGATGCCAAGCAGCGCAAATCTGCGCGGCTCGCGAGGCAGGAGCCACACCTGATAGCCGTAGCCGAAATAGGATGTGGCCACGCCCGGAGCGAGATGGCCATCGCCCGGTCTGACGGTCGTGGCATCGAGCAGCCACTGCCGGGGGATCAATTGACGGCCTTCCCAGGCGCCGTCATGTGCGAGCAGCCGGCCCAGGCGCGCATAGTCGCGCAAGGTGGCGTTGAAGCAACAAAAGGCAATCTCTTGCCCGCTACCGTCGATCGCCCACGAGGCATCCGCTTCGGTGCCGATGGGGTCCCAGATCCGGTCGTGGAGATAGTCGGCAACCGGCGTGCCGGTGGCGGCGCGCAGGACCAGGCCGAGGATTTCCGTTTCAACGCTGGCATAGTGCCATTTGGTCCCCGGCGGTGCGGTTCGAATATTGAATTGCGCGACGATGGCAGCGGGGTCCTTTGGCTCATCGACGAACAGCGCCCGCCCAAGCCGGGCGATGTCATCGTGCCCATCATAGACTTCCGAGAATTCGACGCCCGAAGACATGTTGAGCAAGGCCCGGATGGATGTGTTTCCATATTCCGTTCCTGCAAGGCCGGGGACGTAGGTCGAGACGATGTCGTCGATCGACTTGATCCGTCCCTCCGAGACCGCGATCCCGACCAGCATGGCCACCAGCGTCTTCGCCATCGACTGCGAGAGAAAGCGGTCGCGGTCGGTCCGCGCATATTGATAGTGCTCGTACAGGATGGTGTCGTCCCTGGCGATCAGCAGTCCCGTCACCGGGTTGCGCTTGAGGTAGTCCCCGATGCTCAGCCGTTCGTTACCGAAACTGTAGGCGATCGATGGCTCTGGGGCGCGTTTGAATTGCCAGGGCGCCATTGCGCGACCGACCGGGCGCGAAGGGTAGATCTCGCCGAAATGGCTGTAGACCCCGACGAGCTTGTCAACCTGGGTGGCGGTGCCGCGCGCGCCGACCGGATAGCCCATCGCCGCGCCGTAGAGCTCGGCATCGGGGCCACTATCCGAAAAGACCGGCCCCGGCTCGCGGGGAGAGCTTCGGTCGTCCTGTGCGTATGCTGGAGGTGCCAAGACCGCGGCGGCGACAATGACAGACAAGGCAAGCGCGCGCCAACCGCGCGGCCTCCAGAGTGCTTCCCGTTTCATCGGACTTGCCTCCTCGCGCGTTCCTGTGTGTGCGCCTATGAGAACAACCTCGCAGACCGGTGACGAGAGGCATGCTATCATGACGGGCAGAAGGTGTCAGCGTGCGGCCGGTCCGCCTTGCGCCCAGCATCGACAAAACCAAAAGCGCGAGGAAACGCATGAGCAAGCCACCGAGCTCCGACGATGGCTGGGTTGTTGTCGCCACGTGCGCTGATGACTTGTGCCGGGTTGGGCACGATGCTGACGCCGGAGGTGTTGGCTTCCCGACCAAGCGCAGACCATCGCTCGACCTTGGCCGCGCTGTGGCCTGACACCGCCGACTGCCGTCGCCCGATGGCGGCCGTCCCGAGCCCTCTACTCTCTCTGCGCAATCCTGGTGCCATCGGCGATGCGGTCGCTCGGGTGCAGCACGATTCGGTCGCCGGCGGCGAGTCCTGAGAGAAGCTCGGCCGTGCGGTTGTTGCGGTGGCCGATCTTGACGAGAGTGGTCTTGGCGCGGCCGTTGTCGTCGACAAAAACGGCCCATTGATCGCCTTTCCGGAACAAGGCGCTCACCGGCACGGACAAGGCGTCCGGCGCGCTCCAGGTGGTGACATGAACGACAACGCGGTAGTCGTGTCCGAGTGAGGCCCACGCTTCGGGCGGGTCGCTGAGATCGATGGTGACCCGGACTCGCTGCTCCTCGATACCCAGCGCCGAGACCTTCAGGAAGCCGGCGGGGTCGACCCGGACCACCTTGCCCCTGATCGGCTGCCCGCCCCAGCCGTCGATTCGTACGGGCGCGCCGACCTTGATCTGGACGGCGTCGGTCGAAAGCAGGTCGGCCACGATCTCCAGATCGAGCGGGTTGCCGATGTCGACCAGCGGCGTGCCGGGCAGCACCGTCGCCTCGCTGTCCTGGATGATCTTCAGCACCCGTCCGCCCGCCGGCGCCAGCACCCGGACGCAGCACGTCGGCTCGTCCGACGGCGCGGCGTTGGCCGGATCCATCAACCGCGCCGCAAGACTGGTGCGCGTCGCGCGCCGCATGTCGATCTGAGCCTTTGCACTGGCCAAAGCGGCTTCGTTGGTCGCCACCTCGAATTTCGCCTTGTCGAAGGCCTGAGCCGAAATGGACTGTGTCCGCAACAGCGCTTGCGCCCGCTGGAACTCGGTCCGGGCGAAGTCCAGCGCGGCTTCGATCCGCTTCACCTCGGCTTCCTGCTGCTGGATGGCCGCATCCGCAGCCAGCACCTCGGCCTGAAGCTGGTCGCGCGAGCGCACATCGATGAAGCCCGGGAGCGTCGGCTGCATCAGCGCGACGACGGTCTGGTTGGCTACCACCTCGTCGCCGACGTGGAGCGAAGGCCCCTGCTCGCCAAGCGGATGCGAAATCCTCAGGACCTTTCCTGCGATGGGCGCCGAGACCGTGTAGACATGGCGGACGTGCGTCTTGCCGTCGTCATCCGCCGTGACTTCGATCGGCCCTTTCGCGACGGCGGCGAGATCCACCAGAACCGGCCGCGGCCAGGCGAACCAAGCCAGCCCGCCCGCAATCGCGGCCAGAAGCGCAACACCGATGAAACGTTTGGTCCAGTTGGCCGGCATGGCTAGTCTCGCGTCTTGAGGACCGCGACGAGGTCCAGTTTGTCGATGCGTTCGCGGATGATTGCGGCGGAGGCGATGGCAGCCAGCACCACGACGGAGGTCGCGATGACGTAGGTTGAGTGCTCGACGACAAGGCGGACGCGCATCAATTCGCCGGCCAGATTGGTCTTCATCACCCATGCGAGGCCGTAGCCCATCAGCCAGCCGGGCGGCTGGGCGATCAGCGTCAGGATGGCGAGCTCGAGCAGGAGGATGCGCAAGACCTCGCCGCGCGTGAAGCCGAGCACGCGCAGGCTCGCCAGCTCGCGCGCCCGTTCCGACAGTGAGATCCGGGCGTTGTTGTAGACGACACCGAACGCGATCACGGCGGCGAGCCCGGTATAGATGCTCGCCATCGTGGTGACGAGCAATGCGACCGTCTTGCGGAAGTTCACGAGCGAGACGCGCTGCAGCGCCACGCCGCCGACCGGCGGCATGGATTTCACCGCCGCGTAGAAATCCTCCGTCCGGCTCTCATCGAGGCTGAGGCTCACGCTGTTCACGACCGGTGCTTCGCGCATCAGCTTGCGGAGCGCCTCGATGTCCATCATCCCCTTGATGCCGAAATAATCCTCCACCGTCGCCACGACCGGCGTCGTGACCGTGCGGCGGGCCCCTTCCAGCAGATCGAGCTCGACGGTGTCACCGGCGCGGACGCCGAGGATCTGAGCGAGCATGCCTGACAGCGCAAGGCCCGTATCCGGGAGCGCGACCGGGTGGAGGTCGGCGTCGATGATCCGGCGCAAATCGGCATTGGCGGGCCGGCCGCTGATCATGATCCGGCGTTCGACGTTGCCGTGCCGAATCCGGACGGGCACCTCGCGGAACGGCTCGGCGGCGAGAACGCCGGGAAGCCGCCGGACCTGCTCCACGACATTCGCGATCCGCTTCTCGGCAAAGCCGATGGTCGCGTCCTGCCGGTCGGCGAGGAAGTAGGTCACGTCGATCAGGTGCTCCATCGAGTCCCGCGTGAACAAGGAGACGACCAGGATGGCCGTGGCCAGCGCCATGCCGAGCGTCGTGAACGCGGCGCGGACCGGGTGTCGCGCGATGTTGCGGATCATCATCAGCGTCGGCTGCGAAACGAACCGGTCGAGCTGGATGCTCGCCGGCAGCAGCCGCCGATAGACCGGCGGCGCGGGCGGCTGCATGGCAACGGCCGGCGGCAGCTTGACCACCTCGCGCAGCGCCCGCAGCGCGCCGACGGCGGCCGCCGCCGCGCTGAGCGCGCCCGCGGTGACGTACAGGTCCGGCGCCTTCGCGAAAACAAGGAACGGGAAGTGGAAGAAGTCGCCGAACAGGGCGGTGACGCGCAATCCGAGCCAGGTGCCGGCCGCGCCGCCGACGAGGATGCCGATCGCCACGATCAGCGCCACGAATTTCAGATAGTGCAGCACGACGCTGCGATCGGAATAACCCAGCGCCTTGAACAGGCCGATCTGCTCGCGCTCGAGTGCGACCAGCCGTGTCAAAGTGAGATTGACCAGGAACGCGGCCACCAGCAGGAAGATCGGCGGCAGCGTGCGGCTCATGTTGTTGAGCATGTCGAGCTCATGATCGAGCCAGGCGTGCGAGGTCTGGTCCTTCCGGCCATGGGCCGCCTGGCCGCCGTAGGGGTCGAGCAATGCGTCGAGCCGCGCGATCACCTCGCGCTCCGAGGCGCCGGGTTGCAGCTTGAGCGACACCGCCGAGAACGCGCCGTCGAGATCGTAGACGCCCGCGAGCGCCTTCTCCGACATCCAGACGATGGCGTAGCGGCGATCGTCCGGCATCAGGTCGCCTGGGCCGACGGTGTAGACGAATTCGGGTGACAACGCCGTGCCGACGATCACAAGCTCGCGCTTCTTGCCGTTCAGGATGGCCGAGAACCGTGCCCCTTCCGAGAAGCCGTGAGCCCGCGCGAACGGCTCGTTGACGACGATTTCTTCGGAGCGGCCGGGCTCCGGAAGCCGTCCGGACCGCATGTAGAGGCGATTGAGATGCGGCTCGCCGCTATCGGGGAGCGAGACGAACTGGGCGCTTGCGGGCTCCGAGAAGCCGGGAATGTCCAGCAGCGCCGGCTTGGCGATACGAGCATCGACGGCGGCGACGCCGGGGATCTCGCGGATCCGGTCGGCGAGCGCCTTGGGTGCGCGCTTCGCCTGCGCGAACACGTCGCCGAACCCGTAGCGTTCGTAATATGCGATCCGCGTCTCCTCGAGCGATCGATGCGAGCCGACCGCGAGCACCAGCGTCGCAACGGCCCCTCCGATCACGAGCGCGACGGCGAACACCTGCGCCCAGAGCCTTCTGACATCGCGAAACAGCTTGATGTCGAGCACCGTCATGGCCGTCACCAGGTGAGCTCGGCGGCTTGCCGCCGTGTCTCGTTGGTCTGAATCCGGGAGATCCGACCGTCGGCGAAGAACAGCACCCGGTCGGCGACCTCCTGAATGCTGGCGTTGTGGGTAATGATGATCGTGGTGGTGCCGAGTTGCCGGTTCACCCCGAGCAGCGCTTCGATGACGCGAATGCCGGTCTTGGAGTCCAGTGCTCCGGTCGGCTCATCGCACAGCAGCACCGCCGGCCGCTTCGCGATGGCGCGGGCGATGGCGACGCGCTGCTGCTCGCCACCTGAGAGCTGCGCGGGAAAGTGGTGCATCCGCTCTTCCAGCCCGACCAGGGCGAGGGCCTCGTCGGGCCGCATCGGGTCATGAGCGACTTCGGTCACCAGCGCGACGTTCTCATACGCGGTGAGGCTCGGCACCAGATTATAGAACTGGAAAACGAAGCCGATATGGTCGCGGCGATATTTCGTCAGTTCACGATCTTCCAGATCCGTCAGGTCGAGGTCGCGGAATGACAGCCTGCCGCTGGTCGGCCGGTCGAGACCGCCCATGATGTTGAGCAACGTCGTTTTGCCGCTGCCGGAGGGGCCGAGCAGCACGACCACTTCCTTCTCGGCGATCTCGAGATCGACCTTGTTGAGGGCATGCACCATCACCTCGCCGGAGCCGTAGGTCTTGGTCAGGGCTTTGGCAGTGAAGACAGGCTGGCTCATCGAATTTGCCTGCGCATTCGTGGTCAGAATTACAATGGCCGAAGGTTAGGATGCACGCCGCGATCGATTACGGCGAGCAACATCGCCATCGCGCTCATCAGGCCGAGGCCCGCGAGAGTGATCACCGTCTGCGATGCCAGTCCGTTCCAGCCCAGGCTGAGCACCGCATGAGCCGCGGAGGACAGCAAGACACCGATGCAATAGATCGCAAGCGAGTATTCGCCGCATCTGATCAGCGGAAGCAGTGCTCTGGTCTTCAAGATGGCGGCATTGCTTGGCAGAAGGCGCCAACAGAGCAGTGCGAGCGCAGCAAAGTGCAACAGCCGCAAGATGTCGAGATTGGTCTTATCGACCGGGTAGATCAGCCGCGACAGCCATCCCGGCACGTAATCTTCAATGGCGTGGATCTGCCAGCCCAAGGTGATCACGAACGAGAACAGGACGAAGCTCGCCGCCAGAACGGCAAGAGCGCGGGAGTTGATAACGGCAAGTTGCCAATCGCCGCGGTCCGCGCCCCACCAGATGCCGATGACGAACAGCAACTGCCAGTTCAGCGGATTGAAATAGAGTTGCCCCCTCGGATAGGCCGGGATGTACCAGTCAAACAGATGGGCGAGAACATAGAGCGCAACGGATCCGGTCAGCGCCAGCGGCCAGGCGCCTATCGCGAGCGGCAGGATCAGGATGAGCGCGAAGTGCAGGATGACCATCAACAACAGAGGGTCCAGGTTGACCGGAGAATAGCGCAACATGGCGACCTGAAGCAGTGTTTCTCCGGGGTGTTGCAGCAGGATGGCCAGGTTGGCGTGATCGAACATGTCGGGCTGCCATGTCGCGATGTAGGACACTTCCGCCAGCAACACGACGACGGTCAGGATTTGCGCGACATAGATCTCGCACGATCGCCTCAGCATGCGTAAGCTCGCAACCCCAAAGCCGGAGCGGCGAAACAGGTCGCCGTAGACGATACCGGACGCCAGGCCCGACAAGAACACGAGAATCTCTGCCGCGTCGCTGAAGCCGAAATTCTTGGGCGTGAACCTGTTCAGATAGCTTTCCGGGATGTGATTGATGAAGATCCACCATAGGGAAAGGCCCCGGAACAGGTCGATCCGGAGATCGCGCTTCATCAAAGCGGGCGGTATGATCGCAATCGGTTTCACTCTTGCGCGCTTCCTCTCCTGATGGGTGCGCCTCCCTGCATTGGCAAAGTGCTTCACTGGCTCCGGTGAGCTGATCGCCCAGGATCAGCCGTGACGATAGGTGCCGGCCGAGCCCTGCCGGAGGATTCGGCTCAGACGCGGTATGAAACCGGGGACATCAGCAGCGTACTTCGCATAGGCTTCGCCGAATTCCACCCTGGCATCCCGCTCCTCGTCCCTGGCGAGTTTCACGTACATGACGGTCAAGACCGGAAACATCGCCAGCGTGAGGATGGTGGGCCATTGCAACAGGAAGCCGAGCATCACCAGGACGAAGCCGACATATTGCGGATGCCGGACGTAGCTGTAAGGCCCGGTGGTCGCGAGGCTGCGGGTCTGCTGCGCGTCGTACAGCACCCTCCAGGCCGCGGAGATCAGGATGAACCCGGCCCCGATGAAGATGAAGCTCAGAATGTGGAACGGACCCGCGTGCGGATTGGTCTTCCAACCGAACATCATCTCGAGCAGGTGGCCGGCGTCGTGCGAGAACCAATCGATGTTCGGGTAGCGCGACTGCAGCCAGCCGGACAGGAAGTAGATGGTCAGCGGAAAGCCGTACATCTCGACGAACAGCACCACCAGGAACGCGCTGAACGCGCCGAACGAGCGCCAGTCGCGCGAGGTCTGCGGCTTGAAGAAAGTATAGGCGAACAGGATGAACACCGCCGAATTGACGATGACGAGGCTCCAGAGACCGTAGGCGGGCGCAGCGTCGTGCATCACACGCTCCTTTGGTCGTTCGGCCGGCCGCCGCCGTGATGGTGACCGTGCCCTCCGTGCATGAAGACGTGCATGAGCGGACAGGCGAGCAGCGGCAGCCAGATCAGGAGCCCGAGAACGTGAGCCCGATGTTCGGTGAACAGGAGCGCGCCGGCGATAGCCAGGAATCCCAAGAGAACGAGGCCAGCCTTGGTCTTGACGGACATGCCGCCCTGTGAGCCCTCGCGATACCCGGGATGGTCTTGCACGGTCATGGCACCCTCCTGCGGCCATTGGGAGCCTAGCGGCGCGGTCGTCATCAGAGTTGATTCACGTCAAGGTCGCGCCAAGCCTCCTCACTTGCCTTGCATCGGCATGGCGCCCATCCGCCCCTGCATCATCGGCATCATGCCCATGTGCGGCGCGAGCACTTCGTCGGCGGTCTTTTTCTGCTCGTCGGAGAGAGGGCCGACGAGGCCAAGGGCTCGGAGCCGGCGTCGTCCTTGAGCTTTATCAACATGACCCCTGCCGCCGGACGTTATTTTGAAACATCCGCAACCCGGAGAACCGAACATGATCACCAAGAAGCTCCTCGTCGCCGTCGGCGTCGTATCCCTGCTTGCCGTTCCCGCGATGGCTCAAACCACCGACAAGGAAAAGAACGGCCATCACTACAGCGGCGGCCCGAAGACCGAGGTCCCGCACCATATGGGCAAGAAGGAAACGATCGGCAGTTCTTCGACCTCTGGTTCGGGCGGTCACCACTACACGGGAGGGCCAGGCACCTCGACGCCGCACCACATGGGCGACAAGAAGTAAGCCGGACCTAGCCGGTCTGCGACCCCCGCAAGGTCGGTTCGCCGCCGTCATTCCGGGGCGCTCACAAGGCGCGACTCGGAATGACCACGCATTGCTTGATCCCGTCCGCCAAATGGACCACCATCGCGCCTCTACCGCTCACGGCAGAAGGAGCGAGACAACGCGGATGCAGGAGCTTCCCGGAGTTGGTCTAGTCGAACGCGCCCGCGCCGTCGCGCCGCTGATCGCGCGCGAGGCGGACGAGATCGAGCGGTCGCGGCGGCTGACGCCGTCCGTCGTCGCAGTTCTGATCGAGAACGGGCTCTATCGCGCGCTGCTGCCGCAGAGTCTCGGCGGCGCGGAAGCCCCGATCGAGACCTTCATGCAGATGCTGGAGGAGATCGCGAAGGCGGATGCATCCACGGCCTGGTGTCTCGGCCAGTGCAGCGTCTGCGCGATGATCGCGGCCTGGCTCGATCCCGACACCGCGCAGGAGATCTTCAACGTAGCCCCCGGCATCCTCGCCTGGGGCGCGATCGCGCATGAGGCGCGCAGCGTCGAGGGCGGCTATCGCGTCACGGCGCGGTGGGATTTTGCCTCAGGCTCGCGGCAGGCGAGCTGGCTCGGAGCGCATGTGCGGATCGTCGAGGCTGACGGCACGCCGCGGAAGAACGCCGATGGCTCGCCGGAGGTGCGCACCATCCTCTTTCCCGTCGCGAGCGCGACGTTGCACGACGTGTGGCAGGCGATTGGCCTCGCGGGCACCGGCACGGATTCCTACGAGGTGGCGGACCTCTTCATCCCCGAGCGCTTCACGGCCTTTCGCGACGTGCCGGCCGCGCTGCGCGAGCCGGGTCCGCTCTACAGGATCGGCACCGGCGCGACCTTCAGCCTGGGCTTTGCCGCGGTCTCGCTCGGCGTCGCACGCGCCACGCTGGATGCCGCCATCGCCTTGGCGCGCGCAAAGCACCCCTCGCTGGCAGGCACCGCCATGCGCGACAATCAGGCCGTACAGGGTCTGATCGGCCGCACCGAAGGCGATCTGCGCGCTGCCGGCGCCTATCTCTACGCCACCGCACATACGATGTGGCGCGACCTCTGCGCCACCGGCGAATTCAGCGCGGCACATCGCAGCGCGGTGCGCTTGGCGGCGACCTGGACCATCCATCAGTCGGCCAAGGTGGTCGACGCCGCCTATCACATGGCCGGCGCGACGGCAGTGTTCCGCAGCCAGCCGTTCGAGCGCCGCTTTCGCGACATGCATGCGATCGCGCAGCAGATCCAGGCGCGGGACACGCACTATGAGGATGTCGGGAAGGCGATCTTGGCGGGGGGCTGATGGCAGCCGCTCAGCGCGCGCCTCGTCCTTCGAGACGACCGCTTTCAGCGGTCTCCTCAGGATGAGGCTAAGGAGCATTGGTGCTCGTTGAGACTAGTGCCGCGCACTCGGCCCTCATCCTGAGGGCCCGCCAACGGCGGGCGTCTCGAAGGACGGCCACAGTCGAGAGCGTTTCCATATGCGAGGGCCCTGGCTGCTTGCGGGAGAGGTTCGCCGAGAGAGCGGTGCATCCCTTAAGTCAGCATCCACTCACGCCACCAGCGCGGCGTCATTGCCGTCGATGCCGCGCTGTGCGGCGAGCAGGCTGACGATCTCGATATTGGGCCGGGCCTTGCTGAACAGAAAGCCCTGGCCTTCGTCGCAGCCCTCGGCGCGCAGGCAGCTCAGCTCGGCTTCGGTCTCGACGCCTTCGGCCGTGATGGTGACGCCGAGGCCCTTGCCGAGGCTGACGATGGAGCGGATGATCGCCTGCGCTTCGCGGTTGGCACCGAGATCGCGGACGAAGGACTGATCGATCTTGATCTTGTCGAAGGGGAAGCTGCGCAAATAGCTGAGGCTGGAATAGCCGGTGCCGAAATCGTCCATCGAGATGCGCACGCCGAGCGCGCGCAGGGCATGCAACGTCGCCAGCACCTGCGCGCTCTTTTCCAAGAGCAGCGTCTCGGTGATCTCGAGTTCGAGCCGCCGCGGCGGCAAGCCGGAATGCTTCAGCGCGTCCGTCACCATCGAGAGCAGATTGCCGCTGCGGAACTGGAGCGGCGACAGATTGACGGCGACGCGGACGTCGTCCGGCCAGGTCGCAGCATCCAGGCACGCCCGGCGCAGCATCAGCCCGCCGAGCGGATTGATCAGGCCGGTGTCCTCGGCAACCGGAATGAACTCGGCCGGCGAGACCATGCCGCGCTCGGCATGGGGCCAGCGCACCAGCGCCTCGAAGCCGGTGATGCGGCCGCTCTGGAGGTCGATCAGCGGCTGATAATACGGACGCAGCACGTCGTTCTGGATCGCGTCGCGCAGCTCGACCTCGATCTTGCGGCGGCTCTGCGCTTTCGCATCCAGCGCCGCCTCGAAGAAGGCGAAGCTGCCGCGCGCATCCTGCTTGGCGCGCGACAGCGCCATGTCGGCGCTCTTGAGCAGCTTTTCGGACTCATCGCCATCGCCCGGCGCCATCGCGATGCCGATCGAGGCGCCGATCACCACGGAATGACCGTCGAGCAGATAGGGATCGGCGATGGCCTCGAGCAGGCGTTTGGCTAGGCCCACCGCGTCCTCGGGCCGCGTCAACCCGCTCTGCACGATCGCGAATTCGTCGGAATTGAGCCGAGCCAGCTCGTCTTCCTCGCGAAGTGTCGAGCGCAGCCGCTTGGCGACGCCGCGCAGAAGCTTGTCGCCGACCGCGTGGCCGAGCGTGTCGTTGACCGCCTTGAAATTGTCCAGCCCCAGCATCAAGAGCGTGACCTTCTCGGCGCTGCGCCGCGTGTGCAGCAGCATCTCGTCCATCTGCTGGCGCAACAGGGTGCGGTTGGGCAGGCCGGTCAGGGCGTCGTGCTGGGCCATGAAGGCGAGCCGCGCCTCGGCGCGCTTGCGTTCGGTGATGTCCATCAGCGCAAGCAGCACCGCGGGCCGCTCGGCATAGGTCAGTTCGCGGAAATAGATCGCAAGGTCGATCAGCGCGCCGTCGGCCTTGACGTGCTTCCAGGTGCGGCCGGCCTTTTCCTCGCTCGAACGGTCGGCGGTCCAGGGCGGCTCGCTGTCGAAGGCCTGCAGGGAGCGGATCTTCAGTCGCTCGAACTCGGCGCGGCTGTAACCGTAATGGGCGACCGCGGCATCGTTGACGCCGAGGATGCACTCGTCGTCCAGCGCGCAGACGATCATGGGGACGGGATTGCCGTCGAACAGCAGGCGGAACGAGGCCTCGCGCTGCTTCAGCTCGGTGATGTCGACGCGCAGGCCGACCACGCCGCCGTCATCGGTCAAGCGCTCGTCGATCAGAATGACGCGGCCGTCCGACAGCTTCTGCTCGTGGCGCGCGCCGGGCTGATAGAGTTTTTGCAGCCGCTCGGCGATCCACTCGTCCTCGTGCCCGGCAGCCTCGGGATAGTCGCCGCGGGCGACACCGATGCGCAGCGTGTCTTCGAGACGTGCGCCTTCTTCGAACAGATCGGCGGTCTTGCTGTAGATCTCGGCGTATTTCTTGTTCCAGAGGACGTAGCGGCCTTCGGCATCGAGAAACACGATGCCCTGCGGCAGGATGTCGACGGCCTGGCGCAGGCGCTCATGGGATTTGCGCGCGTCCGCGATCGCAGCTTCCGCCTCGGCGCGACTGCGCAAGACCTCGTCGCGTTCGGAAAGCGCTCGCGGCGTGCGCGCGAAGCGCGGCTTGCGCGGCGATTGGCCGGCCCGCGCAAGCCGCGCTCTGTTTCGCTTTGTTGCTTTTCGAGACTTCAAACCCAACTTCACTCGTCCCAATCGCGCCCCGCGGCGCAAGTCTTGAGGCAAGTGTCTGAAAGAAAAGTAATCTTGCCCGGCCGCGGTCCGCGCGAGGCGGGCCTTGCTGCCTGTTTGCGCGGCGCGGCTGCGGCGGCAGGCGCCGTCCAACTGGGTCCCGCGCCGCAATCGATGATCGACTTGCCGCAAAATTGCGCGCACGCTTGAATCAGTTCCGAAATCGCGCGCGATTGCATGCGACCCGCGGATTTTCCTCACTCCGCGCACGAATTTTGGTCAATGCAGGATACGGTTATTGCCCCCTTAAGAAACGTCGTTTGAGACACGATTTGGCGAGCAGCGGTGAGCCGGTGGCCGGGCCCAAGCCCCATTCTTAACCCTGATGCAGCATTGGGCTATAAGGACGTCTGCATGAGTCGCCGCTGCATCATCCTCCTCCTGCCTGTCATGACGCTCCTGTCCGCCGGCGGCGCGCTGGCCCAGGACAAGGGCAGCGTGAATCCGAAGCCGCTGCCGCCGCTCGCCAATCCGAACGACCCTGGTGTGGCCGCCAAAGAGCTGTTCGCGCGCAAGCTGCTGCCGTCGAAGGGGCCGGCTCATGTCGTCGGCTCCTACACCAAGGGCTGCATCGGCGGCGCGGAGCAGATGCCGCTCAACGGCGATCATTGGCAGGTGATGCGGCTGTCGCGCAATCGCAGCTATGGCCACCCCGACATGATCGCGCTGATCAAGCGGCTCGCGGCCAAAGCGCACAAGGACGCGGGATGGCCGGGCATCCTGGTCGGCGACATCGCCCAGCCGCGCGGCGGCCCGGCGCTATCGGGCCATGCCAGCCACCAGATCGGTCTCGATGCCGACATCTGGCTGACGCCGATGCCGGACCGCCGCCTCTCGCGCGAGGAGCGCGAAGACATGTCGGCGGTGATGATGGTGCGCCAGGACCGGCTCGACATCGACCCCCGTGTGTTCACGCCTGGTCATGTGCTGGTGCTGCGCGATGCGGCGCGGGAGCCGGCGGTGCAGCGCATCTTCGTCAACGCCGCGATCAAGAAGGCGCTGTGCCGCGAGGCCAAGGGCGATCGCTCCTGGCTGTCGAAGATCAGGCCGTGGTGGGGCCACGACTACCACTTCCACATCCGTATGCGCTGCCCGGCGGGTGCCGGCGAGTGCGAGGGCCAGCCGTCGCAGGCCGAGGACGAAGGCTGCAAGCCCGCCGATCTCGCCTATTGGTTCTCCGATGCGGTGCTGCACCCCAAGCCGCCGCCGGAGCCGCCGAAGCCGAAACCGCCGATGACGCTGGCGCAGATGCCGGCGGCTTGCAAGGCGGTGCTGCACGCGGCGGATGCGAAGCCGTAGCGTAACCTGGCGCCACACTCACCGCTGTCGTCCCGGACAAGCGTGAGCGCAGATCCGGGACGACAGCGGTGCTTGAGGCGCGCTTGTCGGGATGACGAACTCGTTGGTTGGTGCACAACACCCAAATGCGCTAAGATCGTACTGCCGCCGTGCCGTAAGCCCGCGGCATCCTCGGGATGCGTATCCCTGACCAACAAGCCTGACCGCATGCCTCGCATCGCTCGCGTGGCCAACGATGGAATCCCAGATGCGCGTCCTCGCCTTCCTCGCTATGCTCTCGTTCAGCGCGACCTCCGCTCTCGCCGCCGGCGAACCTAGCGGTTGCGACAAGTTCAAATGGCCGATCGAGCGGGAGCGCGCGGCGCTCTCCGCGCCGGACCGTGCGCAGCTCGCATCGGGCAGCGAGCAGGCGGTCTTGCCGTCCTCGGCCATCACGCTGGGGCTGGTTACCCCAGGCGAGGCAAGACTGCCCGCGCCGCCGGAGCGCGCGCCAAAGGGCGGCACCTTTGCCGGCTTCACCAGCGTCAAATCCGCCAAGGCAGGGCTGTACACGATCAGCCTGTCCATCGGCGCCTGGATCGACGTGGTCCAGGATGGGCATGTCCTCAAGCCGGTGGCCTTCAGCGGTGCGACCGATTGCAGCGGCATCCGCAAGACCGTGAAATACGAGCTGTCGTCGCAGCCTTTCGTCCTGCAGGTCAGCGGTGCCAAGGAGAATTCAATCGCAATCGCGATCCTCCCAGTTCAATAACGCTGTTCGCCAGATAAACGGCCACCCTTTGACCTGAGGCCGCAGCCCCTGCTATCTTCGCCATGGCGATATCCCTGCCGGCCGTAAGCCGTCGGGTCCCGTGGAGCAGCGCTTCCACCCGTCGCAACCTACCCCACCAACGCCAGTCCTGCGCGTGCATCCTGCGTGCGCGGATTCGCACGGAGCGCTCCCTATGTTACGCATTGCAGGACTTTTCACCGCCTTCGTGATCCTCGCGGGCGCGAGCCTTTCGCCGGCCGCCGCCGAGGACAAGACCATCACCGTGTTCGCCGCGGCGTCGATGAAGAACGCGCTCGACGAGGTCGACGCAGCCTACACCGCCAAGACCGGCGTCAAGTTCTCGGTCAGCTATGCCGCGAGCTCGGTGCTCGCCCGGCAGATCGAGCAGGGCGCGCCGGCCGATGTGTTCGTCTCGGCCGACACCGACTGGATGGACTACGCGATCGTCAGGAAGACCATCAACGAGGCTTCCAGGGTCATTCTGCTCGGCAACAGCATCGTTCTGATCGCGCCGAAGGATTCTGAGATCAACAACGTCGCGATTACCCAGGGCTTCGACCTCGGAAAGCTCGCCGGCGACGGCAGGATCGCGACCGGCGACGTCAAGTCCGTGCCGGTCGGAAAATATGCCAAGGCGGCGCTCGAGAAGCTCGGAGCCTGGCAGGCTGCCGAGGCGAAATTCGCCATGGCCGAGAGCGTTCGCGCGGCGCTGACACTGGTGGCGCGCGGCGAGGCCAATCTCGGCATCGTCTATTCCACCGACGCCAAGGTCGAGCCCGGTGTCAAGATCGTCGGCACCTTCCCGGCGGACTCGCACCCCGCGATCATCTATCCGGCTGCCGCGACCACGACCGCGAAGGCCGGGACCAGCGACTATCTCGCCTTCCTGCGCTCCTCGGCCGCCAAGACCATCTTTGAGAAATACGGCTTCAAGTTTCTGGTCAGCCCGACAATCTGATATTCAGCACTTGATGTTCGAGATCTCTCCCGCCGAATGGACCGCGATCCTGCTCTCGCTCAGGGTCGCCGTCGTCGCCACACTGGTCGCAACGCCGTTCGGCATTGCGCTGGCGTGGCTGCTGGCGCGGCGCGATTTCTGGGGCAAGGCGGTGCTCGACGCCCTCGTGCATCTGCCGCTGGTGCTGCCGCCTGTCGTCACCGGCTATCTGCTGCTCCTCAGCTTTGGCCGGCGCGGCCTCGTCGGCGGCTTTCTCGCCGATCATCTCGGCATCGTGTTCTCGTTCCGCTGGACCGGCGCGGCGCTCGCCTGCGGGGTGATGGCGTTTCCGCTCTTGGTGCGCCCGATGCGGCTGTCGATCGAGGCGATCGATCGGCGGCTGGAGCAGGCGGCCGAGACGCTCGGAGCCGCCCCCTGGAAAGTGTTCTTCACGGTGACGTTGCCGCTGGCGCTGCCCGGCGTGCTCGCCGGCATGGTGCTCGGCTTTGCCAAGGCGATCGGCGAGTTCGGTGCGACCATCACCTTCGTCTCCAACATTCCCGGCGAGACCCAGACGATTTCGTCCGCGATCTACTCGCTGATCCAGACCCCGGATGGCGATGCCGCGGCCGGCCGGCTCGTGATCGTCTCGATCGTGCTGGCGCTGGGCGCGCTGATCGCGGCCGAATGGTTCGCCCGCCGCGCCACCGCGCGACTGCACGGGAATTGACCATGCTGCGCGTCGACATCGAAAAGAAGCTCGGCGAATTCTCGCTTCACGCGTCCTTCACCAGCGAAGGCCGCGTCATCGGCCTGTTCGGTGCGTCGGGCGCGGGCAAGACGTCGCTCGTCAACATGATCGCCGGTTTGCTGCGGCCCGACCGCGGCACCATCGTGATCGACGGCGAGACCGTCGACGACACCGCGGCCGGCATTCACGTGCCCACTTATCGTCGCCGCATCGGTTACGTGTTTCAGGACGCGCGGCTGTTCCCGCATCTCAACGTTGCGCAGAATCTCGACTATGGACGGCAGATGAACCGACTTGCGCCCGATCCGGCGCAGCACAAGCGCGTCATCGACCTGCTCGATATCGGCATGCTGCTCGATCGTCGTCCCGGAAAGCTCTCCGGCGGCGAGCGTCAGCGCGTCGCGCTCGGACGCGCGCTGCTCTCCCGGCCGCGCCTTCTGCTGCTCGACGAGCCGCTCGGCGCGCTCGACGAGGGCCGCAAGCTCGAGATCCTGCCCTATCTGGTGCGACTGCGCGACGAGGCCAACGTGCCGATGGTCTATGTCAGCCACGACGCCGCCGAGCTGCGCCAGCTCGCCACGCAAATCGTGATGCTGAAACAGGGCCGCGTGACGAGCTTTGGTGGGGTGAAGGTGCTGACGTAGCGGAAACGTGCAGCGCGGCCAGGCTCGCTCCCCTCACCACCCCTGTCATGCCCCGGCTTGACCGGGGCATCCAGTACGCCGCGGCCCATCGATTCCACCATAAATGTCACGGAGTACTGGATCGCCCGGTCAAGCCGGGCGATGACAGAGAGGTTATGGCGCGGGCTGCAAGGCGATGCTGAGCACTAAACCCCCGCCACCGACGTCCACACATCCGCGAGCTTCTTCCGCAGCGCCTGCGCGCGGGTCAGCGGCGCGGGCGTCTCGTCTTCTTCCGGCAGGCGCAGGCCGACGACGTTGACGCGGCCGCCGGAGATGCTGCGTGCGACCAGCACGATCTCGTCCAGTGCGAGCTCGGCCCCCTCCTTCGGCGCGCGGTCAAGATGGACGTCGAAATAATCGGCGAGGGTCAGCTTGCCCTCGTCCTCGCCGATCTTGACGCCGTAGATCTCGGCGAGCTCGGCGAGCGTGTGTTCGCCGGAGACCATGAAGTCGCCGAGCAGATGCGGATCCGGCGCCGAGCTCGGCTGCATGTCGACGAAGAAACGGTCGAGCGATTCGGCCTTTTCCGGCGGTGCCAGCAGATAAATGTAGTCGCCGGGCGCGACCGGATCGGCTTCGCTCGGCGTCAGGATGTTCTCGTTGCGGATCACCAGCGTCGGCTTGGACCAGGACGGGATCAGGCCGCGGCGGAAATACAGGCTCTTGGGCCGCACCGGATAGCCGACCAGCTGCTGCTCGAGCTGGCCGGGCAGATCCAGCTCGACGCGCCGCGGGCCGCGCTCGGCGCGCGGCAGCGCCACGTGAAGCTTGCGCGCGGCAGGCGCCAGGGTCCAACCCTGCAGCAGCAGCGAGATGATGACGACGACGAAGGCGACGTCGAAATAGAGATAGGCCTTGGACAGGCCGACCAGCATCGGGATCGAAGCCAGGAAGATTGCGACCGCACCGCGCAGGCCGGTCCAGGCGATGAAGATCTTTTCGCGCCAGTTGAAGCGGAACGGCGTAAGGCACACGAAGACCGCAATGGGACGCGCGACCAGCATCAGCACGAACGCGACGGCGACCGCCGGCAGCACGCTGGCGCCCAGCCGGCTCGGCGAGACCAAAAGGCCGAGCAGCACGAACATCACGATCTGCGCCAGCCAGGTCGCGGCATCGAGGAAGGCCACGACCTGGTTATGCGCGCGCGTCGGGCGGTTGCCGATGATGATGCCGGCGAGATAGACCGCGAGGAAGCCGGAGGCGTGCATCATCTGCGAGCCGCCGAAGATCACCAGCGCGGCCGTGGTCACGAACGGCGCATGCAAGCCCTGCGGCAGCGCCACCTTGTTGAGCGCGATGACGACGAGGCGACCACCGATGACGCCGACGACAGCGCCCAGCGCCGCCTCCAGGACGAACTCCATCAGCACATGGCCGGGCGAGCTCGAGCCGACGGAGATGTACTCGACCAGCATCAAGGTGAGGAAGATCGCGAAGGGATCGTTGGTGCCGGATTCCGCCTCCAGCGTCGCGCCGACGCGCGGACGCAGGCGCAGGCCCTGGGTGTGCACCAGCAGGAAAACCGCGGCCGCATCGGTCGAGGCCACCACGGCGCCGACCAGCAGCGACTCCGTCCAGTTGAGATCGAGCGCGAATTTGGCGAACGGCGCCGTGATCAGCGCGGTCAGCAGCACGCCGGCGGTCGCGAGCACCACGGACGGCGCAAGCACGGTGCGGATGCTGGCAAAGCGTGTCCTGAGGCCGCCGTCGAACAGGATCAAGGCCAGCGCCACCGAGCCGACCAGATAGGTGGTGCGGACGTCGTCGAACTGGAGCTGGCCGGGACCGGAATCGCCGGCGAGCATGCCGACCGCAAGGAAGACGAGCAGCAAGGGCGCGCCGAAGCGGAGCGCAAGCAGGCTCGACAGGATGCCGGCCATGACGAGGACGGCGCCGAGCAATATGGCGAGGCTGACGGAGTCGAGAGAGGCCATGCGGTGCTGCGGGTTACTCCAAGTAATGAGCGAGTTCAGTCAGGGGGCCACCGGCCGGGCGCTCCCTCGCCCCGCTTGCGGGGAGAGGTGGGGTGAGGGGGAGTCTCCGCGAGGACGGTGACAGCGAGACTCGCGGAGAGTCCCCCTCACCCGAAATTCAAGCTGCGCTCGAATTTCGGCCTCTTCCCGCACGCGGGGAGAAGCGAAGCACGCCGCGACCAACGGATTTACCCAAACATGTATCCATGCATCTCTATCGTCGTCGCCTCCGCGCGCCAACCCATTTTCGCGCCTCGCGGCAATCTGCCCGTATTATACGGCCTTAACGTCCATCACATGCCGGTGTATCGATGGCCCGGCCGCGCCCTTTGTGGGATTCTGCGGCTTCCTCGAATCAATTCCTCCCCGCTTGCCGACGAGACCGATGGACATGGACCTCAAGGACTTCATGGAGTTCGTGCAGACCACCGCGCGCAGCGTCGGGGCGGAAATCTCCTCGCCCTGGTTCTACCTGCAATTCGGGCTCATTCTGGCCGCGGCCGGCATCGCCTATGCGGCGGAGGCCGGCATACGCAACCGGGTCGACATGACCGCGCTGACGATGCGGTGGCCGCTGCCGCTCCGGCACTTCGCCCGGGTGATGGTCGCCAGCGCCTCGACGGCGGTGTTCACCTTGCTCGTGATCATCTCGCGCCTCGTGATGTACCACGCGACCTGGCCGAGTCGCTCCTATCTGTTGATGGTCGCCGCCAAGCTCGGGCTGGCCTGGCTCGCGATCCGGCTCGTGACCTCGGTGCTGCGCAATGCCTTCATCGTTCGCCTGGTGTCGATCACGGCGTGGTTCGTTGCCGCGCTGTCCATCCTCGGACAGCTCGATGCGACCGTCGACCTGCTCGATTCCTTCGCGATCGTGCTCGGCGGCCTCAGGCTGACCCCGCTGCTGGCAATCAAGGCCGGTGCGCTCCTCCTCATCGCGCTCTGGGCCACCAACATCGCCAGCAATTTCGCCGAGAGCCGGATCAACGCGACCACCGATCTGACGCCGTCGGTGCAGGTGCTGCTGGTCAAGATCATCCGCATCGGGCTTCTGGCCGTCGCCATCGTCATCGCGCTCGGCGCGGTCGGCATCGACCTGTCGGCGCTCGCGGTGTTCTCCGGCGCGGTCGGCGTCGGCATCGGTATCGGCCTGCAGAAAATCGTCGCCAACTTCATCTCGGGCATCATCCTGCTCGCGGACAAGTCCGTGAAGCCCGGCGACCTCGTCACCATCGGCGACAACACGGGGCGCATCAGCGCGATGAAGACGCGCTATATTTCCGTCGCCGCCGGCGACGGCCGCGAGTTCCTGGTGCCGAACGAGGATCTGGTGACGCAGAAGGTCGTCAACTGGACCTATACCGACAAGAACACGCTGGTGAAGATCGCCTTTGGCACCAATTACGACGCCGATCCGAGACTGGTCTGCAAGCTCGCGGCCGAGACCGCGGAAGCCCATCCGCGCGCGCAAAAAGGCAAGCCGCCGACCTGCATCCTGACCGAGTTCGCCGAAGCCGGAATGAAGTTCTCGCTGACCTTCTGGATCGCCGATCCCGACGGCATGGACAAGGTCAAGAGCGACGTGATGCTGGCGCTGTGGGACGCCTTCAAGCGGGAAGGCATCCGGGTTCCCTACCCCGTCCGCGAAATTCGCATCCGCGGCGGCGCGCTGCCGGTGGAAACCACCGTAGAAGTCCCGAATTAGGCCGCTTTCGGGCACAAGGCGGTAAGATTCTTGTTTTGACGCGTTTTCTTCACGCGAACCGGTAGCCACTTCGCTCGAAAACGCTCTGCCTTGGCTTGCATGAAGGCCGGCAATCGTTAAATTAGGGCCTGAAATCAAGCCTTTCCGCCGATAACCGCGATCAGCCCCGAAAAGACTGCACAAGCATGAGCTACGTCGAAGCCACCGATACCTCGCTGCGCAAGACCGGACAGATCAAGCTGCATGGCCCGGCCGCCTTTGCCGGCATGCGCAAGGCGGGCGCGCTGGTGGCGAAGTGCCTGGACGAGCTCACCGACATCGTCGGGCCCGGCGTGCCGACCGAGCGCATCGACCAGTTCGTCCGCGACTTCGCCTTCAGCCATGGCGCCTATCCGGCGACGCTGATGTATCGCGGCTATCGCTATTCGACCTGCACCTCGCTCAACCACGTGGTCTGCCACGGCATGCCCGGCGACCGTCCGCTGAAGGAGGGCGACATCGTCAATATCGACGTCACCTTCATCGTCGACGGCTGGTACGGCGATTCCAGCCGGATGTATGCGATCGGCCCGATTGCCCGCAAGGCGGAGCGGCTGATCGAGGTGACGTATGAAGCGATGATGCGCGGCATCGCCGCGGTGAAGCCCGGCGCCACCACCGGCGACATCGGTCACGCCATCCAGAGTTTCGTCGAGCCGCAGGGCATGAGCGTGGTGCGCGATTTCTGCGGCCATGGCTTGGGCCGCATGTTCCACGACGAGCCGAACATCATTCATATCGGCCGCCCGGGCGAAGGCGTGCAGCTCAAGCCCGGCATGTTCTTCACCATCGAGCCGATGATCAATCTCGGCAAGCCGCATGTGAAGATCCTCTCCGACGGCTGGACCGCCGTCACGCGCGACCGCTCGCTGTCGGCGCAGTTCGAGCACTCGGTCGGCGTCACCGCCACCGGCGTCGAGATCTTCACGCTGTCGGAGCGGCACGGCGAGAAGCAGATCGGGTGAGCCCGACGCGTCTTCTATCGCCGGCGGCGGAATGAGGATGGCGCCCTCTTGTAGGTCGCAGCAAAGGCGTCGTTGAAGCGGCGCACGCTGCCGAAGCCGGCCGCAAACGCGATCTCCGCCAACGTCATATCGGTCTTGTCGATCAGACGCTTGGCTTCCTGCACGCGCCGGGTTGCCGCGATCTCGCTCGGGCTCGCGCCGGCATGGCGCATGAACAGGCGCAGCAGATGACGCGGCCCGACGCCAAGGGCTTCCGCAAGCTCGGCCATCGACGCCCGGTCCAGAAAGCCGTCATGGATCAGGCGCATGCCGCGCGCGACGGTGGTGGCCGTTCCCATCCAGGCGGGCGAGCCCGGCGCCGTTTCAGGGCGGCAACGCAAGCACGGGCGAAAGCCGGCCCGCTCGGCGGCAGCCGCGGTCGCATAGAAGGTGACGTTCTCCGAGCGCGCCGGGCGAACCGGACAGACCGGCCGGCAATAGATGCGCGTCGAGCGAACCCCGGAAAAGAACAGGCCGTCGAAAGCGCGGGCGCGCGCCAGACGTGCCCGATCGCAGGTCTCCCAGTCGAGATGCGGTGGCAGCATTTGCCGCTCGGCTGAATTCTTCGCCATCGCCAAATCATAGTTTCGATGCAGCGCACCGAGTAGCTGAAATCGGACATCATCGGGCGATGAGGTCCGAATTCAGCCAGCCCGTACCGCAGCTCTGGATCATGGTGCCGATCCAGGAGCCAATCGCATGAGCACACAGGCACAACACACGACGTCGGGGCAGACCAGTCTCGCCATCGAGATCGGGCTCCTGCTGCTGCTCTCGCTGATCTGGGGCAGCTCGTTCACGCTCATCAAGCTCGCTGTCGCAACAATCCCGCCGTTCACGATGGTCGCCGCTCGCGTGAGCATCGCCGCGACGCTTCTGATCCTGATTGCGAGCGCGCAGGGCCACGCCCTTCCGCGCGAGCAATCGGTCTGGGCCGCCTTCTTTGTGCAGGGGCTGCTGCAAAGCGCGCTGCCCTTTACCCTGATCAGCTGGGGTGAGATGCATATCGCGAGCGGGCTTGCCGGCGCGCTCAATGCGACCCCGCCGATGTTCGTGCTGGCGATCGCTGTCATGACCGGGCGCGGACGGCAGGCGATCAGTGGGCGGAAGGTCGTCGGCGTTGCTCTCGGCTTTGCGGGCGTGGCCCTGACCATGGGCACCGATACGCTCTCCGGGATCGGCACGGCGGCGCCACTGGCCCAGATGGCGGTGCTCGGCGCGAGCTTCTGCTACGCGCTTGCACCGATTTGGGGGCAGCGGTTTTCGGGCCTGCCCGCGATCGTCACGGCAGCAGGGGCGATGAGCTGCGCCGCGGTGCTGATGCTCCCGACCGCCGCGGCTCTCGAACAGCCGTGGAGGCTGGCACAGCCGCCCGTGCAAGCGATCGCAGCGGTGATCGCGCTCGGAATGATCTGCACAGCCTTGGCGATGGTGATCTATTTCCGGCTGATCCGCACGCTCGGCCCGCTTGGCACGACCAGCGGGAGCTATCTGCGCGCAGGCTTCGCCGTGGCGCTCGGCACCGCCATTCTCGGCGAGCATTTGACCTGGTCCAGCCTTGCCGGAATGGCGCTCATTCTCGCCGGGGTGGTGGCGGTCACGGTGCCCGCGCTCGCACCGACCACCAGGACGCCGGTCGGCGCGTCGCCCCGCAATTGACGGTTGCAAAAGCGCTAGCCCCCGGCGATGCTGGCCCTGATGCCCGCCAAGCCGGATCACGACAAGAGCAAGCCTGACGACGCGCCGCACTACCACGGCCATCGCGAACGGCTGCGCGAGCGCTTCTACAATGCCGGCGCGGATGCGCTCAGCGACTACGAGCTGTTGGAGATGGCGCTGTTTCCGGCGCTGCCGCGGCGCGACACCAAGCCGCTGGCGAAGGCGCTGATCAAGACCTTCGGCTCGTTCGCCGAGGTCGTGCATGCGCCGGTGGCGCGGCTGCGCGAGGTCGACGGCATCGGCGAATCCGCGATCAACCAGCTCAAGCTGATCGCCGCCGCCGCGAGCCGCGTGACCAGGGGCGAGGTCAACAGCCGCAATGCGCTGTCGTCCTGGAACGAGGTAATCGACTATTGCCGCTCCAGCATGGCGTTCGCCGACAAGGAGCAATTCCGCCTGCTGTTCCTGGACAAGCGCAACCAGCTGATTGCCGACGAGGTACAGCAGACCGGCACCGTCGACCACACCCCGGTCTATCCGCGCGAGGTGATCAAGCGCGCGCTGGAATTATCGGCGACCGCGCTGATCTTGGTGCACAACCACCCCTCGGGCGATCCGACGCCGTCGCAAGCCGACATCCAGATGACCAAGGCGATCATCGACATCGCAAAGCCGCTCGGAATTGCCGTGCATGACCACATCATCGTCGGTCGAAGCGGGCACGCGAGTTTGCGCGGGATGCGGTTGATCTAAGACGAAAACGTGCCCACGGCATGCGGTGCGGCGAACCAGCCGTGCGGGTGCGTCAGGCCACGTAGCGCCGACCTCACTTGTCGACGGCAAATGCGAGCACGATGTGTTCGGGTGTCTGCTTGAAATCCTTGGCGATGGTGTCGCGAACGAGACCTGCGAGCTGGTTCAAGGGCTTGTCGTCATAGAGGCGCGGGAACTGGACCGTGACCGACACCAGCCGCCCATTGTGCCAATTGAAACCGACCTCCGGCTTGACGCCGATCGATTGCTCGAGGTCGGCGGCCACGGCCTTCGACTGCTTGAAACCTTCCGTCACCGTGCTGACGGCATCGCAGCCCGCGAGCGCGGTTGCGCAAAGGAGCAGCAGCATAAATCTGGACATGAAGATTCCCCACCGGTGACGGTCCCGCGAGCATGATCGGCGACAAAGCCCGGGGTCGTCAACGGGCGGTTGCATTGACGATGCTCACCGACATCAGAGCATCAGGGCGAGCGTTGAGGCGGTTCACGGCTCGACCCAGCGCTGCACGGCTTCGGCGGTATCGGCGGGCGTGGTGTTGAAGCAGATCGCGGCATCCGGCGCGAGGCGGTGAACGAGGTTGATCACCTTCTCGAACAGCACGAGACGCTCCTTCGGCTCGCGCAGGCCGGCGCCGATCACGATGCAGTCGAAGCGCTCGTCGCGCAGTGCCGCCGTGACACCGGCTTCCGCGGTGGCGTCGAGATCGATCAGGCAGCTCGTGACCTCGAAGCCGAGATCGCGCAGGCGCAGCAGCTGCGCCTCGATGTAGTCGCGCACGAGCTCCGGCGTGAGCTGCGGAAATGCGCTGTAGTCGGCATTGCCGGGTTCGATGCCGATGGCGAGGACGCGCTTGGCCATGCAGGACTCCTTGCCGGACCGTCTCGCTTCGCTAACGGACGGAGGACGGTGCCGGTTCCGCCATAGGCGGTCGGGCCCCGCATTGCCGTTCCTGCCGCCGATTTCCTATCCGGGCTGTAAGCCATTTCACATGCAACCGACCGGCGACCTGCCAGATTTGCGGGAGTTCACGCTGGCGTCACGCCCCGATCAGCCACCCCGTCTAGCTGGCTGGCGGAGATTCGATCGTTCATTCATTTGCGGGAGCGAAAAATGATTTCATTCGAGAGTTTGAAAGCGGAATATGAGCGGAATTGGGCCGGTCTCGAGATCCGGCCCGGGCGCCTTGCTGAGGCGAATGCGGTTGCCCGCAAGGCCCTCAATGGCAAGGCGACCTATCAGCAGATCGAGCGGTTGACGGGCGTGCCCTGGCATTTCACCGCGCTCTGCCACTACCGCGAGGCCAATTTCGATTTCGACACCTATCTCGGCAACGGCGAGTCGCTGCATCGCGTGACCACCATCGTTCCGAAGGGGCGCGGCCCGTTTGCCACCTTCGTGGACGGCGCCGTGGACGCGTTCAGGATCGAGAACTTCATCGGCGCCCGAGATTGGGGCATCGAGCGGATGCTGTTCAGGCTCGAGGCGTTCAACGGCTTCGGCTATCAGGCCAAGGGCGTCAAATCGCCCTATCTCTACGGCGGCTCGACATTATACGGCCCGCCCGAGGCACGCGGCGGAAAATTCGTCCGCGACCACGTGTTCGACTCCAACCAGGTCGATTCTCAGCTCGGCACGGCGGTGATCTTGCACGCGATGATGTCGCTGGATTCCTCGATCACACTCGACGGCGGCGCCCAATTCGCCGGCCACATCGAGCCCGAGGACGAAGCGGCCTCGACCATCGTTCTCATGCAGCAGGCGCTCAACAGGCTCGGCGCCAATCCGCCGCTCGCCGAGGACGGCATCAGCGGGCCGAAGACCAGAGCCGCCGTCTCGCAGTTTCAGCAACGGAACGGCCTGAGGGATACCGGGCTTCTCGATGCGGCCACGGTCGCCGCCATCACCCGCGCGACGCAGCAGCCGGGCCCCGCCGGGCAGACCGCCGATCTGTCCGACGTCCTGACGCGGCTGGAGGACCTCGCTCAAGTGCTGCGACCGTCAGCCGGCGGCACGACGCTGCCGGCGACGATACCGGGCAACACGTTGCCCGCCGTCTCCAACGATCCGATCAGCCTGTTCGAACGGCTTTTCTCTCTCGTCAACAAGGCGACGCCGATGCCAGGACCGGTCACCGCGACCAACGCCGCCCCCGTCGATCAGTTGAAGCAGGTCGTTGACCTGCTCAGCACGCTGCTGAGCAAGGACGGCAAGCCCATGCTCGGCCAGGTCAACGGCGCGCTCGGCGAAACCATCGGCAAGCTGCTCGATGGCAAGAAGACCGCGCTCGGCATCGGCGGCTCGCTAATCACCGCGCTGCTCTCGTCGGTGACGGCGAGCCCCAATGCGGGAGGCCTTGCCGGACTGCTCGGCACCATCGTGTCGGCGGTGCCGGGCCTCGGCCAGTTCGCGATGCCGATCTCGCTGGCGCTTGCGGCGTGGGGCGTGCTCGGCAAGCTGGAGAAATGGGCGCAAGGCACCGCACCACCACCGAAGCTGACGACTTGAGACGCGATGAGATTGCGCCTACTGACGCAGCATGATCAGGGGATCGGCGGTGTCGGGGACGCGCCGCCATTGCGCGTTGTCGTCGGCCTCGAACTGCCAGACCGCGCCTGATTTCGACATCAGGACGATCTGGCCGCGCTCGAGCCGCCATTGCGTCGGGTTGAACTGCGCGATGGTCGGGTCGCATTTCGGCTTGAGGAAGACCTGGAAATTGTCGGGACTCGCCTCGGTGTTGGTCAGCGTCAGCCCGCACACCGGCTGGCCGTTGCCGCGCACCATCGCCCAGTCGCCGATCATCTGGTCCATCGACTTGGCCATCGAGCGGGCGGCGGCGAGATCTTGCAAGATGTAGACGCCCTCGCCCTGGCGCAGGCCTTCGAAGATGCCGGCTTCGACCTCGGTGAAGTCGATCACCGCTTCACCGGTCGCGTCCTGCATGCGTACGATGTCGAGCCCCCTGACGCTCCAGGCCACGATGTCCTTGGTGAACGGCAGCGCGGTCTTGCAGGCCGGCTCCAGCTCCAGCTTGTAGCCCTGCCCCGCCGCATCACCCTTCATCGTGACGACGCAGGTCTTGCTGCGCTCGGTGGTCGAGAGCTCCCACTGTCCTAGCATCGACTTCTTCAGGCTCGTCGCATCCTGCGCATGCGCAGCGCCGATCGCGGCCAACGAGGCCGCGACGGCGAATGCAACGACCCGAAGAACGGCCATCAGCGCCCCCTGAACGGCGTTTCGGCCACCGGCGTCAGCGGCGCCTTGCCGGCGAACCAGGATTTGAGGTTGTCGACGACGAGCTGGTCCATCGCGTTGCGCGTCACCACCGAGGCCGAGCCGATATGCGGCAGCAGCACGACGTTCTGCATCGCCTTGAGCTCGTCCGGAACGTTCGGCTCGGCCGCGAACACGTCGAGGCCGGCGGCGAGGATGGTGCCCGATTTCAACGCCTGAACCAGCGCCGGTTCATCGACCACGGAGCCGCGCGCGACGTTGATCAGCACGCCGCGCGGGCCGAGGGCCTTGAAAACCTCGGCATTGATCATCTTGTTGGTGCTGGCGCCGCCGGGCACGATCACCATCAGCGTGTCCACCGCCTTCGCCATCTCGATCAGGTCGGGATAGTGCTTGTAGGAGACATCCTTGGACGGGTTGCGCGAGTGATAGACCACCGGCACCAGCGAGGCATCGAGCCGGCGCGCGATGGCCTGGCCAATCCGGCCCATGCCGACGATGCCGACCTTGCGGTCGCGCAGAGAGCCGACGCTGAGCGGATAGTTCTGCGTCTGCCAGAGGCCGGAGCGCACGTAGCGGTCGGCCTTGATGAATTCGCGCAGCGTGGAGATGAGCAGCCCCATCGCGACGTCGGCGACCTCCTCGGTCAGCACGTCGGGCGTGTTGGTGACGATGATGTTGTGCTCGGCCGCGTATTTGGCGTCGATGTGGTCATAGCCGACGCCGAAGCTCGCCACCATCTCGATCTTGGGCAGTTGCGACAGCGAATCCCTGTCGGCTCGGACGGTGTGATAGGTCACGGCGACGCCGCGAATCTTCTCGCGGATCGCCGGCGTCAGCCGCTCGAGGTCGCCGCGCGTCTCGGCCTTGTGCACGACGAAATGATCGGAAAACCCGTTCTCGAGGATCGGCCGCACCGGCCCATAGATCAGAAGGTCGATCTTTTCGGACGAAATCGAACCGGCAGCCATCAGTTTTCCTTTCCAAGCGCGCTTTCATGCCAGCGCCGTAAAACGAGGTGCGAAACTAGCGCCAGCACCCCATAGATGACAATCCCGGCCAGCGACAACAAAAGCAGCGCTGCGAACATGCGGGGTATGTTCAATCGATAGCCCGACTCGGCGATCCGGTAGGCCAGCCCGGAGCCGGCGCCCGCCGTTCCCGCCGCGATCTCGGCGACGACCGCGCCGATCAGAGACAGGCCGCCTGCGATGCGCAAACCGCCGAGAATGTAGGGCAGTGCGGCGGGCAGCTTGAGAAAGCGCAGGGTCTGCGGCTTTGATGCGCCATAGAGCTGGAACAGGCCGGCGAGGTTGCGATCGACCGAATTGAGCCCGAGCGTGGTGTTGGACAGCACCGGAAAAAAGGCGACGATGAAGGCACAGACCACGACCGCGGTCTGCTGTTCCAGGTAGATCAGCAAGAGGGGCGCAATCGCGATCACAGGGGTGACCTGGAGCACGATCGCATAGGGAAATAGCGAGTATTCCACCCATTTCGACTGGTTGAACAACAGCGCCAGCGCGATGCCGCCGATGCTGGCCGCGACAAAACCTTCGAGCGTGGTTGCAAGCGTGGTCTCGAGCGATTGCGACAGCACCGCCCAGTCCTTGATCAGCGTCAGGATGATGATCGAGGGGGCCGGCAGCACGTAAGGCGGGATCCCCTTGAGGCGGACCACCAGTTCCCAGGCGATGAGGCCAGCCGCGAACACGATGACGGGAAGCACCAAGCGCATCGCGCGTTGTGCAGCTCGTGGTTTTGCGATGACGGGAACTTGCGCGTTCATAGCGTCAACTGCCCCGCATAGGACGGCGCCAGCGCGGCCGACACTTTCCGGCAATAATCCGAATAAGCCGCCGAGGTGCGAAACCCCTCGCCGCGCGGCTCGACCGTCTCGATGCGGATGTCGGCCCGGATACGGCCCGGCCGCGCCGTCATCACCACCACGCGCTGCGACAGATAGACGGATTCGAACACCGAATGCGTGACGAAGATGACGGTCTTGCCGAGAGCTCGCCACAGCGCGAGCAGATCGTTGTTGAGGCGGAAGCGCGTGATCTCGTCGAGCGCGGCGAACGGCTCGTCCATCAAAAGGATATCCGGATCGGTGACGAGCGCGCGCGCCAGCGACACCCGCATCTTCATGCCGCCGGAGAGCTCGCGCGGAAAGCTATCTGCGAAATCGGCGAGCCCGACGCTGGCCAAGGCGGCGTCGGCACGCGCGCGCCCCTCGGCCTTAGGCACGCCGCCGAGCTTGAGCGGCAGCCGCACGTTCTCACGGACGCTGGCCCAGGGCATCAGGGTCGGCTCCTGAAACACGAAACCGATGCCGTGACCCGGCTGCACCTCGCCCTCGTGGCGCGCCACCCGCACGATCCCGGAGGACGGCGCGCTGAGCTCCGCGATCAGCCGCAGCACCGTCGACTTTCCGCAACCGGACGGGCCCAGTAGCGAGATGAATTCGCCCTTGCGCACCGCGAGGTCGAACGGGCCTAGCGCCATGATTCCGTTGCCATAGGTCTTCGTCACGCCGCGCAGGCTGACGGCGAGATGCGTCAGGCCGGTCTCGACGGCGGAGGAGGTTCTGTCGGCTGACATCGACCTTGCGCTAGGGCTTGTTCGGGCGCAGTTCGACGCCGACGCCCTTGTTGACGAAGCGCAGCGTGTAGGATTTGCGGAAGTCGAGATCCGCCTTGACGACGCCGGCCTTCACCATCTTGTTGAAGAAGGAGGTGTAGCGCTCGTCGCTCATCGCGCCGATGCCGTTCTTCAAGGAGTCGCCGGAATCGACGATGCCGTGCTCCTTCATCTTGGCGACGGAATAGGCGAGCAGATCGTCGGTCATCTCCGGGTTCAGCTGCTTGATCATGGCGTTGCCGGCGGAATTGTCGCGATAGATGTAATTGTACCAGCCGACCATGGAGGCGTCGACGAAGCGCTGGACGAGATCTGGCTTCTTCTCGACGATGTCGCGGCGCGTCTCGATCAGGGTCGAATAGGTGTTGAAGCCATAGTCGGCGAGCAGCAGCACGTTGGGCTTGAAGCCCGCCGCCTTCTCGACCGCAAAGGGCTCGGAGGTGACATAGCCCTGCATGGCGCTCTTCGGGTTGGCGATGAAGGGCTGCGGATTGAAATTATAGGGACGGACGTTCTTCTCGCTGAAGCCGTATTCGGACTTCAGCCACTGGAAATAGCTGCCCATGCCCTCCTTGGAGACGAACAGCGTCAGCGGCTTGAGGTCCTCGATCTTGCTGACCTTGGCATCCGGCTGCGTCAGCATCACCTGCGGATCCTTCTGGAAGATCGCGGCGATGGTCACGACGGGAACGTTGTTGGCGACCGCGTCGAACGACATCAGCGTGTTCGCGGCCATGAAGAAATCGATCTTGCCGGCGATCAGCAGCATCCGGTTGTTCTCGTTGGGCCCGCCGGGGACGATAGTGACGTCGAGCCCGTATTTCTTGTAGGTGCCGTCGGCCACCGCCTGGAAGAAGCCGCCGTGCTCGGCCTCGGCGACCCAGTTGGTGCCGAAGGTGACCTTGTCCAGCGTCTCCGCACGCGCCGGGGCGCTGCAGACGAAAGCGGCGAAGAGGCCCGCCGTCAGCGCGCGCCACAGATGAAAGGGGGTCATAATGGCACTCCGTCGATTGCTTTTTGCCAATCGCGTCTGGCTCATGTGAGGCCAACGCGATAGAACCGCATGACATCAGGGGACGCGAGCCGGCCGGGCCCGCGTCCCCTGATACCCCAAATTACGCGACAAATTCGGGCAATGAAACCTCCAAAGAATACTCAATGATGCCATCCCGCGACTGGACCGCAATCCGCTGGGCCGATGCGCCCCCCGCGGAGACGGCGCGCTGGATCGCCGTGCTTCCGCTGGCGGCGACCGAACAGCACGGCCCGCATCTGCCCGTGACAACGGACGTGCTGATCGCCGACGCCTATCTGGCGCGCGTGCGCGAGCTGCTGCCGGGAAGCGTTCCAGCGACGTTCCTGCCCGTTGAGAGGATCGGGATTTCCACCGAGCATATCGACTATCCGGGCACGCAGACGCTGCGAACCGAGGTCGCGCTGAAGCGATGGACTGATATCGGCGGGGATGTCGCGCGCAGCGGCGTCAAGAAGCTCGTCATCATCACCAGCCATGGCGGCAACAGCGCGGCGATGATGCTGGTCGCGCAGGATCTGCGCGCTCATCACAAACTGTTCGTGGTGACAACGTCGTGGTCGCGGCTATCGGGCGCGGATCAATTGTTCACGGCCGAGGAAGTGCGTCACGGCATTCATGGCGGCGCCATCGAGACCTCGATCATGCTGGCGCGCTACCCCGATCAGGTGCGTCAAGCTGCGATCGCGGATTTTCCCGCGAGCAGCATCGCAATGGAAAAGCAGTATCGCTGGCTGTCGACGCAGCGGCCGGCGCCGTTCGCCTGGCAGGCGCAGGATCTCAACGCCAGCGGCGCGATCGGCAACGCGACATTGGCTGAGCCGGCGAAAGGCGAGCAACTGATCGACCAGGGCGCTCGCGCTTTTTGCGAGTTGCTGAGCGAGGTCGATAACTTCGACGTGAACAGGCTCGCCAAAGGGCCTCTCGGCTAGCCAATATCCTGCTGGAATCATTCAAGAAAGTTCTCGACTCCGGGAGCGGATTTGCCGCTTTCGAACCGGACGCGAGGAGCCTCCGTCAAACTGGGCACGCGGGCCACAACGGACCCCTCAACCCCGGATGGAGTTTCACATGTCGATCAAGACCAAGATTGCCGCCGTAGCGCTGGCCACCCTCGCCGTCACCGGCAGCATCGTGTCCACCACCTCGCAGGCCGAAGCCAAGCCGCTCGGCTGGGGCTGGGGTGTGGGCGCCGGCATCGCCACCGCCGCCGTCGTCGGCTCCGCGATCGCCGCCAGCAACGATCCCTATTACTACGGCTATCACCGCTGCGGCTGGGTCGCCCAGTACAACGCCTTCGGCCAGTACGTCGGCCGCGTTCGTACCTGCTACTGATTTGGGTACCTGAGGCCGATCTCTCACGTGGATCCTGCGTTCGACACGGGCGCCTCATCCACCCCGTGTCGTGCCCCCGACCCGCCCGGCTGTCCCCCCGGGCGGGTCATTCATTTTCCGCGCCAAACGCCCAGAACGCCTTCCGATTGCACGTTCCGCGTGTCAGGATTCGAATGGGCAGCAGGAGGGCGAGGATGAATTGGCGAGTCTCGATCGGATCGATCATGATTGCGATGCTGGCCTCGACGCAGACGTTTTCCGAGCCACAGCGACAGCCGCAAGCAATGATCCAAGCCGAAAATCGTCTCGCCGTGGATGTCGAACTCGTGATCGCGGTCGATATTTCCTACTCGATGGAAATGGATGAGCTGGCAGCTCAACGCGAGGGCTTTGCCGAGGCCATCGTCTCGCAGGAATTTCTTCAGGCCTTGCGCGCCGGTCCGATCGGCAGGATCGCGCTGACCTATTTCGAATGGTCAGCCACGAACCACCAGAAGATCATCGTCCCCTGGCGATTGATCGACGGAGCGGAAACGGCCGAGGCCGTCGCAGCTGAACTCATGAAGGCGCCGGTCCTTCGCGGTTCGCGCACGTCGATTTCGGGCGCGATCAAGTTCGCCGTGCCGCTGTTCGAGCAGAGCCCATATCGTGGCTCGCGCCAGATCATCGACATTTCGGGCGACGGTCCGAACAACGTCGGCGATCCTGTCGCCACAGCGCGCGACACGGCGTTGCAGAACGGCATCGTCATCACCGGCATGCCGATCTTGACCCATGCGGCGCTCCTTGGGCCGACGGACATCGACCATATCGACCACATCGACCGGTACTATGAGGATTGCGTCATCGGCGGCCCAGGTTCCTTTGTCGTGCCGATCACCGATCGCGGAAACTTCAAGGAGGCGGTCCGGACCAAGCTCGCTCTCGAGATCGCAGGCCGCACGCCGGATCAATCGCCTGCCACCTCTGGGGACAAGAAGCCGCGGGTTCTCTGCACGATTGGCGAGAAGCTCTGGCAGCAACGGTGGAATGCGAACACGCCTGCGGCGAATAATTCGGTGATGAGCAAACCGGCGGCGAACAAGGATGACGCGCTGCTCGACAGGAAGATCAGGGGCATCTGCCGCGGCTGCTAGGTGCTTTCGCCGGCCGGCGACCGGCCGCCGCCTTCGCCCACGCCCCTCCCATTTGCCTGGTCACCGACAGGCTTCCAGCAGAGGCCCGACTCCGCTTGGGCAATCCAGATCCTGGCACCTCTAGCGATGTTGCAGCCTCGTCACACAGTGGTGCGATCCATGCCATGCGGCAATCCGCGCCAGTTGCTATTGCGAATTAATCGCAATAATCTTCGCAATGGAATCGGGAACTTGGGAAGAAACTGCATCGGAATGAGATCATCTCGCCGATTGCGTAGACAACCAGAGACCTGATGACAGGATCGCTGTGAATCGGCAGGGATGTCGGCTGCGGCGAATGGGATAGATTCGCGTTTGGGGGCGTGCGTTTTGACGTTGAGGGGTCATCGTTACAGGTACTTGCGGACGGCCGCGGCAATCGCCTCGGCTGCGCTGGCTTTTCCCGCAATGGGCCGCGCGGCCGATCTGCCGCTGAAAGCGCCGGCGCTGAAGGCGGTCTACGACTGGACCGGCCTCTATATCGGCGCGCATGTCGGCGTCACCCGCGGCACGTCCTCGGCGACGCTGACCGATCCCACATTCGCAACCGACGACAACGTCTTCACCGGCGCGACCGGCGGCGTCCAGGCCGGCTACAATTGGCGCCTCAATTCGGGCCTGCTGCTCGGCGTCGAAGGCGACATCTCCTTTCCGAACTATCTGCCCTCCAATCACGTCGTGTCATCGGCGGCGACCGCGCTGTCGTTCGCGGAGGAACGCTGGGACTATGTCGCGAGCCTGCGCGCGCGGCTCGGCTACACCAACGGCAATTGGCTGTTCTACGCCACCGGCGGCGCGGCCTTCACCGGCGAGCGCTTCCTCTCGACCCCGAACGGCGGCGTTGAAGAAAAGGTGCTGCACACGAGGTTTGGCTGGACCGCCGGTGGCGGCGTCGAATACGGCTTCGCGCCGCATTGGAGCGCGCGGCTCGAATATCTCTACAGCAAGTTCGAGAACGCCAACGTCACCTTCTCCTCAGGCGCGCAATATTCGTCGTCGATGGATCTTCACAGCCTGCGGATCGGCCTCAATCGCAAGATCGACTGGCCGGGCCTGCCGACCTATAACCCGACGTCGGATGTCACCGACACCGAGTCGAATCGTTGGGAGATTCACGGCCAGTCGACCGCGCTGGGACAGGGCTACCCCGCGTTCCGCGCGCCCTATACCGGACCGAACAGCCTGCTCCCGTCGCCCGATTTTCAGCAGACCTGGAGCAATTCGCTCTATCTCAATGCGCGGCTGTGGGACGGCGGTGAGGTCTATTTCAATCCCGAGCTGCTGCAAGGTTTCGGTTTCAATAACACGACGGGCGCCGCCGGCTTCCCCAACGGCGAAGCGCAGAAGTCCGGCTTTCCCTATCCGCATTTCAATGCCTCGCGGCTGTTCGTGCGCCACACCTTCGGCTTCGGCGGCGAGCAGGAGGAGCTTGCCAGCGGCCAGCTTCAGCTCGCCGGCAAGGCCGACGTCTCGCGCCTGACCTTGCAGGTCGGCAAGTTCTCCGTGGTCGACGTGTTCGACGGCAATTCCTATGCGCATGATCCGCGCAAGGACTTCATGAACTGGTCGATCTGGGCCTCCGGCGCCTTCGACTACGCCGCAGACAAGCTCGGTCTCGGCTACGGCGCCACGGCCGAATTGAATCAGAAGCAATGGGCGCTGCGCGCGGGTTATTTCCTGATCGGTGCGGAGTCGAACTCCAGCAATTTCGACATGAACGTCGGGCGGCGCGGCGAATATGTCATGGAGCTCGAGACGCGATATTCGCTGTTCGGCCTGCCTGGCAAGCTGCGCACACTCGGCTTTGTCAACAGCGCCTTTGCGGGTAGCTACCGTGAAACGCTGGATAATCCCGCGTTCGGGGTGGACATCAGCCAGACCCGCCGCGGCCGCATCAAATACGGCTACGCGTTCAACCTCGAGCAGGCCATCACCGACGAGATCGGCGTGTTCGGCCGCTGGAGCTGGAACGACGGGCGCAACGAGATCATGGCCTTCACCGACATCGACCGCAGCCTGTCCGGCGGCGTCTCGGTGAAGGGAACGACGTGGGGCCGGCCCGACGATGTCGTCGCGCTTGCCGGCGCCGTCAATGCGCTGTCGCAAGACCATCGCGACTTCATCGCCGCCGGCGGTCTCGGTCCGCTGATCGGCGACGGCCGGCTCAACTACCGCCGCGAACGCGTGCTGGAGACCTACTACGCCTATGCGCTGAACAAGGCGCTGACCTTCACCGCCGACTATCAGCTCATCGTCAACCCCGCCTACAACGCCGACCGCGGACCGGTGTCGGTGTTTTCGGGGCGCCTGCACGGCGAGTTCTAGACACGCTCGATCCGCTTGCGACCGGGCTGTAAGGCTTCTTGGCTGCAGGATGCGCGCGCCTCGTCCTTCGAGACGCCCGCTTCGCGGGCCCGTGTATTCCGCCCTCATCCTGAGGGCCCGCCATTGGCGGGCATCTCGAAGGATGCGCTGCGAGAAAGCCGCTCCTGACGTAATTGCGTCAGCGGGGAAATCCGCCCCTCTACGCCGCGCGGATCGCGTCCAGAAACTTCCCGACCTCTGTCTTGAGGCGCGTGCTCTCGCCGGACAGCGACCTCGCGGACGTGAGCACGTTGGCGGAGGCCGAGCCGGTCTGGCTTGCGCCGCGCTGCACGTCGACGATGCTGGCGGAGACCTGCTGGGTGCCACGTGCTGCCTGCTGCACGTTGCGGGAAATCTCCCGCGTCGCCGCGCCTTGCTCCTCGACCGCCGAGGCGATCGCTGACGCGATCTCCGACATGCGGGTGATGGTGTCGCCGATCGCCTTGATGGCGCCGACGGACTCCTCCGTCGCGGTCTGGATTCCCGAGATCTGCTGGCTGATCTCGCCGGTGGCCTTGGCGGTCTGCTCGGCGAGCGCCTTGACCTCGGAGGCAACGACGGCGAAGCCGCGCCCGGCCTCGCCGGCGCGCGCCGCCTCGATGGTGGCGTTGAGGGCGAGAAGGTTGGTCTGGCCCGCGATCTGGCTGATGAGCTCGACGACGTCCCCGATTCGCCCGGCAGCCCTGGCGAGCTCACCGACATGGTCGTTGGTGCGCCCCGCCTGCTGCACCGCCTCGCCGGCGATGCGCGCAGAGTCCTGGACCTGCCGGCTGATCTCGTCGACCGACGAGGCCATCTCCTCGGCCGCCGCGGCAACGGTCTGCACGTTGGTGGAGGCCTGTTCGGAGGCGGCCGCGACGGTTGCGGTGACCTTCTCGGATTGATCGGCAGTGCTCGTCAGCGTACCCGCGGACACTTCCAGCTGGGACGACGCCGACGACACCGTGTTGATTACGTCACCGATCATGGCTTCGAACTCGCGCGCGATCTGGTCCATGCGCTGGCTGCGCCGGAGCTTCGCCTCGGCCTCGACCGCGGCCGCCTCGTCGGCAGCCTTCTTGGCGAGCAGAGAATCCTTGAAGTGCTGCAGCGAGGCCGCCACCTGGCCGATCTCGTCAGTGCGGCCGGTCGCGGGAATCTCGACTTCGTGCTGTCCGGCAGCGAGCTTGCCGATCACGTCCGCGATCCGGCCAAGCGGTGTCACCACACGGCTGCGCAGCATCGTGGTCACCGCACCGAGCGTTCCGAGCAGGGCAAGCACCGCCACGCCCGCCAGCGCAAGCATCGCCAGGGCGCCGTTGCGCGCAGCCGTGGCGCGCTCGGACGCTTCGCCCAGCGCGGCGTCGCGCACGCCATAGAACATCTGGATGGCGGGGACGATGACGTTCGCCAGCTCCTCGGCGTTGACGCCGTATTTGCCGTCGCTCCTAGCGGCAGGCATCTCCTTGTCCACGACCGGCGCTGCTTTTCCAAAATAGGATTCCGTCGCCGCCTTCAGCGCGGCGGCGATCCGCGGCGGATTGCCGAGCTGCTGCATGCCGGCTTCGATGCGCTCGCGATCGGCTTCCACGCGGCCCTGCATGCGGTCCATCAGCGAGAATTCGGCCGCCACGAGCGGACGACGCGCGGACAGCGCTGGCGACAGGGTGGCGGCGCGGCTGCCGGCCGAGACGCGCAGATCCTGTGCGGTCCGTGCCAGGCTCAAGAGCGCCGCGAGCGAGGAATCGGCATTGACGACCTGCCCTTCGAGCCGGTTCATGATCGGCTCGATATTGCTGATGATTTCGGCAACGGCGGGCAGGAAGCCCTTGACCACAGCGCTGTCGCGCGCCGCCAAGGGAACGCTCATCGCGCGATCTGCCCCCGTGGTGATGTCCTTGAGTCGTCGGGCGGCACGATCCAGGGTTTCGATCATCGCTGCGCCGTCATCGAGCACCATGATGGCGCGCCGTGCGGCCTCGAATCCGGCATCGGCCGCTTTGGCAGCCTTCCCGGCAGCTTCGCTCTGGGCCTGCGTCGCAACGCCTTCCTGGAAGATCGGGGAGATGTAGGGCGCACGAAGTCCGGCGACGTGCTGGCTGACCGTCAGCATCGCACTGAAGGCATCGACCGTCTTGATCGCGTCGGAACGGTTCGTGAAGATGCGGGTCTGGGGTATCAGCACCTCGGCGCCGAGGATGACTGCGAAAATTGTCACCGTCAGCATCGACAGCGCGAAAAGCTTCCCGATCCGCATCTTGGGGTCCCCCGAATACATTTCTGCAATGTCGAAAACCTAGCTGCCGGCCACTAAGGGGCCGTTAAGCAACGATCCGTAGTTCCGCGGAGTGCCAGATCGTCGCGGACGCCTCGGAAACGTTGTCGCCTCCGGGTTCCCTCCGGCGCCGGATGCGCCGAAATTGACGGCATTTCCTCGCCGAATACCTATATCAAGGCATGTGCCGTTCATCCGGCCACACTCCCTTACCTCGGAACCTCAATGCTCTCGGTCGAACTCGTCATCGTCGTCGTGCTGATCGTCATCAACGGCCTCCTGTCCATGTCCGAGCTGGCCGTGGTCTCGTCGCGTCCGGCGCGGCTGTCGCTGCTCGCCGCCAAGGGCGTGCGCGGCGCCGAGCGGGCACTGACGCTGGCGGCCGATCCCGGCAAATTCCTCTCGACGGTGCAGATCGGCATCACGCTGGTCGGAGTGCTCTCCGGCGCGTTCTCGGGCGCGACGCTCGGACAGCGGCTGACGCAATGGCTGCTCGAGCTCGGCCTGTCCCCCGGCGTTGCCGACATCGTCGGCGTCGGCATCGTCGTCACGCTCATCACCTACGCCACCCTGATCGTCGGCGAGCTGGTGCCGAAACAGGTGGCGCTGCGCGACCCCGAAAGCATCGCGGTGAGGGTCGCGCCGGCCATGCACGTGCTTGCGAAGGTCTCGCTGCCGCTGGTCTTTCTGCTCGATGTCTCCGGCAAGCTGATCCTCACGCTGCTCGGCCGCGGCGGCAAGTCGGAGGAGAAGGTATCCGAGGACGAGATCCATCATCTCGTCAGCGAGGCCGAGAGCGCGGGTGTGCTCGAGCCCGGCGAGAAGGAGATGATCGCGGGCGTGATGCGGCTCGGCGACCGGCCGGTGGGCGCGGTCATGACGCCGCGCACGGAAGTCGACGAGATCGATTTGAACGACGATCCGGCCGCCATCCAGGAGATCATCGCCAAGAGCCCGCACTCGCGTTTTCCTGTCTCGGACGGCGACCGCGACAAGCCGATCGGCGTGCTCCAGGCCAAGGACCTGCTGGTCGCCTATATGAACGAACGCAGCCCCGACCTGCGCGCGCTGGTGCGCGAGGCGCCCGGCATCCCGGCGTCGGCGGACGCGCGCGACGTGCTGACCATTCTGAAGACCGCTCCGGTTCATGTCGGTTTCGTTTACGACGAATACGGTGGCTTCGAGGGCATGGTGACGGCCGCCGACATCCTCGAGTCCATCGTCGGCGCCTTCCATTCGGAAGCGGGACCGCCGGAGCCGGCCTATGTCAGGCGCGCAGACGATTCGTTCCTGATCTCCGGCTGGATGCCGGTCGACGAATTCGGCGAGCTGCTCGGCGTCGAATTGCCGCCGCACCGCTACAACACGGTGGCAGGCCTCGTGCTGCAACAATTCAGCGCGCTGCCCGACACCGGCGACGCCTTCGACTTCGGCGGCTGGCACATCGAGGTGATCGATCTCGACGGCCGGAGGATCGACAAGATCTTGGCGAGCCGGTTGAGTGAGGTCGAGACGGGGTGAATTAAGCGAAAGTGCGAATCCCAACCTCAGCTGTCGTCCCGGACAAGCGCGCCTAAAACGCGCGCCGATCCGGGACCCATACTTCCAGGAAGCGGTTTGGCGAAGGCTCGACGTTCGGTACCGCTATCAACTGCAATCGATAGATCACGCGGTATGGGTCCCGGATCTGCGCTGACGCTTGTCCGGGAGGACAGCGGAGACTGCGGCGCGCTCGCGCCAACTCACCCTCACCCGAATCTCACGCCGATCCGCTTCTCCTTGCGCCAGATCACGGTGCAGGACAGATGGGTTCCGTCGGCCGGAACAAACAGGGTGAAATGCTCGGGAATGCCGACCGGGCTGGTGACGTCGAGCGCTGCGCCGGTGTCGGACAGGTTGCGGACGGTGCAGTCGATCGCGCCGCCGCCGAACTCGATGGTTCCGGCCTTCAGCACGCGATGCCTCGCCTTGTCGCGCCGTTCGTCCATGGGCACAATTTACACCCAAAGTTGAACCAATCGTTAAAGCCCGCTGCGCGCTCGGCATCCCTCCGCGGGCGGCGGCGCGAAGCGCCGCTACAGCGCCGGCTGGAACGTGTCCGCCCGTGCCATCCGCCAGGCGTCACTGAAACGCGGGTCCTCGGTGCCTTCGAGCAGCTCGCCCGGACGCAGCGCCGGATAGAGCTGGGCAAAGGATTGCACCCTCGTCGTCGACGTCCGTTGGCTGAAATGAATCGGGCGCAGTTGCTGCGGATGTTCCAGGCCCGCTGCGGCGATCAGCTCGGTCAGCGAATGCAGCGTCGCGTGGTGATAATTGTGCACGCGGTCGATCTTGAGCGGCACGTAGAGCGCGCGCGCCCGCGTCGGATCCTGGGTCGCCACTCCGGTCGGACAACGGTCGGTGTGGCAACTCAGCGACTGGATGCAACCGAGCGAGAACATGAAGCCGCGCGCCGAGTTGCAATAGTCGGCGCCGATCGCCATCGCCCGCGCCATGTCGAAGGCGGTGGCGATCTTGCCGGAGGCGCCGATCCTGATGCGGTCGCGCGCATTGATTCCGATCAGCGCGTTGTGGACGAAATTGACGCCCTCGCGCATCGGCATGCCCAAATGATCCATGAATTCCAGCGGCGCCGCACCGGTGCCGCCTTCATTGCCGTCGACGACGATGAAATCAGGGTAGATGCCGGTCTCGAGCATCGCCTTGCAGATCGCCAGGAATTCCCAGGGGTGGCCGATGCAGAGCTTGAAGCCGGTCGGCTTGTCACCCGAGAGGCGGCGCATCTCGGCGATGAATTGCATCATGCCGACGGGCGTGGAGAACGCGCGGTGCGAGGCCGGCGAGATGCAGTCCTCGCCCATCGCGACACCGCGGATCTTGGAGATCTCTTCCGAGACTTTTGCCGCCGGCAGCACGCCACCATGGCCGGGCTTGGCACCCTGGCTGACCTTGAGCTCGACCATCTTGATCTGAGCGTCACCAGCGACGCGCGCAAACGCTTCGGGATCGAAGGTGCCGTCGAGATGACGGCAGCCGAAATAGCCGGAGCCGATTTCCCAGATGATGTCGCCGCCCATCTCGCGATGATAGGGGCTGACGCCGCCCTCGCCGGTGTCATGCGCAAAGCCGCCCTTCCTGGCGCCGGCATTGAGCGCCCGCACCGCGTTGGGGCTGAGCGCGCCGAAGCTCATCGCGGAGATGTTGAACACCGAGGCCGAATAGGGCTGCTTGCAATCGGGGCCGCCGATGGTGATGCGGAACTTCTTCTCCGCATGCGCCTTCGGCGAGACCGAGTGATGCATCCACTCATAGCCCTCGCGGTAGACGTCCTCCTGGGTGCCGAACGGGCGCTTGTCGAGCTCCATCTTGGCGCGCTGATAGACCACCGCGCGGGTGTCGCGCGAGAACGGCATGCCGTCTTTCTCGCTCTCGAAGAAATATTGCCGCATCTCGGGGCGTATCTCTTCGAGCAGGAAGCGGATATGCGCCGCGATCGGATAGTTGCGCAGCACCGCGTGGCTCTTCTGCAGGAGATCGCGGACGCCAAGCAGCGTCAGCGCGCCGAAGATCAGGATCGGCACCAGCAGGATGTCGAATATCTTGCGATCGACGATACCGATACCGATCAGAAGCGCGGTGACGACCGCGCAGATCGTCAGCACGATGAAGCGCGGCGAGAATGGCAGCAGCAGGGTTTCAATGATCCCCTCTTCCGCCAGCGGCAGGCGTTTGGGGGATTGCTGTGTCTTGTTGTCGTCGGCCACGATTCCATCCTCTCGCCAGCATGAGGCGGTACGATACGCCCTCGCCTGTCATACGGATATGACGCGGCCCTTGTTTCAGGCTAGCGAATTCGGCCGAGACAAATCAATCAGCCCGATGGGCGGGTTTTGCGGTGCAGCAAGGGAATGGGGAGGGAGGAGACGGCGGGCCGCCGGAATCCTGAATGGGCTGCACGTGAGCCGCACTGCATTCCACAAGCTCAGCTGTCGTCCCGGGCAAGCGTCAGCGCAGACCCGGGACCCATAACCACACGAAGGGATGTCGCGCGAAGCTGGTGGTTACCAGCCTTCGCAAAGCTGCTCCCTGTGGCCATGGGTCCCGGGTCTGCGCGCGCTTTGGGCGCGCTTGTCCGGGACGACAGCTGAGTGGATGACTAGCCGTTCGATACGACGGCCAATAGGCACCTACCGCTCGACGAACGCCTTCTCGATCACGAAATGGCCGGGCCTGTTGCCGCTTCCTTCGACGAAGTCGCGGCCTTCGAACATCACCTTCAGCTCTTCCAGCATCGCCGGGCTGCCGCACATCATGATGCGGTCGGTTGCGATGTCGAGGGGCGACTGCCCGATGTCGTTGAAGATCTGCTGGGAGCTGATGAGGTCGGTGATGCGGCCGCGGTTGCGGAAAGGTTCGCGGGTCACGGTCGGATAGTACACGAGCTTGTCCGCGAGCAGCTCGCCGAACAGCTCGTCCTCGCGCAAGGTCGCGACGAGCTTCTCGCCATAGGCGAGCTCGGAGACCTGGCGGCAGCCGTGCACCAGCACGATGGACTCGAACTGCTCGTAGACCTCGGGGTCCTTGATCAGGCTGGCAAACGGGGCGAGGCCCGTGCCGGTCGAGAGCAGCATCAGCCGCTTGCCGGGAAGGAGGTTATCGGTGATCAGCGTGCCGGTCGCCTTGCGGCCGACCAGGATGGTGTCGCCTTCCTTGATCTTCTGCAGGCGCGAGGTCAGCGGACCGTCCTGAACCTTGATCGAGAAGAACTCGAGCTCTTCCTCGTGGTTGGCGCTCGCCATGCTGTAGGCGCGCAGCAGCGGACGGCCGTCGACTTCGAGGCCGATCATGGCGAACTGGCCGTTCTGGAAGCGGAAGCCGGTGTCGCGCGTGGCGCGGAAGCTGAACAGCGTGTCGGTCCAGTGCTGAACGGAAAGAACCTTCTCTCGGTAAAACGCGCTCATGATTTTCGATATTCCGAATAATTGCGGTTTTCGGGCAAAAGCGTTGCCCGGCCCTGAAAACGGGGCGGACACCATTGCCATGGCGGAGGATTTCGCGTGTGTGATCTACGCCATTGAGACCAATAATCAACCTCGTTTCGGGTGCAATTGATGCCGATCAAACCGGCATTTGCGGCGGAATTGGCTGCATCATTAATGAATCTGCTGCCGGGCCTGCAGGGAGGGCAATTTCTTTTCCCTCCAGGACTGAATTGCAGCACTTAATTTCCGTCGCGCTCGCGAGAATTTCATTAAGAATAGCTCTGATTTTCCGCGCGATTGGCGCCGTTGCCCGCGTTTTTGCGGCTTTCGGCGACGGGAACGACAAGAGAGATGGCAAACGACTCTGCAAGCGGCGAGCGAATCTTCGTTCAGGCAATCAGGCGCTATTGCGCGGAGCACGGCATCGCGGTCGACGTCCGCGCCGGCGGCTGGCTGATCGCGATGCGGCGGGGCAACGAGCGGCGCTTCGCCTTCGGCTACGACATCGGCCTCAACAGCGCGATCGCGCACCGTCTCGCCAACGACAAATCGGCCACCGCAGAGGTGCTGACGCTGGAGCGCGTGCCCTGCATTCCCCATCACCTCTTCCTCAATCCGAAGCTGGGCAGGAACGTCGTCGGCGCCGGCTGGCGAGAGGCCATGGTCGAGCTGCTTGGCGGCAATCCGCAAGGCGTGGTGGTCAAGCCGAACGAGGGAACATCGGGGCGCTCGGTGTTCAAGGTGACGACCGAGGCGGAACTCGATCGCGCCGCCAGCGAGGTTTTCTCGATGAGCGCCGGGCTAGTGATCTCGCCCTATGTCGCAATCGAGGACGAAGTCCGTGTGGTGCTGCTCGATGATAGGCCGCGCGTCGTCTACAGCAAGCAGCGTGGCACGGATTGGCGGCACAATCTCGATGCCGGCGCAAAGCCGGTGTTGTTGGAGGATGGCGACGTTCGCGCGGCCTGCGTGAAGCTCGCCAGCGACGCCGCGAAGACGATCGGCATTGTCTTTGCTTCGATCGACGTGGTGCGCGTGAACGGCGAATGGAAGGTGCTCGAGATCAATTCCGGCGTGATGATGGAGGCGCTGGGCAAGCTGCATCCGGACCTGGTGCAGGCGACGTATGACGCGGCGCTGGACCGGGTGTTTGGGGAAAGCATGAGCGGTGATCTATCCCCGTCACCCTGAGGTGGCCGCTTCTTCAGCGGCCCTCGAAGGGCGACGGCCGGCTGCGGCAGTGCGGCCGTTCATCCTTCGAGGCTTGCTCGGCGGTGCGCCTGCACCGCCGAGCGCGCACCTCAGGATGACGGAGAGAGAGACTCCCGCCTAATTATTCGCGCTCGCGGAATCGTCCATCGCCTTGAACGCCTCTTCCAGCTGCAGCGAGATCGGCACGTTCAAACGTTCGCCGGTCGGAAGCCGTGCGGTGAACCATTTGTTGTAGAGCGGGACGAGGTCGCGATTGGAGCCGAGCTTGCGGAAGGCGCGCTCGACGACGGCGGAGAGCTGCGGCTCGCCCTTCCTGAACATGATGCCGTAGGGATCATAGGACAAATAATCGCCGGTGACACGGAACTTGTCCTGCGCCTTGTGGCGCGCGATCAGACCGAAGAGCAGGATGTCGTCGGTCGCGAACGCATCGGCCTTGCCGTCGGCGAGCATCTGGTAGGATTGCTCGTGATCGGCGCCGACGGCAATGTTCAGCCCCAATGCGAACTTCTTGTCCGCCGCCTGGATCGCCTGCTCGTTGGTGGTGCCCTTGGTCACCACGACGGTCTTGCCCTTCAGATCGATCAGCGACTGGACGGCGGAGGCCTTCGGCACCATCAGCTTGGTGCCGGCGACAAACATCAGCGGCGAGAAGGCGACGCGCTTGCCGCGTTCGGCATTGGCGGTGGTCGAGCCGCATTCGAGGTCGATCTTGCTCTGGAGCACGGCGTCGATGCGGTCGTCCGAGGTGACCTTGACGTAGTCGATTCTGAGATCGGGATCGTCGACCTCGACGCCGATCTCCTCGACGATGGCCTCGCACAGCTCGAGGCTGTAGCCGATCGGGCGGCCCGACTGGTCGAGGAAGGAGAACGGCGGCGAGCTCTCGCGATAACCCAGCCGCACGGCGTGCGCCTTCTTGATGGCGGACAGCGTCGGGCTGAGCCCTTCGCTACCGGTCTGCGCGAGCGCCGAAGCCGCGAACAAAGACGTCGCGGACAAGGCGGCCGCGAGCAACGACGCCGCGAGCAAAAGGCGGCCCGAGGTCAACGACCTCGCCCATATCTGGCCCATGGTTCACTCCTACCCATGGCCGGCCATCGCGGGCACTTCGCCCGGCACCATGTCCTCGGGCACGACGTCGGCGGGTCCGAGCGCGTGCTCGGCCCCGAGCTCGCCTTCCCATTTGGCCACGACCGAGGTCGCCAGCGTGTTGCCGATCACGTTGGTGGCGCTGCGACCCATGTCGAGGAAGGTGTCGATGCCCATGATCATCAGCAGGCCCGCCTCGGGGATGTTGAACTGAGCCAGCGTCGAGGCGATCACGACGAGGGAGGCGCGCGGCACGCCGGCGACGCCCTTGGAGGTGATCATCAGCGTCGCCAGCATCGCGAGCTGGGTACCGAGCGGCATGTCGATATGATAGCTCTGCGCGATGAAGATGCTGGCGAAGGTACAGTACATCATAGTGCCGTCGAGGTTGAAGGAATAGCCGAGCGGCAGCACGAAGCTCGAGATGCGCGACGAGGCGCCGAAGCGATTGAGCCCCTCCAGCGTCTTCGGATAGGCCGCCTCCGAGCTCGCAGTCGAGAACGCGATCATCAGGGGTTCGCGGATCAGCTTCAAGAGATGGCTGTAGCGCGGGCCGATCACGATGAAGCCGACGACGACCAGGAGCGCCCACAGGATCATCAGCGAGAGATAGAAGCCGCCCATGAAGACGACGAGCTTCCAGAGCACGGCGAGGCCGTTCTTGGCGACCGTCGCGGTGATGGCGGCCCACACGGCGAGCGGCGCGAACAGCATCACGTAGCTCGTGACCTTGAGCATGATGTGGCCGACGTCGTCGATCATCGCGAGGATCGGCTTCGAACGTTCGGGCATCGAGCCCATCGCCACCGAGAAGAATACCGCGAAGATCACGATCTGCAGGATCTCATTCTGCGCCATCGCATCCGCGATCGAAGTCGGGATCAGATGGGTGAGGAATTTCTCGATCGAGAAGGCCGACACCGGCAGGCCGGTCGATTGCCCCGCCGCAGGCAGCGTGCCCGGGAAGTTGGCGCCGGGCTGGAGCAGATTGACCATCACGAGCCCGAGCAGCAGCGAGATGAAGGAGGCGCTGACAAACCAGCCCATGGTCTTGGCGAAGATGCGGCCGAGCTTGGCGCCCGAGCCCATATGGGCGATGCCCCCGACCAGGGTCGCGAACACCAGAGGCGCGATGATCATCTTGATCAGGCGCAGGAACATCATGGCGATCAGGTTGATGGCGGAGGCCCACTCGGCGCGCGTGTCGGGCAGGAAGCTGTAGATCGCCGCCCCCATGACGATGCCGAGCACCATCGCCGCCAGAATGTATTGCGTAAACCTGTTGGACATCGTTGACCCCCACGTATACCGGCGCTTCATGATGTCGCAGATATCACAGCGACGCAACACGCTTTGCGTGTGATCGCGTTTGCAGGATGTTCCCGTTGTGAAATGGCACGCCGCGATCTAGCCTTCATGCAGCGCACAACACATGCGGCCTGCACGTTTTGTTTGCGGCAGCTGCATCAATAATCGTCAAGACAATCAAAGAGGGGAAACGCCATGAGCGGCAACACCAATCGCCAAATTCTGCTGGTCGAAAAACCCAGCGGCAAGCTCGGCCTAGAGCACTTCAAGATGATGGACGGCGCAATGCCGGAGCCGAAAGACGGCGAGGCCTTGCTGCGCGTGCGATACATTTCACTCGACGCCGCCAACCGCGCCTGGATGCACGGCGCGACCTATCGCTCCGCAGTCGAGGCCAACAGCGTGATGGCCGGCGGCGCCATTGCCGAGGTCGTCAGCTCGAAGGCCGAGGGCTTAGCTGCCGGCGACATCGTGTTCGGCGACACCGGCTGGCAGGAATTTGCCGCGGTGCCGGCGAAGCATCTCACCAAGATGCCGAAACTCGAACCGATGACGCATCTGCTCAGCGTGTTCGGCATCGCCGGACTCACCGCCTATTTCGGACTGCTCGAGATCGGCAAGCCCAAGGAGGGCGAGACCGTCGTGGTTTCCGCGGCCGCAGGCTCGGTCGGCTCGATCGTCGGACAGATCGCCAAGATCAAAGGATGCCGCGTGATCGGCATCGGCGGCGGCGTTGACAAGTGCAACTGGCTGACCTCCGAGCTCGGCTTCGATGCCGCCGTGGACTACAAGGACGGCGCGGTGTTCAAGGCGCTTCGCGCAGCGGCACCCAAGGGCATCGACGTCTATTTCGACAATGTCGGCGGCGACATTCTCGAAGCCTGTTTGCCGCAGATGAACAATTACGGCCGCATCGCCTGCTGCGGCGCGATCTCGCAATATGACGGCGCGCCCGCAGCGCACGGCCCGCGTGGCGTGCCGGGACTGATCGTGGTGAAGCGGCTCGTCATGCAGGGCTTCATCGTGATGGACTTCATGAAGGAGAGCCAGCGCGCGCTCGCCGATCTCCAGGGCTGGGTCAAATCCGGCAAGCTGAAGGTGCAGGAAGACATCATCGACGGATTGCAGAACACGCCAAAGGCGCTGATCGGATTGCTCGCGGGCGAGAACCGCGGCAAGCGGATGGTCAGGCTCTGACGACTTCCGCACATCGTATCGGCGCCGGCACAATCTGCTTGCGGTAGCGGCCGAAGCGGCCAATGATATCGCTCGCGAGGCATCACTCGCGATGATTGCGATTGCGCGACTTTTGATAAGCGTCGAACAATATCGACAGGGGCAGGAATTCATCCAGATGTTCAACACGTTGAAACAAGTCTCAACGCGCAAGGCGTTGCTGGCGGCGGCACTGTTCGCAACTGCAACAGGCGCGGTCGCGCAGGCGCCGACCGACGCCCAGAAGAGCGCCATCCGGTCCGCGTGCCGCTCGGACTTCATGGCGCACTGCTCGAGCGTGACGCCCGGCGGCACCGAAGCGTTTCAATGTCTGCAGAAGAACATGTCGAGCCTCTCGTCGGGATGCCAGACGGCGGTTCGCGCCATCGCTCCGCCGGCCGCCGCGCCCCCGGCCGCACCGAAGACCGAGGCCGCTCCCGCCGCGCCGAAGACCGAAGCTGCCCCCAAGGAAGCGATGAAGGAAGCGGCCCCCAAAGCGGAGCCGGCGCCAGCACCTGCCGCACCGAAGGCTGAATCCGCTCCTGCTGCGAAGCCGGCCGCCGCACCACCGGCACCGAAAGCTGCTGCTGCGCCGAAGCAGCCGAGCAGCGCGCAACTTGCTGCGATCAAGAGTTCCTGCCGCGGCGATTATCCCAAGGTCTGCGCCAGCGTGCCGCCGGGCGGTGCGCCTGCGCTCGAATGCCTGGAGAAGAACAAGGCAAGGGTCTCGCCAGCCTGCGAGAAGGCGGTGAGCGCCGCGACCGGCGGCGGCGCGGCGGCCACCGCTGCGCCGGCAGGGGGCGCGGCAGCAGCGCCTGCCCCAGCCGCGCCAACCGTGCTCGTGCTGCGCCCCTTGCGGCCGCGCGAACAGTTGTTCGTCGCTCAATCGGCCTGCGGCGCCGACATCCGCACCATCTGCGCCGGCGTCGAGGCCGGCGGCGGCCGCATCATTCAGTGCCTCGCCAGCAATGCCGCGGCGCTGTCACCGGCATGCCGGGATGTGCTGGCGCCATTCGCGGCGCGATAGCTCGCCGCGCGCATCGACAATTGGCGGCGTGTGAGCATGAATCTTCGCGCGCCTGCAGCGACAAATCTTTGCAGATCTCCAATTTCGATCACGACAAGACCGGGAGGACAACATGCGTTCATTGCTGGTCGTTGCTTCTGCGCTCCTCGCCTTCGGAGCGACCATGACCTTTGATGCCACCGACGCCAATGCGGTGGTGTGCGCCCGCGGGGTCTATCGCGCCGGCTGCGCCGGGCCGAACGCCGCCGTCGTGGTCCGCAAGCCGGCACCCGTGGTCCGCTGCACCAGGGTGCTGGTGAACGGGGTCTATGTGAAGCGCTGCGTCTGATGCGCGAATAGCCAAGCCGGCTTGGTTTGGCTATGATTCGGAACTGACGGTTTCGGGCGCGCGCAAAACGTGTGTCCGACGATGAGTTTCGGTGCGCCCGCGTTGGCGGATAATTCTGCTGGCGCTGGACGCCGGAGCACATTAGTCTACCCCTAGATAGTAAGTATACTGTCAATTAGGGAGGCAGACGTTGCGGATCGCCGTGATTGGCGGGGGGCCCGGTGGGCTCTATTTCGCCTATCTCTGGAAGAAACGTCACCCCGAGGATCAGGTCGACCTGTTCGAGCAGAACCCGGCCGACGCGACCTGGGGCTTTGGCGTCGTGTTTTCCGATCAGGCGCTGGAATTCCTGCGCGCCGACGACCCCGAGACGGTCGACGCGATCGCGCCGCATATGGAGAGCTGGGAGAACATCACACTGAATCTCGGCGGCGACAGCGTCGCCATCGACGGGGTCGGCTTTTCCTCGATCGGGCGGCTCGAGCTGCTCCGGTTCCTGCAGCAGCGCGCGCTCGACGTCGGCGTCACACCGCGCTTCGACACGCAGATCCACGCCATCGACCAGCTCAATGGCCACGATTTGATCGTCGCCGCCGACGGCTTGAACTCGCTGGTGCGCCGCGCCTATGAGGGCGATTTCGGCACCTCGCTGTCCTACTCCTCCAACAAGTTCGTCTGGTACGGCACATCGAAGCGATTCGACACGCTGTCGCAGACCTTCGTCAAGACCGACCGCGGCGCCTTCAACGCCCATCATTACCGTTACTCGCCGGCCATGAGCACCTTCCTGGTCGAATGCGACCACGCGACCTGGCAGGCCTACGGCTTCGCCTACAAGGACGTCGAGCAGTCCAAGGGCATCTGCGAGGAGGTGTTCACCGACACGCTTGGCGGTCATTGCCTCGTCTCCAACAAGTCGGTCTGGCGCAACTTCCCCTGGGTCTGGAACGAGCATTGGTCGTTCAAGAACATGGTGCTGCTCGGCGATGCGCTGCATTCGGCGCATTTCTCGATCGGCTCGGGCACGCGGCTGGCCATCGAGGACGCCATCGCGCTGGTCAAGGCCCTGGAATCGGATGCGCATCTTGCGACCGCCCTGCACCGCTACCAGGCCGCGCGCAAGCCGGTGGTACAGAAGCTCGTCAATGCCGCGCGCACCTCGGCGTTCTGGTACGAGCACTTTGCCGAGCACATGAAGCTCGACCTGATGGACTTTGCCTACAGCTACATCACCCGCTCCGGCCGCATCGACGATGCGCGCCTGCGCGCGATGTCGCCGGCCTTCATGGCCCGCTACGAGGCCGCCAAGAACGGCGGAGACGAGGCATGAGCAACAATATTCTCGACCAGGTGCCAACGGACAGCGAGGGGGCGCGCGAGATCGGCTTTGCCGTTCCCGCCATCTACAACGCCAGCCGCGTCCTGTTCGACAATCTCGGCAAAGGCCGTGGCGACAAGCTCGCTCTCTTGGGTCCCGCGGGCACGCGGACCTATGCCGAGCTCTGTGCGGATGCCTGCCGCTGGGGCAACGGTCTTGCTTCGCTCGGCCTCAAGCGCGGCGACCGCGTGCTGCTGTTCCTCGACGACACCCCGGCCTACCCGGCCGCGTTCTTCGGCGCGGTGCGCGCCGGCTTCGTGCCGCTCCTGATCAACACGCTGACGCCGCCGGATCTCCTGCAATTCTACCTCGCCGATTCCGGGACCGCCGTTGCGGTGGCGGAGTCCGAGTTCTGTTCGCGCTTCAATGCGGAGGCCTGCAGGGACACGAAGCTGCATACGCTGATCGTCGTCAATGGCACGGCGGACGATCACGCCGCGCCGAGGGCGCTCGCGGCGGCAGACTGGCTGGCGCAATTCCACACCCGGCTGGCAGAAGCGGATACGCATCGCAACGAGATGGCGTTCTGGATGTACTCCTCCGGCTCGACCGGCAGGCCCAAGGGCATCGTGCACCTCCAGCATGACATGGCCTATAGCGAGGCCGCCTTCGCGCAGAACATCCTGAAGCTGACGCCGGACGATATCTGCTTCTCCGTACCGAAGATCTTCTTCGCCTATGGCTTCGGCAACTCCGTCACCTTCCCGTTCTCGGCGGGAGCTGCAACGCTGCTGCTGCCGGGCCAGCCGAAACCCGCGGCGATCTTCGCAGCCATCGAGCAGTACAAGCCGACAGTCTTTTTCGGCCTGCCGACGCTCTATACGTCTCTGACCAAGGCCGATGGCGCGGACAAGACCGACTTCTCGTCGTTGCGCATGGCGCTCTCGGCCGCCGAAGTGCTCTCGGCCGAGGTCTTCAACGGCTGGAAGACGCTCACCGGTCTCGAAATCGTCGAAGGCCTCGGCTCGACCGAGGTGCTGCACATCTATCTCTCCAACCGGCCCGAGCAGAAGAAGTTAGGTGCCGCAGGCTTACGCGTGCCCGGCTATGAGGTCGCGCTGCGCGACAAGGAGGGCCGTAACGTCGGCGACGACGAGGAAGGCATTTTGTGGGTGCGCGGCGATTCCAACACGCCGCTCTACTGGAACCGGCCGGACAAATCCGCCGAGACCATCCGCGAGGAGGGGTGGATCTACACCGGCGACCGCTTCGTGAGGGATGCGGACGGCTTCCATTTCTTCCGCGGCCGCGCCGACGATCTGATCAAGATCTCGGGCCAGTGGGTCTATCCGCTGGAGGTCGAGCTCTGCCTCGCCGACCACCCCGACATCCGCGAATGCGCAGTGTTCGCCGCCGAGCTGCCGGACCGCCGTATGACGCTGAAGGCGGTGGTGGTGATGAACAACCGCACCGTCGACCAGCGTGACGCGACGCGGCGATTGCAGGATTACGTCAAGGGCAAGCTCTTGCCGTATAAATATCCGCGCGAGGTGATCTTCATCGACGAGCTGCCGAAGACGGGCACCGGGAAGATCGACCGGCAGGCGTTGTTGCGGATGTAGCAACCGGCGCCGCCACACTCTCGCCGTCGTCCCTGCGAACGCAGGGACCCATAACCACAGGGAGGAGTTATCGCGCGCGAAGGGTAACTCCGAGTCTTCGCAAAACCTCTCCCTGTGGTTATGGGTCCCGGATCTGCGCTTCGCTTGTCCGGGACGACAGTTGGATGCGAGGCGCGAGCATCGCCACCCTCACCCCGCCTTGCCCAGATGCTCCAGCGCATCCTCGGCGCGCAGCGGTACGCGCGAGGCCTCGTTGTTGAGGTCGACGAGCTGCGACATCAGCCCCATCAGCGTCTTGCGATCGGCCGGCTTCAGCGGCTCCAGCATCCGTGCCTGGGCGCGCTCGACGGCGGGGATGATCTCGCGCAGGATCGCGGCGCCGGACTTGGTCAGATAGAGCAGCTTGATCCGCTTGTCCTCGGGCGCCGGCTTGCGCTCGACATAGTCCTTGGCCTGCAGCCGCTCGATCACGCTGCCGAGCGTGGAGCGGTCGAAGGCGATCACCGCCGACAGCCGCGTGGCGTCGATACCGGGATGGGTGTGGATCGCGATCAGCGCGGCATATTGCACCGGGGTGAGGTCGAACGCCTTGCACTCCTCCATGAAGATCGACACCGCGATCTGCTGCATGCGCCGGAACAGATAGCCCGGCGCGGCATAGACCGCGTCGATCGTGATCGGAGCAGGCGGCTTACTCGGCATCGGGCTGCTTCTCCGGTGCAGCGTCACTGAAGGCTGCAAGCGCCTTGGCCGCCGCTTCCGCCTTCAGCAGGCGCGGATAGGCGGAGACGTCGACGCCGAAGCGGCGCGCATTGGCGAGCTGCGGCACGAGACAGAGATCGGCGAGCGTCGGCGCATCGCCGAAGCAGAACGGCCCCTTCTCGTCCCTGATCAGTCTCTCGCAGGCCGACAGACCCTCGCGGTTGACCCAGGCGGCCCAGTCCTGAACCTTCTCTTCGGCCAGACCGAGCTCGCGCAGTCGCGCCAACACCTTCAGGTTCTGCACCGGATGGGTGTCGCAGGCAATCGCCAGCGCAAACGCCCGCACCTTGGCGCGCTGCAATGGATCCTTCGGCAGCAGCGGCGGATTGGGGTGCGTCTCGTCGAGCCATTCGATGATGGCCAATGATTGCGTCAACACCGCGCCCGCGTCGTTCTCCAGCGCCGGCACCAGGCCTTGCGGGTTGATGGCGAGATAAGCGGGCGCACATTGCTCGCCCTTGCGCAAATGATGCGGCAGATGCGCGGCCTTGAGGCCCTTCAGGTTCAGCGCAATCCGCACCCGATAGGCGGCGCTGGAGCGGAAATAACCATGCAGCTTCATCGAGACCTCCCTATTTCTTGTCATTCCGGGGCGATGCGCAGCATCGAACCCGGAATCTCGAGATTCTCAGGTGCGCAACTGCGCGCCGGAGTTCGGCTCTTCGAGCCGCCCCGGAATGACTGCCTTGTACGCGTTTGGTCACATTGACGCTACCCAGATCGTCAGTATACTGTCAATCAACAAACGAACGGGAGCGCCGCCATGGAAGCCGTGACCAAGACGCCGGAACGCGAGGCGTTCTACAGGAAGATCGACGGCGAAAACCTCACCGCGCTGTGGACGGTGATGAGCGATTTGATCACGCCGGAGCCGAAGAGCGCCTGCCGGCCTCACCTCTGGAAATTCGACGTCATCCGCGACTACATGATGGAAGCCGGCAAGCTCATCACCGCTAAGGAGGCCGAGCGGCGCGTGCTGGTGTTGGAGAACCCCGGCCTGCGCGGCCAGTCCAAGATCACGACCTCGCTCTATGCCGGCGTGCAGATGGTGGTGCCCGGCGACGTCGCGCCGGCGCACCGCCACAGCCAGTCGGCCCTGCGTTTCGTGCTCGAAGGCAAGGGCGCCCACACTGCCGTCGACGGCGAACGCACCGCGATGGAGCCGGGCGATTTCATCATCACGCCGTCGATGACCTGGCACGATCATTCCAATGAGACCGACCAGCCGATGTTCTGGCTCGACGGCCTCGATATTCCGCTGGTGCAGTTCTTCGACTGCTCCTTCGCGGAAGGCTCCAAGGAGGACCAGCAGAAGATCACAAAGCCCGCCGGCGACAGCTTTGCGCGTTACGGCCACAACCTCTTGCCCGTCGATGTGAAGCGGAGCTCGAAGACCTCGCCGATCTTCAGCTACCCCTATGCCTACACTCGCGAAGCGCTGGAGAAAGCCAGGACGGGCCAGGAATGGGACGCCTGCCACGGCCTCAAGCTGAAATTCAGCAACCCCGAGACCGGCGATTTCGCGATGCCGACCATCGGCACCTTCATCCAGTTGCTGCCCAAGGGCTTCAAGACCGCGCGCTATCGCTCAACCGATGCGACGGTGTTCTGTCCGATCGAAGGCAAGGGCCGCAGCCGGATCGGCGATGCCGTGTTCGAATGGGGCCCGCGCGACCTGTTCGTGGTGCCGAGCTGGCATTGGGTCACGCATGAGGCGGATGAGGATGCCGTGCTGTTCAGCTTCTCGGACCGCCCGGTGCAGCAGAAGCTGGATTTGTTCAGGGAAGATCGCGGGAATGCGTGAAGGCTGAGATTATTGGCCCCATAACCGGTGTCGTCCCGGACAAGCGAACGAAGTGAGCGCTGATCCGGGACCCATAACCACAGGGAGCAGTGAAGGCGCGAAGCGGATAACTCCAGTCCCTCAATCACGCTTGCCTGTGGTTATGGGTACCGGGTCTGCGCGTACGCTTGCCCGGGACGACAATTGTGATCGCCGCTACCGCCAGTGCAACAACCGCATCTCCAGCCAGCCAATCACCTTGCCGACCGCGAGGCCGAACACCGACAGGATCACCACGCCGGCGAGCAGTTGATCGGTCTGCATCAGATTGCCGGCTTGGAGCACGAAGGCGCCGATGCCGTATTGGGCGCCGATCATCTCGGCGCTGACGACGAGGAGCAGCGCGACGGACGCGGTGATGCGGAAGCCGGCGAGAATCGCGGGCAGCGCGCCGGGCCAGATCACCTTGCGCACGATAGTGGCGAAGGGAACGTTAAAACTCTGCGCCATGCGGATGAGGTTGCGCGGCACCGCGTCGACGCCGCTATAGACCGAGATCGCGGTCGAGAAGAACACGCCGAGCGCAATGGTGGCGATCTTCGGCTCTTCGCCGATGCCGAGCCAGAGGATCAGGAGCGGCAGCAGCGCGATCTTCGGGATCGGGAACAGCGCCGAGATGAAGGTGATGCCGACGCTGCGCGCCAGCCGCGACAGGCCGATGGCAAAGCCGACAGCGACGCCGGCCGCGGTCCCGAGCATCCAGCCGACGCCGATGCGCAGCAGCGAGGCGGAGAGATGCTGCCAGAGCGCGCCGGAGACCGCGAGCTGGTAGATCGCGCGGGCGATCGCCGATGGAGCCGGCAGGAACAGCGGATTGACGAGGCCGGTGCTGCCGGCCACCTGCCAGAGCGCGATGACCAGCGCGAGCGCGATCCAGCCGCCGAAACGGCTCGACGCAGGCACGAAGCCGGCGCCGCGAAAGCGGACGCGCCGGGTCGCTTCGGTCTTTGCCGCCGTCTCAGTTGCCGCGCGGTCAAGCATGCTGGACCTCGCGCTCGGCATCGATCGCCTCGTTTCGGATCAGCGACCAGATCTGGTTCTGCAGCGCCAGCAGCTTTTCGCGCGCGGCGGTCTCGCCGCGTTCGGCGCGCGTCATGGGCACGGTCACGACCTCGCGGATGCGGCCCGGCCTGCGCGACAGCACGACGATGCGGTCCGCAAGCCGCGCCGCCTCTTCGAGATTGTGGGTGACATAGACTGCGCCCATGCCGCCATCGGCGAGCAGGCGGACGAAATCCTCCATGAGGAGCTCGCGGGTCTGCGAATCCAGCGCCGAGAGCGGTTCGTCCATCAGCAGAATCGCGGGCTTGACCGCGAGCGCGCGCGAGATGCCGACGCGCTGGCGCATGCCGCCGGAGAGCTGCTTGGGATAGGTCTTGCGGAAATCGGTCAGGGTCGTTCGGCGCAAGGCGTCCTCGACCAGCGCACGGCGCTGCGCGGCCGAGAGCTGGGTGTGCAGCAGCGGGAATTCGACGTTCTCCTCGACCGTCGCCCAGGGCAGCAACGCGAAATCCTGGAACACGAAGGTCAGCGGATTGAGGCTGTCCGCCGGCGGCGAGCCCCGCAATTCGGGCGCGCCGGAGGTCGGTTGCAACAGCCCGCCGAGGATCGACAGCAGCGTGCTCTTGCCGCAGCCCGAGGGACCCGCGATCGCCACCACTTCGCCGGCGCTAACAGTGAAGGAGACGTCGTCGAGCACGGCGAGATCGCCGAAGCGATGGGTGATGTGGCTGGCGATCAGGTCCATGCTGTCCCGTCTATCCTGTTCTCCGTCGTTCCGGGATGATCCGAAGGATCAGACCCGGAACCTCGAGATTCCGGGTTCTCGCTTCGCGAGCCCCGGAATGACGAAGGGTTAGTCCGCCTTCACAAAATCCTTGGCGATGATCGCATCGGCATCAAAGCCCTTGTCGGCAAAGCCCTGCTCCTGCAGCCATTTGATCTGGTTGTCGACGTTCTTCACATCCAGCTTGCCGTCGGGATCGATATAGGCGCAATTGCCGACCACCTGCTCGACCGGCAAATTGGTGTACTTCGCGATGATCTCGAGCAAGGGCTTCGTCTTGTCGTTGATCGGCGCAACACCGTCCTTCATCGCCGCGAGAATGACGTCGTGATATTCGCGATCGGCCTTGGCGAGCGCGCCGAGCAGCTTCGTCACCAGCGCCTTGTTGGTCAGCGTCTTCGGCGAGGCGAACACGGCGCCGAGCTGCCACGGCGTCTCGTCGCCGACCCAGCCCAGGAATTTCGCGCCGCCCTCGTCCGTGAGCTTTCGCGCGGTCGAGATCGGCAGCAGCGCCGCATCGACGGTCTCGCCCTTGAGCGCGGCCGCTGCATTCGACAGCGATTGCAGCGGCACGATCTTCACGTCCGCGAGCTTGAAGCCGTATTTGTCGGCGAGCAGGCCGAGCGAATAGTGAAAGCTCGATCCGACCTGCGTCATTGCCACGCGCTTGCCGGCGAGGTCCTTCGGCGTCTTCAGACCGCTCGCATAAGCCTTGTTGCTGGCGAAATAGCCTATCAGGGGATAGCCCGCCTTCTCACGGCTCATGCCGCCGATCACCTTCAGCGTGCCCTTACCGGCGAGATTGTAGAGACCCGCAGTGAAGGCGGTGATGCCGAAATCGACGTCGCCCGACGTGGTCGCGACCGCGATCGGCTGGGCAGCGTCGAAGAATTTCAGCTCGACCTCGAGGCCGGCCTCGCGGAAATAGCCCTTGTCCTGCGCGATGAAGACCGGCGCGGAGGAGGACAGGCGGAGCACGCCGATCCTGGCCTTCAGCGCATCCTCGGCCCGCGCCGTGCCCATCGCCGTGATCGCCAGAAGGCCCGCAAGCGCGAGCCGCATTGTCCCGATCATCCCGTTTCCTCCGCCGTCGTTCTCTTCGTCGTTCTCGTGCAGCCCCTCACAATCCTTCCGGCACCATTTGGTCCCGGCCGATGAAGGCGCCCTGTTGTTTCAACGTTTCCTGCAACTTTTCAATGGGGATTTCGCGTGGAATCCGGTTTCCGGAGAGCGCCAGCGCGGCGGCGGAACCGGCCGCCTCGCCCATCACGAAACAGGCGCCGGAGACCCGGGCCGCAGACTGACCCTCATGGGTCATGGAGGCGCAGCGGCCGGCGACGAGCAGGTTGTCGACGCCTTCGGGCACCAGCATCCGGTAAGGCAGCTCGTTATAGCCACGCGATTCCGGAATCGGCGGGAAGGTGAAGACGACATCGCCGGGAACGTGCGCCTCGATCGGCCAGCCATTGACGCCGATGGAATCCTCGAACGAGGCACAGCCGAGCACGTCCTCGCCGCTGAGCTGGTAGCCGCCCTTGATGCGGCGGGTCTCGCGGATGCCGAGCTGCGGCGGCAGGTCCACGATGTAGGACTTTTCGAAGCCCGGCACGGTGCTGCGCAGGAATTCGTACGCCGCGAGCGCCTGCTTGCGGCCCTCGATCTCGCCGCGGGTGAGATCGTCGGGCTCGACGCCGTTGATGGCATGGCCGTCCTCGCGCGCCACTTGCGTGAAATTCACCCGCCATTCGATGCCGGACTTTTGCGGCCGCACGATCGCGCTCTTGCGCGGGAATGTGTGGGTGCCGGCGGCGATGGCTTCCTCCATCAATTGCGGAATGGTGCGCCAGGCTTCGCCCGCCTTCTCCGGATCGATGCCGTTGAGGCGCAGCATCATGGAGGGATACAGCGGATGGCCGTGCGCGTCGCCGACCTCGAACGGCGCGCCGGCCCACACGGCGAGATCGCCGTCGCCGGAGCAGTCGATGAAGATCTCCGCGCGCACCGCCTGCCGGCCGGCCTTGGTCTCGACCATCAGCGCGTCGATCCGGCGCTTGTCGCCCATCACCACGCCAGCGCCGAGCGCATGGAAGAGGATGTGCACCTTGTGGCTGGCCAGCAACTCGTCGGCCGCGATCTTGTAGGCCGCGGTGTCGTAGGCCTGGGCGAAGACCTTGCCGAGGATCAGATGCGGCCTGTTGAGGCCGCCCAAATGATCGATCCGCCCCAGCAGCTCGGACGCCATGCCGTGCACCAGGCGGCGGTGCTCGCCGTGGACATTGCCGTGCAGGCCGCAAAAATTAGTAACGCCGGCCGCCGTGCCCATGCCGCCGAGGAAGCCGTAGCGCTCGATCAGAAGCGTCTTCCGCCCGGCGCGCGCGCTCGAGGCCGCCGCGACGATGCCGGCGGGGCCGCCGCCGAGCACGACGACTTCGTATTCGCCATAGAACGGCACCTGGCGTGCCGGTTCTTCGATCGTCATGGCCCGCATGGCGCGTCCCTTCCCAAATTCCTTTGCTTGGGAGCGACTATGAATTAACGCGCAGCGAGCTACAATCCACCAAAATACGCGATCAGCTTTCGCGAATCGAGAAAGGCCGACATGGACATCCTGGTCAATCTTCAGGCCTTTCTTGCCACTGCGGACGCGGCCGGCTTTTCCGCTGCCGCGCGAAAGCTCGGCGTCTCGACCTCGGTGGTCGCAAAACGCGTCACGCAGCTGGAGGCGCGGATCGGCACACCGCTGTTTCACCGCTCGACCCGGCAGCTGCGGCTGACCGAAGCCGGGCAACGCTACGTGCATCGCGCGCGCGGCGTCGTTACTGACGCGACCGATCTGCTCTCGCGCATGGGCGAGAAAGGCCACGATCTTGTCGATCACCTGCGCATCAAGGCGCCGACCTCGCTGACGGTGGCGCGGCTCGCCGACGCCTTCAGCGCGTTCCAGACCCAAAACCCCAAGCTCAAGCTCGATATCGTGCTGATCGATCGCCCGGTCGATCCCGTCACCGAAGGCTTTGACATCGCCATCGGCGCCTTCCCGCATTCGTTCGGGGGCGTGGTCGATGAGCCGCTGTGCGCACTGAAGCGGCTGCTCTGCGCCTCTCCCGCCTATTTGAAGAAGCACGGCGCACCAAAGCATCCGCGCGATCTGGTCGAGCATCGCTGCCTCAGCTTTCTGCCGACCGGCCCGGAATGGGTCTTCGACGGACCGCGCGGCCGCATCAGCATCCAGGTCAGCCCGCTGCTCTCCTCCAACGAGGGCCATGTGCTGGCGCGCAGCGCCATCGCCGGCAACGGCATCGCGTTGCTCTCGCATTACCTCGTCGCCGATGCCCTGCGCGACGGGACGCTGAAGCCGGTGCTGCGCGACTTTCCGATTCCGGAATTGTGGGTGAAGGCCGCGATCCCCGAACGGCGGCGCAATGCGGCCGCGGTGCAGGCACTGTTGACACTGCTGAAAACGTCACTGGCGCGGTCGTTATAGACCGCAAGTTTGCGGTTGCCCGCGATCAATGGACCTGAGAGAGGGGCCGCCATGGATTCGATTGTCGTGAAACTCGCCCTGCCTGCCTTGCTCGCCCTCGCGATCTCCGCCACTCCCGCCGCAGCCGTGGAGCAGAACTGCCGCTTCATTCAGGCCAAACCCGATCGCGAAGCCTGCTACAAGCGGCAGGAGGACGAGCTCGCGGCCAAGCGCAAGCCTGCAGCGGCGGCCGACGAGAGCAAGAGGCTCGACACACTTCGGCAGCTGCGGCAGGACGACGACGCGGTCTATCGCAGCATCAACAACATCTGCCGCGGCTGCTGAGCGGCCGATGCTCAGCTTTTCCCACCGCCCCACCTGCCCGCCCGCTTCTCGGCGAACGACGCCAGCCCCTCCGCCGCCTCGGCGCTCTGCCGCTTGAGCGAGTGCAGCTGCACGAGCCGCGTGTAGGCGGCATCGTCCACCGCCATGCCGCCGAACGAGCTCTCCAGCGCGAGCTTCTTGGTCTCCGCCATCGCCTCCGGCCCGTTGGCGAGCAGCTGCTCGACCACCTTGGCTCCTGCGGCTTCGAGCTCGGCGAGCGGCACCACCTCGTGGACGAGGCCAATGCGGCGGGCGTCCTCGGCGCCAAAACGTTCGCCGGTCAGCGCGTAGCGGCGGACCTGCCGGACGCCGATGGCATCGCAAAGCTGCGGGATGATGATCGCCGCGGTCAGGCCCCAGCGCACCTCGGTGATCGAGAACAGGGCATTGTCCGCGGCGATCACGACGTCGCAGGCCGCGATCACGCCGGTGCCGCCGCCGAAGCAGCCGCCCTGCACCAGAGCGACCGTCGGGATCGGCAGTGTGTTGAGCCGCTGCACGGCCTCGAACGTCGCGCGCGAGGCCGTCTCGTTGGCCTCTGCCGATTGCGGCCGCACGCCGTTGATCCATTTCAGATCGGCGCCGGCCTGAAAGTGCTTGCCGTTGCCCCTGAGCACGACGACCCGCAAGGCCGGCTTCTTGGCCAGATCGTCCATGGCCGCGAGCACGCCCGCGATCAACGCGCCGTCATAGGCATTGTTGACCTCCGGCCGGTTCAACGTGACGGTCGCAACCCCACGCTCATCAAGGCTCCACAGGACAGGGCTGGCAGTCATCGGCGATCCTCCGGTCATTTGCTTGGCGTGCACTATGACCGAGACGACGTATTCCGATCCATATCTTTCCAGCGTGGGGCGGTCGCGCCCATCGCATGGCGGCTTGTGTCATGCTGTCGCCTGACGGCACGTAGGACAGGACGGAATCATCATGCGCATCTGCATTTTCGGCGCGGGCGCCGTCGGCAGCCACATCGCGGTACGGCTGGCGCGGGCCGGCCATGACGTATCATGCGTGATGCGGGGCGCGCATCTGGAGGCCGCGCGCGCGGGCGGCCTCAAGCTGCGGGTTGGCGATTCCGAGGTCAGCGCCAAGGTGAACGCGTCGGGCGATCCGGCCCAGCTCGGGCCGCAGGACGTCGTGATCTCCACGCTGAAGGCGACGGCGCTGCCGGGGCTGGTGTCCAGCATCAAGCCGCTGCTGCAGGACGATACCGCCATCGTGTTCGCGCAGAACGGCATTCCCTGGTGGTACGGGATCGGCCTGCCGCCGCGGCATCCGACACCGCCGGATATATCCTTCCTCGACCCCGGCGGGCGCCTACGCGCCTGCATTCCGAAGGAACGGATCGTCGGCGGTGTCGTCTTCTCCTCCAACGAGGTGACCGCGCCCGGCGTGGTGCACAACCTCACCCCGGACCGCAACCGCCTGCTGATCGGCGAATGCGACGACCGCAATTGCGAGCGGATCACCAAGCTTCGCGGCGTCTTCAACGACGCGCGATTGGAATCGCCGCCTGTTGCCGATATCCGCGAGGCGATCTGGTCAAAGCTGCTGACCAACATGTCGCTGTCGGTGCTGTGCCTGCTCACCGGCCAGACCGCGCGCGGCGTGCGCGACGACCCCGCCTTCGCCGAGGTCATTCCGCGCATGCTGAACGAGGCCAATGACGTCGCCCAGCACTTCATTCCCGAGGTCAAGCGCGTGACGCGCAGCGGCCCTGCCCCCAACCACAAGCCCTCGCTGCTGCAGGACTACGAGCTCGGCCGCGCCATGGAGATCGACGTCCTGGTCAGGGCGCCCGCCGCCTTCGCACGCACCGCCGGCCTGTCGACGCCCACGCTCGACCTGATCGCCGCGCTCGCGATCCAGAAGGCGCGTGACAAGGGACTTTATTCGGCGTGAGTCAGAAGAGTTGGTCGATCCAGGCTGCGAGCGTGTCGAGCACCTCCGAAAGCGCCTCGTCGTTGGTCCGGCCGGACTTCTTCAGCACCGCGAAGGAGTGATCGCCGCCTTCGACTTCATGCAGCGTTGCCTTCGCTCCGAGCGACGCAATGACGGGCTTCAGATAGCCGAGATCGGCAAGCCCATCGCGCGTTCCTTGCAGGAACAGCATGGGGATCGCGATGCCGGCGAGATGCTCGGCGCGCTCGGACGACGGTTTCTTAGCGGCGTGCAGGGGAAAGCCGAGGAAGGCGAGCCCCCTCACATCAGGCAGTGGTGCCTTCGACTGCGCCTGCGAGGTCATGCGTCCGCCGAACGATTTTCCGCCGGCGACAAGCTTGAGACCGGGGCATAGCTTCGCCGCCTCCGCGACCGCCGCGCGGATTGCGGCGTGCGCAACAGCCGGCTGGTCGGGACGACCCTTCTTCTGTTCCATGTAGGGAAAATTGAACCGCAACGTCGCCATGCCGCGCGCCGCAAGACCTTCCGCGACCTTCTCCATGAACGCATGCCGCATGTCGGCGCCGGCCCCATGCGCCAGTACATAGCAGGCTCGCGCCTTGTCCGGCTGCGTCAGGATGGCCGAGACCGCGCCAATGCGCTCGATGTCGAGCTTGAGCTCTCTTGTTTTGACAGCCACAATCAACCATCCCAAACAGACGCATGTCCGGCTGCCTTGGTAGCGTCACCGGCGCAGCCTGAAAACACAATAATTGCCGCGGCCCGCTGGCCTACCAAGCGGAACGCCGCATCGACCGAGGTAATCATGTCCTATCGCTCCTCCTGGATGACCGAAGAGCTCGACGTCTTCCGCGACCAGTTCCGGAAATATCTTGCCAAGGACCTGGCGCCGCATGCCGAGAAATGGCGCGAGCAGAAGATGGTCGACCGCTTCGCCTGGCGCGGCCTCGGCGAGATGGGCGCACTGCTGGCCAGCGTGCCGGAAGAATATGGCGGCTTAGGTGCCACCTTCGCCTATGACGCGGCGGTGCTGGACGACCTCGAAAGCACCGTGCCGGAGCTGACGACCGGCGTCTCCGTACACAGCGCCATCGTCGCGCATTACATCCTCAATTACGGCTCGGAGCAGCAGAAGAAGCGCTGGCTGCCGAAGATGGCCTCCGGCGAGATGGTCGGCGCCATCGCCATGACCGAGCCCGGCACCGGCTCGGATCTGCAAGCCGTGAAGACCACCGCGAAGAAGCAGGGCAATTCCTACGTCATCAACGGCCAGAAGACCTTCATCACCAACGGCCAGGCCGCCGATCTCGTCATCGTGGTTGCACGGACCGGCGAAGCCGGTGCCAAGGGCATCTCGCTGATCGTGGTCGAGACCGCAGGCGCGGACGGCTACAAGCGCGGGCGCAACCTCGACAAGATCGGCCTGCACGCCTCCGACACGTCGGAGCTGTTCTTCGACAACGTGACGGTGCCGCCGGAAAACCTGCTCGGCAAGGAGGAAGGCCAGGGCTTTGTGCAGCTGATGCAGCAATTGCCGCAGGAGCGTCTCGCGCTCGCGGTTGGCGCCGTCGCCGCGATGGAACGCGCGATCAAACTCACCACTGACTACACCAGGGAGCGCAAGGCCTTCGGCAAGCCGCTGATGGATTTCCAGAACACCGCCTTCAAACTGGCCGAACGCAAGACCGAGGCGATGATCGCCCGCGTCTTCGTCGACTGGTGCATCGAGCGCCTTGTCGCCGGGGATCTCGACACGGTCACGGCGTCGATGGCGAAATATTGGTGCTCGGAGAAGCAGGTCGAGACCGCCGATGAATGCCTCCAGCTGTTCGGCGGCTACGGCTACATGCAGGAATACCCGATCTCGCGCATCTTCATCGATTCCCGCATCCAGAAGATCTACGGCGGCACCAACGAGATCATGAAGCTGTTGATCGCGAGGTCGCTGTAGGGCCGCCGCTCAATTCGGATGCCACCAGCGGCCGCCGATAACGACGCCTTCAGACACGATCTTGCGGTCGCCCATCAGATGCTCGCCGACCACGTCCTCGTAGTCGAACTGGCCTCGGCTCACCGAGATCAGCGTGGCGTCGCCGACGCTGCCGGGCTTGAGGCTGCCGAGCTCGGGGCGTCGCAGCGCCATCGCTGCATTCACCGTCGAGGCCGCGATCACATCGGACAGCTCCATACCCATGCACAGGAATTTCGACAGCGTCGTGACCTGGTCGAAGGCCGGGCCGTCGATGCAGAGCTGATGGATGTCGGACGAGATGGTGTCCGGATAGAAACCGTTGGCGAGCATCGCGCGCGCGGTCTTGAAGGCGAATGAGCCCTTGCCATGGCCGATGTCGAACAGCACGCCGCGCTCGCGCGCATCCAGCACCGCCTTCTTCACGGTGCCTTGCGCGGTCGCCGGCGTGTTCGGGAACGGGCGGAACGCATGGGTCAGCACGTCGCCGGGACGCAGACGGGCCAGCACCTCCTCATAGCTCGGCGGCGGATGGTCGATATGCGCCATCAGGGGCATGCCGACCTCGTCGGCAACCTGCAGCGCGATGTCGAGCGGCACCGTCCCTGATGTGCCCGAAGAATGCAGTCCGACGCGTACCTTGATGCCGACGATGAGGTCGCGGTTGGCATCGGCCACCGCCGCGGCCTCGATCGGATTCATCAACCGCAACTCCTCGCTCTCGCCGACCATGATCCGGTGCGAGAAGCCGAAGATGCCGGCATGCGAGACGTGCAAGTACGCGAGGATGCGGACCTGGCTCGGCTCGATCACGTGCTTGCGGAAGCCGGCGAAATTGCCCGGCCCTGCGCTGCCGGTGTCGACCGCCGTGGTGACGCCGGAGAGACGGCAGAACTCCTCGGCGTCGATACCTAGCGAGGTGCCGCCCCAATAGACATGGGTGTGCAGATCGATCAGTCCCGGCGTCACGATGAGCTGCGAGACGTCGCGCACCTCGGTGCCCGGATCCGCCTTGAGCGCGCTGCCGACCGCCGCCACCTTGCCGCCGGCAAAGGCGACATCCGTCACGGCATCGAGCTTCTGCGACGGGTCGATCACACGGCCCCCGCGCAGGATCAAATCAAAAGGCATGATTGTCTCCGGATGTGGCGGCCAAATGCAGGCTGAGTCAGTCGGCCAGACAGGGAGGTATCCCTCCGCACATCGATAAACACGGCATGATTCATGTCAATGTCCGAGCCGGGCTCAATCCTATGATCCGATCGACCGGAAGCCGATTGCGATCCGGCTTTCCAACAATCTCCTCGCCCAAAGGATTACGGACATGAGCTACGCCACCATCAATCCATATACGGGCGAGACCCTGAAGACGTTTCCCAGTGCGAGCGACCAGGAGGTCAGCGCCGCCATCGATCGGGCGGATGCAGCCTTTCGCGCCTGGCGCGAGGTCCCGATCTCGGCACGTACCGCAGTGCTTCAAAAAGCGGCAGACATTCTGCGGCGGGATTGCGATACCTATGCGAAGCTTCTGACGCTGGAAATGGGCAAGCTCTTTGCCGAAGCCAAGGCGGAAGTCGATCTCTGCGCACGCATCTTCGAGTACTACGTCAACAACGCCGAGCGGTTGTTGCGGCCGGAGAAGCTGCCTGTGGCAGACCCGGTGGAAGGCGAGGCGATGATCGTGCACGATCCGCTTGGCGTGATCCTCGCCATCGAGCCGTGGAATTTTCCCTATTACCAGATCGCTCGCATCATCGCGCCCCAATTGTCTGTCGGAAACACCATTCTGCTGAAGCATGCCTCGAACGTGCCGCAGAGCGCCGCAGCCTTCGAACGCATCATGCATGAGGCCGGCCTGCCCGAGGGATGCTTCACCAAGCTCTACGCCACCCGCTCCCAAGTCGAGATGATCATCAACGATCCCAGGGTCCATGGCGTCGCGCTCACCGGCTCCGAGGACGCCGGCGCGATCGTCGCCGCCCAGGCCGGCAAGGCGCTGAAGAAATCGACGATGGAGCTTGGTGGCGCCGACGCGTTCGTCGTGCTGGCCGATGCCGATCTGGAAAAGACCGTCAAATGGGCCGTCTTCGGCCGGCACTGGAATGGCGGCCAGGTCTGCGTCTCCTCCAAGCGCATGATCATCGTGGACGAGGTTTACGATGAATTCCTGGCGCGCTATCGCAAGGGTGTCGCCGCCCTGAAGGCAGGCGACCCGTTCGATGCCGAGACGACGCTGGCGCCGCTCTCGTCGCAACACGCCGCCGACGAGATCAGGGAAAGGATTCAGCAGGCCGTGAAGCAGGGCGCGAAAGCCGAGGAGATTGGTCCGTCGGTGCCCAACCAGGGCGCGTTCGTGCAGCCCACGATCCTCACCGACGTGAACGAGGACAACCCAGCCCGCTATTGGGAATTCTTTGGCCCGGTCTCCATGCTGTTCCGCGCCAAGGACGAGGCCGACGCGGTGCGCATCGCAAACGATTCCCCCTTCGGCCTCGGCGGCTCGGTGTTCACCTCGAACCCGAAGCACGGGGCGGAAGTCGCGCGCAAGATCTCCACCGGCATGGTGTTCGTCAATCATCCGACCAAGGTGGAAGCGGACCTGCCTTTCGGCGGCATCAAGCGATCAGGCTATGGCCGCGAACTGCTCGGGCTCGGGCTCAAAGAGTTCGTCAACCACAAGCTGATCGACGTCGTCGATATCGACGCCCACTTCTGATCGACCACCCGGATCGGGCGCGAGCCGAAGCGGGGCCGCTCCCCGCTTCCGGAGACTCCATGGGCATAAGACCAACGACCGGACGCGGTCCGGTTGTCGGCCCGCGCCCAGCATCTCCTGCGCTTGAAGGCTCGTCGCGCAAGGGCGACGGCTGGACAGACGTCAGGCTGGCGATCCCGGGAAGACTCGAACTTCCGACCTACGGTTTAGGAAACCGTCGCTCTATCCGGCTGAGCTACGGGACCGCGGAACCCGGCCGGTCAGGCGGGTTGCCTGCGGGTGTACATATCAAAGCGATGGCGGGATCGGAAGCCCTTGCCTTGCCCAATGCGCAAGGACCGACGCGCCGGCCAGCTACGCCCTGATATTGTTGTCCTTCACCACCTTGCCCCAAGTGGCGACCTGCTTGTCGAAGAAGGTCTTGAAGGCGGCGCCGTCCTGGAGCAGCAGCGTCATGTGCTGCGTCTCCTTCAGCTGGGTGGCGGTCGCAGGCTCGCTCAGGATCTCCTTGGACGCCGCGGCGAAGGCTGCGACGACGTCGAGCGGCGTGCCTGCGGGCGCGAAGATGCCCCACCAGGCCAGCGTCTCGAAATCGGGGAAGCCCGCCTCGATCGCGGTCTGCGTATCCGGCAGGGCCGGCAGCCGCTCGCGGCCGAGCTGCAGGATCGGACGCAGCATGTTGGTGCCGAGCTGGGCGGCGACCAGCGCCGCCGATCGCGCGATGAGATCGACATGGCCGCCAAGCACGTCGTTCATCGCCGGTCCGCCGCCGCGATAGGGCACGTGCATGATCTCGACGCCGGCCTTGCTGCCGAGCACGGTCATGGCGAGATGGCCGAGCGTGCCGATGCCGACGGAGGCATATTTCACCGCGCCCGGGCTCGCCTTGCAGGCCGCGACCACGTCGGCAAAGCTCTTGTAGGGGCGGCCGGCGCCGGCCGCGATCACGTAAGGCGCGGTGCCGATCAGCAGCACCGGCATCAGCTCGCGCTCGACATCCACCGGCGGCTTGTCGAGGATCGACGGAATCACCGCGTGAGAATCGAAGGTGACCAGGAAGGTCGAGCCATCCGCCGGGCTCTTGGCGACCTGCGCCGCGCCGAGTGCGCCGGCGGCGCCCGACTTGTTCTCGACCAATACGATGCGGCCGAGCTTGGTTTGCAGGTTGCTCTGCAGCAGCCGCGCCATCGCATCGGTCGAGCCGCCCGGCGGAAACGGCACGACCAGCGTGATCTTGCTCCCCTGCGCCATCGCCGGCGTCATTGCGAGAATGGCGGGTGCGGCCAAGAGCGTGCGTCGTGTGATCGTCATGCGGTCCCCTCCCTTTTGCTTCTGCGCCTGGCTTTTTTGCTCTTTGGCGCTAAAGCATGATCCGGAAAAGTGGGCAGCGGTTTTCCGAAAAGATCATGCTCAAACAATACACCTAAAGCGCGGACCGCGCTTTAGGTGTGGTCTGTCAGGAGGTTGTCCATCTGGTCTGAACCGAGGAAGCTGAGGTTGCGAAGCTTCAGTGTTCCAAGGAGAGACCAGATGAA
>NZ_LBJC01000009.1 GCF_004114535.1 Bradyrhizobium nanningense
TCAGCCTCCCGGCTATCGCCAGCTGACCGATCCGGCCCAGGTCGGCGAACGTGGTGACCCACACTCAGCTACACCACGCAATGGGACACGATCATGGCGTGAAACCCTTCGGTCGCGGTTAGGATCGCCCGCGCAGCAACTACCGCACATTCAGGAATAAATTGATCTCACCTCCGAGGCGCAACCAATCAGCTATCGAGTGCTATTTCCCGAACGCTGCGATGTGCCTTCGGGCGGTGCCGGTAAACACTGCCGGATCATATAGGCTCTTGAGCCAACACCGGTGACGACGGCAACCCATTGCAATAGACTCGACCGCCGCTTCGAACGATCGCGCGAGCAAAAGCGGACACACCGTACGGCGCCGTCACGTATCGGATTGCCCGATCTCGACACGTTGGAACTACCGAAGGCCACTTTTGACCTCGCTTACGGTGCGTTGACCTTCCACTGTTTGAGGATTTCGGCCGCCTCGTGCGAGCGATCCGTAGCATGCTGGTCCCCGGCAAACATCGGTTTTCGCGATAGAGCATCCGATCTTCATGGCAGCAGCGCATCCGCACTGGATCAGCGGTGAGGTCGACGGACAGACCTAGCCTGCTACTTCCCTAACGGAAAATGGCAGACAGATTGGTTCGCCAGGCGAGCTGAAGTATTGCAGAGCGGTTCGGCACCACGCTTAAAGCGCCGATTGACGCAGATTTCCAAATTCGGTGGGTTGATTTGCTCTGACAGACGATCAGACATAACAGCGGCCCGCAATTGGATGTAGAACTAGGACGTCCCCTGTTGCTACTCGTTTCCGCGTCAACATAGGCCACTGCGAGAAGCTGTCGCAGTTGAGGGACGCCGTGCCACTCCCAGGTAAAGAGTGGCGCGGACGAAATCACCGAAAGGGGCTCATTTTGATGAGTATGCCGGTTATATGTTTTCACTGTCGCCAGAGCCAAGGCCTGAGTCTTAGACACTGAAATCGGAAGAGAGTTGGTTCATGTTGCTCCTCAACTCGCACGTCGATCACCGAGCTATCCTAGATCCTTGCGATGCAGATGACTTAAGTGTCGAGGCCGCTCGCAAGGTCGAGTGTTTTCTTCGGCATCGCGAAGGTCACAAGGAAACGCCGCTCCTTTCGTTGCCAGGCCTTGCTCGTGAGATCGGCGTCGCCTCGATCTACCTCAAGGACGAGGCGCATCGGCTTGGTCTTGGCAGTTTCAAGGCTTTGGGCGGCTCTTATGCCGTGATCCGGCTTGTGCTGGAGGAAGCAACCCGGAGGCTCGGCAGCGTCATCAACATATCAGAGCTGCACACACCTGAAGTGAAGGCCATCGCACGAGAAATGACTGTATCGTGCGCCACAGATGGCAATCATGGCAGATCAGTGGCTCAAGGTGCTCAGCTCGTCGGCGCGAAGTGCGTCATCTTCGTTCACGTAGGTGTCAGCGATGAGCGTATCGCGGCGATCGCTCGCTTTGGCGCGCAGATCATTCGCATCAACGGCAACTACGACGACTCCGTCGCCGAAGCCTCCAAAGTTGCTGCGGGAAATGATTGGATCACGGTGTCTGACACATCCTGGCCGGGCTACGAGCGTATCCCCGGACTCGTAATGCAGGGATATACCGCCCTCGTGAGCGAAGCACTGCGCCAGTTGCCCCAAGCTCCAACCCACGTCTTCGTTCAGTCGGGTGTGGGAGGAGTGTCAGCAGCGATCGCAGGGCATTTTTCAGTTCTGCTGGGCGATAGCCGCCCGTTTTTTACGGTTGTCGACCCCGCGCGGGCGGCGTGCCTGTTTGAAAGCGCCCGGGCCGGACACCCGGTAAAGGTAGATCATGGGCAACCGACTGTGATGGCGATGCTCGAATGCTACGAACCCTCGCTCGTTGCCTGGCGCATCCTTTCACGGGTAGCGGATGCGTTTATGACTGTCGACGATGCGGATGCTATCAGCGTCATGAGGCGGCTTGCGAATCCTAGGCACGGCGACCCGGCCGTTGTCGCAGGCGAGAGCGGCGGTGTCGGTCTCGCGGGCTTGCTGAAGGTTGCTTCCGACCAGAACCTGCGGGAAAAGAGCGGTCTTGGACCAAATGCGCGGGTCTTCGTAATCAACACCGAGGGCGCGACCGATCCTCGTCTGTACGAGGAGCTCGTCGGCCTGTTGCCAGCGCAGGTGACCGCGCGAAATACTACACTGACCAAGGACCAGTAGCGTAACGCTTGCGAGCCTTACGGCGTGATGGATCCCAATTGTCCGGGTCGGCACCCCACTTTTTGTTTCGATTCCTGCCGAAGCCTTTCAAGTCGCTCGAGTGGTTTCACCGCGAAGCTAACGCTCGCCTGCAAGACAGGTCCATGATCATCGCGAACTTCAATTGCCACGCGGTGATGCGGCCTGCTTCTGGCCTATTCGCGCGCCATCTCTGAGAGCGTAGTAGTCGCCTCTTCGCGCGCAGCTTCGTTATGTCCAGCTCGACACCTTCATCGTCACGGATAAATTGGCCGCCGTCACGGATATCAAATTGGTATCTTTTGATGATCGACTCGAACAGCCTTTCCGGCTTCAGACGGTGCCGCTCCCATATTCGAGTTGCCGATGCATGGCCTCAATGGAATGGCGAGAGGCGCTCCGTGCCGGAAACATCCGGGCACTTCTTGGAGGGCAGCACTGTCCGTCCGGAGTAGCGCCTGACTTGCGGATATGGGTGGCAGGAATGCGGCCCGACGGAATGCTCCCACGGCTCTCCGTCTGAACCAGGGCTGTTTTCGGTTGGGCGCCGGCAAGCATAGATGGCCCGGTATCGCGCGGCAGGCGGCACGCGGCACGCGGCATGATCTGCTCGCAAAGCCTGGAGCCGCTTTGCAAGCTCGGACTGGTTCAGCCATTCGATCGTGTCGTACTCACCTGCTTTCAAAGCTACCAGGCGATCGGGCGCAACGAATTGGACGGCACCTGCGCAGTCATTTCCAACATTTGAATGAGAGCGAAAACCGGCAATTGCAATCAGGGCTGTCCCCGGAGTTGCCGGCGTCGTGCCACGCGCTCTTTTGGAGCCATCTACCAAACCGGCCCCGCACAAACGTTTGTATGTATTGGACGGACGCTTCGAGCAGCTAAGTTGAACCGCCCAAAGAGCGCGCTAACATCGGAGAGGCTTCCTGGGCTTGACGACCTGCTCGCCCTCGTTTGGGATAGGCAATGGCTTCCTTCGGCCTATGGGGTCGGAGATCATCTCGATGAGCATATCAATGAGTACTTTGATTCGCCTTCGCTACAACACAATGGCGGACGAAAGCCCGGGCGGCGAATGGAGGTGGCGCGTGATCATGGAGAGAGATGGCGGATATGAGGAAGTTCTCGTAAAAGAGCTATCGATCAACGTGCCGTCATTCTCCCAGGCTGACGAGATGCCTGTTGTTGGGCGCAAGTACCATATTGCTTGCCACGGCACACTCACCGTGAAAGACGGTCTCGGTATCATCAGGTGAACCGACACGACGGTGAGGCTCTCGACGGCGGTCCATGGGACGCTCTCCGCGCGCTCCTCTCCCACAATCGGCAGCAGCATCGCTGCGATCTTCTCAGGGCGGTGTGACCGGCTTCTTTTCTTACGACCTAAACAAGACACTGGAACGGCTGCCGCGTCCGGCAGCGCAGGGACAAGGATTTCCGCAATCGGTTCTCGTGTCGCTGAATGGAACATCGTCGGGTACGATTACCCGCAAATCTACTCCTGTTCTGTCTTGTGGGATGGATATTTGGGGCTAGTCTAGAAACTAAACTTCGAACCTGAGCCTTCGGAGAAAATCTTTGAGTCTATTCAAGAGTCCCGATAAGGGCCGTTGAAATGGCTCGAGCGAGAGCTTGGCGGTTTTCTGGATTGCTCACCATTGTCACATGGTTGCCTGGAACAGGTATCGCATGAATGGCCCCCGCATCGACGACCAGGTCCCAGCCAAGCTTTGGCAGGTTTGCATCGCGACCAGATTGCTTGTCAGGCGGTACCCAACGACTAAGAGGCTCACTGGCATAAAACTGGTATATTTCAATTGGGAGCGACGGAATGCGATACGATTGTAGCGCCCGGTGAAATGCCGCGGCTCTTTCATACGTCGAAACGTCACTGTGAAGATCGTGATCTGGAGCTAACGCTCCTGTTTGCTGCGCCTTTTCGAGCAACTCAGAGATGGAACATTGTTCCGTGTCGCGTTCTAAAACCTCGCGATATTCATCGCGCAAGATCCCACAACGATCCAAAACAAATTCTCGCGCCAAATTCTTCAGTGATCCGTTTGAAGAAGCCGCAGGTAGACAGACATCGATGAACGCCATGAATGACACAACTTCATCAACACTCAGTAACCTCTCGGCAATAGCATACGCCAGGATTGCACCTGATGAGTATCCAGCAAAGCGGTATGGGCCCCGTGGCTGGATCTGTTTAATCGCAACAATCACCTCCGCGGCCATCGCCTCAAGAGTCGGTGGACGAACGTCATCGAAATGCGGCCAGGGCAGAGCGTAGACCGGGCAGTCTGCATCCATTTCCGCCGCCAAACCGAGGACATACGAACAATCGCCAAAGCCTGTTGGGACAAAGAAGAGCGGTGGCTGCGATCCGTTCGCTCGAACGGAAATCACCGCCGAGTGACTGGGCTGCACTTGCAAACGAATCTTCGATGCGAGGTCCTTCAGAACAGGTGCGCGGAAGAGGTCGGTGGCGCTAAAACTCAGCCCAAGATTTGATGCTCGACCGAGCATCTGCACGGCCAAGAGCGAGTGGCCGCCCAGTTCGAAGAAGTGGTCGTTGCGCCCGATGCGCTCGACACCAAGAAGCTCGGCCCAGATCTGCGCCAGCGCCGTCTCGACCGCACCTTGCGGCGACTGGTAGGCCGCCAGCGCATAGGCCTGATCGGCCGGCGCCGGCAGCGCATTCCGATCGAGCTTGCCGTTCACCGTGAGCGGAAGCGCCGCCAGCCGCACGAACGCACTCGGCACCATGTAGTCCGGCAGCTGCGCACTCAAGTGCGCCCGCAAGGCGCCCGCAACCCCGCCTCCGTCGCCCTCGTCCGCGCCGGCTTCGGGCGCGCAGACCACATAGGCGATCAGATGCTTGTCGCCGGCGCCGTTCTGGCGCGCCACCACCACCGCCTCGCGCACCCAGGCATGCTCGCAAAGCCGCGCGACGATCTCGCCCGGCTCGATGCGGTAGCCGCGAATCTTCACCTGGTCGTCGTTGCGGCCCAGGAACTCAAGATTGCCGTCCGGCAGATAACGTGCAAGGTCGCCGGTCCGGTACAGCCGATCGCCCTCGACAAAGGGACTGGCGATGAAGCGTTCGGCGGTCAGCTCAGGGCGGTTGAGGTAGCCCCGCGCCACCCCCGCCCCACCAATGTAAAGCTCGCCGACCGCGCCGAACGGCACGGGCGCGCCATGGCCGTCCAGCAAGTACACCCGCGTGTTGGCGATTGGGCGCCCGATCGGGACCACCGACCCATTGAAATCAGCCGGGCAAGGCCAGATCGTCGCGCAGACTGTTGTCTCGGTCGGGCCATAAGCATTAACCATTGATGCTGGAGCCAGACTTCGGATGAGTTCTGGCTTCGGCAGCTCTCCAGCAAGAATGAGAACTTGCACAGCCAAACATTCCGGATTTGTCTGAAGCAACGCTGGGGGCAATGTCGCGTGGGTGATGGCTTCGCTTTGGAGATAATCCGATAGCTTGTTACTCGCTTGACGGATCTCTTCCGCGGGCAAGTGCAAAGCGGCTCCGGAGCCAAACGCCATAACAAGCTCCCAAGCGCTTGCATCAAAAGCAATGGAGGCGAACTGCACGACTCGGCTGTTGGAAGAAGCGCCAAAGAGGCCGAGTTGAGCCCACAGCAGATTAACTAATCCTTGATGCTGGACCATGACCCCCTTTGGGGTTCCGGTTGAGCCTGAGGTGTAGATCACATAAGCGAGATGGCCCGATGTGAGGCCAAGCGTGTGCCGGTCCGGGTTCGAAGCCGGCCGTTCGGCCCACGCGGGCGTGCCCGTCTCCAGATCAATGACCGTGACATCGGTCAGCACTTCGGGGCCGAGTGCTGCGCGACCGACGACGTCGCAAAGCAGCAGGCGCGGCGCGGCATCGTTGACAACCTGCCGCAGCCGCTCACTGGGATAGGCTGGGTCCAGCGGCAGATAGGCACCGCCCGCCTTCAGGATCGCCAAGATGCCAACCATCATCATGAGGCTGCGTTCGAGGCAGATTGCCACCGGCTGGTCCGGCTTGACCCCAAGCTCGATCAGAAGATGCGCCAGCCGGTTGGCCCGCGCGTTGAGCTCGCCATAGCTCAGCCGCTCGTTTGCGCAGACCAGCGCCACCGCATCCGGCGCCTTTTGCACCTGCGCCTCGAACAGCTCATGGACGCACTGCTCTGATGGATAGGCCTCTTCCGTCCGGTTCAGATCCTCGAGCAGATAGGTGCGCTCCTCAGCCGGCAAGATGTCGAGCTTGCGTACCGGCGTATCCGGGGCATGCTCCAGCGCCTCTGCCAGTTGCTCGAGCACCCGCTGCATGTAGCCGCAGATCCGATCCGCCGAGATTGGCTCCGCCACCTGCACAGTGAGGCCCAGCGCCTCGCCAAAATCCTCCACCGACAGGGTCAGGGGATAGTTGGTGCGTTCCTCCCCGCCCAGCCATTCCATGCCGGACAGCACATCGTCGGCTGCGGAGGCGGAGATCGCCGCCGGCGTGTTGTGGCGGTAGTTCAACAGCGCGCTGAACAGCGGCGCGGGCGCCGCAATGGCGCTGCAGCGCTGTGCCAGCGCCAGCGAGGCATGCTCGTGCGCCAAGAGCTCGGCCAGCCGGGCATGCGTGGTTCGCACGCTCGCCTCGACCGCGGTCCCATCAAGGTCAAGCCGCAGCGGCAGCGTGTTGATGAACAGCCCCATCGCGCGGTCGCCACCCGCGCCGCCATGCATTCGGCCTAACAGCACCGTGCCGAACACCACCTGCTCGCGGCCGCTGCTGCGCGCCACCACCTGTCCCCAGGCCAGATGGCACAGGCTCGCCAGACTCACGCCCAGCCGCCGCGCCTGTTCGCGCAGCCTCGCATGGAGCACTGACGGCAGCATCCGCTGCGCCTCTCGAACCCCGCCGCCGTCGCCGCGCACCTCGCTGAAGCCGAACGGCGTGGTCGGCTCGTCGATGTCGGCCAGCAACTCCCGGAAGAACGCTTCATCAGCCTTGGCATCACGGCGTAGGTGCGCCTGGGCCACCAGATTGCGGAATGGCTGCGGCGTCGTCAGCTCATGCTCGCGTCCCTCCAGCACAGCCTGGACCTCAGCATGCATCACGTCCCGCGTCGTGTGATCCCCGATCAGATGATGCTGCAGCTCCAGCAGCAGCCAGCGCGCGCTATCGGGCTCGCGCGCAATCACAAACCGCAGCAGTGGCGCCCGGCCAAGCTCGACGCGGTGCCGACGCGGGTCAAACCGCTCCTTAAGCTGCTCGGCTCCAGCACCATGAGCGCCATCCAGCTGGACCTCGATCACCTCCAGTTGCGCCTTCCGCCACACCACCTGGGCCGGCCGCGACAACCCCTCCCAGACAAATGAGGTACGCAGGATGTCATTCCGGTCCACCACCCGCTGGACCGCAGCAAGATAGCGGTCCAACACGCCACGCTCGGCAAACGCCATCTGCGACACCAGCAGGTACGGATCGCCCTTTGCCGCCAGCAAATGATGGAACAGGATGCCGTCCTGCAGCGGCGACAGGCCGTAAATGTCCTGGATGTTGCCGACCCCGCCGGGTACCGTGGCGAGGATCCGGTCGATCTCGTCCTGCGCCAGCTCGATCAGCGGCAACATCTGCGGCGTGATCGCCGCACTTCGCTCGGTGATCAGGTTGGCCGGGACCGCCACCTCGTGATGGCGGCCCAGGCTTGCGGCCAGATCCGCCAGCACCGGCTTGACGAACAAGGTGCGCACCTCGATGCGCAGTGACCGCCGCCGTAGACGCTCGATCATTTGCACCGCCAAGAGCGAGTGCCCTCCCAGTTCGAAGAAGTTGTCGTGCCGTCCGACCCGCTCCAGCCCCAGCAGCTCGGCCCAGATCTGCGCCAGCACGGTCTCCATCTCGCCCTGTGGCGGCGCGTAGGTCCGCCGCGCATACGCCTCGTCGCCCGGGGCCGGCAGCGCGTTCCGATCGAGCTTACCGTTCAGCGTCAGCGGAAGCGCCGCCAGCCGCACGAACGCACTCGGCACCATGTAGTCCGGCAGCCCCGCACTCACATGCGCCCGCAAACCGCCGGCAAGATCAGATTCCTCAGCTTCGGCGGCAACGACATACGCAACGAGGTGCTGCTCGCCGCGACCATCCTCGCGCGCCACCACCACCGCCTCGCGCACGAACGGGTGCTCACAAAGCCGCGCCGCGATCTCGCCCGGTTCGATGCGGAAGCCGCGGAGCTTCACCTGGTCGTCGTTGCGGCCTAAAAACTCCAGATTGCCGTCCGGCAGGTAGCGCGCCAGGTCGCCGGTGCGGTACAGCCGGTCGCCCTCGACAAAGGGACTGGGGATGAACCGCTCCGCTGTCAGCTCAGAGCGGTTCAGGTAGCCCCGCGCCACCCCTGCCCCGCCAATGCAGAGCTCGCCCACCGCACCGAACGGCACCAGCCCGCCATGACCATCCAGCAAATAGACCCGCGTGTTCGCAATAGGACGGCCAATCGGGACGATGGCCTCATCAAACTCAGCCGGGCAGCTCCAGGATGTAACGTCGATCGCGGCCTCAGTCGGACCGTAAAGATTGTGCAGGGCCGTCCAGGGCAATACGCGCCGAACCCTATACACACTGGCGGCAGGGAGCGCCTCGCCGCTGCATAAAACCTGCCGCAGCGATGTGCAGCGGTCAACACTCTTCGCCTCCAAAAAGCTGACCAGCATGGATGGTACGAAGTGAACCGTCGTGATGCGCTGGGTGACAATCAAGTCGACCAATGCATCGGGATCTCTGTGCGCACCGGGCGGGGCCAGTACCAGCGTTGCCCCTTCAAGCAAAGTCCAAAAGAACTCCCAGGCCGAGACATCGAAGCTAAATGGCGTCTTCTGCAACACGACGTCTGTTGGTTTCAGACCATAGGCGTTCTGCATCCAGATCAGGCGATTAACGATAGCCCGATGCTCATTCTGTGCCCCTTTGGGCGTGCCTGTAGATCCCGAGGTGTAGATCACATAGGCGAGATTGCGGGAGGTCAGGCTGAGCGCGCACGGGTCTGGATCCGCTTCCGGAAGGTTGGCCCAGGCCGGGGCCGCAGTATCGAGCTCCACCACGCTCACATCGGCCGGCACATCCGCGCCCAAAGCTGCACGGCCGGCCACATCGGTCAGTAGCAGGCGGGGCACCGCATCGTTGAGCACCTGGCGCAGCCGCGCCGACGGATAGGCGGGGTCCAGCGGCACATACGCCCCGCCGGCTTTCAGGATGGCCAAAAGCCCCACCACCATCATCGGACTGCGCGCAACGCAGATCGCCACCGGCTGGTCCGGCCTGACCCCGAGGGCGATCAGGTGATGCGCCAGGCGGTTGGCCTGCGCATTGAGCTCGGCATAGCTCAGCCGCTCATCTTCGCAGACCACCGCCACCGCATGCGGCGCCTTGTGCACCTGCGCTTCGAACAGCTCGTGGATGCAGCGCTCCGTAGGATACGACGCCGCCGTCCGGTTCAGCTCCTCCAGCAGATACGTGCGCTCGGCAGTCGAGAGCAGCTCAATCCGGTGGACCTCTTGCTGCGCATCGGCAGCCATCGCCCGCAGCAGCGCCAGCAGATAACCACGCTGCCGCTCGATCGTCGCCTGATCAAACAGCGCCGTGGCATAACCCAGCGTTCCGGCGATCTCCTCGCCATGCTCGCCAAGGTTCAGCTCCAGATCGAACTTGACCTGATCAATCTCCTCCCCGGCAGGTTCGACACTCAGCCCCGGCAGGTCCAATGACCCAACCGCATTGTTCTCCCAGGCCAGCATCACTTGGAACAACGGCGTGTGGTCAAGAGCCCGGGGCGGCTGCACGATCTCCACCACCTGCTCGAACGGCAGGTCCTGATGCTCCTGCGCAGCCAGCACCGTGCGCCGCGTCCGCTCCAGAAGCTCCGACACGCGCGGCTTGCCCGACAGGTCCAGCCGAAGCGCCAGGGTGTTGACGAAGAAGCCGATCAGCTCTTCGATCTCGCGGTGCCCCCGATTGGCGCTCGGCACGCCAATCACAAGATCGTCCTGCCCGGACAGACGCGACAGCACCGCCGCCCAGGCCGCCAGCACCGTCATGAACAACGTCGTGCCATGCTGCAGGCTCAGCCGCTTCAGCTCTCGGGTCAAATCCGCATCGACGGTGATCGGGACCGTGGCCGCGGCAAACGACTGCTGGGCAGGCCGCGCACGGTCCGTCGGCAAGACAAGACGGGCTGTGCCTGCCAGGGCGCTGCGCCAATACTGCGCCTGCTTCTGCAACCGTTCCCCCGAGAGCCATTGGCGTTGCCAGGCGGCGTAATCCGGATACTGGATCGCAAGCGGCGGCAGAGGATCGTCCTGCCCAGCCTGGAATGCCCGGTAGAGCTGGCTAAGTTCACGCAGCAGCACGCCCATCGACCAGCCGTCCGAGACGATGTGATGCTGGGTCAGCAGGAAGACGTGCTCCTCATCCGACATCCGCACCAGACGCCCGCGGATCAGCGGACCGCGCGCAAGATCGAATGGCGTGCGCCCCTCTTCATGGCACAGATCCAAAAATGCCGCTTCCGCATCCGATCTCTCCCGCAGATCATGCTCAACTATCGGCAGACCCGCGTCCGGCGGCAAAACCTCAACCCGGGGCTTGCCCTGGGTCGCGACAAACACACTGCGCAGCGCCTCATGACGCGCAAACAGACGGTCAAGGCTGCGCCGCCAGGCGCT
>NZ_LBJC01000010.1 GCF_004114535.1 Bradyrhizobium nanningense
TGGTAGGCCGCCAGCGCATAGGCCTGATCGGCCGGCGCCGGCAGCGCATTCCGATCGAGCTTGCCGTTCACCGTGAGCGGAAGCGCCGCCAGCTGCACGAACGCACTCGGCACCATGTAGTCCGGCAGTCGCGCACTTAAGTGCGCCCGCAAGGTGCCCGCAACCCCGCCTCCATCGCCCTCGTCCGCGCCGGCCTCGGGCGCGCAGACCACATAGGCGATCAGATGCTTGTCGCCGGCGCCGTTCTGGCGCGCCACCACCACCGCCTCGCGCACCCAGGCGTGCTCGCAAAGCCGCGCGACGATCTCGCCCGGCTCGATGCGATAACCGCGGATCTTCACCTGATCGTCGTTGCGGCCCAGGAACTCAAGATTGCCGTCCGGCAGATAACGTGCAAGGTCGCCGGTCCGGTACAGCCGATCGCCCTCGACAAAGGGACTGGCGATGAACCGCTCGGCGGTCAGCTCAGGGCGGTTGAGGTAGCCCCGTGCCACCCCCGCCCCGCCAATGTAAAGCTCGCCGACCGCGCCGAACGGCACGGGCGCGCCATGGCCATCCAGCAAGTACGCCCGCGTGTTGGCGATTGGACGCCCGATCGGGACCACCGACCCATTGAAATCAGCCGGGCAAGTCCAGATCGTCGCGAAGGTCGTCGTCTCGGTGGGCCCGTAGCAGTTAATGAGACGTACGGGGCCCTTTTCCTTCAACAATCTCAAAAACGAGGCAAGATCACCGCGCTCACCCCCACAGAGGAGGTGCTTCAGTTGCGCCAACGTCGGAGCAATCGTTGATGTATATTGGTTGAATAGTGCTGTTGTTAGAAACAGTGACGTCACCCGGTGCTGTTCAAGCGCCCGGGCAAAACTAGGCGTATCCCTGACGGTGGCGGCATGCATGGCAACAATGCAACCACCGTTAAGCAGCGGTGCCCATACTTCGAATGTGCTTGCGTCGAAGGCGGGATTGCCAGCCCATGCCACCCGATCTCCCGCATCGATCTTCACATACCCACTGTTGATCACGAGCCGGTTGACGGCACGATGAGGAACAACAACTCCTTTGGGAAGGCCAGTTGAGCCGGAGGTGTACATGACGTAAGCGGCAGTTTCAGCGCTCAACGCCAGCCCAGGATCGGAACTACATCCCGTTCCAGCTATGAGCGGCTCAATAGCCAGAACAGGTATCGTCGCCTCAACCAGATCATCCCCGGAAAGCACCAAGCGTGCAGCACAATCGGCCATCAGCCATTTTTGTCGCGACGACGGGAGGGCGCGATCGACCGGTACATAAACGCCGCCGGCCTTCACAATCGCCAGCTGCGCCACCACAAGAGCGACGGAGCGGTCCAGCACTGTGGCAATGCGATCCCCAGGCTTGATCCCGAGGGCGATCAGGTGATGCGCCAGGCGGTTGGCCTGCGCATTGAGCTCGGCATAGCTCAGCCGCTCATCTTCGCAGACCACCGCCACCGCATCCGGCGCCTTGTTCACCTGCGCTTCGAACAGCTCGTGGATGCACCGCTCCGCAGGATACGGCGCCGCCGTCCGGTTCAGCTCCTCCAGCAGATACGTGCGCTCGGCAGTCGAGAGCAGCTCGATCCGCCCGACCGCTTGCTGCGCATCGGCAGCCATCGCCCGCAGCAGCGCCAGCAGATAACCACGCTGCCGCTCGATCGTCGCCTGATCAAACAGCGCCGTGGCATAACCCAGCGTTCCGGCGATCGCCTCGCCCTGCTCGCCAAGGCTCAGCTCCAGATCGAACTCGACCTGATCAATCTCCTCCCCGGCAGCTTCGACACTCAGCCCCGGCAGGTCCAATGACCCAACCGCATTGTTCTCCCAGGCCAGCATCACCTGCAACAACGGCGTGTGATCAAGAGCCCGGGGCGGCTGCACGATCTCCACCACCTGCTCGAACGGCAGGTCCTGATGCTCCTGCGCAGCCAGCACCGTGCGCCGCGTCCGCTCCAGAAGCTCCGACACGCGCGGCTTGCCCGACAGGTCCAGCCGAAGCGCCAGGGTGTTGACGAAGAAGCCGATCAGCTCTTCGATCTCGCGGTGCCCCCGATTGGCGCTCGGCACGCCAATCACAAGATCGTCCTGCCCGGACAGACGCGACAGCACCGCCGCCCAGGCCGCCAGCACCGTCATGAACAACGTCGTGCCATGCTGCAGGCTCAGCCGCTTCAGCTCCCGGGTCAAATCCGCATCGATGACGATCGGGACCGTGGCCGCGGCAAACGACTGCTGGGCAGGCCGCGCACGGTCCGTCGGCAAGACAAGACGGGCTGTGCCTGCCAGGGCGCTGCGCCAATACTGCGCCTGCTTCTGCAACCGTTCCCCCGAGAGCCATTGGCGTTGCCAGGCGGCGTAATCCGGATACTGGATCGCAAGCGGCGGCAGAGGATCGTCCTGCCCAGCCTGGAATGCCCGGTAGAGCTGGCTAAGTTCACGCAGCAGCACGCCCATCGACCAACCGTCCGAGACGATGTGATGCTGGGTCAGCAGGAAGACGTGTTCCTCGTCGGCGGTGCGGATCAGCCGACCGCGGATGAGCGGACCGCGCGCAAGATCGAATGGCGTGCGCCCCTCTTCATGGCACAGATCCAAAAATGCCGCTTCCGCATCCGATCTCTCCCGCAGATCATGCTCAACTATCGGCAGACCCGCATCCGGCGGCAAAATCTCAACCCGGGGCTTGCCCTGGGTCGCGACAAACACACTGCGCAGCGCCTCATGACGCGCAAACAGACGGTCAAGGCTGCGCCGCCAGGCGCTGCGGTCGAGCATCCCGCGCAGTCGCAAGGCCAGCGGAATGTGATAGTTGGTGCTGCCTTCGTTCAGCTGCGCCAGAAACCATAGCCGCTGCTGCGCAAACGACAGCACAAGCGGCTCATGCCGCGACACGGCTGCAATCGACGGCAGCTCTTGTGGACCGGAGCTGCTCAACAGCTCGACGATGCTTGCCGCCAGGTCAGCCAGCACTGGCCTTGCGAACAGCGCCGACAGCGGCAGTTCGACCCCGACAGCCTGTGACAGCCGGCTCGACATCTGCACGGCCAAGAGCGAGTGGCCGCCCAGTTCGAAGAAGTGGTCGTTGCGCCCGATGCGCTCGACACCAAGGAGCTCGGCCCAGATCTGCGCCAGCGCCGTCTCGACCGCACCTTGCGGCGACTGGTAGGCCGCCAGCGCATAGGCCTGATCGGTCGGCGCCGGCAGCGCGTTCCGATCGAGCTTGCCGTTCACCGTGAGCGGAAGCGCCGCCAGCTGCACGAACGCACTCGGCACCATGTAGTCCGGCAGCCGCGCACTTAAGTGCGCCCGCAAGGCGCCCGCAAGCCCGCCTCCATCGCCCTCGTCCGCGCCGGCTTCGGGCGCGCAAACCACATAGGCGATCAGATGCTTGTCGCCGGCGCCGTTCTGGCGCGTCACCACCACCGCCTCGCGCACCCAGGCGTGCTCGCAAAGCCGCGCGACGATCTCGCCCGGCTCGATGCGATAGCCGCGGATCTTCACCTGATCGTCGTTGCGGCCCAGGAACTCAAGATTGCCGTCCGGTAGATAACGTGCAAGGTCGCCGGTCCGGTACAGCCGATCGCCCTCGACAAAGGGACTGGCGATGAACCGCTCGGCTGTCAGTTCAGGGCGGTTGAGGTAGCCCCGCGCCACCCCCGCCCCGCCAATGTAAAGCTCGCCGACCGCGCCGAACGGCACGGGCGCGCCATAGCCATCCAGCAAGTACACCCGAGTGTTGGCGATTGGGCGCCCGACGTGAGGCATCTGGGGCCAACATGACGGATCAGCTGCAAGGTGGTGCTCGGAAATGACGCTGATTTCCGTGGACCCATATTGATTGATCAATCTCGCGTTCGGATGTGCTTCGAAGAACGCCCTAAGCAGTGGAGTGGCCTGCAATCGCTCGCCGGCAGTATAAAGCTCTCTTAAGGAGGGCAGCTGCACGCGCTGCGTGCTCCAGACTTCCGCAAAATGATTCAATGCCACGAACGGGAGGAAAAGCCGCTCGATCGCCTCCCGTTCTACAAATTCCAGCAGGTCGGAGAAGCGCCTCCGGGTCTCTTCCCGCACGAGCACAAGCACTCCGCCGTCCTTCCAACAGATGAACAATTCCTGGCAGGACACATCGAAGTTCAGGGTCGCGAATTGAAGTGTGCGCAGTTTTGACGTGCCAATCCCCGCAAGCGAATTTTCAAGCGCGCCGTGGGACATTTCCACGCCCTTTGGGATTCCGGTTGAGCCGGAGGTATAGATGACATAGGCGAGATGGCGTGATGTGAGGCCAAGCGTGCTCGGGTCCGGGTTCGAAGCCGGCCGCTCGGCCCAGGCCGGGGTCGCCGTCTCCAGATCCACCACAGTCACACCGGCCACGGCCTCCGCACCCAATGCCGTCAGACCGCCGGCATCGCAAAGCAGCAGTTTCGGGTCTGCATCGCCAACAATCTGCCGCAGCCGCGCCGACGGATAAGCCGGATCTAGCGGCAGATACGCGCCACCCGCTTTCAGGATCGCCAAGAGACCAACCACCATCGCCAGGCTGCGTTCGAGGCAGATCGCCACCGGCTGGTCCGGCCTGACCCCGAGGGCGATCAGATGATGCGCCAGCCGGTTGGCCCGCGCATTGAGCTCGCCATAGCTCAGTCTCTCTTTCTCATAGACCACCGCCACCGCTTCCGGTGCCTTTTGCACCTGCGCCTCGAACAGCTCATGGATACATCGCTCAAACGGATAAGGCGCCTCCGTCCGATTCAAATCCTCAAGTAGATACGCGCGTTCGTCGGCGGCCAGAATGTCTATTCGGCCGACAGGCTGCCCAGCATCGGCCATCACGCCGCGTAACAACGTTTGCAAATGCTGCGTCATGCGGTCGATCTGCTTGGGCGCTAATCGAGCGGCGTCAAAATGCCAGCGGAAGCTCCCATCCAGAGCGCCAACCTCAAAGGTCAGCAAATCGCCGCATAAGGGTTGGCCAGCCTTGTGGCTCGTCGTCAGATCGTCAGCGACGGGACAGCTCTCTGTCGTGATTGCAATACCAATCGGCCAAGGCTGGCACGCCCGTAGCGCCTCCACTCCTCGCAATGTCGGGCAACGCGCGATAAGATCTCGGGTAAAGCTAGCGTGCGCCCTCAGCTGAGCGACTTCGGCCGCTACGGTTTTGCGCACTTCTTCAAAATCGAGAGCAAGCTCAATGCAAACATCCATCGGCACGACGGAGGCCATTAAGAGTTTGGAGCCAGTTTGCAATCGGTCCCATGCGGGCTTCCATCCCAGTTGAAGCTCTTTTTGCCCCGTGATCCGAGCGAGATAGATCAGCCAAGCCGCTACCAAATATTCCGAGCGATCTTGCGGGGAAAGCTTAGCCAAACCGCCTGGGCTAAACCATGAACTCGACTGCCATCCGGAAGGCGCCGCAGCCACGGACGATGAGACGAAAGGAGGATGCAATCTGCTAAACTGCTCGAGCCGCCGTCGCCAAAACTCCTCCCCACGCGCCAGCCGTTCATGCGCGGCAGATATGCTCTGCACCTGTTCATCGCTCAAGATCGGAAGGCGACTTTCTTGATTCACGCAAATCGCTCACATCGGTTCGGATCTGTTATCGGGCCTTGGCTGGTCCGCATTGATGTGACGAAACCCTTCGCCGAAGCAGATCACTCAATCTTCCTGCCAACCTTCCGCATCACCAAATAATATGGTGTCAGCAGTACGCCGCAGCCACTCAACCGCGTCAGAGTTTCTGGCAAGCGTCCTCATCGAACGATTTCTCCTCTATGGCGCCCTTTAGACGATTACGCATGTATCGTGCCAAAGGTGAAATCGAGTGCAATCAGTGCGATAGCCACAGCACTGCTGTGTCAGCTGTCCAACAGCGTCGCCAGACATCGTACAACTGAGCGCGGTATCAATCGGCACAAGCCCCGCCCGCCGGTATTCCGGACAAGGGAAAATGGACCTGGAATGCCAAAGTACTTTGTCAGCCTAACCGCATCGCGTGCGCCTTTCGTAAAAGGTCCGCGCGTGGGGTACGAGGCAGTGCTGGATCGCTCGAGTAAACGTTTCTCGCAATTAGCGGCAGTTCATATTGGATTGGCGCTTCTTCGCATCGCTCAATATGTGGAGCCTGCCGGGTCGCCCAGCTTGTGGCGCTCGGTCCCGGTGAGGGGCGGGTTGAAGATGCTCACGAGGATCATGTCGTTGTCCCGTCCCCCGCGCAGGAAATGCTTGTCATGCTTGTCAAGCACATACATGTCACCCTTGCGAATGGGAAAGACATTGCCGTCCATGTCCTCGACCTCGCCCTCGCCGCCGATGCAATAGCAGGCTTCGAGATGATTCCGGTATTGCAGAAGCGAAACGGTGTTAGCGCGCACCACGGTGTGGCAGATGCTAAAACCCATGCCGTCCTTATCCGTCAGAAGGCGGTGGCTAGTACCATTGCCCCAATCGACGAAGTGATCGGATGCTTCGACGTCGCGCAGGCTACGCACAATCATATCGATTGCCCGGTGCAGGTTGAAGTGATCGATCTAAAAGCTGGCCATTGTTCTTGCCCGGAACTGCGACCTCCCTGTCGCGCGGCCGACTGCGGTCTGTCGAAACAACCAACCGTCGGTCGCGGAGAGCCCGTGCAGCAGTCGCATGGGATCGGCTACACGCAAAAGGCCTGCCATTTGTCCGACGGCGACGAGTGAAAATATCGGCGCGAGGGTATTTCGCCGCCGAGCCCGATCGGTGCGTACCAACTTGATGCTTCACCTTTCGCGTGGTGCCGCCGCTTACATTTGTATTCCCCAGAATGCTGCTGGAGATATTGCCGGTGACGTAAACTGTCTCCAATCGCAGATTTGGCAAGTCGTTTCCTTCCTTGCTGTGCCTCTCGCCGCGAATAGGGTTCCGCAGCGTCTCAGCCAGCAGAGCAAATCTCATGCCGTGGTCGCAGGCCGATGAAAGATGAAGTTGTGGCTGTCTCAGCTGGCTACGAGTGAGAACGATTTGGCTGGGCGTGTAACCAATCTAACAAACTGCCGAGATATGGCCGAATACAAACAGGTCCAGAGCGAGAATCGGTCGAACAGTGCTGCTTTCTAATCCGCTATGGGCAAATGATTGAGCACCAGATACCCGAGCCGAATGAACTCACGTGCAGGTCAGCAGATCAGGTCCTGGGGCTAGGACGACAGCGGGCGGATATCATCGATTAGTTGCCGGGTCGCGAGCTCATGATGATGCCGCCGGCGAGAAATCGCGTCGTTCCGGATGCGCGCGTCGTTCGCGGCTCCGCACCTAGCTTGCCCACATGTCTACCCCCTTCGGAAGGCTAAACGCGAGCGGGACGGTCTCGGCCGAAACAGACTCGAGGGCGGGTCTGCTCTTCGGTGAGGCGTCTTTCAATGAACTGACGTTCGACATCCGACAGGTTCGACTTCAGCAGGCGAGGATAGCGGTGGATGTTGTTACGGTGAGCCCGATGCGAGCCAAATATCATCGAGCATCCTGGACGCTCCTGAGGTCGTCGCAATCTCTACGAAGAGATATTCAGGCGAGCATGTCGTTGATCAACGCGCCGCCTGCCATCGCATCTCGGATACCGTTCGGCAGGCGGAGACCATACTGGTATCATTCCTTCCCCCAGCCAGCATTTCCATCGCGACGATCCGCAGCGTTTTTGGCTCGCCATACACTGTCTTTCTGCTCGGCTAGTCGCTCAAACAGAGCTGGACGCTTGTAATGCGCAAGGAATAAGCGGTCACGCCCCCGGCGCCGCACGCTTGTCGCTAACAAGCTCGCCCGTCAGTATTCTCTCCCGACGAGCTGAACATCGTTTGGCGATGTGCTATACGCACCTTGCGTTGAAAACAGCTTTGCTTGAGAGTTTCGATGTCTCTTTCGATTGAATTGATTGTCGACGGCTATGTGAAACTAAACAACCGCAGCGCGCTGGAGAACCTTCTGGCGCATCGTCGGGAGCTACTGCAGCAGTTGAACTCCGTTACCGGAGTTGATTCGAAACCAGCGATCGCTCAGGTCAGTCAAGACATCACAGTGATTGAAAGGGCACTTGCGGCGCTCGCAGAGGAGTAAACAGCAATGGCGCACCGGCTCGATGGCGCTCCGGCGTCGAACACTGAGTTCGCCCTTACTTCCGGATAAAGGCTACTAGCGCGACGCCTCACCGGCATCGTGACGCGCGAGGGTGCGTGCGCCAAGGCTTGGATGCGCTGCCTGTTGAGCGAGCTCTCTCGTTTCAACGATCGGCCTCGCAGCGCACAACGCGCCAACCGACTCACATCGGAAAATGCCGCGCCTTTGGAGACGTTAGGCCGCCATCGATTTGCGACCACGATACACCTCTGCGAGCTAGCCGGATCACTATGCCGCAGGCGACGCGACGCGCGCGAACCTGGATAGCAGGCCAGGATCTTCAGTACTGTGACTTGGAAATTCACCTCAATGACAAGCCATGTCCTAGATCTATCGCCACATCGTTGGTGCTCTGGAAAGAGCTTCCTGACCGATCTGTTTAAGCAGATCGGGGCGCGTCTCACCTCTGGTGGCGGCCTCCAGGATTGTGGAGGCAACGTAGGTGCGGACGCCAGCGTCGTCATACGGTGAGACGCTTTCGCAAACCTCATCCAGGATCTTGCGCAGAAGCGCGGTCGTGACACCGTCCAGCATTGGGAGATCTCCCTCATGCCATCGAGGAAGATAGTGAGCATTTGCTAGACCGCAACTCGATCGCTGATCCATTGCGGCAGCTCGCTTGATCGGCCTGCTTTTGTCTTCTCGTCGGCCGCCTCAGCTTAACAGACAAGCTTGCTAGAGCTCAGAGGCCAATGTGAGCGCCCTGCGATCATGCTCTGCGATTATGTACGGCATGCTCGGCGATCTATTGCGCGCCGGACTGACTGGGCGGCTGCGGCAGGCCAATGCTCTGCCCTGCTCCGATGTCGTTTCATGAGACGGCACCTATCGTCTCCAAACCTGAGCGCGTGGCATCCTGGACCGTGGAAGGATTTCGCGATCAATTGTTGCGGTGAAGCATATCTTTTGGCCAAAAAACAGCGCCCGCCCCACGTCCGGCGACGAAATCGGGCTAGGATCCGGCGCCGGCGCTCAGTGCCCCCTTGAGTCGCCTCTGGCCGCTCTTCAGGGAACTTCGGCTTTATGCAGCTTGACGAGATCGTCTGCGCGATCGCGAAGTAATTTCATGGTCATGGGCGTGTGGATTTTGATCCATAATCGCACGTATTGGCAGCACACGATCTTGAGCGACTCTCCTATGACAATTGCCCGCTTGCAGGCGGATGATCTCGGAGCGACTTGCCTTTCGGATATATAAGCCCGGTGTAGCTGAAGGACCCCAGCACGGATACACGAACGTCGCGTGAAAATTCATCGGGGGCGCTGCCGTAATGCAGGATTCGAGCGCGAGAGCGCGGCTCGTTGCATTAATCTTTATTGCCATTTTGTTACAGTCTCCACCCAGAGCAAATCACATGCAGCCGGAGGCGGCATACTCCGCGGCCACATTGTTGGCGGCCATTACTGCAACTGAGCATAGCGGCGAGCGAGATGGCGTCGCTGAAAGGCGCCGTCGCATGCGCGAGCTGGGCGCAAGCCCTTTGCGGGGAGTAAGCCGCAACCAGCCTACGGCGGGCTGCGTGTGAAACGCTCCGATCTGACGCCGAGGTGCCTCGTTTAGGGAAGAGAAGCGACTGGGCTGTTCAGATTATCTGCTGTGTTTGTCGAATCGGAAAGGGAGCTACATGAATCATCTCGGCAACAGCTGTCGTCGCACACCATCTGTGATGGCAGACGAACAGCACGAGCTGGAGCGCTGCAAGCAGGAGATTGCGCGCCTCAAACAGCTGGTTGTACGACTTTCTGAAATTGCCTTGCGCGACGTCGTAATACGCGCGGAAAGCGGTCCGATCGTCCCGGAGTGTCTGAGCGAGCCGCCGAAGTCATAATACAGAAAGCGAACTCGCACTTGGCTGCTCTCGGCAGCGTGGGAGCAGCCCCGCCTCGCTCCACCCGTCAGCGGCAGGGCCAATCTCCAACCGACATCATGAGCTCGAGCGGTGGGGTAGTTGTTCAGCACGCAAAGGGCAGTTGCGGATCGCCTTCGAGAGTTCTTCCAGGATGTTGAGGATTTCAGCGTCGAGGCATCCGGTTCGACTGTTTCTGAGCGAAATCACTTCCGGATCTGGTTGCGATGGCGATCAGGACAGGACTACATTGTCGATCAACCGAGTGGAGCCGACGTACGCTGCGACACAGAGGACCGCCGGATAGCGCAGAGGGCTCTCGGCAATCCTTAGGGTCCCAGTGTCGACAAGCTCTAGGTACTGCAGTCGATCGACTCTTTCCAAATGCCTTCTTGCAAGCGCAATCAGCGTTGCCGCATCGCGCTCCCCTGAGGCAAAGCCATGCGCTGCGGCGAACAATCCACGGCTGATCGCAAGGCTCCGACCACGTTCTTCCGGGCTGAGATAACGGTTGCGACTGCTCATTGCCAGCCCATCTGGCTCCCGCACAGTTGGCACAGTCACAATTTCGATCGGAAGATTCAGATCAACCGTCACGCGGCGTATCACAGCGCATTGCTGAAAATCCTTCTGTCCAAAGTACGCGACGTCCGGCTGCACCATGTTGAATAGCTTGCAGACGACAGTCGCTACACCACGAAAATGTCCGGGCCTGAAAGCTCCGCAGAGCGGCTTTGCGAGTTCGCCCGGCTCGACAAAGCTCTCAAATTGGGCCGGATAGATCTCCTCTGCACTTGGCGCGAAGACGATGGACACCCCGGCGCTGCGGCACAACGCTTCATCACGCGCGAAGTCGCGAGGGTACCTGCTGAGATCCTCATTTGGGCCGAACTGAGTGGGGTTGACGAAGATGCTAACGACAGTGACGTCGCAGTGTCCCCGGCTAGCCGAGATCAGGGCCAGGTGGCCGTCGTGCAAGTATCCCATCGTCGGAACGAATCCGATGCGCTTATCGGCATTGCGAACGTCTGCAAGGGCGCGACGCAGCTCAGCGACCTTCGTAATGACTTGCATTTCTTACCCCGAGGTTGAACTGGAGGGCACCCAGTTCGCGACGGCATCCCGAAGCTGATCAGGAAGCCGATAGCACTCCTCTGAGCCCGGGAATGCACCTTTGCGGATATCTGCAGCCCAGCGCGACAGCGCCTCCTGGAACAGCTGGAATCCATTTGTATAGGCACGAACGAATTTGGGGCGATGGCCTTCGGTTAGCCCCAAGACATCATGGAGCACGAGCACTTGGCCCGAGCAATCGGGTCCTGCTCCGATCCCGATGGTGGGTATCGTGAGAAATTCGGTCGCTCGCGCCGCGAGCTCGGCAGGAATGCCCTCCAGGACCAGCGCGAAGCAGCCGGCTTCCTGCAGACGGTACGCGTCATCGAGCAGCCGCAAGGCGGTATCCGTTGTCCTTCCCTGCACCTTGAATCCACCCATGACGTTGACGCTCTGCGGGGTCAGACCGAGATGTCCCATCACAGGAATCTCGCAATCGACCAAGGCGCGTACCATCTCGATGCGTTTCGCACCACCCTCGAGTTTCACAGCGTCGGCGCCACGCTGCAGAAAACCTCCTGCATTGCGAATCGTATCCTCAGAACCGACATGAAAGCTCAGAAAGGGCATGTCAGCCACAAGCAGGGCATGAGGCCTCGTGCGCGCAACAGCCTCCAGGTGATGATTCATCATGGCCACGCTGACGGGCAGCGTGTTGTCAAATCCCAGGCAGACGTTTCCAACGCTATCGCCGACCAGGATGATATCGACAATGGGATCCGCGATGCGCGCCGCAACCGCATCGTAGGCGGTGGTCATCACGACACGCCGTCCTTTATCCTTCCACTGCTGCAGTGCCGGAATCGTGACACGCTCTAGAGGCTGCTCTGAACTGTGGCTCATATTGAATCCGCTCTCCACACACCGTCGGCGCTTCCTAGAGAACGCGGGAGAAACCTGTCAATGGCATGAAGGATGGAGATCCCAGTTCCCTAGAGCTCGAGAACAGCGCAAAAACGGTCCAATGGGCGCGCAACCATGAGCCAAGACCTTCCTCATCGCGATTTCACCCCCCGATGTCTCGCCTTCCCGTGCAGTTTCAGCGGCTATGCCAGCCGCGGCCTCAATCGAGGAGCGGCGCTCGCGACGAACGACCATCTGCACGCATTTCCGGGCTGATTGCAGTCTCTCCAAACGGTGACGGCTCGACCGGACCGAGCTGCAGATGCACGCAGTGGGGACTTCGTCTTTAGGTCACATCTCCGTGTCTGCCCCCTTAGGGGTACTCGTGAGACTCCTGCTTCGGCGCTGGCGCACCGAGCAAAGCAAACGGATGGCAGGCCAGGAAGGTCCAAAGGTGACAGGCCGCCGTAAGCGCAGCGAGAGTCGCGGTCGAGTAGATGTCCTCGCGAAGGCGCTCAGACCGAGCCAGCCTGCTGGCCCTGTAGGCGCTGAAGTCGATTATTTTTGCCGATGTTTCTGTCACTTGATTTCCACGTGCTCTAGAGGGCCACTCAAATTCTCTGACCAGGGCCATACCGGCACAACTCAGTCCATTCCTAAGCCGCTTGAAGCCCTCGAAGCCATCTCTGATCGGCCTCCCGCCGCGCCTTGAAGCGGTTGACGCATTTCTTGGAGCAAAGAGCCGTTCGCCAGCAGTAATGGCGGATCAGCCCAAACTTTCCGCCGCATATCGCGCAGCATGTGGCTGAATGGTCGAGGGAATTACGGAAGCCAATGTGCATTCTCGCCTCCTTCAAACATTTACTTGGGAAGCCCGCTGCCCTCTGACCCCAGCACCACGCGCACACCAAAGGTGCGGCGCCCGGCGGGCCGTCTCCCTGGTTCTTGCAACCATCAAGAGCCTTGACTCTGATGTGCGGCTGTCTCGCGAAGCAGTGCTTTCCGCAGAAAGCCTCGCCGAGAATTTTCTCAAGATAATGGATTCCTCTGTCGTGATTAACGCAATTCACTCGACATTTTGGTCAAATGCTGCACCTTTCATGGCCAGCCCGCAGAATTGCTGCGGCAGTTGGATCGGAAGCGCTTAAGTGCTTAAGTGCTTAAGTGCTTAAAGCACGATCAGCCTGGGGGCCCTGGGGGCTGCATCCTCGTTGCACTATCAAAGGCCGCAATAGGGACACTTTCGCCTTCCAAGATCCTGTCACTGCAAATGATCGCACAGTCTCGTGCATCTCACATCAGCAAGTCAGCAGCGTCGCGGATGGCAGTATAGATTTCATCAAGGTCGGCCGCCGTAACGCAGTAAGGCGGCATGACGTAGATCGTGTTACCGAGTGGGCGTAACAGCAGATTCCGCGCTTGGAAGAAAGCCAAAAGCCTCGGACCGATGTCCGCCAGATAGCCGACATCGCTCGTGTTGAGTTCAACCGCTGTGACTGTTCCTGTGCGCCGGACGTTTGCGAACCGTGAATCGGCGCGGAACGGCGCGAGAGCCTGTTCTTGCATCCTCGCCAAGGATGCCAGCCGGCAGCGATATTCCTGATCCTGCCATAGGTCCAGATTAGCCTTGGCGGCGGCACAGGCCACTGGATTGGCCGTATACGAGCTCGAATGAAAAAACGTGCGCGTGCGATCTTCAGAATAATGCGCATCGAAAATATCGGCTCGACAGAGTGTGACGGCGAGCGGCAGCGCCCCAGCCGTGAGGCCTTTCGAATAGCAGGCAATATCGGGCGTGACATCGGCCTGCTCACATGCAAACAAGGTACCCGTCCGGCCCCAGCCTGTCATGACCTCGTCCGCAATGAACAGGACGTCGAAGGCTTCGCAAACCCGCTTCATCTCTCTTAGCACCGAGGGAGAATACATTAGCATTCCACCGGCACCCAATATCAGGGGCTCCACGATAAAGGCTGCGGGATGTTCGTTTCGACACGCGTTTTCAAGCGCATCGAGCGCTCTTTGCTCACAATCTCTTGCCGGGAACGGAATCGATGTCACCTCGAACATCAGCGCCCCGTAGGCCGCATTGAAGATGCCTCGGCTACCTACCGACATCGCCCCGATCGTGTCGCCATGGTACGAGTGCTGCATCACCACAATTTTGGTTCGCTCTCTTCCGGTATTGCGCCAGTAGCCGAGCGCCATTTTCAGCGCGACCTCGACGCTGGTTGACCCGCTATCGGAGAAGAACACATGTTCGAGCGCGGGGGAGGTGACCTTCAATAGTTCCGTCGCAACCTGCTCAGCCGGGTCGTGAGTGTATCCGGCGAAGATGACCTGGTTGAGCTTGCCTGCCTGTTCTCGGATCGCGTTCACGATGCATGGATGGCAATGGCCGTGGGTCACGACCCACCAGGAGGAGATTGCATCGATAAGGCGTCGGCCATCTTCGGTGTAGAGATAAGCCCCCTCTCCCCGCAGCACCTTCGTCATGTCCGGCTGTAGAGCATGCTGCGTGAACGGGTGCCAGATCGGCGACCTTTTGGCTGCCTTCATAGGTTCAGGAAATCGCTGACAACAAAGGAGTCTTTGAAAGCGGCCTGCAGCCTATCGTCCGTGAGGGGAACAAGCCACGGGAGCCGTCCCAACCAGCGCACTCTCCCGATCTCGCAAATCGCGCTTTCAGTTTCGGCGTTTCTTTCGCCAATGAACGCAACTCCGAGGATTCGGATCTGACGCTTGCGCAGAGCCTCTATCGAGAGCAGGGAGTGATTGATTGTGCCCAGTCCCGTCCTTGCGCAAAGCACGACGGGAAGCTGCCAGCGCTCGAAGATGTCGATGTAAAGAGTGCGCGCTGTCAGCGGCACCATGAGTCCGCCGGCTCCCTCGATCACGAGTTGCCGCTCGCCGCTATCCGGCAGTCGAAGCGTGTCGGTATCTATGCGAACGCCGTCGATCTCCGCGGAGTAATGGGGCGAGGCAGGCGTCCGAAGTCGATAGAGCTCCGGGACGATCCGATCGGACGAGAGGCCACCGAGGCGGCGGATGCACTCGGAGTCGATCTCTTGTTCGAGTCCAGCCTGGACCGGCTTCCAGTAATTCGCGCCGAGAAGCCCGGCGAGCCCTGCGGAGAATACCGTTTTACCGACCCCGGTGTCCGTACCAGTCACGACGATCCGCTTATTCATCAAAACGAGCCCCTCGTCACCTCAACCAGCGCATCGAGCATTGCGCGCACGTCCGCTTCCCCAACATTGAGTGTCAACGAAATTCGCAAGCGGGCGGTTCCTGCAGGGACGGTTGGCGGCCGAATTCCGCGGACATCGAAGCCGCGCGCCTGCAGAGCAGAGGCAAGTCGCATTGCATGAGCATTGTCACCTACGAGGTACGGTACGATCTGAGAGGTCGATGATGTGCGTAGACCAAGCGAGGTGATCTGCCGATGCGCGAACGCAACGAGTTTGGCCAGCCGTTGCTGCCGCTCCGGCTCTTTCTGCAGGGTGAGGAGTGCCTCTCGAACGGCAACGGCCATCAATGGTGATGGGGCGGTTGCAAAAATAAACGGACGGCAGCGGTTGACCATGAAATCGCGCAAGATGCCGGAGGCCGTAACAAGTGCACCCGCCGCACCGAGCGCTTTGCCGCAGGTATGAACGACGATGAGATTTTCGCGCCTGTCATAAGGGGCCGTGAGCCCTCGTCCCTGATGCCCGTAAACGCCTGTGGCATGAGCCTCATCCACGATCAGAAACGCGTCTTGGCGATCGGCGATTGCCACCAGCTCTTCGAGTGGAGCGAAGTCGCCATCCATACTGTAGAGACTTTCGGCCACAATCCAGACCCGGCCCGCTCCACCTTTGTTTCGCCAGTCGCGAATCGCGTCTTCGACTGACTGGGGGTCATTGTGCGCGTGAATTCGACACTCTGCGCGACCGGCCCGCGCCCCCTCGTGAATACTGGCGTGCACGAGCGCATCGAGAAGGAGCAGATCGCCGCGCTGCGGCAGCGTTGTCAGGAGGGCAAAATTTGCGATGTAGCCGCCTCCAAAGAAAAGCGCAGCCTCCGCGCCAAAGAACTGAGCCGCTTCCGTTTCGAGCCGTTCATGCTCCTCGCAATTGCCGCGCAGAAGCCGCGACCCGCCGGCTCCAACCGGAGTGCCCGCCTCGAGTGCGGCGACCATCGCCTTTTTGATGCACGAGGCGTTCCCGAGCGCCAGATAGTCGTTCGATGCGAAATCGATCCCCACACGTGGCTTGAGGCAGCGCAGCCGTTTATCTTCGTCCAAGGCATTCAACGCTGAGACGTAGGGACTAAGTCTAGCTGTTTGGATCGACCGCATTCATCACTCCGAGGATCGCATCAAATCACGCAGAAGATGCGTTGGCCGTTTAGGAAGGAAGGATGTCCCGTTGGATTCAACTTGCCAGGATGCGATTGTCTCGGTCCACGCGCACAATGCGTGGCTTGAACATCTTTGCTTCGGCCTCGTCGAATGAGGCATATGCAACGATAATGATCTTGTCTCCGGGCATCGCCAGTCGGGCGGCCGCACCGTTCAGGCTTATTGTGCCAGACATCGGCGGCGCCTCGATCACGTAGGTGGCAAAGCGCGCGCCTGTTTCGACATTGTAGATTTCGACGCGCTCGTTGATCACCATTCCTGCTGCCTCCAGGAGCGTACGATCTATCGAGATCGAGCCTTCATAGTGCAGATCAGCTTCGGTCACTGAGGCGCGATGGATTTTGCCCTTCATCAAAGTTATCTGCATTTCTCACCTAGGCTGGATATAGGGGCAATTGCGCGCACTGCTTCCGTCAGGCGAGCCCGGACGTGATGCCGAGCCGGGCCAGCAGATCCGCGTCGCGATCAACTTTAGGGTTTTTGGTGGTCAAGAGCACGTCGCCGACGAAAATTGAATTTGTGCCAGCCAAGAAGCAAAGCGCCTGCAATTCATCGGTCATGTATTGCCGCCCGGCGGACAAGCGAACCACACTCCTCGGCATCATGATCCGCGCGGTCGCCAGCAGCCGGACCAGCGCGATCGGATCGGGAGGCTCCGCGGTGTCTTCCACCGGCACGCCCTCGATCTTGCTCCACAAGTTGATCGGCACGCTTTCGGGATGGTTGGGAAGATTAGCGAGCAGAACGAGCATACCTAGGCGGTCCTCGACGCGCTCGCCCATACCGATAATCCCGCCGCAGCAGATCCTGATGCCGGCATCGCGCACATGCGCCAGCGTATCGATGCGGTCCTGCAGGCTGCGGGTGGTGATGATCTTGCTGTAAAACTCGGGCGATGTGTCGACGTTGTGATTGTAGAAGTCAAGGCCGGCCTCGGCGAGGCGCGCGGCCTGCTTCGGTGTCAGCATGCCGAGCGTGACGCACGTTTCCATGCCGAGTCCCTTGACCGCCTTGACCATGTCGCAGACGGAATCAAGATCGCGATCTTTTGGCGTGCGCCAGGCCGCGGCCATGCAGAAGCGCGTGGCGCCGGCATCCTTCGCGCGCTGCGCGGCCGCAACCACATCGGCGCAACGCATCAGACGGGTCGCTTTCAGGCCGGTCTCGTAATGCGCGCTTTGCGAGCAGTAGCCGCAGTCCTCCGGACAGCCGCCGGTCTTGATGCTGAGCAGGCTCGCAGTTTCGACGTGGTTTGGATCGAAGTTCTTGCGATGAGCGCGCTGCGCCTGAAGCATCAGGTCGGCGAAAGGAAGGTCGTAGAGCGCCTTAGCCTCTTCGACGTTCCAATGATTGCGAACCCGCGCCCCGTTGCTTGCTTCCTTCCGTTGGACTTGCGCAGCAGCATCCATAACCCAATCCCGCTAAATTGTAGATAATCGTGTGAATTATCTATAGTCATCGCTCTCAAAGAGATGCTAATCGAGCTGCCTCGCAAATGCACCGGTTATTGCGGTAGATAATCTATGATCACTGCTGACAACAAGACGACGGTCGCGCGCATCGCGGACTCAATCGCTGAGCGCATTATCAGCGGTGCCTTGGAGCCAGGCGCGCCACTGCGTCAGGATCACGTTGCACGAGAATTCAATTCCAGCCACGTCCCCGTGCGCGAGGCCTTTCGGCAGCTGCAGGCACAACATCTTGTTGTCGCTGTGCCGCGTCGCGGTGTTCGGGTTGCCCCGCTCGATACCCGTTCAGTGAAGGAGATCGCCGAAATGCGCGCCGCGCTCGAGGTGGTGGCATTGCGCCATTCGGGGCCAAGGCTCACAACAGCTCATTTGGCTCAGATCGAGCTGGCCTTGATCGAAGGAGACAATGCAAAGACGATCGAGGAGTTTGAGATGGCCAACCGCGCCTTTCACCACGCCTTGGTCGCGCCGTGCGGAATGCCGCGTCTGCTCGCGAGCCTCGATGGATTGCAGCTTGCCAATTCTCGATTGGTGTTCGCGATGGCGCGATCGGTGGGCTGGCGACCGCGCTCCAATCAAGATCACCGCCTGATTCTGCAAGCCTTGCGAACGCGCAACGTCGATCAAGCCTGTAACCTGCTCACGCGGCACATTCAAACCATTGAGCGCCTTGCCCTTCCGGCGTCCTGAGCAAATCTGGCAAGCTTCACTAGGGATCGCGACGATCGCAAGCGACGGTCATGCGGCAGGCGACTAGCCTCGTTGCAACGGGCTCTATTCCCAGATAGTCATGGCCCCCCTAGCGGCATCTCCACGGACGGCCATGATTCGTCACATCGTCTTCTTCAGCGCCAAGGACGAGGCGCATATCGTCCAGATCATCGAAGGTCTTTCGCTTCTCACCACGATACCACATGCGCGCCGGCTTGAGGTTGCCCGCAACCGCAAGACCGATCAGCTCGGCAACGATATCGACATCGTGGTCTATGGTGAGTTCGACAGCGAGACGGAGCTCGCAGCGTACAAAGCGCACGATCTCTACCAGGAGTCGATTAAACGGGTCCGACCGCTCCGCGAGCTGAGGTTCGCGGCCGACTACGATGTATCAACAGATACCCCTTTCGCCTCCAGGACAGGATGATCCAGGTGCTGTCGCAGCAAAACGTCCACCGCCAGGTAAACTCGGCAAAGGGTCTCATGTTTCGGCCCATCGCAGACAAGCGTTATTCTCGTCGGGTGAGGCAACAGATGGAACGGCACTTTCACGACGTCAGCCGCCTGTGACCGATAGCCCGATGTACGTTCGCGAGTTGCAGTGGGTTGAACCTGTCACAGCGATGCGACGTCTCGGGCATCGATCGCATCTCACGTTTCTCGATAGCTCAGCAAGGCACGAGCTGCTTGGGCGCTACTCATATCTAACGTGCGACCCGTTCAGCACCTACAGGGTCGCGAACGGCCAAGCCAGTTGGAACGGACTGACTCTCGAGGCCGATCCATGGAAGGTCCTTCGCACGCTACTCGCGAAGTACCCGCAAGAGCATCGCCCCGATCTCCCGCCATTCCAGGGAGGAGCGGCAGGCTACCTTGGCTACGACATGAACAGGACATTGGAGCGCTTGTCTGCGCCGGCAACTGCCGGTCTGGCTTTGCCCCAATCCATCCTGCATTTCTATGACGTGGTCATCAGCTTCGACCACCGGGATAACAAATGCTGGATCGTCTCGACCGGATGGCCGGAGCAGGATCGCGCGCGACGCAGCGAACGAGCGCGTCGTCGAGCCGACGAGTTTGCAGCATTGCTTGCCGGTCCAAAGGCGCCACAGAAGGGTTGTCCCAGCAAAGCGGGCGCATGGCGCTCGAACTTCAGCCGCGACGGCTACATTGCGGCCGTACAACGTGTGATCGACTTGATTCTGGCGGGTGACGTGTTCCAGACCAATATTGCGCAGCGTTTCAGCACCCGCCTGTCGACCTCTTTTGATCCGCTCGCCTTCTATTGCCAGCTACGATCATTCAATCCGGCGCCCTTTGCGGCCCTGCTGCGATGGGGAAAGCTGACCGTCGCATCAAGTTCGCCGGAACGATTCCTAAAGCTTGACGGGCGACAAGTCGAGACACGTCCCATCAAGGGCACGATCGCCCGTTCGCCTGATCCCAAGGAAGACCACCGCCGTGCGGCTGCTCTCCTCGCTTCCGAAAAGGATCATGCCGAGAACACGATGATTGTCGACCTTTTGCGTAACGATCTGTCACGCGTTTGCACTGCGCATTCGGTCCAGGTTCCGGCCCTATGCAATCTCGAGTCCTATGCCTCGGTGCACCATCTCGTGTCGATCGTTAGGGGGACACTTGCCGGAGACGAAGACGCCGTTAGCGTGCTCCGTGCTTGCTTTCCCGGCGGCTCCATTACGGGAGCGCCAAAGCTGCGGTCGATGGAAATTATTACAGAAATCGAGCGCATAGCGCGAGAGGTCTATTGTGGGGCGATCGGCTTCATCGGCTTCAACGGGCACATGGACACGAGTATTGCGATCCGCACTGTCACGATCGACGGCGACCTGGCTGTTTTTCATGCGGGCAGCGGCATAACGGCCTTGTCGGAGCCCGAGGCCGAATACGAGGAAACGCTCGCCAAGGCAGAGCGAATCTTTGATGCATTTGGTTCTGAACCAGCTGGTGCATTTTGATTGTCATCATCGATAATTACGATTCCTTCGTGTTCAACATTGCCCGCTATTTTCACATGCTCAGTGAAGCAACGGAAGTGATCCGAAACGACGCTATCAGCATCAGCGAGCTCGTTAGTCTCAACCCGCGCGCGGTGGTCATATCGCCCGGCCCCTGCACCCCAACTGAGGCAGGAATATCGACAGCAGTGGTTCGCGAACTTTCAGGACGCGTACCAATTCTCGGTATCTGCCTTGGACATCAGTGTATTGCGAGCGCTTTCGGAGGACGGGTGGCGCGTGCGCGTCGGCCCATGCACGGTCGGCGCTCATACGTTGCGCATGACGGCCGAGGGTTATTCAAGGGGCTGCCAACCCCGCTTGACGTCGGACGCTACCATTCTCTTATCGTCGAGCTTGATGAGTCATGTGCGCAGAACCTCATAGTGACAGCGCGTTCGGAGGAAGGCGAGATCATGGCCCTCACGCACGGCTATTATCCCACCTATGGGGTCCAGTTCCATCCCGAGTCGATACTTACCTCACAGGGGCACGTCCTGCTTATGAACTTCTTGCGACTCACAGAGGATTTCCGAAACCACGCGGCGCAATGAGAGGCTCGGCCCGCCGATCAAGATGGTGGACCGTTGGTTTCCGACGGGGTTGGAAGGCGCGGCCCAATTCGGCAGGCATTTGCGGTAATCAGCGCTGTTCCGTGCTCGGCTCCGCAGTCAGCGGCGCGCCTCCGACAGAAACCGGACCTTGCGGTTTCGAGGGCCGGACGTCTCTCTTGGCCGGCTTGGATGTGGTGCGCACGGCCGGCGAAGAAGCAGCAGGAGCAGGAGAAGCAACAGGCGCCGGACGATTCTTTGGGTCAGGCTGCGATCTGATCCGAGATCCGCTTTAGCTCGGTTTGCTGCGCATCGACGTTGCGATTGAGCTCGGCAATTTCATCGGCTGTCTTCTGATGCCCTGATTGGATCCATAAAAGAGCGTCCCTATCCTCAGGTGACAAGCCAAGCGAGGGAGGCACGACTTCGTGCGCCGGCGGCGCCTCGGCAAACGTTTCGATATTCGTCAAAAATAGGCTCCTCCGGCGCAAAGAACGAGCAATACGACTCAGAAGAGCAAAGATCCGCCGAAAGCCTTTCGACGGTCTCTGCAGGACCGGCGGCAACTCCGATGCTTGGAATTGATCCGTCAAAGCCACACCCCGCTCCCATCATCTCAATCTGCTTTGGTTGTTCTCGTTGCGGCGATAGCTGAAGATGGTCAAGAGCAGCCGCGAGCCGCCCCCCCCCGCTGCATCGTTCTCAGCAATGTTGTCCCCAAAGCCTCTTCTTGATCGGATCAGGGCTTTTACGAGCTACGCATTGCGCTGCAGATGGCGAGGTAAATAATGAAGGCCGGTAGAGGGCTTACCCGTGAAGCACATTCATACTTGCTTGCTCTTGAGAGGGCCGCCTCACCAAAGGCTGTGCGGTAGGGGATTTGCTGGGTGACGCTTCCAGCGCTCCTGCGCCTGCTCGTTCGGCGATCGACAGTTGTAGCGCCGAAGTTGACTTGGCGCAAAAGCTGCGCAACCCACGCAAAAAACGCGTGATGGGACCATAAGACTAACTATATCGTTCATGGAGGGGGACCGACGTTGTTAGTGGCAACTGCACGAAGGCCAACCAGGAGATCAGGTCGGCCGTTCAGAACGACGGGCACTACATGCGGAAGCGATCGAGGAAGCGGATCCCTACGGATGCCTGAGCAGATCATCTGCAACCGCCGGGCCTCCATACGTGGAAAACCATACCAGCGCCCCCCTGTCCGGGCTGCGTACCGTCTTGCGTGAGATCTCGCAGGATCCTAGCGCGCCAAAGGTCAACCGCGGGATCCAAATGAAGGAAAATGCGAGCAGGCTGGAGCAAAGCGGTGCAAGCCCAGCGGCGGTCAGCGCCAACAGGCTGCCGGACACAATGTCATGATTGCGCACCAAACTACCAGCTAGTCTATCGAATTGATTGCGCGCCTATTTTTGCGAAGAGGCCCGCAACTGTGGACGTGGATGGGGGACTGTAAGCCGTGATTGTTTGTGATCATCATGTTCAGTCACGTAGAGGTATTCCAACTCCAAACGCGGCACACGTGGTCACGCCTGCTCGCGCCTGACGAAACTCTCTGGATCCATGAGTTCTCATGCAGCACCAGTTCGCCGCGCTTGTCACAAAGCGGTGCCAACCGAACGCTGGGCACTTGAGAACGTATGTCGCTTTGTCGCGTTGACGTTTACGGCGGGAAACGGCACGCCTTGATCATCCGTATGGAGCGATACCGGATACGGTTGATGACGAAGACTAAAGGCATGTCTAAAGCATGGACGTGTACGCGTCGTACGATGCTGTTAGGCAGTAGCTTCTTGGGTAGCGCGTTTTTCGGGGGCGTTACGGTGCCTACACCCAGTCGGCCGCAGCGCAAGGTTGCCATGGTGTTGAAGGCGGCCGACTCTCCCTTCGTCGTTGGGTGCACACAAGACGGCATTACCTCCTTGCGTTATCGTAACGATGCGTATGACACGGATTATGTTCTGCCTGGAGCCGCGCTGGGGACGGCTCACGCTAGAGTTCGGCGTGCCGGATCCGAGTGGCATACGCTTCGAACCGGCGTTGATGCAACGAAGCCTATGCATAGCGCGGCCCTTGAACTAGCAGCCCGCGATGCCGGCGTCCTTCTCACGACCCGCCTCGCAGTCGACGAGGCTGGATTGACTTGGGAGATCATGCTGCGGAACGACGGCATGGCGAGCGTGGAGGTTGGCGACCTCTATTTGCCCATGCCGATGAACACCGAATTTCCGGCAGGGCAACCGGTATCGGTGGCTGTTTTGAAGCACAGCTTCGTCTCGGGGCATGGATCGCACATCTTCTGGATTCGCGGCAACAGCACCGGCCCCTTCCTCATGCTCTTACCGGAAGCGGACACGTCACTGGAATATTGGGATGTCCACAAGGATTCGGCCGAAGCCAGTGGGACGTGGTGCGCCTACATCTTGAGCGGGGCGGCCGCCGGCGAGGCAGTGGCGGGCGGGACTCGCTGGCGACAGCCGACCCATTCCCTGTCCCTGTCGCCGGCCGAGCAACGGCGTTACCGTCTCCGCTTCCAGTGGGTTGCCGATTACGAGGCGGCGCGCAGGGCTATCGCGGACGCCGGTCTGGTGGACGTGGAAGTAATGCCGGGCATGACGGTTCCCAATGATCTGCATGTCGACATCGCGCTCGCGTCCTCCATTCCGGTGGAGCGAATCGAAGCTGAATTTACCGGCGACACGGTGGTGCAACGGTTGCCGGATCGGGCTGGCAGGCGCCTGTGGCGGGTTCGCTTTTCGCGATTGGGCGAGAACCGGCTGACCCTACACCAGCCGGGTGCGCGCCAGACCTTTCTTGAATTCTTCGCTACCGAGCCCGTCGAGACGATGATGAAGAAGCGCGCAACCTTCATCGTGAAGCGGCAGCATCGTGACCCGTCCAAATGGTACGACGGTTTGTTTGGCGAGTGGAATATGGAGACCCAGGTCCTGCTTGGCCCGGACAATTACGACCGGATCAAGGGCTGGCGCATCTACGAGGTGACGTGCGACGATCCCGGGCTGAGCAAGCCCGCTTACCTCGCGACCAAGAATGCCGAGCATCCTGATGTGGCGGAAGTGGCGGCGCTGGATCGGTATATAGATACGTTCGTCTGGGGCGGGCTGCAACGTACCACACAGGAGGCATACGCCTACGGCCTCTACGGCATACCCGATTGGAAGCAGAACAGGGAAAGCAGCGATCCCGGCCCAAAGGGCCGCCTGCATATCTGGCGGCCTTATGACTATCCGCACATCTTCGCGATGTATTTGGCCATGCACCGCATCGCGCGTGACCATCCCGCGATACCCACCCGCCAGAGCGCACGAGATTATTTGGTACGCGCCTACGGTACGGCGCTGGCCATGTTCACGGTGCCGATGCGCGTGGTAATGTGGTCTGCCTACCGCACCGGCTTCTACAACGAATGTGTGATCCCCGAACTGGTCTCGGCGCTCACGACGGCGGGCTTGACGCGCGAGGCGGCGACGTTGGAGGCGCATTGGGCGCATAAGGTGCGCGCCTTCGTCGATCCGAAGGTGGACCTGTTCGAGTCTGAATATCCGTTCGATTCCACCGCCTTCGAATCAACGCAGGCACTGGCGCGTTCGGCCCTTGACGACCCTGTCGCCATGGGGGTTTCGAAGGCGGCAGCGCGTGCCTTCGCGGAGCGTCAGATCGCTGCAAATCTGTTCTGCCGTGGCTGGCTGGAACCTGCTTATTACTACCTGGGCAGCGATTATCGCCGCACTGCGGGCGACGCCTATACGCTGACTTACATGGCGCAGATGGGTGGCTGGGCGCTGCTTGATCATGCGCTGAACGATGCAGATAACCCGCATCCGCTCCTTCGTCTCGGCTATGCGTCACAACTCAGCGCGTGGGCTTTGCTGAACAGCGGCCCTGCGTCGGCGGGTCATGGCTATTGGTATCCGGGCGAGGAGAATGACGGCGCGGCCGGTGGCGGCTTCGAGCCGGCGCCGAGCGGGATCACATGGCTCGGTCAGCCGCATCACCGTGGAACGTGGTATTACTCGTGCGAGATCGACCTGGGATTTTGTGGGGCGGTCCGCGCTGCTGCGACGATCGTTGCCGACGATCCCCTCTTTGGGCGGGTTTGTCACGGTGGCATCATGGAGACGTTCGCTCACATCCTGCGTATCTGGCCACGTGATGGCGTGCGGCGACGGCTCAACGTGCGGCTCCAGTCTCTCCGATTGGATTTGGTGCTGCTCGACGCCCGATTCCGGGCCGATCAACCGATCATTCTGAATTTGGGGGAGGGGTGGATCAGCCTTACGCCTGAGCCCTTTGCCCCATCTGCATCGGGAGTGTCGTTCGAATTGCGGTACGATGACGGGAGAAAGCGCAAGGAAGTCGTCGACATCACGGACGGCCAGCTCGTCGTCCGCTTGCCTGGGGCGCGCTTACCGCGGGTTCAGGTTCGCTAGACTCTAGTGTTGCCGATTGTGGGGTGCGATCGGGCACTTATGGCCTGCTGTTCCACGCCTATCACGGCGATCCGCGCCGCACGGGCATAGTGCGCTAACTCCGCGTTGTTGTCGATCATTTCGTCGAGCAGCGCCTTCATGTCGCTTTGGTCTGACGCCGATTTAAGCGGCCCCGGCAGCCGCTCGATCGCCAACACGGCAATGGCGAGCGCCTGCCGATGCTGCAGGCTACGACGCACGGCTCCCGCCAGCGGGCGCCACCCCGCGTCTATCAGCGCTGATCCTTGGTCGGACCGAGAGCCTGACGCCATCAATCCGCAGGGGGGGCGGCTTACGCGTGCGCGTGCCGCCGCCCCGTCTTCGTCTGCGCGGTGATTGCGGCCCTCAGCCCGACACGTCGGGCGCCTGTCGCGCGGGGATGGTCCCCGCCTCAACACAGGAGCCGGATCAATGTCTCAAGTCCTCGCATTTGCCAACGGCTAGAACCTCGCCACTACCCTCATGGTCTGCGTCGTCGTCTTTCATTCGGGCACAGCCGCCTACGGCGTCATGCCGTCCGGTGAGTACGATGGCGATCCGCCGCCAACATTCACGAATTCGCCCCCTTTCAACCATGAAGGGTACATCGCTCCGCGAGTTGGACTGCGGAAAGCCAGCGGGATTTTCATTCGCGCTGGCGCCTGCGTACAGCTGCAGTTATACTCATTCCCGCGCCGTGGTGGTGGAAGGCGCGACCGTCAGACCTTTATCTCACGGAGACCACCACCATGATCATCTTTGGACCACTGCTCGTCCTCGTTGGCATCAGTTTCGTCTGCTGGCTATTATTCACACTCGCTGTCTTCGCACTGCCCTTCTTCGTTGCCCTGACGATCGGCACCGGACCTTCCACACTGGCGCCGGAGTGCTCGGTGGCGCAGCAGCAGGGCTCGTGGCGGGCGGTGCCACCATTTGCATTGGCCAACTCGCGCTCGCCTTCCTCCCATGGACTTGGCTTAGACTCCTGATCATCCTCCTCTATGTCGCGCCCGCCACCGTCGCCGGTTACAGCGCCACGCATGGAATCGCCCAGATGGCGATGCCTTCGCCCGTGTGGCAGACGCTTTCTCGGCCGGTACCACGCCTTGGTTCGCTTCGCCGAAATGGCCGCAGACGGACCAGCAAGACAGCGCTTGGCGCGGGGCTGACATCAGTACCGGGGGCGGGCTCGGCAGGACCTAGTCAGGCCGGATATCACGACGGCTTCTAAGCACTACCTGCGATCGATGCGGACGCAGACACAATCAGCATCATGGGACGCTCCAGTTCTTCGGCCAATTGCGGCACCTGCTAGATCTGCTCGCTTGTCGGGGCAAACTCCTCGACTCGCCGAATTTGAAAGCCCGCGCGGGTCAGCGTATTCAGGGTATTGCCAAGCGTCCTGTGGTAGTTCAGACCGCCCTTAGCGAACCAGTCCGTCCGACGTTCACCCTCGACGAATATCGATTGACCGGCCAAGTTTTGCCGCCCTCCTCATTGGAAATCCAGTGCGCATGCGCCGCATGCCTTGAGGATCGGATGCTCAATCGTAAAGACAAAATGGCCGTCAGGAACCGGTGCTTTGCGGATCACATGCACGAGGCGGCCAAATTCCTGAATATAGTGAAAGGTCAGCGCGCTATAGGCGAGGTCGAAAGCCGTCTCAGGTAGGTCCAGCGTGTCGAGATCGGCGAAGCGATACTCGATGGCCGTATCCGCTGTGTCTCTCCTGGCACGCTCGATCATGCTTTGCGACAGACCCAGAACCGAGGCCGCGCCCTGCTCGCGCATCCAGCGCGAGGCCCGGCCGAAGCCACATCCCAGATCGACGACACGTTTCCCGCCCAGATCGGGCAGCATAGCCCGGATCGCGGGCCGTTCAGGGGCGCCGTCCAGCCCATGCACCTGTCGGGGCAACTGGCTCTAGCCAGCGAAGAAATCGGGATCGTCGTAAATATTCTGCGCCATGTCTGCCTGCTACTCGGCTTTCGCTCTGCCCCGGACGGTTCCTGCAGATCAAACAGAATTGTCGCGGTGGGCTGCGAGGCGTCATGATCCTACTCAAATCAAGCTACACAAAAGACATCTTGAATCGGCCGGACTTCTCGCGCCGAAAACGAAAAACCCCGGCATGAAAGCCGGGGCTCCCGTGGTGCCGCGGCGTACATCCGGCCGCGACAACCAAGCGACAGTTAGCACGCGGTTTTCGAACAAAATGTGACCTTCGCGTCGCCGTTCTTGAATATCGGCCGATTTCAAGGTGCTTGTACTTCGCACGACGATAACGCCGGGCATTGTATTTCTGTCCAAGACCCACGACCAGGCGAGACAACGTTCCTTGCCACTTCGCGCAGAGACTTGCCGAAGGGTTCGTTGATTGATTTGGACCGATACTTTGTGGAGTGACCCAGAACGTGTAATCGCCGGAGTGACCTGTGAGAGCCTCGTCCCCAACCCGCAGGAGCAAGGATATCGTCTGAAGACTAGAGCGGCGTCAAATGAAGAGTGCTCTCGATGAGACCGCTCGGGAGCACAGATCGATCTCAAATATCTTCGAAGCGACACAGCCCGTTCCAGCACTGTCTTTCCATCTGTTGAGGCAGCAAGGCTTCTGGTAGCCAAAGTGAGACCGGCGCATCGTGCGCTTCGGCCCATGACACCGCGTTAGCCAAGTATTGCTGGGCAGTGGCCGCGCGGCTGTCGGTATTGAGACAATGTCAGAAACTTGGCGATACACGCCGAGACGAAGTGCCTGCAAAGCCTGCGAATTCAATTCGGCACGCGACTTGCTCTCTTTGCGGCATCATCACCAACCACAGTGCGATGGTCTTCGGGACGGATTCGGCGCGTGTCGCTGTTAGCGTCTGCTCCGACCCGACGGTTTGCTGCGGCGATAGCTTATGGATGCTCGGTTATGGACCGAGAAAATGCAGGGGACGTGTTGAATGCGATCTGGAGCTCTTCTTTTGGGGGCCACGACAATTGCGCTCGTCGCAAGTGGTGCCGGCAATGCGGCAGACTTTGAGCCGGAGGTGAAACTGCCCGCGGCGGTGTGGAATTGGTCCGGAGGCTATATTGGTGGACACGTCGGCGGCGGGTACGGCCGAACCTCCTTCAGCAATCCCTACGGTCCGTCAATCTATGGCGGCATCGTCGATACGCCGACGTTCCTCGCAGGTGGCCAGATCGGCTACAATTGGCAGAAGAACGGCTGGGTGTTTGGCGTCGAACTCGATGCCAGCGGTGCTGTCTCAGACGGCACAAATACCTGCCTCGCGTCGTCCGGCTTTGTCGTGAGTGCAAACTGCAAGGCAGGTACGAACGTCTTTGCCACCGCGACCGGTCGTGTCGGTTACACGTTTGGCGCGTCGGGTGGCACGCTGGCCTATCTCAAGGGAGGTGCAGCTTGGCAAAACAATCAGGGCGACGTCATCAATAACTATGAAGGCGGACTCGTGCCACAGGAGAAAACCCATTTCGACTACGGTCGCATCGGTAGCATCATCGGGTTGGGCGTCGAGCAGGCGCTTACGCCCGCATGGTCGGTCACAGCTGAGTATGACTATCTGAATTTCCGCGGCCCGAGTGTCGCGACACCTCCGACGGTGCAGGGTCCGCCGTTCGCAATTGTTCCGGCGAACACAACGAGCCCGTCCAGCAACTATCACATCGGAAAGATTGGATTGAATTACCATTTTGGCGCCGACCCGTGGACGGCGCATTGGTCCTATGTGCCGCAGTACGCGAAGGCTCCAGTCGGCGCGCCGCCGATTGCTTATTCGGATGGTTGGTCGTTCGAAGGCGGATCGCGGCTCTGGCTCAGCCGCGGACGATTCCAATGGGACCACAGTGTAGCGCCCTACTTGCCTCTAGACCCCAGCGTCCTTGTATCGAGGCTCACCTATCATGGCCTTGACGGACTTTCGGGAGAGCTATTTGGCCGTGTCGACAGCCCATGGGGAGTGTTCCTGAAGGGCAACATTGGCCTTGGGCGCTTCGATAGAGGAAACATAAACAATGAAGATTGGCTCGCCGATCGGAAACTCTCCTATATCAACAACGCATCACGGCAACGAAACGGACGGTTCACCTATTTTACCGCAGACTCAGGTTACGATTTCCTGCGCGGCGCCAACTACAAGGTCGGCGGATTTATCGGCTGGACCTACTACGAACAGAGTTCCGACTCCATCGGTTGCACGCAGATTGCCCACCCCCGCTACACTTGTCCGGCGAACCCGGACACTATCATCGGCAGCCAGAATACTCAGTGGAACGCACCTCGTGTCGGCCTAAGCGCCGAAACCATGTTCACTCAGCGCTGGCGCTTAAACACCGATGTCGCCTACCTGCCCTGGACCGATTTCAAAGGGCGTGACCACCATCTCTTGCGCGACAAGACCACCTTCGATGAACAGCGGGGCAATGGTGGCGGCGGCGTCCAGGTTGAAGGCGTGCTGTCCTACTTCTTCACCAAGAACTTCAGCGTCGGCGTCGGCGGGCGCTACTGGGCCATGTGGACCAAAAGGCTGGGCGACTCTTTGTGCAGCAGCAGCGGCTGCATCGGTGATCCGGCCATATTCGCGAAGTACAGCATGGAGCGCTGGGGTACGTTCTTTCAGGCCTCCTATAAGTTTGATTGAAAAGATGACACCTCAAGCCAAGCGCCAGGCGTCTTCAACGCTAAGAAATGGCGCGCATCGAGCTAGGATCATTAGCCATGTCCTTGCCGGTCGCGGGCCTTATGCAGTCCGAGCATTTCGATCTTGAGCGCATGGTTTCGGTAAAACGAGACCATGCACGCTGTGCGGTTCGGTCCATGACATCGCACCCGCAACGTAGCGCTGCGACATGGCGATAGTACGCGCGCCACTGTGTCAGGTAGACGTTTCGACGGCGTCCGGCTGCATACAGAGCCGGCTTCGGATTTGGACAGGGCGATAAGAGGAGTTTCTGCCTGACGGCCGGCAAGATTGTCCCGCGAATCAGGAGGGACGATGAGCAGACGAACCCGCCAGTACCACCGCGCCGGCATTCAAAGCCAAGGTAGTGCTGGCCGCGATCAAGGGCGAGATGACGCTGGCCAAGCTGGTTGAGCATTTCGAGCTGCACCCAGATCACGCAGTGGAAACCCAGCTTCAGGAAGCGGCGGCCGAGGTATTTGGTCCTGGCGGCGGCAACAGACCGAGCGAGCCCGAGGTGGATGTGAAACCGCTGCACGCCAAGATCGTGGAGCTCAGGCTGGAGAGCAGTTTTTTGGAAGGCGCGCTCCGCAAAGCCGGCCTGCTGGGCGCAAAGCGATGATCGACCGGGAGCACGACCTGCCGATCATGAAACACGCGAAGCGTTTTGAAGATCAGCCGTGCCAGTGTCTATTATCTGCCACGTCCTGTACTTTCCGCCGACCTCACGATCATGCGACGGTTCGACCGGCTGAACCTGAGTTTCCTTTCGCCGGTTCTCGAATGTTGCGAGACCTGTTGGCTGCCGAGGGGTGCAAGATCGACCGCCGGCATGTCAAAACGCTAATCCGGCGAATGAGGATAGAGGCGCTCTACCGCCGGCCGCGTACGACCGAGCCCGAACATGGACAGAAGATCTCCTTCAGCAATCCCTACGGTCCGTCAATCTATGGCGGCATCGTCGATACGCCGACGTTCCTCGCAGGTGGCCAGATCGGCTACCATTGGCAGAAGAACGGCTGGTTCTCTGGCGTCGAACTCGATGCCAGCGGTTCTGTCTCCGACGGCACAAACACCTGCCTCGCGTCGTCCGGCTCTGTCGTGAGTGCAAGCCATCGTCTGGTCGCGCTGCCCCCATTTGATGCTGCGCCTCGCGTCCTGCGTGGCTCCGCGGCTCGGCTACAGCGTCGCGCATCACCGGCCTCTTCGGCTCGTCCTCTGAGCATAATAGACTTTGCCTTCGTCTCGAAGAAGCCGAGCAATGGAAGTGGTATGTTCGTTGCTAGAACTACCTAGCATCGCAAACGGAGCAATCGCGGTTGCTGCATAGAGCAGATAACAGCAGACCTCCTCAGCGTTCCCAAGGTCCTCACTTAACGTAACGAGTAACGCACATCTGCTCTGTATGAAGTCCAACATCAGCGGCACAGACCGCCGCAGTAGCCCCGCCGGGGCAACGGCCAGAAGAATGATCTTCAGAACTGTCGAAGAGCTCAAGCTAAATGATCTCGAAGTATCTCCGACGTTCAAAGTCGGTGACCCGATGTTGAACGGCTTCCCATTCCCAACGGCGCGAGCAAGAAAACGCTTCAACAAACCTTTCTCCGAAGACATCACTGGCCGCTGCAGACTGTGCAAAACGAGATGTTGCCTCTGATAGGCTTTGAGGCAGTCTCGCCGACTGACGACACATTTCCGCGCTTGCATCACCAATGATCGAAGCCGGTAGTGGCGGACCTGTCTCGACGCCCAATATTCCCGAACCAAGCGCACATGCGAGCGCGAGATATGGGTTCACGTCTGCGCCAGGCAGCCTATACTCCAGGCGATGGGCAGATGGCTCTCCCGGAATGGCGCGAACCGCGCAGGAGCGGTTGTCAACTCCCCAGCTTGGAGAGATTGGTGCCCAGCAGCCAGGTGCCAGTCTCTTGTAGCTGTTGAAGTTCGGCGCAGCGAGCACACAGAACTCATTCATGTATTCTAGTTGGCCGGCGATGAATTGCCTCATAAGATCGGAGACGTTGCCGAACGCATCACCGTCGTAAAACGCATTTTGACTATCCGAGGACATCGAGATGTGAATATGGCCGGACTGGCCGGGCCATTTCTCGGAAACCTTGGCCATGAATGTAGCCATCATGCCTCGCGTTTGCGCCCAGGCTTTTATCATCGACTTGAATATGGTTGCTCGATCGGCAGCTTCCAGCGCATCACAATGACGAAGTGACGCTTCGACCACGCCAGGTCCCGTTTCAAAGTGTAGTCCGCTGAGAGGTATTCTAGCCTTCTCACAAAGCGACAAGATCTCATCGAACAGCTCATGTTGCGCGATAGAGCGCGCAATCGAGTAGCCGAACGGGCCGCGGGTAAAAGGAGCCCATTCGCCGAACGGCTTTTCTTCGATCGTGTCTGCGCTCTCCTTAAAAAGCATAAATTCAAACTCGAACCCGGCAGTGCAGTCGTATCCGTGGTCAGCAGCCCTTCTTAGGACCTTGCGCAGAACACCGCGGGGGCAGATGTTCTCATGTGCGCCCGTGAACTCCGCGAGGTAGAGATATTGATCGCCGAGATGAGACACCGAACGGCCGGTGCCTGACAGCATACGCAGGTCAGCATCACCGAACGCTGATAGCGGCTTTTGCGTGAAACTGGCCGGAATGACCCGGTCCGTACAATCCCACGCCAGCACCGCTTCAGAGAACTTGATAACTTTATCTCCATCCGAGAGATCTTCCCCTAAGACGTGTTTGCCTCGCAGAACGCCATCGAAGTCGCTTACGCCGACCATCGCCGCGCGGGCTGGATTCGCTCCGGTCGACCTGGGATCAGTTGGCATTAGTCGCGATCCTGCATCACTAAATCGAACACCTGGTCCATCCGCATTGCTCGCAACTTGCGATAGTCATTCTCAAGCTGAGTCAAGTCGCTATTCACGAGATAAACGATGCCTGGTGTCGACGCCAAGTCGATCGTGGGAACTAGCTCTTGACCAATCGGAACGAATGCAATGGCATCCGCGAAGCTCGGGAGCTCGCGAATTGCCTCGAGTCCCGGGTAACCGGCAACGACACCGCCCATATCTGAGATCAGCGAGACGCAAAGTGCGTGAGCCTGTCGCTTGTAAGGCCCGCGCGACCTCATATATTCACCAAAGCCCTTGGGATCTGCGTAGCGCCAGGCCGTCAGGCTCATATGGTTGTGCCCCAACGCCATCGTTCGTGCTTTTGCCGACATGGTCCCTTGAAGCCTCGCTCCGAAGTCCACCAGAACCGGTCCCCGATGATCGACGATGATCTCAGCATGAGCCGGTCCGTCGACGATCTGTAGTGCCTGCAGCGCACGCACCAAGTAGTCGGACAGTTCCTGAACGATTGGTTCGCTGCCTCCCAATAATCTCTCAAGTGAGCAGACCGAAGATGCCCTCTCGACAGGAACCGTGTCATAGGTCCAGGCCTCCGTAACGAAGGCTTCCCCGTCGATCGAGACGGCATTTACGGTATATTGCTGGCCGTTTATTTTCTCTTGCCCAAGGGCAAAACGATTCAACGCTCCGACGCGGTTCGTCTTCCCGACAATTGCGCTCATAGCCCGCTGAATATCAGCATCTGTCGAGCAAAAGAATACATCCTCGGTACCCGTACTGTTCAGAGGCTTGATCACGATCTGATCGAACTTCGCTTCACGCTTCCAGCTCGCGATCTCTACAGGACTGTCGGACACGACTTGTCTGATCGATCGCACGCCTGCAGAGGTCAGCGCGCAAGACAATCGCGCTTTGTCACGCCGAGCAGCGGATAGCGCGGTCCCATTTGATGGTAAACCAAGCCGCTCCGACAAAGAATCGGCGAGTTCAACTCCGGTCTCGCAACCCGCGATAACGAACTCCAATTCCCGGCCATGGAGCGCCTGAAGATGATAATCAACGATGTCGTCATATCCCATGTGCTCGCTGGGGCGAATGAGTTCATCATACAGATCCGCATTGAAATGCGATTGGAATATGGGCGGTATCTGTGCAGCCGACATCACATGCACTGTTCCAATTCCATAGCGCTTGAACTCTTCCGGTAGGTATCGGCCGGTAGAGTATGCGTCTACGATTACACAATTCCGTTCTTTCATGCGGATCTCCGATACTGCAAGTAGATGTTGCCGACAGCGAAAGCCGTAATGAGAGCATTTCCAATGAACGTATGTAGTGAAGGCACGATACGAGAATCGAAGTACTGGAACAGAAAGGTGATGATAGGGGCGGTGGACAGGACCATGTTGACTGTGAAGGGCTCTACGCGACGAATGCCCTGCTGGATCAAGAGCAAAGGAACAATGATCGTCGACAGCCCAATTGCTGCGATCGCAAACCAATGCTGCGAGATCTCAGGCGCGATAGATGAATGATCGACCAGTCCCAGCAGCAAGAGAATCGTTCCATAAAAGCGATGCGCCAGGACTTGTCGGCCAGAAAACCCATGGTCGAACAGAAGTTTGACAAGTATATTTGTAAGGGCCAGCGATAGGCCGGCCACGATTGCCAGGACGATGCCAAAGGACGATCGAGTTCCCCACTCCACGCCTGCGTTGCCGCTGGCCGAGATCCAAATCATGTAGCTCCCGATCGTTGCGATCGTAACGCTCACGACAATATCGGATGCTGGAGGGGCACCCTGGCGCCTGATCAGTACGTTTAGCCACACTGTTGCGGTGGGCCCCAGCGCCACCATGAAGGCGACGACGATCGCAGGTTCAGCGTATTTCAGTCCGATAAATAGGCCGATCCAGCTGATTGCCGTCACGATATTGAGCGCGACGAAGACCAGGAGCGACCATTTCGCCACCGTTGCCTCGCCTCCCTCGTGGCAAGCCAGGAGATTGAACATCAGACAAACCACAGCGAAGGACAGCAGGAGCGCGACGAACACATCCGCTTGCTGAAAATACGACGCCGCATAAACCTCGCCTGCCGCGCTCACGACGACATAGAGCACCACAAATAGAACTCCCAGAGCGAAGCGATTCGTCAATCGCGCAGTATTCCTGAGCCCGCGAGGCGGCGCACGGCCCTCGCAGGACTGGAGGCGTGCATCGGCTCCGAGGGAGTGTCCTTTCGACGTGCACGGACCACGCTTGGTTTGAAATGTCACAGCCCGCCTCTAGTTTTTCTTAGTTCGGTAGTATCGAACACACGCCTCTCCAAATGCCTTGAATAGTTGCTTGCTGAGGAGATCGGTTGAGGCGTGCCATTCGGGGTGCCATTGCACACCGATTTGGAGGGTCGGGGCGCCAATGACTGAAGCCGCCTCGACCAAACCGTCAGGCGCCCACGCCTCCCGGCTCAGCGCCGGGGCAAGCGCCTCGATGCCTTGATTGTGCAGCGAGTTGACTTGCGCTTCGATCGTCCGCGCGATTGGAAAGAGCGCGCCATCGGAACATATCGTGACGCTGTGCGCGGCGTCGTACTGACGGTCTCTTGGACGATCTGGCTTCTCGGCATGCATCGCGCCACTTTCCGGCCTCCACTCCGCAAGCGATGAGCGGAGCGTGCCGCCGAAATAGACGTTGAGTTCCTGAAGCCCACGGCAGATGCCCAGAATAGGCATTCCGAGCGCGATGGCGCTCGCTATAGTTACGGCAGAGAGCCTGTCCCGCGGACGGTCAAGGATCCCAATCTCAACGTCCTGCCGATCAGCCTGCGTCAGGGACGCAGGCGCTCTCAGGACGGCGGGGTCGATGTTGGATTCATCACCTGTCAACACCAAGCCATCGAGCCGGCGCATGATCGCCGGGGCGACCTCCTCCCCCGCATCCTCGGCGTCGACCGTCGGCAATATGACGCAAGCCACTCCCGCATGACGATTGAGTGCCTGCAAGTACTTGCGCCGCAACCAGTCGCGATGCACACCATCGACCAGAAGACGGTTCGAAGTGACGCCGACCACGGCTCGGGTGCTCTCTGGCCGTAGCAACGTCACGCGACCTGCCCTCGCGCGCGAACCTCGGCAACGGACTGCTCATACAAGCGTCGATTTCGCTCTTTTAACTGAGCTATGACGCTAGGTTGACCTTGAGGTCCCTTGACAAAGAGCCCCCCCCAGGTCGCGGCAACCTTCGCATAGTTCGGATCCTGCATTCGGATTTTCTGAGCTTTACGCAACAGCCAAAACGGGATCCCCGGCGAAAGGTGATGCTCAAGGTGGTACTCATCCAGATTCTGTCCGAGGATGGCCCGCTCGAGGAAATTTCCTTTCCGATTCCTGGTGAGATAGACGTTCTGCGTCTCGGTTTCGCACATAGGTGAGTGCTCGGCTAGCTCGATAAACCATCCGAGGACCTGAAACGTGGTGAGATAGGGCACGATCCAAAACAGGACGACGATATGGAGCAGCCCAACAGCATATGACCCGGCCAGGATGCTGATCCAGAAGAGATAGAAGCCATACTTGTCGATAAGTATGCCTGAGCGGCTCTGATCCTCGACTTCTGTGATCGAAAATCGATTGACCCAAAGATACTTCAGATACGCCACTGTCGCGCCGCCAAAGATCGGCCTCCAGATCATGTTGAAAGCGTACCGCTCCGGAGGCTGCACGTTGTAAACCCCGCTGGCCAGGAAGAACTTCAGGTCGGGATCCTTGTCCGGATCTCCGAGATACGGATGATGCAAATAGACGTGCGAGATCCGGTAGGCCCAGTGGCGCTGGAACAAGGGATAGGAAGCGAACAGAATGCCCAGGACGTAGTTCCAGGTCGTGTTCTTCGCGAGCGTGCGGTGAGCCGCATCATGAGCGATGGTTGTCAATCCGCGCTGATAGGCGCCAATCAGAAGGACGGCGAGCGGGTAGAGCCACCATGAGACTGACACAGTCGCGAGCGTACACGCTGTGATGACAGCGTAATCTTTGGCAATATAAGCCGCTCCCGTTATGTTGTCGGGCCTCAGCTCGGATAGCTGCCTATTGATTTCTCGGCTGAATTGAACGGCCTCGTAGCGTGATGACCTCAATTTCCAAGCGTCTGCCTGATTCATGAGAACCTCCTCCTGATCGCCTTGCAGGTTGTCAGATTGCGGAAAGCGCCTTGTCCAGATCGCGCAGGATGTCGTTGACATCTTCGATGCCGACGCAAAGCCGGATCGAGCCGCCAAATATGCCGGCGGCTTCGCGCTTTTCCCGCGGGACGGTGGTGTGGGTCGTCGAGACAGGATGGGTCACGAGCGTGCGGGCGTCGCCTACATTCGAAACGTGATACATCAAGTCAACGTTCTGGATGAACTTGCGCCCGGCCAGTTCATCTTCCACTTCGAACATGACCATCGCCCCGTGTCCGTATGCGGTGTCGAGTGTCTGCTCGACGATTTCCCGATCGGCGCCTTCGAAGAGCCCCGGGTAAAAGACGCGACGCACTTTAGGATGCTCCTTGAGAGCGCCGGCGACGATCCTGGCATTTGCGCAGTGCTGCTTCATGCGGAGCGGCAGCGTTTCAAGCCCTTGGATCAGTTGAAAGCTCGCAAACGGGGCGATGGCTGCGCCGGTATCGCGCAACCAGGTCATGCGAGCCTTGAGAAGAAACTCGCTCTTTCCAAGATCGTCGACATCGCACACCGCGTTATGCCAAACAATTCCGCCATGCGCATCGTCGGGACGGTTGAACAAGGGAAAGCGAGAGGCTCCCCGGTAGCTAAACTCGCCGTTGTCAACGATCAGTCCACCAAGCGTCGTGCCGTGGCCGCATATATATTTCGTTGCGGAGTACGTCGTAATGGCAGCGCCAAGATCTGACGGCCGGCATACCAGTGGCGTCGTCGTATTGTCCACGACCAGAGGCACGCCGTACTTTCGGCCGATCTCGGCCAGCTGTTTGACGGGGAGCGGAATCAGACAAGGATTCGAGATCACCTCTCCGAACAGGCATATCGTGCGATCATCAATGGCACGTTCAAACGTCTCGGGCCTTCGAGGATCAGCCGTCCTCACGCTGATCCCAAGACGCTTTAATGTGTTGTGGAGCAGGTTCCAGGTATTGCCATATAGATACGGAGAGGCGACGACATTGTCCCCCACTTCGCCACTTGACAGGTTGACGATAGCAAGGAACGTCGCTGCTTGACCTGACGCAACGGCGAGCGAATCGCTTCCCATATCGACGGCGGCGTAGCGCTTCTCCAGCGCGCGGGTCGTTGGATTGATGATCCTTGTGTAGGTGAACCCATCGGCCTTGACGTTGTAGACGTCAGCGATGTGGTTTAGATCGCCATCGAGTTCATAAGCTGTATTCTGGTAAATCGGCACTGCGACGGCTTTCGTCACCGGGTCTCGCCGATAGCCCGCATGCAGAGCAGCAGTCTCGGCCGAAAACGGCAGCCGCGGGTCCGCAGCCGCTCGAGCCGGCATCTTTACGCGAGCCCCGCATGCCTCATGGCCCGACATGGGCCTTGCTAACCGAGCCTGACCGGACCGGAAATATGTACGAAAGGCGCATCCCAACTGCTCGATCCAGCTGGATTGGATTTCCCCAATGCAACCGACCCGAAAGCTACGCGTCGCAAGATGCAGCTTTGAGTAGATGTATAGGTTGTGGGCCGCCAAATGGCGATAAAGCCCATCGAATCCTGCCTGGTCCACAATTCCCGACGGCGCACTGAACGCGACGCAAACCGGCGACTGCAAGTCCGCGGAAAGGAGCGGAGACACCAGTCCTTCGAGTTCTTTTACGAGATCGCCCCTGACCTTCTCGTACCTGCAGCGCCTGGCATCGATACCCTCCTCGTGCAGAATCTTCAGGGCCTTTGTCGTTGCCTGAACGATGTGGGTGGGAGGGGTCGAGCGCCACTCACCGGTGCGCTCGAGCGAGAGCCACTGATCTCTCACGTCGAGCACAAACGACCTCGGTTCTTGAACGGCATTCTCCAGCAGCTCGCGGGCCGCGATGACAAACGCCACTCCCGGCGGCCCTTCTATGCACTTGTTGCTCGACGTGACCAGGACGTCAGCTCCACGCTGGCTCAGGTCGATATTAAGGGCGCCGAAGGAACTCATCCCATCGACGATGGTCTTTACGCCACGTCGCCTCGCCTCCTCCACGATCTCGTGCAGCGGATTGACGATCCCGGTTGTCGTCTCACAATGCACGAAGCATAGGTGCGTAACGCCAGGATTTCGGTTCAAATACTCGCCGATTTCTTGCGGGTCCAAAGGATCGGTCGCGCGCTTGACAAACTTCAGTGCTTCGATACCCCACAGCCGCAAAATTTGTAGAATGCGCTCGCCATAGATGCCGTTTACGCAGACGAGCGGCCTGTGGGCCCGGGACACGAACGAAGAGAGGGCAGCCTCCATTGCAAAGGAGCCACCCCCTTGAATAGGCACCACCGAATAGTCCTCAGCATTTCCCAGCAAGTTGAGCATCAGCCGCCTCATGCAGGCGGTCACCTCCTTGAACTCGTCATCGCGAGATGCGAGATCAAGCTGCATCTGGCTCCTCACCGCCAGCGATAACGACAATGGACCAGGCGTCAGCAGAGAGCGCTGTCTTGTCAAACCATTACTCCTACATTGTATTCGTTGATGACCTGGAGCACGCCCACCGGGCAGCCCCCGTGGCGCACGCGTCCCCTTCCTCGTCAACAGCTTCGAATGAAGCGCCATTGAGTGCGCTTGGCATCGGCCGCTCGAAAAGGCTGGCGGATGACAAACCTCCAATATTCCATCGCGGATGGAGAGCGATTCCTCACAAAGCTCCCGTCGATGCCCTTCAGATCTTCCAAATAGCCTTTGGCACCGAGCGCTCGGACGCAAACTGGCGCCGAACACGCTATCATCCAACTGCCACGCCATGTGCAGGCTTGGGCGCGGTCGCCTTCTTGCGCTACGCAGCGCCAGTTGGCCGACGATTTACGTGTGAGCCTGCCCAGCCAGGCGCTTTACGCCAGAAAGGAGATGCAGCCGGGATCGTCGCGCCCGGATGATTAGGCATGGCACACTCGATCATCGTCGTTCGCGGCGGAGGTCCAATGCGTTTGTTTGGGACTTGATACATTTGCACTCTGTCGCTCGTTGGAGGATTTGTGACGCTAATGACCGTGTTGGCGATTTCTGAGATCGTACAACTTGACGTTACGGGCGTTTCAACCCTCTCCGGCGTTTTTCTCGCGCGAATTTTTCGTCACGTGCTCCCATTTGGCAGCGACAAGCCGACGCAGGCAGCGGAGTACGGGAGGATCCACAGCGAGGGTTCGCTACTTTGAGAGTTCAATTTGGATCTATCGTAAGCATTCCGCCTGCAAGCGAGATTCCTGCAGCGAAGTGAGGGCTGATCGTTTCGTTTACGGACGATCCTGGCGAAAGCGCCATATGGAAGTACGGAGTTTCTCCTCGGTTCCGGCGAGATCCTCCTGGATGCGGCGCCCGAAAGCTTGCACCTTCTGGCTTAGCTGTTGTGTTACGTCATTGCGCTCGAATGGAGCAGCCTTCGCAGCCTGCGGCCGAGTCCGACCAGAAGCGGTTGAGCGATCTTGGATCGCTGCCCGGTCAGCAAGGATCAGTCGAGACCTTTCGGCGAGCGGCGTGACACAGAACATCTCGTCCTGAATTGCTAGGAGTACGTCAAGCCGAGTCCGGCGCATCTTGAAAGCGATCACTAGGTTGGCAGCATCTCTCGGTACTACACGCAGCTTCGCCGCGAGACGTCTCATCAAGAGATCATGGCGGCAGCCAGCATGCCGTGGTTTACTGCGGCTCCAAACCGTGAGCCGGCGGGCAGGAGTTCCGCGCATCGCCAGCACCCGGTCCGCGCCAGTACCTCGCGGATGAGACACTCTGGTTTGACGCAAGCCGCACTTCCGAGTCGTTCTGCTCTCTTCTCGTCTCCAGGGGCCGCTCGTTGATGCGAGCTCGCGTCCGACGCCGTCTACAGCGCGGTCGAGCACGTTGACGGTTGACCAGAGCGGATTATCAAGAGATCAGTCTTAGTCGCTTGCCAAGGGTTCGGCCGTGCCATGGCCGCCTTCATGGCGACACGATGGAAGGCGGAATGAAGCATGCCCCAAACACGCGGCGGGAGCTCCGTAGCTCAGGATGGCTGATGTTCGCGGCAGCGTTGCCTCGCGACACGAAGGTGCGGAGCGTACGCCGATGGTGTTCGCCCACGAGCGGCGGCCAATAGGAAGTAAGCTTCTCGGACGTTACCATCACCGCGACAGGATGGATCGTGACCGATTGCTCGGTTTAGATTGATCAATATGCCGGGAGTAAGCGCAGGCTCGCCGAATAGCCAGCCCCCCGGAACTCGCGGTACGAGCTTCGTACTGCGCGGAGGTTAAAGCTGGCCGAGTCGCGGCCCCCGGCTCGGCTTTGAACGGAGCTCTGCGTGGCCGCACGCGCAGCAAAAAGTGTCAAGCGAAAATTCAACCTGGCGGAAGACGGACTTCCTCTCTGGCCTTTCTCACCGCGTCGTAAATTTCGACCTGCAGCATGGGACGGCGTCTCTTGAGCTCCTCGGCTTTTGACCATGCTCCATCTTTGCTCGCGTACTCGGTTTTGAATTGACCATCCACCTCGAGCACAAAACCGGAAGCTGGCAGCACACGAGTTGGTGCGACCATTTTGTTCCTTTAGAGCGAAAAGTTCGGTCGCAGGCCCCGCCTCAGAGCCGTATCAGCAGCGTATCCTGCGAATCGATGACGCGGTGCGAGGAACATCTAACCATCAAGAATTGAGCGCGCCATCAAGAAATCCACCACCGCCTTCGCTGAATGCTCTAGGGTCTGCTCCATGGTCCTGACATGAATGTCCGGTGTTGCTGGTGCTTCGTAGCACGCGTCGATTCCCGTGAAGTTCTTGATCTTGCCTGATTTCACCTTTGAGTACAGCCCTTTCGGGTCTCGCCGCGCGCATTCCTCGATCGGCGTATCGACAAAGACTTCTATGAACTCTTCCTTGCCAACCAGGGTGCGTACCCTGTCCCGTTCGGCTCTGGTGGGCGAGATAAGCGAACAGATCACGATCAAGCCGCTGTCTGCCATCAATTTGGCAACTTCACCGACACGACGAATGTTCTCCACGCGATCCGCCTCCGAGAAGCCCAGATCCACACTCAATCCGTGCCGGAGGTTGTCGCCATCCAGCAGCATTGTATGCCGCGACATCGCAAACAGCTTTTGATCAACGAGATTGGCAATCGCCGACTTTCCCGCACCAGACAGGCCGGTAAACCAGATGACGCAGGGCTTCTGATTCTTGAGCGCGGCGCGCTCCCTCCGATCCACAGATAGGCCTTGCCTAGCAATATTGGCAGCCCGCCGTAGCGGAAAGGCAATCATGCCGGCCCCGGCCGTACGATTGGTATAACGATCGATGAAGATAAATGATCCGGTCTTCCGATTGACATCGTAAGGATCGAATACTGCGGGCATTGTGGTCGCAACATTACAGAAAGCGATCTCGTTCAGGGAAACCATCCCGGCGGCCAGATGCTCACAAGTGTTGACGTCGATCCGATGCCTAATTTCGGTAATGCTGCCGGCAATCGTCTGCGATCCGATCCGCAGGACGTAATTGCGTCCCGGAGCGAGCGGCTCCTCGTCCATCCAGATGACATAAGCAGCGAACTGGTCGGCAACCTCCGGTTGATTGTCCGGCCGCGACAGAACGTCGCCACGGCCGATATCGATTTCGTCTTCGAGTGTAATGGTCACCGCATCCCCGGCTTCGGCACCGACAAGGTTGCCACCGTGGGTCACGATCCGTTTGACGCGCGTAGTCCGTCCCGACGCGGCGACGATGATCTCATCCCCCGCCGAGATCTCCCCGGAAGCCACCGTCCCGGCATAGCCCCGAAACTCCGGGTTCGGCCGGTTCACCCATTGTACCGGAAAGCGGAAAGCCTGGCTTGCGGTCCCGGACTGGATGTCAATGCTCTCCAGATATTCAAGCAGGCAGGGGCCATGATACCAGTTGGCGCGCGCAGAGCGGTCTACGACATTGTCGCCGTCGCGGGCCGAGATCGGGATTGGAACGATCGAGGTGAAGCCGAGACCGGCAGCAAAGGCCAGATAGTCACGGGCGATCCGGTCGAAGCACTCCTTGTCGTAGGCGACAAGATCGATCTTGTTAACTGCCAGCACGATATGACGAATACCGAGCAGCGCACAGATAAAAGAGTGGCGGCGCGTCTGAACCATCACGCCTTTGCGTGCATCGATCAGGATAATGGCGAGCTGGGCTTGCGAGGCACCGGTAGCCATATTGCGGGTATACTGCTCGTGGCCAGGAGTGTCGGCCACCATGAAGGAGCGCCGCGGCGTAGAGAAGAAGCGGTAGGCAACATCGATCGTGATGCCCTGCTCCCGTTCGGCCTCGAGCCCGTCCACAAGCAGAGCGAAGTCGATGTTATTCCCGGTGCTACCGTATTTGATGCTGTCGCGTTCCAACGCCGTGATCTGATCGTGGTAGATCATCTTGCTGTCGTGCAGCAATCGGCCGATCAGCGTCGATTTGCCGTCGTCCACCGAGCCACATGTGATGAATCGCAACTGATCCTTCGTCCGGGCCGGGACCGGCTCCATTGTCGGATTTGTTAACATCAAAAGTAGCCTTCCCGCTTCTTCTTCTCCATTGAAGCGGCTTCATCTGTATCAATGAGGCGCCCCTGGCGCTCCGACACAGTCGCAGTTTGCATTTCTGCGACGATACCTTCGATCGTCGTCGCATCGGATTCAATTGCCCCGCTCAAGGGATAACATCCAAGGGTGCGAAAGCGGATCATCCGCATTTCCGGCGTCTCGTCGCAGTTAAGCGGCAATCGCTCGTCGTCAACCATGATCATCGCACCATTTCGATGCACTATCGGTCTCTGTTTTGCGAAGTAGAGCGGAACGACCGGAATTTTCTCGATCATGATGTATTCCCACACCTCAAGCTCGGTCCAGTTTGACATCGCAAACACGCGCATGGTTTCGCCCTGGCGAATCCGTGTGTTGAACAGGCTCCAGAGCTCCGGCCGTTGGTTACGGGGGTCCCATACGTGTCCGGCCGAACGGAAGGAGAGTATCCGTTCTTTTGCGCGACTCCTTTCCTCATCGCGCCGGGCTCCGCCAAAGGCGGCATCAAATCCGTGGAAGTCGAGCGCCTGCTTCAGGGCGTCGGTCTTCATCACCTGGGTATGGAGGGCGGAGCCGGAATCGATCGGATTGATCCCGCGGGCGATGCCGTCCTTGTTGACATGGACGATCAAGTCGAGGCCGAGTCGCCTGGCTGTTGCGTCTCGGAAGCTGATCATCTCGCGGAACTTCCATGTCGTATCGACGTGAAGCAGGGGGAAAGGTATTTTTGCCGGATAGAACGCCTTGATCGCGATGTGCAGCATCACGCTTGAATCTTTTCCGATGGAGTAAAGCATGACGGGCCTTTCGAACTCGGCGACCACATCACGCATGATTTCAATCGATTCCGCCTCGAGACGGCGCAGATGCTTCGGCAGCATATATCTTGTTTTGTACGCATACGACGAAGGCCGCCTGATTGACGCATGCGCGCGGGCGTGGCGAGCTGTATGATAGCGTTGGGTGAAGGTCAGGCGGCTTGCTGATCGTCGGGCTTGCCGGCTTGGCGCAGAAGCTTCCATTCCCAGGGCAGCAGTTCGTGCAGACGCGATGCGGGAAGATCGGCGATGCGGGCGAGGACGTCGGCGAGCCAGGCCTTGGGATCGACGTCGTTGAGACGACAGGTCGTGATCATCGTCAGCATGATGGCGGCACGGTCGGCACCACGCTGGCTGCCGGCGAAGGTCCAGTTGCGCCTTCCCAAGGCGATGCCTCTCAATGCGCGCTCGGCGCAATTGTTGGTCAAGCAGATTCTGCCATCGTCAAGGAAGTGGGCGAAGTCGTCCCAGCGCCTGAGCATGTAATTCATGGGCTTCAGAACCTCGGCAGAGCGCGAGAGGGTTTCTCGCTCGCGCAGCAGCCAGGCGTGCATGTCGTCGAGAAGCGGCTTGCTCTTTTCCTGGCGCACGGCACGCCGCTCGTCGGCGCTGCGACCGTTGATGGCGCGTTCGACCTCGAACAGCCCGTCGAGGCGCCTGACCGCCTCCAGCGCGATCGGGGAGATGGGTTTGCCTTTCTGGCCTTCCCTGGCATTCTTCTCGATATCGGCCAGTTCGAAGAACCCCCGCCGCGCATGAGCGAAGCAAAATGCCGGCGTGATCGGCACCGCTTTCCTTTGCGGATCGAACATCGGCTCGAAGCCGCTGTAGCAATCGGCTTGCAGGATGCCGGCAAAGGCCGCCAGATGCCTCTGCGGGTGTTCGCCTCGTCGGTCGCTCGAGGCGTAATAGACCGCCGCCGGCGGCGCAGAGCCGGCAAAGGGCCGGTCATCCCGTACATAAGTCCAGATCCGCCCGGTCGTACACTTGCCCTTCGCCAGGATCCGGATGGTGGTGTCGTCGCCATGAAGGCGCTCGGCAGCAAGCGCATGACGTTCGATCAAGTGGAAGAGCGGCATGACGGCGAAGGTCCCGTGGCCGACCTGATCCGCCAGCGTCGACAGCGGCAGGTCGATCCTCTCGGCCTTAAAGCGCGCACTCTGGCGATTGAGCGGGATGTGCATACCGAACTTGTCGAACAGGATCGTCGCCAGCAATTGCGGGCCGATGAAGCCGCGTGGCGTGGCATGGAACGGCGCCGGCGGCTGGCTGATCTTCTCGCAATCGCGGCAGGTGAACTTCTCGCGCACTGTCTCGATGACCTTGAAGCGACGCGGGATCTCCTCCAGCGTCTCGGTCACATCCTCGCCGATCTTCGCCAGTCGCGATCCGCCGCAGCAGGCGCAGCTCGTCGGAGCGTCAATGACGACGCGCTCGTGTTCGATGTCGTCCGGCCAGGGCTTGCGCACTGGTCGCTTGCGCGTGAAGGGGCGGACGTTCTGCGTCTTCGCCGCCGCGGCCTGCGCGGCAAGCTCATCCTCGCTCGCCGTGGTGGCAAGTTCTTCGAGCTCCAATTCCAACTGCTCGATTAGACGCGCCGTGCGCTCGGAGCGCTGCCCGTACAGTTCGCGTTTGAGCTTCTCGATCCGCAGCTCGAGATGCGCGATCAGCGCCTCGTTATCCGACAGCTCCGCTCGCGCACTGGCAGCCATCGCCTCAGCTCGCAGCCGCGCCTCACGCTCGGCCTGCAGCGCTGCCAGGGCACTGACAAGGTCCGATGGAAGGTCGTCCGGCTTCGATATCATGAAGCTATTGAATCAGATCAAGCAGCAGATTCAAACCGTAAAACGACTATCCGACCCGCGTCGGACGCTGGGTTTCTTGAGGGTTGCGCCAATCGATTCCGGACAACAGGTAGCTCATCTGCGCCGGTGAGATCGTTACTGCTTCGCCGGCAACCGATGGCCAGATGAACCTTCCTCTCTCGAGTCTCTTGGTGAACAGGCATGCTCCCTGGCCATCGTGCCAGATCACCTTCACAAGATCGCTTCGGCGACCGCGGAAGACGAACAGATGACCGCTGAACGGTTATGTTGCACGCAGCATAACCGCTCTTATGTGTCGGACGAGATTATGTGGCGGAGGCGCCCTAACGCCAGCCAGGGCCGGCCACCCAGGGTCTCTCCGCCACATAATAATCAGATGT
>NZ_LBJC01000011.1 GCF_004114535.1 Bradyrhizobium nanningense
CTGCACCACCGCGGTGAGCGCCTTCTCGGCCATCCGGCGCGGCTCCAGGAAGCCGGGAAAGTAGGAACCCTTGCGCAGCTTTGGAATGCGCAGTTCGACCGCACCGGCGCGGGTCTCCCAGATCCGGTCGCGGTAGCCGTTGCGCTGGGCCACACGTTCGGGGGTCTTCTCGCCGTAGGCCGCTCCGGTCTGGCCTTCGACCTCCAGCTCCATCAGACGCTGGGCGGCAAAGCCGATCATCTCGCGCAACAGATCGGCATCAGGGGTCTTCTCCACGAGCGTGCGCAGGTTCATCATGTCGTCGGTCATCGGTGGTTCCTCGGTTGCGTTGGCGTGTCGCAACCCGATCCTACCGGAGAACTGCCGGTGACCACCGCAAAGCCGCCCGCCCGCTACGGCGCTATGTGGGGCGCGCGTCCGCGCGGCTTTGCTCTACCGAGCTACACCACCACCGAGGACACGACCTTTGAGAACCTCGTCGCTGCCGCGATAGGGCAGCCTTCTCATAACGTTCCAAGCTCGACAGAAGCCTTATTTGTTTTGGATCAGCGTCCTCAATCACAAGCAATATCAGGCTTAACCTAATAGCTCGCAGCCGATCCTGTCGATTCCTGGCTTGAGCCAGATCTTGAAGCGCGATCTCCATACCCGCGCCTTTGAACTCCTCCGCAAAAACTGCATCGAACCGGGCGAAACCAGAGCCGTCGGAATCGTCGCAGCGAGACAAGCCATGCCGATAAGCATTGCGGCTCGAGATTCCTTTCCCCGTGCTTGTTCGCGGGCCGGTACTCTTCGCTGCGTTTGCACGATTGGCTTCGATTTGACGCTTTGACGCCAACTTCCCTCCATTGATTTCCCGAATTAGCAATCGACCGCACAAATCCTACTTTCCCGCGTCTCCGCGATGCGACGGCGATCGATGAGGAGGGCCATGGGAGCAAGCCGTCAGCAGCGGAGCGAGGAAGGTGTGCAGGTTAGACCCATCAAACAGATGGGCTGCGATGCCGGCCGCCTGCGCTGCAGCAAGGTCGCTCTGTTTGTCCCCGATCATGAAGCTAGCATTAATATCTACTGGGTACCGCTCAAGCAGAGCTGTGATCATGCCCGGTTGCGGCTTCCGGCAATTGCAGAGGATACGATAACGCTCAATCAGGCCATCGGGGTGATGTGGGCAAAACTCGAACGCATCGATGTGCGCACCAACAACAGCGAGCTCACACGACATCCAGTCGTGCAGATTGCGAACGTGCCGCTCCTCAAAGAACCCTCTCGCAATTCCTGATTGGTTCGTCACGACAAACGCAAAATAACCGGCATCATTGACTGCCTTTACGGCCTGCTGAGCTCCTTGCACCCACCGGATCTTGGCCGGATCAAAAGCATAGCCGTCGTCCTCATTGAGGACGCCATCACGATCAAAAAAGACTGCCGGACGCATCAAGCTCACTGGCCCACGCTGGAGGGGATACTGCCGATCTTCCGACAATCACGGCTTCATTTCAACACGTCGGGCGAGGTTGGAGAGGAGTCTTGCCTGCGCCGCGTGGCCCGTCCGGCGTAGATTGGCTTCGTTTTGTCGCTTTGATGCTGGTCAGCCTCCTCATCGTTCTTGCCTAAACCGTGAGAACAAGAGCCATTTCAGCCGCCAAACGAGCAACAAGATTGCTGCAGAAAGGACTGGCATTCCCCGGCGTTTGGAGCGTTACTGAGTCGGCCGGGCGCAAACGCCAATTATGACGCCGGTATCTCGCCTCGCGGACGCGGGGCTTCGGGCAGTGCGGCATGTAGCGCCGCTTGTTCTTGCGTAGGAGATACCGGTGACGACGGTTCAAGCGAATGGCGTCGACGCGCCAAATCATATCATCAGGTTCAACCCAAATGACCGGCGCCATTTCATCGGCGGCTCGGAGGCCCGTATCATCATGGGAGATGATCAAGACAGCCTCACCCGCTTGTGGCGGGAAAAACGCGGCGAAACGGAGCCGCAGGACCTCTCGGACAATTTGATCGTGCAGCTTGGAACCGTGACCGAGGTCTTGAACCGCGCCTGGTTACCAGCGCGCTAGTGGTCACACCGTCAAGGACATCCAGAAGCGTGTTCGCCATCCCGTACACAGATGGATGGCCGCAACGCTTGATGGGACCGTCGAGCAGACCGGCGCCGTCTTCGAAGCCAAATTCATGTTGCCTTGGGCCTTCCGCCGCGGCCCAGAAGCACATGGCGCAGCTGCAGCACAACATGTGGGTTACGACAGCGAGCGCATCGGAACCATCGCTTCCGCCCTAGCCCGAGCCCAGGCGGAACTGACAAACCCTGAGAAGACCCTGACCGCTGTGATCCGCTCGTCGTTCCCGCGGGAGAATAACCTGACCTTCCGCTATGCTTCTCTCGCGTCCGGCCTGGATATCGTCCGCAAGCCCCTGAGCCAGCACGACATCGCCACCGTCCAGACCACCCGGATTGAGCAGGTCACAGGTCAGATCCTTCTCACCCCCGCTCGCCCACGCCTCGGGGGAAGGGGTGTCCTGTCAACCTCGCTGAAATTGCTCACCTTTCCGGCCTTCGCCGCGAGCAATCTACGGTCCAAGCCACGGTCGGTCCCTAAAACCGTAGCTTGGACAAACCTGCGAATGCGTGATTCTTATTCTGCCCTCAGCGCAAAGGGGGCGTATCATGGATGTAGTGTCGGCCGTTGGCTGGATCGTTCTAGTCGTGGTGTTTGTAGCGGCGATGGTCATGGTAGAGGCTCGCGGAAGGCTCAAATGAGCGAGCCTAAAGGAACACGGAACCCGAGATTTTCGTTTTAATCACCATGCCAAGAGAGATCGCAATAACACTCTGGTCCTTAGCGGCCGCCTGCGTGATCGCATTTAGCGTGGCTGCGCTCGTGTCGCCTCACTAGGGACTCCGGTTCCCAAAGGAGCGGAATGTGAATAGGGCCTGGCTTGTTTGGCTTCGCGGCTTGCGCGGCGCGACGGCTGAGATCTGGCGAGATCATCTGGACGTTTACCGCAACCGGTCTGAGGCCAGAGTCCTCGGAGTTCGCGAGCTCACAGAGGCCGAGGCACGTGAGCCACTTGACCGCCTAGTCAGGAAATACCCACGCCCGACGGAACCGGACGAATGACGTAGGGGCCGCTTGGGCTTCCTTCCACATCCACAGCGCGCAATAGGACATTGCTACTGGACATCCGCAGACGCCGACCTTAACCGACCTTATGGGGAAATTAGGATCAATCCAGTCGCTGCGAGCGCTGGCAGCTTGGGCGGTAGTGCTCGGTCACATCGGTTCACAGGCAACGACGGTTCTCGGCAAGACAGATGCGTTAGGCGTGTTCCTTTATCGAGCCACGCAATCCTATGTACATGCGGGCGTCGATCTATTTTTCGTCATTTCCGGCTTCATCATTTTCATTGTCACTCAAGCGCCTCGGCAGACCGATCGCTTTAGAGAATGCGCCGACTTCACCACCAAGCGAGCGTTGCGGATCTTCCCTCTATTTTGGATCACCTTTTTTGTCACCGTGCTGCCGCAGGAAGCCTTTCAATGGTGGGACTGGCGGACCTGGTGGTGGCAACTCACATTGGTAGAGCCACCGATCAACCACGGAGTTGCGTGGACTCTCGTTATCGAGCTGCGCTTCTATTTCTTGGTGGCGCTGTTGCTCATTTTGTTCCGCCGTCGCCTTTCGTACGGTTACGCCGTCTTATCCCTTGCGATCGTTGCGTCCTGCGGTTTTGCCTTTTACAGCGGCCTTCCATCCTCATCCTTCACGAGCTTGCATCTGACTGAATTCGTGATGGGTGTTGTCGTAGCAGCGCTCGTGTCCTCCCAGGTCCGCTGCTTCGCTAAAACAGCATTTTTGATGGGAGCGGTGTGGATGGCAGCATCGGTCGGTTTCTTATTCAAGTCCGCGGTTCCTGATTTTGTCGGCCCCTACCTCGCCGGCGGACACTATGCGATCGACACCCAAACATTCCGCATCTTCGGATTTGGGATCCCCTCTGCTTTGATGGTCTATGGCTTGGTGGCCCTGGAAATGCGAAATGCCATCCGAATCCCGCGCGTGATGATTGCAGCAGGCGACGCCAGCTACAGCATCTATTTGTGGAATACGGTCATCCTGACTGTGCTCGCGATTGCCTTTGGAGCCACTGGGGTCCCTGGGCTTTTCGCGTTCTACGCAACGACCATCGCCTCCGTCGCTGTTGTCGGATGGGTAAGTTACCGATGGATCGAGCGGCCGTTGATCCGCATCGCCCATCGTGTTCCATGGGATCGATTCCCCGCAAAATCGTCTCGTTCAATCTAAACGCGATGAACTCGCCAGCGAGAACCGGTGGGCGCTGTCTCTGCTAGCCGAACCTCATATCTAGTGCGAAGCTTTCGCTCGCGCAGCATTCAGGTCCGCTTTTATGCCTGAGATTTCTGCATCGGCCGGTTGTCGACCTGGGGGCGGTACGTTGAGGTCTCGCGCCCATGGCGCTGCTGGTCCAACTATAGGAGCTGAAGTGACCTGATCAGAGCTGACACAAGCAGAGACAAGGGAAGGCCGACGCCCAACGGCTCGAATTTGGCGAGATCACATCGACGTCTACCGGAGCCGGTCGGAAGCACAGATCCTCGGTTTGCGCGACCTCACCCTCGCGGAAGCTGGCGAGCCGCTTGGTCGTCTAGCCAGAAAGTATCCCCTCCCCCCAAACCGACGAATGAATGGCCAAGAGCTGAACACGAGCAGATGCACTCGCCGGTCGGTTTTAGGGATCGCTCCCACTGGACATCTCGCCCGATCCTGGCCATTGATCATTCTGTCCTTGTGGGGCGCCAAAGAAAATCCGCCGACCCTTGCCCGGATGAACTCGACCAGTAATGCGTTATAGTCCTTTGTTGTGCCTGCTCTTGACTGCCTGCTCCTCAATCTGGGCAGACGCAACCGTCCCCGTGCCAGCGCGTGGCCCCGTGGGGCCGCCTAGTCAGGAAGAAATAAAAAAGGGCGTTCAGATTACGGCGGCAGAGGCAAAACTAGCTAGGCCAATTGAAATCTCCACCCTGCGAAAGGCTGACCACGGGCCGGGGGGTTATTTCGTCTGCTTGCGAGAGGCGAACCAGCTGCTCGATAGACCGCGCCTCACTTATTCCCTATTTTTCGATGGCGTTTACAAGTTTTCGAGACAGTCCGTGATTATAGAAGATTGCGAGCGGCAGGAGTATTCGGCCGCCAACTAAAGCCGCTAGGTGGCTGCCAGTGCGAGCTCTCCCGGCGACCTAGCCGCTTGTACGTGGCGTCTCTTCTAGAAGCGCTTCTCGACATGGTACGACAAGACGGCTGCGACCGTGGTTAGAATGGCGGCTACCCGCCGGCCTATGAGCCGGCGGGCCGTATCCTTTACCGCTTCAACAGCCGGCGGTGCGTCATCAGCCGGTGCCGGTCGCGCTTCCTGTGAACTCGGCGCCGCCGCTTCATTTGCCTTCCCGTATTGCGCGATCTTGCGAAGCGACAGCGTCACAGTCCGGAGCACGTCGCATGCGAGCGATTGATCGCTGCCGGAAGTTTGGGTGATCTCTAATAGCCGCGCCCGGTGACAGACCGGACAACCGGGGGGTGAGAGCCTGCCAATGAGACAGGTGCACCGCTTTTAAGGGCCGAAGCGCTCTGGACAGACGGCACGCCCCCGCCATAAAGGTCCGGTCGGTACCGCGCCGCCAAGCGCGTCCGTTGAGCCCTCTTAAGGCTCATTCAACCGCCGCCCATCGCTTGCAGGCGATAGGGCATTCCTTGCAGGGAATGCGGTCGACATCACTGGTCCGGGCTCTCACACCCAACCGTGTGCGTTAAAAATCTACTCCCCCTGTGGGGAACTCGTCGCGGGCCGTTAGCGTCGGGGCCCGAGATAGGCCGAGCCGTTATCTTCGAATGTGACGACGCTGAGCGCCAGGTACCCGAAAAATATCCCTGCGACGATAAGCAGAAGTTTGAGCCGAGATTTCATGGCACGATCCCACCACAGTATGGGGATTTCTGTCTATCCCCTTCTGGGGCGCTTTGGCGCGTCAGTCATCCTAGAGACCCCGGGAGACGGAATCGCCCCTGGAGCTTGGCTTCAACACCGCCACCGAAGCAAATACTTCGGTAAACGCCTGAGATCTCGCACTTGGCCTCCTCTGGAAGATGGCTCGGCAGGAGATCGCGAACTTGGCGATACACCACTTCACTATTTTTGTTGATCTTACGCCGCGCTCTACGCTCAACTTCTACTTCCAGGGACTCCCGCACACATTTGTCAAACTCGGGATCAAGCCGGCGCTGTCGACAGTAGGAAGGATGTCGACTAGCTTCAATCGCTTGTCGGCCTTGTTGCCGCGAGGTCGGCCAACTGCAAATCCCTGCGCGAGTTGGCCCGATGGTATCTTGCGCCTCAGGACGTCCTTCACGCGCCTGAGCTGTTCTGGTTTCATGAGAGGGCCCGTATTTTGTTGGCGTTCGCGGATATCCTGCACTGACGGCAAAATAGGCCAGTCCCGTCCGCACTCGGACGGTATCGAGTGTTTGTCTCGTTGAACTCGTGTCCTCGCTTGCAATGGCTCATCGCACGCTTCCGCAATGCGCCCATCGCTTCAAGCTTTCGAAGCTTGCCGGCGTGCGCATTGCACGCCACCAGCGCCTTTACCTAGCGCCCCGAATCGGATGCGAGGCGCAACGTCTCTCAAGGACTTCGCGACTGGTGAACTTCAGCCATTTCAAGTTCATCGTGATCTCACGCAGGGTTCGCCCACCCTTCAACGCCTGCAGTATGGCATCGCTTGCGACAACGAGCGACGTTCACCCGCCCGCCAACGCTCCTTTCGGAGATTAGGTCGGGCTCGCCTTTCCGAAAGAGCCGCCTCGAAGGCGGAGTAAGGATCACCTCGCCTTCATCCGCGGCCACGGGTGTCTAGTTTGCCAGAAGACACCGGCTGATGCGCATCAGCTCAACTTTGCTCAGCCAAGAACATTAAGGCGCAAAGTGACATGTGTTCACTGTGCCGCTGTGCCGATCGCATCATCAATCACTCCACGGCACGGAGACGAGCGAGTCTGGAGGGCCAACTTGCAAATCGCTCTGCTATTGATTGCGAAGGAGCTTTGGAATGCAATCGTCAACTTGTATCGTTCCGGAATGCACGTGTACCAAATGGGAGGAGCTCACCAACGAATGAGGGACTATCGATCAGGTTCTTCAATTTCTCACTCCGCCGAGAGCACGCGTCAGCATCTTCCTAGAAGGACCGCATTCTCGCGCGATCGAGTTCAAACAAAAAGATGATGGGCTTGCAGTAGCCGCTACATCAGACTGGAAAGTATCCTGATGTTGACCTATGATCATCATCGGCTTGCCCTTAGTTGTGCTTTGCGCCCCGCCGGATAGCGTGGCGCCAAGTTTGATAATTTGGCTTCGGGGAGTCGGTGATCAAGGAGAATCTGTCAGCGCAGGAATCGAAGGGCAATCATTTCTTCCCCTAATCAGATGGTACTTTGATGCAGTCTCATGGATCTTAAGCGACGAGAAGCGACAGCCGCCATTCTTTTTGCACAGGACGGGCGCCTTCTACTGCAGCAGCGTGACAATATTCCTGGGATCCTGCATCCCGGAAAAGTTGGATTGTTTGGGGGCCATCGCGAAGGCAACGAGGCGTTCTTGGATTGTATTGTAAGAGAGATTTTCGAGGAAATCGGCTGTCGCTTGCCCGCCTCCAGTTTTCAGCACTTGGCTTCGCGACTTGGCCCCGATCCCGACGTGCCGGGCGGCGTCGTGCATGGAGAGATCTTCGTCGCGCGTAATATCCCCATCGACCGATTGATTGTTTGCGAGGGAACGCTACTTGTGATGCGGCCCTCAGCGATTTCAGAAATAGCGCACAAGCTCGTTCCTTCCGCTCATTTTGCTCTCGAGTGCTTTGGATATCGTCTATAGTTTTATTAGTTTAGCACAGACTGCCCGGGTTTACGGTTGGACAGCTCTTCCAACTAAGCAGGCCTTCAAATGAATTAAACAGGATCGATGCCCGTGGATGAGCGCACAAGCCGCGGTGAGCTGCCTGGCCGATTTACTCTTCGCGCTGCTAAGCTTGCTGACAAGTGCCCAGTCAGTCCGTCATGCCAATGGTAAGTATAGGCCGCTCGCAACTCTGCCCTTTTTCTTTGTCCAGTTAGATGGCAAATTCAAATCGGGCCAGGATCGTGCGCCATGTCCAGAGGGCCAGTCCCTTAAAAGCGTTCGGCGAGTGCATCTGCCTCGTGTTCAGCTCCTGGTCTTTTGTGCTATTGTTGCGTGAATCCTACAGCGTCGGGGGACAGGAAACTGCTAGCCAGACACAATCAGCTCGTTTTCGGATCCGTCATCCGAAGGGCCGCTGCCCGCTAGCAGCGAGCAATCCGAAGGATGGTTCCCTCCCGATCGTCCTGAATTGTGAAATGAGAATGCAAGCAGCGCATTAGACCAGCGGGCTGCGGATTATACTATCAGGTTTACCAGGCGCGCCCCATCTGGCCACCGTCGCGGCACTGGCAACTCTTGTCCAGATGGGCTATCAGCGCGGTCAGGTTGCATCAAACTGGGTTTTCATCGGTCGGCGGATGACGCGTCTTTCGCATCTCAATTCGCGCAATTTCCTGATTGCGCTGCACGATTTGCTGGCGACTACGGCGGCGCTTTTCGCGGCCTTTTACGTGCGATTCGAGGGGGGCGACGGTTTCTACGACCGCTTGCCGCTGCTGTTCCAGATCCTGCCTTACTTCCTTGCGCTCAGCGTGGTCGTGTTCTTCCTCTTCAACCTGACTACGACGAAGTGGCGCTTCATCTCGCTGCCGGATGCGCTGAACATCATCCGCGCCGCCACCGTGCTGACGCTCGCTCTGCTCGTGCTGGACTAC
>NZ_LBJC01000012.1 GCF_004114535.1 Bradyrhizobium nanningense
CTGCACCACCGCGGTGAGCGCCTTCTCGGCCATCCGGCGCGGCTCCAGGAAGCCGGGAAAGTAGGAACCCTTGCGCAGCTTTGGAATGCGCAGCTCGACCGCACCGGCGCGGGTCTCCCAGATCCGGTCGCGGTAGCCGTTGCGCTGGGCCACACGCTCGGGGGTCTTCTCGCCGTAGGCCGCTCCGGTCTGGCCTTCGACCTCCAGCTCCATCAGACGCTGGGCGGCAAAGCCGATCATCTCGCGCAACAGATCGGCATCAGGGGTCTTCTCCACGAGCGTGCGCAGGTTCATCATGTCGTCGGTCATCGGTGGTTCCTCGGTTGCGTTGGCGTGTCGCAACCCGATCCTACCGGAGAACTGCCGGTGACCACCGCAAAGCCGCCCGCCCGCTACGGCGCTATGTGGGGCGCGCGTCCGGGCGGCTTTGCTCTACCGAGCTACACCACCACCGGGGACACGACCGTCGTTGTAGCTTAGCAGAGGCAAAGCTCGTGCCTGCGCTGCGTGGTCTCAATAGGTCCGGTTGTTGTAACGAGCGCCGCAAGGCGAATGGATGACGGGCTTGATGTCCATAGTTTGGCTTCGGCCCAGAGCCAGTCCAAAGCTTGCAAAGTTCTTGAGCTCGCTTCCGCGCAGGATTGGGCGATCGTAACGACGGTATCTTGCGCACCTGTTGCGGAATTGCAAAGGTACGCACGATTGGGTTCGCAAAAACAAACTGGCTCTATGAGCTGGTGCCGGCTCTTCGGCTGCTAGGCAAGGGGAAGGTGCCCCGCGCCGGCGCCCCATGAACTAGTCCGGTCGCGCCCCGTGAAACTATCCGATCAATTTCGCGCCTCATGACTTTGTAGCACTCGCATGCCAACGCTTCGAGCCGCGGCCGATCAATCTCGAGCTGACCGCGCCGATGGGATTTCAGCGCTCTTGATGCGCGCAGTGTGCTTACGACATGAGTGACTGTGGTGCGCCGGACGCCCAGTAATTCCGATAATGTTTCCTGGGTCAGCGGGAGCGCATCGCCGCCATTCGCTCGATCGTGAAGGTGAAGCAGCGTACGCGCTAGGCGGGCCTCGACAGAATGCAGTGCATTGCAAGCAGCCACCTGCTGGAGTTGGATCAACAACGACATCATGAAGACCTGCACCATGGATGCGATTGCAGGGCTGCGATGTTGCGCTGCCAGAAATTGCGCGCGAGAGATCTGCAGCGCGGTCCCTGATATGCGAACGACCGCCGTCGCGGGCGAGGCGGGTGCGCCTAACGATGACGTCAAGCCCACGGCCCCCTCGTGCCCGATTATCGCCGTGGCAACTGTCTGCCCGTTAGGCAGCTCCGTGATAGCGGCGATCGCGCCGCTGAGCGGGAAAAAGAGATGTTCGATCCGATCGCCCGCTCGGACGAGCACGGAATCGCGTTCGATCACAACTTTCCGCAGATGAGGCGCAAGCAAAGCAAGATCCGCTGGCGGCAACGCTGTTAGCAAGAGATTACCGACACTGGTTGCGTGGTCCATCATGGGATTTTCTCCCGACGGATACTCGGCACTAGAACTCAGGCCGGAGAGCGGACCTGCTCTGCAGAGGCCAGCCCAGCGGCAATCCAACCGACCACCACAGATATGGTTCCCGTAATCGATGGCGCGCATGCGTAGCCTGAGAATCATATGGCGCGGCGGAGATCCTGTGCCTATCGCGCGCCATTGAGCAGGGTACTGACAAGGACAAGCGCTCGCTGGAGTTGGCTCAGTCAGTCTGCGGCGATAGTTACTGAAACCATGGACGCTCCAAAGCGTCGAAATTTTCCTGCGGATTTAATAGCAAGGATTTTGACGGACCAGCTATCGGCATTTGAGCGTCGACGTCGCCGACTTGTCGTTGCCAATCAGCGTGTTCCGGTCGCTTGAACAATCGAGTGGGAGTGGGGTGATCAGGTGCTGTTGCGCGTTTTAGTGGAGTCTTTGGTGAGAAGTCTCATTTGCTCCCACATCCTGGGACCTGAGTTGTGGGGCGCGACTTAGCCTCGATGAACGTCGGCATTCCACTGCGGTTCGCTGACGGCGTACTGCGGCGAATTGCAGCATGCAAAATGGGGCCTGCTGGAAGCTCTTGCTTGGGAGGAACGGCGGCTGTCGGCGCAAACGGGCGTTCAGCTTCGGTGACAATGGCCCCAACCCGACGTTTCAACATGACCTTTCGCGCGAGAAGCCGGAATTGCGACCAGCATTGGCTGCCGAATAAAGGCTCTGTTGGCTCCAATGGATGAATCACGGCTGGAAACGCCAGCTCGACCCAGCGTGCGGGAAGCGAGCTTCTTCGAGCAGTTTCCGGCGCTTGGCACGCTGGCGAGGTGCTTGCGACATTGAGCTGAATCAAGCTGAGGCCGCCGGCTTCCCATTACCGTTCGCATTGCGCTCGACGGTGATGGGAGAAGCAGAGTGGAGTCCGATCAAGTTTCACGGAAGCACGGCATCGCAATGGCTGCCATCCTGGCCGGTGGCATGCTGCTGGCCATGCTGCAGTTCGGGCTCTCGACGTACAATTCAGTCGAAACCATTCCCTACAGCCAGTTCGAGCAGTTGCTCGCACAGGACAAGATTGCCGAGGTGTCCGTCGGCTCGGATACGATTCAAGGAAAATTGAAGGAGCCGCTTCCGAGCGGAAAGTCCGCGTTCGTGACCGCGCGGGTTGACATGGCTCTGGCTGAGAAGCTCGCGGCAAAGGGCGCGAGCGTGACCGGCGTCCCCGGCAATGGCGTGTTGCAGACCTTGCTGTCCTGGATCTTTCCGGTCATCGCCTTCTTCGTGATCTGGCTCTGGATCGGCCGCAGTATGGGAGGCGGCCAGGGCCTGGGCGGGCTGATGGCGATCGGCAAATCCCGCGCAAAAGTGTATGTCGAAAAGGACATCAAGGTCACCTTCGCCGATGTCGCGGGCGTGGACGAGGCGAAGTTCGAGCTCCAGGAAGTGGTGTCGTTCCTCAGGGATCCCAAGAGCTATGGTCGCTTGGGGGCGCACGTCCCTAAGGGTATCCTGCTCGTCGGACCGCCGGGAACGGGAAAGACCCTGCTGGCCCGCGCGGTGGCAGGAGAGGCCGGCGTTCCATTCTTCTCGATCTCCGGCTCGGAATTCGTGGAGATGTTCGTGGGTGTCGGCGCAGCGCGGGTTCGGGATCTGTTTGAGCAGGCCCGCAAGGCCGCACCCTGCATCATCTTTGTCGACGAGCTCGACGCGCTGGGACGCAGCCGCGGGCCGCTGTCATTCGGGGGCTACGACGAGAAGGAGCAGACCCTCAACCAGCTCCTGTCCGAGCTTGACGGCTTCGACCCGAGCGCCGGCGTCATTCTGCTGGCGGCCACCAACCGGCCGGAGATCCTGGATCCCGCACTGCTGCGCGCAGGCCGATTTGACCGGCAGGTCCTGGTTGACCGGCCCGACAAGAGGGGGCGCGTTGCGATTCTCAAGGTGCACGCCCCCAAGATTCGGGTGCGTAACGACGTCGATCTCGACAAGGTGGCGGGTCTCACGACCGGATTTACCGGGGCTGACCTTGCAAACCTCATCAACGAAGCGGCGATCGCGGCGACGAGACGGAGCGGAGACGAGGTCACCTTCGATGATTTCGTCACGGCGATCGAGCGGATCGTGGCCGGCATCGAGAAGAAGAGCAGGGTGCTGAGCAAGGACGAACGGCGCAGGGTTGCCTATCATGAGATGGGCCATGCCCTCGTCGCGGCCAGCCTGCCCGGCGTCGACCCCGTGCAGAAGGTCTCGATCATTCCGCGCGGGATCGGTGCGCTGGGGTATACCATCCAGCGACCGACCGAGGACAGGTTCCTGCTGACGGTCGAGGAGCTGAAGAACCGCATCGCGGTGCTGATGGGCGGACGGGCATCGGAGCGTCTGATCTTTGACGGGGCGATCTCGACGGGCGCCGCCGATGATCTTCAACGTGCGACCGAAGTCGCCATCGAAATGGTGACCAAGTACGGCATGGACGAGACGGTGGGGCAACGCACCTATGCACCTAAGCCGCAGGCGTTTCTCGGGGCGGCCCAGGACAAGATCGCCGGGGCTGCCGAGGCAACCGGCCGTGAGATCGATCTCGCCGTACGCAACCTGATCGAGGAGGGTGATCGCCGCGCCCGCGACATCCTGCGGCAAAGGCGAGCGGACCTCGATGCCGGAGTTGACCTGTTGATCGCAAATGAGACGGTCACGTCCGAGCAGTTTGCGCCATTGCTCGGCAAGCGCAGCGGAGAAGGCGAGCCGGTTGCCGCGTGACAGCGGTGGGTGCTGGTGGCGCTCAGTTTGCTCGATTACTTCAGCGATATACCGACCTGGCGGATTCCCAGGGCGTCGCCTGCGGAGACCTGTTGAATGTAACCGCCGCAGAGGTGGACGGGGAGAAGATCGCCGACATCGGATGGCGTAGTCGCTGTCATGATATCGCAAGGATGGGTTGAAGCCGGGCCCTTGAACCAAGTTCCTTCATTTGATCCGGCTCAAGATTTTGACCCGCCTGTTTATTAGAATGCAGCTCCCCAAGTGGTCGCGGTTCCTCCCGCGCCTTGGCAAGCCCCCTTGGGGATGGATGACGTCAAAGAGCCGCGTGGAACGCGGGAAAGAGTTCATGCCCACATACTATTTCGACATGAAGGACGGCGTACCCCTCCGGGACAGATCCGGACTGGAGCTTGTGAGCGATGGCGCCGCCATCGCGCACAGCAAGAATCTCGCCGAGCAGGCGCGTCGAGAGAAACCGAAAGGCCATCCCGACCTCCGGATCGTCGTCATCGACGAGAGCGGGCGTGAAGTCCACCGCGAGCAGATCTATCCAGACGCGACCTGACCATTGGCCAGCGCGCTCGGTGAACCTAGTCTTTGATAGACCTCACCGATCTGAAATCGCCAGCCGCTTCGCGATGGTCGCCGAGACCAGATAGGCCGCGGCGATGGCGACGATCATCGCAAGCAGTCCCGGAGACAACGCGGTAAAGCCGAACGCGGCTCTCCACGGGCCGAGCGCAAGCGCCACGCCGGCAAGCAGGGCGCCGAAGGACGTGGCGATCAAGATGTTGTGCGGGCGGTTCGCCCGCCATGGCCATTTGCGAGACCGGATCACGAAGATCACCAGAATCTGAGTCGCGATCGATTCCACGAACCAGCCGGTTTGAAAGAGTGCGGCATCCGCATCGAACAGCTTGAGGAGAACGGCGAAAGTAATTGCGTCGAACAGGGACGACACCATTCCCATGATGATGGTGAAGCGAAGGATGCTTGCCATGTCCCAGGATTCGGGCCGCGCAATGTCTTCGCGATCGACGTCATCGAAGGGGATACCGATTTCGGAGAGATCGTAGATCAGATTGTTCAGCAAGATCTGCAGTGGCAGCAGCGGCAGGAATGGAAGAACGACCGAGGCCAGGGCCATCGAAAGCATGTTGCCGAAATTCGAGCTTGTTCCCATTCGAACATATTTCAGGATGTTGGCAAACGTCCTGCGGCCTTCGCGCACGCCGGCCGCAAGCACGGAAAGGTCGGGCGCCAGCAAGATCATGTCGGCGGCCGCGCGGGCGACCTCGGTCGCGCCCGTGACGGATATGCCGACATGCGCGGCGTGGAGCGCCGGGGCGTCATTGACGCCGTCTCCCATGAAACCGACGACGTGATTGCGGTGTCGGAGCGCGGCAATGATCCGCCGCTTCTGATCTGGATCGATCCGGGCAAACAGATCGATGTCATCGACCCGGGCGATGAGCGCGGCATCGGTGAGTTCAGAGATCTGGGCGCCGGTCACGATCCGGTCCGACCTGAGACCGACAGATTGCGCAACGTGCGCGACCACGGCGCCATGATCACCCGAGAGAATCCTCATCGTCACTCCGAGCGAGCCGAGAGCCTCGATGGCCGAGGCGGCATCCTGCTTGGGCGGATCGGCGAAGACGCAAAAGCCGATCATGGTCAAATTGGTCTCGTCGCTGACGGAAATGGTCTGCTGCCCGGCCGGAATGGACCTGATGGCGACGGCAAGGAGCCGGAATCCGTCGCGGGCGTAGCGCGCCTGGATGTCGGCCATCTTCTGTTGCCAGGCGGAGTCGAGCGGATGAGCCAGACCATCGATCTCCACGGCCACACAGCGCGACAGGACGGATTCCGGGGCTCCTTTGGCGATGAGCGTGTGTTCGCCGTTGCGTTGGGCCAGGACGGACAAGCGCCGCCGCTCGAAGTCGAACGGGACTTCCGCCAGCCGAACCCAGCCGTCGAGGCCGTTATGGTTCGCCGACAGGATCGCGTCGTCGAGAGGGCTTCTGACGCCGGCCTGGAACGTGCTGTTCAGGCGCGCCAAGCTCAGGACGCGATCGCAGGTCCGATCCTGGGGATCGACATGCGCCTCCAGCGTGATCCTGGCCTCCGTAAGCGTGCCGGTCTTATCGACACAAAGCGTGTCCATCGCGCCCAGATCGTGAATCGCGGACAACCGCTTGACGATGACTTTTCGCTTCGCCATGCGCAGGGCGCCTCGGGCGAGGGTCACCGTCATCACCATCGGCAGCAGTTCCGGCGTCAAGCCGACAGCGAGCGCGACCGCGAAGAGGAAGGATTCCATTGCGTTATGTTGTGCGACGAGATGAGCCATCAGCACAAAGAGAGTGAGAAAAAGGGTCAGTCGAAGGATCAGAAATCCGAGCCTGCGGACGCCTTGTTCGAGAGCCGTTGGTGGCGCGTTGGCGGCCATTGCCGAGGCGATCGCGCCAAAGCGCGTCCGGCCCCCAGTCGTCACGACCAACATCCTGCCGCTTCCGCCGACGGTACTGGTTCCCGCGAACAGGGCGTTCGTGGCGTCCGCCGGCAATGAAGCGGAGCAGGGGCCGTCCGTCTTGAAGGCCGGAAACGGCTCGCCCGTCATCAGGGCTTCATTGACCTGCAGATCCTGTGCATCGAGGACGATGCCGTCGGCCGGTATCAAATCGCCGATACGGAGCTTCACGACGTCCCCCGGGACGAGAGCCGTCACCGAAATCGTCGCATCCTTGCCGTCCCTGACAACGTCAGCCTGGATGGCGACCGATTCCCGCAACGCTTCGGCGGTGAGCTCGGCGCGATGCTCCTGGACGATATCGAGCGTGATGGACAGGGACAGCACGGTTGCGATGATGGCAAAGCTGCCGATGTCGCCGCTCAACCCGGATACGAGCGCCGCCGCCAGCAGCATGGCAATCAGCGGATTCCAGAGACGTTGGCCGAGCTTGCGCAGGGCTGACCGGCCTTGGGAGGCGTCGACGCGGTTTGCGCCGACGATCGCCAGCCGTCGGTCGGCTTCGATGTGCGACAGGCCGTCCGGGCCGGAGTCGAGCGCGCGGTAGAGGTCGTCCTTTGGCATTTGCCAGAACGTCGCGGCCAAAGCCTTGGCTGGGCTCGATTGTTCGATCATGGATGGGCTCGGCGGTCGCTGACACTTGGGCGAGGCCAAGGTACGGGGCTGCTTGACTTCCGGATTGATGCAACGCAATCCAGTCCCCGGTTGTCATCATCACGCTGTCACGAGGCAGACACTGAAAGCAACGATCATCCCGAGCGGTCTGGCCGCATCAATGCTTCCGGCTGTTTCCCGGCGGCGAAAATATCTGATTGGCGGGGGGCTGCCCGCCGGTCGGAACGCCGATGGCAATGAAGCCGCGGCCCATCGAGCTGTGACAGGCGTTGCAGCCGTCGGTCAGGACGCGCATGGAAGCGGCGAACTTGCGATCGTCGCCCGCCGCGATCGCGTCGGCGATCGACAGCAGTGGCTCCTTCATCGTGGTCACGTTGCTGACGGGAACCGCCGGGTAGAAAATGGCTGCTTCGGCCAAGCTGTTGGTCAACTGCCGCAACTCGTAAGCGGCGAGGTCCCAGTTCTTCGCCTTGCCTGCATACCATAGCTTGAGATGCTCAAGCTGCGCCATGCCCATGACCTCGACGAGGCGAGGCGCCTCCTGTTTCGCGCTCGCGGACGGCGGAAAGTCGGACTGAGCAATCGCGGATGTGATCGCGCCCACCGAAATCGCGAGAACCACGCACCAATTCTTCAGCGTCATCCGACCATTCCCTGCTGATTGAACGCCTTGAATATCAGCGCCGCGGGCCGTGCTCTTGCGCTGAATCAATCCTCCCACGCTCCCCGAGGTGTTGCATATGGAGAGCGATTTTCCTTGCGGCCATCCTTCGAGACGCCCGCCGTTGGCGGGCCCTCAGGATGAGGACCGCGTGCGCTGCACTAGTTCTGGCGAGCACCGATGCCGCTTAGCCTCATCCTGAGGAGACCGCTGAAAGCGGTCGTCTCGAAGGACGAGGCGCGCGCTCAGCTCGCGCAAATGCCACATACGATAGCCCTTCCGCGCTCCCCGGCATCGTTCGATTCCCATTGTCGTGAATGGCGCCGGAGTTTGCGCCTCGACAAAGTGGCTGTGACTGCAGCCGCTTACCGTTCTCGAGTGCAGACATGGGATGTCGTGCGCAGGCGATGGGAAGCAGGCCGTGATCGGAACCAGCCTCTGTAGATGGGCCATCAGTTACTTCGCGGTCGCAATCGCGTGGCTGCTGCTCGCGGAAGTGCTGATCGTCGCAGGATTCGGTTTTCCGAATCACGACATCGGCGGCCCGGACACGCTCGTCATCGTTCACTTGATTAGCATCGGCTGGTTGAGCACGGTGCTGTGCGGCGCGCTGTTCCAGTTCGTGCCGGTGCTGGCCGCAAGGTCGCTCTATGCGGAGCGCTGGACGCTGCCGGCTCTTGCGCTGCTGACGCTGGGGCTGACTGTCCTGCTCGCAGGCTTTTTGGGTTTGGGCGGGCACATCAGCGGGCCGCCCTGGCTGCTTCCCGTCGGAGCTGGCCTGCTGATTGCCGGTTTCACCCTGGTCGTTGCCAATCTCGGCATGACGCTCTGGTCGGCCCGCCCACTGCCGGGGCCTGCTCGGTTCGTCGCGGGCGGGCTTGCCTGCATCTGTGTCACGGCGGCATTCGGCGGCATGTTCTCGCTGGTGCTGTCCGGAACCGGTGTCGGTGCGCAATGGCCGGACCTGCTGGTCTCGGGCGTTCCGATCCACGCGATTGCGGGCCTTGGCGGCTGGCTGACATTCACGGCCATGGGCGTCAGCTATCGCCTGCTCGCCATGTTCATGCTCGCGCCCGACGGCGATGTGCGGCTCGGCCGGCTCGCCTGGCTTGCCGGCATCATCGCGCTGGCGATCGGACTTGTTGGTGGCGTGCTCGCACTCTGGCGCATGACGGGGCTCAATCTCGCGCTTCTGCTCGCAGCCGCCGCGGCGCTGCTGTCGCTGGCTGCCTACGGCCGTGACGTGCTCGGCTTGTACAGAACCCGCAAACGTCGCGCGCTCGAGCTGAACACGCGCATGAGCTTCGTTGCGCTGGCGAGCCTCGTCGCCGCCGCAATCCTTGGTGCCGCGTTTGTCGCGACCGGCTCGTTCCCGTCCCATGTCGGGGCGCTGGTCTTTCTCGTCGCGTTCGGTTGGCTCACTGGCCTCGTGCTCGCCAATCTCTACAAGATCGTCCCGTTCCTGACCTGGCTCGAGACTTACGGTCCGGTGATGGGCAGAGTGCCGACGCCCCGCGTACAGGATCTCGTTGCCGAGCGCCGCGCGTTGAAGTGGTTCGTGCTGTTCTTTGCCGGAAGCTGGGCGGCAACGTTGATGCTCCTGATCGAGGCGCCCCTCGGCTTCCGCGTCGCTGTCGCGGTCGTGATGGTTGCGACGCTCGGTCTGAGCGAGGAGTTCATCAGGGCCCGGCGGCTTGCGGATGTGGCGGAGCCGCTACGCCTGCCTACGGGAGCAGCTGCGCCCCATCTCCTGATCTCGCGGAACTGAAAGGAGACTGCAATGACCGAATTCATCGACGTCGACGTCCGGCCGATCCTGCGTGCAGGCGGCGAGCCGTTCTCGATCATCATGGCCGCGCTCGAGCGGCTCGTGCCCGGGGAGGGGCTGCGGCTGTACGCCCCCTTCAAGCCGGTCCCTCTGTTCGACGTCATGGCGCGCAGGGGCTTTGCCCATCGGGAAGCCGAGCTCGAAGGCGGCGAATGGGAAATCCGCTTCATGCCGAACGATGGTTCGGTCGAAGCCGCTGAGCCGACCTCCGCTGCCTTGAGCGACGGCGATTGGCCGGAGCCGGTGCTGCATCTGGACAACCGCGACCTCGATCCGCCCGAGCCGATGGTTCGCATTCTGGCTGCCTTGGAGCGGCTCGCGCCTGGGCAGACACTCTGCGCCTTACTCAGTCGTGAGCCGGTCTTCCTTTTTCGGGAGTTGACCAAACGCGGCCATCACTGGCGTGGCGGCTTCACGTCGCAGAAGGATGCCTATCAACTGACGGTGAGGGTGCGCGAATGACGATCGACGATGATGATCTCGTGGACCAGATAAGGCAGGCGCTGAAGGTCGTGATCGACCCGGAACTCGGGCACAACATCGTCGACCTCGGCTTCATCTATGATGTGTCGGTCGACGACGGCGCCGCGCACATCACCATGACGGCGACGACACGCGGTTGCCCCGCCGCGTCCTTTCTGAAGGAGGGGGTCGCCAACAGCGCGTGCCTCGTTCCAGGCGTGGAATCGGTCGACGTCACCATGACGTTCGAGCCGCCCTGGCAGCCCTCGATGATCTCGCCGGGCGTCAGGTCGTCGCTCGGCTTTGCCGAGGTGAATTGATCCGGGCGAGCGCGGTGACCGACGCCTCGGCGGCTAAAGCAGCATGGCTTCAGGTTGAATCGATGCCGCGGGGTGTTCACCTCTCCCGCTTGCGGGAGAGGTCGGCGCGCTCCGGGCGATGCGAAGCATCGTCCCGCGCGCCGGGAGAGGGCTTTCTCCTCTTGGGGATTGTCCCACTGAGGATACACCCTCTCCTAGCCCTCTCCCGCAAGCGGGAGAGGGAGCGCACCTCCGTCGTTGCGGCGATCAAGTCTCATCCATCATTGCTTTAACCGCCCTCAGAGCCCTGGCCGGACCAGACCTTTGCGGGTGCGCGAAGCTTCGTCAGGTCGAGCAGGTTGATCGCCCGGGCGGCGATCTGGTCGATCACCTCATCCAGCGACTGTGGCCTCAGATAGAAGGCCGGCATCGGCGGGGCAATGATGGCGCCGATCTCGGTCGCCTGCAGCATGCTGCGCAAATGGCCGAGATGCAGCGGGCTCTCGCGGACCAGCAACACCAGCCGGCGTCGCTCCTTGAGCTGTACGTCGGCCGCGCGCGTCAGGAGGTTGTCGAGCTGCCCCCAGGCGATGGCCGAGAGCGTACGGATCGAGCACGGCGCCACGATCATGCCCGCGACCGGATACGAGCCGCTGGCGATCGCGGCGCCGATGTCCGAATGAAGATGGTGGCGGAAGGCGAGCGCGCGCAGCCGCGCGAGCGCGTCGCTCCCCACTTCTTCGCTCAGTGTACGCTCAGCCGCAGGCGAGACCACGAGGTGCACCGCGTAGTGCGGATTGTCGGCCAGCACTTCGACGATGCGCATGCCGATCGCGGCGCCCGAGGCGCCGCTGATGCCGACGATGATGCCTTGCCGCCCGCTCATGTGAGGACCGGTGCGCGTGCGAGCATGCCGGAAAGGCCGAGGCTTGACCACATCGCATCGACACGTGCGACCACGGCGGGATCCATCGTCAGCGGAACGCCCCATTCGCGATCCGTCTCCGGCGGAATCTTTGTGGTGGCGTCGATGCCGAGCTTGCCGCCGAGTCCCGATTTCGGCGAGGCGAAGTCGAGATAGTCGATCGGCGTGTCGGTGAGGGTCACGAGGTCGCGCGAAGAGTCGCTGCGCGTCGAGACGGCCCACATCACGGCCTGCCAATCGCGGACGTCGATGTCGTCGTCGACCACGATCAGGAGTTTGGTGTAGCTGAACTGCGGCAGCATCGACCACAGGCCCAGCATCAGCCGCCGCGCCTGTCCGGGATAGCGCTTCTTGATCGCCGCGACCGCGATGCGGTAGGAGCAGGCCTCCGGCGGCAGCCAGCAGTCGGTCACCTCGGGGAATTGCTGTCGGATCAGCGGCACGAACAGACGGTTGAGCGCCTCGCCGATCCGCGACGGCTCGTCCGGCGGCCGGCCTGTGAAGGTCGAGAGGTAGACGGGCTGCCGCCTGTTGGTGATCGCCGTCACGCGCATCACGGGGAATTGCTCGACGGAATTATAGTACCCGGTGTGATCGCCATACGGACCCTCGGGCGCGGTTTCGGTCGCGGAGACGAAGCCCTCGATGACGATTTCGGCCTCAGCCGGGATCGCGAGCGGGACGGTGAGGCAGGGCGCGAGGTCGGGCCGTTCGCCGCGCAGAATTCCGGCGAAGCGCAGCTCCGACATTGTCTCGGGCAGCGGCAGCACCGCGGCCAGGGTGGTGGCTGGATCGGCTCCGATGACGATCGCGACCGGCATTTCGCGCCCGATCGCCTTCCATTGCTGATGATGCTTGGCGCCGCCACGATGCGCGAGCCAGCGGATGATGGCGCGGTCGCGACCGAGCACCTGCATGCGGTAGACGCCGACGTTTTCCTCCTGGTCGGCCGTCGCGGAGTCCGGCGGCACGGTGATCACGAGTGGCCAGGTGATCAGCGGCGCCGGTTCGCCGGGCCAGCAGATCTGGACCGGCAATCTCGCGAGATCGATGTCCGGCCCCATCGTGACGCAATCCTGCACCGGTGCCGCCGCGCGCGTGCGCGGGCGCGTCGCCAGCGCGGCGCGGGCGAGCGGGAGCTTGTCGAAGGCGTCCCTGATGCTGTTCGGCGGTCGCGGCGCGCGGAGCTCGGCCATGAGCTCGCCAAGCTCTCCGAGGCGATCGGGTGCGATCCCCATTCCCCATGCGATCCGCTCGACCGTTCCGAACAGATTGGTGAGGAGCGGCATCTCCGAGGGACGGCCATCGGCTCTGACGGGCTGCTCGAACAATAATGCCGGTCCGTGTGCCTCAAGCACACGCCGATGGATTTCCGTGATCTCGTGGACGACGGAGACCTTCTCGCGAATGCGTCGCAACTGCCCCCGGCTTTCGATGAAGCGCAGAAAGTCGGTCAAGTCGCGAAAGCGCGGCACATCACGTTGCAACTGGATAGGCTCCCAAAAAATCACAGCTAGCCGGCCTGTTTTTGGTCTTCATTGTTCCGGCTCAAATACAGCGGTGTGCAATCCGTCCAGATGTGTCGCCATGAATGATCCGTCCGCCGTATCGCCCGGCCCGTTGCCGACGATTCCGCCGCTTGTCGCACTTGCCATGCGTCCTCTGCCTCTGCTGCCGTTGCAGCTCGTTCTCGGCGGTGTCCTGCAGCGGATCCACCGGCGCAACCCTGCCATATTCGACCGGCTGGGCGCGCACGCGCGCGCGCGGTTCGGTATCAAGCCGATTGATCTACCGTTTGCCTTCGTGGTCGAGGCGAAGCCGCCGCGCGTGTCCGTCGTGCGCGAGCTGACGCCAGGGCTGGACGCGCGGATCTCGGCCTCGCTCGCCAATCTCCTGGCTCTGCTCGAAGGCAGGGTCGATGGCGATGCCTTGATGTTCTCGCGCGAGCTCGTCATCGAGGGCGATGTCGAGGCGGTGCTGGCGCTGCGCAATACGATCGACGACGCCCAGCTCGATCTTGCCACTGAACTGTCCTCGCTGTTCGGCCCGCTGGGCGCGCCGGCGAGGCGCGCCTTCGAGGCCGCGCGTGGACACGTGATCGGCTCATCGGGGCAAGGCGAGCAATCGAGATGATGGAACTGATCTGTCCCGCCGGGACGCCGGCGGCGCTGAAGAGCGCCATTGATGCCGGCGCCGACGCGATCTATTGCGGCTTCAACGATGAGACCAACGCGCGCAACTTTCCCGGGCTGAATTTCAGCCGCGACGAACTGCGCAAGGGGATCGCGCTGGCGCATGACCGCGGCGCGAAGATCCTGGTGGCCATCAACACCTTTCCGCGCGCCTCCGCCGTCGACATCTGGCATCGTGCGGTGGACGATGCCGTGAATGCCGGAGCCGATGCGCTGATCCTTGCCGACATCGGATTGATGGATTACACGGCGCGGCGCCATCCGAGCCAGCGTTTGCACGTCTCGGTTCAGGCCGCGGCCGCGAATCCGGATGCCATCGCCTTCTATGCCGAAAATTTCGGGGCGCGGCGCGTCGTGCTGCCGCGCGTCCTCAGCGTGCCTGAAATCGCCGAGATCACCCGGGAGTCGGCCTGCGAGACCGAGGTCTTCGTGTTCGGCGGCCTCTGCGTGATGGCCGAGGGGCGCTGTTCGCTGTCGTCCTATGCGACCGGCAAATCGCCGAACATGCAAGGCGTCTGCTCCCCTCCGAGCCATGTGACCTACGAACAGACGGCGGAGGGGACGAAGTCCAGTCTGGGCGGCTTCACTATCAACCGGTTCGGGGTGAGCGAGCCCGCCGGCTATCCGACGCTGTGCAAGGGCCGCTTCTCGACCGCGCAGGGCGCCGGCTACATTTTCGAGGACCCCGTCAGCCTGGACGCCACGACGCTGCTTAGGGGGTTGCGCGATGCCGGGGTCACCGCGCTCAAGATCGAGGGCCGTCAGCGCGGCCGCGCCTATGTCGAAAGCGTGGTGCGCCATTTCCGTCATGCGCTCGCGGCGCTCGAGAGCGGGAGCGAGGCGGACATTGCGAGCCTGAAGCCGTTCACCGAAGGGCAGGCCTCCACGCTCGGCGCCTATCGCAAGACCTGGCGTTAATCGTTTCGAATGTGTGAGGTCCGGAAGATGCAACTCAGCCTCGGTCCAGTTCTGTACAATTGGGCGCCGGAACGCTGGCGCGACTTCTATTTCCGTATCGCCGACGAAGCGCCGGTCGACGTCGTATCCGTCGGCGAGATCGTCTGCTCGAAACGATCGCCGTTCTTCGCAGACCACATCCCGGGCGTCGTCGAACGACTGCAGAGGGCGGGCAAGCAGGTGCTGCTGGGCTCGCTGATCCTGGTCTCGCTGCGGCGCGAACGCCGCCAGACCGAAGAGCTCGCAGCAGCCGAAGGCGTGCTGGTCGAGGTGAATGATCTGACCTGTCTCAGGGCGCTCGCAGGCCGGCCGCACGCCATCGGGCCCTTCGTCAACATCTACAACGAGGCGAGCGCGGCCTTTCACGTCGCACAGGGGGCGCGGCGAATCTGTCTACCTCCGGAGCTGCCGCTGACCTCGGTGGCGGCGATCGCGAAGGCTGTTCCCATCGTCACGACCGAGGTGTTCGCGTTCGGCAGAGTGCCGCTCGCCATCTCGGCCCGTTGTTATCATGCGCGCCTTCACAAGCTGGCCAAAGACAATTGCCGCTTCGTCTGTGAGAAGGATCCGGATGGTCTGCTGCTGAACACGCTGGAGCAGCAGGATTTCCTCACCGTCAACGGCGTGCAGACCCTGTCTCACACCTGCGCCAATCTGCTGGGCGAGATCGGCCTATTGCGCGAGAGCAATGTCGGCTCGCTGCGCCTGTCGCCACAGGATTGCGACATGGTCGCCATCGTCAGGACCTTTCGCGACGTGCTCGACGGTCGTGACGATGTCGATAGCGGCAATCACCGACTTGCGGCGGCCTATCCTGGTGTGCCGTTCTCGAATGGGTTCCTGTGGGCCGAGCCAGGTCACCTCTATCGCCAGGCCCGATCAGGCGATGCGCAAGGCTCGGTGTCGCAGATCGGGGCCGTCTAACCCGGATAGAGTTACGGCAGTGTCCGGACAATCCCAGGAACAGTTTCGGCGGCGCTCCGTTAGCGCAGCGAGCTTCCCGGGAGTTGTCCATGACCGATTATCCAAAGCCTCCCTTTCCGCCGCAGCAGCAACCGATGCCCGGTTCGACGCGGGCGATGCAGCCTCGGCCGGATCACGGCGAGGAGAGTTACAAGGGCGCCGGGCGCCTGGCCGGAAAAAGGGCGCTGATCACCGGAGGCGACAGCGGCATCGGCCGTGCGGTCGCGATCGCCTATGCGCGTGAAGGTGCCGACATCGTCGTCTCTTATTTGAACGAGGACGAGGATGCAGCCGAGGTCAAGGCGCTGGTGGAGCGGGAGGGACGCAAGGTCGTCCTCATTCCCGGCGACATCAGTAATCCCGATCACTGCCGGTCCATCGTGCGTCGCACCGTCGAAGAGTTCGGCGGCATCGATATCCTCGTCAACAATGCGGCGCATCAGGCCACGTTCAAGGACATCGGGGACATCAGCGACGAGGAATGGCAGCGCACGTTCGAGACCAACATCCACGCCATGTTCTATCTGACCAAGGCCGCGGTCCCTCATATGCGGCCGGGCGCTGCGATCATCAACACGGCGTCGGTGAACTCGGACATGCCAAACCCGAGCCTGCTGGCTTACGCCACGACCAAAGGGGCCATCCAGAATTTTACCGGCGGGCTTGCGCAGATGCTGGCCGAGAAGGGCATTCGGGTCAACGCCGTTGCCCCCGGTCCGATCTGGACGCCGCTCATACCCTCGACCATGTCGGAGGAAAGGGTCAAGAACTTCGGCAAGCAGGTCCCGATGCAGCGCGCCGGCCAGCCGGCCGAACTTGCAACCGCCTATGTCATGCTGGCCGATCCGCGCTCGAGCTACACCTCGGGGGCTACGCTCGCCGTCACCGGCGGCAAGCCGTTCATCTGATCGAACGTGCCTAGAGCGTGGTGAGATCCGAGCGCGCGCCTCTCCTTCGAGACGACCGCTTCGCGGCCTCCTCAGGATGAGGCTAAGCAGCATTCGTGACTTGTCGAAACGAGCGCCACGCCACTCAGTCCTCATCCTGAGGGCCCGCCAACGGCGGGCGTCTCGAAGGATGGCCACAGGCGTGATCGCTCCATACGCGACAGCCCTGCGGCGCGCAGGGACGATGCTTCGCATTCTGCACTAGCACGAGGATCGTGGCAGCGCCGGAGGCCGGGCTGCCACGTCTTGGTCGGCAGATCGATCAGGCGGCGTTGGAGGCCTTGGCGTTGACGCCCTTGCGAAGCGCCACGGTGTTCAGCTTGGTGTTGGCGGCCTTCTCTTCGTTCAAATTGGTGGTGAGGAAGCGCACGATGTCGTCGTGGCCGAGCTCTTCGGCCCAGGCGATCAGCGTGCCGTAGCGGCACATTTCATAGTGCTCCACAGCCTGCGCGTTGGCCACGATCGCGGCATCGAGCACGGCCTTGTCCTCGATCTCGCCGGCGGTCGCGTCGGCTTCCTCGATGAGGCCGTCGATGGCAGGACATTGCGTGCCGCTGGGCTCCTTGCCGAGCTTGGCGAACACCTTGTTGAGCCGTTCGACCTGCTTATTGGTCTCGTCCAGATGCGCTTTCAGGCCGGCGGCGAGATCCCGGTTGGTCGCCTTGTCGATCATCTTGGGCAGCGCTTTCAGGATCTGCTGCTCCGCGTAATAGATGTCCTGCAGGCCGTGCAGCAGCAGGTCTTCCATCGATTTGATATCCTTGGTGAAGAATCCCATAAACGACGCCTCCTTTTCACAATGATGGCAGTGGAACGCTGCGCGGCCGCAGCTGTTCCATTCCCGTGTGCAGACCAGGAGAGCCGAATGAACGATGGAATCGATCATCTTGCGGGCCTGCTCGGACGGGCCGCGATGGACGTGTGGGGCGACATGCCTCGCGACATCCAGGAAGCGCTGTTCGAGACTGCCATGAAGGGACGCGAGACCGAGCGCGAGGAGCTCGCTCGGCTGCTGCACGAGCGGCATCCGCGCACGCTTCATCCGGCCCGACCGGGATGATGCAGGGAAGCGGAACGATCGCGCGAGCTCATGATTGGTAAACTGACTGGTGCGTCGCCGAATGGCTCGAATGAAGCCGCGGCAGGCGCATCGCCAACCGTTGTCGAATCTGTGAGTTGATCGTGACTGAGGTGAACATCGGAAAATGGTACGACCCGATCTCGGAACGATGGATCGTGCCGCGCCAAGCGCACACCATCGCCGGATATGGTCAGTCCGGCGGCGAGAAGGTGCCGGAGGGGCGCCAGAAGGGCGAGGTGCAGCGGATCTGGCAGCTGCTGGTCGATTGCTGCGCGCGTGGATGATGCCGTTCCAAAGTCGGGCGCGCGCCGTGACCATGCATTGTGTCATCGCGCGATGACTGACTGCGAAGGCAACGGCGATTGGAGATGATGAGACCCTCTCGCGTCGTCGACGCAGCAAGCAGCGAATCCTTTGGTCGCACTATTGCAGGGCAGCAATGGCGGTCATCTCGAGCTTGACGCCCGGACCGAGATCGGCCACGCCGATTGCGGCGCGAGCCGGCAGATCAACTTCTGCGAAGTGCGCTTTCCAGACCGCGTTGAACTCTGCCTTCTCCTTCAGATCTATCATGTAGATCGTCACCTGCAAGACGTTGGCTGGATCGGATCCGAGGGTCTTCAACAGCTGCGTCAATTGGGTGAGCACGTCCTTGGCCTGGCCCGACATATCGAGGCTGGTGTCCTCCGGGACGATGCCTCCGATGTAAAGCACGCCATTGTGCTCGACCACTTCGTGAAGCAGACCTTCGTACGGCAAATCGCGTTTGATCATGAGGGGTCCGTTGTCGCTATGAGAGAGCGGCATATCGCACATTTCTAGCGCTTTGTCTGCGAATCGCCGCCTGATCCGGCGATGGTTGCCATCCCTTGCGTGCGCACGACAGCCCGGCGTTTCTGTCGGCGCTGATCTCGGCGACATCCCGGCGCAGATCGGTATACTGCCGCCACGTGCCGGAACAAGGAACACACGATGGACGATACGATTGGCTTCCCGGACCCCGGTCTTGACCTGTCCGACGGCTTCAGGCCGCACACCTCGCATTGGGGCGTGTTTTCGGCGCGTCAGGGCGCGGCTGGCCTCGAGGTCAGGGCCTATGCGGGCGATCCCGATCCGAACGGCATCATCGACAATTTCCCCGGCGCGCTGCGCCACCAGGCCCGCATCGCTCAGCCGGCGATCCGCCGCGGCTGGCTCGAGCGCGGGCCGGGCCCCGACAATCGCCGCGGCCGCGACGAGTTCGTCCCGGTCAGCTGGGAGAAGGCGCTCGACTTGCTCGGCGACGAGCTCGGCCGCATCCGCGATACGCGCGGGCCGGGCGCCGTGTTCGGTGGGTCCTATGGCTGGTCGAGCGCGGGGCGTTTTCATCACGCCCAGAGCCAGGTGCATCGCTTCCTCAACATCGCGATGGGCGGCTACGTGCGCTCGGTGAATACCTACTCTTCGGGGGCGTCCTCGGTGCTGCTGCCGCAGATTCTGGCGGGCTACGAGGACATCACCAAGCGCAACGTCACCTGGGAGCAGATCGCGGCCGAGACCGAGATCGTGCTGGCCTTCGGCGGCATGGCGCTGAAGAACTCCATGGTGGCCGGCGGCTCGATCAGCAAGCACGTCGAGCGCTGCGCCATGGCGACGGCGCGCCGGCGAGGCTGCGAATTCGTCCTGGTCAGCCCGCTGCGTGACGACCTGCCGGTGGAAGCCGGCGCGGAATGGATGAGCTGCGTGCCCGGCACCGACACCGCGCTGATGCTCGGCATCGTCCACACGCTGGTCAGCGAAGGTCTGCACGACCAGGCCTTCCTCGATCGCTACACCGAGGGCTGGCCGGTCTTCCTGCGCTATCTCATGGGCGAAAGCGATGGCCAGCCCAAGCACGCCGACTGGGCCGCCGCGATCTCAGGCGTTGATGCCGGGACCATTCGAAAGCTGGCGCGACGGCTCGCCGGAAAGCGCGCGCTGATCACCGTCTCGCATTCGCTGCAGCGCGCCGAGCATGGCGAGCAACCGGTGTGGATGGGCATGGTGCTGGCGGCAGCCCTCGGCCAGATCGGCCTTCCCGGCGGCGGCTACGCCTATTCGTTAGGTGCGATCGGCTATTACGGCCGCCGCGTCAACGACGTGCCGGGGCCGACGCTCGGGCAGGGCCGCAACGGCGTCGCCGATTTCATTCCGGTGGCGCGCATCGCCGACATGCTGCTGGGTCCCGGCACGACCTATCGCTACAATGGCGAGACGCGCACCTATCCGGACATCCGCATGGTCTATTGGGCCGGCGGCAATCCCTTCCATCATCACCAGGACATCAACCGCCTGCGCAAGGCCTTTGCGCAACTCGACACGTTCGTCGTGCACGAGCTGGCCTGGACCGCCACGGCGCGGCATGCCGACATCGTACTGCCCGCGACAATGACGCTCGAGCGTGAGGACATCGGCTATTCCACCAACGATCCCCTCATGGTCGCCATGCACCAGATCGCCGAACCGTTCGGGCTTGCACGCGACGATTACGATATCTTCGCCGATCTCGCCGAGCGCTTAGGGGCTCGCGAGCCCTTCACCGAGGGACGCACGTCGCGGCAATGGCTGGAGCATCTCTACGAGCCGACCCGCGCCTCGCTCGCGAAGCGTGGTCTGGAGGCCCCGAGTTTCGACGAATTCTGGGCGCGCGGCAGCCTGGTTGTGCCGCAGCAGCCCGATGACGGCGGCCGGCTGCGTCGCTTCCGTGAGGATCCCGTCAACCACGCCCTGCCGACGCCGAGCGGGCGCATCGAGATTTTCTCGGCCAAGATCGCGGCCCATGGCGATGCGGATTGTCCGGGACATCCGGTCTGGCTGGAGAAGACCGACATGCCGAAGCCGGGCTCGCCCTGCTTCCTCGTCGCCAACCAGCCGGTGACGCGCCTGCACAGCCAGCTCGATTTCGGCGGCCATTCGCTTGCCGCCAAGCATCGCGGCCGCGAGGTCGCGCGAATGAACCCGGTTGATGCGGACGCGCGCGGCATCAGGGATGGCGACATCATCCGCCTGTTCAACGCGCGCGGCGCCTGCCTTGCCGCGGTCCACGTCACCGACGGCATCGCGCCTGGCGTCGTGCAGCTTCCGACCGGCGCCTGGTACGATCCGATGGATCCCGAAGACGAGGCGCCGCTCTGCGTTCACGGCAATCCCAACGTGCTCACCCGCGACGTCGGCACCTCGTCCCTGGCGCAGGGCTGCACCGGTCAGCTGACGACGATCGAGGTGGAGAAGTTCACCGGCAATCTGCCGCCGATCCGCGCGTTCGATCCGGCGTAGGGAGCGGCAGTATTGCGCCTTGCCCCGGACGCAGCGCAGCGCTGCGCTGCAGAGCCGGGGTCCATCTCTCCGCACTGGATGCAGTCGCCTTCTGGGTCCCGGCTCTGCGCCGCAACGCTCGCGCGCTGCGGCTTGACCGGGGACATGTAGGGCTGGATCTGACGCGACAACGCGCATCGCGCGCTAGGAAAAAGGGGCCGTCCTGTGTGGGCGCAGGACGGCCCCGAGAGGCTCGCAGGGCCGGGAGGAGGAGGGCGCGAGCCGGGCAGATCGATCATGCGGCAGCGCTGGCGATCCAGTTTCTCTCCGGAGAAGGACGGCGCGGTGGAGGCGCCCCGACCGCGCGCCGTTCGCCCTTGCTGGCGAGGCGCCAGCGCGCCGGGGACTCGCCGCTGATGCGCTTGAAGACGGTCGAAAAATGCGCCTGTGTGCTGAAGCCGACGGCCAGCGCGATCTCCGCCAATGGACGCTCTGTGGTCGCGAGCAGCGTCTTCGCATGCTCGGTCCGGCGACGGAGCAGATATTCGCGAGGACGGTAGCCGGTCGCGGCGCGGAACTGTGCCGCAAAATGCATCCTGGACAGGCCGGCGACATTGGCGAGCTCCGCCAGGCTGATGCAACGGCCGAAATGATCCGCGATATATTGCTCGACGCGCCGCAGCCGCCATTTCGGCAAGGCATTGACCCTGACGCGCGGCAACGCCATTCCCGCACGTTGGCTTTCACGGGCGATGACCGGTGTTGGGCGAAGCACCTCGTGATCCCGCGCGCCGGCCGGACCGTCGGCATGCGCCGTCTGCAAATTGTTCGACATCGCTCATCCTCTCCTGGCTTTGCCGCGGTTTGCGACGCCCGGCAAACGCGCAAACCAATGCTTTCCATGGTCGGACGATAGGCGTGAGCCGGCCAGGACGCCCGTTAGGGGTGATGAGGTTCTGTTAGATTTTGTGCGACTGCGTCGGATGCGGCAGCTCGCCGCAGCAGCGCGCGGTGGCTGCTCGCAACACCGATCTACCCTCGAAGTCATCGCGCTATTCGAAGACGGCATCGAAAATCTCGACATCCATGAGCACGGGTTTGGCGATCACGGTTCCATCTGGCCGCAAGGTCTGGATGCGTCGAAGCGTTGGCACGACGATGCCGCCAAAACTGTCATGGGCCCAGGAGGAGTGCGCGATCTTCATCCCGAACAACTCGTGATCCGTGCGCCGCTGCAGGGCGCTCTCGTCGAAATAGAAGATCTGTTCGGGCGCGAGCGTGACGATGTGCGAGGGGAATCGCGCCCGCAGGCGCCGCCACGTTTCGGTACCCTCTCGCCAAGGCGGCAGCTCTTCCACCATGACGTCCTGATGGGCGAGCAGGAACGGGTTTGTCAGGTAGTTCCAGATCGCCGCGCCGCAGAAGAAAACGAGCTGCAGTTCGTCCGCAAGGGCAGGCGAGCTGAGTTCGCGGAATGTGAGGCTCGGGCTCCGCCAGGTTCGCAGGACTTCACCATCGAGGCTCTCGATGGTGACCGCGTCCGGCTGAAAGGAGCCGGAGTACGCGCCGCCGGTAATGCCGGTGAAGCGGACCGACTGCGTCCGGATCGTGCCCTCCGCGGTCACGTCCTTGAACTCGCTGGCATGTCCGGCAGTGGATAACAGCGACCCGCCAACGGAAAGGTGAAGCGTGAACCGGTTCAAGCTATTCCAGCGGGCCATTCCGCCGCTGGCATCGATCACATCATCAAGAAGCGCCATGTCCCGCCATATCCACCGTCCAGTGCCTTCACCATGGCGGGGCGTACGGGGCTTGGCGTGTTAGAAGTTGTTAGGACTTGCGAGCGGGCCCGTGACGTTACCTCATTGAGGATGCTCTCAATTCCGGGCGAAGCCAGGACGATTTGCGAAACTGGCACAGCCGACGCAGAATTGATCCGGCTGCCGGCCTCGCGCGTTGCCGATCCGGTCGAGATCGGGAACACTGAGGCCGTCCGGGCTTTGGTAGCGAGCGGACATCAATGACAATACCGAGCTCCCGCCCTGTGATCGCGAGCGGCAGGTTGAGGGCGGGCCGCTTAATGAACTGGGAGCACATCAGATGACGACAGAGCGCGCAGTTTTGGCCGGGGGCTGCTTCTGGGGCATGCAGGATCTGATCCGCAAGCAGCCGGGCGTGATCTCCACCCGCGTCGGCTACACCGGAGGGCACGTCAAGAACGCGACCTATCGCAATCACGAAGGACACGCCGAGGCGATCGATATCATGCTCGATCCCGCAAGGACCAGCTTCCGGACCATGCTGGAGTTCTTCTTCCAGATCCACGATCCCACCACGCTCAATCGCCAGGGCAATGATCTCGGCACGAGCTATCGCTCCGCGATCTTCTATACCAGCGAAGAGCAGAAGCGGATTGCCGAAGACACCATCGCCGACGTCGAGGCGTCGGGCCTTTGGCCGGGCAAGGTGGTGACGGAGCTCGCCCCCGCTCGCGAATTCTGGGAGGCCGAGCCTGAGCATCAGGACTATCTCGAACGCTATCCGGACGGCTACACCTGCCACTTCATCCGGCCCGGCTGGAAGCTGCCGAGCCGCGCGGCCGCGGTGGGAGGGTAGATCGGGTCGCGGCCTGTCAGCCGCGCAATTGCGCTATCAGCTCGCGGGCCATGCGCATATCGGAGATATCGGATCCTTCGGCGAAGGATCCGGTGGCATCCTTCAGAACCGCCAGGGCGTCCGCGCGCTGGCCTGCGCCGATCAAGAGCCGCGCGAGACTAGTTGCACAGCGCAGCTGCCAGAAGCGGGCGCCCTGCCGGACGGCAATGTCGATCGCCTCGCGAAAGCGCGCCTCGGCGTCCCCCGAATGCAGCGCGCTTCTGAGCATCAATTCTCCCTTGATGCGGATCAGCTCCGGCAGATACCAGAGCTCCTGCCGGTCGTTGCAGCGGGCGAGGGCGTCCTCGATCACGTCGAGGCCACGGTCCACCTGGCCGGCCTCCAGGAAGCACGCGGCGAGCTCGCCGAGCAGCGGGAGAAAGCGCGGCAGGAAGCGCGCGTCGCCGGCGCGATTGAGCTCTTCGCGCAGCAACGGCAGGCCCGTCGCGACGTCGCCGCGCCTGGCCATGACTGCGGCGTTGAAGGCCCGTGCCCAGAGGCCCCACAGCCGGATCGCATGGCGTTCGGTGTGCTCGAGCAGCTCGGTGCCGTGGCGCTCGGCGGCATCGAAATCGCCGGACCAGAATGCGATCGGGCAGGCGGCCTGTCCCAGCACGCTGCAGAATGTCAGCGCATGGCCGTTGGCACGGCCTTCCTCGATGTTGTTGGCGGCGAGCGCCTGGGCCTGATCGGCGAAGCCCTGCAGCCACTGGATCCGGGCCCGGAAATATTGCGTCGATATCCTGAGATCGAGCGGGAAGATTTTGGGCTTCTCGACCAACACATGCAGCGAGGCGTTCACCCGGTCGATCCGCTGGCGCGCCTCGTTCTGGTCCCCCAGATAATGCAGCGCGACGGCCATCAACCGGTCGCCCAGCATGAGATCGGTCTGATCCGATGAATTCGCCGCGGCGTTGGCAAAACGGTCGGCGAGCGCGCGGGCCTTGCCGAATTGCCCGTTGTTGAACTGGTCGATGCACAAGCCCCAGAGCGCGCGCAGCCGGAAATCCTTGTCGTCGAGGCTCTCGGCGAGCTCGAGCGTCGTCTCGAGGATCGGGCGCGCCTCGCGCGCGCGGCCCTCGCCATACATCAGCGACCAGCCGAGTGCCGAGAGCAACTGCATGCGGATGCGGTCGTCGTCGCGGTCGTCTCCGAGTGCCGCCAGCGCCGCTTTACAGCGCTCGCGGCATTCGGCGAACAGCGAAAGACGCACCCACAGCGTCACCGCAGTCGCCGTCAGCGCGATGCCGAGCCTCGCATCGCCGTCGGGCGTGAAGGCCCAGTCCAGCGCTGCGCGCACATTGTCCAGCTCGCCACCATAGGTGCTCAGCCATTCGGGAAGCGGCGTCGAATTGTCGGCCCCCGCGCGCTCGAAGAAGTCGCGAAAATGCTCGGCATGGCGCCGCGCGAACTGCCCGACTTCACCGAGCTCACGCAGCTTGCCGAGTGCGTAGGTGCGCGTGGTGTCGAGCAGGCGATAGCGCAGCGTCCGCGAACCGGATGGCGAGATCAGCGATTTGGCGACCAGGCTGTCGATCGCCGCCAGCGTCTCCGAGGTGCCAAGACCGTCGCCGGACGCGACCGCGGCGGCGGCCTCGGGCGCGAACGGCCCGGCGAACACCGACAATCGTCGCAAGGTGGCGCTTTCCGCCGGAGGCAGCAGGTCGTAGCTCCAGTCGAGGGCGGCGGCGAGCGTCTGGTGCCGCGGAACGGCCGTGCGCCGCCCGCGCCATTGCAGCGAAAAGCGGCTGTCGAGCAGGGAGGCCGTGCCGGCGATGCCATAGGCATTGACACGGCCCGCCGCGAGCTCGATCGCCAGCGCAATGCCGTCGAGGCGCCGGCAGATGTTGGCGACGAGTGGTGCCTCTTCGGCGCTGAGCTGGAACGGTCCGGAGCTCTGCGCGATGCGCTCGACGAAGAGCTGGGCGGCGGGATAGGCGAGGACCTCGGCGACGTCGAGGTCCTCGCGCTCGGGCGGACAATCCAGCGGAAACAGCCGGAAAATCCGTTCGCCTTCGCTGCGGAACGACTCGCGGCTGGTTGCGAGAACACGAAGCTGCGGTGCCTCGCGAACGAGGCGCTCCACGATCGGAGCCAGCGTGTCCAGCACATGCTCGCAACTGTCGAAGATCAGCAGGGCCGGTCCGGTCTTCAGAAATGTCAGGAACGCCGGGGTCGGATCCTCCGAGCTGACGGTCAGTCCGAGGACGGAGGCGATGGTGGTCGTGACATGGCCGGCGTCGCGTAGCGGACCGAAATCGACGAAGAAGACGCGGCCGCCGAAATCCGCCGAGCGGCGATGCCCGACCGTGACGGCGACGGCGGTCTTGCCGATGCCGCCCGGGCCGACCACGGTCATGAAGCGATGGAGCGTCAGGCCGTGCGAGATCTTCTCGACGATCTCCTCGCGTCCGATCATCTTCGCGAGCAGAGCGGGCAAAGAGCGGGGAGGGGCGATTTCGACGGAGGCTGGCGCGACCTGCGGCGCCGCTTGAGCGAACGGGGCGACGAAGCAATAGCCACGGCCCGGCACGTTGAGGACATAGCGGGCCGACTTGCCGGTATCGCCGAGCACCTTGCGCAACGCTGCGACATGAAAGCGCAGGCTGCCCTCGTCGACATTCACGTCGGCCCAGATGCGCTTGACCAGCTCTCGCTTGTCGACGACTTCCCCGGCGCGCCCGGCAAGCAGGATGAGAATATCGAGCGCGCGGCCGCCGACATGAAGCGGCTCCCCCTCCTTCTCCAGGAGCCGGGACTTTGGAAACAGCCGAAATGGCCCGAATGAAATGACCGAGTCTTGAGTGTTGTGAGCTGGCACGTGCCATTGCCCCCGCGACGGGAGTCAAAAGGTATTTTATTCTGGTCTAGCAGAACGAGGCGTCCGGTAAACTGGCCGAAAGCCGCATGGCTGACAGACCTGCCTGGATGGCTTGGGCCGGCTGCGGCCAAAGAAATACCCCTTGAGACGGAAAGGGTTAGGTCGCCATGGTCTGAGGCGCCTTCCTTGTGACGATGCGCGCCGACAGCGTGACGAGGCCCATCAGCGCAGCGAGCAGCCAGAACGCCATCGGCAATCCGGCAAGACGTGCGACAAAGCCGACGCCGGCAGGGCCAATCAGGATTCCTGCATAGCCTGCGGTCGTGATCGCCGCGACCGCGAGGCCCGTCGGCATCATTGTTTGCCGGGCCGCCCGGCGGAAAAGCACCGGCACGAGGTTGGACGCGCCGAGCCCGATCAGCAGGAATCCGGCGATGGCGACTGCCGCAACCGGCGCCGTGAGCAGGACCGCAAAACCCGCGATCGCAATTAGGCTGCCCCACAGCAATGTCGCGCGGTCCCCGATGCGCGCAACGACGGCGTCGCCGCCGAGCCGGCCCGCGGTCATCGCGATCGAGAACACGATGTAGCCGGCTCCGCCCTGCGCCTCGGTGACGAGACCCGCGCCGATCACGAGCAGCGCGCCCCAATCGAGCATCGCGCCCTCGACCAGGAAGGTGATGGCGCCGAGCAGGGCGAGCAGCAGCACCGATCCGTGCGGCAGCACGAACAGCGGACCGTCCTGCGCCTGCACGTTGCGGAGCAGGCGCGGCCAGGTCACGAGCATCGCGATCAGCATCAGGGCAGAGCAGATCAGCGTGCAGGCGAGCGTGCCGAATTGCAGCGAGAGCAGCGCCGTCATCAGCGCGGATCCGGCAAAGCCCCCGATGCTGAACAGCGCGTGGAAGCCGGACATCAGCGGGCGTCTCGCGGCGCGCTCCACCTCCACGGCATGGATGTTCATGGCGACGTCGATCGAGCCAAGCGCCGCGCCGAATGCGAACAGCGCCAGCGCCAGCGTTGCGGGCGAGCTTGCGATCGCGAGCAGGGGCAGGACCAGCGCCAGACCGAACCCGCCCGCTAGGATGATCGGCCTGCTGCCGTAGCGCGCGCTCACGATTCCCGTCAGCAGCATCGCGACGACGGAGCCGATACCGAGGCTGAGCAGGAGCAGTCCGAGCACGCCGTCATCGACGCCGAGCCGCGCCTTCGCGAACGGCACCAGCGGCGCCCAGCACGCGATGCCGAAGCCCGCGACGAGGAAGGCAAGCCGGGTCGCAAGGCGGGTCGAGGGCCGGTCGGCAGAAGACATTGAATCTCCGGGGGAAGCAGGGCAGGACGGCCGACAAGCCCGACAAATGCCGCAGCTTTATGTCCGAGGCGATTCTGCATTGTCGCGGGCAGCCCGCGCAAGCCGCAAGCGGACGCGCAGGCCCTTTGGCGCATTGTCGAGCAGCTCGAGCGTTCCGTCATGCGCGATCACGATCGCCTGCGCGATCGAGAGGCCGAGACCAAATCCGGCCATCTCGTCCATGGTGCGGGCTTCCTCGCCACGCACAAAGGGCTCCAGCATCGCCGCCTTGCTTTCGTCGGGAATGCCGGGCCCGTCGTCGGAGACGTCGATGACGAGCCGGTCCTCGACCGTCAGCAGCGCGACGTCGATTTGGGTTCCGAAGCGCGTTGCGTTCTCGACGAGGTTGGTGACCGCGCGGGTGATTTCGTCGGGCCGCAGGATGAAGGCGGCCCTGTCGGGGCCGGAATAGGTCACGGCAAATCCTGAATCCGAAAACTGCTCGCAAACCATTTGCAGCAGCGCCGCGACGTCCACCAGCGTCGGCTTGACCGGGCTTTCGCTGCGCAGGAACGACAGCACCGATTCCAGCATCGACTGCATCTGGTCGAGGTCGCGCACGGTCTGCGTGCGTTGTGCCGGATCCTCGATATATTCCGAACGCAGCCGCAGACGCGTGATCGGCGTGCGCAGATCATGGCTGATGGCCGCCAGCATGCGGGTTCTGTCGTTCATCAGCGTGGTGATGCGATCGCGCATCCGGTTGAGCGCTCTCGCCGCGGACCTGATCTCCTCCGGTCCGTTCTCGGGCAGCGGCGCGGAGGACCGGCTCAGGCTGAAGTCCTCCGCCGCGCGCGCGAAGGCCGACAAGGGCGAGGAGAGCGCGCGGCCGGCCCAGACGCCGAGCAGCGTCAGGCTCGCCACGAGGAACAGCAGCGTCGAGGTCCAGAGGCCGCTGACGAAGGCCGGCATCTTGGGCGATCCGATCCTGGCTTCGAGCACCTCGTCGCCCGGAAGGTAGAACCAGACGCGCTCGTCGCCCGCGCCGCTGCCGCGAACGAGCTCGGCCCTGACCCCGAGCGCGGAAGGGATGGTCAGGGATGTTCGCATCGACTGCGGCGTGGGGGAGGCCGAGCCGCCTCCTCGCAATTGGAGCTTGAGCGCTGGAAAGGTTCGGCTGACGCTGTCGAGGACCAGCGCGCGCTCGGCTTTCGGCGTGTTGGCGACGATCCGCACGATCAGTTCGAGCTGCTCCAGCGGCGTGTCCGCCAGCAGCTTTGGGTGGTTGAGGAGAAAATACCCGGCAATCAGGACATGGATCAGGATCAGCGATCCCAGGATCAAGGCGGCGATCTGGCCGCTGATCCGCCTGAAGCTGAACAGCGCGACGATATCGGCGGCGCGGCTCATGCTTCCTCCACCACCGGCGTGAAGACGTAACCGCCGATGCGGACGGTCTTGATCACGGAAGTGCCTTCCGTCCGGTCGAGCTTGCGGCGCAGCCGGCTGACCAGCACGTCGATGCTGCGGCCAAAGCCTCCGCCGGGACGACCGCGCGTCATGCTCAGCAGGTTGTCGCGGGCGAGAACGCGTCCTGCCCGCTCGCAGAAGGCCTGCAGCAGATCGAACTCGGCACTGGTCAGCGGCACCTGCGCGCCCTGCGGGTCGCGCAACTCGCGCAAGCGGAGGTCGATGGTCCAGCCCTGGAATTTGAGACGCGCAGGGGCGGAGCCGGCGGCGAGGCCGCTCGATCGCCGGCGCAGCACCGCATTGATCCTGGCGAGAAGCTCGCGCGGGTTGAACGGCTTTGCCAGATAGTCGTCGGCGCCCATCTCGAGACCGAGGATCCGGTCGAGATCCTCGCCCTTCGCGGTGAGGATGATGACTGGTGTCGTGGCGTCCATCCGCAGGCGGCGGCAGAGGCTGAGGCCGTCCTCCCCCGGCAGCATCAGGTCGAGGACGATCAGGTCGACCCGTTCGCGGGAGAGATGGCGGTCCATCTCCTTGCCGTTCGCGACCGCGTCGACCGAGAAGTTGTGATCGTGCAGATAACGCGAGATGAGTTCGCGGGTCGGCTTGTCGTCCTCGACGATCAGGACATTCGGGCTGCCGTTGGTCATGATTGAAATCGCATCGGGGGCGCCGATCGTTGGTCGATTTGCGGACGAATTTCCCGTCCGAAGCACGATGGTCATGGCAATCCTAGGGTCAGTCGCGGCTCAGCGCCACCACGGGGTCGAGGAACGCGGCGCGGCGGGCGGGGAAGAAGCCGAAGGCGACCCCGATCCCGGTCGAGGTCACGAACGCAGCCCCGATCGAGAACGTCGAATAGCTGACCTCGAACCCCGGCACGGCCAGGTTGATGGCGAAGCCGAGCAGCACCGCGACAAGAATGCCGGCGATGCCGCCGATGGACGAAATCAGGGTCGCCTCCACCAGGAACTGCTGGAGGATGTCGCTGCGTCTGGCACCAACCGCCATGCGCACGCCGATCTCGCTGATCCGTTCCGACACGGAGACCAGCATGATGTTCATGACGCCAATACCGCCGACGACCAGCGAGATCACCGCGATCGCCGCCACCAGGAATGCCAGCGTCTGCGTCGTGCTGGTGATGGTGCGGCGGATGTCGTCGGTGTTGAGGATAACGAAATCCCTGGTGTTGTGCCGCTGCGTCAGCAACGTCGTCACCGCGTCCTGCGCCAGATTGGTCGAGACATCGTCGCTGATCCGCAGCAGGATACTGCGCAGCGAACGATCGCCCGTGAACTGGGCCTGCACGGTGGTGTAAGGCAGGTAGACCGACAGGTTCTGGTTCGAGCCGAAGCCGCCCTGCTGCTGGGCGATCACGCCGACGATGCGGCACGGCACCTTGCCGAGCCAGATCACGCGCCCGATCCCGGAGGTCTGGTCGTCGGCGAAGAACGTCTTGCGGGTATTGTCGTCGATGACGGCCTGCCGCTCGATGTTGCGGATCGTGTCGGTGTCGAACAGGCGGCCCTTCGCGAGCTTGGCACCCTTGACCTGGAAATAGCTCTGACCGACGCCGTTCACCAGCACGTTGGACTCGTTGCCGCGATATCGCACCGTCGTGCTGGTCGAAACCGTCGGGGTGACCCCTGCAATGAAGGCCTGCCGGTCGAGCGCGCGGGCGTCGTCCAGCACCAGCGTCTTGATCTTGCTCGCCCGCGCGTCGCCGAAATCCTTGCCTGGAAACACCTCGATCGTGTTGGTGCCGAGGCTCGAAATGTCGGACAGCACCTTGCGCTGGGACGCGTTGCCGAGCGCCACCACGGACGACACCGCAGCGATGCCGATGATGATGCCGAGCATGGTGAGGAAGGCGCGCAGCCGGTGCGCGGCCATCGCCACCAGCGCCATCCGCGAGGCCTCGCGCAGGTGCCGCAAGGCGCCGGACCAGCCGGGGACGTCGTCCCACGGCTTCCGGGATACGGCGACAGGCGGCTCCGGAGCGTCCGTCGTCCCGGTGCGGCGATCGGAGACGATGTTACCGTCCCGCAGCTCGATGATGCGCTCGGCCCGTGCGGCGACGTCGGCATCGTGGGTGACGATGATGATCGTCCGCCCCTCGCGGTGCAACTCCTTCAGGATCTTCAGGACCTCCTCGCCGCTGCGCCGGTCGAGCGCGCCGGTGGGCTCGTCCGCGAGGATGACCTCGGCGCCGTTGATCAGCGCACGTGCGATCGAGACACGTTGCTGCTGGCCGCCCGAAAGCTGGTTCGGGCGATGGCCGCGCCGCTCGTTGACGCCGAGTCTTGCGAGCAACTGCTCGGCGCGCGCGCGGCGATCGCGGGCCTTCATCCCGGCATAGATCGCGGGGATCTCGACATTCTCGCCGGCCGAGAGGTCGCCGAGCAGATGATAGCGCTGGAAGATGAAACCGAAATGCTCGCGGCGCAGCGCTGCCAGCGCATCAGCATCGAGCTCGGAGACGTTCTGGCTGGCGACGCGATAGGCGCCGGATGTCGGGCGGTCGAGACACCCGAGGACATTGAGCAGCGTCGATTTGCCCGATCCGGACGAGCCGATGATCGCCACCATCTCGCCGGGCTGGATGCTCAGCGAGACATCGTCGAGCGCGATCACGCTGACGTCGCCGGCCGCGAACTCCCGCCGAACGTTTTCGAGTGCGATGATCGGATCGACCATGTCAGGGACCTCCGGGCGGCCCACCTGGCATGCCGCGCGATGCGGTCTGCTCGTTGGCCTCTACAGTGACGACCCGCTCGCCCTCGTCAAGGCCGGACCTGATCTCGACTGTAGTGCGGTCATTGAGCCCGGTCTTGACCTCGCGCTCGCGCACGTCACCCGACGCGTCGAGGATGCGGACGGTGCTGCGGCCATCCGATTTGCGCAGGACGGCGAGGGCGGGAACCACCTTCACGCGTTTCGCTTCGCCAGTGACGATGTGAACCTCGGCGGTCATGTAGGTTCGTAGCGAAAGCTGCTTGTTCGGGACGTTGAAGACGCCGATGTAATAGATCGCCGTGCTGGTCGAGCTCGACGAACTCGTGCTCGACGTCGAGCTGGTGGTGGTCGAGGAGAAGCTGGCGTCGCTCTTGATCGACTCGGGTGCCGGCTCGATCTGTTCCAGCCGGGCTTCATAGCGATGGTCCTGGTCGCCGAGGATGGTGAAGTAGAGCGATTGCCCCGGCTTGACCTTGACGATGTCGGCCTCGGAGATCTCCGCCCGTACCGTCATGGTCTCGAGTTGGCCGAGCACGACGATGGTCGGCGCGGACTGGACCGCGTTGACCGTCTGCCCTTCCTGCACCACGGTGGCAAGCACCGTGCCGTCGATCGGCGCGGTAATGCGGGTATAATCGAGGTTCACGCGCGCGGTCTCGACGCTGGCTTCCGCCCCCGCGATCAAGGCTTCGAGGGCGGCGATCTGGGCGCGGGTCTGCCGCACGGTCGCATCCGCGCTGTCGAAATCGCTGCGCGAGGTGGCGCGTTGCGCCAATGTCGCCTGCTGGCGCGCGAGGTTCGCCTCGGCCAGAACCAGGGTGGCCTCCTTCTCGACTTTCTGCGCACGGTAGTTCTTCAGCGACGCCTCGGAGTTGCGCAGATCGTTCTGCTTGGTGACGGGGTCGATCTGGGCGATGACGTCGCCGGCCTTGACCGCATCGCCGACGCGGACGTTGAGGGCGGTGATCCGGCCCGACACCTGTGCGCCGACCGCGGTCAGTCGGGCCGGTTTCAGCGTGCCGCTTGCGAGCACCTCCTCGCGCAGATCGCTGACGGCGACCGGCGCCGTGATGTAGGACTGCGCCTTGCTCGACGTTCCCGGAAAGCGCGTGGCCGCGACCACGCCGGTGGCCACGACGGCAATAATCGCCGCGGCGATCTTCAGGCGTTTGGCGGTGATGATCTCGGTCACTTCTGCGCCTCTCGCAAGTGAGGTCCCGTGTTGGTGTCCACGATGATCGGCCTCGACACGTCGACCGGATCGGACCAGCCGCCGCCGAGCGCCTTTGCCAGCGCAACGTAATCCTTGGCCGCCGACACCTTGCTCTGGATCAGCGAATCCTCGGCGGAATAAAGCGAACGTTCGGCGTCCAGGACGTCGATGAAGCTGGCGCTGCCGGTCTTGAACAGCGAGCGCGACAGCCGCGCGGCTTCGCGGTAGTTCTTGGTCGCTTCCGACAGCTTGGTGGCACGCACGCGTTCGCGCGAGAGCGAGACCAGGGCGTTCTCGACGTCTTCGAGTGCGGTGAGCAGGGTCGAATGGAATGTGGCGAACGCCTGGTCGCGTTGCGCCTCCACAATCCTGACGGTGGCCAGGCGCTTGCCCGCGTCGAACACCGGCACGGTGATCGAGGGCCCCACCGACCAGCTCAGGCTCGAATATTTGGCGAGATCGCCGGCACGTATCGCGGAGGTGCCGACCGAACCGGTCAATGACACCGCCGGATAGCGGTCGGCCTCCGCTTGGCCGATCTTGGCGGTCGCCTGCGCCAGCTTGCGCTCGGCACTTGCAACATCGGGGCGGCTCATCAGGAGATCGGCGGGCAGTCCCGTGGGCAGGGGCATGCGCGGCGCCGGCACGGGCGCGGACCGTGCTAGCAACGAGGCGACGCCGTCGGGCGGCCGCCCGAGCAGGATTGCGAGCCGGTGAATGTCGGCCGCGAGCGCCGCCTGATAGGTCGGAACGTTGGCTTCCGTGCTCGCGGCTTGCGCAGTGGCTTTGGCGAGATCGACCGCGTTGCCGCTGCCGGCTTCGTATTTGCTGCGGGTGAGCTTTTCGGTGTCGCGCTGCGAGACCGCGGTCCGCTGCGCCAGCGCGATCCGCGCCTGATAGCCGCGCGCCTCCACGTAATAGGCGGCGACGTCGCCGATCAGCGTGACGAGGCTGTTGCGCAGATCCTCCTCGGCGGATTGCGTGCTGCGCAGCGCCGCCTCGATGCCCCGCTGCGTGCCGCCGAACAGGTCGAGCTCCCAGCTCGAATCGAAGCTGGCCTGGTGAAGCGAGTAGGGCGCGCTGTCGACGAGGACGGACGAGGAGCCGGCGCTGGTCTTGTTGTTCGTCACCGAGGCCGTGCCGCTCACTGACGGAAACAGACCTGCCGCCGTCTGTTGCAGCGTGGCGCGCGCCTCGCGCACGACGGCTTTTGCCTTCGCGACGTCGGGATTGGCTTCGACGGCCTCTTCGATCAGTCGGTTGAGCAGGGGATCGCGCAAGCGCAGCCACCAGCGATCAAGCCTGCCGGCGTCCCGATGCGGGGCGGTGCTGGTGCTCCAGTGCGAGGGCAAGGCGAGCCTGGGCGGGCCGGCATAATCCGGGCCGACCGCGCAGCCAGCCAAGGCGCTGCCCAGCATCAGCGCGGCGCAGGCCCATCCGGCGCGCGACATGGGGCTGCGCAACGGCGCGGGCTTTGGACGATGAGCCTCCTTGGCAGATGGCAGGGGACTTGCGACGAACACGTAGGGCGGCATCAAATCGGCTGAAATCCATGGACCTCGGTCCGGGGGAGATTCGCTGGTCCTCTGGGGAAGGGTGAGGCGACCGCCACTAGCCGGCCGATCGTGGCCTTTCGGCAGCCGGAATGTTGCTGAATGTAAACAGGTGTTGCCGGACGTCTCGGCGCGGCCGAAGAGCAGATGCTTGGTAGCCCGTAGCCCGGATGAGCGCAGCGACATCCGGGGGCGCTCGCTCGACATCTCGCGCTGTCCCGGATGTCGCTGTGCTCATCCGGGCTACAGCACCTTGCTGTGCCGCTCCGCTGTCAACCCACCTGTACAAAAAGATTCCACTTTACCGAAATTCGGTTTTAGCGTATGTGTCGACCATCCCGGTTCACCAAGAGGGGCGATCATGTGTCGTCACGTTCGCGAGCCGGGCTTGCGGTGGACGCGGCAGCGTCGGCACGAGAGGGACGGGCAGGGCGGGTAGTCCCTGTGAGCTCGAACCCGCGTGCGGACGAACGGCGCTGCTAGGCTTCGTCTCGTCTTGCAAGTTTCCGGCTTCGTCGACAGGGCTGGAAAAACTGCGGCGACATGGCGGGCCGTGCGTACGGCAAAACCGTGTGGTCCTATTTGAGGCATCAGGCGAAACCAACTGAAACCAACAAACCACTGCAGATCAGGCGCTTCTGCGCCTACGCTGCAGCGGACGGTTCGGCGAAATCGCCAATATCTAGGCCCGGCCTACGATCCTCACCCCTACCACGGACGAGAAGACCGACGGCCAGGCCTGATGATTCCAACCCTTCAGGAGCCGAAATCATGTTTGAGACTACCACCATACCTGCCGCCGACGCCACTGATGCCCGTGGGCGCGCCAGGCGCAAGGTCCTCACCAATCGAGACTGCGCATCGAAGAGCGGCAAGCCCAAGGCCTACGACGCGAAGTGCGATGGGCTCTACGTCCGCCGCACCACGACCGGGCCGAATACCTTCTCCGCGCTGGTCCGCGTCAAGGGCACTAGGCAGAAACGGCCGTACTGGCTCGGCTGCTTCGATGCGGAGACCTTCAACGTCGATCACGCCCGCAGCGCCTATTACGCCTTGATGGCCCGCATCGACGCGGGTGAGAACGTCTTCGCGACGGCCCGGCGTGACAAGAGGGTGAAGACCAAGCAGGGCCGCACCGTCGACGATCTGGCCATCGAGTATCTTGATTACATTCGCGAGCCGGTGAAGAAAAAGGACGGCAAGATGCGCGCCCGAATCGAGTCCCACAAGATCATCGAGGGTTACTTCCGCAATCTGGTGTCGCCGCGCTTCGGCAGGATGACCGCAAGCGATCTCACCAATGACGACGTGGCGACGTTGGCGTGCGACATGATGTCTGGCAAGTACAACGGCAAGCCATCCGTCTCGAGCGCCCGCCACATGCGCACCGCCCTGAGCGGGCTCTACAGATGGGCTCGCGAAGCCGGCCGCGGCTATGTGATTAAGACGTGCCAGCCCATGGTAGACCTGCCGTCGCTGCCGGCTGAGCATCCGCGCACGCGCGCGCTGACACCGGAGGAGATTCGCATTCTGTGGCAGGGCCTCGAGCGCGACGACCTGCCATGGGATCGCATGACATGTCTCGCCATCAAGTTCGGGCTGGCAACCATGCTGCGGAGCTGGGAGTTTCTTGCCATACACCACGACGAGCTCCACGACCTTGACGGTAAGGCCTTCATCAGGGTGCCGGTCGTGCGCGTGAAAAAACGGCGCATCATCGAACAGCCGCTGAACAGCCTTGCGCTCGACATCCTGCGTGAGGCGATGAAGAAGTCGAACCAGCGCGAGTTCGTCTTCTTCGGCCGTTTCGGTGCGGAGGCGCCACTGGCGCGTAAGGGCATGGCGGAAGCGCTGCGCGGCACGAAGAAGACACCCGGCCTCTGCGCGCTGCTCGGCCTCAAGCCGTTCACGCCGCACGACCTGCGCCGGACGGCCGCGACGCTGCTCGGCAACGCCGGCTTCGGCGACGGCATTATCGGAAGGTGCCTGGATCACCACACGACCCGGGATCGGGACGGAACCGACGTGTCGCGGGTAACGGGCGTCTATAATCAATCCACCTATCGCGAGGCGAAGCGCCCGGTGCTCGATGCTCTGGCCGTCAGGCTGCGCGAGATCATCAGCGAACCGGATGGGGCGGGGCAGCTGGCCTTCGCCTTCGCGGCGTAACCCAGCGCGCCATTGTCTTTTCGGTCCGACTGGACCAGCATATGTCGGCCGGCCGCGGTGTTGTCAGCACCCGGCCGGCCTCACCAAACGCCAATGGAGTGGAGCCATGGCGCAGGGTCGCATCGATCATAGCACATCTCTCCCAGCTGAACCGATCTCGCCCACCGAGGCGCTTGAGCTGGTGCGGTCGCAAGGTAGCCGCTCGATTGATGACGCCGTCGCCGACCTCAACGAGTGGATTCGCCGGAAGAGGGTTCGGCTTTGGTGCGACGACGAACTGGTGCCACCGTCCTTCATCATGAGGTCGCTGGTCATGGTCACCGTACCCGACGCGGACGGACGGCCGCGGGTCGATGTCTTGCCTGCCGGCGGCATCGGTTGGAAAAGCACCGGCTATACCTTTAAGCTCGATGCTGACGAGGTGCGCGCACTCCTGCCGCCGTCATCGGCTAGCGTGGCAACCGGGTCAGACCAGGCTCCGAAACCCCGAGAAGGTACTGCGGAGTGGGTTTACGAGCAGATGATCGCTGATCAATCATGGCGTAACGGTGAGCCAGGCTACGCCCGTCGACTGTATGAGCGTCGTCCCGCCTGCATAACCGCCGGGGAAAAGAGGCTCGCGAATCTCATCAGCGAGCACAAAGCGGAAGTCGTGAAGGAGCTCCTGAAGAGGGAAGAAGAACGCGACAAGCGGTAACGCTTCCCGCGGGAGTTTTCCCGAAACGGGATTTTTCCCGGGAAATAGTGCGGGCTTAACATGTCCGCAGAATGCTTAATTCCCCTAGATTGAACCTCAGTGTTCCCGAGTTTGCTGATGCCTCCGCCTTTTGGGGGTGGGCGTTGGCATTGATCTCCTACGAGGAAGCGGCACGCCTGCGCGGATGCTGCGTCGAAACGGTTCGTCGCGAAGTCGAGCGTGGCGCCCTAGCTACGGTCGATATCTCGCCACGCCGAAAGGCAATTCGTCGCTGCGTCGCGCTGGGGCTGTCCCTGCGGGATGGAGGCTGCGATGCCGCTTCCTGACCGCGAGCTTCTCCAGAAGCTGCTTCAGCACGCCAGCGCGGCGCCCGACACGCCGGATCTCATGTTCGACGATCGCGAGGTCGAAACAATCACCGGATTGTCGCGCACGACGCGCCATCGCCTTGAAAAGGCCGGCGCATTTCCGAAGGGGCACTATGTCAGCCCGGGGTGCAAGCGCTGGTTCGGACAACAGCTGGCAGCGTGGCAACGCGCCATCCAAAGCAGCAGCAATCCGTTTGCGAAGCCGAAAGCTCGGGGCGGCAAAGGCCGCGCTTCGCTCAAAGAAATTGCCCGAGTCACCCCCTCGTTGAAGGGCTGAACCCGGGCTTTTTTCGTCTCAACCCGACCAAAGGTGAGAAACATGCAGAGTATCACTAACAATCCAAACGACGTCAAGATCACCGCTGAGCAGGTCGAAACCGATTGCCCAGCCGAACTGACTCAGCTTGGCGACCTCATCGCACATTGCTTCCATGAGGCCGCCGAATGCGAGGCACGCGCTGAGGAATACCGTCTTGAGGCGGGCTCGCTGATCGTCGAGGCGAAGGAACTCTGCGACGCCGGCGGCTTCGCCGCGTTCCGTAAGAAGTATTTCCCGACGGTCAGTCAATCGCGTGCTTATGAACTCATGGCGATCGCGACCGGCAAGAGAACGATAAGCCAAGTTCGGGAACAGACGCGCCAACGCGTTGCCAGCACCAGGGCGCGCCAGAAGGCCAAGAAACATTCCGCTACCGTAGCGGAATCGAACACCGGAGAGGTGAAGCCTCCCGACAACGTTGTCCAATTAGTGGGCGTGCGTGCGGCGCGCGAAGCCGCGGCTCCTGCGCTGCAGCCGACCGAGGCGCTGATCGAGCACTTCACGCGCTCCTCGGGTGGGGAGCAGAAGGCTCTCATCGACCACGTCAAAGGGTTGAGCGCTGCGATCGATCCGTTCCGGCAGATGATCCCGATGGACCCCGATACGATCGCAGCCAGAACCGAGGAGACAGTCGGCGTCTACAAGGCGAAGCTGATCAGGGACGCCCTCCAAATGCGGCTGGAGCCTAGGGCGAAAAAGAAGATTGCGCGCCTGCAATTCAAATCTGTCGAAACCACCGATCCCGAAACGGGCAACCGCGTCTATGCGCGGTCGCGGCGCGGAAACGCTTCCTGGCACTAACGCCGGGAGCAGCTTGATGTCGCCGGTTTTCATCGCGGCGGCCGGCGGCCTCGTCCCCTTCAATCAAATCCTGGAGCAAAGATATGAATGTTATCAATCTCGGCCTAGGCAGGGCCTGCGGTCCTGACTTTGGTTTTGTGGCGACTCCGCAAGTGGCCGGCATGCCTGCCGTTAAGGCAGCGCCGACCGTTGCGACGCGTTCGCATCTCGATGCGCTTTTCGCCAAGATCGATCCGGCGCGCGCCCGGGTCATCTTCGCGATAGACGCTACCGCAAGCCGGCAGCCGACCTGGGACATGGCATCGAAGCTCACCGCAGAGCTGTTCGACTCCGCGGCTGCAATCGGCGGTCTCGATATCCAACTCGTTTACTATCGCGGCCATGGCGAGTGCGTGGCCTCAAAATGGCTCAGCGATGCCAAGTCGCTCGCCAGCATAATGAGCGGGGTAGCGTGCCATGCCGGTGAGACGCAGATCGGCAAGGTGCTGACGCACGCCAAGAAGGAAAGCGCCCGGAAGAAGGTCGGCGCCGTCATCTTGATCAGCGACGCCTGCGAAGAATCTCCTTCCGAGCTCTATAACGCCGCGCGCGAGCTTCATGATGTCCCGGTCTTCCTGTTTCAGGAAGGCGATGACGAACACGTCGGCCAGATCTATGGCCAGATCGCCGACATCACCCATGGCGCATCCTGCAGGTTTGATCAGGGTGCATCCCAGCGCCTCGCCGATCTCTTGAAGGCGGTCGCCGCATTTGCCGCCGGCGGCGTCAAAGCGCTCGCTAACCAGAACAGCGAAAGCGCGAAGCTCTTGCTGACGCAGCTCAAGAAATGAGGGAGGCGGCGATGATCATCTTCGATCGCGTCGAATTAGCTTTGCTGCTCGAGAACCACACGCCGGAAGAAATCCGCGAGCTCCGTCTCGGCATCAGTGACGAGGAATATCAGGCCGGGCTCGAGCTGTGGCGCGTCCTCGAATGGTGGGGAATGGGCTGGCTGAAACGCCATCAACATCCTGCTCACAAACAGAAAGGAAACTAAGACATGTCTAACGAACACGATCTGAACGACGCCGGCGAACAGCGCTCGATCGAACTGATCCCGGCGAACACCATCGCCCCCCTGCAGCTCGGTTTCCGCTCAGGTGATGCGGCCAATGATTATCTCTCGAACGCTGCAGACAACGCCAGCGACGGGCTCGACTGCGAGTTCGTCGTTGCCGACGAGAACAGCCCATACTTTAAGCGAAAATTGTATCAGCGTTTCACGTTGCATGGAACCACGCCAGGCCATGAGCAGGCTGGGCAGATCAGCCGCAATACCTTGAGGGCGATCCTGGAATCGGCGCGCGGCATCCGGCCGGACGACAAGTCCGAGGCGGCACAGAAGGCGCGGATGGTGAACGGCTGGGGCGACTTCATTGGGATGCGCTTCCTGGCGCGGATCGGCGTGAAGCCGGCGCAGAACGGCTACAACGCGAAGAACACGCTCATGGAAGTCATCACGCCAGAAAGAACGGAGTGGAAGGTCACGGCACAGGTGCACACGGCTACAGCTACGGCTACGGCTACGGCTACGGCTACGGCTAAGGCACCTGCCGCCGTGGCGCCAACTCCACCTCCTATTGCGAAGCCGGCCTGGGCGAGGGACTGATCATGGGCCAGCTCTCCAGGAACGAAGACGCCTGGCAGGCAAAAGCGACCGCTACGGCGGTCGCCGAAGCCCGCAAGGTCGCCACGAGCTCCGGTCCGCTGATGAACACGCCAGTCGGGCGGCTTAGCGATCTGCAATGGGGCGTCATCATCGCCGGCGCTCTGTTCGGTTGGATCGCGACCAGGTGCCAGCAAGCGATTGCGGAAGGGTGGGACCAGGAGAACGCTGTCGAGCTCGGCGGCTTCGAGCCGTCGCCGGCGGACGTCGCCGCGGTGAAATCGATCCTGCCGCTGCTCGCCGACCAGGCGGGCATCGACTGGAGCAAGCCGCTCGAGACCTGGTCAAAGGACACCATGACCGACTTCCTGTTGCTGGCGTGGCGGTTGGTCAGCGCGGCCGATGTCGCGCGCGAGCACGGGCCTGGGATCTTACGCAAGGCCAACACGAAGGTTGTCGACTCGATTCCTTTTTGAGCGCGACAGTTTTGTGCTGACGCTACAGCCGCTGCCGGGGGTCGATGCGATCCGGTCGCTGCGGTGGATCCTCAAGCGGCTATTGCGTCAGTTCGGCATGAAGTGCACCGATATTCGGCTGGAATAGAGGATGCGCGATTACGACCCCGCAAACGGCAATTGTCAGTGCCAGCTCGATGTGGACGAACTGATCCGCGACATCGCCGCGCGGCGCTGGGTGCACGAATTTCGTGAGCGGAAGGACAATCGCGAGATGGTCCTGGTCTGGACCCGTTGCAACGGGATCTGGGACCATCGGTGGACCGACGAAATCGTTGAGTCATGCATCCTGCCTCAAGCAGAAAAAACGCGTCGATGAAGCAGTACGGGCGCAACATCATTCAACAAGGCGACGCGCTTGAGCTGCTGCGCTCGCTGCCGGACGGCTGCACGCCGCTGGTGTTCTTCGATCCGCAGTTTCGAGAATGCCTGGATAAACTCGCATATGGCAATGAGGGGAAGAGCCGTCAGAAGGACCGCCATACGCTGCCGGCAATGTCAAGCAATTACATAGACGCCTGCTGCTGCGAGATTGCACGGGTGCTTACCCCAAGCGGTTACCTTATGCGCTGGATCGATAAGTTCGGACTCTGTGAAGGCATTCACCTGCGCATCACAGAGCCGAAGCGTGTTGACTTGATCAGCTGGGACAACGGTCGCATGCCGGGCGGCAACGGTTGGCGCTCGCGGTATTGCGGCGACCACCTCCTGGTGCTGCAGAAAAAACCCAAAGCCGCCAAGGCGACCTGGCGGGACCACGGCATCCGGGATCGGTGGATTGAGAAAGTCGATCGTGGAGTCCACCCGCATGCGAAACCGCTCGGACTAATCAAGCGATTGATCGCAGCGACAACGCATCCCGGCGATCTGGTGGTTGATCCAGCCGCGGGCAGCTTCGGCGTGATGCATGCGGCAATCGAGCTGGGCCGCGAGTTCGTCGGCGTGGATATCTGTGCCGGATTTTAGCCATGGCTTACGAGTGCCCGAACACCGAGAAGCTCTGCCAATGCGATCCCGACTCGCCAGATCCTGCCTTGCGTCCGTGCGCGCTGGCGACGCGTGTCGGCAAGTTCCTGCGGATGATCCTCGACGACAACAACCTCAACGACAACAACGGCAACGTAGCACTGGTGGCCGCCCGCAAGCTGCGCAGCCTGCAGCAAGCCGAGAACTACGACATCGCGCGACAGCTCGAGACCAAATTCTACGACGATGCCGATGCCACAAAAATCTTCAAGCGCGGGCGCGAGCGCGAGCGCGAGGAGATCAGCCGACAGCCGCAGGCGCCGCCCGAGTTCTACGACGGCGACGGCTATCCACGCTGGGACGAGATCGCGCTAGTCTGCCAGCGGCAGATCGCGCAGGGGCTCAAGCGCGCGAAGAACGCGGGCGAAGAAGAATTCATCAACGACATGGCAGGCCGGATGATGTTTCGGCAGCCGAGCGAAGCGCAGGGACGATGGCTGTTCGACATCTTCATCCGCTTCGGCGGGCCGTGCAATCGCAGGACGCTGCGCTTTCACTGGTGAGTGACGATATGGCGACACAACAGACGCTGCCATCCAAACCCCACACCTTCCATGGCGACCTGACAAAGATGCCGGCGGCGCTGCTGCCGCTGACGCAGCAACGGCGCTGGGTGACCTGGAAGTGGAAACTGAAGCCGGACAAGAGCAGGGAGATGAGGTGGACGAAGGTGCCGTATCAGACGCTGCTCTACAACACCAAGGCGAGGGTCAACGAGCCGGCGACCTGGGGCAGCTACCAGGAGTCGGTCGCCACTTTTGCGGCCGGTCTGTGCGACGGTATTGGCTATATGCTGAAGGACTCCGAGCTCGGCGCCATCGATCTCGATCACATCCGTGACTTGGCGACCGGCGAGGTCCTCGACTGGGCCGAGCGGTTGTTCGCCGAGGCGGCCCATGCCGGCTGCTATATCGAGTGGACCGTTTCGGGCACCGGCGCCCGCATTATCGGCATCGCGCGCGACAATGAGCTGCACCGGCAGTTCAAGCTCAACACGGCGACGGACTGCGCCGTCGAGTTCTATCGTCACTGCACGCGCTACATCACTATCTCGGCGGAGCAGATCGCCAGCGACTATCCCGGACTCCCCGAAGCCAAAGAACTGCCGGAATACGACGAGTTGTTCGCGGCGCTGTTCGCCCGCTTTGCCGACGAGGCACAGCGGCCGACGCCGCAAGAGTGCGGGTTCGCCGGCGGCGTGCATATTGCGATTGAGACAGTCGGTGATAATGGAGAGGAGGACGAACCGGACGAACACGATCTCAACGATGCTGGCGGCCAGGCTGGCGAATTCGACTATCAGGATTTGATCGAGAACGGCGCGCCGGTCGGTATGCGCAGCGAGGCGTTCCAGAAGGTGGTGTGGCATCTGGCAGGGCTGGGCTGGACGGCCGAGCAGATCGCCGAGGCACTGGCGAAGCACCCCAACGGCATCGCCCAGAAGTACGCCGGGCGGCTGCAGGAGGAAGTGGTCCGCTCGTACAACAAGTGGCATGCCCAGATCGGCGGACGCGGAGCCGGCTCTGGAGGCGCCGGAGCTGGCGCCGGCACCGGCCCGTCGTCACATCAACAGTCTGGCGCGACAGCGCCGACGAGATCATGGTGGCATAAGCATTGCCAGCGCGACAACAAGGGACGGCTGTTGGCTAACCTGGCCAATGCCATGATCGCGCTGCGCAACGACGAGGCGATCAAATCCCTGCTGGCCTACGACGAAATGTTCTGCGGCGAGGTCATGGTGCGGGAGATCGGCGACCGGGCTGATCTGGCGACGCCGCGTCCGGTGCAGGACGTCGATGTCACCGCGGTCCAGGAGTGGTTTCAGCTCAATGGTATGCCGCTGATGGGCCAGGAGGTCGTGCACAAGGCGATTGATTACCGGGCGCACGAGCGGAGGTTTCACCCGGTGCGTGACTATCTCAATCGCCTGCGGTGGGACGGCAAGGGGCGCGTTGGAGATTGGCTGACGACGTATCTCGGGGTCCAACCCAGCGAGTACACGGAGGCGATCGGGCGGATGTTTCTGGTGGCGATTGTGGCGCGGATCTATCAGCCAGGATGTCAAGCCGATTACATGCTGGTCTTGGAGGGGCTACAAGGCGAGTCCAAATCGACAGCCTGCAAAATCCTCGCCGCTGAGTGGTTTTCCGACAATCTACCGGACATTGATGCCGGAAAGGACGTCAGCCAACATCTACGGGGCAAGTGGATTATCGAAATCAGCGAAATGGATGCCATGAGCCGGGCAGAGAGCGCCAGGCTGAAGTCCTTCATCTCGCGAGCGACCGAGCGCTACCGGCGGACCTATGGGCGGAAAGAATCGGTCGAGCCGCGGCAGTGCGTGTTCATCGGCACCACCAACAAGTCGGTCTATCTGCGCGACGAGACCGGCAGCCGGCGGTTCTGGCCGGTAAAAGCCGGCAGCATCGATCTGGACGCGCTGCGCCGCGACCGCGACCAGTTGCTGGCAGAGACCGTGCAGCTGTTCCGCCAGGGCATGCAGTGGTGGCCGGACAAGGCGTTCGAGGCCAGGTTCATCAAGCCGGAACAGGACGAGCGCTACGAGGTCGATACCTGGGAGGCGCCGATCACCGATTATCTCGCGACCCTGGTGACTCCATCGACGCCACCGAAGGTGACGATCTCGCAGGTCGCCAAGTACGGGCTCGGCTTCATTTCCGATGCCAGGATCGGAACGGCCGATGGTCGTCGGATCGCCGCCATATTGGAGCGGATGGGCTGGAGGCGGGCGCCACGACAAGGAAATGGTCGCTTTTGGATCAAGTGACCAACCTCATGACGCATGACGCACTATGACGCTTATTTTTCCCCGTACCCTCCCGCGCGCGCGCATACGCGCGATAGGGGCCACATAGGAAGAAAGGGGACATGTCACGTCATGCGTCATTCAATGCGGGGGTTATGGAGCTTTGAAGATGCAGGTGATCACACGAATTCGGGCGAAAAAGCCGCTGATGAGCGTCGAGGAGGCGGTTGCGGCGGACCGCGCGTGGTTCGACGCGCATCCGGAGGCGGACTCGTACATCCGCCAATTCGTACCTGGCGAGTTCGGCAAGGCGGAGCTGCCGGCGGTCCCGCCGGGCTGGCGCTTCGCAACCCATGTGTGTGTGAGACGCCGGCTCGAGGGCGCCGCGGTAGGGCGGCAGCGGCAACTGATGGTGTTTTGCGAGCAACCCTGACATTACGGCGTCATGAGCTCTCAGTTCTACATCGACACGCCAAGGATTCGTGGCGTCGCGCGGCGGCGCGCGCAGGATCGGGAGCGGCAGCGGCGGCATTGAAAAAGCTGGGCTTGAGTTGCGCACGAATTGGTGGTTGTGCAGGCCAAGGTTTTATCACGTTCGTGGCAACGTTCCGCGTCCACAGTGAAATGCTCAACTGTTCGCTGCAGCCTGCTCGGCCATTATGCGGTCCATCTCGTTCTTGATTGACGCCATCTCTTTGAGAATAAGTCGCAGCTCATCAATTGCCGCCGCGTCGATCTCTAATTCGTCCACCGGCAGTAATTGACCGACTCTGATGTAGCGGTCCATTAGATCGAAAAATCGAGCTTTGCGGGCCTCTTCCGTCGTCATGAACATCTCCCAATTAATGCCAACACCACCGGTCTCGCGACGTGTTGACGTAGTACATCGGGCTTCATGGGGCTGCCGGAGCGCTGCCTAGTCTAGGTCTGCCCATGGCATAGAGCCCGTCACGGGGGGCTCAACGTTATCGAACTCCAGTTCTCGCATGCAGCGCAGGTACGAGATTCTACTGTCACGCTCGATTGCTACTTCCGGCCGAGCACGGACCATGCCCTTGCCGTCGACGTACGTTAGGCCATGCTTGGCAAGAGCCTCGCGCGCTTGTTGCGAGCGGTCCCAACTCTCCCCAGCTGCTTGCAGGGTCTGAAGCTGGTGCTGCTCGATAGGGAAATCAGTGAGAATTTGCACCCACCACACCTTCGTGGCTGGCTCCAGATGAGCCGGCGGTGGCGGCAGATCGCGAGGAGATTCGAGACGATCCTGTTGAAGTGCGCGCCGATGCGCCGAGATGATGGCCAATTCCGCAGCGCTCTTTGGACCTCGCGCACCCATGCTCAAATTATAATCGTTTTCCCCTCGCGGGGCCAACCAAAACTTAAAAACTCAAAGTGAAGCCGCCCGACCGGTCGAAAGCTGAAGCTTGAGAGTTTTTTGCTTCCCCCCCCCCGGGGGGGCTCCAGTTTTGGGCGGCTCTCTTGGCCCAGTCGGGGTACCGGGAGGCGCCTTTATGAGCAGGGCCGACATGCACTACGAGCGGAGGCAGCTGATTGTCAGCGGGTTGGACCTCAAAGGCCTAAACGTCTCTGCCTCTAAGCTGTTGGAGGAATAGGTCTCGTGGTCGAGAGTCTTATCACCGCGCACGGTGTTCGGCGACAGGTTCTGCCGATGCGCTCCCGCACAGATTCAGGTGACTGTGTTTGCCGTTTAATTAAATGGCGGAACGGGGCTCCTCCATACTTGGCTTTCCAAGAGATTGAAATTGGCCCGAATTTTGATGATTGGTCAAACGCCTGTTTCGGTAGCTACGGTGACCAGCTACAGATGGGTCTCAAACTTGTGCGACGTCCGACGCAAAGGGCAGACAGAGCGGTTGTTCAATCCGATCACTGTGATAGTCGCACCCTTAGCGCCATCGCGCGCCGAACTCCTCGGGGAGGATCTTCATCAACTGATCCACGGGCATCCCGTGGATGTCGTACGTAAGGGAGAGCTGATTGGCGATAAGAGCTAGCCGCCGCGGTGAGCCGCTACCCTTCGCGCCGGCGCCACGCGTGGGCTGTCCCGTGCGGGCGTCCGAGTAGAGCCGGGCCGCGGCTCCTATCAGGCTAGGGCTGGTTATGACGAACTGGCGTGCGGCTAGTTGGTCCAGCAAGTAGCTTTGCCGGCTCAATGGGGCGGCCAACTCCTCTTTTCTGCCGATTAACAGGAAGCGGCAACGTTCGCCGTGGGTCTTGACGAGAAACCATGGTGTGCGGACGAGATGCCGGTAGTTAGTCCGCGCATCGGTCAGGAGATAGACGTATTCCTTACGCAGGTTGCGTTTGCCGTCGGGGCCGATCGGACAAAGCTGTTCGAAGTAGAATGCTGCTAGCCAGCTCCACAGGCCCCGGTCGAACGACACGATCTGCGCATCCAGGTCGCTCAACAGAGCCACAAGGCCGACACCGAACTCGTAGCGATCTGCGAATTGTGTTTGCGCTATTTCGCGATCACCCGGCAGCCGCTCGGCAAACGAGCTGTCACTTAAGAGCTCGGCCGGAAGAGCGCCAGGAGCTCCCGCTTGTAGCCATTTGCCAAATTCCTGGAGGCCATCTTCGGTAAAACGCGAGAGTACATTATGCATGGCTGGTTTCGCCTTGTGGGCTGGAAGCTCGCACTAACTCCGCAAAGCGTCTCAGTCGGCTGAAACGGTCGACGGCGTCTTCCACCCAGTTTTGTACCGCCTCCTCGTCAGTTACGTCGTCGGGCTCTACAGGCACATCCAGTTCGCGCAGAAATTTGCGCCAGTCGTCGCCCCAATCGTGATCACCTTCGTCCTCTCCTTCAGCCGGCAGACGACGTAGAACCTCTCGCAACGCATGAGGTAGGATGAGACCCTGGACCAAGAGATCGGAGCGCAGTCGTGCAGCAAGGCCCGGGACCCGGCTGTTGACAACGAGCCAGGGACCGTTGCGATCATCGAGATCCACGCGCCAGAGTTCTTCTCCAAGATCAGTCTCTCGCAATGGCAGCAGCGGTTGGCGTTCTGAGGTGTCCGATTTCTGAAGAGGACGAATACCCTCGGCTGACGCAAGGATGCGGCCGGAATCGTCAGGGGCTATCACGAGCAGTCGGAACTGGATGGCGCCACCCCGGTCGATATCGGTTAGAATCAGCCGTGCAGGGATCGTCGTCTCGCCCACAGTCCCGCACGGAAACCGCATTGAAGAACTGCGGAAGTAAGCTTCAAGGACTACCTTTGCAGCCGGAGCGAGATCGAGTTCTCCGAGGTTGACCGCGGCAGTCGCTGAGGGAAAGCTGAATTTATCGAGGGGAGGGGTCAGCTCGATGGTCACACGGTCGCGCGCAATTCTCTTGCGACCTGTGGAATTAAGGCGTCGCTGGATCGAGACCATGGCTAACCTTGAGCCTCGACGACAAGATCACGATGCGAGTCGAAGCCGACCACCTCCACCTTAAAGTCTGCAGATCGAGCTTCGACGTCGAGTTGGTTCGGGTCGGTGGGCCAACAATCGGCATTGTGTTTCTCCACCTTCAGCCGATCGCGGAAGAAGCTGAAATCGTCATCACTGAAGCGTTTGAAGGGATTGCCGTTGAGCACGTCGTAAGCGCACCTGACACGGATCTTCAGCGGGAAGCTCTCAGGTGCGACTTTCGGATTTGGCAAGAGAGTGAACCCACCTACGCGACGTTGGATCCGGAATGGCTTTGGGCTAGGGGGCGGCAGGTCGTTGTGCCGGTCGGTTGTTCCTTTCTGAGCACGCTCTTTGGGCTTCTCTTTCGGAATCGAAAAGAAATCGACCAGCGCAAGCGGGTCATCGCGCTCGATACGATCCGCGACGACGGCGTGGATTTCGTGGAGTGCGGCTCGGATCCGGCGCAGCACGGCGTGTCCGCCGTTCCAATTGGTTCGAAGCTTTTCTGCACGCTCGTTCCATTGCGTATGTGCCGGATTCTCAGCGTCGCCGAGGAATTGGCTGATCGCGGCATGGTCGGCCACGAGGGCCGCATGGCAATCTGGAAGGTGCGCTTTTTTTCCTTCGGTCGGTACGGTAATTGAGCCCCGCACGACGAGCGTTTGAGAGCGTTCACCCGGTGAGGATGGTCGAAGAAACAGATCGATGTATGTTTCTGAGCCCTGCGGTTTTCTTGTCTTTTGGCTGATCGAGATGGGGGCGCGAATGAATAGCATCTCCCCGGCCTTGTACTGGTCACGCAGTCGCGTTGCTTGCTCCTCGCCGAGGAGGTCGCCAGTGATGGTCGCCGATTGCCAGCTCTCGGGTAAGGTCACCATCGGCGACAGCGAGCGCAAAGATTGAAGCTGTCTTACGAAGCTGAGCAGCGAAGGTGCTATCGCCTCACTTCCCATGTCAGCAGACACCTGATCGAACGTATCGGCGTTGATCGATGTCCCGTTGACCTCAACGATCAGCCGGCTCGTAAGGATCGGGAAGTAGTAGTTCTTCAGCGTCGCCTGAATGAGGTACTGTTCTTCGATGTCGGGCAGCACATATGGGATGACGAGCGATAGGCCGGTTTGGCCTGACCGTTTGAGGCCAGCAACGCTAGCGAAGTGCTGGCAGAGGGAATGTTCAGTAGTCGGAAGTCCTGTCTTCGTGCCGGGGCGGCACCAGAAGCCGACCGAATCGAGTTCGGTGTTGCCGATTGTGTGGTTCTTCAGAATGGCTTGGCCCATGAGGCAGACGTTTGGGTCGTCAGCACGCCGCGTTAGGCCGATGAGTGTCTTGATTGTGGACGATGAGGAGAAAACAAGCTTACCGAGCCCCCATCGTCCGCCCGCTGCTCCCTTCTTGTTCGAACGGCCGAATCGCCGCCAAAAGCCGCAGAATTGTCCTTCGTCTTTCCGATCGATCGCGCCCAAGAGACCGGTTGTTTCGAAGTCCTCGATCACAAGGAATCGCTGCGGCGCGGTAGGGACCGCTATCCCGCTAGCTGTCAGGTGCGGGGCTAGCCCATCCAACAAGGATGAAAAGAACTCCCGGCTCTCCGCCGTACTAGGCTCGACTATGGCGAATCGAACGCGAACAGTTCCGCCCGGCAAAACGCAGGCGTCGGTGGAGTTCTGGATTGTCTCCCGGACCAAGGCTTCTGCGAGCACGACCTCGTCGTTGTTGAACTGGTCCTGCTGCGTCAGTTCCTTTTCACTGGGGTCATCTGATATATCCCTAAAGTACCATTCCACCCCTGCTTCCCCAACCCGCTCGTTTCCTCTAGCGTTGATTGTGCAGGGTTTTTTCTACCCGCGCAATATCGGCTAGTCGATGGCGCACGGGAATCCGTAGACAAGAAGGACGACATGCTCACGGGTGAACTTCGTTCCAAAATCGACAATGTCTGGAACGCTTTCTGGGCGGGGGGCATCGCCAATCCGATCGAGGTGATCGAGCAGATTACCTATCTCCTCTTCATCCGCGGTCTCGATGAGGCCCACACCCGCGAGGAGAACAGGGCGAACCGCCTCGGCAAGCCGATGGAACGCCGCATCTTCCCTGAGGGAAAGGACGATGTAGGCAAGGACGGCGGCGTCGCCTATGAGGAGATGCGCTGGTCGCGCCTGAAGAACAAGGACCCGGCGACGATGTTTGCCATCGTCTCCGAGCACGTCTTTCCGTTCCTGCGCAATATGGCGGAAGAGGGCACAGCCCACGCGACCCACATGAAGGGTGCGCGCTTCACCATTCCGACGCCCGCGCTGCTCGCCAAGGTCGTCGATCTCCTCGCCGATATCCCGATGGAAGATCGCGACACCAAGGGCGACCTCTACGAATACATGCTCGGCAAGATCGCGACCGCCGGACAGAACGGCCAGTTCCGCACGCCGCGCCACATCATCGCGCTGATGGTCGAGATGACTGCGCCGACGCCGAAGGACGTGATCTGCGACCCTGCCTGCGGCACCTGTGGCTTTCTGGTCGCGGCCGGCGAGCATCTCCGCGACAATCATCCAAAACTGTTCCACGACCAGGAAAGCCGCGACCATTTCAACGAGGAGATGTTTCACGGCTTCGATTTTGACGGCACGATGCTGCGCATCGGCTCGATGAACATGACGCTGCACGGCGTCGAGGATCCGGACATTCGCTACAAAGACTCGCTGTCGCAGGAGCACGCCGACGACGAAGATCGCTACAGCCTTGTGCTCGCCAATCCGCCGTTCGCCGGTTCGCTCGACTACGAGACGACGGCGAAGGATCTGCTGGCGCTGGTCAAGACGAAGAAGACCGAGCTCCTGTTCATGGCGCTGTTCCTCAAATTGCTGAAGCCCGGCGGCCGCGCGGCGGTGATCGTGCCGGATGGCGTGCTGTTCGGCTCGTCGACAGCACACAAGGTGATCCGCAAGATGCTGGTCGACGACCACAAGCTCGACGGTATCGTGAAACTGCCATCCGGCGTGTTCAGGCCCTATGCCGGCGTGTCCACCGCGATCGTGTTGTTCACAAAGACGAATTCCGGCGGCACCGATCACGTCTGGTTCTACGATTGCCAAGCCGACGGGTTCTCGCTGGACGACAAGCGCAATCCGCTGCTGCCGATCGACAAGATGGGGCCGAAGGCAAAGCTCGTTGTTGACGAGCATGCGAAGAACAATCTCCCCGACATCGCAGAGCGGTGGAGACAGCGTGGCGGCGCTGAGCGAGAACGGCCGCGCACCGCGCCGAGCTTTTGCGTATCCAAGTCGGAGATTGCGGCGACCGGCTACGATCTCTCTATCAATCGTTACAAGGAAGTCGTGCATGAAGCGGCCGAGCATCAGCCGCCCAAGAAGATCATTGCGGAGTTGAAGGCGCTTGAGCAGGAAATTGCCGACGGGCTTGCTGAGCTGGAGGCGATGCTGTGAGCTTGGCTACCGTCGCTCTTGGAGAGATTGTTGAGATAAGGGGAGGGGGGACTCCTTCAAAATCCAATCCAGCGTTTTGGAACGGGGACATTCCGTGGGTGTCCCCGAAAGATATGAAACGATGGGATATCGATGACGCTGAGGACAAGATTACGTCGGAGGCGATCGAGAAGAGCGCCACCAATGTTATCCCGCCGAATGCGATCCTGGTAGTCAATCGGTCGGGCATTCTCAAGCACACGCTGCCCGTCGGCATCACTCGACGAGAGGTCGCGATAAATCAGGACTTGAAGGCGCTTATCTGCGGCCAGCGTGCCCACCCAGATTATGTTGCGCATATTCTGAAGGCAGCAGAACCAATAGTCCTCAAATGGGTACGCGCAACGACGGCAGATAACTTTTCAACTGAGAACCTTGGATCTCTCGAAATCCCACTTCCTCGGCTGGATGAACAGCGGCGGATCGCGGCGATCTTGGACACTGCGGACAGGCTGCGCAACAGGCGCAGGCGCGCCGTTGAACTTGCTGATAGTCTCGCGCAGTCAATTTTTCTAGAGATGTTTGGAAAAATTCGAGACTCTGAAGTCAGGCCACTCGCCGCATTTGTTGATGAAGATGATCGAATAAATTATGGTGTTGTTCAGCCCAAATAACAAAATCGTCGATGGACCCGGTGCCGCCGTTGAGCTTACTCGCAATCGCATAGCCACGCCTCCCGGCGGGGATCGTTCCGGTCGTGGCGGCGTGAGAGCGTTGGCATGCCCCTATCAAAGCGGCATCCTAAGCACCTCGCAAATTATCGATTCGTAGTAGATCGGATCGGCGGCGAGTTAGTGCGGGTCGTGGTGTGGACAGGTGGCCGCTGGCGTGCTCGCGCGAAAGGGCGCCAGCGTCAATGATCCCGGCGATCGATATCAGCCAGAATTGAGCTCACGGCCTTCGGCCTCCGTTAAGGCTCGGTTTAGCTTCAGAGCCCACTATTCGAATGGTCGAACGTGGGGCAGATCATGCAAGTCCACGATCAGGGCGGGGAAGAGTTTGAGCTGCCCAGGCAGCCTGCGGTCCCCGTTGCCTTCGATTTCTTCAGCCCTAGCGACGAAGTCCTGGCCTTCGCGAAGCCCTGCGGTGACCGAGTGAGCCGCGCGGTGCTGTCCGCAATCGCCCTGATCGCGAGCTTTGGACTTGGGTGGGCTGGTGGTCAAAATTGGCCCCAGGTGGTGAGTGCGTTCGGCCTAAGCTCAGTTGCTCAGAAGGAAGTGCCTTCGCGTCGTCTGGCCAAAACAGCGCCGGCCGCCAGACACACTGGCATTTCGAAGCCGAGTCTAGCGGCAGCATTGCAAGCACCACCAAACGCAAACGCCACCTTCAACTATGGGCCAACGATCAATTCAACGATCGCGGCGGCGGTCGCTCGGGTTTCATCGGAGTCGACAGGCACGGTGTCTCTCACTCAATCGACCAACGTGCGCGCGCCTGGAGCTGCGGCTCTGGATCATCTAGCGCCCCCGCCGGAAACCAAGCCGACCACTATACAGGGTTGGGCAGTAATTGACGTGAGAGACGGAACTGCTGTGCTCGATGGGCCGTACGGACCTCGGATGGCCAGACTCGGCGACACCATTCCGGGGATCGGACGAGTTGACTCCATCGTGCATTGGGGCAATCGCTGGATCGTGGCTACGTCCAACGGTTTGATTGCGACCCCGTAAAACCGCCTTCGCGCGCAACGGTTAACGCTGGAGGTAGAGGCCGCCAACTAAGTGGCCGTCAAGGAGAAGCGGGCGGCGTGGTTTGGAGGCGGACACGTTGCAGCTAGCGATAGACTCCAATTCTCGAAAGCCAGAGGATATCCAATCCTCCAAACGGGAACGGCGAAGGTATTGGTTAGCCTGCAATTTTTCGGCAGTCGGCCTAAGATTTGCGTGAGTAGCCACGGTGAGAAGCTACAGATTTTTCCGCGGTCGCGACCACCGCGCCCAAAGAGCAGGGCACTTCGCAATGCGTCAAGTGGCAACAATTGGCTGAACGCCTTCGATGCGGCCGGTAATCGTGAGCCTTTCCACTAGGACCGATTTGCCATCCGCATCGGCGACGTTGAACGGATAGATCGCGCGTGAGTGTGATTAGCACCACGGCCGACGAGCGCTGCAAGGGGCGTGCTTCAGATGGAAGTTTCCATATCTTTCATGGCACTCCCCTCTAGGAACACCCTATCGTCCGTTTTAGGACATTCGCAAAATCAACGTTCGCCTCCCAGGACCACGCTCATAAGGACGTTCGACGGCGCTCACCGGTTTGGCAGGCGTCAAGCAAAAGTCGCGGAGCGTTGCCCATTTGCAACCCGCACAGCCGTTCGGAGTTGTAAGCTGATCGATCAGAATGACCTAAACATATTGCGTATTTGCTTTGACAATCTCAGCGGGGGCAAAAAGTGTTTGATGTCTATCGCAATGGGAAGCGCGATTTGCTCGTTCTTAGCACAGGGTCCGCGATACCCGGGGCTTACTCTGCAAATAAGTGGCGCAAGACCAGAAAAAGAATTCTCAAGGTAAGCGACGAGATTAGGTCAACAGTTCAGCGACAAGGGTATTACGTTCGTCGCTTGCACGTCACGAAGAACGGTTCAATTTAGTTCGAACGCATCGGTCCGAATCGCTGATTTATATGAGCTGTACTGGGTCCGCTACGGCGAAATCGGTCAGCGCTGGGGCCGCTTTGGGTTAGTTGCGTCATCCCACGGCTTTGACTTCCGATCGGCCGCGCCCAGCGGACACTCTCAGCGTGCAGTGGAGGGTCTCAAATGGGTCACTCCCGGACACATGCAGTGCAGCATCACTCGATCACCTGATCGGCTCGAAGGAGTAAGGAGGTCGGTTGTTAAGCTACATGGCGCCGTGCTGCGTGCATTCACCTAGTTTAAGCCGAAGCGCTCCTCTAAGCAGACTGCAGTCCCACTCCCTTAGGAAAGCCGGTCCTGGAGGACATGTGGAGTCCGCTAAGGAGGGTTGTCTGACGTCATTTCGACGCGGGCAGGGACATCGGCAAAGGGCCACCAGGCGACATCGAGCGAGGCGGCCTCAGTTGGTCCTTTAGTTCGTCCACTTGGGATCGTCCTCATGTTCGAAGGCTTCCGCTAGCTTTGTCCAGTCATCAGCGAGGTCCAGCCACGCAGCTTCATCAAAGTCGCTCCGTGCGTACTTGGCATTCAAGCGGCATTGCTCCGCCCTCGTGCGACATTTCTCGACCAGCTCTTTACGCACAAGAACGGGCGCTTAGGTCGGTGGCTTCAGGCCGCGTAAGTTAAGCCACTCGGTCACATGTGCGGCGGTTTCATCCTGTCGGGCCTTGCGCAGCACCGCGTCGCGCGTGGGGCCGGGTGGCAGCGTTGCAGCCGTCGCGCGCAGCTCCTTTGCTTCCTCAGCAAGGCGCGCTTCGAGGGATTGGGTTTGTTTGATGCGGCGTCGCATTTGCACGGCGCGGCTCCTTTCCATGAGAGGAAGGCGGGAGCGCTACCGGCGTTCTCTTTACCGATAAAAGCCACGATCCGCTCGGTGATGGTTCTTAACGTGTCGTCAACGGAAGGGTTGCACCAGTTAAGAGACTAGGCAGCCCGACAATAGGACAGCACGGCTGCATCTAATTCAGATGCTTGCGCACCTTCTTGATGATCTCCCGCAGGGCGTTCGCGTAGTCCTCGATGATCCGGCGCGCTGCCTTGGTCGGCGGCTCATCCTTCTTCGGGGCTGGTTCTTCGGGCGGAGGCTTCATGCCGAAATGGTCGGCGAAGACCAGAAGGCTCCATTGAGCTAAATCAAACCAAGCTCCTGAGCTCGGAAGCAGGTCTTCGAGTGTGCCAAGGTGCAGCAAGATCAAACGCCCACCCTCGAAGAGGATGGGCGCGTGGTGACTTACGACATGATGACGTCCTACTTCTTCTCGGCGCTGGCTTCTTTAGCTGGAGGCGGCTTCATGCCGACGGTCAACTGTCGGATTTTTAAAGCGCCGCCTTCACGTATGTCGATGGCGCCCCAGAACACCGTGACCTTGGTGGCGTCGCCGCTCTTAGGGTCCTTACCGAAGATGTCGGTCTCGCCGTTGGCGACGACCAGATCGTTGTTGATGACCGACATGTTGCCGACTCTGATCTCTATATGATCGGTGCCGTTCTTGAAGTTGTTTTCGTATACGGTCTTGAGATCGGAAAACACACCGCCCGGGTTGATCTGGACCCCGTCCTTTGTATAGAGCGCAGCGACACAGGCCGCGTCTTTCTTGGCGACGCAGTCGGTGTATGCGACGGCTAATTTTTCGGCCTCCTGCTTGACCTCATCGGCCAGTGCCGGTGCAGAGATGAAAGCGGAAGAACACAATGCCCAGAGCAATGAATGTCGCTTCATAACAACTTCCCCTCTCGTTGTGATGCACAATTGCATCGCGACGTCCTCCTGACGTAGGACGTCGCGTTGCATTTGTTCCGAGGGGCATTCTTTCGTTAGGCTGTAATACTACCGGCTTGCGAGTATATCCCATTTTGCACCGCTTGGCGCGCGCCAACCTTGATCATCGACGACGGGAGCGGGCATTCCTCGAGAATGCGGCGAATGCGGTTGGGAAAGACAGGCAAGTTGACGCATGTGACAGATGAAAGTGTCTTGCTCGGCGCGCGCGATGTTTCATCATGGTTAGCGAACGACAAGCTCGCTACGGCCCAAGGCGCTTGCTTGCATCGAAATTGTCATTCTACGGCGAGGGCCTGCCTCAGTCAGGAAGCCCACCCGTAAATTTCCCAAGTGTCGGTCATTGCGCTCGCTGGTTAACTGGTGCGGATCGAGCGCCGCATCATGAAAACACCGAAGCCAAAGCAATGGGCCGAGCAGGAGGTCCGACGATTGATCACGTTGGCCCGGCAGGGAGTTGGCGCATCGAAGATAGCCGCCGAACTGGGCCGCTACGCTGGCTCAGTGAGGCGAATGGCTCGAACGTTGGGACTGCTGTTGAAGAAGTAGTCCCCGAGCGATCTTGAGCGCAGCCCGGCTGACCGACAGCCCAAAGCCCCCCGCCGCGAGGGGCCTGCAATTTGCGCAGAGCTAGAACTTAGATCGTTTGCAGCAATATCATCCCGACGACGGTCACAATGAAACCGATTGCCGTCACTGCGGCGAAGCACCGCTCTACGCTATCCATGAACGCAACCCTGCCAAAAGAAATAAGTTCGCCTTGCAAAAAGTGAGAGCTGGCTGTCACCGTCGGGGGGACTTTGAGTAACCGAAAGCGCTCACGCTGCCATACTCTGCGCCGATCGCGTGGTGTTCGCATCTTCTCCGATTGCTGGGAGCGGGAAGGCAGATGTGCACGAGTGATCGCGCAGCGCACCATTGGCTAAGTGCTCCCAGTACTCAGCTTCGGCAAGCAGCTTCCAGCTTCTATCGGGATGATGCGCGGCGGTCTGACGGCACAGCGATGCCATCGCTCGCAGGCGACATACGGTATCCATCTATTCCTCCCATTATTTTTTTGTTCTTTTCACTCTATTTTCTATTTTTACGTCGGAGTCATTATGATTATGACGCAGAACAAATTTTTACTTTCCGAAGCGCGCTTCTGCTTTCGTTGCGGCTTCAAATCGCGTCCCGAAAACAACGGAACGCAATCCCGCGCTTCTTATTTCGCGCTCGGGTCCACGTGCATGCCGCAGGGCCCTCGCCATGGCCGTAATTCTACGGAGATTGCCCATCCGTAGCGTTTGGCATCTACTTCAGATTGATTTTGTAATCGAGTTTAATTTGAGTGGCCCATGAGCGTTAAAGCCATGATGGCAACGATCCTTCGGAAGCAATTGGCTGCGCGAGGCGTGCATTCACTGACGCCATCTGACTACGATGAGATCGTCCAGGAATTAATAGAACAACTCAAAGAGCTGGAGCTTGGCTTGGCCGCTCGCGACGTAGCAGACAAGCAAAAGCCGAAGTAGCTCTATATTGGCTGACACCGCAGATGACCTTGGTCATCTACGGCAATATCGATTTGTCCGCCAATGAAATGCGCCGCTGCACGTGCAGTCTGTCGGAGATGGGCGGCTCTCACTTTGATGCTGCGCAAAACCCCCATCGGACGCCTGACCCTTCTGCGGGGCTGGAGGGGACAAGTGCGGGGCCAAGCGGTCCGACGGCTGGCGCGTGAGGAGGCGCCATGCAATTCGAAACTAGTCCCGGTCAGGGACATCGCTGCGTTCACTTGTGATCAGAGACAGGCATTTGTAATGTTCCGGCGCTGGAACATAGGGCCAGATGTAAACAGGCCGGCTAAGGCGAGACGCTGCTGATCCGCCCGCCCCGAGCCGCAACATGTGGCCGACAACTTGGCTCTAAGCGTCATCTCGCAATCGGGCATCGCATGCCTATTTTTCCCGCATGCGTTCATTTGAGTTTTGCCTGCCGACCAAGAGCACTTCGGTCCCAGATGGCCCGGATTGGCTTCATGAAGTGAAGTACGACGTTTATCGCCTCCGCTTGGAGCGCGATGGCGACCGCGTGCGCCTGATCACGCGTGGCGGTCACGATTGGACAAAGCGCTTTCCTTGGATCGTTGAGGCGGCGCTCAAGAACCGAGCGAAGCAGTCCGTGATCGACGGTGAGGCAGTCGTGCTTGGCGTCGATGGCGCCTCCGACTTCAACGCGCTGCACTCCCGCAAGTGCGACCACGAGGTTCAGCTCCACGCCTTTGACGGGCTGGTGACGTGCTGGCGATGGATAGTGACGATCTACGATCACTCCCGCTGCACCTGCGCAAGACCAATCTCGATCGGCTGCTTGCGCGGCGCCCGGATGGTATCTTCGTTGCTCCCTTCGAGGCGATTGGCCCTGATCTCTTCCGTGCCGCATGCCGCTTGGGGCTCGAAGGCATCGTCTCGAAGCACCGCGAGCGACCTTATCGAGGCGGGCGGCAGCAGCACTGGATCAATAACCGGAAGCACCCGGCGATGGACCGGGAGCTGTAGGCTGCTGCTGAGGAAGACCGTTCAGTGGCAGCTACCTTCTGTTTAACCTCAAGAAGCAGACTTAAGTGCAATCGGCGCAAGATGACTGAGATGGGCCATAGGCAGACATGAACCGATGCAGCGGATACCCCGTTATTGCTCAGTCCCTTTAGGCAGCAAGAACTGATAAGCAAGCCGGTGCGATTATTCAGCGCGCGCCAAAACTGGCGCGAGGCGAATTTGTATCATCAATTTGAGTGCCGCCGAAGCGCTTCGAGCGTGAAGCAGATGCCACGCGTGAACTATCGCAAGGCGCAACAATGGCGGCGAGATCACGACCTCGAAGGTACATCATTTTTGGCGTCAGCCCGCCGCGCCGTGCGATCCAAGCGCGCACCGGAGCAGGATAGGTCGTCATTAGTTCTTGCGTCCCGGATGCGCTGACGACGCGTTTGCCAGAGTCATCGAACATCCATGCCGCATGAAAACCAAGCACCGCATCAGGGGTGGCGCAGACTCGGTCGCTCGGGACTAATCCGAGCACCATGGTGCAGGCCGAAACGCATTTGCCCGTAATGACGACGGACTCACCGGAGTCGCGCACATGTCGGAAGTGCGTCGCATAGTCCCGCATCTTACCGCCGATGTCGGCGCTGATAATTACGGTCGCGGAAGCCGATGTAACGCTTAGCGCCATCAAAACAACAGCAGCAATCAGGTGCGCTCGCATGTCCTTTTCCTCGGCAGTAGCGGATCAATCCCGCGCCATGCGTCGCAAGTCGCGTGCCACCAGCCGATGCCGTTTAGAAGGTCACCTAAAGGCGTGATCTGAATTAGTTTTCTTTTGAAGAGCGCCCCGCTTTCACAAGGGCAGGCAGGTAAGACAGTTCGCTGAGGCTAAAAAATAGGCACGCTCACAGCTCTTTGATGAAGATGAGTGCAGCAGGGGTGTAACCTAAGAGCAACACTTTGGAGTAAGTGCCGGAGGAAAATCATGACCATCAAATACATCCTTGCCGTCGCACTCGTCACGCCATTCTTGATTGTGTCCAGCATGGCTCAGCAGTACCAAGGCGGCCCCAAATCGCCTGCCCCCATGACGCGGCAAAGCGGTGGCGACATCTATGCGCAAGGAATTGATGTTTACGCGCCGCGAAGCGACATCTACGCGCAGGGCGTCAGAACCGAAAAATCCCACGCTTATCGCGGTGGCCCAAAGACTGTCGTTCCGCACGGTAGATGAGAGGACTGCGCTTCGGGATCACGCTCTCTATGAGCGAGAGTGACGCGCGATGTGTGGACGGCTCCGGGTTGGCAAGAAGAATCTTCACTTGCAGCATTGGTCGGAGCAGCCATGTGTTCGGCCTGTTTGTGCGGTACCCATGACCGCTGGCCATAATGCCCTCCGCGGATCAGGTCCCGATCAACAGCACGCATTCGAAGATGCCTTGGCCCATGTGGGTTGTCCTGATCGCCGGATCGACCGGCGCTGCATTAAGTGCTGTTCGTCCTTTCCAACCGTTACGTCACACCGGTGTGTCCGGCTGTGAACTCATTTACGCCATGAGAGCGGCGGGTTCCTTGTAGCGTTCGTTCTTGGCCATCATCGCCCATGCCATCCGGGCGAGTTTGTTGACGAGCGCGATGGCAGCGACCTTTGTGGGTCGCCGCGCCAACAATGCGGTGAGCCAGGGCCGATGCCGGGTGCCATGGATCTTGGCATAGCGGATCACTGCGAGTGCGCCTGCCGTGAACAGGCTGCGCAAATAGCGATCGCCTTGCTTGCTGATACTGCCAAGTTTGTCCTTGCCCCCGCTCGAGTTCTGCTTCGGCACGAGCCCAACCCAGGCCGAGAAGTCCCGTCCCGATCGGAAGGCCTTGGCATCGGCAACGCTCGCGACCAACGCCGTTGCCAGCGCCGGCCCGACGCCAGGAATCGCGTCCAGCCGTTTGCTCGTCGCATTTGATTGATGCCAGGCGATGATGCGTCGGTCGAACTCCAGGATTTGGGCCTTCAGGGCCCGCAATTGGCTGCCGAGAGCCGCAAGACACCTCCGGCAGCCGGCGGTCATCAGTGTCGGCGACCACTTCCAGCAACTGCTCGACACCCTGGCGCCCGACAGGGGCGACGATCCCGAACTCGGCAAAATAGGCGCGGATTGAATTGATCACGGCAGTCTGCTGGCGGATGAAGAGATGGCGCGCACGATGAAGCATCAGACAGCTCTGTTGCTCGACCGTCTTGGCCGGCACGAACCGCATGTTCGGTCTCGTGACCGCCTCGCAAATCGCCTCCGCGTCGGTGCTGTCGTTCTTCTGCCGCTTGACGTAGGGCTTCACGTAGGCCGGAGGCATCAATCGAACCGTGTGCCCCAACGCCTGCAGCTCGCGCGACCAATAGTGCGATGATGCGCAAGCCTCGATTCCCACCAGGCATGGCGGCAACTTCTGGAAAAACGC
>NZ_LBJC01000013.1 GCF_004114535.1 Bradyrhizobium nanningense
GACCGACGTTGCCGTTTTGCCATCTGACACCTCTCGCTGCCTAAGCTATAGGTGTCCACCGATTTAGGGGAGGTCCAAGTCTGGATTGCTTCGTCGCCAGCGCAAATTGCTTCGCAATTTGTCGCAAGGGCTCCTCGCAATGACGAGCCGAGAGGCCGTCGCACCAAATAAAAACGCCGCCCGGGATTGGGCGGCGTTTCATTCCAGAACGTGCAGAGGTAGTTCGGCGGAGAAACTACCTCAAACTCGTGAAAATCTCAAGACCGATAGCCCGGAAGCTCGCGGTCGAGCTTGCGCAGCAAGGGCGGCCACACGAGGTTGGTGGCGCGCAGCTCGGCGCGATCGCGGTTGGCAAGCAGCTCGGTGTTCTTCTCGATCGCGGTTCCCTCGACCGGGTAGACCGGCGTGCCGAGTGCGCGCGTGCGCACCTGCATCGAGCAGGCGCGCTCGAGGTGGTACATGCGCTCGAAAGCGGAGGCGACCGAGCGGCCGACCGTCAGCGTGCCGTGATTGCGCAGCAGCATGTGATTGTGGTCGCCGAGGTCCTTCTGCAGCCGCGGTCGCTCGTCGTGGTCCAATGCGATGCCTTCATAGTCGTGATAGGCGAGGTCGTGGGTGACGAGCTGGGCGGTCTGGTTCAGCGGCAACAGACCTTCTGCGCTGCTCGACACCGCGGTGCCGTCGAGTGTGTGGAGATGCAGCACGCAGATCGCGTCCTCGCGGACCTCGTGGATCGCCGAATGAATGGTGAAGCCCGCGGGGTTGATGCTGTATTCGCTCTCGGAGAGCTGGTTGCCGTGCAAATCGACTTTGACGAGGCTCGAGGCCGTGATCTCGTCGAACATCAGCCCATAGGGGTTGATGAGGAAGTGATGCTCGGGACCGGGCACGCGCGCGGAGATGTGGGTGTCGACCAGATCGTCCCAGCCGTACAGCGCGACCAGACGATAGCAGGCGGCGAGATTGACCCGTTGCTGCCACTCGGCCTCCGTCATATCAGACGGCACTTCCTTCAGGCGCGCTTCCGCTGGCGACATGGCTGATCTCTCCGAACATCGTTGTTGCGGGGAGGGAGCGTAGTCGTGGTGGTGAGGGACGGCAAGGCGGCCAGAGCGGGGCTGTTCAGCGTAGCCCGCATGCTTGTCCGCCGTAGCTCGAAGAGCGAAGGCGGAAGCGCTACGGGTGAAAATCATTACGGCGCGGGGATCGACAGCAAGCTGGAAATGCTGCGGCCGCGGATGTCGTAGACGCGGGCGAACACCACGTCGTCGCGCTTGATCTCGACCATGACAGGCGCGGTCAGGCCCTTGCAGTAGAACTCGCCGAGCGTCATCGCGAAATCGGCTGCGTTGGAATCCCAGCCGATAGTGAAGTCGGGCCCAAGCGCGACCTGCGCAGGGCGCTGCGGACCGCACACCGCGACCTTCCATTTGCGGCTTGCCGGCGGCACCTCCTGGCGCTCGACGAGTTGCTCGCGCAATCCGTCGGAGGCCTGCTTCAGCGCAAGGCCCCAATAGTCCAGCATGAAGCGGTCGTCGGCGCCGCGCACGGTGCCGGCGATGTGGTTGAAGTGCGTGTATTGATAGGGATGCAGCCGGATCATCTCGGCGAGCGACAGCGCGAGGCCGAAGCAGAATGTCGCGAGCACGACCGGCTGCCAGGTGCGGTGATTGGCGCGCAGGCGCTCCATGACCCAGGCGAACGCGACGCCGCCGAGCACCGCCATCGGCGGAATCACGAACACGAAATGGCGGATGCCGTTGTACAGCGCCGGCCGCTTCACCATCGCGATCGCGAGCGGCAGAGTCGCAGCCAAGGTCAGCATCAGCAGGATGGTCTTGCGCCGCGCCGGCACGTCGCCTCGCGGCAGCATGGCGAAGGTGCTGACCACGGCGCCGGCCATCAGCACCAGCATCACCTCGGGCAGTTGCAGCGCGAACAGGGTCGGCAGATAGGACCAGGGCATGTCCGGCACCGACACGATGGCGCCGTCGAACATCTCCTTCCACGGCTTCTCGAAGAAGTGCGAGAAGTAGGTCAGCGCCTCGAAGGGATTGCCGGGCTCCATGATCGACCACGGCCAGATCAGGCCCATCACGAGGTAGCCGAACGCGAGGCCGGGCAGCAGCACGTAGACGACATGGGCAAAGCGGCGGACCGACTCGCGCAGCCCCTCGCTGCGCAGCTCCTCCAGGAACAGCGGCACGAAGCCGAGCATGGCGTAGACCAGCGCGAGCCCGCCGAGGATGCGGCAGCCGATCGAAAGGCCGGCACCCAAGCCGACGATCAGGATCGTGCGCGGCGACGGCTGCGGATATTCCTCGGCGAGCCGGACGAGGCCGAGCATCAGGATGATCATGGCCACCGCGAAGGGCGCGTCCTTCGGGTTCATGAACATGTGGCCGTAGAAGATCGGGCAGAGCGCGAGCAGCAGCAGCGCGGCGAGACCGGCGAGCGGCCCGCCGACGCGGCGGGCGAGGCGCCAGGTCACCGCCAGTCCGATCACGCCGACGATGGCTCCGACCAGGCGGCGCGTCTCGAACAATTCGAGCGGAATGACTTTGTGGAGAAGGGCCGCGACCATGTCGAAGCCGCCGCCATACATGTAGAGATTGGCGAAGGAGAGCGCCGCATTGTCCTTGAAGCCGGAACCGAACATCCGCAGCAGCAGGTCGGCATATTCGGCGTGGGTGTAGTCGTCCCAGCCAAGGCCGTAGTCGCGGAAAGTCAAGCCTGCAATGACGGCGACCGCAGCCAGCACCAGCATGGCGAGATCGTCGCAAGTCCGTTCGACCGAGCGCCGCTGAGGCGTGTCGATCGCGGAAGTCGTGATGGATGTCATGGCTATCGGTGCCCCGGAATCCCCTCTTGGCGCAGCTGGTGCGCGCGGGCCTCAACCCCGGACTTCCTATAGCGCAGTTCCATTACCAAGTAATTGGGCATTATGGCTAAATTCCTGATGCGACGCAGCAATTCCGGATCATTGACAGCAGTCTAGCAGTAGCGAGCCCTAGCTGAAGGGAATGTGAATAAGTCCCTGATTTCCTTCCCATTAGGAACGCTGCTTGCAATTGGCCGTTGGCGTGGAACAGCGTATGACGGTATCGTGGCGTGACGGGTCGCGTGTGGATGTGCGGCCGGGGGTGAGTTCGATGACCTTGGCATTGTTGATCGCGGGGATTTTCGCCGTTGTGGCGGGCCTCCTTTCGATCCTATTCGGCTTCTCCGTCAGGGAGTTCAGCCTCGGCAGCCCCCTCATAATCTCGGGCACGATCGCCGTCTGCTCCGGACTGTTACTGGCCGGCCTCTATGTCGTGGTCGCGGAACTGAAGGGCATCGCTCGCCGGCTGGCCGGTGCGCCGTCCGAGGTGCGGGTCAGGCCCGTGCTGCCGGGCCTCGCCGCATCAGGTGCTGCTGCGCCCGAGCCGATGCCTGCCTCGGCGGCCAGGATCGAGTCGGCGCCGCCACCGGCCGCAGGCCCGCCGCCGTGGCAGAGCGAAGCTGCCGCGCGCGAGCGGCCGCGTGTCGAGACGCCGCCGGAGCCGGAGGCTCCAACGCCGCCCGCGGCTCCGGAAGCGCCGCGCCGGCGCAACCTGTTGTTCGCCTCGACCTCGCGCAAGGAGCGGGAGCGCGCGGAGGCGAAGGCCACCGAGGGCGCGCCGCCGCAGCTACCTGCGGAGCCCAGTGAGGCCCTGGACACTCCGCCTGCAAGCTTTGACGATGCTTGGCCGAAGCCGGACCGTATGCGTCCGCCGGAGCCGCCGGCCGCCTTGCGCCGCCCGCCGCCGCGCTCGCCATCGACCTTTGCGGAGGCCGCTCCGCCGCCTGCACCCGAGCCGCCGCCGCCACCTGTCGAGCAGCCGCCCGTGACCGTGCTCAAATCCGGAATCGTCGACGGCATGGCCTATTCGCTCTATTCCGACGGCTCGATCGAAGCGCAGATGCCTGAGGGCATGATGCGCTTTGCTTCGATCGACGAGCTGCGCGCCCATCTCGACCAGCGCGGCTGAGGCGGCTGCGCCCAAGTAAAGCACCACCTCTCGTCTGTAATCAGTCGATCGTCGTCAGTTGTCGGATTTCAGCCGAACGTATTGTTGACACGGAATACTTCGCCGTCGTCTATCCCGTGAGGCGCAAGGTGGAGAGAGGGCGGGCCCATGTCGGATGCGGGGGCTAAGAATTTCATCGAGCTGACGGCGAGCATCGTGTCGGCCTATCTCAGCAACAATCCGACGCCGGCTGCGGAGATTCCGAACCTGATCAGCCAGGTGCATGGCGCGTTGGTGCGGGTGTCGTCAGGTCGCACCGAGGCCGCGCCGCTCGAACCGGCCAAGCCGGCGGTCTCGCTGAAGAAGTCGATCGCGCCCGATTATCTGGTCTGCCTGGAAGACGGCAAGCGCTTCAAATCGCTGAAGCGCCATCTGCGCACCCAGTACAACATGACGCCGGAACAATACCGCGAGAAATGGGGCCTGCCGGCCGACTATCCCATGGTCGCGCCGAACTATGCGGTGGCGCGCTCGCAGCTGGCAAAGCAGATGGGTCTCGGACAGCAGCAGCGGAAGCGGAAGTAGATCGGGTCACTGCTCTCGTAGGATGAGTTAGCGCAGCGTAACTCACCACTTCTGGTTCTGCGGATAGAGAAGCGGTGGGTTACGGCTTTCGCCTAACCCACCCAACGAAGCCTCTCACGTCGCTTCCGCGAGCGCCTCTTTCGCGTCGGTCTTGATGCGCTCGACCAACGAGCGCAGGCCGTTGGAGCGCTGCGGCGTCAGATGATCGCGAAAGCCGAATTCGTTGAACACGGCGATGGCGTCGGTATCGAGAATCTCCTGCGGCGTACAGCCCGAATAGAGCGAGAGCACGATCGCGACCAGCCCGCGCACGATATGCGCGTCGCTGTCCCCGCGATATTTCAGGATCGGCACACCCTTGCTGCGGTCGACCAGCTTCTGGAGCCAAACCTGGCTGACACAGCCATTCACCTTGTTCTCGGCGGAGTGCTCGGCCTCCGGCATCGGTTCCAGGGTGCGGCCAAGCTCGATGACATACCGGTAGCGGTCGTCCCACTCGTCCAGAAGCTCGAAATTGTCCCTGATTTGGTCGATTGTCGTCATGCTGGCCCATCTTTCCGCTTCCCGCCAATATAGGGATGCGAGGCGCCGAAATCGATAGGGTTTGGGGCCTAATTCGCCGGCTGCGGGCCGCGCCATTCCAGCGCGAGGTCGTCCTGGCTCAGGGTGTCGCGCGGCGCTTCGCTCGCGGCAGTGTCGCCTTCGCCGGCCATCGCGATCGAGCCGGTGTGATCGGGCGCTTTCTTGTCGTTCTTGTCGTTCTTGTCGGTCTTGTCGTTCTTCTCGTTGCCGATCTGCTCTTTCTTGTCGTTGATGATCTGGTAGATCTTGCGCGCGCCGTCCTGGGCGCGCTGGCCGATGATGGTCGCGGCCTGTCCGCCGACCTCGCAGGCCGCCGGCTGGCGCTTGCAGAACTGGGTCATATCGGAGACGGCCGCGGTCGCAGCCTGCACCGCGTCGGCGGCGCCGATCTGCGGCAGCTTGTCCGATTCGGGCGTCTTGTCCCGCGGCAGGAGCACCAGCACCAGCCCGAGCCAGAATGTGATGCGGAGCAGAAAGCGCATCTTTATCGACCTGTATGGTAGATCCCGTCCGCGGCGATGGTCCGCGCGCGTTTCGACCTAGCAACTCTCGATAAATCGCAAGTGATTGCCTTGAGCTTAATTCGCGGAAAATTTACGCAAAATTCTTCGGGATCGAAGGTGTCGTAAATTTTCGATTGACGCCGAGGCCCGTGATTCTGCCGGCGGGCAAATCCACCAATTCGAAACCATGAGCGGGAAGGTGAAACCCTGTGTTCACCATCCGCAGCGAAGACGTCGTCAAATCGTCTAAAAAGCCACGCGATGTCCCGGCGTCCGGTCGCGCATCCCGCCGCCTTAGCACTCGTTTAAGGTCGCTCTGACACGGTGGCTCAACGACAAGGAGGCGTTCCGGCGCGTCTTCTAAAGACGATTGAGCCGAAGCGCGAGACCCGTGACAGTTTTGAGTATCATCCGCGATTGTCTCGATGCACTGCTGCATCCCTCCGCGCGTTACGATGCGCTGATGCGAGCACGTCATCGTGCCTTCATGGCGCCTCGGCTGCTCGGCAGCCTGGCCGCCTTCGCCGCATTCCCGATCTATCTCGCCATGCGGGGCGCGCCGAGCGCGGTCGAGGTCGCCGCTTTCGCCTGGCTGATCGCGCCCATCCTGCTGTCCTGGTTCCTGTCGCGCACCGGCCGCTATGAAGGCGCGCATGTGCTGTCGTCGCTGGCGCTCGCCGGCCTGATCATGGCGGTCGCGGGCACCACGGGCGGCATCGAATCGTTCGCCGCGGTCTGGCTGGTCGTGGTTCCCCTCGAAGCCGCGCTGTCGGCCTCGCGCCGCGTCGCCGCCTTCGCCTCATTGCTCGCGCTGTCCTGTGCGGGACTCCTGATCCTCCTCAGTCAGCTCGACTGGCTGCCGCCGGCAGACACCAGCGCCGCGGAACGCGGCGTGCTGATGGCCTGCGGTGTCGTCTCGGCGACGCTCTATGCCGCGGGCCTCGCCTTCGGTGCGGAATCGCTCGCGCGCACCAGCGTTGCGCTGCTCTCGCGCGAAGAGGAGCGTTATCGCCTGCTCGCCCGCAACATGAGCGATGTGATCTCGCGGCATCAGCGCAACGGCGCGGTGCAGTTCATCTCGCCGGCGGCGGAGGCCATGCTCGGCATATCAGTGGCGGAGCTGCTCGGTCATGGCCTGTTCGACCGCGTCCATGTCGCCGATCGCCCGGCCTATCTCACCGCGCTGTCCGATGCCGCGCGCGGCGAGGTGCGCAGCGTCGAGTTCCGGCTGCGGCGTGAGCCCGACGGTTCGGAGCGCGGTCGGGCCGATTTTCTCTGGGTCGAGATGCGCTGCCGCCCGCTCGACCAGGATATGGGCCAGAATCCTCATAGCGACGCCACGCGCGAGGCCGAAGTCGTCGCCGTGATGCGCGACGTCACCGACCACAAGCTGTCCGAGCAGGCGCTCGAGCAGGCGCGCAGCGCCGCCGAAGCGGCCGATGCCGCCAAGACGCGCTTCCTCGCCACCATGAGCCACGAGCTGCGGACGCCGCTGAACGCCATCATCGGCTTCTCCGAGATGATCGCGCAGGAGCAGACCCTGATGCTCGGTGCGGCCCAGCGCCGGGAATATGCCCAGCTCATCAACGATTCCGGCCAGCATCTCTTGTCGGTCGTCAACGGCATCCTGGACATGTCGAAGATGGAGTCGGGCAATTTCGAGATCGCGCCCGAGCCGTTCGCGCCGCGCGCCTCGCTCCTGCATTGCTGCAATCTCCTGGCGCTGAAGGCACGGGAAAACGGCATCGACCTCATCACCGACGCGCCCCACGACCTGCCTGTCATGACCGGCGATCCCAGGGCCTTCAAGCAGATCGTGCTCAATCTCGTCGCCAACGCCATCAAGTTCACCGAGCGCGGCGGCCAGGTTTCCGTTTCCGCTGCGGTGACCGGCTCGCAGCTGATGCTGCGCATCAGCGACACCGGCGTCGGCATCGCGCCCGACGATCTCAAGCACATCGGCGCGCCGTTCTTCCAGGCGGGCAGGACCTATCAGCGCCGTCACGAAGGCACCGGTCTCGGCTTGTCGATCGTGAAGAGCCTTGTGGCGTTGCATCTCGGCGAATTGACGGTACAAAGCAAGCTAGGCGAGGGCACCGCCGTCACCGTCAGGCTGCCGCTGGTCTACACGCCGCTGCAAGCCAAGCCGGCCGAGAGCAAGATCGCGACGCTGACGCCGGTGCTGCGCCAGGAGCTTCAAGGCCAGGAGCTTCAAGACGAGGAGCTTCAAGACCAAGCTCACGACCTGTCTCAGGACCAACCCGCTCTGGTGAAGAAAAGTGCCTAAGAAGTCTGCCAAGGACGAAACCGCTCCGCGCCGCCGTGGTGCCAAGGCCGCGATTGTCGACGTCGAGACCGAGCGCAACCTCGTGATGCGCGCGCTGCTGCACAGCCCCAAGGACACGCTGGCCGGTCTCGTCGCCGTCGCTGCGATCGGCGCGATTGTTGCCAATGCGCTGTTCCTGCAGACTGGCCGGCATCCGGCGCCGATGTTCGGCACCGTGATCAACCTTCCCGCGCCGTCATCGGTGTCGCTGTCGAATCCCTTGCCGCGTCCGCGCCCGGTCGGCGCCGATACCTCGCCGCTGGAGCCGCGCGCGACCGAGTTCCGCGCCGAGCCCAAACCTGCCGAGAGGGCCGCCGAGAAGCCACCGGAGAAGCCCGTCGAAGCGACCGCATCGACGCGCTCGAACGATCCGATGACCAACCTGGTCAAGGCGACGACCTCGACGCCGCCGTCCGCCATGCGTCCGCCGGCGCCGATTCCCGTGCCGCAGAGCCCGGCCGCACGGCGTATCGCCGGCGTGCAGCGCGCGCTGTCCGAATATGGCTACGGCAATTTGAAGATCACGGGCACGATGAGCGGCGAGACCCAGTCCGCGATCCAGAAGTTCGAGCGCGAGCACAAGATGCAGGTCACCGGCCAGCTGTCCGATCGGCTGCTGCGCGAGCTCGGTGCGGCGATCGGCCATCCCGTCGAATAACGCGCGTCCCACTGTCATTGACGCGGATCAAATCCGGGCACCGCGCGCCGGCAGACCCTGGCGCGCCCCGCAGGCGCGATTTGCTTGGGATCAATGACGGCCGACAGCTTCGGGGACCATGATCACCCATCTTCAACGAAGAAGAGAGGGTGTCATGTTCAAGGTCTCGGTCCTGGTCTGGATCATGCTGGGTACGGTGCTGGCAGGCGTCAGCCTGATCGTGGTGCTGATGGTGCCGAGCTTCGCCGCGGACGCCATCAGGAACATCCCCTATGCGGTCGCTGTGGGATTTGCGCTTGCGATGCCGCTGTCATACCTCGTCGCACGCCAGATCCGCGGCGGGCAGGGCCTGCGCAACGTCTGAGGCGCGAGCTGAGGCTGGCGGCGCGCGTCACGCTGGCCTATCGTCCGACTCATGCGTTTGAAATCCAATATATGGGTCGCCGCTTATCTGCGCCGATGCCAGACCGAGGGCGTGTTCGGCGCGGTACGCCGTCGCGGTGCCGAGGAGGCGGGAGCGGTGTTCGTGAAGGTGTCGCTGCTCGACGGCCATGCGATGCTCTACGTGCCGGCGCCGCAGACCTCTTACGACGACGGCCGCCCCGTCGATCGCTTCTTCGTGCCGGTGGCGCCGCAACCTCTGCCGGAGCACACCGTCGAGGAACGGCTGACCAAGGAGATCCGCTTCGATCCGGACGCCTGGATCGTCGAGACCGAGGATCGCGCGGGACGGCATTTTCTGGAATTGGCGAAGACGTAACTGCTGCTCGTCGTGTCCCGAACCAGCGGCGACGCGTCAGCGTCGCCGTGCAGAGCCGGGACCCAGAAGGCGGCATCAACGGACGCGGTGAGATGGGCCCCCGGCTCTGCAGCGCACCGCACCGGACGATGCTTCGCGTCGCCGGCGCGCTGCGCTGCGTCCGGGGCACGCTGCAATGACAAGCTTGGGATACGTCTCGCTCAGCGTTGACGCGGCGCGCGAGCCAGTCACCGTTCCGACGATCCGTCGGTGCCGGTGCGGCGCGGCGGCATCGCACCCGGCTGCACGCCCGGCCGCGTCTGGCTTGCGCCGGCGCGGGCGCGCTGGCGTTCGCCGTCGTGCAGTGACGGCTGGTACTTCGCGCGGGTGACGGCGAGCGTCGAGCCGCGCCAGGCCGCCAGCATCACCAGCGCCGAGCGGTCGACGAGGCGGTCGTAGAGCCGCGACAGCCGGTACACCTCGTTCACGGAATTGCCGATCTCCGGCTTGAAGAACAGCAGGATGCGCTGGAACACCGGGCTCGGCATGTCGAGCGCGCGCGCGGCGACGGCGAGTGCTTCACCGCCGGCATCGTCGACGATCTGGGCTGCGACGCGCGAGGGCAGGATCAGGCTGTCGCCGAGCTCGAGGGCGAAGCTCTCGACGTCGCCTGCGATCGCCGCCATCTCCAGGATCTGGATCGCGCGCTTGGCGCGCACGGTCGGAATCCGCGGCGCGGCCTTCAGCGGGGTCTGCGCCAGATTGTGCAGGATCAGCGCGCGCTCGGATGGGCCGGCGCCGAAGAACATGTCGTGGATCTCGGCAGCGTCCTTCGGCTGCATCGCCATGTTGGCGGCCATGCGCAGCTCGGCGTCGCTCGGCGTGCGGGCTGGGGAGGGGGGGTGGGCGGGCGCCGGGATCTCGCGGGCGAGCGGAACCCTGCGGCCTTCCTGGGCTGCGACCAGCCCGAGCTTCTGCAGCACCGGGACGGGCGTCTGCGGATAGATCGCGAGCTTGGCCTTGATGGCCGCGCGCGTCGCGTCGTCGACCTGGTCGATCAGCCGCGTCGCAAGCTCGGTAAATTGACGCTGCTCGTCGTCGCTGTGGATGCGCGTCTGGACATAGAGGTCGGTCAGCACGCGCAGCAGCGTCGGCCGAACATCGACGCCTTCGCGACGGGAGAGGGACATCAGCCCGTCGAATCCGGGAAACAGCGACTTGGTCATGGAGAGATACGCGACCTGGAAGACATACTCGTCGCCAGCCTATCGCAGGCTCCTTTAAAGGCTCGTTAAGGAAAACGAGGCGTGAAGCCGAACGCTCGCTTTGTAGCGATCTCGTGCCTTAACGGGACGTCGCGGCCGGCCCGTGCGGCTACGGTCCGAATGGGTCGTTTACACCCCGTTAACCATGAACTGATCTTAATGAATGCATGTTGCAGGGGCGCGTTCGGTCGCGCGGCAATTGAAGAGAGCTGACATGGGGACCATCATTGAATTTCCGGCCGGTCGCCGGGTGGGCTCGTCGGGGGATGTCGCTCCGCGCGCGGACATGGGAACGATCCTGATCCTTCCCGTCATCCGTATCGAGCGCGAGGCAGATGAACCCAGCGGCGATCGCGGCCCTGAGCAGGGCACAGCGCCGGGGCGCCGTCGTCGCCGTCGCTGACATCCGGCTTCATGCAATGCCGGACAATATCCGCCAGATCCGGCCCGTCACATCGGCCGTCCTGCTCGCACTGCTGGCTGCGACGCTCGGTGCGTGCAGCGGCGGTGATTTCGGCCGCACCCGGGCCGACATGCGCAGCGACGACATGCATCGCTGGCTGGGCGCGGAGGTCACCTCCAGCGTCGGCCTGAAGCCCTCGCAATTCCAGCTCACCGACGAGGAGCGCCAGCTACGCGACCTCGCCTATCCCATGATCGAGCCGCCGCTGTCGCGCCCCGCATGGAAGAGCGTGTTCGGCGACTACAAGGCGATCCCCTCGCCCTGGCGGCAGAAGGTCGTGTTCGACCGCACCATGTATGGGCGCACGCTGATCGACGAGCCGCACCGCTCGCATTCCTCGCGCTATGCGCAGCTGATCGAGGACGTGCGCAATGACATCACCCGCTTCGAGCCGTTCTTCGCATCGGCGATCCGCGTCATCGATCTCGACCGGAAGCGCAATGCCAGCATGGCGCGCGTCTCCGCGCTCTCGCCGAGGGAGCAGGAGGATGCGGTCGCGCGCATGCAGGAGAACTCACTGATCGTGCAGTGGGTGCAGCAGTGCCTCGAGCAGCGCATCTCGTCCTATCGCTGGGCGCTGGAGCGCCTGGTGATCCAGGCGCCCGACGGCATGGCCGCCGATGCCGACCGCCTGATCGGTGAACTCGCCGCCCAGACCGCCAACCCGCCGGTCCAGGCCCAACCGCCCTACGGTCGCGCGGTCATCTCGAAGGGCTGAGCGTTTTGCGCGCGCCCGCCCGGCGCCCGGTTCGATCCGGCCCGCGTGGCTTCTGCAGCTTTCCGACAAAATCCTTCAGCGGATCCGCCAGCGGCGCCGATGCGAGGTAGGCAAGGCCGACCTCGCGCGTCACCTTGACCTCGATCTCGCGCACGGCGACGTCGGGATTGCCGCGCGCCACGCCCTCCGGAAGGATGGCGACGCCGACGCCGGCCGCGACCAGGGCGATGGCCCAGTCCTCCGATTGCGCGATCGCTGCGGTCTGGCGACGCTGCGCGGCGCGGCCGAAGAAAGCGCTTTGCTCGCAATGGCAGCGGTCGATCAGCGGTACGCCGGCGAGATCGGCGGTCCGAAGCTTGTCCTTCAGCGTCAGCGGATGCGACGGCGGCAGTGCGGCGACATATCGATCGCTCCACAGCGCGACGAACTGCTCGTCCTTGCGCAGCATGCTCTTGGAGATGATCCGCGCATCGGCGGGCTCGTCGCTGCCGACAAGGCGGAGCGCGACGTCGCTGCGCGCCGTCAGCGGCTTCAGGAGCGCGATGGTCCGGGGCACGTCGAGCGTGCGCATCAGGCCGAGCGTGACATTGGTCTTCGTGCTCGGCTTCCTGAACAGGCTGCGCGCTGCGTCGGCCTCGTCGATGATGCGGCGGGCCAGCGTGTGAAACTGCTCGGCCGAGGCGGTCGGCGCCACGCCCTTCTTGTGGCGGATGAACAGGGTGGTGCCGAGCTCGGCCTCGAGACTGGTGATTGCGGTCGAGATCGACGGCTGCGATACGAAGCAGGCCCGCGCGGCGGCGGTCAGATTGCGTTCGCGGTAGACGGCGGCGAAGTAGCGGAGTTCGCGGATATCCATAGGAATGGCCTAGAGATAATATCAATACTCGATATTTTACCTATGGATTGGGTCATGGCAAGAACGTCCCGCTCATGAACCGGCAGGGACACGCGATGAAGATCCACCATCTCAACACCGGCACGATGTGCCCGCTCGGCCGCCGACTGGTGAACGGCAGCGGCGGCCTGTTCCAGCGCGCCCGCCTGGTCTGCCATTGCCTGCTGGTCGAGACCAATGACGGGCTGGCTCTGGTCGACACCGGCATCGGCCTCGGCGATATCGCTGCGCCCGAGCGGTTGGGACGTCGATGGCTGCGCCAGACCGCGCCAAGACTCGATCCCGCCGAGACGGCGGTCGAGCAGGTCAGGGCACTCGGTTATTCACCCAAAGACGTGCGTCACCTGTTGCTGACGCATCTCGACCGCGATCACGCCGGCGGCGTGCCCGACTTCCCCCACGCCGCGATCCACGTCCATCGCGCCGAATACGACATGGCGGTGCTGCGCAAGCCGGCGCCGCCGCAAGGGCGCTATGTCACGGGCCAGTGGAGCCACGGATCGCGCTGGCAATTCTATGGCGAAGCCGGCGAGGACTGGTTCGGCTTCAAAGGCGTGCGCGCGCTCGGCGACACGGAAGCGGACATCCTGATGATCCCGCTCGCCGGCCACACGCTCGGCCATTGCGGCATCGCGGTGCGCTCGGGCGAGACATGGCTGCTGCATGCCGGCGACAGCTACTTCCACCATGCCCAGCTCGACGCATCGCCGCGCGTGCCCTTGATGCTCGGCTATTTCCAGCGCCGCGGCGACATGGACAGAAGCATGCGGATCGCCAACCAGGCGCGGCTGCGCGCGCTCAAGCTGAGCCACGGCGACCGTGTGAGGATCGTCAACAGCCACGATCCCGCCGACTACGAGCGCTGCCGCTGCGGAGGGCATTGAGCGCGGGGCCGTTGACGTCAGCGCTGCCCGTCGTGCACGGAGATCTCCGATGCCTTGAGGCCGCCGATGCGCGCGTGGGGGCGGCCGCCGGTTGCCATCACGAGGCCGAAGGCGATCTCGTCGCGCCGTGGCGCATCCCACAGCGTCATCTCCGCGGTGCCGAAATGGCTGCGGACATAGGCGGCGTGGATGTGGCCGAGCGGCACCATCAGGCGCGTGCCGGGTCCGCCGATGGACTTTGCCGCCGGGACGATCGCTTTGGGCTGTCCCAGCATCTCGCGCATGCCGTGGCCGCCGGCTTCGTGCCAGACCGCGCCGTGCTCGAGCTCGCCGTCTTCGCCGACGATGATGCCCTTGCCATAGGCTTCGATCTGCGGCGCGCCGCCGAGCTGCGCGATCAGCCCGCTGGCGAGCTCGCGGCCGAGCTCACGTAAGGACGCCTGAAACGGCATCAGGTCGGGCTCATAGCGGCCGGCGAAGGGATTGCGGATCACGGCAACGGCGGTGCCGACCAGAAGCGGCTTGTCCAGCCGGGGCCCGCGCTCATGCCAGATGGTCTCGACGCCGAGCGCGGTCTTGCGAATGTCGTAGGACATCAGCGGCCTTGCGCCTCGTCCACGACGGGATTGCGGAGCACGCCGATATTCTCGATCTCGACCTCGACCACGTCGCCGGCTTTAAGGAAGATCGGCGGCTTGCGGGTGAAGCCGACGCCGGCCGGCGTACCTGTCGCGATGACGTCGCCGGGGACGAGGTCGAAAATGGTCGAGCAATATTCGATCAGCCGCGGGATCGAGAAGATCAGCATCGAGGTGTCGGAGGACTGCACGGTCGCGCCGTTGACGCGCGTCTCCAGCTTGAGCTTGGTGGGATCGCCGATCTCGTCCGGTGTGACCAGCCACGGACCGAACGGGCCGGTGCCGACGAAGTTCTTGCCCGAGGCGATCTGCTGGGCATGACGCTGCCAGTCGCGCACACTGACGTCGTTGTAGATCGAGTAGCCCGCGACGTGGCTCCAGGCATCGGCCTGGCTGATGTGGCGGCCGCCCTTGCCGATGACGACGGCGAGCTCGCCCTCCCAGTCGAAATTGTCCGAGACCTTCGGCCGGATTACCGGCGCGTTGTGCGCGACCTGTGAACGCCAGACCCGCAGGAAGATCGGCGGAAACTCGGTGATCTCGCGCTTCATGCCGAACGCCACGGCTTCATTGTGGTGGTCGAGATAGTTGCGCACGGCGCAGACGATCTTCTCGGGGCGCGGGATCACCGGCAGATATTTGACGTCGCTCAGCGCCAGCGTGGGCTTCTGCCCGCCGACGATCGCTTCGCGTTTCGCGTAGTCATCGCTGCCGAGAAAGTCCGCAAGCGTCGGGTACTGGGGCAGGGCACGGCCCAGATCCACCACGCCGTTTTCGACAACGGCGCCCCAGCTCTCGCGATTTCCGTCCAAGAACGACAGCAGCTTCATTGGTCTCGCCCCAAAGTTTCCATTTTCGATCTATCGTATTATTTTCGAAAATCTGGCGGGACGCAAGCCCGCCGCTCTGAAATTGCCGATGGCCTATTCGTTGTCGAGCAGATGGCCGGCGTATTTCGCCACGTTGTCGGAGGTCGAGCGGATATGCGCCTCGATCAGCTGCACGGCGAGATCGGCATTGCGCGAGATCGCGGCCTGCATGATCGCCTGGTGCTCGCCGGCCTTGTCGCGCGGGCGCGGCCGGAAATTGGCAGAGAGGTGCCGGTAGCGCTCAGCGCGGTCGAACAGCTCGGCGCGAATGGCGAGCAGCGTCGCCGAGCCACAGGCCGAGACCAGTGACTGATGGAACTGGCGATGGGCGATCTTCCATTCGGGATCGCGCAGGGGATGCTCGGGATCGCGCTGCTCGATCCGCTTCAAGCGGTGCAGCGTCGAGATCACGGCGATTTCCCAGTCGTCATCGCCGCGCGCGATCGAGCGGCGGATCAATTCCATCTCGATCAGCACCCTGGCGTCGGTGACCTCCACCAGATCCTGGCGGCTGACCGGTGCCACGCGAAAGCCGCGCTGCTCCTGGGCGTCGACGAGGCCCTCCGCGGCGAGCGCGGTCAGCGCCTCGCGCAGCGTGGTGAAGCTCGCGCCAAAGCGTTCGCGCAGGACGTCGAAGCGCAGCGGCTCGCCCGGCGGAAGTGCGCAGGCAATGATCTCCTCGCGCAGCCGATGGGTGATGTCGGCGGCGATCGTCTTGCCGAATTCCTTGCGGGGGCGAATGGCGCTGTCAGGCATGGTCCTGCCCATGAATCGATGGCTCAAGATGCCGCGCCAAGGACCATCTTGCAATAATTTTCGTAAACGATATGATTTTCGAAAATATGGTCTGGGGAGCGTGAAGACATGAGGGCAGTGCTGGTGCGTCAGCCGGGTGGGCCGGATGCACTTGAGGTGGTCGAGCTGCCGGTGCCCGAGCCGGGCGCAGGGCAGGTGCAGGTCCGGGCCGAGGCGTTCGGCGTCGGGCAGCCCGACGTGCTCATCCGGCGCGGCGTCTACAAATGGATGCCGCCATTGCCGGCCAATCCCGGCAACGACGTCGCCGGCCGCATTTCCGCGCTCGGGCCGGGTGTCGCGGGCTTTGCGATCGGCCAGAAGGTGCTGCTGAGCGCACGCGATCTCGCCCAGCGCGGCGGCTGTTATGCCGACTATGTGGTTGCACCGGCGGATGCCGTGCATGCGCTGCCTGACAATGTCGATCTGCAAGCCGCCGTGTGCCTGTCGAACTACCAGGTCGCCTATGCGCTGCTGCATGAGTGCCGCCATGCGCGTGCGCCCGCATGCGTGCTGGTGATCGGCGCTGCCGGCGGCGTCGGCACCGCACTGGTGCAGCTGGCAAAGCTCGCCGGGATGACCGTGATCGGCACGGTCTCGACCGAGGAGAAGGCCGCGTTCGCCAGGGCGAACGGCGCCGATCACATCATCTTCTACCGCAGCGAGGACGTGGTGGCACGAACGCGCGAACTGACGAAGGGCGAGGGCGTCGGCCTCGTGCTCGACCATGTCTGCGGGCCCGAGTTCACCGCCTATCTCGGCGCGCTCGGCAAATGGGGCACGCTGCTGTCGTACAACGCCTTTGCCGGATTGCCGGAAGAGAATCTAATGGCGGCGATGCGCAACCATCTCGACATCTGTCCGGCCGTGCGTTGTTTCTCCTTCCACGTCTACGACCACGATCGCGACGGCCGCCGCGCCCTGATGCGCAGCGTGATCGAGGCGCTGAGCCGCAATGCGATCAAGCCGGCGATCTCGGCGGTCTTGAGGCTCGACGAGGTCAGGAAAGCGCATACGCTGCTGGAGCAGGGCTCCGCGCTCGGCAAGATCGTCATGATACCATGAGGGGTGGACGATGACACAAGCACCCATTGCACGCTTCACCCGGCTGCGGCACGCCACCTTCACCTCGCCCGATCCGGAGCGGCTGCTCGACTATTATCGCGCGGTGATCGGCCTTGGCCTCGTTGCCCGCGACGGAGGCCGCCTGTTCCTCGCCAGCGATTCCGAGCAGCTCTCGCTGGTGATCGAGCCCGGTGATCCCGCGCTGAAGAGCATCGCCTTCGAGATCTCTCCCGATGTCCAGCTGGAGGCGCTGGGCGCCGCGCTGAAGCAGGCCGACTTGCGGCCCGAGCTCCACAGCGATTCCCTGCCTGGCGTGTCCGGGCTGCTGTCCTTCAGTGACCCCGAGGGGACGCGCTTCGAACTGATCCAAGGCTGGACGCCGACGCCTGCGCAGGAGCGGATCGGAGGGCTCGCCGTCGTCAAGCTCGGCCATGTCGCGCTGCGCACGCCCGATCCGAAAGCCGCTTCGGAGTTTTATGCGAATGTGATGGGACTGCGGGTCTCCGACTGGATCGAGGACCGCTTCGTCTTCATGCGCAGCGGCTTCGAGCATCACACGCTGAACTTCGCTCGTGCGCCCGCGCGTAGTCTTCATCACTTCGCCTTCGAGCTGCGGGGGCCTGACCACATGCATCGCGCGTGCGACCATCTCGCGCGGCACAGGCTGTCCGTGCTGTGGGGACCGGTTCGTCACGGCCCCGGTCACAACACCGCGATCTATCACCGCAATCCCGACGGGCATCTGGTCGAGCTGTTCTGCGACCTCGACCGCATGACCGACGAGGCGCTGGGCTATTTCGATCCGCGCCCCTGGCACCGCGATCGTCCGCAGCGGCCAAAGGTCTGGGTCGGCTTGCCGCGCGATGTCTGGGGCATGCCGCCTTCGCCGGAATGTACGGAGTTCGCGCGTTAGCGCGATCGCAACTTGAAGACGCCGCACGCGCTGCGGTCAACGATAGAATAATCAAAGGGAGAGGCATCCATGCGTCGGATGAAGCGGCTTGCTGCGTCCATTTTTCTGCTGGGCATTTGTCTCGCAACCATCTCGGCGCTGGCGGACACCTATCCCTCGCGCCCGATCCGCCTGCTGCACGGATTTGCCGCCGGCGGTGCGGCCGACACGCTGTCGCGCATCATCGCCGACGGTCTCGCGAAGAAGCTCGGGCAGCCCATCATCGTCGAGGCGAAGCCTGGCGCGGGTGGCAACATTGCGGCGGACGCGATCGCGAAAGCGGCGCCCGACGGTTACACGCTCGGGCTCGTCACCGGGGCGCATGCGATTTCCGCGGCGACCTACAAGAGCCTCGCCTACCAGCCCGCCGAGAGTTTTGAGATGATCTCGACGCTGGTCTATTACGCGCTCGTCATCGCCGTGCGCAACGATCATTCCGCAAAATCGCTCGGCGATCTCATCACTATCGCGAAGGAGAAGCCGGGCGCGCTCAGCTTCGGATCGGTCGGCTTCGGCAGCACGCATCATCTGGCGGGAGAGCTGTTGAACGCGACCGCCGGCGTCGAGATGGTGCACGTGCCGTATCGCGGCGATTCGCAATCCGTCACCGCACTGCTCGGGGGAGACGTTCCTGTCATCGTCGGCACGCCCGTTTTGCTCGCCCCGCAAATCCAGAGCGGCGCGATCCGCGGCTTGGCAGTAACCTCGCCGACGCGCACCGCGTTGCTCCCCGATGTCCCGACGGTTCAGGAAGCCGGCATCAAGGGCTATGACGTGCGCACCTGGGCAGGCCTGCTGGCGCCCAAGGGAACGCCGCCCGCCATTATCGCTGCACTCAACGCGGCGACGCTGGACGCGCTCCGAGACCCCGAGCTCAGGCAGCGGCTGGAGACCGCCGTCGGCGGCGAGGTCCGCGGCAGCTCGCCGGAGGAGATGAAGAAGCTGATCGAGAGCGAAATCGCCAAATGGACCGGCGTGGTGGAGCGGGCGAAGATCCCGAAGATCTGAGCGCTCGACCGGGGCGCGCGATGATGACTTCGAATGTGCAAAAGTGGACATAACGACCTCCTTGCATGCGGTAGTGCAATTCCTAGGGAATCGATCGGGAGCGCCGCGCTAATCGCTCGACGACCGGCTTGAATGTCGGACTGCGGCGTGCGTCATTGACCGCCCGGGAGGAGAGCGTGGCCGCCAGAGCAATCAGCCATATCGCGCGGGTGCTGGTCGTCGGGGTCTGTCTGATCGCGGCTGCCCGGTCTGCGGCTCAGGAAGACAAGAAAACGGACGAGGACAAGCCTGCCGATCCCGATACGGGAGAAAGCACGGTCGAGGAGAAGACGCTCGGGCTGCTGCCGAACCCCTGGCAAAAGAACGGCGTGAAGTTTGCCGCGACCTATATCGGCGAGGTGCTCGGAAATCCCACCGGCGGCCTGAAGACGGGCGCGGTCTACGAGGGCCGGCTCAACCTTGCCGTCGATCTGGACTTCGAAAAACTGGTCGGCCTCGACAAGCTGACCTTTCACGCCAATATGTTTCAGATCCATGGCGACGGGCTGTCGCGATCGAATCTGCAGAATTTCTTCGTCGTCAGCGGTATCGAAGCGTTGCCCGCGACCCGGCTTTACGAAGCCTATTTCGAGAAGCAGTGGGGCGACAAGAAAGTCTCGCTCAAGTTCGGGCAGCTCGCGGCCGACAGCGAATTCTTCAATACCAAATATACCGATGTGTTCACCAACGCATCGATGGGCTGGCCGGCGATCACCTCGCTGGCGTTGCCGAGCGGTGGGCCATCGCCGCCTCTGGCGGCGGTGGGCGCGCGCCTGCTTGTCAACTTCACGGACCAATTGTCCGTTCTCGGCGCGATTTTCGACGGCGATCAAGCCGGTCCGGGCCCGGGTGATCCGCAAGAGCGCAACCGCTACGGCGTGAATTTCCGCGTCAACGATCCGCCGCTTCTGCTGGGCCAGATCCAATATGCCTGGAACAACAAGAAGGGCGATCCGAATCTGGCTGGCCAGATCAAGATCGGCGGCTGGCGCCATTTCGGATCGTTCGAGGATCTGCGCTTCGCCTCCAACGGCGCTTCGCTCGCCGCGCCGGCGAGCAGCGGCGAGCCGCTGCTGCTTTCGGGCGATATCGGAGCCTGGGCGGTCCTCGAGCAGCAGATCTACCGGGTGCCGAACAGCGACGACCGCGGCATCGGCATTTTCGCGCGGGTGTCGGGCGCGCCGGCCGACCGCAACCTGGTGGACCTCTACGTGGATGGCGGCATCGAGCTCATCGGACTCAGCAATGCCCGTCCGGACGACAAGTTCGGCATCGCCGCCGGCTATGCGCATGTCTCGAAACGCGCCCAGGCGCTGGACGCCGACTACGGCAAGTACGTGGACCCCCGCTGGCCGCTGCGGAGCTTCGAGGGGCTGTTCACGGCGGTCTATCAATATCAGGTCAAGGACGGCTGGACCGTTCAGCCGAACTTCCAATACATCGTCCATCCCGGCGGCGGCGCGACGGCTCCGGCCGGACCACGGCCGGGAAGGCCATTACCAAGCGCGTCCGTGTTTGGATTGCGAACGACGCTGAAGTTCTAGTGCAGGCTGGTCGGCGGCCCCGGAAGTTGAGGGGGCCGCGTCGCGGGAGGGCGTTTCGCTCACGAATGCTTGACCGGGATCAATGACTGTTTTCGGCGTCCGAATATGCTAGTGAAGCTGTGTTCCAGCCGAAAGGTTAAGCTGATCTTGATGCGGTTCGTCCGTACCATCCTGGCATTCGCAATCGCCATATCTCTGGCGATGCTGCCGGTTGGCGTCTCCGCCTCTCACCTCGCCATGTCGCCGGACGACATGCAGGCGAGCATGCAGATGGGCGGCAACGCCGAGATGTCGATGGACGAATGCTGCCCCGACATGAAGGGACCGGCCTCCAACACAGGCGATTATAAATGTGGGATGGGCTTCTGCTGCGTCGGCGGGCTCGTTGCGCTCGATGACATCAGGCCCGTCGCGTTCGCGCATTTCACCTTAGCGGCGAGCAAGATCGCCATCCCTGAGGATCAGGTCGTCTCCGTCCTCGGCGGCAGTCCTCCCTTCCGACCTCCTCGAATCTGATCTCGTCAAGCCTTAAGACGCGAGCGGCACGCCTGCTTGCGACGACGACTGACGTGCGCGCTTTTCTGCGCCACGGCGGAAGATCAGATCATGAGGACAGGACAATGCTTTCCAGATTCAGCACAGCGGCGCTCGCCGCCACCCTTTCGCTTGCCGCTTCCGCCGCAATGGCGGGCGCCGGCGAATACGTCTTCGAGCCCGTCAATGCGCAGATGAAGAAGGGCGACGACGTCACGCTCTCGGTTCGCCTGACCAACAAGCAGACCGGCAAGCCGGTGGCGGACGCCGTCATCTTCAAGACCCGCGTCGACATGGCCCCCGACGGGATGGCCGAGATGGAATCGGCCGTGGCGCCGCTGCCGTCGAAGGAGCCGGGCGTCTACGCCTTCAGGACGGACCTGCCGATGGCCGGGCGTTACCAGGTCACGCTGTCGGCCAAGGTGCAGGGCGAGGCTGAGACCGTCACCGGCAAGGTGGTCGTCACGGCGACCAAGTGAGCGCGCGGACGCCGCTCGCGGCGTCCGGACTTCTCTTTCTCATTCAGATGGACGCGCGCCGGGCGCGCGAAGACACACCATGAAGACGCTGCGTCTCCTGACGATTCTCACACTCGGCGGTGGCCTCGCCTTGGGCGGGCACTGGTCCTCGAACGACGGGCGCTGGTCCGTTCACGCCGAGGTGACCCCGGCTGCGGCAGAGGCGAACCGGGCTCCGCTCTATTACCGCGATCCCGGCGGCGCGCCTCTGTGGTCCGCCGCTCCGAGGAAGGACGACCGCGGGCGCGACTATCTGCCGGTCTATGACGATCAGCCCGCCGCGGCGGCACCGAAGCCGGCGCAGGCGGAATCATCGCGAAAGATCCTCTACTACCGTAATCCCATGGGCCTGCCCGACACCTCGCCGGTGCCGAAGAAGGATCCGATGGGGATGAACTATATCCCCGTCTACGAGGGCGACGAGGTCGACGACGGCACGGTGAAGCTTTCGCCGGGCAAGATCCAGCGCACCGGCGTGAGATCCGAGCCGGCCCGGCGTCGCGCCATCCGCGTCGCGGTCAAGGCGCCCGGCACGATCCAGCTCGACGAGCGGCGCGTCTCGGTGATCGCAATGCGCGCCGAAAGTTTCGTGCAGAAGGTCGCCGACGTCACCACCGGCACGCGCGTGAAGGCGGGCCAGCCGTTGATGGAGATTTACAGTTCGGCGGTCGCGTCCGCCGCCGCTGAATATCTCTCGACAATCACTTCTAAGACCACGGGCGGGATCGAGATCTACGGCCGCGGCTCGCGGCAACGGCTGGTCAATCTCGACGTCCCCGAGCAGGTCATCGCCGAGATGGAGAAGACGCGGGTCGCGCCCGTCACCATCCATTGGTCGGCGCCGCGCGACGGCATCGTGCTCGAGCGCAGCGCGATCGAAGGCATGCGCGCAAATCCGGGCGACGTGCTGTTCAAGATCGCGGACATCTCGCTGGTCTGGGCGCTGGTCGACGTCGCCGAGCGCGATCTCGGCAATATCGCGGTGGGACAGGGCGTGGCGGTGCGCGCGCGGAGCTTTCCCGGCCGCATCTTCAGCGGCAAAATCGCAATCGTCTATCCGCAGGTGAACCGCGACACCCGGACGGTTCGCGTCCGGATCGAGCTCGCCAATCCCGATGCGGTGCTGCTGCCGGACATGTACGTCGATGCCGATATCGACACGGCTGATAGCGCGCCCGTCCTGGCGATCCAGGACAGCTCGGTGCTCGACACCGGCACGCGCCAGGCCGTCCTCGTCGACAGGGGCGAGGGGCGCTTCGAGCCGCGCGAGGTGAAGCTCGGCCGGCGCGGCGGCGGCTACATCGAGGTGCGGGACGGACTTGCGGAGGGCGAAGCGGTGGTCACATCCGCCAACTTCCTGATCGATGCGGAAAGCAATCTGAAGGCCGCGCTCAAAGGCTTCGCCGACGCGGCGCCTCAGGCTTCCGAACCTGGCCATGCGCCGGGAGAGCACAAATGATCGCCCGCATCATCGCCTGGTCGGCGCGCAACCTGCTGCTGGTGCTGTTCGGCACCGGCTTTGCGGCCGCCGCCGGTCTCTATGCGCTGATCCATCTGCCGCTGGATGCGATCCCGGACCTCTCGGACACGCAGGTCATCGTCTACACCGAATATCCCGGCCAGGCGCCGCAGGTGATCGAGGACCAGGTCACCTACCCCTTGACCACGGCGATGCTGACCGTGCCGAAATCGAAGGTCGTGCGCGGCTTCTCGTTCTTCGGTGTGTCCTTCGTCTACGTGATCTTCGAGGACGGCACCGACATCTACTGGGCGCGCTCGCGCGTCCTGGAATTTTTGAACGGCGCTGCGTCGCGGCTTCCCGCCGGCGTCTCCCCGACCATCGGCCCCGATGCGACCGGCGTCGGCTGGGTCTATCAGTACGCGGTGATGTCGAAAGAACTGAACCTCGCCGACGTCAGGACGATCCAGGACTGGAATCTGAAGTTCGCGCTGGCCAAGGCCGAAGGCGTCGCCGAGGTCGCCAGCATCGGCGGCTTCGTCAAGCAGTACAACGTGGTGCTCGATCCGCAGCGGATGCGCGATCGCGGCATCAGCATGCAGAAGATCCGTGAAGCCATCCGCGCCAGCAACGCCGATGTCGGCGGCCGCACTGTCGAGCTCGCCGAGTTCGAATACGTTATCCGCGGCAAGGGCTACCTCAAGAGCATCAACGATCTCGGCAACATCGTGCTGAAGACCTCCGGCGGCACACCGGTGTTGCTCCGCGACGTCGCTCATGTCGAGCTCGGACCGGACGAACGCAGAGGCATCACCGAGCTGAACGGTGAAGGCGAGGTCGCAAGCGGCATCGTGCTGCAGCGCTTCGGCGTCAACGCTCTCGACGTCATCGAGAACGTCAAAAAGCGCTTCAAGGAGATCGCGAGCAGCCTGCCGAAGTCGGTCGAGATCGTCCCGGTCTACGACCGCTCCAGCCTGATCTACGCGGCCATCGACACGCTCAAGCACACGCTGTTCGAGGAGAGCATCGTCGTCGCGCTGGTCTGCATCGTGTTCCTGCTCCATGTCCGCAGCGCGCTGGTCGCGATCCTGATGCTACCGGTCGGCGTGCTGATGGCGTTCGGCGCCATGAAGCTGCTCGGCCTCGGCTCGAACATCATGAGCCTCGGCGGAATCGCGATTGCGATCGGCGCCATGGTGGATGCCGCGATCGTCATGATCGAGAACGCCCACAAGCATCTCGAACGCGCCAAGCCCGATCAGTCCCGCGTTCAGATCCTGATCGATGCCGCGTCCGAGGTCGGGCCTGCGCTGTTCTTCAGCCTGCTGATCATCACCGTGTCGTTCATGCCGATCTTCACGCTGGAATCGCAGGAGGGGCGGCTGTTCAGCCCGCTTGCCTTCACCAAGACGTTCTCAATGGCGGCTGCGGCTCTCTTGTCCGTCACTTTGGTGCCGGCGCTGATGGTGATCTTCGTCCGTGGCCGGATCGTGCCGGAGAGCAGGAATGTCATCAACCGCTTCCTGATCTGGGTCTACCGTCCGGTGATCAAGGGCGTGCTCCGCGCCAAGACGTTGGTGATCCTGGCCTCCCTCGCCATTCTCGCCGTCACGACATGGCCGGCCCGCCAGCTCGGCACCGAGTTCATGCCGACGCTGAACGAGGGGACGCTGCTCTACATGCCGACCACGCTGCCCGGCATCTCCGTCACCAAGGCGGCCGAACTGATGCAGATTCAGGATCGCATCATCAAGTCGTTCCCCGAGGTCGCCTCCGTCTACGGCAAGGCGGGACGGGCCGCGACCGCGACCGACCCGGCGCCGACCGAAATGTTCGAGACGGTGGTCAACCTGAAGCCGAAGGAATCCTGGCGCCCCGGCCTCACCGTCGACAGCCTGATCGCGGAGATGGACAAGGCGCTGCAATTTCCCGGCGTCTCCAACGCCTGGACCATGCCGATCAAGGCACGCATCGACATGCTGTCGACCGGCATCCGCACGCCTGTCGGCGTCAAGGTCATGGGTACCGATCTCGTCGAGATCGACCGGCTGGCGCGGCAGGTCGAACGGGTGATCAAGACCGTCCCGGGCACGTCGTCGGCTTACGCCGAGCGCGGCATCGGCGGCTATTATCTCGAGATCGTCCCGGACCGTGAGGCGCTCGCCCGCTACGGCATTTTGATCCAGGACGTTCAGGACACCATCGCGGCAGCGCTCGGCGGCCAGACGGTGACGACGACCGTGGAGGGACGCCAGCGCTTCACGGTGAACATGCGCTATCCGCGCGACCTGCGCGACAATCCCAAGGCGATCGCCAGCGACATCCTGGTGCCGATGCCGGCGGGCGGCGCCGTGCCGCTCGGCGAGGTCGCGAAGGTCGAGCCGGCGCGCGGACCGACGTCGATTCGGACGGAGAACGGTCAGCTCGCGACCTACATCTATGTCGACATCCGCGATCGCGACATCGGCAGCTACGTCGCGGACGCGCAGCGCGCCGTGACGGAGAGCATCCAGTTTCCCGCCGGCACCTACGTCGTCTGGAGCGGCCAGTACGAATATCTCCAGCGGGCTGCCGCCCGCCTGAAGATCGTCGTGCCCGTGACGCTCACGATCATCTTCCTGCTGCTGTACCTGAACTTCAAGGCGCTGACCGAGACGTTGATCGTGATGCTGTCGTTGCCGTTCGCGCTGGTCGGCGGCATCTGGATGATGTGGTGGTTCGGCTTCAACCTGTCCGTCGCCGTCGCGGTCGGCTTCATCGCGCTCGCGGGCGTCGCCGCCGAGACCGGCGTCGTGATGCTGATCTATCTTGAGCAAGCTCTTGCAGAGATCAAGGCCAAGCGAAGCGCGGCCCATCGGGTTCTCACGCGCCAGGATCTGCACGATGCCATCATGGAGGGGGCCGTCGAGCGCGTCCGCCCGAAGATGATGACAGTGGTCGCCATCATGACGGGCCTGCTGCCGATCATGTGGAGTACCGGTGCGGGCTCGGAGATCATGCAGCGCATCGCACTGCCGATGATCGGCGGGATGATCTCGTCGACGCTGCTGACGCTGATCGTAATTCCGGCGATCTTCGGGCTGGTCAAAGGCTTCCGCTTGCCTCCCAAGGACGAAGACAAGGGACCATCGATCAAAGTGCCAGAGCCGATCAGTACGAGATCGCGGGTGCTGGAGCCTGCCGAATGAGGTGAGCCATGATGCACGACATGATGTCGGGAACGTTCGGGACGATGGGATTGATCACCGCACTGATCGTCATCGTTCTCGTATTGACGGCGGCGGCGCTGATCAAATATCTCTTCAAGGGAGATTGAAGATGCATCGCTTCTATCTTACCGGACTGGCTGTGATCCTGGCTTCCTCGCCCGTTCTTGCGCAGCAGGATGCCGTGACTCGCGGCCAGCGAGATTTCCGAGGTTGCATGCCGTGTCACTCGCTAGAGCCGGACCGGAACATGACCGGCCCGAGCCTCGCACAACTATGGGATCGAAAGGCCGGCAGCTTGGAAAGCTTCGAACGCTATTCCGATGCGCTCAAATCGTCTGGAATCATTTGGAACGAACGCTCGCTTGATGCCTGGCTCATGAACCCGGAGCGCATGGTGCCGGGCAACGAAATGCCATTCAACGGTATCAAGGATGATCGCGCCCGCGCCGATTTAATTGCGTTCCTGAAGCAGGCCACCAAACCGGGCGCGCAGCCGCAGTCCGCTGTCGAAGGTCGAATGGGAGGGATGACGGGCGGAATGATGGGGGGCGGCGGACGCGATCCCGATTTGAAAAGCCTGGAGGAGAGTATGCAGGTAGAAGCGATCACCTATTGTCACGACACCTATCGTGTCATCACCGCCGACGGCAAGACGCGCGCCTTCTGGGAGCGCAATCTGCGCCTGAAGACGGATTCGGGCAAAGATGGTCCACAAAGCGGCGCGCCCGCCCTGGTACCCGCCGGCATGATGGGCGACCGTGCGGACGTGATCTTTGCCGCACCTGAAGAGATCAGCAAGACTATTGAACGGCGATGCTAGGAGACGCGCATGGGCTTCTACAACGATGTCATTCTCCCGCGGCTTTGCGACCTTGCGATGCGGAACAAGGAACTTGCGCCCTACCGGGAGCGCGCGGCCCGTGCCGCACACGGCCGGGTGCTCGAGATCGGCATCGGGTCCGGCCGCAACCTGCCGTTCTACGGGACGACCGTGAAGCAAGTCGTGGGGCTTGAACCCGGCGCGAAGCTTATCGAGATGGCGCGACACGCTCCACATCCGGAAACTCCGGTCGAGTTTGTCGAAGCTTCGGCCGAGGCCATACCGATCGGGGACTGCAGCATCGATACGGTGGTGACGACCTGGACCATGTGCAGCATTCCGGACGTCGATCGCGCGATGACAGAGGCGCGCCGTGTGTTGAAACCGGGAGGGAAGCTCGTCTTCGTCGAGCACGGCCGCGCGCCCGAACCGCGCGTGCGCTGGTGGCAAGATCGCCTGACCCCCGCGTGGATGTGCATCTCGGGCGGCTGTCATCTCAATCGGGACATTGCAGACATCCTGAACCGGAACGGCTTTCGCATCGAGGAGATGCGCACCGGATACATGAATGGGCTGAAGCCCATGACCTTCATGTACGAGGGCCAGGCGAGTCCTCGTTGACACCTGTGGCAAGGAGATTCGAAGATGAAGAAACGCGCGCATTTGATGACGCGCCGGTCGCTTGTATGGCTTATGGCCGCGGCGGTCGTTGCCGGGCCTGCCGGCGCGGCGCAGGCCGAACAAGCCACCATCACGGTGCATAAGGATCCGAACTGCGGCTGCTGCGCCGGCTGGGTGCAGCATCTCCGAGACGCAGGATTTACCGTACGGGTGGAGGAGGCTGCCGATCTCGACGCGGTTCGGAGCCGTCTCGGCATTCCCCCGGACTTGGCCGCGTGTCACACCGCGGAGGTCGCAGGTTATCTCGTCGAGGGGCACGTGCCGGCTGCGGCCGTGCGGCGGCTTCTCTCGGAGCGTCCCATTGCGAAGGGGCTCGCCGTGCCGGGCATGCCGATCGGATCGCCCGGGATGGAAGGCGGCAAGCCGCAGCCCTACGCCGTCGTGCTGTTCGGTGCTGATGGACAAAGGCCATTCATGCGCTTCGTCGGCTCGCAGGCGATCGGTTGAGAGCTATCGACGAAGCATGTTCCCAGGCTCGGCGTCACGGAAACCGAGGCCACGGCCGGTGAACTCTTCGTGCCCCGCGCCGGCGATTTTGAGAAGACTCCCCGGATTGACAGCCCTTGGCACCGGCCCTCGCTGACGAGCCGGCCGTCGAAAGAGAGAAGGGCCCTGCAGGGCGACGCATTCGCCGTCCTGCAAGTCGAATGAGACAAAGATGTGCAGACGTTTGAGTGCGCGGACCGTCAGCATGTGTCAGTGCTTGCGCTGCAGCCGATCGGCAACTCGCGCGGCGATTTCCGCAGGCGCCTCGTTCGGGTAAGGATGCACCGAGCTGACATTGATCTCGCCGAGTACATAGCTGTCGGTGCCGTCGGGAAGGACCGGACCAAGCATGAAGTCGGCGTCCCAGATCATTGGTAGGTCACCTCGCGCGATATCTAGCAACGAGGTCAGCTGCGGCGTCCACTCCTCTTCCATTAAGCGACGCAGCCGCTGGAAGCGCGGGTCCGCGTTCGACGTGTAGAGCCGTGGTCCGGCCTCGGAACGTGCGACCGGCGAGTCAACCAAGGCCTTGACTTTGTGATGACCGAAGCCGGCGCAGCGATCACCTGCCATATAGCAGCGCACCACACCTTCGCTCAAGCGAGGCTGGAACGGCTGATCGACCACGCTGCCGTTTTCGAAATACTCCGCGCAACGGCGGACAAAATCATCCAGCGTCAGTTCCTCGGACCCATCCCTGGTCGCGTCGAGCACCTTTATCATCGGGGAAGCCGGCAGCCTCTCGACTTTCCAGACGCCTTGACCCCCGTTGCCCCGGTTGCGCTTGATTACCCGCGGACCGGTGGCGAGACGTGTCGGCAACTCGGCGCGCATGGCCGCGGCGGTTTGATATAAAGCCGTGTCGCATCCCCACCCCATCGAGCGGGTACGATAGAGGACCTCCTTGGTGCCCATCTTGAGAATGACGTCCGGATGAGCGCTGACCCACACGCCCCGTGCGGCGACGTCCCGTAGCAGCGCGTCGAGATCGGCGCGATCTCGACCGTCCTGAATTGGGTTAACCCAGACCAGCACGCCGTCCGCCGCGAGCAGTTGATGCCGCACCTCCTCGGTGAAACTTTCATCGTAGATCGCCGGCCACGCCTCGATGCCCAGAGCGGCGAGGGCTTCGAAGACGTGCACGAAGCGGCTGTTCCGCGGGTTCGCATCCTGGCGCGCCGCAGCGTCGCCTCGCGAAAGAATGGCCACGGAAGGTCGGGAAGAGGGCTGTCGTTCGGTATTCATGCGCAAGCTCCACGAATGGCGTGCTGCGCAGAGCTTGGACCGAGGCCTCACGGGGAGTCTGCTTTGTCCCCACTTGCGGAACAATAATCGGACCGTTTGCGAGTTTCAAGGCGGCGGTCGGCGCGTTCCGTTCCAATCGTGAACTCTTGGTGATGCTCGCTCGCGGTCGGTAGGCTCGCTCCGGCACATGCCGGTTGACAGCTTCCGGGCCTCGGGGTTTTATCTCTGGACCGGGGACGTGCGATCTCCCCGTGAGGCGACACGCCCAAGCATCGCGTCCTGATCACCAAGGGCGCAGCATGCCATCATTCACCCCCGATACATCCGACAGATTATCCCGGCCTCGGTACAGCGCCCGCGCCGACCGCATCGCTTGCGCGCGCGGCGTTGCGCCCTTTTGAGCACCGAGCCGGGATGTAGGGGCAGGATCGCGAGACGGACTTCGCCTGGGGCAGGGCATAACCAGGAGAACGATCATGCGACCAGGAACAACCTTCCGCACCGCTCTATTGCTTGCGATCGCGGGCGGGCTGTCGAGTGCCCAAGCCCTGACACAGGAGGAACTCGTCGCGAGGATCCAGGCGGCCGGTTACACCCAGGTCAGCGACATCAAGTCGACCGCCGAGGGCATCACTGCCAAGGCGCTAAAGAACGGCAAGGCGGTGACGCTCGTCGTCGACAGCAGCGGCCAGGTCAAGGAGCGAAACTAAGTCGGAGGAGTAGAACGATGAAAAGAATCATCTGGTCCGTGGCGGTCATTGGCGCCTGCCTCGTTGCATTTCGCGTTGGCCCCTTCATCCCGGCATATGCCCAAGATGCTGACTGGCAGAAGGTTGACGAGAATTTGGGGCGCAAGCCCGCCGTCTCGGACGACGTCCGCCGCTACGGCTTTCCCCGCACCGATCTCTCCGTGACCTTGGACGGGGTGACGATCAAGCCGTCGCTGGCGCTCGGCGGCTGGATCGCGTTCAAGCCTGCGCATGGCGGCGCCATGATCATGGGAGACCTCGTGCTCCTCGAGACCGAGATCAATCCCGTCATGGCCAAGATGATCGCGAGCGGTCTTGCGATCACCGCCGTGCACAATCATCTGCTGCGCGCCAGTCCGGCCACGTTCTACATGCACATCGCCGGGCACGGCGACCCCGTCAAGCTGGCCTCGGCGATCCATGATGCGCTCGCCGAAAGCAAGACCCCGCTGACGGTCGCGGCGCCATCGAACCCGGCACCGGCGATCGACCTCGATACGGCCAGGCTGGATCAGATCATCGGCGTCAAAGGGCAGGCCAACGGCGGCGTCTACCAGTTCAACGTCAAGCGGCGGGACCCGGTCACCGAAGACGGCATGCCGCTGACGCCGGTCGGCGCGATGGGCGTCGCGATCGCCATCAATTTCCAGCCGACGGGGGCAGGCAAGGCCGCCATCACCGGCGATTTCGTGCTGACCAGCGACGAGGTCAATCCGGTCATCGTGGCGCTGCGCACGCACGGCATCGAGGTGACGGCGCTGCACAGTCACATGCTGGATGAGCAGCCAAGGCTCTTCTTCATGCACTTCTGGGCCAATGACGACGCGATCAAGCTCGCGGGCGGCCTGCGTGCCGCGCTCGACAAGACCGCCAGCACGAAAAGCTGACGTCTGGGAGGGAGCTGCGCACGATGATGCGTCGATCCGGACGCGTCCTTGACCGGATCCTCGTCATCCAAAGCGGCGCTCCAACGTATCGACAGAGCAGGCATTCTCCTTGTTCGTGCCGCTGTCTTGCAGTGCAGCGCCACGGGCTGGGATGCTTTCTGAACTCATGCGCGGGCCGGGTGTTACCGTCTATCGAACTATGGAGGAGATTATGCGTGTTCTTGCGACGATAACGGCAGTTCTGCTGTCCTGCACTGTCGCCCCCGCGCTCGCCGCCGAAGCGGAGAAGGCCCCGGCCCAGTCGGACCCGGCCGCTGCTCCAGTACAGCCGGATCAAACGCCGCGCCAGGCCGAGCAGGCCCGCGAGCAGAGCAGAAAGGATGCCGAAGACGTTCAGATTGGGCGTGATTGGAAAGCGCAAGGTGGCGGTGAAGGCGGCCGCGCGGATCGAGCTGAGCCATCCGGACAGGAGCATCAGACCGTCGGTCGAGACTGGCGAGCTCATCCTGACGCTCGTGAGCCGCGGTGAGCCGACAGCCGACCCCGGAGAGTCCTGCGCATCCATTTGACAAATCCGCCAACTGCGCAATAGTTGTACGTACGGGGAAGCGATCTCCCCGTGAGGCGACATGCCCAAGAATCGCGTCCGGTTCCGATAAGGACGCTGCATGTCTGCCGTTTGCCGCCCCCAGCCCCAAGACGTTCTATCCGTGCTTCGCGCGTCGATGTCTCGTTGTCGGCTGCGGGATCGCCGTGCCGACGGCCTCCGCCGAGCCAGGCACGGCGTACGACCGAATGTGAAACTTCTCTTTGATCTCAATGGAGAACTGCCATGACGCACGTCATGAAACCGCTGTCGTGCGACCCGAGTCGCATCCGCGGCATGTCGGAGCGGATGATTATCAGCCACTACGAGAACAACTATGGCGGTGCAGTCAAACGGCTGAATCTGATCGCAGAAAAGCTCGCCGAGATCGACTTTGTCACCGCGCCCGGCTTCTTAATCAACGGCTTGAAGCGCGAGCAGCTCATCGCAACGAACTCGATGATCCTCCACGAAGTGTTCTTTGATGGTCTGGGGGACGAGAGCGATCCGGGAGCAAGTCTGAAGGAGGCCTTGGCACGCGACTTCGGTTCGTACGAGCGGTGGCGGTCGGAATTCATGGCGATGGGCAAGGCGCTCGGCGGTGGCTCCGGCTGGGTCTTGCTGACGTGGTCGCCGCGCGACCGCAAGCTCGTCAATCAGTGGGCGTCGGATCACTGTCACACCCTCGCCGGTGCAACGCCGATTCTGGCGCTCGATATGTACGAGCACTCCTATCACATCGATTATGGCGCCAAGGCCGGCAGCTATGTGGACGTTTTCATGACGGCGGTCAATTGGAGCGTCGTGCAGCGGGCTTACGAAGGGATGCAGGAATGAGGCGCGCTTCACACGACGCATTGCGTCTGATCGGTTGCGCGGCGCTGCTGGTCCTTACGATCGAGGCACGCGCAGGAGATCGGTTTCAGCCGCTGGACGGCAAACAGATCCGTGCACGTATGGTGGGCAAAGACATCACCGATGGAGCGCATTGGTCGCTCTATCTACGGCCAGACGGCTCGATCATAGGTTCAGAGTCCGGAGATTCCTGGACCGGTAGTTGGAAAATTCGCGATGAGAGGCTCTGCATGACGCAACCGAGCATCACGTCGCTTGTCTGCAACCAGGTCTGGATGTCGGGCGAAAATATCAGGATGCGCGCCATCGGGGATGAAAAGACGTTCGAGGCTAAAGTCTTGGCTCACCAACCGAACCGATGAAACGATTGCAGGTCCGGCCCGGCAAGCAGGCTGCTTTGGAGGGCACGACCAACATCAATCAAGATCGATGAAAGCTCCGGCGCCGGACAAAGTGCTACTCACGAAAGGAAAATCGAATGCGAAGCGCGGCACTGGGTTTATGCGTGCTGATTGGTCTGTTCGCTGCGAGCGCGACGGCGCAGGCTCAAACATCCTGCAGGGTATGCGCCGAACAGCAAAAAGCCTGCATGAAGAATTATGCAGGGCCAGCCTGCAAGACCGAGTATCAGATATGTCGCAAGTCCTGCAGGAAGTGAGGCCCATGGAGCTCGGAAGCTTGCGAGCGAGTTGTTTCATCTCGGCACTTGCTGCCGGCGCCGGGAGCCTGATCGCCATCCATGCTGGTCTTGCCACAGCCAAAGGTCTGCGTGCCCTTACCGGCGCAGAGATACGTGCGAGCTTCACCGGCAAGCAACTCACTGACGAAGTCCATTACCGTCTCGTCTATGACCCGGATGGCACGCTTCGAAGCTATGCGATGGGCGTGAAGAAGATCGGCAAATGGCATGTCGATAAGGACGAATTATGCCTCGATCTCGGAGAGACCGATGATGGCTGCTATCGGGTTACGCTGAGCGGCGAACGGATTGAGCTGACGCCGACGGGCATCGGCGGCCCGCTCGATGGCATTTTGCAGCCGGCATATCGCGGCGACGGGAGGTAGGCCGGACAGGCATCTGAATAACGGCTGGCGATTTCGGGGATGCCGCGACCTCCCCGTGAGATGGGGTCCCATCCAAGTGCGCGCCACCTCGTTCCGAGGGACGACCCTATGGATACACTTGTCTTCACTGTCTTTGCTCTTGCCGCGCTCATCGGCGGTTTCGTCAGCGGCTTCTCGGGCTTCGCGATGGGCCTGGTGGTTTCTGGTGTCTGGCTGCACATCATCACGCCAATGCAGACCGCCACTCTGATTGCTGGATACGGTCTGCTCACCCAAGGCTACGGCATTTACAAGCTGCGACATGTCCTGGATCTGCGCAAGGCATGGCCGCTCGCGCTCGGAACCGTGATCGGCATTCCTATTGGCGTCGGAATTCTCGCCTATCTCAATCCGGTCCATCTAAGGTTCGGCGTGGGCATGTTGTTGTTGATATATGCGATCTACGGCCTCGCGCGGCCGGTATTCGCGCCGCTGAAGATCGGGACCGGTGCCGATATCGCGATCGGCATCTCGAACGGCATGCTTGGCGGCCTGACGGGGTTGGGCGGCGTCATCTCCACGATATCGTGCCAGTGGCGGGGTTGGCCGAAGGATGTGCAGCGAGCCGTCTTTCAGCCGGTGCTGTTCATCGCCTTCGTGGTCATCTCCCTGTCGCAGGCCGCAGCCGGCACGCTCACCAAGGAAACACTGATGCTGTACGCTATGGGTGTTCCTTTCATGGTCGCGGGCCTTTGGTCCGGCTTCAAACTGTTCGGCACGATCAAGGACGAGACATTCCGCAAGACTGTATTGGCATTGCTGCTGTTTGCGGGACTCTCGCTGATCGTGTCGATCCCGCCGTTTTCCTTCCGTTGACCATGAGGGCGTCATGCCGCTGAAGAGCTTGGGCTTCATTTCCATCCCGAACGGGCCCTTCTGGTATTCTCGGATGAGTGATGACGCGAAGACGGAGCGGGGCACGCCCCACGCCCACGGAGGAGCCGCATGTCGAGAAACTTGATGACCCGCACCGCCGCAATCCCAGCGTCCCGACCCTCTGCGCGGGCGAGGCTTGCCTTGACCTGCATGCTGGCTCTGTTCGTAGGAGGGAATGCCGTGGCCGAGACCGTGAATTTTGACAACGCTCCCGCCGGAATGCCGCCCGAAGGGTGGACCTTGACGATGACCGGCAAGGGAGCGCCGAAATGGACCGTCGAGGCCGACCTCACGGCGCCGAGCAAACCGAACGTTCTCAAGCAATCCGGACGAGCGACGTTTCCGGTGGCCATCAAGAGCGATACCTCCATCCGTGACGGCTTCGTGGAGGTCAAATTCAAGGCGGTTACCGGCTCTGAGGACCGCGCCGCGGGAGTGATCTGGCGCGCGAGGGATGCCGACAATTATTACGTTGTGCGGGCCAACGCGCTGGAGGCCAATGTCGTGCTCTACAAGATGGTGAGGGGCGTTCGAACCTCGCTGGAGATCGTCGGTCGCAAGGGCGGCTACGGTGTCGGCACGCCGGTGTCATCCGGGCAATGGCATGCGTTGCGCTGCGATTTCGCGGGAAGTCGGTTCAAGGTGACCTATGACGGAAAGCCGTTATTCGAAGTGGAGGACGCGACCATGACGGATCCCGGCATGATTGGCCTGTGGACCAAGGCGGACAGCGTCACGCTGTTCGATGATCTGGCATATGGCGCGGTCAAATAGGCGCTTGTCACCTTTGCCGGAGATTGTCATGAATGTTCGATGTTGGTCGGTCGCGACCGCTCTGCTGATCGCATCCATCGGTCCAATGCGGGCGGAAGAAGCCCTTGTCGCCTACAAATCACTTAGCCCGGAACTGGCGCTCGATCTTGCGCGCGCCGCGTTGGACAGCTGCCGTAGCCGTGGATATCAGGTCGCCGTCGCTGTCGTCGATCGCTCCGGCGTCACGCAAGTGATGCTGCGCGATCGCTTTGCAGGGCCCCACACGCCATTGACGGCATCCGGCAAAGCGTGGACCGCCGTGTCGTTCAAGACCAGCACGACCGAGCTGAATGCAATCAGCCAGCCCGGCATGATGCAGGCGGGCATTCGCGATCTTCCCGGAGCAGTCATCATAGGAGGAGGACTGATCGTCGAAACAGGCGGCTCTCTGGTCGGAGCGGTCGGCGTATCCGGCGCACCCGGCGGCGACGCGGACGAAGCCTGCGCGAAAGCCGGGATCGAGGCCATACGCGACAAGCTGGAGTTCTGAGACCGGACGTCAAGACTACGGCTGGACTGCTCATCAACGTCGGCGCGAGCTTGGCGCGCCGCCCTCGCAGGGCGAGGTGCGGCGCGCTTGGTCGATGGAAAATGAACAATCAACCAGTGTTGCCCAGTCGGCGGAGGCAGACTTTCGAGCTTCCGCAACGATCGTTCTCGATAAACCCATGTCCGCGAGCAACCGGTCATCCAGTTCGAGAAGCTCGCCGTATTGGCGGCGCCGCGTTATTCCGTTCAAGAGCGCGAGCGGCAATCTCCAGACCCATGCAAGATTTGGAGAAGGGCTGAAGGCTGCGCGGGATGTATCGGTTGAGGCAATGGTGCTGTCGCAAGACATGTTTCACCTCCGAAATGGAGCGAAACAACGCTTGGCTCGAGAGCTGGTCGGGCGGTTGTATGTGGCCCGAAACCAACCGCTATCATGCTCCTCCTTGGCGCACAAGCGATCCCTGGCAGTGCGTGACCTGAGACCGGATCGTGATGTCTGCGGCTGCTGAAAGTCGCCCAGTTGTGTGAACCGGCTCATACAATCGACCACAGGTTGCTCCTATCTTTTCGAACCGCGCCACAGAGCGATTGTTTTAGCGACTCTCCGTTTGCCTCCGAGAATGCCCTCTGGCGCCGCCGTCCCAGTGGAACGTGACACGGCCGGACCAAACATCTGGTCCGCTGCGGCATTAACGCCTCGAAAGGAGCTTTCCGATGCTGACCTTTCTTCAACACGATCCTTCCATTCCCGTCGACGTCCAGGACACGGATTTCACGCGCGATCTGCTCGGCAGATACGTGTGCAGCACATTCGACGAAGCGGTGAGCAACGGCGGCAGGCCGTTCGACGTCGTGGTGATCGGCGCCGGGATGTTCGGCGCGTATGCGGCCAACAGGATCTATCGTAAAGGTGCCGACCAGAACCTTCGGGTGCTCCTGCTCGACGCGGGAGGCTATCTTGCCCCGACGCATGTGCAGAACATGCCGCATCTTGGCCTGAATGCGCCGGATACCGCCTTGGTGACCCGCAATGATCAGGATCGGGGTGCGCGCAACGGTGTCTGGGGCATTCCTTGGCACAGCAACGAGCCGTTCACCGGCCTCGCTTACTGCCCCGGAGGACGCTCTCTATTCTGGGGCGGTTGGGCGCCCCGGCTCATGCCGGCCGACCTCGCGACGTGGCCCAATGACGTGCGCGCTTTTCTGATGGCGACCTATCCTGACGTGGAGCGCGAGATCGGCGTAGAGGACAAAGCTGACTATCTATCGGGTCCGCTCAACACGGTGCTCAATGCGCAGTTGCAGGCTGTCGCCTCGGGCACGAGCGCGATCATGCCTGACGTGACATTGGACGTCGTCGAGGAAGCTCCGATCGCGGTGCAGGCGAGCTCCCCGGGCCCTGGGCTGTTTTCGTTCGACAAGTTCAGCAGCGGACCCCTGCTGCTCGAAAGCATCCGGGACGATATCGCCAAGCGCTGGACCTTGAACGATAACTCGCGGCGGCGCTTCTTCCTCGTTCCACGGTGCCACGTGATACGGCTTCGCAACAGCGGAGGCAGAGTCACCGGGATCGATCTCACCTACAATGGTCAGTTCCGGTCGCTTTCCACTCCGTCCAATCTCAGTCCCGATTGCCAGGTCGTGGTCGCGGCGGGAACGATCGAATCGACGCGACTGGCCATCGAGTCGTTTCCGGTGGCGCGTGGTGCGTACAGCATGGGTGCCAATTTCATGGCGCATCTGCGCACGAATCTCACCGTGCGCGTCAAGCGCAGTGCGCTCGGGCTCGCCGCGGCCACAACCCTTGAGCAGGGCGGCGCGATCGTGCGTGGCGAGATCACCAACCCGGACGGAAGCAAACGGCGCTATCATTTGCAGGTACTGGCATCGGCCGAGAAGGGACAGAATCCGGAAGCGACGATGTGGACGATGGTGCCCGACATCGACCTCTTGCGAAACCTGCTGTCAAACGAGGACCCCGACTGGGTGGCCATCGTCTTCCGCGGCCTCGGAGAGATGGATGGCGACAGGACGGCCGGCCCCGGCAGCGCCACGAGTTTCGTAAATCTCACCAATGCGGCCGACCCGCTTCAAAATGATGGCATGAGCGCGCGTGCGTGGGTCAATTTCACGCCGACGTCGAATGACTATACGGCATGGGGCAAGCTCGCTGCCGCGGCCGTCAAGCTGGCGGAACGCTTCGGCAAGACCGCCGGCGACGTCGAGTACTTGTACAACGGCGGTTGGCAAAGCGCACCGCCACCTGATCCGTTTGCTGCCACTAAGGACCAGCTTGGCAACACCCATCATGAAGCGGGCACGCTGTGGATGGGCGACGATCCAACCACGTCGATTACGGCCCCCAACGGACAATTCCATCATATCTCGAACGCCTACGTCGCCGGCCCTGCCTTGTTCCCCACCGTCGGCTCGGCGAACCCCTCCTTGACGGGGCTTGCGCTCGCGCGTCGGACGAGCGCGGCGGTCGTTGCGGCATTGACGCCGGCACCTTCGGCACGTTCCAAGCCGCTATACGCCGGGAGCCTGGCAGACTGGCAGATGTCGGGAGGTGGAAGCTTCCTCCAGGTTTACGACATCCTCGAATCCGTCGGGGGGCCCGGCTTGCTCTGGTACACGCGCGAGAGCTTCTCCGATTTCGTGCTCGAGCTCGAATGGCAATACGCGAACCGCACCGACAATTCCGGTGTGTTCATCCGCGTGCCCAACTTGAACAGCTCGAATCCGAACGATTGGACGGCTGCAATCGACCAGAGCTACGAAATCCAGATCGATCCGCGTGGATACAACTCCGAAAAGAGCATGGAGAACGATCCCTTGCGCAGCACCGGCGCAATCTACAACGTCAATGCGCCGATCCGCACCGATGTTGCGAAAGGCCCGTGGCAGTGGAACACATTCGTCATCGAGGCTGTCGGCAGCCGCATCAAGGTGACGCTGAACGATGTGGTCGTGAACGACTTCACCGACCCCAGGCCCAGGTCTCTTCGCGGGCACATCGCGCTGCAAAACCATCACGATGGTTCGAAGGTGCAATTCCGCAACATTCGCATCAAAGCGGTGGTGCCGGGGGTCACTGAGTTGCCTCTCGCCAGGGTTGCCTAATCTCTTCGGGCCCCGTGCAACGCGGAGCGCTCATGGGCGCTCCGCGTCTGGTCGGCCGCCTTACTGGCGGGCCTCCAAAGCCGTCGGGGCTCTGGCTGCGCCCGCTTCATACCAGTCCCGGGTCGCCTTGACGATGCGGACGACGGACAGCATCACGGGGACCTCGACGAGCACGCCGACCACGGTCGCCAGCGCTGCGCCGGAGTTCAGGCCAAACAGGCTGATCGCGGCGGCGACCGCCAGCTCGAAGAAATTGCTCGCGCCGATCAGGGCGGCTGGAGCGGCGACGCACCAGGCCACGCCAAATCGTCGGCTCAGCCAGTACGCCAAGCCCGCATTGAGATAGACTTGGACGAGGATCGGCACGGCGAGCATGGCAATGACGAGCGGCTGCCTGACGATCTGCTCGCCCTGGAAGCCGAACAGCAGCACCAATGTGGCGAGGAGCGCAACCAGCGACAGCGGCTGCAGCGTTCGCATGACGCGGTCGAAGCCGGCCGTGCCGTTTCGCAGCAGAACCTTGCGCCACAGCTGTGCGACGATCACGGGGACCACGATGTAAAGCAGGACGGAGAGCAGCAGCGTGCCCCAGGGGACGCTGATCGAGGCCACTCCGAGCAGCAGTCCCACCAGCGGCGCGAACAGGAACACCATGATCACGTCGTTCAGGGCGACCTGGCTCAGCGTGTAGTGAGGCTCGCCCTCGCACAGGTTCGACCACACGAACACCATCGCGGTGCAGGGCGCGGCCGCCAGCAGAATCAAGCCGGCGATGTAGGACGAAATCTGGCCTGCCGGTAGCAGCGGTGCGAACAAATGACCGATGAAGAAGGGGCCGAGCAGCGCCATCGAGAACGGCTTCACGGCCCAATTGATGAAAAGCGTGACGCCGACGCCGCGCCAATGTTTCCGCACCTCGCCCAGCGAGCCGAAGTCGATCTTCAGCAACATGGGCACGATCATGAGCCAGATCAGCACTGCGACCGGCAGATTGACCTTGGCGACCTCGGCGGCCGCGACCGCGCCGAAGAAACCGGGCAGGACGTGCCCCAGTGCGACGCCGACGACGATGCAAAGCGCAACCCACAGAGTGAGATATCGTTCGAAGATGCCCATCGTCAGGCCACGTCGCCTCGGTTGGACGTCGCGCCATCGGAGCGGCCGATCTCGCGCAGCCTGGTGCCGAGCGACAGTCGGTCGATGCTGCTGAGCGGCAGATTTACGAAGGCATCGATCCGATACTTGAGGTAGCGGAACGCAGTGACGAACGCTGCCTGCTTCTCCAGCTCAGAACCTTCGACAGCTGCAGGATCTTCGATACCCCAATGCGCCGTCGTCGGGTGGCCGGGCCAGACCGGACATGCTTCTCCGGCTGCGTTGTCGCAAACGGTGAATACGAAATCCATCACGGGCGCATCGGCGGCTGCGAATTCCAGCCAGCTCTTCGCGCGCATCCCGTCGACCGGGTAGTCCATGGACTGAAGCGTGCGCAGCGCGAGCGGATGCACCGCGCCCTTTGGCGTGCTTCCGGCGGAGAAGGCCCGAAAGCGGCCGGCGCCGTCTTTGCGAAGGATCGACTCGGCCAGGATGGATCGTGCCGAATTGCCGGTGCACAGAAACAGCACATTGTAGATATGGTCAGGCACGGCTTCGCTCCTTTCGTTTCGGCGAGCAGCAGGATTGCAGTGTCTGACGACGGGATTGCAGACCTCCGGTCGTCCCCCGCAGCAATCGCGAAGCAGGAAGAGCGCGACGTCGCGGAATTCGTCGAGATTGGCGCGGTAGACGATCGAGCGGCTGTGCCGCTCGGAAGAGACGAGGCGCGCCCGGCTCAGGATCGCCAGATGCGCTGAGAGCGTGTTCTGCGGGACCTCAAGCAGGCGGGCGAGGTCGCCGGCGGCAAGGCCCTCGGGCTCGTGCCTGACCAGCGTCCGGAATGCTTCCAGACGGGTCGGTTGGGCCAGTGCAGCGAGGGCGAGGACAGCTTCTCTGTTTTCCATATATCCAGATTTACGGAAATCACGGAAGAGCGTCAACCTGAAGCTCGTCGTCAGTCGCGCATTAATTCGAATATTCTAGAAATATGGTTTGACAGGGAGCGCGGACGGGCGCAGCGTGGGTGTCATGAAGATCGCCGACGCAGCAGCACGTTTGGAGGCCCTGGGCAATCAAACCCGGCTCCAGATCTACCGGGCCCTGGTTCGGGCGGGGCACGCGGGCATGCCCGTCGGCCGCTTGCAGGAGAAGCTGAAGATCCCGGCGTCGACGCTGTCGCATCACATCAAGACCCTGGTTGCGGTCGGGCTCGTCAGCCAGGTCAGGGAATCGACGACGCTGATCTGCCACGCCAACTTCGATGCGATGCGCGGCCTCGTCGCCTTCCTGGCGGCGGAGTGTTGCGCCGACGAAGCTGGATGCAAGGGAGCGCAAACGGCGGCGTGATCCTTTTGTGAATTTATTCGATGATTCTAGAAATACAGGATAAGTCGGAATGAACGCCAAAATGAGCGCCAAGACGGTAGCCATCATCGGTGCAGGGCCGGTTGGGCTCGCCGCCGCTGCGCACGTGCTCGAGCGCGGCATGTCTCCGATCGTGCTCGAGGCCGGGCCTGAAGCCGCCCACGCGATCCGCCAGTGGCAACATGTCCAGCTGTTCTCGCCATGGGAATACAATGTCGACAAGGCGGCGGCGCGCCTGCTCGCGCCGACGGGATGGAATTCGCCGGACCCTCAATCCTATCCGACCGGCGGCGAGCTGATCGACCGATACCTGACGCCGCTCGCAACGCGCACGCCGCTGCGCGAGACGATCCGCATGTCGAGCCGGGTCACGGCGATCAGCCGCGCCGGCTTCGACAAGGCGAAAACGAAGGGCAGGGAGCGGGCGCCGTTCGAGATCCGCTATCAGAATGGCAGGGGTCCCGAGGTGCTGCTGGCCGATGCCGTTATCGACGTATCGGGCACGTGGTTCTCCCCCAATCCCGCCGGCAGCAACGGCTTGCCTGCGATCGGCGAGCGCGAGCGCGCCGACCGCATCGCCTATGGCATGCCGGATGTGCGGGGCACCGACCGCGCCAGATATGCCGGCAGGATTGTTGCCGTGCTCGGTGGCGGCCATTCCGCGGTGGGGACGCTGATCGATCTCGCACAGCTCGCGGGCGAGGTGTCCGGCACGCAAGCGATCTGGCTGTTGCGCGGCGCCGATCCCGCAAAGTCATTCGGCGGCGGCCGCAATGACAAGCTTGCCGCGCGCGGCGAACTCGGCGCAGCCTTTGCCGCACTCGTGGCCGCCGGCAAGATCAGGGTTGAGAGCGAGTTCGGAGTCACTCACCTCTCGGAGTCCGAAGGTCGCCTCAGGATTTCCGGCGGCGGCGCGCGAAGTGTAATGGCCGATGAACTCGTCGTCTCCACCGGCTTTCGTCCCGATCTGTCGTTCCTGTCCGAGCTGAGGCTGCGCCTCGATCCGGCCATCGAGGCGCCTGTTGCGCTCGCGCCGCTGATCGATCCCAACGAGCATAGCTGCGGCACAGTCCGTCCCCACGGCGCGCGCGAGCTCGCGCACGACGAGCCGGGCTTCTATCTTGCCGGCATGAAGTCCTACGGCCGTGCACCGACCTTCCTGATGATGACCGGATACGAGCAGGTCCGCTCCATCGCGGCCGACATCGCCGGCGACAAGAAGGCTGCGGCGCGGGTCGAGCTCGTGCTGCCGGAGACCGGCGTCTGCACGCGCGGCGGCGTCGAGGCGGCGGGCGCGGGATGCTGCGGCGGTCCGGCGAAGGAAGAGACGTCAGCCTGCTGTGCCGCCGATGAAATCGCCAAGAAGGCAGGCCGCGCGGGGTGCGGCTGTTCATGACGCACTAAGCAGCATCGGTGCTTGTCGCAACGACAGCCGCGCACGCGATCCTCACCTGAGGGCCCGCCAAAGGCGGGCGTCTCGAAGGATAGCCACAGGGGAAATCGATCCCATATGCGATTGCCCCGCATCAGACGGGAGGCGAGCATTCGGAGTCTGGACGGGGGACCGCTGATCGCGGTGATGTGCATCGGCCAGCTCGGCAATCTGCTGCCGCACGTGACGCTGTCCGCGAATCTGGCGCAGCATCTGATGCCGGCGTGGGGACTGTCCGCCGCCGAAGGCGGACTGATGGCGAGCGGTTATGCGTTCGGCTACATGCTGGCCGTGCCGGTGCTGACGACACTGACCGACCGCATCGATGCCCGGATCGTGCTGCTGTGCGGCTCCATCGTCAGCGGACTTGCAACCGCGGCCTTCGGCATCTTCGCCGACGGATTCTGGTCGGGCACCATCATCTGGTCGGTCGCAGGATTGGGCTTTGCCGGCGCCTACATGCCGGGGCTGAAGGCGCTGACCGACCGGTTGCCCGCCGGCGACACCTCGCGGGCGGTGACGCTGTACACGTCGAGCTTCTCGGTCGGCGTCGGCCTGTCGTTCCTGGTTGCGCAAGTCCTCGCCGATCGCTGGGGCTGGCGGACCGCGTTCTATGTCACCGGCGTCGGTCCGATCGCGATGGTGGTCGCGTGCCTTCTGATCGAGGGCCGTCGGCCGGCTGCGAAAGCGGGACGGCTGCTGAACTTCGCGCCCGTCTTCGCCAATCGCGAGGCGCTCGGCTACATCCTCGGCTACGGCGCGCACTGCTTCGAGCTCTACGGCATTCGCACCTGGCTGGTCGGATTCTGGACCTTCGTCGTTGCGCATCAGGGCGGGCCGTCCTGGATGACGCCGGTGCTGATGAGCTTCTGCTTCGCGGTGATCTCGATGCCGGCCAGCATTCTCGGCAACGAGGCCGCTCTGAAATTCGGGCGGCATCGCGCGATCACGGTCGTGATGATCGCTTCGGCTTGCGTCGCGCTCGTGATCGGCCTCAATGCAACGGCCCCGGCGTGGCTGCTGGCGCTGCTGCTGATGATCTACGGCCTGACGGTGCCGGCTGATTCAGGTGCGTTGACCGCCGGCATGTCGGCGGCGGCCGTCTCCGAGCATCGCGGCGCGACCCTGGCCCTGCACTCCACGGTCGGCTTCGGCTTGTCGGCGCTCGGCGCCTGGGGCACCGGCGTCGCGCTCGACACGGCGGGCGGACCGCAGAGTGCGAGCGGCTGGCTGCTGGTGTTCGTCGTGCTGGCAGCCGGTATCGCGCTGGGACCGTTGGCACTGCTGTGGGCGCGGAGGGATCATTCGGTCAAGCGGCGATCGTGAGCACGCTTGTTTCGACGGAGCGTTAGTCCGGCGCGGAATGACGAGGGCTCGCGCGCTTGTTGCATGAGCTTGAACCATCCGCCAGGCGTTGACGACCAAGAGCCGGGCATAAGATCGGCCGGCCGCGTCGGTTGGGAGCGCGATCGAAATGCCGATCGGGCAGAGATCATGTTCGACGTTCTCGTGAATTCCCTGGTTGTTCTGTCCTTTGGCTTTCCCGCCGTGCCATGGCTCTTTGGTCGGCGATGGGGAAGAAGAGGCGTCTGGCTCAGCACGGGATGTGCCATCGTCATCCTGCTCTGTCTTTTTCCCATCGTGTTTTGGGTTGGGTGCGGTGCCTGTGGGCAGGGCGCGCTAGCCATCTTCCTGCTGGTGCCGATCTGGATTGCTTCGGCATTGCTGACGGTCGCATCGGCGACGGTCGCCCACTTCAAATTCGCGCACTGACGCGGCTCAGGAAGAAGACCGAAGCCATATCGGATGTGCGGATCATCATGATGATTCAGGTTTCCACGTACAGGTTGAACGATCAACGCACGAGTTGCGGCCGATAATGGGTGCAAGACCAAAGCCAGGAGTCCGCGTCTGGGCTATAGCGGACTATCACGGCGATGCCCGCTCACGGCCGCTTGTGATCCATAAAGGTCACTTACACCTCAGTGACGCCCTAAGAACAAGGCCCGGTGACATGGTGGCAGCAAAGCCAGGTCATGCTATGCTATGTGCTGACCACTTAAGATAGGGCAGGCGAACATGCCAAGGCAACTGTCCATGGGATTGAGCGGCGAAGATGTCAAACATCTTCAAAACGCTCTTAATACGATAGCCCAGTATAATCAGCCCAAATTCGACACGGCGAACGCGCTTCTCAAGACAGATGGAATCTTCGGAGTTAGGACGAAGGCGCGGGTTGTCGAATTTCAGTCACGCAATAACATTGTCGGTGACGGCATCGTTGGCTCGATCACCATGAACTTGATCAACATAGCAATGGATGTGATCAAGAGACTCCCAGCGCCACCTCCGCCCGTCGGGATATACAAGCGAATGTTCGCAATAATTTACGCGGGCATGTTCCATGACAAGATCACATCGGACGGGCGAATAGCTACCAAAACCGGATATCCCAAAGCAGTAAATGGTGTGAATCTAACACCCGGCCTTCCATTCAGCCAGATCGGCGCTGTAGCCGGAGAGGAGGATTGCACTCACTTTATCTCCTGCTGCATCGGACGGCCGCCGGCCATGAAGGTCATGGGGACTCACATTGAGGGCGGCGGCCTACCACTACAGACAGCCCCGCACGTTAAGCAAGCTGGCGCCTATGGTCGAGACACGGTACCTGAAATGGTGCCGCATCTGGTTTCTGCGAAGCTGGCAACAGTGGTGGGGCCGCAGTTTCAGCCTAGAGATTTGCCACTTACAAAACATAATATTTTGACCAAGCTTCAGCCCGGCGATCTCATCGCATACGCCTCGAAAGACAAGCCCGCCAACTATGAGCATCTGGTAATTTTGGTCGGCCCGACTGCTATCGCTTGCCATACACGTTCTAGATTCGGGCCGGATTTTGATACTATTGGCTTTCCTTGGGTGACTTTGCTCCGGCTTCCATAGTCTATGTCCGGTGCCGTGGACTTCTGTGCCAGGAGCCGCCTGCGTACGCTCTGGTGCGCATAAGACAGCTTCGTGCCCACCCCAATCATCGGCCTTCCATCACGGCCGCTTGCTGACGTTGGTTCCTGTTGGCCCATAACAGACCTCATCGCGTAAGCCGACGACCTTCAGCTTTTGACCCGAAGCGGACCACGACGTCGGACGGCGAGATGATGCCGTCGGCGCGCGCATGCGCGATCAAGGTGTAACGCTCCGTGCATGCGGACCCATCGGAGAAGCCGCCTTTGCTTCGGACACGCGATCGGCCTCTTCGCGCACCGCGCGTTTGCGCAGGATTGCGGGGCCTGTCGAGACGAGCGCGCGACGGATTGTTGGAGGTCGGCTACCGAAACAACTTCGAGACGACGGCGATGATTTGCCGCGTGTTCTCGAACACCGTCGCGATCTCGTACGTTAAAACGAAAAATGCACAGTAGAACGCGCCCGGATAGCATTGGCTCAATGATAGTAACGGGCGGCTTAAAGGCGTCCTGATTTCGTCACGGCTCATGATATATGCAAATAGGCCCCCTAACACAGCGCCCGCAGCAACATCCGATGGATAGTGGTAGCCGAGGTAGATGCGGGGGATACCAACCACGACCAAACTGTACAGGATAGCGAGCCATCCCCATCGACCGTAAATAATCAGCAGACCCACGGCTAAAGCAAATACCATAGCAGCAGTATCACTCGGGAATGAGCTCCAGTTCCATAATGTCTCGCTGGAGACATAATAAGGCAGTGTGAAGCGGGTCGCGGCGTCATGAATGGGTCGTAACCGGAACGGCAATAGCGATCTGATGACTTTTGCCAGAACGAGTGACGTGATCGTCGCGGCAAGGGTTGAAATGACTAGCTCGCGACGCGTTTCTTGATTCCGGTAGGGTTGGAACCAGACTAACCATAGAATCGATGTTAGTAGCGCGCCTTTGAGTAATGGTAGATCGGCCAAAAAGCTGACTGACGCATCGAAGCTCGATGAGCGATGAGCGAAGCTGTTGATAAATCTTAGGAGAACGAGATCTAGGTTCATCGCCTGAACACCGCTAAGCTCGCATCAACAGCACAGCAGGGCTATGATCCAGCTACAATACGTGGGAATCTCTGCGCGAGAAAGCCCGGCAGCAGCCAGGAGTTTTTCTTCACCCCTAACCCAGCCGCCACGTCGAGGCTGGATCGTTCGCCGATAATCTTTGTGGTGCATTGACCGCATTACCGAGCGGGGGCGATGGCTGCGCCGATCCTTTTGAGGCAAACACGCGACGTGATTGAGCCTCCCGAGTCTGGCGTTGGCCCATCGGCGAAGTCGCGCGCCGTTTGACGGAGGTCCGCTCAATGCGGCGCAGGGACCAGATTTGCTCAACCTGAGTTATTCGCATTTTGACCCAAAGCGGCCTGTCCGATCGGATACATCAAAACCTGATGTTCCGGATGCTGGCACGAAGTGATCTCACGGCTTGCGCCATCTACGGCATCATCCCCTTGGCCTTGATGATGGCAGCCGCCTCCGGTGTCTTGAGATAGGTGATCAACGCCTGCGCAACGGCCGTCTCTTTGGTGTCCGTTGAAAGCGCCGCTGTGAATACCACATCCTGCTGCAAATCGCCGGGGAATGGCCCAACAACGTCGAGTCCCGGGGCGGTGAGCACGTTGATAAGGAAAACGCCAACCTCTGCGTCGCCGTTGGCAACCGCCTCGACGACCTTGGCAGGTCCGGGCTGCGCCCTGATCTTAGCCTTCATCGCTTCACCAATGCCGAGACGTTCGAACGCCCGCAAAACCTGTGCACCGGCCGCGCTAGCGGGGATGGTGGCGACTGATTCCGCCATGAGCAACGTCTGCTTCAGGGCATCCGGCGTGCTAATGTCGGGTTTGGAAGCACCGGAACGGACCGCGATCCCGAGCCCCACGCGAGCAATGTCAGTTGTCGGCCCGGCTACGAACTGAGCTTGAGCGGCAGCGTCCTTGAATACTTCCCGAGGGACCACACCGAGGTCAAAGGGACCGCCAGTCGTGGCCAGCTTGATTAGTTCGGGGGTCGTACCGAAGCGAACAATGAGCTTGTGGCCCGAGGCATGCTCGAACTTCGGTTTAAGCTCTCCCCAAATCGTCGTCATGGCGCCGCCGGCCAACACTCTGAGCTCGGCGGCCTGCGCATTGGTGAGCCACAACAGGATGATCGCCAACCCCAGCGTTGACGCGACTACATTGCCCGAGAGCTTCTTCATGATGCCCCCCGATTGCGGTTCCTGTTTCTGAATCATCGAGCCGTTTGGAACTGCCGATCAATGTTCATGGTTTTTCGTGCCGTAGCAAGACAGTCGCGCGGCCCCGGTCGTAATCGACCTGATGTCCGGTCGTGGCCCATCAGCGAAGTGCTCGCGCGCTCGCGTTGAGGTCCGCTCGGCGCAGGGAAGCGGACCAGATTTGCTCACACTGCGTTCTTCGCATTTCGACCCACAAGAGACATCAGCGCGCATGTGGTGCACCTATCGGATGATTGTTTGAGCCGATAGGATATTGGCTCTGAGCCGGGGGCGGACTATGAAGCGGCGAGATTTCATTGCGGCAATCGGTGGCGCGGCGGCGTTGCCGCTGGCCGCGCGGGCGCAGCAACCGGCGATGCCAGTGATCGGCTACCTCGGTATGGGCTCGTCCGACACGGAGGTGTTTCTGGCCGCGTTCCGTCAGGGACTGAGCGAAGCCGGTTACGCCGAGGGCCAGAACGTGACGATCGATTATCGCTGGGCGGAGGGTAACCCCGAGCGATTCCCCGCTCTCGCGGCCGAACTGGTTATGCTCAAGGTCCATGTCATCTTGACCACTGGAGGCACACTCGCCGCCATAGCCGCCAAGCGGGCGACGGCGACTATCCCCATCGTCTTCGCTGCTGTTGGTGATCCGGTAGCAGAGGGCCTCGTCGTCAGCTTGGCGCGGCCTGGCGGTAACGTCACAGGGTTTTCTATCACCCTTCCCGACCTTATCGGCAAGTTGCTGGAACTGGTCAAGGAAGCCGTGCCGGGGGCCAGTCGGGTCGCTCTTCTCTTTAAACCAGATACCATGCCCGACCGCGTCAGAGAGGCTAGACTAAAGGAGGCCGATGCCTCGGCGCGGGCGCTCGGGATGGAGCTTCAAGTTTTTGAGGCGCGGGAACGGGGGGACTTCGACGGGGTCTTCTCGGATATGTCCAGTGCGCGCGCGGGTGCTCTGGTCGTGTGGCCAACACCCGTATTCCAACTTGAGCGACGACGCCTCGCGGATCTCGCGGCAGAGCATCGGCTGCCGGCTGTCTTCCAGTCCAGGAACTATGTCGAGGCTGGCGGCCTCATGTCCTACGGACCGAATCTTCCTGATTTGAGTCGCCGCGCCGCGATCTACGTAGGCAAGATTCTCCAGGGAACGAAACCGTCTGACCTGCCCGTCGAGCAACCGACCAAGTTCGAACTGGTGATCAATTTGAAGACCGCTAGGGCGCTTGGCGTCGTTGTCCCGGCCTCACTACTCGCCCGCGCCGACGAGGTGATCGAATAGACCCGGTCTATTTCCGGGTTTGGCCCGTGGCTGACTTCCACTCCCGGCCTCACACCGTCCGCTTCCGAGGACGAAGCTGAATTGCGCTTTGAAAGCTGCCGAGGGCGGCCCTTGACCGATAACGGCGTCGCTGTCTGCAATGTCAATGAGGCGGCGTAACCGGCCATGGCACCAGCCCTTCGGCCTTGAGAGCAGCAACCACAGCCGCGCGAGACCCTACTCGCTGCCGATGAGCTAGACTAGCACGGCGGGATAGGGCGACAGATCAAAATCCACCCAGGGTGCGACGCGCGATGGCTCGCCGGCCTATTTTGCTTCCGGCTCGCAGAGCCAGCTCATCTTGAACTTTCCAAACCGCAACCTCGTGATCGCGCTCGCATCCAGCTCTACCCTTCCCGGTGGGGCCGCGAGGTTCATAAACGAGGTTGTGTTATCGGCGGAGGCGGCGTTGCCGGCGGGAGCGGCGTGTGCCGGGCGCCTGGATCAGTGACGGGACCGAGCCGACATTGGCTCGCCGGCCGCTTTATGAGTCCAAGGCAAGCGCCCAATGATTTCAATGCCCCCGCTACTGTGCATGGGGTTGTTTTCGCGCTTTTCGTGATGAGGCCTGCCGAACCGGCCGAGCTTCACCGCCGTCCGCGCGGCGCCTCGGCCTTGGCCGGCGGCTCGGTCTGCGGCGCGCAGGTCGCGGCTTGAAGCGTTGCCTGCGCCTGCTGCATCAGCCCGGGCTCGGCGGCGAGCGCCTTCATCAAGATCAGGCCGGTGGTGGTCGGGGAATCGATGATCAGGCGGTCGGCCGCGGTGACCTCTTCGTCCTCGGGCAGCTCGTTGTGCTGCGCTTCCGTCATGAGGTCGAGCTCGATCACCTTGCGCCCCGCCGAGCGGTCGTTGATGGCGTAATAGGCGATCTCGTTGCGGGTGTAGAACGACACCGAGGTGTAGGCTTGGCTGACGGGCACGGTGAGCTTGATCGGTCCGCCCGAAAGGTCGTAGCGGCAGATCGCCAGTGCGAAGGCCGGGTCCATGAACGGCATCGGCGACGTGCTGGGATCGGCGAGGGGAAGCTGGGTGACGGCGTTCACCTTCGTCATCGGCGTCAGCCTTGAATAGGCGTCCTGCGTCGCGATCCGCGGCAGCGCCAGCACGCTGACGAGATGGACCACGAGGCCCAGAACGATGCCGGCAACGATTGTGAACAGCAGGCGTATCATGAGCAGCCCACCGTCGAGATCGAGGGCATCGGCGCATCGCGCTGGGTGCGGGTCGCCACGCCGACCGGGGTGTCGTAGAGGCGCAGCATCAGTGCGTAGCGCTCGATGCCGCCGGTCGGCAGCCAATTGCCGGCGCGCGAGCGCGAGGCGATCCGGATCTCGAACGAGCCGTCGGAGGACCGCACGATCTCCTGGCTGGTGAAGCCGTAGCGCGCCAGCGAGTTCGCGACGAGATGGCCCTTGCGATCGTAGAGCGTCAGCGTCCAGAACCGCGCCGGCGGCGTCACGCCGGAGACGATCACGTCGCAGCGGCCGTCGAGCGCCTTCTTCTTGTCGTCGGTGGTGGCGGTGAAGGCGACGCCGTCGCCGGTGCCGATCGGCAGCTCGCCGTTGCGCACGATGGTGGCGCGCGAATAGGGATCGACGTCGGCGGTGCCGGTGCGGGGGCGGGCGGTCCAGGCGCCGATGGTGAGCGCACCGATCTCGGTGCCGCGCGTCGTCGTCATCCAGGTCGCGCCGACGCCGACCACCGTCGCGAGCAGAAGGGCCGTCAATGTGATCAGGATCAGCCGCACGGGTTTCGATCAGTTCTTGCGCGGAGCGGAGGCGTTGGCATTCTCTTCCGCATAGTTCTGCGGGAAGGCGAGGGCGCTCGTCGCCGAGGACGGCTTGGCGTCGGTATCCGCCGATTTCTTCGCCGTCCTGGCCGCGTCATCCAGCAGCTTCTCGACCCGCACCAGGATGTCGGCGCCGCGCTTGGTCAGCACCGGCGGCGGACCCGGCTTGGTCTCCAGGATCTTCGGCGCCGCATTGGCCTGCGCGTTGGCTACATGCTGCGGCGGGAGCTTCTGGCCCATGCCGACGCCGGGGATCTCCCGGACCTCGACGCCCTGATGCGCCGCGACCATGATGTCGTGCCAGGTCTGCGCCGGCAGCGAGCCGCCGGTCATGCGGTTGGTCGGCGAATAGTCGTCGTTGCCGTACCAGACCGCGCAGGTGAAATTGCCGGTGTAGCCGACGAACCAGGCGTCGCGATACGCATTGGTCGTGCCGGTCTTGCCCGCGGTCGGAATGCCGTCGAGCGCCGCGCGGCGCGCGGTGCCCTCGCTGACGACGTGGCTCATCATGCCGGCCATGTCGGCGGCGATGTTCGGCGGAATGGCCTGCCGCGGCTTCGGGCCGTCGCGGTCCCAGCGCCAGACGAGGTCGCCGGCGCCGGTGCGCACCTCGAGCACCGAATGCGGCGTCACCGCCTTACCGCGGTTAGGGAAGGTCGCGTAGGCCACGGCGTGCTCGAGCACGGTGACCTCGTCCGAGCCGATCGGCAGCGACGGCGTGTCGGGCAGCGGCGCCTTGAGGCCGAAGCGGCGCGCGACCTCGACGATCTTGGCGCGGCCGATCTTGGCCGGGTTTGGCGCCTTCGGCTGCTCCTTCTGGCCGATCGCGATCGAGAGCTTCACCGGCACCACGTTGATCGAGCGCGTGATCGCCTGCGTCAACGTCACCGAGCCGGAATAGGAATGGCCATAGTTCTGCGGACACCAATTGCCGATGCAGACCGGGCCGTCGACCACGATCGAGTTCGGCGTGAAGCCGTGCAGGAGCGCGGTGGTGTAGACGTAAGGCTTGAACGAGGAACCGGGCTGGCGATAGGCGTCGGTGGCGCGGTTGAACTGGCTGGCGCCGTAATCGCGGCCGCCGACCATGGCGCGGATGCCGCCGTCGAGATCGGCGACGACGGTCGCGGCCTGGGTCGCGTGATAGTCGCGGCCGAACTGGCGCAGCTGGTTCTCGACCGCGTCCTCCGCCGCCTTCTGCACGTTGGTGTCGATGGCGAGCCGCACCACGAAGACGCGCTCGGTGTAGGACTTCGGGAAGGTGTCGACCAGCTTGCGCATCTCGTCGAAGGCATAGTCGAGATAATAGTTCGGCGAAGCCTCGTCGCGGCGGTCGACGGCGAACGCCGGATTGCGGCGGGCGCCGAACACCTGGCCCTCGGTCATGAAGCCGGCATCGACGAGGTTGTCGAGCACGACGTTGGCGCGGGCGCGCGCGGCGGGCAGGTTGATGTGGGGCGCGTACTTGGTCGGGGCCTTGAACAGGCCGGCCAGCATCGCAGCTTCCGCCAGCGTCACGTCGCGCGCGGATTTGTTGAAGTAGAAATGCGCCGCGCCGTCGACGCCGAAGGTGCCGCCGCCCATATAGGCGCGGTCCAGATACAGCTTGAGGATCTCGTTCTTGGTCAGGCGCCATTCCAGCCAGACCGCGAGGAAGGCCTCGTTGACCTTGCGCTCGATGGTTCGCTCGTTGCTCAGGAACAGGTTCTTGGCGAGCTGCTGGGTGATCGAGGAGCCGCCCTGGCGGACGCCGCCGGCCTGCGCGTTGGTGACGAGGGCGCGCGCGGTGCCGGCGATGTCGATGCCGAAATGCTCGTAGAAGCGGCGGTCCTCGGTCGCCAGCGTCGCCTTGATCAGGACATCAGGAAAATCTTCCAGCGGGATCGAATCGTTGTGCTTGATGCCGCGGCTGCCGATCGGGTTGCCGTAGCGGTCGAGGAAGGTCACGGCGAGATCCGACTTCTTCAGCCAGTCCTCGTCCGCGGTCTCGCGGAAGGCGGGGATGGCGAGGGTGAGCATCACGACCAGGCCGCCGAGGCCCAGCGTCGCGGCCTCCGACAGCGGCTCGATGAACACCCAGCGCTTCCAGCGTCCGACATAGAACCGGTCCATGAAGGTCGAGTAGCGCTCGTAGAGCTCGCGGATGCCCTTGGCCGAGGAGAACAGCGAGGAGTCGATGCGCGCATCGAGATCCAGGAAGAAATTCCGGACCTTCTGCTTCCAATGCGGTGGTATGATCTGGCGCACCTAGAACCCTTGAGGCTCGCTTCGAAAGCGTTCAAGCACCCGGCCGGGGCGGCATCGAGACGTCTTGGGGGAATGTTGCGGCAAACCCAAGGCGCCCGGCCAGCATCCGAGGGACTTGCTGTTCCTTCTAGCCGAGCGGGGCCCATAAACCAATGGTCACGCTCGCGATTTTGAACAACAGGCCTAATTGACCCCGGTTCATTACGGGCCTTGCGGGCGCGTTGCTTGCACCATCCCGGCCGCACGCCCTAGATGGCGTCGCCGTTACTCTTTCGAACCTTTGTTGAGGCGCATGACCGCAGCTCCCAAACGACCTTCCGGCCAGGAAGGATTCTTCTGGAAAACCAAGACGTTGGAAGAGATGTCGGGGGCCGAATGGGAAAGCCTGTGCGACGGCTGCGGCCGCTGCTGCCTGAACAAGCTCGAGGACGAGGACACCGGGCAGATCTATTTCACCCATGTCGGCTGCAAGCTGCTCGATGGCGCCAGCTGTGCCTGCAAGGACTATCCGAATCGTTCCGACAAGGTTCCAGATTGCGTCCGCCTCACGCCGGCCAATGTCCGCACCCTGAACTGGCTGCCGCCGAGCTGCGGCTACAAGCTCGTCGCCGAGGGGCGGGACCTCTATTGGTGGCATCCGCTGGTCTCCGGTGATCCCAACACGGTCCACGAAGCCGGCGTCTCCGTGCGCGGCCGGGTCGAAGGCAGCGAGGAGGAGATCCCGGACCAGGAGCTCGAGGACCACATCGTGCAATGGCCGGCCCTGCTGCCGAAACGGGCCCGCCTGAAGCGACGTCCGAAGGACTGAGGCGCGGCACGCAGCCGATCACGTGGTCGGGATGGCTCGGGGGCGGGATGCACCCATGCGCCGTGGTGCCTGCCCGGGACAAACTTTGCTGTCTAGATTGGGCTGCATAGAACGAATCCTTCGCGGCGTTGCGCCGCCCCACGACGTCCGAGCGAGATGAACAAGTTCGACCGGCAGAGCAGTTCTGCCGACATCCAGACTTTGCCCGACGATATCGCCGAGGAGCTGTCCCGGCTGCCGAGCGAGGTCATCAGCGTCGATGACGCCCCGTCCATCACGCCGCCGGCGCCGCTGTCACAGGACGAGGTCCGCACCATCGTCATCAGCCTGATGCTGACGATGTTCCTGGCGGCGCTCGACCAGACCATCGTGGCGACCGCGCTGCCGACCATCGGGCGCCAGTTCCAGGACGTCTCCAATCTCTCCTGGGTCATCACCGCCTATCTGCTCGCCTCGACCGCGGTCGCGCCGGTGTTCGGCACGCTCAGCGATATCTACGGCCGCCGCGCCATGATTATCACCTCGCTTAGCCTGTTCGTGGCGGGCTCGGTGCTGTGCGCGATCGCACCGAACATGCCGATGCTGGTCCTGGCGCGCGGCCTTCAGGGCCTCGGCGGCGGCGGCATCATGCCCGTCGTGCAGACCGTGATCTCGGACGTCGTCTCCCCTCGCGAGCGCGGCCAGTATCAGGCCTATTTCTCCAGCGTCTGGATGGTCGGCGGCATTTTGGGCCCGGTCATCGGCGGCGTGTTCGCCGAGCATCTGCATTGGTCGATGATCTTCTGGATCAACCTGCCGCTCGCGGCTGCAGCGATCGTGATGCTGCTGCCGAAGATGAAGAAGATCCCGGTATTCCACCGCAAGCGCAAGGTCGACTGGCTCGGCGGTATTCTGCTGATGGCCTCGGCCGTCGTCTTCATGCTGGTGCTGACCTGGGGCGGCACGCGCTATCCCTGGCTGTCGCCGACCGTGCTGGCGATGGTGGGCGGCGCTGTCGCGCTCGCGGTCAGCTTCGTGTGGCACGCCCGCCGGGCTGAGGAGCCGTTCCTGCCGCTCAAGCTGCTGACCGGATCGGTGGCGCCGTTCGCGCTGACCGCCGGCGGCTGCGGGCTCGGGGCGATCACCGGCCTCACCGTGCAGCTGCCGCTTTATTACGAGCAGGTCTACCATTTGAGCGCAAGCGAGGCGGGTCTCGCGCTGATCCCGCTTGCGGCGGTCTCGACCATTGGCGCGGCCGTCGCCGGCCGCACCATGGCCCGTGCAAAACACTACAAGCGCGTCGCCATCATCGGCACATCCTGGGCCGCGCTGTGCGGCCTCGGCCTCACGCTCACCACCTTGCCGCTGTGGGGGCTCTTGATGCTGATGGCGACGTTCGCGCTCGGGCTCGGCACCACCTTCCCGGTCTGCGTGGTCTCGCTGCAAAACTCGGTCGCGCGCCCGCAGGTCGGCACCATCACCGGCGCGATGAACTTCTTCCGCTCGCTGATGTCCTCGTTCACGGTCGCCGCGTTCGCGGCGATCCTGCTCATCGCGCTCGGTATCGACGTTCCGCTCGCCGGCGAGCATCACGCCGCGGGCAGCGTGGCGATTCCCACTGAGGACATGCGGCACGCCTTCCGCTACGTGTTCGGCGCCGCCACCGCGCTGATGACCATTGCCGCGCTGTGCCTGATCGCGATGGAGGAGCGGCCGCTGGCCGGCCCCTCGGCGAAGCAACCCGTCGAGATGGCGGAGTAAGCTCAGCCCGCACGATCCGGGAAGCTGCTCTTGCGCGGCAGCATGATCGTGAATTCGGTAAACTTGCCCGGCTCCGTCGCGACGTCGATCGTGCCACCATGCTGCTTCACCACGATGTCGTGGCTCATCGACAGTCCGAGGCCGGTGCCTTCACCGGCCGGCTTGGTGGTGAAGAACGGATTGAACATCTTCTCCTTCACCTCGTCCGGGATTCCCGTGCCGTTGTCGCGAATGCGGATCTCGATGCGATCGCCGCGGTCGCGGGTCGCGGCGGTCACGACCGGCTCGTAACCGGCCGCCTCGCTCTCCGCCTTGCGCTTGGCGACCGCATGGAATCCGTTTCCGATCAGGTTCAGCAGCACCCGCGTGATCTCCTGCGGGAACACATCGGCTGAGCCGGCCGCCGGATCGAAGTCGCGTTCGAGCGTCACGTCGAACTGCGGCTTCTCGGCCCGCGCGCCGTGATAGGCAAGGTTGAGGCTTTCCTCGACCACCGCATTGATGTCGCTCATCCGATGCTCGCCGCCGCCCTCGCGCGAATGCAGCAGCATGTTCTTGACGATGGAATCGGCGCGCCGTCCGTGCTGCACGACCTTGCCGAGATTGTCCTTCAAGAGTCCCGTGAGCTCGTCGACCTCGGCGCGGACATCGTTCGCGAGGGTGACGGGCGCGAGCACCTCGTTCAGCTCGTCGGTCAATTCGGCGGAGAGCGATGCAAAATTGTTGACGAAGTTGAGCGGATTCTTGATCTCGTGCGCGATGCCGGCGGTGAGCTGGCCGAGCGAAGCAAGCTTCTCGGTCTGCACCAACCGGTCCTGCGCCGCCCGCAAATCGTCCAGCGATTTCGCAAGCTCCCGCGTACGGTCCTGCACCTCGTTGAACAGGCGCGTGTTCTCGATCGCGATCACGGCCTGGTCGGCAAAGGTCTTGAGCAGGTTGATCGCCTTGTCCGGGAACTGACCGGCTTGCGGCCGCGTCACGGCGATGGTGCCGATCGCAACGCCGTCGCGCAGCATCGGCGCCACGAGGATGCTGCGATAGCCCCGCGTCCGCGCCAGCTCCTTCATGGCCTCGGTGAGATCAGGCTCGTTCTGCATGTCGCTGCGGAAGGCATATTGTCCGCTTCTCGCCACCCGGCTGTGAATGCCCGATGACGACAGCGGCGCCGGGAAGGAACTGAGCAGATCGGCATTGCCCGCTTCATTGTCGGTGGTGAAGGCAGCCAGATGCAGCATGCCGTCCTTGAGGCGGATAACGGTGGACGAATGTCCTCCGATCAACGCCTTGGCGCTGTCGGAGATGGCCTGGAATACCGGCGTGACGTCGGCGGGCGAAGCCGCGATAACCTTGAGGATATCGGCGGTCGCGGTCTGGCGCTCCAGCGCTTCCCGCGTCGCATTGAACAGGCTGACATTCTTGATCGCGATCACCGCCTGGTCGGCGAAGGTCTGCAGCAGGCGCACGTGATGCTCGGCGAAGGCACCAGTCGTACGGCGCGTCGCGATGATGAGGCCGATCGCTTCGCCCTCGCTCATCAAGGGCGCGAACAGCATGCTGCGGTAGCCGCGGGCACGCGCGATGTCGCGCGCGGCCGGCTCGAGCTCGGTGTCGGGCAGTTGCGCGGCGGCCCCTTTGGCCACCAGCTGGTAGGGCGGGAATTGCGCGAAGGGCACGGGGAACGAGGCCTGCAGCACACGATCGCCGGCCGGATCGGTCGGCGTGAATGCCGCAAGATGCGCGGCGCCGTCGACATAGCGCAGCACCGCCGTGGAGAAGCCGCCGATCAGCCGGTTGGCGTTGGCGGCAATGGCCTCGAACACCGGTTGCACGTCGGAGGGCGAGGCCGCCATCACCTTCAGGATGTCGGCCGTCGCGGTCTGGCGCTCCAGCGCCTCTTTCGTCTGGTTGAACAGGCGTGCATTCTCGATCGCGATCACGGCCTGGTCGGCGAAGGTCTGCAGCAACTGCACCAGGTCGGGCGCGAAGGCCCCGGGCTGGGCGCGCGTGACGCTGATCATGCCGACCGGCGTGCCGCGGTTCATCAGCGGCATGAATAGCACGCTGCGGAAGCCGCGCAGCCGCGCCAGCTCGCGGTTCAGCTCCGGAACGTCCTCGGCTTCGCTGTCGGGAAACTGGATCGTCTCGCCGCCGCGCACCAGCGCGAAGGTCGGAAACTCCGCGATCTTGCGGGGGAAGGAGGCCTTCAGCCCATCGTCCGCCTCCGGGCTGGTCGGCGTAAACGCCACGAGGTGCAGCTCGTCGCCGATGAACTGCAGCACCGTGGCGGAGAAGCCGTCGAGCAAGCGCTTGGAGCTGGACGCAATCGCGGCGAATACCGGACGGGCGTCGGAAGGCGAGGCCGCGATATTGCGCAGGATCTCGGCGCTGGCGCTCTGGCGATCCCGCGCAGTCGCCAGCTCGCTGCGTAGCCGCGCATTCTCGGCTGCAAGCTCGTTGGCGATATCGTTGGGACGGTCAGTCATTCGTAATCCAGTCCGATGCCGCGAGCCGCGCGGCATCGAGCCGGATTATCACATCCTCCGCGGTCGGAGCCAGCGTTCGGCTTGCCTCACGTGCCCGGCCGCGACACTTCCGTCTCCTTGCTGGTGATGAACTCCAGCAGCACCGGCACGCCTTCCTGCGTCTTCTGGATGCCGCGCTCGATCGCGGGGATGACGTCCTCCGGTCTCGTCACCCGCTCGCCGTAGCCGCCGAAGGCGCGCGCCATGGCGGCGTAGTCGCCGGAGATGTCGGTCGAGCGATATTTCTCGGTCGAGACCGGCATCACCTTCAATTCGATCGCCATCGAGAAATTGTTGAGCAGGATCGACATGATCGGGATGCGCTCGCGCACCGCGGTCTCGAAATCCATGCCCGTGAATCCAATGGCGGCATCGCCCCAGACGTTGATGCAGAGCTTGTCGGGTTTCGCCAGTTTTGCGCCCATCGCAAGGCCCAAGCCGTAGCCGAGCTGCGTCGTCTTGCCCCAGCCGAGATAGGTGAGAGGTTTTGTCGATTTCCAGAACGGCGAGAGCTGGTCGCGCGGGCTGCCGGCATCATGCGTGATGATGGTGTTGTCGATGTCGACGGTGTGCTGCAGATCCCACAGCACGCGGTAGGGGCTCAAGGGTGCGTCATTGCTGGTGAGCTTCGGCATCCATTTCGCCAGCCACTCCTTGTGCGAGGCCGCGATCTCGGCCGCAACGGCTAAGGCATCGCGATCCGAGGTGACGGTCTTGCCGATCTCCTCCAGCAGCGCGTCGAGCACGAGACCGGCATCGCCGACCAGGCCGATCTTGGCCTCCACGTCCTTGTTGAGATGATTGGGTTCGAGCGTGGAATGGATGATGGTCTTGCCCTTCGGCATGGCGATGCCGAAGTTCGTTTCCGTGAACGAGCAGCCGATGCCGAAGATGACGTCGGCCTCCGCGAGGAACTTCGGCACCGCGCGCGGCACAGCAAGGCCGCCGGAGCCGAGCGAGAGCGGATGCGTCTCCGGGAACGAGGATTTGCCACCGAGGCTGGTGGTGACGGGGATCGCCAGCCGCTCGGCGAGCCGCCTCAGTTGCGGCCAGGCCTGCGCGTAATGCACGCCCTGGCCGGCATAGATCACCGCACGCTTGGCGTTGATGAGCAGGTTGGCGGCCTCCGTCACATGCATAGGGTCGGCGCCGTAGCGCGTGCGCAGCACCGGCGTGTAGTCGAGCGGCTCCGGCACCTCCTCGTTCCACATGTCGGAGGGGATCTCGACGATCACGGGCCCGCCGCGGCCGTTCTTCAATTTGGTGAAGGCGCGGCGGAAGATGTTGGCGACCTCGGCCGCCAGGATGATCGGCTCGGACGATTTCGCGAACGGCTTCATCGCCTCGCTGGAATTGAAGTTCGGCTCGATATGCGACAGCCGGCGCTGATAGCCCATCGGCAGCACCAGCACGGGAACGGATTCGCCAAAGCACTGGGCGACGCCGCCCATCGCATTCTCCGCGCCGGGCCCATGCTGCATGCAGAACGTGCCGATGCTGCGTCCCGAGGTTACGCGCGAGATCGCGTCCGCCATGTGGATGCCGACGCGCTCCTGCCGCACCATCACCGGGCGGATCTCGGCTTTCGCCGCATGCTCGATCAGATGATTGACGGGATAGCCGCAGAGGATCTCGATCCCCTCGCGCCGCATGATTTCCGCAATGGCGGTGCCGAGCTTCATGGCGTCTCTCTCCCTTTAAGGCATGGCCGGTTGCTCCGGCGATTGGGGAGAGAGGATCAGGAAATGGCGAGATCGACAAGCGCCCGCGGTCGCGGCGATCGGAGGTCAGCCATGCGGCCGGCCGACTTGCGAGTGATTGCGTCGGCGCGTCACGCCTGGGCGCCGACGCCGCCAACGCAAGTCCGGAACCGCCTGTTTAGACCAGCGTGCCCGCGTGCAAGCTTGCATGGGCGAGCAGCGATTGAAGCACGACGTTGCTGCCGGGCCCTCCGTCCAGCACGTCGATGCCGCCGCCGCCGCTCAGGATGTCGTCGCCGATCCCGCCGAGCAGCGTATCGTTGCCGGCGCTTCCGATGAGGACGTCGTCGCCGACGCCGCCGTCGAAAACGAGGTGCGGCCCGCCGGGGCCGACGCCCGACGCCGTGATCACGTCATCACCGCCCAGACCGTTGATAGTGATGGTGTCGTTGAAGTCGAAATTCTCGATCACGACCTGGCTGGCCAGACCGTCGATCACCAGCGCGCCGTTGCTGTTGAGCGACAGCGTGATGACGTCGTCCCCGCCGGTGCCGTTGATTGTGATGTTGTCGACCGCGCCGTCGCCGCCGGGGGTGCCGGGGACGCCGCCGAGGTCGATCTTCACCTGCGTCACGTCGGTGCCGCTCATGTCGCCGACGGTGATCTTGTCGGCGCCGCCGCGGGCGTTGAACGCGATCGTCTCGACGCCGCCCGTGTCCATCGTGATGGAAGCGACGTCCCGCGTCAGCTCGGCACGGGAGCCGTTCGCGAAGATGTCGATGGTTTCGGCGATGTTGGCGCCGTTGAACAGCAGGGTGTCGCTGCCGGCCTGGCCCTCGATCGTGTCGTTGTCGTCGCCGGGATTCCAGACGAAGGTGTCGTTGCCTGCACCCATCAGGGCGACGTCGTTGCCGTCGCCGCCGTTGATGAGGTCGTCGCCCTGGCTGCCGCGGATGGTGTCGTTGCCGATGCCGCCGTTGATCGTCAGCTGCAGCACGCCGGCAGCGAGCCCGCTGGCGTCGATGGTGTCGTCGCCGGCAAGGCCATTGAGCGTCAGCTGATCGGTTGCGTCCATGGAGGTCAGGTGGGTCGCCGCATGCAGGCCGAACACCGTCACGCCGCCGGCATTGCCGCTGACGCCGAACGTGTCGGCGCCCTGGGTCGCGTCGACCGAGACGGTATCGACGGCGCCGTCGGGCGTTCCGGCCGGACCGGCGAGGTCGATGTTCACCCGCGTCACGTCGGTCCCGCTCAAATCGCCCACCGCGATATGGTCGGCGCCGCCCAACGCGTGGATATCGACGTGCTCGACCCCGTGCAGGTCCATCGTGATATTGGCAACGTCGCGCGTCAGCAGGGCGCGGTCGCCGTTCGCCACAACGGCCATGGTCTCGGCAATGTTGGCGCCGAAGAACTGCAGCGTGTCGACGCCGGTGCCGCCCTCGACGGTGTCGCTGCCGTCGCCGGGATTCCATTGAAAGACATCCGTGCCAGCACCCAGCAGGGCGACGTCGTTGCCGCGGCCGCCGACGACGAAATCGTTGCCGTCGCCGCCGATCAGCGTGTCGTTGCCGCCGCTGCCGGTGATCGTGTCATTGCCGGCGCCGCCATCGATCGTCAGGTGCACGATCCCCGCGGCAAGCGCGGCCGCCGAGATCGTATCGTTGCCGGCGAGGCCTTCGACGAGAAGGGCATCGTTCGCGCCTTCCGCATTGGTGATGTTGACGGCGGCCGGCAGGCCCGTGACCGCGACGGACGTGCCCGAGCCGGAGATCTGAATCGCGTCGGCGCTGTTCGTGCCCACCAGCGTCACGGTATCGGCCGCGCCGTCACCGGCGCCGGCCGATCCGAGATCGATATTGACCTGTTTGACGTCGGTGCCCGCCAGATTGTTGACGACGATGTTGTCGCTGCCGCCGCGTGCATTGATGGTGATGGTTTCGATGCTGTCGAGGTCCATCGTGACGTTGCCGACGTTGCGGGTCAGCTGCGTGTGTCCGCCACTGGCGGCGGACAAGGTGATGTCCTCGCTGATGTTCGCGCCGTTGAAGAGGAGGGTATCTGTTCCGGCCTGCCCGTCGACCTTGTCGCTGCCGTCGCCGGGGTCCCACTGGAAGGTATCGTTGCCGGCGCCCAAGAGGGCGGTGTCGTTGCCCTGGTTGCCGTCGATGAAATCGTTGCCGTCGCCGCCCAGCAGGCGATCGGCGCCGTTGCCGCCGAGGATCGTGTCGTTGCCGGCGCCACCGTCGAGCGTCAGATTGATCAGCGCAGCGAGATTGCCGGTGGCAGTAATGACGTCGTCGCCGCCACCTGCATGGACCACGAGGTTTTCCGTGGTGCCGATGTCCAGCGAGAACGGTGCCGGATCGACCCGGTCGAAGCGCACGCGCGTGCCGTTGGCCGTGATGGCGAAGATCTCGCTGCCGTTACCGCCGTTGACCTCGGTGGTGTCGATGCCTTCGCCGCCTTCCATCAGGTCGCTGTCGTCGCCGGGGTTCCAGATCATGCGGTCGTCGCCGGCCTCGCCGAACATCTGGTCGTCGCCGTCGCCGCCGACCAGCACGTCATTGCCGGAGCCGCCGAACAGCAGGTCATTGCCGCCCTTGCCGAACAGCGTGTCGTTGCCGGACTGGCCGAATAGCATGTCGCCGCCGGATCCGCCGGTCAACGTATCGTTGCCGGCGCCACCGAACAGGTTCGCCGCTGGCATCGCGCCGTTGCTCTCGTCGATCGTGATGATGTCGTTGCCGTCCAGCCCGAAGGCCTGGATCAATTTGGTGTTGGCGACCGTGGCGGGGCCGCCTTTGACCGCGACCGCGCCGCCGTTGACGACGATTGTCCCGGCCGCATTCCGGCCCAACGTGACCGCGTTGTTGTTGCCGTCGCCAAAGACGGTGAGAATTCCGGCGGAAAAATTTGCTATGACAGCCATGTGCACTTCTCGCTCTGCGTGATCGAAATGGGCCGTGCGGCGGGATCGTGACGCTCTTCGCGATGCCGAGGCGAACGACAAACGATCTCGTCTGTAGGCCGGGACGCCAGTTCCGGCTTGAGGGAAGTCTTCGGACCGGCTCCTGTTTTTCTTGAGAACAGCTTGATTTTCGGGCGAGGCCGGTCTGAGCGCGACGCCTCGTCCTTCGAGACGACCGCTTTGCGGTCTCCTCAGGATGAGGCTCATCGGCGCCGGTGCCGTTGAAACTGCTGCCGCGCACACCGTCCTCATCCTGAGGAGCCCGCCTAAAGCGGGCGTCTCGAAGGATGGTTGCGGGCGATGGGCGAGACGAAGAGCCGAATGGGTCTTGTCCGAAGCGGGGTACACAATCCCTTGCGTTGCCCGACGTGCAAAACACGCCAGCGCTGGGTCGAGAGCCGCCGGAAAAAATATTCGTATTTACAGGAATTCGGTTTTGCCGTACAAGCCTGGACATCCCGCCCGCCACAAGGGGCGTTTCGCGATCGTCACGGGACGCGGGCCGGGATGCGGTGGCCGCGACGGCGTCGGCGCGCGATGTGGATTGCAGGGCGGGCGACCGTGAGCAGCGACAGGCGCGATACGACACGGCGCTGACAGCGTCTTCGAATGGCCTCGACGGTGAGCGCACGCCAGCCGTGGAGAACCCAGCGAGGATGTGCGCGGACGGAGAAGTCGTGTGGTCCTGACGCCCGGGGTCTGTGCGTCAAGTCCTGCGGAGATGCAGCGGCCAACCGGCGCGCGCATCGATCATCCGCAAGGCGACGGGGGCAATAGTGCATCGCTCCCCGGGGAGAGCACGAAGGACACCGTGAAAACCATCCGCGCAGGGAAGGCCGGGATGTCCCGGCGTCACCTGTCGTCCACCCCGTGCGCGCTTCTTCAGCACACGCGGGACTTCGGGTGCCAGCCGGCGCCCGGCCTTCCCTGCGCCCTTGTTGAGATAAGGGCGGAAGAAGACAGCAAAGCTCGGGCGAAACAAGCCGCGAGAATGGGCAGGCGTGTCAATCGTCAACAGCGGTCTTCTGCCCCGGACGCAGCGCAGCGCCCCCGGCGATGCGAAGCATCGTCCGGTGCGGTGCGCTGCAGAGCCGGGGCCCATGTATCAGCGGAATGCGCAGCCTTCTGGGTTCCGGCTCTGCGCCGCAGCGCAAGAGCGCTCCAGCGCGTCCGGGACACGAGAGAGGCGTGTTAAGGCGATGTCATCTCCCCACACTCCGTCATTGCGAGGAGCTCTTGCGACGAAGCAATCCAGAGTCTAACCGCCGAGGGATTCTGGATTGCTCGCTGCGCTCGCAATGCGGAATCTGCTGAGACGCCGATGCCTATTACTGCGACCGCCGTCCGGCTACACCTTCTCCTCCAGCGCCCGGCGCAGCCTGCGGATGATGACGCCGCGGGCGCGGTCGTCGGCGGCCGCCCCAATCCTGTCGTTGATGTCGAGCATGAGCTCCGACATCTCGTTGTGCCAGTCGAGACGGGTCACGGCCTCCGGCGCGAGCCGCCGACGGTGATCGACGTCGAGCACGCGCGGTTCGGGCGCGGCGAGCTCGTAGATGTCGTCCAGCATAGGCTGGTAGACCTTGGCCGCCGGAATGATGCGCTCGGCGACGCGTTCGGCGAGTCCGGCAATGGCGCCTTCCTCGCCATGGACCAGGAACAGCCCGCGGGCGATGGGGCGGCGCGCCGCGATCCAGCTGGCAATGCCGGCGCCGTCGGCGTGCCCCGAATATTCGTCGATCATTCGGATGCGGGCCGCGACCTTGATCTCCTCCCCCTGGATCCGCACGGCCTTGGCTCCGTTCTGGAGGAAGCGGCCGAGCGTGCCGTTGGCCTGGAAGCCGGCGAGCAGCACGGTCGCGCGCTCGTTCCACAGCCAGCGCTTCAGATGATGGCGGATGCGGCCGGCATCGCACATGCCGCTCGCGGCGATGATGATATGGAATCCGGACAGGCGCATGATCGCCTTGCTCTCGTCCGCGGTCTCGGTGAATTTGAGATGCGGCGAGTTGAGCAGGCGCGTTGCATCGACCGATGGATCGAGGCTCGCGGCATGGCGGCGAAACACTTCGGTCGCGCGGATCGCGAGCGGAGAGTCGAGGAAGATCGGTGCGGTCGGAATCTCGCCGTGCTCCATCAGGTCGACGAGATCGACGATCAGCTCCTGGGTGCGCTCGACCGCGAAGGCGGGCAGCAGCAGCGCGCCGCCGGCCGCCGCCGCATCGCGCACCTCTGCCGCGAGGTGCTTGCGGCGCAGCGCAGGTGTCGTGGCCTCGCGTATCCGGTCACCATAGGTCGATTCCGAGATGATGTAGTCGAGGTCGCTTGGCGCTTCGGGATCGGGCTGCAGCAGCTTGGCCTCCGGTCCGACGTCGCCGGAGAGCAGCACGCGCAGCGGGCGTGGCGAGCCCTGCTCGGCGATTTCGAGTTCGATCGAGGCGGAGCCGAGCAGATGGCCCGCGTTCCAATAGCGCGCGCGGACGCCCGGGATCACGTCGGTCCAGCGTTCGTAGTCGACCGCGCGAAACGATTGCAGCGATGCGATCGCATCGGCCTGCGTGTAGATCGGCAGCACCTCCTTGCGCCCGCGCGAGGCGTTGCGCCGGTTGAGTTGCGCAACTTCCGATTCCTGGATGCTGCCGGCGTCGGGCAGCATGTAGGAGCAGAGGTCGATGGTGCCGCGCGTCGCCAGGATCGGACCCTCGAAGCCCGCGCGCACGAGTTTCGGCAACAGACCGCTGTGGTCGATATGGGCATGCGTGAGCAGCACTGCATCGATATCGGCAGGGCGGAACGGAAAGGCGCCGTAGTTGAGCTCCTTCAGCGTCTTCTGGCCCTGGAACAGGCCGCAATCGACCAGGAAGCGGCCGCTTGCGGTCTGGAACAGATAGCTCGACCCGGTCACGGTGCGGGCGGCACCACAAAATCGAACGGTGATGCTCATGGAATCGTCTCCGGAAGATGCGTCGTGGTCAGTTCGGACCGCAAGGCGTCCGCGAGAATCTCGTCGAGCGCAATCGCGTTGGTTGGATGCGGCACGCTGTCGGTCGAGCGAACCAACCGGATGCCGGCCTCGGTGAAGGCGGCGATCATCGCGGGTGGAAACAGCGCATGCGTCACGATCGCATCGACGGCGGTCGCGCCCATCGCCGTCAGGGCCTTCGCCGCCGCGATCAGCGTCGTCCCTGAGGAGACGATGTCGTCCACCAGGAGCGCGGGCCGTCCCGCCAGCAGGCCGGGATCGGCAAAACTGATGGAAACGGATCGATCGCCGTGCCGCGCCTTTCGGGCCACCGTATGCTGCAATCGCAGCCGGCTCGCGATGTCGTTCACCCATGGCTCGGACTCCATGTCGGGCCCGATTACGATTGTTGCGGGGTCGATACCGCCGGTCGCCAGCGCGTTCGCGATGACAGGCATGGCGGACAGGTTCTCCGCTTCGATGCCTGGAAAGACCGACCTGATGTCGGGGGTACGATGCAGGTGCGCATCCACGGTGACGATTCGGTCGACGGTCCTTGCGAGCAGAGCGCCCATGGCACGCTGGCTGATGGCCTCGCCCGCATGAAATGCAGCGTCCTGCCGCATGTAGCAAAGATAGGGTGCGACCAGGACCAGCCGCTTCGCGCCGCCACGCCGCAATGCCTCCGCAGCGAACAGCAAGGCGATCAGCTTGTCATTGGGTTGATCGAGCGAGACATAGAGGAGGATGGTATCAGCGGCCGGCGCGACGACGACGCGCAGCTCGCCGTCCGGAAAGCGATGCACGGCGATCTCGGCGCAGGAAAGCCCGAGCCGCGCCGCAAGGCGTGTCGCCGCATCGACGCCGCCGGGCAGTGTCTGGAGCGCGATCGTGCTCACGACGCTGACTTGCCCTCCGTGGCCTCGTGACCGTTGACGACGTAACCGCTCTCCTCAGTGGCGGCATCGGCCGCCAGATCGTGCTCGGGACGGTCGAAGGTGTAGACGCGATAGAGCGGCTCGCCCTGCTCGACGCGATCGCCGATCTTCTTGAACAGGCGGATGCCGGCACCCTTGTCGAGCGGCGCGCCGGCGGTGCGGGCAAGGCGGTTCAGACGCAGGCAGTCGATCTGGGACACCATGCCGTCATGCGTCGCCTTGACGTCGAAGCTGAGCGGCCCCAGCTCGTTGCTGTAGGTCGAGGGGCCCTGGGCGTCGATGATCTTCTGCATCTGCTTCAGTGCCGCGCCGCTGTCGAGCAATTCGCGCGCGCGGGCATAGCCGGCGCCGCCACGCAGCTTCGGATCGTATTCCAGGAGATGTGCGGCGAGCCGCAGCGATTTCTCGCGCAGGTCACGCGGCGCATCCTTCTCGTTGCCGAGCACCGCCATGACGTCATTGGCCTCGAGCACCGGCCCGATGCCGTTGCCGATCGGCTGGCTTCCGTCGGTCACGATCACCTCGACCGTGCGGCCGAAGCGGTCGCCGACGAATTCGAACAGCTTGCGCAGCCGCATCGCCTCGACGCCGCTGGTGACTTTCGCGGTCGGCCCGACCGGAATGTCGATCAACAGATGCGTCGAGCCCGCCGCGATCTTCTTGGACATGATGGAGGCGACCATCTGCTCGCGGGTATCGAGGCTGAGCGGGCGCTCGACCGAGATCAGGACGTCGTCGGCCGGCGACAGGTTCACGTGCCCGCCCCAGATCAGGCAGCCGTTGCAGGCCGAGACGATCGCCTTCATCTCCTCGACGCCGACATTCACCCGCGCCAAGACTTCCATCGTGTCGGCGGTGCCGGCGGGCGAGGTGATGGCGCGCGAGGAGGTCTTCGGGATCGGCAGGCCGTGCGCGGCGACGATCGGCACCACGACCATCGAGGTGCGATTGCCGGGGATGCCTCCGATGCAATGCTTGTCGACGACAACAGGGGTCGGCCACACCAATTGCGTGCCGGCCTGGGCCATCGCCCCGGTGAGCGAGAGCAGCTCGTCGCTGGTGATGAAGCTCGCCGAACCGATCAGGAAGGCGGCAATCTCCATGTCCGAGTAGCGATAATGTGCGAGGTCGTTGATGATCGCGCCGATCTCGGCCTGGCTCAGCGTTCGTCCGTGGATCTTCGCGCGCACCGCTTCCAGGCTCTCCGGAGGGGAGGCCGGCCTGATCGTGACCTGCGTGCCCACGCCTTGCGCGAAGCGCCGGAATGCCGGCTCGGAGAGTCCGATCTCGTCCGGGGCCGCCAGCGTGTCGTCGTCGGTGATCAGCAACGTCGCCAGCATGACCTTGTCGCCCTGACGCAGCTCGACGCGGCTGAAGCCGCGGAAGATCTCGGCGCGCAGCGCTTTCGACTGCCTGGAGAGGACGACGACGTTCTCGCGGCCGGTATCGAGCCGGACGCGGCGGATCTTCAGTCGGGAGTGCGGAAGCTCTGGATGCATGGACAGGCCGGCAGGGAGGAAACCCGGCCTCCATGCTTAGACGTCGCGGCCGTGATGCTGTTGACCCAGATCATGGCCCGCGCGCGGCCGCGGCATGGGCAGGCCGTGGCATGCCGTCACGCAGGCTCGCCGTTGCAGGCGTGCCAGGCCGGAAATGACGGGGGGAGCTGAATGTCGTGGCGATATCGCCGATGTCGGCCGGCCAAACCGGGAATCGGGCGCTACTTGATCGCCGAGCTGACCGCGTTGAACTTGCTGTTGAGGAGGGCGCCGCCCGTGTTGTTCACGGCCGTCACGATTGCCAGCGCGATCCCCGCGGCGATGAGGCCGTACTCGATCGCGGTCGCACCGTTCTCATCGGCAAGGAAAGACCTGAGCAAACGCATTGCCAACTCCTGTTCATCCGATGGTCGCGTCGTCATCGAACTCGTAAATAGATCGAATAAGTCTTTGTGCGCGCCAAAAGAATTAAGCCCGGGCAATCGCGCCTCCGCTGATACGACAGCAGTCATTAAATTAAGGTTCCGCCGCTCAGTCCAAATGGATTCAAATCGGCAGACGCTCGTGGGTAGGGCGAGCGCCGGCAGGCGCTCCCACGACGGTCGCATCGGGGGAGAGGTGTCGGTTAACGGATTGTTGAGGCTGTTTGCCCGGCCATCGCGCTCATCGGCGCCGGCCAGGCGCATTCAGGGCCCGCAACATGGCGATACGGGCGAACATCAGCCAGCCGCCGCCCGTCTCGGCCGCATTGATCAAGGTCTCGACGGCGGTCTGCCAGTGCGCCTCGTGCTGGGCATCCTCGGGCAGTTGCATGATGTAGTCTGCGGCGTCCTGGAGTGTGAGCAGCGTGCGCTTGCTGCTCACGCGAACGGGATCGTCGAACGCCGTCGACCAGGGCATGTCAGGCCGCCCGATCCGCGAGAGGTGGCATCACGGCGCGATTGCAGATGCGATGCCGTCAGCCCGCCTTCTTCGCCCGCACCGGCTTGTCGGCGGCCTTTTTCGGGGCTTCCTTCGCCGTCTTCGCCGCAGCGTCCTTGCCGCCCTTGCCTGATATCGGCAGCAGCATCTCGCGCTGGCCCTCGACGCGCTTCTTCGACTTCTTGGCCTTGGCGGTCTCCTTGGCGACCTTCGCCGCGGGCGCTGTGTCCTTTTCGTTCGCGATGCTCTTCTTCAGCGCGTCCATCAAGTTGATGACGTTGCCGCCGGTCTTCGGCGCGGCCTTGGCTGCGATCGGCATGCCGCTGCGCTTCTTGTTGATGAGATCGATCAGGGCGGTCTCGTAATGATCCTCGAACAGCTCGGGCTCGAACGCGCCGGACTTCTTCTCGACGATGTGCTTGGCGAGGTCGAGCATGTCCTTGGTGAGCTTCACATCCTGGATGTCGTCGAAATATTCGGTTTCGCTGCGGACCTCGTAAGGGTAGCGCAGCAGCGTGCCCATCAGTCCGCTCTCGAGCGGCTCGAGCGCGATGATGTGCTCGCGGTTGGTCAGCACCACGCGGCCGATCGCGACCTTGTCCATGCTGCGGATGGTCTCGCGGATCACGGCATAGGCGTCATGGCCGACCTTGCCGTCCGGCACGAGATAATAGGGGCGGATCAGATAGCGGTTGTCGATGTCGGTCTTCGGTACGAACTCGTCGATCTCGATCGTGTGCGTGGAATCGAGCGCGATGTCGTCGAGTTCGTCCTTGGTGACCTCGATATAGGTGTCGGTGTCGACTTTGTAGCCCTTGACGATGTCCTCGGAAGTCACCTCGTCACCGGTCTCGGCGTCGACCTTGAGGTACTTGATCCGGTGGCCGGTCTTGCGGTTGATCTGGTTGAAGGAGACCTTCTCGGTATCCGAAGTGGCCGGATAGAGCGCGACCGGGCAGGTCACGAGCGACAAACGCAGAAAACCCTTCCAATTGGCGCGGGGGGCCATGGGCTACTCCAAACGCAACAGGGACAGATGACAAGGATACCATCGGGGAACAACGAATCAAAGCAAGGTCGGTTGCTGAATCTTCCAACTGCGTTAACCGGCCGCTGGGCCATGCTGCCGCTTGCCCGATCCCTGCGCAAAAGCCGGAACATCATATCCAATCACGCGTTGGCTCAGGACATCGGCTGCGAGGAGGTCGCGGCTATCGAAAGCGACATCCAGAGATTGAGGGCACCATGGCAACCACGCGAGAGCAGCATCAGATCGTGGAAACTCCGACCGAGGCGCGCCAGGGCGAGCCGGGGCCTTCGGTGGCGGCGCTGCTCGCCATTTCGACCGGGCTTGCGATCCTGATCCTCGCCGTCATCTGGTTCGTATTCTTCCGGACCTGACGGCCGAATTCACGGGAAGGGCGGGACCTCCCGAGGCGCCGCGGCACGCGGCACATAGCGCCCGTCCTGCTGCCGGCTCGTCCGGTCGCAGGGCGGGCGCTGTCGCGTTGGCCGCAAACACATCGTATATGACCAAAAAGTAACGCGGCAGGTTCCCGGCGTTCATATTCGGTTCACGCCGGAATTGCTCATCTGGCGCGGTGTTGTCGCGGTCTATTTCGGGAGAGAAGCGTGCGCCTGCTCGTTGTTGAGGACGACCCCGATCTCAATCGCCAGCTCACCAAGGCGCTGACCGACGCCGGCTATGTCGTCGATCGGGCCTTCGACGGGGAGGAGGGGCACTATCTCGGCGACAACGAGCCGTATGATGCCGTCGTGCTCGACATCGGTCTGCCGAAGAAGGACGGCATCTCGGTGCTGGAGGCTTGGCGCCGCAACGGCCGCACCATGCCGGTGCTGATCCTCACCGCGCGCGACCGTTGGAGCGACAAGGTGCAGGGGTTCGATGCCGGCGCCGACGACTATGTCGCAAAGCCGTTCCACCTGGAGGAAGTGCTGGCACGCATCCGCGCGCTGCTGCGCCGTTCGACCGGCCATGCCCAGAGCGAGCTCAGCTGCGGCCCCGTCACGCTCGATACCAGGACCGGCCGGGTCAGCGTCTCCGGTAATCCCGTCAAGATGACCTCGCACGAATATCGGCTTCTGGCCTACCTCATGCACCATTCCGGGCGGGTGGTCTCCCGCACCGAGCTGGTCGAGCATCTCTACGACCAGGACTTTGACCGCGACTCCAATACGATCGAGGTGTTCGTCGGCCGCATCCGCAAGAAGCTCGATGTCGACATCATCCAGACGGTCCGCGGCCTCGGCTATCTCCTGACCCCGCCGGCGGCCTGACGCGTTCCGGGGCTTGACGGGCCGCGCGACAGGGGCCTTGGTCCGGTCATGACCTCCGACGCCCTGTCATCCTGCGCCTCCCGGGATCGTTCCGATGGCCGCTAGCTCACTTGCCAACCGACTGTTCCTGTCGGCGACCGCCTGGCTCGTGGTGATCCTGGCCATCACCGGCGTGGTGCTGTCGTCGGTCTACAAGAATGCCACCGAGCGCGCCTTCGACCGCCGGCTCAACCTCTATCTGCGCACCCTCATCGCCGAGGTCGCGACTCCCGACGAGCCGCCGGACCGCCAGTTCCAGTCGCTGGGCGAGCCCTTGTTCGAGCTGCCGCTGTCGGGCTGGTACTGGCAGATCACCCGGACCGACACCGAAAAGCCGGAAGTGCGCTCCTCGCGCTCGCTCTGGGACAAGAAGCTGCCGAAGCTGGAGGAGCAGGGCACCGAGCTCACCGCTGCCGGCATTCGCCTCGCCTATGTCGACGGTCCCGAAGGGCAGAACCTGCGCATGGTCGAACGTCCCGTCGATCTCGGCGCCGACGGCAAATTTCTGGTCAGCGTCGCCGGCGACGACACCGAGATATTCGACGAGACGCGCAGCTTCGACTATTATCTCGGCGGCACCTTCACCGCGCTCGGCATCGTTTTGCTGCTGACCACCGTGTTCCAGGTCCGCTTCGGCCTCGCGCCGCTCAAGCGCATCTCCGAATCGATCGCCGACATCCGCTCCGGGCGGGCGGAGCGGCTCGAGGGCGAATTCCCGGTCGAGATCGCGCCATTGGCGCGCGAGACAAACGCACTGATCGATGCCAATCGCGAGATCGTCGAGCGCGCGCGCACCCATGTCGGCAATCTCGCCCACGCGATCAAGACGCCGCTCTCGGTCATCGTCAACGAGGCCGGCGCCCACCTCGCCGATCCCTTCGCGGCCAAGGTGATGGAGCAGGCGGACGTGATGCGCGACCAGGTCGCCCATCATCTGGAGCGTGCGCGCATCGCAGCGCGGGTCTCGGTGGTCGCGACCGTGACCGAGGTGGCGCCCACCATCGAGGCACTGCGGCGGACCATGGAGAAGATCCATCGTGATCGGGGCATCGCGGTCGAGGCCAAGGCCGATCATTCGGCGAAATTTCGCGGCGAGCGCCAGGATCTGGAAGAGATGGTCGGCAATCTCGTCGACAATGCCTGCAAATGGGCAGCCTCACGCGTCTTCATCGAGGCCCTGGTGGAGACGCCGCCCCAGGCGGGGGTGGGCCCACGGCTGCGGATCATCGTCGATGACGACGGCCGGGGCCTGTCGGAGGCCGAGCGCGCCCAGGTCTCCCGGCGCGGCCAGCGGCTCGACGAGTCCAAGCCCGGCTCGGGACTGGGACTGTCGATCGTGACCGACCTCGCCGCGCTCTACGGCGGCAGCCTCTCGCTCGGCGGCGCGCCAACCGGCGGCCTGCGGGCCGAACTGATCCTTCCGGGAATATAATCCTTTGTTCCGACGCGGTTTTTCGTCCTCGCCAGGGGCCGGACGAGGCCAATCAAGGGGATTCGGTCCGACTTCCTAAACGGCTTCTTAAGTGGGCCCTCTTATGATCGCGCCCGGACGCATCCATGTCCGCCATTTTACCGTGCATTACCCGGGCGCATGAGCCAGACATCGATCGAGCGGCTGAGGGAATATCTCGCGCAGCTCCCGCCGCAGGCGCAGGCGCTGCTGATGCGGGAGTTCGAGCGTGCGCTCGAGCGCGGCCAGGACACCGCGGTGGCGACCCTCGTGCTCGAGCAGTTGCGTAAGATCGTCCGCAAGACCGAAGCCGATGAGGCCCCGCCGCCGCGCACGGACGATCTGTCGCGGCTGCTGTTCCAGGTGCTGGAACCGTTCCTGGTCGAAGCGGGCGCCCCGATACGGGTCGGTCAGATCCGCCGCTCCTCGCTGCAGCCGATCTGGCAATGGCTCGGCCGCGACGGCGCGCCGGCCAAGGTCAACGAATTCGAAGCGGCGCTGGCGCGCATGCCAGCCGACAGTGCGGGGCAGGTCGAGGCCTTGGCGCAGAAGCTTCAAGCCGTGGCTGCCGATGCCATTTTCGAGCTGACGGGTCCCGGCGGCGGCGACAAATCGCGCGCGCTGGCCCGGGTCGGCCCGCCCAACGTGATCGAGGATCTCTACTCGATCGGAGCGGTGCTTCAGGTCCGAGAGGCCATCGCCGGCCTGAGCGAGAAGCTGCCGCGCACCTTGCGCGCCTTCGGCGATTCCCAGATCGTCTCGGTGACGTCGGCGCTCAACATTCCGGTGCTTCAGACGCCGCAGCTGCTGCCCTTCGCGCTGTCGATCGTGATGCAGCGGATGACCGCGCCGTGGCAGATCATTCGTCTCGCCATCAAGATTGCCGCCTCCGATGACGAGATCCGCGTCGCGGCGACGCCTTACGGCGTCGCCGTCACCATCGCGCTCCACGATCTGTCCTGTGTCGCGGCCACCTTGCGCATGGACATCAAGCGCGGCCATTTCGACAACGTGGCCGGCAATCTCAAGGCGTTGCACGACGGCGTGCGCGGCCTGCGCACCGAGCTCGACCTGCGCAACGATTCCACCTGGGGCAAGCAGCTGACCTCGATCCGGGCCGACATCTCCAATGCGCTGCAATCCGAGATCGACAGCGTTCCCGGCCGCGTCCGCCGCATCCTGCGCCAGCGCCCCGAGAAGGACATTCCGCCGGGGGCACGGATCGACAGCACCGAGGTGGAAGAGACCGTGGCGCTGATCGATTTCGTCGCGACCTGCCGCAACTATGCGAGCGAGCTTGCAATCAACGAGGTGACGCTGCGCACCTATTCCGATCTCCAGCAATATGTCGAACGCTCGACCGAGCAGCTGGTGCAGTCGTTGCGGGCCGCCGATCACAAGGTCCGCACCTATCGACAACAACAGGTGGACGCCGCGATTCGCTTCTGCCAGGTGCTGTTTGGCGACGATTACGCCTCGCTGATGAGCAGGGCCGCGCAGAACGCCGCGACGGGCGAGCGCAAATCGTCGCGCGCGAGCTGATCCAAGCGCATATTTTCGTGGTCACAATTTCTGGTTGACCCTGCCGCGGGCGCGCCGTACGGTTCCCGCGCAAGCTCGGGGAACCTCTATTTGTGGCGCATGAAACCCGTTATCAGCTCGATCGAAATTGAGAACCGCGTCGTCGTTGCCAAGTATCAAAGGCTGATGGTCGGCGCCAAAGTGGTGCTAGTCGAGAAGGCAAGCGGTCGGCAATGGTCCGAGACCCTCACGCGGGTTGCGTCTCCGGTTCCGGTCGGCGCGCTGCGCATCAGATTGCCGGAAGCCGTCACGCCCGGAACGTACTTCCTGAAGGCTTTCAACGGCCACGGCGAGGCCGCCGCGCAAAGTGCGGATTTCGAGATCGCCTAAGCCGTTGGATTTGCACCGTTTCGAGACTGCGTGCGGTCGCGCCAAATTGACAATTGTCAATTGCCGCATCATCCGGCCGTGGTGTAAAGCCACCTATGGGCGCGGTTCGTGCGCTGCCGGAAGCTTGCCAGATGACGCTATGGTTCGTGTTCGCGCTGATGACGGTCGCGGCGATTTTCGCCGTGCTTTGGCCGCTTGGCCGCAAGGAACGCGCCCAGAATCAAGGTAGCGAGGTCGCGGTCTACAAGGACCAGCTGGCCGAGATCGAGCGTGATCTCGCCGCAGGCTTGATTCCCGCGCCGGACGCCGAGGCTGCGCGCGTCGAGATCAGCCGCAGGCTGCTTGCCGCGGCCGCCAGCGAACCCGAAGTGGCACCGACGTCGAATTTGAAATGGCGCCGTGTGGCGGCCGTGCTGGCGCTCGCCGGCCTGCCGCTGGTTGCGATCGCCGTCTACATGCCGCTCGGCTCGCCCCGGCTTCAGGACTTTCCGCTGGCACAACGGGAGCGCGCGCCGGGCAAGGCGCAGTCGCTCGAGAACCTCGTCGAGCAGGTCCAGCAGCATCTGGAGAAGAATCCGACCGACGGCCGCGGCTGGAACGTGCTCGCGCCGGTGCTGCAGCGGCTTGGCCGTTTCGACGATGCGGTGCGCGCCTATCGCAACTCGCTCACCTACAATGGCGAAAGCGCGGAGCGCCGGGCCGATCTTGGCGAAGCGCTCTCGGCCGCCGCCGGCGGCGTCGTAACAGCCGAAGCCAAGTCTGAATTCGAGCGGGCTCACGCCTTGAACGCCGACGATCCCAAGGCCAACTACTTCCTCGGTCTCGCCGCCGAGCAGGACGGCCGCAAAGACGACGCAGCCAATATTTGGCGCGCGCTGCTTGCGAAAGCACCCGCAGATGCGCCCTGGCGCGCCCTGGTGCAGACCTCGCTGGCGCGGGTCGGCGGCGGCGGCACGATGCCGGCGCTGTCCGATGAAACCATCGCTGCTTCCAAGGACATGGCCGAAGGCGATCGCAACGCAATGGTGCGCGGCATGGTCGAACGCCTGGCCACAAGGTTGAAGCAGAACGGCGACGACGTCGATGGATGGCTGCGCCTGGTGCGCGCCTATCTCGTGATGGGCGACCGTGGCAAGGCGATGGGGGCGTCAGTCGATGCCCGGCAGGCGGTTGCCAGCGATGCCGATCGGCTTCGCCAGCTCAACGAAGGCCTCAAGACCCTGGGGCTCGGCGGATGACGATGTCGGAACGAGAGACGCGGAGAACGGATACGCCATGACGCGCAAGCAGCGACGTATGACCATCATCGGCGGCTCGCTCGCCGTGCTTGCGCTCGCGGCCGCGCTGGTCCTCAACGCCCTTCGCGACTCCATCGTGTTCTTCTCGACGCCGACCATGGTCGCTGAGAAGCACGTCGAGCCTGGCCGGCGGTTTCGTCTCGGTGGGCTGGTGCAGCCGGGCTCACTTCAGCGCGGCGACAATCTCGCGGTGACCTTCGAGGTCGCCGACGGCAACGCCAAGCTGCCGGTGGCCTACAAGGGCATCCTGCCGGACCTGTTCCGCGAGGGGCAGGGCGTCGTCGCCGAAGGTGCGCTCGATGCCAATGGCGTGTTCAAGGCCGATACCGTGCTTGCCAAGCACGACGAGACCTACATGCCCAAGGACGTCGCCGATGCTCTGAAAAAGCAGGGGCACTGGAAAGACGATTACGGCGGCAAGCCTTCTGGCGGCGGCAAGACGTCTGATGCAGGCAAGCCGGCGGCGACGACCGCGCAGGGCAATCCGCAAGGAGCGGTGCGGTGATCGCAGAATCCGGACATTACGCGCTGGTGCTGGCGCTTGGGCTCGCACTGATCCAGTCCGTCGTGCCCCTGATCGGCGCGCGGCTGCGCGACGCAGCGCTCATGAACGTGGCGCGCTCCACGGCGCTGGCGCAGCTCCTGTTCGTCGGCGCTTCGTTCATAGCTCTCGTGATGTTGCACGTGAACTCGGATTTCTCCGTCGCCAACGTGTACGAGAATTCCCACTCGATGAAGCCGCTGCTCTACAAGATCACCGGCGTGTGGGGAAACCATGAAGGCTCGATGCTGTTGTGGGTGTCGATCCTCGCGCTGTTCGGCGGGTTGGTCGCGGCCTTCGGCAACAATTTGCCGCTGTCGCTGCGCGCGCATGTGCTCGCCGTCCAGGCCTGGGTCGCCAGCGCCTTCTATCTCTTCATCCTCGTGACGTCGAACCCGTTCCTGCGTATCGCGAGCCCGCCGATCGAGGGACGTGATCTCAATCCGGTGCTCCAGGATGTCGGGCTCGCCGTGCATCCGCCGATGCTCTATCTCGGCTATGTCGGCTTCTCGATCTCGTTCTCCTTTGCCATCGCGGCGCTGATGGAGGGGCGGATCGACGCGGCCTGGGCGCGCTGGGTGCGGCCGTGGACGCTGGTTGCCTGGATCTTCCTGACGCTCGGCATCGCCATGGGCTCGTACTGGGCCTATTACGAGCTCGGCTGGGGCGGCTGGTGGTTCTGGGATCCGGTCGAGAACGCCTCGCTGATGCCGTGGCTCTCCGGCACCGCGCTGCTCCACTCGGCCCTGGTGATGGAGAAGCGCAACGCGCTGAAGGTCTGGACCATCCTGCTCTCGATCCTGACCTTCTCGCTGTCGCTGCTCGGCACCTTCCTGGTGCGTTCGGGCGTCATCACCTCGGTGCACGCCTTCGCCACCGATCCCACCCGCGGCGTGTTCATTCTGCTGATCCTCTGCCTGTTCATCGGCGGCAGCCTGGCGCTGTTCGCGGGCCGCGCGACGTCGTTGAAGCAGGGCGGCCTGTTCGCGCCGATCTCGCGCGAGGGAGCGCTGGTGCTGAACAATCTGCTGCTCACGGTTGCCTGCGCCGTCGTGCTGTTCGGCACGCTGTATCCGCTGGCGATGGAGATGCTCGCCGACTTCAAGATGTCGGTCGGTGCGCCGTTCTACAACCTGACCTTCGCGCCGCTGTTTGCCCTGTTGCTGCTCGCCGTGCCGTTCGGGCCGATGCTGGCATGGAAGCGCGGCGATCTGCTCGGCGTGACGCAGCGCCTGTTAGCTGCGGGCGTTGCCGGGCTCGTCGCCGTCGCTATCGTCTGGGGCTGGACGACGGGCGGCAGCACGCTGGCGCCGCTTGCGATCGGGCTTGGTGTCTTCGTCATCGCCGGTGCCGTCACCGACATCGTCGAGCGGACCGGCCTCGTGCGGCTGCCGTTCGCGACGGTGCTGCACCGGGCCCGCGGCCTGCCGCGCTCGGCCTGGGGCACCGCGTTTGCGCATGCCGGCCTCGGCGTGGCGCTGATCGGGATCGTCTGCGAGACCACCTGGAACAGCGAATATATCGCGACGATGAAGCAGAACGACGTCGCACAGATCGCCGGCTTCGACGTCAAGCTCGACGGGTTGCTGCAGCATCAAGGCCCGAACTATCGTGAGATGATCGCCGAGTTCAACGTCAGCCGCGATGGTCAGCCCCTCAGCGTCATGACGCCTTCGAAGCGCAGCTTCTCCACCCGCGGCTCGTCGACCACCGAGGCCGCGCTGCTGACGCGCGGCGCGAGCCAGCTCTATATCTCGCTCGGCGACACCACGGCCGAGGGCGCCATCGCGGTGCGCATCTATTACAAGCCGATGGTGCTCCTGATCTGGTGGGGACCGGTGCTGATGGCGTTCGGCGGCGTGCTGTCGCTGTCCGACCGGCGCCTGCGGGTCGGCGCGCCGAAGCCGGCGCGGTCCAAGCAGCGCCTCCAGCCGGCGGAGTGATCCGATGCGCCGGATGATGGCCGCGTTCGCCCTGCTGATGCTGCTGGCTTTGCCCGCGGCCCACGCGGTGCAGCCCGACGAGATCATGTCGGATCCCGCCAAGGAAGCCCGTGCGCGCGAGCTGTCGCGCGAGCTCCGCTGCATGGTCTGCCAGAACCAGTCGATCGACGATTCCGATGCGCCGCTAGCACGCGACCTGCGGCTCCTGGTGCGCGAGCGCATCGGCGCCGGCGACAGCAACTCGCAGGTGCTCGACTTCCTGGTCGCGCGCTACGGCGAGTTCGTGCTGTTGAAACCGCGCTTCGAGCGTCAGACCCTGCTGCTGTGGCTGCTCGGGCCGCTGCTGCTGATCGGGGGCGGCGTGGCACTGTGGCTGCAAATCCGGCGTCGCGCGCATGGCGGTGCAGACGTACCGGCGCCGCCGCTCACGCCCGACGAACAGGCGCGGCTCGCGGCCTTGATGTCCGACGAGACCAAGTCTTCCTAGCGGCGCGATGTCGTCCTGGCTACGTAATGCTACGTAAGCTGCGACCGCCGCCGCGTGCTTCATGCTATATTGACCTTTGTCTGGAAGCTTGTCGCGAGTTTCGATTCCAGACTCTGAGTCCCCCGATGTTCGCGAACAGCAATCTGACGATCCGCTTCCTGGTCGGCGCCGTGGTCGCTGCATTATTGTTTCTGCTGGGTATCGGCGGTGGCACCGGCTTCATTGCGGTGCTCTATCTCAACAACGAGATCACCAGCCTGTCCTCGGACTTCGCCGCGCTGAGCGGCCCCGCGCGCGATCACGCCATGCAGACCTATCAGCAGGCGCAGGCCGCGTTCTCCTACTTCCTGGCCGCCTGCGGCGTGATCGCCGTCGTCGCCGCCGCGATCTGCCTCACCACCTGGTTCGCCGTCCGCAACGGCATCATCAATCCCCTGGCGGCGATCGTCCATGCGATGCGCGAGGTCGCCGATCAGAAGTTCGAGACATCGGTCCCAGGACTCGGCCGCAGCAACGAGATCGGCCTGCTCGCCGGCGCGCTGGAGGTCTTCAAGACCAACGGCCTCGAGCGGCGCCACCTCACCGAACGGCAGCTCCACGAAGCGCAGCACCAGGCCGAGCGATCGAAATTCCTGGACGACCGGATCAAGCGCTTCAACGACCTCGTCGCCAGCGTCGTCGACAGCGTGGCGTCATCAGCCGTGCATCTGAAGAGCAACGCCGAGACGTTGTCACGGACGGCCAACGACACCAGCACCAAGGCCAATGCGGTCGCGAGCGCCGCGAGCCTGGCGAGCGGCAGCGTGCAGACGGTGGCAGGTTCTGCCGGGGAGATGACGAATTCGATCGGCACGATCAGCCGCCGCGTCACGGACGCGACCCAGCGCGCCGAAGGCGCGGCGTCCCAGGCGGAGAAGAGCCGTGACACCATCCACACGCTATCGGACGCCGCCGACAAGATCGGCGAGGTCGTCCAGCTCGTGCAGGCGATCGCCTCGCAGACCAATCTGCTGGCGCTGAATGCCACCATCGAGGCGGCACGGGCAGGGGAGGCCGGCAAGGGGTTCGCGGTGGTCGCCTCCGAGGTGAAGAATCTGGCGCATCAGACCAGCAAGGCGACAGAGGAGATCACCTCCCACGTCGCCAGCATTCAGGGCATCACCGCACAGACGCGCGACGCGATCGACGGCATCTCCAAGACGCTGTCGGAGATCTCGTCCATCATGTCCGGCATCGAGGTCGACACCTCCCAGCAGCGTAACGCGACGCAGGAGATCACGCGCAGCGCCCAGGACGCCGCGCGCGGCACCCTCGACGTCTCCAACCACATCGCCCAGATCACCTCGACCTCCGCGGAGACCGGCCGCATGGCGGCCGAGGCGCGGGATTCGGCGGTCGATCTGTCGCAGCAGGCCGAGACCTTGAAGCGCGAAGTCGACGAGTTCATCGTCAGCGTCAGAGCGAGCTAGAGCGCACAAAAAGCCTCTCCCGCGCCGTCACGGGAACTCGGTTAAGTTCCTGGGGAATCACAATTTTCAGCCTGCGCTAAACTGCCGCATCGGCCTCGTCCTTTCATTACGAAAGTTTAACCCCGCCGCCAGCGCACGGTAAGGCGGGAGTCCCCATCTTCAGGTCCGTAAGGTGCCGCTCTCAGGCATCACATGGATTTCAAGGCCCTGGAGATCTCTACATGACCGACCGTCCCGACCTCTCGAACCTTCCGTCCTACCGGCAGCCCCGCTCGGTCTTCTCTGCGCGCAAATTCGCGCTGATGGCCTCGGTCGTCGCCGGCCTTGGCGCGGCCGTCTATGGCTTTGGCCCGTCGACCTCGCCGGCCGACCTGTTCTCGAGCCCGGCGCATGCGCAGGTCAACAACGAGGTCCGAAAGGTCGAACGTCCCATCGGCTTCGCCGACATCGTCGAGCGCGTGAAGCCGTCGGTGATCTCGGTGAAGGTCAACATCAAGGAAAAGACCGCGAGCAACGATGACGGCGACGATTCCTCCTCGCCGTTCCAGCCGGGCTCGCCGATGGAGCGCTTCTTCCGCCGCTTCGGTGGTCCGGACGGTTTCCCCCCGGGCATGAAGGGCGGCCGCGGCCGCGTCGTGCAGGGCCAGGGCTCCGGCTTCTTCATCTCGCCTGACGGCTTTGCCGTGACCAACAACCACGTCGTCGACGGCGCCGACAAGGTCGAGGTCACCACCGACGACGGCAAGACCTACACCGCCAAGGTGATCGGCACCGACCAGCGCACCGACCTTGCCTTGATCAAGGTCGAGGGCAGCTCGAACTTCCCGTTCGCCAAGCTCGCCGACGCCAAGCCGCGGATCGGCGACTGGGTGCTCGCGGTCGGCAATCCCTTCGGTCTCGGCGGCACCGTGACCGCGGGCATCGTTTCGGCGAGCGGCCGCGACATCGGCAACGGTCCCTATGACGATTTCATCCAGATCGACGCGCCCGTGAACAAGGGCAATTCCGGCGGCCCGGCCTTCGACACCAACGGCGAGGTGATGGGCGTCAACACCGCGATCTACTCGCCTTCCGGCGGCAGCGTCGGCATCGCGTTCTCGATTCCGGCGAGCACCGTGAAGAGCGTGGTCGCCCAGCTCAAGGACAAGGGTTCGGTCAGCCGCGGCTGGATCGGCGTGCAGATTCAGCCCGTCACGTCCGACATCGCCGACAGCCTCGGCATGAAGAAGGCCGAAGGCGCGCTGGTGGCGGAGCCGCAGGCCAATGGTCCGGCCGCGAAGGCCGGCATCGAATCCGGCGACGTGATCACGTCGGTCAACGGCGAGTCCGTCAAGGACGCCCGCGAGCTTGCCCGCACCATCGGCGGCATGGCGCCCGGCGCGACCGTGAAGCTCAACGTGCTGCACAAGGGCCAGGATAAGGTCGTCAACCTCACCCTCGGCCAGCTGCCGAACACGGTCGAGGCCAAGGCCGACAACGACAATGACAGCGGCAAGGGTGCGACCAAGGGCACTGACGTGCCCAAGCTCGGCATGACCGTTGCGCCCGCCAATTCCGTGGCCGGTGCCGGCAAGGAAGGCGTCGTGGTCACCGAAGTCGATCCGAAGAGCGCCGCGGCCGAACGCGGCTTCAAGGAAGGCGACGTGATTCTCGAAGTCGGCGGCAAGAGCGTCGCCACCGCAGGCGAGGTCCGCGATGCCATCAACACGGCGCGGACCGAGAACAAGAACAGCGTCCTGATGCGCGTGAAGAGCGGCGGCCAGTCGCGCTTCGTCGCGGTGCCCCTCGCCAAGGGATAAGCCTTTAGGAGGCTTTTGAGATGAAGGGCGTCGCCGGCATCAGTCGCCCCAGCCGCCGGCGCCCTTCGGGGAGGCAGCGTTACAATAGCTTCCCCTTGCTACCTTCCGGTGGAAAAACGCCCCCCTCCGTCGGAAGGCCTAGGGCGGTGGAGTCCCCCCAGCTTCACCGCCCGCCTTTTTCTCCATGCCAGCGTCTCCCACTCGGCTTGCATGCGATTGCCGCTCGCGCCATGTTTAGAGAAGGTTGACCTCCTTGACCGCCGCCGAACGCACGATGCGCCTCCTCATTATCGAAGACGACCGCGAATCCGCCGACTACCTCGTGAAGGCGTTTCGCGAAGTCGGACACATTGCCGATCACGCCGCCGATGGCGAGGAGGGCCTCGCCATGGCCGAGAACGGCGATTACGACGTGCTGGTGGTCGACCGCATGCTGCCCAAGCGCGACGGTCTGTCGCTGATCGGCGCGCTGCGCGACAAGGGCAACACCGCACCGGTTCTGATTCTCTCCGCGCTCGGACAGGTCGACGACCGCATCAAGGGCCTGCGCGCAGGCGGCGACGACTATCTGCCAAAGCCCTATTCCTTCGCCGAGCTGCTGGCCCGGGTCGAGGTGCTGTCGCGCCGCCGCGGCGGGCCCGCCGAGGACACGCTCTACCGCGTCGGCGATCTCGAGCTCGACCGGCTCTCGCACCGCGTCGCCCGCGGCAAGGACGAGCTGACGCTGCAGCCGCGCGAATTCCGCCTGCTCGAATATCTGATGAAGCATGCCGGCCAGGTGGTGACGCGCACCATGCTCTTGGAGAACGTCTGGGACTATCATTTCGATCCGCAGACCAACGTGATCGACGTGCACATTTCGCGATTGCGCTCCAAGATCGACAAGGGATTCGAGCGGCCGCTGCTGCACACGATCCGCGGCGCCGGGTACATGATCCGTGACGGCATTCGGTAAACTCGTCCGCACCACGGCATTCCGGCTCACGCTGGTCTATCTGCTGCTGTTCGCGATGTTCGCGGCCTCGCTGCTGGCCTATTTCGCCTGGAATACGCGGCGGCTGATCACCGAGGAGATCACGCAGACGGTCAACGCCGAGACCTCGGAGATCAGCGAGATCTACGGCCGCCGCGGCCTGCGCGGCCTCGTGCTGGCGATCGAGTATCGGGCGCTGCGGCCGGGGGCCAACCTCTATCTCGTGACCACGCCGACCGGGCAGGCGATCGCCGGCAATGTCGGCTCGCTGGCGCCCGGCGTGATGGCGACGCGCGGCTGGTCGGAGACCGCCTACCGGCGCCTCGAGGACGCCGACGACCGCGACCATCGTGCGCTGGTGCGCGTCACCGAACTCGAGAACGGCTTCCGTCTGCTGATCGGCCGCGACCTCGCCGAGCGACGGCGGCTGTTCGGCATCGTCGCCAAGGCCGCGCAATGGTCGGTCCTGATCGTCGTGGTGCTCGGGCTCGGCGGCGGCGTCTTCGTCGCGCGCCGCGTGCTGAGGCGCATCGACGCCATGACGGGGACCACGCAGCGCATCATGACCGGCGATCTCAGCGAGCGCCTGCCGGTCGGGCGCAGCGGCGACGAGCTCGATCGCCTCGCCGAGAACCTCAATGCCATGCTGGAGCGGATCGAGGCGCTGATGGTGGGGCTGAAGGAGGTCTCCGACAACATCGCCCATGATCTGAAGACACCGCTGACGCGCTTGCGCAACCGTGCCGAGGAGGCGCTGGCAAGATCGGGCTGCGAGGCCGATTACCGGGCGGCGCTGGAGCGGACCATCGAGGAATCCGACGGTCTGATCCGCACCTTCAACGCGCTGCTGATGATCGCGCGCGCCGAGTCCGGACAGGCGCGCGGCAACATGGATGATTTCGACGCGGCCGAGGTCGCCAACGGTATCCACGAGCTCTATGAGCCGCTCGCCGAGGACGATGGCATGACTCTGAAGGTCAAGGCCGATCCGACCCCGATTCACGCCAACCGCGAATTGATCAGCCAGGCGCTCGCCAATCTGGTCGAGAATGCGATCAAATACGGCAAGCCGGTCGCGCAGGCGGGCGGAACCGTGGTCAGCATGGACGCGCGGCAGATCATGATCGAGGCGAGGCGCGACGGCGACAAGGTGCTGCTCAGCGTCACCGATCGCGGTCCCGGCATCCCCGAGGCCGATCGCGCGCATGCGGTCGAACGATTCGTGCGCCTGGAAGCAAGCCGCACGCTGCCGGGCTCTGGCCTCGGTCTCAGTCTTGCCTCGGCGGTTGCGACATTGCATGGCGGCGAGTTGAGGTTGGGCGACGCTCAGCCCGGCCTTGTCGCCACGCTGGTGCTGCCCGCGCGCGTCGGTGCCGGCGACAGGGTTGCTCCGCCAATACCGGATGTGCCACAGAAGGTGGCATGAACCACTCCGCGCCGGGAAACGCGGACAAGCATGGTGAGAGGCTGGCCGCACGCTTCGCGGAAGCCCCCCATATTGCCGCTTCCACAACCGACGAACGACATTTCGAAAGCTGGCTGAGCGAGCTCGAGCCGGCCCAATCGGCCCGTCTCGAAGCGCTGCTGGCTCATCCCTTTGCCCGGGACATCCTGGCCGGTATCGCGGAATTCTCGCCCTATCTGTTCGATCTGGTGCGCGCCGACGCGGTGCGGCTGATCCGGCTGCTCGAATGCGACCCGGATGCGCATCTGGCGGCCCTGATCGCGGAGGCGAGGGGGGCGGTGCTCGCGGCGGCGGACGAGGCCGAGGTGATGCGGCTGCTTCGCCGCATGAAAGCGGAGACCGCGCTGCTGACCGCCCTGTGCGACATCGGTGGCGTCTGGCCGGTGATGCGGGTGACGGCGGCGCTGACCGATGTCGCAGTGTCCTCGGTGCAGGCGGCGCTCCAATACCTGCTGCGGCAGGAAGCCGCACGTGGCAAGATCTCGCCGCCCAATCCCGAGGCGCCCGAAGAGGGCTGCGGGCTGATCGTGCTCGCCATGGGCAAGATGGGGGCGGGCGAGCTGAACTATTCCAGCGACATCGATCTCATCGTGTTCTTCGATCCCGACGCGACGACGCTGGCGGCGGACATCGAGCCGCAGCCGTTCTTCGTCCGCGTCACGCAAGGGATGGCGCGCATCCTGCAGCAGCGCACCTATGAAGGTTACGTCTTCCGCGTCGATCTGCGCCTGCGGCCCGATCCGTCCTCGACGCAGGTGGCGATCTCCAGGGACGCCGCGCTGAACTATTACGAGCGGGAAGGGCGCACCTGGGAGCGCGCGGCGATGATCAAGGCCCGTGCCTGCGCCGGCGATCTTAAAGCGGGCGAGGCATTGCTCGCCGAGATCGCGCCCTTCGTCTGGCGCAAGCATCTCGACTTCGCAGCGCTCGCCGACGTCCACGACATGAAGCGGCAGATGCAAACCTATCGCGGCCAGAGCGAGGTCGCGGTGGAGGGGCATAATGTCAAGGTCGGCCGCGGCGGCATCCGCGAGATCGAGTTCTTCGCGCAGACCCAGCAATTGATCGCCGGCGGCCGCCATCCGGAATTGCGGGTGCGGCCGACGCTCAAAGCGCTCGACATTCTCGCCTCCAGCAACTGGATCACCCTTGCTGCGCGCGACGAGCTGACCATTGCATACGAATTCCTGCGCCGGGTCGAGCATCGCCTCCAGATGATCGCCGACGAGCAGACCCACGCGCTGCCCGAAGACAAGGACGCGGTCGAGCGTTTTGCGCGCTTCTTCGGCTATCCGTGTCGTGAAGCTTTTGCGAGCGACCTGCTGCGACAGCTCAAGATCGTGCAGGGGCACTACGAAAAACTGTTCGAGGGCGACGATCCGACCGGCACGGCCAAGCTGCCGGCGCTCGATTACAGTGCCGGTCCTGACGATCCGCGGTTGCTCCAGCACCTCGCGACGCTCGGCTTCAAGAAGCCTGCAGCATTGGCGCAGACGGTGCGCGATTGGGTCACCGGCGACTATCGCGTGTTCCGCAACGAGGCGACGCGGAATGCCTTCGTCGAATTCGTGCCGGCCCTGATCGACGGTCTTGCCCATGCCGAGGAGCCGGATCGCGCCGTCGTGGCATTCGATCAGTTCCTGGGGGCGCTCCAGCGCGGCGGCCGGCTGTTCACGCTGCTCGGCCAGAACCGCGAGCTCGTCGCGCTTGTGGCGCTGGTGCTGGGCGCCGCGCCCCGCCTCGGCGAAATGCTGGCGCGGCAGCCGCAGCTGATGGATGGCCTGATCGATCCGCGCTTCTTCGGCGCCATGCCGGACCGGCAGGAATTGTCGGGACGGTTGGCTGCGACCGTGCAGGACGCCGGCTCATACGAAGAGTTCCTCGATCGCCTGCGCCTGTTCGGGCAGGAGAGCCTGTTCCTGATCGGCACGCGGATCCTCTCCGGCACCGTCTCGGCGCAGCAGGCGAGCACGGCCTTTGCCGATGTCGCCGAAGGCATCGTCCACACCGTGCACGGCCTCGTTGCCGACCGCTTCGCCGCCCAGCACGGCCGGATCAAGGGCCAGGAGACCGCGATCATCGCGATGGGCCGGCTCGGCAGCCGCGAGATGACGGCCTCGTCCGATCTCGACCTGATCCTGCTCTACGATTTCGACAGCGACAATCCGGACTCAGATGGACCGAAATCGCTTCAGGGCGCGCATTATTTTGCCCGCCTGACCCAGCGCCTGATCAGCGCGTTCACGACGCGCACCAATTATGGCGTGCTGTACGAGATCGACATGCGGCTGCGTCCCTCGGGGCGCGCCGGCCCCGTGGCCTCGAGCCTCGTCTCGTTCGCGGATTACCAGGCCAACGAGGCCTGGACCTGGGAGCACATGGCCCTGACGCGTGCCCGCGTGGTGTCGGCTTCGCCCGAATTCCGGGAACGCATCGCGCGCGTCATCCGCGACGTCCTGACCCGCCGCCGCGATCCCGTCAGCACGGCCGACGACGTTGCCGACATGCGGCGCGCGATCGCCCAGGAGAAGGGCGAGGCCGATTGCTGGGATCTCAAACATGCCGCGGGCGGCATGGTCGACATCGACTTCATCGCGCAATATCTCCAACTGGTGCATGCGCACGACCAGCCGGAGATCCTGGACGTCAGCACCATGCAGGTGCTGGAAAACGCCTGCAGGCTCGGCGTGCTCCCGCAATCGGAAACCGAGATCTTGCGCGCAGCCGCGCGGCTCTATCACGATTTGACTCAGATCCTGCGGCTGTGCGTCAGCGACCGCTTCAAGCCCGAAACCGCCGGCAACGATCTGCAGCGCGTGATGGCGCGCGCCGGCGACGCGCCGGACTTCTCCTCGCTGGAGGCGCGCGTGAAGGAGACGCAGAGCGAGGTGCGGCGGGTGTTCAGGGCGCTGCTGGAAGGGTCGTCGCCTTCAGCGAGGTAAGCGCCTCACGGACGTCAGGCTCCAGGCCCGCGCCGCCGGCGTCGAGATGAGCGAAGATCGCGCGCTTCATCCTGGGATCCCAGAATTTCTTGATGTGCTCGGCAATCCCCGGCACGGCCTTGCCGTGGCCTTGGCTCTCGAAGAACTTGCCGATCTGGTTGGCCATGTAGATCAGGCGGTCAGGCGACATCGGCAACCTCCGTGGCATGGCGGGCGACAACCCGGTCACCATGCGAAAACACTTCGAATCCGTCCTGGCGGGCAATGGCAATCAGCGTGATGCCGGCAGCTTCCGCGGTGCGCACTGCTAGCGCGGAGGGAGCGGACACCGCGACCATCACCGGCGCGCCGATCGCGGCGGCCTTCTGCACCATCTCGACCGAAACGCGGCTCGTGAGCAGCACCATGCCGCCGCGCGGCTCGGTGCGGCTGCGCGCCAGGGCTCCCGCGAGCTTGTCGAGCGCGTTGTGGCGGCCGACGTCCTCGCGCAGCGCGACGATGTTGCCGGCAGGGGACCAGAACGCGGCGGCGTGAACGGCGCGGGTCTGCAGATTGATCGATTGCAGCGGCGCGATCGCCTGCATCGCCGCCATGATTTCTTCCGGCGTGAAGGTCTGCCCCTGCGGCACGACCGCGGCGGGTCGCACTGCCTCGGCGATGGACTCGATGCCGCAGATGCCGCAGCCAGTGGGGCCGGCGACATGGCGACGGCGCTCGCTGATGCGGGCGGCATCGTCCGGCGCCAGCCACATCCTGAGCTCGATCCCGTCGTCGAGGCGAACGATGTCGAGCGACTTGATGTCGTCGACCGACTTGATGATGCCTTCGTCCAGGCTGAAGCCGACCGCAAAATCTTCCAGGTTCTGCGGCGTTCCCATCATGACGGCGTAGGTGCCGCCATTATAGGTCAGCGCCAGCGGCGTCTCCTCCGGTATGAAACGCGTTCCTTCGGACGCCAGACCGTTGCGCCAGATTCCGCGATCGATCGCCTGAACCGCGACGTGCATGCCGTTACTCCGCGGCTTCAGCCGGCGCGATGCGGCGGGATTGCCGCGCCTGCGCGTCATAGGCCTTCTGCCAGTCCGACGGGCCGTTCGAGGGCGAGACCTGCACCGCCGTGACCTTGTATTCGGGACAATTGGTCGCCCAGTCCGAATAGTCGGTCGTGATGACGTTGGCCTGCGTGTCCGGATGGTGGAAGGTGGTGTAGACGACGCCGGGCGCGACGCGATCGGTGATCTCCGCGCGCAGCGTGGTCTCGCCGGCGCGGCTCTTCAGCCGCACCCAGTCGCCGTCGCGCACGCCGCGCTGCTCGGCATCGTGCGGATGGATCTCGAGGCGATCCTCGGCATGCCAGACCACGTTCTCGGTGCGCCTTGTCTGCGCGCCAACATTGTACTGGCTGAGGATGCGGCCCGTCGTGAGCAGCAGCGGATAGCGCGGCCCGGTGCGCTCGTCGGTCGCGACATATTCGGTCACGACGAACTTGCCCTTGCCGCGGACGAAGCCGTCGATATGCATCACCGGCGTGCCTTCGGGCGCCTTCTCGTTGCAGGGCCACTGCACCGAGCCGAGCTCATCCAGCTTGGCGTAGGAGACGCCGGCAAAGGTCGGAGTCAGCGCCGCGATCTCGTCCATGATCTCGGATGGGTGGCTGTAGTTCATCTCGAAGCCCATCGCCTTGGCGAGGCCGATGGTGACCTCCCAGTCGGCCATGCCGTTCTTCGGCGTCATCACCTTGCGCACGCGCTGGATGCGGCGCTCGGCGTTGGTGAAGGTGCCGTCTTTCTCGAGGAAGCTCGAGCCGGGCAGGAAGACGTGGGCGTAGTTGGCGGTCTCGTTGAGGAAGAGGTCGTGAACAATGACGCATTCCATCGCCGACAGCGCCGCCACGACGTGGCTGGTGTTGGGGTCGGACTGGAGGATGTCCTCGCCCTGCACGTAGATCCCCATGAAGGTGCCCTCGACCGCGGCGTCGAACATGTTGGGAATGCGCAGGCCCGGCTCGGGATTGAGCTTGACGTTCCACAGCGCCTCGAACTGGTCGCGCACGGCATCGCCGGAGATGTGACGATAACCGGGCAGCTCGTGCGGGAACGAGCCCATGTCGCAGGAGCCCTGCACGTTGTTCTGTCCGCGCAGCGGGTTCACGCCGACGCCGGGGCGGCCGATATTGCCCGTGGCCATCGCGAGGTTGGCGATCGCGATCACGGTGGTCGAGCCCTGGCTATGCTCGGTGACGCCGAGGCCGTAATAGATCGCGCCATTGCCGCCGGTGGCGTAGGTGCGGGCTGCCTCACGCAGCGCCTTGGGATCGACGCCGGTGAGAATAGCGGTGGCTTCCGGGCTGTTCTTGGGCTGCGCGACGAAGGCCGCCCATTCCTCGAACTCGCTCCAGTCGCAGCGCTCGCGCACGAAAGCTTCGTTGACGAGGCCTTCGGTGACGATGACATGCGCCAGCGCGGTCATGACCGCGACGTTGGTGCCGGGCATCAGGGGCAGGTGCAGCGCCTTCACATGCGGCGATTCCACCATCTCGGTGCGGCGCGGATCGATCACGATCAGCTTGGCGCCCTGGCGCAGCCGCTTCTTTAAGCGAGAAGCGAACACCGGGTGAGCGGAAGCGGGGTTGGCGCCGATGATCACGACGACGTCGGTGTCCTCGACCGAGTCGAAATCCTGCGTGCCTGCGGAGGTGCCGAAGGTGGTGGCAAGGCCGTAGCCGGTCGGCGAGTGGCAGACGCGGGCGCAGGTGTCGACATTGTTGTTGCCGAAGCCGGCGCGGATCAGCTTCTGCACCAGATAGGTCTCTTCGTTGGTGCAGCGGGATGAGGTGATACCGCCGATGGCGTCGCGGCCGTACTTTTTCTGGATGCCGCGCATCCTGGCGGCGGCGAAGGAGAACGCTTCGTCCCACGACACTTCGCGCCAGGGATCCTCGATCCGCTCGCGGATCATGGGTTTAAGGATGCGCTCCTTGTGGTTGGTGTAACCCCAGGCGAAGCGGCCCTTGACGCAGGAATGACCGCGATTGGCCTTGCCGTCCTTGTACGGCACCATGCGCACCACTTCCTCGCCGCGCATCTCGGCCTTGAAGGCGCAGCCGACGCCGCAATATGCGCAGGTGGTGACGACCGAGTGCTCGGGCTGGCCGATCTCGATCACGGACTTTTCGGTCAGCGTCGCGGTCGGGCAGGCCTGTACGCAGGCGCCGCAGGAGACGCATTCGGAGCCCAGAAAACTCTCGCTCATGCCGGGCGAGACCCGGCTGTCGAAGCCGCGACCCGAGATGGTCAGCGCGAAGGTGCCTTGCACCTCCTCGCAGGCGCGGACGCAGCGCGAGCAGACGATGCACTTGGACGGATCGTAGGTGAAGTACGGGTTGGACTCGTCCTTCGGCATCCAATTGTCATTGCTGCAGCCGTCAGTCTTGGCGAAGACATGGTTCTCGCCCTCATAGCCGTAGCGCACGTCGCGCAGGCCCACGGCGCCAGCCATATCCTGCAATTCGCAATCGCCATTGGCGCCGCAGGTGAGGCAGTCGAGCGGGTGGTCGGAGATGTAGAGCTCCATCACGCCCTTGCGCAGCTTCTTGAGCCGCTCGGTCTGGGTGTGCACGAAGAGGCCGTTCATGACCGGCGTGGTACAGGAGGCCGGCGTTCCGGCGCGGCCTTCGATCTCGACGAGGCAGAGCCGGCACGAGCCGAACGCGTCGACCATGTCGGTCGCGCAGAGTTTCGGGATCTGATGACCTGCATCCATCGCGGCGCGCATGATCGAGGTGCCCTCGGGCACCGTGACCTCATGGCCGTCGATGGTCAGCGTGACCATCGTTGTCGATTTGGAAACCGGCGTGCCGTAGTCGATTTCTTCGATCAGAGACATCGTTGCTCTCCTATTCCGCGGCCTGAAGCGTGGTCGGGGCGGGGGCGAAATCCTCCCGGAAGTGCTTCAATGCACTGAGCACGGGGTAGGGTGTGAAGCCGCCGAGTGCGCAGAGCGAGCCGAATTTCATGGTGTTGCAGAGGTCCTCGACGAGGGCGAGGTTTTCGCTGACCCGCTCGCCGTTGATGATCTTCTCGATGGTCTCGACGCCGCGGGTCGAGCCGATTCGGCAGGGCGTGCACTTGCCGCAGGATTCGATCGCGCAGAACTCCATGGCGAAGCGCGCCTGCCTGCGCATGTCGACGCTGTCGTCGAACACGACGATGCCGCCATGGCCGATCAGGCCGTCGCGCGCGGCAAAGGCCTCGTAGTCGAACGGCGTGTCGAACAGCGCGCGGGGGAAATAGGCGCCCAAGGGCCCGCCGACCTGCACGGCGCGAACCGGGCGGCCGGTGAGGGTGCCGCCGCCGATGTCGTCGACGAGCTCGCCGAGCGTCACGCCGAACGCCGTCTCGAACAGCCCGCCATGACGGATATTGCCGGCGAGCTGGATCGGCATCGTGCCGCGCGAACGGCCCATGCCGAAATCCGCATAGGTCTTGGCACCTTCGGCGAGGACAAAGGGGACGGCTGCGAACGACAGCACGTTGTTGATGACGGTCGGCTTGCCGAACAGGCCGTGATGCGCCGGCAGCGGCGGCTTGGCGCGCACGATACCGCGCCGGCCCTCGAGGCTTTCCAGCAGCGAGGTCTCCTCACCGCAGACATAGGCGCCGGCACCGACGCGGACTTCGAGGTCGAAGCTGTACGTGGAACCGCCGATCTTGTCGCCGAGATAGCCGGCACGCTGTGCGGCTACGATGGCGGCATTCATTGCCTCGACCGCGTGCGGATATTCGCTGCGGATATAGATGTAGCCCTTGGTCGCGCCGACGGTGATGCCGGCGATGGTCATGCCCTCGATCACCAGGAAGGGATCGCCTTCCATGATCATGCGGTCGGCGAAAGTGCCGCTGTCGCCTTCATCGGCGTTGCAGACGATGAACTTGCGGTCGGCCTTGGCCTGCGCGACGGTCTTCCACTTGATGCCGGTCGGGAATCCCGCGCCGCCGCGGCCGCGCAGGCCCGATGCCGTCACTTCGCTCAGGATCGCATCAGGTCCGAGCGAGAGCGCGCGCTCAAAACCCTTGTAGCCGCCATGGGCGCGGTAGTCGTCGAGCGAGCGTGGGTCGATCACGCCGCAGCGGGCGAAGGTGAGGCGGGTCTGGCGCTTCAGCCACGGAATCTCGTCGGTCGCCCCCAACCGCAACAGATGCGGCGTATTGCTCGCGAGCGCGTCGAGCAGGGAGGGCACATCGGCTTCGGTGACCGGGCCGAAGGCGATCCGGCCCTGCGGCGTCGCCACCTCGACCAGCGGCTCCAGCCAGTACATCCCGCGCGAGCCGGTCCTGACGATCTCGATCGTCACGCCGCGCTTGGCCGCTGCCTGCTCCAGTGCCAGTGCAACTTCGTCGGCGCCGACGGCGACTGCGCCGGCGTCGCGTGAGACGAACAGACGCATGCTCATCGCTGGGCCTCCGCAACCAGCGCATCGAGACGCTTCTGATCGAGCCGGCCGATCAGGCGGCCGTCGAGCATCGCGGACGGCGCGGTCGCGCACAGGCCGAGGCAGTAGATCGGCTCCAGCGTGACGCGATCGTCGGGCGTCGTGTTGCCAAGCGACACGCCGAGCTTGGCTTCTGCGCGCGCAGCCAGCGCATCGCCGCCCGCGGCCTGGCAGGCCTCCGCACGGCACAGCTTCAGCACGTGACGGCCGGCCGGCTTGTGGCGGAAGTCATGATAGAACGTGAACACGCCATGCACTTCGGCGCGCGACAGATTGAGCGCCTGCGCCACCATGGGAATGGCCGCCTCCGGCACGTAGCCGAACGCCTCCTGCAGCGCGTGCAGGATGACCAGCGTCGCTCCCTCCTGGCTGGCATGTTCGGCGATGATCTCGGCGCCGCGCGTCTCGTTCCAAGGCGCGTAACAAGGCTCAAAAACCGCTGTCATTGTTCGTTCTCAACCTGAGCGTTTCCTTTGCCGCAAACTAGTTGGAATCATTCGCAGATCAATAAAGCTGTCCCGTGCTGCGATTGCGAATTCGGATCGATTTGCAACCGCAATCGATCGATAGGAAACGGCAATGAAAGTTGGATCGGCTGCCGGTTTTTGCGTGTTGGTGCAGGCGCGGCATGCTAGCTTGCATGCCACGATGGAATTCGAGGGGACGACCGGTTGATCGACAAGCTTGAACTATTGCTGGCGCTGGCGAAGGAGCGGCATTTCGGACGCGCGGCAGAGGTCTGCGGCGTGACGCAACCGACGATGTCGACCGGGCTCAAGCAGCTCGAGGAGATTCTCGGCGTGATGCTGGTCCAGCGCGGATCGCGCTTTCAGGGTTTTACGCCCGAAGGCGAGCGCGCGCTCGACTGGGCGCGGCGGATCGTGGGTGATGCCCGCGCGATGCGCGACGAGATCAACGGGCTGAAGCATCAGCTCTCCGGCGAGATCCGCATTGCGGCAATCCCGACCGTGCTCGGCATGGTCGCTGCGCTGACGACGCCGTTCCGCGCCCGGCATCCCGAGGTGCGTTTCAGCATCCGCTCGACGACCTCGTCGGAGGTGCTGGGATTGCTCGAAAATCTCGAGGTCGATGCGGGGCTGACCTATATCGAGAACGAGCCGATCGGCAAGGTGCGGACCATTCCGCTCTACAACGAGAGCTATCGTCTCCTGACCGCGCCGGATGCGATGTTCGGTGACCGCGAGACGGTGACGTGGACCGAAGTCGGGCAGGTGCCGCTTTGCCTGCTGACGCCCGACATGCAGAACCGCCGCATCATCGACCGCGCGCTGCGCTCGGTCGGCGCGGAGGCGACGCCGACGCTGACCTCGAATTCCCTGCTGGTGCTGTTCACACATGTGAAGACGGGACGCTGGGCGAGCGTGATGCCGGCCAAGCTTGCCGAGACGCTCGGCCTCTCCGACACGGTGCGCTCGATCCCGATCGTCGATCCTGACGTCAATTACAGCATCGGCATGGTCATCCCGCAGCGCGATCCGATGACGCCGCTGATCGCGGCGCTGGTCAACGTCGCGCGCGAAGTGGCACCGACGTTGCAGCTTTAGGGGCTAACGCGAGTTCTAGAGCGGGGCTCGTTCACCTCTCCCGCTTGCGGGAGAGGTCGGCGCGAAGCGCCGGGTGAGGCTTTCTCCTCTTGGGGATTGTCCCATTGCGGAAGCACCCTCTCCCCGACCCTCTCCCGCAAGCGGGAGAGGGAGTGCACCGCCGTAGTGGCAATCACCCTGATCTCATCGCGCCTCAAGCCGCCGCCGAAATCCCGGACGCCGCCTTGATCGCGTCGCGTGGCAGGGTCACGCGGACGACGGTGCCGACCTCGAGCTTGGAGCGCAGCCGCATCGAGCCGCCGTGGAGCTGTGCCAGCGAGCGGGCGATGGCGAGCCCGAGCCCTGAGCCGTGATAGGTCTTGGTGAGCTGGCTCTCGACCTGCTCGAACGGGCGGCCGAGGCGTGCCAGCGAATGCGGCGCAATGCCGATGCCGGTGTCGGCGATCATCAGCACGATCCGGTCGTCGAGTTGCCGGCTGCGCACCACGACGCGACCGCCGTCGGGCGTGAACTTCACCGCATTGGAGAGCAGGTTGACGATGATCTGCTTGGTGGCGCGGCGGTCGGCGACGACGGAGATGGATTTTGCGATGTCGGCGTCGAGCGTGATGTGCTTGTCCTGGGCCCGGCCGGTGACGACCCGCAAGGATTCCGCCAGCGTCCGCGACAGGTCGAGCTGTTCCATGTCCAGCTTCATGCGGCCGGCCTCGATCTTCGACATGTCGAGGATGTCGTTGATCACCTCGAGCAGATAGTGGCCGCTGGTCAGGATGTCCTGGCAATATTCCTGGTACTTCTCGCTTCCGAGCTCGCCGAACATGCCCGAGCCCATGATCTCCGAGAAGCCGATGATGGCGTTGAGCGGCGTGCGCAGCTCGTGGCTCATATTGGCGAGGAATTTCGACTTGGTCTGGTTGGCTTCCTCGGCGCGGGTCTTTTCGCGCTGGTACTTCTCGGCGAGATCGGCGAGCTCGACCGCCTGGCGCTCCAGCGCGGCCTGCGAACGCTTCAGGTCGATGACGGTGGCGCGCAGGCGCAGATCGTTGTCGACCAGCTTCTGCTCGTGCTCCTTGATGCGGGTGATGTCGGTGCCGACCGAGACGTAGCCGCCGTCCTTGGTGCGGCGCTCGCTGATGTGCAACCAGCTGCCGTCGTCGAGCTGCGCCTCGAAGGTGCGCGCGCCCGGGCCTTGGGCAGCGGTTTCGTTGTGGCGGGTGCGCACCTCCGGCATGCGGCCGACCTCGAGCACGGTCTCGTAGGAGGTGCCGGGGATGACGGCGGTCTCCGGCAGCCTGTGCAGGCGCTGGAAGTGCGAGTTGCAGAGCACGAGGCGGTCGCTCGCATCCCACAGCACGAAGGCTTCCGGAATCGTCTCGATGGCGTCGCGCAGGCGGAGGTCGGCTTCCACCGTCCTCTCGGCGAGGCTCTTCTGCTCGGTGATATCGACGGCGATCCCGATCAGGTGCACGCTGGAATCGGTGGCTCCGCGCGTCTTCTCGCAGCGGACGCGAAGCCAGATCCAGTGGCCGTCGACATGCTGCATGCGGAAGGTCTGGTCGATGTGGTCGATCTTCTCCGAGATGAGCTGGTCGGCGATCGCGAACAGGTCGATGTCGTCCGACTTCACCAGCGCGTTGACCTCGCCGAAGGTGAGGAGCTCGTGGCGGCCGTCGAGGCCGAGCATGGAGAACATCGACTGCGACCAGAAGATTCGGCCGCGCGACAGGTCCCAGTCCCACAGCCCGCAGCGGCCGCGGTTGAGCGCGGTGTCGATGCGGCCGCGCACGGCGTCGTTGATGAGGTCGCCCTCGCGGGCGCGGGTGGACTGCCAGTGGAAGGCGAAGCCGAGGATCAGGACGACGAAGCCGGTCGTCGCCGACAGCGTCACCGAGAGTGCGGCGTCCGAGCCCCAGATCGGCTCGTTGCGCTCCTGGATCACGGTGACGAAGCCGGGCAGCGACTTGATCTGCCGCGAGGTCGCCATCGCGGCGTTGCCGCTCGGAAGCGTCATGTCGGAGATGTCGCCGTCGCGTGTCGGCGCCGCGAGCAATTGTGCCGTCGTGATGGCGTCGAGCAGGCGGTCGTTGCCGGAAGGATCACTGTCGACCGGGATGCGGGCGAGGACGCGGCGCTCGATGCCGGCCGAGGTGACGATGACGTGGCGGCCCGAAGCCGTGCCCCAGGACGGGATCAGGTCCGGCAGCAGCGTCGGCAGGCTCTCGATGTTCCTGAGCCGCTCCTGCCGCAGCGAGGTGAGGCGGTCGATGCGTTCGGCCAGCAGATCGGCGAGCGCCGAGATGTCGTGGCGGATCACCAGCCGCTTCTGACGGGTCTGATCGACCACCTGGACGAAAGCGCCGAGACAGATCGTGATCAGGAAGGCGATGATGAGCGTCGGCACGGCGCGACGAAGCGCCGGCTCCGCGATCAAGAGCCGATGATAGGCAGGTTTCGCGATCGATTGCGCCAATCCCTTGATCGAATCGGATTGGACGCACGCGTTCGCGGCGTCTGCACGCGACATGCCTTCGGCCCCCTGAAAACCAGCTTGCAACTGAAGTCCGGAAGCAGCCCCACATCGCTTCCGAATCACAGCGATTTGAATCCAGTTTTCGCGGGCTGTCGAGAGTCAACGAATCGTTAACGCGAAATTATTCTTATCCAGCGCGCAGTTTGTGCGTCGCGCGTCCGCAAACTGACGGATGTGAGGAGTCCGAAACGAGAACGTGTGACTCCTCGCGCGTTCTTCGTCTCGTTTGCCTCGTCACGCGCGCGGCGGTTCGGCGTGACTGATCACGCGCTTCACGCTCGGGAACGCGCGCCGCAGCGCACGCTCGATCGCGTCGACCTGCTCGTGCACCTTGGTCACGCTCATCGACGGTGTCGCGCGGCAGTGGAAGTTGACGATCTCGCCGGCATCGGTGTTGCGGACACGGACATTATGGATGTCGTGGATCGCGCCGTCGGCTGCATATTCCGCCAGCGCGGTGGCGATCGTCCGCACCCGTTCCGCCGTGGCATCGATGCCGAACGGAAGTTCCGGTTCCAATGGCTCGATATGAACGTCAACCTCGACGTCTTCGCCGAACTCCTCCTGGATATTGCGCTCCAGCGTGTTGGCGATGTCGTGGGCGGCATCGAGCTGCATTCCGCCATCGACCTCGAGGTCGATGCTGACGATCAACTTGGCGCCGAGATCGTGCACCGTGACATGGTGGATGGCGAGGCCCGAATTGCGCGCGATCACCATGATGCGGTCGCGCACGGTCTCGTTGTCGCGCGCGACAGGCACCGCAGCGAAAGTGAGGTCGGCATCACCGAACGCCGCGGTGACGGCGGCCTGCGCGCTGCGCTTGATGTCCTCGACGCGGTCGATCGGATAGGTCCGCGGCACCTTTGCGATGGTGTCGATGAACGTGGTCGCCCCGACCATGCGCACGCGCAGCCGCTCGACGTCGATCACCCCGGGCACGCTGCGGATCGCGGCCGTGGCCTTCTCCTGCGCGCCCACGGGAGCGCGATCAACCAGCGTCTGCACGGTCGAGCCGGCCATGCGCAGGCCGAGGGCCGCAATCATCACGGCGACCGCGGCAGCCGCCGCGGCATCGCCCCACCAGAAGCCGAGGGCGGCGAGGATCAGGCCCACGATCACGGCCAGTGAGCCCATCACGTCGGAGGCGAAATGCAGCGCGTCGGCCGCCAGTGCCTGGCTCCTCGTCGCGCGCGCGGCGCGGTGCAGGGCGCGGGCGCGCCAGAGATTGACGATGATGTCGATCACCAGCACGACGAAGGGCACGGCCGAAATGGTCGGCGGCGGGGTTCCCTCGCTCAGCCGGCTATAGGCCTCGACCAGGATGCCGCCGGCGAGCACGTAGAGCAGGGCGGTGACGCCCAGCGCCGAGATGCTCTCCAGCTTGCCGTGGCCATAATGGTGCTCCTCGTCCGCCGGCTTGTCCGACACCCGCACCACCGCCCAGGTGATGATGGTCGCGACCAGGTCGATCGAGGAGTGCAGGGCCTCGGAGATCAGTGCGAGCGAGCCGATCGCGATCCCGACAGCGAACTTGGCCGCCGCCATGCCGGCGCTGGCGAAGATCGAGATCGCCGCGACCGAGGTTTTGTCGTGTTGGGAGGTCATGGCGGGGATTTAGCAGCCCACGGGTGAACATCAAGCGATGATCCACAGCTGTAGTCGCGAGTGACTTGCAGGAGCGGGACCCCGTCATGCCCGGGCTTGTCCCGGGCATCCACGTTCGTCGTCCCAAGCCGCAAAGACGTGGATGGCCGGGACAAGCCCGGCCATCACGAGCGGAGAGAGGCGTGCCATGCGACTTACCCCGCCGCTGCCCCTCACACCGTCACCACGATCTTTCCCAGATGCCTGTTCGCTTCCATGTGCTCGAACGCCCTGTCGATGTCGTCGAACGAAAACACCTTGTCGATCGGCAGCTGGAGCTTTCGCGACTCGACCGCGCCCCAGATGTCCTTGCGGACCTCTTCGAAGATCTCGCGGACTTCCTCGATGGTGCGGGTGCGGAAGGTGACGCCGACATAGTCGATGCGGCGCGCCGCATGCAGGTCGAAGTTGAAATCGGCATGGGTGCCGCCGAGCCGGCCGACATTGACGATGCGGCCTTTCACCTTGGTCGCGGCGAGGTTCTGATTGGCGACCTTGCCCGAGACCTGGTCGATGATGAGGTCGACGCCTTCGCCGTTCGTCGCCGTCAGCACCTCGTCGACCCATTTTGGATCGGAGCTATCGACCGCGAGGTCGGCGCCGTAGTCCTTCAGCCGGCCGCGGCGAGTGGCGTCGGTCGACGAGCCGATCACGAGTTTTGCACCCTTCAGCCTGGCGATCTGCATCGCCATCAGGCCGACGCCGGAACTGGCGCCCTGGATCAGCACGCTCTGTCCTGCCTGCACGCCGCCGATTGTGACGACGGCGTTATGCATGGTCGCGAGCGCGACGGGCAGGGTGGCCGCCTCCTCGAAATTCATGTTCGAGGGCGCGTGGAACAGCCGGCCGTGATCGGCCAGGGTGTACTCGGCGAAGGCCGCCCCGCCCGAGCCCATGATGCGGTCGCCGATCTTGACGCCCTTCGCGTCCGGTCCGAGTTCGGCGACCTCGCCGGCCCATTCCATCCCGAGCACGGTGCCGACGCCGCCGGCCGCGCCATGGGCGTGACCCCTACGCATGCCGGTGTCGGCGCGGTTGAGGCCGCAGGCGCGGACCTTGACCAGGACCTGCGTGCCTTTGGGCTTTGGTTGAGCGACGTCGGAAATCCGAGCGCCGTCAGGACCGTAGACGTAAGCCTTCATGAATTGCTCTCACTTCTTTCAGTGACTATTCCGCCGCTTCGCGTTGCGGCTGAACGATCATGCCCTCCAGCCGGTTGCGGATGATCGCCTCCGCTTCGCGCACGATGCGGGAGATGAGCTCGGCGCAGCTCGGGATGTCCTGGATCAGGCCCTGGACCTGGCCGGCCGACCAGATGCCTTCGTCGGAATTGCCGGTCGCATAGACCATCTTGCCGCGGGCACCGGCGACGAGCTCGCGGATGTCCTCGAATTTTGCGCCTTCCTTCTCCATCGCGACCACCCTGGTCGAGATCTCGTTCTTTGCGACGCGCGAGGTGTTGCGCATGGTGCGGAAGATCAGCTCGGTCTCGCGCTCGTCATTGGCGACGATCTTCTCCTTGATCAGCTGGTGGATCGGGCTTTCCTTGGTGGCCATGAAACGCGTGCCCATGTTGATGCCGTCGGCGCCCAGTGCCAGTGCGGCGACGAGGCCACGGGCATCGGCAAAGCCGCCGGAGGCGATCATCGGGATCTTGATCTTGTTGGCGGCGGCCGGGATCAGGATCAGGCCGGGCGTGTCGTCCTCGCCGGGATGGCCGGCGCATTCGAAGCCGTCGATCGAGATGGCGTCGACGCCCATCCGTTCGGCCGAGAGCGCGTGGCGCACGCTGGTGCATTTGTGCACGACCTTGACGCCGTGCTTCCTGAACTCGTCGACATGCTCCTGCGGCTTGTTGCCGGCAGTCTCGACCACCTTGATGCCGCTCTCGATGATGGCGGCGCGGTATTCGGCATAAGGCGGCGGCTTGATCGCGGGCAGGATCGTCAGGTTGACGCCGAACGGCTTGTCGGTGAGGGCGCGGCAGCGCGCGATCTCCTTCCTGAGGTCCTCCGGTGTCGGCTGGGTCAGCGCCGTGATGAATCCGAGCGCGCCGGCATTGGCGACGGCGGCGACCAGCTCGGCGCGGCCGACCCATTGCATGCCGCCCTGGACGATCGGGGGCTCGACCCCGACCAGTTTCGTGAACCGTGTCTGCAGCATCGTCTGTTTCCCCCTGGGATGGCCCGCAGGCTCTGTTGTCGGTTGATGCCGCAAGGATGCCGCCCGGGGTGGGAAAAGTCTATCAGCGGGGCGTGCGGTGGGGGCGGGGCGGCATGCGGGGGATGAAGGGAGATTCCGCGAGGCGGATAATTTGGGGTGCAACGATCGCATGTGACGACGCCACGCGATCTCGTGTCCCGGACGCGCTGCAACGTTCTTCACGTTGCGGCGCTGAGCCGGGACCCACGCATCCGCGGATGCTCTGAGAGATGGGCCCCGGCTCTGCAGCGCACCGTCAAAGAGACGCTGCGCTGCGTCCGGGGCACGGACAAGTCGTCTGTAGCAAGATAATGGCGAGCTGCCGGACTTCGGCTACTCCGCGGACAGCCGCACCATCTGGCGGCCGCCGTTCATTTCCTTGAGGCGGTTGACGAAATTCTCCGGGCGTTGCCAGCGGTTGGGGACCTGCAGGCCCATGAACTCGGCGATGTCGCCGATGAAGCCGGTGCAGTTGGCGGTCTCGGCGTTCCAAACCGGCGAGTTCGCCTGCAATTTCTTGATATAGGCGAACACGCGCTTGGCGTCGGCCTCGTTCAGGTAGACGCGATAGCTCGCGGTCAGATATTCCGGATCGAGATCGCCGTAGCTCGCGCCGGTTTCCGACGGCACGAAGGTGATGTGACCGAGCACGTAAGCGAGCGTGTCGCCGGCGGGCGTCAGCCCTGCGACCTCGACCGCCTTCTCGCTGGTCTTGCCGTACCAGACGAAGGCATGGCCCCAGCTCGCCGCCGTGCGGGCGCGGAAGTCGACATAATAGGGACCTTTCTCCACGCGCGCGACGGAGCGCCGGGTCGATTGCGGCGCCGGCCGCGACGTGGAGTCGGTCGTGACAAGCGCATTGGCATCGGCCGCGCGCTTGTTCGCTTCGTGCGCCGAAACCGAGGGCATCAGGCACGCGATCATCGCCGCGAGGGCGAGCCCGGCAAGAATGCAGGATCCCGATCGATCAGGTTTGTTCGTCACGCTGTGCCCCTCGACTGTCGGCCGCTTACGCTGGTCTTGCGCGCATTGTGCTAACGCGTCAGTAGCGCGCCGCGACCGGACCGGGCGCCTTGCCGATCGGGGCCTTTCCAACCGGGCTCTTGCCAATCGGCATCTTGCCGATCGGCGCCTGCTCGGCCGGATAGACCGGCACAGGCTGGCGGCGCGGCAGATCCGCAGCGTTCGCGGCCGTCACCAGAGCAAGTGTGGCACCCAGAGCAAATACAATCTTCTTCACAGCGATACCCCTAGAAGGTTTGGTCCAAACACGGCAGTGCCGTGCCCCCAGACACGCCTCACAGAAGGGCGGCCGAATGCGTCCAAGTTGCGGCGCACAGGGGACATGTTAGGGGCATATGTCGGACGCGCGCAGATGTGATGCGTCTGGATGTTTCGGGCGGTGCGATGCCGTTGCAGCTTCTCACCCGATCCGGTTCAAACTATTCCTGATCGTCGCGAAGGTGCCGCCGATGTCCTTGCAAGGGCGGCGCAAAGCGCCGCGCCCGGAATCCATCGGGCGACAGGGACCGCGGAGGAATGGATTCCGGGGTTTGCGCTACGGCGCCCCGGAATGACGCGGGGAGGCGATGGCGCTCGCTCTCGGCTACAGTTGGTAGCCTGCGTGAGCGTAGCGACATCCGGGACCACACGAAGAACCATCCCGGATGCTCCGCTCATCCGGGCGACGTGGTCGTGCGCGCCTCATTTCTCAAGGAAGTTCGAGCGCATCTTGTCGGCGAACCAGACGACGAAGATCGCACCGAACGCGAGAGCAAAGTACAGAGCCGTCCACAAAAGTGCATTACCGGCATTCGTCATGGCGTCCTCCCTTGCATCAGAAACCGATCTTTTGCCGGAGAGGATAGTGGCGGCCGGGACGGCGTGATTTGCGCAGGATCAATTTTGCCGCGCTGCGGCGAAAGATGGCCGGCGAGTCGTCACTCGGGAAACGATGGAGGCGCGCCTGCGAAAGACGAACTACAGCCGAAACTCGTTGGTGAGCTCGCCGATGCCGTCGATCGCGACGGTGACAATGTTCACCGGCTCCTTCATCACGCCGACGCCGACCGAGGTGCCGACGGCGATGAGATCGCCGGGGAGCAGGGTCATGTCGTGGGAGATCCTGCTGACCAGCTGCTGTGCCGAGAAGATCATGTCGGAGATCGGGTAGTTCTGCCGCTCCGCGCCGTTGAGGATGGTGCGGACGGTGAGCTTTGAAGGATCGAGGCCCGTGGCGATGACCGGGCCGAACGGGCCGTAATCGTCGATGCCCTTGGCGCGGGCCCATTGAGGGAAAGTGGGATCGCTGGTCAGGATGTCGTTGGCAGTGATGTCGTTGACGCAGGTGTAGCCGAAGATGAAGCTGTCGGCCTCATCAGGCGAGACGCGGGCGCAGGTCCTGCCGATGACGATGCCGAGCTCGCCCTCATAGGTGGTCTTGCCGTCGTAGTAAGAAGGGCGGCGGATCACGGCGCCCGGCGTCGTGATGCTGGTGGTGGCCTTGAGCAGATAGAGCGGCTCCGGCGGCTCGGGCTGGTTCAGCTTGGCGGCGAGTGCGTGAAAATTATTCCAGAGCGCAACGATCTTGCTGGGCGCGCAAGGCGCGAGCAGCTCGACCTCCGACAGCGCCAGCGTCTTGGCCGTGGCTGCATGGCGGCCGAACATCTCGCCCTCATGCACGCTGATGCCCGATGAGGTCAGCGTGCCGAAACCGGTCGCGCCGTTGTGGCGGAAGCGCAGCCACTTCTTCATCTCGCCAGCCATCACGCCACCGCCAGTGCGCGCGGATCTGCCGGCGTCGAGACGCCGTCATAGAGGCCGGCGATGCGGGCGCGCTGGGTCACCATCGCCAGCACCGAATCGAGGGCGGGCGTGGGGGTGCCGGTGAGGCGGCCCATCTCCTGCACGACGGTGACGAGCGGATCGATCTCCATCGGGCGGCCGCGCTCGAGATCCTGCAGCATCGAGGTCTTGTGAGCGCCGACCTTGCGGGCGCCCTCGATGCGGCGCTCGACGTCGACGCGGAATTTGACCCCGAACGTCTCGGCGATCGCTTGCGTCTCCACCATGATCGCGCGTGACAGCGCACGCGTGGACGGATCGGTGCAGATCACGTCGAGCGTTGCGTGCGTGAGCGCGCTGATCGGGTTGAAGCAGACATTGCCCCAGAGCTTCAGCCAGATCTCGTCGCGGATACGGTCGAGCACCGGCGCCTTCAGCCCGGCGGCGACGAACAGGTCGGCGAGGCGCTGCACATCGGAGGTGATCTCGCCGCAGGGCTCGCCGAGCGGGAAATTGTTGCCATAGACGTGGCGGATCACGCCGGGCGCCTCGATCTCGGTGGCGGGATAGACGATGCAGCCGATGGCGCGCTCGGCCCCCAGCTCGCGCCACTGCCGCCCGCCGGGGTCGATGCTCTCCAGCGTCGAGTTTTCGTATTGGCCGCCGTGCTTGTAGAAGTACCAGTAGGGGATGCCGTTGACGGCAGTGACGATGCGGGTGTGGGGCCCGAGCAGCGGCTGCATCTTCTCGATCACGCCGGTGATCGAATGCGCCTTCAGCGTGATGATGATGTAGTCCTGCACGCCGAGCTCAGTGGGATCGTCGGTGCAGCGCGGATGCACGGTGTGTTGCTCCTCGCCCGCGAGCAGCGTCAGGCCGCGCTCGCGCATCGCGGCAAGGTGGGCGCCGCGTGCAATGAGGCTGACATCGGCGCCTGCGCGCGCGAGCTGAACCCCGAGATATCCGCCGATCGCGCCGGCGCCGTAGATGCAGATCTTCATGAAATCCTCGCGAGGGAGCAGAAGCCGGATTTTGGGACGAAAGATCCGGTCCGGCTCGGAAGGATCCGAGCCGGGGCCGGCAGTCGCAGGGGAAGGGGCGTATCGTTTAGGCGGCGGCTTGCGGCGTGCCGTTGAGAGCCTCGTCAACGGCAGCTGCGATGTCGCGCATGCTGATGACGGAGACGAGGCTGTAATCGTCGATCACCGGCAGGTGGCGGATGTGGTGCCGGTTCATTAGGTGCCGGACGTGCTCGATCGTGTCGCTCGAGGTGCAGGACACGAGCTGCTGCACCGAGACGAGCTGCGAGACCTTGACGTTGACGGCGTTTGCGCCGTGCTCGGCAACGGCGCGCACCACGTCGCGCTCGGTGAACATGCCGACCGCAGTGTTTCCTTCCGAGCGGACCACGTCCTTGACCACCAGCGCGCTGATGTTGTTGGCGCGCATCAGCTTGGCGGCGATACCCACCGTTTCGTTCATTCGCACCGTGACAACGCGCGGCGTCTTCTTGCGCAGAATGTCTCCGACCAGCATTGCAACCTCCCTGGGTGAATGTTGGGTGAAGTGTGGTATACATAATGCCAATCGTCAAGCACTGGATTTGGCGGATCCGAAAAATCTTGCGACAACGATACTGACGTTTGTTGTCGAGGCAAAAAGAAAGGGGCGCATCGCTGCGCCCCTTTCTCGTCGTGCGAACTTGTGCAGTTATGCCGTCTCGGTCTTTGCGGTTGTCTTGGCGATCGCGGCCTCGGTGCTCTCGGCTTCATTGCCGAGGATGAAGGAGCGGCGCAGCGGCTTGATCACGAACAGCGCCATCAGCGCCGCCGTCGCGTTCAAGGCCACCGCGACCACGAACACGGCTTTCCAGCCATAGGCCGCCGAGATCACGCTTGCGAGCGGAACGAGCAGGGAAGCGGTGCCCTTCGCGGTGTAGAGCATGCCGTTGTTGGTGGTCGCGAACTTCGAGCCGAAGGTGTCGCCGCAGGTCGCGGGAAACAGCGAGTAGATCTCGCCGAACACGCCGAAGTAAACCGCGGTCGCCAGCACGAAGACCAGCGGGATGTGACCGTAGGCCGACAGCGTCAACAGCATCAGCGCGGCGGTGCCGAAAGCGATGAACATGGTGTGCTCTCGGCCGATCGTGTCGGAGACGAAGCCGAAGAACGGGCGGCCGAAACCATCGAAGATGCGATCGAGCGAGATCGCAAAGGTCAGCGCCGCCATCTGGAAGCCGGCGAGCGTGACCGGCGTGTTCGCGATCTTGAAGTCGTGCGCGATCGGGGCGATCTGCGCCGCGGTCATCAGGCCGCCCGAGGCGACCATGACGAAGACGAGGTACATCACCCAGAAAATAGGGGTGCGCAGCACTTGCGGCGGGGTGAAATCGATCTTGGTCTGCGGCAGATTGAGCTGCTTCTTCTTCGGCGGGATCGAGAGCCGCGGCGGCTGGATGAAGAAGGCGAGCACGAACACGATCAGGCCCTGGCCGATGCCGAAAGTGAAGAAGGCGTGCTGATAGCCGCTTGCGGCGATCATCTGTGCGATCGGCACGATGGTGAGCGCGGCACCGGCGCCGAAGCCGGCAGCGGTGGCACCGGCGGCGAGGCCGCGGCGGTCCGGAAACCATTTCAGCGCGTTGCCGACGCAGGTGCCGTACACCGCGCCCGCGCCTATGCCGCCGATGATAGCGGCCGCGTAGAGCAGGGTCAGCGAGTCGGCATAAGAGTTGAGGATCCAGGAAAGCGCGATCATCACGCCGCCGAACATGATGACGATGCGTGGGCCGTATTTGTCGACGAACCAGGCCTCGACCGGCACCAGCCAGGTCTCGGTGACGACGAAGATGGTGAAAGCAAGCTGGATCGCGGCGCGCCCCCAATGATGGGCCGCATCGATCGGATCGACGAACAGCGTCCAGCCGTATTGCAGATTGGCGATCATCGCCATGCAGACGATGCCCATGCCGAGCTGGAGCCAACGGAAACCGGTGCGAAGAGGCGCGGCCGTGACGGCGCCATCCGTGCTGGAAATCATCAAGAACCTCCCAACGCGCCTGATTGATTGCGACTAGGGATTGCAAGATGACCCAGTGTCGCAAATGTTGTGGCTTATCGTCGCAAGCGCGGCGCGGAGCTTGGTATACCATATCCCAGAATGCAAGCCCTAACTTGGCTCTCCGTCCAAGAAAATGTGCCGGCTCCGCCACGGGCATTGACGCAGGGGCTCGCCAAACGAAAACGCCCGGCCGTGAGGCCGGGCGTCTGCTCGAGGAAGAGCGGCGTAAGGCGCCTCGTCAGAGGGTCGATTTTGCGACCACGACCTTGCGCCAGGGCTTGAGCACCGCGATCGCCAGCAGCGAGGCCAGGATATTGGCGCCGGCCGCGATGATGAACACGTTGTCCCAGTGCCCCGTAGTCTGCTGCACGTAATTGCCGAGTGGCACCAGGAGCGCGGCGGTGCCCTTGGCGGTGTAGAGCAAGCCGGCATTTGTGGTCGCGAACTTGGCGCCGAACGTGTCGGTGCAGGTCGAGGGGAACAACGAGTAGATCTCACCCCAGGCAAAGAACACGAAGCCGGACAGGATCACGAACCAGATCGGATCGTGGCCCCAGAGGTAGAGCAGCCAGATGCCGACCCCTTCCATGCCGAAGGCGATGAACATCGTGTTCTCGCGCCCGATCATGTCGGAGATCCAGCCGAAGAACGGGCGCGTCAGGCCGTTGAGCACGCGGTCGATCGTGGCCGCGAAGGTCACGGCCGTCATGGTCATGCCGATCAGCGTCACCGGAACGGCATCGACCTTCCAATCGACGCCGATCGGCTTCAGATTCGCCGTCACCATCAGGCCGCCTGCGCCGACGATCACGAACATGAAGTACATCAGCCAGAAGATCGGCTGACGCAGCACCTCGGTCGGCTGATAGTTGCGCCGGGTCTGCAACAGGCTGGCATTCGCCACCACGGTCGGCACCTGGCCCGCCTTCGGCGCGATCAGGAAGAAGGCGAGGATGCAGATGAGGATGCCCTGGCCCAGGCCGAAATAAAGGAAGGTGGTTTGGAAGCCACTGTCCTTGATCATGGCCTGGATCGGCGCGACCGTCAGCGCGGATCCTGCGCCGAAGCCTGCGGCCGTGATGCCCGCGGCAAGACCGCGCTTGTCCGGAAACCACTTCAGTGCGTTGCCGACGCAGGTGCCGTAGACGGCGCCGGCGCCGATGCCCGCGATGATCATGCCGAGATAATAGCCGTTGAGCGTGGTCGCCTGAGCGTTGATCGCCCAGCCGATGGCGCAGAGCACGCCTCCGATCAGCACGACCAGCCGCGGACCGTATTTGTCGACGAACCATCCTTCGATCGGCACGAGCCAGGTCTCGAACAGGACAAACAGAGTGAAGGCCCATTGGATCGACGCGCGATCCCAGCCGAACTTCTTCTGAATGTCGGGGACAAAGAACGTCCAGCCGTATTGATAGTTGGCGATCATCACCATCGCGCCTACACCGATCGCCAGTTGCGCCCAGCGATACGTGTCGCTAACGCGCGCGGTGGTAGGGGCCGTTGCCTGCACCATGTCCGTCATAAAGCCTCCCGTGGCGCTTCTAATTTTTCTGCGAGCGCTAGAGCGGCATTCTTGTATGCATTATGCCAAGCTTCAAGCACTGGTCCGGTCACCGTGCGCAAATGTCGCAGCGTTGACGGCTGCGGTTGTGACTCGGGACAGCACAAGTAGAAATGGCCCCGTCTCGCGGGGCCATTCATCAAAAGTCGTATGCGAGCTGCCGTGGAACCGTCCCGAGCTACGCGGCCGCTCGGGAAAGGTGGCTCACAGGCCGAAGCGGGGCAGGTCGCCGTTGTGGTTCGAGATCTCGGCGCTCGCCATCAGGAAACGGTCGACCGCGGCCAGAAAGCGGCTGAACAGCGAGGTGGACGGAGCGAAGGCGACGGAAGCGGTCTTGGCCATTGGAAATCCCTTTCTCGAGACGATCAGTCTTGGCGTCTGGTTCGAAGGAGAATTTATGTATACCAGATGCCAGCGTCTATGCATTTGTTTGCATGGCAGCATGCGACATCCCGCATTGCAGCATAATGCGGGGTTAATGCGGCCGGTTTCGGGCTTAGATTGACCCCGCAAAAGGGGCTCAAGCCTCTTGGAGGCGCTCTTCTGACGCGAAAGGCCCCGAAATCAAGGGACTATCGGGTGCACACTGAAGAGGACGGCCAGGGCCAAGGCCTTGGCAGGACAAGTCAAAGCCGCTAGTGGTCTGCCCCCTTCCAATCATCTGTCAGAGTGGTTCATGTCGAGCGCCTCGCCCGCCGTCTCGATCGGCATCGATTTTGGGACCAGCAATACGGTCGTCGCGCTTGCGGCGGACGATCGCCGGGTCGAGGCCATCCGCTTCGATCACGGCGGACAGCGCCACAGCGTCTACGTGTCGGCGCTGTGCTTCTGGGAGGACCGGCCGGGCGCCGGCGCCCAGGCCGAGGGCGGCCCATGGGCGATCGAGACATTCCTCGAAGGCCGCCACGTCTACCGCTTCCTCCAGTCGTTCAAGACCTTTGCGGCGAGCAGCAGCTTCAACACCACGCAAGTATTCCGGCAGCGCTTCAAGTTCGAGGACATCCTGGCGGCGTTCCTGCGGACATTGGCGCGCCATGGCGGCGAGAAGTTCGGCTTCGAGACGTCGACCATCACGGTCGGCCGCCCGGTGCGTTTTGCCGGGGGCAATCCCGACGAGGCACTGGCGATGCAGCGCTACCGTGCCGCGTTCGAGCGCCTGGGCGCCGGCCATGCCCGCTATGTCTACGAGCCCGTGGGCGCGGCGTTCTCCTTTGCCCGAAGGCTTGAGCGCGACGCGACCGTGCTGGTCGCGGATTTCGGCGGCGGCACCAGCGATTTCTCGGTGATGCGCTTCTCGCGCGCGGGCGGCCACTTGCGCGCCGAGCCGCTCGGCCATGCCGGCATCGGGATTGCCGGCGACACGTTCGATTACCGCATCGTCGATCATGTCGTCTCGCCGCGCCTGGGCAAAGGCTCCAGCTTCCGCTCCTTCGACAAGGTGCTGCCGATCCCCAGCGGCCATTACACCAATCTCGCGCGCTGGCATCAGCTGGCGATGATGAAGAGCAACGGCGATCTGCGCGAGCTCCGGGAGCTTGCGCGCACCGCGCTGAAGCCAGGTCTGCTCGAGGACTTCATCACCATCGTCGATCTCGACCTCGGCTTTGCACTGTACCGCGCAGTGTCGGACGCCAAGGTCGCGCTGTCGGCGCAGGACGAGGTCGACTTCCGCTTCAAGGGCGGCGGGGTCGAGATCGGATCGTCCATCACGCGGAAGAATTTTGAATCCTGGATTGCCGACGACATCGCCCGGTTAGGTGCCACCGTCGACAAGGTGCTGGCCGAAGCCGGCATCACCGCGCGCGAGGTGGAGAAGGTGTTCCTGACCGGCGGCACCTCCTTCGTGCCGGCGGTGCGAAAACTGTTCGCCCAGCGCTTCGGCAACGAACGGCTGATGTCGGGCGACCAGTTCGAGTCGATCGCCTATGGGCTTGCGCTGATCGGGCACAGCCCGGATCCGGATCGATGGACGGCAAGCGGCGGGCTCGCCGCCAAGGCGTAGCAGGCGGCGAGCAGCGTGCCCGCGGCGACGCTGTTCGGTCGCTATTTCTGCTGAATTCGGTTCAGGTAATCGATCACGGCGAGAATGCGCGTCCGCACGACGACCTCCGGGTTTTGCTGCGGCCCGGCCTTTTGCCAATAATAGGGATCGACGGCGTGAGGCAGGTTGACGATGGGATTGAACCGTTCGCCCCATATCGGCATCTCACGAGTGCCGTGAGCTGTGACTGATTTCGACCCATATATGGTTTCGTAGACGGCGTTGGTGGGAAACACCCCGTTGTTGTTCCTGGTCAACATGGTCAGGTCGGAAGGCGGTGTCTTGAGCTGGCCGCTGACCGGTCCCTTGCCCTTTGCATCGGCGCCATGACAACTCGCGCACGAAGACTGAAATTCCGCCTTGCCGATGTCGACTTCTTCGGCCTTGGCGGCGGTCGCGAAGCCAGCGGCTAGACCGGCAATGATCAACCATTCGAGAGCAGATCTCATCATCTCGGCTCCGACCGCAGGGAAGACTTCTGCTCCTAGCCGCTTTGTCCTTCTGACAGTTTGACGCACATCAAGATCGCACACCAGTGCGTAGGGTGGGCAAAGGCGCGGAGCGCCGTGCCCACCGTCTTCCCGATGTTCAGAGAGCATCGCTGGGCACGCTGGGCCTTACCCACCCGACTAGACTGATGTCGTCGCTACTGATTGATCTCCGGCTCGACCAGCTTGGCCAGATTGCGCAGCGATTCCTGCCAGCCGAGATAGCAGGCCTCCGGCGGGATGACGTCGGGAATGCCGGCCTGCGTGATCTCGATCTCGGTGCCGACCGAGACCTTCTTCAGGCTCACGGTCACCTGAATTTCGCCGGGCAGGTTGGGATCGTCGAACCTGTCGGTGTAGCGCAGGCGTTCGCCGGGCACGAGCTCGAGAAATTCGCCGCCGAACGAATGGCCGTTGCCCGTCGTGAAATTCCGGAACGACATCTTGAACGTGCCGCCGACCTTTGGCTCGAAATGATGCACGGTGCAGGTGAAGCCGTTCGGCGGAAGCCATTTCGCCATCGCGTCCGCCTCCAGGAAGGCGCGATAGACCTTCTGCGGGCTGGTGGCGAGAACACGGTGCAGGCGGATTGTGCTGGGCATGGTTGTTATCCTCAGTGTTTGATGAGCCCGAGATTGGCGTCTATGGCCCATTCATGTCACGAGGACGACCGGGAAGCTGCGGATCCGACAGGGCATCACGAATATTTTGCTTCATAGGCGCGGGGCGCGCAGCCTCGAGGCCACAATTCCGCTCTCGTTCTCGTTCAACTCCTGCGCGAAATCAGGGGGCTTCCGTTGCGTCAGACGCTTTGGGCTTTTGCCGTCGTTCTCTGCGGTCTTGGGTCGCATGCGCAAGCCGCGGGCATTCAGCTTCTCGAGTCCGATCCGGCGCTGTCGGGCGCGATCTGGTATCCATGCGCGGCTGAGCCGACGCATGTTGCGCTGGGCAAGCTTTCGGTCGGTGCTGATTTCGACCTGAAGGGCGCGAGGAATTGTCCCGTCACAGGCGCGAAACTCCCGCTCATCATCTTTTCGCACGGTCGGGGCGGCTGGTTCGGCCAGCATCACGACACCGCGGAGGCGCTGGCTGATGCGGGCTTCGTCGTCGCGGCCATCAACCATCCCGGTGACACCGCAAACGATTCCTCGCGGCGCAATACCCTGTCCCTCTGGGGCTCGCGTCCGACGGATATCGTTCGTTTGCTCGATTTCATGCTGAACAATTGGAAGGATCGGGCGGCGGTCGATCCCGCCCAGGTCGGGTTCTTTGGTTTCTCGAGTGGCGGTGCGGCCGGCCTCGTGCTGATGGGGACCAAGCCGGATTTCGAGAGGGTCGCTAGCCTCTGCAAGGAGACGAGCGGCGCTTGCGCGCAGCTTCACAATGGAGAGACGCCGCCCGAGCCGATACAGGATGCGCGTATTCGCACCGCTGTCATCGTTGACCCCGCGCCGGGCGTCCTGACGCGGGAGAACCTCGCCGTCGTCAAGGTGCCGTTCCAGTTCTGGCGCTCGCAGTTCGGCGGGCCCGGCGTCGGCGACGGTTCGGGCACCGCGCGCGTTGCCGAAGAGCTGCCGGGCAAGCCGGAGATTCACGTCGTGCAGGCCGGCCACTTTGCATTCCTTGCCCCGTGCTCGGCCGAATTAGCCGCGGCTGTCCCGCGCATCTGCACCGACACGCCGGTCGGATTCGACAGGCTGGGCTTTCACCGCGAATTCAATGCGGCGGTGGTGAAGTATTTTCGCGAGCAGCTCGGAGAGCACTGATGGGGCGACTTGGCTGCACGATCGCGCTGCTCGTGCTTCTGCTGTCACCGGCAGCGGCCGATCCCGCTCTGCCGGGTCTTGTTCGGCAGGGTCGACTGATCCCGATCACGCTTGGCGATGGAAGCCAGGTCAAGCTCGAGACCATGGTCATCCGCCCGGATCGGCCGGGGCGCTTTCCGCTGGTCCTGCTGGTTCACGGTACAAACCCCGCCACAGGGCAAGCGTTTCGGGCGGCGGCAGCGCAACAATCGCCGTCCGATCTTCTCAATCCTGCCGTCGCGTTTGCCCAGCATGGTTATGCCGCCGCGTCGATCATGCGACGGGGTTTCGGTCGTTCAGAGGGACCGTTTGCCGAGACGCTTTCCGGACCATGCGATGATCGGGACTATCTGGCCGCCGGGCGGATCGCGGCTGAAGACGTCATCGGCGCCGTCGGCACGCTTCGTGATGAGCCCTGGGTCCAGTCCGATCAAGTCCTGCTGATGGGGCATTCGACCGGCGGCTTTGCGGTGACGGCTGCGGCGGCGAGCAATCCTGCCGGCGTCGTCGGCGTCCTGAATTTCGAGGGTGCTCACGGCTCAGTCCCCGGTCGAACCTGCAGCCCGGATCATCTGGTTGCGGATGTTGGCATCTTCGGCCGCACGGCGCGGATCCCAGCGCTTTGGATCTATTCGGAGAACGATCATTATGCTCCGCCGGCTTTGGGTCGTCGCATGCTCGAGACCTACGTCGCCTCGGGCGCGCCGGCGCAGTTGCAGATCTTACCGCCCTTCGGCGTCGAGGGGCATGCCGTGTTGCCGATGGGACCCGCCGACATCTGGTGGCCCGCGGTGGAGAGCTTCCTGAATCGTCTGCGCTTGCCGAGCTCGCTGGTTGTCGAGCTGCCTCCGCCCGCCGCCATTCCGCCGCCGTCGCTGCTCAACGCGGCGTGCACGGGCTATTTCGATGCCTACGTGAAGGCGTGGACCGACGTCAAAGCCTATGCCTGGAATCGTGACGGACATTGCAGCTCAGTCACCGTCGCCCAGCGAACGATCGACGACGCAAAGAGCGAGGCGATGCGCCAATGCGTGGCCGCATGGAAGGAGTGCTCGCTCTATGCGGTCGGACAGGCGCTGGCGCCTGGATAGAGCTGTTTCTCTCCGCCAGATTCGAAACGGGCCGGCCCCGGCTGTAGGCATTAGCGGACAACCGATCTTGTGCTTGGTTCGTTAGGCTAGATCGTGCGCCCTTTCGGATGATGGCATAATGTCCTGTTTTGCCCGACCGCGCAAAAGGTGATTTCGCTAAAACAGAAATTATCTTTGAAGCCAAGACGTTGGCTACTGTGCATGGGGTTGTTTTCAGATTTTTGGTTTGGGCCTATGACAACGCCCCTCATGCAAAAAGGGCCGCCCGTTCGGGCGGCCCTAACGTTTTGGTCGAGGCGGTGCGGCTTACTCCGCGGCCTGCTTCTGCGGCGGGTCGAGGGCGCCGGACTTGTGGATCTCGGCGACCTGGTGGTCCGAGAAGCCGAGCACCTGGCGCAGGACCTCGTCGGTGTGCTCGCCGAGCAGCGGGGAGCGCTCCACCTCGCTCGGGCTATCCGACAGCTTGATCGGGTTGCCGACCGAGATGTACTTGCCGCGGGTGGGGTGGTCGACTTCGACCAAGGTGCCGGTGGCGCGCAGCGACTGGTCCTCGATGATCTCCTTCATCGACAGGATCGGGCCGCAGGGGATGTCGTCCTTGTTGAGGATTTCCATCGCCTCGAACTTGGTCTTGGTCATCGTCCACTGTTCGATGCGGGCGAAGATCTCGTTGAGGCGCGACAGCCGGGCCGGCGGCTTGGCGTAGTCGGGATGGGTCTTCCAGCCGGGTTCGCCGATCACGTCGCAGATCTTCTCCCAGACCGGCGCCTGGGTGATGAAGTAGAGGTAGGCGTTGGGATCGGTCTCCCAGCCTTTGCACTTGACGATGCGGCCGGGCTGGCCGCCGCCGGAATCGTTGCCGGCGCGCGGCACGGCGTCGCCGAACGGAATGCCTTCGCCGTACTGGCTGTATTCCTTGAGGGGGCCGTGGGCGAGGCGCTGCTGGTCGCGCAGCTTGACGCGGGCGAGGTTGAGCACGCCGTCCTGCATCGCGGCGGTGACGCGCTGGCCCTTGCCCGAATGCGTGCGCTGATACAGCGCGGTGACGATGCCGAGCGCCAGGTGCAGGCCGGTGCCGCTATCGCCGATCTGCGCGCCGGTGACGAGCGGAAGACCGTCGCGGAAGCCGGTGGTGGAGGCGGCGCCGCCGGTGCACTGCGCGACGTTCTCATAGACCTTGCAGTCTTCGTACGGTCCCGGGCCAAAGCCCTTGATCGAGGCGACGATCATCTTCGGGTTGATCTGTTGGATCTTCTCCCAGGGGAAGCCCATGCGGTCGAGCACGCCGGGGCCGAAATTCTCGACCAGCACGTCGCACTTCTTGATCAGCTCGGTGAGGACTTCCTTGCCCTTGGGGTTCTTGGTGTCGAGCGTGATCGAGCGCTTGTTGTGGTTGAGCATGGTGAAATACAGGCTGTCCACGTTCGGGATGTCCTGCAGCTGGCCGCGGGTGATGTCACCCACGCCCGGACGTTCCACCTTGATCACGTCAGCGCCGAACCACGCCAGCAGCTGCGTGCAGGTCGGTCCGGACTGGACGTGGGTGAAGTCGAGAATGCGAACGCCCGTGAGCGCTTTGGTCATCGTGTTGCTCCGTACTCTTTTGTCTGCCCCCGCCAACCGCAGGGATTAAGGGTTGATGGGGTGGACTTATTTCTTCTTCTGCAGGACGCTCTGCGGATTGAGGTTGCCGATGCGGCCGCTTTCCGAGCCCGCGGCCGGATCGATCACCGCATTGATGAGCGTCGGCTTGCCGGACTTCATCGCTTCGTTGACGGCGCGCTTGAGCTCGTCGGGCGAGGTGGCATTCACGCCGATGCCGCCGAAGGCTTCCATCATCTTGTCGTAGCGCGCGCCCTTGACGAACACGGTCGTCGCAGGATCGGCGTTGGCGCCGTTGACGTCGGTGCCGCGATAGATGCCGTCATTGTTGAAGATGACGACGCAGATCGGCAAATTGTAGCGGCAGATGGTCTCGACCTCCATGCCGGAGAAACCGAAAGCCGAATCGCCTTCCACCGCCAGCACGGGGTGGCCGGTCTCGAGCGCGGCGGCGATCGCCTGGCCCATGCCGATGCCCATCACGCCCCAGGTGCCGACGTCCAGACGCTTGCGCGGCCGGTACATGTCGATGACGCCGCGGGCAAGGTCGAGCGTGTTGGCGCCTTCGTTGACGAGGATCGCCTCGGGATATTCCTTGATGACGTTCTTCAGCACGCCGAGCGCGCCGTGATAGTCCATCGGCGACTTGTTGTTCATCAGCTTCGGCGCCATCTTGGCGACGTTCTCTTCGCGCTTGGACGAGATCGCCTTGGTCCATTCGGCGGGCGGGGCGGTCCAGCCCGCTCCCATCGCCTGGTTGAAGGCGGAGACGACCGAGCCGATGTCACCGACCACGGGCGCGACGATCTCGACGTTGGAATCCATCTCGCGCGGCTCGATGTCGACCTGGATGAACTTCTTGGGCGCTTCGCCCCAGCTCTTGCCCTTGCCGTGCGACAGCAGCCAGTTCAGTCGCGCGCCGATCAGCAGCACGACCTCGGATTCTTTGAGCACGGTCGAGCGGGCCGCACCGGCGCACTGCGGATGGGTGTCGGGGAGCAGGCCCTTGGCCATGCTCATCGGCAGGAACGGCACGCCGCTCTTCTCGACGAAATTCTTGATCTCCTCATCGGCCTGCGCGTAGGCGGCGCCCTTGCCGAGGATGATGAGCGGACGCTTGGCGCTCTTCAGCACATCTAGCGCGCGTTTCACCGAAGCGGGCGAGGGGATCTGCGCCGGGGCTGCGTCGATCACCTTGACCAGCGACTTCCGGCCGGCATCGGCGCTCATGACCTGGCCGAACAGCTTTGCCGGCAGGTCGAGATAGACGCCGCCGGGACGGCCCGAGACCGCGGCGCGGATGGCGCGGGCAAAACCGATGCCGATGTCCTGGGCGTGCAGCACGCGATAGGCCGCCTTGCACAGCGGCTTTGCGATCGCGAGCTGGTCCATCTCCTCGTAGTCGCCCTGCTGGAGGTCGACGATCTCGCGCTCGGAGGAGCCCGAGACCAGGATCATCGGGTAGCAGTTGGTGGTGGCGTGCGCGAGCGCGGTGAGACCGTTGAGGAAGCCGGGCGCGGAGACCGTGAGGCAGACGCCGGGCTTCTTGGTGAGATAGCCGGCGATGCCCGCGGCGTAACCGGCGTTCTGCTCGTGGCGGAAGGAGATCACACGAATGCCGGCGGCCTGCGCCATACGGCCCAAATCCGTGATCGGGATGCCCGGCACATTATAGATGGTGTTGATGCCGTTCAGCTTGAGCGCGTCGATGACGAGATGGAAGCCATCCGTCAGTTCCTGCTCGGTGCCCGGTGCCTCGGACTTGGTCGCGGTATTCAGCATGGGCCTTCTCTCCCTGGTCTCAGATAGTGGGGCGAATTGTTCGCCCTTCTGGTGAACGTTGCTAAGTGAAGAGTTCCTGACCATGCGCTTCGACGTAAGCGGCAAGGCCAAGGGTGTGGTCGCGGGCGCGCTTCTCGGCGAGCTCGGTGTCGCGCGCTTCGAGTGCTTCGATCATGCCGAGATGCTCGGGGAGCGAGGTCGCGGTGCGGTCCTTGCGTCCGATGGTCAGCTGGCGATAGCCGCGCACGTGCAGCAAGAGGTCGTTGGTGAGATCGACCAGCACCGGCGATTCCGACAGCGAGATCAGCGCCTGGTGGAAGGCGATGTTGGCCTTGGAATATTCCTCGACGTGATCTTCCGGCAGGCGGTCCTTGCCGAAATCCTTGAAGAAGTCGCGCAGCGCCGTGATGTCCTTCTTCCGCGCGGTGGTGGTGATGAGGCGCGCGGCCATGCTCTCCAGCGCCGCCCAGGCGCGGATCATGTCGACGATCTCGCTCTTGGTCCGGCGCACCACCATGATGCCGCGGCGTGGAACCGTCTTCACGAAACCATCTTGTTCCAGCATCGCGATGGCTTCGCGGATCGGCGTACGGCTGACACCCAGGCGCTCGGACAGCGCGCGCTCGTCGAGCATCACCGGCTCGGGCGTCGAATAGATGTCCATCTTGAGGATGGCTTCCTTCAAGGCGTCATACGCCTTGTTCTTGAAGCTGCTCTCCGGGGCAATACGAACGATTGCGATGTCTGCCTCGGCCATGTTCGGCAACGCCTTGGTTGGTTTCCGTAGTGACACGACGAATCTCCTCCAGTGGGAGTCGTCTTTTACAGGAATATTAACGGGAAAGTTTTTGGCATACCACATGCCAGAATGTCAAGGCGGCTATTTTTTGCGGCGTTCCGAGCCATGCACTAGCTTGACAAGTTGGCTCCTGGCATACCAAATGCCATCGCCAGCCATTTTTGATCCAAGGCGGCGGAGTCATCTCAGGCTTTATGCCGCTCCGGCCCGCGACATGGAACAGAGCGCGGCGAATGGCAAGCATCACGGGCAGCCGCAAACACGCGCGCGCTTTGCAAAGAACGAACTGAGGTCAAGGGAGAAGCCACATGTCCAATTCCAAAGATGCCGTCCGCAAGGTGCTTGACCAGGTCAAGGCGGACAACCGCACCAGCCTGACGGCCCCGGAAGGCAAGCTGGTCTGCGACGCCTACGGCATTCCAGTGCCGAAGGAGGGCGTGGCCAAGTCGGCGGGCGAGGCCGGCAAGATGGCCTCCGCGATGGGCTTCCCGGTGGTGATGAAGATCGTCTCGCCGGACATTCTCCACAAGACCGAAGCCGGCGGCGTCATCGTCGGCCTTAAGACGGCCGATGAGGCCGAGAAGGCCTACGAGACCATTCTCGGCAACGCCAAGAAGTACAAGGCCGACGCCAAGATCGAAGGCGTTCAGGTGCAGCAGATGCTGGCCGGCGGCACCGAAGTGATCGTCGGCTCGATCACCGACGGCTCGTTCGGCAAGCTGGTCGCCTTCGGCCTCGGCGGCGTGCTGGTCGAGGTGCTCAAGGACATCACCTTCCGCCTCGCGCCCGCGACCAAGGAGGACGCGCTGTCGATGCTCGACGGCATCCAGGCGCATGAGATCCTGAAGGGCGTGCGCGGCGGAGAGCCGGTAAACCGCACCGCGCTTGCCGACGTCATCGTCAAGGTCTCGCAGCTCGTCACCGATTTCCCTGAAATCGTCGAGCTCGACCTCAATCCGGTGTTCGCGACGCCGAAGGGCGCGACCGCCGCCGACGTCCGCATCGTCGTCGACTTCGCCTATGTGCCGAAACCCAAGCCGCGCCCGACCGAAGAGATCGTGGCTGCGATGAACCGCATCATGCAGCCCAAAGCGGTCGCCGTGGTCGGCGCCTCCGCCGAGGACGGCAAGATCGGCAACTCCGTGATGAAGAACCTCATCAACGGCGGCTACAAGGGCGATATCTATCCGATTCACCCCAAGGCCGCCGAGATCCTCGGCTACAAGGCGTATAAGAGCGTCAAGGACGTCCCTGGCGTGATCGACGTCGCGGTGTTCGCGATCCCCGCCAAGTTCGTGGCCGCGGCGCTCACCGAATGCGGCGAGAAGAAGATCCCCGGCGCGGTTCTGATTCCGTCGGGCTTCGCTGAAGCCGGCGCGCCGGAGCTGCAGGCCGAGATCGTCGAGGTCGGCAAGAAGTACGACATCCGCCTGATGGGGCCGAACATCTACGGCTTCTATTATACGCCGGCCAATCTCTGCGCGACCTTCTGCACGGCTTACGACGTCAAGGGACATGCGGCGCTGTCGTCGCAGTCGGGCGGCATCGGCATGGCCATCATCGGCTTCTCGCGTTCGGCCAAAATGGGCGTTTCCGCGATCGTCGGCCTCGGCAACAAGTCCGATATCGACGAGGACGATCTGCTCGCCTTCTTCGAGCAGGATCCCAACACGAACCTGATCGCGCAGCACTGCGAAGACCTCAAGGACGGTCGCGCCTTTGCGGAAGCGGCAAAACGCGTCTCCAAGAAGAAGCCGGTCGTCGTGCTCAAGGCCGGTCGCACCTCGGCCGGCGCCAAGGCGGCCTCGTCGCACACCGGCGCGCTCGCCGGTAACGACAAGATCTACGAGGACGTTCTGGCGCAGTCGGGCGTGATCCGGGCCCGCAGCCTGCGGCAACTGCTCGAATTCGCCCGCGGCGTGCCCGTGCTGCCGACGCCGAAGGGCGAGAACGTGTTGATCATCACGGGTGCCGGCGGCTCCGGCGTGCTGCTGTCGGATTCCTGCGTCGACAACGGCCTGTCGCTGATGTCGATGCCGCCGGATCTCGATGCGGCCTTCCGCAAGTTCATTCCGCCGTTCGGTGCGGCCGGAAATCCTGTGGATATCACCGGCGGCGAACCGCCGATCACCTACGTCAACACGGTGAAGCTCGGCCTCTCCGATGAGCGCATCCATTCGTTGATCCTCGGCTACTGGCACACCATCGTCACCCCACCGATGGTGTTCGCCCGCAACATGGTCGAGGTGAAGAAGGAGATGGAGGCCAAGGGTTTTGTGAAGCCGATCGTGGCGTCACTGGCCGGCGACGTCGAGGTCGAGGAGGCCGCCGAATATCTCTACCAGAACGGCATCCCGGCCTATGCCTATTCGACCGAGCTTCCGGTCGAGGTGCTCGGCGCCAAGTATAAGTGGGCGCGCGGCGCGGGCCTGCTCTAAGACGAAGACTTTCACCTCTCCCCGTCCGCGGGGAGAGGTGGTAAGGGTCAGGTCGCGATGAGCAAGAACGTGATCCGGCGTAAATCCCTCGAAGCTCGGCCTGCAGCGGAGGCCGATCGTGACGGCGGCGTGCAGTCCGTCGACCGTGCGCTGTCGATCCTGGAAACACTGGCCGAGGACGACGAGGGCTACCGCCTCAGCGATCTCGCGATCCGCACGGGCCTGTCGGCCTCCACCGTACATCGCCTGCTCGCGACGCTGGAGAGTCGTCGTTTCGTGCAGTTCGACCGCGCCGAATCCAAATGGCATGTCGGCGTGCGCAGCTTTACCGTGGGCGCGAGCTTTGCGCGGCGGCGCAATTTCACCGCGCAGGCCATTCCCTATTTGCGCAAGCTGCGCGATCTCACCCGCGAGACCGCCAATCTCGCGGTGGTCGACGACGAATTCATCATCGTGCTGACCCGCATGGAGAGCCGCGAGATCATGCGTTCGCTGACCAAGGTGGGCGGCCGCGTTGCGATGGTGACCTCAGGCGTCGGCAAGGCCGTGCTCGCGACCTATTCCGACGAAGACGTCGGCGCCGTCATCCGCCATCACGGCATGCCACGCCTCACTGAAAAATCCATCGTGCGACCGAGCGACCTGTTCAGGGAGCTCGCAACGATCCGGAAGCAGGGCTTCGCGGTGGATGACGAGGAGGCCGAGATGGGTCTGCGCTGCGTCGCCGCAGTAGTCTACAACGCGCTGGCTGAACCGTTGGCAGCGATCTCGGTCTCCGGCCTGACCAGCCGCGTCACCGACGGGCGGCTCCCGGAGATCGGCCGCGTGGTGCGCGAGGTGGCGGCGGAACTCACGGTGGCGCTTGGGGGCGTGACGCCGGCGATTAAGGCGGATTGAGCCGGGTTTGCGCTCCCAAGCGCCGCATTCAAATAAATCAGCTCTGGCGGCAAGCGCCCAGACATCGGTATATCCGTCCACCGTTGTCGCGTCCTCTTGGGGAATGTCATGCCTTCCGAGCTCCGTTCGCCGCGTCTCGCGGTTCTGATCGACGCCGACAATGCCTCCGCGAAGATTGCGGACGGACTGTTCGAGGAGATTGCCAAGATCGGCGAGGCCAGCGTCCGCCGCATCTACGGCGACTTCTCCAACGCGCGATCCAGGGGCTGGGCCGACATCCTGTCGAAGCACGCCATCATCCCGCAGCAGCAGTTCGCCTATACGACCGGGAAGAACGCCTCCGACATCACGCTGGTCATCGACGCGATGGACCTGCTTCACAGCGGCCGGTTCGACGGCTTTTGCCTGGTGTCGTCCGACGGCGACTTTACCCGCCTGGCCGCCCGCATCCGGGAGCAGGGCGTCGATGTCTTTGGGTTCGGCGAGCAGAAGACGCCCGAAAGCTTCAGACAGGCCTGCCGAAGGTTCGTCTACACGGAGAACCTCCTCGCCGGCACCGCGGCCACCCAGGACGCTGCCTCGAAGTCAGCGTCGCTTCAGCCGCCCGATGCTGCCACGCCCATCATCAAGAAGGTCATCACCCAGATGGAGAGCGAGGACGGCTGGGTCGCGCTTGGTGAAGTCGGGCGGCAACTCGCCAATCTGGCTTCCGATTTTGATCCAAGGACTTACGGCTTCCGCAAGCTGAGCGACCTCGTGCGGAAGACGAATTCGTTCGAGATCGACGAGCCGAAGGGTCGCGCGATGCGGATTCGGGTCAAGGCCGCCGCCGCGCCGCCGCGGAGAAGGCGGAACCCGCGCAGATCTTCGGCAGCGGGGACGGCAGGAGGTTCGGCGCCTAAAGCGTAAGCACAGGTGCCGTTTTATTTGAATTGCCGAGCCGGCCCGCGGGCGCAACCATTGCTGGGCTGTTTCGGTCACGCGAGGGCCCCATGACAACACTCACCCGCTTTGCCGTCGCGCCGCTGCACGGCATGACGCGCCGCCTAGCCGACGTCGCTTCCGCGCGCCTCGCGCCCGAACTCGTCATCACTGGCGCTCGGGTGCTTTCGACCTATTCGGAGCGCATCCACGCCAACCGCGAGGTCTGGGTCACCGGTGGCCGCATTGCAGCCGTGAAGCCGACCGGAGCAGCGAAGAAGACCTGGAGCAGCGTGCCGCTCTACGACGCCGCCGGCGGCATCGTCGCACCCGGCTTGGTCGATCCGCACATCCACATCGAATCCTCGATGGTGACGGCCTGCGCTTATGCGGAGGCAGCGCTGCTGAACGGCACCACCACGATCTTCTGCGACAGCCACGAGATCGGCAACGTCATGGATGTCGCCGGCGTCGAGGCGATGCTGGAGGACGCGCGCCAGGCGCCGCTCTCGATTTTCTTGACGGTGCCTTCGACAGTCCCTGCGACGTCGGCTGAACTCGAGACGGCTGGCGGTGATCTCACGCCCGACAAGATCGCGGGTCTGTTCGATCGCTGGCCCGAAGCCGTGGCACTCGGCGAGAAGATGGACTTTGTGCCGGTGACGATGGGCGACGAGCGCAGCCATGCGATCCTCGCTGCCGCCCTGAAGCGGGGACGGCCGGTGTCCGGCCACGTCTACGGCCGCGAATTCGTCGCGGCCTATGCGGCGTCAGGCGTCACCGACACGCACGAAGCGATCGATCGCGACATCGCCGACGATCTGCTCGACGCCGGCGTCTGGGTGTTCCTGCGTGGCGGCCCGCCGACGACGCCCTGGCACTCGCTGCCGCAGGCAATCCGCACCATCACGGAGCTCGGGGCCTCGCACAAGCGCACGGCGGTGTGCACCGACGACCGCGATGCCGACGATTTGCTTCTGTTCGGTCTCGACTGGGTGGTGCGCGAAGCCGTCAAGGCGGGGATGTCGCCGGAGCAGGCCTGGTCGATGGGTTCTCTGCATGGCGCGGCGCGCTTCGGCATGGATGGCGACATCGGCGGGCTCGGCGGCGGCCGCCGCGCCGATCTGGTGCTGATGGACGATCAGCTCAAGCCGCAATGCACCTGGTATGGCGGCGAGCTCGTGGTCGAGCATGGCAAGATCACGCCACGTCTCGATCAGGCACTGTCGCAGCGCTATCAATATCCTGACGCGGCTTACGCGACCGTGAAGCTGCCGGGGAAGGTCAAGCTGACGCCGGAGCTTCCGGCAAAAGCGTGTACGGTCAACGCGATCAAGACCGCGCTGCCCGGCATCACGCTGATCCATGAGAAGGTGGCGATCGAACCCACAACGGACTGGCCGTCACTGTTTGAACGCTACGGCCTGTGCTTCGTCACCGTGGTCGAGCGGCATGGAAAATCCGCCGGCAATGTCGCCTACGGCCTCTTGAAGGATTTCGGCCTCAAGCGCGGCGCGGTCGCCTCCAGCGTCGGACACGACAGCCACAACATCATCGTCGCCGGTACCAACGAGCCCGACATGCAAGTTGCCATCGCCGCCATCAAGGCGCGGCAGGGCGGCGTTTGCGTCGTTGCCGACGGCGAGGTGAGGGCGCTGGTCCCGCTGCCGATTGCGGGCCTCCTGTCCGACAAGCGCGTCACAGAGGTGGCCGAAGAGGTCAAGGCGTTGAAGGAGGAATGGGCGGAGGCCGGCTGCACCATTCCCTACATGGGCTTCAATTTGATTCCCTTATCGGTCATTCCGGAAATTCGCATCACCGACAAGGGCCTCGTGCTGGTGCCGCAGATGGAGCTGGCGCCGCTGTTCGAGTGAGCCGCTTTCACGCGTTTCTGTATCTAACCGATTGAGGTTGCCGCAATTTCTCTGCGGCTGCCGCATCGTGGAAAATAAAACCGATCTCGTTGAGATCGGCTCCTGCACGCCTGATGATCTCGCTCGCTGACGCAACTCAAGCGAGGTCCGATATGGCGAAGATGCGAGCCGTCGATGCAGCCGTCCGAATTCTGGAGAAAGAGGGCATCTCGACCGCCTTCGGAGTTCCCGGGGCCGCGATCAATCCGCTTTACTCGGCGCTGAAGAAGCGCGGCTCGATCCGCCACATCCTGGCACGGCATGTCGAGGGCGCTTCGCACATGGCGGAGGGCTACACCCGCGCCAAGGCCGGCAACATCGGAGTCTGCATCGGAACCTCGGGGCCGGCGGGCACCGATATGATTACCGGGCTTTATTCGGCGATCGCCGATTCCGTTCCGATCCTCTGCATCACCGGGCAGGCGCCGCGCGCGCGGCTCTACAAGGAGGATTTCCAGGCGGTCGATATCGAGTCGATCGCAAAGCCCGTGACCAAATGGGCGGTCACCGTGCGCGAGCCGGCGCTGGTGCCGCGGGTGTTCAGCCAGGCTTTTCACGTCATGCGCTCGGGGCGGCCGGGGCCGGTGCTGATCGACATGCCGCTCGACGTGCAGCTCGCCGAGATCGAGTTCGACGACGAGACCTATGAGCCGCTGCCGGTCTACAAGCCCACCGCCACGCGCAAGCAGGTCGAGAAGGCGCTGGAGATGCTCAACGCCGCCGAGCGGCCGCTGATCGTCGCGGGCGGCGGCATCATCAACGCCGACGCTTCGGATCTGCTGGTGGAATTCGCCGAGATCGCCAACGTGCCGGTGGTGCCGACCCTGATGGGGTGGGGTGCGATCCCCGACGATCACGTGCTGATGGCCGGCATGGTCGGCCTTCAGACCAGCCATCGCTACGGCAACGCCACCATGCTCGAATCCGACTTCGTGCTCGGTATCGGCAACCGCTGGGCCAATCGTCACACCGGCTCGGTCGAGACCTACACCAAGGGCCGCACCTTCGTGCATGTCGACATCGAGCCGACGCAGATCGGGCGCGTGTTCAATCCCGATCTCGGCATCGTCTCGGACGCCAAGGCCGCGCTCGAGCTGTTCGTCACCGTCGCCAGGGAGTGGCGGCGGGCAGGCAGGCTCCGCGAGCGCCAGGCGTGGCCTGCGGCCTGCCGCGATCGCAAGAAGACGATGTTGCGCAAGAGTCATTTCGACAACGTTCCGATCAAGCCGCAGCGCGTCTATGAGGAGATGACCAAGGCCTTTGGTCGCGACACCTGCTACGTCACCGTGATCGGCCTGTCGCAGATCGCCGGCGCGCAGTTCCTCGGCGTCTATCGCCCGCGCAACTGGATCAATGCCGGGCAGGCGGGACCGCTCGGCTGGACCTTGCCCGCCGCCCTCGGCGTGCGCGCCGCGTGCCCGGATCGCGACATCGTCGCCCTGTCTGGCGATTACGACTTCCAGTTCCTGATCGAGGAGCTTGCGGTCGGGGCGCAGTTCAATCTGCCCTACATCCACGTCGTCGTGAACAATTCCTATCTCGGCCTGATCCGCCAGGCCCAGCGCGGCTTCGAGATGGACTATCACGTCCAGCTCTCCTTCGAGAACATCAACGCGCCCGAGATCGGCGTCTACGGCGTTGACCATGTCGCGGTCGCCGAAGGCCTCGGCTGCAAGGCGATCCGCGTCACCGATCCGAAGGACGCACAGGCTGCGTTCGCGAGCGCGCGCGAATTGATGGCCAAGCATCGCGTGCCCGTGGTGGTCGAGTTCATCCTCGAACGCGTGACCAACATCGCGATGGGCACGGAGATCGACAATATCGTCGAGTTCGAGGAGGTGCTGGACCTGCCGCTCGACGAGGTCGAGCGGGCGCGCCCGGGCGTGCTGCAGCCGGCGGAATAGGGGAGGACCGTATCATGCCGAAATTCGCCGCCAACCTCACCATGCTGTTCAACGAGATGCCGTTCCTCGACCGCTTCGCAGCGGCGAAGGCGGCGGGCTTTTCCGGGGTCGAGTATCTCTTTCCCTACGATTTCGATAAGGCGCAGCTGCGCGAGCAGCTCGAGGCCCACGGGCTGACCCAGGTGCTGCACAATCTGCCGGCCGGAAACTGGGCGGGGGGCGAGCGCGGCATCGCGATCCTGCCCGATCGCACCGCCGAATTCCGCGACGGTGTGTTCCGCGCCATCGACTATGCCAAGGCGCTCGATTGCGAGCAGCTGAACTGCCTCGTCGGTATTGCGGCTGTGGATGCCGATCCGCGCGAGCTTCAGGAGACGCTGGTTGGGAATCTGCGTTTTGCCGCCTCGACGCTGGCGCGCGAGAACATCAAGCTGCTGGTCGAGCCGATCAACACGCTCGATATTCCCGGCTTCTTCCTCAACGGCACCGAGCAGGCGGTGCAGCTGATCTCGGAGGTGCGGTCGAACAATCTGTTCGTGCAGTACGACATCTATCACATGCAGATCATGGAGGGCGATCTCGCCCGCACCATGCAGGAATATCTGCCTGAGATCGCCCACATCCAGCTCGCCGACAATCCCGGCCGGCACGAGCCGGGGACCGGCGAGATCAATTATCCCTTCCTGTTCCGCCACCTCGACGCGATCGGCTATCGCGGCTGGATCGGCTGCGAATACAAGCCGCGCACCACGACGCTGGAAGGACTTTCGTGGCACGCCGCGCAGACGTTCGAGACGTAGAAGATATCGAAGCCACAGTGACGGTGCGCTCCCTCTCCCGCGTGCGGGAGAGGGCTGAGGAGAGGGTGTGTCCGCAATGGGATTCGCGCGGTGCGGTGAAAATCCCCAAGCGGATAGAGCCCTCACCCGGCGCGCGGGACGATGCTTCGCATCGCCCGGACGCGCCGACCTCTCCCGCAAGCGGGAGAGGTGCACCGAGCCTGCGGATGAATCTTGCATATGCAACTGAGGAAAGCTTGACATGATCGACATCGGCTTCATCGGACTTGGCACCATGGGACGGCCGATGGCCGGCCACCTCCTTAGCGCGGGCCATCGCGTTCTCCTGCACGACGTCGCGCCCGTCGCGCCGGAGCTGATTGCGGCGGGCGGCGTTGCCTGCAAGTCGGCCAAGGAGGTCGCAGAGGAGGCCGATGCCGTGATCGTCATGGTGCCGGACACCCCGCATGTGGAGGCCGTGCTGTTCGGCAAGGACGGCGTTGCCAGCGGCATCTCCAAGGGCAAGATCGTCGTCGACATGAGCTCGATCTCGCCGCTCGCGACGAAGGAGTTCGCCAAGAAGATCGAGGCGCTGGGTGCCGACTATCTCGATGCGCCGGTCTCAGGCGGGGAGGTCGGCGCCAAGGCAGCGAGCCTCACCATCATGGTCGGCGGCCCGGAGCGGGCCTTCGGCACCATGAAGCCGGTCTTCGACAGGATGGGCAAGAACGTCACGCATGTCGGCGCCAATGGCGACGGCCAGACCACGAAGGTCGCCAACCAGATCATCGTCGCGCTGACGATCGAGGCCGTGAGCGAAGCGCTGCTGTTTGCGTCCAAGGCTGGTGCGAACCCTGCGCTGGTGCGCAAGGCGCTGATGGGCGGATTCGCCTCCTCGCGCATCCTCGAAGTGCACGGCGAGCGCATGGTGAAGCGCAATTTCGATCCCGGCTTCCGCATTGAGCTGCACCAGAAGGATCTCAATCTCGCGCTCGAAGGCGCGCGCTCGCTTGGCCTGTCGCTGCCGAGCACGGCGGTGGCGCAGCAATTGTTCTCGTCCTGCACGGCTCACGGCGGTAAGGGCTGGGATCATTCGGCCATGGTGCGAGCGCTGGAACTGATGGCGGGCCACGAGATAGCAGCCAGCTGAACTGTTACGCGGTAACACTCTCCAGCTTTGGAGCATCCTTCGGCATGCGGGAACCGGAACAATGATCCGGCCCCGCGGTTGAAGGCGCAGGACAACCACTGGAGATAAGCAACATGAAAACCCGTCTTGCGATTACGTTGGCTGCCGCGTCGCTGCTGGCGTCGAGCGCAGCCTTTGCCCAATCGACGACCGAACAAGGCGCCAGGGACGGCGCACGTGCCGGTGGCGACATCGGCGGACCGATCGGCGCAATGGTTGGCGGCACCGTCGGTGCAGCCGTCGGCGCCGGCCTCGAAATTCCGAATGCGGTGCTGGGCGGAATCCCGCGCGACGATTCGGTGGTGATCCACGAGCGCGTCGTGGTCGGCGAGCCGCTGCCGCCGACCGTGGTGCTCCGCCCCGTGCCGAATTACACCGAGTATCGCTATGCGGTCGTGAACAATCGCCGCGTGATCGTCGAACCGCGCACGCGCCGCGTCGTTAAGATCATCGACTGATCGGCGGTAATTGTTAAGCGTTGAGAAGAGAGGCCCTGCGGAGCGTCACTCCGCGGGGCTTTCGCTCGTCACGGCAGGGCTTGCGCGAAAGCGCGAGAGCAGCCAATCGGCCGAGGCCGCGAGCGCAAAGCCGATGCAGGCGGTGAGCGCGTCCACCAGAAAATCCTCCAGCCGGGCGTGGCGTCCGGGTGCCCAAAATTGCATCAGCTCAAGTACGCCAATCAGGATCACCGCGGCCGCGGTGCTCTGCAGGCGCCGGCGCGGATAGGCGAGGCCGAAGGCCAGCCCTACCAGGATGAATGCGAGTGCATGTTCGCCGTCCTGGCCGAAGTCGGAATGAGGCCGCAGGCCGGGGGGACCGAGGGTGGCGAAAGTCACGGCGGCCGCGAGCAGCCAGGCAATGGATCGAACCAAAATGGACATCCGGTTCGCTTAGCACAGATTGCCAGCGGGCCGGTACAGCCCCCCTATCAGATCGGCGTGTAGTTAATGACGAAACGTTAAAGTGGCTCGCGCACGCCGAGCCCGTGCATGAAGCGCTCCCGGATCTGCACGGGATCACGCCGTGTGGTGCCGACGCCGGGCTTGTCGTCGATGCGGACGGCGATCAGGTGTGGCTCGGCGGCGGACATCGCCGCTTCGACCAGACGTTCGAAATCCTCCTCGTCCGCAGCCCAGGCGCTGTTGGCAAGGCCGGAGCCGATGGCAATGGCGACGATGTCCGCGACGCTTGCCGCAGGTGTCGGCTGGGCGCCGGTAATCTGGTAGATGCCGTTGTCCATCACGACCATGATGAGGTTCTTCGGCTTCAACGTCGCAATGGTCGAGAGTGCGCCGAGTTGCATCAACAGCGAGCCGTCGCCTTCCAGCGCGAAGACGCGCCGATCCGGCTGCGCCAGCGCCACGCCAAGCGCGATCGGGAAGGCGAGCCCCATGCTGCCCAGCATGTAGAAGTTCTGCGGGCGGTGGCCGGCGGCCCAGAGGTCGAAATTGGTGTTGCCGATGCCGCCGATCACGGCTTCCTCGTGCTTCAGCTTTGCGATCAGGCGCGAGGTCACGTCGAAGCGGTTCATCACCTTGGTGTTGCGCGTGGTCATGGCGGCGCTCACTTGTCGAAAGTCTTGCCGCCGGTGAGCAGCGGGTTGAGAATCAGTGCGACCGGCGCCTGCGTGGTGACGGCCTGCTTGATCGAGCGGTCGGCGATGAATTCGAGCTCGTCGAGCCGGGTGATGGTGTGATGCTCGAGCGCCAGCGAATCCAGCACCGGGCGCATGGTGCGGCAGACCAGCGACTGCCCATAATTGAATTCGCCGAGCGTGCCGCGCTCGGAGACGAACATGATCAGCGGGATCTGGTAAGGCACCGCCAGCGAAGCCAGCACGTTGGCGAGTGTCGCAAAGCCGGAGGTCTGCATCAGCACCGCGCCGCGCCGACCGCCCATCCAGGCGCCAGAAACGATGCCGACCGCCTCCTCCTCGCGAGCGGTGGCGAAGGTGGTGAAGAACGGATCGGCGTGCAGATTCTTGATCAGCGGCGTCAGCACGCGGTCGGGCACGTAGGGGACGAGGCTGATCTCGTTTCGTTTCAGGGTTTGCAGGACGATGCCGTGCCAGCTCCCATCGCTGGACCCCTGTGCCGCCTGGGGCGAAGTCTGCTGTTCCGCAATCGCCATTGCGTTCTCCCTCGCGTCGCGATGCTTTTTGGTCTTTGCCATCGCCATTGCGTTGGCCGTCGCGGCTATCGGCAGAACTTGACGGAGCGGGCGGGATTGTCAACATGTCCGGGCCGGCACCGTGATCTGCGCCAGACGGCCTGCCGTGGCCGGCACCGCCGTGTCATAAGCGGCGACAACGAGAAAACGGGAGGGAGGCACGGACGGGGGGCGCATCGCGCTGACCTTGCGGCGCCCTTCAAGAGAGCCGGAAGGGTCCTGATGTCCGTCAACAATAAGCGCGTCTTCTACGTCAAATACCTGGCCAATCCGATCTATGTCGACATCCTGAAGGCGCGGCCCGACGTTCGGCTCGATCGCATCGAGAACGAGAGTCCCGAAGATTACTACGCGCCGATTCTGAGCGCGGCGCATGCCTACCAGATCGGCGCGGCCCGCGACGAGCTCGCCCCGCATTTCCATGTCGATGCCGCGTTCCTGAAGCGCACCCCGAACCTGCTGCTTGTCTCCAGCAACGGCGCGGGCTTCGATCCCGTCGACGTTGAAGCCTGCACCGTCGCGGGCGTCCTGGTCGTCAACCAGTCCGGCGGCAATGCCCATTCGGTTGCCGAGCATGCGCTGGCGATGATGCTGACGCTGTCCAAGCGCATCATTCAGTCCGATCGCCGCCTGCGCCGGGAAGCCAACGTCAACCGCAACGAGCTGGTCGGCAACGAGGTCGAGCACAAGACCGTCGGCATCATTGGCCTCGGCAATGTCGGCCGCCGCATCGCCGCGCTGTGCAAGGGCCTGCTTGGCATGAAGGTGCTGGCCTATGATCCGTATCTCAGCGCCGAGGTGATGGCGGAGCGGGGCGGGGAGAAGGTGGAGCTGGATGAGCTGCTGCGGCGCGCCGATTTCGTCTCGATCTCCTGTCCGCTCGACAAGGGCAGCCGCAACATGATCAGCGTACGGGAATTCGCGCTGATGCAGCCGCATGCCTACTTCATCACCACGGCGCGCGGCTTCATCCACGACGAGGATGCGCTGCTCCAGGCCCTGCGCGACAAGCGCATCGCCGGTGCCGGCCTCGACGTCTGGTCCAAGGAGCCCCCGCCGCCGGAGCATCCGCTGCTCCAGTTCGACAACGTGCTGGCAAGCCCCCATACCGCGGGGGTGACCATCGAGGCGCGCCAGAACATGGGCCGGATCGCGGCCGAGCAGGTGCTGGATACGCTCGACGGCAAGCGCCCGCCGCGCATCATCAATCCCGAGGTCTGGCCGGTCTATGCCGAACGTTTCAAGCAGGCGTTCGGCGTGATGCCGGGGTAGGGGCGCGAAGGAGCAGCGCGCTCGGATTCATTGGTTACCATGACGGAAAGGCAAAGCGCCGCATCTTATCGATCGGGTAAGTGAACGCGTATCACTTGTCCTGTAATTGAAAGTCCATGAGCATATTCTCCATTGCGACATCCGGGCTTTCTGCGGCGAGTTTGCGTCTGAACGTTGCCGCGAGCAACATCGCCAACGTTCAAACGACCGGCCCGCTGCCAGCGTCGGGCGGATCGAGCCCGTCGGCCGGCGCTGCCAGTTCGAGCATTGCTCCGACGTTTCCCGCGGCTTACGTGCCATTGCGCGTCGATCAGGTCGATCAATCGAGCGGCTCGACGCCGGGCGGCACGGTCGCGACGGTGTCGACGGTATCGCCGAGCTATACCGCACAATCCGACCCAAGCGCTCCCTTCGCAAACCAGGATGGCCTGGTCGCAGCGCCGAATGTCGATATCGCCGGCGAATTCGTTCAACTGGCGGCCGCAAAGTACAGCTTCATTGCCAATGCAAAGGTCATTCAGGCCTACGCGGAAACGACAGAGTCGCTTCTCGACATCAAGGCGTGACGGCTGACGTCGGTTTTGCCTTCGCCTGCTCCGGGATAGGCCGTCTACCCCAGCTTTGCCCCGAGTTGCTGGAACACGGCCTCGCAAGTCATGAGGTCGAGATGGCCGCCGCCGGCATTCTTGAAGAAGGTGATGTCGGACGGTGAGGCGCGTCCTTGCACACGGCCGCCGGCGAGATCGTAGAGATCGCCGAGCACGTCCGCCTCGACCGCAAATTACGGCCCTTGATGAGCGGCTGATGCGATCGCGTGCAGGTGGTGATGATGTCAGCCTCGCGCGTCGCGGCGTCGAGATCGGTGGTCGTTTCCGCTTTCACGCCGTCTTCAGCCAACCGCCTGGCAAGGTCGATGGCTCGCTCCGGGCTTCGATTCCAGATCAGGACGCGCTTGAGCGACGGCCTCACCGTTCGGTGCCCCCGGATCAGCCATTCGGACATCTCACCGGCACCGATGCAAAGCAGCGTCTCTGGGTTGGACGGGGCGAGCAATTTCGTGCCGAGTGCGGAATCGACGGCCGTGCGCCAGCGCGTGATCTCGGTCCCGTCCATCGCGGCCAGCGGTCGTCCGTTGGTGCCGTCGAACAGCACGCACACGGCCTGCACCGCCGGCATCTTGCCGTCCGCCAGATTGGCGGGGAAGCTGGTGAACATCTTGCTCGCCATGTAGCGGCCGGGATCGACGGCGCTGCGGATGACGTATTGCCCTTTCTCGTCGCCGAGGAAGGCGTCCAGCACCTCCATCTTCGGCCGGCGATGCGCCGCTTCCAGGGCCGCAACGAGGATCGGAAACGTCAGAACTGTTGTGACTTCGGTGTCTGAGACAAAGTGCAAGGCAAAATCCTCATGGGCGACCGGCACTTGGCCCTAAACCCGCCCCGCGAGTTCCGCAACGAATCTTGCGCCGGGCGCGACAAGCCTTGATGCGCGTCAAAATCTCCTTTCCCGGTCCGGCCTAAATGGGACTAGAGTGCCGGGGGGCAGCAGGGAGGTCCCATGTCAACCTATGTCGTCAAGTTCATGAAAAACGTGCTCGGCGAGTACGGCCGACAGAGCGAGATTTGCCAGGGTACGCTGGAAATCGACGCCTCCGACGAGGACGAAGCCAGGGAGCGGGCGAAGGCCAGGTTCTGCAAGGACCAGGCGCTGCACCACTGGTCGCTTCATGCCGACCGCATCCATGTGAAGCCGGCCGACTATCCGTCGTGAGGCCGCTTGTTTGAGCATGATCTCCGCGCAAACGCGCTCCGCGTTTGTCGCGAGGGAAAACCGCTACGCATTTTGTTGCGCTAACGCGACCCTTCGGGTCCGGATCATGCTCTATCGGCCCGACGCCGTGACGGGCGGAGGCGCCGTCGTCCCGGCGCCGAGCGAGCGCTGCACCATGACGGTGTCGGACCAGCGGCCGTGGCGATAGGCGACGCCGCAGAGCAGTCCGGCGCGCGCGAAGCCGAACTTCTCGTGCAGCGCCAGCGAGGGCGCGTTGTCGGCATCGATATAGCCGATCATCTGGCGGAAGCCGGCCGCCGCACAAGCATCGATCAATTCCTGCAGCAGCCGCCGCCCGACCCCGCGGCCGAGCTGCTCGTGGTGAACGTAGATCGAATGCTTGGCCGTGTAGCGATAGGCCGGCCGCTTGCGAAACAGCACGGCGTAGGCATAGCCGACCACCTCGCCGCGAAAGGTTGCGACCAGATGCGGAGGCGGGTCTGCTTCAGGTTCTTGCGCCGGTCGCGCAAATCGTCCGGCTCGGGTGCGCCGGTTCCCTCGACATCGCGCGGCACGCCATTGCGGACGTGATGGCGGTAGATCGCCAACATCGCCTCGACGTCGCTCTCACGTGACGTGCGGACCAGGACCGGCTCGTCGTCCGTGCGCGCAACTGCTGTTTCGTTCATTCGCAACTACTCGGCAACGACGTAAGTGTAGAGCCCGATCCTTCCCTGAGCATCGACCTCCTTGTAGACGCCCTGGATCTCGACGTCGAAACCCGGAAACGTGTTGAAGCAGGTCTCGAACATCTTGAGATAATCCACCATGGGCTTGGCCCGTTCGCTCAACCGCTCGCCGGGCACGATGGTGGCGATGCCGGGCGGATAGACCACGAAGGGCGTGGTGGCGATGCGGCCCGCGATCGCCTCGATCGGCAGATAATCGACATCATTGCGGAACAAGTACCGCGCGGCATCGCGGGGCGACATGGCGATCTCGGGCATATGCTCCGGCATGAACTGCCGCGCCTGGAGCGCGCTGACGTCGGCGGCGCGGAAGAAGCGGTGCATCTCACCGCAGAGGTCGCGTAAGCGGACGCCGGCGTAGCGCGCTTGCCGGCGTTGGTGGAACTCTGGAATGACGTCCGCGAGTAGCGCATTGTCGTCGTGGAGCTTCTTGAAGGCGACGAGGCCGGAGATCAGTGTGCCGGCCTTGCTCGCCTCGACGCCGGGGGTGAGCAGGAAGAGCAGGGAGTTGAGGTCGTTCTTTTCCGGGACGATGCGGTTCTCGCGCAGATATTGCGCGACGATCGGCGCGGGGATGCCGTGCTCGGCATAGGCGCCGGTGGTACGGTCGAAGCCGGGCGTCAGCAGCGTCAGCTTGTTCGGGTCGGTCATGGCAAAGCCCTCGGTGAGGCCGGGGAAACCATGCCAGGTGCTGTCGGGCGAGAGTTGCCACAGCGCCGGATTGGTGGCGAGCTCGTCGGTGGAGAGGGTCTCCCAGGCGACGTTGTGCACGGCCCCGGGGCGGCTGACGTCGGGAATGGCGACACGGTCGGGAACGAAGGGTTCGAAGAACCAGCGTCGATCGGGGTTCTGCTCCTTCTCTTCGAACTCCCGGCGCATCGCGCGGATCTTCTTGCGCAGCTCGATGCCAAGCCGGATCGTGTCGTCCCACAGCACTTCGCCGGAGCGGCCCTTCATCATCTGCGCGCCGACGTCGAGCGAGGCGAACAGCGGATAGAACGGCGAGGTGGAGGCGTGCTGCATGAAGCTCTCGTTGAAGCGGCGATGCTCGACGCGTCGCTTCTGGCCGCGGATATGGCGGTCCTTGATGTGGATCTGCGAGGCTTGCGAGAAGCTGGCGAGCTGCTTGTGGGTCGACTGCGTCGCAATGATGCCGGGCGCCTCGGGGGGAAGATTGGACAGGCCCATGGCGAAGCGGCCGGTAAAGAGCGGGTGGAACTTCATGAAGCCGGCCCAGGCCTCGTCGAACAGGATATATTCGCAGAGATGGCCGATGCGCTTCAAGATCATCTCGGCGCTGTGGATCGAGCCGTCATAGGTGCATTGCTCGACGACGGCGACGCGGAACGGACGCTCCTTGCGCCAGGCGTCGCGATCCCCAACCAGCGGATGGTTGCGGATCGCCTCGCGCAAGTTTCTTTCGTCGAGCGCGTCCCAGCGCATCGGGCCGATCAGGCCCCAGGCGTTGCGGATGGTCGGGACGTAGACCGGGACGCCGCCGTTGATCATCAGAGCGCCGTGATGGGCGGCCTTGTGGTTGTTGCGATCGAACAGCACGAGATCGCCGTCGGTGACGAGCGCGCCGAGCGCGACCTTGTTCGAGGTGGAGGTGCCGTTGAGCACGAAATAGGTCTTTTCCGCGCCGAAGATCTGGGCGGCCTCCTTCTGCGCCTTCAGCGCGGGACCTTCATGGGTGAGGAGATCGCCAAGATCGAGCACGGAATTGTCGAGGTCGTCGCGGAACACGGATTCGCCGAGATGCTCGACGAAGACGCGGCCGACCGGGCTGCGGTTGTAGAACACGCCGCCATTGTGACCCGGGCAGGTCCAGAGCTGGTTGCCTTCCTCGGCGTAGTCGACCAGCGCGCCGAAGAACGGCGTCTTCAATGTTTCGGCATATTGCTTCAGCCGGCTGATCAAATTCTTGGCGATAAAGGGCGGGGTCTCCTCGGACAGGAAGACATAGCCGTCGATGAAGTCGAGCACCTCGACCGGCAGGTCCTCGAAGCGCTTGCGCCGGATCAGCAGGATGATCGGGAAGTCGAGGCCGCGGCGCCGCATCAGATTGATCAGCGCCGAGGTCTTGCCCTCCAGGCCCTTCTTGCCCCAGTCCACCACCATGCAGCCGATCGCGGCATCGGTCTGCACAGCGATCTCGGCGTCTTCCAGCTTGCGGGCCCGGACCACCTCGAAACCGGAGCGCTGGATCTCCTCGATGATCTGGTTGAAACGAATGCCTTCGAGATCGTCGGCGTCGAACACAGGTGCGGCGAACAGGAAGTTGAAGCGCTTGAAATAGTCCATGGTCTGTCCCGAATGTGCAGGAGATACAGCTCTCGGCACATTCGATGACAGTCGGATGACAGCAAAGTCGGTCGATCCTTCCTGCCGTTTGCGGGGGCAGGGAGCCTCTAGCGCTTCGCCTCGCCGAACACCACGGTCGGCACCGCGCGGTTGACGATTTCGCGCAAAGCGAAGCTCGATTGCACGCGCGCGACGCGCGGCAGCCGGGACAGCTCGGTGCGGTGGATACGCTCGAAATCCTGGATGTCCCGGGCCAGCACGATGAGGATGTAGTCGTCGGTGCCCGACATCAGGAAGCAGCGCACGACGGAGGGACATTTCACCACTTCCGCCTCGAAGGCCTTCAGCGCATCGTCGCTCTGGCTCTCCAGCGCGATGCGAACCAGCACAGTGGTGGTGAGGCCGAACTGGGCGAGGTCGAGCGCGGCCTGGTAGGCCTGGATGTAGCCGTCGTCTTCAAGCGTCTTCTGTCGCCGCGCCAGCGCCGTGCTCGACAGGCCGATCTTGTTGGCGAGCTCGGTATGGCTGGCGCGCGCATTGGTCGTGAGTTCCGCGAGGATGGCGAGGTCTTTCCGATCGAGGGCCAAGGTTTCGTTTCCAGCGTGAAAGGGCACTTCGGCGCCGGAAACCGGCGCGGGTCCATTGAAGCTAGCGGATATTTGCACGAAACCAAACCCGCCCGGTCGCTACGATGAGGAGCGGAATCAATGCGTTGGCGAAGGAGCTCAAGATGCGCGTCGGTGTTCCCAAGGAAATCAAGGTGCAGGAATATCGCGTCGGGCTCACCCCGGGCGCCGTCCGTGAATATGTCGCAGCCGGTCATCAGGTAGAGGTCGAGACCGGCGCCGGCGCCGGCATCGGCGCGTCCGACGAGGTGTATCGGCGGGCAGGGGCCACCATTGCCGGCAGCGCCCGCGACATCTTCGCCAAGTCCGACATGATCGTGAAGGTCAAGGAGCCGCAGAAAAGCGAGTGGGCCCAGCTTCGAGAAAACCAGATTCTATTTACTTATCTTCATCTTGCGCCGGATCCGGAGCAGGCCAAGGGCCTCGTTGCCTCCGGCTGCACCGCGATCGCCTATGAAACTGTCACGGACGCGAACGGTCACCTCCCGCTGCTCGCCCCGATGAGCGAAGTCGCCGGCCGCCTCGCCATCGAGGCCGCCGGCGCCGCGCTCAAGCGCTCGGCCGGCGGCCGCGGCCTGCTGCTGGGCGGCGTGCCCGGCGTGCAGCCGGCGCGCGTCGTCGT
>NZ_LBJC01000014.1 GCF_004114535.1 Bradyrhizobium nanningense
CACCGCAGACACTCGGCTATCGGCTATATCAGCCCGGTCGAGATGGAGCTAAAATCGGCTTGAACCCTGTCCACTTTTTTGGGGGAAGATCAGGAGTGCTTCCGCGGAGACAGCCTGGATTGCTTCGCTGCGCTCGCAATGACGGAGGAGACGGATGGGCTAGAATTCCGCTGCTTGGAATTGCGGCCGCCGCATCCTCCCGGCGGCAAAACGCAATACTTGACAGTGGAAAGATTGCCTTGTTGGTATGGCGCCAACCTTCCATTGACCGACCAACAGAGGATCGTTTCGCAATGTCCATGCCTGCCTTGTTCAAGGGGCGACTGTCGATCCCCGTGATCGGCTCGCCGCTCTTCATCATCTCGGTGCCAGATCTCGTGATCGCGCAGTGCAAGGCGGGGGTGGTCGGTTCGTTTCCGGCGCTGAACGCGCGGCCGCCGGAGCTGCTCGACGAATGGCTGGCACGGATCACCGAGGAGCTCGCGGCCTATGACCGCGCGCATCCGGAACGGCCGTCGGCGCCGTTCGCGGTCAACCAGATCGTGCACAAGTCGAACAACCGGCTCGACCACGACATGCAGCTCTGCGCCAAGTACAAGGTGCCGATGATCATCTCCTCGCTCGGCGCCCGCGAGGAGCTGAACCAGGCGGTTCACGGCTGGGGCGGCATCGTCTTCCACGACGTGATCAATCAGAAATTCGCCCACAAGGCGATCGAGAAGGGCGCCGACGGCCTGATCCTGGTCGCGGCCGGCGCCGGCGGCCATGCCGGCACCATCTCTCCGCTCGCCTTCGTTGCCGAGACGCGAAAGTGGTTCGGCGGCCCGATCGCGCTGTCGGGCGCGATCGGCAACGGCAAGGCGATCCGCGCCGCGCGCATCCTCGGCGCTGACTTCGCCTATATCGGCTCGGCCTTCATCGCCACCAAGGAAGCCAACGCGGTCGAGAAATACAAGGAGATGATCGCGGGATCGAGCGCCGACGACATCGTCTATTCCAACCTCTTCACCGGGGTGCACGGCAACTACCTGAAGCCCTCGATCCTCGCCGCCGGCATGGATCCGGAGAACCTTCCGACCTCCGATCCCTCCAAGATGAATTTCGGCACCGACGCCTCCGGCGAGCGCGCCAAGCCGAAGGCCTGGAAGGAAATCTGGGGCTCGGGCCAGGGCATCGGCAGCATCGACGGCATCGTGCCCGCGGCCGAAATGATCGCGCGCTTCAAGAAGGAATACGACGAAGCGATCGATCCGCCGTTGTAGTTCTCGTGTCCCGGACGCGGTGCAATGCGCAGCATTGCTCCGCAGAGCCGGGACCCATCGCCGCGATGCATGGACCCCGGCTCAGCAGCGCGCCGCTACGCGCTGCGCAGCGTCCGGGGAACGCCAACCGAGACTGATTGAAACGATGACCGCCATCTACCGCGTCGACGGCAACAGCGTCGTCACCAGCCCGGATGCCGCCGGTCCCTGGGACCGGCGCATGCAGCACGGCTCGGCGCCGGCCTCGCTGGTGACATGGGCGGCCGAGCGTATCCCGACGCCTGCTCCGATGGACATCGCGCGCGTCACCATCGACCTGATGCGACCGGTGCCGGTGGCGCCGCTCACGATCGTGACCGAGGTCTTGCGCGAGGGCCGCAAGATCCAGCTCTGCAATATCAAGCTGCTGGCCGACGGCGTCCAGGTCGTCGGCGCCACCGTGCTCAAGATCAGGCGCCAGGCGCTGAACCTGCCCGACGACGTCGAGGACCTGCCGGTCACGCTGCCGTCGCCGGAGGATTCGCTGATCGAAGACGGCCACGCCGCCACCAGCCCGTTCGTGCGTTTGGTCTCGATGCGTGCTGCACGCGGCCGCTTCGGCCAGGCCGGTGCCGGCGCGATCTGGTTTCGCGTCGATCATCCGCTGATCGAAGGCGAAGCGATCTCGCAGGCCATGCGCGCCGTGGTCGCCGCCGATTTCTCCAACGGCACCGCCTCGACGCTGGACTTCCGCGCCTGGACCTACATCAATGCCGACCTCACCGTGAGCTTCGCGCGTCAGCCGGTCGGCGAGTGGATTTTGCTCGACGGTGAATCCTGGATCGGCCCTGATGGCTGTGGCCTCGCAATGTCGCGCCTCGCCGACCGCCGGGGCTATTTCGGCCGCGCGGTCCAGAGCCTGGTGATCGAGAAGCGGTGAGCGGCGAAGGTACGACGCCCGCGCCTCGTTCTCACTGTCATGCTCCGCGAACGCGGGGGCATCCAGTACGCCGCGGCCTCTCGATTCAATAACGACTGTCTCTGGAATGCTGGATCGCCCGGTCGGGGCCGGGCGATGACACCAACTGCGTGAGCGCCATGTCGCGCATTGCCAATTGAACGGCAGGCTTCCGCCGCCGCGGAAGGGATGCATGGTCGTGTTCGACCGGGGCATCCTGCCAGTTCACATTCCGTAGAAGATCTTGATCTCCCACAGCACCACAATGATAGCCGTGATCAATGTGACCGCGGCGACTGCACTTTCCAGGGAAGCGACTCTCATCTCTTACTCCGCTTCCCAGCCCCGTCAGCGGTCTAGGTGATTCCCCGATTCGCCGGCAATTGCGCGGGCACTGCGCGCGCACACTCCGTTGCTCTCTGTGGTGTCCGGGCCACAATGACACCGTAGAATCCCGGGGATTTATCCCACCATCCGGTCCTGGCCGCTCCAAAAGCCCGCGCGGAGCACCTTCTTGTCGACCTTGCCGACGCCGGTCATCGGCAATTGCTTGACGAACTGGATCTGCTTGGGCGCATGGGCTGAGCCTTTTCGCGTCTTGACCAGGTTGATCAGCTCGTCCGGATCAGGCCTTGCGCCCTCGCGCGGCACGACGATGGCGGTGACGGCTTCGCCCCATTTCTCGTCGGGTATGCCGACCACCGCGACCATGGCGACATCGGAATGTTGCGACAGCACGTCCTCGACCTCGCGCGGGAAGATGTTGAAGCCGCCGGACACGATCATGTCCTTCTTGCGGTCGAGGATGAACATGTAGCCGCGTTCGTCCTGGCGCGCGATGTCGCCGGTGTGGACCCAGCCGTTCTTCAGCGTCTCGGCGGTGATGTCGGGCCGCTTCCAGTACTCCGCCATGACATGCGGCGCGCGCACGCAGATCTCGCCGGCCTCGCCCGTCTTCACCTCCGCGTCGTTGTCGTCGAGGATCCTGACCTCGCAGGCTGCGATCGGGAAGCCGCAGGACAAAAACAGCTCCGGCGTCTTGGGATCGTGATCCGCCTTGCGCAGCACCGAGACCGGATAGCATTCGGTCTGGCCGTAGAGCTGCGAGAACACCGGTCCGATGCGCTCGATGCCCTCGATGAGCCGGCTCGGCGACATCGCCGATGCCCCGTAGAGCACCAGCTCCAGCGAGGAGAGATCGGTCTTATCCAGCGCGGGATGATCGAGCAGCACGTAGATCATGGTCGGCACGAACAGCGTGAAATTGATGCGTTCGCGTGCGATCGTCGTCAGCACCGCCTCGGGATCGAATCCTTTCAGCATGTGCACGGTGCCGCCGCGCATCAAGGTCGGCAGCACTTTCGTGCCGGCGACATGACTGATCGGGGCGACGGTGAGGTAGCGTGCCGCGTCGGGGATCTCGAAATCGGCGAGGATCGCGGCCGCGGCTCCGGCATTCTCGCGGTGATAGCGCAGCGCGCCCTTGGATTTTCCGGTGGTGCCGCCGGTGTAGTTCAGCGTGGAGAGATCGTCGAGGCCGGCGAGGTTCTGCGCGCTGGCGTGTCCCGCGCTCTCGACCGCCGCCAGCAGATCGACACCGTATCCGGCCGGCCCCATGGTGAAGATCGCTTTCAGCCGGGGCGCTCTCGCCGCAAGCTCGCCACCGCGATCGCGGAAGGCGGCCGCATCGACCACCAGCATTTCGGCCTCGGAATCCTCGAGCTGGAACAGCTGGTCCTCCAGCGATCCCAGCGGATGCAGCCAGGTGATGCAGAGCCGCGACAATTGCGAGGCGACGCCGGCGCACCAGGTGTCGGCGCGGTTCGCGGTGAGGAAGGCGACGCGCGCGCCGGCCTGCAAGCCGAGCCGCATGAACACGCCCTGGATGCGCCCGATGAGGTCGACGGTGCCTTGATAGCTCAACGATCCGCCGGGCCAGGCGAAGGCGGTGCGGCCGGGATAGCGCGACAGCGCCCGTAGCGTCTGCGCACAAGTCGGGGACGATGCGTGGAGCGAATCGGACATATGTTTCCTCGTTGCTTTGTCACCGGCTTCTGACGTGCCAATGTTGCCGATGACGCTAGCACAGAGACTGCGGGAGGAAACGACAAAGCCCGCAAGGACGAGGCAACAGCGACAAGGAGATTGGCGTGCGCTCAGATCGACTGCAACGCTTCGGCGATCGTCTCGCTCTGCCTTTGATCGCAGCTCCGATGTTCCTGGTGTCGGGCATCGAGCTCATGGTCGCGGCCTGCCAGAGCGGGGTGATCGGCAGCTTCCCCACCGCGAATTGCCGCAGCACGGACCAACTCGATGAATGGCTGACCGTGATCGAGACGCGGCTGCGCCAGCACGAAGCTCAAACCGGCCGCAAGGCAGCGCCGCTCTGCCCGAACCTGATCGTGCATCGCTCCAATGCGCGGCTGGAGCAGGATCTCGCCGTGCTGCTGCGGCACAGGCCGGAGATCGTCATCACGTCGGTCGGCTCGCCCGCAGCCGTGGTGAAGCCGCTGCACGATGCCGGTGCGCTGGTGCTGGCGGACGTTGCTTCCATCCGTCATGCCGAACGCGCGGCGGAAGCAGGTGCCGACGGGCTGGTGCTGCTCACCGCGGGCGCCGGCGGCCAGACCGGCTGGCTCAACCCGTTCGCCTTCGTTCGCGCGGTGCGCGCGTTCTATGACGGCGTCATCGTGCTCGCGGGCGGCATCAGCGACGGCCATGCGCTGCATGCGGCCGAAGTGCTCGGCTGCGATCTCGCTTACATGGGCACCAAGTTCATCGCGACGCGCGAGAGCATGGCGGACGACCGCCACAAGCGGATGCTGGTCGACAGCAGCGCCGACGACATCCTGCTCACCACCGCGTTCACGGGCCTGCAGACCAGCATGCTGAGGCCGTCGATCGTGGCCGCCGGGCTTGATCCCGACGATCTGCCGGCGCGCGGGGCGATCGACATCGCTGAGGATATCGACGTCGCCAAGCGCGAGAGCCGGCCGAAGCGCTGGCGCGATATCTGGAGCGGGGGACATTCCACCTCGGGTGTCACCGACGTGCTCCCTGTCGACGATCTCGTTGCGCGGACACTGGTCGAATATCGTGAGGCGAGGGCGCGCTGCTGCCCGTAGGATTGCGGAAAGGGCAGGGTCTGCCCATCCCGATCACGGTTAATCCCGCGCTGTTCCGCCCCGCTCACTTAACGGCAGATTAACCATCGCCCGCCAAGAATCCTCTCACGGCCGCCAATCAGGACCGAGAGGGACAGGCGATGGATTTCGATTATCTCAACACCAAGATTGCGGCTTCGCTGGACGAAATCCGCGTTCGCGTCGCTCATGCCCTGGCCCGCCACCCGCTGTGCCGCAACGTCCGCTTCGACATCGTCAGCGTCCCCCGCACCCGCCGGGGCGGCAACTGGACGGTGGCGCTGCAATCGGTCGAGCCGCGTGCGGTCTGGGAGGCCTCGGAGATCGTCGCGGACATCCAGGACGCCTACGATCTGGCCGCAGCTGCCTGATTTCCTTTGCCTTTTGCGCCGAATGTCGCTGCACACATGCTGATTGTCGCAACCAAGGCACACTCAAGCCATAATTCGTGCCCTTTTCCCGGCCATCGTTAACAAACTCGTGAAGCGTCCGTTCCGGAGAGACGTTTGTCCAAAGCCATCACCATCGTTGTGCTGACCTGCTTCCTCGTCCTGGGCGCCGCCACCACCGCCATCCTTGGCCGCGACAGCGTCCCCAGCGTCAGCGAGGACATGATCGCGCAAACGCCTCCGCCCAAGCCGCTCGCAACCAACCGCGCCGCCAAGGCCGACCGTCTGGTCCCGACCCTCGCCCTGGCTTCGGCCGCGATCGAGCCGGTCCAGGTGCCGGCCGACAGGCTTTCGCAGGCGCCCGTGCTGGCCGAGCCGCTGCGCCAGGCCTTTGCCGCCGCCACGCCCACCGATTTCCCGATGCCCAAGGCGTCGCCGGGCCTGTCTGAAGCGCCCGCTGCGGCGGAGGTGCCCACGGTCGAGGTTCCGGCCAAGCCGAAGGTGGTGGCTAAGCCGCAGCCGCAAAAGAACTATGCGCTGCTGTCCGACGTGCAGATCGCAGGCATCAGGGACCGCCTGAAATTATCGTCGTCGCAGGAATATTATTGGCCCTCGGTCGAGACCGCGCTGCGCAATGTCGTCCGCAAGATCTCGGCGAACAAGCTTTCCAATCCGCATGCGCCGGGCGTGCCGATCGATCCGAATTGCGACGAGGTCCAGCAGCTGAAGTCGGCGGCAATGCCGCTGCTGTTCCAGCTGCGTGACGACCAGAAAGAGGAAGTGCGCAAGCTCGCCCGCATCATCGGCCTCGAAAAGGTCGCGCAGCAGATCTGACGCTTAAGTTCCTTCAGGAACTGCTTCCACACCAGGAACATCCCGCAATCAACGCGCGTTGCTCGCCCCAAAGAGGGAGTGGATCAATGCGCGCCTCGACAGCCTATTTCGTCGGTGCCGGAACCATTGTCGCAGCCATCGCCATTGGTTTGGGCGGCGGGATCGTTGCCGGCAACATCATGAATCCGGTCACGTCCAAACAGGGCCCGGACACCAGCAGGATGGCGCAGCGCGCCGAATCCGCCGGCGCGCCGGCGGCGACAAACGCACCCTCGGAGCGCGTCAATTATCTCACCGGCTCGCAAGCCTTTGGCGCGATGATCGCCGCTCCGGCGCAGGCCGAAGCCAAGCCTGAAGCCGCCAAACCTGACGCCACAAGGCCTGACCCGCAGCCCGCTCAGGCGAATGCCGAACCACCGGCGCCGCCGCCTTCACAGGCGGCCGCGCTTGAGCCACCCAAGGAACAGTCCAAGCCGACAGTTGCGTCGTCACCGAAAGCCGCAAAACCCGGCGAGCAGCAAGCATCGGTCGATCCAGCCTCTTCACCTGACAACGCCTATGCCAAGGCGAAAGATTCCGACGTGAAGCGCACCGCGTCCGAGCGGCGCCGGATCGAGCGCCGCGAGCGCTGGGCCGAGCGCCGCCATTACTACGAGGGCCGTGAGCAGCGCGGCCTGCGCGACCGCACCGATTGGGACGACGTCGCACGCAACATCCGCGAGGATTCCGATGCGCGCGATTACGCCGGCCGGCCGCGCGGCGGCTTCCCGCAGATCAAGCTGTTCGGGCCCGACGACGATTAGCGCTTCGCCTGCGACTGCGGCGGCAATGGGAGACGATGAGCGCTCATTGTCGCGCCGTCATCACTTCATTCCAGCGCGCCGCAATCCTTCCAGATAATGCGCACGATCCTCATCCCGCAGCATCGGCAGCTCGCGCGTGATCCAATCGAGCGAGACCTCGGGCTGAGCGCGGCGCAGACCTTCCAGCGCGGAAGCAGCGAGCGCCGGATCTCCTGACATCCCGGCCGCTGCCGTCAGCACGCGGTGCGCGCCGACGAAATCGCCGCGCTGTCTCATTGATTCCCGCGCCATCTGCACGGCTCCCTGGTAGTCGCGGCCGACGAACCGGGCATAGGCCGCAACCCCGCAATAGATCGCCGCGAGCGGATCGCGCGGGCTGAGCCGCAGCGCGCGGCGCGCGGCGGCGTCGCCGTCCTGCCATCGACCGGCGTAGCACAGCGTCACGCCGTAGAAGGCATGCGCCATTGCGAAGTTCGGATTGAGCTGCAGCGCCAGCTCGAACTCCGCCAGCGCGTCGTCGAAGCGGCGGCGGAACAGGTAGGCATAGGCAAGGCCGTGATGAGCGAAGGCGTCCTCGCGATCGGCCGCCACCGCCGCGAGCGCCGCGCGTTCGGCAATCGGTACCGTTGCTTCCATGTCGGCCCAACCCATATGCGCGCCGAAGATGTGGCTGGTCGCGAGCAGGCCCAGCGCCTTGCCATAGGCGGGATCGATCGCGACGGCCTGTTCGAGCAGCCTTTGCGCGGCGGCGTTGTCTTCGCGGGTGATACGCCAATGATGCGACAGCGCGCGCATCACGAGGTCCCAGGCGTCGAGACTGCCCGGCGGTTTCTGCTGGGCGCGAAAGTTTTCGGCGGCATAGAGCTGTGGTTCGATCGCGGCGACGATCGCCTCGGTGATCTCATCCTGCACGGCGAAGATGTCGGCCAGCTCGCGATCGTAGCGCTCGGCCCAGAGATGGCTGCCGGTCGAGACGTCGTTGAGCTGGGCCGAGATGCGCACCCGCTCGCCGCTCCGCCGCACGCTGCCTTCGACCACGTAGCGCACTCCGAGCTCGCGCGCGACCTCGCGGATGTGCACGGCCCGGCCCTTGTAGACGAAGGACGAGTTCCTTGCGACCACGAAGAACCAGCGCAGCTTCGACAGCGCGGTGATGATGTCCTCGCTGATGCCGTCGGAGAAATAATCCTGTCCGGCCTCGCCGCTCATATTGGTGAAGGGCAGCACGGCGATCGCGGGCCGCTCGGGTAGCGCCAGCGCAGCGCGCGGCATAAAGGCGGTGCGGTCAGGCTCCGGCGCGATCGCGCCACCCACCGCGCCATTCTTGGCCTCGACATCGCCGACGAAGCGAAAGCCCTTGCGGGCGATGGTGCGGATCAGCGCCTGGCTCGCGCCGCTGTCGCCGATCGCCTTGCGGGCGGCGTTGATCCGGCTGGTCAGGGTGGATTCGGAGACGCTGCGCCCGTGCCAGATCTTGTCGATCAACTCGTCCTTGCTGACCACCCGGTCGCGGTTCTGCATGAGGTGGACGACGAGATCGAAGACCTGCGGCTCCACGGCAATTGGAACCTGCGCGCGGCTCAGCTCGCGCAAGTCGGTATCGAGAAGGTGGTCCCGGAACAGAAACTGCACGTCGAAAACTCAGGCCTCACAACGACATCAGGCAATGATCAAATCAAAATGAATTTTCACTAGACGTCTGTGAGTCCGCTGAAAGGTCTGTCAGGTTCACCACGATCGCGTGATGGCAGCCATGCTGTTGCGGATCGGAATAAACGGGATTTGACGATTTTGGCCGACTTGCCGGGCGTCGACATTCCGGGGCGCGTCCCTCGGCGCGAGCCCGGAATGACGGGGGTATCGGGCTTTGTCCATTGCCGAACAGCGCAGCCTGCGTAAGCTGCGTTCCACATAAAACCACCACGAAGAAACGCCCATGCCCGCCTTTAGCGCATCCACCACCGTGCTCGATTCCATGCTGTTCCGCGACGCCTTCGGCACGCCCGAGATGCGCGTGGTGTTTTCCGACGTCACGACAGTCGCCCGCTATGCCGAGGTCGAGGTGGCCCTGGCGAGGGCGGAGGCGAAGTGCGGCGTGATCCCGCGAGAGGCGGCCGAGGCGATCGCGGCGCGGACCAACGTCGCCGCGCTCGATTTCGAATTGTTGCGGCAGGAGACCGACATCGTCGGCTACCCCATCCTCCCCTTGGTGCACCAGATGGTGAAGCAGTGCGGCGAGGCCGGCCGCTACGTGCATTGGGGCGCGACGACGCAGGACATCATGGACACCGCCGTGGTGCTGCAGCTCCGTGCTGCGCTGGAAATCGTTGCGCGCGACATCGACGAGCTTCGCGGCATCCTGGCGAACCTCTCGAGACGCCATCGCGACACGCCGATGGCCGGTCGCACCCACTTGCAGCAGGCGCTGCCGGTGACGTTCGGCTACAAGACTGCGATCTGGCTCGCGATGTTCGATCGCCATGCCGAGCGGCTGGCGCAGCTGAAGCCGCGCGTGCTGGTCGGCCAGTTCGCCGGCGCGGCCGGTACGCTGGCCTCGCTCGGCGACAAGGGTTTCGAGGTGCAGGAGGCACTTTGCGCCGAGCTGAAGCTCGGCATTCCCGCCTCGACCTGGCACGTCGCGCGCGACGGCTTTGCGGAAGCCGTGAACTTCGTTGCGATTGTCACCGGCTCGCTCGGCAAGATTGCGCTCGACCTCATGATCATGGCCTCGACCGAGTTCGCCGAGGTTTACGAGCCTTTCGTCAAGGGGCGCGGCGCCTCCTCGACCATGCCGCAGAAGCGCAACCCGATCTCGTCGGAACTGATGCTGGCGGCGTCCAAGGCGGTGCGCCAGCACGCCGGCCTGATGCTCGACGCCATGGTGCAGGATTTCGAGCGCGCCACGGGTCCCTGGCACGCCGAATGGATGGCCATCCCCGAAAGCTTCGTGCTGACCGCCGGCGCGCTGCATCAGGCGAAGTTCGCGCTCGCGGGTCTGATCGTGGACGAGGCGAAGATGAACGACAATCTCGCCATCAGCCGCGGCCTGATCGTGGCCGAAGCGGTCATGATGGGGCTCGCGCCGCAGCTCGGCCGGCAGGAGGCCCATGACGTGGTTTATGACGCCTGCCGTCAAGCCAACGACAAGGGAATGAGCCTGGCCGATGCGCTGTCGGCGGACTCGCGGATCGCGAGCCGCATCGATCGCGCCACAATCGAGGCGCTCACCTCACCGAAAAATTACCTCGGGCTCGCGCCTGACATGGTTGACCGGGTGCTGAAATCGGCAACGCGTTGAAAACCAATATGCGTGAAACTGCGTATCTCTCCGTGTCGCAAGGTGCTCGCGCACTTGCGCCTCGCGATGCTAGACTTAGATTGAACGAGAGACTTTCGGCAGAGGGCCCCGCATGACCGATCACCGCAATTCCACCGCTCCCATTGATCCCGTGAAGCTCGACAGGCTGGCCGAGGTGGCGGTGAAGGTGGGCTTGGGCTTGCGGCCGGGGCAGGATCTGCTTCTGACGGCGCCCGCGATCGCGCTGCCGCTGGTCAGGCGGATCGCCGTGCATGCCTACAAGGCCGGCGCCGGTATCGTGACGCCGATCCTGTCGGACGAGGAGATGACGCTGGCGCGCTACCGCCACGGCCACGACAGCAGTTTCGATCGTGCCGCCGGCTGGCTCTACGAGGGCATGGCCAAGGCGTTCTCGGACAACACCGCGCGGCTGGCCATCGTCGGCGACAATCCGATGCTGCTGTCGGGCGAGGATCCTTCCAAGGTGGCGCGCGCCAGCAAGGCGAACTCGATGGCCTATCAGCCCGCCCTGGAGAAAATCGTCAATTTCGACACCAACTGGAACATCATCGCCTATCCGAGCCCGTCCTGGGCCAGGCAGGTCTTCCCCGATGATCCAGAGGACGTCGCTGTCGGCAAGCTCGCGGATGCGATTTTCGCGGCGTCCCGCGTCGATCGTGAGGACGCGATGGGCAATTGGGCGAGCCACAATGCGGTGCTGCGCGAGCGGACCAACTGGCTCAACGGCCAGCGCTTTCGCGCCTTGCAATATTCGGGACCGGGCACCGACCTCACCATCGGCCTTGCCGACGGGCATGAATGGGAGGGCGGTGCCTCGCTCTCCAAGAACGGCATCAGCTGCAACGCCAACATCCCGACCGAAGAGGTCTTCACCACGCCGCATTGCCGTCGGGTCTACGGCCATGTCGTGAGCTCGAAGCCGCTGTCCTATCAGGGCACGCTGATCGACAACATCGCGGTGCGCTTCGAGGACGGCAAGATCGTCGACGCAAAAGCCTCGCGCGGCGCGGAGGTGCTGAACAAGGTGCTCGACACCGACGAGGGTGCCCGGCGCCTCGGCGAAGTGGCGCTGGTGCCGCATTCCTCGCCGATCTCGCAGAGCGGGCTGTTGTTCTACAACACGCTGTTCGACGAGAACGCAGCGTCTCATATCGCGCTCGGCCAGTGCTATTCGAAGTGCTTCGTCAACGGCGCGCAGCTCACCCCGCAGCAGATCGCGGCGCAAGGCGGCAACCAGAGCCTGATCCATATCGACTGGATGATCGGCTCGGCCGAGACCGATATCGACGGCATCTTGCCCGATGGCAGCAAGGTACCGGTGTTCCGCAAGGGCGAGTGGGCGAAGTAGGCCGCTTCACCTCTCCCGGCTGGGGAGGTGGACAGCGGAGCGGCACCAGGCATTTGTCGCGCTAGGCTCACGCCGCTGCATTGCGCAGCATCGGATTGTTGTCGATGCTGAAACGGTTGAACAATGTCGTGAACGGGCTGCCGTCGGTGGCCCGCACGATGGCGTCGGAAGCAGCGATCGCCTCGTAGAGCGCGCCGACGGGATCATCCGCCTCGCGAAGGTCGAGGCTCTTGCGGATCTCCTCGCGGGCCTCGTTGATCTCGTCCTCGTCGTCGAGTGTCGCCTCCAGGGCCTCTGCCGCGCGCCGCATCTCCTGAAGGTCGCCGCCGCCGGAAAATTTGAGGATGTCGAGCCAATAAGGGCGGGCGACGACGAGCTGGACGAAGGCCTCGAAAGTGCCAGCGATAATTCCCGCGCGGCCCTCCGATGACACGTAGAGCACATTCAGCGACGGCAGCAGCACCAACGCGCCGCCGGAGCCGTCACTGCCGATCTGCCGGGGGGTTTCGACGCCGTCGACGGTGAACCAGGGCTCCTCGTCCGGCACGAAGGAGACGTCGAGGCTGGCGAGCCGGCCGACGACCGCGCGATTGGCTGTCACAACCTCGGGCGTGAGGGGCATCCGAGTGGCTCCGTTTTGGTGCTTTCCGCGCACTTTGTCGCACCCCAAAAAGGATGGGTTCATGTGCGCGAATTTGCAGGGGAATCGCGACGTTAACCGTTTCGCGCCTGCAACTTCCGGCTGATTTTCGAGGCCTGCGTAAGAAAGAATTAAAAGCGGATGACTAGCGTTCCCGACATCTTTCGAAACAATCCGGGCCGAGACCCGGCCATACTTATTATATCCCCTGGGGAAGAAGATGTCGCGCTCATTGATTGAAATCGGTAGTTGTAACGTCGACCTCGAGCTGCGGCCGATCGAGCCGTCCTGGATCATCGAAGGCAACCCGGTGTCGCGCTCGCACATCCTGTCTACCAGCGCCGACGGCACCGCCTCGACCATCATCTGGCACTGCACCGAAGGACGATTCAACTGGTACTACGACATCGATGAAACGATCATGATCATGGAAGGATCGATCGTGCTCGAAAGCGATGGGCTCCCGCCGAAGCGCTACGGCCCCGGCGACGTCATCTTCTTCCGCGACGGCGCGCATGCCAAATGGCATGTCGAGGGCTACGTCAAAAAGATCGCCTTCTGCCGCAAGACCAATCCCGTGATGATCGGCTTCCTGATCCGGGTCGTGAACAAGCTAAAGAAGATCTTCACCGCCACCGGCGAGCGCCGGCCGGCCTCGCTGATGGGGGCAGGCTAGAGCTCACAACAACGTTTCAAGGACGCTTCCCAGCGGCCACGACGAAGAGGGGTCGGGATTCAACATCCCGGCCCCTCTTCTCGTCATGATGGCAGCGCGAGCCGGTAGACATCGGTTGCGGTCTGCGAGAACAGTGCCGTCTTCTCGACCTCGCTTAGCGGCGATGCGATACGCTTGAAAGCGTTGAAGATCACCTGGTAGCTGCACTGGCCCTTGTCCGGCGGGAAATTGCTCTCGAACATCGCGCGCTTCACGCCGAACGCCTCGATGCAGGTCTCGACATAGGGCCGCCAGGCCGCGGCGAGCTCTTCGGATGTCGGCGGCCTCTCGCGCAAATGGAAGTCGTAGCCGAGCAGGCACATCGCGAGGCCGCCGAGCTTCACCGCCACGTTCTCGCATGTCGCGATCTCCCGGATCGACGCGCGCCATTGCGCAAACACCTCCTCGCGCCGTCCTGCGAAGCGGCCTATCCCGGCCGGGCCGCCGCAATGGTCGAGCACGATCCTGGTGTCAGGGAAGGCGCGCGCAAGCTCGGTGAGCTCACCGAGCTGCGGATGGAATAGCCAGGCATCGAAGCTGAGGTTCAGGGGCGCAAGACAAGCAAATCCCTTGCGGAAGGCCGGATCCTGCAACAATCCCTTCGGCCGGTTCGCATACATGCCGGCAACGACAGGGTCTTCGTCCCAGGCGGAGGAATGCCGGATGCCACGGAAGCGGCCGTTGCCGGCCGCGATCTCGGCTTCCAGCACGGGCCTTGCGGCGTCGCCGAGCAGCAGATTGACGTGGCTGACGATGCCGGCGCAGATCGCGGCCTTGCCGTAGGCCCCGCTCGCGCTCATGGCGGCGACGCCGTTGGCGAACTCGACTTCGCCGACGGGCCGGAATGCTTCCGGTCCATGCGCGCGATACATCGAGCGGCAATCGACATAGACGGTGGCGACGATGTTGTGGCCGGAAGCGATGTCGGCGGCTATCTCCTCGATCAGATAGCGGTGTCCCCGATTCCAGAGATGGTGATGGGGATCGACGATCGGCCGCGCGGGATCGATGATCTCCTCCTGGTGCAGCGCAAGCCAGTCCTCGCGCGGCTCGACGAATAGCCCGCTCGTGTTGGCGGGCACACCGCTTGCAGCCATCGGCGTTTGCTCCCTCATGTTTTTGTACCGGGAGCCTATCATCTCGTCTCGTCACGCAGCAGCGCGCGTTGCGCAACCGCACCCGTCGCCGCCGGCAAAGCGGCGCTGTCGTCAGCTCTTGCGTCGCTTGGCCCTCACGTCGACGATGAGCCGCCAATCGGATACGGCGGCCGGCCTCACTTCCCCGAGCCAATGGAAGGCGTCCCTGGTGATCTCCGTAAAGCTCCAGCGCGTCAGTTCGCCGGCTTCGGTCGTGCCTTCCTGCACGATGTCCTGCCCGCGCGCACGGCCGATTTGCTGGCGGAAGACGCTGCGGCCCGGATCGAACCAGGAAATCCGCCACGCATCGATGGTCGGATCGTAAACGCGCAGCGTCGTGCCGTACCAATTGCCGGCGATCGGAAAGGCCTGAGAGCCTGCGGGGCGGGGAACGATCCAGACGTCCTGGACGGCACGGCCCTCCAGCACCCAGCCGAAATGGATCTCGCCAGGTGCCGTGTGTTTCGTGCCATCGGATCCATGGGCGGTGATCTCGGCGTCCCAGTCGCCGACGAAGCGGCCATAGAGTTGAAGCGCCGCTGCATGCTCGGGGTTCGGTCCGTTCGCGTGCAAAAGTCTGGCAAAATCAGTCATGTCGATCTCCTGTCGCAACGAGATCAACACGGCCGGCCGGCGGGCAGCTTGGAGAAAATTGCGGCTCAGACCCCGTCGAGGATGATCACCGTCGGCTTCGGCGGCAGGGCATCCCGCGACATCCGGAACGACCGCTCGGAGCGCCGGTCGATTTCGAACTGCTGGCCGATCCGGCGCATGAAGTCGTCGAGCGGGGTGGCGAAGCGGTGCATCGGCAGCACCACCGAGGCGCGCAGCCGCTTGGTGATTTCGGAGATGCCGTCCAGCGACATGGTGTAGGTGCCGTCGATCGGCACCATCACGATATCGAGCCGTCCGATCTGGGCGAAATGGCTGTCGTCGAGCTTGTGGTGGAGGTGGCCGAGATGGCCGATGCAGAGGCCGGCGACCTCGAAGATGAAGATCGAATTGCCGTCGCGGATCATGTCGGCACCGGCATCGTCGCCGAAATAGCGGCGGATGTCGGTCGTGACGTTGCGGATGAAGGTATCGCCGATGCGTTCCGACACGATGGCCGGCTTGCCGTCCTCGCCCCAACCATGCAGCACGTGGGGAATGCGCTTGTCCGGAAAAAGAGTGTAGTGCGTGCTGTGGGCCCGGTTCATGGTCACGACGTCGGGCAGCCGCCCCACCTGATAGGCGCCGCTATAATCGGTCGCGATGCGCAAGCCGCCGGGCGTGTCGATGAAATAGGTGGAATGGCCGGCATAGGTGATCTCGACCTCGGCGGTGCCGGCGGCCTGCCGGAACGCGACCGGCAGGATGCGCGGGGTCGCGTTGGCCATCGCCAGGCATTCGCTGCGTTGAGGTGGCTGCTGGGCGAGGGCAGGGGCGAGGGATACGCCGAACAGCGCCAGAGCCGCCGAAACCAGTCGCCGCATAAGTCCGTTCCCGATGATGTCACGGGGAAAGTCTAGCGTGCAACGCCGCGCATCGCCAACAGATCACGATCAACAGCGCGTCAATGTCGCAGGTCTACCGCTCGCCTGCCCATGCCGCATCTATGATTTCATTCATCTCCTCGATCGAGAGCGGAGGGCCCTTTCGCTTCGCGTGCAGGAGACCAAAAGTATCTGAAATCTTGCCCTTCGGGGCCGCTCTCAATTCGATGCTTCCGTTGGGAAGTGTATTTGCGACAAGCCTATCGCCCGGCTGCACACCAAGGTGCTCCAGCAACTCGGCCGTCAGCGTGACTTGCCCCTCAGCGGCTACCTTGAACGTTCGCATGTCTCTCAATGAGGCAGAATAAGTCGGCCTCAAAGGGACAAATGAGCACTGGCACCTCACTCCCGTTTTGGGCTGAACTTCCAGGTGATGGCGACGAGGCTCGTCGTGATCAGAGCGCTGATCAAGCCTGCCAGAGGCAAAGCGAGCAGCAGCGCAGCACTCGCGGCCCAGCCGATCGAGGAGAAGGCTTCGGCAATGGTCGCCAGCCGCGACGAGGTCTGGCGGCGTCGGAATTGGCTGCGGCGGGCCTGCACTCGGAACCAGAGCTGGATCGCAGTCGCGGAGGCCGCGCTGATGATGATTGCTCCGGCGCTGATCGCTGCCTGGTAAGGCGAGGCGAAAGCCAGTGCCGCGACCAGCGGGCAGAAGATGATGGCGATCGCGATCAGCACCACCTCGATCTTGGCGCGGATGACGCTGGAGGGCGTCAGCGGCGCCGTCGCGACCAAATCGGGAGCGTCTTCGCCCGAGATCGTCAGCCAGGCAAGTCCACCGGCAAGCTGTCCGGCCGCCATCACGATGACAGGCGTGATCAGCGTCAGCGCCGCGGCGCTATCGGCAAAATTGCGCCAGAGCAGCAGTGCCGGCGGCACCAGATAGAGCAACTGCATCAGGGTCTGCGAGATCAGCCAGGGATCGCGCCAGAGCAGCGAAAACTCCTTGTGCCGCAGCGCTTGTTGCCGCGAGCCGGCGCGGAACGGGCGCTCCTTCGCGCGCCTGCCGCCGGACGCACCGTAGGCTGCGGCATCGATCGCCGTGTCGGCAAAGCGGTGAGAGAAGATCGCCATGACGCTTCCGAGCAGCATCAGAGCGAGCGCCAGGAGCAGCAGCAACGCCTCGTTGTCGCCCATTACCGCCTGCGCCGGCCACCACCAGATGCTGTCGACATCGGGCGCGTAGGCCGCCATGGTGCCTGAGGTCAAAATGGTGAAGCGTGACAGGGTGCCGTAGGACATGATCGCGGCGACCTGGAGCGCGATGACGAAGCCGGCGCCGATGATCGCGGCGAGGATCTGGGCAATCAGGCGCGTCCGCGCCGGGCCGATCAGACGAAACAGCAGGATGGTGACGGCGATCGCGATCGCCGCGGCCGACAGGCCCATGGCGACGACGACCCCGAATGAAGCGAGCCAGCGCGCGCCGCCGCCGATCACGAGCACGTCGATGAAGGGCGTCGAGAACAGCAGCGCCATCACGGTGACGGTCAGCGCGATCGCGGCGATGCGGACCGAGAACAGATTGGCCAGCCGCGCCGGCGAGGACATGATCAGGTCGAGATCTGCGCGAGCGTAGAACACCCGCGTCACCGATTCGATTGCCTGCGACAGCATCAAGGTCCAGGCGAGAAAAATCGTCGCCGTGATCACGATCAGCGAGGATTTGTCGAGCGGCAGTTGCAGATTGGCGAAACGGCCGATCACCGCCCAGGCCGGCAGGTGCAGCAGCGCGGCGAAGCAGACGAGGCCGATGATGGCGGCGCGCGTCCGCTTGCGCCGCCCGCCGGTCATCATGGCGAACCATTCGCGCCAGGCGAGCCGGAGCTCGTGGCGGGCAAACCAGGAGAGCGCGGTCGCCGAGCTCATGCGGCTTCCGGAAGCGTCACCAGCGCGATGAAGAGATCCTCCAGGCTGGTGTCGGCATGGCCGTTCTGCTGGCGCAGCTCGGTCAGCGTGCCTTCGGCGACCAGACGGCCCGAGGCAATCACGCCGATGCGGTCGGCCATGCGCTCGGCCACCTCGAGAATATGCGTGGTCATGATCACGGTGCAGCCGGCGCGGACGCGCTCGCTGAGCAGCCCCTTCACATGGCGGGCCGAGACGGCATCGAGCCCGGTCAGCGGCTCGTCGAGGATGATGAGGCGGGGATCGTGCACCAGCGCGCCGGCCAGCGCCACCTTCTGGCGCATGCCCTTGGAAAAGCCCTCGCAGCGCTCGTGCCGGTGCGGGGCAAGGCCGAGCGAATCGAGCAGGTCCTGCGCGACGGGCTCCGAGACCGACGGCGCGATGCCCCAGAGGCCGGCGACGAATTCGAGATATTCGAGCGGGGTCAGCTTGTCGTAGATCATTGGCTCGTCGGAGACCCACGCCGTCACCTGCTTGGCGGCGACGGGGTCTTGGAGCGCATCGATGCCGAAGATCGAGACCGCGCCGGCATCGGGGCGCAGCAGGCCCGCCACCATGCGCAAAGTCGTGGTCTTGCCGGCGCCGTTGGGGCCGACCAGCGCGTAGAATTCGCCGGCGTGGATGGTGAGATCGAGGCTATCGACCGCCAGACGGTCAAAACGCTTCGTTAACCCCACCACTTCCAGCGCCGAGCTGTCCGGCTTCATGACGGTCACACCATCCGGTTTTGCATCGCCCCGCGACCATGACCCGAAGATGTTTCGGCGCGGTGAATCGCGTGGCGGCAAATTCCGTCATCCGGATTGGACTAATGGCAAGTCACCGTTTGTTGACAGCGCTGAGCGGTTCAGGCTGAATTGGTTCCGGACAAATGGCGCTGACGCGGCGAAACTACTGCGTAGCGACTGGACACAAGATGCGGCAAGGCGGCCAAAAGAGCCGCCGGTTGCATCGGGAGGAAGCGCGGCGATGCTGGATTTCGTTCAGCAGCTGGTCAGCGGTGTTGCGCTCGGCTGCGTCTACGGCCTGATCGCGCTCGGCTTCGTGCTCGTCTACAAGGCCACCGAGGTCGTCAATTTCGCCCAGGGCGATCTGATGATGCTGGGCGGCTTCTTCGCCTTCACCTTCATCGGCATGATGGGTCTGAACTACTGGGTCGGCTTTGCCGGTGCGGTGGCCGCGATGGCGCTGTTCGGCATGCTGGCGGAGCGCGTGGTGGTGCGGCCGATCCTCGGCTATCCGCAATTCTCCATCATCATGGCGACCATCGGCCTCGGCTATTTCCTGCGCTCGATCGCCGGCATGATCTGGGGCACCGACGATCTGAAGATCGAGACGCCGTTCAGCCAGGGCGTGCTGCGGATCGGCTCGCTGGTGCTCGCCTACGACAAGCTGTCGGTGATCGCCGCGACGATGATCCTGTGCACGCTGCTGTGGCTGTTCTTCAACAAGACCACGCTCGGCACAGCGATGCGCGCCAGCTCCGAGAACATGCTCGCGGCCTACTATATGGGCATTCCGGTCAAGCGCGTGGTGTCGATCGTCTGGGCGATCAGCGCGGCGGTCGCGACCTGCGCCGGCGTGCTGCTGGCGCCGATCACCTTCATCCATTCCAATGTCGGCCTCGTGCTCGGCCTGAAGGCGTTTCCGGCCGCGGTGCTCGGCGGCTTCGGCTCGATCCCGGGTGCGGTGGTCGGCGGCGTCCTGATCGGCGTGATCGAGAGCATGGCCGGCTTCTACCTGCCCGAGGGCTGGAAGGATGTCGCGCCCTATCTCGTGCTGCTTGCCGTGCTGCTCTTGAAGCCCGAAGGTCTGTTTGGCCACCACGTCCGCAAGAAGGTCTGAACGCCATGCGCTTTCTGTTCAAGACCGACTATGAGGACGACATCAAGCTGTTCCCGCATTCGGGCTATTGGGTCTCGTACGGCATCCTGCTCGCGCTGCTGCTGATCGCGCCCTATGTGCTCTCCAGCTATCTGATGAGCCAGCTGGTCTTCGTCTGCATCTATGCGACCGTCGGCGTGGCGCTCCTGATCCTCACCGGCTTCACCGGCCAGGCCTCGCTCGGGCATGCCGCGTTCCTCGCCATCGGCGCCTACACCGCCGCCTACTTGCAGAAATACAACGTGCCGTTCCCCGTCTACTTCTTCGCCGCCGGCGCCTTGACCGGCATCATCGGCGCAATGGTCGGCTTTCCCGCGCTGCGCCTGACCGGCATCTACCTCGTCATCGCCACCATCTCCTTTGCCCTGATCGTCGAGGAGATACTGGCGCGCTGGGAGAGCGTCACCAACGGCAACGAGGGCATGCGGGTCAAGACGCTGTCGCTGCTCGGCGTCACGGTGCCGCGCGACAGTCCGACTTTCTATTATCTGTGCCTTGCCGTGCTGGTGCTGACCATCGTCGGCACACTCAATCTGCTGCGTTCGCCGACCGGCCGCGCCTTCGTCGCGATCCGCGACAGTGAAACGGCGGCGCGCAGCATGGGCGTCAATGTCGCGCTCTACAAGGTGAAGTCCTTTGCGATCTCGGCGGCGATCACCGGCTTTGCCGGCGTGCTGTTCGCCCACAAGCTCTCCTTCATCTCGCCGGAGATGTTCACGCTGCAGCTCTCGATCGAGTTCATCATCGTGATCCTGATCGGCGGCGCCTTCAGCCTGCACGGCGCGGTGCTGGGCGCGATCTTCATCGTGATGATTGATCCGTTCCTGACCTATCTGAAAGACGACGTGCCCGGCATGATCGCCGGGATCGCGGCGGCATTCGGCGCCGGCAAGGCGACCGCGGGGAGCATCCAGTCGAACGTTGCGGCCTTCGCCTCGCTCAACGGCCTGAAGGGCGCGATCTACGGCATCATCATCGTGCTGTTCGTACTGTTCGAGCCGCTCGGGCTCTACGGCCGTTGGCTGAAGATCAAGCTCTTCTTCCAGCTGTTTCCGCTCTACAAGCGCGCCACCTTCAAGCGGCAGAAGATCTACGTGAAGTCGGAGCGGAACCGATGAGCTATTTCCGCGCCGAGAACCTGTCGCTGCATTTCGGGGGCCTCAAGGCCGTCGATGCGGTGTCCTTCGCGGTCGAGAAGGGCGAGATCCTGTCGATCATCGGCCCCAACGGTGCGGGCAAGAGCTCGATCTTCAATTTGATCTCGCGGATCTACCGGCCGACCTCGGGCCGCATCTTCTTCGAGGACCAGGACATCACGGAAGAGCCGCCCTACGACATCGCCAAGCTCGGCATCGCCCGCACCTTCCAGAATATCGAGCTGTTCGAGAATGCGACCGTACTCTCCAACTTGCTGGTCGGCCGCCATCGGCATTCGACCACGCAGCTCTGGCAGGAACTGCTATTCCTGCCGAGCGTGCGGGCCAACGAGAAGATGCACCGCCGCAGGGTCGAGCAGGTCATCGAATTCCTCGATCTCGAACCCTACCGCGACAAGCTGATTTCCGGCCTGCCCTACGGCGTGCGCAAGGTGATCGAGCTGGCGCGCGCCCTGTGCTCGGAGCCGAAGCTGATCCTGCTCGACGAGCCGTCATCAGGCCTCAATGTCGAGGAGACCGACGACATGTCGTTCTGGATCCGCGACATGAAGAGCGAGCTCGGCATCACCGTGCTGATGGTCGAGCACGACATGTCGCTGGTCAATCGCGTCTCCGACCGGGTCATCGCGCTGAACTACGGAAGGGTGCTGGCGATGGGCTCGCCGACTGAAGTTCAGCAGCACCCCGACGTCGTCGCCGCGTATCTGGGAGCCTGACGCATGGATGCCGCGGTGACACCCGATATCATCCTGAAACTCTCCAACATCGAGAGCTATTACGGGCCGATCATGGCGATCCGCGGCATCTCGCTGGAAGTGCCGCGCGGGCGCATCGTCACGCTGCTGGGGGCAAATGGCGCCGGCAAGACCACGGTGCTGAAGACCATCTCCGGCATTCTCGACCCGCAGAAGGGCTCGATCGAATTCCTGGGCAGGCCGATCCAGCGCATGGAGGCCGACCGGATCGTGCGGCTCGGCCTCAGCCATGTGCCGGAGGGGCGCGAGGTGTTCCCGTTCCTGTCGGTGCGCGAGAACCTGATGATGGGCGCCTATCCGCGCAAGGACCGCGACGGCGTCGCGGAGGATCTGGAGCGGGTCTACGGCTATTTCCCGCGTCTGAGGGAGCGCATCAACCAGCCGGCCGGCCAGCTCTCCGGCGGCGAGCAGCAGATGCTTGCGATCGGACGCGCCCTGATGAACCGGCCGACGCTGCTGCTGCTCGACGAGCCCTCGCTCGGCCTGTCGCCGCTGCTGGTGAGGGAGATCTTCACCATCATCCGCCGCGTCAACGAGGAGCAGGGCATGTCGATCCTGCTGGTCGAGCAGAACGCCAAGGTGGCGCTGGAGACGGCGCATTATGGCTATGTGCTGGAGATCGGCCGGATCGTGATGAACGACAGCTGCGACCGCTTGATGCATTCCCAGGACATCCAGGAGTTCTACCTTGGCGCCAAGGAAGCGGGCGCGCGCGGCGAGCGGCGCTGGAAAAAGAAGAAGACGTGGCGGTGAGGAAGAGCTGGCAGTAAGATGGATTGCCCATCCGCAAGCAAAGACCGCCGGCAAGGCAGGCAGCGGAGGGGAGAGCGACAAGGAGGAGACGCGCATGGCCCGACCGGCGATGCTGACGGTCGCTGATACGATCGCAAGGAGCTTTCTGCGCGCTGCGGAGACGCGGGGCGATCGGCCGGCTATCCGCGAGAAGAAATTCGGGATCTGGCAGCCGACCAGCTGGCGCGAATGGCTCGCGACATCGAAAGAGATCGCCTACGCGCTTCATGCGACCGGCTTCATGCCCGGCGACGTCGCCTCCATCATTGCCAACGCCATCCCGGAATGGGTCCATGCCGACATGGGCATCTTGTGCGCCGGCGGCGTCTCGTCGGGCATCTACCCGACCGACGCATCGTCCCAGGTCGAATATCTCGTCAACGATTCCAGAACCAAGGTGATTTTCGCCGAGGACGAGGAGCAGCTCGACAAGATCCTCGCCTGCCGTGCGCGTTGTGCGAGCCTGCAGAAGATCATCGTGTTCGACATGGAAGGGCTCAGCGGCTTCTCCGACGACATGGTGATGTCACTCGACGAGTTTCGCGCGCTCGGCCGCAATCACATGGTCGGCCGCGAGGCGCTGTGGCAGGAGATGATCGACAGCCGCAGCGCCGGCGATCTCGCGATCCTGGTCTATACGTCCGGCACGACCGGCCCGCCCAAGGGCGCGATGCATGCCAACCGCAGCGTCACGCACCAGATGCGCCACGCCAATGATTTCATCCCGGCGCGAGAGGACGAGGACAGGCTGATCTTCCTGCCGCTCTGCCACGTCGCCGAGCGCATCGGCGGTTACTACATCTCGGTCGCGCTCGGCTCGGTGATGAATTTCGCCGAGAGCCCCGAGACCGTGCCGGACAATCTGCGCGAGGTGCAGCCGACCGTCTTCCTCGCGGTGCCGCGCATCTGGGAAAAGTTCTATTCCGCCATCACCATTGCACTGAAGGATGCGACCCCGCTGCAGCAATGGGTCTATCGCCGCGCCATCGGCATCGGCTACCGCATGGTCGACTACAGGCTCGAGGGCAAGGCGCCGCCGTTGTCGCTGCGTATCGCCAATCGTCTCGCCTACCGGGCCGCGTTCCGCAACATCCGCCGCATGATCGGGCTCGACCGCTGCCGCATCGCCTTCACCGGCGCGGCGCCGATCGCGCCGGAGCTGATCCGCTGGTATCTCGCGCTCGGTATCGACATGCACGAAGTCTACGGGCAGACCGAGAATTGCGGCGTCGCCACCATGATGCCGGCGACGCACATCAAGCTCGGCTCGGTCGGCACCGCCGTGCCCTGGGGCGAGGTCGCGCTGTCGCCGGAGGGCGAGATCCTGATCAAGGGCGACTTCCTGTTCATGGGCTATTTGAACCAGCCAGAGAAGACCGCCGAGACCATCGATTCCCGCGGCTGGCTGCACACCGGCGACGTCGGCACCATCGACAATGAGGGCTTCGTCCGGATCACCGACCGGATGAAGGACATCATCATCACCTCCGGCGGCAAGAACATCACGCCGTCTGAGATCGAGAACCAGCTCAAATTCTCGCCCTACATTTCCGACGCCGTCGTGATCGGCGACAAGCGGCCGTATCTCACCTGCCTCGTGATGATCGACCAGGAGAATGTCGAGAAGTTCGCCCAGGACCACGACATTCCGTTCACCAATTATGCCAGCCTTTGCCGGGCCGTGGAGATCCAGGACCTGATCTGGCGGGAGATCGAGCAGGTCAACGGCAATTTTGCCCGCGTCGAGACCATCAAGAAGTTCTACCTGATCGAGCGCCAGCTCACGCCGGAGGACGAAGAACTGACGCCAACCATGAAGCTGAAACGCGGCTTCGTGAACAAGCGCTACGCCGCCGAGATCGAAGCGATGTATCGCCAGCGCGCCGTGGCGTGACGCATGCGCATGGCCCGGAAAAGTGGGAACCGGTTTTCCGAGAAGGGGCATGCGCAAAGAAGAGAAGTTGCATTTGAGAAAGCGAAGGAGCGACGGCCCCCGCCCTCCGCGTAACACGGGCCTTTAGGAGAGGAGACGTCAATGTCGAAATCGTTCAGCGCGTTCGGCCTTGCTGTGAGTGCCGTGGTGCTCACCTGTCTGCCGGCCGCGGCGCAGACTAAGGTCACCAACGAGGGCATCTCGGCAAGCGAGATCGTCGTCGGCACCCACCAGGATCTGTCGGGTCCGATCAAGGGGTGGGGCGTCCCGGTCGCAAACGGCATGAAGATGGCGACCGAGGAGATCAATGCGTCCGGCGGCGTCAACGGCCGCAAGATTCGTCTGGTTATCGAGGACAGCGGCTATGATCCGAAAAAGGCCGTGCTGGCGTCGCAAAAGCTGATCGAACGCGACAAGATCTTCGCGATGGTGGGCCCGATGGGATCGCCGACAGTGCTCGCCGCGCAGGACATCCTGTTCGACGCCGGCGTGCTGCAGCTCTTCCCGCTGACGGCGGCCGAGTTCACCTTCAAGTTCGATCCGGCCAAGCCGCAGGAGCGATTGAAGTTCAACAATTTGCTGCCATACGTCGAGAGCACGCGTGCCGCGCTGAAATACATGATGGAGTGGAAGGGCTTCAAGAAGCCCTGCATCATGCATCAGGATGACGAGTACGGTAAGAACGTGCTCGACGGCTTCAATCAGCAGCTCACCGCCATGAAGGCGCAGCCGGCTTCCATCACGAGCTACAAGCGCGGCGCCTCCGATTTCAGCGCGCAGATCGCCAAGATGAAGTCCGATGGCTGCGACCTCGTCGTGCTCGGCACCGTGCTCCGCGAAACCATAGGAGCAATGACCGAAGCCAAGAAGCTCGGCTGGGACGTCACCTTCCTCGGTGCCACCCCCACCAATGTGATGGAGGTTCCGGCGCTGGGCAAGGATGCCGTCGAGGGGCTCTATGCCGCCAGCGGTTTCGAGATTCCCTATGAGGACACCGCCAAGGGCAAGGTGAAGGATTGGCTCGTCAACTATAAGAAGATGTTCAACTCAGACGCCAACACGCAGGCGATCATCGGCTACAACGCGATGATGACGTTTGCGTTCTACGCGAACAAGGCGGGCAAGGATCTCACGGGTCAGAAGATGCTTGATGCGCTGGAGTCGGGCGAGAAATTCCTCGACATCTTCAACTCGCCGCCGACCAAGTTCTCCAAGACCGACCACCTCGCCAACACCATCACCCAGGTGCAGCAGGTCAAGGGCGGCCGCTGGGTGCTGGTGAAGGACAATCTGATGTTCTGATGCTGTTGCGGCATTGACGGTGCACCCTCTCCCCTCGTGGTAGAGGGTGGCTTCGCGAAAGCGAAGCCGGGTGAGGGGTTCTCTCCCCACAAACGATCTTGCGAGTGGAAAGAACCTCATCTGGCGCTTCGCGCCACCTTCTCCCGCAAGGGGAGAAGGAAGAAAGAGCCAGGCGCGGCGAGAAAGGCCTACGATCCCCCGCCCGCTGTTCCCGAATTCACCGGCGTCAGCTCGTCCTCCCGGCAACGTCAGCCGTCGGCGGTTTTGACGAACGCAAAGGTCCGCTGGATCCGCAGCCGGCGCGCCACGTTGAAGGCTTCCGCTGAGCGCCCGTTGTTGGCGGCGCCTGGCTGCGGACGGCCCGTCCTGGCGTCCCAGCAGGTGCCGGTGCAGGTGGTCGCGACCTTGCTGCACATCGTGAAGGGCGCCAGCACGGCCATCTCGATTTCGCCCGTGACCTGCGCCTCCTGCTCGGTCACCTGGCTGTCGAGCGCGTAGACGCGGTTGATGCGCAGAAAGTTGCCGCAGGAATTGGCCGCATGGATCCGCGCCGCGCAGAAGTCGACCGCGTCGGTGTCGGGGATGCGGGCCGCCACCTGCCGGCCGAACACCTTCTTGGGGTCTTCCTTCGCCGCGCGGATCTCGTCAGTCTTGCGCTTCAAATGGTCCGCAAGGCAGTCCTCCGCTGATTCGAGATCCTGGAGCGGCACGTTCTCCTTACCGACGAGATTGCATTTGCGGTCGCGCTCGCGGGTCCACCTGCCATATTCGGCGAAGGCAAAGCGTGCTGCGGTCGGGTCCAGCTTGCCGATCAGGCCGAGCACCTGGCCATTGAGCTCCGTTTCGGCCAGCGCCAGCGATGGGTCCGCACAGATCAGCGCGCCCGCCGCGGTGTTGGCTGCCAGGCAGTCGAAGTCGGGATCGCGCACGATCGCGGCGCGCTCCTCGGTGACCTTGAGCAGGCACGCTTTCACCCGGTCGAAATCGTCGGGGCGGATCGCGGTCTGTCCGACGATGCCGCAGCTGAGATTGCGCTGGCGGACCCAGATCGCGTTCTCCTCGATCGCAGGCAGGCGATCGGGCAGGCGGGCGAGCCGCGCCTCGATCGCCGTGCTCAGCTTCTCGGCTGCGGCCGCAAGCGTGGCATCACCGCAGAACAATTGGTTGCCGGGATCGCGAATCTGCTGGCAGTTGTTCTGGGCGAACAGCGGCAGTCTGTCGGCAATGGAGCGGTCGGACTGCGCGGACCCAGGCGCGGCGAGCGCCAGCAGCGCAAGCACAGACAGCACGATGAACCGCATTCCCGACGCCCCCGCATGGAAGGCGCCATGCTAGCGTTTGGGATCGCGCGGTGGAATGGGGTTGTGTGGGAAGGTCTGGTCCGTAGCCCGGTGGCTCCATCCGGGGCTACAAGCAATCAGCGCGCGTCTGCCGCCATCGAGAACCGCACCGGCTCGTCGACATATTTCAGCACGGCCGACTGGTAGAGTGCGAACAGGGGCTGATAGCTCCGCGCAGCGTCGTCCTCGACCATTGCCATGCGGCGGTTGTCGAGCATCAGCCAGTGGCCGTCGAGCTTTGCCGCGGCAACCGCATGGTCTTCGCCGGCCCTGACGTCGCGCACCACGACGATGCGGAGGTCTTCGGCGGCAATTCCTGCCAGCCGCAGCGCGGCCAGCTTGGCGATGGCATAGTCCTCGCAATCGCCGGTGCCGTTCGCGAAGGTCGCAAGCGGGGAGCTCCAGACGTCGTCAATGCCGTCATTGGCGGCCCGGATGGCGAGGTTGATGGCGCGGTTGGTCTCGCCGAGCCGCGCGCGGCCGTCGCGCGCGCGGGCCTGGTCGACGACGGCGAGCAGCTTCAGGGCCGCAGGCGATGCGCAATTGTCCCGGTCGCCGTCGCACAGCGCAAGCTGCACCATGTCGTCGTCGAGCCTGTCCTTCAGCGCAAGCCATTTCTGCCGCAGGCTGCCGGACGAAATGGCGAAGGCGAACACGCCGAACGGCTCGGCGGATTTGCGCACGAGAAGGCCGGCGCCCGGCGACAGCAATGAGCCGGCGCGAAGCTCGGCGGCCGATCCGAGAAGGATCAATCCGCACAGGACAAGGATTGCGCGCCAGGCGCGCGAGCGAGCAGCGGTCTCCATCTGACATCCCCTTCCCTGGCTTAGCCGGGTCCCCCTCGACCTCGACGTGCCGGGCTTTGTTGCTTTCGGGGAGATAGTGCGAGACGGGCCGTTTTGTTCTGCTTAACGCGCCCGGCTGGGGTTGCAAAACCGGGGAACAGGCTGAAATGGATCTGCCTAGATTGCGTAAAATTTTACGATTCGCCGCTAGGAGGTATCTTGCTGCCGCCAAAACGGAGCCAATTGCAGACAGACGTTATGGGAGTGCCGGATCTGCGCGCGATGGCTAACGCCCCCTATTTCATGGGGTTCTGTTAGTTGGGTCACAGATTTAACTCCATATTTGCCGCAGGATGTGGCGGGACTTCGCGAAGGAAAGATGACGCAAGTATCTGCGCCGCAACTATACGATAGATTACTTTGGGTGACTGGAAATGCGTGTAAAAAGGCCGGATTCGACTTCAGAATATTTGAGGAATTACTTCAGCTTCTCCCACGGGGTTCCGACCCATCGGGCTTCTGAAGCCAAGTGATGCGAAATCACACAAGCAATAGATGGTATCGCTAAGGACTTGCTAATGCTATGCAAGCTTAGGCAGTCGATACTTACTTAAATTTTAACCCTTTTTACGGTGCCCCGTTGAATTACGCTGGCCAATTTGACGGCGCGATTTCCTTGGACGGCCAGGGTTCCCGCTCGCCCGGCAATGCCCATGTCGATTCCTTTACGGCGAAAGCGCACGTTCACGTGCCTGACGGCGCGTTCGTTGTTCCCGACCCCAACCTGATCTTCAGCGGCGAGTTCAAGCGCGCAGGCCTCGACCTCGTCTTGTCCCACGAGGGGCACGAGTTCGTCGTTCACGATTATTTCCGGGGTGACAAGCGCTCCGCGCTCGCCTCGCCCGACGGCGCCCACCTCACCGGCGAAATCGTCAGCGCGCTCACCGGCTATGTCCAGGTTGCGCAGGCCGCACCCGGCGCTGCCGCCGTGGCCCAAGTCATCGGCCACGTCACCAAGCTCGTGGGCAGTGCCACCGCGATCCGCAACGGCGTCTCGGTCATCCTGAACAACGGCGACAACGTCGAGAAGGGGGACGTCGTCTCGACGGGGGCGGATTCGACCCTCGGCGTCACCTTCATCGACGGCACCGTGTTCGGCCTGTCCTCCAATGCGCGGATGGTGCTGAACGAAATGATCTACGACCCCAACGGGTCGAGCAATTCCTCGTTGCTGAGCCTCGTCGCCGGCACCATCACCTTCGTCGCCGGCGAGACCGCCAAGCACGGCGACATGAAGATCGACACCCCGGTCGCCACCATGGGCATCCGCGGCACCGCCGTGCTTACCCAGATCAACTTCGTCGTTCCCGCCGGCGGCGGCGATCCGCAGCCGCAGGCGAACTTCCAGGTGCTGGTCGAGCCGAACGGCACCACGGGCTCTTACATCCTGTTCGACAAGGTCACGCTGCTGCCGATCGCGACGGTCAATCAGGCCGGCCAGATGATCCAGATCAGCGGCGGCAACGTCTCGATCTCCAATGCATTGATGTCGCCGGACGTGCAGAAGCTGATCACGGACGTGTTCACGCTGAAGTTCACCGACAACAACACCAACACCAAGCTGACCACGAACTTCACCGACACGCTCACGCCGACGAGCCTGGACGTCGTATTCAAGTCTGCGTCCGGCCCCATCGTGACCGCGACCTTCGTCAACCTCAATACGCAGGGATCGGCGGGACCCACCACGTCCACGCCGACCCCCGAGCGTATTCCCGGCCAACCGATTGCGCAGAGCTTTGACGCCAGCGGAATTCTGAAGACGGCGTTCGCGTTGACCGAGCGTGCCGGCACCACGGGCGATACGACGCCCGACAAAGTCATCGGCCTGATCAGGTTCGTCGATCAAAATCTCGGCGACCGGCCCACGGTGAGCGTCAGCCTCGCCGAAGCGCCGAACTTTGTCTACAAGGACGCCGGACAGCACGACGTCACCGGGTTGCTGACCGCTCTTCAGAAGCAGGACATTGCGGCGACGCAGATCCAGATCAGCGTCGTCCCCGACGCCGGCAACGACAACAACGGCTCGGCGGTCTGGACCTACACGATCCCGGACCACGTCTTCGACTTTCTCGCCGCCGGCGAAACCCTGACGCTGACCTACATGGTCCGCGTCGATACCAATTTCGTGGTCAACCCCGAGTCGAAGGTCATCCCGATCACCATCACGGTCACGGGGACCAACGACAAGCCCACCGTCGCGACGTCGGGCGGAACCGTCATCGAGAAGATCGGCACCGGCAACGAGGCTCTCGACACCATCACGGGAACGGTCACCTTCACAGACGTCGATCTGACGGACCGGCCCATCGTGAGCGCCGCGCTCTCGTCCACCCAACCCTTCAAATATCTCGATGCGCAGGGCCACGATATCAGCGGGACGCTGACGCCGCAGCAGCTCGCGGCGATCGCCGCCGTCGAGGTGCCGCTCACCGTGCTGCAGGGTGCGGGGAACGGCAACAACGGCTCGGCCATCTGGACCTACAGCGTTTCCGACCATCTCTTCGATTTCCTCGCCGAAGGCGAGACGCTGAACCTCAACTATGTCGTGCAGGTTGATGACGGGCACGGCGGCGTCGTCAGTACGCCGATCACCGTGTCCATCAACGGAGCGGACGTCAATGTCGAGGGCACCAACGACGTGCCGACGATCGTCGATGATTCGACCACCCCGACGGGTGCGGTGACGGAGGATAGTGCGGCCACGCTCGCCGCGAGCGGCACCGTTGCGTTCAACGACCCTGATCTCACCGATACGCATACCGCGAGTTTCTTGCTGAAGTCGACGATTTCGAGCGTGCATCTACCCGGCTTCAGCGACGGCACGTCGCATATCGGCACCTTCGCGCTTGATCCAGTCGTTGAAAGTCCGGGCGTCAGCTCCCGTGGCTCGGTGAAGTGGACCTTCACGCTCGACGATAGCGATCCGGTGCTCCAGTCGCTGGCGGAAGGCCAGACCATCACCCAGGTTTATACGGTCAAGGTCGACGATCATCACGGTGGAACGGTTACCCAGGACGTGACGGTGGTCATCACCGGCAAGAACGACGCGCCGACCATTACGAGCGATGCAGAGGCGGCAACAGGGGGCGTCATCGAGGATGCCGTCACGCCGACGCTGTCGACCGGCGGTACGCTGGCGATCCAGGATCTCGACCTGATCGATACTCACACCGCGCAGGCGGTGTTCAAGTCGTCGACCTCGAGCGCACATCTGCCGGGCTTCGACGACGACACGCCACTAGGAACGTTCACGATCGATCCGTCGGTGACGGAGTCGAGCAGCGACACCAGCAACGGCGCCACGCTGGGCTGGCATTTCGCGGTCAACAACAACGACCCGATGGTCCAGTCGCTGGCCGAGGGACAGACCATCACGCAGGTCTATACCGTCACCTTCACCGACGATCACGGTGCACAGGTCTCGCAGGACGTGACCGTCACCATCACCGGCACCAACGACGCACCGACGGTGACCAGCAGTGCCGCGGACGCCGCCGGAGAGGTGACCGAGGACGACGCCAGCGTGACGCTGTCGATCGACGGCACATTGGCGATCCAGGATCTCGATCTTATCGATGCGCATACGGCGCAGGCGGTGTTCAAGTCGTCGACGTCGAGCGCGCATCTGCCGGGCTTTGCCGACGGCACGCCCCTCGGCAGCTTCACGATCGATTCCGCCGTCGCCGAATTCAATGACGACACCGACAATGCCGCGACGCTGGGCTGGCACTTCAGCCTCGACAACAACGATGCGGTGCTGCAATCGCTGGCGCAGGGCCAGACCATCACCCAGGTCTACACGGTCACCTTCACCGACGATCACGGCGCGCACGTCTCGCAGGATGTGACCGTCACGATCAACGGCGCCAATGACGCGCCGACGATGACCAGCAGCGCCGCGGACGCCGCCGGAGAGGTGACCGAGGACGACGCCAGCGTGACGCTGTCGATCGACGGCACGCTGGCGATCCAGGATCTCGATCTGATCGACACCCACACCGCGGAGGCCGTGTTCAAATCGTCGACGTCGAGCGTGCATCTGCCTGGCTTTTCCGACGATACGCCGCTCGGCACCTTCACGATCGATCCGTCAGTGCTGGAGTCGCCCATCGACACCGGCAACGGTGCGACGCTGGGCTGGCACTTCAGTCTCGACAACAGCGATGCGGTGCTGCAATCGTTGGCACAGGGCCAGACCATCACCCAGGTCTACACGGTCACCTTCACCGACGATCACGGCGCATACGTCTCGCAGGACGTGACCGTCACGATCAACGGCGCCAACGACGCGCCGACCATCACCAGCGACGCCGCCGCGGCGATGGGCGCGGTGATCGAGGATGGGGGCTCCTCGCTCACGACCGGCGGCACGCTTGCGATCCAGGATGTCGATCTGACCGACACCCACACGGCGGAATGGTCGTTCAAATCCTCGTCCGTCAGCTCGGACCTGCCGGGCTTCGGATCCAGTTCGCATATCGGCACGTTCTCGATCGATTCGTCGGTGTCCGAATCCGGCAGCGACACCAGCAATGGCGCGACGCTCGGCTGGCACTTCACGCTCGACAACAGCGATCCGGTGCTGCAGTCGCTGGCGCAAGGGCAGACCATCACCCAGGTCTACACCGTCACCTTCACCGACGACCATAATGCGACCGTGAAGCAGGACGTCACCGTCACGATCACCGGCACCAACGATGCGCCGACGGTTTCCTATGTGACGTCTGACCACATGAACTTCGACGGCCAGACCATCGCGGTCGGCGACGTGCCGACGGTCGCCACTGATGACGTGACGCTGGACGGCTGGGTGAACTGGAGCGGGGGCGCCGAGACCGGCCACGGCCAGATCCTGTTCTACAACGGCAACACCTCGACCACCGGGTTCGGTCTGCTCGGCACGGTCAATGCCGATGGCACGATGGAGCTGCAGATCCTCGCAGGCGGCGTCCAGATCGCCGATACCGGCGTGGCGCTCACCGCGTCGCAATGGCATAACGTCGCGCTGACCCACGACAACGGCACTTTCACGCTCTATCTCGACGGCAATCTCGAATATTCGCAGACGTGGTCAGTCAATCAGATCGACGGCAGTCCGTCGAATCCGTCGCACTCCTACATGATGATCGGCGCCGCGAGCGAGTCAGGCGCGGCGGGCTTTGGCGCGGAAGGCTTCTTCGGTTCGATCGCCGATGTCAGCGTCTGGACCGACGCGCTCACGCACGCGCAGATCCAGTCGATCGATTTCACCGCGCTCACCGGCAACGAGGCGAATCTTGCCGCGTATTACCAACTCGGGGACGGCAGCGGGACCACGGCTTCCAATGCGGTCGATCCCGCCAAGAGCCTTACCATCGATGGCGATGCGGACTGGGCAAGCAGCACCACCGGACCGGGCGGCGCCGTTGCCGACCTCGTGGAAACCAATGCCGGCCAGCTTGCGCATGGCGCCGTCGCGGTCTCCGACGTCGATGCCGCCGATCACGTCACAGTGTCGGTCAGCGAGATGCATGTTACCCTCGACGGCGTAACGCAAACCGGTAGCATCGGCGGGCTGTCGCAGACGGACCTGCTGAACTATCTCTCCGTCCCGTCCGGCGACATTCTCGACGGCACTGCCACCCACGCCCAGTTCACGTGGCAGTTCAATTCGGGAAGCCAGGCGTTCGATTTCCTCGCCGCCGGCCAGACGCTGTCGCTGCAATACACGATCGTTCCGGATGACGGGCACGGTGCGGGCGCGGGCGCGGTCGTCACGGTCAACATCGTCGGCACGAACGACGCGCCGACGCTCGCCGATCTCCACATCGGCCCCCTCTCGGATACGGCGGCCGCCGACACCTTCTCCGACCTGACCGGGACGCTGACGGGGAACGATGCCGATACCGGCGAGACGGCGACCTTGACCTATGCCGTCCTCGATGCGGATCACCACGCGGCGACGACGGTTGCGGGACTCTACGGCTCGCTGACGGTCAACTCCGACGGCAGCTACAGCTACGTTGCCAATGCAGCAGCGATCAATGCGCTGCCGGAAGGCCCCTACACCGATACGTTTGCGGTCCAGACCACGGACGTGCACGGTGCGACCGGCACGGCTACGCTTACCGTCGACGTGACCGGTGCGAACGATGCCGGCGGCCCGGTCATCGACACGACGAACTTCCAGGTCTGGCACGACCACGAGATCAACATCGATACCATCACTGGTCTCTCGGTGGTGGACACCGATCCCGACGCCGCGACGGATGACTTCAAGGTCACGGCCGTGACCGCCCATGATCCGGACAGCACTGTCTCTCCGGAAGAGACGTGCGGTAATCTCGACAACATCAATACCGCCCTCGCGGATGGCGTCACCTACGATCCGGGTGAGACGCCGCCGGACACCGATCGGGTCACGCTGACAGTTACGGACAAGACCACCGGACTGTTCGATACCGTCAACTTCATCTTCAACGAAGCCGGCGACGCCGGCGAGGGCATCACTCTGGAAGGCACCAGCGGCAAGGACGTCATCTTCGCGACCGATACCAACGACACGCTGACCGGCGGCGGCGACAAGGACCAGTTCGTGTTCACGCCGGGCTGGATGTACGACGGCCAGGGGCATCCGGTCACCGACTTCACGCACACCATCACCGATTTCCAGGCGGACGTGGACAAGATCGACCTGCGGCAGTTCTCGGACGTTGCCTCCATCAACGATCTGACCTTCGCGCCGCAATCCGGGGGCATATTGGTCTCGTGGACTCAGGAAGTCAGCCAGCCCGAAGGCGATCCGATCGTGGAGCACGAGTCAATTCTCCTGAAGAATGTCACTGCAAATCTCAAGACCAGCGATTTCATCTTCCACGTCACCTGATGAACGTCAGATGCAGGAGAGCGGTTCGCTCTCCGTCGATCGGCTCGCAGTTTTGACCCGAACAAAAAAGTCATAATTCTCCGCATCCAGGGAATAGCCAATCGCGCGCCGACGCTCCATGATTGGCGCGCCCGGCGCGGTCCGGGGCAGGAAGTCCGATCGAAATGAAGCGTCTCAAGATCCTGCGGCGGTGGTTTGCGCGGAAGCTGGGCTTTGCGCGCCTGACGTGCCTTGCGCTGCTGGTGCTGTTTGCCGGCGCCCGCCTGTGGGATCCGCCGCCGATCCAGGAATTGCGGCTGCGCACCTTCGACATGTTCCAGCTGATCGATCCCCGCCACAAGGCGGCGCGGCCGGTCGTCATCGTCGACATCGACGACAAGAGCCTGGCTAAGCTCGGCCAGTGGCCGTGGCCGCGCACGCGGATTGCCGACCTGATCCTGAACCTCACCAATAGCGGTGCGGTGGCGATCGGCTTCGACGTGGTGTTCTCCGAACCCGACCGGCTCAATCCGGATCTGGTTGCGGGCCAGATGCGCTATCTCGACGACGCCACGCGTGCCAAGCTGCGTGAGTTGCCAACCAACGACCAAATTCTCGCCGAGGCGATCGAGCGCTCGCGTGTGGTCCTGGGCGAGACCGGGCTTCCGTCCGTCTTGTCCGAGCTGGACAGATCGCTTCCGTTTACGGGGGTGGCGACGGTCGGGGAGGAGGGGGCCGAACGTTTCCTGTTCGAATTTCCAGGCTTGCTGCGCAACGTGCCGATCATCGAGAACGTTGCAGCCGGCCGCGGCCTGTTTTCAATCAGGAACGAGCGGGACGGGTTCATCCGCCGCGTGCCGATGATCATGCGCGCACAGGGCAACATCATGCCCTCGCTCAGCCTCGAGATCCTGCGCGTCGTCACGGGCACGCCGACGCTATTAGTCCGGACCGACAAGACCGGTATCAGGTCGATCCGCCTCAAGGGTGTCGAGATCCCCACCGACAAGAACGGCCAGTTCTGGGTGCACTACGCGCGCCGGGATCCCTCGATCTACGTCTCGGCGGCCGACGTGCTCGACAACACCGAATCGCCGAGCAGGTTCGCCGGCAAGCTGGTGCTGGTCGGAACCTCTGCGGCCGGACTCAACGACATCAAGACCACGCCGGTCTCCGCGACCATGCCCGGGGTCGAGATCCACGCCCAGGTGCTCGAAAGCGTGCTGAGCGGCGCGGTGATCTCGCAGCCGAACTATGCGCTCGGGGTCGAATTGCTCGCCGCGATGATCATCGGCCTGCTCGTCATCATCTTCACGCCCAATCTCGGTCCCGTGCGCCTCGTGCTCGCGGGGGCGGCCTTCGCCGCCATCCTGGTCGGCGTGTCCTGGTTCTTCTACGCGCAGTACCGCTACCTCATCGATTTCACCTATCCGCTGCTCTCGACCACGGCGGTTTATCTGACGCTGATCTTCGCCAGCTTCGTCCGCGAGCAGCGCCAGCGTGTGCAGATCCGCGGGCAGTTCGCGCAGTACATGTCGCCGGTCCTGGTCGAGCAGCTGGCGCAGTCGCCGGAAAAGCTCGTGCTCGGCGGCGAGGAGCGCGAAATGACGATCATGTTCTCCGACGTGCGCGGTTTCACCACGATCTCGGAGAGCTACAAGCACGACCCGCAAGGTCTGATCGCGCTGATGAACCGCTTCCTGACGCCGCTGACCGACGTCATCATCGAGCGGAAGGGCTACATCGACAAATACATGGGCGACGCCATCATGGCGTTCTGGAACGCGCCGCTCGACGATGCCGAGCACGAGGTCAACGCCTGCGAGGCCGCGATCCAGATGCTGGAGCAGATCGACGCGGTCAACAGGGAGCGCGAGCGGGAAGCCGCCGAAGGCGGCCACGTCTACATCCCGCTCAATGTCGGCATCGGTCTCAACACCGGCATTGGCGTGGTCGGCAACATGGGCTCCGACCTGAAGAAGAACTATTCGGTGCTCGGCGATAGCGTGAACCTCGCCTCGCGCCTCGAGGGTCAGTCGAAGGAATACGGCTTTCCCATCATCGTCGGCTCCCGCACGGCCCTCGCCGCCAAGGACAAGTTCGCGATCCTCGAGCTCGACTTCATCATGGTCAAAGGCAAGACCGAGCCGGAGGTGATCTACGCCATCGCCGGCCGCGAGGACGTGATGCATTCGGCTGCCTTCCAGCGCCTGCGCAACATCAGCATCGAGATGCTCGCCTGCTACCGCGGCCGCGACTGGCAGGGCGCGCTGGACGCGATTGAGCGCGGCCGTCGAAGCGAGGACGCCGACACGCTGGAGAAGCTGTTCAAGCTCTACGAGGCGAGGATCGAGAATTTCCAGCTCAACCCGCCGCCGGAGAACTGGACCGGGGCGTACGCGCTGTTGACGAAGTAGAGATCACACACTCGCTGTCGTCTCGAACAAGCGCGCCTAAAGCGCGCGCCGATCCGGGACCCATACCCCAGGGAGAAGTCGTGGCGCGAGATCGGAAACTGCAGGTCTTCGCCAAACCGCTCCCTGTGGTTATGGGGCCCTCGTCTGCGCTGATACTTGCCCGGGACGACAGGCGTGTTTGGCGCGGCGGTGTGCCCGAAGCGGTAACTCCTGAAGGGTGGGGGGCTTCGCTGGCGCCTCAACAATGGTGTCGTCCCTGCGAACGCAGGGACCCGTAACCACAGGGAGTGGTTATGGAGCGAGCTGGTAACTCCCGATCTTCGCCAAACTACTCCCTGTGGTTATGGGTCCCGGGTCTGCGCTTACGCTTGCCCGGGTCGACAGCTGTGTTTGACGCGGTAGACTGTCCTCACTCCATCCCGATCGTCGTCAGATCCTGAAACCAGTGCTGGGCCTGCACGAACTGCTTCACCTTCGGCGACAGCGCGTGCGGGTTGGTGTCGTGGACGACCCAGACCAGCGTGGCATCATCGACGATCAGGGCGTGCGCCTGCGCCAGCAGCTCGTCCTGTTTGACGGAATCGAAGGTCTGCTTGGCCTCGTCGATCAGCGCGTCGACTTTAGGGTTCTTGTAGCCGCCCCAGTTGACGCCCACGGGCGCGATCTGACCCGAATGGAAGAAGCGGACGATGGCATAGAGCGGGTCGGAGGTGACATAGGCGATGTTGTTGGCGGTGATGCCGGCGTTCATCTCGTCGGCCGCGCCCTTGCGCCAGTGCGTATAGAGCGTCTCGAGCTCGACGACCTTGAAGTCGATGTCGATGCCGATCTCCTTGAAGCTCTGCTGCAGGAATTCGTTCATCGGGAGCGACAGCATCTGGCCGGTGCCGCCTTGCGCGATGATGAAGGTGGCCTTCAGCGGTTTCGCCTTGGAGTAGCCGGCCTCCTCGACCAGCTTCTTCGCCGCAGCGAGATCGTATTTCAGCTCGAAGCTCGGCTTGCCGAACCATGGGCTCGACGGATCGACCTGGCCCTTGGCGGGTTTCGCGAGGCCATTCATCAAGCCGACCACCGCGTCGCGGTCGATCGCGAGGTTCAGCGCCTTGCGCAGGCGGACATCGGTCCAGGGCGAGCCCGGCAGCACGGACAGGTGATAATTCCAGACATGCGGCGTGACGTTGTCGACGAGCTTCATGCCGGCGGCCTTGAGCTGCGGCACGGCATCGGGTGCCGGCGTCTCGATCAGATCGACTTGCCCCGCAAGCAGCGCATTGGTGCGCGTCAGCGCTTCCGGCATCGGCACCAGCACGATCTTGTCGGCCTTGGGAATGCGCTTCTTGTTCCAATAGTCCGGATTTTTGCTGAGCTCGGCGAGCTCGCGCGGCACCAGTTTGGTCAGCTTGAACGGGCCGGTGCCGGAGGGCTGGCTGGCGAACTTGTCCCAATCCTTGCCGAGCTTGTCATACTGTGCCGGGCTCGACACCAGAAACCACAGCATCTGATAAGGGAAGAACGAATCGACGGTCTTGGTGGTGATCTCCACCGTGAAGTCGTCGATCCTGGCGTAGCTGGCGACGGAGGGCAGGCGGGTCTTCACCTGCGCGCTCTGCCGTTTGTCGAATTGCGGCGCCTTGTCGTTGAGCACCTTGTCCAGATTCCAGATCACCGCATCGGCATTGAACGCGCTGCCGTCGTGAAAGGTCACGCCCTTGCGCAGCGTGAAGCGCCACTTGGTCTTGTCGGCGTCGTCCACCTTCCACTCGGTCGCAAGCCCCGGCACCAGCTTGCCGGGGCGGTCGGCGACGTCCATCTCCCAGGCCACCAACGGATCGTAGATCGTGTACGCCGTGAACTGATAGGCGCCGGCGCCGCGATCGGGTTGACCCGTGGTCAGCGGAATGTCCGCCATCGAGATGCCGTAGCGCACCACGGTTTCTGCGCGCGCCGAGATTGCGGACGACGCCAGCGCAAGCACGGCGAGACAAATCGATAGACGAATACGCATGGCTTAGAGCTCCCAGGGATTTCGAGAGCGAACTTGCAATCTTGATGCCAGAATAGGCAGCGCGGCGCGTGAACCCGCCTGCGAGCCACAAGGACTTGTCGTCGCAGGCCTAAATTGCAGAATAAGTTTCTCTTTGGCATAGCCATTGCATGCGATTGCATCAAAAATAGTCATCGAAGCCGGAAAAGGATTGAGGCGATGCTTACGAAGAAGAACACGCGCGCGGCATTGATCGCGGTGCTCGCTCTAACGACGGCGGCTGCCTGGCCGCGTGCGGTCAGCGCGGAGACCGTGCTGCGCATCGGCATGACCGCTGCCGATATTCCGCGCACGCTGGGCCAGCCCGATCAGGGCTTTGAAGGCAATCGCTTCACCGGCCTTACCATGTACGACGCGCTGACCGGTTGGGACCTGTCCTCTGCGGACAAGGCGAGCGTGGTGATCCCTGGCCTTGCGACCGAGTGGAAGGTCGATGATGCCGACAAGACCAAGTGGGTCTTCAAGCTGCGCCCCGGCGTGACCTTCCACGATGGCTCGCCGTTCAACGCGGACGCGGTGGTGTGGAACGTCGAGAAGGTGCTGAAGCAGGATGCGCCGCAATTCGACGCCAGCCAGGTCGGCGTTACGGCCTCGCGCATGCCGACGCTGGCCTCGGCGAAGAAGATCGACGACATGACGGTCGAGCTTACCACCAAGGAGCCCGACAGTTTTCTGCCGATCAATCTCACCAATTTGTTCATGGCGAGCCCGGCGAAGTGGCAGCACTTCTACGACAAGGCGGAAGGCGCCGATGCCAAGGCGAAGTCGCAGGCCGCCTGGACTGCGTTTGCGAAGGACGCCGCGGGCACCGGTCCGTGGAAAATGGCGAGCTTCACGCCGCGCGAGCGGCTCGAGCTGGTGAAGAACGCGAGCTATTGGGACAAAGCGCGCGTGCCCAAGGTCGACAGGATGGTGCTGCTGCCGATGCCCGAAGCGAACGCGCGCACCGCGGCGCTGCTCTCCGGGCAGGTCGATTGGGTCGAGGCGCCCGCACCGGATGCGCTGCCCGAGCTCAAGCAGCGCGGTTTCAAGCTCTACGCCAATGAGCAGCCGCATGTCTGGCCCTGGCAATTCTCGCGGGTCGAGGGCTCGCCCTGGAACGACATCCGCGTGCGCAAGGCGGCGAACCTCTGCGTCGATCGCGAAGGCCTCAGGGACGGCCTGCTTGCCGGACTGATGGTGCCGGCGACCGGCACCTTCGAGCCCGGCCATCCCTGGCGCGGCAAGCCGACGTTCGAGATCAAATATGACAAGGCCGCCGCCCAGAAGCTGATGCAGGAAGCAGGCTTCGGTCCCAGCAAGAAGCTGACGGTGAAGACGCAGACCTCGGCCTCCGGCTCCGGTCAGATGCAGCCGCTGGCGATGAACGAATATCTGCAGCAGGCACTCGCCGAATGCTATTTCGACGTGAAGCTTGACGTCATCGAGTGGAACACGCTGTTCACCAATTGGCGCCGCGGTGCCAAGGATCCCAGCGCAAACGGCTCGAACGCCACCAACGTCACCTATGCCGCGATGGATCCGTTCTTCGCGCTGGTGCGATTCCTGCAATCGGGCATGGCACCGCCGGTCTCGAACAATTGGGGCTTCATCAACAATCCCAAGTTCGACGAGCTGGTGAAGAAGGCGCGTCAGACCTTCGATCCCGCCGCACGCGACGCCGCGCTCGCCGAGCTGCACGCGGCCTCCGTCGACGATGCCGCCTTCCTCTACGTCGCCCACGACGTCGGCCCGCGCGCGATGAGCCCGAAGGTCACAGGCGTCGTGCAGCCGAAGAGCTGGTTCATCGACTTCTCGCTGGTGTCGATCGCGCAGTGAGGCGGCCTTCGCTCTATCAGCGCGTCATGCCCGGGCTTGACCCGGGCATCCACGTCGTTCTGCTAGCTCTGTTATTCCGGGTTCTCCCTGCGGGCGCTCTGGAGTGACCTTGCTGGCGGAAAGACGTGGATGGCCGGGTCAAACCCGGCCATGACGGCTGGGATAATTTCGCTCCAAATTGAGTAGCCTAACGTGCTCGCCTATATCGCCAGACGCATCGTCTATGTCGTCCCGATCGTCATCAGCGTCGCGCTGGTGTGTTTCCTGCTCGTGCACATCACGCCGGGCGATCCGCTCGTCGCCGTGCTGCCGGCCGACGCGTCGCAGGAGCTCGCCGCGCAGCTGCGCGCCGCCTACGGCTTCGATCGCCCGCTGCCGGTGCAGTTCGGGCTTTGGCTGCTTCGAGCCTTGCATGGCGATCTCGGCAATTCCATCGCCACCGGCCGTCCCGTGCTGGCCGAGGTCTTGCGCGCGGTCGGTAACACCGTCACGCTGGCGATCGCCGCGGCCATCATCGGTTTCACCATGGGCATCCTGCTCGGCCTGATCGCCGGCTATTTTCGCGAGACCTGGATCGACAAGGTCGCGACCTCCTTCGCCATCGCCGGCGTGTCGGTGCCGCATTACTGGCTCGGCATGCTGCTCGTCATCATCTTCTCCGTGCAGCTGAACTGGCTGCCCGCGGTCGGCGCCGGTCCCAACGGCTCGAACTCCTGGGCCTGGGACTGGGCGCATCTGAAATATCTGGTGCTGCCGGCGATCACGACGTCGGTGATCCCGATGGGTATCGTCACCCGCACCGTGCGCGCGCTGACCGGCGACATCCTCAGCCAGGATTTCGTCGAGGCCTTGCGCGCCAAGGGGCTGCACGAGCGCGGCGTGTTCCGCCACGTCGTCAAGAACGCCGCGCCCACGGCGCTCGCGGTCATGGGGCTTCAGCTCGGCTACATGCTCGGCGGCTCGATCCTGATCGAGACCGTGTTTTCCTGGCCGGGCTCGGGCTTCCTGCTCAACTCTGCGATCTTCCAGCGCGACCTGCCGCTGTTGCAGGGCACGATCCTGATCCTGGCGCTGTTCTTCGTCTTCCTCAATCTCCTGGTCGACATCGCACAAGCCGCGATCGACCCGCGCATCAAGCGGGGCTGACGATGAGCGCAGCCGTGACCACGCAAACGCTGCGCTCCCTCCCCCGCTTGCGGGGGAGGGTTGGGGAGAGGGTGTCTCCTCATTCGAGACCCCCCCAGAGGAGAGAGCCCTCACCCGCCGCTTCGCGCCGACCTCTCCCGCAAGCGGGAGAGGTGCACTGCCTTCTTGGCTTACATCTATCAAATCAATCTCTGCCGGGAGCCAGCCGATGAGCGAGCTTCCGCTATCCGCCACCGCCGACGCCGCGCTGCAGGCCGCGCCCGCGACCAAGGCGCGTGGCTATTGGGCGACGGTCGGACGCCGCATCCGGCGCGACAAGGTCAGCATGGCCTGCGCGCTGGTGCTGCTACTGATCTTCCTCTCGGCGATCCTCGCACCATGGCTGGGCCTCGATGACCCCTACAAGGGCTCGATGATCCGCCGGCTGCGCCACATCGGCACATCAGGCTATCCGCTCGGCACCGACGAGCTCGGCCGCGACATGCTCGCGCGGCTGGTCTATGGCGGACGGCTGTCGCTGGTGATTGGCATCCTGCCCGTGATCCTCGCCTTCGGCATCGGCACCTCGCTCGGCCTCGTTGCCGGTTATGTCGGCGGCAAGCTCAACACGGCGATCATGCGCACGATCGACGTGTTCTACGCTTTCCCCTCGGTGCTGCTCGCCATCGCGATTTCCGGCGCGCTGGGGGCCGGCATCCTCAATTCCATCGTATCGCTCACGGTCGTGTTCGTGCCGCAGATCACCCGCGTCGCCGAAAGCGTCACCACGGGCGTGCGCAACATGGATTTCGTCGAGGCCGCGCGCGCCTCCGGCGCGGGGCCCTTCACCATCATGCGTGTGCACATCCTCGGCAACGTGCTCGGCGCGATCTTCGTCTACGCCACCAGTCTCATTTCGGTCTCGATGATCCTGGCCGCCGGTCTCTCCTTCCTCGGCCTCGGCACAAAACCGCCGGAGCCGGAATGGGGATTGATGCTCAACACGCTCCGCACCGCGATCTACGTCAATCCCTGGGTCGCAGCGCTGCCAGGCGCGATGATCTTCGCGGTCTCGATCTGCTTCAACCTGCTCTCGGACGGCCTGCGCAGCGCCATGGACATCAGGAACTAGCATGAGCGAGAGCAACACATCCGTCGAAATGCTCGAGCCGGTCGAAGACCGCGGCGGCGTCGCGCAGCCGCTGCTGCAGGTCAACGGGCTGACCAAACACTTCCCGGTGCGTGGCGGGCTGTTCGCCGTCAAGCGCACCGTGCGCGCCGTCGACAACGTCTCCTTCACTGTGGCCAAGGGCGAGACCGTCGGCATCGTCGGTGAATCCGGTTGCGGCAAGTCGACCACCGCGCGGCTATTGATGCATCTGATGCCGCGCGATACCGGCGACATCATCTATGACGGCATGACCGTGGGGCAATCGCTGAGCTTGCGCGAGCTGCGCCGCGGCATGCAGATGGTGTTCCAGGATTCCTATGCCTCGCTCAACCCGCGTCTGACGATCGAAGAGTCCATCGCCTTCGGTCCAAAAGTTCACGGCATGGCCGCTGGCGCGGCGCGCACGCTCGCGCGTGAGCTGCTCGGCAAGGTCGGCCTGCGCCCGGAAAACTTCGCCAACCGTTATCCGCACGAGATCTCCGGCGGCCAGCGCCAGCGGGTCAACATCGCACGGGCGCTTGCGTTGTCCCCGCGCCTGGTGATCCTGGATGAAGCCGTCTCCGCGCTCGACAAATCCGTCGAGGCGCAGGTGCTGAACCTCCTGGCGGATCTCAAGCGCGAGTTCGGCCTCACCTATCTCTTCATCAGCCACGATCTTAACGTCGTCCGCTACATCAGTGATCGCGTGCTGGTGATGTATCTCGGCGAGGTCGTCGAGCTCGGTCCGGTCGATCAGGTCTGGGATCATCCTGCCCATCCCTACACGCGCGCACTGCTTGCTGCGATGCCGTCCTCCGACCCTGACAGGCGCACCGAGACGCCGCCGATCACGGGCGATCCGCCCAACCCGATCGACCCGCCGTCCGGCTGCCGCTTCCACACCCGTTGTCCGTTTGCGGAGCCGCTCTGCGCAAATGCGACACCAAAGCTCACAGCGCTCGATAAGATGGGGCACGAGGCCGCGTGCTACATGGCGATACCGGGTTCAGGCCATAGCCGCGCGCCCAGGGAGACAACCGCATGACGAGACCGACACCGAAAGAGATCAAGCCGATCGCGCAGATCGCCGGCGTGCCCGTGGATGACGAGATCGCGACCCGCATCTCCAATTCCATCGGACCTGCCTTCGAAGGCTTTGCCGCCATTGCCGGCACGCTGCCGTTCGACCTCGAGCCGGCGCTGTATCCGATCGCGCAGACGCAGAAGGTGTCGAAATGAGCACCGAGCCGGCATTAATGACGCTGACCGAGGTCGCGCGCGCGATCGCGATGAAGCAGGTCTCCTCGCATGAGGTGACGCGCGCCTTGCTGCATCGCATCGCGCAGTGGCAGCCGCATCTCAATGCCTTCATGTCGATTGAGGAAGAGTCCGCGCTGAAGGCGGCCGAGGCCGCTGACGCCGAGCTCGCTAAGGGCGATGTCCTTGGCCCCTTGCATGGCGTGCCGCTCGCGCACAAGGACATGTATTACGATGCCGGCAAGGTTACGACCTGCGGTTCGCTGATCCGCCGCGACTTCGTGCCGACCGTGACCTCCACCGCCTTGCAGCGGCTGAAGGATGCCGGGCAGGTCCGGCTCGGCACGCTGCATCTGGCCGAATTCGCCTATGGCCCGACCGGCCATAACGCCCATTACGGCCCCGTGAGCAATCCCTGGAACGTCGCCCATATCACCGGCGGCTCGTCCTCGGGCTCAGGTTCGGCGGTTGCGGCGCGGCTGACTTATGCGGCGCTCGGCTCGGACACCGGCGGCTCGATCCGCATGCCCGCGCATTTCTGCGGCGTCACCGGCCTCAAGACCACGGTCGGCCGCGTCAGCCGCGCCGGCGCAATGCCGCTGTCGCAATCGCTCGACACGGTCGGTCCGCTGGCCCGCACCGCCGAGGATTGCGCGCTGTTGCTAGCGCTGATGGCCGGCCCAGATCCCGCCGATTCGACGTGCAGCCACGAGCCGCTGTCGGATTACGTTGCGGCGACTAAGGGCTCGTTGAAGGGCCTGAAGATCGGCGTACCCGCCTCGTTCTATGTCGACGATCTCGACGTTGAGGTCGCGCGGGTGCTGGACGAGACCATCGCGGTGCTCAAGCGCGAGGGTGCCGACATCGTCAAGGTCGAGCTGCCGGATCAACGGCAATTGTCCTCGGCGAGCCAGCTCGTGCTCGCCGCGGAAGCTGCCGCCTTCCACAAGCGCTGGATGATCGAGCGTCCGCAGGATTATGGCCCGCAGGTCCTGATGCGGCTTCAGAACGGCCTCGCCGTTCCGGCCATCACCTATCTGGAGGCCATGCGCTGGCGCGGTCCGGCACTGGCTGCGCACAACGCCGCCACTGCCGGCGTCAATGCGGTGATCGCGCCGGCCTCGCCGGTGCCAGCGCCGACGATCGAGGAGAGCGATGTCGGCGGCGGCCCCAACGCCCCGGCGCTGCTGCAGCGGCTGACGCTGTTCACCCGCCCGGTGAACTTCCTCGGTCTGCCGTCGCTCACGGTGCCCTCCGGCTTCACCAAAAGCGGCCTGCCTGTCGGCATGCAGCTAATCGGCCGCTCCTTCGATGAAGCGACCCTGCTCACCATCGGCGCCGCCTTCCAGCGTGTCACCGACTATCACGATCGATTGCCGAAACTGCCGTCATGACCAAGCTCGTCGAGATCTCAGGGCTCAACATCCGCTTCACCGGTGAGCGCACGGTCTATGCCGTGAACGACCTCAGCCTGTCGCTGGGGAATAGCGAGGTGCTGGGCCTGCTCGGCGAGTCCGGTTCGGGCAAGAGCGTGACGCTGCGCGCGCTGATGCGGCTGTTGCCGAAGAAGCGCGCACTGATTTCCGGCAAGGTCAGCGTCATGGGGCAGGACGTGCTCGCGATGAACGACGAGCAGCTGTCGTCGTTCCGCGGCCAGACCGTCTCGATGATCTTCCAGGAGCCTGCGCTCGCGCTCGATCCGGTCTACACGATCGGCGCGCAGATCGCCGAAAGCGTCGTGCGCCACGAAGGCAAGAGTTTTGCGGAAGGGCGCGCCCGGGCATTGGAGATGCTCGAGGTCGTGCGCATCCCCTCGGCGAAACGGCGGCTGGATGTCTATCCGCACGAGATGTCCGGCGGCATGCGCCAGCGCGCCATGATCGCGCTGGCGCTCGCCTGCCGGCCAAGAATCCTGCTGGCGGACGAGCCGACCACGGCGCTCGATGCCACCGTGCAGATCCAGATCCTGCTTCTGCTCCGCGAGCTGCAGCGCGAGTTCGGCATGTCCGTGATCTTCGTCACCCACGACATCGGCGTCGCCATCGAGATCTGCGACCGTGTCGCGGTGATGTATGCCGGCCAGATCGTGGAGCAGGGCAGCTTGCGCGACATCGTTCGCACCCCCGTGCATCCCTACGCCAAGGGCCTGCTTGCTTCGACCGTTCACGGTGCGAAGCGCGGGCAGCGCCTCGAAACCATCCCCGGCACGCCGCCCTCGTTGGCCGAAAAGCCCCACAACTGCTCCTTCGCCCCCCGCTGCAAGCTCGCCGGGCCGCGCTGCCTGGAGCAACTGCCTGCCAATGTGGAGGTCGGGTCGGGCCGAGCGGCGCGGTGCGTGCTCGCGGAGCCGGTCACTGCGGTGTCATAGTTTCGGACGAGATGAACCAAGCTCGCGGCAACGCGAGCCTCATCATGCCATTCACACTCCATTCATCCCGGTTCCCGTTCCATGCCGGGCATTGAAGGAGAGGGATCCCACCGATGTACATTTCCAACGAAGGCTTGCTTGTCATCCTGTTCGTCGGCCTGGTCGCCGGCTGGCTGGCCGGGAAGATCGTGCGGGGCGCCGGGTTCGGCATTATCGGCGACATCGTGATCGGCATCTGCGGTGCGCTGGTGGCGAGTCTTCTCTTTCCAAAGCTCGGCATCCGGCTCGGCACGGGCCTGGTCTCCGAGATCGTCTATTCCGCCATCGGCGCGGTCATCCTGCTGCTGGTGGTGCGGCTGGTGCGGGGTGGCGGCCGGCTCTAGCAGCCGCCCGGTTCGATCAATCGGAACTTGCCGCCTCTCCAGACCTGGGGAGGGGCGGCTCAGCACCAAAAAGCCGCAAAGACTGCGAAATACCGGACTTGCGTGCCGGGCTGTCGGGAGTAGATGTGGCGCATCGGGGTTCTGAATGAACCCGGCCCGTGTTGGACGCAGCGCCAACATGATGTTAATTCGGGGCGCGTACCCTGAATTGCCCGTGAATCAGGGGCTTCGGCCCCCCACCTGAAAGAGATCAGATTGATGGCAGCCGGTCCTGGCGTCCGCCGTTCGGAGCTCGGTGACGCCTTACGCGCGTGTCGCACGGCGTTCCTCGGCGTCGGCTTGATGAGCTGCATGATCAACCTGCTCTATCTGACCGGGTCGATCTTCATGCTGGAGGTCTACGACCGGGTGCTGCCGAGCCGCAGCATTCCGACCCTGGTCGGCCTGATCATGCTCGCCGGCTTCCTCTACATGGCGCAGGGCGTGCTCGACATGATCCGCAACCGGATCCTGGGCCGGATCGGCACCGCGCTGGACGAGGCGCTCAACAAGCGCGTGTTCGACACCATTGTGCGCCTGCCGCTCCTGGTCGGCAGTCGCAACGAAGGTCTCCAGCCGCTGCGTGACCTCGACAATGTCCGCTCCTTCCTTGGCGGCATGGGCCCGAGCGCGTTCTTCGATCTGCCCTGGCTACCGCTCTATCTCGCCATCTGCTTCGCCTTCCACGTCATGATCGGCGTCACCGCATTGATCGGCGCCATCATCCTGGTCAGCCTGACGCTGGTCACCGAGTTCATGTCCCGCCAGCCGGCGAAGGAGGCGATGGGCCTTGCCGCCCAGCGCAACGATCTCGCCCAGGCCAGCCGCCGCAACGCCGAAGTCATGGTGTCGATGGGCATGGCCGGCCGGATGAACCAGCGCTGGAGCGAGGCCAACGAAAGATATCTCGCCGGCAATCAGCGCGCGAGCGACGTCGCCGGCGGTCTCGGCGCGGTCGCAAAGGTGCTGCGCATGATGCTGCAATCGGCCGTGCTCGCGGTCGGCGCCTATCTCGTCATCCACCAGGAGGCGACCGCCGGCATCATCATCGCAGGTTCAATCCTCTCCGCCCGCGCGCTGGCGCCCGTCGATCTCGCCATTGCGCACTGGAAATCCTTCGTCGCCGCGCGCCAGAGCTGGCATCGTCTCACCCGCCTGTTGGAGCAGATGCCGGCGCAGACGATGCCGACCCAGTTGCAGGCGCCCACCAGCCGGCTCTCGGTCGAAGGCGTCGCCATGGTGCCGCCTGGCGACCAGCGCCTCATCGTGCAGGACATCACCTTCACGCTCGCCGCGGGCAACGGCCTCGGCGTGATCGGCCCGAGCGGCTCCGGCAAGTCGTCGTTGATCCGCGCGCTGGTCGGTGTCTGGCAGCCGGTGCGCGGCAAGGTGCGGCTCGACGGCGCGGCGCTCGATCAATGGTCGTCCGACATGCTCGGCCGGCATATTGGTTATCTGCCGCAGGACGTCGAATTGTTCGGCGGCACCATCGCCCAGAACATCAGCCGGTTCGATCCCGAGGCGACGTCCGAGGCCATCATCGCGGCCGCTAAAGAAGCCGGCGTGCACGAGATGATCATCAAGATGCGCGAGGGTTACAACACGCAAGTCGGCGAGCAGGGCACCGCGCTCTCGGCAGGCCAGGCGCAGCGCGTAGCGCTGGCGCGCGCGCTCTACGGCAATCCGTTCCTGATCGTGCTCGACGAGCCCAACTCCAACCTCGATACCGAAGGCGATGAGGCGCTGACTCGCGCCGTCCGCGCCGCGCGCGAGCGCGGCGCCATCGTCGTCGTGGTGGCGCACCGTCCGATCGGCGTCGAGGCGGTCGACCAGGTGCTGGTGCTGCGCGACGGCCGCATGCAGGCGTTCGGCCCGAAGGAACAAGTGCTCGCCCAGGTGCTGCAGCCGCGCGCGACGCCGCCGGCGCCGATCAAGATCGTCAGTGAAGGCGGAGTGGCCAAGCCATGAGCACGATGGCCATCGGCGGCCCGAAGCCTGCCGCGAAGAAGACCGTTCGGGACTCGATCAAGTTTCACCTCTTGCTCGGACTTGGCATCGTGCTGGTGCTGATCGTCGGCCTCGGCGGCTGGGCCTCGACCGTGCTGATCTCGGGCGCGCTGATCGCGCCGGGCCAGATCGTGGTCGAATCCAACGTCAAGAAAGTGCAACATCCGACCGGCGGCGTAGTCGGCGAGGTGCGCGCCCGCGACGGTGACCTGGTCAAGGCCGGCGACATCGTTGTGCGGCTCGACGATACCGTCACCAAGGCCAACCTTGCCATCGTCACCAAGAATCTCGACGCCGCGCAGGCGCGCGCGGCGCGCCTTCAGACCGAGCAGCGCGGTGTCGACAAAATCGAATTTCCGCAAAGTTTGCTCGAACGCGCTGACGATCCCGACGTGAAGCTGCTGCTCTCCGCCGAAACCAAGCTGTTCGACGTCCGCGTCAACGGCCGCGCCGGACAGAAGGCGCAGCTGCGCGAGCGCATCACGCAGCTCAACGAGGAGATCGCGGGTCTCAGCGCCCAGGAGAAGGCCAAGGACCAGGAGATCGCGCTGGTGCAGAACGAGCTCACCGGCGTGCGCGATCTCTACGACAAGCGTCTGGTGCAGCTCTCGCGCCTGACCCAGCTCGAACGCGACTCGGCGCGCCTCAACGGCGAGCGCGCGCAGTACATCGCTTCACGCGCCCAGGCCAAGGGCAAGATCACCGAGACCGAGCTGCAGATCATCCAGGTCGACAAGGACGTGGTGAGCGAAGTCTCCAAGGACCTGCGCGAGACCAACGACAAGATCGGAGAGCTGATCGAGCGTAAAGTTGCCGCCGAAGACCAGCTTCGCCGCATCGACATCCGCGCGCCGCAGGACGGCATGGTGCTGCAATCCAATGTGCACACGGTCGGCGGCGTCGTCACCGCCGGCGACGCTCTCATGCTGATCGTGCCGCAGGCCGACGACCTCCAGGTCGAGGCCAAGGTCAATCCGGTCGACATCGACAAGCTCCAGATCGGCCAGAAGACGCTGCTGCGCCTCTCCGCGTTCAACCAGCGCACCACGCCCGAGCTCAACGGCCTCGTCAGCCGCGTCTCGCCCGACGTCACCACCGACCAGCGCACCGGCCAGAGCTATTACACTATCCGCGTCTCGATGCCGGCCGAGGAGATCGCCCGCCTCGGCGACGTCAAGCTGATTCCCGGCATGCCCGTGGAAGCCTTCGTCCAGACCGGCGACCGCACCATGCTGTCCTATCTGTTGAAACCGCTGCACGACCAGTTGATGCGCGCGTTCAGGGAGAAGTGACGCGCGAAAGCGCGTCATCCCGGAGCGCGCTTGGCGCGCATTCGGGATCTCGATCGGCACACTCGCTGTCATCGCCCGGCTCGACCGTGCGATCCAGTATCCCAGAGACAGCGGTGATTGAGCCGAGAGGCCGCGGCGTACTGGATGCCCCGGTCGAGCCGGGGCACGACAGTTGTGGGTGTGGCGTGCAATCCGTCCTTCGCTGACGATTGCCATCGTCTTTGCTATAGTTCGACTCCAGCACAGCAAATCCGGCGGTCGACCATGCAATCTCCACCCCCCATCGCCACCGAATCCTTCTCCGACGCGTCCCTCGCCGTCGCCCGCCTCGAGGAGATCTACGAGCGCAACACCAAGTTCCTGCGCGACCGGTTCGAGGCCTATGTCGGCGGCGAGGGGATCGCGACGCGGGTGCGGGCCTACTATCCTTTTGTCCGTATCACCACCGCGACGCATGCGCGGCTGGATTCGCGTCTCGCCTACGGCTTCGTCGCCGGGCCCGGCGTGCATGAAACCAGCGTGACGCGGCCGGATCTGTTCCGCAGCTATCTCGTCGAGCAGATCGGATTGCTGATCCAGAATCACGGCGTGCCCGTCGAGATCGGCGAATCGGCCGAGCCGATCCCGATCCATTTCGCCTATCGCCGCGACATCAATATCGAGGCCGCCATCACCACCAGCGAGAATTCGTCCGTCGCGCGATCGCTGCGCGATGCGTTCGACGTGCCTGATCTCGCCACCATGGACGATTCCATCGCCGACGGCACGTTTGAGCTCCGACCCGGTGCGCCCGAGCCACTGTCGCTGTTCCGCGCCGCCCGCGTCGATTACTCGCTGCGCCGGCTCTATCACTACACCGGCACCGATCCCGAATATTTCCAGAACTTCGTGATCTTTACCAACTACCAGTTCTACGTCGATGCATTCGCGCAAGCCTGTCAGCAGCGGCTTCAGTCGGGTGAGGCCGGCCTCGATGCCTTTGTCGCGCCAGGCAACGTCATCACGCAGAGCGGCGGCGCGATCAGCGGCACCGCGCCGTCTCGTGCGCCGCAGATGCCGGCCTTCCATCTGGTCGTATCGGGCTATCGCGGCATCAGCCTGATCAACATCGGCACCGGCCCGTCCAACGCGCGCAACGTCACCGACCACGTCGCCGTGCTGCGCCCGCATGCCTGGCTGATGCTCGGCCATTGCGCAGGCCTGCGCAACACGCAGCGGCTCGGCGACTACGTGCTCGCGCACGGCTATGTGCGCGAGGATCATGTGCTCGACCGCGAGCTGCCGCTCTGGGTCCCGATCCCGGCGCTGGCCGAGATGCAGGTCGCGCTCGAGGAGGCCGTCGAGGACGTCACCGGTCTGGAAGGTTTCGAGCTCAAGCGCCTGATGCGCACCGGAACGGTGGCGAGCGTCGATAACCGCAATTGGGAGATCTCCGGACCTGAGGTGATCCGCCGCCTGTCGCAGTCGCGTGCCGTGGCACTCGACATGGAATCGGCCGCGATCGCCGCCAACGGCTACCGCTTCCGCGTGCCCTACGGCACGCTGCTGTGCGTGTCCGACAAGCCGCTGCACGGCGAGATCAAGCTTGCCGGCATGGCCAGCGAGTTCTACCACCGCCGCGTCGGCCAACACCTCGAGATCGGCCTGAAGGCGCTGGAGCGGCTCAAGCAGCAGGAATCGGAGCGGCTACATTCGCGCAAGCTCCGCAGTTTCGCCGAGGTGGCCTTCCAGTAAAGGACACCGGAACTGCCGTACGAACGCTGACGTCTCCGTGAGCGCAGCGCCCCGGAATATTGCCGCCAAGGCAGGGTTATCAATTCGTCCGGGGCCGCTTGAAACAGTACAGGAGACAGACATGATCGCAGCGATGATCAGACTGGTCGCGTTGGGTACGTTCGCGGCAGCCCTGTTGAGCTCGCCGGCATTTGCAGCGGGCGGAGGCGGCGGTGGCGGAGGCGGGGGCGGCGTCAGCTCCACGGATCCCTACGCCGGAGCCTATTCAGACCAGAAGCCGCAACCGACCTATCCGAAGCGCCCGGGCGCCAAGGCAACCCAGAAGGGCAAGAAGCCGAACAACCAGTCCAGTATCGACGATCCCACATTCGCGGCCGGCTATCGCATGGCCTATGACACCATCTACGGGCGCAACGACTATGCGGCGGCGATCGCGCAATTGAAGTCGCTCGGCCATGACGACCATCCGAACGTCGCCAACCTCATCGGTTACTCCTATCGCAAGCTCGGCGACTACGAGCAATCGCAGGTCTGGTATGAGCGCGCATTGAAGGCAGATCCGAACCACGTGCTGACGTGGCAATATTACGGGCTGTGGCAGCTCGAGCGGGGCAATCGCGAGCAGGCGCTCTATCACCTCGGCCGCATTGCAGCCATTTGCGGGACGAATTGCGAGGAATATCGATCGCTGGCCGCGGCACTCGACAAGCCGACTGGCACGGCGCTCGTCTACTGAAGCTGAGGAGCAGCCGGTTCATCGAGCCGCGCTGCTGTCGGGCTTCGGACGAACCCATGTCCTTGCGCGGATAGTGACAAGGCGTCAGATTTTCAGCATTGTCCCGTTCGGGGGGAACGGGACAATTGGATGCCGCTGACGCGCGACAGGATCATCGGCCATGACCTCGAACGGCTGGCCTTTCGCTTCACCATGCTGAACGAGGGCGAGGTCGTGCAGTGCCAGATCAGCGACGCCGCGATGGACGAGCTCGCGGGCATGCAGGGCACCGAAAGCAGCGCGCGGCAGGCGCAGTTCCTGTCGCTGCGCGAGACGATCGAGCGGATCGCGTCGGAGATTTATGACGAGGCGCCGCGGGTGCCGGGCTACGTGGTGCGGATTTTCATGCGGCATTTGGGGCGGTAGGCTCACATACTCCGCTGTTGCGGCTCGATCTCCGCTGTCATGCCCCGGCTTGACCGGGGCATCCAGTACGCCGCGGCCGATCGACTCGATTACAACTGCCTCGGAGTACTGGATCGCCCGGTCGAGCCGGGCGATGACAGTGGTGTTGGTGGCGAGACTATCCGACACACTCACAGCAGTAGCCGCTCACCCTTCCAGCTTCCTCAGCAGCAGCCTCATCGCCTCCGCCGCGAACACTTGCATGTTGCCGAGCCGGTCATTGTTGCCCGTCTCCAGCGTCATCACCTCTGACGCAGGCCCCGCCACCGCCATGCAGTTATGGCCGGCGGCATCGCCGTAACGGTTGCCGGTGGGGCCGGCAGCGCCGGTCTCGGACAGGCCCCAGTCGCTGTTGAAGCGCGTTCGCATCTGCTCGGCCAGCAGTTGCGCGTAGGGCTCCGAGGAGGAGCGAAAGCCCTTCATTCCTTCGTCCGAAATATCCATCAACAGGCGCCTGGCATCGCGGGTATAGACCACCGCGCCGCCGAGGAAATAGGCGGACGCGCCGGGCACTGCGAGCAGGCTGGCGGCGATCAGGCCGCCGGCGGAGGACTCCGCCACTGCAATGGTCTACTTGCGCGCGATCAGTTTAGCGGCGACCTGTTCCGCAATGCCGACGAGCTCTTTCATTCCCTGAACCTCCCATTTCCCGCAACCGAGCTGCGCCTTCCTAGCATATGCCAGAAGCCCTGGCCGAGTTGCGGGCGCCGGGCAGGCCTGCTTGAATGATGGTACGAGAAAAGACATGCGAGGAAACGTGACAAGGGAGACGTCATGGCGTCCCTGATCGCCGGTGGCATCGATTGCGATGTGCATCCGGCCGTGCCGCATCTGACCAGCCTGCTGCCCTACCTGAACGATTATTGGCGCGATCAGGTGACGACGCGCGGCATGGTCGACCTCGTCTCGCAATCCTATCCTCAAAATTCGCCGATCACCGCCCGCCCGGACTGGCGCCCCGAAACGGGAAAACCCGGCGAGAGTCTGGAGGCCATGCAGCGTCATGTGCTCGATCCCTTCCAGCTCAAGCATGCCATCTGCAATCCGCTCTACGGCGTGCAGATGGTGTTCTCCGAGGACATGCAGGCGGCCTTCTGCCGTGGGCTGAACGACTGGCTCGTGAAGGAATGGCTCGATCGCGATCCGCGGCTGCGCGGCTCGATCGTGATTCCCACCCAAAGCGTCGAGAAGGCCGTCGCTGAGATCGAGCGCTGTGCGCAGGACGAGCGCTTCGTTCAGGTGCTGATGCTGGTCATGGGTGACACGCCGCTGGGCAAGCGCGCGCTGTGGCCGATCTACGAAGCCGCGGAACGGCTGGAACTACCCGTCGGAATCCACGCGGGTTCCGCCTATCACAATCCGCCGACCGCCGTGGGGTGGGGTTCCTATCACATCGAGGATTATGTCGGTCAGGCCCAAGCGTTCCAGACGCAGCTTACCAGCCTGATCGTCGAGGGCGTGTTCGTCAAATATCCGCGCCTGAAAATGGTGATGCTGGAGTCGGGCGTCTCCTGGATCTCGCCCTATCTCTGGCGGCTGCACAAGTTCTGGCGCGGGGCGCGGATGGAAACGCCGTGGGTCGATCGTGCGCCGCTGGACATTGTGCGCAGCAACATCCGCTTCTCGTTACAGCCATTTGATGCACCGCCAGATGAGGCGACATTAAATCGCCTGTTTGAGCATATGCAGTCTGACGAATTGGTCCTATTCTCCACGGACTATCCGCACTGGCAGTTCGATGGCCCGGACGCGCTGCCCGAAGGTCTGTCCCCCGATCTCGTGCGCAAGATCATGATCGACAATCCGCATGCAACCTATCCCCGCCTGACGTAAGCCGCTGCCAGAGGAGGCAAGGCGATGAATATCCAGTTCCGCGAGAACCAAGAAGCCGCTTCCCCACTGACCGTCAAAACCGCGATCGCGGACTGCGACATCCATCCGGCGCGCGCCACCCGCACTGAGCTCTATCCCTACCTCGCCAAACGCTGGCAGCATCATCTCGAAGTCTACGGCGTCCATGCCTATCAGGGCATGATGGAAGGTCCGCCTTACCCTAAGGCGCAGCCCAACGCTTCGCGCCGCGATGCCTATCCGCCGGAGGGCGGGCCGCAAGGCTCCTCGCTGTCGTTCATGCAGAAGCAGCTGCTCGATCCCAACAACGTGCAATTGGGCGTGCTCAATCCGCTGGGCACCGGGCAGGGCATCCGCAATCACGAGCTCTCCGCGGCTTTGTGCTCGGCGATCAACGACTGGCAGATCGACAAATGGACCAGCAAGGACAAGCGCCTGAAGGCCTCGATCGTCGTCGGCAATGAGGACGGCCTGTCGGCCGCCGCCGAGATCCGCGAGCGCGCCGGCGACAAGAACTTCGTGCAGGTGCTGCTGCTCAGCCGCAATGTCGAGCCGCTCGGCCAGCGCCGCTATTGGCCGATCTACCAGGCCGCGGAAGAAGCCGGCCTTCCGGTCGGCGTCCATGCCTTCGGCTTCGGCGGCAACCCGATCACGCCGTCGGGCTGGCCGAGCTACTACATCGAGGAGATGGTCGGACATTCGCAGTGCCAGCAATCGGCGCTGGCGAGCCTCGTGCTCGAAGGCGTGTTCGAGCGCTTCCCGAAATTGAAGATGGTGATGATCGAGGCCGGCTTCGGCTGGGCGCCGTCGCTGGCTTGGCGGCTCGACAAGGTCTGGCAACGGCTGCGCAGCGAGGTACCGCATGTGAAGCGGCCGCCGTCGGAATATATCCGCGAGCAGGTGTGGTGGACGACGCAGCCGATGGAGGATCCGGAGCGACGCGAGGATCTGTTCGACGTCATCAACTGGATCGGCTGGGACCGGCTCCTGTTCGCCACCGACTATCCGCATTGGGACTATGACGAGCCGTCCCGCGTCTTGCCGGCCGGCGTCAGCGAGGCCAATCGCGAGGCGTTTTACCTCGGCAATGCGCGCAAGCTCTATGGAATAGCTTGATGGCGCGTCATGTGATTGCCGCGGTCGAGGAGCTTCCGCCGGGCACGCGAAAATTCCTCGAGATCGACGGACGGCCGATCGCGGTCTTCAACATCAAGGGCGAATATTTCGGCCTGATGAACCGTTGCCCGCATCAGGGCGCGGCGCTGTGCGAGGGCCCGCTGATCGGGCTCGCGCAGTCAAAGGACCCCGGTGAGATCGAATACACCAAGCAAGGGGAGATCATCCGCTGCCCCTGGCACGGCTGGGAGTTCGACATCCGCACCGGCCAGTCCTATTGCGATCCCCGCCGTTTCCGCGTGAAGGCCTATCCGGCGCATATCGAGCCGGGCGCCAGCGTGGTGAAGGGGCCGTATGTCGCCGAGACGATTCCGGTGAGCGTCGAGAGCGACTACGTGGTGGTGGAGCTGTAGCCTCCCCTGTCATTCCGGGGCGGTTCGAAGGACCGAGCCCGGAATCAATCGTGCAATAGGAATGTTGGGAGAAATGGATTCCGGGCTCGCTTCTGCGAGGCGCCCCGGAACGACATCCAGCTAATGCCCCGCAGCCGGCTCCGCCACCGCATCATAAGTCGGCACCGCCTTGCCTCCGCCGCGATACACCGTCGACGCCGCGATGATGCCGAGCAGCGCGGCGAACATCAGCCAGAAGCCGGGTGAGGCCTTGTCGCCGGTGCGCTCGATCAACCAGGTCGAGGCGAACGGCGTGAAGGTGCCGAACAGGGCGGCGGCGAGCGCAAAGGCGAGCGAGAAGCAGGTCGTGCGCACATGCGCCGGCACGATCTCGACCAGCGCACCCAACATGGTGCCGCTGTAGACGCCGAAATAGAACGAGAACATCATCTCGACCGCGAGCAGCTTGCCGAAGGTCGGCGCCGCCACCAGCCAGTGCAGCGCCGGGTAGGCGGTCGCCAGCGACAGGCAGGCGATCACGATCAGCACCGGCTTGCGGCCGATGCGGTCGGAGAGCGCGCCGCCGACCGGATTCCAGAAGAAGTTGGTGACGGCGACGAGCAGCGTGACCAGCAGTGCGTCCTGCGTCGACAGCTTCAGCACGGTCTTGCCGAAGGTCGGCGTGTACACAGTGACGAAGTAGAACGTCGTCGTGGTCAGGATCGCGATCATCATGCCGAGGATGACGATGCGCCAGTTGGCGAGCGCGGAGGCGAATACCTCGCTCGCGGTCGGGTGCTTCTTCATGGCGAGGAAGGCCGGCGTCTCCTCCAGCGTCCGCCGCAGGACAAAGATCAGGGGAATGATCAGGCAGCCGACGAAGAAGGGAATGCGCCAGCCCCAGGCGGCGACGGTGTCGGCCGGCATCACCTCGGAGAGGAGATAGCCGAGGATCGAGGCCACGAAGATCGCGACCTGCTGGCTCGACGACTGGAACGAGGTGTAGAAGCCGCGATTGCCGGGCGTGGAGATCTCGGCGAGATATACCGATACGCCGCCGAGCTCGACGCCGGCGGAGAAGCCCTGCAACAGGCGGCCGATCAGCACGATGACTGGCGCTGCGATGCCGATGGTCGCATAGCTCGGGCAGAACGCGATCACGACGGTGCCGATGGCCATGATGCCGAGCGTGACGATCAGGCCCTGGCGACGGCCGATCCGGTCGATATAGGCCCCGAGCACGATCGCACCGACCGGCCGCATCAAGGCACCCAGCCAGAACACGCCGAAAGTGTTGAGCAGGGACGCCGTCTCGTTGGTGGAGGGGAAGAACGCCTTGCCGATCGCGGCGGCATAGAAGCCGAACAGGAAGAAGTCGAACTGCTCGAGGAAATTGCCGCTCGTTGCGCGCAGGATGGCGCCGATGCGCGACTTGATCGCGGGCGGATTGGTCGAGGTGGCTGGTCCAGCCATGGCGTTTGCTCTCCTGGGAAAGGGGTGGCCGGACCGGGAAATCATCTCACGGTAAGGCGACAGACTGCGACAATCTGCCCTACCCCTTCCCGCGCAAGACCTGGCGAGTCAATCCGTTTTGCGGAGGAAGCTGCTGATTTTTCAGGCCTTATTTTGCGTTGCAGCAATCAGCCATTGGCGGAACGCGGTCAGCTTGGGCGCCTCCCGGCGGCCTTCCGGCGCGACCAGGTAGAACCCGGCATCGGTCGGCAGCGCAATCCTGAAGGGAACCAACAGCCGGCCCTTGGCAATGTCATCCCGGACATAGGAGGTCCGTCCCATCGCGACGCCAATGCCGTCGATTGCGGCCTGGATGGTCATGAAGATCATGTCGAAGGTGATGCCGGGGTGCCTCGCGATGTCGGCCGGCAGGCCCGCTGCGGTCAGCCATAGCCGCCAGTCGTCGCTGTTGGTGTTCGAGGTGTGCAGCAATGCGTGGTTACGCAGATCTTCTGGCCGGCGCAGCGGCTTGTCGCCGCGAAGCAGCGAAGGACTGCACACCGGAAACAGCTCATCCGCCATCAGCCAATCGGCACGCAGGCCCGGCCACTGGCCGCGGCCGTAGCGGATCGCGGCATCGACATTGTCACGCTGGAAGTCGACGAGGCTGGTCGAGGTGGTGATGCGCACGTCGAAGCCGGGATGCTGCTCCTGGAAATCCGTCAGGCGCGGCAGCAGCCATTTTGCCGCGAGCGAGGCCAGCGTCGACACCGTCAGCACCTTGTCGTCGTCCTTGCGCAGCAACCGGTCGGTCGCAAGCCGGAGGTCGTTGAAGGCGGCACGGACGCCCGGCAAATAGTCGCGCGCTTCCGGTGTCAGGGCGAGCGCGCGGTTCTGCCGGATGAACAGGCGGATGCCGAGCTCCTCCTCGAGCCTTCGGATTTGATGGCTGATCGCAGTCTGCGTCACGTTCAGCTCGGCGGCCGCCAGCGTGAAGCTGAGATGGCGTGCGGCGGCCTCAAACGCCCGCAATCCGTTCAGGGACGGCAGTCTGGCAGTCATTTGGCAGCAGGATGCATGACGTTATTTCATGCGAAAGAGTACAAATTGTCGTTTGTCGCAGTGCAATATAGGGCAGATATTAGCTACCAAGCTAGCTCTAGGAGCTGAAGATGTCTACCTTGACCCACAACTCGATGACAAATCATCATGTGCCAGGCCTGATCCAGCAGGTCAGTGAGACCCTTCATCTGTGGCACGAGCGCTATCGCACCAGGCGCGAGCTCACCCAATGGACCGCGCGTGACCTCCAGGACGTCGGACTGTCCTGGAGCGACATCGCCTTTGAGGCCGACAAACCCTTCTGGCGGGCCTGATTGGCCGCCAGGCCGGCGCCGCCTGAACACAGGGGCGCCGGCGGACCCTTTTCTTTTTGGGCATGTGTCATGAGCACTCTCCGCCTGGAAGACCTGAAGCAATATTCCGACACGCTGCGCACCCGATATGGCACGGCGCTCAACGTGCGCTTTGTCGAGCCGCGCGACACCGACGAGCTCCAGCACTATTTCCGTTCGCTCTCGACCCGCTCCCGCTACAACCGCTTCTTCGGGGCCATCAGCGAGCTGCCGAACGGGTTGCTGCACGATTTTCTCCAGATCGGCGATCGCGAGCGCTTCACGATCGTTGCGACCATGATGGTCGACGGCTTCGAGACCATCGTCGCCGAGGCGCGCTACGCGCTGCACGCCGAAACCGCGATGCTCGAATTCGGCCTCTCGGTCGGCGACCGCTGGCAGGGCCACGGCATCGCCACCGCACTGATGAAGAATCTCGAATGCCGCGCCGTCGCGCTCGGCGCCGAGCACATGTTCGGCGAGACGCTGCGCTCCAACGAGACCATGGTCTCGCTCGCCCGCAAATCGGGCTTCAGGTTCGTCAATCACCCCGACGACTGGAAGCTGGTGCGCTTCGACAAGGAGATCACGATCGCGCCGAAAGAGATTCCCTGCGCGAGCTGGCGTCTCGCCGCCCTTTCCCGTCAGGCCGAACGCCCCTCAGCCTCGGCCTGACACGACTGAGAGCCCGGCGTGGTGAAGACCAGCCGGGCTTTTTTTTGATCTCCTAATCCGTCATCCTGAGGCGCTCGTTCTGCGCCCTTTCGCAGAACGAGCCTCGAAGGATGAACGGCTCCGCTGTTTCCAAGCAGTTCCCACAGCAACAGTCGGACCGTCGCCCTTCGAGGGCCGCTGAAGAAGCGGTCGCCTCAGGGTGACGGTTGATAGATTTCGGATGCCGCCTACTTCCCCGTGAACACCGCTTTCCGCTTCTCGATGAACGCCTGCACCGCCTCCTTGTGATCGGCGGTCGTGGTCAGGCGGACCAGCCGCTCGGCCTCGTGGTCGCGCGCGGTCTCGAAGTCGAACAGCACGGCCTCGTCGAGATTGTCCTTCATGTAGCGCAGGGCCAGGCGCGGGCCTTCGGCGAGCGATTTGGCCAGCGCGAAAGCCTCAGTCTGCAATTTGTCGTCGGGCACGACGCGGTTGACGAGGCCGATCGCCTCGCAGCGCGCCGCATCGACGCGGTCGCCGGTGAACATCAATTCGCGCGCCCGCGCGGTGCCGACCAGCCGCGTGAGCAGCCAGGCGATGCCGTAATCGCCAGAGAGCGCGATGCGGGCATAGCCGGTCGCAACGAAGGCGGATTGCGCGGCGATGCGGATGTCGCAGGCCATGGCGATGGCGAGCCCGGCGCCGACCGCGGGGCCGGGCAGGGCGGCGATGGTCGGCTTGCGTACCGACACCAGTGCGCCGGTGAGCAGCCGCTGCCGCTCCTGCAGATCGGCGATCCGCTCCTCGAGCGACATGTCCAGCTTCTTGGGGTCGCGATGCGCACCCATGCCCTTGACGTTGCCGCCGGCGCAGAAGGCGTCGCCTGCGCCGGTAAGCAGCAATGCGCCGACGTCGCGATCCTCGCCACAGGTCCGGATCATCGTGCGCAGCGCCGGCGTCAGCGCGTCCGATAGCGAATTGCGCGCCTCCGGCCGGTTCAGCGTGATGACAGCGACGCGGTCGCGGATCACGCAGAGGAGCTCGTTGGTGCCGGTGTCGATTTTGGTTTCGGTGGTCATGTCACCTCCCTGTTCTTGTATCGCTCTCGTAGGGTGGGTCAGCCCTGCGGATGCGCGAAGCGCATCTGCTCGGCATAACCCACCGCCTCTCGGACACGCGGTGAATAAAGAGGTGGATTACGCCTTCGGCTAACCCACCCTACGGCCGCTCGCTTCAAAACGTCTCCACCCAGGGCCGCAGCTCGAGCTCCCAGCTCCAGGCGCTGCGCGGTTGCTGCAGCACGCTCCAATAGCTCTGCGCGATTGCATCGGGATCGAGCATCGAATCCGGCTTGTCCGCGGCTTCCGTGCGCGCCGCGCTACGGATGCCGCCGTCGATGACAAAATGCGCGACATGAATGCCCTGCGGCGACAGCTCGCGCGCCAGGCTCTGGGCGAGGCCTCGCAACGCGAACTTACCCATCGCGAAGGAGGCCGACTGCGCATAGCCCTTGACGCTGGCCGAGGCGCCGGTGAACAGGATCGCGCCGTGCTTGTTCGGTAGCATGCGTTTTGCGGCCTGTTGCGCCACCAGAAAACCGCCATAGGCGCTGACCGCGATCGCATTGGCGACATCGACTGGGACGAGCTCGACGAACGGCCCGCGCGTGCGGCCGCTGGCATTGTAGACCACGAGATCGGGCGTGCCGATCTCGCGCTCGACCAGGCCGAACAGCCGCTCGACCTCCTCCGGCTCCGCAGCGTTGCAGGCATAGGCTTTCGCGCCGGTCTCGCTGCAGAGCGCGCCAAGCTTCTCGATTTTTCGTGCGGCCAGCGCAACGCGAATATTCTGGGCGGCCAACAGCCGCGCCAGCGACGCGCTCAGGCCTTCGCCGGCGCCGACGATGAGGGCGATCTTGTATTTCGGATGTTCCATGGCGTGATCTCTCAGGGCTGGGAGCCGTTGATCTATGCATGGGTCGCGCGAACAACCAGCCGGCGCGATCACAATTCCGCAGAGCGAATTGCTCCATCATTGCGATCATGCCTCCCTGACAATTTGCGGCTTTATCGCTCTCCGCGGCTGGAGCATGATCGACATCATTCCAAGCGGCAAGCGCCAAATCAGCGCAGAATGTCCGCAAGGCTGAAACGAAGAGGACGATCATGCACAAGCCGGCCACAGCACAGCCGAACAACGTCGCGGCCGAGCCATCCGGCGGCCTGCTGGCGCCCGATACCACTGGCATGAACTTCTACCGCGCCGATCCCGCGCTGACGGATCTCTTGCGCATCCATCTGCCTGAAAGGCTGTTTCGCCACATCGAGCCGCATCTCGACCGGCTCGGCGAGCTTGCCGGCGGCCGGCTCGACGAATGCGCCCGGCTTGCCGACCGGCATACGCCGGTGCTGCACCAGCGCGACAAGTTCGGTCGCGACGTGCAGTCGATCGAGTATCATCCGGCCTATCGTGAATTGGAGAACGCCGCGTTCGGCGAGTTCGGCATTCATGCGCTCTCGATCCGCAAGGGCATCATGGGCTGGCCGGACAAATATCCTGTGGTGGCCAAGCACGCCTTCACCTTCCTGTTCAACCAAGCCGAATTCGGCATGGGCTGCCCGATCAACGTCACCGACGGCTGCGCCAAGCTGCTCGCAAATTTCGGTAGCGAGGCGCTGAAGGCGAAATATCTTGACGGCCTGACCTCGATCGACATGAGCAAGCTGACGCAAGGAGGCCAGTTCATGACCGAGAAAGAGGGCGGCTCCGACGTCGGCACGCTGACCACGCGCGCGGTGCAGGACGGCGACCATTGGCGGCTCTACGGCGAAAAATGGTTCTGCTCGAATGCCGACGCCAAGGTCGTGATGCTCTTGGCGCGCCCCGAAGGCGCCGGCCCCGGCACGCGCGGTGTCGGCCTGTTCCTGATGCCGCGCTTCCTCGACGACGGCTCGCAGAACCACTACCGGATCGTGCGTTTGAAGGACAAGCTCGGCACGCGCTCGATGGCCTCGGGCGAGATCAAGCTGGAAGGCGCGATCGCCTATGCGGTCGGCAAGCTCGACCGCGGCTTCGTGCAGATGGCCGAGATGGTGAACTCCTCGCGGCTTTCCAACGGCGTCAAATCCACCGCGCTGATGCGCCGCGCCTATCATGACGCCATGACGGTGGCGAAGAACCGCGTCGTGTTCGGCAGCCGCATCATCGACCTGCCGCTCGGCCGCCGGCAGATGCTGAAGATCATGCTGCCGGTCGAGCAGGCGCTGTCGATGAGCTTTCTCACGGCGGAAGCGCTCGATCGCGCCGAAGCCGGTAGCCAGGACGCAGCGGCGTTGCTGCGCATCCTCACCCCAACTTTGAAATTCCGCGCCACCCGCGATGCCCGAAAGGTCTGCGGCGACGCGCTCGAGATGCGTGGCGGCATCGGCTATATCGAGGAATTCGCCACCGCGCGGCTCTTGCGCGATGCGCATCTCGGCTCGGTCTGGGAAGGCACCGGCAACATCGTTGCCATCGATGCGCTGCGGCGCGCGGTCGGCCGCCATGGTGCGGAATCCGCACTATCAGCCGATCTACATGCGCGGCTCGATGACAGCGCGTCCGTGCCGCAGGCCTGGCGCGACACGCTGCGCGGTCTCGTTGACCGCGCCGTGGGGTTCGCGCGCGAGGTCGCGGGGAAATCCGAGAACGAGGCCGATGCGCGCCGTGCGACAAGCCTGCTCTATCATGTCGCCAGCGCGGTGGCGCTCGCCTGGGAAGCGCACCGCATCCACGACATGCGCGGCGATGCACGCCGGCTGCTGTTGTCGCGTCTCGTGGTCGACCATCGCGTATTGCCGAGCGATCCGTTCCGGCTGACGGAAAATGCCGCGCAGGCGAGGATTGCGGAGCTGCTGCTTGGGGATCGCGATGCCGGCATGAGCGAGGTTGGCGAACTGGTTCTGACAGCGTAGGCTGCTCGCCATCCAACCAAAGAAAAGCGATAGGGAGTGCTCGATGAAGGCCGCCGTCCTCTATGAAGTCAACCAGCCGCTCGTCATCGAGGATGTCAGCCTGCCCAAGCCCGGCCCGCGCGAGGTGCTGATCCGCACGGCGGTCGCCGGTCTCTGCCATTCCGATCTGCACTTCATGGAAGGCCTCTATCCGCATCCGCTGCCCGCGGTGCTCGGGCACGAATCCGCCGGCGTGGTCGAGCAAGTCGGGTCCGATGTCACTTACGTCAAGCCGGGCGACCACGTCGTCACCTGCCTGTCGGTGTTCTGCGGCACCTGCGACAATTGCACCACCGGCCGCACGGTGCTCTGCACCGACACAACGGTGAAGATGCTGCCCGGCGTTTCCAACCGAATGCAATGGTCGAAGCCCGAAAAGCTGCACCAGTTCCTCAATCTATCCTCCTTTGCCGAGCAGATGCTGGTGCACGAGAACGCCATCGTCAAAATCCGCAGAGAAATGCCGCTCGATCTCGCCGCCCTGATCGGCTGCGGCGTCATCACGGGCTACGGCGCGGTGGTGAACACGGCGAAGGTGACTGCGGGCGAGACTGTCGCCGTGATCGGCTGCGGCGGCGTCGGCATGGCCGCGATCAACGGCGCGCAGATCGCCGGCGCCGGCCGCATCATCGCGATCGACACCAATCCCGCAAAACTCCATCTCGCCACCAAGCTGGGCGCGACCGATATCATCAACCCCGCCGACGGCGACGTCGTGAAGCAAGTGCGCGATCTCACCAATGGCGGCGTGCATCATTCCTTCGAAGTGCTCGGCCGCAAGGAGACCGCCGAGCAGGCCTTCGCCATGCTCGCCTCCGGCGGCACCGCCACCATCGTCGGTATGATCCCGTTCGGTCAGAAGATCGAGCTACACGGCTTCGATTTCCTGCGCGAGCGCAGGATCCAGGGCTCGTCGATGGGCTCGAACCATTTTCGCGTCGACATGCCGCGCCTGGTCGATTTCTATTTGCGCGGCCGGCTGCACCTGGAGGACTGGATCTCGGCGAAATTGAAGCTCAACGAGATCAACGAAGGCTTTGCCAACATGAAGGCCGGCAAGACCTTGCGTAGCGTGATCGTGTTCGACAGCTAGCACAGCTGATGCTGGCGTCGCCCGGTCAGGTACATGCCCGGCATTCTGCTCGAGGAGCTGGGATTCTTGAACGGTCCCGCCCGAGACGCGCGCCTTGCTCCGAAAATCAAGCTCAACGCGACGAGGTCGCGCCGTCGGCTGAGACGCGACGCGACTCCTTCAGGAGCAGCAGCGTCATGGCCGCGGAGAGACTTGCGGCGAGCAAATAGGCAGGGGATACGTTCAAGCTTTCACCTGCGAACAGCAGGTAGGAGAACAATCCCGTCATCGACGCGATGAAGCCAAGCCAGGCCAGGCTCGGTTGGCGAGATGCACTTTCGCCGTGACGGAGATCGAGCACGAGGTAGAACACGAGAGCGGTGTTGCAGAGCGCCGCCGGCAGCAGACCCATGGTGATCCCGCGATCAAAAGCGAGATAGGACAGCACGCCGTCGACTTGGGCAATCACCGCGAACGGCAGATAGCGTAGATTGATGCAGGCCAGGCCAATGGACGCAAGTTCGAACCCATAGAAATAGCGCTCGTGCATCTTCGGGAGCAAGTACGGCATGAGGATGAGCGATGCGCACGCGACGAGCAGAATGAACTCGGGCCCCGTCCGCTTGGACTGTGCGATGAAGATCGATAGGGCGAGCCCGCTCGCTGTCGCGAGCACGAGGCCAATGGCAACTCCGGCGGAGTACGGCGTTCCACCCGCTAAAACCCAGGCGTTCGCTGCATTCATGTTCAGCTGATGATATGTGTTGGCCTGGCCGAGATAGATGCCGAGCACGGAGACCAGAGATCGGCCCGCAACGAGGACCGGAATGGCGAGGATCGCATAGACTCCCGGAATGGCGGCAAGCCATGCCGGGTGAATCTTGCGGCGCAGAAGCATGCCCAGCACGAACGGCCCCAGGAAGACGCCTTGGGCTTTCACCGAGCAGGCCGCTGCGAATGGTAAAACGCCGTTTCGGTTCCGCATGAACGTCGCCACGGAAACCAGCACGAAGAAGGTCCAGATCGAGTCGGCCTGCCCCCACATTGGGCCGTTGAAGAGCACCGTCGGCGCAAGCCATATCGCGCAGAAGGCGAGGGACGCGCGCAACGGCACCTTTGTAGATCGCCAGACCATCTGGGCCACGACGGTCGCGCAGCCGAGCTCGAATATGGCCGAGATCGTCTTCACGAGGGAAAGTGGCTGGCCGAGCCAATCAAAAGGGGCCGCGATCAGCAGGAGGTAGCTGTAGAACGGCGTGTAGTTGGTGAAAGCCTCGGCCAGCCCGCCAAGACCGTGATCCCGAGCAAAAGCATACCACGGGATCAGGAACTGAAAGGCGTCGCTGTTGGCGTATTCCCGGACAAGGTACCTGAGCACAAGGCCAATGAGCCCGCATACCAGCGCGAGGGCGATCGCCAGCGGCTTGGTGCGCAACACCTCGTCTGGATGGATGCTGCGGTCGAACTCGCGCGGCGTACCGACCTCGATGGTGATGTTTGTTGCGCCATCGCTCTTTGCAGAACTTGTGCGCGACCATCGATGATCACAGGTGGGGTCCGCGCAATCGGGAGGAGATGGATATCGGTATTCAGAACGTGGTTGGTTCTTGCTGCCCTCTGGAACACAGAGGCGCTCAGAGCTTCGATCCATGGCAAGACAAGACGTTGGAGTGTCATATCTTGTCTACCTATACGAGTATTCATTTCGAGTTCTGTAAATATCGGTTGCGCAATCGTCTGAAGGCTCGAGAAAGTATTGTTTGGTTAGCGAATGCTTTAGGTGAACTGGCGATCATCGGAAATGATTAGGAGCAGGAAAGCTACCCCGGGCGCGAGGATCTCATCGAAGCGTTTGACGTCGCGATTCTGCACGGAGGCGACGTAGTCGCGGTTGAGTGCGGTGAGCTGTTCGAGGTCGTTGCTCATTGCGTTTCGCTCTCTGTCATTCCGGGGCGCGCGACGCGCGAACCCGGAATCTCGACATTGTCCTGCTCCTCGCAACGACGAGAACGTCAATCATCGAATGATGGCGGCGGCAAGAATCCGCCGAATTCGCGCTCGATCAGCTCGGCGAGTTTCAGCGGCGTGCGGTCTTCGAGAAACGGGCCGATGATCTGGACGCCGACCGGCAGGCCGTCCTTCGACAGGCCGAGTGGAACGGCCGTGGCCGGCAGTCCCGTCAGCGTGGCGATCCCGGGCCAGGCAAGCTGGTCCGGATAGACGTGATCCTTGCCGTCGATATTGATCCGCCGCTTCTCCTGCTCCGGCGAATGATCGTGCGGATAGGCCGGCGTCGGCATGATCGGGCAGATCATCGCATCGAACGTCCTGAACAATTGCCGCCATTGCGCGCGTAAGCCCGCGCGGGCGCCCTCGTCGAACACCCAGGCCTGATGGCTAGAGGTCATGCCGCGCAGCCGCTCGGCCGCAAGGCTCGTGTCGTCGGGTGAGAGCTGCGCCGCGCCGGCGCGTGCGCCGGCGAGAATGTCGGGCGGAAAGAACGCGCCGAGAAAGCTCATCAGCATGCGCATGTAGAGGCGCGAGGCCTCGCGGAAGTCCGGAAACAGGGGGCTTTCGCGCGCGACGTGCGCGCCGGCGCTCGTCAATCGTCCGGCCAGCTGCTCGATCGCGCCGCGAACGTCGGCATTCGCGGGCAGCAGCGGATGGCTGTCGATCACCAGCAGGCGGAAATCCTTCAGTCCGGCGTGGCGTGCCTCCGGCAGCGCGAGCTTGTATCCGATGCCGAGGTCGAGCGGATCGGGGCCGGCCATCACGTCCAGCAGCAGCGTCAGATCGGCTGCGCTGCGGGCCATCGGACCGATGACCGCCATATCGCGTTCCATCGGGATCGCCGGAAACGGTGGTGGCGTATGGCCGCGCGTGGGACAGAGATTGTAGGTCGGCTTGTGCGCATAGACTCCGCAATGGAACGCCGGAACGCGCAACGAGCCGCCAATGTCGGATCCGAGCGAGAGCGGTCCGTAGCCGGCCGCAAGCGCTGCCGACGAGCCGCCCGATGAGCCGCCGGGCGTGCGGCCGAGATCATACGGGTTGTTCGTCGTGCCGTAGATGTCGTTGTAGCTCTGCCAGTCTCCCAACCCCACGGGAACGTTGGTCTTGCCCAGAATGACGCCGCCGGCGTTCTTGACCCGGCTGATCGAAAGCGCATCCTCCGCCGGCCTGAAATCCTTCTGCGGGGTCCAACCCCAGGTCGTCGGCAGACCGGCGACGTTGAAGGATTCCTTCACCGTCACGGGCAGGCCGAGCAGCGGCTTGCGCTCGCCGCGGCCTAAGGCGGCGTCCGCCTCACGCGCGGCACCGAGCGCGCGGTCGAAATCCCGGACGCAGATCGCATTGACCTTGCCGTCGTGCCGCTCGACGCGGTCGATCGCGTCCCTAGTGAGCTCGACCGCGGAGATCTTCTTCGCGCTCAATGCGGCCGACAGCTCGACCGCGCTCTTGAAACTCCATTCTGATTTGGCCACGGCGCGTCTCCCGTTCTTATTGTCGGAGGATGATGCGCAGTTTGGCCGAATGCTGCAACGGCTGTTTGAGGGGAATTGATGTGCGGGCGGGATGGAATGGACGAAATCGAAGATTCGCGGTCATCGCCCGGCTTGACCGGGCGATCCAGTACTCCAGAGGCTCGTGTTGGAGAACTCGCTCTCACCATATCAGGCGCGGCGTACTAGCCGGGCGATGACACCGTGGGTGAGGCAGCTACGCCGCCCCGATCAAGATTCCCACCGCTAGAACGATCGCGCCGCCGAGCACGATCTGGAACACGGCCTGGAGGAACGGGGTGTCCATATAGCGCGAGCGGATGAAGGCGATCGCCCACAATTCGAAGAACACGACGACGCAGGCGATTCCCGTCGCGATCCAGAACGCGTTGGCCCAACTGTCGGGCACGAGATAGGGCGCGGTGTGGCCGAGCCCGCCGAGCGTCGTCATCGCGCCGCAGGTGACGCCGCGCAGCCAGGGCGAGCCGCGCCCGGTCAGCGAGCCGTCGTCGGACAGTGCTTCCGCAAAGCCCATGCTGATGCCGGCGCCGATCGAGGCGGCAAGGCCGACGAGAAACGTCTGCCAGTTGTGGTGGGTGGCGAAGGCGGCCGCAAACAGCGGCGCCAGCGTCGAGACCGAGCCGTCCATCAGGCCGGCGAGACCCGGCTGCACATATTGCAGCACGAACATGCGGCGGTTGGTGCGATCTTCCTCCGCACGTGCGTCGGTACTCAGGATCTCGCCCGTCAGCTTTGCGGCGGTCTGCTCGTGACCTTTCTCGGCTTCGGCGAGATCGCCGAGCAGGCGGCGCACGCCGACGTCCTGGGCCTGTTCGGCGGCCTTCACGTAGAAGCGCTCCGCCTGCATCTCCATGGTCTCGACCTCCCTGCGGATGGCGTCGAGCGACAGGTTCTTGGTCAACCAGACTGGGCGGCGGCGCAGGAAGCCTTTGACATCCTCACGACGGATCGGCGGCAGATGCGGGCCGAAGCGCTGCTCGTACAATTCCAGCAGCATGTGGCGATGGCCGCGCTCTTCCTCGGCCATCTGCTCGAACAGCTTGGCCGAGTCCGGATAGCGTTCCTTCAAATCCTCGGCGAAGGTCATGTAGATGCGGCTATCCTCCTCCTCAGAGGAGATCGCGACCGCAAGTACTTCGCGCTCGGTCAGATCGGCAAAATTCTTCACGACGGCCCTGTTTATATTGTTTAGAACTATTCTAAACTATATAGAGTGCCGCGGTTCCCGGGTCAAATCAGGCGCTGCGGGTCCGGGCGAGGAAGTCCAGCAGCAGCCGGCTCACTTCCGCGGGCTGCTCCTGCTGCACCCAATGGCCGGCGCCATCGACGAGATGGCAGCCGAGCATCTTCGTGCAGGCGCGCGTCTGCATCGCCTCGAACACGCCAGGACGCTGGTAAGTGCCCCAATCCTGCTTGCCCGAGATGAAGCAGGAGGGCACGTCGATGCTGCGTCCCGAGAATAGTTGCAGTTCGCTATTAAACGCGCCCGAGGTGCCGTAGCGATACCATTGCAGCCCGCCCTGGAAGCCGGTGCGGCGATATTCGGCGGCATAATAGGCGAGCTCGCTGTCCGGCAGCCATGGGTTGGCGGCGATCGCGGCCGCAGGCGGCATTTCTTTCGCAACCGTCTCCGCCATGGTCTCGTTGAGATCCATCACATAATAGGTTGGCAGCTTCGCGAGCTCGCTCGCAGACCACGACGCCAGCGGATAAGGCTTGTTGTCGGTCCAGTCGGCGCTCTTGTGATGATAATAGGCGCGCAGGAAATCATGCACGCCCTGCGGCGCGTGGTGCATGTCGGTGTTCGCCTCACGCGTCGAATAGTACCATTGATAGTGCTTGCGCGGACGCGGCAGCGCGGCGAGTTCGCGATGCACGGGGTCTTCGATCGGCGCCCTCGCCGGTGTGTCGATCGTGTTGAATGGCAGCGGCGGCGGTCCGCCGAACGGCGCGCTCATCATCGTCACCGAGCGAAACACGTCGGGCCTGATCAGCGCGCACCAGGCCGCAACCGGGCTGCCGAAATCATGTCCGACGACATCGATCTGCCTGTAGCCGAACGCCGACACCAGGGCGAGCGCATCGCGCACCAGGTTGAGGAGCGAGAACGGCGCCAGATCGCCGTCATAGTCCGCGCTCCATCCTGTGGTGCGGCCATAGCCGCGCTGGTCCGGCGCGATCACGTGATAGCCGGCCGCGGCGAGTGCCGGCATCACCTTGCGCCAGGAGAAGGCCAGCTCCGGAAAACCGTGCAGCAAGAGAATACAGCGCCGCCCCTTGGTCTCGAAGCCGGCCTCGAGCACATGCATGCGCAAGCCGTTGACGCCGTCGACGTAGCGCGAGCGGATGCCGGCGGGGAGAGGGATTGGCAGAAGATCAGGCATGGTATCTCCTCGTCAGGGCCGGGCTTGTCCCGGCCATCCACGGTCTTCGTTGTCGATAATTGTAAGAACGTGGATGCCCGGGACAAGCCCAGGCATGACGACAAGAATGGGCGGTCTTACGATTGCAGCGTTCCGCTACACCGCCTCACACACGAACGCGCTGCCCTTGCGCCGGATCTTCCCGACCGACGGCGAGGGGAAATGCGCGGTGCAGCACAGCGTATCCGTGTCACAATAGCGTTCGAGAAAGCCGCGGCGCGTCGTCGCCGCCCTGGCAGGATCGACGTCGAACTTGATCGACAGCTCCGGATAAAGCGTCTGCAGCGGCGAGTGCATGAGATCGCCGGAGAACACCGCGTCGTCCTTGCCGCGGCCCATCGTGATGGCGATATGGCCCGGCGTGTGGCCGGGGGTCGGCAGGATGCGGACGTGATCGCCGATCTGATGGTCATTGCCGACGAGCTCGTGGCGTCCCGCCTCCACCACCGGTAGCACGCTATCGGCGAAAGGCGGGATTTCCGCCTTCGCGTTCTGCGCGGACCAATGGTCGAATTCCTGCCTGGCAAAGACGTAGCGAGCCTTCGGGAAGGTCGGCGCCCAGCGACCGTTCTCCAGCCGCGTATTCCAACCGACATGGTCGACATGCAGATGCGTGCACATCACGAAGTCGATGTCGTCGACTGAGAAGCCCGCGGCACCCAGAGCACGCAGATAGGTGTCGTCCGTCTTCATGTTCCATTTCGGCCGCTGCGGTCGCGGCTTGTCGTTGCCGATGCAGCTGTCGACCAGGATGGTGTGGTGCGGCGTCTTCACCACGTAGGACTGGAAGCACAGCAGCAGAACATCCTGCTCGTCCAGCGCCTTCGCTTCGCGCATCCACGCCCGGTTTTCGGCCAGCACTTCCGCCGTCAGTCGCGGCAGCATCTCCAGCGCCGGGACGAACGAAGTTTCCTGCTCGATGATGCGATGGATGGTGAGATCGCCGACCGAGAACTTCAGGCTCATGAGAACTCCAACAATTATGCGGCCGGCGGCACCGAGATCTTCACCGAGGGCCGCTCCAGCATCTTCTCGTGGAAGGCGTCGAGCTTCGGATAGGCCTTGCGCCAGCCGCAATCGGCGAAGCGGAAGTCGGCATAACCGAGCACGCAGACGAGACCGATCTGCGAGATGTCGAACGGACCGTTCAAAACCTCAGGCATGTTCTCGAAGCGGGCCATGCCGGTCCACGCCCTGTTCCAATGGTCGTCCGACCAGGCCTGCCATTGCAGGCCCTGCGGCCGCACCATCTTCTCGTAGCGGCACAGCAGCATGGAATCGAGCATGCCGTTGATCAGGGAGTGATTGGTCTTGGCCTTCCAGCGGCGCGGGCCGTAGTCCGGGATCAGGCTGCCGCCGGCCATCTCGTTGAGATATTCGACGATGACGTAGGAATCCAGGATGACGTCGCCGTCGTTGGTGATCAGCACCGGCAGCTTCTTCAGCGGCGTGATCTTCGAATAGTCCTCGTTGACCGTGCCCGGCGCCACGGTTGCGGGCGTGAGCTCGATCTTGTCGATCAGCCCGAGCTCGATCGCGGCGATGCGCACCTTGCGGGCAAAGGGCGAGGCGGGGGAGAAGGAGAGTTTCATTGGAAATAACCTCTATCCAGACACACAGTCCTCATCCTGAGGAGCGCCCCTCTTGGCGCGCGTCTCGAAGGATGGACAACGAGGGATGGTCTCTCGTCACCCGGCGCGAACGTCGGGCGACTGTGCTTGTGGCGCATCCTTCGAGACGCGCGCGTTGCGCGCTCCTCAGGATGAGGGCGGAGGCTTACGCCGCGATGATCTCCTGGCGCTGTTCGCCGAGGCCCTCGATGCCGAGCGTGACGACGTCGCCGACATTGAGGAAGGTCGGCGGTTTCATGCCGAGGCCGACGCCGGGCGGGGTGCCTGTGGTGATGACGTCGCCGGGCAGCAGCGTCATGAACTGCGACACGTAGGAAATGCACTTGGCCATGGAGAAGATCATGGTCTTGGTCGAACCGGTCTGGCGGCGCTGGCCGTTGACGTCCAGCCACATCGACAGGTTCTGCACGTCCTTGATCTCGTCCTTGGTGGCGAGCCACGGTCCGAGCGGGCCGAACGTGTCGTGCGACTTGCCCTTGGTCCACTGTCCCAGGCGCTCGATCTGGAAGGCGCGCTCGGAGACGTCGTTGCAGACGCAATAGCCGGCGACATGGTTCAGCGCGTCGGCTTCCGAGACGTATTTCGCACGGGTGCCGATGATCGCGGCGATCTCGACCTCCCAGTCGAGCTTGGTCGAGCCGCGCGGCTTCTCGACCGGATCGTTCGGCCCTGATAGCGACGTGTTGGCCTTCATGAAGATGATCGGTTCGCTCGGGATATCGGCGCCGGTCTCCTTGGCATGGTCGGAATAGTTGAGACCGATCGCGACGAATTTCGAGATGCCCGTGACCGGGGCGCCGAACCGCGGCTTGCCGGAGACCGCAGGGAGCGAGGCGGGATCGAGGCCTGCCAGCTTCTTCAGGCTCTCCGGCGAATAGGCCTCGCCGGTGAGGTCCTTCACATGTGCTGACAGGTCGCGCAACTGGCCGGATTTGTCGATCAGGCCGGGCTTTTCCGCACCCTTCTCGCCGTAACGAACAAGCTTCATTCTCGTTTCTCCCTGAAAGATTGGATCGATCGGTTAATAGCTTCATGGAACAGGGCGGCGGGAAATTCAACCGCGGAAAAGCGGTGCATTGCAGGCTTCCGGATTCGATGGGCGGGGCGAGGTCTCGTGCCCCGGACGCTGCGCAGCGCGAAGCGGTGCGCTGCTGAGCCGGGGCCCATGTCGCGGCGTTCTGGGTCCCGGCTCTGCGGAGCAGCGTTGCGCGCTGCACCGCGTCCGGGACACCGGATCACCCCAGCGCCACAAACCGGAACGCGTCTCCATCCCGCTTGATATGCCCGGCCGAGAAATGGCCGCCGATCACCAGCGTCGGCATGTCGGCAAAGCGGCCGAACAATTCGCGCCGTGTCTTGGCCGATTGGCTCTGGTCGGAATCTGCGGTGGAGGACCAGTCGAGATGCGCCATCTGGCAGGGGTGATGGGCGACGTCGCCGGTGAGCAGACCCTGCTCGCCATCCGATTGGATCAGGATGCTCATATGGCCGGGGCTGTGGCCCGGGGTCGGGATCATGCTGATCTCCTCGCAAAGCCGGTGGTCGCTCGGGATCAGATCGGCCCTGCCGGCATCGACGATCGGCCGCACGGAATCTTTGAACACCGCCGCCTTGTCCGGCTCGGTCGAGTGGTCGCGCCAGTGCTCGTATTCGGTCTTGCCGAAGACGTAGCGCGCTTTCGGAAATGTCGGCACCCATTGGCCCTCGACGAGCTTCGTATTCCAGCCGACATGATCGACGTGAAGGTGCGTGCACAGCACGCTGTCGATGCTCTCGGGCGCAAAGCCGGCCGCAGTCATGGTCTCCAGGAATGGCGTGCTGCGATTGTTCCAAGTCGGGACGTTGCGGCCCTGCTTATCGTTGCCAAGGCCGGTGTCGACCACGATGCGGCGCGTCGGCGTCTCCACCACCAGCGAATGGATCGACATCTTCAGCCGGCCCTCTTCGGTGGCGAAATGCGGGATCAGCCAGGGCAACTTCTGGATCTCTGCATGGCCCGCCAGCGGCAGGATGAAGCGGGTCGAGCCCACCGTTTCCAACTCCACCACTTTCGTGATTTTGACCCGACCGACCTTCCACTGCATCCGGCGCCTTCCCATGTTCTTGTTTTGGTGGCGAAACATGCGCCGTTTCCGCCATGATGCGCAATGGATCATCTGGCGCGATACGGCGTTATCGCGGGAACCGGAGGAGGAGCCATGCCAGAGCTTGCGATTTCCGCTGAAAAGGTCGCCTTCATCATCGAGAAGGCGCGTGAATTCGACGTCAAGGAGGGCGATTCCGATCCGGATTCCGGCTCGAACCCGAGCGATGACGATGCGCTCGATGTCCTCGAGGACGACGGCTCCGATCCTGTCGTGCAAGAACTCGGCAGCTTCATGATCGCCTTGAACGAGGACGAGCAGGTCGATCTCGTCGCGCTGACCTGGCTTGGTCGCGGCGATGGCACGATCGATGATTGGGACGATCTGCGCGCGCGTGCGGCGGAGGCGCGCACCGAGTATCGCAGCCCGCGCCGCGAAACCGTGCACTACCTGCTCGGCGAGCCCATGCTTGGCGATCTGCTCGCCGACGGGCTCGACGCATTCGGCATCGACTGGAGCGACGAGCGCACGACCGCCGACTCGTCCGCACCAAGTCAGCAGGACGAAGACGAGCCGACCAAGCAGCGGTGAGGGGCACCCGACACCTCCACATCGTTATGGCCGGGCTTGACCCGGCCATGACGATCTTCCCTGGATTGCGCAGTTGCGGATGCGCTGATGGCTACAGCGTGCCCGGGAACGCACCGCCATCCAGCAGAATGTTCTGCCCGGTGATGAAGCCGGCCTTGGCGCCGCACAGGAAAGCGCAGGCATAGCCGAACTCGTCGGGCTGGCCGAAGCGGCCGGCGGGATTGAGCTTGGCGCGCTCGGCGAGGATCTGCTCCGCCGAGACGCCGCGCTTGTCGGCCTCGGCCTTTGCGGTGCCGGTCAGGCGGTCGGTCTCGAACGGGCCCGGCAAGAGGCCGTTGATGGTGACGTTGTTGATCACGGTCTTGCGCGACAGCCCGGCGATGAAGCCGGTAAGGCCGGCGCGCGCACCGTTGGAAAGGCCGAGGATGTCGATCGGCGCCTTCACCGCGGCCGAGGTGATGTTGACGATGCGGCCGAACTTGCGCGCCATCATGCCGTCCACGGTCGCCTTGATCAGTTCGATCGGGGTGAGCATGTTGGCGTCGATCGCCTTGATCCAGTCGTCGCGGGTCCAGTTGCGGAAATCGCCAGGTGGCGGGCCGCCGGCATTGTTGATCAGGATGTCGGGCTCGGGGCATGCCTTGAGCACGGCCTCGCGGCCCGCCGGCGTCGTGATGTCGCCGACGATCTCGGTGACCTTCACGCTCGGATAGGCTTTCCGGATCTCGTCCGCCGTCTTCTTCAAGGCTTCCGCACCGCGCGCGGTCAGCGTGACGTCGACGCCCGCCTCCGCCAGCGAAATGGCGCATGCGCGCCCGAGGCCCTTGCTGGATGCGCAGACGATGGCGCGGCGACCTTTGATCCCAAGATCCACTGTTTCACTCCCGAAAATAGTAGGCAGGTTTTGGATAGCGGTCACTTTAGCCAATCGTGGCGCCGCTGATAAGGCACGGGCTCGCACCAAAATGCATGGCGCCCGGCGCTAGCGATGCAAATGCGCTCTAGATCCGTCGTTCCTGCTTGAGGCGGTCGATCGCGGAGGCCGCTTCCGGCGGCAGCGACTTGAAGCCCATCTGTCCCGCCATCGAGAACAGCGGCCGCAGATGCGAGCCGGCAAGAAATGGCGGCTGGTGATTGGCCGGCACGATCTTGTCGAACACCAGGACCAGCGTGGTGGCGACGAGGCCGACCCTGATGGCGCCGAGCGCGGCGCCGCCGAGCCGGTCGCCGAAGCCGGCTTCGCCGATGGTGTCGTTCAGCGCGATGCGGCCGATATGCCCGAACAGCATGCCGACCACGACGAAGATACAGAAGAACCAGATCCAGTTCTGCAGCAGCGGTGAGTTCGGGTTGCCTGTCACTTGCGGCGCAATCAGCGGCATCAGTGCGACCGCAATCGGCGCGGCGAGGAGATAGGCAAGAATGGTCATGGCGCTGCGCAATAGGCCGGTCCTGAAACCGAAGCCGATTGCGACGGCGAGCGCGGCATAGACGGCGAGATCGAAACTGTTCATGAGCACAACCTTGCCTTGATGGAGCAAGTGAACGCAAGTCCGATCATTCCGGTTTCAGATCGCTAAAATCGTCTGTATTGATGGCTGCAAAACGCCAGGGGTGCGCTGGCGTCGCAGGCGTCGCGTTACATGACCGGGAGCGTCATCACCGTCGACAGTGGTTTCCTGCTGAATTGAGCCGCAGTATTGCTCGGCAAGCGAACTTAACTCCGTTGTCGTCCCGGATCGGCGCTTGCGCTTGTCCGGGACGACAGCGGAGAGTGCGGCGGCTCCACTCTCCCACGCAGCGGAGAATGACGCGCCAGCGTCGCTAACCTGCCCGCATCTCTCCCCTGATCATATCCGCCGCCTTCTCTCCGATCATGATCGTCGGCGCGTTGGTGTTGCCGCCGATCAGCGTCGGCATGATCGAGGCGTCGACGACGCGCAATCGCTCGACGCCATGCACCTTCAGCGCCGGATCGACCACGGCCATGGCGTCCGTCCCCATCTTGCAGGTACCGACGGGGTGATAGACGGTGTCGACGCGCTCGCGCAGGATGGCGCGGATGTCGTCGTCGGTCCGGACGTCAGACGTGAACATGTCCTTCTTCTGCAGCGCGCGCATCGCAGGCGTCTCCATCAGCCGTCGCGTGGTCTTGAAACCCGCGACTATGGTCTCGACATCCTCTGCCTCGCCGAGGAAATTCGGATCGATCATCGGAGCAGCAAGCGGATCGGCGCTTTTCAGCCATACGCTGCCGCGGCTCTTCGGCCTGAGCAGGCAGACATGGCATGAGAAGCCCGCCTCCTTGTGCTTTTTGCGGCCGTGGTCGTCGAGCATCGCGATGATGAAGTGCAACTGGATGTCCGGTACGTCGAGGTCGGGCCGGGTTTTCAGAAAGCCGCCGCACTCGGCGAAATTGGTGGTCATCAGGCCACGCCGTTCGCGGCGGTATTGCCGGATGGCGCGGAGCAGGGACGGCAGCCGGCCGAGCGAGGCGTGAACGAAGTGCGGATAGTCGGAGGCGTAGACGAACACGAAGTCCGGATGGTCCTGCAGATTGCGCCCGACACCCGGCAGATGACGCACGATGCCAATGTCGTGCGCGGCAAGCGCATCGCCGTCGCCGATACCCGACAGCATCAGCAATTGCGGCGACTGGAAGGCGCCGGAGGCGAGGATCACCTCGCGGCGGGCGCGCAGCTGCTTTTTCTGCTTGCCCTGCACATATTCGATGCCGACCGCGCGGCTACCTTCGAACAGGATTTTCGTCGCGTGCGCGCCCGTCTCGACGCGCAGATTCGCGCGCTTGTCCATGTGGGGCTGCACATAAGCGCGCGCCGCGCTCCAGCGTTCGCCATTGTGCTGCGTCGCCTGGTAGCTGCCGAGCCCTTCATGGTCCTCGCCGTTGAAGTCCTCACGGATGCGAAATTGCGCCTCGCGCGCAGCCTGATGGAAGACGTCATGGATCGGATTGTCCGTTCGCAGCCTGTTGACATGCAGCGGGCCGCCCTTGCCATGGTACGCGCCGTCGAAATCGGCGTTGTTCTCCGAGCGCTTGAAATAGGGCAGCACGTCCGCGTACGACCAGCCGGCGTTACCGAGCGAGGCCCAGTGGTCGTAGTCCCATTTGTGGCCGCGGATGTAGACCATGGCGTTGATTGCCGAGGAGCCGCCGAGGCCCTTGCCGCGCGGTTGATAGCCGATGCGGCCGTTCAATCCCTTTTGCGGCACGGTATCGAAGGCCCAGTTGGCCGTCTTGTAGGGCAGGGCAAGCCCAAATGGCGTGGTGATCCGCCAGCTGTCGTTGCGTCCGCCCGCATCGAGCAGCGCGACGGATGTCCCCGCATCCTCCGACAGCCGCCCCGCAACGGTGCAGCCGCCCGAGCCCGCGCCCACGACGACGAAATCGAATGTGTTGGTCAATGTAGTTTCCCCCCTGCGTTTTCTTTTTCGTGATTGCGAGCGTAGCGAGGCAATCCAGACCGTCACCGCGGAGGGTTTCTGGATTGCTTCGCAGCGCTCGCAATGACGGCGTTCGACGATCTACGACATGAACCGCATCAATTTCTCCAGCCGCGCGATCCTGCCGCCATAGGGCGGATAGAGGTCGGCGAGGCGGTTGAACTTGGAACGATAGAAAACCGGCTTCAGCTTGCTGAACGTGCGAAAGCCCCATTCGCCGTGATAGGCGCCCGTGCCGGATGCGCCGACGCCGCCCATCGGCTGGTTGATTTGCGTGAAGTGAAACAGGCAGTCGTTGATCGTGACGCCGCCGGAGATGGTGCGCGCCAGCACGCTGTCGCGCGCGGCACCGTCCTTGCCGAACCAGTAAAGTGCCAGCGGCCGGTCGCGACGGTTGATGAAGGCGATGGCATCTGTGGGATCGCGATAGGCCAAAACGGGGAGCACCGGGCCAAAAATCTCCTCCTGCATCGCCGCCATCGCTTCGCTCGCGCCGACGATCAGCGTCGGCGGGAATTTGCGGTGCGCCTTCCAGTTCGGATCGTCCGCCTTCGCCGGCTGCAGGATTTTTGCGCCGTGCTGCGCCGCATCGGCGACCAGGCCTTCGAGCCGCGCATAATGCCGGTCCGAGATGATCGAGGTGTAGTCCTTGTTGGAAGGATCGGTGCCGAACATCCGCCGCATCTGGGCGCGCACCTTCTCGGCAAAGGCCTGCAAGGATTGCTCCGGCACCAGCACATAGTCCGGCGCGATGCAGGTCTGCCCGGCATTGAGCAGCTTGGCGTAGGCGATGCGCTCGGCCGCTTCATCGAGGTCGGCCGAGGCGTCGATGATCGCAGGCGACTTGCCGCCGAGCTCGAGCGTGACCGGCGTCAGGTTGCGCCCCGCGGCCTCCGCGACCAGCCGCCCGACCCGGGTCGAGCCGGTGAACACGAGGTGATCGAACGGCAGGCGCGCAAAGGCCTCCGCGATCTCGCCCTCGATGCCGGTGACGAGCAACTCGGTCGCATCGAACCTTTGCCCGACCGTCTCCGTCAGCAGGCCTGCGAAATGCGGCGTCAGCTCGCTCGGCTTGATGAGGACGCGGTTGCCGGCGGCGAGCGCGCCGATCGCAGGCGCGAGCGTGAGCTGGAGCGGATAATTCCACGGCGCGATGATGCCCACGACGCCGAGCGGCTGCGGCATCAGCCGGTTGCGGGCGGGAAGGAATTGCAGCGCGGTGGCGACCCGCTGCGGCGCCATCCAGCCCTTCAGGTGTTTGGTGGCGTGCCGGATCTCGGAGAACAGCAGCATGGTCTCGGCGATATTGGTCTCGACCGCCGAGCGGTGGCCGAAATCGGCGGAGATCGCCTGCCGGAAACGCTCCTCGTTGTCGGCGACGACGCTTCGCAGCCGCGCCAGCCGGTCGAGCCGCTCGGCAAGGCTCGCTGCCGGCTCGTCCCGCGACCGCGCGACCATGGCGTGGAAGGCCTCCTCCAGCGCTCCGACCGGGGCGCTCGTCAGGGATTTGTCCACGGCGTTCCTCCCTCAAAGGGCGCGTTTCAGCCTTAATCTTGTTGCCGCAAGCTGGCCCTTTGTGGAACTTCTGGCAAGAGCGCAGGAAACGCAGCGGAAATTGGTCGCTTGCCCTGTCACAAAGTCGAAAAAAACGTTCCCGCAGCCCTTTCCAAAGCCAGCCCGCCTTGATACATACGCCCCGCACCCGACGGGCTTTGCCCCGGGGTTGCCTTCCAAGGAAGCCTTTGGGACGGACGAGACAAGCCACGCGAACAGCGCCGGCCTCAACCCACCGTCCCCGGGATCTAACCGAAGGCGCGCAAGTGTTTAACGCGGGGTGGAGCAGCCCGGTAGCTCGTCAGGCTCATAACCTGAAGGTCATAGGTTCAAATCCTATCCCCGCAACCAAGTTGATCAAAGCCCCGGCGATCATTGATCGCCGGGGCTTTTTTGGTCTCTGATCTGACCCGACTGGCAACGTCGCCGGCAAGGCGTCAGCCACTCAAGCGGGACCAACGGCGAGCCCCTTTCATCCTCGATTCGATAGCATCCGACGGAGCAGTTCCTCGATCGAATGTGGCGTAATGCCAAGCTCGGCAAATCCAGCCATCCGCGGTGACGACACGGTGTCGATCTGCATAAGCTCCACCTGATTACGAGTAAGGGGGAGGCCAGAAAGGATTTCGGAGGCCCATGCCAGCGCGTGCCAAGCGGCAAAAGGGACTGGGATCAGGAGCGGCGCGAGGCCTGCCTGATGCGCAATCGCCCTCAGCAGTTGCTCGTAAGAATAGACGGTCGGACCACCGAGCTCGAAGATCGCAGGCTGGCGCTCGGCTCGCTCCATGATCCGGGCGACCGCTTCCGCAACGTCTTCCACATAGGCCGGTTGCAATCTGGTCCGGCCGCGGCCGAACATCGGATAGATTGGAAGCCGACGAAGCAGCTTGAGGATGGTGCTGAGAAACGCGTCGTCCGGTCCGAACATCGCAGCCGGACGGACGAGACATGCACCGGCGAATTCCGCGCGGACCGCCTGTTCGCCTTCGCCGCGCATTCGGATGTAGCGGGATGGCGAAGCGGCATCGGCACCGATCCCCGAAACCTGAACAAACCGTTCGACCCCCGCCCGGTGGGCCTGGGCTGCCAATCGCCGAGCCGCCTCGACGTGAACGGAGTAGAAAGTCTCCGCTCCGCGCTCGCGATAAAGGCTGACCGCATTGACGACTCCGGAGATGCCGACCAGCGCTTTCGCGACGGATCGCTCGTCGTGAAGGTCGGCCTCGAAGGATTGAAGTCGTGGATTGTCGGGATCGGGTTGGCCCAGCCCCGCGTCCGGATGCCGTGACGCGATCCGGACGGCAAATTCGTGATCGAGCAGATGGCGGACGATCCGGCTGCCGAGAAAGCCGGTTCCGCCGAACACAATGATGCTGCGACCGTTCGTAGCTGCTCCTTTAGCGCTCGCGACTCCATGGGAAGAGAGAGGCCGGGAAATCTGCCGCGTAGCGGTGACCGATCGGCGAGCGAGGCTCCTCTTGCGGAGGATTCCGGTCGGGCTCCACCACCTTCCGGTAAAGATGCCAGCTGGCATGACCGAGCACCGGCATAACGACGCAGAGACCGATGAAGACAGGCACTGAGCCCACTGCCAGCAAAACCGCGACGACCAGTCCCCATACGGCCATCTCAACTGGATTCGTCTTCACCGCGCGTATCGAGGTTCGGATTGCGTCGATCGCTGTCGCATGCTGGTCCAGCATCAGTGGGAATGAGACAACGCTGATGCACAAGGCTACCACCGCAAACAGGAAACCGACGCCGCATCCGACGATGATGAGGGTCCAGCCCTCGGGCGTCGTCAGCACCCGTTGCGCGAAATCGGGGATGCTCGCAGCCGGCGCATAGCCGAAGGTTGCGGTGTAGATCGCGTCCGCGGCGGCAATCCAGACTCCGAACAGGACGAACAGGAGGACGCCAAGCTCGAGCATCGCACCGAACGACGGCGCGCGCAGCACCTGGATTGCATCCCAGGCGCCTGGCTCCTCGCCGCGCTCGCGGCGGCGGCTCAGTTCGTAGAGGCCGAGTGCAGCGAACGGACCGATCAGGGCAAAGCCGGCCGCGAGCGGAAACAGCAGCGGCAGCACCGAGTAGCCGATGACAAGTCTGAACAGGAAAAATCCGAGAACGGGATACATCACGCACAGGACGATGGCGTGGGTCGGGATGGCCTTGAAGTCTTCCCAGCCCAGGCGCAGCGCATTGCCCAAATCGGAAAGGCTGATCTTGCGAACGACAAAGACGGTAGAGACGCCAAACAATTGCAGTTTGGGTCTTGCGAAGACTGTGGTCATAGCTCCGGTCTCCTTGCTCGTGGCCGCAGAGCGGAGCGTCCTCAAGGCGCACGCAACCGCCTCATGCGCGAAAATCGCGACTGAGTCCGGCAAATCAGGTTCAACGAGAAGGAGCTTGCCGGACGACTTTTATCGCAACCGGTACAGTCAAGTTAGTCCGATGCGCAGGAGAAGCAAGAGAGCGATGCAGTCCGCGAAATCATGGCTTCGCATCGGTCGATTTTGCGACGCACCATCGCCTGGTCGTGCCGAAAGGCGCTCGCCGACGCGCAAGCGCATCCGCCCCAACGCGCGCCGGACAAGGCGCGCAACCTACTCCTCTATTGACGCCGGGCTCGACGGGGACCATCTTAAATGCGTGAACGCCCCCAGCTCCGATGAGATTGCGGTCGTGACGCTGAACCTTAGTCATGTCCAGACGTCGCGACCGGCAAAATGGGCGAGGCAAGAGGCGCGGTGATGGTGAACGTGACACCATCCCTTTGACGTGAGCTCCGCCCTTTCGTTCGTCTCCGTAGCCTTCAAGGCTGGGAGGAGGAGGGATGGCTGTAGCGCTCATACTGCTCTTGGTTGCGATCGCTTCGGTGCTGTTCCACGTCTACAGCCCGTGGTGGTGGACGCCAATCGCCTCGAACTGGCGTTACATCGACGACACAATCAACCTGACATTCTGGATCACCGGGGCGGTGTTCTGCGCGGTTATCGCGTTCATGGCCTACTGCGTCTTCCGCTTCCACCACAAGGAGGGACGGCAGCCCGCTTATAATCCCGAAAACAAGAAGCTCGAATGGTGGCTCAGCGTCGGCACCGCAATCGGCGTCGTCGCCATGCTGGCGCCGGGCCTCGTCGTCTGGCACCAGTTCGTCACGGTTCCCGCCGATGCGACCGACGTCGAGGTCGTCGGACAGCAATGGATGTGGAGCTATCGGCTGCCGGGCAAGGACGGCCGGCTCGGCACCTCGGATGCGCGCCTCGTCAGTTCCGAGAATCCTCTGGGATTGAACCCCAACGATCCGAACGGACAGGACGACGTCGTCGTTCAAAACGAGGATCTGCATCTGCCGGTCGGCAAGTCGGTGAAGGTACTGCTGCGCTCGATCGACGTGCTGCATGATTTCTACGTTCCCGAGTTCCGGGCGAAAATGGACATGATACCGGGCTCGGTGACGTACTACTGGCTCACACCCACCCGCACCGGAACGTTCGACGTTCTCTGCGCCGAACTCTGCGGCGCGGCGCACGCGCAAATGCGCAGCAGGGTCATAGTCGAGGAAGAGAAGGAATATCACGCCTGGCTGGAGAAGCAGCGGACGTTCGCCGCGTTGTCTGGCCAGCGCGACGTCGCGAAGGCGGCGTACAAGACAGGTAGCAAATGAACAGGCCGACGAGGATGTGCCGGAGATTGTGAAGCGAACTCGTCGCTGAACAGAAGACCAAGGAGGGAATTCCGATGGTCGATATCCCGCTTGATCAGGTCGCAGGCATCCCGCCCGCCGAAGTCGGTGAGGTGGAGCTTTATCATCCGCGGAGCTGGTGGACGAGGTACGTCTTTTCGCAGGACGCCAAGGTGATCGCCGTCCAATACTCGATCACTGCGATGTCGATCGGAATGGTGGCGCTGGTGCTGTCGTGGATGATGCGCCTGCAACTGGGATTCCCAGGAACATTCTCTTTCATCGATGCCAACCAGTATCTCCAGTTCATCACCATGCACGGCATGATCATGGTGATCTACCTGCTCACGGCATTGTTCCTTGGCGGCTTCGGCAACTATCTCATCCCGCTGATGGTCGGCGCCCGGGACATGGTGTTCCCCTATGTGAACATGCTGAGCTACTGGGTCTATCTGCTCGCCGTGCTGGTGCTGGCCGCAACATTCCTGGTGCCTGGCGGGCCGACCGGCGCCGGCTGGACGCTCTATCCACCCCAGGCGATCCTCTCCGGTACCCCCGGGCAGGACTGGGGTATCGTTCTCATGCTGGCTTCGCTGATCCTGTTCATCATCGGCTTTACGATGGGCGGGCTCAATTACGTGGTGACGGTGTTGCAGGCTCGCACGCGCGGCATGACGTTGATGCGCATGCCCTTGACGGTGTGGGGCATCTTTACCGCGACGGTGATGGCGCTGTTGGCCTTCCCGGCGCTGTTCGTCGCCTCGGTGATGCTGCTCCTGGACCGTCTCCTGGGAACCAGCTTCTTCATGCCGACGCTCGTCGAGATGGGGCAGCTGGCGAAGTATGGCGGCGGCAGCCCGATCCTGTTCCAGCATCTGTTCTGGTTCTTTGGCCACCCCGAAGTCTACATCGTCGCCTTGCCGGCCTTCGGCATCATCTCCGATCTGATCAGCACCCACGCGCGAAAGAACATCTTCGGCTATCGCATGATGGTCTGGGCCATCGTCGCGATCGGCGCTCTCAGCTTTGTGGTGTGGGCGCACCACATGTATGTTAGCGGCATGCACCCCTATTTCGGGTTCTTCTTCGCCACCACGACGCTCATCATCGCCATTCCGACCGCGATCAAGGTCTACAACTGGGTGCTGACGCTGTGGCGCGGCGACATTCATCTCACGGTGCCGATGCTGTTCGCGCTTGCGTTCATCGTCACCTTTGTCAATGGCGGTCTGACCGGGCTGTTTCTCGGCAACGTGGTCGTGGACGTTCCGCTGTCCGACACGATGTTCGTTGTCGCCCACTTCCACATGGTCATGGGCATCGCGCCGATCATGGCCGTGTTTGGCGGAATCTATCACTGGTATCCGAAAGTGACCGGACGGATGCTCAATGATGTGCTTGGCAAGTTCCACTTCTGGGTGACGTTCATCGGGGCCTATGCGGTCTTCTTCCCGATGCACTATCTCGGCCTGCTCGGGATGCCCCGCCGCTATCACGACATTGGCGAGACGTCGTTCGTCCCGGCATCCGCCCATGACCTCAATGCGTTCATGAGCGTGGCGGCCCTGATTGTCGGCTTCGCCCAGCTCGTCTTCCTGTTCAATCTGGTCTGGAGCCTGCTCAAGGGAAAGGAGGCCGGCGGCAATCCCTGGGGCGCCACCTCGCTGGAATGGCAGACGCCGGAGACCCCGCCGGGGCATGGCAATTGGGGCAAGAACCTCCCCATCGTCTATCGCTGGGCCTACGATTACAGCGTCCCTGGTGCCGCCAGGGATTTCGTGCCGCAAAATGAGCCGCCGTCCGGCGTGGTGGCGCAGGGAGCCCATTCGTGAGTGCCATTGTCCTGTTCATTGCCGCGGTTGCGGCCATCGCAGGATGGTGGCTCTCGCAGCAGCGGCTTGCGGCCAAAACCTGGCTGGAGGAGGGGGTGGCCGTCGATTTTCGCGGCGAGAGGGGATCGGCCGTGCCGCCGGCGAAAATCGGGCTGGGCGTGTTTCTCGCGGTTGTTGGCTCGCTGTTCGCACTCCTGATCAGCGCCTATTCGATGCGCAACACCATGGTGGACTGGCGCGAGCTGCCGCTGCCGAGGCTGTTATGGCTCAATACCGGCGTCCTGATCATCAGCAGCGCGGCGCTGCAATGGTCGCTGATGGCCGCGCGCCGCAACGATGATGAGGACATGCTCGTCGGTCTGCTGGTGGGTGGAGCATCCGCCGTGACGTTCCTGGCCGGGCAACTGGTGGTATGGCAGCAGCTGAACGTCGCCGGCTATGTCGTGGCGTCCAATCCGGCCAATTCCTTCTTCTACCTGATCACCGCGCTCCACGGGCTGCATCTGATCGGCGGTCTGGTGGCCCTCGGCAGAACGAGCGCCAAGGTGTGGCGCCGAGCGCCGATGATGCAGGTGCGCCTGAGCGTCGAGCTCTGCGCCATCTATTGGCATTTCCTTTTATTGGTGTGGCTGGTCTTGCTCGGTTTGCTGACCGGCTGGACCGAAAATTTCGTGAACATCTGTCGCCAGTTGCTCACTTAAGCGAGGGCAGGACCGATGGCAGAGACGGCATTGACGCATCCAGAGGCCGCGCCCGGGACGATCCCCGGATTGCGCGGCATCGCAGCCGACTGGGCCTCAGACCAGCGCGCGTTCAAGAACGTGTCCTGGGGGAAGGCCATGATGTGGATCTTCCTCCTGAGCGACACTTTCATCTTCAGCTGTTTCCTGCTGTCGTACATGACGGCGCGAAGCTCGACGACCGTGCCGTGGCCCAATCCGAGCGAAGTCTTTGCGCTCAATCTCGGCGGCAAGCACATCCCGCTCATCCTGATCGCCATCATGACCTTCGTCCTGATCAGCAGCAGCGGGACGATGGCGATGGCCGTCAATTTCGGCTATCGCCGCGACCGCGTCCGAACGGCAGCCCTGATGCTGGCCACCGCGGCATTCGGCGCAACCTTCGTCGGAATGCAGGCCTTCGAATGGACCAAGCTGATCATGGAGGGCGTGCGGCCTTGGGGTAACCCCTGGGGTGCGCCGCAGTTTGGCGCATGCTTTTTCATGATCACCGGTTTCCACGGCACCCACGTGACGATCGGCGTGATCTTCCTGATCGCGATTGCGCGGAAGGTCTTGCGAGGGGATTTCGATCGCGAACGACGCGGCTTCTTCACGAGCCGCAAGGGCTATTACGAGATCGTCGAGATCACCGGCCTGTACTGGCACTTCGTTGATCTGGTGTGGGTGTTCATTTTTGCTTTCTTCTATCTCTGGTGAGGTGGCGCATGACAAACGCAGCGGTACATGTGGAAGGGCAGGCAGCACAGCATGCGCTACACACTTATGCACACGAGGCCGTCGCATCGGGGGCGACACACGCGGCAGGCCAGCAGCATCCGATCAAGCTTTACCTCGTGGTCTGGGGATGGTTGTTCGTGCTCAGCACCTGCTCCTATCTTGTCGATTACTTGGGCATCCATGGCCATCTCCGTTGGTCGCTGATCCTGCTGTTCATGGTGCTCAAAGCCGGTCTGATCGTCGCTGTCTTCATGCATATGGCATGGGAGCGGCTGGCTCTGGCCTACGCGATCCTGCTTCCGCCGGTGCTGGTGTTGGTATTTGTGGCGATCATGGTGTTCGAATCCGGCTACACCCATCTGCTCCGGATCATGTTCTTCGCCCCAACGGCGTAGCTACCGTTGCCTCGGACAAGGTCCGGCGGCTATGTCCGCCTGCGTCACGCTTGCACATCGCGCGCAGCGGCGCCGGCGTACCTAACCCGGCTAGATCGGAACGATCAGCGAATGTCGGTATCGGTGGTTGCGCCTCCCCGCAAGCAAATTCGGATTTTGCCGGATCCGAGACGAAAATGGCCCGCGTGACGCGGGCAATTCTTGCTTTTGAGACCCACACGGCGGGCGTTTGCCGCGATGAACTCTCAGTGTCCACATACAGTTTGGCCGAGACCCGACACCCTCATGGCGCCGCTGCCGGCGGCAGCACGAGCCGAAGCGGACACGTCGAGCTGCATCAGCGCTTCGGTATCCGCCCGAGAACGGGCCGAATTGTGCGTGGCCCCGCAATCCAGATCGCTATGGCGGACATCAGGCAAAAGCCGATGATGAGAAGAAAAGCCGGTCGGTAGCTACCGGTCGCATCATGAATTGCGCCCGCGAGCCAAGGTCCCGCGGCACCGCCGCCGATCAGTCCGATGGTGATGGTGCCGAAGATCGAACCGTAATGCGGCCCCTCGAAGATCTCCGCCACTATTGGTCCCATGACCGAGGTCAGCGCATACCCGAAAAATCCTTGCGTAAACACCATGCAATAGAGCAGTCCTCTTGACTGCGAATATTCCAGGCCAAGCAGCGTCGCGTATGACATTGCAAAACCGAGACAGCCCGCCGTCCATATCCACTCGCGACCGATACGGTCCGACAACGCTCCGAGCAGAATCTGGCCGGGAATGGCGACGATGCTGACCGCGCCAAGCGCCCAAGCCGCGACCAGCGGCGAGAAGCCGATCTCGACGAGATATTTTGTCTGATGCACCTGCACGGCGTACCATGCAATCAGAGCCAAGAAATAGCCGACTGCGATCCACCAGAACCTGGTGGTGCGTACGGCCCGGCGAAGTGTCCATTCGGTTGCCGCCCAGGCCGGATCGATGATCGCTGCCGCATGCCTTTTGGCCGTCGTGTCCGGCGAGGCGCGCTCGCCATCCGGGTTCTGCCCCACGTCAGCCGGGCTTTTCTTCACGAAGAACGTGAGCGGCGCAATTCCGAACAGTACGAGCCATCCCATCGCGACACAGGATGCACGCCAGCCTTCGGTGAGAATGATGGTTTGCAGCCAGGGCAACAGGAGAACAGCCCCGACGCCGGCGCCTGCGAACGCGATGCTGATGGCGAGCGCGCGCCGGCGCACGAACCAATGCGGCAGGAACTGCGAGTGGACGGTGTATGTCATCAGGTTGGCGCCGCCGCTGACCGCGACGCCGAGCGTGGCATAAAGCTGCCATGGGCTTCTTACATAAGGTGCCAGCAGCAGGCCGGCCGACATGAGGGCGACGCCGCTCCAGATGACGATCCGGGGGCCGCGGGCGTCCACTACCCGCCCGACGAACGGGCTCACGACCGCCGAGAAAAGGAAGCCGAAAGAGAAGGCGCCTGCCGCAAGGCCGCGGTCCCATCTGAACTCTTCGATCAATGGCGGCATTAGCAGGGAAAAGGCCGTGCGCCCCGTCACGCCGATGGCCATCGTCACGAATGCGATGGCCACGATGAGCCAGCCATAATAGAACGGCAGCCGCTCTGACCAGTGCTTTGAAGTTTGCTCCATCAGGGTGATCAATCAGCAGACGCAATCGCGTTGAGCGGCTTCTCGCCGCGCGCCGTCCGCGCGACATTTTCGGCGATCACGCCGGCGCGCGTCTCGAGCATGCCCTCCGTCCACCCGGACACATGCGGCGTCATGATCACATTGCGCAACTCATGGAACGGCGCGGTCGCGGGCGCTGTACTGCCGGCGCTGGTCGGGTAGCGATACCAGACATCGAGCGCGGCACCGGCGAGACGCTTGCTCGCAAGCACATCGTAGAGGGCATGCTCATCGACGATCTCCGCGCGCGCCACATTGATCAGATAAGCCGACGGCTTCATGAGACCGAGCCGACGGCAGTCGATCAGGCCGCGAGTTTCGGCCGAAAGCGACAGGGTGATGGCAAGGTAATCCGACACAGTGAGCAGTTCGTCGAGCCGCTCCGGTCCGCCGACAAATATCAGTCCGTGCGGCGAACCCGGTTGGGCGCGCCGCCGGACCGCGCAGACCTTCATGTCGAAGGCATGGGCGCGTTGCGCCAGCGACTCGCCGATATGCCCAAACCCCAAGATGCCGAGAGTCTTTCCCGCCAGTTCCGGCCATAGCGGGGGCGCGCGGGTGGCGACCGACCACTGGCTTTCCCATTCTCCTGCCCTGAGCTTCTCATCGAGGCGCTGGAAAGAGCGCGTGAGCGCGATCATTGCGCCGATCACATATTCGGCGATACCTGCCTCGTGGCCGTACGCATTGGCAAGCGCCAAGCCCGGGCGCAGCTGGTGCCGGTCGATACGGTCCAGGCCGGCTCCCGGTACCTGCACGAGGCGCAGCCTGTTGCCGGCTGCTGCCATTTCCTTTGTGAAGGCCATTGAAACGAGAACGTCAGCGTCGCCGAGTTGATCGAGGATGCTGGCCTCGTCGCCTGAGACGATCTCGCAGGTAATCGTCAGCCGCTTGCGAACGGGATCGATCAAGCGCTGGGCGAACGATCCGGCGAACGCGGCTTTCAATGTTCGATCCTCTCGCCGGTGACACTTGTCGTGACGATTCCCGCGAGTCACTATCGCGGCACATGTGATTGCAATCAACTACATGCCGGGTAGTCATGGACAAGAAATCGAGCTTCCCCGCGCGGCTCGCCAGTCTTCGGAAATGGCGCGGCTTGTCGCAGCTGCAGCTTGCCTCGGCGGCGAATTGCTCTCAGCGCCACGTCAGCTTCCTTGAACTGGGGCGGACGCAGCCCAGCCGCGAGATGATGCGACACCTGTCGGTGGCGCTCGGCCTCTCGTTTCGGCAATCGAACGACCTGCTTCTGGCTGCAGGCTTTGCGCCGATCTGGTCGGACACTCCCTTTGATGCCGAGACGCTCGCTCCGATCCGGCAGGCGCTCGATTTTATGTTGGAGCAGCAGGAGCCGTACCCTGCCGTTGTTGTGGATCGCCGCTGGAATCTACTTCAAGCCAACAGGGGCGCTGTCGCGATGGTGGATTTTCTGGTCGGTCCGCTCACCCCGGGCGTCGCAGTCAATCTCGCCGACGCACTGGTCGCGCCCGACGTGCTGCGGCGTTACCTGACGAATTGGCAGGAGGTCGTCGCTTACTTTGTGCGAAGCGTCGAGGCGGACGCCGCTGCCGACGCAACCAAGGAGACGGCGGCCCTGCGCGACCGTTTGCTGAGCTACCCGGCGTGCAGGAAAGTTTCGCAACGCCGTCCGCCGAGACCGTAGCTGCGCCCATTCTGCCGATGCGGTTCGCGAAAGGCCGGATCTCGCTCGAATTGTTCACGACCCTGACGATGCTCGGCATGCCGCAAGACGCCACTCTGCAGGAGATGCGCATCGAGTCCTTCTTCCCCATGAACGACGAGACGCGCCAGATCTTTAGGCAGTGGGCCGTCTCGGGCACGGCTACTGTCCACAATTGTCAGTCATGACGGCGATCATGTCCGGTTTCGCGCGTTCGCGCCAAGGCCGGCTTCGGTCATTCGCGTCGGTTGATCGATTTCCTAAAGCATGATCCGGAAAAGTGCGCAGCGGTTTTCCGAAGAGATCATGCTCAAACAATAACTAAAGCGCGATGACGATTCCTCCTAACCTCATCGCGCTTTAGCATGTCGACATTGCCCGCGATTCAAGCCGGATCGCCGCGCCGCAGCGAACCGACGCGATGGGCCATCCACATACAGTTCGGCCGAGAGCCGACGCCCTCATGGCGCAGCTGCCGGCGGCGGCACGAGGCCGGACAGCACGAGGTTCTCATGCGCGGGGTTCACCATATCGAAGTCGATGTCGCCTCCGATCGGCTCATCGTGGACCGGGTCATGGTGGCCCGGCGGCCAATGCTTGGGATAGTCGCCGTAGTACTGCCAGGCGATGACGGGGATGTTCGCGTTGGCATGACCGTGCGTGATCGGATTGGGACTGGGCATGCGATCGTGGTCATTCCACGTGAGTGCGCTGGAGGGCGGCGGCGGCGACGCCTTGTCGTCCGGATTTTGGCGGATATAGCGCGCGGGAAACACGCCGACGCAGGCGGCGCCGGCCGCACACGCGTCGTTGATCCTGAGCCACGACGTCCGGCTATCGCCCTGATTGAGATAGACCGCTGGACGAAAGCGAATAGGGCCTTGCGGGGTCTGCAAGCCTGCCACGATGGTGGCTGACCAGATCGCGTAATATTGCTGATCCAGGATGTAGGCCGCGTTTTTGCTCTCCGGCTCCAGATCGAGATACAGGATCGGCGAGAGGTTGCTGCTTACGAGGTATTGCGCACCGAACGCGTCGACCACGCCCTGCATGTTTCTGCGGGCATGCGCTGCGGCATGGGCGGGATCGCCCACGAACTTCATCTGCCGCGCCAGACAAAGCACGGGAATTCCAAGCTGGTGAAGAACCGCGTTCTCGGACGTCTCGTATTGATAGGTGTTTGACGAGGTGCCGTTGAAATATCTCCCCCAGAACTTCGGCGGGCCGCCGATGAGGGGAGCCGCCTGCACGCTCAAAGCCGGGGTGGCGACACCTGAAGTATCGATGCCAAAGAGAGCCATGAAAGTATTTCCTCTGAATGAAATTGAATACGGATCTGGGGACTACGAATTGAACGGCGCAATTTTTCGGCAGAGCACGTACGGCGACGCAGCTACTGAAAAACGCTGCTCTTCGCGTTGGTCGTGCGTGTCCGCGGCTGATCGTCAGGCCGCGGTGGTTTCAGCATGAAAGTATCAGAACGGCAGATACAACTAAAGCGAGCACTATTTCAGAAGAAGTCTGTCACGGCAAGATTGCGTAGCGTCCCATTCGGAAAAAGAAATCCGGACGTCATCGTCGTACAATAGTCCCACGACAACAGACAGGAGGGGACACGTTGCGGCTGCGGGACAGCATTTTGGCAGACGCAGAGGCGACAGCGGCGGTCTCGCGGTGGACGACTCACAGCAAAAGCCTCCAACGTGCCTTGCGGCGCGCGAGAGGCATGACGCGATTCCGGATCGGCTGAATGCGGCTGAAGATCAGCTGCGGTGCGGGCAGACCATCGTCAGGTTCAGCAGCGTCGGCTTGTCCGATCCCTTCTTGTATTCCCACTCCAGCCGGATCTCGTGGCGGTGGGCGAAAGTATCACTGGCCGCGTGGGCGATGATCTTCGTCTTCATCGGGATCGGCGGCTCGGAGTTGAAGCACTTCCGGACGCAGGCATCGAGCAGATCGCATCGGGTCAGCGGGATGACGCCGGGCTCGTCTCTGGACAGCGGGACCGTGTTCGGCTGGGTGCTGAGGTCGACGCGGGCCCGGCCCTTCTCCTTGTGCCAGTACTTGGCGCTTCCCTGCGGCCACTTCGAGGGCGGGTTCAGGATCAGGTGATACTGGCCGTATTCCAATGTCGGCAGGTCGATGTCGTCGGATGCCTTGAGCTTCGCCACGCTCTTTTTCATGTTCGCCAGGGGATAGTAATTGGAGTTCATCAAGTCTCGAAATGCCTTGCCGCTATATACCAGTCCGCTCATCGCCTTTTCCTTGGTAAGAAATTGCTGGCCTCGCGGCCCAAGTATTTGAGTTTATCGGCCGCTTACTGCCTATTTCTGGACGCTATCACTCGCGACTGCGTTACGTCCAGAGAGCTACCCCAGTAAGTTGTGTTCTGTACGAGACTGATTGCCAGGGATATCCCGATGAGTATTCTTACGCTCAATTGAGCGCGCCATCTCCGCGCCCGGTGAGAACGCAGGAATGATTTGCCAGGCGTGCCAGTCGACGATCGATCCGAGCGATAGCTGGTGTCGCAAATGCGGGGCACCGCTCGGGCAGCGCGTTGATCCCGATAATGAGCGGAGATTTGTGACGATCCTCCGCGCCGACGTCATCGATTCGACCGGTCTCGTTGCCGAGTTGGGACCCGAAGAGGCCGTCTCGCGCCTGGAGCCGGCCTTGGCGGCTATGAGGGGCGCGGTACGGCAGTTCGGCGGCATCGTCAGCAAGGAGCTTGGCGACGGGCTAGCCGCGGTGTTTGGTGCCCCAATCGCAGACGATAACCATGCGCCGCTGGCTTGCCATGCCGCGATCGAACTCGTCCGGCGCGTCGCGAGCCTGGGCGATCCCGGACTTAAGGTGCGCGTTGGACTCCATTCCGGCCATGTCGTCGCCTACATGGTCGCCAGTGAGTTCTCCAAGGTCTACGAGATAGGCGGTCCCGCGCAGCACTTGGCCGCACGGCTGGAGGCGGCGGCAGAGGCGAACCAGATTTACGTGTCCGAAGCCTGCCAGAGCCTTGCGGATGGACATGTCCGCTTTGAGTTTCTGGGCCCCAAGGTGCTGCGCGGCTTCAATGAGCCCCTGCCGGTCTACAGGATTATGGGCGCGAGTGACCTGTCGAGCTGGCGTGTTCGACGGGCGCGGAGCATCTCCCGGTTCGTCGACCGCACCACGGAGCGCACCCTGCTGGCGCGCGCTGCCGAAGGAACGAGCGAGATCCGCCAGACGGTTCTGCTGTTGGGCGATGCCGGTATCGGGAAGTCGCGGCTGGCGCATGAATTCGGGCAGGGCCTGCGGGCCGACGGCTGGAGCCTGGTCGCCGCCGAGTGCAGCCCCAACCTTCAAGGAGCGCCGTTCAGCACGCTCAAGCGCGTGTTGCTTCCGATCCTGGAGGCGGTTGCAAAGGATCCCGATGATCCTGCCGATCCTCGTAAGGACTTACCCGCGATTCAGCAGTGCGCACTCGATGCGGTGCTCGATTTTCCCATATCCGATCCGCAGTGGAACGACCTGGAGCCCGATGCCCGCAGACGCGCGATTTCCGATGCGAGCTGCGCAATCGTCGAAGGTATGGCCCATCGCCAGCGCACAGTGCTTCTGATCGAGGACTTGCACTGGATCGATCGAGCGAGCGACATGGTCGTGGCCATGATCGCTTCGTTACGAACGCCAGGTCTTTTGGTGCTTCTCACCACGCGGCCGGATGGCATGCCGGTCTGGATCGCCAGTTGTCACGCGGAAGTCGTTGCGATGCGGCCCCTCGACGACGATTCGGGATTGGCCATGCTGGCGGACATGCTCGGTCCTTCCGAGACGAATGCCGATCTCAAGCATCGGATCATTTCTCATACGTCCAACGTTCCCCTTTTCATCGAGGAGGTTTGCCGTGGGCTGAAGGATAGTGGAACGCTTCGCGGTCAGTGGGGTGACCTGGCTCTCGTGCGCCCCATTGATGAACTCGGTATCCCCGCTAGCATCCAAGGCGTGATCGCGGCGCGGCTTGATCGCGTGTCGAAGCAAGAGCGTTCCATTCTCCAGATTGCCGCAACGCTAGGTCCGCGGTCGAGCGAAGTGATGCTGCGGAAGGTCGCCGGGCTGCCTGAAGACGCGTTGCAGAATCGCCTTTCTACTCTCGATCGCGCTGAACTGCTGGTCAGGATCGATAGCGAGCTGGAGGACGCTCTCGAGTTTCGGCATGAGATGGTTCGTCAGGTGACCTACGATTCGATGGTCGAAAAGGTGCGCGAGAATTTACATGCACGCGTTGTGACCGCACTTGAGAACGACGAAGCATGGCGCGATGCTCCCGAGAGACTGTGCTATCACGCGACACAAGCGAAGGATTGGCAGAAGGCGTTTAGCCATGGGAGAAGCGCGGCGCGAAAATGTCTGGTGCGCTCGGCTTACGCGGACGCCGCCGACTACTTCGAAATCGCGATGAACTCGCTCGATAAGACTCCGATGACTCGGTCGCGCGAGGCGGATGCCGTTGATCTCCGAATGGAGGCGCGGATGGCTTTCATGTGGTCTGGCTGCGTTGCTCGGGCGTTGGAGCTTGGAAATGAAGCCGAGCAGCGAGCCGACGCAATCAATGACGTCGGCCGTAAAGTCGCGGCCATGACGGTGAGGGCGAGTGCGCAGAACTTCTACGGAACGCCGAGCGAGGCTGTTGCCATCGGCGAGGCCGTCGTGCGCCTGGCGGCGGAGTGGGGCAATCAGGGGTGGAGCAATCTGGCGCAATATGGTCTCGGGCAGGCTTATTTCGTCGCCGGCCGTTACCATAGCGCCGAAAAACTGTTGGCCGCGGTTCGCGCCCGATTGCTCGACCCAGAGGCCCATGCCCCTATCGGAACGACTCCAAAATACCTCCTCCTCCTCTGCTGCATGATGAGCAGCATCACCCACACCGTCATGGGCGAGCTTGAGGCCGCCGAGCAGCTCCAGCAACAGGCTGCCGCGATCGCCGAGGAGACCGGGCGGCCCTACGACCGCGTCGCAGCCGCCTATAGCGGCGGCTGGCTGATGCTCGGCCAGGGCGATCCCGCCGCGGCAGCCGCCATTCTCGAAGACGGCTTTGTGCTGGCGCAGAAGCACGGCATCCGGCTGTTCGTGCCGGTGCTCGCCTGTCACCTCGGCATGGCCTATCTGGAGCAGGGGCTGTTCGAGCGGGCGCGCGGCATGCTGACGGAAGCGCGCGAGGAGGCGAAGGCGGTCGGCTACACCTCGGCGGTGCTGCGCAGCTTGATCTACCTGGCGCTCGCGACCTGGCGTCTCGGCGAGGCGAAGGCGGCGCAGACCATGCTGCGCGAGGCGCGCAACACCGCGCGACAGCAGGGGTTTTCCGGGCTCGAGGCCGAGGCCCTGTTCGGCGAAGCCGTCGTGACGCCTGTTACCAGCGAGGACAACAAGGCGGCCGTCCTCGCGTCCTTGCGCGCGGCGATCGCCATCGCCTCCGAAAGCGGCGCGCGGCCGCTCCAGTGCAAGGCGGAGGCGATGCTGGCCGGGATGCTCGCCCGGGGCAATGAGCTGAGCTGACCCTGCACCCGATCAGATCCGCGATATTGTCGCCGCGGGTGCCGACCTGCCCGACTCGTCAAATGAATCTCGCAGTCAAATCAGTCGGGTAGCTACTGTGCATGGGGTTGTTCTCGCGCTTTTTGCAGCGCGGCCCCGTGCCTCACGCCAGAAACGCGCGGAACCGGCGCAGCGCGATCACGAAGAAGACGCCGCCGATCACCGTGAGTGCGACGAGCTGCGGCCACACCGCCTCCAGGCCCGCGCCGCGGAACAGGATCGCCTGTGCCAGCATCACGAAATGCGTGTTGGGCGCCGCCAGCATGATGTCCTGAACGAATTGCGGCATGCTCTCCCGCGGCGTCATGCTGCCCGACAGCGTCTGCAGCGGCAGCAGGATCATGATCAGCAGCATGCCAAATTGCGGCATCGATCCGGCGACGGTGGCAAGAAAGATGCCCATGCTGGTGGTGGCAAACAGCTGCAGCGCAGCGCCGACGAGGAACAGCGCCAGCGAGCCGTCGATCGTCACCTGCAGCCATCCCTTGACCACGAAGGCGATCGACAGCGCTGAGGCGACCAGCACTACCGCGCCCATCGACCAGACCTTGCTCACCATGATCTCCCAGGGCGTGACCGGCATCACCAGGAGGTGCTCGATCGTGCCGTGCTCGCGCTCGCGGATCAGCGCCGCGCCGGTCAGGATGATCGAGAGCATGGTGATCGAGGTGATCACGTGGTCGATGGCGCCGAACCAGGATTTCTTCAGTTCCGGATTGAACCGCGCCCGCAGCGCCAGCTCGACCGGCACGGTCTGGGTATCGCGCGCGCGGGCCAGGAATTCGGCGATTTCCGCGCTGACGATCTGCTCGATATAGCCGCCGCCGTTGAATGCCTGCGAGATCCGCGTCGCATCGACGTTGAGCTGGATGCTGGGCGATTTGCGCGCCAGCAGGTCGCGCTGGAAGTCGGGCGGGACGTCCAGCGCGAAGGTGTCGAGGCCGGCGTCCATCCTCCGGTCCATCTCGTATTGCGAGATCAGGCGCGGCTCGGAGAAATAGGGCGGCGTGAACGCCATCTCGATGCGGGTCGAGATCGGTGAATGGTCTTCGTCGACGACCGCGATCGCGGCGCGGTTCAACGTTTCCGGCAGCGCCCTTGCGCCGGCATAAACCGCCAGCGTGAAGGAATAGACGATCAGCACGAGCAGCATGGGGTCACGCACCAGGCCGCGCAATTCCTTGATGCCGAGCTGGAGCACGTTGTCGAAGCGCATGGTCAGCGGGCCTGTTTCTTCAGCAGCATCGCGCCGGCAATCACCAGGACGGGGGCCATGATGGCGAGCGCCAGGAGATCGTTGTGGAGGGTGTCGAACGCCAGGCCCTTGGAGAAGGTGCCGCGCGAGATCGTGACGAAATAGGTGGTGGGATAGAGCCGCCCGATCACGGCACCAAGTCCCTGGAGCGAGGACACCGGATCGATCAGCCCGGAATACTGGATGGCCGGAATCAACGTGACCAGAACGGTGCCGAACAAGGCCGCGATCTGGCTGTTCATGAAGGCCGAGATCACCAGCCCCATGCCGGTCGTCGCCGTGACGTAGAGCAGCGCGGCGAGCGCGTAGGTCGGAAAGCTCCCGGTAAACGGCACCCGGAAGACGACGAGGGCAAAGCCGACCAGGAGGAGGAAGTTGCCGAACGCCAGCACGACATAGGGCAGCTGCGTGCCGAGCAGGAATTCCAGCCGCGTCACCGGCGTCACGTAGAAATTGACGATCGAGCCGAGCTCCTTCTCGCGCACCACAGCGAGCGCGGCGAGCACCGCCGGAATCATGACCAGCAGCAGCGGGATGATGCCCGGCGCCATGGCGACGACGCTGATGACGTTAGGATTGTAGCGATAGCGCATCTGGAGCTGAAAGGCGCCGGCGATCGCCGCCTCGCCATAGAGCTCGCGGCCCTTTTGCGCGAGCCAGGTGGCGTGGATCGCCTGGGCGTAGGAGCGCAACGTTTCGGCCCGCGTCGGATTGGCGCCGTCGACCCAGGCGCCGATCTCGACATGGCGGCCGCGGCTGACGTCGCGGCCAAAGCCCGGCGGCAGCTCGATGGCGAGGCCGATCTCGCCGGCGCGCATGCGGCGGTCGAGATCGGCATAGTCGATGATCGGCGACTTCTCGGTGAAATAGCGCGAGCCCGCGATCTGCAGGCTGTAGTCGCGGCTGATCGCGCTGTCGTCGCGGTCGAGCACGGCAAAGGTCAGGTTCTCGACGTCCATGCTGATGCCGTAGCCGAGCACGAACAGCAGCAGCACGCTGCCGAGAATCGCGAGCGTGGCGCGGATCGGATCGCGCCGCAGCTCGAGCGCTTCGCGCCGGGAATAGGCGAGCATGCGGGTCGGGCTGAACGTCATGCCACGCTTGCGCGGCGCCGCTGTCGTCTCGGCCGCCACGGCCGGTCCGGTTGCCGGCTGGCTGTCGGTGTCCGGGGTGTCGGCGATCGCCTCTTCCAGGCAGGCGATGAAGGCCTGCTCCAGCGTCGCGGTGCTGCGCGCAGCCACGATCGCGGCAGGCGTGTCCGACGTCAGCACCTTGCCGGCATGCATCAGCGAGACCCGGTCGCAGCGCTCGGCTTCGTTCATGAAATGGGTCGAGACGAAGATGGTGACGTTGTCCTTGCGCGAGAGCTCGGCGAGGATCTGCCAGAAGCGGTCGCGCGCGACCGGATCCACGCCGGAGGTCGGCTCGTCGAGGATGAGGATGTCGGGCGCATGGATCATCGCGACCGCCAGCGACAATCGCTGCCGCAGCCCGAGCGGCAACGCATCGGGCAGGGCATCGGCGACGTCGGCGAGATCGAATCGCGCGATCATCTCGGCGATGCGCGGGGCGATGGTCTGCGCCGGCAGCTCGAACAGCCGCGCATGCAGATCGAGATTTTGCGCGACCGTGAGTTCCGAATAGAGCGAAAAGCCCTGCGACATGTAGCCGATGCGCCGCCGCACCGACATGTCGCCAGCATCGATGGTGTTGCCGAACAGCCGCGCGGTGCCCTCGCTCACCGGCAGGAGGCCGGTCAGCATCTTCATGGTCGTGGTCTTGCCGCATCCGTTCGAGCCGAGGAAGCCGAAGATCTCGCCCTTCCTGATGCGGAAACTGACGTCGTCGACGGCGACGAAGCCGTTGAACCGCCGGGTCAGGTGATCGGCCTCGATCGCGATCTCGTCATGGCCATCGCTCCGCGGCGGGATGACGACATCGGCATGATTGCGACGTTCCGCATCGGGCAAAAGGCGGATGAAGGCCTCATCGAGCGTATCGGCTCCGGTTTGCTGCTTCAGTTCGGCGGGCGTTCCGGTCGCCAGCACGCGGCCGGCATTCATCGCGATCAGGAAGTCGAACTGCGCGGCCTCTTCCATGTAGGCGGTCGAGACGATCACGCTCATGCCGGGCCGGCTGTCGCGGATCGAAGCGATCAATTCCCAGAACTGGCGGCGCGACAGCGGATCGACGCCGGTTGTCGGCTCGTCCAGGATCAAGAGCTCGGGATCGTGGATCAGCGCGCAGCATAGGCCGACCTTCTGCTTCATGCCGCCGGAGAGATTTGCCGCGGGCCGGTCGGCGAAAGGCGTCAGCCCCGTGTCGCGCAGCAAGCCGGCGATCCGCCTGTTCCGCTCGGCCTTGTCGTGTCCGAACAGGCGGCCGAAGAAATCGATGTTCTCGAACACCGACAGCGTCGGATATAGGTTCTTGCCGAGCCCCTGCGGCATGTAGGCGATGTCGGGACAGACGTTGCGGCGATGGCGCGCGCTCGCCATGTCGCCGCCGAGCACGTGGATTTGCCCCTGCTGGATCGTGCGGGCGCCGGCGATCAGCGAGAGCAGGCTGGATTTGCCGACACCGTCGGGGCCAATCAATCCGACCATGCCGCCGGACGGGAGGTCGAGCGTGATGGCTTCCAGTGCGCGGGTGCTGCCGTAGCTCAAGCCCACGTCGTCGAGATGCACCACGCTGCCGCGCCCGGCAGGTAGCTCGGCTGCGGCCCTCGGGCTCATCTCGTCAGCTTGATGTTGAGATTGCCGGGCCATTGCGCCGCCGGATCGAGCTGCACATAGGCCATGCCGGGAAGGCCGGTCTTCACCTGCTCGATGTGCTGGCGCAGCAGGTCGGGCGCGATATGCGCCTTGATGCGGAACATCAGCTTCTGGCGTTCTTCCTCGGTCTCGACGGTCTTGGGCGTGAATTGCGCGACGTCGGCGACGAAGGTGGCTTTTGCGGGGATCACGTATTGCGGGATGGCGTCGAGCACGAGGCGGACCTCGGCGCCGATTGCGACGCGGCCGGCGTCGGCCGTCGGCAGGAAGAACGTCATGTAGACGTCGCCGAGATCGACCATGTTGAGGACACGGCCGCCGGCGGCGAGCACCTCGCCGGGCTGCGACACGCGATACTGCACGCGGCCGTCGCGCGGCGCCTTCAGCACGCTGTCATTGAGGTCGGCATTGATGCTCTCGATCGCGGCCTTCGCGGCGTCGACCGCGGCGCCGGCGTCGATCACCATGGCGCGGGCGGAGCTGATCGCCGCTTCCGATGCTGCGACCTGAGCGTGCGACGCGGCGAGCGCCGCCTTTGCCGTGGCGTTGGCGGAACGGTCGTCGTCCAGAACCTGCTGCGACACCGCGCTGGTCCTGATCAATTGTTCGGAGCGATCGAGCTTGCGGCTCGTGGTGTCGAGCTGGGCAACGCGCTGGTCGACCACGGCCTCGGCGGCCTTGCGTTCGGCCTCGCGCTGGTTCACCAGGCTCTTGGCGGTCTCGACATTGATCGCCGCGCGTTGAAGCTGCGCCTCGGCCTGGCGGTGCTGCGCCTGCAATTGCTCGGTGTCCATGCGGGCCAGAACCTGGTCTGCGCGGACGAAGTCGCCTTCGCCCACCAAAATCTCGCGGATCCGGCCCGGCGTCTTGGTCGCGATGTCGATCTCGACCGCTTCGATACGGCCGTTGCCGCGGGCGAAGCCCGCCGGCAATGTGTTGGTATCGCGGTGCTGCCAGTAGTAATAGCCGCCGCCTGCAACGAGGACGACGATCGCGGCGATGACGCGACCCGGAGTGAAGTTCATCTGTTCAAAACGCCGTGCGGCGGCGCCCATTGTTGAGAGACTTACGCCCGGCCCGCTGGTCGCGGGGAAGGGCGGCCTCAACATTGCAGCGAAATTTTGCATCGCAACTTGATGCAGATCAGACGGCGGCGCGGGGCGTCCCTGCCTTTATTTTGGGCTGCGCGGCGTCGTTGCCGCTCGTCCGCCCGGATGGGTCAAGCGGACGAGCAGGGCTTGCGGAACGGATTACGATCGGCTCGATCCGGGCCGCCTCATTTCACCAGCGGGCAGCCGCCATCTCTAAGCGGGCGAAACGCCTGGTCGGCAGGAACCTCGGCGAGCAGCTTGTAGTAATCCCACGGCCCCTTCGATTCCTCCGGCTTCTTCACCTGGAACAAGTACATGCTGTGCACCATGCGGCCGTCCTCGCGCAGGGTGCCGTTGTCGGTGAAGGCGTCGCGCACCGGCAGTTCGCGCATCTTCGCCATCACCGTCTTGGTGTCGCGGGTGCCGGCCGCCTGGACCGCCTTGAGGTAATGCAGCGTCGCGCTGTAGGTGGCGGCCTGGTTCATCGTCGGCATGCGCTTGACGCGTTCGAGGAACCGCTTGCCGAAGGCGCGGGTCTTGTCGTTGAGATCCCAGTAATAGGCCTCGGCGATGATCAGGCCTTGCGCGAGCTTCAGCCCTAAGCTGTGCACATCGGAGATGAACATCACGATCGCGGCCAGGTTCTGGCTACCCCCGACGATGCCGAATTCGCCAGCCTGCTTGATCGCATTGATGGTGTCGCCGCCGCCATTGGCGAGGCCGATGATCTTGGCCTTGGAAGCCTGGGCCTGGAGCAGGAACGAGGAGAAATCCGCCGTATTGAGCGGATGCTTGACGCTGCCCAGCACCTTGCCGCCCGCAGCCTTGACGACATCGCCGGTGTCGCGCTCGACCGAATGGCCGAACACGTAGTCGGCGGTGAGGAAGAACCAGGTGTCGCCGCCGTTCTTGACGATGGCGCTGCCGACGGTGTGCGCGTTGGCGTAGGTGTCGTAGGTCCAGTGCGCGGTATAGGGCGAGCAGGATTTTCCCGTGATGTCGGAGCTCGCCGCGTCCGTCACGATCATGATCTTCCCGTATTGCTTCGACAGCTCCATCACCGCAAGCGCGGTCGCCGAAGTCGGAAGGTCGATGATCATGTCGACGCCTTCGGTCTCCCACCATTTGCGCGCGATGGTCGAGGCGACGTCGGGCTTGTTGAGCACGTCGGCCGAGACCATGTCGATCGGCTTGCCGAACATCTGGCCGCCGAAATCCTCGATCGCCATCTTGGTCGCCTCGACATTCCCCATGCCGCCGATGTCGGAATAGACGGAGGAGAAGTCGGAGAGCACTCCGATCCTGAGCGGCGCCTGCTGGGCATGAGAAGGGCAGATGGCAAAGGCAGCGAGTGCAGCCGCAAAGGCGGCGCACATAATCCGGCACATGGTGTTTCCCCCAATATTATAGTTGGTGCACGTCTCCAGACTTGCTGCTCCGGAGTGTCAATTCTTGCGTGTTGACGCCGCGCAGGCCGGTTGATTTGACGCAGGCAATCGCGCCGACTACGTTTGCGTATACGCAGAATACGTTTGAATGCGGCGGGCCGACGAGTGCTCAAGCCGCCATACACGCAGAGTAAAGATCCAGGGGGAAGGAAGACATGACCGGAGACACCGCAGCCACCATCGCGAAGGCTCGCGAGCATTCCATCGGCGATCTCCTGCGCCGCTCGGCGGCCCGCGAGCCGAACAAGCTCGCGCTGAGCTGCGGCGACGCGACCTGGAGCTTTGCCGAGATGGACGCGATCTGCAACCGGCTCGGCCGCGGTTTGCTTGGTCTCGGAGCCAGGAAGGGCGATCGTATCGCCGTGCTCTCGCGCAACTCGCACGCCTTCGCCGCGCTGCGCTTTGCGGTGGCGCGGATCGGCGCCGTACTGGTGCCGATCAACTTCATGCTCAATCCGGACGAGATCAATTTCATCCTGAAGAGCTCCGGGGCAAAATTGCTCGCGGCCGGTCCCGATTTCGTCGAGCCCGCGCGCGCAGCCAGCGCCAAGGATTGCGCCGTCGAGAAGATGATCTGGCTGCCGGGCGAGGATCCCGCATCAGTGCCGGCGGGCCTCACCACCTTCGACGATCTGCTCGATGCCGACGGCTCGTTCCTGGACACGTCGGTCGACAGCCGCGATCTCGCCCAGATCGTCTACACCTCAGGCACGGAATCCCTGCCCAAGGGCGCGATGCTGACCCATGAAGCCGTGATGTGGCAGTATGTCAGCTGCATCATCGATGGCGGCATGAGCGTGGACGACAAGTTCCTGCATGCGCTGCCGCTCTATCACTGCGCCCAGCTCGATGTGTTCCTGGGACCGCAAGTCTATCTCGGCGCTTCCGGCGTCATCACGGGCAAGCCGACGGCCGACAACATTCTGGTGCTGATCCAGGCGCACAAGATCACGTCCTTCTTCGCGCCGCCGACGATCTGGATCGCGATGCTGCGCTCGCCGAACTTCGACAAGACCGATCTGTCGACCTTGCAGAAGGGCTATTACGGCGCCTCGATCATGCCGGTGGAGGTGCTGCTCGAGCTTCAGCGACGCCTGCCCGCCGTCAAGTTCTGGAACTTCTACGGCCAGACCGAGATCGCGCCGCTCGCGACCGTGCTGCGGCCGGAGGACCAGCTGCGCAAGGCGGGCTCGGCCGGCAAGCCCGTGCTGAATGTCGAGACGCGCGTGGTCAATACAGCGATGGAGGACGTCAGGGTCGGCGAAGTCGGCGAGATCGTGCACCGCTCGCCGCATCTGCTGTCCGGCTATTACAACGATCCCGTGAAGACCGCGGCAGCGTTTGCCGGAGGCTGGTTTCACTCCGGCGATCTCGCCACCGTCGACGAGGAGGGCCACATCACCGTGGTCGACCGCGTCAAGGACATGATCAAGACCGGCGGCGAGAACGTCGCGAGCCGCGAGGTCGAGGAGATGGTCTATCGCATTCCCGCCGTGTCGGAGGTCGCCGTGGTCGGTCTGCCAGATCCGCGCTGGATCGAGGCGGTCACCGCCATCGTCGTGGTCAAGAGCGGCGAAAAGCTCGACGAGGACGCCGTCATCAAGCACTGCGCCGGCCAGATGGCGCATTTCAAGGTGCCCAAGCGCGTCATCTTCGTCGATGCCTTGCCGAAGAATCCGAGCGGCAAGCTGCTTAAGCGCGAGCTGCGCCAGCGCTTCGTCGGCGGCGAGACCCTCGACAAGGCGGTGCAGAAGAGCTTTGGCACCTGAGAGGGACGCTTCCCATGAAAGCCTGGCAGGTCGCGCGCGACTGGTCGATCGAGGGAATGGAGCTGGCCGATCTGCCCGAGCCTGCGCCCGGACCCGGCCAGGTTGCGGTGCGGATGAAGACGGCATCGCTCAATTATCGCGATCTGCTCACCGTGCAAGGCAAGGGCGGCGTCACCAGGTTGCCGCTGATTCCGTTCTCAGACGGCGCGGGCGAGGTGGTCGCCGTCGGCGAGGGCGTCACGCGCGTTGCGGTCGGTGATCGCGTCTGTCCGATGTTCTTCCAGTCCTGGATCGATGGACAAGTTTCGGCCGCCAGCCGCCGTCACGCGCTCGGCGGCACGCGGCCCGGCGTGCTGCAGGAGGTGATCGTGCTCGACGCCAAGGGCGTCAGCCGCGTGCCCTCGCACCTGTCGTTCCGAGAGGCTGCGACGCTGCCCTGCGCTGGACTCACCGCCTGGCGCGCGCTGTTCGAAGAAGCGAATGTGAAGCCCGGCGATACCGTGCTGGTGCAGGGCACCGGCGGCGTCTCGATCTTCGCGCTGCAATTCGCAAAGCTCGCCGGTGCAAGCGTGATCGTGACGTCGTCGAGCGATGAGAAGCTCGAACGTGCCAGGGCGCTCGGCGCCGACCACACCATCAACTATCGTTCGGTGCCGGAGTGGGGCAAGGCGGCCGCGGAATGGACCGGCGGAGGCGTCGATCACGTCGTCGAGGTCGGTGGCAAGGACACCTTTGCGCAATCGCTCGAGGCCGCGCGTGTCGGCGGTACCATCCTGGTGATCGGCGTGCTCACGGGCTTCTCGCAGCAGATCGCGATTCCGAGCCTGTTCGCCAAGAACCTGCACGTCATCGGCCTCTCCGTCGGCAGCCGCCGCATATTCGAAGGCATGACGGCCGCGATCGAACGCAACAGCATGAAGCCGGTGATCGATCGCGTATTCAGTTTCGATGCCGTGCCGGACGCGCTACGCCTGATGCAGCAGGGCGGTCACTTCGGCAAGATCGTGGTGGAGTTTCCCTGAAGGGCGCTCGAAGAGATTGGAGCACACCAATCATCTCGTATCCAAAATGCGAGCAACGAGAGGATCCAGAGTTTTCCCGCAGACGCAATCTGGATCGCTGCTCGCTCCGGTTCTTGCAATGGCGATCAATACTTCTTCACCGCCGCCCCGAACGCGAACCACAGCGCCATCGATGCGAGGCCGAAGCCGCCGAGCAGCAGGAAGGTCGGTCCGTAGCCGATCCATTGCGCGATCCAGCCGCCGAGCGCGGGACTGAGGCTGGCGCCGACGCCCTGCACGGTGATCACGGCGCCCTGGCCGAGATTGATGCGGCCGGTGCCGTTGAGCGCGCGCGCGATCATGCCGGGAACGGCGACCGTCTGCAGGCCGGTGCCGATGCCGTCGAGCACCTGCATCGGTATGACGCCCCACCATCCCGTGACGAAGAAGGCCAGCACGCCGCGGATGGGCAGAAACACGAAGGAGACCAGGATCACCGGCCAGTAATTGCGCTTGCTCGCGGCCTTCATCGCGATCAGCGAGGTCACGATCATGACGCCCTGTGCGATCACCACGGTGGTGGCGACGAAGCTCGGGCCGTTGGCCTGCGCTTCGGCCACGGCTGCAAGCCCGTAGAGCGGCACGATGGCGGCATTGCCGAGATGGAAAAGAGCGAGCGCGAGTGCCAGCACGAGCAGCGGCTTGTGCTTGAGCAGCATCGTCATCGCATCCGGCGGAGCCTTCGAGTCGTCCTCCTTGCTGCCGCGCGAGGCACGGTCGTCGATCGCCTTGGCGGGGATCATCAGCACGCAGGCGATCGCGATGGCGCCGAACACGGCCGCCAGCACGAACACGGCGACATAGCCGAACTTGTAGCCGAGATAGCCCGACAATGCGGCGCCGACCATGTTGCCGGCGTGATTGAACGCCTGGTTGCGTCCGTTGACCGCATTGAAACCCTTCTGCTTGGCGATGCCGAGCGTGATGCCCGTCACCGCCGGCACGATGGCGGCGCTCGCCAGCGATTGCGCCACCTGGGAGAACGTCACCGCCCAGAAATTTTGCGAGATCAGGATGATCGCGGACGCAAGAACGACGCAGATGCCGGGAATGACGACCCATAGCCGCTTGTTGCGGCTGGAATCGATGAAGCCGCCGATCGGGGTCGTGATCAGCATGCCCGCGACATTGCCGATCGTCAGCGCGGTGCCGATCAGCCCGGTCGCCCAGCCGCGCTCCTGAAGGAAGACGCCGACGAACGGACCGATGCCCGACTGCATGTCGGCCATGAAGAAGTTGAGCGCGAACAGGGGCCACAGGTGGGACCAGGAGGGAGGCCGCGATGTCATCGATACCTAAACATGCTCTTCGTGTGCCGTGATCCTCGTGGCCAATCGTTCTGGCGTCGATCTGAACGTAACGGGCGCTCGCCGTGTTGGTTCCAGTCACTCCCCCGACGCTCATCGAGCTTGCTGAAAGCGCGTTCGCGATGTCATCCTGCGATCTTCCCACGGAGCTCGAGCCATGCCTCTCTGGACCTGCGAAACCTGCGGCGCGCAATTCCCGAACGGCGGAAATCCGCCCGCCTCCTGCGTGATCTGTGAGGACGAGCGGCAGTTCGTGAACTGGAAAGGGCAGACCTTTCTCACGCGCGAGGAGCTCGCGCGGGGGCACCGACTGGTGGGGCGTGACGATCTCGGCCTCACCGGCATCGGCCTGGAGCCGAGCTTCGCCATCGGACAGCGGGCGCTGCTGGTGCCACAAGGCGACGGCTGCGTGATGTGGGATTGCATTCCGCTCGCAACCGACGACGCTATCCAGCATGTCGCAGCACTCGGTGGACTGAAGGCCATCGCGATCTCGCATCCGCACTATTACGGCGCGGTCGCCGACTGGAGCGACGCCTTCGGCGGCGTGCCGGTCTATCTGCATGCCGACGATCGCGCTTTCGTCACGCGGCCGCATCCCTCGATCGTGCACTGGACCGGGGAAAGCCACCGCATCTTCGACGATGTGCTGCTGCTGCGCACGGGCGGTCATTTCGCCGGTGCCACCGTGCTGCACTCCGCGCGCAGTGCGGACGGCAGGGGCGCGCTGCTCACCGGCGACATCGCACAGGTCACGATGGACCGCCGCTTCGTCAGCTTCATGTACTCCTATCCCAACTACATGCCGCTCAATGCAGCCGCGGTGCGGCGGATCGCGGCAGCCGTCGAGCCGCTCGCCTTCGATCGCATCTATGGCGCGTGGTGGGGGCGCAATATCGCCAGCGGCGCCAAGGTCGCCTTCGCGGCGTCAGTTGCGCGCTATCTGGCGGCCATCGCCTGAGCCAGATATATCTTGCTGGTCTCTAATAACTGTACTATAAGTACATTATAAGCTGCAATGACGCGGATGCGAGTCCGGCATGATCAATGCATCGTGGAAGCCGCGGCGCTCTGCGGCGTGAGCGGGAGTTGGACGCATGACGGGCCTGCAGGATTACGAGATTTTCGACGCCGGCGACGTCACGCTGCAATCCGGGGCCGTCTTCCCCTCGCTGAAGCTTGCCTACAAGACCTATGGCACGCTGAGCCCGGCCAGGGACAACGTCATCCTCTATCCGACCTCGTTCAGCGCGCAGCACATCGACACCGAATGGCTGATCGGCCCCGACGGCGTGCTCGATCCGACGCGCTACTTCATCATCATCCCGAACCTTTTGGGCAACGGCCTGTCGTCCTCGCCGTCGAATTCCGCGGCGCCGTTCCCCGCGGTGACCTATCACGATGCGATCGCAGTCCAGCACCGCCTCCTCACCGAGCGCTTCGGCATCGCCAGGCTTGCCCTCGTCTACGGCTGGTCGATGGGCGGCATGCAGGCCTATCACTGGGCAGCGCTGCATCCCGACATGGTTGAACGGGCAGCCGTGGTCTGCGGCGTCTCGCGCTGCGCGCCCTACAATTACGTCTTCCTGGAGAGCGTGAAGGCCGCGCTTACCGCCGATCCCGCCTTCCGCGACGGCCGCTTCGTGGAAAAACCCGTCGCGGGCTATCGCGCCATGGGCCGCGTCTATGCCGGCTGGGCGATGTCGCATGGCTTCTATCGCGACGAGCTCTGGCGCGAGGCCGGCTTCACCTCGCTGGAGGATTATCTGGTCCGCACCTGGGACGCGACTTTCGCACGGCGCGATGCCAACGATCTTCTGGCGCAGATCGGCATCTGGCAGAACGGCGACATCAGCCGCTGCAAGCAATTTGGTGGCGATCTCGATCGCGCGCTGGCGGCGATCAAGGCGCATATGCTGCTGATGCCGGGTGCGACCGACCGCTATTTCGATGTGCGCGACAACGAGGACGAGCTCGGCCGGCTGGTGAACGCGAAGTCGGCGGTGCTGCATCCGATCCCGTCACTGCACGGCCATCGCGCCGGCAATCCAGCTGGCAATCCGCGCGACCAGGCCTTCATCAAGGCCGAGGTCGCGGCGCTTCTCGGCAAATAGGGCAGGGCATTTCGATCATGACCGACGCGACCGTTTCAGAGTCCGATCACCGCCTAAAGCCGCTGACGCCGGCGATGCTGCGCAAATTGTCGGTCCGCTCCGATCTCAGGGGTGCCGTGCAGAGCCTCGGCCATTATGGCGCGATCGTGCTGGTCGGCGCGCTGATCTCTAAGGTTTCCACGACATGGGGCGTGCTCTGGGCGCTGCCGCTGATGGCAGTGCAGGGCTATGTCGTCGCCTTCCTGTTCATGGCGGTGCACGAGACCGCGCACAAGACCGCGTTCCGGAGCCGCGGCCTCAATCTCGCCGTGGGCCATCTCTCGGCCTTCATCATCGGATTGCCTTACGAATATTACTGCCTGTTTCACTGGGACCATCACCGCTACACCCAGGATCCGGACAAGGATCCCGAGCTGATCGTCGGGGTGAAGCCGGCATCCGACACAGAGCTCGCGATCGCCTATAGCGGCCTGCTCCAGGTCGCCGGCCGTCTCCGGCTGATGCTCGGCCATGCCGGCACCGGCAACGTCACCGTGCCCTGGATCCCCGAGAGCAAGCGCGCCGTCATCGTGAGAGAGGCGCGTGCCTATGCCGCGCTCTATGTCCTGCTGCTCGCGCTCTCGCTGTGGTTCTCGTCGGCGCTGCTGCTTTGGGTCTGGATCGTTCCGCTTGTGATCGGGCAGCTCTTCCTGCGACCCTATCTCTATGCCGAGCACACCGGCTGCGAGCGCACCCGCAGCGCTTTCCAGAACACCCGCACCACCTACACCGCTGCAATCGTCAAATGGTTCGCGTGGAATATGCCCTACCATGTCGAGCACCACGCTTATCCCTCGATCCCGTTTCACGCGCTGCCGAAGCTGAACGCGATCGTCGACGGCGAGATCGTCCACCGCGGCCGCGGCTACATCCGAACGACGCGCGAGACCTGGGCTTGGTTTCGCCGGCAGCGGCAGGCCGGCTAGTCGCGCGCAAAACTCCGGCCGCGGTGCGACCGGAGTTCTATCGTGAAAGCGAGTATCAGTAGATCCCGTAGGCGCAGACGTTCACGACGCGGACGCGCAGGCCGTGGCGGGTCTGGACCACGCGCTCCTGATAGCAATTGCTGACACCGGTATTGACGTAGACACCGCCAAAGCCCCAGCCCGGACCCCAGCCATGGCCCCAATGATGGAAGCCGTGAGCCGAGGCAGCGGTCGGCGCGAGAGCGGCAGCGCCGAGCGAACCGGCGGCGATCAGACCCAGAGCAAGCTTACGAAACATCTTCATTCTCCAGTTTGGCGCTAAGGCCGTTGTTGTGTCCCTGCATCTCGGTCGGGCCGAGACGGGATTGCGTTCACGCGCGACGTGGAGAATCGTGTTTCAGGATTGTTTCGTGGCCCGCGCGGAATGTGCCGCCGTCACGTTTTCCGCGCCGCGCGATAGCGCGCGGCCATTGCCTGCGCCATCTCCATCATCTTGTCGCGGAGATCGGCGGGTTCCAGCACTTCGGCCTCCGGGCCGAGCCGCAACAATTCCGCCGCGGCGTGCCAGGATGTCTTGCCGACAGGCACGCGCGCAACGCGCCAGCCGTCGGCATCCGAAGTCTCTTCGAGCTGCGTGCGCGCCTTGACGTAAGGCTGGCTCAGCGCGTCGAGCAGCTTGACGCCGAACGGCGACAGCCGCACCACCGCGACATTCGGATGCATCTCGGCCTCGAGGCGAAGTGTCGCGGCCTGCCAATAGGCCACGAGATCGAAATCGGCGGGGCGCTCGAAGCGGTCGTCGAGCGCCGTGCAGTCGAGCACACGCGCGACGCGATAGGTGCGCACGCTGGCATCGACCTGGCCCGCGAGGTACCAGTTCCCGCCCTTCAGCACGAGACCGAGCGGGGCGAGGCGGCGCTGCTTCTCCGACCGCCAGCTCTGGTAGCGGATCTTGATCAGCGTCCCGCGCAGCAGCGCGTCGGCAATCGTGCGCAGATGCGTCGGCTCTTCCGCCTCACCGAACCAGCCGGGCGCGTCCAGATGAAACCGCTCCTGCATCCGCCCGGCGTCCTCGCGCAGGTTCGCGGGCAGCGCCGCCATCAGCTTGGTCTGCGCGGCGATCATCGCCGCATCCAGCCCGAGCGCCGCGGCGGGGCCCGGGAGCCCAGCGAGGAACAGTGCGCCAGCCTCGCTCTGCGACAGGCCGTTCAGCCGCACGCGGTAGCCGTCGAGCAGGCGATAGCCGCCCTCCGCGCCACGGTCGGCATAGACGGGTACGCCGGACGCGGCGAGCGCGTCGATATCGCGATAGATCGTGCGCACCGAGACCTCGCAGGCCTCCGCAAGCTCGGGCGCGGTGACCTGCCCCTTGGCCTGGAGGGTGGTGAGGATCGACAGCATCCGGCTCGCGCGCATGATTTCCTTAAACCATACCTGACACAGGATGTCAGGTATGGTCGCGTAGAGATGGGCACCTCGCCAGATGGGCGCCTTAGGAGACCTGCCATGACCGACCCGAACCGCATCGCGCTGTATTACTCGCCGCAAAGCCGTGCCACCGGCACGCGGGTGCTGCTGGAGGAGCTCGGCGCGCCCTACGATCTCCATGTCCTCAACATGAAGGCCGGCGAACAGCGGAAGCCGGCCTATCTTGCCATCAATCCGCTCGGCAAGGTCCCGGCGATCCGCCACGGCCAGGCGCTCGTGACCGAGCAGGTCGCGACCACCATCTATCTCGCCGATCTCTTCCCGCAAGCGGGACTGACACCCGCGCTGAACGATCCCCTGCGCGGCCCATACTTGCGCTGGATCGCCTATTACGGCGCCTCGTTCGAGCCGGCGCTGATCGACAAGTTCATGCAGCGCGAGCCGGCGCCCATCACGCAGTCGCCCTATGCCGACTACGACACCATGCTGGGCGCGCTCGAAGCGCAGCTGTCGAAGGGGCCGTATCTGCTCGGCGAGCGCATGACGGCTGCCGACGTGTTGTGGGGCGTGGCGTTCAATTGGACCATGATGTTCGGCATCGTGCCGAAGAAGGACGTCTTCGTCCGCTATGCCGAGCGCATGACCTCGCGCCCGGCGTTCCAGCGCATCACTGCGGCGGACGAGGAGATGGCCGCGCAGCATGCCAAGGCGGCTGGAGCGTAAGGGCGTTCGCGTTGATGACGAAAGGCGCGCCCCCAATCTCCGCCGTCGTCCCGGGTAAGCGTCAGCGCAGACCCGGGACCCACAGCCCCGGGGAGGTGTTTTGCGAAGACTCGGAGTTATCAGCTTCCCGCTGTAACCACTCCCTGTGGTTATGGGTCCCGGATCTGCGCGCGCTTGTCCGGGACGACACTGACTGTATGGCGCGGTCTCGCCAGCTTCCCTCAAAACCTCGGAGGCCGCTTCTCCGCGAAAGCCTTGATGCCTTCCTTGATCTCGTCGCCGCGCATGCTGTCGCGGTGGCGCTGGTCGGCGGCGCGATCATCGAGCTCGCCGCGGGCGAATTCGTTGATCGCGCGCTTCATGCCGCGCATTGCCTGCGGCGCGTTGCCGGCGAGAGCCGTGGCGAGCTGATCGACCTCCTCGTCCAAAAACTCCACCGGCACCATGGCGGTGAGATAGCCGATGCGCAGCATCTCCGGCGCGCTGATCTTTTGCGCGGTCAGGAACAGTCTTTTGGCGTTGTCGACGCCAAGCCGGGTGACGTAGCGTTTGATGCCGCTCCTGTAATAATGCAGCCCGAGCCGCGCCGCCGGCATGAACATCTCGGCAGTGTCGACGCCAATCCGGAAATCGCAGGCGAGCGCGAGGTCGGTCGAACCGCCATAGACGCCGCCGTTGAGCCGGCAGATCGTCGGCACGCCGAGATCCTCCAACCGGTTGACGACGAGTTCGAAGGCAGAGCCTGCGCTCTGCTGCTCGTTTGCGCTGACGGCGCGCTCGGCGACCGAGTTGAGGTCATAGCCGGCGGAGAAGGCGCGTCCGGTGCCGGTCAGCACCAGCACGCGGAGGGCAGGATCGGCCTCGACCAGGTCGAACAGCCTGACGAGCTCGTCGAGGTCTTCCGCCTGGAGCCGGTTGAGATGCTTCGGCCGGTTGAGGCGGATGGTGGCGCGCGCGCCGTCGCGTTCGAGCAGGGGGCTAGTCGCTGCGTCGGTGATATCCGACATTCTTGTCTCCATCTTACTTGTTTTCGAGCGCGCGGCGTTTCGCCTCGGCGTCGATGGTCTCGGCGAGATCCGGGTGCCGCGCCATCAGTACGCGGAAGTCGACGAGGTCGAGCACCAGAAGCCGCGACACTTTCGTGGTCGAAACGTTGGCGCCGCGCTTGTTGTTGCCGAGCAGCGCCATCTCGCCGAAGAAGGCGCCTTCGCCCAGCTGAATCTTCTTGCCTGGCAGCTCGACCTCGACCTCGCCGGCGGCGATGAAATACATGCAATCGCCCGGCGCCCCCTTGCGGATGATCATGGTGCGCGCCGGCAGCTCCATGGTCCGCAGCATGTGGGTGACGTCGGCAATCGCGGCGGGGCCGAGCGCCGCGAAGAATGGCACCCTGCTGACAGCCTCCCAGGTCCTGAGGAGATTGTCGCGCCGCGTCTCGGCGGCAAATCCGGTCGCCAGGATACCGGTCCAGAGGCCGAACACGCCGAGGCCGGAGATCATCACCGTGGCCGCCACCAGGCGCCCGAGCGGCGTGACCGGCACGGCGTCGCCGTAGCCCGTCGTCGTGAGTGTGACGACGGCCCACCACAGTGCTGCGGGGACGCTGCCAAAAGTCTGCGGCTGCACGTCCCGCTCCAGGAAATATTCGGCCACGGAAGCGAGGAAGACCACCATCAGGAAGATCACGAGCACGCTGACCAGAGGTCCCGATTCCAGCACCAGCACGCGGCGAAGCTGCCGCAGGCCCGGAATGCCCGGCACCACCTTGAGCACCCAGAGCACGCTGAGCAGCCAGGCCGTCCGGGGCTCGACGCCGAGAACCAGCGCGACCGGCACCGCCAGAGCTCCGATCGCGTCAACCAGCCCTGCAGAGGAGGACATGTACAGGGAAAGCCGCCCCTGCTGCGTCATATGGCGCAGCCGGACCAGCCATTCGAATACGAAATAGGCGAGGCAGGTCCAGAGCAGCGCGCTGATCCAGCCGTGCGCCTCATGGGCCCGCTTATCCGACAGCAACACCATGCTGAGCACGCCGATGACGACCGCGACATAGGCCGCCTTGGTCATGTTGCGGCCGGCCGTGACGGCCGCGAACTGGGCCAGAGCGGAAATCAACGGCTTGGACATGGGGGAAGGCGGCTCGGTCTTTGGGACAAGTCTTCGGGCCCCGGCTGGGGACGTCGGCGCCAAAGTGCCCGCCTGGGCGGGGGTCGTCAACGACAGGGGCAGGCTGTGTGATCGGCGCTGCGGCGCCGGGCCCGCCGTGCCGCCGTCGCTGGCGGGGGTGTCTACCTGAAATGTGGCGGTTCGTCGTAACCGCGGCGGCTGCTGAAGAACAGCAGCACCATCAGCCCGACGCCGACGACGATGGAAAACCCCGCGCCCAGCGCCAGCGCCACGTAGCCTTCCGTCGGAATCGGCTCACCGTCGACCGCCATTGCGGAATAGGCGAAGTAACCGGCCCCCGCCAGCATTCCCAGAAGGATGATGATGAGGAGTGCACGCACGCCGCGGTCTCCGGTTGTAACAAGAATCCAACGGTTGCAGATCGCGGTGGTTCCGGACGGACGATATCGGCCGGCCGGAGCCACAACCCGAGTCTCATGCCCCCGGACGCAGCGCAGCACGCAGTGTTGCGCTGCAGAGCCGGGGCCCATCTTGCAGAGCAGGCTGCGGCTCCTGGGTCCCGGCTCTGCGCCGCAACGCCTTCGGCATTGCAGCTTGTCCGGGACAACAGATTGATGGGCGCGCAACCCCTCAGGCGCTCTGGGCGGTCTTCACCACCACGACATTGCTGTCGTCGTGCGGAGCAGGGCCAGCGCCCTGCACTGTCTTCTCGGTCTCGCTGGCATGACGTTTCAGATAGTCGCGGCGCATGCCGATCTCGTCGCGGACGAACTCGTAGCCGAGCTTGAAGGTGTCGAGCCCGTCGGTACTGATCGTGCCATCTCTGAGACCGATGACGGCGCCGCGCAAAATGCTCTCCAGCTCGTCCTGGAGGCATTCGAGCTGATCCAGCGAGTGGGCGTGCTCGATCCGCTCGCCGATGTCGAGGATGGCGGTGGAGAGCTTGCTGGCCTTCTCGGGCGCGATGCGGGTGATCTTGGCGTAGATCGCAGCGAAGATCGAGCCGATGACACTGAGCGCCGCGGCGCCCAGATACATCAAGTCACTGTACTTATCCATGAACGACTTGGTGTCGTCGTTGATGTAGTCGGCCGCCCCCTGGTGCGCCATCACGAAGGCGTCCTTCTCGACAGAGGCCGGCTCGATCCTGGTGGCAAAGCCGTTGTCGAGCCCGAGCGCGGATTTGTTCTCGTAGACGGTGCGGGCGAGCTCGCCTGCCGTGGTCGGGGACATCCTGGATTGCGCGACCAGCAGCCATTCCAGCCCGATCGTGTCGAGATCGTCGTCGGGAATTTGCGGGGAGGTCGACAGCGTGCCTGCCGTCAGCGTTTCGCTTGAAATGCCGGGAAGCCTGCGCGCCAGCGCCTTGGCCTCGTCGATCGCGTTGAGCGTGAAGCCGCCGCGCTTGGCGGCCTGCTCATAGGCCTTGTCCCTGACAGCCCTGGAGGCATGGACGATGGCGATGACCGCGCCAAAGCCGTTCGACGGTGCGAACAGCTTGTCGAGCGTTGCGCCCTGCGGCGCCATCTGGATCTTCGCGGCATCCGGACCGTCGGGGATGTCGAGGATGCTGCGGACAAAGGCGAGGGAGGATTCGCTCTGGGCGAGAACGGCGACCTTCTTCTTCTTCAGTTCGGCGATCGATTTGATCTTCTTGTTGCCGGGACCGAGCAGAAGCACGAGATCGTGCTCGAGGATCGCGAGCGTGCGCGCCCGCAACGGGACCTTGGCGTCGGTGCGCAGGACAGCGAGGTCGGCCTGCTTGCGGTCGAACTGTGCGAGCGCCTTGGCGTTGTCCGCATTGTTGACGATCTTGATCCGGAAGCGCGAGGCGTTGGACTTAAGCACGGCGGCGAGCTTGGCCGCGAACAGTGCCTCGTCGCTGTTGGGACCGCCGACGGCAAAGGTCAGCGTTTCCGAATTGTGCAGCAGGGCGCGGCCGCCCCAGACGGTGGCGAGCGACAACAGCAGGGTCAGCACGACATAGAGGAAGACCTGCTGTTGATTGGTCTTGATGACCTTGGGGCGCCGGGACGGCGGTTCAGTGAATGACGAAGTGGGGCCTTCAGTACTCATGGCAGCACTCTGGCCTTATTGTTTCGGTGGCGGGCGGCTCGCGAATGCGATCGCAGCGAGCGCCCTTTAATTCGTAAACGCCTGAAAAAAGAACGAAATTCTCTGTCTGCAATGATAGCGTGAAGGGAGCGGATTGCAAATTTCGAGCCGATGGTAACCTTACGCGACGCGTCGGCGGCGATTGGTCCTCCTATCACCAGTTAGCCACACTTGGCGATTTTCCGGTTCCCCCGGCTGCATTCCGTCGCGGGAGATGTCATAAATCGCGCCTCCCGGCGATTTGACCGGTCCAGAACTGGTCCAAGAAGAAGTTGCGCTGAACGCTCCAATTTTTCTTGTCACGTCAATGAGGGCGTCAGCCTTGTCGTTTCCACCCATGTCATCGGCGGTTCCGGTCGAAGCGCTTATTGGCTGGATGTTGCTGCTCACCTTCAAGCACGTCATCGCCGATTTCGTCCTCCAGACCGCCTGGATGGCGCACGGCAAGGATCAGAAGCACGGCTGGGCTCTGCCGCTCCTGGTGCACTGCCTCGTTCACCTTGCGGTTGCGCTGCCGCTGATCCTGATCGTGGCGCCGAAATTCTGGTTCGTGGCATTCATCGACTTCGTGATCCACATCACGATCGACCGTGCCAAGGGGTTCGTTTCGGCGAATTTCGGGGTCGACCTGGCGCACCCCTGGTTCTGGACCCTGATCGGCGTCGACCAGGCGCTGCACCATCTCACCGGCTTCGGGCTGTCCATCTTCATGGCGACGAACTGACTGCCGCGCAATCATTCCGTAGCTCGGTCCTGCGGACCGCCCCCCGGAATGGCGGCAAGCGACGAGTCCCGCACCTTCCGATTCGCGGCCCACGCGCAAGCACCCCGGGTGACTACCGGGCAGCGTGGTTAACCTTTCATTAGAGAATTGCGCTGCATCTTCCCCACACGAGGGAGAACTGCAATGTTTTCAAGCCGCGACGCCTTTGAAAGCGATTTCTGCCCGGTTCGCGACGAACTCCTTGGCGAGATGTACCGCGCCAGCGAGAGCGGCCTGCCGAGGCTGGTTGAGAGTGTTTCCCCTGACGCGCGCGCCAGGCTGGCGCTGTTCTGCTATCGCCGCAACCATCTGTACTCGCTGGCGGTTGTGATCGCAGCAAGCTGCAACGAGCGCGACCTGATCGAGAACGGCGGCCGTGTCGGCTCGACACTCTATGCGCTGTCGCGGGAAGGCGCGGCGAAATCCTCGCCGTCGCTGTCGGGCGGCCGCAAGCCGATCACGCTGTCGACCAAGCCGCTCTCGGTGCTCGTGCCGCTCGAGGACGAGTTCGACGACGAGATCATCGAAGCAGTCCCCGCTTAAGCGATCGCGATCATAGGCAACCTGAACTTCCGCCGCGCCATTGCACATTCGGCGTCGCCCGGCATGCAGGTGCGGCACACCTCCGGCCGCATCGCATAGATGCCGCACGCGGTCGCTTTCCCGATGTCCCCCTGCAGGGCCGAGCAGCGATCGCCCTCACAACGCATGCCGGACTGGCGCTCGTTGACCAACGCTTGCGGAATCGCCGCAAGCTCCTCGTCGCTCTCGATCGAGAAGCGCGGCCAGTTGGCCGAATAGCCGCAGCACGCGCCGCAACTCTGGCAGCAGCTCGACGGATCGATGGGGGAGCTCCCTTGCATCCTCGTCACGTGTCCTTCAGGTATCTTTGGGAGGGCCCCAGACCAGGCTCTGCCGCCATCTTGCGCGCAGCACGTCGCGTCGTTCCGGATATTTCTCGTCGAGATAGTTCGCCTCCACCACGCGGTCGGTGCGGAAGCTGCGGAAGTCGCCGCGCAGCTCGCACCAGGCGGCAAGCAGGCGCACGGCTTCGAGATAGCCGACCGAGATCGGCCAGATCATGCGCTCGCTGGCGCGGCCCTGCTCGTCGCGATAGCGCAGCATGATCTTCTTGCCTTCGTGGATCTGGGTGCGGGTACGCACCATGTCCAGGCGGTCCGGCTCCCTGTTCCAGCTCGGGCGTGCGCGGCTCGCCGGCTCCAGCACGAAGGGGCGCAGACGCTCAGGCACGGTGTCGGCGATCTTGGCCATCAGATCTTCGGCCGCGCGCGCGAGGGCCGAATCGGCATGGCCGGCGACCCATTGTGCGCCCAGCACGGCCGCCTCGATCTCGTCGGGCGTCAGCATCAAGGGCGGCAGGTCAAAGCCCTTCTCCAGGATGTAGCCCATGCCGGCTTCCCCGCGGATCGGAACGCGCTGGCCGATCAGCGTTGCGATGTCGCGATAGATCGTGCGCTTCGAGGTCTCGAGCTCGGACGCGATGGCATCTGCCGTCAGCGGCTTACGCGTGCGCCTCAGTACCTGGATGATCTGAAACAGCCGGTCGGCGCGTCTCATGACGGGTCTCTTGTTGGTTGTCTTTTCAGAAAGCGGCGCGCGGCTGCTGACAGGATGTTGGCAGCAGGGGGGTTCTATACCGGGACAACACATCGACTGAAGAGGATTTGTCCATGATCATTCCAACCCATTTCGGCCCGGCCGTTCCGCTGTGGCAGGCGTGGTCCGTATCGGCGTTCGGCCGCCTCGTTTCGCTCGATCTCATGGCCGTCGACCTCCGGTTTGCCCTCGCAAGCGTCGTGGCACGTTCGCTGACCCAGGTTGCGGACGCGCTGGTCCGCCACGTGATGGGCCGTGCCTGGCGGGGGGCCCGCTTCGCAGAAGATATCACGGCTGCTGCCACCATGGTGGCAGCAGCCGGTCGCTAGGTTCCGTCAACTTTCGGTAGGTTCAGGAGAGCTCGCATGATCACGCTTTACGGCTTTGGCACCGGCTTCGGCCTGCCGGAAATCAGCCCCTTCGTCACCAAGACGGAGGTGCAGCTCAAGATGGCGGGACTGCCCTACCGGAAGGAGCGGGCGATGCCGCCGGCCTCTCCCAAGGGGCAATTGCCGTTCATCGACGATAGCGGTGAGGCGGTGGCTGATTCCACGTTCATCCGCGCCCATATCGAGCGCCGCTACGGTTTCGATTTCGATGCCGGCCTGTCGCTGGCCGAACGTGCGCAGGCCTGGGCGTTCGAACGGATGATCGAGCACCATGTCTATTGGGGGCTGGTCGGGGCGCGCTGGGTCGACCCGGTGAATTTCGCCAAGGGACCTGCGCATTTCTTCGATGGCGCGCCGGAGCACAACCGCGAGAAGCTGCGCGAAGATGCGCAGTTCCGCGTCGCCGAGAACTATCTGCTCTCGGGCCTCGGCCGCCACGCGCCCGATGACGACGTCGACCTCGCCGTGCGCTCGCTGTTTGCACTCTCGGTGCAGCTCGGCGACAAGGCGTACCTGATGGGCGACAAGCCCTGCGGCGTCGACGCCACCGCCTTCGGTATGCTCGCCGGCATCCTCACGCCGTTCTTCGAATCGGTCTTGCGCGAGCGCGCGGAAGGGTTTCCAAACCTCACCGGCTTTGTCGACCGCATGATGGATACCTATTACCCCGAATTCGCCTGGGCCCCGCTGCGGCAGGCGGCGTAGCAACGCGACGTATCCGTTTCGTCATGCCCGCACGGCAAGGCGTGGATGGCCGGGGACAAGCCCGGCCATGACGACCTCAGTGACAGTGCCAATATAGAATTGAAAGACAAAAGAGCCGGCCCGCCGGGCCGGCTCTCGTCGTCTCTCAACTTTCGCTGGGCTTACTTCACCAGCGAGTACTTGCCGTCCTTCACCGTCAGCAGGATGCGTGAGCGCTCGTCGAGGCCGTAGCGGTCCTTTTCGGTGAAGTTGTAGACGCCCTGGCTCGCCGCCAACTCCTTCTCGGACAGCAGCGCCTGGCGAATCGCTTCGCGGAATTCCGGCGTGCCCGGCTTGGCCGTCTTCAGCGCGGTCGGGATAATGCGCTTGAGAAGCTCGAAGGCGTCGTAGGAGTGACCGGCGAACTGGCTGCGGCTGTTCGGGCCGTACTTGGCCTCATAGGCCGAGTTCAGCGCGAGGCCCGGCTTCTTGGTGGCGGCTTCGTCCGGCTGGTCCTCCGGGTCCATCACTGGGCCCGAAGCCATCAGCACACCTTCCGCCGCTTTGCCGGCGATGCGGATGAAGTCCATGCTGGCGGCACCGTGAGTCTGGTAGATCAGGCCCTTGTAGCCGCGGTCGCGCAGCTCGGATTGCGGCAGCGCGGCTGCGGTGCCGGATGCACCGACCAGGATCGCGTCGGGATTGGCGGCGACCAATTTCAGCACCTGTCCGGTCACCGACGTATCGGGACGGGCGAAACGCTCCTCGTCGACGATGGTCATGCCCATCGGCACGGCCTGGGCCTTCAAATCGTTGAACCAGAGATCGCCATAGGAGTCGGAATAGCCGATATAGCCGAGCGTCTTCACGCCCTTGGCTTTCATGTGGTCGTACAGCACCTTGCCGACGATCGGAATCGGCTGCGGCATCGCGACCGACCACTTCATGCGCTCGGGCGTGATCGGGAACGGCGCCAGGCCGAAATGCGGAATGCCTGCTTCGTTGGCGACGTTGGAGACCGCGATCGTCGGCGGCGTCAGGGCCGAGCCCATGATGATGTCGGCCTTGGATTCGGTCACGAAGCGGCGAGCGTTGGTGGTTGCAGTGGTGGGATCGCCGCCGTCGTCGAGCACGATCACTTTCAGCGGCACGCCGCCGATCTCCTTCGGCACGAACTCCAACGCGTTGCGCTCGGGAATGCCCAGCGCTGCCCCGGGGCCGGTCGTGGTGGTGGTGATGCCGATGGTGATTTCGCTGGTCTGGGCCAGCGCGGGCAGCGCCGGCAGGGCCAGCGTCGCCGCGGCGATCGCGGCAGTCAGGTAATAGCGTTTCATTGTTTCCTCCCTTGACGTGTTTCTTTGAAAGCAGAAATCGGGGGGTAATTCAGCCCCCTCTTTTGGTGATGCGGCGATTTAGCTTCCCGTGAATTTGGCTACCATTTCCGCCGGGAATGGTGCCGATTTCAGCTTGTCTGGGTTAACGGGATCGCGGCCCACCAGGACGCGGGTCTCGAACCCCTCGATCGCCAGCGCCTCGGCCTTGTAGACGTTGTGTTTCACCTCGAAGCTCGAGCGCTTGATGCTCTCGATTCTGGTTTCGATGGTGATCCAGTCGCCATAGGTCGAGGGGATGTAGAACTTGGCCCGCGTGTCGACCATGGGGATGCCCACCAGGCCGTATTTGCGGACCAGATCCTGCTTGGAGAAGCCGGCGACCTCGAACAGGGTCGAGGTCGAATCGTCGAACATCGCGAAATAGCGCGGATAGTAGACGATGTTGGCGGGGTCGCAATCGCCCCACTGGATCTGGACCTCGCGCCGGTTCACGAACATGCGTCGCGCGCCTTATTTCGGCGCCATGCGCAGCGAGCCGTCGAGGCGCACCACTTCGCCGTTCAGGTATGCATTCTCGACCATGTGCAGCGCGAGCGCGGCGAATTCGTCGGCCTGGCCGAGCCGGCGCGGGAAGGGGATGGCGGCGGCGAGCGAGTCCTGGGCTTCCTGCGGCAGGTTCGCAAGCAGCGGCGTCAGAAACAGGCCGGGTGCGATGGTCAGCACGCGGATGCCGAACTGCGCCAGCTCGCGCGCGATCGGCAATGTCATGCCGACGATGCCGCCCTTGGAGGCCGAATAGGCGGATTGCCCGATCTGGCCGTCATAGGCGGCAACGGAGGCCGTGTTGATGATGACGCCGCGCTCGCCGGTCGCCTGCGGCTCCAGCTTGGACATCTCGGTGGCGGCAAGGCGCAGCATGTTGAAGGTGCCGATCAGATTGACCTTGATCACCTTGTCGAAATCGGCGAGCGCCATCGGGCCGTCGCGCCCGACCACGCGCTTGGCAACGCCGATGCCGGCGCAATTGACCAGTACGCGCGCCGGGCCGTGAGCTTTCGCAGCCTGCGCGACCGCGGCTTCGGCGGAAGCGGCATCGGAGACGTCGCAGGTCACGGCGACGCCCTTGATCTCGGCGGCAACGGTTTCAGCAAGCTTGGTATTGAGATCGCACACCGCGACCTTGGCACCCTGCGCAGCCAGCTTTCGCGCAGTGGCCGCGCCCAGTCCCGATGCACCGCCGGTGACGATGGCTGCCTGATCCTTCAACAACATGGCGTTCTCCTTTAGCGGAATTCTAGACGAAATGAACTCCCTCGCCCCGCTTGCGGGGAGAGGGTTGGGGTGAGGGGGGCTCTCCGCAGGGAAGGTGAGAGTGGGACGCGCGGAGAGTCCCCCTCACCCGAATTTGCGCTTTGCGCAAATTCGACCTCTCCCCGCAAGCGGGGCGAGGTGAAGCAAGCGCCAGCCGGTACATCCCATCTCTCATGCTATCCGACCGATATCACACGGTTGGATGGATTGGCAGCGTAGAGCTCCTCGATCAATTCGGTGCGGTGCTCGAGCACGGCGCGCTGGTTGATCGAGCCCTTGTCGGTGACCTCGCCCTTGTCGATCGAGAGCGGCGTGTCCATCAGGATCGCGCGCGTGATCCGTGTCGAGGATCCCGTGGCTTGGCTGAGGAAACGGGTCAGGCGCTCGCGGAAGGCTTCGCGCACCAGGCGGTCGCGTGTTGCGACGACGAGATCGTCGGTCGGCAGCGTCGGATTGATCAGGCGGCAGCCGTCGAGGTCGAGCACGACCAGCGCGGAGACCTCGTCGCGGTTGATGCCGGCGATGACGACGTCGCGCACCAGCGGTGCGCAGGCCGCCGTGAGGCGCGCGCGCAAGGGGCCGACGCTGACCCAGGTGCCGCTGGCGAGCTTGAAGTCCTCACCGACACGGCCGTCGAAATCGAATCCGGCATTGAGATCGTCGGGGTCTGCGGGCTTGAGCGCATCGCCCATCATGTAAAATCCTTCCTCGTCGAAGGATTTCGCGCTGATGTCGGGCTGGCGCCAGTAGCCGGGCATGACGTTCGGCCCCTTGGCGCGCACCTCCAGCTTGCCGTTGTTCGGCACCAGTTTGGCGTCGTTGCCCGATACGGGCAGCCCGACATGGCCGGAGCGGCTGGTGCGTGGATTGACCGACATGAAGAACGGCGCGGTCTCGGTCGCCCCAAGGCCGGTCAGCATCGGCACGCGATAACCTTTTTCCTTCACCGCGAGCTCGTCGAGGCTGTCCCAGATGAAGGGCGAGAGCGCAGCGCCAGAGAAGAACATCGCGTGCAATCGGTCGAAGAATTTTGCGCGCAGGCTCTGGTCGTCGCGCAAATAGGGCAGCAGCGATTCATAGCCCTTGGGCACGTTGAAATAGACCGTCGGCGAGATCTCCTGGAGATTGCGCACGGTCTCCTCGATGCCGCCGGGCATCGGCTTGCCGGCGTCCAGATACATCGAGCCGCCGTTGTAGAGCGTCAGGCCGATATTGTGATTGCCGCCAAAGGTGTGATTCCAGGGCAGCCAGTCGACGATGACGGGCGGCTCGTCCTTGAGGAAGGCGAGCGTCTCGCGCAACATCACTTGGTTGGCGCAGATCATGCGCTGGGTGTTGATGACGGCCTTGGGATTGCCGGTCGAGCCCGAGGTCAACAGGAACTTTGCGATCGTGTCGGGGCCGATCCTGCCATGGACGTCGTCGAGATCGCTGCGGATCGGAGCCGCCATGAGGTCGGCCAGCAGGGTGACGTCACGGCCCGGCACGCCGCCATAGGACGCGGCGATCTCGGTGCCGAGCGAGACGTTGGCGGCGAGCGCATCGGCGAACTTGTCGGCATCTTCCGCGAAGACGAGGCCGGGCGTCAGCAGCTTCATCAGATAGGACAGCTTGCCGTAGTCCTTCGACACCAGCGAATAGGCTGGCGACACCGGGCAGAACGGAATGCCGGCATAGAACGCGCCGAACGCGAGCAATGCGTGGTCGATCGAGTTTCCGGAAAGGATGACGACCGGCCGCTCCGCCGACAGGCCGCGCGCAATCAGGCTTGAAGCGATATGCCGGCTCGCGGTGAGCAGCTCGGCGTAAGTGATCTTGCGCCAGCCCCGGCCGCCTTCGCGCTCCGCCATGAAGACGCGATCCGGCGTGGTCGTCGCCCAATGATGCAGGCGGTCGGTGATGCGGGCGGGATAGTCGCCGAGCAGCTGTTTGGGCCGCAGGTAAATCGTGCCGTCGTCGCGGCGCTCGATGTTGACGGCAGGATCGCCGAACGAGATGGGCCGCAGCGGGGAAGTGCTCGCGCCGCGCTCCATGCTGGAAGAGGACGGCTGCGCGCTCATGACTTGGGCTTTACCTTTGCGGTCTTGTGCTCGAGGAATTCGCGGATCCGGCGTTTTGCCTCCTTGTCGCTCTGAGCCACGGTGGCCATCAGCGATTCCATGAGCAGGCCGGTCTGCGGATTGGCCTCCGCGATCATCGGCAGCGCCTGGAGCACGGCGAAATTAGTCAGCGGCGCGTTGGAGGCGACCTTGGTCGCAAGCTCCATCGCCTTGCCGAGCGCATTGCCGGCTTCCGTTACATATTGCGCGAAGCCGTAGGAGGCGCCTTCGGTCGCGCTATAGACGCGGCCCGTCAGCATCATGTCCATCATCCTGGCGACGCCGATCAGCCGCGGCAGCCGCACCGAGCCGCCGCCGCCGACGAAGATGCCGCGCTGGCCCTCCGGCAGCGCGAAATAGGTGGTGGGCTCCGCGACGCGGATATGCGCCGAGCAGGCAAGCTCCAGCCCGCCGCCGATCACCGCGCCCCTCAGCGCCGCGATCACGGGCACGCGGCTGTACTGGATGCGGTCGAACACCCGGTGCCACATCTGGGAATGCAGCAGGCCGCCGGTGGCGTCATGCTCGGTCAGCTCGGAGAGGTCGAGGCCGGAGGAGAAATGATCGCCGATGCCGTGGATGACGACCGCGCCGATATCCTCGGGCAGGGACGCGAAACATTCGCCGATTTCCAGGATGATGCCGTCATTGAGCGCATTGCGCTTGGCCGGCCGGTTCAGACCCACGGTCAGAACCCGGTCCACCCTCTCGATCCGGAGTAGCCCGGAGGCACCCGCGGCAGCGGGCTCGGCGTTTCCCTGTGTCATTTGCGTCCTTATCAGAATAGTTATGTTGTATAACGAATTCTGGGGGAGTCAAGGAGGGGCGGGTTCCCGATCCTCTCCCTGGGGGCGGGCGGGGGACCCCCGGCGCTCGGCCGGACTTCCCCGTCGCTAGCTAGCCCATTGCAACGCCATCGCCCTTGGTCCCGTGCTCGCGCTGGTCGAGCCAGAGCGTGCCGAACGCGAACGCCAGCCAGCCCAAATCGTAGGCGCCCCCCATGAGCAGAATGATCCAGCCGGGAAGCGGTCCGACCGCCGCGCGATCGACAAATTCCGCCAAGCTCTCTGCGGGCGTCGGATGGATTGCAATCTTGCCGTAGTAGGCCACGGCCTGGATGGCGAGGATCCAAACGTAGTTGCGTCGCAGCCGCCGCCCCGCAGCGCGGACGAACGAAATGTGATGGCGTGGCGCGGTGTAATCACGCGCAAGAACCGTCTGCCAGCCGTCATCGTGCGCTTCGCCCGTGAACATCGGCGCGTAAAAATTCTTCTCGATCCAGCGGGCGCGGGCGCGCCAGACGTTGAAATAGCGATAGCGCCGCGCCTCCATCGCGAGGAACGCAGCAAGCAGCAACCCGACGAGCACGAGCGGCAGCGGAGATGCTTGCGGGCTCGAAAAGGTCGTCGACAGCGCGATGCCCATCGTGACAATGGCCCAATTGGTCGTGTTATCGAGTCGCGTTCGCCAGATCGTCGAGCGATAGACCTCGCCCCGATAGAGATGGGCGATGGCGCCCATCTCGGCAGGATCGAAACTGTGTCGTGGATTTGAGTCGCTGGAAGCCATGAGGGACATGGTGGCACTCCCGTGGTCTGCGCAATCTCGCGCAAGTCGTATCCTGAACCAGCTCAGAGGCGCGTCATAGGCGGATTCAGCTCTCACCTTCAATGAGCTCAGGCACGCCGCCACACTCTCACGGCAGGATCTGCCCGAGCTTTGCGCCCGTCGCGCTCCCGAATTGGCTCAGAAGGCGCAGGGAAGGCCGGGCACGGGTTGGTACCCGTGAGTTCCCAAAGAGTCACATCACCTGATGCACGTCGATCACGACGCGATCGGCATGGCGCGCGGCTGAGCCCACAAAAATGTGCTCCATCAGCCAGCGATATTTCTCGTGCCCGGTCTCGAATTTCGGCACGGTGCGGAAATAAATTAGCTTGGGATCGACCGGCTCGCCACGCTTGAGCTTTTGCAAGAGTTCGACCGGGCCAAACCGCATGCCTTTGTTCTCGACATAGACCACGGCGCCGTCGTCGGTCTCGAAGGCGTATTTGGCCTCGAGGTCGATCAGCTCGTTGGGGCGGATGGTCTGGAAGTCGGCGCCGAACGGCAGCACCTTGCCTGATATCGCGCCCTCCACCTCGCCGCCGATGATCGGGATGATGCGGCGAACGCCGATGCCGGTCTCACCGGCGGTGACGACGTCGCCAATCTTCGCCGTGATGGTGAAGACGTATTTGGTCTCCAGCGTCGGTGTCGTCATCGCTTCACCTCTTTAGTTCGCCATCATCCGTGTCGGCAGCCAGGTCGCCAGCAGCGGGAAGGCGATCAGGATCACGAGGCGGATCAGGTCCGTGACCACGAACGGGATCACGCCCTTGAAGATGGTGGAGAAGGAGACGTCCTTCACCACGCTCTTGATGACGAAGACGTTCATGCCGACCGGCGGGTGGATCAAGCCGAGCTCGACGGTCATGACGATGATGACGCCGAACCAGATCGGATCGAAGCCGAGATGCGTGATGACGGGGAAGATGATCGGCACGGTGAGGATGATCATCGCCATGGCGTCCATCAGGCAGCCGAGCACGAGATACATCACCATGATCAGCGCCAGCACGCCGTAGCTGCCGAGGCCGAGACCGGTGAGGAACTCGGTTACTTTCTGCGGCGTCTGCGTCACCGTCAGGAAATAGCCGAAGATCAGCGCGCCGATCAGCACGGTGAAGACAGCGGCCGCGGTGCGCGTCGCTTGCAGCAGCGAGGCCAGGATCTTCTCGCGGTCGAGGCGGCCCGTCAGCACGCCGATGACGAAGGCGCCGGCGGCGCCGACGCCGCCGGCTTCCGTCGGCGTGAAGCGCGGCAGGAAGGGCAGGCCGTAGAGGCCGCCGATCACGAACACGAACAGCAGCACCGGCGCCCAGATCTCCTTCAGGCCCGCAAAGCGCTCGCGCCACGAAGTCACCTTGCCCTTGGGCAGGAAGTCGGGCCGCAAATAGCCGATCAGGAAGATCGTGACCATGTACATGGTCATCGCCAAGAGGCCCGGGATGATGCCGGCGATGAAAAGCTTTCCGATGTCCTGCTCGGTGATGATGCCGTAGACGGCGAGCACGGTGGACGGCGGCAGCATCGCGCCGAGCGTGCCGCCCGCTGCGATCACGCCGGTGGCAAAGGATTGCGGATAGCCGAAGCGGCGCATCTCGGGATAGGCGACGGCGGAGAAGGTCGCGGCAGTCGCGACCGAGGAGCCGCAGATCGCGGCGAAGCCGCCGCAGGCGCCGACGGTGGCGATGCCGAGCCCGCCGCGCAAATGACCGACGAAGCCGTTGGCGGCGCGGAACAGCTCGCGGCTCATGCCGGAATTTGACACGAACGAGCCCATCAGCAGGAACATCGGGATGACGCCGAAGGTGTAGTCGGTGACCGTGCGCATCGAGGTCTGGCCGACCAGCTTCAGCGCCGCATTGCCGTTGACGAGATAGGCAAAGCCGGAGACGCCGACGAGCCCCATGGCCATGCCGACGGGTACGCGCAGCAGCATCAGGACGAACAGGGAAACGAAGCCGATTAAGGCGACGGCATCGGTGCTCATGATTACTCCGTCGCCTTCAATTTGGGATCGTGCATCTCTTCAGGATGGAAGATCAGCCGGTAGGTGCGGATCGCGATCAGCAGCACGGCGGAGACGTCGCCGATCCAGGCGATCGCGAAGAACGGCCAGGTCGGCATGTGCATGTCGAAGGTCTGAACGTTGTCGTTGTAGGTGCCGCGCACCTTGTCGAACAACGTCCAGGTCTGCACGGTCACCACGAACAGCAGCACCAGGGTCGCGAACACGTCGATCCAGCGCTGGTAGCGCGGGCCGACATTGCCCCAGACCAGATCCACGGTGATGTGGGTGCCGCGATAGGAAGTCGCCGCGATGCCCCAGAAAATGAGGATGCCGAGCAGCATGCGGCCGATGTCGAAGCTGTCGGGGATCGAGTAGTTCAGCGTATTGCGCAGCAGCACCGACACGAAGATGTCGAGCGCGACGATGCCGACGAAGCCGGCCGCGATCCATTCGATCGTGTCGATGATGCGGTCCATCCAGGAGCGCTTCATGGGGAAAGAGTCCTTCCGACGAGTGCGAGGTGTGCCCGCGATCGAGCTGCGCTCCCTCCCCCGCTTGCGGGGGAGCGGGTGTCTCCGCAATCGAGAACCCCCAAGAGGAGGGAGCCCTCACCCGGCGCTCCGCGCCGACCTCTCCCGCAAGCGGGAAGGTGCAGCAAGTGCGCGGCCGCGGTTGAGGCTACTCTGCCAGCGCGTTGTACTTCTTCAGCGAGGCCTTGAGGTCTGCCAGCGCGGCGTCGGGATCGGCGCCGGCCTTCTTGGCGCCCTCGGCCCAGGTCTTCACCAGCGGCTCGGCGGCCTTCTTCCAGGCGGCGGTCTGCTCGGGTGTCAGCTTGTAGACCTCGTGGCCGGACTCCGCCTTGACCTTGTCGATGCCGGCATCCTCGAACTTGCCCCAGTGCTCGCCGACCACGCCGGCCATCTCGACCGAGCAGTTCTTGTCGATCGCGGCCTTCTGCTTGTCGGACATCGCATTGTACTTGTCCTTGTTGATCACGAACACGAAGGTCGTGGTGTAGAGCGGCGCCTCCATGTCGTACCTGGTCACCTTGTCGATGCCGAACAGCACCAGGGAGCCCCAGGGGAAGGTGACGCCGTCGGCGACGCCGCGCTCGATGATGTCGCGCACTTCCGGCGCCGAGGACTGCACGTTGGTGCCGCCGAGCGAGGTGACGAAGTTCGCCATGGTGGCGTGCGCCGGGCGGATCTTCATGCCCTTCACGTCCTCAGGCATCACGATCTTCTTGGTCTTGGAGTGGAAGGAGGAAGGCGAGTGGACGAAGGCGAGGCAGTATTTGACGTCCTTCATCTCCTTCTCGGCATATTTGCGATACCAGGCATCCAGCCCCATCGAGCCGCCCTTGGCGTCCGAGATCAGGAACGGCAGCTCGCCGGCGCCGACGATCGGGAAGCGGCCGGGCTGGTAGCCGGGATTGACGTAGGTGACGTCTGCGATGCCGTCGCGCGCCATGTCGTAATGGTCGAACGCCTTGCCGAGCTGCTGGGCCGGAAACACCTTGCCCTTGATGGTGCCGCCGGAATCCTTCTCGACCGCCGCGGCCCAGTCTTCCAGCGACTTCTGCAGCGGATGCGAAGCCGGCACCCAGTGCGAGATCTTCAAATCGAAGGTCTTGTCCTGCGCGAAGGCAGGCGTCACGCTCGCGGCCAGCAGCAATGCCAGACAGGCTTTTCTCATCACGCGTCTCTCCCTGTTGTCGACGGTGGGCTTCGATGGCCCGGTCTCGTTAATTAACATGTTATCTAATTGGCCGGCGCGTTCAAGCCGGAATTGGTGCGCGCCTCGTCGCCCAGCTACGTCAGCCATGTTGCACGGATTTGTCGCTGCTCGGGCGACCATCGCTCCCCTTTTTGCCCAACCGTTATATGATATAATTATCGTCCGCGAGCCGGCGCGACAAGCGGCAGCGACCAAAGCCTACAGGATCGGAAGGAGCAAGTATTGCGGACAAAGGTCGCAATCATCGGGGCCGGGCCGGCCGGATTGTTGCTTGGGCAATTGCTGCACGCCTACGGCATCGACAATGTCATCCTGGAGCGGCAGAGCCCGGACTACGTGCTCGGCCGCATCCGCGCCGGCCTGCTGGAGGAGGGAACCGTCGCGCTGCTCGACCAGGCCGGGGCGGGGACCCGGGCGCATGCCGAAGGTCTGGTGCACGAAGGCATCGAGCTTGCCTTTTCCGGCCGCCGTCATCGCATCGACATGAAGGGTGCGACCGGCAAGACGGTCATGATCTACGGCCAGACCGAAGTCACGCTCGACCTGATGAATGCGCGCAAGGCCGCCGGTCTCGTCTCGGTCTACGAGGCCAAGGACGTCCAGCCGCATGATTTTGACGGCAGTCACCCGCGCGTGACCTACGTCAAGGACGGCGTCACCCACACGCTCGGTTGCGATTTCATCGCCGGCTGCGACGGATTTCACGGCGTCAGCCGCGCCAGCGTTCCGGCTTCGGCGATCGAGGAGTTCGAGCGGGTCTATCCGTTCGGCTGGCTCGGCATTTTGTCGGAGACGCCGCCGGTCAGCCATGAGCTGATCTACTCCAACCATGCGCGCGGCTTTGCGCTGTGCACCATGCGCTCGACCCGACGCAGTCGCTACTATGTGCAGTGTTCGCTGGACGACCACGTCGACCAATGGCCGGACGATCGCTTCTGGGACGAATTGAAGCGCCGGCTCGACCAGGAGGCCGCCGACAGCCTCGTCACGGGCCCCTCGATCGAAAAGAGCATCGCGCCTTTGCGCAGCTTCGTCGCCGAGCCGATGCGTTTCGGCAAGCTGTTCCTGTGCGGCGATGCCGCCCACATCGTGCCGCCGACCGGCGCCAAGGGCCTCAACCTCGCAGCCAGCGATGCGCATTATCTGTCGAGCGCGCTACGCGAATTCTACGACGAGAAATCAAGCGCCGGGATCGACGCCTATTCCACCAGGGCGCTGGCGCGCGTCTGGAAAGCCGTGCGCTTCTCCTGGTGGATGACCTCGATGCTGCACAAATTCCCCGACACCGGCACCATCGGCGCGCGCATCCAGCTCGCCGAGCTCGACTACGTCACGCAGTCGCAGGCGGCCATGACGTCGCTGTCGGAGAATTACGTGGGGCTGCCGTTTTAAGGGCGGCGTCGTCGGTGCCGTAGGGTAGGCAAAGCGAAAGCGTGCCCACCAGCTTTCGCAATCGTGGAGAGATCGTGGGCACGGCGCTGTCGCGCCTTTGCCCACCCTACGGCATCGCGTGCTTGGGCTCCATCGTCATTGCGAGCGTAGCGAAGCAATCCAGACCGTCTCTGCGGAAAGATCCTGGATTGCTTCGTCGCAAGAGCTCCTCGCAATGACGGGCGTGTCCCGTTTCAAACGCTCGCGCAAATCCCGTTTAAAACTTTGTAATTGATGCATCTGTCACGTCCGTCGCGTTCAATGACGGCGACACAGCAAAACGCGAGACGCCCATGACCACTCCCGACATCCCCGCCGGCTTCGAGCCGCATTTCCGCAAGGCGCCGCTCACCGATCCCTGGGAGCCGCTCTATTCGAAGAAGACCGACAAGGGCGTCACCGTCGGATTGCGGCTGGCGGTGCCGCACACCAATTCACGCGGGCTCATCCACGGCGGGCTGATCGCGGCGCTGGCCGACGCCGCCATGGGCTACAGCTGCGCGCAGGCGAGTGGCTGGACGACCTCGTTGGTCACGATCTCGCTGTCGATCGACTATGCCGGTGCTGCCGAGATCGGCCAATGGCTCGCGGTCGAGGGCGAAGCGATCAAGACCGGCTCTACGATCTGTTTCGCACAATGCCTGGTGAGGGCGGATGATGCCGTGATCGCGCGCGCCAGCGGGACGTTTCGCGTGTTGCCGAAGAAGGGGTGATATCGTGCGCCGGACGCAGCGCAGCGCCCTCTTCGGCGGTGCGCTGCAGAGCCGGGGCCCATCCATCCGCAGCTTTCCTCTTGGCCGTCTGGGTCCGGCTCTGCGCCGCTGCGCGGCGCGTCCGGGACACGCACTCACCCGAACCTCCACTCCGCCGTCTCCACCACGAGATCGATGAACGCGCGCACCTTGGCCGAGAGCAGGCGCGAAGTCGGATAGACGATGTGGATCGGCAGTGCCGGCTGCCCATATTTTGCCAGCACGATTTTCAGCCGTCCGCGCTTCAGCCCCTCGGCGGCCTGATAGGCCAGCACCCGCGTGACGCCGCCGCCGGCCTCGGCATATTGCAGCGCTGCATCGGCGCTGTTGCTGATGAAGCGCGGGGCCGTCGTCAGCTCGATGTCGCGGCCGTCCTGCACGAAGTGCCAATCGGCGGATGGGCCGAACTGGATGGTCTGGTGCTCGCGTAGCGCCTCCGGCGTCCTCGGCTCGCCGTGGCGCTTGAGGTAGGCGGGCGAGGCCACCACGATCCGCCGCATCTCGCCGACCTGGCGCGCCACCAGCGAGGAATCGGCGAGGTGACCGATCCGCACCGCGGCGTCGACGGCATCCTCCACGAGGTTGACGAGATGGTCGGACAGCCGCAATTCGCAGGCGACCTCGGGATAGCGCTTGAGATAGGCGGTCATGACCGGCCCGACATGCAGCCGGCCGAAGCCGACCGGGGCCGACACCACCAGCCGTCCGCTCGGCCGGTTGCGCTCTTCGCGCGCGGAGCCGTCGGCCTCCTCGACATCGGCGAGGATGCGCCGCGCGCGTTCGAGGTATCGCGTCCCGACATCGGTCAGCGTCACCTGCCGCGTGGTCCGTTGCAACAGCCGCGCGCCGAGATGCTCCTCCAGCGCAGCAATCATTCGTGTCACCACCGAAGGCGACAGCCGCAGCTTGCGCGCCGCCGGCGCAAAGCCACGAAGATCGGCGACGGTGACGAAGACGTGCATGGCTTCGAGACGGTCCATGGCATTATTGCATATATTGCAACGATGAAGTGTCAAGCGGCGAGATTGTTCGAGCCGAAGAAAGGGCCAGATTACAGGTCGAAGACGCAGCAATGCGTCGGAATCCCCGGAGATGTTCCGATGACGGCAACTCACATCTACGCCAGCGACGTCGCCTTCTCGCCGGCGGTGAAATCGATTCAGTCCCGAAAGGGATCGCGCGAAGGCTATGCCGAGGCCGAACAGCGCGGCTGGCGCACCGAGGTCGACGAGAGCCTTGCGGCATTTCTGGCTGGCGCCAATAGCTTCTATTTCGCCACCGCATCGGCCGATGGTCAGCCCTATATCCAGCACCGCGGCGGCCCGAAGGGCTTCTTGAAGGTCTTGGACAAGCAGACGCTCGCCTTCACCGACTACGCGGGCAACCGGCAATACATCACGCAAGGAAACCTCTCGGAGAACCCCAAGGCCTACATCTTCGTGATGGACTACGCCCATCGCCGCCGCGTGAAGATTTGGGGCGAGGCGCGCGTAGTCGAGGACGACGTGGCACTGACGACAGCTCTAATGCCGAAAGGCTATCGCGCGCGGCCGGAGCAGGTGATCCTGTTCAAGATCGCGGCCTGGGACACCAACTGCCCGCAGCACATTCCGCAGAAGTTCGATGCGGCCGATGTCGCGGCCGCGCTGGCGGCCAGGGATGCGCGGATCGCGGAGCTGGAGGCGGAGGTCGCGGCGTTGAAGGGGAAGGCGAGCTGAGCTTCGCCTCTCCCGGCAAGCAGGGAGAGGGAGAAGACCTACAGCGCGCTTTCACCTTCGTGCTGGAAGCCGAGATAGCTCGCCGCGACCCGCTCGTTCGCGGCGATGTCGCTGGCCTTGCCGCTCAGCACGAACTCGCCGAGCTCCATCACGTAAGCCCGGTCCGCGATCTTCAGCGCGGCCTGCGCGTTCTGCTCGACCAGCAGCACGGAGACGCCGCTGGCGCGGAGCTCAGTGACGATGCGGAAGATATCGGCGACGATGATCGGGGCGAGGCCGAGGCTCGGCTCGTCCAACATCAATAGTTTCGGCTCGCCCATCAGTGCGCGGCCCATCGCGAGCATCTGCTGCTCGCCGCCCGACAGCGTCCCGGCGAGCTGCTTGCGGCGCTCCTTCAGCCGTGGAAACAGCGCGTAGACCCGCTCGATCGAGGACTTGGCACGGCTGCGCTCGATGCGGAAGGCCCCTAACTCGAGATTGTCCTCGACATTCATGGTCACGAACAATTCGCGGTGCTCGGGAACGAGGCCGAGGCCCATCGCGACGCGATCCTCGATGTCGAGCCGGGCCAGATCCTGCCCGGCAAAGGCGACGCGGCCTTTCAGCGGCAGGATGCCCATGATGGCGGATAGCAGCGTGGTCTTGCCGGCGCCGTTGGCGCCGACGATGGTGACGATCTGGTTGGCGCCGACCTCGAGCGAGACCGAGCGCACGGCCTCGACCTTGCCATAGGCGACATGGGCGTCGGTGACGGACAACAGCGCGCTCATGCCGCCACTCCGAGATAGGCCTTGATCACTTCGGGATTGGTCTTGATCGTGGCGGGGGTGCCTTCGGCGATCTTGGTGCCGAAATCGAGTACCACGATGCGATCGGCGAGGTTCATGACGAAGCCCATGTCGTGCTCGACCAGCAGCACACTCATGCCGCCGTCGCGCAAGTCGCGCAGCAGTGTCGCAAGCCGCTGCTTCTCCATGTGGCGCAGGCCCGCGGCGGGCTCGTCGAGCAGCAGCAGCATCGGATCGACGCAAAGCGCCCGCGCGATCTCGACGATGCGTTGCTGCCCCAGCGAAAGCGAGCCTGCGAGCTGGTGCATCTGCTCGGTGAGGCCGACGCGCTCGATCTGGCGGGCGGCCTCCGCAAGCAGTTTTGCCTCGTCAGCGCGATCGAGCCGCAGCATCGAGGAGATCGGCCCGGCATGGCCGCGCAGATGCGCGCCGATCGCGACGTTTTCCAGCACGGTCATGTCGGGGACCAGCTTCACATGCTGGAAAGTCCTGCTGATGCCGAGCTTGACGATCTCCTGCGGCGGCGCCTTGTCGACCTTCTTGCCCAGCACCGAGATCGAGCCTGCCGTGGCCGACAGCACGCCGGTGATCAGGTTGAAGGTTGTGCTCTTGCCGGCGCCGTTCGGGCCGATCAGCGCGACGATCTCGCGGGCCTGGACGTCGAAGGAGACGTTGTTGACGGCGACGACGCCGCCGAACTGTTTTCGCGCCTTGTCGACCTGGAGCAGGATGCTGCCCTCGCCGGGCGCGCGGGGACGCTGCTCGAGCTTCAGGGAGGTGTCGGGCTTCTTGCCTCCGGCGCGCTCGGGCAGGAAGGAGATCAGCCAGGGCCAGAGGCCGCCGGGCGCAAGCTGCAGCAGGGCGACCAGCATGATGCCGAACACGATGGTCTCGACCTGTCCGGAGCCGGGCAGGATCAGTGGCAAATAGCTTTGCAGCACCTCTTTGAGGACCACGACGATCGCCGCGCCCAGAACGCCGCCCCAGACATAGCCGGCGCCGCCGACCACCGCGATGAAGAGATATTCGATGCCGGCCTGCGCGCCGAACGGCGTCGGGTTTACGGCGCGCTGGAGATGCGCGTAGAGCCACCCCGAAAGGCCGGCCAGCACGGCGGCATGGATGAACACCAGCAATTTGGCGCGGGGCGTGTGCACGCCGAACGCCTCGGCCGCGACATGGCCGCGGCGCAGCGCGCGGATGGCGCGGCCGGTGCGGGAATCCAGCAGGTTCATCGTCAGCAGTGCCGAGAGGATCACGGCGACCCAGATCGCGTAATAGATCGAGCCGGGCGAGAGCATCTTGAACGTGCCGATCGACAGCGGCGGGATCGCCGAGATGCCGTCGTTGCGGCCGAGAAATTCCAGCTTGCTGAACAGATAGAACAGGCCGAGCCCCCAGGCGAGCGTGCCGAGCGGCAGGTAATGGCCGGAGAGGCGGACGGTGATCAGACCGAGCAGCACCGCCAATGATCCGCTGACCGCCAGCGATAGCGGCAGCGTCAGCCAGGGCGACAGGCCGTAGGCCGTCGACAGCACCGCGGTGGTATAGGCGCCGAAGCCGACGAAGGCTGCTTGTCCGAAAGAGGTCAGGCCGCCGACGCCGGTCAGCAGCACGAGGCCCATCGCGACCAGCGCGGTAAGGCCGATATTGTCGAGCAGCACGATCCAGAACGGGGGCATGCCCGGGACAAACGGGATCGCCGCCATCACGAGTGCGAAGACGAGAATGGGAAGCCGGCTCTGCATCTTAGCCTCAGTCCTTCTCTTCCTCGACCGCCGGCGCGGCGAGCGAGCGCAGCAGCAGCACGGGGATCAAGAGCATGAAAACGATCACCTCCTTGTAGTTGGAGGCATAGAAGGACGAGAACGCCTCGACGAGGCCGACCACCAGCGCCGCGACGGCGGTCAAGGGGTAGCTGACGAGGCCGCCGATGATCGCGGCGACGAAACCTTTCAGGCCGATCAGGAAGCCCGAATCGTAATAGAGCGTCGTGATCGGCACGATCATGATGCCCGACAGCGCGCCGATGACGGACGCCAGTAGAAAAGCGATCTGCCCCGACAACGTGGTGCGGATGCCCGCGAGCCGCGCCCCGAGCCGGTTCACGGCGGTCGCGCGCAGCGCCTTGCCGTAGAGCGTCAGGCCGAAGAACAGCCAGAGCCCGACGATGAAGGCAACGGTGATGCCGTAGACGGTGAGGCTCTGGCCGGTGAAGCGCAGCGCGCCGGCTGTGAAGGCGCCGGACAGCACGGCGGGGCCGCGCTGGCCTTCGGCGCCGAAGAACAGGAGGCCGAGGCCCTGCAGCGCGAGGTGGACGCCGACGGAGGCGATCAGCAGCACCAGCACCGAGGTGTGCGCCAGCGGCTGGAACGCGATGCGGTAGAGATAGAGGCCGATCATCGCGACGATCACCAGCGACAACACGATGCAGATTGCGACCGGCGGCTTCTGGGCCGCGAAGTACACGGTCAGCGCCAGCACGATGGAAGGCAGCACGATGTTGGTAACAACGCTGCGCAGGATCAGCCGCCCGTGCAGCGCCTTGCGCGCCACGATCAGGTCGAAGGCGAAGGCACCGATACCGAGCGCCAGCGCCAGCTTTGCCGTTCCCGGCATCTGGCCCGCGGCCAGCGAGGCGTAGGTCAGCGCGCCGTAGGTGACGAATTCGCCCTGGGGAATGAGGATCACACGGGTGACGGCGAATACCAGCACCAGCGCCAGGCCGAGCAGCGCATAGATCGCGCCATTGGTGATGCCGTCCTGCATCAGGAACAGCATGATGGTGGTATTCAAGACCGGACGCTCCCCCTCAAGATTACGAACCGGTCCCCTCGATTGCGGTGGACGGTTCGCTCACAGCCATTGAAAAACGCTGACGATATTTGATATGGTCTATAACAATTATCAAATATAACATCAAGGGCGGGGAACGACCCGGCCCGAATTTAGCGGGATTACGAGCACGAGGCGATGACCGTTTCCAAAACCGCTGAAAAGTCCTCTGGGAAGTCGGCCGACCCGGCCAAGGGCCGCAAAGACGCGACTGAAGTCCAGAGCGAAGCCCTTCAGCTCGGCGAGCTCTCCGAACAGCTCGGCTATGTCTTGAAGCGGGCGCAGCTCAAGGTGTTCGAGAACTTTTTGCGCTGCATGGCCTCGCTCCAGCTCACGCCGGCGCAGTTCTCCGTGCTGCTGCTGGTCGAGAAGAATCCCGGCCGTAACCAGACCGAGATCGCCTCTACGCTAGGCATCCTCAGGCCGAACTTCGTGGCGATGCTCGACAATCTCGAGAGTCGCGACCTTTGCGCGCGGATCCGCTCCACCAACGACCGCCGCTCGCACATCCTGGTGCTGACCGACAAGGGCAAGGCCGTGCTGGCCCGCGCCAAGAAGCTCGTTGCCACCAAGCACGAGGCGCGGCTGAACGAACTGCTCGGCCAGGCCAACCGCGAAGCCCTCCTCGCGATGCTCTCGAAGATCGCGAGCGAGTTTTGAGGCGGGCAGTCACGACCTAGGTGCGCGAGCGCGACCCTGGAATCTTTCGCCGCATTTGCGTGGTCGCCTTTGCCCCGGCTTGACTAGCTTCTGTCGCGGGCATCCGCGTCTCTTCTCTCACTCCGTCATGCCTGGGCGATCCGCCGGACAGCTGCGCGGTCGCGCTTTGGTGGCGCGTCACTCGCGTCCGGAATGGCGGACGAGCCTGATGGCGGAGTGCGAGGGCGTGAGTTCCGAGGGGGGCGAGCGGTATGATGCGCCGCATGTAGAAAATGATGCTTGAAACATCATTTCGTGCGTCCTAAGCTTGGCAAATCAACCATTGTAACTGCCACGGACATCCTGCCCCGTGATCACCGCCGCGCAGCTTCGAGCCGCCCGTGCTTTGCTCAGGATCGACCAGCGCGAACTCGCGCAGCGCTGTTCGCTGTCGCTGCCGACGATCCAGCGTATGGAGGCCTCCGAAGGGGTGATCCGCGGCAATGTCGATTCCCTGGTGAAGCTGGTTGAAGCGCTATCGGCTGCCGGCATCGAGCTGATTGCCGAGGGGGCGGTGTCGAGCGCCGGGGGCCGCGGTGTGCGGCTGAAGTCTCCACCTCCAAGCGCGGGCGGCCAATCGGGATGAGGGCGCGCGCACAAATCATGATCGAGGACCGGCCATGATCGCCGTCGCGCTATGGTCGGTGGCGGCTCTGCTGGCGCTGGCGCCTGCGGGAGTCGTGCTGTCGACGCGCCCGCGCGGCTCGATCATCCTTTACGGCGGATGCCTGATCGCCACATCGACGCTCTGTGTCACGGCGCTGTCCGCTCTGCTCTATTCCCCTCAGTTGGCGCCGAGCGCGATACTGCCGATCGGATTGCCGTGGCTCGGTGCTCATTTCCGGCTCGATGCACTGTCCGCCTTCTTCCTCGTCGTCGTCAATCTAGGCGGCGTCGCTGCGAGTCTGTTCGCGATCGGTTACGGCCAGCACGAGGATTCCCCCGGCCGCGTGCTGCCGTTCTATCCCGCCTACCTCGCAGCGATGAACGTCGTCGTGCTGGCAAACGATGCCTTCAGCTTCCTGGTCGCCTGGGAATTCATGTCGCTGACCTCCTGGGCGATGGTCGTATCGCATCACCGGGACGCAGAGAATGTCCGCGCCGGCTACGTCTATCTTCTGATGGCAAGTTTCGGCACGCTGGCGCTGCTGCTCGCCTTCGGCCTGCTCGCGAGCAACGCCGGTTACGATTTCGATGCGATCCGAGCCTCGCATCCTTCCGCTGCGCTGACCGGCACGGTGGTCATCCTCGTGCTGCTGGGGGCCGGCTCCAAGGCTGGCTTGGTGCCGCTGCACGCTTGGCTGCCGCTCGCCCATCCCGCGGCGCCCAGCCACGTCTCCGGCCTCATGAGCGGGGTCATGACCAAGGTCGCCGTCTACGGCTTCGTGCGCATCGTCTTCGATCTTGTGCCCGAACCGGTGTGGTGGTGGAGCATGGTGGTGCTGCTGGTCGGCGGTCCGACGGCGACGCTGGGCGTGCTCTATGCGCTGATGCAGCGCGATATCAAGCGCGTGCTCGCCTATTCAACGATTGAGAACATCGGCATCATCTTCACCGGCCTCGGGCTGGCGCTGGCTTTCAAGGCGGAAGGGCTCGACTGGGTGGCGGCGCTCGCCTTCACCGCGGCGATGATGCATGTGTTCAATCATGCGCTGTTCAAGAGCCTGTTGTTCTTCGGCGCCGGCGCGGTGCTGGGAGCGACCGGCGAGCGCGACATGGAGAAGCTCGGCGGGCTGATCCATCGCATGCCGAAGACGGCGTTTGTGATGCTGGTCGGCTGCGTCGCGATCTCGGCATTGCCGCCGTTCAACGGCTTCGTTTCGGAATGGCTGATCTTCCAGGCGATCCTGCTTTCACCGCAACTGCCCTCTTGGGGTCTCAAGCTCGTCATCCCGGCGGTCGGGGGTTTGCTGGCGCTCGCGGCCGCCTTTGCCGCGGCCTGCTTCGTCAAGCTCTTTGGCATCAGCTTTCTCGGTCGGCCGCGTTCGGACGTCGCGGCGTCAGCGCATGAGACTGACCGCTTCTCGCTGACCGCGATGTTCGCGCTTGCCGCCTTCTGCCTCATTGCCGGTATCCTGCCCGGGCTGTTCATCGATGCACTGGCACCGGTGAGCAAGGATATGGTCGGCAACATCATGCCGCATCAAGTCGGATTGCAGTGGCTCACCATCGTGCCGATTGCGGAAAGCCGCAGCTCCTATAACGGCCTCCTGGTGTTCCTGTTCGTGGCACTCTGCGGCACGGCGGCGGCGTCAGCCATTCACCGTCTCGCCTCCGACCGCTTACGCCGCGCACCCGCCTGGGATTGCGGCTATCCCGACGCGAACCCGGCGATCCAGTACTCAGCCTCCAGCTTCTCGCAGCCGATCCGCCGTGTGTTCGGCAGCGTCGTCTTTGGCGCACGCGAGATCGGCGAGATGCCGCCGCCGTCCTCGCCGCTTCCTGCGCGGCTCCAGGTCGAACTGCACGATCGGATCTGGGATTGGCTGTACGCGCCGATCGCGAGGGCCATCGGCTTTGCGACGGAGCGCATCAATATCCTGCAGTTCCTCAGCATCCGCCGCTACCTGACGCTGGTATTCGTGGCGCTGGTCGTGCTGCTGCTGGTGGTGGCACTATGAACGGGCTGCGCGACATCCTCTCCCAGGGCGCGCAGATGTCGCTGGTGCTGGGACTCGCGCCGCTGCTGACGGGTTTCGTGCGGAAGGTGAAGGCTCGGCTGCTACGGCGGCGTGGACCGCCGCTGCTCCAACCCTATCGCGACCTCGTCCGCCTGATGCGCAAGGACGTCGTGCTCGCGGACAACGCATCCTGGCTGTTTCGCGTCATTCCCTATCTGATGTTCGCGGGCACCTGGGTCGCCGCCTCGCTGGTGCCGACTTTCGGCAATGGTCTGTTGTTCTCCTGGACCGCCGATCTCATCGCCATCACTGCGCTGCTCGGCAGCGCTCGTTTCTTCCAGGCGCTCGCCGGCATGGACGTCGGAACCGCCTTCGGCGGCATCGGCTCCAGCCGTGAGGTGATGATCGCCTCCCTCGCCGAGCCCGCGATGCTGATCACCGCGTTCTCGGTGGCAATGATCGCCGGCTCGACGCAGCTGCCCACGGTGGCCGAGTTCATGGGCTCGGACGCGGTCGGTCTGCGTGTGTCGTTGGGAATGGCGTTCGTGGCGCTGACCATCGTGGCGCTGGCGGAGAATGCCCGTATCCCGGTCGATAACCCCGCCACCCATCTCGAGCTCACCATGGTGCACGAGGCCATGGTGCTGGAATATTCAGGGCGGCATCTCGCGCTGATCGATTTGTCGTCGCAGCTCAAGCTTCTGCTCTACGTCTCGCTGATCGCCTGCGTGTTCCTGCCATGGGGCACGGCGACTGCGGATGCGAGCGTTGCAAGGCTCGCGCTTGGCACACTGGTCTATTTCGGCAAGCTGACGGTCCTCGGCTTCCTGCTTGCCGTGTTCGAGACCGCAATCGCCAAGATGCGCGTGTTCCGGATTCCGGAGTTCTTGGGCGCGGCGCTGATGCTGGCATTGCTTGCCACCCTGTTGCGCTTCGTGTCGGGGAGCCTCTGAGAGATGAGCAGCCTGCAATTCGACATCGCCCATCTGCTCGCCGGCTCGCTCGTGCTGGCGAGCTTCATGATGCTCTATCAGGATCGACTCTATGCGCTGCTGAATGTCTATGCGCTGCATGCCGGCGTGCTGGCGCTATCGGTGGCCTGGCAGGCCTATGTGCAGCAAGCGCCGCATCTCTATATCACGGCGCTGATCGCGTTGGCCTTCAAGGCCATCATCATCCCCGTGGCGCTGCACCGGATCATCAAGCGGCTCGGTATCCACCGCGAGATCGAGAACGTGATCGGCGTCGGGCTGACCATGATGGCCGGCATAGGACTCGTCGCGCTGTCGATGGTGGTGATGTTGCGGGTGACGCCGGGCGCCGACGCGCTCGCGCGCGAGGATCTCGCCTTCGCGCTGTCGGTGGTGCTGCTGGGTCTCCTGATCATGGTTACGCGACGCAACGCGGTGAGCCAGGTCGTCGGCTTCATGTCGCTGGAGAACGGCTTGGTGCTGGCGGCAACCGGCGCCAAGGGTATGCCGCTGGTGGTCGAGATCAGCGTCGCCTTCTCGGTGCTGATCGCTTTCATCGTGATCGGGATCTTCCTGTTCCGCATCCGCGAGCGTTTCGACAGCGTGGACGTACAGGCGCTCGATCGCTTCAGGGGAGAGCGGCGATGACGCTCGATGCGCTCGGTGCGATCCTGCTGATCCCGACCATCTCGGCCGCTCTGCTCGCGATCCTGCCTGGCTACATGCTGGCGGCGAGGCTCAACATCGCCGCGGCGCTCGCGACCTTCCTCACTTCGCTGTCGCTGTTCGTGATCGAGCCGACGTCGGGGCAATATCTGCTGCTCGACGACCTTAACAAGGTCTTCATAGTTCTGACGACCTTCATCGGCTTCACGACGTCGGTCTTCAGCGCGAGCTACATCCACCACGAGATCGAGACCGGGCGCTTGACGCCGGCCTTTCTGCGTTTCTATCACGCGATGTACCAGATGCTGATGTTCGCGATGAACCTCGCGCTCGTCGCCAACAATATCGGCCTGATGTGGGTCGCGGTCGAGGTGGCGACGCTGACGACCGTGCTGATGGTCGGCATCTACCGCACCCATGAGGCGCTGGAAGCCGCATGGAAATACTTCATCCTCGGTAGCGTCGGCATCGCGCTCGCGCTGTTCGGCACGATCCTGGTCTATATGGCGGCCCGCCCCGCGGTGGGCGAGGGGCTGGACGGAATGGTATGGACGGTGCTGGTGAAGCACGCCGCACAGTTCGACCCGGCGTTGCTCAACGTCGCCTTCGTTTTCCTCCTGCTCGGCTACGGCACCAAGGTCGGCCTCGCGCCGTTGCACGCCTGGCTGCCGGATGCGCATGCCGAGGGCCCGACGCCGATCTCGGCGGTGCTGTCCGGCCTGTTGCTCAACGTCGCGCTCTATGCGCTGCTGCGCTTCAAGATGATGCTCGCGGTCAACTCCGAGGCGATCGCGCCGGGTCCGCTGATGGTGACCATGGGCCTGATCTCGGTGATCTTCGCCGCGCTGATGCTGTACCGGCGCCGCGACATCAAGCGGATGTTCGCCTATTCCTCGATCGAGCATATGGGCATCATCGTCTTCGCCTTCGGCATGGGCGGCCCGCTCGCGAATTTCGCGGGTCTGTTGCACATGGCCATGCATTCGCTGACCAAGTCGGCTATCTTCTTCGCCGTCGGCCATATCGCACAGGTCAAGGGCACACAGAAGATCGCCGATATCGGCGGCCTCACGACGACCAACCCGGTGCTCGGGTGGGGCCTGATGCTCGGCGTCATCGCCATCGTCGGGCTGCCGCCGCTCGGCATCTTCATGAGCGAGTTTCTAGTGGTGAGCTCGACTTTCGCCCGCGCGCCCTGGCTGACGGTGATCCTGGTGCTTGGCATCATCATCGCGCTCGGCGGGCTTTTCCTGCGGGTCGGCGTGGTGATGTTCGGCGAGCCCAAGGGCAAGACCGCACCCGCGGAAGCCTCCTACGTGCCGATGTTCACGCACCTCGGATTGGTGCTGATGGCCGGCATCTATCTGCCGCCGGTGCTGGTCACCGGCTTCCAGAACGTCGCGAAGCTCCTGGGATAGGCGATGGGCATCCTCGACAGCATCCCCCACGTCAATGCGGTGTCGTCGCACCGGCCCTGGCCGCGCGCCGTCGTGACGGAGGCGGGCTGGCAGGCAGCGATCGATCGGCTCGTCGAGGGGGGCCTCACACTGCTCGGCTTCTGGGGCGAGCCGACCGCGGTGCATATGGCGATGCTCGATGGAGGCTCAGCCGCGATCGCAGTCGTCACCTACGAGTGTCCGGCCGGCACATTTCCAAGCGTCGCCAACCGCCATCCGCCGGCGCTTCGGCTGGAACGGACCATCCATGATCTGTTCGGGCTTGTTCCGACCGGCGCGGACGATCTGCGGCCATGGCTCGACCACAATGCCTGGGGCCAATCCCATCCGCTCTCCGGCCGCAACGCATCGCGCGAGGTGCGGCCATATCAATTTCTGCCGGCCGAGGGCGAGGCGCTGCACCAGGTGGCGGTCGGCCCGGTCCATGCCGGGATCATCGAGCCCGGCCATTTCCGCTTCACCGCCAATGGCGAACACGTGGTGCGGCTGGAGCAGCGGTTCGGCTACACCCACAAGGGCATCGAGTCGCTGATGCAGGGTGCGAGCCTCGAGGCCGCGGCAAAGCTCGCCAGCCGCACTTCCGGCGACAGCACCGTCGCCTATGCCTTCGCCTTTGCGTGTGCCGTGGAAGCAGCCCTGCAGATCCAGGCGCCGAGGCGAGCGACGCTCTTGCGAGCGCTGATGGCGGAGCTGGAGCGGCTCGCCAATCATTTGGGCGACATCGGGGCCATCTGCAACGACGCCTCGTTCGCGCTGATGCATGCCCAGACCGGCATTTTGCGTGAGCGTTGTTTGCGCGCTGCGGACGTCGCATTCGGCCATCGCCTGATGATGGACGTCATCATGCCCGGTGGCGTGACGCGTGACATTGCGCCGGACGGCGTGTCCGCGCTCCGCGCGCTGCTCGCGGAGCTACGCAAGGTCTTTCCGCGCTTGATCGAGCTCTATGACAATACGGCGTCCTTGCAGGACCGCACCGTCACCACAGGCATCGTGAAGGCGGAATATGCGCGTCAATTTGGTGCCGGCGGCTATGTCGGCCGCGCCTCGGGCCGCGATTTTGACGCGCGGCGGGCGCTGGCCTACATGCCTTACGAAGCGCTATCGTTCGAGGTGCCGGTCCTGCAGGCCGGTGACGTGAATGCGCGGGTCTGGATCCGAATTCGCGAGATCGAGCAGAGCGTCGCGTTGATCGAGCAGATTCTCGACCAGCTTGGGCCGGGCGGGCTCGAAACCGCGCTGCCAGCCGGGACCGGCGGCGCTGCCCGTGAAGGCATGGCGCTCACCGAGGCCTTCCGCGGCGACGTTCTGGTGTGGCTGCGGCTCGATGGCGAATTGCGCGTCGAACGCTGCCACCTGCGCGACGCGTCGTGGTTCCAGTGGCCGCTGCTGGAAGCCGCGATCGAAGGCAACATCATTGCCGACTTTCCGCTCTGCAATAAGTCGTTCAACTGTTCCTATTCGGGCGTGGACCTCTAAGCCATGCGCAAGACCCTGCTCGAAAGCCTCACCCATGGTTCGCTGACGGAGCCCGCTCCGGCGCCGGACGGTTCCGCGCTGGCCGAGCTTGCAGCGAAGGTCGACCGTGCTGCCCAGGCCCGGCTTGGGCGTTCTCTTGCCATTCGTGAGGTCGACGCCGGATCCTGTAATGGCTGCGAACTGGAGATCCATGCGCTTTCCAACGCCTTTTATGACGTCGAACGTTTCGGCCTGCGTCTCGTCGCCTCGCCACGTCATGCCGACGTGCTGCTGGTCACGGGTCCCGTGACGAAGAACATGCGAGAAGCGCTGGAGCGGACTTACAACGCGACGCCAGATCCGAAATGGGTCGTCGCGGTCGGCGGTTGTGCGATCGATGGCGGTATTTTCAGGGACAGCTACGCCTGCGTCGGCGGCGTATCCGAGACCGTTCCGGTGGATCTGCACATCAAGGGCTGCCCGCCGTCACCGACGGACTTGTTGAAGGGGCTGCTCGCGCTGCTGGAGCACGTCGGCGGCGAACGGTAATCCGCGCAGACTCCGTCATGTCGGGCCAAGCCGCGACCGCGTCGAACAGGGCGGGCTCTAATCGACCAGGATCACTCTGATGTCATTGACGTTCGTCAGCGTCGGGCCCGGCAGCAGCAGGTCGCCGGTCGCCTCGAAGAACGTCGTGGCGTCGTTGTTGTCGAGATAGGCCTGCGGCTGCAGCGCTAGCGCCTTCATCTTCGCGAACGTCGCCGCGTCGATCAGCGCACCGGCGGGGTCGGTCGGGGTGCCGGCACCGCCGTCGGCACCGTCGGTGTCGCCCGCCAGCGCCGAAATGTCCGGCGTGTCCTTGAGCAGGCTGGCGAGCGCCAGCGCGTATTCCTGGTTCGGGCCGCCGCGCCCCTGGCCGCGCACGGTCACCGTGAGCTCGCCGCCGGAGAGGATGGCGAGGCGCTTGCCCTGCGCGCGCGCATCCAGCGCCAGCCGGGCGTGCGCGGCCGCGACCTCGCGCGCTTCGCCTTCGAGGTCGGCGCCGAGGTCGATCGTCTCGTAGCCGGATTCGCGCGCGAGCTTCACCGCGGCGTCGAGCGACTGCTTGGGCCGCGCGATCAGTTCGAAATGCGCGCGGGCGAAGGCGGCATCATCGGGCTTGCAGCTTTCGTTGCGGGGATCGTCGAGCGCGTGGCGAACGGCATCGTCGATGTCGAGCTTGTATTTCGCGACGATGGCGCGCGCATCAGCCAGCGTGGTCGGATCGGGTACGGTCGGACCGGAGGCGATTGCGGAAGGATCGTCATGCGGCACATCCGAGATCGCGAGCGTCACGATCTCGGCGGCATTCCTGCCGGCGCGTGCCAGCCGGCCGCCCTTGATCCGCGACAGATGTTTCCTGACGGTATTCATCTCGCCGATCGGCGCGCCCGAGCGCAGCAGCGCCTTGTTGACCGCCTGCTTCTGCGCGAAGCTGATGCCCTCGCTCGGCGCGATCCAGTTGGCCGAGCCGCCGCCGGTGAGCAGCACCAGGAGCAGATCGTCCGGCCCGGCCTCGCCTGAGAGCGCGAGCGTGTCGGCGGCGCCCTTCAGGCCGGCCTCGTCCGGAACGGGATGCCCGGCTTCGACCACGCGGATGCGGCGCGTCGGCACGCCGTAGCCGTGACGCGTGGTGGCGATGCCGACGATGCGTTCCGGTGCGAGGTGGAGCGTGTCGAGATAGTGCCGCTCGGCGGCCGCGGCCATGGCACCCGCGCCCTTGCCGGCGGCAAGGCAGATCACGCGTCCCTTGGGCGCGGGCGGCAGGTGCGGCGCCAGCACCACATTGGGATGGGCGGCGGCGACGGCGGCGTCGTAGAGCGCACGGAGCAGGGGACGTCGGTCGGTCATGACGATGGCCTTCGGCAGACATGAGACTGGCGGCCAAGGCCGCCGTTCACCTGCCTACCGCATCGGGCGCCAAAGCGTAAGCCGGCTTTGCCGTCATTCGATTGTGCAATCGCGTGATCATAATCGGCGGGCAAGCAAAAGCCCCCTGCGACGGGGTCGCAGGGGGCTGGTTTCTTGCTTGAGACGGTTAGCCGCCGGCTTCGGCGTTGATCACGTCGCCGAACAGCTCCCACCGCTCGCCCTTGAAGCGCTGCAGCTGCAGTGAGCTGATCGGTGCGAAATCGGTCGGCGACGTGTTGATCTTGATGCCGGGCAGCAGCACCTCGGTGCGGAAGTCCTTCAGGCTGGCCGCCTGCTTCATGACGTTCGCGCGTGTGAGGTCGTCGCCGCAATTCTTGAGCACCTGGACCAGCGTCTGGGCCACGCCGTAGCCGACGATCGTGCCGTTGTCGGTCTTGTCGCCTTCGGGAAAGTACTTCGCCATGAAGTCGAGGAAGCCCTTCATGCCGGCATCATTGGCCCATTGCCTGTCGGTGGTGTCTTTCAGATAGGCCGCCGAGATGATGCCTTGTGCGTTCTCGAAGCCTGCCGGCTTGATGACGCTGCCGACGGAAGCCGAGACGTTGTTGAGGAAGTGAGTCGGCTTCCAGCCGATCTCGGCATTCTTCTTGATCGCCTGCGCCGCGAATTTCGGCGTGGTGATGTTGACGAAGATGTCGGCGCCGGTCGCCTTCAGCTTGACGATGTGGTTGTCAATGGTCGGCTCCGACGTCTCGTAGCTCTCCTCGGCCACGATCATGCTCGCGGCCTTCGAGCCGAGACCGTCCTTCAGGCCCTTGAGATAATCCTTGCCGTAATCGTCATTCTGAAACAGGACGGCGATCTTCGCGTTCGGCATCTCCTTCAGGATGTACTTCGCGTAGATCTGCGTTTCGCTCTGATAGTTGGGCTGCCAGCCCATGGTCCACGGAAAGTCCTTCGGATCGTTCCACTTGGTGGCGCCGGTGGCGACGAACAGCTGCGGGACCTTCTTCGAGTTCATGTACTTCTGGATCGCCGAGTTCGGCGGGGTGCCGAGCGAATTGAAGATCAGCAGCACCTCGTCGCTCTCGACCAGCTTGCGCGCCTGCTCCACCGTCTTCGGTGGCGAATAGGCGTCGTCGTAGCTGATGAAATTGATCTTGCGGCCGTTGATGCCGCCCTCTTCGTTGATCTTCTTGAAATAGGCGGCCTCGGTCCGCCCGATGATGCCGTAGGCGGAGGCCGGTCCGCTGTAGGGCATGATGTTGCCGACCTTGATCTCGGTATCGGTCGCGCCGGTATCGTATTTTTTCTGGGCAAGAGCGGCACTCGTCGAGGCCGCGAAAACTGCGAGCGCAATCGATGCGGCCGCAAGTTTGCTGGTGACAGCAGGCATTCCTATCTCCCTATTTTTCTTGATGTGCGCGTCCTTGTTCTTGTGTCGCTCTTCTTGCCGACGCGATCGGGATTGAACCCGATTTGGCCGGAACCTTCAAGGAAAAGCCCCTGCAACCGTGTCGCAGGGGCTACTTCTTTAGTAGTCATGCGCGATGATGGACCCTCATCCGCCGACGTCGCCACTGATGACGTCGCCGAAAAGCTCCCAGGTTTCACCCTTGAATCGTTCCAGCCGCAGCTGCGAGAGCGGCGCGAAGTCGGTAGGGCTTGTGTTTACCTTGACTCCTGGAAGCAGTCCGTGGGGTTCGAAATCTCTCATACTCGCGGCCTGCTTCATCACGTTCGCGCGGGTCAGATCGTCGCCGCAAGCCTTCAGCACATGTACCAGTCCCTGTGCGACGATGTAGCCGTACATGACGGAGGCGTCCGCGCGGTTCGCCTCGGGATAGTACTTGTCCAGGAATTCATTCCAGGCCTTCATGCTCGGATCGTTCGTCCATTGCGGATCAGTCGGATCCTTGAAATATTGCGAGGAGATGATGTCCTGCGCGTTCTCGAAACCTGCGGGCTTGATCACGCTGCCGATCGATGCCGACACGTTGTTGAGGAAGTGCAGTGGCTTCCAGCCGACCTCGGCGTTCTTCTTGATCGCCTGGGCCGCGAATTTCGGTGTCGTGATGTTGAAGAACACGTCGGCGCCCGTCGACTTCATCTTGACGATATGGGAATCGATCGTCGGTTCGGAGACTTCGTAGCTTTCCTCGATCACGATCATCGAGGAACCTTTGGCGCCAAGTCCATCCTTGAAGCCCTTGAGATAGTCCTTGCCATAGTCGTCGTTCTGATAGAGCACGGCGATCTTGGAGTCCGGGTGGTTCTTCAGCATGTACTTGGCATAGATTTGCGCTTCGCTCTGGTAGTTGGGCTGCCAGCCCATGGTCCAGGGAAATTCCTTCGGGTCGTTCCACTTGGTGGCACCTGTGGCGACGAACAATTGCGGCACTTTCTTCGAATTCATGTATTTCTGGATTGCCGAGTTGGGCGGTGTCCCGAGGGAGTTGAAGATCAGCAGCACCTCGTCGCTCTCCACAAGCTTGCGCGCCTGCTCCACCGTCTTCGGCGGCGAGTAGGCATCGTCATAGCTGATGAAGTTGATCTTGCGGCCGTTGATGCCGCCTTCCGCATTGATCTTGCGGAAATACGCCTCCTCGGTCTTGCCGATCACGCCGTAAGCGGACGCGGGGCCGCTGTAAGGCATGATGTTGCCGATCTTGATTTCGGTGTCGGACGCGCCAGTGTCGTATTTCTTCTGCGCGAACGCTGCCGTGGACAGGGTGGCAGCCAGCACGAGGGCGGCCGAGAAGGCCCCCAATCGCACATGCATTGCAGGCATCTTGCTCTCCCTAGCTCGGTTTGAATGTGTCGATTGTTCTTGTTGGGAGCGATCATTGCGCGCCGCTCCGGCACGCATTGAATACCCTTCTCAGGCGCCCAGCAAGGAGAACGCCCAGCCGGCGCGATCGCGGCGAGCTGCTTCTTTTTCGAGGGGATGCGGAATATTCCGGCGCGCGAGATCAAGCGCGTCGCCGCTCACCCACGCGTAAATTGTCTTATCAAGCAGACGCAATTTTCAATTGCGCCTTTGCCTGGCTTCAATGCCCGATCTCGCTGGAGATGACGTCGCCGAACAACTCCCATTTCCGGCCCTTGAAGCGCATCATTTGCAGCTGCTCGATCGGGGCGAAATTGTCCGGCGCGGTGTTGATCTTGATGCCGGGCAGCAGCGTGTCGGGCTCGAAATCCTTCAAGGAAGCTGCCTGCTTCATGACGTTCTCGCGGGTGAGATCGTCGCCGCACATCTGCAGCACCTTCACCATCGTCTGTGCGGCGGCGTAGCCGAACACGACACCGGCATCGAGCTTGTTGGCCTTGGGATCGTATTGCGCGAGGAAGTCATAGAACTTCTTCATGCCGTCATCGGCATTCCACTGCGGATCGGAGCCGTCCTTGAGGTAGCTCGCCGACAGGATGCCCTGGGAGATCTCGAGGCCGGCCGGCTCGATCACGCCGCCGACGGAGGCCGAGACGTTGGAGACGATGTAGACCGGATGCCAGTTGATCTCTGCCGCCTTCTTGATCGCCTGCGCGGCGAACTTCGGGGTGGTGATGCTGATGAAGACGTCGGCGCCCGAGGCCTTCAGCTTCACGATGTGCTCGTCGATCGCGGGCTCGGAGGTGTCGTAGGCCTCCTGTAGCACGATCATCGAGGCTTTGGCGCCGAGGCCGTCCTTCAGCCCCTTCAGATAGTCCTTGCCGAAATCGTCGTTCTGGTAGAGCACGCCGATCTTTCCGTCCGGCTTCTCCTTCGTGATGTACTTGGCATAGATGCGCGCCTCGCTCGCGTAGCTCGGCTGCCAGCCCATGGTCCAGGGATATTGCTTGGGATCGTTCCACTTCGAGGCGCCGCTCGCGACGAACAATTGCGGCACCTTCTTCTCGTTCATGTATTTGCGGATGGCGCTGTTGGTGGAGGTGCCGAGCGAGCCGAAGATCAAGAGCACCCCGTCGCTCTCGACCAGCTTGCGCGCCTGCTCCACCGTCTTCGGCGGCGAATAGGCGTCATCATAGGAAATGAACGTGATCTTGCGGCCGTTGACGCCGCCTTCGGCATTGATCTTGTTGAAATAGGCTTCTTCGGCCTTGCCGATCGCGGCGTAGGCCGAGGCCGGGCCGCTATAGGGCATGATGTTGCCTATTCTGATCTCAGTATCGGAAGCGCCGCTGTCGTATTTCGCCTGCGCCAGTGCCGGGCTGTCCATCGCAGTGCACAACGCGACCGCGGCCAGAAGCGCCGCAACCTGACATCGAACGGCAGTCATCATTCTCCCACCCCGAGTTGGATCGGCGCCGCATTGAACAAGATTGACGCCTGCCGTCAACAAAAAGCCCCCGCGATCGCTCGCAGGGGCTTCTCGAGGGTCGGACTTTTGCGTCAGCGGGTCACTCGGAGGCGATGTCGCCGCTGATGATCTCACCGAACAGTTCCCACTTCTCGCCTTTGAAGCGCTGCATCTGGAGCTGGGCGATCGGGGCGAAGTCGGTGGGGCCGGTGTTGATCTTGACGCCGGGCAGCAGGGTATCCGGCGCAAAGTCCTTCAGGCTGGCGGCCTGCTTCATGATGTTGGCGCGGGTGAGATCGTCCCCGCACATCTCCAGCACCTTGGCGAGGGTCGACGCAGCGCCGTAGCCGTAGACCATGCTGGTGTCGGACTTGTCGGCCCCGGGCATGTACTTGTCGACGAACTCGTTCCACTTCTTCATGCCGGGATCGTTGGCCCATTGCGGATCGGTGGAGTCCTTGGCATAGGCCGCCGACAACACGCCCTGGGCGTTTTCGAAGCCGGCCGGCTTCATCACGCTGCCGACCGAGATCGACACGTTGGTGAGGATCTGCAACGGCTTCCAGCTGAGCTCGGCGGTCTTCTTGATGGTCTGGGCCGCGAATTTCGGCGTGGCGTAGATCAGGAGCACGTCGGGATTGGCCGCCTTGATCTTGACGATGTGGCCGTCGATCGAGGGCTCGGACACCTCATAGCTCTCTTCCATGATGATCATGGACGAGGCCTTGGCGCCGAGGCCGTCCTTGGTGCCCTTGAGGTAGTCTTTGCCGAAATCGTCGTTCTGATAGAGGATCGCGACCTTGGCGTCGGGCTTCTCCTTCATCAGCCATTTGGCGTAGATCTGCGCTTCGCTCTGGTAGGAGGGTTGCCAGCCGATGGTCCAGGGGAAGTTCTTCGGATCGTTCCACTTGGTGGCGCCGGTGGCGACGAACAGTTGCGGGATCTTCTTGGCGTTGAGGTACTTCTGGATCGCGCTGTTCGAGGGCGTACCGAGCGGATTGAAGACGGCCAGAACCTCGTCGCTCTCGACCAGCTTGCGGACCTGCTCGACGGCCTTCGGCGGCGAATAACCGTCGTCATAGGTGACGAAGTTGACCTTGCGGCCGTTGATGCCGCCCTTGTCGTTGATCATCTTGAAATAGGCTTCTTCGGTCTTGCCGATGATGCCATAGGCCGACGCCGGACCGCTGTACGGCATGATGTTGCCGATCTTGATCTCGGTATCGGAAGCGCCGGTGTCGTATTTCTTTTGGGCGAGTGCAGCGCCGGAGGTGAGAGTGATGGCCGCCGTTGCCGTGACCAGCGCGGCGGCTCGCAGTGTTCTTCCAAAATACAATTCGGTCTCCTTGGTTAAACAGCAGTCTTTGAGAGTTTCAGTTTCTTCTGAGCTTGGCGGCGAATTGCTGGCCCATGATCGCGATCTGCCTTGCGCCGTGTGGCACGAGATAGATGACGAGGAATAGCAGCACGCCGAACACCGCGCCGGAAAGACCTTTGGAGATGCTTTCCGCCATGTTCGGCACGAAGATGATGAAGGCCGCTCCGACGAACGAGCCGGGCAGCCAGCCGACGCCGCCGACCACCATGCCGAGGAACAGCGAGATCGCCAGCGTGATGGTGTAGCTGTCGGGCGCCACGAACTGCACCGCGATGGCGCCAAGCGAGCCGGCAACGCCGGTGATGCCGGCGGACACGCCGAAGGCCAGCGTCTTGTACAAAGCGACGTTGACCCCCATCGAGGAGGCCGCGATCTCGTTGTCGCGGATCGCCATGAAGGCGCGGCCGGAGCGCGAGCGCAGCAGGTTGACCGAGAAGATGTAGATCGCGAGCGTGACGATGAGCGTGAAATAATACAGCCACATGTCCTGCGACATCGGCAGGCCGAACGGCGCGTCCGGCTTGGTGACGACGAGGCCCTGCACGCCGCCGGTCCAGTGTTCGAGGAAGTTCAGCTTCAACAGCTGCGGCATCGCGGTGGCGAGCGCGAAGGTCGCGAGCGCGAGATAGACGCCCGACAATCGCAGTGCCGGCTTGCCGAACAGGTAACCGAAGCCGAAGCAGACCGTCGCGGAAATCGGAATCGTCAGCGCGTAATTGACGTTGAAGTACTCCATCAGCACTGCTGACGTATAGGCGCCGACGGCGTAGAACGCGCTCTGGCCGAGCGAGAACTGGCCGGAGCCGCCCGTCAGGATGTTCAGCGCCAGCACGGCAAGCCCGTAGATCAGGAGCATCGTCATCTGGAAGATGATGAAGTTCTTGACGAACACCGGCACCAGCAACAGCACCGCCAACACCAGCAGCGAGGTGCCCGTGCCCAGCGTCATGGCCCGCTTCGGAACCGCCTCGACCGCCTCGTGGCCTTCTGCAACGACTTCTTCTGCAGCGCTCATGATCAAACTCGCTTGACGATGTGCCGGCCGAACAGGCCAGCGGGCTTGACGACCAGGACGGAGATGATCAGCGCGAGCGCGATCGGAAGTTTCAGCTCGTTGCCGACGCCGGGGATGTAGGTGCCGGCGAGATTCTCGAAGATGCCGACCAGGAAGCCGCCGACCACGGCGCCGAACGGGCTCGACAATCCGCCGAGCACGGCTGCGGCAAAGCCGTAGATCAGCACGCCGCCCATCATGTTGGGCTCCAGGAACACCACCGGTGCGATCAGCATGCCGGCGATCGAGCCGATCGCGGTCGCCATGCCCCAGCCGAGCGCGATCATCCAGCTGGTGTTGATGCCGACCAGGCGGGCCGATTCAGGCACCGAGGCGGCGGCGCGCATCGCAAGCCCGATCCGCGTGTACTGGAAGAAGAAGTAGAGGCCGAGCAGCAGCAGCACGGTGACGCCGATCATGCCGGCCTGGTGGGTCGAGATCAGCTGGCTGCCCAGGAACGGCGAGGAGCCGAACGGGGTCGGATATTGCTTGATGGTGAAGTCCCAGATCAGGCCGGCCGAGGAGTTGATGATCGCGAACAACGCAATGAAGCCGGCGACGTTGGTCAGCACCGGCGCTTTTGCCAGCGGCTTGAACAGGATGCGCTCGATCGCGATGCCGGCGACGAAGGAGAATGCCAGCGTGATGATGAAGGCGGCCCAATAGGACAAGCCCCATTGCATCAGCTGCCAGGAGATGAAGGTCGAGAACATCGCCATCTCGCCTTGCGCGAAGTTGAGATGGTCGATGGCCTGGTAGATCATCACCACGGCCAGCGCCATGCAGGCGTAAATGGCGCCGGTGGCGATCCCAGCCAGGACCTGGTTGGTGAAAAGCTCCATTTGTCCCGGCTCCCTCAGTAACCCAGATAGGATTTGCGGATTTCTTCGTTGTTCGCGATGTCCTTGGCGTTGCCCGACATCACGATGCGGCCGGTCTCGATCACATAGGCCTGGTCGGCGAGCTCGAGCGCGAGCTGGGCGTTCTGCTCGACCACCAGGATCGACACCTTGTCCTCGCGGTTGATCTTGCCGAGAATGCCGAACAGGTCGCGCACCACCAGCGGCGCGAGTCCGAAGGACGGCTCGTCCAGCAGCATCAGCCGCGGTCGCAGCATCAGGGCGCGGGCGACCGCGAGCATCTGCTGCTCGCCGCCGGAGAGCGTGCCGGCCTGCTGGGTGTGGCGCTGCTTCAGCACCGGGAAATGCGCATACATCCGCTCGATGTCGGAGACGATGCCGGCGCTGTCCTTGCGGGTGATGGCCCCGAGCTGGAGATTTTCCTCCACCGTCATGGTGGTGAAGGTGCCGCGGCCCTGCGGCACATGGGCGATGCCGAATCGCACGATGCTCTCGGTGGACCGGTTGTTCAGCGGCTTGCCGTCGAACTCGATGCCGCCGGTCGAGCGCACCATGTTGCAGATCGCGCGCAGCGTGGTGGTCTTGCCGGCGCCGTTGGCGCCCAAAAGCGTGGTCAGCGAGCCTTCGTTGAGGGAGAAGGACAGGCCATGGAGCGCCTGGACCTGGCCGTAATAGGCGCGCAGGTCCTTGACGTTGAGCAGTGTCGTCATTGATCCTTGCTCCCGAGATAGGCCTTGATGACGTCGGGGTCCGCCTGCACTTGGGCGGGCGTGCCTTCCGCGAGCTTCTTGCCGAAGTTCAGCGCGACCACGTGGTCGGCGATCGACATCACGAGGCCCATGTGGTGCTCGACCAGCAGCACGGTCATATGGCGCTCGTCGCGGATGCGGCGGATGAGGTCGCCGAGCACGTGGACTTCCTCGTGATTGAGGCCGCCGGCGGGCTCATCCAGCAGCAGGATCTTCGGATCGGCCGCGAGCGCGCGTGCCAGCTCGACGCGCTTCTGCGTGCCGAACGGCAGGCCGGAGACGGTGGTATGGGCGACGTCCTCGAGGTCGAGATAGGCGAGGATCTCGTGCACCTTCTTGTTGACGTCGGTCTCGCTGCGGCGGACCCAGGCGAGGCGCAGCGAGTCGCTGATGATGTCGCTGGAGGTCCGGGCGTGTGTTCCGACGCGGACATTGTCCATCACCGAGAGGTTCGGAAACAGCGCCACGTTCTGGAAGGTGCGGCCGATGCCGATCTCGGCGATCCGGTGCGGCGGCCGCGTCAGGATGCTTGCGCCTTCCATCAGGATGTCGCCGGACGAGGGCTGATAGAGCCGCGACAGACAGTTGAACAGCGTAGTCTTGCCGGCGCCGTTGGGGCCGATCAAGCCGAGGATCTGGCCCTTGTGCATGTCGAAGGACACACCGTTGAGCGCGACAATGCCGCCGAACACGACGCTGACGTCGCGAACCGCGAGCAGGGGCGATGTCCCCCGCGCGAGCTGTGCCTGCGTCATCTCGTCTCGCTCACGTCGTTCGGTGAGCGCAGGGGCGATGCGAACCGCTCCCGACGATGACAAAGGCTATCTGATCCCCTCGGCCAAACGCGCAACTTTCCCTCCTGATTTCAGCTTTTTGCTGACGTCTTTTTTGGAATGCGGCATCAGACCCCCGAGCGCCGCTTCGATGTTCCTTACCATCGCCAAGAGACGCGGTCCAATGTCGTTGATCAAACGCTCTTCCGTGAAACGGAATGCGGGCGCGCCGCAATTGAATGCGTAAGGTCCGGTTCCGTCGTTGAGCTTGAGCGCGACGCCGGCGGCGCCGATATCGTCGTGCCAGTCGCCGACCGAAATCGCAAAGCCGTATTTCGCGACGGTCTCGCCGGAACGTTCCAACCCATCGCGCATCTTTGGCCAACGGCTGCCGTAATGTTCGCGCAACAGACGCGACAACTCCGTACGGTCGGCGTCGTCGAGCGCCCAGAAATAGGCGCGGCCCATCGCACTGGTTGCAATCGGCACGCGGGAGCCGACGTCAAGTTGAACGCCGACCGTCTCGCTGCCGCGGCTTTGCCCGAAATAGATCATGCTGTGACGGTCGCGGCCGCCGACGGCGACGGCGCCGCCGGTCGCGCGCATCACGTCCTCGCGGAACGGCTCGGACAAATGCCGAACGCCGAGATTGGCGAGCGCGGCGTAGCCGAGCGACATCGCGGCGGGCGTGAGCTGGTACTTCTCGAAGCGGGGAACCGGCGCAAGATAACCCAGCTTGGTCAGCGTGTAAGTCAGTCGCGACACCGTCGGCTTCGGCAGGTTGGTGCGAGCCGCAATCTCCTGATTGCCGAGAAGGCCGTCATTGGGGTGGAATGCTCGCAATACGTCCAGTCCGCGGGAAAGCGCGACGACGAAATTCCGATCGGTCGCGGTCTTCTTTCCTGTACGCTTCATCCCTGATCTGCTTCTTGCGCGGAGTCGTTGACAAGCCACGTGCTTCAAAATAACCCTGCCGTCAAGATGCGGAATTAAATTCCGCACCGCGAAATCGAACAAAAGTTAATCCCCACCAAGGAGGGAACACCGTGAGCGAAGTGGTCAAGCTTGAGCGTCATGACGAGGTCGGGATCGTCACGGTCGACAGCCCTCCGGTCAACGCGCTGAGTGCCGCGGTCCGCGGTGGTATCCTGGAGTGCATCAAGGCCGCGGTCGCCGATCCCGCCATCAAGGGCATCGTGCTGACCTGTGCCGGCCGCACCTTCATCGCCGGCGCCGACATCACCGAATTCGGCAAGCCGCCGAAGCCGCCGGCCCTCAACGACGTGCTGTCCGAGATCGAGAACTCGCCGAAGCCGGTGGTTGCCGCGATTCACGGCACGGCGCTCGGCGGCGGCCTCGAGGTTGCACTCGCCTGTCATTTCCGCGCCGCGGTGAAAGAGGCCAAGCTCGGCCTGCCCGAGGTGAAGCTCGGCCTGCTGCCGGGCGCCGGCGGCACCCAGCGCCTGCCGCGCGCGGTTGGTCCTGAGCTCGCGGTCAAGATGATCGTCGGCGGCGATCCCATCGGTGCGGCGGAAGCGCTGAAGAACGGCCTGATCGAGGAGATCATCGAGGGACCGGCATCGGGCGGCGAAGCCTTCGTGCGAAAACTGCTGGCCGAGAAGCGTCCGCTGCGGCGTCTGCGCGACGACGATTCCAAGATCGCGGCCGCCAAGGCCGACCGCTCCATCTTTACCAATGCGGTCGCCGCCATGACCAAGAAGTCGCGCGGCCTGGAGGCGCCGTTCGCCGCCGCCGACGCGGTGGGCTACGCCATTGACCTACCTTTCGACGAAGGCCTCAAGAAGGAGCGCGAGGGCTTCCTGAAGCTCGTCGCCAGCGACCAGTCCAAGGCGCAGCGTTACGCCTTCTTCGCCGAGCGCGAAGCCGCCAAGATCGCGGGCGTTCCTGAGGGCACCAAGTCGCGTCCCGTGAACCGCGTCGCCATTCTCGGCGCCGGCACTATGGGCGGCGGCATCGCGATGTCCTTTGCCAATGCCGGCATCCCCGTCACCCTGATCGAGACCGGCGAGGAGCAGCTCAAGCGCGGCATGGGCGTCATGCAGAAGAACTGGGAAGCGACCGCGGCGCGCGGCGGCATCCCGGCAGACGCGCCCGCCAAACGGATGGCGCTGATCAACGGCGTCGTCGGCATCGAGAATGTTGGCGATGCCGACCTCGTCATCGAAGCCGTGTTCGAGACCATGGCGGTGAAAAAGGAAGTGTTCGGCAAGCTCGACCAGTATGCCAAGCAAGGCGCCGTGCTCGCCTCCAACACCTCCTACCTCAACATTGACGAGATCGCGAAGTCGACCAAGCGTCCGCAGGACGTGCTCGGCATGCACTTCTTCTCGCCGGCCAACGTCATGAAGCTGTGCGAGATCGTGCGCGCCGACAAGACCGCGCCGGACGCTCTCGTGACGGCTGTCACCATCGCACGCAAGATCGCCAAGGTACCGGCCGTGGTCGGCGTCTGCGACGGTTTTGTCGGCAACCGCATGCTCGCCCAGCGTGGCAAGCAGTCCGAGAAGCTGCTGTTCGAGGGCGCTTTGCCCCAGCAGGTCGATGCCGTGGTGACAAAATTCGGCATGCCGATGGGGCCGTTCGCGATGGGCGACCTCGCCGGCCTCGACATCGGCTGGCGCTCGCGCAAAGACCGCGGCATCAAGTCGGAGATCGCGGACGCGCTGTGCGAAGCCGGCCGCTTCGGCCAGAAGACCGGCAAGGGCTACTACAAGTATGAGGCCGGCAGCCGTGCGCCGCTGCCCGACCCTGATGTCGAGAAGCTGATCGACGAGACGCTGCTGCGCCTCGGCCGCAAGAAGCGCGTCGTCAGCGACGAGGAAATCCTCGAGCGCATGATGTATCCGATGATCAACGAGGGCGCGAAGATCCTCGAGGAGGGCATCGCGGCACGCCCGTCCGACATCGACGTGGTCTGGCTCTACGGCTATGGCTGGCCGATCTACCGCGGCGGGCCGATGTTCTGGGCCGACAGCGTCGGCCTCAAGCACATCGCCGATCGCCTGGCCTTCTACGCCAAGGAGACCAACGACCCCAGCCTCGAGCCCGCGCCGCTGCTGAAGAAGCTCGCCGCCGAAGGCAAGACGTTCGCCTCGCTCGCGGCGTCGAAAGCGGCGTGATGGGGCTTTGCGCTCCAACTCTCAGTCATTCCGGGTTCGGCTCTTCGAGCCGCCCCGGAATGACGGTCTGCGTAGTTTCAAGGAAGCTATGACCCATCCCGGCGAACAGTTTTACCCCGACGGCGTGCATTGGGACGACCCCATCGCCCAGGGCACGCTGCCCGATTTGTTGTCGAAGGCTGTCGCCGATTACGGCCCGCGCACCGCGCTGGAGTTTCGCGATCGCCCGATCACCTACACCGATCTTGCCGCGATGGCCGAGCGCGCCGCCGCGGCGTTTCTCCGCGCCGGCTGCGGCAAGGGCACATCCATCGCGCTGTTCCTCGGCAACACGCCCGACCATCCCGTCAATTTCTTCGGCGCGCTGAAAGCCGGCGCCCGCGTCGCGCATCTGTCGCCGCTCGACGGCGAGATCGCGCTGACGCACAAGGTCTCCGATTCCAGCTCGCGCCTGCTCGTCACCTCGAACCTCCAGGCCTTGCTGCCGACCGCGCTCAAATTCCTGGACAAGGGACTGATCGACCGCCTCGTCGTCTGCGAGGACGACGCTTGGGGCAAGGTCGGCACGCCGCAGGCGGCGATCCCCGATGATCCCCGCATCGTCACCTTCAAGGCCTTCGTCGAAGGCGCGACGGTGCCCGCGCAATGGCCGTCCGTGACGGCCGACGACGTCGCGCTGCTGCAATATACCGGCGGCACCACCGGCCTGCCCAAGGGCGCCATGCTGACCCACGGCAATCTCACCTCGGCGGTATCGATCTACGACGTCTGGGGCAAGCCGGGACGCGCGGCGCGCGGCGACGTGATCGAGCGCGTGATCTGCGTGCTGCCGCTGTTCCACATCTACGCGCTCACCGTGGTGCTGTTGTCCTCGCTCAGCCGCGGCAATCTGATCTCGATCCATCAGCGCTTCGACGTCGAAGCCGTGATGCGCGATATCGAGGTCAAGCGCGCGACGTATTTTCCGGGCGTGCCGACGATGTGGATCGCGATCGCGGCGCTTCCTGACCTCGACAAGCGCGACTTCTCCTCGCTCGCCTCTATCGGCTCCGGCGGCGCGCCGCTGCCGGTGGAGATCGCGAGCTTCTTCGAGCGCAAGGTCGGCAAGAAGCTGAAGAGCGGCTGGGGCATGACCGAGACCTGCTCGCCCGGCACCGGCCATCCGCCCACGGGGCCGGAAAAGCCCGGCTCGATCGGCCTGATGCTGCCCGGCATCGAGCTCGACGTCGTCGCACTGGACGATCCGAAACGCGTGCTTGCGCCGGGCGAAGTCGGCGAGATCCGCATCAAGGGCCCGAACGTCACCAAGGGCTATTGGAACAAGCCGGAAAGATCCACCGACGCCTTCGTCGACGGCCGCTTCCTCACCGGCGACATCGGCTATGTCGACACCGACGGCTATTTCTTCCTGGTCGACCGCAAGAAGGACATGATCATCTCCGGCGGCTTCAACGTCTATCCGCAGATGATCGAGCAGGCGATTTACACCATTCCAGGCGTGCACGAGGTGATCGTGCTCGGCATTCCCGATCAGTATCGAGGCGAGGCCGCCAAAGCCTTCATCAAGCTGAAGCCCCACGCAAAGCCGTTCTCGCTCGACGAGCTGCGCGCGCAGCTTGCCGGGAAGGTCGGCAAGCACGAATTGCCGGCCGCGGTCGAGTTCGTCGACGATTTGCCGCGCACGCCGGTCGGAAAATTGTCGCGCCACGAATTGCGCCAGCAGCAGAAACCGTCACAATCCGTTCAACACGCATCAGGAGGTCGTTCTTGACCGACGCCGTCATCGTTTCCACCGCCCGCACCCCGATCGGCAAGGCCTATCGCGGCGCGCTCAATGCCACCGAGGGCGCGACCCTTCTGGGCCATGCCGTCGGCGAAGCCGTCGCGCGCGCGAAAGTCGATCCCAAGGAGATCGAGGACGTCGTGATGGGCGCAGCGCTGCAGCAGGGCGCGACCGGCGGCAACATCGCGCGCAAGGCGCTGCTGCGCGCCGGCCTTCCCGTCACCGTCGCCGGCACCACCATCGACCGGCAGTGTGCCTCGGGCCTGCAGGCGATCGCGCTCGCCGCGCGCTCGGTGATCTTCGATGGCGTCGAGATCGCGGTCGGCGGCGGCGGCGAGTCGATCAGCCTCGTGCAGAACGACAAGATGAACGGTTTCCACGCCCAGGATCCGGCGCTGCTCAAGATCAAGGGCGAGGTCTACATGCCCATGATCGACACGGCCGAAATCGTCGCCAAGCGCTACGGCATCTCGCGCGAGAAGCAGGACGAATATTCTCTGGAGAGCCAGCGCCGCACGGCCGCTGCCCAGCAGGGCGGCAAGTTCAAGGAGGAGATCGCGCCGATCACGACCCAGATGGCGGTCACCGACAAGGCCACCGGTGCGGTGTCGATGAAGGACGTGACGCTGTCGCAGGACGAGGGCCCGCGCCCCGAGACCACGGCCGAAGGCCTTGCCGGCCTCAAGCCCGTGCGCGGCGAAGGTTTTTCGGTCACCGCCGGCAATGCCAGCCAGCTCTCGGACGGCGCCAGCGCCTGCGTGATCATGAGCGACAAGGAAGCTTCCAAGCGCGGCCTCAAGCCGCTCGGCATCTTCCGCGGCTTCGTCTCGGCCGGCTGCGAGCCCGACGAGATGGGCGTTGGCCCGGTCTTCGCCGTGCCGCGCCTTCTCAAGCGCCACGGCCTCACCGTCGACGACATCGGCCTGTGGGAGCTCAATGAGGCCTTCGCGGTGCAGGTGCTGTATTGCCGCGATAAGCTCGGCATCGACCCCGACAAGATCAACGTCGACGGCGGCGCGATTGCGGTCGGCCATCCCTACGGCATGTCGGGCGCGCGCCTCACCGGCCACGCTTTGATCGAAGGCCGCCGCCGCAAGGCCAAATATGCGGTCGTCACCATGTGCGTCGGCGGCGGCATGGGCGCGGCGGGTTTGTTCGAGGTGTTGCAGTAATTGCTGTCGTCCCGGACAAGCGCAGCGAAGCGGAGCGCCGATTCGGAACCCATACTCCGCAGCATGAGTGTGAAACGTAAATGGTAATGGCCTTCGCAAAACGAAGGCCGGTGGTTATAGGCCCCGGCGCCCGTGCGCAATTGCGCACTAGGCCGGGACGACAAGGGAAGCTCACAGGAGGATCCGATGGATCTCGCATTCACGAAAGAAGAGCAGGCGTTTCGCGAGGAAGTACGGCAGTTCTTCCGCGACAACGTGCCGCCGGATACGCGGCGCAAGATGATCGAGGGCCGTCACCTCTCGAAGGACGAGATGGTGACGTGGTGGCGCATCCTCAACAAGAAGGGCTGGGGCGTCAGCCACTGGCCCAAGCAATATGGCGGCACCGGCTGGACCTCCGTGCAGCACTACATCTTCAACGAGGAGCTGCAATCCTATCCGGCGCCGCAGCCGCTCGCTTTCGGCGTCAGCATGGTCGGCCCGGTCATCTACACCTTCGGCAACGAGGAGCAGAAGAAGCAGTACCTGCCGCGCATTGCCAATGTCGACGATTGGTGGTGCCAGGGCTTCTCCGAGCCAGGCTCCGGCTCCGACCTTGCCTCGCTCAAGACCAAGGCCGAGCGCCGGGGCGACAAGTGGATCATCAACGGCCAGAAGACCTGGACCACGCTGGCGCAGCACGCCGACATGATCTTCTGCCTCTGCCGCACCGACAACAATGCCAAGAAGCAGATGGGCATCTCCTTCATCGTGTTCTCGATGAAGTCGAAGGGCGTCACCGTGCGTCCGATCCAGACCATCGACGGCGGCCATGAGGTCAACGAGGTCTTCTTCGACGACGTCGAGGTGCCGATCGAGAATTTGATCGGCGAGGAGAACAAGGGCTGGGATTACGCAAAATTCCTGCTCGGCAACGAGCGCACCGGGATCGCGCGGGTCGGCGTCTCCAAGGAGCGGCTGCGCCGCATCCGCGATCTCGCCGGCAAGGTCGAATCCGCCGGCAAGCCCATCATCCAGGACGCGGCGTTCCGCGAGAAGCTGGCGGCCTGCGAGATCGAGCTGAAGGCACTCGAGCTGACCCAGCTCCGCGTCGTCGCCGACGAAGGCAAGCACGGCAAGGGCAAGCCCAATCCGGCCTCCTCGGTGCTGAAGATCAAGGGGTCCGAGATCCAGCAGACCACCACCGAGCTGCTCATGGAAGTGATCGGTCCGTTCGCAGCGCCCTACGACGTGCACGGCGACGACGGCTCGAACGAAGCCATGGACTGGACCGCCCAGATCGCGCCGAGCTACTTCAACAACCGCAAGGTTTCGATCTACGGCGGCTCCAATGAGATCCAGCGCAACATCATCGCCAAGGCGGTGCTGGGGCTGTGATGCTTTCTTCTCCCTCGCCCCGCTCTTGCGGGGAGAGGGCGGGGTGAGGGGCCTCTCTCCGGGCAAAGATCGTCGAGAGAGCGGCACCCCCTCACCCGGATTGCATCTCCGTGCAATCCGACCTCTCCCCGCAACCGGGGAGAGGTGAAGAGGCACCCCGCGCCATGCAGACACTTTTGACTTGAGGAAACAGAAATGGATTTTGATCTGAACGAGGAGCAACGGCTTCTCAAGGAAAGCATCGACGGCCTGCTGACCGATTCATACGATTTCGAGCAGCGCAAGAAATACATGGCGGAGAAGGGCGGCTGGAGCAAAACCGTCTGGCTCAAGCTCGCCGAGCAGGGTTTGCTCGGTCTGCCCTTCAGCGAGGCCGACGGCGGCTTCGGCGGCGGCGGCGTCGAGACCATGATCGTGATGGAAGCGCTCGGCAAGGCGCTGGTGCTCGAGCCGTATCTGGCAACAATCGTGATCGGCGGCGGTTTCCTGCGCCATGCCGGCACCGATGCGCAGAAGGCCGCGCACGTGCCAGGGATCATCGACGGCAGCAAGACGCTCGCGTTCGCCCAGCTCGAGAAGAACTCGCGCTACGATCTGTTCGACGTCTCGACGACGGCGAAGAAGAAGGGCGACGGGTGGGTCATCGACGGCGAGAAGTTCGTCGTGCTCAACGGCGAGAATGCCGACACGCTGGTCGTCACCGCGCGCACCAAGGGCGAGCGCCGCGACAGAAGCGGCATCGGTGTGTTCCTGGTGCCGGCGAATGCCAAGGGCGTCGCCAGGAAGGGCTATCCGACCCAGGACGGCCTGCACGCCGCCGACATCACTCTTACGGGTGTCGAGGTCGGCCCGGACGCCGTGCTCGGCAATCCCGAGGATTCGCTGGCGCTGATCGAGCGCGTTGTGGATGAAGCCCGCATCGCGCTCTGCGCTGAAGCGGTCGGCTTAATGGACGAATCGCTCAAGACCACGGTCGAATACATCAAGACGCGAAAACAGTTCGGCGTTGCGATCGGCTCGTTCCAGTCGCTGCAGCACCGTGCCTCCGACATGTTCGTCGCCGCCGAGCAGGCGCGCTCGATGTCGATGTTCGCGACCATGGCGAGCGATTTCGAGAACGCCAAGGAGCGCACCAACGCGATCGCCGCGGCCAAGGTGCAGATCGGCAAGTCGCTGAAATTCGTCGGCCAGCAGTCGATCCAGCTCCACGGCGGCATCGGCATGACCATGGAGGCGAAGATCGGCCACTACTTCAAGCGCCTCACCATGATCGAGAACACGTTTGGTGACACCGACTACCACCAGCGCCGCGTCGCCGACGCGGGCGGGCTGGTATGAGTTGATCTAGCCCGCACGAAGGCTGTCATGCTCCGGCTTGACCGGGGCATCCAGTACTCCGCGGCGACAGTTCGTTCACGCAGCTTCAGCCGCGGCGTACTGGATCGCCCGATCAAGTCGGGCGATGACACGGAGTAAATGGTGTCAACGGAGCAACAACAATGAAGAACACCCCGTTCGATCTCACCGGCAAGGTCGCGGTCGTCACCGGCTCCAGCCGCGGCATCGGCCGCTCCTCCGCTGAACTCCTGGCCAAGCTCGGCGCCAAAGTCGTCGTCTCCTCGCGCAAGCTTGAGGCCTGCAAGGAGGTCACCGACGGCATCATCGCTGCTGGCGGTGACGCGATCGTCATCCCCTGCAACATCGCCCGCAAGAACGAGGTCGAAGCGCTGATCGCGGGCGCCACCAAACATTACGGCAAGATCGATATCCTCGTCTGCAACGCCGCGGTGAACCCGTATTACGGCCCGCTGCTCGACATCACGGACGAGGCCTTCGACAAAATCATGGGCTCGAACGTCAAGAGCAACATCTGGCTCTCGGCGCTCGCGATCCCGCAGATGGCCGAGCGTGGAGGCGGCTCCGTGATCATCATCTCCTCGATCGGGGGCTTGCGCGGCTCCACCGTGATCGGGGCCTACGGCATCTCCAAGGCGGCCGACTTCGCGCTGTGCCGTTCGCTCGCCGGCGAGTGGGGCCCGAAAGGCGTCCGCGTCAATTGCATTGCGCCCGGCCTCGTCAAGACCGATTTCGCCCGCGCGCTGTGGGAAGACGAAGCCAACCTGAAGCGCCGCACCGCCACCACGCCACTGCGCCGCATCGGCGAGCCCGAGGAGATCGCCGGCGCCGTCGCCTACCTCGCCTCGGACGCATCGAGCTTCATGACCGGCCAGACCATCGTCATCGACGGCGGCGTGACGACGGCCGCGGTGTAGCTGGATCGTGTCCCGGACGCATTGCAGTGCGGAGCGCTGCTGAGCCGGGACCCAGAACGGCCTCGGCGTTGGGCCCCGGCTCAGCAGCGCACCGCCGAGGCGCTGCACTGCGTCCGGGGCACGAGACCGACACCAACCTTGACCTTCCGCCTCCAATCCGCTCCCTTTGGCGCGACACACTGATCCCCTCGGGATAACGCCAAGATAACGCCAGGGTAGCTTCCATGTCTTTCGTCCTCGCCATCGACCAGGGCACCACCTCCTCGCGCGCGATCGTGTTTCGCGGCGATATTTCCATCGCCGCCAAGGCGCAGCAGGAGTTTCCGCAGCATTTTCCGGCTTCGGGCTGGGTCGAGCACGAGCCGGAGGACATCTGGACCTCGACTGTGATGGTGTGCCGCGAGGCGATCGAGCAGGCCGGCATCGGCGCAAAGGACATCGCCGCGATCGGCATCACCAACCAGCGCGAGACCACCGTGGTGTGGGACCGCGCGACGGGGCAGGCCGTGCACCGCGCCATCGTCTGGCAGGACCGCCGCACCGCCGACATCTGCGCAAACCTGAAAGCGGAAGGCCGCGAGCCCGTGATCTCGCAGAAGACTGGCCTGATCATCGATCCCTATTTCTCCGGCACCAAGGTCGCCTGGATCCTCGACCACGTTCCCGGCGCCCGCGCCCGCGCCGCGCGCGGCGAATTGATGTTCGGCACGGTCGATTGCTACCTGCTCTGGCGCCTCACCGGCGGCAAGGTGCACGCCACCGACGCCACCAACGCCTCGCGCACGCTGCTGTTCAACATCCACACCGGCCAGTGGGACGATGAGCTCCTGGAGATCATCGGCGTGCCGCGCTCGATGCTGCCCGAGGTGAAGGATTCCTCCGCCCGTTTCGGTGAGAGCACGCCGGACCTGTTCGGCGGCGCCATCGCCATCTCCGGCATCGCCGGCGACCAGCAGGCCGCGACCATCGGCCAGGCCTGCTTCCGCCCGGGCATGATGAAGTCCACTTATGGCACCGGCTGTTTTGCCCTGCTCAACACCGGCACCACGCCCGTCGTCTCCAAGAACAAGCTGCTCACCACCGTCGCCTATCAGCTCGAGGGCAAGCGCACCTACGCGCTCGAAGGCTCGATCTTCGTCGCAGGCTCCGCGGTGCAATGGCTGCGCGACGGCCTTGGCATCATCAAGCACGCCGCCGAGACTGGCCCGCTGGCCGATCAGTCCGACTCCATGCAAAGCGTCTATCTCGTCCCGGCCTTCGTCGGCATGGGCGCGCCCTACTGGAATCCGCGCGTGCGCGGCGCGCTGTTCGGCCTCACCCGCAACACCGGCCCCGCCGAGCTCGCCCATGCCGCGCTGGAAAGCGTCTGCTACCAGACCTTCGACCTCTGGGCCGCGATGCGCGCGGACTGGCCGAGTTCGGAAACCGCAAGCGTCGTGCTCCGCGTCGACGGCGGCATGACCGCCTCGGACTGGACCATGCAGCGCCTCGCCGATCTCCTCGATGCCCCGGTCGACCGCCCCGTGATCCAGGAAACCACGGCGCTCGGCGCCGCCTATCTCGCCGGCCTCAACGCCGGCGTCTATCCCGAGCCGACCAAATTCGCCGACAATTGGCGCCTCGAGCACCGCTTCAAGCCGAACATGAGCCAGGCGACGCGCGAGCGGAAGCTCGCCGGCTGGGCGCGCGCGGTGAAGGGCGTGCTCGCGAGTGACGAGGGGGAGGGGTAGGCACGTCCCGCGTACCCGCGTGGAGTGAGGTGCAGCCTGCTGCCTCCACACCCGTCATTGCGAGGAGCTCTTGCGACGAAGCAATCCAGATTGCCGGCGCGGAGACAGTCTGGATTGCTTCGCTGCGCTCGCAATGACGGAGTATGGAGCAACCGACCCGGGCTGACCTCTAGGGAACGAAAGCAACGAAGCATGATCCTCCCCGACGGCTATTCCGACGTCCCCGCCGGCAAGATCGCCGCCGTCGTCACCCATCTGGAGATGACCGCGCCTCCCGCGCGCCGCGACGATCCGCCCGGCGCCTGGACCCTGCGCAAGGTCGACGCCCCCGCGCTCGCCTGGTACCGCGATCTCTTTCGCCGCGTCGGCGAGGACTGGCTGTGGTTCTCGCGCACCCGCATGACCGATGCAGAGCTCGCCGCAATCATCCACGCGCCTGGCATCGAGGTCTACGCCCTGGTCGCCGACGGCCGCGATGAAGGCCTGCTCGAACTGGACTTCCGCGAGCCCGGCCAATGCGAGCTGGTCTATTTCGGCGTCACCGCTAGGCTGATCGGCACCGGCGCCGCCCGCTTCCTGATGAACCGCGCGCTGGAGCTTGCATGGTCACGCGACCTCCGCCGCGTCTGGGTCCACACCTGCACCTTCGATCATCCCTCCGCCGTTGCCTTCTACCAGCGCTCCGGCTTCCGCCCGTTTCGGCGTCAGATCGAGATCGCCGACGATCCGCGTTTCGACGGCACACTGTCGCGCGATGCGGCGAAGCATGTGCCGATCATTGAGTAGTACGCGGCTGCCGCCCTGCCGTCATTGCGAGGCGCCCCTGCGACGAAGCAATCCAGTCTGTCTCTGCGGAAAGATTCTGGATTGCTTCCGCCTTCGCAGAGGCTTTGGCGACCATCAGATGCGCGCCGCCCCCGACCATGTCACCCTCGGGCTAGCTATCGAAATTCACCGCCGTCGTGTTGGCGCCGCAGACCAGAACCGCGACACGCTCGGTGGGTGACGGACGGTAGCGGCCGGAGAGTAATGCGGCAAAGGCGGCTGCGCCGCCGGGCTCGGCCACCAGGCGCAAGTGCGACCACAGCGCGGCCTGGGCCTGCCGGATCGCCTCGTCGCTGACCAGGACGACGCGCTCGACATGAGCGCGCGCGATCGGAAACATCAGTTCGCCGACGCGTCGCGGCGCGAGGCTGTCGGCGGCGAGACCGCCGGCCGGCGCATCGACCGGAGCGCCAGCCTCGAACGCGTTATGCAGGGTTGGCGATTGCTCCGGTTCGACCGCGATGATGCACGTCTTGCCGCCGTACCACGCTGCAATGCCGCCGATCAGTCCACCGCCGCCGACCGCCACCAGCAGCGTGTCGATGCCGGGTGAGTCCTGCTCCAGCTCCAGGCCGACGCTGCCCTGGCCGAGCAGGGTTTCGGCCTGGTCATAGGCATGGACGGCCAGCGCGCCGGTCTGCGCGACATGCGCCTCGCTCGCGGCGAGCGCGTCGGCGTAGCGGCTGCCCGCGATCACGAGCTTGGCGCCGTAACCCCTGATCCGGTCGGCCTTGGCCGGCGAGGTGATGTCAGGGACGAAGATCGTGGCGGGAATGCCAAGCCGCTGCGCCGCATAGGCGACGGCCGCGCCGTGATTGCCGCCGGATGCGGCGACGACACCGGCTTGCGGCACCTGCCGCAGCAACAGATTGGCGAAGGCGCCGCGGGCCTTGAACGATCCGGAATGCTGCAGCATCTCGAGCTTGAACGTGACGGGCGCGGCCGGCAGGCCGAAATCGGCGAGGTCGGCCCGAACAAGGGGCGTGCGCCTGATATGCGGGCGGATGACGGTCTCGGTCGCCGCAATCCGCTCCCGCGTGATGTTCATTGTCGCTGTCATGATACCGTTCAGAATAGCGCAGGGGAGCGTTGACATCAATTAGGTAATTAGCAAAATAGCTAAATGAAATTTGCCGTCGCCCTGCGCGCGCTCGCCAACGAACGCCGCCTGCAGATCCTGGAATGGCTGCGGGATCCGCGGAAGCATTTTCGCGAGCAGGCCGACGGCGACCTGGTCGAGGACGGCGTCTGCGGATTGCTGATCGCCGAAAAGCTCGGCGTCAGCGCGCCGACATTGAGCGAGCACATGCGGGTGCTGACGGCCGCCAAGCTGGTGCGCGCCAAGCGGATCAAGCAGTGGACGATGTACAAGCGCAACGAGACGGCCATCGCCACGATCAAGCGCTCGATCCAGGACGGCCTTTGAGCGTGGAGTGGGAGGCGCCGTTGCAGCCGGCGCAATGCTCCATTTCCGAGAAATTTGTTGCGCCGCACCGAGCTGGTCGTGGAAACTGATCGGCCCTGCCTTGTTCAATGATCGAGAAGAGCGCGAACCATGTTCCTGATCGGCCAATATGATTCCCCCTTCGTCCGCCGCGTCGCGATTGCGCTGAAGCTTTACGGCCTCACTTTCGAGCACCAACCGTGGTCGACCTTCGGCGATGCCGACAAGATCGCGCCGTATAATCCGCTGCGCCGCGTGCCGACCCTGGTGCTCGACGACGGCGAGGCGTTGATCGAGAGCACAATCATCCTGGATTATCTCGACGAACTCGTCGGCGAGGCGAAGGCGATGCTGCCGCGCAGCGGCACTGATCGGCGCAAACATTTGCGCATCTGCGCGCTTGCCTCGGGCCTCGGCGACAAGGCGGTCAGCCTGCTCTACGAGCGCGTGCTGCGGACGGAGCAGCTCGCGCTGTGGGTCGAGCGTTGCCAGGCGCAGATCGGCGACGTCCTGAAAGTGCTCGAGGCCGAGCGCGCCAAGGTGGCAACGCCGTACTGGCTGGGTGAGCGCATCGGGCACGCCGACGTCGCCGTGGCCTGCGTCGTCCGCTTCACCCGCGAGGCGCATCCGCAGCTGTTCGACGCCTCGCGCTATCCGGCGCTGAGCGCGCATGCCGAGCGCTGCGAGGCTTTGCCGCCGTTCAAGGAGATCGTACAGCCGCTCGCCCCGCCGAAGGGGTGATGCGCTTACCCTCCCCTGGAGGGGCAGGGCAATCGCATATGGGGGGCATCTCGCCTGTGGCCATCCTTCGAGACGCCCGCCGTTGGCGGGCCCTCAGGATGAGGACGAGCGGATGCGCGGCGCCAGTTTCAGCGAGCACCAACGCTGCTTAGCCTCATCCTGAGGAGACCGCGATGGGGACCGGAGGTGGGCTTGAGTTGCCCGGGCACATCACTCGGACCGGCACAGCAGCCGATGATGCAATGTTACCCCTGTTTTGCCCGACGCCGCAACCGCGGCTTCGGCAAGACCGAAATTGCCCAGTCTTATCAACCCCATCGCTACTGTGCATGGGGTTGTTTTTCAGTTTTCACTTTCCGAGGCCTATCCTGCCCCCGCGCGCTTCTTCTGCCAGACCAGATGCACCGCGCAGGTGCAGCCCGGCGGATGCGAGGCGAGATCCTTCGAGGTCTCGTCGTTCGCCGGCGTTGCCGCAAAGGTCTTGTCGGTCTGCTGCGACGGGATGTAGTTCAGCACCGGCGCGAGCCAGCGCTCGGTCTCCGCGACGGTCATGCCCTTACGCGCGGCGTAGTCCTCGACCTGATCGCGCTCGATCTTGCCGACGCCGAAATAATAGCTCGCAGGGTTCGCGAAATAGAGCCCCGACACGCTACTGCCCGGCCACATCGCAAAGCTTTCGGTCAGCTTCACGCCGCAGGTCGCCTCCGCATCGAGCAGCTCGAACAGCGTCGCCTTCTCGGTGTGATCGGGCTGCGCGGGATAGCCGGGCGCGGGGCGGATGCCCTGGTATTTCTCCAGGATCAGCTCGTCGTTGGACAGCGTCTCGCTAGGGGCGTAGGCCCAGAACTCGCGGCGCACGCGGGCATGCATGCGCTCGGCGAAGGCCTCGGCGAGCCGATCGGCCAGCGCCTTGCAAAGGATCGAGGAATAGTCGTCATTGGCCATCTTGAAGCGATCGGCAACCGCATCCTCGCCGATGCCCGCGGTGACGACGAAGCCGCCGACATAGTCAGGAACGCCTGCAGGCGCCACGAAGTCGGCAAGCGCCGCGTTGAAGCGTCCCTCGCGCTTCTCGAGCTGTTGGCGCAGCGTGTGCAGCGTCGCGATCTTCTTGGTGCGGCTCTCGTCGGCATAGAGCGCGATGTCGTCACCTTCAGCGTTCGCCGGCCAGAAGCCGATCGTCGCGCGCGCCCGGAACCACTTTTCCTTGACGATGGTGTCGAGCATCTTGCGCGCGTCGTCGTAGAGCGAGCGTGCGACTTCGCCGACCTTGGCATCATCGAGAATGGCGGGGAAGCGTCCGGCGAGCTCCCAGGTCTGGAAGAACGGCGTCCAGTCGATGCAGTCGACGAGCTCGGCGAGATCGTAGTCGTCGAAGCTGCGGATGCCGAGGAAGGTCGGCTTCACCGGCTTGTTCGCGGTGAAATCGACCGGCACGCGGTTGGCGCGGGCGTCGCTGAGCTTCAGGCGCTTCTTGTCGGCCTGCGCGCGCAGATGCGCGTCCGAGATTTTTGCATATTCGGCCCGCACCTCGGCGGCATAGGCCTCGCGCTTCTCCGCCGAGAGCAGCGAGGACGCAACGCCGACGGCGCGGCTGGCGTCGTTGACATGGACGACGGGACCGGCGCGATAGCTGGGATCGATCTTGACAGCGGTATGCACGCGACTGGTGGTAGCGCCGCCGATCAAGAGCGGCAGCTTGAGGCCTTCGCGCTGCAATTCGCCGGCGAAGAACGCCATCTCGTCGAGCGAGGGCGTGATCAGGCCCGAGAGACCGACGATGTCGGCCTTCTCCGCCTTCACGGTCTCGACGATCTTCGCCGCCGGCACCATCACGCCGAGGTCGATGACCTCGAAATTGTTGCACTGGAGCACAATGCCGACGATGTTCTTGCCGATGTCGTGGACATCGCCCTTCACCGTCGCGAGCACGATCTTGCCGGCGGACGAGGATCCCTCGGTGCCGATGCCGTTTGCGAGATTGCGGGCCTTCTCCTCCTCCATGAACGGCATCAGCCAGGCCACCGCCTGCTTCATCACGCGGGCGGATTTCACCACCTGCGGCAGGAACATCTTGCCGTCGCCGAAGAGGTCGCCGACCACGTTCATGCCGGCCATTAGCGGTCCTTCGATGACGTCGAGCGGGCGCGAGGACTTCTTGCGGGCTTCTTCGGTGTCCTGCTCGATGAATTCGGTGATGCCGTGGACCAGCGAATGCGACAGCCGCTTCTCCACCGGCCATTCGCGCCAGGCGAGATCGGCTTCCTTGGTCTGGGTCTTGTTGCCGCGGAATTTCTCCGCCAGCACGAGTAGCCGCTCGGAGGCGCCGGGATCACGCTTGAGGACGACGTCCTCGCAGGTCTGGCGCAGCTCCGGATCGATGTCGTCATAGACGATCATCTGTCCGGCATTGACGATGCCCATGTCCATGCCGGCCTTGATGGCGTGATACAGGAACACCGAGTGCATGGCCTCGCGCACCGGCTCGTTGCCGCGGAACGAGAACGACAGATTGGAAACGCCGCCCGAGATATGCGCGCCCGGCAGGTTCTGCCGGATCCAGCGGGTCGCCTCGATGAAGTCGACGCCGTAATTGTTGTGCTCCTCGATGCCGGTCGCGATTGCGAAGACGTTCGGATCGAAGATGATGTCCTCAGGCGGGAAGCCGACCTTGTTGACCAGGATGTCGTAGGCGCGCTTGCAGATCTCGGTCTTGCGCGCGAACGTGTCGGCCTGGCCGACCTCGTCGAACGCCATCACCACGACGGCCGCGCCATGGCGGCGGGCGATCTTGGCTTCGTGAATGAACTTCTCCTCGCCCTCCTTCATCGAGATCGAGTTCACGACCGGCTTGCCTTGCACACATTTCAGGCCGGCCTCGATCACCGAGAATTTCGAGGAGTCCACCATGACGGGGACGCGGGCGATGTCGGGCTCGGCGGCGACGAGGTTGAGGAAGGTCACCATCGCAGCTTCGGAGTCGAGCAGACCCTCGTCCATGTTGACGTCGATGATCTGCGCGCCGTTCTCGACCTGGTCGCGCGCGACCTGCAGCGCGGCGGTGTAGTCGCCGGCGGTGATCAGCTTGCGGAAGCGAGCCGATCCCGTGACGTTGGTGCGCTCGCCGACGTTGACGAAGGGAATCGCATCGGTCAGCACGAACGGCTCGAGGCCGGACAGCCGCAGGCGCGGGGTGATCTCGGGCACGATGCGCGGCTTGTGCGGGGCGACGGCAGCCGCAATCGCCGCAATATGTTCCGGCGTGGTGCCGCAACAGCCGCCGACGATGTTGACGAGGCCGTCTCGGGCGAATTCGCCGACGAGGCGGGCCATGTATTCCGGCGTCTCGTCATACTGGCCGAACTCGTTGGGCAGGCCGGCGTTCGGATAAGCGCAGACCAGCGTATCGGCGACGCGGCCGATATCGGCGATATGCGCGCGCAAATCTTCGGCGCCGAGCGCGCAGTTGAAGCCGATGGTGATGGGCTTGGCGTGCCGCACCGAGTTCCAGAACGCCTCCGGCATCTGGCCCGAGAGCAGGCGGCCGGACTTGTCCGTGATGGTGCCCGACACCATCACGGGCATGTCGATGCCGCTCTCGTCGGTGATCTCGGCGATCGCATAGAGCGCCGCCTTGGCGTTCAGCGTGTCGAAGATGGTTTCGACCAGCAAGAGGTCGACGCCGCCGTCGAGCATGCCACGGATCTGCTCGCCATAGGATTTGCGCAAATCGTCGAAGGTGACGGCGCGGTAGCCGGGATTGGAAACATCCGGCGAGATCGAAGCGGTGCGGTTGGTCGGGCCGATCGCGCCCGCGACGAAGCGCGGCTTGCCGTCCTCGGCCTCGACGCGGCGCGCGGCATTGCCGGCGAGGCGGGCGCCTTCGCGCGCCATCTCGTAGACGATGTCGGTGAGGTCGTAATCGGCTTGCGCGATCGAGGTGGTGGAGAACGTGTTGGTCGCGACGATGTCGGCGCCGGCGCGCAAATAAGCGGCGTGGATGTCCTCGATCGCCTGCGGCTGGGTCAGGATCAACAAATCGTTGTTGCCGCGCAGGTCGCGATGGAAGTTCTTGAAGCGCTCGCCGCGGAACGCCTTCTCGTCGAACTGCAGATTCTGGATCATCGTGCCCATGGCGCCGTCGAGCACCAGGATGCGCTCGCGCGCGGCGTTGAGCAGGGCAGTTCGCTTGGCGGAAACGGGTACGGTCATTTTCTCTTACGCAGCCTTCTGAGCGCTCTTGGCGCGAATGCCGAGCAAATGGCTGATCGCGAACACGAGATCGGCGCGGTTCATGGTGTAGAAATGGAAGGTGTCGACGCCGTGCTTGGCGAGCTTCTGCACCTGGCCGGCGGCGACGGTTGCGGCCACCAGCTTGCGGGTCTCGGCATCGTCGTCGAGGCCCTCGAATTTCGCGGCGAACCAGTCCGGCACGGTGGTGCCGGCGCGGGTGACGAAATTCCGGGCCTGCTTGAAATTGTGCATGGGCATGATGCCCGGCACGATCGGAATGTTGATGCCGCGGGCGCGGACGCGGTCGAGATAGCGGAAGTAGAGGTCGTTATCGAAGAACACCTGGGTGATCGCGCGGGTCGCGCCCGCGTCGACCTTGGCCTTCAGCGTGTCGATGTCGGCATCGAAGTCGCGCGCTTCGGGATGCTTCTCGGGATAGGCCGAGACGGACACTTCCATATCGGCATGCCGCTTCTTGATTCCCGCGACGAGCTCGGCGGAGCTCTGGTAGCCGTCGGGATGGCTGGCATAGGGCGTGCCGATGCCGCCGGCGGGATCGCCCCGCAGGCCGACGATGTGGCGGACGCCGACCTCGTGATAGCGGTCGACGATCTCGTCGATCTCGCCGCGCGAAGCTCCGACGCAGGTCAAATGCGCTGCCGGCAGCAGCGTGGTTTCCTTCAGGATGCGGGCAATGGTCGCATGGGTGCGCTCGCGGGTCGAGCCGCCGGCTCCGTAGGTCACCGAGACGAATTTCGGGTCGAGCGGGGCGAGCCGGTTGATGGTCTCCCAGAGATTGCGCTCCATCTCCTCGGTCTTGGGCGGAAAGAACTCGAAGGAGATCGCAGGCCGCGTCAGGTGCCCGTCTTGCCCATCGGTCCGGGCAGGAATCGTCAGATCGGTCATGGCACCACGCACTCCAGATTTGTCGCCAAAGAATTTTCGTCAGGTTTCGGCGGCCGACGGTCAGGTCTCGCTTGGAAGCCCAAGATAAGCCAAAGGCGGGTTGATCGACAGCCCATCGGAAATGGGAAGTGGCCCACTTATGCCAATAATTCCGGAATTATTGGTCGAATGTCAATTTTTGTGGGACATTGGTATTCCTATAAAATGCGCATAATATCAATATATTATAGAGCAAGCGAGGCTGATTTGGGGAAACTTCAGATGATGGGCAGGCCGAAATAAATGTTGTCCAGATGTTAATTGGCCCATCAGCTCGCTACGACCAACCCGCTCCGGCTCGTGGTCCGCACACGTCAGACCTGCGCAGCCGGCCCATTGTCGCCGCGCGGCCCTCCATTAGGTTAAGCCGCCATGATCCCGCTCTCCGTCCTCGACCTCTCCGTCGTCACATCAGGCACCAAGCCTGCCGCGGCGCTGCGCAATAGCATCGACCTGGCGCGCCATGTCGATGGCCTCGGCTATGTCCGCTACTGGCTCGCCGAGCACCACAACCTTGCCTCGGTCGCGAGCCCGGCGCCCGACGTCATGATCGGCCAGATCGCGGCGGTGACGAAGCATATCCGCGTCGGCTCCGGCGGGGTGATGCTGCCCAACCACGCCCCTCTGGTCGTCGCCGAGCGCTTCAAGATGCTGGAGGCGCTGTTTCCCGGCCGGATCGATCTCGGTCTCGGCCGCGCCCCCGGCACCGACGGTGCGACGGCTTACGCTCTGCGCAGCCGGCTCGACCGCCGCGAGGGCGACGATTTCCTGGAGCGGCTGCACGAGCTGATTCTGTGGCAGACGCGCGAATTCCCCGCTGGGCACCCCTACAACAACGTCGTCGCCATGCCCGATGACACCGCCCTGCCGCCGATCTGGCTGCTCGGCTCCAGCGATTATTCCTCGGAGCTGGCCGCGCAGATCGGCATGGGCTTCGCCTTCGCCCATCACTTCGCGTCCCACGATGCCGTTGATGCGATGGTGCATTACCGCAACCGCTTCCAGCCCTCGGCGTGGCGCGCCACCCCGCACGCGATCCTCGCGGTTGCCGTCATCGCCGCCGATACCGACGCGGAGGCCGAACGGCTCGCTTCTTCGTTCGACCTCAACCGGCTGCGTCGCGACCGCGGTCAATATCTGCCGCTGCCAAGCGTCGAGGAGGCGCTGGCCTATCCTTACTCCGACGCTGAACGCACCTCGATCCTGCGCAACCGTTCCCGCCTGTTCGTCGGCAGCCCCGCGACGGTGCAGAGGAAGCTGCAGCTGTTGATCGAGGCGAGCAAGCCGGACGAGTTGATGGTGATCACCGCCGTGTACGATCACGAGGCGCGGAAGAAATCGTATTCGCTGCTCGCGGAGGCGTTTGGGTTGGTGAAGAGAGAAGCCGCCTAACCCGCTCTTGTGCCCTGGACGCAGCGCAGCGCTCCCGGCGATGCGAAGCATCGTCCGGTGCGGTGCGCTGCAGAGCCGGGGCCCATCGCGCGGCTGGCTATTGCGGCCTCTGGGTCCCGGCTCGCGCTTCGCGCGTCCGGGACACGAAACTAATCCTGCTGCGCTTCGCTGAACGTTGCGCGGAACGGATGGCCCGGATACACGCCGACGATGCGGAATTCGCGCGAGAAGAACTTCAGCTCCTCGATGGCGAAGGCGAGACCCTTGTCCTCGGGGTGGCCGTCGACGTCGGCGTAGAACTGTGTGGCGAAGAAATTGCCGTCGACCATGTAGCTCTCGAGCTTGGTCATGTTGACGCCGTTGGTGGCAAAGCCGCCGAGCGCCTTGTAGAGCGCGGCCGGCAAGTTGCGCACGCGGAACACGAACGTCGTGACCAGCGGGCCGGAGCCCTGCGCGGCCCATTTCGGCTCGCGCGCCAGCACCACGAAGCGTGTGGTGTTGTGGGCCTCGTCCTCGATGTCCTCGGCGAGGATGTCGAGGCCGTAGATCTTTGCGGCGAGGCGCGAGGCGATCGCGGCGACGGTCTTGTCATTGCGTTCGGAGATGTCGCGGGCGCTGCCGGCGGTGTCGGCGTGCACGATCGGCTTGATGCCGAGTTTGCGGATGATGCGCCGGCACTGGCCGAGCGCATGCACATGGCTCTCGACGCTCTTGATGTCTTCGAGCCTGGTCCCCTTCACCGCCATCAATTGATGCCGAACGGGGAGGAACCACTCACCGATGATGAAGAGGCCGGAGGCCGGCAACAGATGATGGATGTCGGCGACGCGACCGGCGACCGAGTTCTCGATCGGGATCATGCCGAGATCGGCCTCGCCCGACGAGATCGCCGACAGCGCGTCCTCGAAGGTGGCGCAGGCCATCGGCTCGGCGTCGGGATAGGCCTCGACGATGGCGATGTGCGAATTGGCCCCGGGCTCGCCCTGGAATGCGATTTTCAGCTTGGTCATGTCTTAATAGTGCTCCTGCCGCGCCTTGTAGCAGCCGCTCAGGATTTGGAAAGGATGCTGCGCGCGGTTTCGAGATCGGGCGGCGTGTCGACGCCGCGGGGCAGGATGTCGACGATCATGATGTCGATGCGCATGCCGGCTTCGACTGCGCGGAGCTGCTCCAGGCTTTCCTGGCGCTCCAGCGGCGAAGGCGGCAGCGACACGAACCGCTCCAGCGCAGCGCGGCGGTAAGCATAGAGGCCGATATGGTGGTAGCGCGGTCCGTTGCCGTAGGGCGCGGTGGCGCGGGTGAAATATAGAGCCCGCAGCCGCCGCGGTCCGATCGGCGAGCCGACGGCCTTCACGACGCTCGGGGCAAGATCCTCCTCCTCGGTGTGGATCTGCGAGGCCAGCGTTACGATATCGACCGCCGGATCGGCGAAGGGCGGCAGCACCTCGCGGATGGTCTGCGGCGTGATCGTCGGGAAATCGCCCTGCAGATTGATCACGATCTCGGTCTTGCCCTCAGGGTCGAGCTTCTGCATGGCCTCGTGGATGCGGTCCGAGCCAGAAGGGTGGTCGGCGCGCGTCATCACGGCTTCGCCGCCATGGGCTGCGACGACCGAGGCGATCTCCGGCGTGTCGGTTGCGACCGCGACCCGGCCGATTGCGGCGGCCTCTGCGCGGCGTAGCACGTGCACGATCATCGGCAGGCCCGCGATATCGGCGAGCGGCTTGCCGGGCAGGCGGGTGGCGGCCATGCGGGCCGGGATCAGCACCAGGATGCGAGGATCGATCATGGGTTCAAGTTCTTGGGTTCAAGTTCTTGGGGTCAAGGGCCTGGAAACGGGGCGTTTTTCGCGCCGAGAAATGGAGTGGGGACGGGCTGCAAGCGGGGTCGCTTATACGGGTTGCCAGACCCCGGGCAAACCGATATCTCAATGGCAAAACTCGGGGAAACGATCAGGAACGTTTGATTCTCCCGAGGCTCGTCCTGGCGGCCGCCTGGCCGCTCGATCCTTCTTGCGGTGTGGGGCCTGGCCGGAAATGGACTCTTTCGAACTCAATAAAATTCTCGGTGCCGTGCTCGGCACCTGTCTGATCCTGCTGGTGACGAGCTTCACCGCGAGTGCGCTGTTCTCGCCCAAGATGCCGGAAAAGCCGGGCTTCGAGATCGCCGTGAAGGAAGATGCCGGCCACGGCAAGGAAGGCGGCGGCGCTGCTGCTGCCTCCGCCGAGCCGATCGAAAAGCTGCTCCAGGCCGCCTCGGTCGAGAAGGGTGCCGCGGCCGCCAAGAAGTGTGGCGCCTGCCACACCTTCGAAAAGGGCGGCCCGAATCGCGTCGGTCCGAACCTTTACGGCGTCGTCGGCGAGGCGAAGGGCGAGGGCCGCGGGTTCAACTTCTCGGCCGCGATGAAAGGCAAGGGCGGCACCTGGACCTTCGACGATCTCAACAAGTTCATTGCCAATCCGAAGGGCTTCATCCCGGGCACCGCGATGGGCTTCGCCGGTATTCCCAAGGACTCCGAGCGCGCCGACGTCATTGCCTATTTGAATTCGCTGTCGGAGCATCCGCAGCCGCTGCCGACCGCGTCGAAGTAAGGCGTCAAAAGCCTGCTCTCGAAGAAACGGCCAGGCTGAAAAGCCTGGCCGTTTCGTTATCCGGGCCTCGCGGCGAATTTATCGGGGCGTTTGGCCGCATCTGACGGGCCTCCGGCCTTTCAAGATGAGGAAAAAGCAACATATTCGGTCGAAACCTCGCCTATATTGGGAACTTAAAGGAGTAGCCTCCTTCAAGACAGGGATGTTGATTTGGCCATCACCCGACGCGATCTCCTGCTCACCGGCACTGCGGCCGCAGCGCTTCCCGTCCTCGGTTCCTTGGGCAGCGTTCCCGCCATCGGCCCAGCGCAGGCCCAATCCGCCAGTGAGCTGACTTCAAATGGGCCTCCTTGGCGCCATGCGCTGTCGCTGTTCGGGAAGGTCAAGTACCCCGCCGATTTCAAGCGCTTCGACTATGTCAATCCGGAAGCGCCCAAGGGCGGCGTCGCCCGCCAGATCGCCGTCGGCACCTTCGACAATTTCAACATCGTCGTGTCGGGCGTGAAGGGGCAGGTCGCAGGCGCCGTCGCATTCATCTACGAATCCCTCACCACGCCCTCGCTCGACGAAGTCTCGACCGAATACGGCGCGCTGGCCGAGGCCGTCAGCCATCCCGATGATTTCTCCTTCGTCACCTACCGCTTGCGGCCGCAAGCCAAGTGGCACGACGGCAAGCCGGTCACCCCCGATGACGTGATCTTCTCGCTCGATTCCTTCAAGAAGCACCACCCCATGTACTCGGCCTATTACAGCCATGTGGTGAAGGCCGAGAAGATCGGCGAGCGCGAGGTGAAGTTCGTATTCGACGCGCCGGGCAACCGCGAATTGCCGCAGATCGTCGGGCAGCTTATCGTCTTGCCGAAGCATTGGTGGGAGGGGACCGACGCGCAGGGCCGCAAGCGCGATGTGTCGGCGACCACGCTCGAAGTGCCGCTCGGCTCCGGTCCCTACAAGGTCAAGGACTTCGTTGCAGGACGGTCGATCGCACTGGAGCGCGTTAGGGATTATTGGGGCCGCGATCTGCCGGCCAATGTGGGCCGCAACAATTTCGACGAGCTGCGCTACGAATATTTCCGCGACGCCACTGTCGCGATCGAGGCTTTCAAGGCCGATCAGGTCGATTGGCGCACCGAGAACAGCGCGAAGAACTGGGCGACCGCCTACGACTTCCCGGCCGTCGGCGAAAAGCGCGTGATCCTCGAGGAGTTCGCCAATCGCAGCTCGGGCGTGATGCAGGCCTTCGTGCCGAACCTGCGCCGCGCCAAGTTCAGCGATCCGCGCGTGCGTCGCGCGCTCAACTACGCATTCGACTTCGAGGAGATGAACAAGCAGATCTTCTACGGCCAGTACAAGCGCATCAGCAGCTATTTCGATGGCATCGAAGATCTGATGGCAACAGGCGTGCCGCAAGGGAAAGAGCTGGAGATCCTCGAGACCGTCCGTGCTCAGGTCCCGCCCGAAGTTTTCACGACGGCCTACAGCAATCCGGTGGGGGGCAGTCCGGAGGCCGTGCGCGATAATTTGCGCGAAGCGCTGCGCCTGTTCAAGGAGGCCGGCTACGAGATACGCGACCGCAAGCTGATCGACGTCAAGACCGGCACCCAGTTCTCCCTGGAATTGCTGAACTCGGATCCGAGCTTCGAGCGGATCACCCTGTTCTACAAGCCGTCCCTCGAGCGGCTCGGCATCGCCGTCAGCGTGCGGACGGTCGATCCGACCCAGTACGAGAACAGGACGCGCGAGTGGGATTTCGACATGGTCACCAACTCCTGGCCCGAGTCGCAGTCGCCGGGCAACGAGCAGCGCGAGTTCTGGTCGTCCAAGACGGCTGACATCGCCGGCTCCCGCAATCTTGCAGGGATCAAGAATCCCGCGATCGACAAGCTGATCGAACGGGTCATCTACGCCAGTGATCGCGACGATCTTGTCGCTGCAGCCAAGGCGCTCGACCGTGTACTGCTGTGGAATCACTACGTCGTGCCGCAGTGGAATTATCCAAAGGTTCGCACCGCGCGCTGGGATCGCTTCGGCCGGCCGGCGGAATTGCCTAGATATGGCCAGTCCGGCTTCCCGCTCATCTGGTGGTATGACGCAGACAAGGCGGCGCGGATCGCAAAGAAGTCGTGAAGGATATTTCCCGCATGACGCAGATGTCACGACGGCATGTGCTGATCCTCGGTGTCGGCGGCGCATTCAGCGCTGTCGCACGCCACAGCGCGGCGGCGTCCGAGGGGTCCATCGAGGCTCACGGCATCTCGGCGTTCGGCGATCTCAAATACTCCGCCGATTTCCATCATTTCGGTTACGTCAATGTCGACGCGCCGAAGGGCGGCGCGTTCTCCCTGATTCCCTCGGTGCGCGCCTACAACCAGTCTTATTTCACGTTCTCTTCGCTGAACGCCTACATACTGAAGGGTGAGGGCGCGCAGGGCATGGACATGACCTTTGCGCCGTTGATGGCGCGCGCCAATGACGAGCCCGACGCGATGTACGGGCTTGCAGCGAAATCAGTGCGGATCTCGCCCGACAAACTGGCCTACACCTTCACGATACGGCCCGAGGCCCGCTTCCACGACGGCTCCAGGCTCACCGCGCACGACGTCGCCTTCTCGCTCAACACGCTGAAGGAGAAGGGGCATCCGCTGATCGTCGTGCAGCTGCGCGATTTCGTGATGGCCGAGGCGCTGGACGACGTCACCGTGGTCGTCACCTTCGCGCCGAACCGGGCGCGGGACGTGCCGCTCTATGTCGCGAGCCTTCCAATCTTCTCGAAGGCTTATTACGCCACGCGCGCTTTCGATGAATCGTCGCTCGATACCCCGCTGGGCTCCGGCCCGTACAAGGTCGGCAGGTTCGAGGTCAACCGCTACATCGAATACGAGCGCGTCAAGGACTGGTGGGGCGCCGACCTGCCGGTGTGCCGCGGCAGCTACAATTTCGACACGGTGCGCTACGAATTCTACCGCGACCGCGACGTCGCCTTCGAAGGCTTCACCGGCAAGAACTATCTGTTCCGCGAGGAGCTTACGTCGCGCATCTGGGCGACGCGTTATGATTTCGCGGCGGTGAAGGACGGTCGCGTCAAGCAAGAGCAGCTGCCGGACGAGACGCCTTCGGGCGCACAGGGTTGGTTCATCAATCTGCGCCGCAACAAGTTCGCGGATCCGCGCGTGCGCGAAGCGCTGATCTACGCCTTCGATTTCGAGTGGACCAACAAGTCGATCATGTATGGCGCCTATGCACGCACGCACTCGCCGTTCCAGAATTCCGACATGATGGTGTCCAGCCCGCCTTCGCCGGAAGAGCTCGCGCTGCTCGAGCCCTTCCGCGGCAAGGTGCCCGACGAAGTGTTCGGCCAGCCCTTCGCGCCGCCGGTATCGGACGGCTCCGGTCAGGACCGCGCCCTGCTGCGCAAGGCGAGCGAGCTGCTCAACGAGGCCGGCTACATCATCAAGGACCGCAAACGGGTTCTGCCCAATGGCGAGCCTTTCACGATCGAATTCCTCAACGACGAGCAGTCGATCCAGCCGCATCACGGGCCTTATTTGAAGAACCTCGCAACGCTCGGGATCGACGCCTCCTTCCGTCTGGTCGATGCCGTGCAATACCGCGCGCGGCTCGAGGATTTCGATTTCGACATGACGATCGAACGCTTCTCGATGTCGGCAACTCCAGGCGATGCCATGCGGGCGTTCTTCTCCTCGCAGGCGGCCAAGACCAAGGGCTCGTACAATCTCGCAGGCATCTCCGATCCTGTGATCGACGCGCTGATCGAGAAGATCATTGCCGCACAGACCCGGGCGGAGCTGACCACGGCCTGCCGGGCCTTCGACCGCGTGTTCCGGGCCGGGCGCTATTGGGTGCCGCAATGGTATGCCAACTTCCATCGCGTCGCCTATTGGGACCAGTTCAGCCATCCCGCCAAGCCGCCGAAATACGCGCAAGGCGTCGGTGCGCCTGAGAACTGGTGGTTCGACACGGCGAAGGCCGCCAAGCTCGAGCAGGCGAAATAATCATGAGCGCCTACATCGCCCGCCGCATCCTCCTGATGATCCCAACGCTGCTCGGAATCCTGTTCGTGTCCTTCATCGTCGTGCAATTCGCGCCGGGCGGCCCGGTCGAGCGCGTCATCGCGCAACTCTCGGGAGCCGATACCGGCGGCACGTCGCGCATTTCGGGCGGCGGCGACTTTGCGCAGCGCGCGCCGGGACAGTTGGGGGCCGGCGGCGATGCCATCAACTCGAAATATCGCGGCGCGCAGGGTCTTGATCCTGACTTCATCAAGAAGCTCGAGGCACAGTTCGGTTTCGACAAGCCGGCACCGGAGCGTTTCGCTCTGATGGTTTGGAATTTCGCCCGCTTCGATTTCGGCAAGAGTTATTTTCGTGACGTCAGCGTGCTCCAGCTCATCAAGGAGAAGCTGCCGGTCTCGATTTCGCTCGGGCTCTGGCTGACGCTGATCACCTATTTGATCTCGATCCCGCTCGGCATCCGCAAGGCGGTGAAGGACGGCACGCGCTTCGACACCTGGACATCGACCATTCTCGTGCTGGGCTATGCCATTCCCGGCTTTCTGTTCGCGATCCTCCTCATCATCCTGTTCGCCGGCGGTTCCTTCTTCAACTGGTTCCCGCTGCGCGGACTGACCTCGGACGGCTGGTCGCAGTTTCCCTGGTACTGGAAGATCATCGATTACTTCTGGCATCTGACGCTGCCGCTGATCGCCATGGGGTTAGGTGCGTTCACCACCATGACGTTCCTGACGAAGAACTCGTTCCTGGACGAGATCCGCAAGCAATACGTCATGACTGCGCGTGCCAAGGGTTGCAGCGAGGGGCGGGTGCTTTACGGCCATGTCTTCCGCAACGCGATGCTGATCGTGATCGCGGGCTTTCCCGGCACCTTCATCCATGCCTTCTTTTCGGGTTCGCTTCTGATCGAGACCATCTTCTCGCTGGACGGGCTGGGCCTGCTCAGCTTCGAGAGCGTGCTCAACCGCGACTATCCCGTGGTGTTCGGCACGCTCTACATCTTTTCGTTGGTCGGCCTCGTGATCAATCTGGTCTCCGACCTGACCTATATGTGGATCGACCCCCGGATCGATTTCGAGGCGCGGGAGGTCTGATGACGATTACTGCGCCGACGCCGATCGAGACCACGACCCAGTCGCCGCTCGGCGAGGTCGTTCCGATCACGCGCAAGCCCTTTGCGCCTTCGCCGCTGAACAGGCGGCGGTGGCAGAACTTCAAGGCCAATCGCCGCGGCTACTGGTCGTTCTGGATCTTCATCGCCCTGTTCGTGGTCTCGCTGTTCGCCGAGCTGATCGCCAACGACCGCCCCTTCCTGGTCAAGTTCGACGGCCATCTCTATTGGCCGGCCTTCGTGACCTATTCCGAAACCACCTTCGGCGGTGACTTCGAAACGGCTGCCGACTATCGCGATCCCTATCTGCAGAAGCTGATCAAGGAGAAGAACGGCAGCATCGTCTGGCCGCTGATCCGCTATTCCTACGACACCCATAATCTCGATCTGCCGACGCCGGCACCGTCGCCGCCGACCTGGATGTTGACCGAGAAGCAGTGCCAGCCGGTGGTGGAGAAGAAGGGGCTGAAGAGCTGCCGCGACCTCGAATATAACTGGCTCGGCACCGACGATCAGGGCCGCGATGTCGTCGCGCGGCTGATCTATGGCTTCCGTATCTCGGTGCTGTTCGGCCTTTGCCTCACCATCGTCTCGTCCGTCATCGGCATCGCAGCGGGCGCGGTGCAGGGCTATTTCGGCGGTCGGGTCGATCTCATCTTCCAGCGCTTCATCGAGATCTGGACGGCGATTCCCTCGCTCTATCTTCTCCTGATCCTGTCCTCGGTGCTGGTGCCCGGCTTCTTCGTTCTGCTTGGTATCCTCCTGCTGTTCTCCTGGGTCTCGCTGGTCGGTCTCGTGCGGGCCGAATTCCTGCGCGGCCGCAATTTCGAATACATCCAGGCGGCGCGGGCGCTCGGCGTGTCCAACCCGGTCATCATGTTCCGCCACCTGCTGCCGAATGCGATGGTGGCGACCATGACGTTCCTGCCCTTCATCGTGTCGAGCTCGGTGATGACGCTGACGGCACTCGATTTCCTGGGCTTCGGCCTGCCGCCGGGATCGCCATCGCTCGGCGAATTGCTGTCGCAGGCCAAGTCCAACGTGCAGGCGCCCTGGCTCGGCTTCTCCGGCTTCTTCTCGGTCGCGATCATGCTGTCGCTCCTGATCTTCATCGGCGAAGCGGTGCGCGACGCCTTCGATCCGCGCAAGACGTTCAGGTAAGACCGATGGACGCGATCAACCAGCCCCTGCTCGCCGTGCGCGACCTTTCGGTGGCCTTCCACCAGGGCGGCGCCACCACGCTCGCGGTCGACAAGATCTCGTTCCAGATCAAGCGCGGCGAATGCCTGGCGCTGGTCGGCGAATCCGGCTCCGGCAAGTCGGTCAGCGCGCTTTCGATTCTCAAGCTGCTGCCCTATCCGAACGCCTCGCACCCGTCGGGGAGCATCCGCTTCAAGGGGCAGGAGCTGATCAAGCGCTCCGAGCAGGAGATGCGGGAGATCAGAGGCAGCGACATCTCCATCATCTTCCAGGAGCCGATGACCTCGCTCAATCCGCTGCATACGATCGAGGCGCAGATCGGCGAGATCATCCAGCTGCACAATCCGACCAGCAATGCCGAGGCGCGCAGGCGAACGCTGGAGCTCTTGACGCAGGTCGGCATTCCCGAGCCCGAAACGCGGCTGAACAGCTATCCGCATCAGCTTTCTGGCGGCCAGCGCCAGCGCGTGATGATCGCGATGGCGCTCGCCAACGAGCCGGACCTCTTGATCGCGGACGAGCCGACGACGGCGCTCGACGTCACCGTGCAGGCGCAGATCCTGGCGCTGCTCGCCGAGATCCGCTCGCGGCTCGGCATGAGCCTGCTCTTCATCACCCACGATCTCGGCATCGTGCGCCGCATCGCCGACACGGTCTGTGTCATGAAGAGCGGTGAGATCGTCGAGCAGGGACCGGTCGAGCAGGTCTTCAAGTCGCCGAAACATCCCTATACGCGCGACCTGCTCGCGGCGGAGCCGAAGCCCGATCCGGCGCCGCCGCAGCCGGATGCGCCGATGGTGATGTCCGCCAATGACCTGAAAGTGTGGTTTCCGATCAAGCGCGGGCTGATGCGCAAGACGGTCGGCCACATCAAGGCGGTCGACGGCGTCAGCGTCGCCGTGCGCAAGGGCGAGACGCTCGGTGTCGTCGGCGAATCCGGTTCGGGCAAGACCACGCTCGGGCTGGCGCTGCTGCGCTTGATCTCCTCGAACGGACGCATCGTCTTCCTAGGCAAGGACATCCAGGGCCTGCGCTTCAAGGAGATGCGGCCCTTCCGGCGCGACATGCAGATCGTGTTCCAGGACCCGTTCGGCTCGCTCTCACCGCGCATGTCGATCGCCGACATCATCGCCGAGGGTCTCTCCGTGCATCAGCCGAAGCTGTCGCGCGAAGAGCGTGAGTCGCGCGTCGTCAAGGCGCTGGAAGACGTCGGGCTGAAGCCCGATACCCGCTACCGCTATCCCCACGAATTCTCCGGCGGCCAGCGCCAGCGCATCAGCATCGCGCGCGCGGTGGTGCTGGAGCCGGATTTCGTCGTGCTGGACGAGCCGACCAGCGCGCTCGACATGCTGTTCCAGGCGCAGATGGTCGATCTGTTGCGCGAGCTCCAGCGCAAGCGCGACCTCACCTACTTGTTCATCTCGCACGATTTGCGCGTCGTCGCTTCGCTGGCGAGCCACCTGATCGTGATGCGGGGCGGCAAGGTCGTCGAAGAGGGACAGGCCGCCGAACTGTTCAAGCACCCGAAGACGGATTACACACGGGCGCTGTTTGCGGCTGCGTTCCGGCTGGAGACCGCCGGGAACGGCTCGGTGGCGACGTAGTATCTGGTAGGGTGGGTTAGGCGAAGCCGTAACCCACCGCTTCTCTCTCAACGGAAGCTGAAGAGGTGGGTTACGCCACCCTACGAGATCTCGCTATAGCCGCTTGATCGCAACGACCTCGCAGCCGGCCTGCCTGATCCGCGCAATGGCCGGCTCGATCGGTTCGATGATTGTCGCCATGTGATGCGCGTTGGCGTGAACCATGGTGCTGCCATCGCGGACGATCGCGACATGGCCTTTCCAGAAGATCAGGTCCCCGCGCCGCAAGCTTCGCTCATGCGGCTCCAGCGCGCGCCCGAGACCGGCCAGCTGCATGTCGCTGTCGCGCGGGCAGCCAATCCCCGCTGATGTCAACGAGACCTGGACGAGGCCGGAGCAATCGATGCCAAAACTGCTCTTCCCGCCCCAGAGATAGGGCGTGCCGACGAAGCGATCGGCGACCGCGACGAAGTCCGGCTCGCGGTGATCGAGTGAGGCAAGATGCGTCCTCGGCAGATATCTGCCGTCGCGCGTCACGGCGAAGCTGCCCTCTTCGCGTGTCACGGCGAGCTTGGATCCCATCACCAGCGTGTCGGCCGGCGGCAGCTTGATCGAGGGACCGGGGAAGGCAAACGTCCGCAGCGCGCTGACCAGGTGAGTTGGTGCAGCCGATGGCTTCACCAGCGCCGCTTCTGGCAGCCAGCCGACATAGCCGTCGCCATTGAGCTGGCCCCACGCCCAACCCTCGCCGTTGCGGTCGTAGATGGTGACGCGTTCGCCGCGCAGTGCCTCCGTCATCAGCATCGCGTTCGAAGATGGCTGTTCGCGCACCGGCGCGACCGGTTCGATCACCTCGAATTCCTCGCCGGTGACGAAGCGATCCGCCTGCACCTTGCCTTCGAGATATTTCGCCGCGAGGTCGCCTCGCGCCGGTGTCAATCGCGGATCATGCATAGCGCTCGCTCAACAAGCTGTAGATGGCGCGCGCGGCCTGGCACTCGCCGCCTTCGGGGCGTGCGGGCTTTGCCGTCGGTGTCCAGCCGTAGATGTCGACATGCAGCCAGCTTCGGGCGTGCTCGACGAAGCGCTGCAGGAACAGCGCGCAGGTGATCGAGCCGGCAAAGCCGCCCGATGGCGCGTTGGTGATCGTGGCCGTCTTGGAGTCCAGCCAGGAATCGTAAGGCGGCCACAGCGGCATGCGCCACAACGGATCGTTCTCCTTCACCGCGCAGCGCGAAAGGTCGGCGGCAAGGGTCTCATCATTGGTGTAAAAGGGCGGTAAATCCGGTCCCAGCGCGACACGCGCCGCGCCGGTCAGCGTGCCCAGGTCGACCAGCAGGTCGGGTTTCTCCTCGTCGGCCAGCGCCAGCGCGTCGGCGAGCACCAGCCGGCCTTCCGCGTCGGTGTTGCCGATCTCGACGGTGATGCCCCTACGCGAGGTGAAGATGTCGAGCGGGCGGAAGGCATTGCCCGCGACCGCGTTCTCCACGGCCGGAATCAGCACGCGAAGCCGCACCTTCAGTTTCGCATCCATCACCATGCGCGCCAGCGCCAGCACATTGGCGGCGCCGCCCATGTCCTTCTTCATAATCAGCATGCCGCTCGACGGCTTCAGGTCGAGCCCGCCGGTGTCGAAGCAGACGCCCTTGCCGACCAGCGTCACGTTGGGATGCTCAGGGTCGCCCCAACCGATGTCGATCAGCCGCGGCGCGCGGCTGGAGGCCATGCCGACGGCGTGGATCAGCGGGAAGTGCTTCTCCAACTCCTCGCCGATGGTGCAGGCAAAGCTTGCCCCGAATTCGACGGCGAGCGCTTGCGCAGCAGCGGCGAGCTCTTCCGGCCCCATGTCGTTGGACGGCGTGTTGATGAGGTCGCGCGCGAGCATCGCTGCGTCGGCGATCCGCCCGATCTCGGTGGCGTCGATGCCGTCAGGCGGCACCAGCCGGACGTCGGGCCTGTCAGCCTTGCGGTAGCGCGCGAAGCGGTAGCACCCCAGCGCAAAAGCGAGCGCGGCCAGCCGTGTATCGTGTGGCGCATTGGCAAAGCGATAAATGCCCGGCGGCAGCAGCCCAGGCAGGGCGCCGGGCCGAAACAGGTCGCGTGATTTTGCGGCGTCGTCCTCGAGGCCGAACAGCACCTGCGCTATCGTGCCGTCGGGCGCGGGCAGCGCCAGATAGGCGCCCGGCTTGGCCGTAAAGGCGCATGCAGTGGCGAACAGGCGTTGCGGTGGCGGCAGCGCCTCGGCGACCCGATCCCAGCTCGATTTCGTGACGAAAGTGATCGGGATGGCGGTGGGTGACGTCTCGAAGACAGAAGGCATTGGCGGGTCCGGATCGTCGGATCAAGCGGGCATGCGAACGGACGAGACTTCGCAGAGTTTCGCCGCGGCTGCAATCGGCTTTGCTGTCACCGTTGGGCGAGCCCGCTACTCGCGGCAAGGGGGCCATGCTAGGTTCCGGCAACGGTCGCCAGGGACGACGATCGGGCGACCGCCGACAAACGCGCCGGGAGGACATGCGATGGAATTTGTGTGGAGCGTGGTCACATTCATCGGCCAGGCTATCGAGGTGATCTTTGCTTATGTCGAGCACCACCACTGGATCTTCGCGTTCCTTGCCGGCGGTTACGTCTTCTATCTCCACGACCGCTCCGTCCACGCGCGATTCGATGCGCTCGACAAGCGCATCGACGAAATCCGCAAGCGGCTCGCCATCGAATATTGAGGCGGCAATTGCAGGTGAGGGCGCTCGGCCTCGATCTCGACCTCGGCGGTGGGGCGCCGCCGCAAACGTCGCCGTGAGAGGTGTGGTCCGGGAAGGGGCGTTAACCGGCCGTTAGGGTTAACAGTCTATTGCTGGCGCGTTCGGCTCGATCAATCGGCTCGAGAGTCAAGGCGTCATGCGTCAACGGTTCAGTCTCGCCCGGCTTCTTGCGTCCACCTCGCTGGTCGCGGCGGTGGCCATGGGCCTCGGCGGCTGCACGGGCATGTCGAAACTCTCCGACGTGACGGGTTCGCTCGGCGGACCACGGGCGGAGGCGGCTCCTGCCGATCCCGCGCGCGCCGTCGAGGTCTATGGCGAGCGCTACCGTGCCAATCCCCGGGATGCCGAGGCGGCGCTGGCCTATGGTCAGGCTTTGCGTGCCAACGGCCAACGCGCCCAGGCCGCTGCCGTGCTCGAGCAGGCGACCATCGCCAATCCCGGCAACAAGGCGCTGCTCGCGCAGTATGGCCGCGCGCTCGCCGACAACGGCAATTTCCAGCAGGCCTACGACGTCCTGTCGAAAGCGCATTCGCCTGACAATCCGGACTGGCGCCTGCTCTCGGTGCAGGGCACCGTGCTGGACCAGATGGGCCGTCACGAGGAGGCGCGCTCCTATTATACGAGCGCGCTCAAGATCGCGCCGGGTGATCCTGGCGTGCTTTCCAATCTCGGCCTGTCCTACATGCTGTCGAAGGATCTGCCCAAGGCCGAAGAGGCGTTGCGGCAGGCCTACGCCTCGCCGCGCGCCAGCAGCCGGGTGCGGCAGAATCTCGGCCTCGTCGTCGGTCTCCAGGGCCGCTTCGCTGAGGCCGAGATCATCGTGAAGGCGGATCTGCCGCCGGACCAGGCCGCGGCCAATGTTACGTATCTCAAGGAAATGCTGAGCCGCAGCGACAATCATCGCGGCGCGCCGAAGCGGACCCCGGTCGCCTCGCTCGACCAGCCCGATTGATCAGATCTGATCTTCAGCCATCGAAGTCGTCTCACCGACCCGCGTACGGCCAGCGGCTCCGTGTCACTGCATCTCGGTGATCTTGATGCCGGTCGGTCCGAGAATGACGACGAATAGCACGGGCAGGAAGAACAGGATCATCGGCACCGTCAGTTTCGGCGGCAACGCGGCGGCCTTCTTCTCGGCCTCGGTCATGCGCATGTCGCGGTTTTCCTGGGCCATGACGCGCAAGGATTGACCCAGGGGGGTGCCGTAGCGTTCCGCCTGCTGAAGCGCGAGACAGACCGACTTGACGCCCTCGAGCCCGGTGCGCCGCGCCAAATTCTCATAGGCGACCTTGCGATCCTGCAGGTAGGACAATTCGGCTGTGGTCAGCGTGAACTCTTCCGACAGCGCAATCGACTGTCCCACGATTTCGGTGGCGACCTTGCGGAACGCCATTTCGACCGACATGCCGGACTCGATACAGATCAGGAGCAGGTCGAGCGCATCGGGAAAGGCGCGCTTGATCGAGAGCTGGCGCTTGGAGATCGCATTCTTGAGGAACAGCATCGGCGCCTGGAGGCCGAGATAGGCCGCGCCGAGGCAGATGCCGATCTTGATCGGCATCGGCTTCTCCATGTGCGCGATCACGAAAACGTAGATGACCGAGCCGACGAAGAGCACGATCGGAGCGACCATGCGGGCAAACAGGAAGGTGATGTAGGGCGCCTGGCCGCGGTAGCCGGCCATAATGAGCTTGTCCCGCGCCGCCTCTTGCGCGAGCCATTTGGTGAGGTTGAAGTCCTCCACGACCTTGGAGACGAGCTGCTTCGGCGTCTGGCGCAGCGAGACCTTTTCATTCTTGTGAAGGCGCTCGCGCTCGCGCTGCCGGATGCGCTCACGCTCGCTCGCGACCGCCTTCATGCGCTTGGAGAGTCCCTCCCCGGCGAACAGCGGCATCACCAGCGTATAGACGGTGGCGCTGGCGGCGATGGCCGCCAGCAGCATCGTCATGAAGCGGACGTCGTGCAGTTTCGAAACGAGGAACTCGACCATGCGGCACCGTCAGAAGTCGAAATTGATCATCTTCTTCATCACCATGATGCCGATCGACATCCAGACGACGCAGCCGACCAGCATCAGCTGGCCAGTGGGGTGAGTCCAAAGCAGCGAGATGTAGTGCGGCGTCGTGAGATAGACGAGGAACATCACGATCGGCGGCAACGAACCGATGATGCCGGCCGAGGCCTTGGCTTCCATCGACATCGCCTGGATCTTCTCTTTCATCTTCTTGCGGTCGCGTAGCACCTTGGAGAGGTTGCCCAGCGCCTCGGAGAGGTTGCCGCCCGATTTCTGCTGGATCGAGATGACGATGCCGAAAAAGTTGGCTTCGGGCAGCGGCATGCGCTCATAGAGCCGGGAGCAAGCCTCGCCCAGCGGCATACCGATCGCCTGCGTCTCGATGATGGCGAGGAACTCGCTGCGCAGCGGCTCGGGCGAATCCGCAGCGACGACCTTGATCGATTCGAACAGCGGCAGGCCCGCCTTGATGCCGCGGACGATGACGTCGACCGCGTCGGGGAGCGCCTTCAGGAATTTGTCTTCCCGGCGCTTCTTCAGGAAGCCGAGGGCCCAGCGCGGCAGGCCGAAACCTCCGGCAAAGGCGAGACCAGCGGCGCCGAGCAACCCGCCGCCGACGAACAGGGCCGCCGCGAACAGCACGCCCGCCACGACGGCGGACACGATCCAGAATTTCTGCGGCGTCCAGTCCAGGCCGGCCTGGGACAGGCGGACATTGAGCGGAACGCTCTTCTCCTGCTGGCGCCGTGCCTCGAGATCCTTCAGCGACGTCTCGACTTGCTCGCGGCGCGATCGCTGGCTCTTTTCGCTCTGCTTGGCCGCAGGCGCGTCGGCACGCGAGATCGAGGCGCGTCGGCTTTCCGCCTTCCGTTCCCCGGAGAGCAGCGGATAGAGGAAAACCCAGGCGATGCCGCCAACGGCTGCGGTGGCGAGAAATGCGAGGGCGAGGACCTGTATGTTCATGGCGTCGCTGACCTGCTCACGTCGTGGGCGCCACTTCCGCGGCGTCGAGCGCGGCGGCAAGGCGCTTCTCCTCGCCGTAATAGCGGGCGCGTTCCCAGAACTTCGGACGGCCGATGCCGGTCGAGCGGTGCCGGCCGATGATCTTGCCGTTGGCGTCCTCGCCGATCATGTCGTAGAGGAAGATGTCCTGGGTGATGATGGTGTCGCCTTCCATGCCCATCACCTCGGTGATGTGGGTGATGCGGCGCGAGCCGTCGCGCAGGCGCGCGGCCTGGACGATGACGTCGATCGAGGCGCAGATCATCTCGCGGATCGTTCGCGAGGGCAGGGAAAAGCCGCCCATCGTGATCATGGATTCGCAGCGCGACAGGGCTTCGCGCGGGTTGTTGGCGTGCAGCGTGCCCATCGACCCGTCATGGCCGGTGTTCATGGCCTGGAGCAGGTCGAACGCCTCGGGTCCGCGGACTTCGCCGACGATGATGCGTTCGGGCCGCATACGCAGGCAGTTGCGCACCAATTCGCGCATGGTGACCTGACCCTCGCCCTCGATATTGGGCGGGCGGGTCTCCAGCCGCACCACATGGGGCTGCTGGAGCTGGAGCTCGGCAGCGTCCTCGCAGGTGATGACGCGCTCGTCGTGCTCGATGTAATTGGTCAGACAGTTGAGCAGCGTCGTCTTGCCCGAGCCGGTACCGCCGGAGATCAGCACGTTGCAGCGGACGCGGCCGATGATCTGGAGGATCTCGGCTCCTTCCGGCGAGATCGCCCCGAACTTGACGAGCTGGTCGAGCGTCAGCTTGTCCTTCTTGAACTTGCGGATGGTGAGCGTCGGGCCATCGATCGACAGCGGCGGCACGATGGCGTTGACGCGGGAGCCGTCGGCGAGGCGCGCGTCGCAGATCGGCGAGGATTCGTCGACGCGCCGGCCGACCTGGCTGACGATGCGCTGGCAGATGTTGAGGAGCTGCTGGTTGTCGCGAAAGCGGATGCCGGTGCGCTGGATCTTGCCGGCGACCTCGATGTAGACGGTGTTGGCGCCGTTGACCATGATGTCGGCGATATCGTCGCGCGACAGCAGCGGCTCGAGCGGACCGTAGCCCAGAACGTCGTTGCAGATGTCGTCGAGCAGCTCTTCCTGCTCGGCGATCGACATCACGATGTTCTTGATCGCGATGATCTCGTTGACGATGTCGCGGATTTCCTCGCGGGCGGATTCCGAGTCGAGCTTGGCGAGCTGGGCGAGATCGATCGCCTCGATCAGGGCGCCGAAGATGGTCGCCTTGACCTCGTAATAATTGTCCGAACGCCGGCTCTCCATGGCCGGGGGCGGCGGGGCCTTGGCGGGAGCAAGCGGCGGCGAGGCGACGGCCGGCGGAGGCGGGGCGCGCGACACCGTCGGCGCTGGAGCCTGGGCAGGCTCGAGCGACACGGCGCCGGGCTTGGGCGCCCGAAGGTCGGTGTCTGTTCCGCTACGCTTACCGAACACTTAACAACTCCATGCGGCGGCTTATTTTCCCCGCAACTTGTCAATCAGGGGTGAAAACAGGGACGACTTTTGTTTCTTGGTTTCGCTGCGGCCGGTCAGGCGCTGGGCGATCTGAAGGAACATCTCGATCGACTTGTGGTTGGCGGAGATCTCCGCGATCATCTGGCCGTTGTTGGCCGCCGAGCCGAAGATCTGCGGCTCGAACGGGATCGAGACGATCGGCTGGCTCTCGATCGCCTTGGCGAACTCCGCGGCGGCGATTTCGGGCCTTTTTGGCACGCCGACCTGGTTCAGGCAGTAGAGCGGCGGCCGGTCGTTGGGGCGCGCGGCCTTCAACAGATCGAACAGGTTCTTGGTATTGCGCAGATTGGCGAGGTCAGGGGCGGCCACGATCAGGATGTCGTCCGCTCCGATCAAGGCGCGCTTGGTCCAGCCCGACCATTGATGCGGAATGTCGAGCACGATGCATGGCATGGTGGAGCGCAGCGTGTCGAACACGGAGTCGAAGGCGTCGGTGCCGAAATCATAGACCCGGTCGAGTGTCGCCGGCGCCGCCAGCAGGCTGAGATGGTCGGTGCATTTCGACAGCAGGCGGTCGATGAAGGCGGTGTCGACGCGATCGGGCGAGAACACGGCGTCGGCAATGCCCTGCGGCGGATCCTGGTTGTAGTCGAGCCCGGCGGTGCCGAAGGCGAGGTCGAGATCGGCGACGACGGCGTCCATTGCGAGGTCGCGCGCGATCGCCCAGGCGACGTTGTGGGAGATGGTGGAGGCCCCGACGCCCCCCTTGGCGCCGACCACGGCGATGATGCGGCCGACCGCCTTGGCTTCCGGCGCCGAGAACAGGTTGCAGATCGAGCGCACGACGTCGATCGCGCCGACCGGCGCAAGCACATAGTCGCTGACGCCGCGGCGCACCAGCTCGCGGTAGAGCATGACGTCGTTGATGCGGCCGATCACGACCACGCGGGTGCCGGCGTCGCAGACTGTGGCGAGCTGGTCGAGCCCGCCCAGGAGGTCGTTGCGGCCGTCGCTCTCGAGCACGATCACGTTCGGCGTGGGAGCCGAGCGGTAGGCTTCGATCGCGGCCGCCATGCCGCCCATCTGGATCTTCAGATGAGCCTTGCCGAGACGGCGATCCTCGCCGGCCGACTGCACCGCGGCAGCGGTCTCCACGGTCTCGCAGAAGGCCTGGACCGAGACGCGGGGCGCGGGTGCAATATGCTCCTCGACCGGCGGAGGGGCTGCTTCCGGCTGCTCTTCGTGTGTCTGGCGAGCGTAGCTGATCATTTGCCGGTGTCGCTGAGTTTGGCCTTGTCGGCCTCGGGATAGGTGGTCGCGGTCGTAACTCCCTTGCGATACTTCTCGAGGCCGGTGATGCGCCGCGGCGTGTAGGACGGCGTCTCAGGCCGCGGCTGCTCGAGATCCGACGGATTGTCGACCATCGCGGCGAGGTTGCGCTGATAGGCGCAGCCGTAATTGTAATAGTCCTTGTTTTCGAACCAGCTCTTGTTCTTCATGGAAGGGCCGACGTCGTCCGGCCACAGGCCGCAGGGACCCGCGACTGCGGCGATCTTGGAATAGGTGAGCCGGATCGGCGGCAGGAAGCGCTTGTCCTCGGGTTGGTAGGGGTGAACGTTGACGCCCCGCGGTGGAACGCCTGCCGCCGCCAGCATCGCCTGAATTTCGCGCATCGTGTCCGCGACTGGGCGCGCATTGGGCGTGCCGGACGGCACGTCGATGCGGATGGCGCCAGTGCCTTCGTGCAACCACGCCGATGCGACACCCATCACGTCCGCGCGCTGGGCAGCGGTCAATCCGCCGCGGGCATGACCGACGAAGACGACGATCGAGCGGTTCTGCTCCTCGATCGCGATCGGATGGCGCTGCTTGTAGTCGTCGGGAATAGAGGCGGTAACGACCTCGTCGTGTTGGCAGCCGCCGAGCGCGAGCGCCATGCCGACCAGCGCGCCACCGAGGCGGATGGCGCGTTTGCGAAGCTGGGGTGGTCTTGTGATCATCGTGAAGTCCCCGTTCCGCATCAGTCGGTAATGAAGCCGTAGGTACCGCGGTAATTCCTGGCCGGTTCGGTCCGGCCGGGCACGCCGTAGATGCGGTTGATGTTGCCGAGCAGCTGGGCCTGGGGATCCGCAGGCGGGGCGAAGCCGTCATCCGGCCGCGACAGGTCCTTTGGCGCCACCGCGCGAACGACATAGGGCGTCACGATCACGACCAGCTCGGTCGCGTTGTTGACGAAATCGCGGCTGCGGAACAGCGTGCCGAGGATCGGGAGCTGCATCAGTCCGGGCAGTCCGCTGATGGCCTGCTTGGTCTGCTGCTGGATCAGGCCGGCCATCGCCATTGCGCCGCCGGAGGGAATTTCCAGCGAGGTCTCCGCGCGGCGGGTCCTGATCGAGGGGACCGTGAGCGAGTTCACCGACGTCGAGGTCACGGCCTGCGACAGCGTGATCGCGTTTTCGTTCGAGAGTTCCGAGACCTCGGTCATCACGCGCAGGCTGATCTTGCCTTCGCTCAGCACCACGGGGGTAAAGTTGAGCGAGATGCCGAACTTCTTGAAGCTGATCTGGGTGGTACAGACATGGGTGGTGGGGTCGCACGCGTAGCCGGCCGGGACCGGGAATTCTCCGCCGGCGATGAACGTCGCCGATTCACCGGAGATTGCGGTCAGGTTCGGTTCGGCCAGCGTGCGGATCACACCCGCGGTTTCCATCGCGCGCAAGGTGGCCTGCACCGACGTCGAGCCGCCGAACTTCGTCGTCAAATTGTTGCCGTCCACGAGGTTCTTGCCGAGAGCCGTGAACGGATTGGAGTTGGTGAAGCTCACCACCGACGTGCCGTAGTTGAGGCTGGCGCTCAGGTCGATGCCGAGCTGCTTGACGATGGTGCGCTGGACCTCCGCCACCGTCACCTTCAGCATGACCTGGTCGCGGCCGCGCACCACGATCGAGTTGACCACCTTGTCGGCGCCGCCGGCCAGGCGCGCGGCGAGCTCGTTGGCCTGTTGCGCTTCCATCGGATTCGCCGCCGTGCCGGTCAGGACGATGCCGTCGCCGAGCCCGTCGATCTGAATGTCCGAATTGGGCAGGACCTGCTTCAGCGCGGCCCGCACGCCGTTGAGGTCGCGCTTGACCGCGATGTCATAGGCCGCAATCTGCTGACCGGCGGAATCGAAGAACACGATATTGGTCTGGCCGACCGTGGCGCCGATGATATAGGCGCGCTGCGCCGAGCGGACCACCGCGTTGGCGATCTTGGGATCGGCGACCAGCACGTCCTTGATGTCGCGCGGCAGGTCGATCACGATGGATTTGCCGACGCCGAGCGAGAGGAAGCGCGCGTTCATTTGGCCATCCGCCGCGGCCTGCGCCACCGGACGATAATCGGCGGCGACTACGGGGTTCAGCATGGGGTTGAGCGCCAGCGCCAGAGCGGCCGAAAACGACAGGGCGCGGACCGCTGAGGTTCGCATCGTCGCCAAATCCACCCTGCGTTTCATATCGACTGTCTTCATCGTGCTTTCGCCGTCTGACTTGGAATGCCGTAGCGAATGATCGAAATACCGTCCCGCTTCTGCGCGGAATCTTCGAGCGTGATTTCGCTCATCTTGACGTCGACGATGCTGCGCAGCGCCAGCGACAGCGTGCCGCTCTGGCGGGCCGCGGAGAGTGTCGCGGTCTGCGCGGGATTGAGCTCGAGGGTGACGGTCTTGCCGACCACCGCGTTCTGGCCGTCCTTTTCCTTTGGCGCCTGGTCGATGGCCAGGACGCGGATATTGGCCAGGATGATCTCGGAGGTGACGACGTCGGGGGCGCCGTTGTTCTGGTCCGGGTTCTTCAGCCGGCGGGTCAGAAGGACGTCGACGCGATCGTTGGGCAGGATGAAGCCGCCTGCGCCGGTTTCCGGCGAGATCTCGGTCGAGATCGCCCGCATGCCGGTGGGCAGGATTGCCGCCATGAAGCCGGAGCCTTCTGCCTTGACCAGCTTCTGGTCGCGGATCGGCTCACCTTGAATGAAGGGGGCGCGCGCGATCGAACCGGTGACCTGGGTCGCGCCCTCGGGACGCTCGCTGCGGCGGATGAAGGTGGCGCTGGCGGTCGCGGCCGGCCAGGTCTGCCATTGCACGTCTTCCGGCTTTACGGTCTGGCCGAGGCCGATGTCGTTCTTGGCCACGAGGACGTCGACGGTCGGAAGCTGGGCGACCGGAGCAGCCGGAGGCGGCGCAGATCGGTCCGAGCCGCTCGCCAGGTACGCGGCGACGCCGCCGGCGCAGATGGCGACCGCCAGGACGACAATGCGTGCCCTATTCATACGCTTCACTTTCCAACAAGACGCCGCGACGCTTCCGCCGCCGTAATCGGCAGTTGACCAGCTATTCGTCAAAGCATGGTTAATGAGGCGTATCTAAATCGCCTTAACGCCGGGTTTACCCGGTGCGTTCAGCGCAGTGCGAGGTGAGCGAGGTCGATCGCCTTCACCCATTCGGTCTCCGGGTAGACCATCAGCGCGCTCAGCGCGAGCGCGATGCCATAGGGGATGCCGCTCTCCTTGGCGTGCAGCCGTGCCAGCCAGGCCTGACCCGCCAGCCCGTAGGGCAGCGGCCATTGCCGGAACTGGAGCAGGAGCAGCGTCAGCGCGCCGCCGAACAGCGAGGCGTAGAGCAGGAAGTTCATCAGCTGGGCGAACCCGAACCAAAGCGCGACGGAGGCCGCGACCTTGGCATCGCCGCCGCCGACCCAGCCCATCGCAAAACAGGTGAAGGCCACGACGAGGAGAAGCGCGCCGGCGCCGACATGACTCAGCATCTCGTAAGGTGCCATGCCACCGGCGAGGGCGAGCGCGAAGAAGCCTGCGACCAGCGCCAGCGACACGCGGTTCGAGATCGTCATCGTGAAGAGATCGCTCGCGGCGGCGAACGCCATCACGGCAGGGAAGAGCAGAAGGCGCGCAAGGTCGAGGATCATGGGCTGCGTCTTGAGGCCTGGGTTTGCCGCGGGAACTGGCGTCGCCGGATTCTAGCCGCCAGTTGCTAAACAAACCGACAACGGCAGCGAGGGTCACGCGAGGCCGAAGCCGCGGAACGCGTGCTTACCAGAGGCTGGCAATGCGCGCGGCGAGTGCGGCTGTTGCAAGCAGCAGCGCAAGGCAGACCCAATAGACCGGCGAGCCGGCCTGCGCCGCAGCTGCCTCGTTCGCCGCGACCGCGGCACCGGTTCTGTACTTGCGCAACGCCACTGGAACTCGCCGTCTTCAGAAAAACAAAGGCCCCGGAGGTCCGGGGCTTTTGCCGTCATTCGTGTGTTGCTTACTTCAGCCCGGTGCTGATCGCGGTGAACTTGGTGTTCAGCGTGGTGCCCAGGCTGTTGACGACGGTGATGATGGCCAGCGCGATGCCGGCGGCGATCAGACCGTATTCGATGGCGGTAGCGCCGGATTCATCCTTCGCGAAACGCGCAATCAAGTTCTTCATGAACAAACTCCATTCGGGTGGGATCGCCTCGTTCGGCGCTGTCTTTGACCCGATGACAATGAGAGCCGAGCTCTTTCGGTAGAGTTAATCCGATCGCGTAAACCCGCGTCTGGCGCAATGCTTTGGTCCAGAGTGAATTTCGCCTTAAAGCGGCAGCTTCAATTCCTCCCGGTTCCAGATGCATCGCCGGCGCAGCGGCTGCTTCACCCTCCCTTAAATTTCACGGAGTAGGCGTAAGAGCACACAAATCCGCAAGAGAGGCGACGATGTCGAGCCTGCCCATGGAAGTCGCCCTGATGCTCGGCGAGACCATCGCGAAGGTGATCCCCGTGACCTTCGTGCTCGCGGCGGTCTTCACCGTGCTCGAGCATTTCTGGGCCTGCAATCCCGGCGCCCCGTGGTGGCGCAAGCGGGAGATCATCACCGACATCTGCTACTGGTTCTTCGTTCCGGTGTTCGCCCGCACCATGCGGATCGGACTCCTGATCGTGGGCGCCGGCGCCGTCTTCAACATCCACGACGCCGACGAGCTCATCGCCTTCTACGACAACGGCCATGGTCCGCTTGCGCAGCTGCCCCTGTGGGTGCAGGCCCTGCTGTTCGTGGTGCTGTCCGACTTCATGCTGTATTGGATCCACCGATTTTTCCACGGCGGCGGCTTCTGGAAGTATCACGCCATCCATCATTCGTCGGAGGAGATCGGATGGATTTCCGCGGCGCGCTTCCATCCCATTAATCTCATGCTCGGGACGATCAGCGTCGACGTCGTCCTGCTGATGGCCGGCATTTCCCCGAACATCATGATCTGGGTGGGGCCGTTCACCACCTTCCATTCGGCCTTCGTGCACGCCAATCTGAACTGGAGCTTCGGATCGTTCAAATATCTGCTGGCCACGCCGGTGTTCCACCGTTGGCACCACACCTCGCTCGAAGAGGGCGGCAACACGAATTTCGCCGGAACGTTCCCGGTCTGGGACGTGCTGTTCGGCACCTTCCGCATGCCGGAGGGGCGGCTGCCGCAGGATTACGGCAAGGACGAAGCGGCGATACCGAAGGAGATCGGGGGCCAATTGGCCTATCCGTTCCGTCGCTAGCTGGAGATAGCCGAAAACGCCGGTCCGTTCGAACAATCGTCTGCGAGTTTGCGGAACGTTCACGAATTAAGGGCAGGTTAGCCGGGTCGGACACCGGCTCCGCTGTTATCTGTTTGCTTCTGCCGGTTTGTGTCGTCCGGGGGTAAGAGTATGCGTAAAGAATTGCTGCGCCGTCATGCGCGGGTCTGTCTTCTGGTTGCTGCCGCTGTGCTGGCATCGCCAGCTGCCGGCCTTGCCGAGTCAACCGCCGACACCATCGCCGTCAATGTCGACCAGGCCAAGCTGGTGCGGCTGCCCGGCAAGGTGGCGACCATCGTGGTCGGCAATCCCCTGATCGCCGACGTCACGCTCCAGCCCGGCGGCATGATCGTCGTGACCGGCAAGGGCTACGGTGGCACCAATTTCATCGCGCTCGACCGGAGCGGCGAGATTCTGGTCGACCGCCAGATCCAGGTCGAAGGCCCGAGCGACCGGCTCGTCACCGTCTATCGCGGGATCGAGCGCGAGTCCTACAGCTGCATGCCGCTTTGCCAGCGTCGGGTGACGCTCGGCGACAGCGACGCCTACTTCAACCAAACGATGAACCAGGCCGGTTCGCTGAGCAGCAATGCCAGCGGCAACGCCGGTGCGGCCACCAAGTCCAACTAGCCGGATCGATCGGCGGTTTCCCACCGGGGTGGATCGCCTGATTCCGCCTGAGCGCTTGCCGATGCCAGGCGCCGTCTTTTCGGCGCCGCCGGCGTGTGTGGTTAACGCATCCTTGACCGTGCGGTTCGCGGAGCGTGAATCGCCCGCAACACTTAAACAATCAGTTTTAGCTATTGAACGAAGCAGATGATCGCCGCTGCTGGGGAATTTGACGCGATGCCATCGCTTCCGCCTACCAGGTTCACGCTCCGGACAGCGCTATGCCGGTTTCGTGACAGCCGCCGCGGCTCGGCGGCGGTCGAGTTCGCGCTGGTTGCTCCGATCTTCTTCGGGCTGCTGTTCGCCATCATCGAGACCGCGTTGGTGTTCTTCGCGGGCCAGGTGCTCGAGACCATCACCCAAAATTCGGCGCGTGTGATTCTGACCGGTCAGGCGCAAGCGCAAGGAGGCTCAGTGGCGGCCTGTCAGACGGTGCCCAACGTGGTCTCGGCGTGCGATCAGATCACGTTCAAGGCCTATGTCTGCACCCAGATCCCGGCGCTGTTCGATTGCAACAAGCTTTACGTCGATGTGGTGAGTACCAGCTCCTTCACGACGCTGAGTCTGACCAATTACGGCGATTCCTGCACCTTCGATCCGGCCGGCGTGCAATACAATCCCGGCAGCTCCAGCCAGGTCGTCGTGGTGCGGCTGTTCTATCAGTGGCCGCTCTTCGTCACGGGCCTCGGCTACAACATCGGTTGCAGCAGCAAGCGGCTGCTGGTGGCGACCGCAGCCTTCAAGAACGAACCCTTCAACTGACGGATCTGGTCGGACCCATGCAGGCGATTGCGAAATTCTCGAGGAGTGCCCGCTGCTCGGTCCGTGACTTCGTCGCCGACAAGCGTGCGCTTGCGGCGACCGAATTCGCGGTCATCGTCCCGCTGATGCTGGTGATGTTCTTTGGGACTGTCGAATTCTCCTCTGCGGTGGCGGTCGATCGCAAAGTCACATTGATTGCACGGACACTGTCCGATCTGACATCGCAGTCGACGACGCTTGCCGATTCCGACATGCAGAACACGTTCACGGCGAGCATCTCGATCGTCATGCCTTACGACGCTACGCTCGTGAAAGGCTCGATTTCCCAGATTTATATCGATGCGAACAGCATTGCCACGGTCCAGTGGAGCAAGGCCGGAACCATCGCGAGCGGCGCGACGCAAGCGACGCTGGCGACTTCGGGCCGGAAGGCTGGCGACAAGGTGACCAACGAAATTCCCGCGACGCTGCTGATTCCGTCGACCTACCTCATCCTCAGCGAGGCGAGCTACACTTACACACCGACGGTGGGCTACGTGTTGAAGTCGAGCATCCCGCTGAAAGATCTGTCCTACACGCGGCCGCGCCAGTCCACTTGCGTTCAATACAACAGCGTCCCGTCCTCGTGCTGACGTCCTCGAGCAGGGCCTGGAACAAAAAAAGGCCGTGCGTTGCGCACGGCCTTCTTGTTCTTGCGAGCCGATCGGGCGAGGCCCGGCGGGTTCAGCCTGCGGCGCGGAGGTTGTCTGCTGCCGACTTGCCGGAACGACGGTCGGCCACGATCTCGTACGAGATCTTCTGACCTTCACGCAGCGTGCCGAGGCCCGCACGTTCCACAGCGCTGATGTGGACGAACACGTCCTGGCCGCCGTCGTCGGGCTGAATGAAGCCGAAGCCTTTGGTCGCGTTAAACCACTTCACGGTTCCCATGCTCACGGGGGTAGTCCCTTCTCAGATAACACAATGTTGGGGCCCGCTCGCGCAGGCCGGTTAGATCGAATTTTTGGAAGGGTCGTCAGCGTGTCTGAACCGGCTGTACCGGTGGATGCTAATGTCGTCCGGCCGAAAATCGATAAATTCCTTTTATCGGAATTCGAGCGTCAAAACAATCCGGGCACGCACGATTTTTTGATCCGCCGCGAGGTTCGCGGCGGATCAACAGAAAGGTCGGAATTTTGCTGCCCCGCTCGCGCGCCGGCGCTCGACTAGCGGCGACGGAACTGGCCGCCGCGCTGTCCGGGGCGGGGCGGTCCGCCGGCAGTGTTGGGACGTTCGTCCTTGTGGCGGAAAATCAGCCGGCCCTTCTCGAGGTCATAGGGCGACATCTCCACCGTCACTCTGTCGCCCGCCAGCGTCTTGATGCGATTCTTCTTCATCTTGCCGGCGGTATAGGCGACGATCTCGTGTCCGGCGTCGAGCTGCACGCGGTAGCGGGCGTCGGGGAGGATTTCGGTGACCAGTCCTTCGAACTGGATCAGCTCTTCCTTGGCCATGTGGGTGTCTCCAGTCGTAGACTGTTAGTTCGAATGAGGATTGCGGTTCGGTCGGCCGTTGGGGCGACTCTCGCGACGCAAAAAGGCAACGCCTTGTATTCCATCAGGCTTGCCGGCGCTATGCGCGGGACGCTGTTCCGACCGATCGGCTGGTGAGGAATTCATCTTACCACCGGAACCGCGACGGCGGCGAGACCCCTTGGAGGCCTTGTGGCCTTCTCCGGGCCTGCCATCAACAGGTCTGCCCTCATTATGACGTCCTTCGCCGGGCCGTCCATCGCCAGGCCTGCCGGCGCTGTGATGACGTCCGTCGGCATGCCGCTCGTCGCCACGCCGTGCGTCGCCGTGCCGGGCGCTCTGCGGGCGCTGGCCCGGGCGGCCACCCGGCCGACCCTGCCGTTGCTGCGGCGGGGGAGGACCGGCGTCGCGGCGGCCCGCATCGGTGCGATGGTCTTCACGCGGCAGCGCCACGCGGATCAGCCGTTCGATGTCGCGGAGATAGCTGAGCTCCTCGCCGCCAGCCACCAGCGAGATCGCGGTGCCGTCAGCGCCGGCGCGCGCGGTGCGGCCAATGCGGTGGACGTAGGTTTCCGGCACGTTGGGCAGGTCGAAATTGATGACGTGGCTGATGCCGTCGACGTCGATGCCGCGGGCGGCAATGTCGGTGGCGACCAGGGTGCGGATCTCGCCCGAGCGGAACTGGGCGAGCGTGCGCTCGCGATGGTTCTGCGACTTGTTGCCGTGGATGGCGCTGGCAGGGATGCCGGCCTTCTCGAGCGACTTCACCACCTTGTCGGCGCCGTGCTTGGTGCGGGTGAAGACCAGGGCGCGATTGACCGGCTCGTCTTTCAGAAGCTTGGTCAGGTAGGCCGGCTTGGCGGAGAAGTCGACCTGGACGATGCGCTGGTTGATCCGCTCGGCGGTCGAGGACACCGGGGTCACCGCGACGCGGGCGGGGTCGCGCAGCATGGCGTCGGCGAGCTCGGCGATATCCTTCGGCATGGTGGCCGAGAAGAACAGCGTCTGCCGCTTGATCGGCAGCTTGGCGACGATTTTGCGGATATCGTTGATGAAGCCCATGTCGAGCATGCGGTCGGCCTCGTCGAGCACGAGGAATTCGACGCTCGAGAGTTTCAATCCGTTGCTCTGCACGAGGTCGAGCAGGCGGCCGGGGGTGGCGACCAGCACGTCGACGCCCTGCATCAGGGCGCGGACCTGGCGGCCCATCGGCACGCCGCCGATGGCGAGCGTCGAGGACAGGCGGAGGTGGCGGCCATAGGCGTTGAAGCTATCGAGGATCTGGCCGGACAGCTCGCGGGTGGGCGACAGCACCAACACCCGGCAGGTCTTGGGCTGCGGCTTGATGCGATGCTCGAGCAGGCGGTGCAGGATCGGCAGTGCGAAGGACGCGGTCTTGCCGGTGCCGGTCTGGGCGATGCCGACGACGTCGCGCCCGGTCAGCGCGATCGGAATAGTCTGGGCCTGGATGGGGGTGGGAGTGACGTAGTTCTCTTCGGCGAGAGCACGCGCGATCGGTTCGGCGAGACCGAAATCCTGAAACGAAGTCAAAAGAGGGGTTCTTTCCATGTCAAAAGCGGGCGCCCGGCGCATTCAGCGCGGCGCGCGCAAAAGGGTGTCGAGAAGACACCTGCGTGTTTAGGGTGTCGGATGGCTTGGGAGATATGGGGCAAGCCAGAGGCCCGTAGGGGGCTTAAGAACACGCGGCTCGCAACGACCTCTTGATTCGCAAGAGGTCTCGGCTGCTCATATGGAACATCGAGGGGGCGCTTTCAAGGCAGGCTCGCTCGAAATGGCGATTGCGGTGCAGAAATAGTTATGCCGGAAATTTAGCCAGCCTCGTCGATTTGCCCAAAAAATAATCCGCATGCCGCTTTGGCATACATTTGAATTGCTCAAGATTTGAGCGGCTTCTTCATTCCTAAACTTGGTTTTTAGGCAATTTTTCAAATGAAATCAACGTGTTGTCAGGTGCTCACGCCATGGCATGGTTCTTGCGAATCCGTTAATCGCAGGCGGCCGTGGGGCCGTTTCGCAGCGTTTTCACGTCTGCGTCAGGGAGATGAGACACTCATGCTTAGCAAACGTACTCACGATATAGCGGCGTCATTTAGCCGCCGCGGCGTGCTCGCCGCGACCGCCGGACTGATGCTCGGTTTGGCTTCATTGACTGGCGCGAAGGCAGCGGACGACACCATCAAGGTCGGCGTGCTGCACTCTCTTTCCGGCACTATGGCCATCAGCGAAACCACGCTGAAGGACACCATCCTCTTCCTGATCGACGAGCAGAACAAGAAGGGCGGCGTTCTCGGCAAGAAGCTCGAAGCCGTCGTCGTCGACCCCGCCTCGAACTGGCCGCTGTTCGCCGAGAAGGCGCGCGAGCTGATCACCAAGGACAAGGTCGCGGTGGTGTTCGGCTGCTGGACCTCGGTGTCGCGCAAGTCGGTGCTCCCGGTGTTCAAGGAGCTGAACAACATCCTGTTCTACCCCGTCCAATACGAGGGTGAGGAGAGCGAGCGCAACGTGTTCTACACGGGTGCGGCGCCGAACCAGCAGGCGATCCCCGCCGTCGACTATTTGATGAAGGAAGAGAAGGTGAAGCGCTGGGTGCTCGCGGGCACCGACTACGTCTATCCGCGCACCACCAACAAGATCCTGGAAGCCTATCTGAAGTCCAAGGGTGTCGCCCAGGAAGACATCATGATCAACTACACCCCGTTCGGTCACTCCGACTGGCAGACGATCGTGGCCGACATCAAGAAGTTCGGCTCGGCCGGCAAGAAGACCGCGGTGGTCTCGACCATCAACGGCGACGCCAACGTTCCCTTCTACAAGGAGCTCGGCAACCAGGGCATCAAGGCGAAGGACATCCCGGTGGTGGCGTTCTCGGTCGGTGAGGAAGAACTCGCCGGCATCGACACCAAGCCGCTGGTCGGCCATCTCGCCGCCTGGAACTACTTCGAGTCGATCAAGACCAAGGACGGGTCGAACGAGAAGTTCATCAAGGAGTGGCAGGCCTACACCAAGAACCCGAAGCGCGTGACCAACGATCCGATGGAAGCGCACGTGATCGGCTTCAACATGTGGGTGAAGGCGGTCGAGAAGGTGAAGTCGACCGATCCGGACAAGGTGATCGACGCGCTTCCCGGCATCGAGGCACCGAACCTGACCGGCGGCGTGTCGAAGATGCTGCCGAACCACCACATCACCAAGCCGGTGTTCATCGGCGAGATCAAGGGCAATGGCCAGTTCGACGTGGTTTGGAAGACCCCCGGCCTCGTCGCGGGCGATGCCTGGTCGAAGGAGCTCGAGGGCTCCAAGGACCTGATCGGCGACTGGGTCGGCAAGAAGTGCGGCAACTTCAACACCAAGACCAACAAGTGCCTCGGTTCCGGTTCCTGATCCGGATCTGACGCTCCATTGCACGATCGGAGAGGGCGGCGATCCCGCCGCCTTCTCCATCCATTCTGCCGGGGTCTTTCACAGTGCCAGTCCATTTGTCCGCGCGCCTCTGCGCGCTTGCGCTCTCATTGTTGCTGATCGTGTTCGCGCTGCCGGCCCTCGCCGGTCCGTTCGAGGACGGGGTCGCCAAATTCGCCAATGACGATTTTTCCGACACGGAAGAGGCGATCGGCGTAATCGCGAGCAGCGGCAACAAGCTGGCTTTTCCCATCATCAGCGCACTCCAGGACGGCCGGTTGATGGCCGATCCGGACAGCAAGAAGGTTTACGTTACCGGCACCGACGGCAAGTCGATCGACGCCGCGACCGGCGAGGCGGTCGCCAGCGTTCCCGACAGTGCGAGCGCGGTCCGCCTCAACAACCGCCTGCGCCGCAGCGTCGATGCCGCGCTCGGCGGCCTGACGCTGCAGTCGCCGGATGTCGGAACGCGCCTGCAGGCCGCGCAATCCGTCTTCAAGTCGCATGAGGAGACTGCGCTCGAGGCCGTCGACGCCGCGCTCGCCAAGGAAAACAACAAATCCGTCAAGGCTGCGCTCGGCGACGCCCGCGCCGCGATCCTGTTGTTCAAGTCGGACGCCACGGAGGTGGAGAAGCTCGAGGCGGTCGCCACGCTCAAGGCGCGCGGCGACCAGGAAGCGCTGGCGCTTCTCACCGGCATGGGCGACCAGCCGGCCTCGGTGACCAAGGCCGCCGCGAGCGCCATCGGCTCGATCCAGAATTCGCTCGCGGTCTGGTCCATGGTGCAGAATGCCTGGTACGGCCTCTCGCTCGGCTCGGTGTTGCTGCTCGCCGCAATCGGGCTCGCCATCACTTTCGGCGTGATGGGCGTGATCAACATGGCGCATGGCGAGATGGTGATGCTCGGGGCCTACACCACCTTCGTGGTGCAGGAGGTGATCCGCACCCGCTATCCCGGCCTGTTCGACTATTCGCTGTTGATTGCCGCGCCGCTCGCCTTTGTCGTCGCCGGCGCGATCGGCGTCTTGATCGAGCGCAGCATCATCCGCTTCCTCTATGGCCGTCCGCTGGAGACGCTGCTTGCGACCTGGGGCCTGTCGCTGGTGCTGCAGCAGGCCGTGCGCACCATGTTCGGCCCGACCAACCGCGAGGTCGGCAATCCCTCCTGGATGAGCGGGGCGTTCGAGTTCGGCCAGATCACCATCACCTATAACCGGCTCTGGATCCTTCTCTTCACGCTTGCCGTGTTCGCGATCCTGCTCGCGATGCTGCGTTACACCGCGCTCGGCCTCGAGATGCGCGCGGTGACGCAGAACCGCCGCATGGCAGCCTCGATGGGCATCGCCACCTCGCGCGTCGACGCGCTCACCTTCGGGCTCGGCTCGGGTATCGCGGGCATTGCCGGCGTGGCGCTGTCGCAGATCGACAATGTCAGCCCCAATCTTGGCCAGAGCTACATCATCGACAGTTTCATGGTCGTGGTGTTCGGTGGGGTCGGCAATCTCTGGGGCACGCTGGTCGGCGCCTTCACGCTCGGCATCGCCAACAAATTCCTGGAGCCGGTCGCCGGCGCCGTGCTCGGCAAGATCGCCATCCTGGTTCTGATCATCCTGTTCATCCAAAAGCGCCCGCGCGGTCTGTTCGCGCTCAAGGGCCGTGCGGTGGAAGCATGACCCCTCACATGCTGACGCGATCGCTCGACCGCGGCGCGACGATCTTCATTGCCGTCGTCGCAGCCTGCGGCATCCTGATCCCGCTCTCCAACCTGCTGCTGCCCGCGGGCTCGTTCCTGCAGGTGCCGACCTACCTCGTCGCGCTCTGGGGCAAATATGTCTGCTACGCCATCCTGGCGCTCGCGATCGACCTGATCTGGGGCTATTGCGGCATTCTCTCGCTCGGCCACGGCGCCTTCTTCGCGCTCGGCGGCTATGCCATGGGCATGTACCTGATGCGGCAGATCGGCACCCGCGGCGTCTACGGCAACCCGATCCTGCCGGACTTCATGGTGTTCCTGAACTATTCGAAGCTGCCCTGGTACTGGTACGGCTTCGACATGTTCTGGTTCGCCGCGCTGATGGTGCTGGTCGTGCCGGGGCTGCTCGCCTTCTGCTTCGGCTGGCTCGCGTTCCGCTCCCGCGTCACCGGCGTGTACCTCTCGATCATCACGCAGGCGATGACCTATGCGCTGCTGCTCGCCTTCTTCCGCAATGATTTCGGCTTCGGCGGCAATAACGGCCTGACCGATTTCAAGGACATCCTCGGCTTCAACGTGCAAGCGGAGGGCACCCGCGCGGCGCTGTTCGCGCTGAGCTGCCTGGCGCTGATCGCCGGCTTCCTGATCTGCCGCGCCATCGTCTCCTCGAAGCTCGGCAAGGTGCTGATCGCGGTGCGTGACGCGGAATCGCGCACGCGCTTCCTTGGCTACCGCGTCGAATCCTACAAGCTGTTCGTGTTCACGGTGTCGGCCTGCATGGCCGGCGTCGCCGGCGCGCTCTACGTCCCCCAGGTCGGCATCATCAATCCATCCGAGTTCGCGCCGGGCAATTCGATCGAGGCGGTGATCTGGGTCGCGGTCGGCGGCCGCGGCACGCTGGTCGGCGCGGCGCTCGGTGCCGTCGTCGTCAACTACGCCAAGACGTTCTTCACCTCCGGCATGCTCGCGCCTTACTGGCTGTTCATGCTGGGCGCGCTGTTCATCCTGGTGACGCTGCTGCTGCCGAAAGGCATCGTCGGTACTTTCAACGCCTGGTGGGACTCCTCGGAGGAGAAGCGCACCGCCGCGACCCTGGCGAGCGCCGCGGCCGAAGACGGCGTCACCGAACCCAAGATGGCGGAGTAGCGCAATGAACGTCATGGACAACCGCGCAACCTCCGCAATGCTCTATCTCGACGGCGTGCACGTCTCGTTCGACGGCTTCCACGCCATCAACAATTTGTCGCTGACGCTCGCGCCCGGTGAGATGCGCGCCATCATCGGCCCGAATGGCGCCGGCAAGACCACGATGATGGACATCATCACCGGCAAGACCAAGCCTGACGAGGGCACCGTGCTGTTCGACGGCGTCACCGATTTGACGCGCCTCGACGAGACCCGCATCGCCGAGCTCGGCATCGGCCGCAAATTCCAGAAGCCGACTGTGTTCGAGAGCCAGACCGTGCAGGACAACCTGCTGCTCGCGCTCAATGTCGACCACAGCGTCAAGGGCACGCTGTTCTGGCGCGGCAGCAAGGCCGAGTCCGAGCGCATCGACAAGGTTCTTGAGACGATCCGCCTCACCGACGCCCGTAACCGCCTTGCCGGCAGCCTCAGCCACGGCCAGAAGCAGTGGCTGGAGATCGGCATGCTGCTCGCGCAGGATCCGAAGCTGCTTCTCGTCGACGAGCCCGTCGCGGGGATGACCGACGTCGAGACCCATCTGACCGCCGAGCTGCTGAAAGAGATCAACAAGACCCATACCGTGATGGTCGTCGAGCACGACATGACCTTCGTGCGCGAACTCGGCGTCAAGGTCACCTGCCTGCACGAGGGCACGGTGCTGGCGGAAGGAACCATCGACCAGGTTTCGTCCAACGAGCGGGTCATCGAAGTGTATCTGGGACGCTGAGCGATGCTTGAGGTCAAGGACATCAACCTGTTCTACGGCGCCGCGCAGGCGCTGCGCGGCGTCTCGATTTCGGCCGAGCCGGGCAAGGTGACCTGCGTGCTCGGGCGTAACGGCGTCGGCAAGACCTCACTGCTGCGCGCGATGGTCGGGCAATATCCGATCTCGTCGGGTTCAATCGTGCTCGACGGCACCGACATCACCGGTTTGAGGCCCTATGAGCGCGCCCGCAAGGGGATCGGCTTCGTGCCGCAGGGCCGCGAGATCTTCCCGCTGCTGACGGTCGAGGAGAACCTCAAGACCGGCTTCGGCCCGCTCAAGCGCGAGGACAAGCACATTCCGGACGACGTGTTCTCGCTGTTTCCGGTGCTGCAATCCATGCTGGGCCGGCGTGGCGGCGATCTCTCCGGCGGCCAGCAGCAGCAGCTCGCGATCGGCCGCGCGCTGGTGATGCGGCCGAAGCTGCTGCTGCTCGACGAGCCGACCGAAGGCATCCAGCCCTCGATCATCAAGGACATCGGCCGCGCCATCTCGTACTTGCGCAACCTCGGCAACATCGCCATCGTGCTAGTCGAACAATATCTCGACTTTGCCTGCGAACTCGGCGACAGTTTCGCGGTGATGGATCGCGGCGCGGTGAAATACACCTGCGACCGCGCCAACCTCGACGCGAGCGAGATCAGCCGCCAGATGGCGCTGTAAACCATCCTGCCGCGACCGGCTGGGGAGACGGATGCGCAGCGACGCTTTGGCGACATCTTCTGTGTTCGAGGCCAATCGCGCCCGCGGCGCCGTGCGCTTCGACGTACACGCCCGCGAGGGCGTAACGCGGCGCGGCGCCTTGCATGAATCCGGCTCGCTCCGTGTCCGCTTCCCCTCGCCGGAAGATCAGGGCCTGTCCGGTGTGTTCGTCAACACGGCCGGCGGGGTCGCCGGCGGCGACAGTTTCGATATCGATGTCACGGCGGGCCGAGGCTCGCGCCTGACCTTGACCACTGCGGCCGCCGAAAAGGTCTATCGCGCACCGGGCCCGGCGGCGCAGCTCAACATCGCTTTGCAGGTCGGTGCGGGGGCGCATTTGTCCTGGCTGCCGCAGGAGACCATCCTGTTCGACCGGGCCCGGGTGCAGCGCCGTTTCGACATCGCGCTCGACGAAGCCGCCTCGCTCCTGCTCTGCGAGATCGTCGTGTTCGGCCGCACCGCCATGGGCGAGCGGATGGAGCAGGGCGAGTTCGTCGACCGCTGGCGGCTGAGGCGTGGTGGCAGGCTGGTATTCGCCGAGACGGTCCGGCTCGACGGCAATATCGGCGCAAAGCTCGTGCGATCGGCAGTTGCCAAAGGCGGCGCCGCGATCGGTACGGCCCTGATCGTGCCCGGCGATGAGGCGCTGGTCGAGCGCATCCGCGAGGTCTCGGACTCGTTCGTCGGCGAGGTCGGAATCTCGGCGTGGAATGGCTTTGCAATGGCGCGGTTCTGTGCCCAAGATGCGGCGCGTTTGCGCGCCGATATGATGGCTGTGCTGGCGCGCACCGGCGCTGCCCTGCCGCGGCTCTGGCTGAATTGACTGGCTGAATTGACGAGTTGAACGGAAGAGATTCTGCATGAACCTGTCTCCCCGCGAAAAGGACAAGCTTCTGATCTCGATGGCGGCGATCGTGGCGCGCCGCAGGCTGGACCGCGGCGTCAAGCTCAATCATCCCGAAGCGATTGCCATCATCTCCGATTTCATCCTCGAAGGCGCGCGCGACGGCCGCACCGTCGCCGAGCTGATGCAGTCCGGCGCGCAGGTGCTGACCCGCGACCAGGTGATGCCGGGCATTCCGGAGATGATCCACGACATCCAGGTCGAGGCGACTTTCCCTGATGGCACCAAGCTCGTCACCGTGCACGAGCCGATCAGGTGAGGCGCGACACTGTAGCAACACCGTCATGCCCGGGCTTGTCCCGGGCATCCACGATCTTCGAACCAAGTGGCACCGCGTGGATGGCCGGGACAAGCCCGGCCATGACGCAGCGGAGCAAGACGAGGTAGCACATGATCCCCGGCGAACTCTTCATCCAGGACGGCGAGATCGAGCTCAATGCCGGCCGCAAGACCGTGACGTTGACGGTCGCCAACACCGGCGACCGACCGATCCAGGTCGGCTCGCACTACCATTTCTTCGAGACCAATCCGGCTCTGAAGTTCGACCGCAAGAAAGCCCGAGGCATGCGCCTCGACATCGCCGCCGGCACCGCCGTCCGCTTCGAGCCCGGCCAGACCCGCGACGTCCAGCTCGTTGCGATGGCGGGCAAGAAGACCATTTATGGCTTCCGCGGCGACGTGATGGGGAAGCTGTGATCTCCGAAGGAACGAGCCTGGTGCGGCACGGTTGAGGCGAAAACGGAGGTCTTTGCCATGCTGACACCGATCCGCCTCATCTCCGAAGCTGCCGAGCTCGCCGCGCAGCGCCACAACGGTATGGCGCGCAAGGGGCGCGGCAACGAGCCCTATATCAATCATCTCGCCGAGGTCGCGAACCTGCTTGCGACCGCGACCGATGGTGCCGATGCCGAGCTGGTTGCTGCCGGCTGGCTGCATGATTCCATCGAAGACACCGACACCACGCGCGAGGAGCTCGCGCAGCGATTTTCCGAGCGGGTCGCCGCGCTCGTCGCGGAGTGCACCGATGACATGAGCCTGCCGAAAGCCGAGCGGCGGCGGCTTCAGGTGCGCGACGCGCCGAAGAAATCCCCCGGCGCCAAGCTGATCAAGATCGCCGACAAGATCAGCAATACGGGGGCGCGCATTCAAACCGATCCGAGTGCCGCGGAGCGCGCCGATCTCGCCGATTACGTCGCGTGGGCCTCGCAAGTGGTTGCGGGGTGCCGCGGCGGCAATGCGTGGCTCGACGAGAAGTTCGATGATGCCGTGAAAGCAGCAAGGGCCTTGCTGTGACCATCCCAACATTCAAACGCAAACGGGGCTCGTGATGTCCGTCAAGATCAAACGTTCCGTCTATGCCGACATGTTCGGCCCGACCACCGGCGACAGGGTGCGGCTGGCCGATACCGATCTCATCATCGAGGTCGAGAAGGATTTCACCATATATGGCGAGGAGGTGAAGTTCGGTGGCGGCAAGGTGATCCGCGACGGCATGGGGCAGTCGCAGGTGACGAACAAGCAGGGCGCCGCTGACACCGTCATCACCAACGCGCTGATCGTCGATCATTGGGGCATCGTGAAGGCCGACGTCGCCATCAAGGACGGGATGATTGCCGGCATCGGCAAGGCCGGCAATCCCGACATCCAGCCGGGCGTGACGATCATCATCGGCCCCGGCACCGACGTGATCGCGGGCGAAGGAAAGATCCTCACGGCCGGCGGCTTCGACAGCCACATCCATTTCATCTGTCCGCAGCAGATCGAGCACGCGCTGATGTCTGGCGTCACCTCGATGCTGGGCGGCGGCACCGGCCCGTCGCACGGCACCTTCGCCACCACCTGCACGCCGGGCCCCTGGCACATTGCGCGGATGATCCAGTCGTTCGACGCCTTCCCGGTCAATCTCGGCATTTCCGGCAAGGGCAACGCCTCGCGGCCCGCAGCCCTGGTCGAGATGATCAAGGCTGGCGCCTGTGCGCTGAAGCTGCACGAGGACTGGGGCACCACGCCGGCGGCGATCGACAATTGCCTGTCGGTCGCCGACGCCCACGACATCCAGGTGATGATCCACACCGACACGCTGAACGAATCCGGCTTCGTCGAGGACACTATCAAGGCCTTCAAGGGCCGCACCATTCATGCCTTCCACACCGAGGGCGCCGGCGGCGGTCACGCCCCTGACATCATCAAGGTCGCCGGCCTGAAGAACGTGCTGCCGTCCTCGACCAATCCGACGCGCCCCTTCACCCGCAACACCATCGACGAGCATCTGGACATGCTGATGGTGTGCCACCATCTCGATCCCTCGATCGCCGAAGACCTGGCATTTGCTGAAAGCCGCATCCGGAAAGAAACCATCGCAGCCGAGGATATCCTGCACGATCTCGGCGCGCTCTCGATGATGTCCTCGGACTCCCAGGCGATGGGCCGCCTCGGCGAGGTCATCATTCGGACCTGGCAGACCGCCGACAAGATGAAGAAGCAGCGCGGCTCGCTCCCGCAGGACAAGGGCAAGGACAACGACAACTTCCGCGTCAAGCGCTACATTGCCAAATACACCATCAATCCCGCCATCGCCCACGGCGTGTCGAAGCTGATCGGCTCGGTGGAGAAGGGCAAGCTCGCCGATCTCGTGCTGTGGTCGCCGGCTTTCTTCGGCGTCAAGCCGGACTGCATCGTCAAGGGCGGCAGCATCGTCGCAGCTCCCATGGGCGATCCCAACGCTTCGATCCCGACGCCGCAGCCGGTGCACTACCAACCGATGTTCGGCGCCTTCGGCAAGGCGCGCACGGCATCGTCCGTGGTGTTCACCTCAAAGGTGGCCGTTACGGGTGGTCTCGCGCGAAAGCTCGGTATCGAGAAGAAGCTCTATGCCGTCCAGAACACCCGCGGCAAGATCTCGAAGAAGAGCATGATCCACAACGACGCCACGCCCAACATCGAGGTGGACCCGGAGACCTATGAAGTGCGCGCCGATGGCGAATTGCTCACCTGTGCACCCGCCGAGGTGTTGCCCATGGCACAGCGTTATTTCATGTACTGAAACAGCGCCTCAACGCATGTCCCCGGCGGTCGTCCGGGGATGGCTTTTCCGTTGCGTTCGATCCCGCCTGGTCTAATGTCCCGCCCGGTATTGAACCCTAGAACAAAAGCCGGGAGGATTTCTCGTGATCTACGTCGTTGCCACCTTGACCATCAAGCCCGAAACGCGCGCCGAATTCATTGCAGCCGCCATCGCCTGCATCAAGGAGACGCGGAAAGAGCCCGGCAATATCGCCTACGATCTGCACGAGAGCGTCACCGATCCTGCCAAGATGGTGTTCGTCGAGCAGTGGGAGAACGCCGAGGCGCTGGTGCCGCATCGTGGCATGGAGCATATGAAGACGTTCGGGCGCGTCGCGGTGAAGTGCTTCACGGCGCCGCCGAAGATCGAAGTGATCACGCCCGAGAAGGTCGAGACACGGTAACGGGGTAAAAGCATGATCCGGGCGACGCAGGTTAAGGGACAGTACCGCTTCACGGAAGCGCCAGCGGACACGGTCGTGCTCGATTTCGACGACCGGCACCGCCGCCGCATGGCGATGACGGGCACGCGGGGGCTCGAATTCCTGCTCGACCTCGAGCATGCCACGGCGCTCCGCGGCGGCGATGCGCTGGTGCTGGAGGACGGCCGGCTGGTCGAGGTGGTCGCGGCGCCCGAGCCGCTGCTGGAAATCCGCGGCCGTGATCCGCATCACCTCGTTCGTGTCGGCTGGCATCTCGGTAACCGCCATCTGCCGACCCAGATCATGGCGAAGGCCTTGCGCATTCGCCGTGATCACGTCATCGAGGCCATGGTGAAGGGCCTCGGCGCGCGTGTGATCGAGATCGACGCGCCGTTCGATCCCGAAGGCGGCGCTTATGCAGATGCCGGTCACGCGCATGGACACGATGACCATGCGCATCACGACCACGATCATGGCCGCGATCACCATGATCACCACGGCGACGATCACCACCACCACGGTCATGCCGTACATGACCATGGTCACGATCATCACCATCACCACGACGAGCATTGCGACCATCCCGACCATCACCACGGCCACAAGCATGCTCATGACCACAAATGAACCGAACAGCGCCGGTGGCCTCGACGAGGGCGAGGCGGCGGCGCTGTATCGGCTGATGACCTGGCTGTCGCCGGCATTCCCGGTGGGCGGTTTTTCCTATTCCAGCGGCATCGAATGGGCGGTCGAGGCGGGTGACATCGTCGATATTGCAACGCTGGCGGACTGGCTCGACGCGATGCTCGGTGACGGCTCCGGCTTTTGCGATGCGACGTTTCTGGTCCACGCCTATCGCGCCGCGGAGGCGGGCGACAAGGCCACTTTGAACGATGTCGCCGAGCTTGCCGCGGCTTTCGTGCCCTCGCGTGAGCGGCAGTTGGAGACGAACTCGCAAGGCCGTGCCTTCATCGACATCACCCGTGCCGCGTGGGATGCCGACAGGCTGGATGCCATGATTGCGGCATGCCGCACGCCACTGATCTATCCTGTCGCCGTCGGCGTTGTTGCAGCTCAGCACGGCATTCCGCTGGCGCCGACGTTGCACGCGTTCCTGCATGCGCTGGTCTCGAACTGGATTTCTGCGGCCAGCCGCCTCATTCCACTCGGCCAGACCGACAGCCAGCGCGTGCTGGTGAGGCTGGAAGCCGCCGTGGCCACCACCGCCAATCGTGCGCTGAACGCGACATTGGACGATCTCGGCAGCGCGACCTTCCGCGCCGATCTCGCCAGCCTGCGGCACGAGACACAATATACGCGGCTGTTCCGGTCGTAAGAAGCGCCGCGCCTTTAACCCATCGGGAGAAAGCGAACGACATGTCTATATCTCACGGCCCCTTGCGTGTCGGCATCGGCGGTCCGGTCGGATCGGGCAAGACCCAGCTGATGGACCTGCTCTGCAAGGCCATGCGAGAACGCTATGACATCGCCGCGATCACCAACGACATCTACACCAAATGGGATGCGGAGTTCCTGGTGCGTTCGGGCTCGCTGACGCCGGACCGCATTGCCGGCGTCGAGACCGGCGGCTGCCCGCACACCGCGATCCGCGAAGATGCCTCGATGAATCTCGCTGCGGTCGCGGACATGCGCGCCAAATTTCCCGGGCTCGATCTCGTGCTGATCGAGTCCGGCGGCGATAATCTCGCTGCCACTTTTTCCCCGGAGCTGGCCGACCTCACCATCTACGTGATCGACGTCGCCGCCGGCGACAAGATCCCGTCCAAGGGCGGTCCCGGCATCACCCGGTCCGATCTTCTGGTCATTAACAAGATCGACCTCGCCCCCCATGTCGGTGCCTCCCTTGAGAAGATGGACACGGATGCCAGGCGCATGCGTGGCGAGCGTCCTTTCGTCATGACCAACCTGAAGAAGAGCGAGGGGCTTGACCGCATCGTCGGCTTCATTGAGGCCAAAGGCGGCTTGAAACGGGCCGGCTGACGCCGCGACGACTTGGCGCACGGGTTTTTCGCCGTTAACCTTGGGGTCGAGGCGCAGGGGCGGAACAAATTTCGGACACGGCGATTGATTACCTCCGGCGCCCGGGCCATCCATCCTGGCCAGACCATCGGCCGGGCGGATTAAGCTTTTCAGGCGACCTACGTTGCGTACCGATGTCTCCTCCTCCATTATCTCTGCCACCGGGGGTCACCCTGTTTCGGCACATGGCCGTTCGAGCGGCGTTCATATGCTCCTTGTTTATTGCCGACCTTCTGCTTTGGCCTGAGTAGTCGCGTGGTCCGGCTGGGTTTCATCATCGGTTTCATCGCTCTGCTCGGAGCCTTGCTCTCCGGGCTTGCAGCCTATCGCGTCCACGACCAGGAGCTGGCACTGGACCGGATCGCGCTCGCGCGTGCGATCGACGTTCATGCCAGTCTGGTCCAGGACAGGCTCACCGAGCGCGAACTGCTCGCGCGCGTCGCCTCAGGCCTGTTCCGCACGCCGTCCGTGATCAAGCCGAACATGCTGGAGCCGCTGCGCTCGGCCATCTACGCCTTCAAGACGGATTTCGTGGTAGCCGGCTGGGTTGCCCGGCTGAAGCCGAACGAGCTTATCGCGGCGCAGGCTGCCATCGGCGGCGCGGGCTTCCCGAATCCGAAGATCCGCAGCTATGACGACAAGCCGATCAATCCGGTCGAGGTCACTCAGCCGATCGACGTGCTGCTGGATCTCGAGCCGCGCAGCGACGAGACCAAGGCTCTGCCGGGCCGCAGTTACGACCAGGACCCGGTTCGCAGCGCCATGCTGACGCGCGCCCGGATCGAGAAGAGATCGGTGGCCTCCGATCCGGTTCCGCTGTTGCGCGGAAACGGGCCGGTCGGCGTCATCGTGGCTGCGCCCGTCATTCCCGAGGGGGCAACCGAGCCGGCCGGATTCGTCACGTTCTCCTACGAACTCGCCTCGATGATGCTGACCAATGACGACATGTCGTTGTTCTCGGTCGCGCTCAGGGATCCGCGCAAGGAAGGCGGCGAGCTGATCGCCAACGACCAGGGCGTGGTCTCGACGCGCGGCGTGGCGGCGGACGGGCCGGCGCCGTCGGCGACGCGCACGGTGAGCTTCGGTGGCCGTGATTGGCAACTCGGCTATTACGCGAAGACCAACTCGGTGCGCCGTGCCGAGCAGACTGCGATCATCGTGGCGGCGATCGGCTTTGCGATCACGGCGATGGTGTGCGGTCTGTTTGGCTATGTCGCCTACAACAATCTGCGGCTCAGTCGGGAAATCCAGGTCAGAATCGGCTTCGAGCGCCGGCTGACCGCGGTGATCGACGAGCTCAACCACCGGGTCAAGAACATCCTTGCGGTGATCCAGTCGATCGTGACGCGCACCTTGCGCCATGGCGCGGACATCGACGTCGCCCGCGAGCTCCTGATCGGACGCATCCACGCGATGTCCAACGTGGTCTCGCTGCTCAGCGAGAGCCAGTGGCAGGGCGTCAAGCTGAAGGGCCTGTTCGAGGCGCGTGCCATCCCGCATGCCGATCGCATCGCCGTCACCGGTCCTGATATCGCGGTCAGCGCGCGCGCTGCGCAGAGCCTCTCGCTGCTGTTCTTCGAGCTTGCCTCGCATTCCGACGAGGGCTTGTCGCTGGTCGGCAAACATCCGCACATCACGGCTAACTGGACGGTGACGGGCGAGGGGCCCGACGAGGTCTTCCATTTCCGCTGGGAGGAGTTCAACACCAGCGAGGCGACGCGGCGCCCCGATTCCGATTTCGGCCTGATCCTGCTCGACCGCGTCGCCCCCGAGGCGCTCGGCGGCACCGCCAAGCGCTATTTCACCGACGCCTCCTACGTCTATGAGCTGACCGCTCCGATGGAGACCGTGGTCGACATGACCGAACGCGATCGCACCGATAAGATCTCGGCTCCGGTGCGGCCTGCGCGATAGATGGTGCCGGCTAGGCCTTGGGCCGCAACACCAGGTCGACCAGATTGCGGGCGTAGGCGGGCGTGATCGGCGCGATGCCGAAGACGTAGCGGTAGAACAGGCCGCCGTAGATCGCGTCGTAGAGATCCTCGGCCGGCCCTTCGGCCAGGATGCTGCCGTCGTTCTGGCCCGCCGCAATCATCTCCACCAGCGCGTCGCGACGGAATTGTAGATAGCGGGCGTAGAACAGCTCGGCGGAGCCGGTCTTGGAAATGCATTCAGAGATGACGGCGAGTTGCACCTTGCCGAACTCGCCCTGGAGCGCCTCGGCATAGGCCGCGGCATGACGGCGCGCGCGCGCCGCCGGGCTGCCGGAGCTCTCCGGAGGCAGCGGCAGCATCTGCGCTGCATGTCGAAGAAAGGCGTCGATCAAGAGCGCCTCGCGGGACGGCCACCACTTGTAGATCGTCATCTTGGAGACGCTGGAGTGGCGGGCGACCGCGTCGATGGTGGTGGCGGCAAGGCCGGTGGAAGCCATCAGCACATAGGCGCTTTCGAGAATGGCGTTGCTGGTCTCGATCGATCGCGGACGACCGCGCCGCGGGGCGCCGTCGGCCCCGTCATCCCCGCCATTCGCCGTCACCACGCCAGGTCTCCTCGCGCAACCCACTCCGTTCCGGGATAGCGCAGCCGCGGCGGCCGGCCTAGGGAAATCGGTCGCGCTAGGCCTGCTGCCGCCAGGCCTTGGGTAGATCCTGCCATCTCGACCAGGCGACATAGTAGGCCACCGCGGTCATCGCGGCGAATCCGGCGAGGCTCACCACGATCTGCATCGCGACCAGATTGGCGCTGGTGATCAGGATAAGATGGCCGGCGAAAGACAGGAACACTCCGACGCAGAACACGGCCAGCCATTCCTCGCCGCATCTGATGACCGCCTGGAGCGGCTTCAGACGCAGGCCGGGGTGATCGGCCGGAATGAGATGAGTCGCGAGGAAGGCGAGTGCGAGGAAGTGAACCACGCGATAGGGCGCGAGGTTTTCCTTGTCGGTCGGGGCGATACTGTCGAGCAGAAGGTGCGGCAAGTAGCTGGACAATTGCGGCGAATGGCGCAGCAGGGTGACCGCCATCGCGAATACGAGATAGGTCCCGGCGAGTACCCGTAGCCAGGGCATGTCGCGTAGCGCGCGCCCCGGCGCGCCTGTGACGGCGAACCAGCCTCCGAGCACCATCAGCATCTGCCAGCACAGCGGATTGAAGGTCCATTCCTGGTCCGGATAGACCCGAAAATTCCAGTCGAACCAGCGCGCGGCAAGATACAGCGCGACCGATGCCGCCAGCGTCACGTTGGGCCGCCGCAACAGGCCCCACAGCGCGAATGGAAAGAAGGCCATCAGCGGGATCATCAATTGCAGGAGATCGAGGTTCAGCGGCTCCTCCTGGAGCACGAGGCCGCGGACCAGGATGCGCAGCGGATGCTCGAGGATCCCCGAGATGTTGTATTCGTGGATGATTTCCGGCGCCATCGACTGCGAGGCGACGTAGGCGATGGTGTCGATGTAAATCACGAACAGCACGACATAGGCGGCATAGAGCCGCCAGACGCGACGGAAGATGCGCGTTGCGGCGACGAGATAGCCGCGCTCCAGCGCGATCCGGCCGTGGATGACCGCGACACCATAACCGACCACGAACACGAACAGGTCGGCGGCGCCGCTGAAGCCGAAGTTGCGCAGCGTCAGCAGGTTGACGATGTTGTTCGGGATGTGGTCGACGAAAACCGACCAATTGGCGATGCCGAGCGTCAAATAGAGCCTGGCGTCATGATGGAAGGCGGCAAGGTTTGCCTGGACGGAGGGTTTCATTGAGTAAAATAGCTTTGAGAATCAGGGTGATGCTTTTAGCGGCAACCGCCTGCGCATCCGAGTAGCGTTTGCGTGAGTGGTGGCCGATCTTGTCCGGCCGGCGCAAAATTGCGCTCCGTCGCCCGTGTCGAATTCGGGGAGATGCTCGCAGCTCTTATGACGAAATTTTCTAACCCGCTCGGGCCGTCACTCGGCCGGCTCGGCCGATACCTCGTCGGGCATACCGGCGCGGCTCGCCAGGATGCCGAGGGCGACGCCGCCGATTGCCAGGATCGGCAATAGCCGCTTGACCCCGATGGCACGAACGATCTGGAGCCCGGTGGCGAGCAGCATGGGGTCCGCGAGCATGCTCTGCGCCGCGGATTTCGCGGCGCGCTCGGCCGCGATCTGGGCTTGCTTACGCAGCTCTCGCTTGTAGGCCCAGTAGCTCACGGCTGCGGCCAGCGTCAGGAGAAAGAAAACGCCGGCGCCCGCGAGGCAGGCCTGCACTGGACCATACTTGTTGAGCACGGAGATGAATGCCGCCGCGCACAGGAAGCACGTGGTGATGAACAAAGCGAACGCCGCGCCTGCGGCCAGGGAGGTCAGCCGCACAGTCGTGCCCGTGGATGCACTGATCCCGTCGATGATGCGCTGAAACATGGCCTTGCTCCTCAAATCCCCACAAGCCTATCTGTCCACAAGCCGGCATCGGCGGCGCGGTAGCACCGCCGCTGTAGTGTCCCCTCGCGCGTCCTATCGGCGCCAGGCGGCGCCGATCAGGAAGCCGATCCCGAGCGCGAGGGCGACGGTCGCGAGCGGCCGCTGCGTGATCGCGTCTTCGAGCGTCTCCTCGATCGATCCGTAGGCCTCCTGGGCCGCATCCATCATTGCGCTGCCGCGCTCCGACATGTCGTCCATCGCGGTGTCCATGTTCTCGCGCGCCTGGCGGTAGCCGCGGCGGGCCTGCTTGCTGGTGGAATTGGCAAAGGTGTTGAGCGCGTCGGTGATTTGGTCGGTGAGGGCGGCGATATCGCTTTTCACGGCTGCTACATCCTTCTCGAGGCGTTCTCTGGTGGCTTTATCGGTCCAGTCTCTCATCCCGGCTTCGGCACTGGTCGTGGACATCGGGAGCTCCGAGCTGTTGACGGCGTGATAGCCGGAAAACGTTTCGTCACCGGGGAAGTTCCGTTCGCGGAAACCGGTCAGTCCTGCGGAAGCTGCGGTGCATCCGTCGGCAACAGATGCTCCTTGAGGATCAGCGCGACGATCAGGAGCGGAGACGACAAAAACGCGCCCATCGGGCCCCACATCCAGGTCCAGAATGCCAGCGCAAGCAGGACTGCAAGTGCGTTCAGCGCCAGCCGCCTGCCGATGATGGTCGGGGTGATGAAATGCCCTTCCAGAAAGGTAAGACCGCCGAAGGCGAGTGCCGCCATCAGGCCGCCGCTGATGGTCGGAAAGGCAACCAATCCTACCACGACCAGTACCGCGAACATTGCGACCGGCCCGATGATCGGGATGAAGTTGAGCGTTGCTGCGAGGGCGCCGAGCCCGGCCGGATTTGGCATGCGGGTGAGCGCGCAGATGAGACCGGTGGCGACGCCGACGCCGACGTTGATGAGGGTGACGGTCAGGAGATAATTGCCGAGATGCTCCTCGATCTCATTGAGAATCCGGAGCGTGCGAAGCCGCGCGTCACGATCGCCGAAGTTCATGATCATGGCGCGCCGCAGGTCGCGCCAGCTGGCGATGAACAGGATCAGGGTGACGAAGAACAGCAGGAATTCGGTGAAGGTCGGTGACAGGAATTCCAGCGTCGGCTGCACCCACTCCATTTTTGGCATCTGGAAGCTCGGCAACCCTTCGGAGCCGCCGAGCATGGCTTGCGTCTCTCGCCACAGCGAAAGCGGCCGGTCGAACACGTGCAACTTGTCCTTCAGTTGCGCGCCGAGTTCCGGCAGGCGCGTGCTCCATTCCATCACCGGCGAGGCGATCAGCGCCACAACGAAGGCGACCACGGCGGTCCCGGCAACCACGATCAGAACGGCACCGACCGCGCGCGGGACCTTGTACCGCTCCAGGAAGCCCGCCGCGGGCGACAGCATGGTGCCGACGACAAAGGCCATCACTACAGGCAGGAAGAATGCCCTTCCGACGTAGAGCACGGTAACGACGGCAATCAGCAGCAGGCCTGCGAGCGCGAAGGCAACGAACTCGGTGCGGCGGATCACCGGCGGCAGCTCGACACGGCTGTCGGGAAGCGGGTCGCCTGCGCTGTTGCCGGGAATCAAACTTTCACTCGGAAGGACGCGCACAATCTCTCTCCCGCACGGAAGCTTCGCACCGCGCGCCCATTGGTGACGGATAATGCGCCAGACCCGCCGCGGTTCCATCGCGGCTTCGTGAAGAGGCGCTCGCTTGACTGTGACAAGGATGCCGCGCGCTGCGCCGGAACCTGGGTCGCCCCCGCGGAGTTCATGGGAAAGCGCATCACCCTGATGCACACATCTCACGGGGCAGCACATGACAAAGTTCTCTGCAGTCCGTCGCAGCTTTTCGCCGCGCGCCGTCACCGCATTCGCCTTCGCAACCGTTCTGCTTGGGGTGCCGTTCGGCGGCGCGAGTGCGCAGACCTTCGGTTATACGTCGATGCAGCCGCAGTCGTACTCGCCGGACCAAGGTTACTCGCAGGGCTACGTGAACGAGGCGCCGCAGGCGGCCGACGAGGATGCCCAGCTGCCCGATCGCCTGCGCAAGCAAATCGTCGGCTTCGACCGCAGCGAGCCGGCCGGCACCATCGTGATCGATACCAACAACACCTATCTCTACTACGTGCTCGGCAACGGCCGTGCGATCCGCTATGGCGTCGGCGTCGGCCGCGAAGGTTTTACCTGGTCCGGCGTGCAGAGCGTCAGCCGCAAGGCGGAGTGGCCGGATTGGCATCCGCCGGCCGAGATGATCGCGCGTCAGCCCTATTTGCCGCGCTTCGTCGCCGGCGGTCCCGGCAACCCGCTCGGCGCGCGTGCGATGTATCTCGGCTCCAGCGAATACCGGATACACGGCACCAACGATCCCTCCACGATCGGAAAATTCGTCTCCTCCGGCTGCATCCGCATGACCAACGAGGACGTCATCGACCTGTTCGGCCGCGTCAATGTCGGTACCAAGGTCCTGGTGCTGCCGAAGAACGCGCCGTTGATGGCCAAGGGCGGCGACGCCGTGCGCAAGCGCCCGGCCGTGACGGCAATGCCCTCGGGGCGGCAGGCGCTGAATATTTCGGCGTCGTCGGTGAACTAGGAGTTCAGTGAGGTCACATGAGTAAACGCGCGATCCGCAAACTGGCCGTTGGCGTAGCGGCAATGCTCGCCGTTGCCGTCCTCGGTCTAGCGCCGACGCCGTCGGCGCGTGCGGAAGACTTCTTCTCGGCCCTGTTCGGCGGCTTCCGGATGCGGTCGCCGCCGGAGATCCGGATGCCTTTCCCCAACGATGACATGCCGCGTTACGACGCGCCGCGGCAGCGAGCCGCCTATGGTGGCGGCGCGGCCTATTGCGTGCGCAGCTGCGATGGCCGCTACTTCCCGGCGCAAGGCAATGATGCCGAGAGCAAGGCGCAATCTTGCAAGAGCTTCTGTCCGGCGTCCGAGACGTCGCTGGTCTATGGCAGCAATATCGATGATTCCACGACAGAGAATGGAAAGTCCTATTCCGACCTGCCGAATGCGTTCCGCTATCGCAACGAGATCGTCGCGGGCTGCACCTGCAACGGCAAGGACCCGGTCGGGCTGGCGCAGGTCAAGGTCGAGGACGATCCTACCTTACGGAAGGGTGACATCGTCGCCGGCGCCGACGGGCTCGTGGTCGCCAGCCGCAACGCCAGCGATCGCCGCGGCGTCGCGATGAACTTTTCGCCGTTGCCGGAGTCGGTGCGCGCCAAATTCCGCCAGGTGCCCGTGGTGGCGAAGGAGTAGGGGTGGCGCCGGCTCCGCGAAAGCCGAGGCGACATCTTGTGTGGTGCGATGCTTGCGCCTCACTCTCACTGTCGTCCCGGACAAGAGAGCGGAGCGAGCGCTGATCCGGGACCCATAGCCACAGGGAGATATTTGGCGAAGATTCGGATTGACCAACTCGCGCCAAACCACTCCCTGGGGTTATGGATCTCCTGAGTTCGCGGGAATGAGACGGGAGATTGTGGCACGCGCCGAAACCTGACTCCCGGTCTTACGCCGCGCGGATCTTGCCCAGGAAGTCGCTGACCTCTTGGCCGAGCTGCCGGCTCTGGGTTTCCAGCGTCTCGGAGGCCTGCTTGACGTTGTCCGCGGCGCCGGCGGCGGTATCGGCGTCGGCCTTCACGCCGGCGATGTTGTCCGAGACGTTCTTGGTGCCCTGCGCCGCATATTGCGTGCTGCGGGTGATCTCCTGGGTCGCCGCGCCCTGCTCCTGCACGGCGGCGGCAATCGCGGTGGCGACTTCGTTGACCTCGCCGATGATGCCACCGATCGCCTGGATCGCATTGATGGCGTCGCCTGCGACCTTCTGGATGTCGGCGATCTGCCCGGAGATCTCCTCGGTTGCCTTGGCGGTCTGGCTCGCCAACGACTTCACCTCGGAGGCGACGACCGCAAACCCGCGTCCGGCTTCACCGGCGCGTGCAGCCTCGATCGTGGCATTCAGGGCCAGCAAATTGGTCTGTGCCGCGATGGTGTTGATCAGACCGACGACCTCGCCGATGCGTCCCGCCGACTGCGCCAGCCCTTGCACGGTGCTGTCGGTTTCGCGCGCCTGATTGACGGCCCGGCTGGCGATGCCTGCCGCATGGGCGGCCTGCTGGCTGATGTCGTTGATCGAGGCCGAGAGCTCCTCGGCGGCCGCCGCAACGCTCTCGACGCTGCTCGAGGCCTCGTGCGAGGCCTTGCCTGCGATCTCGACGCGTTCATTGGTCTGGCGTGATACCGCGGACAGGTCGCCCGAGGTCTTGCGCATTTCGCCGGAAGCCTCGCTCAACTCGCCTAGCGACTTGCGCACCACGCCCTCGAACTCGCCGACATAGGCCTCCATCGCGCGCTGGCGCGCGGCGGCACCGGCGTTGCGCTCGCGCTCCTGTTCTTCGATCTTGAGCTTGTCGATGGCCTGCTGCTTGAAGGTCTCCAGCGCCCCGGCGAGCGAGCCGATCTCGTCACGGCGTTCGAGATAGCCGCTGTCGACGGCAAGATTGCCGCCGGCGACTTCGAGCATGGCGTCGCGGATCCGGTGCAGCGGCGTGATCACGCGGCGGCTGACCGCCAGCATGGCAGCGCCGGTCAGGACGATCGCGGCGACGAGGAGGGCGGTATTGACGATCAGCGACTGCACCGCGGTCGCCCGCTGCGACGCGGAGTGGTCTTTGGCGGCCTGCAGGGCCGCGTCGGCGAGCCTCACCGCGGTCATCATGCGGGGCACCGAATAGGGGCTCCACTGGTTGGCGGTCATCGACGGCTTCTCGCCCTTGGCGACCGTCGTGATGACGCCGTCGCGCGTGGCGGCGTATTGCGGATCGAAATAGGTCGACTTGGTTTCGGTCATCGCAGCCGCCAGCGCCGGCGGCAATGGCATGCCGGAGGCGGCCAGCTCGATCGCGGTCCAGGCGGTGTCGGTCCCGCCGACCAGCTTGGTGTAGGTGAGCTGCACCTCGGGAGCGATCTTGCCGGCGTTGAGGGCATTGCCGACGATCTGCGAGGATTCGCCGGCGGTGTTACGCAGCAGCCAAGCCATCTGCTTGATGGTCAGGAGCTGATCGATGGTCGCGTCCTGGTGATTGACGCTGGCGGCGAGCGCGCCCGACAGCTTTTCGAGCTGCGTCATCAGCGCATCTTCCGTCGCGACATATTCCTTGGCGAGGCCTGCGCGGCGCTCCGCCTTGGGCTTGACGACCTCGGTCCAGAACTCGGCCTGTGCCGCCAGCAGCGTCTTGTTCAGCGTGCCCAAGTCGGCGAGGAACGCCTCGCGCTGCGCGAGGTCGGTCGTGGGCAGGATCTCGAGCGTGCGGGCCAGCGCCGGCATCAGGGCGCCACGAAGCTCGCGGATGTACTTCTCGATGTCCTTGTCCAACGCGACATCGGAGGTGAGCTGGCGGTTGCTGGTCGAGCGGTCGGCCCGAATGTTGGCCATCGCTTTGAACACTTCGGTCGAGGCGGCAGAAACCGCGACGATCCGGTTGGCCTGCGCAAGCCGGCCCCATGAGCTCCAGGCGCTGATCGAGAAGCCGATGACGACGATCAGTGCGGTGGAGAGGATCACCGCCTTCAGCAGCGTGGATACGGTCAAGCGATTGAGCATCGGATACCTTGGGGTGAGCATTTCGAGTTCGTGGTCCTGAACGGCAGTCCCACGAAGTTCGAAAGACCAAGGGATGCACGCAGCAGACGCGCCCGCCGGTGGCGAGCGCGTGAAGCGCATTTGGCCCGAAAAGAGTAAAAACTTAGGCAGTGTTCCTGCCGTAAAATTACCGGCCGGCTGCGCACGGTATCCTCGGTCGCGCGCGCCTGACTGGCGGCGCGGCCGGCGATGCCTGCGCCGCATGGGAGGCCTGCTGGCTGATGTCCTTGATCGAGGCCGAAAGTCATTTCGGCGCCCGCGGGCAGGTCGGCCGATCGCATTATATTAGTAGTTGCAATGGGTTGCCAGAATGGAACCGGCGCGAGAGACAGGCGTTAGGACAATAATCGCAATTTGCCTGAAGGGGGTCTCGCGATGTTGGTGGGCGTGCTCGTCACTTTTCTCGTCGTCATTCTCGTACTTTATCTCATCAACATGCTGCCGATGGACGGTCGCGCCAAGCAGATCGCACGCGTGATCGTCATCATCATCGGCATCGTGTCGTTGTTGAAATATCTCGCGGTGTTCTAGCGAAGGTATCGTAGCCCGGATAAGCGAAGCGATATCCGGGATGCCGCAAAGAGGTCCCGGATGTCGCTGCGCTCATCCGGGGGGCTGCAACAAAAAGCCCCGGCCTTCGCCGGGGCTTCGTTCGCGCGCTTCAGTGCAGCGATTTCAGCCAGTCGTCGACGTCCTGACGAACCTGGTCCTTGGCCTTGCCGTAGCGTTCCTGGAGCCGGCCCTCGAGCTGCTCGCGGCGCCCCTCGATCAATTTGAGGTCGTCGTCAGTGAGCTTGCCCCATTTTTCCTTGGCCGAGCCCTTGAACTGTTTCCAGTTTCCTTCGATCCGATTCCAGTCCATGACCATCTCCCGTGGGTTGATGGCCCGACAACGCGAGCGCCGCGCAGCCTGTTCCGCGGCGCGCCGCGGCGTTTCGCCCAACGAAAAAGCCCCGGCGTGGCCGGGGCTTTTGACGTTTCTGTGCCTTGGCTCAGCCGAGCGCCTTTTTATCCCAGAGCCCTTTTATCCCAGAGTCTTGGCTTCGCGGCGGCGCGCGGTGAGGATGTATTCGGTGTAGCCGTTTGGCTGCTCGCGCCCCCTAAAGATGAGGTCGCATGCGGCCTTGAAAGCGACGCCGTCGAAGGCGGGTGCCATGGGCCTGTAGATCGGATCGCCCGCATTTTGCTTGTCGACGACAACCGCCATGCGCTTCAGCGATTCCATCACCTGCGCCTCGGTGATGACGCCCTGGTGCAGCCAGTTGGCGAGGTGCTGGCTGGAGATGCGCAAGGTCGCGCGATCCTCCATCAGGCCGACATCGTGGATGTCGGGGACCTTGGAGCAGCCGACGCCCTGATCGATCCAGCGCACGACATAGCCGAGGATGCCTTGGCAGTTGTTGTCGATCTCCTGCTTGACGTCGTCAGGTGCCCAGTTCGACTTCGACACCGGAATGGTGAGGATGTCCGAGAGCTTTGCGCGCGGCCCGCCCTTGGTGAGCTCCTCTTGCCGCGCGATCACGTTGACCTGGTGGTAGTGCAGCGCATGCAGCGTCGCGGCGGTCGGCGAGGGCACCCAGGCGGTGGTGGCACCGGCCTGCGGATGACCAAGCTTCTGCGCCAGCATGTCCGCCATCTTGTCGGGCGCGGCCCACATGCCCTTGCCGATCTGGGCATGGCCGGGCAGGCCACAGGTCAGGCCCATGTCGACGTTCCAGTCCTCGTAGGCCTTGATCCAGGCCTGCGCCTTCATCTCGTTCTTGCGGATCATCGGGCCCGCTTCCATCGAGGTGTGGATCTCGTCGCCGGTGCGGTCGAGGAAGCCGGTGTTGATGAACATGATGCGCTTGGAGGCGCGCTGGATGCAGGCCTTGAGGTTGACGGTGGTGCGCCGCTCCTCATCCATGATGCCGACCTTGAGCGTGTTCTCCGGCAGGCCCAGCATCTTCTCGACGCGGTCGAAGATCTCGCAAGTGAGCGACACCTCGTCCGGGCCGTGCATCTTCGGCTTGACGATATAGGCCGAGCCGGTGCGGCTGTTCTTGACCTTGGAATTGCCCTTGAGGTCGTGGATGGCGAGCAGTCCGGAGACGGCGGCATCCAGCAGGCCTTCCGGAATCTCCTCGCCCTTCTCGTCCAGCACCGCGTCGGTGAACATGTGGTGACCGCAATTGCGCATCAACAGCAGGCTGCGGCCGTGCAGCTTGAGCTCGCCCTTGCCGTCGGGCGTCTTGTAGCTGCGGTCAGCGTTGAGCGAGCGCGTCAGCGTCTTGCCGCCCTTCTCGAAATCGGCGGACAGCGTGCCGTTCATCAGGCCCAGCGTGTTGCGGTAGACCAGCACCTTGTCCTCGGCATCGACTGCGGCGACCGAGTCCTCCATGTCGAGGATGGTGGAGACCGCGGACTCCATGATCATGTCGGCGACACCGGCCGGATCGTCCTTGCCGATCGCACTGCTGCGGTCGATCTTGACCTCGACATGCAGGCCGTTGTTGACGAGCAACACCGCGCTCGGAGAAGCCGCATCGCCCTGGAAACCGGCGAACTGCGCCGCGTTCTTCAGTGCGGTGGCGTTGCCGCTCTTGAGCTTCACTGCAAGCTGCCCCGCGACGACGCTGTAGGCGGTGACGTCGGTGTGGCTGCCGGTGGCGAGCGGCACGGCGGTATCGAGGAACGCCTTGGCCTTGGCGATCACCTTGTCGCCGCGCGCCTTGTTGTAGCCCTTGCCGCTCTCGGCAGCGTCGTGCGGGATTGCGTCGGTGCCGTAGAAGGCATCATAGAGCGAGCCCCAGCGCGCGTTCGCGGCGTTGAGCGCATAGCGCGCATTGGTAAGGGGGACCACGAGCTGCGGGCCGCAGATCTTGCCGATCTCCTCGTCCACATTGGCGGTCTCGACCTTCTGCGTCGCCGGCTCCGGGACGAGGTAGCCGATCTCCTTCAGGAAGGCGGTATAGGCATTGAGGTCGAACGCCTTGCCCTTGTTGGCACGGTGCCAGTCGTCGATCTTGGCCTGCAGGGTGTCGCGCACCGCCAGCAATGCGCGGTTCTTCGGCCCCAGATCCTGGATGATGGCGGCAAGCCCGGCCCAGAACGCATCCGGCGCAATCCCTGTTTTCGGGGTCGCTTCCTTGGCGATGAAATCAAACAGGACAGGGGCGATCTTCAATCCGTGGGCGTCGACGCGTTTCATGATGGGCTTTCTTGTTGGAAATGGCTGTTTTTGGCTGCTTTTGACCCGACAGCAGCAAAATGCGCCCACAGGGGGCAGCTTTCGGGCCCTATTAGCCCCAAAACCGGGGCGGTGAGAAGACCCCCGGGGGCTTGTCAAAATGTCAAGATTGGGTGGGGCGGGCGGTATTCGGAACGCGCCCTTGGCGTCCTCTGCCAATGCAATAAGCGCGATCTCAATCCCGGGTCGTCCTGGCGAAAGCCAGGACCCATTACCCCAGGGAGGAGTTTGGCGGAGGACCGACGTCCGGTACTTCGACCGCTCGTAGTCGATAGATCACGCGGTATGGTCCCGGCTTTCGCCAGGACGACACCATTGATGTGGCGCGAAGTGTGCTCCCAAAGCGGAGCGCGCCCCTCAAATATTCGCGGCGAGGTCCACGGCCTCGTCGAACAGCACGCCCGTTGTCTTCAGCATCTGCTCGATCTCATCGGCGGCCTCGGTAACAGTTCGTGTCGAGGTGTCGATCACGAGCTCGGCCGCTTGCGGCGCCTCGTAGTCGTTGCCGATCCCCGTGAACGAGGCCAGCGCGCCGGCGCGCGCTTTCTTGTAATGGCCCTTGGGATCGCGCTCCTCGCACACTTCGGCAGGCGTCGCGACGTGGATCTCGCGGAAGACGGTGTCGGCGATGCGGCGCGCGGTCGCGCGATCCTCGCGGGCCGGGGAGACGGCGGCGACGATGGCGATGTGGCCGTTACGCGCCAGATGCGTCGCGACTTCCGCGAGGCGGCGGATGTTCTCGCTGCGGTCCGCGGCAGAGAACCCGAGATCGCTGTTGAGACCTGCGCGCAGCGTGTCGCCGTCGAGCAGGATCGGCGAGCCGCCATTGCTGAACAGCCGCCGTTCCAATGCCTTGGCGAGCGTCGATTTGCCGGACGCCGGCAGGCCGGTGAGCCAGACCACGGCACCATTGTGCTGATAGCGCGCGGAGCGTTCGTCGGGACGCAGGGCCGATTCCACCGGTACGATATCGACGGGCACGGCGCGCTGGCCGGCATCGACCGACAGCACCAGGCCGCCGCCGGCAATGCGTCCGGAGATCTCGATCACGAGACGGCCGGTCCGCGGGTTCTCGGTGTAGGGATCGGTAGCAATCGAATTTGAAAGAGAAATATCGATCTCGCCGACATGGTTGCGGCCGATCGCCTTGTTCTCGCTGCTCGAGAGCTCGCCCGGATCGACCGCCTTCTCGATGGCGACCACGGTGGCGCGGCTTTCCTTCGGCCCGCAACGCACCAGCAGCTGGTCGCCCCTGGCGAGCGGCTTGTCGTGCAGCCAGAAAATCCGCGCGCGCAGCCGGCGCGTTTCGCGTGGAGCTGTGCTCGCATGCGCGACGATGTCGCCGCGCTCGATGAACAATTCGCGGTCGAGCGTGATGCCGACCGAACGGCCGGCGCCTTGCCGGCCGGTGACCGGCGTCACCGGCCAGCTCTCGACCGTCTTGATCCTGGCGATCTTGCCGGCCGGCATGATCACGATCTCGTCGCCGGCCTTGAGGCTGCCGGATTCGATGCGGCCCGCCACGATGCGGCGGTCGTCGAACTTGTAGATCGCCTGCACCGGCAGGCGCAGCGCCAGCGCCTCCAGCGGCCGCGCCGGCTCGAGCCTGTCCAGCGCTTCGACCACGGTCGGTCCCTTGTACCAGCCGATCCGATCGGTGTGCTCGGCGACGCCGTCGCCGTCGCGGGCGGAAATCGGGATCACGGCCGTGGGCTTCACGCCGAGGCCATTCAGATGCGCGGAAATCTCGTCGCTGATCGCCTTGAAACGATCGGCGGAAAAGTCGACGCGGTCCATCTTGTTGACGACGACCGCGACCTGCTTCACGCCGAGCAGATGCAAGAGATAGCCGTGCCGCCGGGTCTGGTCGCGCACGCCTTCGAGCGCGTCGATGATCAGCACCGCGCCGTCGGCCTGCGAGGCGCCAGTGATCATGTTGCGCAGGAATTCGGCGTGGCCGGGCGCGTCGATCAGGACGATATCGCGCGAATTGGTGCGGAAGCGGATCTGCGTGGTGTCGATGGTGATGCCCTGGTCGCGCTCGGTCTGCAGCGCGTCGAGCAGGAACGACCATTCGAACGGCATGCCGCGCCGTGCGCTGACGGCTTTCAGCATGTCGAGCTTGCCGTCGGGCAGGCTGCCGGTCTCGTGCAAGAGGCGGCCGACCAGCGTCGACTTGCCGTGGTCGACGTGGCCGACGATGACGATGCGCACTTGCGGACGGGTGGTGCCGTTCGGCGTGGCGGGCGAGGTTGGGGTGACAATCATGTTCATATCGCGCTCGCGTCCTTGAGATCAGAGATAGCCGGCGACGCGCAGGCGCTCGAAGGCGTCCTCGGTCTCGTGGTCGAGCGCGCGCCCCGCGCGCTCCGGTATCTTGGTTTGCTCGAGCTCGATCAGGATCTCGTCGATATTGGACGCCGCCGAATTCACGGGATTGGTAATGTCCTGATCGCCCAGCGAGCGGTAGCGCTTGCCGTTTTGCGACAGATAGAGCGGGATGATCGGGATGTTCTCGCGCTTGGTGTAGGCCCAGATATCGGCCTCGGTCCAGTGCAGGATCGGGTGGATGCGCAAATGCGCGCCTTGCGGCGGCGAGGCGTTGAAATGGTCCCAGAACTCCGGCGGCTGGTCGCGCACGTCCCAATTGCCCTCGAGGCCACGCGGCGAGAACACGCGCTCCTTGGCGCGGGTCGCTTCCTCGTCGCGGCGGATGCCGGCGATCAGGCCGTCGAAGCCATATTTGCCGAGCGCCATCTTGAGGCCTTCGGTCTTGCGCGCTGCGGAGCGAGCGGCCGGCGGCAGCGTCGGATCGACGGCATCGATGGGCGGGCAGGGCTCGACGCGCAGATCGAGATCCCACTCTTTTCCGTAGTGATCGCGGAAGCGGTACATCTCGGGAAACTTCTTGCCGGTGTCGACATGAAGGGCCGGGAACGGCATCTTGCCGAAGAAGGCTTTTCGCGCCAGCCAGATCATGACGTTGGAGTCCTTGCCGAGCGACCACAGCAGCGCGATCTTCTTCAGCCGCGCGAAGGCCTCACGGAAGATGTAGATGCTCTGCGCCTCGAGCTGGTCGAGATGGTCCATGCTCGGCGCAACATCGACAGAAAATTCTTGCGAGCCCGCGCGTGCGACGGGGGCTTTGCTGCTCATTCCGACAGAAGCGGAATCGTCCTTGAGAAGATGCATCTCTGCCACTTTGCGTTTGGAGGCGAAAATTCTATAGTCGCGAAGCCAAGGAGAAGAAAAAATTTTCTCTTTGCGCGCTTGAAACGACACATATATAGAAAATAATTCCAGTCAACCCCGATGTGGGGGAAGCGAGTATCGTATGCGGTTCTTGCCGATGTTCCTCGATCTCAAGGCCGGGCCGGTGGTTCTCATCGGCATGGGCGAGTTCTTGCGCGCTAAGCTGCGCGTGCTCGCCTCCGCCGGCGCGCGCATCCGCGTGCATGCGATCGACGGCAATCATCATCTCGGCCTTAGCGCGGAAGACGCGGCGCGCATCGAAATCCTAACGGGCGATCCGCTCGCCGCCGATCTCTCGGGCGTCATCGCCGTCGTCTGCGCAGGCGCAGGCGATATCGGCGTGGCGATGTCGGTTCGCGCCAAGGCGCTCGGCCTGCCCGTCAACGTCATGGACGATCTCGATCATTCGAGCTTCATCTTTCCGGCGATCGTCGACCGCGGCGATGTCGTGGTCGCGATCGGCACTGGCGGGACATCGCCGGTGGTGGCGCGCCGCGTGCGTGAGAAGATCGAGGCGCTGCTTCCGGCGCGCATCGGCGAACTCGCCGAGTTCATCGGCGGCTTCCGCAAATCCATCAACGAGCGCATCGCCGAGTTTCCGCTGCGCCGCCGCTTCTGGGAGCGGGTGATCGACGGTCCGATCGGTGCCGCCGTGCTCGCCGGTCGCAAGAGCGAGGCGGACGTCGCGCTGAAGGCGATTGCCGATCCCTCCGAATTTGCGCGTGCCGACAAGCCAGAAGGTTCGGTGGCGCTGGTTGGCGCCGGCCCCGGCGATCCAGACTTGCTCACCATCAAGGCACTGCGCGCATTGCAGGACGCCGACATCGTCTTCCATGACGAGCAGGTCTCGGGCGAAATTCTCGACCGCATCCGCCGCGACACCACGCGCGTTGCCGTCGGCCGCCGCGTCGGCAGGCCCGGCATCGGCCAGGACGCCATCAACCAGCGCATGATCGAGGCCGCGCAAGCCGGCCAGCGGGTGGTGCGGCTGAAGGGCGGCGATCCCTTCGTGTTCGGGCGTGGCGGCGAAGAGATTGAAGCGCTGCGCGCCGCCGGTGTCGCCTATTCGATCATTCCCGGCATCACCGCAGGCCTCGGCGGTGCCGCCGATTTCGAGGTGCCGCTCACCTACCGTCACGAGGCGACCCGCATCACCTTCCTCACCGCACACAAGGCGCGCGACGCGGAAGCCGCGGACTGGTCGACGTTGACCGACACCAAGATGACCATCGTCGTCTACATGGGCGTGTCCGCTGCACCTGCCGTGCGCACGGGCCTGCTCGCCGCCGGCCGTTCGCCGGAGACGCCGGTCGGTGTGTTCGCCCGCGTCACGCGTCCCGATGCACAGGGCGCGATCGGCACGCTTCGAGACCTCCCCGAGCTCGCACGGCGGGCTGATGGCGGTCCCGCCATTCTCATCATCGGCGACGTGGTCCGTCATACCGGTTCGCTTCGCCGCCAGACACCCAACCAAATCATCTCTGACCTATTGGATGCAGCCGAATGACCTCCCCGCTCGAACAGAAGAAGATCAAGATCGCCGGCCCCTCGGTCGTGACCGCCAACCGCACCTGGGACGGCATCGTGGTTTACCGCACCGCCGCCAAGAGCTGGTCCGCGGACCTCTCGGAAGCCGCGATCGTGCGCAACTCCGACGAGGCCAAGGCGTTGCTTGCGGAGTCCGTCGCCGATGACGTCGGCGCGATCGGACCCTATATCGCCCCGGTGCAGGTCGGATCGGACGGCGGGATCGAACCCGGCAATCTGCGCGAACAGATCCGCCGCACCGGTGTGACCATCGGACAGTCGGCTCAGGCTTAAGGCATCTTCTTATGTATGCTTACGACGAAATCGACCGCACGCTCGTCAACGAGCGCGTCTCGGAGTTCCGCGACCAGGTGAAGCGGCGCCTCTCCGGCGAGCTCACCGAGGACGAGTTCAAGATGCTGCGCCTGCAGAACGGCGTCTATCTGCAATTGCACGCCTACATGTTCCGCGTCGCGATCCCCTACGGCACGCTGGCGACGAACCAGCTGCGGGCGCTCGCCCATGTCGCGCGCAAATACGACCGCGGCTACGGCCACTTCACCACGCGGCAGAACATCCAGTTCAACTGGATCAAGCTCGCCGAACTGCCGGACGCGCTGGAAGATCTTGCCAAGGTCGGCATCCATGCGATGCAGACCTCCGGCAACAACATGCGTAACGTCACCTCGGACCAGTGGGCCGGCGTCGCGCCCGGCGAGATCGAGGATCCGCGAATCTGGTCGGAGCTGATCCGCCAGCACACCACGCTGCATCCGGAATTCTCGTTCCTGCCACGTAAGTTCAAGATCGCGATCACCGCGTCGGACCATGACCGCGCCGCGATCAAGATCCACGACATCGGCCTCCGCCTGATCCAGAACGAGAAGGGCGAGACCGGCTTCGAGGTGCTGGTTGGCGGCGGTCTCGGCCGCACGCCGTTCATCGCCAAGACCATCAAGCACTTCGTGCATGGCCGCGACATCCTCAGCTACATCGAGGCGATCCTGCGCGTCTACAACCAGTACGGCCGCCGCGACAACATCTACAAGGCGCGCATCAAGATCCTGGTGCACGAGCTCGGCATCGAGAAATTCTCGCGCGAGGTCGAGGACGAGTGGCAGCATATCCGCAATTCCTCGCTTCAGATCGACGACGAGGTGATCGAGGACATCCGCTCGCGTTTCACCTATCCTCCTTACGAGAAGCTGCCGCACATGCCGGACGAGTTGCGCCAGGCCGCGGCCGATCCGGATTTCGAGGCGTGGCGCAAGAACTCGGTGGCCCCGCACAAGGTGCAGGGCTATTCGATCGTCACGATCTCGCTGAAGCCCACCGGCGGGCCTCCGGGCGATGCCACCGCAGAGCAGATGGATGCGCTGGCCGATCTCGCCGACAAATATTCCTTCGGCGAGATTCGCGTCGGCCACGAGCAGAACCTGGCGCTGCCGCATGTCGCCAAGCGCGACCTGCCGGCGCTTTGGAGGGCGCTCGACAAGCTCGGCCTCGCAACCCCGAACGTCAATCTGATCAGCGACATCATCGCCTGCCCCGGGCTCGATTATTGCTCGCTGGCGAATGCGCGCTCGATCCCGATCGCGCAGGAATTGACGCGGCGCTTCGCCAATCACGAGCTCGCCAATTTGATCGGCCGGCTCCACATCAACATCTCCGGCTGCATCAACGCCTGCGGCCATCACCACGTCGGCCATATCGGCATTCTCGGCGTCGAGAAGAACGGCGAGGAGATCTACCAGATCACCATCGGCGGCCGAGCCGACGAGAACGCCGCGCTCGGCACCCTGATCGGGCCGGGCGTGAAGTTCGACGAGGTCGCCGACGTCATCGAGGACATCGTGGAAGCCTATCTGGCGCTGCGCGAGCGGCCCGAAGAGCTGTTCATGGACACCGTGAAGCGCCTCGGCGTCGAACCCTTCAAGGAGCGCGTCTATGCCACTCGTTAACGGCGGAAAGATCACGGGCGACAGCTTCGTCAAGCTCGCCGTCGACACGCCGCTGCCCGAGGGCGGCGACGTCCTGGTGCCGGCCGAACGCTTCCTGGGCGAGGCGGACACGCTGCTCAACCGTTCGGGCAAGGTCGGCGTGATCTGGCCCAACAACCGCGACATCGCCGAGCTCGTGCCGTATCTCGGCAAGATTGCGACGGTCGCGCTGGTATTCCCGACCTTCCGCGACGGCCGTGCCTACAGCCAGGCTCGCCTGCTGCGCGAGCGCTACAATTATCGCGGCGAATTGCGCGCCACCGGCCAGGTGTTGCGTGACCAGTTCGTGTTCATGCTGCGCGCCGGCTTCGATTCGTTCGACGTCAAGAAGCAGGCCGACGCGGAAGCCTTCATGCAGACTGCAAAGCGCTATTCGGTGTTCTACCAGCCGACCGGCGACGGCCGCATCACGGCTTTGCACCGGCGCATGCAGTTGCGTCACTCCGAGGGTGTCGGCACGTGAACGTCGTTCCGTCTCAGCTCGCTCCGGTCTCCGTCTCTGCGCCGCCTTCCGCGGAGGAGCTCGATCGCGCCTTGCGCGATGCCTCGCCTGCGGAGATCATCACTGCGGCGCTGAAGACGGTCGGGCGCGAGAAGCTGGCGCTGGTGTCGTCCTTCGGTACGGAATCGGCGACGCTGCTGAAGGTGATGGCGGATGTCGATCCGGCCATCCCCGTGATCTTCCTCGATACCGGCTGGCTGTTCGAGGAGACGCTCGCCTATCGCGACACGCTGATCGCGACGCTGGGTCTGAAGGATGTCCGCTCGATCAAGCCGGCCGAGGAGAGCCTGTCGCGCGAGGATCCCGAGCGCGAGCTCTGGTTCTCCGATCCCGACGCCTGTTGCCGCATCCGTAAGGTGGAGCCGCTGGCGCGCGCGCTGAAGCCCTTTGATGCCTGGCTCAACGGCCGCAAGCGCTTCCAGGGCAATGCGCGCACCGATATTCCGGTCGTCGAGGACGATGGTGCGCGGTTGAAGTTCAATCCCTTCGCCAACGTCTCGCGCGAGGAACTCGAGGCAATTTTCGTCCGCGCCAAATTGCCGCGTCACCCCTTGGTCGCCTCCGGTTTCCGGTCAGTTGGGTGTATGCCTTGCACGAGCAGGACGGCCGAAGGCGAGGATGAACGCGCCGGTCGCTGGCGCGGCCGAGCCAAGACAGAATGCGGCATCCATACGATGAAGACCTCGTAGCACAGCTACGTTGCCACGCTGCGAACAAGAAAATCCGGTTTCGTTGACTTAAGCGCGTTTCGCCGCGAGTTTCGCCTGCCTTCGCTGACACCGGCGTCAGTGAAGTGAATGGAGATGGACATGATGCGCCGTATCGTTCCGCTCGCTGCAGGCCTCGTCTTGACGGTTTTCTTGGCAAGCTCGGCTCTCGCCGCTGACATCAACCTCTTGAACGTGTCGTACGACCCGACGCGCGAGCTCTATGCCGAGTTCAATAAGGCATTTGCGAATGCCTATCAGAAGGAGACCGGCAGGAGCGTCGAGATCAAGCAGTCGCATGGCGGCAGCGGCTCGCAGGCGCGTAGCGTGATCGACGGATTGCAGGCCGACGTGGTGACGCTCGCGCTCGCCTACGACATCGACGCGATCGCGGCCAAGGGCCTCACGGCGGCGGACTGGCAGAAGCGATTGCCGCAGAACTCGTCACCCTATACCTCCACCATCGTGTTCCTGGTGCGCAAGGGCAATCCCAAGGCCGTCAAGGACTGGGACGACCTGCTCAAGCCCGGCGTTGCCGTGATCACGCCCAACCCGAAGACGTCGGGCGGCGCGCGCTGGAATTATCTTGCGGCCTGGGGTTTCGCACAGAAGAAATACGGCTCAGCCGACAAGGCCAAGGATTTCATCGGAAAGCTCTACCAGCAGGTGCCGGTTCTGGATACCGGCGCGCGCGGCGCTACCGTGACCTTCGTCGAGCGCGGCGTCGGCGACGTCCTGCTCGCCTGGGAGAACGAGGCGTTCCTCGCGCTGAAGGAGTTCGGCGCCAGCAAGTTCGAGATCGTGGCGCCGCCGCAATCGATCCTCGCCGAGCCGCCGGTCGCGATCGTCGACAAGGTGGCCGACAGGAAGGGCACGCGCAACGCGGCCGACGCCTACCTGCAATATTGGTACACGAAGGAAGGTCAGGAGATCGCCGCGCGTAATTTCTACCGTCCGCGCGATGCCGAGATCGCCAAGAAGTACGAAAACGCCTTCGCCAAGGTCGAACTATTTACGATCGACGACGTTTTCGGTGGTTGGACCAAGGCGCAGAAGGAGCACTTCGCCGACGGCGGTATCTTTGACCTGATCTACAAGAACTGATCGGGAGCTGTCTTAGGACGCTTTAGCAGGGGGCCTGGTGAGCGCAATCGCAGCACGACGCCGGACGTTGCCGGGCTTCGGTCTCACGATGGGGCTGACGCTGTCCTGGCTGTCCGTCATGATCCTCATTCCACTCGCCGGGCTGTTCCTGAAGTCGCTCGAGCTCAGTCCCGAACAGTTCTGGAATATCCTCTCCAGCCGCCGCACCTTGAATGCCCTGCGCGTCTCCTTCGGCCTCGCCTTCGCGGCGGCCTGCATCAATCTCGTCATGGGCAGCATCATCGTCTGGGCCTTGGTGCGCTACCGCTTTCCCGGTCGCCGGCTGTTCGACGCCATCGTCGACGTGCCCTTCGCGCTGCCGACGGCGGTCGCGGGCGTCGCGTTGACCGCGCTGTTCGCCGAAAAGGGCTGGCTGGGCGCGCCGCTCGCGGCGCTCGGCATCAAGGTGGCGTTCACGCCGGTCGGCATCTTCGTCGCCATGATCTTCATCGGCATTCCTTTCGTGGTGCGCACGGTGCAGCCGGTGCTGCAGGATCTCGATCCCGAGATCGAGGAGGCCGCGGGCAGCCTGGGCGCCAACCGCTGGCAGACCATCACCCGTGTGATCCTGCCCTCGCTGGCGCCGGCTCTGCTCACCGGGCTCGCGCTCGCTTTCGCCCGCGCGGTCGGCGAATACGGCTCGGTGATCTTCATCGCCGGCAATCTGCCCAACGTGTCCGAGATCGCGCCGCTGCTCATCGTGATCCGCCTGTCGGAGTTCCGCTATGCCGACGCGACCGCCATCGCGGTGGTCATGCTCGTCGTGTCCTTTGTCGTCATCTTAGCCGTCAACCGACTCCAGCGCTGGGCGCAGAGCCGGGTACCGGCGCGTTGAGGGCGGACCATGGCGATGCAGATTGCCGACTCCGTTTCGCTCTCGGTCTCCGACGCCAAGGCGCGTGCGGCGGCAGCGCGCGACAATCTCCGCACCGAGCCGCGCGCGGTGCGCATCGTTATCATTGCGCTGGCGGTGACCTTTCTCACCGTCTTCGTCGTGCTGCCACTGGTGGTCGTGTTCGCGCACGCCTTCTCCAAGGGCATCCTCGCCTATTTGGCCGCACTCGCCGAGCCGGAAGCGCTGGCTGCGATCAGGCTGACGCTGCTGGTCGCGGCGATCTCGGTCGGCCTCAACCTCGTCTTCGGCCTCGTCGCGGCCTGGGCGATCGCAAAATTCGATTTCCCCGGCAAGACTTTCCTGATCACGCTGATCGACCTGCCGTTCTCTGTGAGCCCGGTGATCTCCGGCCTCGTCTTCGTGCTGCTGTTCGGCGCGCAGGGCTATTTCGGCGGCTGGCTTCGGGATCACGACATCCAGATCCTGTTCGCGGTGCCCGGCATCGCGCTCGCCACTACCTTCGTGACCTTCCCGTTCGTGGCGCGTGCGCTGATCCCTCTGATGCAGGAGCAGGGCACCCAGGAGGAGGAAGCCGCGATCTCGCTGGGCGCCTCAGGTCTTCAAACCTTCTTCCGCGTCACGCTGCCCAACATCAAATGGGGCGTGCTCTACGGCGTCCTGCTCTGCAACGCGCGCGCGATGGGCGAATTCGGCGCAGTCTCCGTCGTCTCCGGCCATATCCGCGGCGAGACCAACACCATGCCGCTGCTGGTCGAGATCCTCTACAACGAATACCATTTCGTCGCCGCCTTCGCGATTGCCTCGCTGCTGGCGATGCTGGCGCTGATCACGCTGATCGCCAAGACGGTTCTGGAACGCCATCTGGACGAGGGATACGCAGGTGACCATTGAAGTCAGAAATCTCGTCAAGACGTTCGGCAGCTTCAAAGCCCTCGACGGCGTCGACCTCAAGGTCGACAGCGGCGAGCTGGTGGCGCTGCTCGGGCCATCCGGATCGGGAAAGACCACGTTGCTCAGGATCGTCGCTGGCCTCGATTGGCCCGACGCCGGTGAAGTCCTCATCAACGGCGAGGACGCGCTGGCGCAGGGCGCGCGCGAGCGGCATGTCGGCTTCGTGTTCCAGCATTACGCGCTGTTCCGCCACATGACCGTGTTCGAGAACGTCGCCTTCGGCCTGCGGGTGCAGCCGCGCGTGGTCCGGAAAGACGAGGCTGCGATCCGGGCGCGGGTCAAGGAGCTGCTCGACCTCGTGCAGCTCGACTGGCTTTCCGACCGCTATCCGAGCCAGCTCTCTGGCGGCCAGCGCCAGCGCATCGCGCTCGCCCGCGCGCTCGCGATCGAGCCACGCATCCTGCTGCTCGACGAGCCGTTCGGTGCGCTCGATGCCAAGGTGCGCAAGGAGCTGCGAAAGTGGCTGCGCTCGCTGCACCACGAGATCAACGTCACCTCCATCTTCGTCACCCACGACCAGGAGGAGGCGCTGGAAGTCGCCAACCGCGTGGTGGTGATGGACAAGGGCAGGATCGAGCAGATCGGCTCGCCGGACGACGTCTATGAAAGCCCGGCAAGCGCGTTCGTCCACGGTTTCATCGGCGAATCCATCGAGCTGCCGGTTCGGGTCGAAGGCGGCGTCATCAGGCTCGGCGGCCGGCCGCTCGCCCTTGCGGCGGATGGGCTTGCGCCTGGCGCGTCAAGACTGTTCGTGCGGCGACATGACATGTTGGTCGGCCCGCCCGGCAGCGGCGCCTTCGAGGGCATCGTGCATCACGTCCGCAATTTCGGTCCCGTGCAGAGGGCCGAGGTTGCACTGTCAGACGGCAAGACCATCGAGATCGACGCACCCCGCGACAAGGAACTGCGCGCCGGTGATACGATCGGCCTCGAACCGCGCCGTTACCGGATCTTTGCGGGGTAAGGCCCCGTCATTCCGGGGCGATGCGGAGCATCGAACCCGGAATCCCAAGATTGTAGCGCGAGATTCCGGGGTCAGTGCTGCGCACTGCCCGGAATGACACGAGCAGATTTTCTTCAAAATTCACCTTTCAGCCATTGTTGGTATGCAACAACGGCCCCTCATTCGGGGGCCCCTACATGCGCGCTGCGGCCGCAATTCTCATCACTTTGCTGCTCGCCGGCTGTGCCGGCAACGAGGCACCGGTCCAGCAGCCGTCGATGTATACCGACATGGCGGCCCCTGGCGCCCAGCTCGACGCGCAGGCCGCCGCCGTGATGATCTCGCAATACCGCCAGAACAACATCCTCGGCACGGTCGTGGTCGACCCCGATCTGATGCGGCTCGCCGAATCCCAGTCCAACGCCATGGCCGCGGCCAACAAGATGGACCATGACGTCCGTGCGCCCTTGGCCAAGCGCCTCGCCGCGGGCGGCTATCCTGCGACCGTGGCGGTCGAGAACATCTCGGCCGGTTATCATACGCTGGCGGAAGCGTTTTCCGGCTGGCGCGACTCGCCTCCGCACCGCGCCAACATGCTCAAGAGCGGTGTCACAAAATTGGGCATCGCGGCGAGCTATGCTCCCGGCACCAAATACAAGGTGTTCTGGACCATGATCTTGGCCTCGACCGAGCGATAAGCCAGACTTGATCCCGGCATGCATTGACGCCGCGGTGGAGTGTCGCCACGGTGGCGCGCCATTGCTATTGTTCTCCCATGATTGATCGTAGCCCGGAATCCGCCAGCATCCCCGCCAATGCGCAACGCGTCCTGGTCCTGCAGGGCGGCGGCGCGCTCGGCTCCTACCAGGCCGGCGCCTTTCAGGCGCTGTGCGGCTTCGGCTTCGAGCCGGAATGGGTCGCCGGCATCTCGATCGGCGCGGTCAACGCCGCCATCATCGCCGGCAACGAGGGGCAGACCCGCGTCAAACGGCTCAAGGAATTCTGGGAGATGGTCTCCGCGCCGGTGCCGTGGAAGCCGATCGGCAAGAGCGACCACAGCCGCGAGTTGTTCAACTCGACCAGTGCCGCGCTGATCGCCACCTTCGGCGTGCCCGGCTTCTTCGTCCCACGCGTCCCGCCGGCGCCGCTCTGGCCGCTCGGCAGCCCGCAGGCCGAAAGCTATTACGACACCGCACCGCTGAAGAAGACGCTGGAGCGTCTGGTCGATTTCGATCGCATCAACGACCTGAAGACCCGCCTATCGGTCGGCGCGGTCGGCGTCACCTCCGGCAACTTCAAATATTTCGACAATTACGAGTTCAAGAAGCTCGGCAAGAAGATCGGCCCCGAGCACATCATGGCCTCCGGCGCGCTGCCGCCCGGCTTTCCTTCCGTCGTGATCGAGGGCGAGCATTATTGGGACGGCGGCATCGCCTCCAACACCCCGCTCGACTATGTGCTCGATGCCGAGGTCGACCGCGACATGCTGATCTTCCAAGTCGACCTGTTTTCCGCGCGCGGCGATCTGCCGACCTCGCTGCTGGAGGCCACCGAGCGCGAGAAGGACATCCGCTATTCCAGCCGCACGCGGATGAACACCGACAAGAACAAGCAGCTGCACAACGCCCGCAGGGCCGTGCGCGATCTGATCGGCAAATTGCCGGACTATCTGAAGAACGATCCTTCCGTTGAATTCCTGGCGAAGGTGTCGCGCGAAAGCACCGTCACCGTCGTGCATCTGATCTACCGCAGCAAGAACTACGAATCCTCGTCCAAGGACTATGATTTCTCGCACGTCGCCATGGTCGAGCATTGGGAGGCCGGCGTGAACGACGTGCATCTGTCGATGCGCCACAAGGATTGGCTCGAGAGACCACAGTCCGGCGAGACCATGGTGACTTACGATCTCACGGGGGACGTGTCCGCGCCCCCGGCAAAAAGGAGCGAATAGAATGGGTAGTCTGTCAGGCAAGAACGCCGTCGTGACCGGGTCCACCAGCGGCATCGGGCTTGCCTATGCGCGTGCGTTCGCCGGCGCCGGTGCCAACGTCGTCATCAACGGTTTCGGCACGCCGGAGGATATCGAGAAGGAGCGCACCAAGATCGAACAGGACTTCAAGGTGAAGGCGATCTACTCGTCCGCCGACATGACCAAGCCCGCCGAGATCGCCGCGATGATCGCGCTCGGCGAGCAGACGTTCGGCTCGGTCGACATCCTCGTCAACAATGCCGGCATCCAGTTCGTTTCGCCGGTCGAGGAGTTTCCGATCGAGAAGTGGGATCAGATCATCGCAATCAACCTGTCCTCCGCCTTCCACGGCATCCGCGCCGCGGTGCCCGGCATGAAAAAGAGGGGCTGGGGCCGCATCATCAACACGGCGTCCGCGCACTCGCTGGTGGCCTCGCCCTTCAAGTCGGCTTACGTGTCGGCCAAGCACGGCATTGCCGGTCTCACCAAGACCGTGGCACTGGAAGTCGCGACCCACAAGATCACCTGCAACTGCATCAGCCCCGGCTATGTCTGGACGCCGCTGGTCGAGAAGCAGATCCCCGACACGATGAAGGCGCGCAATCTGACGCGCGAGCAGGTCATCAACGACGTGCTGCTCGCCGCGCAGCCGACCAAGGAGTTCGTCACCTCCGAGCAGGTCGCCGCGCTGGCGCTGTTCCTGTGCAGCGACGACGCCGCCCAGATCACCGGCACCAATCTTTCCATCGACGGCGGCTGGACCGCGGCGTAAAGCGCTCAGTGTCGTAGGGTGGGCAAAGGCGCGTCAGCGCCGTGCCCACCACCTTTCTGTGATTGAGACGAGTGGTGGGCACGCTTACGCTTTGCCCACCCTACGATTCTGTCGCCCGGGCGGGCCTAATGCGTCCACGCCAACGCCGTCACGAAGGCCGACGACAGGTTCAATTCCACAAACATGATCTTGCCGGCGACGAGGAACAGCACGCTGGCAAGCGTCAGGCGCAGCACTGTCTCGGGCACACGCGTGGCGCTGTAGCTGCCGACGATGATGCCGGGCACCGAGCCCATCAGCAATATGCTCATTAGCGCCCAATCCACGTCGCCGAGCGCCCAGTGCCCGATGCCGGCGACCAGCGTCAGCGGCACCGCATGGGCGATATCGGAGCCGACGATGGCCACCATCGGCAGGCGCGGATAGAGCAGCAGCAGCACGGTGACGCCGACCGCGCCGGCGCCGACCGACGAGATCGACACCAGCACGCCGAGCACGATCCCGGTGACCACGGTCGCGATTGCGGTGGTGCGATCGTCGACACGCTCCAGCCTGCCGCGGTAGCGCTCCATGATCGACTTGCGGAAGATCAGCGACGTCGCAGTCAGCAGAAGCGCAAAACACAGCACCAGGTTGATCAGGCTACGCTCGGAATCGCTTTTGAGGTCGAGTTTCCACAGCACCAGCAGCGTCAGCGCACTGGCTGGAATGCTGCCGCAGGCGAGCCGCAGCACCGCCGGCCAGTGCACGCTGCGCGACCAGCCATGCATGAGGCTGCCGCCGGTCTTGGTCGCGGCGGCATAGAGCAGGTCGGTTCCGACCGCTGTGGAGGGATGAACACCGAACAGCAGGATCAAGAGCGGCGTCATCAACGAGCCGCCGCCCACGCCGGTCATCCCGACAAGCAGGCCGACGCCGAATCCAGAGGCGACATAGAGCGGATCGAACATGTCAGGTGAATCTTAGGTTGATCTCGTCGGTTGGGCAATACGAAGTAGAATAAAGTTCCAACGAGAGGCAACCTCCTGGATAAAATAAGAAAAATTGTGCTACCAGGCAAGGATAAGGGGGCGTTTCGCCTCTTTCGCGAGCTTGCCGCGAAACAGCCGTCCCTCGGAGCCGCGATCAAGCATACTGCTTTCCGGGCTCGTTCAGCCCCCCGAGCGGCCGTCGTGACGTATGGCGGACGTGGACAATATGGATGACGTCACCACTGACACGACGAAATATCCCGAATGGATAGCGCACGACTGTTGCTACGCGGACCTGGGAACGGTGCGCGACGCGTGGCGCGGAGAAAGGTGCGCTTCGAATGCCCCCGATGACGTCGATGAATCTTTGTCCGAGAGCTCCGGCGATCACAGGGCTAGCGTTGGTGGCATAATATGTCGCGATGCCTGCGAGATCAGCAAGCGCTTCTCGCGTTCAGACGACCTTCATCCGCGCTGAAACTTCGCGAAGGCCTCCGCAACCTCGGCATCCGTAGCGACCTCGCCACGATCGATCGAGGCCAAAGCCGCGTCGATGCTCCGCAATTCCTCTTGCGTTGCCAAGTACTCGCCGCCGAGCAGCTCGTTCTCGATTTCGCTAGCAATTGCAACCAACTCGTTCTGGGCCTCTTCAGGCCAGGTCTGAGCACGTTCCAGAAGGTTTCGCAGATCGCTTGCAGCCATAACCCGACGATATCAGGTGCCACACTGCTTTCCAATTGCCTCAGGCCCTTCGATAACGCCCGAACGCCAGCACGTGCAGGCCAAGGCGTTGCCGTACGATCCAGAACAAGAGCACCGTCTCGAAGGTGAGGGAGATCGAAGTCGCGGCTGCGGCGCCGTGGCCACCGTAGTGCGGTACCAGCGCGATGCAGAGCACGACGTTCATCATGAACGCCAGCGCATAAGCGAGCGCGCAGATCTTCTGCTGACCGAGCATGTTGAGCAGCCGCTCGACCGGCCCGATCGCGGCGCGCACCACGAGCCCGATCGCGGCGACGAACATGATGTCGTAGCCGACCACAAATTGCGGTCCGAACAGCCAGAGCAGCGGCTTGCCGAGCGCGAGCAGCACGATGGTCGCCGCCAGCGACGGCCAGAACGTCCAGTTGATCGCATGCGCCACATAGGCCGACAGCCGTGCCTTGTCGCCGCTTGCATTGTATGCGGCGAAGCGATGCGCCGTCGTCGCCGACATCGCGTAGTGGATGAACGAAACCAGCGCCAGCGTCTTCACCACCGCAAAGTAGACGCCGACCTCGTCGGAGGGGCGGAACTGCTGCAGCACCAGCACGTCGGTGTAGGACAGCAGCAGGTAGAAGCTCTCGACCAAGAGGATCGGCAGCGAGACGGCGAGCCAGCCGCGGATGTCATACGTCCTGGGGCCGGACGGAATATGATCGGCGAGCTTGCGGTTCAGCACCACCATCTGCCCCGTCATCGCGATCCACACGGCACCCAGGCTCGCGACCATCGCGGCGACCGCACCGAGATGATAGCCGAGCAGGAAGGCCGCGCCCGTGATGCCGATGATCAGCGCCTGGCGAATGATGAATTGCGGCATCAAGCCGAGCTGCATCCAGTCATGCGAGCGCGCGATGCCGTCCTGGGTGTTGGCGACGACGAAGGCGGGTAGCGTCATGCAGCCGATATAGAGCGGCAGCACCTCGGCGGGATCGAGCCAGGGCGACAGCAGCCTGACGATGCCGGCAAGGACCAGCGACACCAGCGTGGACACCGCGAAGGTGAGCCAGCGGCTGCCTCCGAGGAAGCCGCGCAAGAGCGCGTGGTCGCCACTGGCCCGATATTCGGGAATGATCTTTTGCGCGGAGGCCGAGATGCCGAAGTCCATCATGCTGCCGAGCAGCAGCACCCAGGTCCAGACATAGACATAGATGCCGTAGTCGGACGTGCCCATCCAGCGCGCCAGCAGCACCTGCGAGAGATAAGCGAGCCCGGCGCTGATGACGCGGATGACGAAGATGGTGCCGGCCAGCCGCCGCGTCAGCGAGGCCTCACTCGATCCGCCCGAGAGCTTGGCCCGCAGTCGCGCGATCAGCCCGGCCGGTCCGGTCGTTGCGGGTTCTGCATCCATCACGGCCAATTCGAAGATCCCTCAGGTCGCCCGGCATGCTGTGGCAGGTGAGGAATTAGCAACCATTCGTTAAGATTGGGTTGGGTGGGGCGCGGCGTCGCGCCACCGCACCTGTCGGCCCTGCGGACGCGGGGACCCATAACCACAGGAAGAAGTCGCTACGCGACCTGGCAACGACGAGCCTTCGCCAAACCACTCCCTGGGCTATGGGTGGCGGATCTGCGCTTCGCTTGTCCGGGACGACAGCTGAATGCGGAGCGTCGGCAGCGCAACTCACTCCAAATTCGTATTGAACTCGTACGACTTCTCCGGCCCGACCAACGTGAATTTCAGCGCTGCGCCGTCGGGCTTGGCGCCCGGCGGCAGGCCGTCGAGTTCGAAGGAAAACCGCATCACCCCAGGCGGGCTGGGCTGCACCGGAGCCGGAATCGGCAGGGCCCAATCGGGCGTCGGCCCTTCCACGTACAGATTGACGCTGCTGCTTTCGGGCGCGACCACGTCGACCACCACATTCTTGGGACCGTCGCGCTTGACGTCGCGGATGGTGAGCGGATTGGGATCGCCGATATTGGCCGGCTTCGGCACGGTGTCGAGCGCGGCACGCAAATTGGCATCCTCGGTCGAGGCGACGCTGTTGAAGCCGAGCTCGGCGTGGACCTCGACCGGAATGCAGAGCTTCTCGCACACCGCGTAATTGATCTCCGCACGCAAGGTCACGGGTTTGTCCGCAGCCTTCGCGACGATGCGCAACGGCAGCACGATCTGGTCATGATAGCCGATCGAATGGCCGCCGGCGCCATCATCGAATTTCAGCGGCGCCGGCCACATCACCGTCACCGCCTCGACATTGTCCGACTTCGAGAAGTCGAACCGCGGCGGAACGCCGGAATCGCCGGGGGTGCGCCAGTAGGTTTTCCACCCGTGCTGAAGCTGGAACGCGATACCGCCGAGCAGGACGGCGCCGCTGCGCGATCCCGCCAATAGCCGCACCGCGGAATGTCCGTCGCGCTGCCACGGCGAAGCGTCATCGGCGCGGGCTGCGATGGCCAACGACGACGCAAGCAGGGTTGTCGCGACGCCAATCGCCGCACGCAGGGGAACTCTTGTGAGCATAGCACGTCTTTACAGGGTCAGCCCCGGGCAAACCATTGAATTGCTTGTGATGGATGCACTTGTATCGACTCTCTGCAAGCCTTGATTTGACAGCCGCCCGGCCCAACATCAGGATAGGAATTGAAACCGGAGTGCTTTACCGATGGCTCCCACAGGTAAGAGGACGGGCGAAAGCACCCGCCGCGCGGGTCCGGCGCTTCCCAATTCGGCCGGTTATCTCGACGGCCGGCTGCTGATCGCGATGCCCGTCATGGGCGATTCCCGCTTCGAGCGCTCGGTGATCTATCTCTGCGCCCATTCGGCGGAGGGCGCGATGGGCATCATCGTGAACCATCCGGCCGGCAGCATCGACTTCCCCGAGCTGTTGGAGCAGCTCGGCATCATCAAGAAGGGCGAGCACATCAAGCTGCCGGAGAATGCCGAAAGCATGAAGGTGCTGCGCGGCGGCCCGGTCGATACCGGCCGCGGCTTCGTGCTGCATTCGAGCGACTTCTACATCGAAAACGCGACGCTGCGGATCGACGACGGCGTCTGCCTCACGGCGACCGTCGACATCCTGCGCGCCATCGCCAGCGGCTCCGGCCCCAAGCACGCCATTCTCGCGCTCGGCTACGCCGGCTGGGCGCCGGGCCAGCTCGAGACAGAGATCCAGAGCAACGGCTGGTTGCATTGCGACGCCGATGCGGATCTGATCTTCGGCGACGACGTCGACGACAAATACAACCGCGCCCTGCAGAAGATCGGCATCGATCCCGGGATGTTGTCGAACGAGGCGGGGCACGCGTAGCTGCTCGGGGACGCTTTGCCATAGTCAACCGCGACATCCTCGGCTGTCGTGCGTCACCCTCCGCTGTCGTCCCGGACAAGCGCGCCACAAGCGCGCGCAGATCCGGGCCCCATACTTCGAGGGAGGAGTGTGGCGCGAGCTCTCAACCACTAGCCTTTGTCAAACTCCGCCCTGTGGTCATGGGTCCCCGATCTTCGCTGCGCTCGTCCGGGACGACAGCGGAATATGTCGCTACTCCGCCGCCTGCTGCTGCACCGTGGGCTCCGTTCCCGCCACCGTGGCACGGCGCATGTCGCGGGGCTGCGACTGGTCGTAGCGGCGGACGCGGTGCATGGTCTGGCGGTTGTCCCACATCACGAGGTCATGCAGCTTCCATTTGTGGACGTAGACGAACTCGGGCTGCGTCGCGTGCTCGTTGAGATCGCGCAGCAACAGCCGTCCCTCCGGCACGCTCATGCCGACGATCTTGCCGGCGTGCGATGACAGATACAGCGATTTGCGGCGATGCACGGAATGTGTCCGCACCAGCCGCTGCAGCACCGGCTTGAACATCACCTTCTCCGCGTCGGTGTATTCGGTGAAGCCGAGCGATCCGCGCGAATACATCAGCGAGTGTTCACAGACGAGATCCTCGATCTCCGCCTTGGTCTCGTCGTCGAGCGCGTCATAGGCGGCGCGCATGTCGGCGAACTCGGTGTTGCCGCCCTTCGGGTTCACCACGCGCGCCGACAGCAGCGAGAACTTCGCAGGGATCGGCCGGAACGAGCTGTCGGAGTGCCACAGGCAATTGCCGAGGTTGAACAGATTGGCGCGGCTGTCCTTCGGCAGCGGCTTGCCGTCCTTGCCGAGGTTGGAGACGTCGTTCAGGCCCGAGGTGAGGCGGTATTCGTCGGCCTTGGTGATGTTGCCGCCCCGCGCGTCCTCGCGCTGGCCGAAGTTGAGCGCAAAGGCCATCTGCTGCTCGTCGGTGATGTCCTGATCGTGGAAGACCAGCACCGCGTATCTGTCCATGGCGGCCTCGACCTCGCGCGCCTCATCCGGTGTGAGCGGCTTGCGCAGATCGAGGCCGGATACCTCGCCGACAAAATGCTTCTGAAGCTGCCGGATGGCGATCGTCATGGCGTTTCTCCCGCGGGTCCCGAGCGGTTGGTCCCGCTCTGTCGGTCTAAAAAGCTACTCCCGCGCTCGCGGTTGTCAACGCGCGGCGCGCATGGCTGCCCGTAGCCGGGGTGAGCGCAGCGATACCCGGGAACGGTGAAGCAAAGTCCCCGATGTCGCCTTGCTCATCTGGGCCACGCACCTTGTAACCTCCTACGCGTTCCGCGCCATCAGCCCGCCGTCGACCGGAATCACCGCGCCGGTGAGGAAGGACGCCGCCGGGAGGCACAGGCTCAGTGTCATATGCGCGACCTCCTCGGGATCGCCGTAACGCAGAAGCGCGGTGCGGCGCTTGGCGTAGATCGTCTTGTGCTCTTCCGAGATGCGATCGGTGATCGCCGTGCGGATCGGGCCCGGGCAGATGCAGTTGACGGTGATGCCCTCGCGGCCAAGCTCGACCGCCAGTGAGCGGGTGAGGCTCGCAACGCCGCCCTTTGCCGCCGAATAGGGGCTGTGCAATGCGGTGGCGCCGAGCGCCTCGGTCGAGGCGATGTTGACGATGCGCGGGCACTTCGACTTGCGCAAATGCGGCAGCGCGGCGCGGATGATGCGCGGATGCGCCGTCAGCATCACCGCGATGCCCCTGGCCCAGGCGTCCTCGTAGGTCTCGTCGTCGATCGCGACCCGCACGGAGATGCCGGCATTGTTGACGACGATGTCGATTGCGCCGAAATGCGCGGCGACCTCGCCAACCACGCGCTTGATCTCGCCGCCGTCGGCAACGTCGAGCTTCCATGCCTTCGCCGATCCGCCGTTCGCGGCAATCTCCTCGGTCACCGCGTGCGCGCCTTGCGCGTCGAAATCGGTGACGGCGACATTCGCGCCTTCAGCGGCGAACACGCGCGCGGTCGCGCGCCCCATGCCGCTCGCCGCACCAGTGACAAGAACGGTCAGGCCCTTGACGGACCGGCTGAGCTCTTTGAACTCGGACATGTTGTTTCCTTGGGAAGCTGCTTGTTCTTGTTATGATTGACAAGGCTGGCATCGATCCGCAGACAGGTCAAACAAGCAAGATAAAAGGGGAGGCCGCGATGGCGAACGAGCTCGATTTCTCAGGCAAGCAGGTGCTGGTCGTCGGCGGTTCGAGCGGGATCGGCAATGGCATCGCGCAGGCTTTTCGCACCAGAGGCGCGGAGGTCGCGGTGTGTGGCACGCGTGCTCACGCAACGGAATATTCAGCCGAACAAGGTTCCGATCTCACCGGTCTTTCCTACGTGCAGCTCGACGTCAGTAACCCCGGTGCGATCGAGGCTTTCAAACCGGCCTTTGACAGGCTCGACATCCTCGTGCTGGCGCAAGGCGCGGTGCTCTATCGCCGCGGCGAGTTCGAGATGGCCGGCTTCCGCAAGGTGGTCGAGGTCAATCTGATGAGCCTGATGGCCTGCGCGACGCGGTTTCATTCCATGTTGCGGGATGCGAAGGGCGCGCTGATCATGGTGTCCTCGACCGCGGCCTATCATTCCACCATGGGCAATCCCGCCTACAACGCCTCGAAGACCGGTGCGGTCGGATTGACGCGGACCCTGGGCGAGGCTTGGGCCGAGGACGGCATCCGCGTCAACGGCATCGCGCCGGGGCTCGTCGACACCAAGATGACGAAGGTGACGACCGACAATCCCAAGCGGCTCGAAGGCGCGCTCGCGCGCATCCCGCTGCGGCGATTGGGCACGCCGGCCGACATGGCGGGCGCGGCGCTGTTCCTGGCCTCACCGCTGTCGTCCTACATCATCGGCCAGACGCTGGTCGTGGATGGCGGCCTTATCTTGTAGCCGGGGTGAGCGCAGCGATACCCGGGAACGGTGCACGCAAAGTCCCGGATGCCGCTTCGCTCATCCGGGCTACGCCCTGTAATGATCCGCCTACACTTTCATCGTGGCTTGGAACTGCGCTGCTCCTGATCGGTTACTTGGGCTGACCCCCGAGGAGGAGCATCATGGACACGGATCGGATTGTTGGATCGGCCAAGGAATATGCCGGACGCGCGGAAGGCGCGATCGGAGACATGGCAGGCGATGCCAAGACGCAGGCGTCGGGCAAGGCGCGGGAGGCTGCAGGCACGGTGCAGAATCTCTATGGTCAGGCCAAGGATGCCGTGCGTGACGCCGCGGACACCGCGACCAGCTACGCCAAGGACGCCTATGAGAACAGCGGCGATACCTTCCGCGATGGGACACAGGCGCTGTCGAAGAAGGTGCAGGACAACCCGCTCGGCGCGCTGATGGTTGCCGGCGGCATCGGCTTTGCGCTCGCGCTGCTGATGTCGCGCCCCGCACGCCGTCCGCCGCCGCGCTGGCGTTATTACAGCTGAGGGACAAGCAGGGACTTGTGCCCCGGACGCGCAGCGGCGCCAGAGCGCTGCTGCGCAGAGCCGGGGCGCATTCTTTTGTAAGAGGGTTGGGGTGAGAGAGCTGGGTCCCCGCTCTGCGTCGCATCACCATGAGGTGCTGCGCCGCGTCCGGGACACGTCAGCAATTACCGGAACATCTCCGCCGAGCGTCCGACGTTGCCCGGCGGACGCGGGATCGCGGGATTCTGTGCCGGATTGCGCGGCCCGGGCGCCGGCGCCAGTTGACGCGGCGGCGCTGGCTGCGGAGAGCCGAAGCCGAAGAAATCGCGGAATGAGGGCGTCGCTTGTGCCGGCTGTTGCGGCGGGACCGGCGGCTTCTTCGGCGCAAGTTTCGGCGGCGCGATCGCGGCGGCAGCTCCCGGCGCGGCGGGATTGGTGACGTTGCCCTCAGGCGTCGTCGCGGCCATCGGCGTATCGCCCTTGGCCTGCTCGCGGCCGACTTCGCGGCGCGGCCAGGCGTAATCGTCGGCGCGGCCGGCCGGAGCGGCTAGCGGCTCGCCCTTCACCATCGTCTTTGCGGCGAGCGCATCGACGGCGGCGGGACGCGAGCCCGGGCCGCCCAGCAATTGATCGGTCGAGATCGAGGCCGCAACCAGCGGCACGATCGGCCCCGCCAGCGGCCGCGGTGCGGGCTTGCCCGGCTCGGCGCTGGTGTCGGGCGTCGCAGGCTCGCTCGGCAGCGCGATCGGGCCGGAGCGTCCGGCCAGGAGACGCGTGATCTCGCGCTCGACATAATGCGCGAGCTTGCGCGCGCCGGCCTTGGTGAAATAGACGCCGTCAGAGCTGCGCAGCTGGCGGATCTGGCCTTCGAAGTCCGGGCCCTTTTGCAGGAAGCGGCCGGCCTCGTCGACAAAACCGTCCCAGACATCGACATAGGTGATGCCGGCCTTGGCCGCGCCCTCGCGATAGAGCGAATCCAGGAACAGCGTGTCCGCGGTGCCCTTGGGTCCGCGAACCGCGGGCAGGCCGACCCAGAGCACCGGCACGCCCTTGGATTTGAGGATATTTGCGAGCTCCTCGATCTTCTTGCCGTAGAGCTCCACCCAGCGCTCGTCGCGGAATTCGTAGAGGCCGTTCGGATTACGGGCCGCCTTTTCCGGCGCGGCCGCAGGCGTATCGGCATTGTCGGCGTCGTCCTGCGGCAGGTCGGCATCGGCATGCTTGTCGTCGGGCTTGGCGACGCTGTCGGTGCTGGGCTTCGTCTCGCCAGGCTTTGCCGGCGGCTTGCCGCGCGCGCCTTTGTCGTTCTTCTTGTCCTTGTCCTTATCCGTCGCCTTCTCCGCCGCAGGCTCGCGGATCGCGGCGCGGTCGTTGAGGCCGAGCATGACGACGATCACGTCGGGCTTTTCGGCCTCGATGATGCCTTTTGCCGCCGCCGCCCAGTCCGACGGCTCACCCTTCGGCTGGTACTTGATCAGACCTGAAAAGGTCTTGTGCTTGCGGATCACGCCCATGTCGGGCTGCTCGGCGTAAGCGTCTTCCAGGCCATAAGCCAGCCAGTCGGCCATGGCATCGCCGAGCACCAGCACGTTCTTCTCAGGAATGGTGTCGCGCTTGGCTGGCGCCGGGGCGCGCGAAAAATCCTGGCGCGGCGCCTGCGGCTGTTGCTGCTGGAACGGTGCAAAGAAGTCACCGCCGAACCATCCACCACCCCGTTGCGGCGGCGGTGCCGAGCGCTGCGGCGGGCCGCCGAAGCCGGGGAAGTTGAAGAACTGCGCCGAAGCAGGCCCCGCAACCGACACCAGGATCGCAAGCGCCGTCCCCAGCGCGATCAACGGGCCGGTCTCGGTCAGCGCCTTGAACAGGGACTTCTGCTTCGACATGCGATCTCTGGGCGCGAGGGGCCTGGAACAAGCCCGATATAATACCGGAATCAGGCCGCAAACAGGCAAATTGTAGCGTCATAAACTGCGCGATTTGGCCGGCGGTCAAGGCGATCGGCACGGACTCGGCGGAAAAGGTTACTGGCGACCGGCAATGCCGGGGCAGCGCCACGATCCGTCGTCAATTGTGATCCATCCGACAACCCGAATGATAATGAGGGTATAAAATCTCCTTGTAATTGCAATCTGTCCATACGCAGCAAAGTCAATTTCAGGAGCCCAGCCATGCAGGACATGACCAATTCGCGTGCACAAGCGATTCAGTTGCTCGACCAGCAGGCCGAGAAGGCCAAGGCGAAACGGCCGCAAGGCCACGGACGTGCCGAACGCGGTCTTGATGCTGTGGCCTACCATCCGGAAGGTTTTGGCCGGTTCGGCCGCATGTTCCCTGAGCTCGCCCGCGCCCGCTTCGGCGATACGCTGCCCCAGGAGCAGGAGGTCATGAAGGCGATCGCTGCGACCATGATCAAGACCGGCGACCTCGGCGCTCCGATCGACGAGAACGAGCCGGTCGACGAGAATCCGGCTATCAAAGCCGGCTATACCTATTTCGGCCAGTTCATCGATCACGACATTACGTTCGATCCCGCCTCCGATCTCGACCGCGACAATGATCCCAATGCGACCGAGGATTTCCGCACGGCGCGGCTCGACCTTGATTGCATTTACGGTCGTGGTCCGGCGGATCAGCCCTATCTCTACAATCCCGATCTCACCATCAAGCTCGGCTTCGATAAGACTCCGTCTTACCTGAAAGGGAAGAAGCGTTTTGACGTGCAGCGCGCGCCGCGCGACGAGAGTGGGGAGATCGACGATTCGAGCCAGGATTGTCCGCGCGCCATCATCGGCGACAAGCGCAACGACGAGAACAACATCGTTGTGCAGATCCATGCTCTGTGGCAGCGATTCCACAACAAGGTCATGCTCGATCTGGCCAGGCCATCGACTGCGAAGGGAAACGAGCGCCCGGGGATCACGGGCCTGGCTGCCTTCAACACCGCGCAGCGCATCGTGCGCTGGCACTATCAATGGGTAGCGCTGCATGACTTCGTGCGGCGCGTTGTCGGCGACAAGATGTTCAACGCCGTCTACAACGGCGGCAAGCCGGATTTGAAGTTCTACAAGCCGGAAGCCGCGCGCTATCCCTTTATGCCCGTGGAATTCTCGGTCGCTGCTTACCGGTTCGGCCACTCGATGGTCCGGCCGAGCTATTCGCTGAGCGCGGCGATCCCGCACCAGACGACGAATTCGCTGGATCGTCTGCCGATCTTCAAAGCGAGCTTCAGCTGCGACGACGTCCAGAGCCTGAATGGCTTCCGTCCGTTGCCGCCGGAATGGGGCATCGACTGGAGCTTCTTCCTGCCCGACGTGAAGAGCGATCTGCCGAAGCCGACGAAGGAGCTTCCGTTCGGGAGTTTTGTTCGACCCCAGCCGGCCTATCGGATCGACACCATGCTGGTCGACCCCCTATCCAGCCTGCCCGATCTGCGCAACGAGAGGCTCGATCGCAGGTCCCTGCCAAGCCTGAACCTGCAGCGCGGCATAGCGCTGGGCTTACCCAGCGGGCAGGCGGTGGCGCGGCGGATGGGGTTGACGCCGTTGACCGACGAGCAACTCTGGATCGAGGACGGGAACCTGACGGATGCGAACGCCGCGAAGGCGCGCCGCGAGATGTTCAAGGCAAACGCCGCGCAGCTCCACGAGAATGCGCCGCTCTGGTACTATATTCTGCGCGAGGCGGAGCTGACCGACCAGGTCAAGACCTCGTTCGAGGACGACGACAAGAAGAAGCGCACGGCCAAGCTCGGTGGCGCCCGCCTGGGTGACGTCGGCGGGCGCATCGTCGCCGAGGTCCTGATCGGCCTCGTCGCCGCAGACAGCCAGTCCTATCTCGTCCAGGTCCCGCATTGGCGGCCTACGGTGAAGGACATGACGACCCCGGGAACCAGGTTCGAACTGTCTGACGTTGTGAACTATGTCGACGCCTGAGCAGGCAAGGCGGCAGCAGAGGAGGCGTCGCGCTTTTTACCGCCCGCGCAGGCGATCCAGTACGTCGGAGGAGGCAAAGCCGTCGGCAGGCACCCCGATGGAGGCCTGGAAATTGCGCAGCGCCTCCCTTGTCTGGCCGCCGAACTGGCCGTCCGGGGTGCCCTTGTAGAAGCCGCGCTGGGCCAGGAGCTGCTGCAGTTCCAGCCGCTCGCTGCGCGACAGCTCGCGCTCCTGGCGCGGCCAGGGCTGCACGAAGGGCTGGCCGCCGCGCAGGCGGTCGGCGAAATGGCCGATCGCCAGCGCATAGGCCTCGGCCGGGTTGTACTTCATGATGACGCGGTAGTTCTGCAGCATCAGGAAGCCGGGGCCTTGCGCGCCCGCCGGGGCCAGCAGATAGGCCTTCTCGCCCGGATGCGGGAACGGCTGGCCCGTCGCCCGCTTGAGCCCGAGCTTCTCCCATTGCGCGATCGTCATGGCCTTGGCGCGGTCGGCCAGCATGTAGTTGAATCCCTGCGGCACGACCACCTCGAAGCCCCAGGTCTGGCCGGCCTGCCAGCCGTCCTTCTTCAGGTTGTTGGCGGTGGAGGCGATCAGATCGGTGGGATTGTCGACGACGTCGCGCCGTCCGTCACCGTCGCCATCGACGGCAAAGCGCTTGAACGCAGTCGGCATGAACTGGGTCGGGCCGAAGGCGCCGGCCCAGGAGCCGCGCATCTGCTCCGGCCTGAGATCGCCGCGGTTGAGGATCTCCAGCGCCGACAGAAACTCGTCCTTGAAATAGGCCTGGCGGCGGCCGATGCAGGCGAGCGTCGCGGTCGATTGCAGCACGCTGCGGTCGCCCATCTGCGTCGAGTAATTGGACTCGATGCCCCAGATCGAGGCGATGATGTAACGGTCGACGCCGGTGGCTTTCTCGGTGGCGTCGAACTGCGCCTTGTATTTGGCGAGGATCTCGCGGCCCTTGGCGAGGCGGTTGTCGTTCACGAGGATGTCGAGATAGTCCCAGATCGATTTGGTGAACTCCGGCTGCGAATCCATGAGGTCCATGATGCGCAGGTCGGGTGTGAGCCCGGCCGTGAAGCGTTGAAAATTCTCCTGCGTGACGCCGCGCCGCGCGGCATCGGGCCACATCCCGGCGACGCAATTGTCGAAATTGCCGGCAGCCTCGCGGATCGCTGCAGCCGTCATCAGTGGATGGCCGGAGGCGCCGTCCTCACCGCTCCAGGGCAATGCTCCCGTTTGAGCGCCGCCGGGGCCCGGCGGGGCCTGCGACGATGCGGCGTTGGGGCCGGAGAAGATGCCGCCGAACAGGTTGGACAGGCCGTTCTGCGCCTGGGCATGCGCGCCGGCAGGCATCAGCAAGGCGGCCGCAACCATCATCGCGCCGGTCACGGATACCGCCCGTCTTGCCTGCCCTGCCACTGATCGCATCATGTCCCACCCGTCGGGCTGTTCAAAAATCCGCCATCAGGAGGCCTGGTTACGGTTGCCAATAGCTTAACAAAGGTGAAATTTTGGTGGCGGCCTTTTTCTTAACTCTGCGCGGGTGAGGCCCCACATCCGCCTTTGTTGGCGGCTGCAAACAGGCTAGCAAGATGCCATTGCTCCGTTCCCATCTGCCCCCAGGTATTCGATCAATCACATGAAAATTCGCAAAGCCGTATTCCCCGTCGCCGGCCTCGGCACCCGTGTCCTGCCCGCCACCAAGGCGATGCCGAAGGAAATGCTGACCATCGTCGACAAGCCGCTGATCCAGTACGTCTATGACGAGGCGAGGGAGGCCGGCATCGAGCACTTCGTCTTCGTCACCGGCCGCAACAAGAACGTCATCGAAGATCATTTCGACCGGATGTTCGAGCTCGACGCGACGCTTGCGGCGCGCGGCAAGAAGGCCGAGCAGGACATCCTGGCGCAGAACCAGCCCGAAGCGGGCGCCGTCAGCTTCACCCGCCAGCAGGCACCGCTCGGCCTCGGTCACGCGGTCTGGTGCGCGCGGGACATCGTCGGCAACGAGCCGTTCGCTGTCGTGCTGCCCGACGAGCTCGTGCTCAACACGCCGGGCTGCCTCAAGCAGATGATCGAGATGGCATCATCGCTCGGCGAGAAATCCAATCTGATCGCCGTCGAGGCGGTGCCCGACCATCTCACCCATCAATACGGCATCTGCGGCGTCGGCAAGCGCAGCGGCAAGATGTTCGAGGTCGACGGCATGGTCGAGAAGCCGGCCAAGGGCACCGCGCCCTCCAACCTCTCGATCACCGGCCGCTACATCCTGCAGCCGGAGATCTTCAAGATTCTTGAGACGCAGGAGCGCGGCGCCGGCGGCGAGATCCAGCTCACCGACGCCATGATCGGCCTTTCCAAATCGCAGAAGTTCTACGGCGTCGAGTTCGAGGGCGAGCGCCACGATTGCGGCTCCAAGCCCGGCTTCCTGCGCGCCAACATCGCCTACGGCCTGAAGCGCCCGGAGCTGCGCGACGGCCTGATCGCGGAGATGAAGAAGTATCTGGGGCACTAGCGCGCCAATATTCGGTGTCGTCCCTGCGCACGCAGGGACCCATACTGCGTGATCTGTCGATTGCGTTCGGTAGCAGTACCGAACGACGAGTCTTCGCCAAACTTCTTCCCTGTGGTTATGGGTCCCTGCGTGCGCAGGGACGACACCTGTGGTGTAGCGCGCGTCACCGCCTATTTATGACGATCACCCTGACTCACGCCACCAGCGACAGCTGCGGCAGACTCGCAACCACCGACTGGTTGCGGCCGCCGGCCTTGGCGGCATAGAGCGCCTTGTCGGCGGCGGCGACCATGATCGGCCAGTCCATGCCGGCGGTGGGAACGAGGCTGGCGACGCCGCAGGACACCGTCAAAATCACCTGCTCATCGGACCAGCCCTGCACCTTGTTGCGGATCGCCTCGGCGACCTTGAAGGCGTCGACGGCCGAAGTGTTCGGCAGCAGCACGGCGAATTCCTCGCCGCCATAGCGCGCGGCACAGTCGCCGGCCCGGCTCACCGAATCGGAAATGCAGATGGCGATGCCGACCAGCACCTGGTCGCCCGCCTGATGGCCGAACGTATCGTTGTAGGCCTTGAAGTGATCGGCATCGATCATCACCAGCGCGATCGGCGCCTTCTGCCGCATCGCGCGCCGCCATTCGACGTCGATGACGGTATCGAACTTGCGGCGGTTCTTCAGGCCGGTGAGCGCGTCGGTCGTCGCCATCTCCTCCAGCTTGCGCTCGGCCTCGGCGCGCCGGCCGATTTCGCGCGCCAGCACCAGCGTCGATCCCAGCACGAACAGCGCGAGCGCCAGCACCACGGCGCCGATGCGGAACGCCTCCTTCCGCCAAAGCGCGAACACGGCGGCCAGGGGTTTGCCCGCCACCACGAACAGCGGTCCGCTGTCGCCGCTGCGGACGTAGAGCCGCGGCGTCTGGTCGACCGGGCCCTGTCCCGAATAGGCGGCGCCGATCGGGAGATTGTCGGCCTTCCAGGCCCGGCGGTCGTTCAGGTTGGTGCCGATGATGTCGAGATCGAAGGGCCGCCGCATCATGATGGTGCGGTCGCGTCTGAGGACGGTGATGGTGTCTTCGGGGTCGAGGTTGAGCTGCTCGAACAATTCGTGGAAATAACTGAAGCGGATCGAGCCGGCGACGACGCCCATGAAGCCGCCGTCGGTGTCGCTGATGCGCCGGCTCAGCACGATCGCGTAGGCGCCGCGGAACAGCATCGGGCGGCTGATGAACAGCCCGATGTCGGGATTGTCGCGGTGGACCTTGAAGTAATCCTCCTCGCTGCGGTTCTCGGGGAGCGGATCGAGCGTGGAGGCGTCGATGGTCAGCTGGCCCTCGGCATCGAATACCTGGATGGCGCCGAAATGCCTTGCCGTCGTCGCATGGTCGAACAGGATCAGGTGGCGGATCGGCTTCGACACCGTCGTCAGCTCTGGCAGCAGCATGTTGCTGGCGACCGCCTTCAGCGACAAATCGTAGATTTCGACATTGCGGCTGACGTCGGACTGGATGGTCGTCGCGAGGTTCTCCAGCGTCTGGCGGGCGAGCGCCTCCTCGCCCCGGCGCATGTCGAGCATGACGTTGACGCAAATGGCGGAAAAGCCGATCACCGTCACCACGGACGAGATGATCAGCAGTCTCGCCGAAATCCGCCACGGCCGGGCGGCCGTGAGGTCGCGCCATCCAGATAACATCGCTTGCTCCCGACATAGTGGATGCGCCCGAAAGCTTGAGCGATGTTTAAAGCAGGACGGCGCTGCCGCAGTGAGTTAAGAATCGGTTTACGCAGCTCACGGTTTTGGGCAGACCTCGTGGGAGCAGAGCCGGTTTTGGACAAGAGGACGATTGTGAACGACTACGACGCATTGCGCGACTATCTGCTGCGGCAGAAGCAGGATGAGTTGGTGCTGAGCTTCGAGCAGATCGAGGAGATCATCGGCGCGGCCCTGCCGCGCGCGGCCAATCGTGCCTCGTGGTGGGACAGCCTGCGCAGCCCCGACATCCAGATGCCGCAGCGCGAAGCCTGCCTCGCCGCGGGCTTCGTCGCGACACGAATGCCGGACGGAGCAAGCGTGCGGTTCAGGAAGCAGAAGAGCGAGCGGCGGCGGTAGCGCGTGCGGCACGCGATCAGGCGGGTGCAGGTCGCTCCACATCCAACAGTATCGTAGGGTGGGCAAAGCGAAGCGTGCCCACGACTAGCTGGAGCGGCATGCGAGGAAAAACGGTGGGCACGGCGCAAGCGCGCCTTTGCCCACCCTACGGGTCCGAGCTCGTGATCAGCTCGCCGCTTCGAGCCGCACTTCGGTGAGCAGCCGCATCGCGGCATCGGCGTCCATCGGCTCGCCGAAGGCGAAGCCTTGCGCGTATTCGCAGCCCATCTGGTAGAGCTCGACCGCGTCGGAATCGGTCTCGGCGCCTTCGGCCACCACATCCATGCCGAGATCGTGCGCGAGCGCGATGATCGACTTCAGGATCACCGGCCGGGTGCCGCGGTTGGTGGTGCGCACGAAGGACTGGTCGATCTTGATGGTGTCGAACGGGAAGCGCTGCAGATAGGCCAGCGAGGAATGGCCGGTGCCGAAATCGTCGAGCGAGAGCCCGGTGCCGAGCTCGCGGATCCGCGTCAGCATCTGCGCCGCATGCTCCGGATTCTCCATCACCAGCGATTCCGTCAGTTCGAGCTTGAGCGTGCCGCGCGCCACCGAGGAGCGCGACAGCACGGTGCGGATGTCGTGGATCAGATCGTGGCGCAGCAATTGCCGGGACGAGACGTTGACGGAAGCAAAGATCGGCTCGCGCGAGCGCATCGCGCGCTGCCACACCGAAAGCTGTTTTGCGGTCTGGTCGAGCACGAACATGCCGAGGTCGACGATCAGGCCGGTCTCTTCCGCGATGCTGATGAATTCCGACGGCGCCATGCGTCCGAGCTTCGGATGATCCCAGCGCACCAGCGCTTCGAAGCCGGCGACCGAACGATCCTCCAGCCGCACGATCGGCTGGTACAGGATCGTCAGCTCCTGGCGCTCGATGGCGCGGCGCAGCTCGCTCTCCAGCGTCAGGCGATCGGTCTTCCGTGCCCGCATCGCCGGCTTGTAGACGTCGATGCGGTCGCCGCCGATGCGCTTGGAGTGATACATCGCAAGCTCTGCGTCCTTGATGATCTCGTCCGTCAATTGGGTTTGCGGATCGGAGAGCGCGAGGCCGATCGACGCCGTGAGGAAGATCTCGCGGTCGTTGAAGGCGATCGGCGCGCGGATGGTCTTGCGGATGGTTTCGGCGAAGGCAGTGATGCGGGCGGGGTCCTGCTCCGACAGCAGGATCAGGCCGAACTGATCGCCGGCCATGCGGGCCAGCGTGTCCTGCGGCTTCAGGATGCGGGTGAGGCGGCGGGCCAGCGTCAGCAGGATGGAATCGCCGACCGCAATGCCGACGGAATCGTTGACCTGCTTGAAGCGGTCGAGATCGATCACCATCAGCGTCGGCCGCAGCGTCGGCATGGTCTTGGCGAAATGCGCGACCGCACCGAGCCGGTCCATGAACAGTTTGCGGTTGGGCAGGCCGGTGAGATTGTCGTGCACGGAATCGTGCAGCAGCCGTTCCTCGGCATTGCGCAGCTCGGTGACGTCGGTGAGCGTACCGACGACGCGCGAGACCTCGCCGTCCGAGCCGACCACCGGGCGCGCCTTCAGCGCGAACCACATGAAATGGCCGTCGGGGGTGCGCAGGCGGAAATCCTGCACCAGGCGGCCGCGGCGTTGGTCGAGCACGCTGTCGAGCGCGGCGCGGAATCGGTCCTGGTCGAGCGGATGCAGCACTTCGAGCCAGGAAGCGGCCGGGCCTTCCAGCGTGCCGCGCTTGAGGCCGAGCAGGGCCTCGGTCTCGGGGCTGGTGAAAACCTTGTCGGCGGAGACGTCCCAGTCCCAGATCAGATCGCCCGAACCGGCCAGCGCCAGCGCGCGCCGCTCGATGTCGGAGACGACGCCCGTGCTGGCGCCGCCGCCGGCAAAGGCGTGCTGCATCACCGTGAAGCCGATCAGCATCACGATCAGCACGAGGCCGCCGAGCAGGGCAGGGCCGACGATGTCGTTGGTGACGGAGCCGGCGACCGTCATGCCGGCCGCGACCACCCAGACCACAAGGAGGAACCAGGTCGGGATCAGCAGCACGGCGCGGTCGAAGCCATGGGTGGAGAGATAGACGATCAGCCCAAAGCCGGCGAAGGCGATCAGCACCAGCGAGATGCGCGCGATGCCGGAGGCCACCGCCGGATCGAACAGCGCGAGCGCCACCAGCGATCCCAGGAACGCGAGCCAGCCCACCGTGATGTGCGAATAGCGCACATGCCATCGACTGAGGTTGAGATAGGCGAACAGGAACACCAGCAGCGTGGCCGCCAGGATCGCCTCACCCGCCGCGCGCCAGATGCGCTCGGCGTTGTTCGACATGTCGAGCACCTTGCCCCAGAAGCCGAAATCGACGCCGATATAGACCAGCACCGCCCAGGCCAGCGCCGCGGCGGCCGGGAACATGATGCTGCCCTTGACCACGAACAGAATGGTCAGCACCAACGCGAGCAGGCCTGAGATGCCGATCACGATGCCCTGGTACAGCGTGAACGAGTTGACCTTGTCCTTGTAGGCTTCCGGCTCCCACAGATAGAGCTGCGGCAGCTTGTCGGTGCGCAGCTCCGCCACGAAGGTGATCACGGCGCCGGGGTCGAGCGTGACGCGGAAGACGTCGGCAGTCGGGCTTTCCTGCCGCTCCGGCCGGTCGCCGGTCGAGGGCGTGATGGTCGCGATGCGCGACAGGCCGAGGTCGGGCCACAACAGCCCTGAGGAGACGATGCGGTAATGCGGGGCGACGATCAGGCGGTCGAGCTGGTCGTCGGTGTTGTTGGCGAGCGCGAACACCACCCAGTTCTGGCCGCCCTCGCGGGCGCGCACCTCGATGCGGCGGACGATGCCGTCGGTACCGGGCGCGGTGGAGACCTGGATGCGATCGGCGTCGCTGCGCTGGTGCTCGAGCACGCCGGTGAGGTCGATCGCGGGCGCGTCACTGCGGACGCTGACGGCGTCGAGCGCGCGCGCGGGATACGCGGCGACGAGAATCATGAGGCCCAGCGCGATGGGCGCGAGGCACCTGATCAGACGCAAGGTCAGTTCTCCGCGTTCGACGCAAACTCTGAGTAAAAGACGATTTCAGACCGAACCGATGTGGTTCGGTGCGCCGCGATAGATGCCACGAAAGCGAGGAAAATCAAAGGGTTTCCGCCTTGCCCTGTGGGCCGGCGGCCTACACCTCCAACACAATTTTGCCAATATGTGCGCTCGTCTCCATGCGCCGGTGCGCATCGGCTGCCTTTTCCAGCGGGAAAGTGCTGTCCATCAGCGGTTTGACGCGGCCTTCGCGCAAAAGTGGCATCACTTTCTGCTCGATTGCGGCCACCATCGCCGCCTTGTCCGCATTAGTACGGGGGCGCAGGGTCGAGCCGGTATGGGTGAGGCGCTTGACCATCACCTTGGCGATGTTGACGCTGACCTTGGACCCGTTGAGGGTTGCGATCTGCACGATCCGGCCGTCGACGGCGGCGGCATCGTAGTTGCGATCGACATACTCGCCGGCGACCATGTCGAGGATCAGATTGACACCGGCATTGCCGGTTTCCGCCTTGACCACGGCGACGAAATCTTCGCTCTTGTAGTTGATGGCGCGGTCGGCCCCGAGCTTGAGGCAGGCGTCGATCTTGTCCTGCGATCCCACGGTGACGAACACTTTTGCGCCGAACGCCTTCGCGAGCTGGATCGCCATGGTGCCGATGCCGGAGGAGCCGCCATGGATCAGCAGCGTCTCGCCGGCCTTGAGGCCACCGCGCTCGAACACATTGTGCCACACCGTCATCAGGGTTTCCGGCAGCGCGCCGGCTTCCTTGATCGACAGCGCCGGCGGCACGGTCATCGCCTGGGCGTCCTGGGCGATGCAGTACTGCGCATAACCGCCGCCGGCGACCAGCGACATCACTTTGTCGCCGACCTTGTGCCGCTTGGCGTTGCTGCCGACCGCGACCACCTCACCGGCGATCTCGAGGCCAGGCAGGTCGCTGGCGCCGGGCGGCGGCGGATAGGCGCCGGAGCGCTGCGCGACGTCGGGCCGGTTGACGCCGGCAGCCATCACCTTGACCAGGATCTCGTCGGGGCCGGGCTGCGGAATGCTGCGCTGTTCCGGGACCAGCACCTCCGGTCCGCCGGGCTTGGAGATGGCGACCACGGTCATTTGCGCGGGCAGCTTGTCCATGATGTGTCCTTGGGTGAAGGTGCGGAATGAACGAGCCCCTTGCTTAGCCAGCGCGATCCAGGCTGGCAACCGCCTCGGCATTGTGCCCGCGCGAACTTTGGGAGGAACGAGAATGGCGACGGAAGACGACGACCGCCCGCGCAAGAAGATCAGTCATGAAATCGGACAGGATCTCTCACTGTTGTCGGTGGAGGAACTGACCGAGCGCGTCCTGCTGCTCAAGACCGAGATCGCAAGACTGGAAGAAGCCGCCGCCAAGAAGCGCGCCTCGCGCGACGCGGCGGATCATTTCTTCAAGAAGTAGCAGCCGCCACACAACAGCCGTGGTCCCGGACAAGCGCGCCCCACGCGCGCGCAGAGCCGGGACCCATACTCTCAGGACGAGGTCGTTGCGCGAGGCCGGCAACTCCGAGTCCCCGTTACCACATCCGCCGGTGGCTAAGGGTCCCGGATCTGCGCTTCGCTTGTCCGGGACGACGGCGGAGCGTGTCGCCGCGTTGGGTGACCGCCAACTCTTGTTCCGCACCGCACTCGGCCACTGGCCGATATGGCTAACGAACCCTCAAAAAATTAGCTCGTTTACTCCAGATTAAGCTTTCGGGATTATGACTGGAACCGTCCTCGTTTGGACACCGAGTGGCTCCTGTCCACTCTGTTTGACGCCTCCCTGTTATCAACTTTCAAAGCCGCCGGTCTTCCGGCGGCTCTTTTTTGCGTGTTTGCATCTCGTTGCGGTTGAATTCCTGGGAATGACCCGCGGAAACCATATCCGCGCTTGTCACTGGACTCCGCGTCCCGCCCGCGCAATGATTTGTTCATCATAAGCCGGCGCCAAAGCCGGGCAGTCAAACAGTTGCGTAAGAGGCGTTAACCATGGAACGTTTGCAGGCCGACGGCGCTCTCGTTCAACTCAGCGAGCGGTTCACCAATTCTGCGGCGTTCGGCGTCCTGTTCCGCGAGGGCATGGACCTCGTCGAAGAGACCGCCGCCTATCTCGACGGCGCCGGCCGCACCGAGGCCAAGGCGCTCGACCGTGCCGTCAGCCTCACCTACGCGACCGAGAGCATGCGTCTCACCACCCGCCTGATGCAGCTCGCCTCGTGGCTGCTGCTTCACCGCGCGGTGAAGGAAGGCGAGATGACGCTGAGCCAGGCCAATCGCGAGAAGACCAAGGTCAAGCTCAGCGCCGCCGATCCCGGCCCCACCGACACCATCGAGAAGCTGCCCTCGCAGCTCCAGGACCTGATCCATCGCTCGATGAGCCTGCAGACCCGCGTGCGCCGCCTCGACACCACCATCCACACTCCGCCGGCCGAGCACGTCGCGATCGGCAATCCGCTGGTGCCGCACCTCAACGCGCTGAAGGCCGCGTTCGAACGGTAATTTCCATCGTCTTGCTATTGAACCGTCACCCTGAGGCGGCCGCTTCTTCAGCGGCCCTCGAAGGGCGACGGCCCGGCTGCATCTCGGCCGTTCATCCTTCGAGGCTCCCGGCGCGATGTTTTGCATCGCGCCGCTCGCGCCCCAGGATGACGGATATGGTCGACGACAGCTCCCCAAAACAAAAACGCCCCCGGCTCTCCCGGGGGCGTTTTTCGTCCAGGCCGAAACGGCCGGATCAATCCTTCTTGAGGAAGCCCGAAAACTTCTTCTGGAAGCGCGAGACGCGGCCGCCGCGGTCCATCAGCTGCTGGGAGCCGCCGGTCCAGGCCGGGTGCGATTTCGGGTCGATGTCGAGGTTCAGCGTGTCGCCTTCCTTGCCCCAGGTCGAGCGGGTCAGGTACTCGGTTCCGTCGGTCATCACGACCTTAATCGTATGATAATCCGGATGAATTTCGGCTTTCATGGCAAATTCCTCGGCGCCCGGCGCCTGTTCTGGTGGCTCGCGAATGACGGATTTGGCCGGCTCTATACCGCACGATATCAGGCAAAACAAGCGGGCTTGCGGGCCTGAACCGGGTTTGCCCCTAAGGGACATCCCGGATTTGCCACTACTCTTGCACCGGCCTATTGGGAGCAAACGAATGCAATGGGCCAGATCTCATGAGCGCAGTGGAACGGCTTGATGACCAATATGTCGATCAGCCCGGAATGAACGTCGTGGACACCCCCTCGATCGAAGCCGAGCTGATGGAAGAGCCGGCCAAGGGTCGCGCCAAGCTGCGGCCGCTGCTCGCGCTGGCGCCCTATGTCAGCCGCTACCGGGGCCGGGCGGCGCTGGCCTTCGTCGCACTCACGGTCGCGGCACTGACCACGCTATTGGTGCCCGTCGCGGTGCGCCGGATGATCGATTTCGGCCTGACGCCCGAAGGCATCGAGCTGATCAACAGCTACTTCTCGGTCATGCTCGCGGTGGTCGGCGTGCTCGCGCTCGCCAGCGCAGCGCGCTACTACCTCGTGATGACGATCGGCGAGCGCATCGTTGCCGACCTCAGGCGCGACGTCTTCGCTCATCTGCTCTCGCTGTCCCCCGCCTTCTTCGATTCCGCACGCAGCGGCGAACTGATCTCGCGGCTCACCGCCGACACCACCCAGCTCAAATCGGCCGTCGGCGCCTCCGTGTCGATCGCGCTGCGCAATCTGATGATGTTCCTGGGCGCCACGGCGATGATGGTGATCACAAGCCCGAAGCTGTCGGGCTTCGTGCTGCTGGCGATCCCCTTGATCGTGCTGCCGCTGGTCGCCTTCGGGCGCTGGGTACGGCGTCTGTCGCGCAATGCGCAGGACACGCTCGCGGAGGCCTCGGCCTATGCGGGCGAGCTGGTCGGCGCGATTCGCACCGTGCAGGCCTATACCAGCGAAGGGTTCGCCGAGAAGCGTTTCGGCGGCGAGGTCGAGCAGGCCTACGAGGCCGCACGCACTTCGACCCAGGCGCGCGCCGTGCTCACGGCCATCATCATCTTCATCGTGTTCGCCAGCGTGGTCGCGATCCTCTGGATCGGCTCGCATGACGTGCTCACCGGCGCGATTTCGCCGGGCCGGCTCGGTCAGTTCGTGCTGTATGCGGTGTTCGCCGCAGCGGGCCTCGGCCAGCTCAGCGAGGTCTGGGGCGAGGTCTCGGCGGCATCAGGCGCGGCCGAGCGCCTGTTCGAGATCCTGCATGTGAAGCCCGACATCCAGGCGCCTGTGTCGGCGCGCGCGCTGCCGGTGCCGGCACGCGGCGAGGTCGGCTTCGATCAGGTCAGCTTTGCCTATCCGGCGCGGCGCGACGTCAACGTGCTCGATGCCGTGTCGTTCACCGTGCGCCCCGGCGAGAAGGTCGCGATCGTCGGTCCGTCCGGCGCCGGCAAGAGCACGATCTTTCACCTGTTGCTGCGCTTCTACGACCCGCGCAGCGGCGCGATCTCGCTCGACGGCGTGCCGGTCAAATCCGCCGATCCCAGGGACTTCCGCGCCCGCATCGCGCTGGTGCCGCAGGAATCCAACGTGTTCGCCGCGAGTGCCCGCGAGAATATCCGCTTCGGCCGGCCCGACGCGACCGACGCCGAGGTCGAACGTGCCGCCGAGCTCGCGCATGCCGCCGAATTCATCCGCCGCCTGCCCGAAGGTTTCGACACCCCGCTCGGCGAGCGCGGCGTGACGCTATCAGGCGGCCAGCGCCAGCGTATCGCGATCGCGCGCGCCATCCTGCGCGATGCGCCGCTCCTGCTGCTCGATGAAGCCACCTCCGCGCTCGATGCGGAGAGCGAGACCCTGGTGCAGACCGCGCTGGAAGAGCTGATGCGCCACCGCACCACGCTGGTGATCGCGCATCGCCTCGCCACCGTGCTGTCCTGCGACCGCATCCTGGTGATGGACCAGGGCAAGATCGTCGAGCAGGGCACGCATGCCGAGCTCGTCGCCGCGAACGGACTTTATGCGCGGCTGGCGAGGCTGCAGTTCGAGGGGGCGTGAGACGTTCGGAACGTTGCCAAAGTCGCGACAATGAGAGTGTCGCGAGCACGTCCCACAGTCTCGTCATTGCGAGCGTAGCGAAGCAATCCAGAGTCTTTCCGCTGAGGCAGTCTGGATTGCTTCGTCGCAAGAGCTCCTCGCAATGACGTGTGGAGGGAGCTTCGCACCTTACCGGCACTTCGGCGAGAGCGCCGGCACGTTCGGCCACGGCCAGTTCTTCCAGCTGCCGTCCTCGCCGACGCAGGCCGACGGGGCAGGGCCACTCGTATCGAGCTGCGAGGCAAAGCGCTGGTCGACATAGCTCGTTGACACATAGCCGGCGACGATGACGCCCAGGAAGACCGAGGAGCCCTTCGCGAAATCGCGCAGATTCATCGACCGTCTCCGTCCCATTTGTCTTCGCTGCTGTCGCTGCAACGATTAACGCACGTCCCTGGATCCCGGCGTGATGGGCCTCACGCCCGCCAGAATTACGGCCGCCAAGATCAGACCTTCCATGCCATCTTCAGCACCGGCCGGCCCGAGGTCGGGTTCACGTCGTCGCCGGCATGGGCAAAGCCGTTGCGCTCGTAGAATCGGATGGCGCGGGCATTGTCCTTGTTGACCAGCAGCGTCACGCCTGAGGGTGACAAGCGCTTGGCTTCATCGACGAGCAACCGCGCGGCCTCCGAGCCCCAATGCGCGGGATCGACCACGAGCTGGTCGAGATAGCCTTCGCCGTCGATGGTGACGAAGCCGGTCAGCGCGCCGTCCTGTTCCGCCACCACGATCGAGGCTTTGGGCACCAGGTCCTTGCGCCAGCGCTCGCGCCACCATTCCAGACGGGCCGCGAAGTCGATCTGCGGATAGGCCTGCTGCCAGCTGCGATGCCAGAGGTCGATCGCGGCGGCGTCGTCCTCGGGCCGATAGGGGCGGAGGTGGATCGCGCTCACTACCGCTCCGTCAGCTTCAGCTCGATGCGGCGGTTGCGTTTGAAGGCCTCTTCCGTGTTGCCGGGATCGAGCGGCTGGAATTCGCCGAAGCCGGCCGCGACGAGGCGCTGCGCGGGCACGCCGAGCGAGATCAGATATTGCACCACCGAGATCGAGCGTGCCGCGGACAAGTCCCAGTTCGACTTGAAGTTCGGGCCGTTGACCGGGCGTATGTCGGTATGGCCGTCGACACGCAGCACCCAGGGAATCTCGCTCGGGATCTTCTTGTCGAGCTCGATCAGCGCGGTCGCGAGCGTGTCGAGCTCGGCACGGCCCTCGGGCAGCAGCGTCGCCTGTCCGGTGTCGAAGAACACTTCGGACTGGAACACGAAGCGGTCGCCGACGATGCGAATGTCCGGCCGGTTGCCGAGGATGGCGCGCAGGCGGCCGAAGAATTCGGAGCGATAGCGCGACAATTCCTGCACGCGCTGCGCCAAGGCGACATTCAAGCGAGACCCCAGATCCGCAATGCGGTTCTGCGATTCCTTGTCGCGCTTCTCGGAGGCGTCGAGCGCCTCTTCCAGCGCGGCCAACTGCCGGCGCAAAGCGCTGATCTGCTGGTTCAGAACCTCGATCTGCGCAAGTGCCCGCGCCGAGACCGCCTTCTCCGAATCCAGCGCCTTGCCGAGCTCGGAGGTCTTGCCTTGCGCGTCATTGCCGGCGGCAGCTAAGCCCTCATAGAGGCCCTTGATGCGGTCGCGCTCGCTCTCGGCCGAGGCGAGGCCGGCCCTCAGCTGCGAGACCTGGTCGTCGAGCGTGAGCTTGCCGAGCTTCTCCAGCGACAACAGCTCGTTGAGCTGGGCGATCTTGGCGTTGAGCTGCTCCAGCGCCTTGTCCTTGCCGGTGACCTCCTGCGACAGGAAGAACTGCACCACCAGGAACACCGACAGCAGGAACACGATCGAGAGCACCAGCGTCGACAACGCGTCGACGAAGCCGGGCCAGTAGTTGAAGGCGCCTTCGCTGCGGCGGCCGCGCGCTAAAGCCATGTTGTCCGTCTCCACTTTCGTGTCCCGGACGCGCTGCAGCGTGCAACGCTGCTGCGCAGAGCCGGGACCCATATCGTCCCTGACACTGGGCCCCGGCTCGGCGACGCATCACTTCGTGCTGCATCGCGTCCGGGGCACAAGACCTCCGTTTCTATCTTCAGCTCTTCTCCGGCTGGCGGGCGAGGCGCTCCAAGAGGCGCCGGATCTCCCGGTTCTGTTCGCCCTGGCCGTCGGCCCATTCACGGATCATCTGCTGTTCGGTGCGCATGTGCGAGACCAGCGCCTGGATCGCCTCGGCAAGGCTCGCCATCGCCGCCGTGGTGCCGCGGCTGGTGCCGCCTTCCTCGAGCACCGAGCGCAGCCGTTCGACCGCGGCCTGGAGCTCGCCGCTGGCGACCCCGCCGCCCGCCGCAACGGCCACGTCGCCGCTGCCATATTCGCGCACCGTGGTAGCCAGCCAGTCCTCAAGGTCGGTGTAGAAGCGGTTCTGCGCCTGGCTCGATTGCAGGTCGAGGAAGCCGAGGATCAGCGAGCCGGCGAGGCCGAACAGCGAGCTCGAGAACGAGATGCCCATGCCGCCGAGCGGGGCGGCGAGGCCCTCCTTCAGGGTGTCGAACAGGGAGCCGGCATCGCCGCCGACCTTGAGCCCGTCGATCACCTTGCCGACCGAGCCGACCGTCTCGATCAGGCCCCAGAAGGTGCCGAGCAGGCCGAGGAAGACCAACAGGCCGGTCATGTAGCGCGAGATGTCGCGGGCTTCATCCAGGCGGGTCGCGATCGAATCGAGCAGATGCCGCATGGTGGTCTGGGTGATGGTCATCCGCCCGGACCGCTCGCCGCCGAGGATCGCCGCCATCGGTGCCAGCAGTTTCGGGTGCCGGGCCGGCGCCAGGCCGGGATCGGCGATGCGGAAATTGTTGACCCAGGAGACCTCGGGGTAGAGCCGGATGACCTGGCGGAAGGCCAGCACGATGCCGATGAACAGCACCCCTCCGATCAGGGCATTGAGCCCGGGATTGGCGAAGAAGGCCTGGATGATCTGTTTGTAGAGCACCACGCCCACCAGTGTGCACAACACCAGGAAGACCAGCATCCGCACCAGGAAGACGCTGGGCGAGGACAGTTTGGTGTACTCGATATCCATGGTGGAGCGGGGCGATTTGCCTGACGGCATGGCCGGTATCATCCATTACGAAGCTTGATTGCGGTGCGCACTATGGCACAGCGCCAGCCCAAAAAAAGCGCCGGATGCGCCGATTTCGGGGATGGCTCGGGGAACCCCGGCCCGAAGCGGCGCTTTGATAAGCCGGTATCTGCAGAAGTTCGCCATTCGGGGGGCGCATGAGCGTCGTTTCCGCGATCATCGGGACTGCCGAACGCGTGCCGCTGCCGGACGTCGTGATCCGCGCCGCGATCCAGCGCCTGTGCTCCCGCACCGCAACGCGTCTCGCCAGCCATGACGCGGCCACTGACGCCGCCTTCGCCGGCCGGATGATGCTGCGGCCGATCGCCGAGGACGCCGAGGCCGGGCGTGACGAGGTGCCCACGGCGTTCTTCGCCGAAGTGCTCGGCCCCTGCCGCAAATACTCCTGCTGTTTCTACAAGACCGATGCGACCACCTTGCAGGAGGCGGAGGAGGAGGCGCTGCGCCAGACCGTCGAGCATGCCGGTCTCGCCGATGGCCAGACCATCCTCGAACTCGGCTGCGGCTGGGGCTCGCTGTCGCTGTGGATGGCGCGGCAGTTTCCGCACGCCAAGGTGACGGCGGTGTCGACCGCGCAGGCGCAGCGCGCTTATGTCGAGGACGAGGCGCAGCGGCGCGGCTTGCCGAACCTGCGCGTGGTCACCGCGGACATGAATGTGTTCGCGCCCGACGGCCGGTTCGACCGCATCGTCTCGGTCGAGATGTTCGAGCAGATGATGAACTGGCGCAAGCTGATGACGCGTCTGCGGTCATGGCTCGCGCCCGACGGGCGGTTCTTCATGCAAATCGTCACCCATCGCTCCGGCTCGCAGCTGTTCGACCGGCTCGATCGTGACGACTGGATTGCGCAGCACATCTTCGCGGGCGGGCTGATGCCGAGCCATCACCTCGTCAGGCAATTCGACGACATCTTCACGGTCGAGAAGGAATGGTGCTGGAGCGGCACGCATTATCAGCGCACCGCGAACGACTGGCTCGCCAATTTCGATAAGCATCGCGACGCGATCGAGACGTCGTTGCGCCAAGTCTATGGCGAGGAGACCGCACTTTGGCTGCGGCGCTGGCGCTGGTTCTTGCTCGCGACATCGGGCCTGTTCGGCTATGCCGGTGGAACCGAATGGGGCGTCAGCCACTATCGGATGAAAGCCGCCGAGTGATTGCGCTGTTCGGTCGCAGCACGCGGCCATGGAACCCCGACTCACAATCAAGTGACGCGGCAAAAGCCGCCTGAACTCAGTGCCCTACGCTGTGTGACAATGAGCCGCCTGTGCCATGCGTTGCATCGCAGCAGGTGCATTCTATTTTGTCGGCATCAGCCGCGTGCGAACGGGCCCAGAACGGGCCTCGCGCGGAGCGTGATCGGTTTCAACAATATCGGGGCATCCCATTTCATGTCAGGACTTCGTGCGCGATCGGCATGCGTTGCAATGATGCTCGCGGCCTTAGCGCCGCTGTTGGGCGCTTGCGAGGAATCCAGCTCCGCGGTGTCTGCCGCTCCGCCGGCCCACCCTGACGTCAGCATCGTCATCGTCAAGCCGCAGCCGCGCGCCGTGGTGCGCGAGCTGCCGGGCCGCATCGCGCCGACGCGTGTCTCCGACGTGCGGCCGCGCGTGTCCGGCATCGTGGTCGAGCGCCTGTTCCGCCAGGGCAGCGAGGTCAAAGCCGGCGATCCGCTCTACCGTATCGATCCGCGCCCGTTCGAGGTCGAGGTGATGGCCAACGAAGCTGCGCTCGCCAAGGCCGAGGCCGCGTTGATGCAGGCCAGGCAGCAGGCGCACCGTGTCGCCACCCTCACCAAGGATCGCGCCGCCCCGGAAGCCGAGAACGAGAAGGCGATTGCGGCCGAACGCCAGGCCCATGCCGAGGTCGAAGGCCGTAAAGCCGACCTCGCGCGGGCCAAACTCAATCTCGACTACGCCACCGTGCGCGCGCCGATCGACGGCGTGGTCGGTGCCGCCCTCGTCAGCGAAGGCGCCCTCGCGGTGCAGAACGAGACCAACCTCGCCACCATCCAACAGCTCGATCCGATCTATGCCGACTTCACCCAGTCGGTGACCGAGCTCAACCAGCTCCGCCGCGCTTTCGAGACCGGCGACCTCGAGCGCATCGCCTCCGATGCCGCCAAGGTCCGCCTGGTGCTCGACGACAACACCATCTATTCGCTCGACGGCAAGCTGCTGTTCTCCGATGCCAAGGTCGACGCCCACACCGGGCAGGTGACGCTGCGCGGCGAGTTCCCCAATCCCAAGCGCGAATTGCTGCCGGGCATGTATGTTCGCGTCCGCATCGACCAGGGTCTCGATTCCGACGCGATCGCGGTGCCGCAGCAGGCGATCCAGCGCAATGGCGGCGGCGGCAGCGAGGTGTTCGTCGTCAAGGACGACAACCACATCGCGGTGCAGGCGGTGCGCACAGGATCGGTGCAGGAGGGACTCTGGTTCGTCACCGAAGGCCTGAAGGCCGGCGACAAGGTCGTGGTCGAAGGGTTCCAGAAGTTCGCGGCCGGCGACAAGGTCGAGCCGCAAACCTGGTCGGAAGCTGACGCGACCGCCGACAACCGGCACGCCCAGCAAGTCGCGCGGTAACGCGCCATGGCAAGTTTCTTCATCGACAGGCCAATCTTCGCCTGGGTGGTCGCGCTGTTCATCTGCTTGATCGGCGCGATCGCCGTGCCGCTGTTGCCGATCGCGCAATATCCGATCATCGCGCCGCCCTCGATCTCGATCTCGACCAGCTATCCCGGTGCCTCGCCGGAAAACCTCTACAACAGCGTCACGCGGCTGATCGAGGAGGAGCTCAACGGCGCCGCCAACATCCTCAACTTCGAATCGACCAGCGACTCGCTCGGCCAGGTCGAGATCATCGCCAACTTTCAGCCGGGCACCGATACCAGCGCCGCCTCGGTCGAGGTGCAGAATCGCATCAAGCGCGTCGAGGCGCGCCTGCCGCGCGCGGTGATGCAGCAGGGCATCCTGATCGAGGAAGCCTCCAGCGCGGTGCTGCAGATCATCACGCTGAACTCGACGGACGGCAGCCTGGATGAGGTCGGGCTTGGCGATTTCATGATCCGCAACGTGCTGGGCGAGATTCGGCGCATTCCCGGCGTCGGCCGCGCCACGCTGTACTCGACCGAGCGCAGTCTGCGCGTCTGGCTCGATCCGGCCAAGCTGGTCGGCTATGGGCTCACCGCCGACGACGTCAACAAGGCCATTGCCGCGCAGAACGCGCAGGTCGCCTCGGGCAGCATCGGTGCCGAGCCCTCGACGTCGAACCAGCGCACCTCCGCGCTGGTGCTGGTCAAGGGCCAGCTCTCCTCGCCGGACGAGTTCGGCGCCATCATCCTGCGCGCCAATGCCGACGGCTCGACCGTGCGCCTGCGCGACGTCGCGCGCATCGAGATCGGCGGTCTCAGCTACCAGTTCAACACGCGGCTCGACGGCAAGCCGACCGCGGGTCTCTCCGTCCTGATGTCGCCGACCGGCAACGCGCTGGCGACCGCGAGCGCGGTCGAAGAGAAGATGAAGGAGCTGTCGCGCTTCTTCCCGGCCAACATCACCTACGAGATTCCCTACAACATCACGCCCGTGGTCGAGGCTTCGATCAAGAAGGTGCTGACGACGCTGGTCGAAGCCGTGGTGCTGGTGTTCGTGGTGATGTTCCTGTTTCTCCAGAACATCCGCTATACCATCATCCCGACCATCGTGGTGCCCGTGGCGCTTCTGGGCGCCTGCACCACGCTGCTGCTCGCCGGCTATTCCATCAACATGCTCTCGATGTTCGGCATGGTGCTCGCGGTCGGCATCCTCGTCGACGATGCCATCGTCGTGGTCGAGAACGTCGAGCGCATCATGAGCGAGGAAGGCTTGCCGCCGAAGGAAGCGACGCGCAAGGCGATGTCGCAGATTTCGGGTGCCATCATCGGCATCACGCTGGTGCTGATGGCGGTGTTCGTGCCGATGGCGTTCTTCCCGGGCTCGGTCGGCATCATCTATCGGCAGTTCTCGGTGACCATGGTGGCCGCGATCGGCTTCTCCGCCTTCCTGGCGCTGTCGCTGACGCCGGCGCTGTGCGCGACCTTGCTCAAGCCCGTGGCCGCCGGCCACGGTCATGCCAGACGCGGCGTGTTCGGCTGGTTCAACCGCGTGCTCGACGGCGGCAAGGAAGGCTATTCCTGCACCGTCGGCTTCTCGCTGAAGCGCACCGGTCGCCTGATGCTGGTCTATGCCGCGCTGCTGGTTGGTCTGTCCTGGGCCTTCGTCAGTCTGCCCGGCGGCTTCCTGCCCGTCGACGACCAGGGCTTCGTCACCACCGACGTGCAGACGCCGTCGGACTCGTCCTATGCCCGTACCGAGGCCGTGATCGAGAAGGTCGAAAAATATCTTGCGCAACGTCCCGGCGTTGACAACGTCACCTTCCTCACCGGCTTCAGCTTCTCCGGCCAGGGCATGAACACCGCGCAGGCCTTTATCACCTTGAAGGACTGGTCGGAGCGCGGGCCGAAGGATTCCGCCGCGGCGATCGTCAACGACATCAACCGCGATCTGTCATCGATCCGCGACGCCAAGATCTCCGCGCTGCAGCCGCCGCCGATCGACAATCTCGGCAACTCCTCGGGCTTCTCGTTCCGCCTCCAGGACCGCGGCCAGAAGGGGTATCAGCAATTGATGCGCGCCGCCGACCAACTGATCGCGGAGGCCAATGCGAGCCCGGTGCTGCAGAAGGTCTATATCGAGGGCCTGCCCGAGGCGGGCGTGGTCAATCTCGTGATCGACCGCGAGAAGGCCGGCGCCTTCGGCGTCACCTTCGAGGACATCAACAACACGATCTCGACCAATCTCGGCTCGAACTACATCAACGACTTCCCGAACCGCGGCCGCATGCAGCGCGTCGTGGTGCAGGCGGGCGCCCGCGATCGCATGCGGACCGAGGACATCCTCAACTACAACGTCAAGAACAGCCGCGGCCAGCTGGTGCCGTTCTCGTCCTTCGCCACGGTCGAATGGGCCCGCGGGCCGACGCAGATCGCCGGCTTCAACTATTACCCGGCGGTGCGCATCTCCGGCGAAGCCAGGCCCGGCTTCACCTCCGGGGATGCCATCGCCGAGATGGAGCGGCTTGCCGGCCGCTTGCCGCGCGGCTTCGGCTATGAATGGACCGGGCAGTCGCTGCAGGAAAAGCTGTCCGGCTCGCAGGCGCCGTTCCTGCTCGCGCTGTCGGTGTTCGTGGTGTTCCTGTGTCTGGCCGCACTCTACGAGAGCTGGACCATTCCGCTGGCGGTGCTGCTCACCGTGCCGCTTGGTATCGTCGGCGCCGTGACCGCGGCGATGCTGCGCGGCCTGCCGAACGACGTCTATTTCACCGTCGGCCTGATCACCATCATCGGCCTCGCTGCCAAGGACGCGATCCTCATCATCGAGTTCGCCAAGGACCTGCGCAAAGAGGGCAAGCCGCTGGTGGAAGCCACCATCGAGGCCTGCCGCCTGCGCTTCCGTCCGATCCTGATGACCGGCCTCGCCTTCATCTGCGGCGTGCTGCCGATGGCCATCGCCCACGGCGCCGGCGGCGCCAGCCAGCAGGCGCTCGGCTCGGTCGTTATGGGCGGCATGATCGCCGTGGTGATCCTGGCGCTGTTGATGGTGCCGGTGTTCTTCGTCTCGGTGCAGCGCGTGCTGGGCGGGGATCGGGAGAAGGCGGCGGCGAAGGACGGTGAGGCGTACGGGCCGCCGGCGCGGGTGAAGTCTTAGGCCGACATCGACGAGCCTATCCACACGTCATTGCGAGCGAAGCGAAGCAATCCAGACTGCCTCTGCGGAAACATTCTGGATTGTTTCGCTACGCTCGCAATGACGAGGAGGAGATGTCGCGGCTCAGACTCTCAACCAGTCTTACGCCGCCTTCCGCAAAATCTTCACCAGCTCCCCGTGCACGAACTCGTTGCCGCACACGACGTCGCCTGTGACGAGCGCATCGCCGGGGGTGTTGATGTCGCTCACTGTTCCGCCGGCCTCGCGCACCATCAGCATGCCGGCGGCGATGTCCCAGGATTGCAGATTGCGCTCCCAATAGCCGTCGAGGCGGCCGGCGGCGACGAAGGCGAGGTCGAGCGAGGCGGCGCCGAAGCGGCGCAGGCCCGCGACGCGATCCTGGATCGCGGTCATCTCGCGGCGGAATTCCTCGTGGTCGCCGCGGCCGATGTGGGGCAGGCCGCAGGCCACCACGCATTCGTTGAGCTGGCGGCGTCCGGCGACGCGCAGGCGCTGGTCGTTGAGGAAGGCGCCCTTGCCGCGCTCGGCGATGTAGAGCTCGTCATTGGCGGGGTTGTAGATCACGCCGGCGATGATCGTGCCCTCGCGCGACAAGCCGATCGAGATCGCAAATTGCGGGATGCCGTGCAGGAAGTTGGTGGTGCCGTCGAGCGGATCGACGATCCAGGTATGGCTCTTGTCGGTGCCTTCGCGCGTGCCGCCTTCCTCGCCGATGAAGCCGTAGCCGGGGCGGGCCTTGGCGAGGTCCTGATAGAGGATCTCCTCGGCGCGCTTGTCGGCGAGCGAGACGAAATTCGCCGGCCCCTTCAGCGAGACCTGGAGATGCTCGATCTCGCCGAGATCGCGCTTGAGGCTGCGGCCGGCGCGGCGCGCGGCCTTGACCATGACGTTGATAGTGGCGGAATACAGCATGAGCTTTCGGTCTTGATCGGGGGCAAGAATCGGGGGCGAGGGCGGGAAATCGCGCCTGTTTGAGGGATTGGGTGCCCTGCGAGGGCGCTTACGTCAAGTCATTGGGTCAAGTCATTTGGTCCCGAGCCATTTCCGGGCGGAGGCCTCCGCCTTGGCCCGGTCCTCGGCCGGCAGGTCGGACAATTGCTTGTCGAGTTCCGGATCGCCCTTGCCGGCGGTCTTGGCCACCAGGTGCCATTTGAAGCCTTCGACCTTGTCCATGGGCGTGCCGACGCCGTTGATCAGCACCCAGGCCAGCCGGTTCTGCGCGATCGCGCTGCCCTGGCGGGATGCCTTGCGGAGCAGGGCGACGGCAGCCGGCTGGTTCTTCGGCGTGCCGGTGCCGTTGAACATGGCAATGGCATATTCGACCTCGGCGTCGACATTGTCGGCGAGCGAGGCGGCCTGCAGCAGCCGCACCGCGCGTTCCGGGTCCTTCGCGACGCCAGTGCCTTCCTTGTAGAAAGTCGCGAGCGCGTATTGCGCCTCGGGCAGGCCGGCATCGGCGGCCAAGCGCAGCAGCTCGGCTGAGCGCTTGACGTCCTGCGGCAGGGTTTGGCCGTCCAGATAGAGCAGAGCCAGGTTATAGGCCGCCTTGGGCTCGCCGAGCTTGGCGGCGGACGCCATCAGCTTGACCGCCTCGCCCTTGTCGACCGAGCCGCCGCGGCCCGAAATGCGCAGCATGGCGAGCGCGAACATCGCCTCGCGGTCGCCGGCGTCCGCAGCGCGCTTGTACCATTCGGCCGCCTTGGCGTAGTCGCGGCGAATGCCCATGGCGTTGGAATAGAGTTCGCCGAGCATGGTCATCGCCTTGGGATCGCCGGCTTGCGCGCGGGCGTTGGCGAGGTCGAGCGCGGTCTTGTACTGGCCGCGCTGATAGGCGCCGTACACCAGATCGGCGCTGGAATTGTCGGTCGGCGGCGCAGGGATCACGGTCGGTGTTGGCGTCGGCTTGGAGGAGGGGGCCGGCTTGGGCGATGGCGAAGGTTTTGGCGGCGGCGCAGCCTCCTTCTTCTTGGCGGGCGCGGGCGGCTTGGGCTTCTGCTTCTCAGGCGTCGCGCTCGGTATGGTGGCCGGCGGGGTGATCTGGAGCTGCGCGGCCGCGGGCACCGTGAGCAGCAGCGTGGCCAGCATGGTGATGCAGGAAAGCTTCATGTCGGGCGCTAGCCGTGCTCGCTGCCGGCAGGATTCTGGCTGGCCGTCGCCGTCGCGTGCGCCTTTTTGATCGCGGCGTCCGCCTCGATCAGCGCGGCCCTGGGCCCGCGCGGATCGGACCAGATGAAGTCGCCGACCAGCACGAAATCGGCGCCGCTGAGGGCGAAGTCGTGGGCCTCTTCCAGGGACGTCGCAAAGCCGACGCAGGGCGGCTCGAACAGCTCGGCCCACCAGTCCAGCCGCTCGGCGATCGCTTGCGCCGAGGGACGCTGGCTTTTCGCATCAGGCTCGCCGAACAGCACGTAATCCGCGCCCATCTCGCCCGCATCCATGGAATGGTGCCGCGTCGTCAGCCCGCCAACACCGGCGATGCGATCGGGCTTGAGCGATGGCAGCGCCTCTTTCAGTGCGGCGATGCCGGGCAGGTGCGCGCCGTCCGCGCCGCCGCGCGCCACCAGCTCGGCATGGCCGTCGACCAGCAGCGCGGCGCCGGCCTTCTGCACCCGTGGCGCCAAGGCCTTGATGCGCGAGATCATGGTGCGGTGGTCGGTCTCCTTCAGCCGCAGCAGCACGGCCGCGACGTCGGCAGAGGCCAGCAGGGCCGGCAGCTCGGCGAGAAGCGCCGCGGGATCATCGACGACAGGCGTCGCAAGATAAAGGCGCGGCGCCGGGCGCGGCGGAGGCGGTTTGTTCGACAAGATCTAGGCTGCCTTCTGTTCCAGGCTACTTTGCCACTCGCCCTTGGAGGCGAGGCCGTTCATCCGTGCACGATGGCTGAAGGCGCACTGGCCGGCCGCGACATTCTCGGCCTTGCCGGACCAGGCCTTCTGCGGCGCGGCCTGCAGCGCGCGGCCGTAGGAGAAGGTCAGGCCCCAGGGCAGCGGGCCGAGCTTGTGCATGGCGTTGAGATGCGCGGTAGCCTCTTCGTCCGACTGGCCGCCGGAGAGGAAGGCGATGCCGGGGACTGCCGCGGGCACGCAGGCCTTCAGCAACCGGATCGTCTTCTCCGCGACTTCCTCGACGGAGGCCTGCTTTGCGCATTTCTTGCCTGATATCGCCATGTTGGGCTTCAGCACCATGCCTTCGAGCGCGACGCGCTGGACGCGCAATTCCTGGAACGTCTTGTTGAGCGCGCGGCTCGTGACCTCATAGCAGCGGTCGATGTCGTGGTCGCCGTCCATCAGCACCTCCGGCTCCACGATCGGCACGATCTGTGCGGCCTGGCACAGCGCGGCATAGCGCGCCAGCGCATGGGCGTTGACGCTGATCGCGGTCATCGAGGGGATGCCGCTACCGATGTCGATCACCCCTCGCCATTTGGCGAAGCGCGCGCCGCGCTCATAGTATTTCTTCAGCCGTTCGGCGAGCTTGTCGAGCCCGACGGTGACGAGCTCTCCCGGGCACATCGGCAAGGCTTGCGTGCCCTCGTCGACCTTGATGCCGGGAATGGCGCCGCTCTGTTCGATCAGCTTGATCAGCGGCGTGCCGTCCGCAGCATTCTGCCAGATCGTCTCGTCATAGAGGATCACGCCGGAGATGTACTGGCTCATGGCGTCCTTGGAGCGGAATAGCATCTCGCGATAGTCGCGGCGGTTCGTTTCCGTGGAATCCACGCCGATTGCGTCAAAGCGTTTCTTGATGGTGCCGGAGGATTCGTCGGCGGCGAGGATGCCCTTGCCTGATGCGACCATGGCGGTCGCCACCCTGTTGAGCTCAGTCAGATTCATCGAGAGGCCCTCCCAAAACGATTCTGCCCTTGCCTATGAAAATAGACCGTTCTCGGGCAATTGCCGAGTTAACGTTCGTCGCAGGGTAAAGGGGCTTTCTGTCATTCCGGGATGCGCCGAAAGGCGCAGGCCCGGAATCCATAACCCCAGGCTGGGGTTATGGATTCCGGGCCCACGCTTCGCATGTCCCGGAATGACGGGAGGATGTGACGGAGGCCCCAGGCCCTTTCGCGATCGCTTACGCGACGCGGGGGTCGAGCTCGCCCTTGGCGTAGCGCTTGGCCATCTCGGCGGTGGTCAGGACGCGCTTGACCTTGGAGGCCTGGCCCGCGGTGTTGAACTCCTGCAGGCGCTGCTTGCACAGCTTGGTCATGGCTTCCATCGCCGGCTTCAGGTACTTGCGCGGATCGAACTCTTCCGGGCTGTCCTTCAGCACCTTGCGAATCTGGCCGGTCATCGCCATGCGGTTGTCGGTGTCGATGTTGATCTTGCGCACGCCGTTCTTGATGCCGCGCTGGATCTCGGCCACCGGCACGCCCCAGGTCGGCTTCATCTTGCCGCCATAGGCGTTGATGATGTCCTGCAAGTCCTGCGGCACCGAGGACGATCCATGCATCACGAGATGCGTGTTCGGCAGCTTGCGATGGATTTCCTCGATCACGTTCATGGCGAGGATGTCGCCATCGGGCTTGCGGGTAAATTTGTAAGCACCGTGAGAAGTCCCCATCGCGATCGCGAGCGCGTCGACCTTGGTCTCCTGGACGAACTTCACGGCCTCGTCCGGATTGGTCAGCAGCTGGTCGTGGCTGAGCTTGCCTTCGGCGCCGTGGCCGTCTTCCTTGTCGCCCATGCCGGTTTCGAGCGAGCCGAGCACGCCGAGCTCACCTTCCACCGAGATGCCGCCGAGATGGGCCATGTCGGTCACGGTCTTGGTGACGCCGACATTGTAGGCCCAGTCGCCGGGCGTCTTGCCGTCGGCCTTGAGCGAGCCGTCCATCATCACCGAGGTGAAGCCGGCCTGGATCGCGGTCATGCAGGTCGCGGCCTCGTTGCCGTGGTCGAGATGCACGCAGACCGGGATGTGCGGGTAGATTTCGGTGACCGCGTCCATCATGTGCTTGAGCATGATGTCGTTGGCGTAGGAGCGCGCGCCGCGCGAGGCCTGGATGATGACGGGTGCGTCGACCTGGTTGGCCGCGTCCATGATCGCCAGCGCCTGCTCCATATTGTTGATGTTGAAGGCCGGTACGCCGTAATCGTTCTCCGCCGCGTGGTCGAGCAGTTGACGTAACGTGATCCGAGCCATCTGTGTCTTTCTCCCGTTGGGGCCTGCAAGGCCGCTTGATTACCTGATACGCAGAACTTCAACGCCGGGCAGTGGCTTGCCTTCCATCCATTCGAGGAATGCGCCACCGGCGGTCGAGACATAGGTGAAGTCACCGGCCACATGGGCCTGGTTGAGCGCCGCCACGGTGTCGCCGCCGCCCGCGATCGAGATCAGCTTCTTGGCCTTGGTGCGCTCGGCAGCGTGCTTGGCCGCCGCGACCGTGCCGCGGTCGAAGGGCTGCATCTCGAACGCGCCGAGCGGCCCGTTCCAGACCAGCGTCGCCGCGTCGTCGATCGCGGCGTGGACGCGCGCGACCGATTGCGGGCCGACATCGAGGATCATGCCGTCGGCCGGGATCGCGTCGAGCCCATAGGCATGCGACGGCGCGTTGGCGGCGAAGTGATAGGCAACGGTGGCGTCGACGGGGAGGATGATGGCGCAGTTGGCGGCTTCCGCCTTCTCCATGATGCGCACCGCGGTGGCGCTAAGATCCTTCTCGGCCAGCGACTTGCCGACCGCGACGCCCTGGGCGTGCAGGAAGGTGTTGGCCATGCCGCCGCCGATCACCAGCGCATCGACCTTGCTCACGAGATTTTCGAGCAGGTCGATCTTGGTCGAGACCTTGGCGCCGCCGATGATGGCGATGACCGGCTTGGTCGGGGAGCCCAGCGCCTTCTCCAGCGCATCGAGTTCGGCCTGCATGGTGCGGCCGGCATAGGCCGGCAGCTTGTGGCCGAGGCCTTCGGTCGAAGCGTGGGCCCGGTGCGCCGCCGAGAACGCGTCGTTGACCCAGATGTCGCCGAGCTTTGCCAATTCCGCGACGAAGGCGGGATCGTTCTTTTCTTCCTCTTTGTGGAAGCGGGTGTTTTCGAGACAGAGAATATCGCCGTCGTTCAGAGCCGCGACCGCCTTGGCCGCGGGCTCGCCGATGCAATCCTCGGCGAAGGCGACGGGCTTCTTCACCACCTTCGCCAGCGCCTCTGCGACGGGCTTGAGCGAGTCCTTGGCGTCGCGCCCCTTCGGCCGGCCGAAATGCGCGAGCAGGACGACCTTGCCGCCCTTGTCCGAGATTTCGGTGATGGTCGGCGCGACGCGATCCAGCCGGGTCGTGTCGCTGACGCGGCCATTGTCCATGGGCACGTTGAGATCGACGCGCAGCAGCACGCGCTTGCCCTTCACGTCGACGTCGTCGAGGGTGCGGAATTTGGTCATCTCTGGATCTCTTGTCCCGGGCGCTGCGCAGCGCGGAGCGGTGCGCTGCAGAACCGGGACCCACATGACAGCGAGTCCCGCGGTTGAATGGGTCCCGGTTCTGCGAAGCAGCGCTTAGGCGCCGCTCCGCGCCCGGGACACGAGACCTTGGCTCAGATCACCTTCGCCATCGCGGCGGCGGTGTCCGCCATGCGGTTCGAGAAGCCCCACTCGTTGTCGTACCAGGACATCACGCGCACCAGCGTGCCGTTCTGCACCTTGGTCTGGTCCTCGTGGAAGGTCGAGGAGTGCGGGTCGTGGTTGAAGTCGATCGAGACGTTCGGCGCATTGGTGTAGCCGAGGATGCCCTTGAGCTGCTGCTCGCTGGCGCGCTTCATCGCCGCGTTGATCTCCTTGGCGTCGGTGGCGCGCTTGGCAACGATCTTGAGATCGACCACCGAGACGTTCGGGGTCGGCACGCGGATCGCGACGCCGTCGAGCTTGCCCTTCAGCTCGGGCAGCACGAGGCCGATCGCCTTCGCCGCACCGGTCGAGGTCGGGATCATCGACATCGCAGCCGCGCGGCCACGATAGAGATCCTTGTGCATCGTATCGAGCGTCGGCTGGTCGCCGGTATAGGCGTGGATCGTGGTCATGAAGCCGGTCTCGATGCCGACGAGATCGTTCAGCACCTTGGCAACCGGCGCCAGGCAGTTGGTGGTGCAGCTTCCGTTGGAGACGACCAGGTGGTCCCTGGTCAGCGTCTCATGGTTGACGCCGTAGACGATGGTGGCGTCGGCGCCGTCGGCGGGCGCGGAGACCAGCACGCGCTTGGCGCCGGCGGTCAGATGCGCGGATGCTTTATCCTTCGAGGTGAAGATGCCGGTGCATTCCATCGCGATGTCGACGCCGAGATCCTTCCAGGGCAGCTTGGAGGGATCGCGCTCGGCGGTCACCTTGATCTTGCCATTGCCGAGATTGATCGAGTCGCCATCGATCGTGACGGTGCCGGGGAAGCGGCCATGGACCGAGTCGAAACGGAGCAGATGGGCGTTGGTCTCGACCGGACCGAGGTCGTTGATGCCGACGACCTCGATGTCCTTGCGGCCGGACTCGGCGATAGCCCGCAGGATGTTGCGGCCGATGCGGCCAAAACCGTTAATTCCGACGCGGACTGCCATGTTTCGTCTCCTTCAATGACCGTTGTCATCCCGCACAACGCGCTTTGCGCGCCTGCGAGGGTTTTTTAGGGGCGGGCGCCCGGTTCGGCCGGGCGGTGCTTGATCATATGGGAGATTAGGTAGTCCTTTTTTGCGGCAAGCTCAACTCTCAGGAAACGCGCTTCAGCACAGCGTTAACCGCAGCCTCGGCGGTAATACCGAAGTGCTTGTAAAGCTCCTTGGCAGGGCCGCTCTCGCCGAAGGAATGCATGCCGATGAAGTCGCCATCCTGGCCGATCACGGCATCCCAGCCCCAGCGCACGGCGGCCTCGATCGCAATCTTGACCGGCGCGTTGCCGATGATCGCGGCGCGCTTGGCCTCTGGTTGCGCTAACAACAGCTCGAGCGAGGGAACAGAGACCACCCGTGACGCGATGCCGCGTTCGGCGAGCTGCTTCTGGGCGGCGACCGCGATCTCGACCTCGGAGCCGGAGGCGAACAGCGTCGCCTTGGCTTCGCCCTGAGCTGCGACCAGCTCGTAGGCGCCGGCCGCGCAGGGATTGTCGTTCGGTGCGGTGGTCCGCAACTGCGGCAGATTCTGGCGGGTCAGCGCCAGCACGGTCGGTCCGTCGACGCGATTGAGCGCGAGCTCCCAGCACTCGGCGACCTCGATGGAATCGCAGGGACGGAACACGCGCATGTTGGGAATGGCGCGAAGTGCGGCGAGATGCTCGACCGGCTGATGGGTCGGACCGTCTTCGCCGAGCCCGATCGAGTCGTGGGTCATGACGTAAACGACGCCGGCGCCCATCAGCGCGGCAAGGCGCATCGCGGGACGTGCGTAGTCGGTGAACACCAGGAAGGTTGCGCCGTTCGGCGCGAAGCCGCCGTGCAGGAAAATGCCGTTCATCGCGGCGGCCATGCCGTGCTCGCGGATGCCGTAATGGATGAAGCGGCCCTTCGGCGTCTTGGCCGAGAAGGCGGTCGCCGACTTCGCCTTGTTGTTGTTGGAGCCGGTGAGGTCGGCCGAGCCGGCCAGGAATTCCATCGGCATCGCGGCGGCAATGACTTCGATCGCCGCCTCCGACGATTTGCGCGTCGCCGCCGTCAGGGGCTTCTCGAGCAGCTCCTTCTTGTGCGCGCGCAGCGCCTTTGCCAGCGAGGCCGGACGCTCATGACGCAGGCGACGCTCGAACTCGGCGCGCTTGCGGCTGCCGAGTTCACCGAGCCGTGCTTCCCATTCCTGCCGTGCCGCAGCGCCGCGGCTGCCGGCCGCACGCCAGGCCTTCAGCACGTCGTCGGCGACCGCGAACGGCTCGAGCGATATGCCGAGATTTTCCTTGGCGGCCTTGAGCTCGTCGGCCCCCAGCGCCTCGCCATGCACCTTCGAGGTGCCGGCCTTGTGCGGCGCGCCGAAGCCGATGGTGGTGCGGCAGGCGATCAGCGTCGGCTTGTTGGATTTTTTCGCGCGCGTAATCGCAGCGGCGATCGCGGCCTGATCCTGGCCGTCGATCTTCTCGGCGGCCCAGCCGGCGGACTTGAAGCGCTTCACCTGGTCGACGGAATCGGCGAGCGAGGTCGGGCCGTCGATCGAGATGCCGTTGTCGTCGTAAAGCACGATCAGCTTGTTGAGCTTCCAGTGCCCGGCCATCGCAATCGCTTCCTGCGAGACGCCTTCCATCAGGTCGCCGTCGGAGGCGAGCACATAGGTGTGGTGATCGACGATCTTCTTGCCGAACTCGGCAGCGAGCATCTTCTCGGCGAGTGCCATGCCGACCGCGGTCGAGATGCCTTGGCCGAGCGGACCGGTCGTGGTCTCGATGCCCTTGGTGCGGAAATTCTCCGGGTGCCCCGGGGTGAGCGAGTCGACCTGGCGGAACTGCTTGATCTGGTCCAGCGTCATCTCGGAATTGCCGGTCAAATACAGCAGCGAGTAGAGCAGCATCGAGCCGTGGCCGGCCGAGAGCACGAAGCGGTCGCGGTCCGGCCAGGCGGGCGCGGCGGCGTCGAATTTCAGGAACTGGGTGAACAGCACCGTGGCGATGTCGGCGGCACCCATCGGCAGGCCGGGATGACCCGACTTCGCCTTCTCGACAGCGTCCATTGAAAGGCCGCGGATCGCGTTGGCCATACGGGTGTGATCGACCTGCGTATGGGCCATACGGGTGGCATCGAGCTGCATCATGATGAAAATCCGTCTGGAATGAGGTGCTTGATGGCCGTGTGCGCCGCGCTGGATCGAGCCTGGCGGTCACCGGAGGTTGGGGGCTGGATAGCATCTCGGTTCCGGGAGTCCAAGGCAATCAAACGCCGGTTTGGCCGCAAAAGTTGCTTACGGCATGATCCGGAAAAAGCCGCAGCCGCGGATCATGCAGATCCGGAACCAGCCGGCCGGCATGCCGAGGGCCGATCTATCGGTGCATAGTTTCGCGGCGGCGTTGCGCTTGGCTAGCTTGCCACGTAAATTTCTGCTTCTAACCGCTTGCCGAACCGAGTCTTTTGCCGGGCGGCAAGCCCCAGGAAAAGGCCACTGGGCAAAGGCCGCCAGGTTCCACCGCTGACTACATGAACGATCGCGTGTCCAACAGTGCTGCCATGACGGAGTCCTCCGCGGTCGAGATCGAGATCGCGACCCGCAGGCTGATGGCGGCGCTCGACGCGCTCGAAAGCGCGGTGGAGCGGCGGCGCGATGCCGATCGCGACGAGAACGAGCTCGCGGCGCGGATTCAGGCGCTGGGTGCGGACCGTTCGCGGCTTGCCGACGAGCTCGATGGCGCGCTGGTGAAGGCGCGCAAGCTCGAGCGCACCAATCGCGAGATTTCCGACCGGCTGGATTCCGCGATCGTCACGATACGCTCGGTGCTCGATACCGGAGAGGATGGATGAGCCACATCAACGTCACCATCAATGGCCGGCAATACCGCATGGCCTGCGAGGAGGGCCAGGAGGTGCGGCTGCTCAAGCTCGCCGAGAGCCTGGAGACGCGGATCCAGTCTCTGCGCGGAAAATTCGGCGAGATCGGCGATGCGCGCCTCACCGTGATGGCGGCGCTGACCGTCTGCGACGAACTGGTCGACACCACCAACCGCGTCCGAAGTCTGGAGCAGGAGCTGACCGAGCTCAGGGATTTCCGCAACGCCGCCGTCGAGCGCGCCCGGCTGACGCAGACCGCAGTGGTGAACGCGCTAAACGCGGCGGCCGAACGCATCGAGAAGTCGACCCAGGTCCTGAACCGAACCGTCGGCAACGGGATTGCGATCGGGTAGAGGTTGCGGAAGACGCGATCGATTGATGTGCTCGATGGTGCGGCGGACTTCACCTCTCCCGCTTGCTTTGCGGGAGAGGTCGGCGCGGAGCGCCGGGTGAGGGCTCTTTCCTCTGGGGGATTGTCCCGTTGCGGAGACACCCTCTCCCCAACCCTCCCCCGCAAGCGGGGGAGGGAGCGGATCTCCGCCCCGGCTCGCAGCTCGCTTCATTACGCCGAAGCTCGGCGCTCTCGCCGGGCTGGCGATTCGTCAGTATCGTTGTTAGATTGGCTGCGCGAGGCTGCGACGCACGTCAGGAGCCATATATCCCCGGGGCCTTATCGATCCTTTAGGGAACTGTCCCTGGCCGGGCCCGTGGGCCCGGACATATGGTGCCCACCTACTTTCGTAGGGAACTCCGGGATCGAGTGCTTCAACGGCGTACGCGGCTTCGCACTGTTTCTTCTGGTTCGTGCCTGTCGAATTGCGTCCCCGACACGCTTGCGGTTCAGCCTAAGGCTCGGTGTCATGCCCGCGAAAGCGGGGCATCCGGTACGCCGCGGCGTTGAGGTTCTTGCACTGGCGTCTCTGGAATACTGGATCGTCCGCATTCGCGGACGATGGCAGGGAGCAAGGCTCTGCCTTCGGGGGAAAACGCACATGCCCAATTCGAAAGCCGAACTCCGCGCCAAAGCTCTGGCGGCGCGCGACGCGCTGAGCGAGAAGAAGCGCGCTGCTGCCGCCGCCAAGCTCGCCAAGCGCGGGCTGCCGTTCAAGCTTTTGCCCGGCAGCATCGTCTCCGGCTATTCGCCGATCCGCAGCGAGATCGATCCGATACCGCTGATGAGGAAGCTCGCGGAGGAGGGGGCAAAGCTGGCGCTGCCCTGCGTCACCGCGCGCGGCCAATCGCTGATCTTCCGCATATTCCATCCGAACGATCGTCTGATGCTCGGTCCGCTCGGCATTCCCGAGCCGTCGCCGGCGGCCGCTGAAGTCATTCCGGACATCATGCTGACGCCGCTCGCGGCATTCGACCGTCTCGGCCATCGCATCGGCTATGGCGCCGGGCATTACGATTTCACCTTCGCGCATTTGCGCAAAGCCAAGCAGATCGTCGGCATCGGGCTTGCTTTCGCAGCGCAGGAGATCAAGGCGGTTCCGGCACTATCGCACGACGTCGCGCTGGATTATGTGCTAACGGAATCGGACGTGTTCGATTTCCGGAGTTCTGAAGTTGCGCATTCTCTTCGTGGGTGATGTCGTCGGCCGTAGTGGGCGCAGCGCCATCGCCGAATACCTGCCCGGCATGGTCAGGGACTGGTCGCTCGATTTCGTCGTCGTCAACGGCGAGAATTCCGCCGGCGGCTTCGGCATCACCGAAGCGATCTATCAGGAGTTTCTCGATGCCGGCGCCGATGCGGTGACGCTCGGCAACCATTCCTGGGACCAGCGCGAAGCTTTGGTGTTCATCGAGCGCGCCGAGCGCCTGGTACGTCCCGCAAACTATCCGCGCGGCACGCCCGGCCGCGGCGCCGCACTGGTCGAGACCAAGAACGGCAAGCATGCGCTCGTCGTCAACGCGTTGGGGCGCGTCTTCATGACCCCGTTCGACGATCCCTTCGCAGCGCTGGAGCGCGAGTTGGGGGCCTGTCCGCTCGGCGTTGCTGCGGACGCCATCGTCGTCGATTTCCACTGCGAGGCGTCGAGCGAGAAGCAGGGTATCGGCTTCTTCTGCGACGGCCGCGCCAGCCTCGTCGTCGGCACGCACACGCACGTTCCGACCGCCGACCACCAGATCCTGTCAGGCGGCACCGCCTACATGACCGATGCCGGCATGACCGGCGACTACGATTCCATCATCGGCATGCAGAAGGAAGAGCCGCTGCGCCGGTTCACCTCGGGGATTCCGTCCGGCCGCTTCGAGCCGGCGGCGGGCGCTGCAACGCTGAGCGGCGTCGCGGTGGAGACGGATGATGCCACGGGACTCGCGCTGAAGATTGCGCCGGTGCGCGTGGGCGGAAGGCTGGAGCCGGCGACGCCGAAGTTCTGGCTGAGCTAGCGTTCATCTGGCACTAAAGTCGGCGTTGCGCCAGCTTCGAGCCGCGCCGCACCGATGTTCGATCTCAACGACTCTGACGCAGCGCCGGCAGCCCACTCTCACCAGGCCTCAGCGCGTGGATCGTCGAGGAGCGTCTGCCAATATTCCGGCGGCAGATCGGCGTCGGTGAAATGGCGGCTGCGCTTCGCTGTCCGCCTTACGATTTCGCTCACGGAGCCTGACAGGCGTGCTTCCCTAATGCAAATTTGTCCGCTCCTATTGACTCGCCTCGCGAATGGGCAAATCCTTCCAACAACGCAATTGCCGTCGCCAATTTCAGCACTACGAACTTCTGCGCCTCGGACTTTATCGGCGCTATCCGACTCAATTTTCTGAATAGAAACGGAGGGGCCGATGCGCGCGCTCGCCTTGAGAACCGTCTCTCTTCTTACCCTCATTATCCAGGGCTCGATCTCTGCCACGCCTGCCGCACGCGCGGAGGATGGGACCGACGAGCAGTTTGGCAAGGTTCACTTCCAGACCTCCTGCAATGAATTGGCGCAGCGCCGCTTTGACCGCGGGATGCGCTATCAGCACTCGTTCTGGTACCGGCCCGCGAAAGAGATTTTCGAGGAGACGTTGCAGGCAGATCCGGAATGCGCGATCGCCTATTGGGGCATTGCCCTGAGCCTGCTGTATAATCCGCATTTTCCCGCGCCGAAGGAAAACCTCACCGAGGGCCTCGCCGCGCTGCAGAAGGCCAAGGCACTCGGCGCCAAGAGCGAACGTGAACGCGACTATATCGATGCGCTGCTGGCCTTCTATTCGGGCGACGAAAAGACGACGTTTGGCCAACGCGCGCAGGCCTATCTCAAGGCAACCGAAGCCGTCGCCGCGCGCTATCCTGATGATGACGAGGCGCAGATCGCCTACGCCATTACGCTGAATGTCACGGCCTCACCAAACGACAAGACCTATGCTAACCAGCTCAAGGGCGCTGCCATCCTGGAGCCGATCTTCAAGCGGCAGCCGCGCCACCCCGGCGTCGCGCATTACCTGATCCACCTCTACGACTATCCGGCGATCGCCGAGCGAGGTCTCGACGCTGCCAAGCGCTATTCCGAGATCGCGCCGGCGGCGCCGCACGCTTTGCATATGCCGTCGCACATCTTCACGCGCGTCGGCTACTGGAACGAATCCATCGAGGCCAATAGCCGTTCCGCCAAGGCTGCCAAGGAGGGCAAGGACCCCAGCGAGCAGCTGCATGCCGACGACTATATGGTCTACGCCCTGCTCCAGCTTGCGCAGGACAGCCGAGCTCGCGACGTCATCGCGGACATGGTTGCGACCACGGGTTATGCGCCGGCCGTCCGCGCTGGTCCCTACGCGATAGCGGCCAGCCAGGCGCGCTATATGGTTGAGCGCGGCGATTGGGAGGGCGCCGCCGCGCTGAAGGTTGAGCCGAGCCGGTTTGCCTATGTCGATGCGATCACCTATTTCGCCCGCGCCCTTGGCGCCGCGCGCTCCGGCAATGCAGACGCAGCAACGGCGGACATCGCCAAGCTGGCGGAGCTGCGGGACAAGCTGCAGCAGGACAAGGATGCGTATTGGGCCGAGATCGTCGACATTCAGCGGCAGGTCGCCACAGCCTGGCAGCTCAATGCCCAGGGAAAACAGGCGGACGCGTTGGAAGCGATGCGCCTTGCCGCCGATGCCGAAGACAAGACCGAAAAATCCATCGTGACGCCGGGACCGCTTGCCCCGGCACGCGAGCTTTACGGGACGATGCTGCTCGAACGCGGCATGGCGACGGAGGCATTGGCCGCGTTCGAAAGCACCATGCGCAAGGAGCCGAACCGCTTTGGCGCGACGATCGGCGCCGCTCACGCCGCCGAGAAAGCGGGTGACGCCGTGAAGGCGCGTCAGTACTATGCGAAAGTCGTCGACATGGCGCGCAATGGCGACTCCTCGCGGGAGGACCTCGCGGCCGCACGAAAGTTCATGGCCCAGAATTAGCAAAAGTGCCGTGGCAGCTTCCATGCGCCTGACAAGCAAATTCGTTGCGATCGGCGCAGCCACCGCACTGCTCTGCGCAGTTGCTGCGGTCTGGACATTGCGATCCGGCGAACCAGCACGCGCTACAGCGGCACTCGGCGAGGTCCGCCCGGTGTGGTCAGAAACCGACTGGCCTTTCGGCGCAGATCCTTGGGGGAAAGGAAAGGCATTCCGCTGCAAAGCCGAGGATTGCGGCGGCGAGGTCCAGCTCTACGTTCGCGCCAAGCTCGGGTTTTGCAATTGCGTCACCGGCGTCGCCGACGATGACGACCTCGAGAAAATGGGCGACCTAGCGCTGATTGGCAAGGCAACGCCGATCGGTGCCGGTCGAGAGATCATCGTCGGTCCGATGCGCGGCCGCAGCCGGCCCTATCGCGTCGAGGGAAATCGCAACGCGCTCTCACTCGCCTTCAATCAGCGCTGCGACATGGTGGCCGCCACGGCTTTGGTTGGATCGGGCGCGCCCGCGTCACTGGAACCGGCGGTGCTGGCATTCCTCAATAGCGACCGCATGTTGAAATGGGCCGAGATCGCGCTTGGCTTGTAACTCAGGGCGGTTCGGCTTCCGTCTGACTGCAGGACCTTCTCCGCTTGGCCTGAGCAACGTTAGCATTAAGGTCATGTGCGAGCGTGTGAGGGCTCTCCGCGCGAGATGAATCGAGTCGCAGCCGGCTACGCGGCCTTCTCCCACGAGGCAGCAAAAGGCCCAAATGCGCGATTTCGGAATATTCGTATTGTGTCCTGTTTTGCCCGGACGCGTCAACCGCGTCGCCGCTTCTTCGGGCCTGCTCGCGTAAGCCTTTGATTTCGCTGGTCCCGGCTACTGTGCATGGGGTTGTTTTTCAGCTTTTGATTTGAGGGCGCCGTCGCGCAAGGCGCCTCGCGGGCCGTCAGCCCTGCCGAAAACCCATCCGGAATGCGCCCCAGTGCTTGCCGCGGACTATGATCGGTGAGGACAGATCCTTCATCAGCACGAACTGCCCGCCGCCCATGTCGCGGCGGTAGGTCTGGAGCAGGAACGGCTTGGTGTTGCCTGCGACCTTCTTCACGGTGCGATCGTTGAACAGGCGGCGGTTGCGGCAATTGGCGTTATTCCAGACGGGGTCCTTGCCCTGCGGCAGGCGGTAGTTCGGATTGTGGGTCGGCAGGTAGCCGCTCCGCGCCCAGGCCACGCAGTAGACGATGCGCGGATCCGATTTCTGGATCGGGTCCTGGATCGCGGGCAGCACGCGGTCGGTGAATTCGACGTAGTTGGTGAGGTACTGCTTCGGATCGGTGCCGGGAATTTCGCGATAGGTCTCGTCGAGCAGCTGCTCGAGCGTGATGTCGCCGCGATCGATGGCGGCGTCGAACTCGGCCGAGATCCGCTTCGCGGTCTCGACCACGATTCGGATCAGCGGCGTGTCCGACGTTTCCACGCCGCTGTCGGCGATCAGTGCGATCAGGCCTTCGGATGTGTCGAGCAGTTTCGCCACCCGCTCGTCGGCATTCTTGAGGTCACGCGAGGAGAGGTCGACGCCCTTGGCGAGCTCGTTGAGCTCGCTGATGACGGTGTCGCAATGGCCGAGATTGGAGGTCGCCGCGCGCGTGACGCTGCCGATCTCCGCTTCCACCGATGCAAATCCCTGCTGGACGCGCGAGATGATGCCGGAAATCTGCTGGGCGCCTTCGCCCGCGGTCTTGGCGCGCTGCGAGGCGTCGCTGCTCTCGCCGATCAGGCCTTCGATCTGGCCGTCGAGATCGCGCACGGTGTCGGAGATCTGGTGCGTGGCCTGGCGGGTGGCTTCCGCGAGGTTCTTCACTTCGCTTGCGACCACCGCGAAGCCGCGGCCGGCATTGCCGGCGCGGGCGGCTTCGATGGTCGCGTTCAGGGCGAGCAGATTGGTCTGCTTGGCGATCGCCTCGATCGAGCCGGACACTTTCGCGACCTGCGCCAGCGCCGAGCCGACCGCGCTGAGGCGCGCCTCGATCCGCTCCACGGCTGCGACCAGCTCGGAGATATGGCTGACTGCGGTGTCGACGGCGCTGCGTGACTGCGCGATCTCGCCGACCGCCGCTGACGTGGTGGTTTGCACGGCCTGCGATGCATTGGCGATGTCGTGGTTGGCCGAGACCATCGTCTCGGCCGTCTTCTGCAGGTGATGGAAGCGTTCCGACTGGTTTGCGACGCGGGTTGCGACTTCCTGGACGTTGCCGGCAATATCGGCGAGTTCCACGCCGAGGCCGCCGATGCGGTCGGCGAGCTGATCAATCAGCCGTTCGGCCAGCGTCCGGTTGGATGCGGTGTCCAATACTGCAAGTTGTGCGGCGGACATGTCTTGGGCTTCCTCCAGTCAGAGCCGTTCGCCGGCCCTCCGCGGCATTCCCATTCCAGCTGCGACTTAGAGGATGATTCGGGGACGGCGTCTTGCCTGAGCGTGCACTACAGTTTGTAGGCGGTGCGGAATCCGCCCCAGTGCCGGCCCTGCACGCGGATCGGGACGTCGATCTCGCGCATCATGACCGTGTTGCCGTTGCCCATGTCGCGCGCATAGCTCTGGACCAGGTACGATCGCAGGTTGCGCGCGGCAGCTAACCCCGCCGGATCGTTGAATATCCGCCGGTTGCGGCTGTTGGCCGTATTCCAGGCGACGTCGCCCGGCCGCTGCGGATGCGAATAGATCTTGTTGTGCACCGGCAGGAAGCCGTTGCGGTCGACCATGGCGCAGAACGCCATGCGCGGGTCCTTTGCCAGAAAGGCTTCCTGGAACGGCGGCAGGGCGCGGTCGGCCCAGTCGAGATATTTCGTGCGGTATTGCTGCGGATTGGTGCCGGCGATCTCGGCATAGTCGGTGTCGAAAAGGTCGTCGATCCTGACCTCGCCGCGGGCAACGGCCTGCTCGAAGATCTTCGTCAACGCGTTGCCCGCCTCCATGGCGCGGGTAACGAACTCCGTGTTCTCTTCGTGGATCGACCAGAGCTTGTCCTCGATCTTTTCGCGGAGCTCGGCATTGGGGCCGGCGAACTGCGCGCGGGCGCCGGCCTTGGACTGCTCGATCACGCGCAGGCGACAGGCGCCGACGTCTTCGAGAGTGCCTTCGATCGTCGCTTGCGGTGCAAGCCGGCTTGCGTCCGCGCCGCCGATCAGCACGCCGTCCATCGAGATTTCATAGACCGGCATCATGCCGCGCGCGCTCTCGAACTTGAGATGACAGGGCAGCCGCTCGGTCTTGCGGCGATCGTCGTGCTCGCTCTGGCGCAGCAGCACGGCGCAGCGCGACTTCAGCTTTTGTGCGAAGGTGGTGACGGCCTTGCCGGCACTGGCGACGTTCTCGCCATGGCTCTCGGCTGCCTTCGTCGCGGCGTCGATCTCGGCCGCGCTCTCGCCGACCGAGACGATGAACTCCGAGGCGCTCGCGGCGTTACCGGAGACTTCGCTGGTGGTGGCGTTCTGTTCGGCGACCGCCCCGTTGACGGTCTCGAACACCGGGCGGATCGCCTCGATCGCCTGCGAAATGCGGTGCACGGCATCCGCAGAGCCGGCGGCGTCGCGCTGAAGTGCGTCGATCTTCTTTGTGATCTCTTCCGTCGCGCCTTGCGTCTGCACCGCGAGGGCCTTGACCTCGGTTGCGACGACCGCGAAGCCTTTTCCCGCAGCGCCCGCGCGTGCAGCCTCGATCGTCGAATTGAGTGCGAGCAGCGTCGTCTGCCGCGCGATCTGCGCGATCAGATTGACGACGTTGCCGATGGCGGCAGAGGATTCGCGCAAGCGATCGACATTGGCGCGGGCTTCCTGCGCCGCGGCGCTGGCCTCGTCGGCGAGCTTGCCGGCCTCGCGAACCTGCGCCCCGATTCCCAGCGCGGATTGGGTGAACTTGTCGGCGGCATGGGCGAAGGTGGATGCGGTCGATTGCGCGGCGTTGGTGCGGCCGGTCAGGGCATCTGTGCGGTCACGAATGGCGGCCAGCGTTGTCGCGGTCGCTTCGGCGCCGCCGGCCACCGAATTGGCGGCGCGTTCGAGCTGGCGGATCATGGCGCCGAGCTCGAGTTCCAGCAGCTCCAGGATTTCCCGCGCCGAATCAGTTTCGGCCGCGGCTGCGGGCTCGGAAGGGGCCGCCGGCTGCGGAGCCGCGGGGGCGGCCGCAGGCGCAGCCTGGTCCGATAGCCGCTTCCGAAATAGTCCGAACGCCATCAGCTCTCTCTTGTCGGGGAACGGTCGGACGCTATTTTCGCAGGTCGGAATGAAATCAGGGTTAACAATGCCCGATCTCTAGGCATCGGCCATTATGGTGGCTGCCTTTACAGTGCTACCTTAGGGCAGCAGATCCCTTTGATTCCGGTGGGGTGGCGGCCTATAAGGCCGCGCTTCCCACGCTCATCTTTGGCTGACGATTCCTCAAGAGACCACGCATGGCCGGACATTCCCAATTCAAGAACATCATGCACCGCAAGGGGCGGCAGGATGCCCAGAAGTCGAAGCTGTTCGGCAAGCTGGCGCGGGAAATCACGGTCGCCGCCAAGCTCGGCACGCCCGACCCCGGCATGAACCCCCGTCTGCGCGCCGCCGTGATCGCCGCGCGCCAGGAGAACATGCCGAAGGACAATATCGAGCGCGCCATCAAGAAGGCGCTCGGCAGCGATGGCGAGAACTATGACGAGATCCGCTACGAGGGTTATGGCCCCGGCGGCGTCGCCGTCATCGTCGAGGCGCTGACCGACAACCGCAACCGCGCCGCCTCCGACATCCGCTCCTTCTTCACCAAGTCCGGCGGCAATCTCGGCGAAACCGGCTCGGTCTCCTTCATGTTCGATCGCACCGGCGTCATCGAATACGACCGCGCCGTTGCTTCCGACGACGCCGTGCTCGATGCCGCGATCGAAGCCGGCGCCGACGACGTCGTCTCCGGCGAAGGCGGCCACGAGATCTACGCCTCGACCGAAGGTTATCGCGACGTCGCCAAGGCGCTGGAGGCCAAGTTCGGCGAACCGCGCAAAGCCGCGTTGATCTGGAAGCCGCAGAACACTGTTACGGTCGACGACGAGACCGGCGAGAAGCTGCTCAAGCTGATGGATTTGCTCAACGAGCACGACGACGTCCAGAACGTCTACGCCAATTTCGAGGTGTCGGACGCGCTGATGGCGAAGATGGGTGGCTGAAGTCGTTCTCGTGTCCCGGACGCGCTGCAGCGTGAAACGCTGCTGCGCAGAGCCGGGACCCACTGTTCGCTAGGGATCGGTGGCAAAATGGGCCCCGGTTCAGCGCCGCACCGCTTCGCGCTGCGTCGCGCCCGGGGCACGAGACCGCCTTTCCCCTGTTACTTCCGTTCTGTTTCTGTTTCCCTGCGCCCGGCCAGCCGCTATCACTGGCCCATGACTGCGCTCCCGATTCGTGGCCCCGTTCGCATCATCGGCATCGACCCCGGCCTGCGCCGCACCGGTTGGGGCGTGATCGAGGCTGACGGCAACCGCCTGATCTATGTGGCCTGCGGCTCGGTGGAACCGCCGAGCGACCTGCCGCTGTCGAGCCGGCTGCTCGCGATCCATGCAGGGCTCGCGGCCGTGCTCTCGAACCATCAGCCAATGGAAGCCGCGGTCGAGCAGACCTTCGTCAACAAGGACGGCGTCGCCACACTCAAACTCGGTCAGGCCCGCGGCGTCGCCATGCTGGCGCCCGCAATGTTCGGCATCTCGGTCGCCGAATACGCGCCCAATCAGGTCAAGAAGACCGTCGTCGGCGCCGGTCACGCCGAGAAGGCCCAGATCGCGATGATGTTGAAGATCCTGCTGCCGAAGGCCGAGCCGCCGTCAGCCGACGCCGCCGACGCGCTCGCCATCGCCATCACCCACGCCCATCACCGCCAGAGCACGGCGCTCAGGTTGAGGGTGGCGAGCCTATGATCGGCAAGCTCAAGGGCCTGATCGATTCCTACGGCGAGGATTTCGTCATCCTCGACGTCGGCGGCGTCGGCTATCAGGTGCACTGCTCCTCGCGCACGCTGCAGCATCTGCCCTCGCCCGGCGAGGCCGCCGTGCTCTCGATCGAGACCTACGTCCGCGAAGATCAAATCAAACTGTTCGGCTTCCGCACCGATCAGGAGCGCGAATGGTTTCGCCTGCTCCAGACCGTGCAGGGCGTCGGCGCCAAGGTTGCGCTCGCCGTGCTCGGCACGCTGGCGCCGGCCGATCTCGCCAATGCGATTGCGTTGCGCGACAAGGCAGCGGTGTCGCGCACGCCCGGCGTCGGCCCCAAGGTCGCCGAGCGCATCGTCACCGAACTGAAGGACAAGGCGCCGGCCTTCGCCAATGTCGATCCCGCCGTCGTGCACCTCGCCGGTGCCGTCGACGACCATCGCGCACCGCGTCCGGTAGCGGACGCGATCTCCGCGCTGGTCAATCTCGGCTACGGCCAGCCGCAGGCCGCCGCGGCCATCGCGTCGGCCTCGCGTAGCGCGGGCGAAGGTGCCGAGACGGCGCAGCTCATTCGCCTCGGCCTGAAGGAATTGGCTAAGTGAGCGATCCCAAAGCCAGCCGCATGGTCTCGCCCGAGCGCCGCAGCGACGATGTCGGCGACACCGCGCTGCGGCCGCAATCGCTGTCCGATTTCGTCGGCCAGCAGCAGGCGCGCAAGAACCTCTCCATCTTCATCGAGGCGGCGCGCAAGCGTGGCGAGGCGCTGGATCACGTGCTGTTCGTGGGTCCGCCGGGACTCGGCAAGACCACGCTGGCGCAGATCGTGGCGAAAGAGCTCGGCGTCGGCTTTCGCGCCACCTCAGGGCCAGTGATCGCCAAGGCCGGCGATCTCGCCGCGCTGCTGACCAATCTCGAAGAGCGCGACGTGCTCTTCATCGACGAGATTCATCGCCTGAGCCCGGCGGTGGAAGAGGTGCTCTATCCCGCGATGGAGGACTTTCAGCTCGACCTCATCATCGGCGAGGGCCCGGCGGCGCGCTCGGTGAAGATCGAGCTGTCGAAATTCACGCTCATCGGCGCCACCACGCGCGCCGGCCTGCTCACCAATCCCTTGCGCGATCGCTTCGGCATTCCGGTGCGGCTGAATTTCTACACCATCGAGGAATTGGAAAGCATCGTCAGCCGCGGCGCGCGCGTGCTCAATGTCGGCATGAGCGCGGACGGCGCCAACGAGATCGCGCGCCGCGCCCGCGGCACGCCGCGCATCGCCGGGCGCCTGCTCCGTCGCGTGCGCGACTTCGCCTCGGCGGCCGATGCGGACAAGATCGATCGCAAGATCGCAGACCACGCGCTGAGCGCGCTCGAGGTCGACGCCGCGGGCCTCGACGCCATGGATCGCCGCTATCTCACGACCATCGCGATGAACTATGGCGGCGGCCCGGTCGGCGTCGAGACCATGGCCGCGGCACTGTCCGAGCCGCGCGACGCGATCGAGGACATCATCGAGCCGTATCTGATCCAGTGCGGCTACCTCCAGCGTACTCCGCGCGGCCGCTTGCTCACCTCGCATGCCTTCCGCCATCTCGGCATCGCCGAGCCGTCGCGCGATGCGGCGGCACAGTTCGGCCTGTTCGGGACGGATGAGAGCGACGACTGATCTGCGCAAACGCCGCGCGCTCCTTTTGTCATGAATTTCCGGTCATCTCGTGCAGACGATCTGCACGAGCGCACCCCAATTCCGCTCCAATCGGACCGCATCAAGAGGGCGCATCTCGATCGGGTTTCCATGATCACGCGCCGTCATCTCATTCGTTCCATCGGCGGCCTGTCCGCCCTCGGCGTTTCGACCGCTGCCTACGGCGTGGGCGTCGAGCCGGTGCTGCGGCTCCGCGTCACCCGCTATCATCCGACGCCGCGGCAATGGCCTGCGGATCTTCCGCTGAAGATCGCCGCCATCGCCGACATCCATGCCTGCGATCCCTGGATGTCGCTGGAGCGGATCGAGGGCATCGTCGAGCGCACCAATGCGCTGAAGGCCGACCTCGTCGTGCTGCTTGGTGACTATGTCGCCGGTCTTCACCAGGTCACGCGCCTCATTCCGTCGCGCGAATGGGCGAGGGTGCTGGCCGGCCTCAAGGCGCCGCTCGGCGTCCATGCGGTGATGGGCAATCACGATTATTGGGACGACAAGACCGTGCAGCGCGCGGGGCACGGGCCAACCATCGCGCATTGGGCGCTGGAGGCAGCCGGCATTCCCGTCTACGAGAACGACGTCGTGCGCCTTTCCAAGGACGGCCGCCCGTTCTGGCTTGCCGGGCTCGGCGATCAGCTGGCCTACTATCCCGCAAAGCGCTTTGGCCGCGTCCACAGGCTTGGTGCCGACGATCTCGCAGGCACGCTGGCGAAGGTCACCGACGATGCGCCGGTCATCCTGCTCGCACATGAACCCAACATCGCGCCACTGGTACCTGCGCGCGTCGCGCTGCAATTGTCCGGCCACACCCATGGCGGCCAGGTTCGCTTGCTCGGCTGGTCGCCGGCCGTCTCGCCGAAACACGGCGTCCGCCTCGCCTATGGTCACTTCCGGCTGAGATGCGACCTCATCGTTTCCGGCGGCCTCGGTTGCAGCATCATGCCGGTCCGCGTCGGCGTGCCGCCTGAGATCGTCGAGGTGACGCTGGGAAGGTCAGGGCTGGTTGTGTCCTGACAGGCTTGCGCGGTCGGCCGTTTTTGCGCAGAACGGGGTCGGTTACCGACAAGCGAAGAGGCTCGCGACGTGACAGCTCATCTCGACGGCGAGATCCGCGACGGCCGGCACCACATGCAGGTCCGCGTCTATTACGAGGACACGGATTTTTCCGGCATCGTCTATCACGCCAATTATCTGCGCTACATGGAGCGTGGACGCACCAATCATCTGCGCTTGATGGGCGCCGAGCAGCAGGCGCTGTTCGAGCAGGCCGAGACGGAAGGCACGGGCTTCGCCTTCGTGGTGCGCTCGATGCATCTGGATTTCCTCAAGCCCGCGCGGATGGACGACGTGCTCGACGTCGTGACCTGGCCGGTCGCGGTGAAGGGCGCCTCGATCATGCTGGCGCAGGAGGTGCGGCGCGGTGAAGACGTGCTGGTGAAAGCCGAGGTCCGCGTCGCCTTCATCAGCGGCGGCCGCGCCCAGCCGATCCCGAAATCGATCCGCACGCTGATGAAGGCCGATTTGGTTTCGTGATCGCCCGATTTGTGATGGCCTATCGACTCCGTCAAACGGGGCGATAGATTGCGGCCTCAATCAACCGATGAGGCCACCATGTCGCGCCCGCCGCTTCCGCCCTTCACCCGTGAGACCGCAGCGCAAAAGGCGCGCATGGCAGAGGACGCCTGGAATTCACGCGACCCGGTGCGCGTCTCGCTCGCCTACACCGAGGACAGCCGCTGGCGCAATCGCTCCGAGGTGTTTCAGGGCCGCGAAGCGATCGTCGCCTTCCTCACCCGCAAATGGGAGAAGGAGCAGGACTATCGCCTGATCAAGGACCTCTGGGCCTTCGACGAGAACCGCATTGCGGTGCGTTTCCAGTACGAGTGGCACGATGGAAACGGCCAGTGGTATCGCTCCTACGGCAACGAGCAGTGGGAGTTCGACGAGCACGGCCTGATGAAACGGCGCGAGGCGTCGATCAACGACATCGCGATTGCGGAAAAGGATCGCCGGTTTCACTGGCCGGCGCCGGGGCCACGGCCGGCCGATGTCGCGGGACTGGGAAGCGATCCGTTTTGAAGAACTCTCACTCCTCATGGTGAGGAGCCGCGAAGCGGCGTCTCGAACCATGCAGGCCCCGCTGCCGCAGTGGGGCCTCGATCCTTCGAGACGCGCGCGAAGAGCGCGCTCCTCAGGATGAGGGGATGGATTTGCGTGCCAGAAACCGCGTAATTGCCCCACCGAGCTTCGCGTTGTCCATCGGTTCCGCCAGCGATGCTCGCGCTGTTGCGACGACATCGTCCGGCGCCTTGCCGTCGCGCAGCTCGCAGCATATTTGCGCGAACTCGACGTCGAACTCCGGATGCGGCTGCACGGTCAGCGTCGTGCCGTTAGCGTAGAGCAGACCGGCATGCGGGGCGAACTCCGACGACAGGATCGTCAGCGCATCGTTCGGGGGTTCAATCACCTGGTCCTGATGCGAGGCGGCGATCGCAATGGCTTCGCCGTCGACGACGCCGTTCTCCGGCAGCACTTGATAGACGTGCCGGCCGATGCCCCAGCCCTTCTCCGACTTGCGCACGGTGCCGCCGAGCGCCTGGGCGATCAGCTGATGACCGAAGCAGACGCCGACCATCGGTGTCTTGCTGGCGTAGGCGGCCCGCACGAAATCTTCCAGCGGCGCGATCCAGTCGAGGCCGTCATAGACTCCGGCAGCGGCGCCGGTGATCAGGACGGCCTCAAGCTTGCTCGGATCGGGAAGCGTATCGCCATTCGGGATGCTGATGACCTCGATTGTGGCGGCCGGGTCCTCGGTGCGGACCATGCGGGCGAACATATCGGGAAAGGAACCGTGGCGCCCGCGGTATTTTTCCGGGACCTCTCCGGTCTCGATGATGGTGATGCGTGCCATGTGCCTCCCAAAGTCAAAGGTTGCGAAGCTCAGTCGCTTTCTGCCCCATGTTGCTGGTGTGGCGCTGTGCGCGCCAGCAGCGTGCTCTCCTTGCGGACCTCGTTAAGAAAAGCCTTGGCGAGGCGCGACAGCGGCTCGGCTTCCGACCATAGCATATAGGCGACCGCGTGCGTCGTCGGCGCGAACGGCCGCACCACGAGGCCGCTGCCGCCGTTCTGCCGCGGCGAGAACGGGTCGACCACCGCGGCGCCGACGCCGGCGGCAGCCAGCACGCAGGCCGTGTTGCAATAGCGCACCTCGACGGTCGGCTGGAACGGCGCACCGGCCCGGGCAAAGCTATCGCGCACGGCTTCGCCGAGCCGTGTGCCGCGCTCCAGCCCGATGAAGGGCAGGCCGGAAAGGTCGGAAGCGGAGATCACCGGCCTATCAACGAGGGGATGCTGCTGCGGCAGCACGCAGACCATCTCACCCGTGTGTACCACCTCATGCGCGATGCCGGGATGACGCGTCAGGCCGAGCGCGAAGCCGAGCTCGGCGACGCGGCTGAGCACGCCCTCGATGATGCCCTCATAGCGGCGCACGTCGAAGAACACGCGGGTCCCCGGGCGGCGGCGCAGGAAGCCTGACAGCGCGGACGGAATGATGCTGTAGGCGAGCGGCGGCGTCGCCACGATGGCAAGATGGCCGGAGCGGTTCTCGCGCAGATCGCGCACACGGTTCTCCAGCTTGGCGTGCAGCGCGAAGATGGCTTCGCTCTCCTTGTAGAGCGCCATCGCTTCCGCGGTCGGAAACAGCCGGTTGTTGACCCGCTCGAACAATGCAAAGCCCGCCTGCGCCTCCATCGTCTTCAGCGCATTGCTGACCGCGGGCTGCGACAGTGCCAGCTCGTCCGCTGCCGCCACCGTGGTGCGGTGGCGGATGACGGCACGCAGGATCTCGAGCTGACGCAGGTTCATATCACTGCCGGTTATACTCAGGGCCAAAACATCATAGCAGAACGAATTGATTTTGCAGCCCCGCTCGCCCGTAATGGCAGCGGATTTGCGCGTCGCATCAATGGGTTCGTTCGCCCATTGAGGCAGCACTGCGCACAGATTGGAGGCAATCTTGGTTCGCGTCCTTCGCGCCGCCGCTGCCCAGATGGGGCCGACGCAAAAAGCCGATACGCGCGAGCATACGTTGTGGCGGATGCTGGCATTGCTGGAGGAGGCGGCCGGCCGCGGCGCCAGCCTCGTGGTGTTTCCCGAGCTTGCCTTCACCACCTTCTTTCCGCGCTGGCTGCTGGAGGGCGAAGCGCTCGACCGTTATTTCGAGCGCGGCATGCCGAACCCGGCGGTGGCCAAGCTGTTCGATCGCGCGCGAGCGCTGCGCGTCGGCTTCTATGTCGGCTATGCCGAGCTGACGCCGGAGCGCCGGCGCTACAATTGCTCCATCCTGGTCGATCGCGACGGCGAGATTTTGGGCCGCTATCGCAAGGTGCATCTGCCGGGTTCGGTCGAGCCTCGCGAGGGCGCACGCTATCAGCAGCTCGAGAAGCGCTATTTTGAATATGGCGACCTCGGCTTTCCCGCTTTCCGCGCGGGATCGGCCTGGGCTCATGCCATCATGGGCATGATGATCTGCAACGATCGGCGCTGGCCGGAATCCTGGCGCGTGCTCGGTCTGCAAGGCGTCGAGCTCGTCTGCATCGGCTACAATTCGGCCGCCTACGATCCCAACGGCGGCACGACCGAAGACGGCGCCTTGCGTACCTTCCACTCGACCTTGGTGACGCAGGCCAATGCCTACATGAACGCGACCTGGGCGATCTCGGTGGCGAAGGCGGGTGAGGAGGACGGCTCCGGGTTGATCGGCGGCTCCTGCATCGTCGATCCAAATGGCCGCATCGTCGCGCAGGCGCAGACGCTCGCCGATGAGGTAATCGTTGCCGACATCGATCTCGATCTGTGCCGCCAGGGCAAGGACAAGATGTTCAATTTCGCCGCCCATCGGCGGCCCGAGCAATACAGGGTGATCACCGAACGCGCCGGCGTCATCGAGCCGGCCGTTCTCGACGCGGACTGACCAAATGGCACGGCAATAGGACCGGCCAACCGTTGGCAAAGGAGCTGACATGACACGCCTCTCGCATTTCCTTGGGCTGGCAGCCCTGGCCGCCGTGACGTCGGCGCAGGCGGCCGAGCTTCCGGCGGAAATCAGGCAGGCGGGCACGTTGAAGCTCACGGTCAACTCCACCTACGCGCCGATGGAATATCGCGATCCCGCGACGGGCGAGCTGGTCGGGCTCGACATCGATCTTGCGAGCGAGCTCGCCAAGCGGCTCGGCAGCCTGAAGATCGTCTGGAGCGAGACGCCGTTCGCCGAGCTGATCCCCTCGCTCCAGACCAAGCGTGCCGATTTCATCATCTCCGGCATTTCCGACCGCGCCTCGCGGCGCGAGACCGCCGATTTCGTCGACTATCTTGCGACCGGCCCGCAGTTCTTCGTGATGGCGGACAATGCGGCCAAGGACGCGACCGATCTCTGCGGCAGGAAGGTCGGCACCACCCGCAGCACCAGCTTTCCGGTTGAGATCGAGAAGTGGAGCAAGCAGAATTGCGAGCCGACCGGCAAACCGGCGATCCAGTACGTGCCCGGTGAGAACTCGATCGACGTCCGCAACCAGCTCAAGCAGGGGCGCATCGATGCCGCCGTGCAGGGCAGCGAGACGCTGCCATATGCCCAGACGCAGGAGCCCGGCAAATACCGCGTCGTCGGCGAGCCCTTCGCCAAAGGTTATCAAGGCATCATGTTCCGCAAGGACGATGCAGCCTTGCGCGAGGCGGTCACGGAAAAACTCGCGGCGATGATCGCTGACGGCTCCTACGAGGCGATTCTCGACAAATGGGGGCTGGGCGCCAACGCTATCGCAAAACCCATGCTGAACGCGGCGCCGCAATGAAGCCGGCGCCGGCACTCGCGGAGGGGTTTCCCGATCTGTCGGGGATGCGGATCGCGCGCGAGCCGCACTGGTTTCGCTGGCTCAGCGCGGCCCTGATCGTGCTCGTGCTGGCCGCGATCGTGCGCGCCTTCGCGGGCGGCCAGATCGAATGGTCCTATGTCAGCCGTTTCCTGACCGCAAAGGTCATCCTCGAAGGCATCGTCAACACCATGGTGATGGCGGTGCTGGCAATGGCGCTCGGGATCTTCCTCGGCATCGTCGTGGCGATCATGCGGCTGTCGCCCAATCCGGTGCTGAAGACGGTCGCGGCCGGTTACACCTGGCTGTTCCGCGGCACCCCGCTGATCCTGCAATTGCTGCTGTGGTTCAATCTCGCGCTGGTGTTTCCGACCATCGGCATTCCCGGGCTGTGGAGTGCGCGCGCCGTCGACGTCATGACGCCGTTCCTCGCCGCGCTGCTCGGGCTCGGCATCAACCAGGGCGCCTACACCTCCGAGGTGATGCGCGCCGGCATGCTGTCGGTCGATATCGGGCAATATGAAGCGGCGCAGGCGATCGGCATGGGGCGGCTGCGCGCGCTGCGGCGGATCGTGCTGCCGCAGGCGATGCGGGTGGTGATTCCGCCGCTCGGCAACGAGTTCATCGGCATGGTGAAGGCCACCTCGCTCGCCAGCGTCATTCAATATCCCGAGCTGCTGCACAACGCCGAAAACATCTATTACGCCAATTCCCGCGTCATCGAGCTCTTGATCGTCGCCGGGCTCTGGTACCTGCTCGTGGTCTCGATCCTGACCCCGCTCCAGATGCTGCTCGAACGCCGCTTTGCCCGCGGCACATTGCGGCTGGCGCGATGACAAAGCCCCTGGTCGCGATCCGCTCCGTAGCCAAGAATTTTGGAGAGTTCCAGGCTCTCAGAAGCGTCTCGCTCGACGTCTGGCCCGGCGAGGTGATGTGCCATCGGCGCCTCCGGCTCCGGCAAGACCACGCTGCTCCGCTGCATCAACCAGCTCGCCACGATCGATGCCGGCGGCATCTGGCTCGATGGCGAGCTGCTCGGGGTGCGCGAGCAGGGCGGGAAGCTCCATCGCCTCAGCGAGCGCGAGATCGGGCGGCAGCGGCTCAAGACCGGCATGGTGTTCCAGCGCTTCAATCTGTTCCCGCACAAGACCGCGCTGGAGAACATCATCGAAGGTCCGGTCCAGGTTCAGGGACGCAAGGTCGAGGAAGTGCGCGCCGAAGCACTCGAGTTGCTCCGCCGCGTTGGATTGTCCGCGAAGGCGGACTGGTATCCGGCCCAGCTCTCCGGCGGCCAGCAGCAGCGCGTCGCGATCGCGCGAGCGCTCGCCATGAAGCCGATGCTGATGCTGTTCGACGAGCCGACCAGCGCGCTCGATCCCGAACTCGTCGGCGAGGTGCTCGCCGTCATGAAGGAATTGGCGAAGAGCGGCATGACCATGATGGTGGTGACGCACGAGCTCGGCTTTGCGCGCGAGGTCGCGGACCGCGTCGTCTACATGGACCAGGGCGCGATCGTGGAGCAGGGGCGCGCCTGCGACGTGTTGGGCGCGCCGCGCGAGGCGCGAACCAAGGCATTTCTTGCGGCTGTGATCTGAATGGGGGCGTGTTGATGAAGAGGTTTTTGGTTGCGGCGGCGTTCCTGGGTGCCATGAGCTTGCCGGTGATGGCGATCGAGCTGCCCGCGGAGATCGCCAAGCGCGGCAGCATCAAGGTGGCGCTGGTGCCGAACTATCCGCCGATGGAGTTCCGCGATCCCGCCACCAACGCGCTCTCCGGCTTCGATGTCGAGTTCGGTGAGGCGATCGGCCGCAAGCTCGGCGTCAAGATCGAATGGCAGGAGACGAGTTTCGCCGAGTTCATGCCGTCGATCGCGACGAGGCGGGCGGATGCGATCCTGTCGGGCTTCACCGACTATGCGAGCCGGCATGAGACCGCGACCTTCGTCGACTATCTTCGCAGCGGCCCGCGCTTCTTCGTGCAGCAATCGCGCGCGGCGGAGTTCAAGGATGCCGCCGCGCTCTGCGGCAAGAAGGTCGGTGCCAGCCGCCGCACCATGTTCCCGGCCCAGATCGCGGCGTGGAGCGAGAAGAGCTGCGGCAGCAATCCGATCGTGTTCGTCGGCACCGACGGCTCGGCGGATGCCCGCACCCAGCTCAGGCAGGGGCGTATCGACGCCGCCGTGCAGGGCGATGAGACGCTACCCTACATCATGGATCAGGAGCCCGGCGCCTATGCGCCGGTGGGCCAGACCCTTGCGCAGCAATTCACCGGCATTGCCCTGCCGGTGAAGGAGAAGGCGCTTCATCAGGCGATGCTGGAGGCTGTCGATGCGCTGATCGCGGACGGCACTTACAAGACCCTGCTGGCGAAGTGGAAACTGAGCGATAACGCAATCGAGAAGGCGACCATCAATGCTGGACAGTAAGGCACTCCAGAGCATCCCGCTCGTCCCTGCCAATACCGCCGATCCGGCGCCGGACTATCCCTGGCCGAAGCCGTATAATTCGGCGATGTTCCTGTCGTTCGACGTGGACGCGGAGAGCGCGTGGACCAGCAAGGACGCAGTGCATGCGCAGAGGCTGATCACCATGAGCTATGGCGGTTATGAGGCGCGCGTCGGCACGCCGAAGCTGCTGGAGCTGCTGGATCAGCTCGATCTCAAGGCCACGTTCTTCGTGACGGGGTGGTCGGTCGATGCGCATCCGGCGATGGCCGAGTCGATCCTCAAGGCCGGCCACGAGATCGGCCATCACGGCTATCATCATCTGCTGCCTGATCCGGGCGATCCCTGGATCGAGGAGGAGCTGGAACGTGGCTTCGAGGCGCTGAAGCGCCGGCTCGGCGTCAAGCCGACCGGTTACCGCGCGCCTTACGGCGAGTTCACCGAGGAGCTGCGCGTCGCGCTGGTGCGTCACGGCATCGTCTATACGTCCTCGTTCCGCGATGACGTCAGGCCCTATCGCCATCGTCTCGCCGACGGCAAGCCTGGCACGATCGAGCTGCCAGTCACGGCGAGCTACGATGACTGGATGCACGGCCTGTCCGCACGCTTCAGCCCGCGCTCGATCTTTCCCAAGGAGCATGTGCTCTCAATGTGGAAGGACGAGCTGGACGAGGTCCGCGACTGGGGCGCGATGGTCACGACCGTGCTGCATCCGCAGTGCAGCGGCCGGCCGATGCGGCTGCGCCTGCTGCGCGAGTTCCTGACTTACGCAAAGTCGTGCCCGGACGTCTGGATCACCACGGGTGAGAAGATCGCGGAAAACTTCCTGCGCCACGAGGCGGCGAGCCGTTGAGTCCCGTCATGAGCCGTCGCCGCATCCTCGTCATCAACCCCAACTCCTCGGCGTCGGTGACGGCGGCGATCGACGACGCGGTTGCGCCGCTGCGGATCGCCGGCGGACCTGACATCGAGGTGACCGGGCTTCCCGAGGGCCCGCCGGGCATCAGCTCGCAGCGCGATGCCGACAGCGTGGTGATGCCGCTGGTCAATCGCGTCACGCGCGACGATGCAGATGCTTTCGTGCTCGCCTGCTTCAGCGATCCCGGCCTGCATGCGGTGCGTGAAGCCGCCGGCGGCCGCCCCGTCATGGGCATCGCCGAGTGCGGCATCTTTCGCGCGCTGATGCTGGGCGAGCGCTTTGGCGTGATCGCGCTGTCGCCGTCGAGCATCCGCCGCCAGCAACGGATGGCGCGGGTGATGGGCGTCGATAGCCGCTATGCCGGAAGCTGGTCGGTCGGCGCGAGCGCAGCGGAAACCGCGGGCGCGGACATTCGTGGACGGTTGATCGATGCCGCCCGCGCCCTGGTCACGCAATGCCGTGCCGATGTCGTGGTGATGGGCTGCGCCGGCATGGTCTCGCATCGTGCGGCGATCGCGGAGGCGATCGGCGTGCCGGTGGTTGAGCCGGCGCAACAGGCGGTGGCCGCTGCGATCGGTGCGGTGTTGCTCAATGCGTAACATGCGAATGATGAAGCCGCGTTCTCTTGACACCCGCTCTGGCCGCGCACTCGCTGCGACCTCTCCCGCTTGCGGGAGAGGTCGCGCCGAAGGCGCGGGTGAGGGCTCTCTCCTCTTGGGGGCCCTCGCCTGCGGAGGCACCCTCTCCCCAGCCCTCCCCCGCAAGCGGGGGAGGGAGCGCGCTGCCGTTGCGGCTGCACATCGCGACACTTAGACACTTAGGAGCCTCCTGCAATGCCTATCTCCCGCCGTTCGCTCCTCAAGGCCGCCGCAGCCATGCCGGCGTTATCGCTGCCCGGCATCGTGCGCGCCGAATCCCAGACCACCCTGCGCTTCATCCCGGTGATCGATCTCGCTTTCGTCGATCCCATCTACTCGACCGCGCAGGTGTCGCGAAACCATGGCTTCATGGTCTACGACACACTCTACGGCATGAGCTCCTCGCTCCAGGTTTCGCCGCAGATGCTGTCGGGCCACGTCATCTCCGGCGACGAGCTTCAGTGGGACCTCACGCTTCGCGACGGCCTGTTCTGGCACGATGGCGAGCGCGTGCTCGCGCGCGACTGCGTCGCCAGCATCCGTCGCTGGGCCGCGCGCGACGGCTTTGGCGGCGAGCTGATGGAGGCGACCGCCGAGCTTTCGGCCGCAGGCGACCGCACCATCCGTTTCCGTCTCAAGCGTCCGTTCCCGCTGCTGCCGCAGGCGCTCGGCAAGGCCGCGATCAACGCCTGCTTCATGATGCCGGAGCGATTGGCGAGCCAGGATCCCTTCAAGCCGCTGACCGAAGTGATCGGCAGCGGCCCGTTCCGCTATCTCGCTGATGAACGCGTGCAGGGCGCGCGCAACGCCTACGCCAAGTTCGAGCGCTATCAGCCGCGCACTGACGGCAAGCCGGATTGGACCGCCGGGCCGAAGATCGCGCATTACGATCGCGTGGTCTGGACCACCACGCCCGACGCCGGCACTGGCGTTGCTGCGCTCCAGACCGGCGAGCAGGATTGGCAGGAGACCACGCCGCATGACCTCTTGCCGGTCATCAAGGCCGCCGGCGACATCGAGACGCGCATCCTCGATCCCCGCGGCTATGCCTGCATGCTGCGGCTCAATCATCTGCAGCCGCCGTTCGACAATCCCGCGATCCGCCGCGCGTTGCTGGGCGCGATCGATCAGGCGGCATTCATGACTGCCGTTGCGGGCACCGATCCTGCCTTCCAGGTCTCGCCGATCGGCTACTTCGCGCCCGGCACACCGATGGCGAGCGAGGTCGGCCTCGACGTGTTCCGCGGCCCACGCGACTACGCCAAGGTCAGGGCCGACCTGAAAGCCGCCGGCTACAATGGCGAGAAGATCGTGGTGCTCGTGCCCACCAACTCGCTGGCGCAGAAACCGCTTGGCGAGATCGCCGTGGACTCGCTTCGCAAGGCCGGCATGAACGTGGAATATGCCGGGCTCGATTTCGCCGTCGTGTTGCAGCGTCAACTCAAGAAGGACCCGATCGGGCAGGGCGGCTGGAGCGCTGCGGTCGGCAACTGGCAGGGCATCGACTGGCTCAATCCGGCCGGCAACACCAATATCCGCGGCGAAGGCAAGGTTGCCGGCTGGTATGCGAGCGAGAAGATGGGGTCCTTGCGCAGCCAGTGGCTGGCGGCGTCCGAGCTCGCCGAGCAGCAGCGCGTCTGCCGCGAGATCCAGGCGGTGGCGTTTGAGGAAATCCCCTATATTCCGATCGGTCTGTACAAGCAGCCGACCGCTTATCGCAAAGCCATCACCGGTATTCTCGACGGCACGGCCGTGTTCTGGAACGTACGCCCCGCATGAGCACGATCGCAATTTTCGGCAGCTATGTGCTGTCGCGGAAAGATGGCGCGCAGGACGTGCTGCGCGACCACTGGGTTCTGATCGAAGGCAAGACAATCGCCGCGGTCACGCCGGACAAGCCGCGCGCGGATCGGGTCTACGACCGTCCCGGCCGCTTCGTGCTGCCGGGCCTGCTCAATCTGCACAATCACTGCTTCTCCGAGGCCGTGGCGCGCAGCCATACCGAGGACGGCAACGGCCGCAAGAACAACCAGAGCATCGTTTACACCGTGCTGCTGCCGCTGACCAAGCGCGGCGCCGAGATCCTGTCGGCCGAAGAACGCATGGCGGTGGCGCGGCTCGGCATCCTCCAGCTGCTCAAGGGCGGCGCCACCACGGCGATGGAGCCGTTCCGCAATTCGATTCCGGAAATGTTCGACGCGGCGGAAGAGATGGGCATCCGCTTCTACGGCGCGCCCTATCTGTTCTCGACGTCGGACGCCAAGGCCGGCCCCGACGGTGTGGTGCGCTATTCCGGCGATGACGGCGCCGCCGACTTGGCGACATGGGATGCGCTCTACCAGCGCTGGAACGATCGCGGCGACGGCCGCATCGGCCTCGCCATGAGCCCGCATGCCACCGACACCTGCGGCCCGGATCTGCTGAAGGCCTGCGCGACGCGGGCGCGCGAGCTCGGCGTTCCCATCACCACGCACATGGCGCAGAGCCGCGCCGAGGTCGAGACCATCGGCAAGCGCTACGGCGGCCGCACGCCGGCGCAGTACCTGGACTGGCTCGGCCTGCTGGCGCCTGACCTGATGGCGGCGCACTGCATGTTCAGCAGCGACGACGATCTCAAGCTGATGGCCGCGCGCGGCATGACCGTTCTGAATTGCCCGCGCGTGTTCGCGCGCGCCGGCGTCACCGCGGCGTTCAGCCGGTTCGCGGAGCACGGCGTGCGCACGGTGGTCGGCACCGACGGCTACAATATGGACCTGCTCGGCGAGCTCAACGCGGCGTCGTTGATCTCCAAGATCACCTCGGCGCGCCCTGACGTCGCGAACTCGCCCGAGTTGATCGAGGCGAACACGGCGGTGGCCGCCGACGTCATCAAGCGGCCGGATCTCGGCCGGATCGAGCCGGGTGCAACCGCCGACCTCACCGTGGTCGATCTCACCCATCCGCATCTTCAGCCGTTGTTCGATCCGCGCCGCGCGCTGATCGCGCTCGCCAACCGCGCCAATGTCGATCAGGTGATCGTCGATGGCCGCGTGCTCATCGATGCCGGCCGCTATCTCGGCGCTGACGAAGCGGCGATCACGGTCGCGGGCACCGCCGCGATCGGCAAGATCTGGGATCTGCCGGAGGCGCAGGCGGCGTTCAACGGCTGATTGTTCTGGCGAAGGAAGTGCGCTCCCTCTCCCGCAAGCGGGAGAGGTTGCAGCGACCCTGCGGCCGGATCGTCCGACCCAAGAGCATTCGGCCTAATCGTCGAATTCGGCGAGCGCCTTGCGCATGGTCTCGACCAGGTCCAGCGCCACCGGCGAGGGACTGCGCTGCGCCGGGAAGACGGCGGAGAATTCGAAGTCAATGCGTGGCAGGAAGCGACGCGCGACCACGCCGCGGGTGGAGAATTCCCTCGCGGTGAAAGGGTCGCAGATCGCGACGCCAAGCCCTGACGACACCATGCCACACATGATCTCCGACAACGTGGTCTCGACCCTGAGCACGCGGCGGACCTCGTGACGATTGAACACCTGGTCGACGAGATGCCGGCTCGATGATCCCGCCGACAATGAGATGAACGTCTCGCCTTCGAAATCGCGCGGCTCCAGGACGTCCTTCTCCGTAAGGCGATGACCTGTCGGCAGCACCGCGACGCGCGCGGGCGCCGGCAGTCGCAGGCTCGGCAGCCCGGAATGGGCGATCGGCACCTCGGCAAAGCCGATGTCGCATTGATTGTTCAGAACCCAGTCGACCACGATCGGAGAGATCACGCCGAAGAAAGCAAGGTTGAGGTTCGGCCGCTCCTGCAGGAAGTGTCCGGCCAGGCGCGGCAGATAGCCGTTCGCAAGCGCCGGCAGCGCGGCGATGCGCAGCGAGCCGGTGCGGCGGCCGCGGATTTCCTCGGCCGCCGCACTGATGCGTTCGAGGCCGACGAACGAGCGCTCGACCTCGGTATAGAGCGCCATCGCCGCCGCGGTCGGCACGAGGCCGGTGCCGCGCCGCTCGAACAGCTCCATTTTCAACAGGGCCTGGAGGTCGCGCAGCAACCGGCTGACCGCGGGCTGCGTCACCACCATCAGCTTCGCAGCCTCCGTGACGCTGCCGGTCAGCATCATCGCGCGGAAGGCCTCCACCTGCCGCGAATTGATCCGCGCCATCCCGCAATCCAATCATAACATTTCGGCATGCAGAGGGTGCCATTATTCATTGGACGATGGAAGTATACGTCTGCGATCTTTTTCATCAGAGCTGGAGCCAGCTCGCATTTTCGGCAGATTGGAGGGGTTCAAACCTCCAAATCGCGCCAAAACCCGCCGAACAGGGGCCGGAGCCCTGGTCTGAGAGGGATTTGCGCGGAAGGAAATGCGGAAGGCGCCCCGGCCGGAGACTTGTCGGCACGTCACCTCATTCCGGTATGGAGATCGGTCCACATGAAGACTTTTCGCCTTCTGACCGCGGTCAGCATCGCAGCGCTCATTGCCGCCCCGTCAGCCGCCTCGGCCCAGCAAAAGACTCTCTACGTCGCCGGCTATGGCGGCTCGTTCGAGAAGACCATCCGCGACGAAGTAGTCCCAGCCTTCGAGAAGGAGAACGGCGTCAAGGTCGAATACGTCGCCGGCAACTCCACCGACACGCTGGCCAAGCTGCAGGCGCAGAAGGGCAACCAGCAGATCGACGTCGCCATCGTCGATGACGGCCCGATGTACCAGGCGATCCAGCTCGGCTTCTGCGGCAAGCTCGATGGCCTGCCCGCCGATCTCTACGACGCCGCGCGCTTCAAGGACGATCGTGCCGTCGCCATCGGTATCGTCGCGACCGGCCTGATGTACAACACCAAGGTGTTCAAGGAGAAAGGCTGGGCGCCGCCGACCTCCTGGAACGACCTGAAGGACACGAAATACGCCAAGCAGCTCGTGATCCCGCCGATCAACAACACTTACGGTCTCGAAGCGCTGGTGATGTTGTCGAAGATGAACGGCGGCGGCGAGACCAACGTCGATTCCGGCTTCAAGATCTTCAAGGAACAGATCAATCCGAACGTGCTCGCCTATGAGCCGTCGCCCGGCAAGATGACCGAGCTGTTCCAGTCCGGTCAGGCCGTGATCGCGGTGTGGGGGACCGGCCGCGTGCAGAGCTTTGCCAATACCGGCTTCCCCGTCGACTTCGTCTATCCCAAGGAAGGCGCTGCGACGCTGCTGACGACGGCGTGTCCGATCGCCAAGCCCAATGCCTCGCCGCTGGCGGCAAGCTTCGTCAAGATGCTGCTCGATCCAAAAATCCAGCTCGTGATGCTGAAGGATTACGGCTACGGCCCGGTGCTGAAATCGCTGGTGATCCCGCCCGAGCTCGGCAAGATGGCGCCGATCGGCGAGCGCGCGGCAAAGCTCTACAATCCGGACTGGACCGTCATCAACGAGAAGCGCGAGGAGTGGACCAAGCGCTGGAATCGCGAGGTCGAGCGCTGATCTGATCGTTTGCGGAGACAGCGCATGGCCTATCTCGAGCTCGTCCGGGTCGCAAAACAGTTCGGCGCGCAGACTGTGGTCGACGACTTCAGTCTGTCGGTGGGGAAGGGGGAGTTCATCTCCTTCCTCGGCCCCTCCGGCTGCGGCAAGACCACGACGTTGCAGATGATCGCGGGCTTCCTTGATCCCTCACGCGGCGCCATCCGCCTGGAGGGCAAGGACCTGACCGCGATCCATCCGGCCAAGCGCGGCCTCGGTATCGTGTTCCAGAGCTACGCGCTGTTTCCGCACATGACGGCGGCGGAGAACGTCGCCTTTGGCCTCGATATGCGCAATGTGCCGCGTGGCGAACGGGCCGAGCGCGTTCGTTCCGCACTCGCGATGGTCGGCCTCGCCGGCTTTGAGGACCGTCATCCCCGCCGCATGTCGGGCGGCCAGCAGCAGCGCGTGGCGCTGGCGCGCGCGCTGGTGATCAAGCCGAGCGTGCTGCTGCTCGACGAGCCGCTGTCGAACCTCGACGCCAAGCTGCGCGAGGAAATGCAGATCGAGCTGCGCCAGATCCAGCGCACTATCGGCACCACGACGATCCTGGTCACGCATGACCAGAACGAGGCGATGTCGCTGTCCGACCGCATCGTGGTGATGAGCCAAGGCAAGATCGAGCAGATCGGCACGCCGCAGGAGACTTATGAGAAGCCGGCCTCGGCCTTCGTCTCGCAATTCCTCGGCAAGACCAATGATTTTGCCGGGACGATCGACCGGACGGTCTCGCCGGCACAGCTGGTGGCGGGCTCATGGAGCGCGCCGGCGCCGGCCGGGCTGAGCGGTCCCGTCACCCTCAGCATTCGCCCCGAAAGGATCGGGTTTGGCGATGCCGGTCTTGATGCGAAGATCATCACGCGCATTTTCCAGGGCAACCACTGGCTGTTCCAGTGCGAGAGCGAGTGCGGCCCGGCGATCGTGATCCGTCAGAATGACGGCAAGGCCCAGCCGGCCGAAGGCGAGGCCGTTCGCCTCACCTGGCGGCCCGAGGACATGAGCATGCGTGCGAGGACCGGCGCATGAGCATGGCCGCCGAGGAGCGCAGTGTACGTGCACCGTGGGCACTGACGGCGCCCGCCCTGATACTGTTCGTCGGCGTGCTGCTGATTCCGCTGGCGATGACGGTGATGCTGTCGTTCCACGATTGGGGCCAGTACAAGGGCATCGAGCCGGTCTTCATCCTCAAGAACTGGCACGAGATCGCGACCGATCCCTATTACGCCGAAATGTTCTGGCGGACGTTTCGCATTGCGATCCTGACCACGCTGCTCACGGCGCTGCTCGGGGCACCCGAAGCCTATATCCTCAACCGCATGAGTGGCCGCTGGAAGAGTTTTTTCCTGCTGGTCATTCTCGGCCCGCTGCTGATCTCCGTGGTGGCGCGTACGCTCGGCTGGGCGCTTCTGTTCGGCGGCAACAACGGCCTCGTCAACAAGCTCTTGATGTCGCTGGGCGCGATCCGCTCGCCGATCCCCTTCATGTTCACCGAAACCGGCATGGTGGTCGCGCTCGCGCATGTGATGATGCCGTTCATGGTGCTCTCGGTGTGGGCGGCATTGCAGCGGCTCGATCCGCAGATCGAGAATGCCGCGATGTCGCTCGGCGCCGGCCCCGTCACCATCATTCGCCGCATCATCATGCCGCAGATCATGCCGGGCGTGCTGTCGGGCGCCATCATCGTGTTCTCGCTCTCGGCCAGCGCCTTCGCGACACCCGCGATCATCGGCGGCCGCCGGCTCAAGGTTGCTGCGACCCTTGCCTATGACGAATTCCTCAACACCCTGAACTGGCCGCTCGGGGCGGCGGTCGCGACGCTCCTGCTGGTCGCACTGGTCTTGATCGTTGTCGGCAGCAACGCGCTGATCGAGCGGCGCTATGCGGAGGTGTTCCGATGAGACGGAATGGCCCGCTCGCGCTGATCTTCCACACCATCTTCGTGGTCGTGATGGTGGCGCCGATCCTGGTGGTCTGCCTGGTCGCGTTCACGCCCGAAGGCTTCCTGTCGCTGCCGACCAACGGTTTCTCCTTGCGCTGGTTCAGGACCATCGCGAACTATCCCGAATTCATTCACGCCTTTTGGGTCAGCCTTGGGTTAGGGGCGCTCTCGTCGTTCGTCGCGCTGCTGTTCGCGGTGCCGGCGGCGCTCGCGATCGCGCGCTATCGCTTCCGCGGACGCGATGCGCTGGCGGCGCTGTTCCTGTCGCCCTTGATGATCCCGCATGTCGTGCTCGGCATTGCCTTCCTGCGCTTCTTCACCTCGGCAGGACTCGGTGGCAGTTTTGCCGCGCTGATCATCGCCCATGTCATCATCGTGTTTCCGTTCGCGCTGCGGCTGACCTTGGCGGCGGCGACAGGCATGGACCGTACGGTCGAGATGGCAGCGGTCTCGCTCGGCGCTGGCGGCTGGACGCTGTTTCGCCGCGTGTCGCTGCCGCTGATCCTGCCCGGCGTCATCAGTGGCTGGGCGCTGGCCTTCATCCAGTCCTTTGACGATCTCACCATGACCGTCTTCCTCGCCGCGCCCGGCACCGAGACGTTGCCGGTGCGCATGTTCCTTTATATCCAGGACAACATCGATCCGCTGGTGACGTCGGTCTCGGCCTGCGTGATCGCTGTGACCATGACCGCCCTCATTCTGCTCGACCGCTTCTACGGGCTCGACCGCGTGCTCGCCGGCAAGGGCGATACGGGGCGATAGGAGAACTTATGTCCAAAGCGTTTTCGAGCGAAGTGGGCGCCGGTTCGCGTGAAGAAAACGCGTCCAGACAAAAATCAGACTACGACGTCGCCGTCGTCGGCGGCGGGCTGCTCGGCTCCGCGATAGCCTGGGGCCTCGGCCGGCTCGGCAAGAAGGTCGCCGTGCTCGACGAAGGCGATATCACCAAGCGCGCCTCGCGCGCGAACTTCGCGCTGGTGTGGGTGCAGAGCAAGGGGCTCGGCATGCCCGCCTATACGGTGTGGACCGTGCAGGCGTCGCAGGCATGGAGTCGGCTGGCGTCCGAGCTGAAGCAGCAGACCGGTCTCGACGTCTGCCTGCAGCAGAATGGCGGCTTTCACCTCACCCTCGGCGATGACGAATTCGGCCAGCGCACCGACCTCGTCAAGCGGATGCACAACCAGGCCGGCGCGGCCGACTACAAGATGGAGATGCTCTCGGCGTCCGACGTGAAGAAGTCGCTGCCGCTGATCGGCCCCGAGGTCTCCGGCGGCAGCTATTGTCCGCTCGACGGTCACGTCAATTCGCTGCGCACCTTCCGCGCGTTCCACACCGGCTTCAGGGCGTTCGGCATCGACTATTTCCCGGAGCGGCCGGTGTCCGCGATCAGCAAGAGCGGCGGCGAATTCCGCCTGACCACGCCGAAGGGCGAACTGCGCGCCGCAAAAATCGTGCTCGCCGCCGGCAACGCCAACCAGACGCTGGCGCCGATGGTCGGCCTCTTTGCTCCGATGGGCCCGACCCGCGGCCAGATCGTGGTGACCGAGCGCACCATGCCGTTCCTGCCGCACCCACTGACCACGATCCGCCAGACCGACGAAGGCACGGTGATGATCGGCGACAGCAAGGAGGACGAGCTGGACGATCGCGCGCTGAAGCATTCGATCAGCGCGGTGATGACAGATCGTGCGCAACGCATGTTCCCGCATCTGTCGCGGCTCAACGTGATCAGGAGCTGGGCCGGCATCCGCGTGATGCCGCAGGATGGTTTTCCGATCTACGACCAGTCGGAGACGCATCCCGGCGCCTTCGTCGCCTGCTGCCATTCCGGGGTGACGCTCGCCTCCAACCACGCTTTCGAGATCGCGCGCATGGTCGCGCAGGGCGCGCTCGAGCCCGAGCTGGTCGGCGCGTTCTCGGCCAGCCGCTTCGGCGGCGCCGGCGCGGCGAACGACAGCGGCTACTAAAGATATCAAGGAGCCAAGAGGCATCCCATGTTTAAGCGATCCGAACAGGACAAGCGTCCGCAGCTGCAGATCTTCGTCGACGGCGTTGCCGTCGCGGCGCGCCAGGGCGACACCGTCTCAGCCGCGCTGCTGGCCTCCGGCTGCGACGCACGTCGCTCGACGGCGGTGAGCGGTGCGCCGCGCCTGCCTTATTGCATGATGGGCGTGTGCTTCGACTGCCTGGTCACCATCGATGGCGTCGGCAACCGGCAGGGCTGCCTCGTGCCCGTCGCCGAGGGCATGCAGATCGAGATCCAGAAGGGCAAGCGGGAGATCGGAAGATGACTGTGGCTCCCAAGCGCGAAGACTATGATGTCGTGGTGATCGGCGCGGGGCCTGCGGGCCTTGCCGCCGCTGCGACCTCCGCCGAAGCCGGCCTCTCGACGCTGCTGCTCGACGAGAACGTGGGCCCTGGCGGTCAGGTGTTCCGCGCCATCGCCTCGACGCCGGTGACCGACCGCAACCAACTCGGCGCGGATTATTGGGTTGGCGCCGATCTCGTGCAGTCCCTGCGAGCGAGCAGCGCCGAGGTGATTCATCGCGCGACCGTCTGGAGCCTCGACCGCAACCTCGAGATCGCCGTCTCGCTTGGCGGCGCGTCCGCCTTCGTCAAGGCCAAGCGCGTGATCCTCGCGACCGGGGCGCTGGAGCGGCCGTTCCCGATTCCCGGCTGGACGTTGCCGGGCGTGATGACCGCCGGCGCGGCACAGACCATGCTGAAATCGTCGGCGCTGGTGCCGGACGGACGCACCGTGATCGCAGGACAGGGGCCGCTGCTCTGGCTGCTCGCCGCGCAGATCCTTCGCCTTGGCGGCCGTATCGACCGCATTCTCGACACCACAGAGCGCGGCAATTATTTCGCGGCACTGCCGCATGCCTTCGCCTTCCTGACCTCGCCCTATTTCGCCAAGGGCCTGTCGATGATGCGCGAGGTCAAGGCGAAGGTGCAGGTTGTCTCCGGCGTCACCGAGCTCTCGGCCTCGGGTGACGGTCAGCTCGCCAGCGTGAGCTATGTCGCGGGCGGTAGGCGCGAGACCATTCCCGCCGATCTGCTCTTGCTGCATCAAGGCGTGGTGCCCAACGTCAATCTGGCGATGGCGGCCGGCGTCGAGCATCGCTGGGACGACCTGCAACTCTGCTGGTCTCCGGTGCTCGATGCGAACGGCAACTCGTCGGTCGCGGGGATCGCGATCGCCGGCGATGGCGCCGGCATCGGCGGCGCGAATGCTGCCGTGGTGCGCGGGCGGATCGCGGCGCGCGCGGCGGTGGAAGCCCTGGCGCCGGCGGCCGCTGCAAAGCTGCCCGCGATGGCAACGCTCCGTTCCGATCTCGCCAAGGCCGAGCGCGGCCGCGTCTTCCTCGACACGCTGTTCCGGCCGGCACCGCAGTTCCGGATTCCCTCGGGCGATACCATCGTGTGCCGCTGCGAAGAGGTGACCGCCAAGGATGTGCTCGATTCCGTCGCGATCGGCGCGACCGGGCCGAACCAGCTCAAGGCCTATCGCCGCACCGGCATGGGTCCGTGCCAGGGCCGGCTCTGCGGCCTCACCGTCACCGAGTTGATGGCGCAGGCGCGCGGCAAGACGCCGCAGGAGATCGGCTATTACCGGCTGCGCGCGCCGGTGAAGCCGATCACGCTCGCCGAGCTCGCAGCCGTTCCCAAGAGCGAGGCGGACGTCAAGGCGGTGGTGCGCGGATGACCACAAACGTGGATGCGATCGTCGTCGGCGGCGGCATCCACGGATGCTCGACTGCGCTGCATCTGTGCCTCGCCGGCCTGAAGCCGGTGCTGATCGAGAAGGACTATGCCGGCCGCCACGCTTCGGGAGTCAATGCCGGCGGGGTACGCCAGCTTGCGCGGCACATTCCCGAGATTCCGCTGTCGATCCGTTCGATGGGGATCTGGGAGAAGATTTCGGAACTTGTCGACGACGATTGCAGCTTTGAAAGCTACGGCCAGGTGCTGGTCGCGGAGAACGAGGATGAGCTTGCGGTCTGCCGCGCGCGCGTCGCGGAGTTGAACGCGCTCGGCTTTACCCATGAAGAGCTGATCGATGCGGCTGAACTGCGGCGTCTCGTGCCGGCGGTCGCCCAGACCTGCCCCGGCGGCGTGGTCTCGCGCCGTGACGGCGCGGCCAATCCGGCGCAGACGACGACGGCGTTCCGGCGCAAGGCCGAGCACCTCGGCGCGACCGTACGCGAGGGCCTCGCCGCCTCCAACATCCGCCACCGTGATGGCCTCTGGCATGTCGACGTCGGCCCTGAAATCTTTGCTGCGCCGGTACTCGTCAATGCCGCCGGTGCCTGGGCCGGCAAGATCGCGGCTGATCTCGGCGAGCCGGTGCCGGTCGAGACCGTGGCGCCGATGCTGATGATCACCTCGCGCGTGCCGCACTTCATCGACCCCGTCGTGATCCTGCGCGGCCGAAAGCTCTCCTTCAAACAATTCAAGAACGGCACCGTGCTGATCGGCGGCGGCCATCTGGCAACGCCATACCAGGATCGCAACGAGACGGTGCTGGACTGGAAGAGTCTTGCGACCAGTGCGCGCACCGTGTTCGAGCTGTTCCCGGTGATGCGCAGCGCCACCATCGTGCGCGCCTGGGCCGGCATCGAAGCCAAGATGAAGGACGATATTCCCGTGTTCGGGCCGAGCAGCCGTCACAAGGGTCTCTATCATCAGTTCGGCTTCTCGCTGCACGGCTTCCAGCTCGGCCCCGGCGCGGGGGCCGTGATGGCCGAGCTGATCGTCAACGGCGGCAGCCAGACGCGAATCAGCGATCTCGGCATCGACCGCTTCCATCCTTCCACGCTCCAGGGATGAGAAGTTGTCGAATCCGATCGGTTGCTCCGAACTCTCTCAACCTCTCCCGCTTGCGGGAGAGGTCGGCGCGAAGCGCCGGGTGAGGGCTTCCTCCTCTGGGGGAGTGCCCCCTTGTGGCGACACCCTCTCCCCGACCCTCTCCCGCAAGCGGGAGAGGGGGCTCACCGGCTTCGCCAATCCAGACTTACTGAATATCGTCACGCTCTAGCAAAAGAGGACATCATGAGCATCACCCGCAGCATCCGCACGCCCATCATGCATCGCGCCGTCGAAGCCAATGGCTTCGTCTTCCTCGGCGGCACCATCGCCGACGACACCTCGGTCTCGATGGGCGAGCAGACCCGCAACATTCTCAGCAAGATCGCCGGCTATCTCAAGCAAGCGGGAACCGACAAGAGCCGGGTCGTCAGCGCCTCGATCTTCGTCACGGATCTCTCCAAGAAAAAGGAGATGGACGCGGCCTGGACCGAGTTCTTCGGCGACAATCTACCGACCCGTGCCACCGTCGGCGTTGCCGATCTCGGCGGCAGCGCGCTGATCGAGGTCGTGGTCACCGCGCTGAAGGGCTGATCGCATGCCGACGGGGACGTCAGCGCCTCTCGCGCTGTCGTCCCTTCGTGCCGTGCCTTGATCTCGCCCTTCGAAGAGAATACTTAGAGACTTCCTCAATCAGGAAATTCGCAGCCATGGATTCTACCCCGACCGCAAAGCCCATCCGCCTTGCTCACGGGGAATTCCATGCCTGCTTCAATCATCCTGTCGAACCTGTCGCTGGCCACGCCTGACGGCCGTTCTCTTCTCTCCAACCTCGATCTGACATTCGCGGCCGAGCGGACCGGTCTCGTCGGCCGCAACGGCGTCGGGAAAACGACGCTGCTTGCGTCGATCTCAGGGGAGCACCTCCCTCATTCCGGACGCGTTCTGGTCAACGGCAGCATTGGCCTGCTGCGCCAGGACGTGCAATTGCCCGCGAGAGCGGCCGTGGCCGATCTGTTCGGTGTGCGGCCGGCGCTCGAGCTGCTGCGCCGCGCCGAGCGGGGCGATGCCTCCGCCGACGACATCGCCACGATCGACTGGACGCTCGAAGCGCGGCTGGAGGCGGAGCTGGCACGCCTCGGGTTCGATCCGTCTCCCGATACGGAGCTGTCGTGCCTGTCCGGTGGCCAGATCACGCGGGTTCGCCTCGCCGCGCTGGCCTTTGCCGCGCCGGACTTCCTGCTGCTGGACGAGCCCACCAACAATCTCGACCGGGATGGACGCAAGGCCCTGACCGATTTCCTTGCGTCCTGGCGCGGCGGCGCGATCGTTGTCAGCCACGATCGGGACCTGCTCGAGACCGTGGATGCGATCGTCGAGCTGACGTCGCTCGGAGCCACGCGCTACGGCGGCAATTGGAGCGGGTTTCGCGAACGGAAAGCCGTCGAACTCGCCGCCGTCAGGCACGACCTCGCGCATGCCGAGAGGCGGCTGTCAGAGATCGACGGGAAGACGCAGCAGGCGGCAGAGAAGAAAGCGCGCAAGGACAGCGGCGGCAGAAAGAAGCGCGCCAAGGGCGACATGCCGCGCATCCTGGCCGGGGCGCGTAAGGATCGCAGCGAGGACAGCGGCGGCAAGACCGCGCAAATCGCCGAGCGGCAGCGCGCAGAAGCGCTCGAGGCCGTCGATGCGGCGCGCCGGCGCATCGAGATTCTTCAGCCGCTCTCCGTCAAGTTGCCCGCGACCGGCCTGCCGGCGGGCAGGGAGGTGGTTTGGCTCGACGGCGTCAGCGCAGGCTACCGACCAGAGCAGCCGGTCCTGCGCGATCTCTCGTTCGCCGTCGTCGGACCGGAACGTGTCGCGCTGGTCGGGCCCAACGGATCCGGCAAGACGACGCTGCTGAAACTCATCGCGGGCGAGCTGCGTCCGCTCTCAGGCATCGTGCGGGTCAGGCCGGATTTCGCGCTGTTCGATCAGAAGGTCAGTCTGCTCGACCCTGGACTCTCCATCCTGGATAATTTTCGGCGTCTCAATCCGAAGGCGGGTGCGAACGAGTGCCATGCCGCGCTGGCCCGGTTCATGTTCCGCGCCGATGCCGCCTTGCAGGCAGCCGGAAACCTGAGTGGCGGGCAGATGTTTCGCGCCGGCCTTGCCTGTGTGCTCGGCGGGCAGACGCCGCCGTCGCTGCTGATCCTGGACGAGCCGACCAATCATCTCGACCTCGAATCCATCGAAGCCGTCGAAGCGGGCTTGCGGGCCTATGATGGCGCGCTGCTCGTCGTCAGTCATGACGAAGCGTTCTTGCAGGCGATCGGGATGACACGACGGATCGATGTTGCCGCCAAGGTGCTACGCATCGATGGCGGGATCGTCTGATCCCGCCTGGCGGTCTGGATTTGGTAGTGATTTTCAAAAACCCGACGCCCTGCCCCCAGCGCGTCGGGTGGAAAGAATGAGTATCAATCCGTGATCCCAACCCGATACTTGTGACGCGTGCCGCCTCAATTTTCTACTCCGGGAAACTACCGCGTCGGAACCGCCCCCCGGGGGGGCGCAGGCCTATCAGGCCGCGCTTCCACCCGGCTCCAGCGCCTCGCCGATCTCCAGCGGATGGGCCATGGTCTCGTGCAGCGCATCGCGATCGAGCTCGCCTTCGGAAATGCTGATGACGACGCAGGCAACGCCGTTGCCGATCAGATTGGTCAGCGCGCGACATTCGCTCATGAACTTGTCGATGCCGACCAGGATCGCGATCGACTGGATCGGGATGTCAGGCACAATCGAGAGCGTCGCGGCGAGCGTGATGAAGCCGGCACCGGTGACGCCCGAGGCGCCCTTCGAGGTGATCATGGCGATGCCGAGGATGCCGAGCTCCTGCCAGATCGTCAGATGGGTGTTGGTCGCCTGCGCCAGGAACAGCGTCGCCAGCGTCATATAGATGTTGGTGCCATCGAGATTGAAGCTGTAGCCGGTGGGAATGACGAGGCCGACCACGGAACGCGAGGCGCCGAGATGCTCCATCTTCTGGATCATTTGCGGCAGAACCGTCTCCGATGAGGAGGTGCCGAGCACGATCAAGAGCTCGTCCTTGATGTAGGCGATGAAGCGCAGGATCGAGAAGCCGGCGAGGCGCGTGATCGCGCCGAGCACGACCAGCACGAACAGGATGCTGGTGAGGTAGAAGGTGCCGATCAGGGCGGCGAGGTTGAGCAGCGAGCCGAGACCGTAGGCGCCGACCGTGAACGCCATCGCGCCGAAGGCGCCGATCGGCGCGACGCGCACGATGATGCGGATGATGCCGAAGAACATCTTGGCGGCCTTGTCGATCGAATCTGCAATGGGTTCGCCGGCATTGCCGAGGAAGGCGATGGCGAAGCCTGAGAGGATCGAGATCAGCAGCACCTGCAACAGGTCGCCGCGCGCGATCGCGCCCAGATAGCTGTCGGGAATGATCGCCATCAGATGGGCGACGATGCCTTCTTCCTTGGCCTTGGTGACGTAGGTGGCCACCGATTTCGGATCGATCGTGGCGGGGTCGATGTTGAAGCCGTGCCCGGGCTGGAGGATCTCACCGATCAAGAGGCCGACCGCGAGCGCGACGGTCGAGACCGTCTCGAAATAGATCAGCGACTTCAGCCCGACCCGGCCGACGCGCTTGAGATCGCCCATCGAGGAGATGCCGTGCACGACGGTGCAGAAGATCACCGGCGCGATCATCATCTTGATCAGCGCGATGAAGCCGTCGCCAAGCGGCTTCAAGGCCTTGCCGAGATCGGGATAGAAATAGCCGATAAGCACACCGAGCGCGATCGCGATCAGCACCTGAACGTAGAGGATCTTGTACCAGGGCTGGTGCCGGCGATGGATGGCTGGCTGGATCGCGAGTTGTGTCATATTGTGGGACCCGAACGCATCGATTGTGCAAGATTTGAATCTTGCATCACGTGCATCATGTGATGGCCGCGTTGGATGCGACAATCACATTTTTGTCGGATCGCACGAAGATCGATCGTTGCACCGCAACTCGGGGGGATCATGTCGACTGCAACAGGCTCGGACCAGCAAGGACGGGGCTATTTTCCGCGCTGGACGCTCAAGACCTCGGGCGTGATCATGCCCGAGGAACGGATGTCATGGGGCCAGACCGTCGTCTCCGGTCTCCAGCATTGCGTCGCAATGTCGGGTGCGACGATCATCGCCCCGTTGCTGATGGGGTTCGATCCCAACGTTGCGGTGCTGTTCTCGGGCATCGGCACGCTGATCTTCTTCGTCATCGTCGCGGGGCGCGTGCCGAGCTATCTCGGCTCGAGCTTCGCCTTCATCGCCGTCGTCATCGCCGCCACCGGCTATGCCGGGCAGGGGCCGAATCCCAATATTTCGGTCGCGCTCGGCGGCATCGTCGGAGCCGGGGTGCTGTACGGCGTGATCGCGCTGATCGTGATGTGGTCGGGCGTCGACTGGATCGAGCGCTTGATGCCGCCGGCTGTCACCGGCGCTGTGGTCGCCGCGATCGGCCTCAACCTCGCACCCGTCGCGGTCAAGGCGGTAAGCGCGAACGCGTTCGACACGGGAATCGGGCTCGCCACCGTTCTGATCATCGGCGTGGTGGCCGTTGCCGCTCCAGGCCTTTGGCGAAGGCTCCCGATCATCCTCGGCGCCATCGGCGGCTACCTCTTGTGCCTGTTGGGCGCGAACGGGCTCGGTTTCGGCAAGCCGATCGACTTCACCCAGCTCTCGGCCGCGCCGTGGATCGGCCTGCCGAACTTCACCACGCCGACGTTCCAGGCCGACGCGATTTTCCTGATCGCGCCGGTCGCGATCATTCTCGTTGCCGAGAACCTCGGCCACATCAAGGCCGTCGGCGCCATGACGGGCCGCAGTCTTGATGCCTATCTCGGCCGCGCCCTGTTCGCCGACAGCCTCGCAACGATCGTCGCGGCCTGCGGCGGCGGCACCGGCGTCACCACCTATGCCGAGAATATCGGCGTCATGGCGGCGACGAAGGTCTATTCGACATTGCTGTTTGCCTTCGCCGCCATCGTGTCGATCGTGCTCGGGTTCTCGCCGAAATTCGGCGCGCTGATCCTGTCGATCCCTGGCCCCGTCATCGGCGGCCTCTCGATCGTGCTGTTCGGACTGATCGCGGCGATGGCGGGCCGGATCTGGGTCGAGAATAAGGTCGACTTTGCAAATCCTGCAAACCTGATCACTGTCGCCGTGGCGTTGACGGCGGGCGCGGGAGATCTCACGCTCAAATTCGGCGCATTCACGATCGGTGGGATTGGCACCGCAACTTTTGGCGCCATCATCCTCTATCAGATTCTGACCTCGCCACTTGCGCGCCGCGCGGAATGAATCCCAGCGATGCACGGAAGAGATGGAACAAAAAGCGCCTTCCGTCGATGATGAGGCATTCCGGAGAGAACACATGCCGCAACCCGATCGCTCGACTTCGTTTCCCTCGCGCCTGATCGGCCAATACGCGCTGGTGACCGGCGCCTCGCAAGGCATCGGCCGCGCCGTCGCCATCAGGCTCGCGCAGGAAGGCGCGACCGTCGCCATCAATTATTTCGAGCACGACGAGCGCGCGGAGGAGACGCTCGCGCTCGCTCGGGCAGCTTCGAGCGAGCGCGGCCACGGCAAGGCCGATCATTGCATCGTCAAGGCCAATGTCGGCGATGAGAAGGACGTTGCTGCGATGTTCGAGACGATCCTTTCGCGCTGGAAACGTCTCGATTGTCTCGTCAACAACGCCGGCTTCCAGAAGGAATCGCCGAGCGAGGCGCTTGACGTCGACACCTATCGCCGCATCATTGATGTCAACCTGAACGGTGCCGTGCTCTGTGCGCAGAAGGCACTCGCGCATTTCGTCGCGCGCGGTGGAGGCGGCAGCATCATCAACTGCTCCAGCGTCCACCAGATCGTTCCAAAGCCCGGCTATCTCGCTTACTCGATCAGCAAGGGCGGCATGGCCAACTTGACGCGCACGCTGGCGCTCGAATTTGCCGGCCGAGGTATCCGCGTCAACGCCGTGGGGCCGGGCGCGATCGACACGCCGATCAACGCGGCCTGGACCGGCGATCCGGAAAAACGCGGCGTGGTCGCCAGCCACATTCCCATGGGCCGCGTCGGCACGCCGGAGGAGATCGCCGCCGTGTTCGCCTTCCTCGCCTCTGACGATGCGAGCTACATCACCGGGCAGACCCTTTACGCTTGCGGCGGCCTGACGTTGTTTCCGGAGTTTCGCGAGAACTGGGCGAGCTAAGTGGGGATCTGGCAAAACCCGCTGGCGCGGACTACATCTGCCGCATGGCAAATGCTCCGCTGGCAAACTCTCCGCTTCAGGATTTCATCGCTCGGCACGAAAATCTGTTCGTGCTGACCGGTGCCGGCTGCAGCACCAATTCGGGCATTCCCGATTATCGCGACAGAAATGGCAATTGGAAGCGGACCCAGCCCGTCAACTTTCAGTCGTTCATGTCGGACGAGCATACGCGGCGGCGCTATTGGGCTCGCAGCCTGATCGGCTGGCGGCGGTTCGGCCAGGCGCGCCCGAACGATGCGCATCACGCGCTGGCCCGGCTCGAGGCCAACGGGCGGTGCGGGATGCTGCTGACCCAGAATGTCGACAGGCTGCACCAGTCCGCCGGCCACCGCCAGGTGATCGATCTGCACGGTCGGCTCGATCTGGTCCGCTGCATGGGCTGCGGCCGCAAGACGCCGCGGAGCGAATTCCAGAATGCGCTCGGCCGTGCCAATGCGGAATGGCTGACGCTCGATGCCGCCGATGCTCCTGATGGTGACGCCGATTTGGAGCATGCGGATTTTTCGTCCTTCCAGGTGCCTCCTTGCGAAGCCTGCGGCAGCATTCTCAAACCTGACGTCGTGTTCTTCGGGGAGAACGTTCCGCGCGACATCGTCGCCACCGCGCAGGATCATCTGGCGCAAGCCGACGCCATGCTGATCGTCGGCTCGTCGCTGATGGTCTATTCCGGATTCCGCTTCGTACAGGCTGCCGTGCAGCGCCATATTCCGATTGCGGCGGTCAACCTTGGCCGCACCCGCGCCGACGATCTCCTGACGCTCAAGGTCGAGGAGCGCTGCGAAGCGGCGCTTGCATTCCTGCTCTGACCGCGCAGGCCGCGAAACACGCCTTGCCTATTGCATAGGTGCCAAGCAGAATGGCCGGGCGCGGCGTTGTCCTCGTCGGCCATGGCATGGAAATTGCTGCGCTTTCGACCTCAGTCTTGACGATCAGCGCGGAGAATTTGGAATGCTTGAGGGAGCCGAGGTGCGGCTTGCCGTTGATATCGGTGGCACGTTCACCGACATCGTGCTGGACGTTGGTCTGGATCGCAAGACGCGCAAGCTGCTGACGACGCCGCAGCGGCCTGAGCAGGCGGTGCTGGACGGCATGCGTCTCATCCTCGCCGATGCGCGCGCCCATATCAGCGACATCGACGTCTTCATTCATGGCACCACGCTGGCGACCAACGCGATTATCGAGCGCCGCGGTGCCAAGACGGCCCTGATTGCGACCGAAGGCTTTCGCGACGTGCTCGATATCGGCACCGAAAGCCGCTACGACCAGTACGATCTCAGCATCGACAAGCCGAGGCCCCTGGCGCCGCGTAGCCTGCGCTTCACCGTCCCCGAGCGCGTCGACGCCCACGGCGCCGTCCGCCTCCCGCTGGACGAGACTGCGGTGCGCGCACTCGCGCCGAAATTGCGCGAGCGAGGCGTCGAGAGCGTCGCGATCGCCTTCCTGCACTCCTACGCCAATCCCGAGCACGAGCGGCGTGCGGCCGCGATTCTGGCCGAGGAGATGCCGGGCATCTCGGTGACCGTGTCCTCCGCCGTCTGTCCCGAGATCCGCGAGTATGAGCGCACATCGACCGCGGTCGCGAATGCCTATGTGCAGCCGCTGATCGACGGCTACCTCGCCCGCATGGCCGACGCCTTGCAGGTCGAGCAGTTCCGCGGCGCGATCTATCTGGTCACCTCCGGCGGCGGCGTCACCTCGATCGAGACGGCGCGCCGTTTTCCGGTGCGCCTCATCGAATCCGGCCCCGCCGGCGGCGCGATCTTCGCGGCGCAGATCGCGGCGCGTCTGGGCGAGAGCAAGGTTCTGTCCTTCGACATGGGCGGCACCACGGCAAAAATCTGCCTGATCGAGAAGTACGAGCCCGAGACCTCGCGCGTGTTCGAGGTCGATCGCGCCGCGCGCTTCCTCAAAGGCTCCGGTCTGCCGGTGCGCATTCCCGTGATCGAGATGGTCGAGATCGGCGCGGGCGGTGGCTCGATCGCCCATGTCGACGCGATGAAGCGCGTCACTGTCGGCCCGGAGAGCGCCTCGTCGGAGCCGGGGCCGGCCTGCTATGCCCGCGGCGGCCTGCGTCCCGCGGTGACGGATGCGGACGTTGCGCTGGGCATGATCGATCCCGATGCGTTTGCGGCCGGCACGATCAAGCTCGACCCGGAGCTGTCGAAGCAGGCGCTGCTGCGCGACGTCGGCGCGCCGCTCGGCCTGTCGGCGGAAACCGCGGCCTATGCCGTGCACGAGGTCGTCTGCGAGAACATGGCGAGTGCGGCGCGCGTCCATGCGGTCGAGCGCGGCGAGATCGTCGGCCAGCACACCTTGATCGCGTTTGGCGGTGCTGCGCCGCTGCATGCGGCGCGTGTCGCCGAGAAGATCGGCGTCTCCCGGGTGATCGTGCCGTCGAATGCCGGCGTCGGCTCCGCCGTCGGCTTCCTGGCCGCGCCGATCGCCTATGAGCTGGTGCGCAGCCGTCATGTCCGGCTCGATGAGTTCGACACCGAAGCGGTCTCAGACCTCTTGCAGGACATGGTGACCGAGGCGCGCGCGCTGGTCGAACCGGGCGCCGCCGGTGCGCCGGTGCGCGAACGCCGCGCCGCCTTCATGCGCTATGTCGGCCAGGGCCATGAGATCTCCGTCGAGCTGCCGAACCGGCGGCTGACGGCGGCCGATCTCGCCGGCCTGCGTCAGAAGTTCGAGGCGGATTATTCCGCGATGTTCGAGCGCGCCATTCCAGGCGCGGCGATCGAGGTGTTGAGCTGGTCGGTGCTCGCTACGACGGAGGCACGGAATCCACCTGTTGTCGCCGCCGTCACGCGCAAGCCCGCAGGCAAGGCCTCCGGCAGCCGCAAATTCTTCGACGGCCGCGCCGGTGAGGTGATCGAGATCCCGCTCTATCGCCGCGAGGACATGGCGCCGGGCGCGACCGTTGCCGGGCCCGCCGTGATCGCGGAGGACGAGACCTCCACCTTCGTCTCCACCAGTTTTGACGCTCATATCGACGGTGCCGGCAGCATCGTCATGGAACGAAAGGCGGCCTGATCATGAGCAAGGCAAATGGCGCGAGCCTGATCGACCTTCAGATCATGTGGCACCGGCTGATCGCTGTGGTCGAGGAGCAGGCGCAGGTGCTGCTCCGCACCGCCTTCAGCCCGATCGTGCGCGAATGCGGCGACCTTTCGGCCGGCGTGTTCGACCTCGAGGGGCGGATGCTGGCGCAGGCGGTGACCGGCACGCCCGGCCACGTCAACTCGATGGCGGAATCGGTCAAGCACTTCATCGCCCACTTTCCGATCGAGACGATGAAGGAGGGCGACGCCTATATCACCAATGATCCCTGGATGGGCACCGGCCATCTCAACGACTTCGTCGTCACCACGCCGTGCTTCAAGGACGGCAAGCCGGTGGCGCTGTTCTCCTGCACCAGCCATCTCATGGACATCGGCGGCATCGGCTTCGGGCCTGACGCCACCGACGTATTCATGGAGGGGCTGTACATCCCCATGCTGAAGCTGATCGACCGGGGCGTCGTCAACGAGACGCTGATGGCGATGATCCGCACCAACACGCGGCTTCCAATCGATACCGAGGGCGACACCTATTCGCTCGCCGGATGCAACGACGTCGGCTGCGAGCGCCTGGTCGAGATGATGACCGAGTTCGGCATCGATACGCTCGACGAGCTCGGCGACTACATCTGCGCGCGCTCGCGCGAGGCCGTGCTGGCCGAGATCGCAAAGCTGCCGAAGGGCAGCTGGCGCAACACCATGGTGGTCGACGGCTATGATTCTCCGGTGACGCTGGCGGCAACACTGACGATCTCGGATGCGGGCATCCACGTCGATTTCGATGGCACCTCCACAGCCTCGAAGTTCGGCATCAACGTGCCCTTGTCCTACACCACCGCCTACACCGTGTTCGGCCTAGGCTGCGTGGTCGCCTCGCAGATCCCGAATAATGCCGGCTCGCTCTCGCCGCTGACGGTGTCGGCGCCGGCGGGTGCGATCCTCAATGCGCCCAAGCCCGCGCCGGTCGCCTCGCGTCACATCATCGGCCAGATGCTGCCCGACGTGGTGTTCGGCTGCCTGCGCCAGATCATTCCGGAGCGCGTGCCGGCGGAAGGCACCTCCTGCCTGTGGAATCTCAACGTCCGCGGACAGACCCGCTCCGGCGTCGGCGGCAATTACGGGTTCTCGATGGCGGTGACGTCCAATGGCGGCACCGGTGCGCGGTTCGGCAAGGACGGTCTGTCGGCCACCGCCTATCCCAGCGGCGTGCGCGGCACGCCAGTCGAGATCGCGGAGACGCAGACGCCTTTGATCTTCTGGCGCAAGGAGCTGCGTCCGGATTCCGGCGGGGCGGGACGCACCCGCGGCGGTCTCGGCCAGATCATCGAGGTCGGCAGCGGCGTCGATGCGCCGTTCGACATCCTGGCGGCATTCGACCGCATCGATCATCCGCCGCGCGGCCGCGATGGCGGCAAGAACGGCGAGGCCGGCTATGTCGGCCTCAAGTCCGGCAAGAAGCTGCGTGGCAAGGGCTTTCAGCAGGTGCCGCCGGACGACCGGCTGGTGGTGCTGACGCCGGGCGGCGCCGGCATCGGCGATCCCGCGGCGCGCGAGCGTGCGGCGGTCAAGGACGATATCGAAAGCGGCCTCGTGTCCGCCGACAAGGCGGTTGCAGTTTATGGGTACGCGCGCTGACGTATCAGCACGCATGGGTCAACGGAGGGGTGCAATGATCACGCGACGGAACTTCACCGCGGGCGCAGCGACGCTGCTCGCCGCCGGTCACATCTCGACCCGTGCGCGGGCGGCGACGACGAGTTGGGACATGTCGACGGTCTGGCCCGACGGCAATTTCCACACCCAGAACGCGATGGCCTTCGCGGAGGAGGTGAAGAAGCAGACGGGCGGCTCGGTCGCGATCACCGTGAAGGCCGGCGGCCAGCTCGGCTTCAAGGGGCCCGAGCATCTGCGCGCGGTGCGCGACGGCCTGGTGCCGCTCGCCGACGTCCTCAACATCCAGCAGGTCGGCGACGAGCCCTTCATGGGCGTCGAGAGCATCCCGTTCCTCTGCGGCTCGGTGGACGAGCTGAAGGTGCTGCACAAATACGTGCGGCCCGAATACGAGAAAATTGCCGCGCGCAACAACCAGAAGATCCTCTACATCGTGCCGTGGCCGACGCAGTATCTGCACCTCAAGGCGAAGGTCGCCGACGTCGAGGGCCTGAAGAACATCAAGATCCGCGTGCCCGACAAGAATGCGGTCGACATGTTGAATGCGATCGGCATGGCGGCCGTGATGATCCCGTGGGGCGAGACGATTCCGGCGCTCGCCTCCGGCGCGGTGGCCGGCGTGTCCACCTCGTCGGTGTCGGGCGTCGACGGCAAGTTCTGGGAATTCCTGAAATACGTCTACCCGACCAACCACGTCTGGTCGTCGCAGATGCTCACCGTCAATCTCGATTCCTGGAAGGCGCTCAGCGCCGATCAGCAGAAGCTCGTGGCCGATATCGCCGCAAAGATGGAGCCGGGCTTCTGGGCGAATTCGCTCAAGGCCGACGTCGACAGCCTCAACCGTCTCAAGGAGGGTGGCATGGAGGTGGTGCCGGTCTCGGACGCGATGATGATGGAAATCCGCAGCAAGACCGCACCGCAATTAGATGCCTTCCTCAAGCGCGTGCCGGCGGCCGACAAGCCGGTGCGGGCCTATCTCGCCGAAATGAAGCGCGGCTGAGGGCGGGGCCGTGGTGAGCATTTCGCCCGAAGCACCGCAGAGCCTCAATGCAGCGGCGCCCCCGCCGCTGCGCATCCTGCTTGACGGCATCGATCGACTCGGCCGGCTCGACGGCTGGATCGGCGGCGGTTGTCTCTTGATGCTGACGCTCTTGATGCTGTGCGAGGTCGCAACCCGCTTCCTGTCGAACCTCCTGCCGTTCTTCCCGCCGACGATCTCGATCGCCTGGGAATATTCGTCTTATCTGATGGCGGCATCGTTCACCTTCGGCGCGGCCATGACGCTGCGGGTGGGCGGCCACATCCGCGTGGTGCTGCTGCTGAAGAACGCGCCGGTGCCGGTGCAGCGTGCGCTCGAGATCCTCTCGGCCGCGGCCGGCTTCGCCTTCATGGCGTTCCTGACCTCGGCCATGGCGAAATTCGCCTTTGGCGCCTATCTGCGCGGCCAGGTCTCGACCTCCAGCGATACGCCGCTGTGGTTTCCGGAAGCCGTCGTCACCTTCGGCATGCTGCTGCTCACTCTCCAGTTCCTGGCGCGCGCCATCCAGGCCGTGCTCGGCCTGCCGCTGGAGGATCATCGCATGAAGGCCTCGCCCGTCGAATGACCGCCTTGCCCACAGCCGGATCTAGGATCGCATGACCATCGAAGTCGCTGCCCTGTTCGCGATCCTGTTTGCGCTGCTGGCCTGCGGTGTGTGGATCGGCCTGACGCTTGCGCTCACTGCGACGCTTTTGCTCGCGATGTTCCGTTCGATCCCGCTCGACAAGCTGCTGCCGCAATATGCCTGGAACATCCTGACCACGCAGGAGCTCCTGGCGCTGCCGCTGTTCATCCTGATGGGTGAGCTGCTGTTTCGCACGCGCTTGTCGCGCTCGTTATTCCAGGGGCTCGCGCCGTGGGCGGGGTTGCTGCCGGGCCGGCTGCTGCATGTCAACGTGATCGGCTGCACCATCTTCGCGGCGATCTCGGGCTCCTCGGCGGCGACCACGCAGGTGATCGGCCGCATGTCGCTCAACGAGCTCTTGCGCCGCGGCTATTCCCGCGACATCGCGATCGGCTCACTCGCCGGCGCCGGCACGCTCGGCTTCCTGATCCCGCCGTCCAACATCATGATCATCTACGGCGTGCTCGGCGACGTCTCGATCCTGAAGCTGTTCACCGCCGGCGTGCTGCCCGGGCTCCTGCTGGCCGCGACGTTCATGACCTGGGTGATGCTGCACACGAGCCTCGACCGCACGATGGTGCCGGAAACTGAAGCCAAGCTTTCGCAGGTGCCGTGGAGCGAGCGCTTCGCCGCGCTGAAGGATCTCGCGCCGGCGTTGTTCCTGATCGCCTGCGTGCTCGGCTCGATGTATGGCGGGCTCGCCACGCCGTCGGAAGCCGCCGCCGTCGGCGTGCTCGGCGCGGGGCTGGTGGCCTGGGCGCAGGGTTCGATGTCGCAGCAGGTGATGCGCGACGTGCTGATCGGCTCGGTCGTCACCTGCTCGATGATTGCACTGATCGTGCTGGGGGCCTCGATCCTCGGCAATGCCGCGGCCTTCCTCGGCATCCCGCAGGCGGTCGCCGCCTTCGTCAAGGGGCTTGGCCTGTCGCCCTTCATGTTGATCGTCGTGCTGGTCATCTTCTATCTCGTCCTCGGCTGCTTCCTCGACGGCTTCTCGATGATCGTGATGACGCTGCCGATCGTGCTGCCGATCGTGAAGGGCGCGGGCTTCGACGAGATCTGGTTCGGCATCTTCCTGGTGCTGGCCGTCGAGATGGCGCAGATCACCCCGCCGGTCGGCTTCAATCTGTTCGTGATCCAGGGCCTGACCGAAGACGGCCTCGGCTACATCGCGCGCGTCACGATGCCCTACCTGATGATCATGATCGGCTTCGTGCTGCTGCTGACGCTATGGCCCGGCATCGTCACGATACTGCCGCGGGTGCTGTACGGGTAGTTGATATCTCGCTCGCGGACATATTCGGCCCGGTCCCACCTACCATCCGTTGTGCTGCCCGACGGGCAAAACACGCCAGCGCTGGGTCGAGAGCGTTCGGCAAAATATTCGAATTTACAGAAGTTCGGTTTTGCCGTACAAGCCTGGACATCCCGCCCGCCACAAGGGGCGTTTCGCGATCGTCACGGGACGCGGGCCGGGATGCGGTGGCCGCGACGGCGTCGGCGCGCGATGTGGATTGCAGGGCGGGCGACCGTGAGCAGCGACAGGCGCGATACGACACGGCGCTGACAGCGTCTTCGAATGGCCTCGACGGTGAGCGCACGCCAGCCGTGGAGAACCCAGCGAGGACGTGCGCGGACGGAGAAGTCGTGTGGTCCTGACGCCCGGGGTCTGTGCGTCAAGTCCTGCGGAGATGCGGCGGCCAACCGGCGCGCGCATCGATCATCCGCAAGGCGACGGGGGCAATAGTGCATCGCTCCCCGGGGAGAGCACGAAGGACACCGTGAAAACCATCCGCGCAGGGAAGGCCGGGATGTCCCGGCGTCACCTGTCGTCCACCCCGTGCGCGCTTCTTCAGCACACGCGGGACTTCGGGTGCCAGCCGGCGCCCGGCCTTCCCTGCGCCCTTGCTTTCGAAGAGGGCGGAAGAAGACAGCTAAGCTCGGGCAAACCACGCCGCGAGGATAAACAGTCATGTCCATCGTTGAACTGCGATCTCATGCCCCGGACGCAGCGCAGCGCTCCGGCGATCATGATCGGCCTCGCGTTGCTGTCGACGCTGTGGCCCGGCATCGTCACGATCTTACCGCGGGTGCTGTACGGCTAGCTGCGAAAGAGAAGCGGCTGCAACGTTGCTGCGACCATCCAGCGGTTGGTGCTGTTCTGCGATCTCCCGCATTGAGTGCGTTTTTGCCGAAAATCATCACTGGCAGTGTCGTTCACCGAGCGATCAATGCGGGAAATTTAGGCAAATTAAATCCTTTCGGCGCTTACCTGAAATTCACAGGTTCGATTTTTACGAATGCCACTTGGAGGCTCCCCATGCGGACCAATCTTCCGGTCACGGCTGTCGAATATCCAATTACCGACGAGACTCTCATCGTCTCTCACACGGATACGAAAGGGAAGCTGATCTACTTCAACGATCAGTTCGTTGAGGCCTCCGGATTTTCCGAGGCCGAGTTGATGGGGCAGCCTCACAACATCATCCGCCATCCGGATATGCCGCCCGCGGCCTTCGAGAATCTGTGGGCCACACTCCAGCAGGGAAAGCCCTGGGCGGGCGCGGTGAAGAACCGGCGCAAGAACGGCGACTTCTACTGGGTGTTGGCGACCGCCTCTCCAATTCGCCAGAACGGACAGATCGTCGGCTACAGCTCCATCCGCACCAAGCTGCCCGCCGACCAGCGCGCCGAGGCGGAGCAGGTGTATGCGAAGATCCGCGAGAACAAGCCGCATGATTACAGGCTGGATGCCGGCATGATTCGCCGACGTTCTCTTCTCGATCGATTGGCCATCTTCACCGGCACGCTCAACGCCCGCCTCGTCACACTTGTCACCATACTCTCGTTGTTCCTGCTGACGATCGGCGTCATGGGCTTGCAGGGGACGCGCCAGAGCAATGCACGGCTGAAATCGATCTACCAAGATCGTGCGGTGCCATTGGCACAGCTCTTTGAAATCAACGACCGGATGAGAGACAATACGGTGCTGATGTTTGAGGCGGCCGCCAACGGGCGCGCTGGAAAACCGGTCGGCGAGATTGCAGCCAAGGTGAATGCCAACCTTGAGAAGGTCGGAAAGGCCTGGGCTGAGTACATGGCGACCTATCTGACGCCCGAAGAAAAAGGCGTTGCCGACAGCTTCACGCCCAAGCGCGCGAACTACGTCGAGCAAGGACTGAAGCCGGCGCTGTCGCTCTCTGCCGAGCGAAAATACGAGGAGCTCGCCGCTCTGCTGGCCGGACGGGCGCGCGAACTGTACGAGGCGGCGAAGGCCGATCTCGACAAGCTTGTGGCGATCCAGGTCAAGGAAGCCAAGGCGGAATACGATGCGGCCGAGCACGAATATGGCTGGCTGGTTGGCGCTGCGCTTGCCCTCCTGATGACGAGCATTGCCATCGGCGGGCTCGTGAGCCGGCAAACCATCCGTGCCATCGTCCGCCCGCTTCAGCGCCTGAACGATGCGATGCTCAGCATCAACCAGGCCAAGCTCGACAACCGCATCGTCGTCGAACGGGACGACGAACTCGGTGAGGCCTTGCGAAATCTGCAGACGCTGCAGGCCATCGTTCGATTCGATCGCGACGAGCTGAAGGCGACGGAGAGGCGGTCAGCTGCCCAGCGCAAGTTGGAGATGACCAAGCTCGCCGGAAATTTCGAGAGCGCAGTGGGCGAGATCATCGAGACCGTCTCGTCGGCCTCGAGGGAACTGGAGGCCTCGGCGAACACGTTGACCTCGACTGCGGAGCGCGGAGAGAAGCTTGCGACGATGGTCGCGGCGGCTTCCGAAGAGGCCTCGACCAACGTGCAATCCGTCGCGAGCGCGACGGAAGAGCTGTCATCCTCCGTCAACGAAATCGGCCGACAGGTCCAGGAATCGGCGCGGATGGCCAATGAGGCGGTCGAACAGGCACGCCTCACTGATCAAAAGGTCGGTGAGCTCTCCAAGGCTGCGGCGCGGATCGGTGACGTGGTCGAGCTCATCACCACGATCGCAGGCCAGACCAATCTGCTCGCATTGAACGCAACGATCGAGGCCGCGCGGGCCGGCGAAGCCGGCCGTGGCTTTGCCGTGGTCGCCTCCGAAGTGAAGGCCCTGGCCGAGCAGACCGCCAAAGCCACCGGCGAGATTTCCCAGCAGATTTCCGGCATTCAGGGCGCGACCCAAGACTCGGTCAACGCCATCAAGACGATCGGAAGCACGATCAAGTCCTTGTCGGAGATCTCGTCGACCATCGCGGCGGCGGTCGAGGAGCAGGGCGCAGCGACCCAGGAGATCGCGCGCAACGTCCAGCAGGCTGCTGAAGGCACGCACCAGGTCTCGTCGAACATTGCTGACGTCCAGCGTGGCGCGACCGAAACCGGCTCGGCTTCCGCGCAGGTGCTCGATGCAGCGCAACTGCTCTCGACCGACAGCAGTCGTCTGCGAACCGAGGTGGGTCGCTTTCTGGATAGCGTCCGAGCCGCCTGAACGAACGCAGGCTCTCGGTAGCCGCCAGGAAAAGCTGCGATCTGAAAGCGGTCGTTGTCCCGCTCGTGGGGACAACGACCTGTCAACGCAGTGTGGTGTTCAGTCCGGCCTAGGCCGCCGCCTTCTTGCGCGCTTGCTCGGCCTTGTACAGCTCGAACTCTTCTGCGATCGCCTTGGCGATCGACGGCCGCTGGCGCATGCGTTCGTAATACGCCTTCACGTTCGGCCATTTCGCCAGCTCGATCGGCGGCGTCGCCATGGTCCAGTTGATGACGGTGACGAGATAGGCGTCCGCCACGCTGAAATGGTCGAGCAGGAAGTTGCGCCCCTTCAGGTAGTTGTCGAGATAGTCGAGCCGCGACAGATTTTTCTCCAGCACATAGGCCTTGGCCTCCTGCGGCGCCTTGCGGTCGAGCACGGGGACGAACAGGCCCTTGTGCAGCTCGGTGCCGATGAAGCACAGCCATTGATGCAGGCGCGTTCGATCGATGCCTGCGGCGGCGCCCAGCCCGGATTGCGGGAAGCGATCAGCGACGTATTGCAGGATGGCCGCATTCTCGGTCAGCACCACGCCCTCGTCGGTACGCAGCGTCGGCACCAGGCCGATCGGATTGACGGTGCGGAAGTCGGAGCCGTCGCTCAGCACCGTCTTGGTCGCCGGGTCGACCTCGAGATAATTCGCCTCGGCGCCGGCTTCATACAGCGCGACGCGCGTCGCCATCGAACAGGCGAGCGGTGAGAAATAGAGATCCATCTGTAGCCTCCTTGGGCAATTCTTGAGTTTCGCTCAACCTGGCCAGATTGATTTTTGTACTGTCTTGCATAATATGGGGTCGGTCAAGGATTATTTTGCGAAATGGTACAAAAATCGAAGCCGCCGACTGCCGCCAGTGAGCCGAAGCGCCGCGGCCGCCCGCGCGCCTATGAGCCCGACGTTGCGCTCGGCAAGGCACTCGACTTGTTCCGCAGGCAGGGCTTTGCCGCGACTTCGCTCGACGATCTCAGCGAGGCCACCGGCATGAATCGCCCGAGCCTTTACGGCGCCTTCGGTGACAAGCGCGAGCTCTACATCAAGAGCTATCAGCGCTACCGCGAGGAAGCGCGTGCCTCCATGGCTGCGATCTTTCGCGAGGAAATGCCGGTGCGCCAGCGGCTGGAGCGCATCTTCGCCTCCGCGCTCAACATCTATCTGTCGGGTGAGACCGGCCCGCGCGGCTGCTTCACGGTGGTGACCGCGGCATCAGAAGCCGTCGGCGATCCCGAGATCCGCGCCATGGTGCTCGACGGGCTCAGCGAGCTCGACAAGGCCTTTGCGAGCTGCTTCCGCCGCGCCAAGGAGAAGGGCGAGTTGCCGGAGAGCGCCGATCCCGTCGTGTTGGCACAGATCGCATCGGCCACCGTCCACAGCATCGCCATCCGCTCCCGCGCGCGCGTGTCGCGCAAGGAACTGGAGGCCATTGTGAAGGGCGCGATCGATGTGATGGTGGGCGCCAAGGAGTAGGCTGTCGTCCCGGACAAGCGCGCCTCAGCGCGCGCAGATCCGGGATCCCGGCGCGAGCGCTTGCGCTCGTCGCATAACCACAGGAAGTGGCTTGGCCATGACTCGGAGTGACCGCCGCCGCGACACACTTCTCCCTGTGGTTATGGATCTCCGCGTTCGCGGGGACGACAGCGAGTAGGCGGCGGCGATCCCGCGTCCAACTACGCCGCGCGGATTTGCGCGAGGAAGCGATCCACCTCGTCGCGCAGCCGCTGCGACTGTTTCGACAGCTCGATCGCCGAACCCAGCACTTCCTCCGCTGCCGTGCCGGTGGCTGCGATGCCGTCGGTGACGCCCGCGATGTTCTGCGAGACCTCGCCGGTGCGGGCGGCGGCCTGCTGGACGTTCTGTGCGATCTCCTGCGTCGCCGTGCCCTGCTGGCCGACCGCAGCCGCAATCGCGGCGGAGATTTCGTCGACCTGCTGGATCGTCGCGCAGATCGACTGGATGCCATCCACCGCGCCGGTGGTTTCGCCCTGCACCGCGGTGACCTGGGCGCCGATCTCCTCGGTCGCCTTGGCCGTCTGGGTCGCCAGCGCCTTGACCTCGGAGGCGACCACGGCAAAGCCGCGGCCGGCTTCGCCCGCGCGTGCCGCTTCGATCGTCGCGTTCAATGCCAGCAGGTTGGTCTGGCCGGCGATGCTGTTTATGAAGGAGACGACGTCGCCAATCTTCTGCGCCGCATCCGCCAGGCTCTGCACACGTTCGTTCGAGCGCCGTCCGTCGCTGGCGGCCTTGCCGACCACCTCGGTCGCGTGGGCGAGGCGGCGGCTGATCTCGGTCATCGACGAGGACAATTCTTCCGCTGCCGCCGCGACGGTCTGCACATTCTCCGAGGCCAGCGCCGAGGCGGAGGATACCGCGCCCGTTTGCTGCCGGGACTGCTCGACGATGGCCGACATCGAGCGCGCCGTATGCTCCATCTCCACCGCAGCCGAGGACACCGTGGTGACGACGTCGCGGATGCTGGCTTCGAAATTGTCGGCAAGCGCGGCAAAGGCGCGCCGCTTCTCCGCTTCCGACCTCGCCTTGGCTTCCAGCTGCTCGGCCTGGAGATCGTTGAATCTCACGGCATTGTCGCGGAACACCGTGACCGCCTTCACCATCGCGCCGACCTCGTCATTCGCCTTGCTGGCGGGAACGGCGACGTCGGTGCGCCCGTCCGCAAGCTCGCGCATGACGGACGTGATGGAGAGGATCGGACGCGAGATGCTGCGGGCAATGAGATAGCCGACGATCGCGGCCAGCACGAGGCCGAGCGCGGCGATGCCGATGGCGAGCAGCCAGGCGCGGTCGGCCGAAGCTACGTAATCGGCGTTGTCCATCACCAGCTCGACGGCACCGAGCGGCTTTCCGGAGAAGTCCTTGATTGGCCCGAGCAGCGCTGCGACCGGAATATTGTCGAGCTTGGCCTGCTTTACGGTGAAGCTGCCTGCGGTGGCACGGCCATACTCGGCCGCGTCGAAGAAGCTCTTGCCCTTCAGCGTGCCGCCGAACAATTTGAAGCCCGAGCCGTCGGCAAGATGGAAGGCGACGTCGATGTGGCGGTTCGTCTTGAAGTCGTCGAGGAAGGACTGGCCGAAGGTCAGGCCGAACTCGACCGTGCCGAGATGCTTGGCCGCTTGCGCGATCGGCACCACGCCGCGGATGCCAAGTCCGGCGACGCCACCTTCGAGCCCGACCACGACCTTATGCTCCTGATTGGCGACCAGAACGGTCTTGCGGAATCCAGAGAGGTCGTCGCCGAATTTGGCGGGCTGATGCACGCGCAGGAACGAGGTCGCCGGCGCTACATGGAACTGGAACTGATCGACGCCGTACTCCGACTTGGTGGCGGCAAACACCGGCCCGAACAGGCCGATGAGAGCGTTGCGGTCCTGTTTGGCCATTGCCTCCTGTGTCGCCGGCATCGCGGCCACGACCGCACTCATGGCGGCGGCGCGGTGGGATTCCTCGGCAATGCGCGACTGAAGGGCATCGTAATGGCTGCGCAGCTCGCGTTGGTCGGCTCGGTCGATGATTCCGGCGATGATCCACATCGCCCCGAGCACGGCAAACAGGGCGGTCGCCGCCGCCGTCACCGCGAGGGCAACCGTGATCCGCATCCTGAGGCCGAGGCTCGCGCGCATGTCCGACTCGTTGTTTGAGCGTTGGTTAAGAACGCTTATCAACTTCTCGCTAAAAGAGGGTGAACGGGATACCGGTGGAACCCGGTGGTTGTGGTGAGCGGCTGCCTACCAAAAGAACGGTGTCGTCCCCGCGTTCGCGGGGACGACAGCGAATATGACGCCAGCGTTCGCGATAATCCAAGGGCGCCTCAATACCCTCTAGCCCGGTCCACCACGTTCTCCAGCGCGCCGCCAGCCTCGAACCGCGCGATCTGCTCGGCGACATAGGCCGAGATCGCGTCCGCATCGGTGTCGGCTGCGTTGTGCGGCGTCAGCACCACCTTGGGGTGGGTCCAGAACCGGCTGTCCGCCGGTTGTGGCTCCTGCACGAAGACGTCGAGCGACGCAGCGCCCAGCGTGCCGTCGTCGAGGCAGGCCAGGATGTCGGCTTCGTTCTGCAAGCCGCCGCGGCCGGCATTGATCAGAACGGGCGCGCCAAGGGGGCTGTTACGGCTGAGCTTTGCGAAGACGTCGCGGTTGAGAATGCCGTGCGTTTCCGGCGTCAGCGGCAGCAGGCAGACCAGGATGTCGGTCTTGCGCAGGAAGGCATCGATCTGCGCGGCGCCATGGAAGCATTCGACGCCGTCGATCGTGCGTGGGCTACGGCTCCAGCCGGCGACACGGAAGCCGAGCCGCCGCAACACGTCGGCGGCATCGGCACCCAGCGTTCCCAGCCCCATGATTCCGACCGTCACGGCGCTCGCGGGCCACTGATATTTCGGCTCCCAGCGTTTTGCGCGCTGCGAAGCTCGCAAATAGGGCTCCTGACGGTGGTGCATCAGCACGTGCAGCACGACATATTCGGTCATGCGGTTGGTGAGGTCGGGCACCGCGACGCGGACCAGCGGTACGTCAGGCAGGCTCTTGTCCGCCATCAGCGCGTCGACGCCAGCGCCGAGATTGAAGATCGCCCGCAGATTGGGAAACGAGCCGAGATCGCCCGGCACCGGCTTCCACACCGCGGCATAGTGCACCTCGGTCGGATCGAGCCCGGCATCCGGCAACAACACCACGCGGCGACCGCCGCACACCGTGTCGAACCGGGCCTTCCAGCGCTCTGGCAGCCAGTTCTGCTGCGTGCTGTTGATCAGGACGGCCAGGGTGCCCATGGTCATTCGAAGTGCCTCGTCAAAGTTCCGCTTGAGAAGGCCCTCCTTGGCACGATCTGCCGGATTTTTCTTGCAAATTTTTTCCGCAGTCCTGTCGGGGCGGGGCATATTGGCGCGTCTTTAGAACAGACGAGGAAAGTGTCGCCTATGCTTTATGCCATCCTTTGCTATCACGATGAGGACTTCGTCGGCTCCTGGAGCAAGGAGCAGGACGAGTCCGTGATGAAGAAGCTCGCGGTGGTGCAGGAGAGGCTCACGAGCCAAGGCCGGCTCGGCCCGGTGGCGCGGCTGTTGCCGACCACGGCCGCAGCGACCTTGCGCAAGGAGGACCCGCCGCTGGTGCTCGACGGCCCCTATGCCGAGACCAAGGAGCAGCTGCTCGGCTTCTACATCGTCGATTGCAAGAATCTCGACGACGCCCTCGACGTCGCGCGCGATCTCGGCGCCGCCAATCCGGGCGGTGCCTATGAGGTGCGCCCCGTCGGCGTGTTCCGGCCCGGAGGAAACTTGAGGTGAGCGAGGCCGACACCGCCTGGATCGAGACCGCGCTGACCTCGGCGCGACCCCAGGCGGTCGGTGCGCTGCTGCGCTATTTCCGCGATCTCGATACGGCCGAGGAGGCCTTCCAGAACGCGTGCCTGCGCGCGCTGAAGACCTGGCCTCAGAATGGGCCGCCGCGCGATCCCGCGGCCTGGCTGATCATGGTCGGCCGCAATGTCGCCATCGACGAGGTCCGACGCACGCGCAGGCAGCAGCCGCTGCCCGAGGACGACCATGCGATCTCCGATCTCGGCGACGCCGAGGGTGCGCTCGCCGAGCGGCTCGACGGCTCGCACTACCGCGACGACATCTTGCGGTTGATGTTCATCTGCTGCCATCCGCAATTGCCGGCGACGCAGCAGATCGCGCTGGCGCTGCGCATCGTCTCGGGTCTGACCGTGAAGCAGATCGCGCGCGCCTTCCTGGTCTCGGACGCGGCGATGGAGCAGCGCATCACCCGTGCCAAGGCGAAGGTCGCCGAGGCTGGGACGCCGTTCGAAGCGCCCGGCGCGGTCGAGCGCTCCGAGCGGCTCGCCGGGGTCGCGGCGATGATCTATTTGATCTTCAACGAGGGCTATTCGGCGAGCGGCGACACCGCCGAGATCAGAAAACCGCTCTGCGAGGAGGCGATCCGGCTGGCGCGCCTGCTGCTCAGGCTGTTTCCGAGCGAGCCGGAGATCATGGGGCTCACCGCGCTCATCTTATTGCAGCATGCACGCAGCGCCGCGCGCTTTGCCGAGGACGGCTCGCTGATCCTGCTGGACGATCAGGACCGTTCATTGTGGAACGGCACCATGATCGCGGAGGGGCTCGCCTTGATCGACAAGGCGATGCGCCATCGCCGCGGCGGGCCCTATCAGATCCAGGCTGCGATCGCCGCGCTGCATGCTCGCGCGTCGACACCGGAGGAGACCGACTGGGCACAGATCGACCTGCTCTACGGCGCGCTTGAAGTCGTGCAGCCCTCGCCGGTGGTCACGCTCAACCGCGCGGTCGCGGTCTCCAAGGTGCGGGGGCCGCAAGCCGCGCTCGATTTGATCGAGCCGTTGGCCCCGAAGCTCGCCAACTACTTCCATTTCTACGGCGTGCGCGGCGCCTTCCTGATGCAGCTCGGCCGCAACGACGAAGCCCGCATTGCCTTCGACCGCGCCATCGCGCTCGCCAACACGTCCGCGGAAGCTGCCCATATCCGCATGCATCTCGATCGCCTGATCCGGGACAGCCAGCCGAAGGCAAAGGAAAGTGCGAAGGCGAAGTGACGCGCGAGACCATCTCCGCTGTCATGCCCGGGCCTGACCCGGGCATCCACGTCTTGCCATCGGCGTCGAAGAACGTGGATGGCCGGGACAAGCCCGGCCACGACGAAAAAAATCCGTTTAGCCGTGTCGGTCTAGCGCGATCCCCTTCGTCCTAAGCCCGTATCCACGGAGCCCCTTATGCTGAAAGCCATTGCCATCATCGCCGTCGTGCTCGCCGTTGGACTAGCCGGCGTCCTCGTCTTCGCCTTGACAAAACCCGACACCTTCCGCGTCGAGCGCAGCCTCGCGGTGAAGGCGCCGGCCGGTGCGATCTACCTGGAGGTCGCCGATTTCCGCCGCTGGACCGGCTGGTCCCCCTATGAGAACCGCGATCCCGCCATGAAGCGCACCTTCGGCGAACCTGCGGAAGGCAAGGGCGCGATCTATGCCTGGGACGGCAACAACAATGTCGGCGCCGGCCGCATGGAGATCCTCGAGGCGAACGGGCCGTCCAAGCTCCGCATCAAGCTCGATTTCGAGCGGCCGTTCGAAGGTCACAACACCGCCGAGTTCACCTTTGTGCCGCAGGGCGATGCTACTCTGGTCACATGGGCGATGTACGGTCCGGCTCCGTTCATGTCCAAGATCATGCAAGTGTTCATCAACATGGACAGCATGATCGGCAAGGATTTCGAGGCCGGTCTCGCCAGCCTGAAGAAGCTGACCGAGAAGCAATAAGCCTCACTGCAAACGAAGAGGAGAGAAACGATGCTCAATGCCTATCTGTTCTATCAGGACACTTGCGAAGCCGCGTTCAACTTCTACGCCAAGGTTTTGGGCGGCAAGATCGATGCGATGATGCGCGCATCGGAGGCGCCGCCGGACATGCCCGCCGCGCCCGGCCGCGAGAAGACGATCATGCATGCGCGGATGTCGCTACCCGATGGCAGCGTGCTGATGGCCTCCGACGCGCCGACCGAGCATTTTCACAAGCCGCAGGGCTTCTCGGTCTCGCTCACGGTCAAGGATCCCGCCGATGGCGAGCGCAAGTTCAACGCGCTCGCTGACGGCGGCACCGTCACCATGCCCTTCAGCAAGACCTTCTGGGCGAAAGGCTTTGGCATGTGCGTCGACAAGTTCGGCATTCCCTGGATGGTGAACTGTCCGGCGGAAGGAATGTGACGCGTGCGACCGCGCGCATGATTGGCTGAGCTGCGATCCCCTCTCTCCATCTTTGCGGGAGAGGGGATGCATGGACCCATCGCGCCATGCTCGGATCGGTCGTGAGTTCGCTCAGCGGGTCGATCCGGTCACGTCTTCGTCTTGCCGCGGCTGAACACAGCGGGGGCAGATCACGAGCTTGGTGCCGAGCTGCTTGTCGCGCTCCGCTTCGATCTCGTCATACACCGCCCACCACGCCTCGGAGTATGGCCGCAAGCTGCCAAGCACGCGTTCCCGCTCCTGATTTGGATCGCTTGCCGCGGGCGCGGGATTCGTTGCGCGCCGCTTCACGATATGAGCGCGCCTCGGGCTCTTGTTGGGGTCTTGACCGAGGCCATCCCATGCGATCGGACGACGCTCCTGCGCTGGCGCGACTGCACATCCAAGCAGCGCTGTGCAGAAAGTGAGCAAGATGAAGCCATGTCGCATCATGCCGGACCCAAAGTTCGGTGCGCAATGCGCAAGCTCCGCACAGGAGACTCGCATCGCGTCGGTCAAATGGAACTTAAGGCAAACGAGTTGGCCGGCACGGCCGAGGAATGAACCCACCATTCGCATCACTTTGCGGGAGCAGTGAGGCCGCTTCGTGAAACCATGCAGACTGCATCGCACAATAATTGACGCAATATTGGGCTGTAATCTGCACGTCAGAATCGCTATTGGTGAATCATAAAATCTAAGAACTGGGGTGGACGTCACTTGGAAGGGGAGCGACCGATGGCGGCGGCGCTACAGATCAATTTTGCCCTTTGGGGAATGCTCATCTGCGCCAGCATGAAGCTGGTGCCGGTGATTCAGACTCTCTACTGAAGGCAGCCAAAGCGTGATGGCGCTTAAGACCCGGTGCGCAGATTGGGTGCGAGCACAGGGAACCTGCCGTATGGCCTCGAGCAAGCCAAGCAATCCCTCAAGGTGACGCGGTTTACATCATCCGTTTACGTCACATGGCGTGACGGCTGCCGAACTCGTCAGCGGCAGCGCGGATAAATTGCGGCGAGATCGCGCCCCTTGAGCAGAAGCAACCGCGAGGTGAGGCCACCACGGCGGCTGATCCAGTCGCGGACCGGGCCGGGATAGGCGGCAAGCACCGCGACCGATGCTTCCGGCTCGGCATAAAAGCGCCCGCGCCGGTCCACCGAACGTGCTGCATGGAAGCCGAGCACGGCGCGCTTGGTGACGCAAATGCGCTCTTCCGGCACGATGCTCAGCACCAGCGTGCAGGCAGACAGGCAGGGACCGTCGATCACAACGCGCTCGCCGCTCTTGCGCACCTTCTCGAACAAATCGAGGAACGGCCCCACCTGTCCGCCCGGAGATTGGATGATGCGGATCTCGGCGGCGGACGGCGAGATGGCGAGGAGTGCCGATGCGAGCATCAGGGCTTTGACAAAAGCGCGTCGCATGGAGCACTCCACAAGCTCGGTTTCGCCGCGTGAGAAGAGGTGGGTTACGCCCGGCGGCCTGCGCTTCGCGCAGCCGCAGTGCTAACCCACCCTACCTGTTCTATCCGTTCCGCCTTTGACCGCGCAGCGTCGGCAGGCCGATGCCGGCTGCATCAAAGCCGCCATCAACGGCCAAAATTTGGCCGGTGATGTAGCTCGAATTTGCCGAGCACAGGAAGTAGATCGCCTCCGCAAGTTCTTCCTCCAGGCCGTAACGGTTGAGCGGAATTGCGTCGTGATAGTCCGCGCGAATCTCCTTGGTGTGCACCTGCTTGGCCATCGCCGTGTCGACCGGCCCCGGCGCGACCGCGTTGACGCGGATATTGAGAGAGGCGAGCTCGACCGCGAGCTGCTTGGTCAGGTGCGCGAGACCGGCCTTGCTGGTGCCGTAGGCCGAGCGCAGCGTCGAGGCGCGCACCGCCGAGATCGAGGTGATGTTGACGATGGCCCCGCCATGGCCCTCGCGCATCAAGGGCACGGCCGCCTTGGTGCAGAGCAAGGGGCCGGTGAGGTTGACCTCGAGCACGCGGCGCCAATCGGTCTCGGATGTCTCCATCAGCGGTGCGAACACCGCGATGCCGGCATTGTTGACGAGCGCATCTAACCGGCCGAACCGACGCTCGACCGTCGTCATCGCCGCGGCGACCTCGGCTGCGTCCGAGACGTCACAGGTCAGCGCCAGCGTCGCCTCGCTTTGGTTGATCTCGGCGACCGCCCGGCCAAGCAACTCGCCCTCGATGTCGAGCAGCGCCACACGCCAACCCTCGGCCAAGAACTTCTTCGCGGTCGCAAGTCCGATGCCGCGCGCGGCTCCGGTGACGAGGGCGACTTTTTGCGGGGCAGGGGGCATTGGCTGGTCTGTCCTGTGTTTGGGAGGGGCGCGCGAGCACCGGTTCCTTTTACTGCGCTTTCGGTCCGGCAAGAAAGGCCTCAAGTCGAGGACGCGATGTCGGGACGTCTCTCGATGGATCGTCTTCCAGGGGGATCGTTACCGAGGAGACCCGCAATGCCTGACGACCGCGAACGCCTGATCCGAGACCTCTTCGCTGCCTATCTCGCCAACGACCGGCCGCGGGTTGCCGACGCATTGGCCGACGATTTCCGCTTCACCAGCCCGTTCGATGACGACCTCGACAAGACGACCTATTTCGAACGCTGCTGGGGCGACAGCGGCTGGATCGCCCGCCATGACATCGAGCGCATCTTCGTCCGGGGCGAGGAAGCCTTCGTCACTTATCTCTGCCTTGCGACAGATGGTCGGAGTTTTCGCAACACGGAGTTCTTCGCCTTCGCAGGCGGCAAGGTCCGGCGCATCGAAGTCTATTTCGGCGCGGCCCGGCAGGACGGTCGGTTCCTGCCGCGGCCGCGCTAGGAGCGGGCCATGATCTTCCAAATTATTTTCGCTCGGCTGTCGGTTCCGTAAGAATTCGATCGTCTTGAAGGCGACGCGGGCCTGCGCCTCTCACGGCGCATCCGGAACAACCGCAAAAGCCAGGGGCACGACCCATGCGATTCATGATGCTGATGATCCCGCTCGGTTACGAGACCGCGCCGCCGGACGTCCAGCTCGATCCCGAGCGGGTCGCGGCGATGATGCGCTACAACGAGGCGCTGAAGGACGCGGGCGTGTTGATCACGCTCGACGGCCTGCATCCGCCGTCGATGGGCGCACGGATCTCGTTTGCGACCGGCGAGCCCATTGTCACCGACGGGCCATTCGCCGAGGCCAAGGAGGTCCTGGGCGGGTATTGGATGATCGAGGTTCCATCGCGGGCCGAGGCGATTGCCTGGGCAAAGCAGTGCCCGGCCTCGCCGAACGAAATCATCGAGATCCGGCAGGTGCAGGAGATGGCCGACTTTCCGCCTGACGTGCAGGCCGCCGCCTCCGGCTTTGAGAAGCTCAAGACATAGCCCCAATAGCCGCGATCAGATCGCGGCTGTTACCAACAACTCACCAAAGGAGAGAACCATGAGCACCGAGCACAAATTCCTCGCCGTCTATCTTGGCAGCATGAGCGGCGCAAAAATGAAGGCCTGGCAGGCGATGCCCGAAGCGGAAAGGAAGGCAAAAGAGCGCGAGGGCATGGCCGCCTGGCATGGCTGGGTCGAGAAGCACAAGGACGTCATCGTCGAGCTGGGCGGCCCGCTCGGCAAGACCCGGAGGATCGACGGCAGCGGCATCACCGAGATCAGCAACGCGCTGACCGGCTTCACTGTGGTCCGGGCCGCCTCGCAAGAGGAAGCTGCAAAACTGTTCGAGAACCATCCGCATTTTGCGATCTTCCCGGGCGAGGCGATCGAGGTCATGCCTGTGCTGGCCATTCCGCAGATGTAGGTCAGGGGGAGGCCGTGTCCGGGCGCGATGCCGACGCATCCGCCCGGCGCACCTTGAATGTACGGGTTAATCAGGCCGAATTGCCGCTAGTGACCTTCACGCCCGGCTCATGTAAAGCTCATTCACATGAGCTGGCGCAAGGAACAGCGCCGCGCCGAGCGCGGCTATCACCACGGCAATCTGAAGGAGGCCCTGTTGCAGGCCGCTCTCGGGCTGATCGCCGAGAAGGGCGCCGCCGGCTTCACCTTCGCCGATGCCGCACGCATGGCCGGGGTCAGCGCGGCGGCGCCCTACCGGCATTTTCGCGACCGTGACGAGCTGTTGTCGTCGATTGCCCAGCGCGGCTTCGAGCAGTTCGAGGCGCGCCTGACCGCGGCCTGGGACGACGGGCGCCCTGATACGGTCACCGCGTTCGAGCGGGTCGGCAGGGCTTATCTTGCTTTCGCCCGCGAAGAGCCTGCCTTTTACAACGCGATGTTCGAGTCCGGTCTGCCGGTCGACGCCAATCCGGCGCTGCAGGCCGCGAGCGAACGCGCGTTCAACATCATTCGCGCCGCGGCCGAGCGGCTCGCGGCGCTTGCGCCGCCCGGCATGCCGCGACCGCCGGCGATGATGATGGCGCTGCACATCTGGTCGATGGCGCACGGCGTGGCTTCGCTGTTCTCCCGTGGGGACGCCGCGCGCCGAAAACTGCCGATGTCTCCGGATGAGCTGCTCGAGGCCGAGGTGCTGATTTATCTGCGCGGTCTCGGCTTCCCGACCGACCGCCGTCCGGCAGCCAAGGGCGCCGAGCCGCCGCCGGTGCCGCCGGAGGCGCCCTCCGGTTCGGGCGTGCCGCCGGGCGGTCCCTGGGGCAAGCCGAAATAAAATTACGCAAAACATCACGCGGGCGTGTCTTGTGGCCAGCTTGACAAAATCGCGGGATGGTCTAGCTATGTAAATGTTATTTACATTCACAACGGCGCTGTGCCGTGATGGAGATGGGAAATGGCCTACACCGCTGACGTCAATCGCTGGCGCGGCCCTTCGGACCAATACCAACAGTACGAGCGTCCCCGCATGCTCGATACGCCCTGGCATCCCGGCTGGATCGCTGTGACCATCCTCGGCTTCATCATCTGGTGGCCGATCGGACTTGCCCTTCTCTTTTTCACACTCGGGAGCAGAAGAATGTCGTGCTGGAGCCACCAGGATCGCTGGCAGAACAAGATGGAGCGGATGCAGTACAAGATGGACCGCATGCGCGGCCGCATGGAGCGGCATGGCTTCGGCTTTGGCTTCGGCCCGCCGTCGTCCGGCAACCGCGCCTTCGACGAATATCGTTCGGAGACGCTGCGCCGGCTCGAGGAAGAGCAGGTCGAGTTCAGGAATTTCCTCGACCGTCTGCGCCACGCCAAGGACAAGGAAGAGTTCGACCAGTTCATGGCGCAGCACAAGACGCGCCCGACCCCGCCGCCGACTGACCAGCAGCAGGGCTGACCTTCAAGCCTGACACCTGTCAAAGCCTTCAGGCGCATGCCCCCAAAGTCCTGATGGCCCCGAGCCGCCCGTCTGCGCAACCCGCAGGCGGGCGGTTTGGTTTTTGGCCGCCGAGGTGTCGCTATATTCGGGCCCCGCCACCGAACCCGCGTGTGGTTCTGCGGGACCAAGGGCACATGGACCTCCGCACCCGCTTACTGCTCGGTGTGACCGCGTTTGCGGTGCTGGGCTATATCGCCCTCGTCTACGGCGGCTGCGCCGCCGATCCCGATTGCCATTTTCATTCCTGTCCCGGCGGGCGCGCGTTTTGCGGGGTGGTGCACGCCCATGGGCGGGGGCCATAGGCCTTTTTCAGCCGAGCCCTCGAACGACCGGAGGATCAGCGCGCCATCACCAGTTGCGCGCGCACCGAGGTCAGAAAGTGCTCGTAGGCGTGGTCCACGATCTCGTTGAGCGATCGCGTGCGCGCGAAGATCGCCTTGGCCTCGGTGAGAAACTCTTCGCGGGTGGGTATCTTCGGCAGATGCAGGTGTGTCAGTGCGTCCACGCCGTCATGCGCACGATTGAGGATGTCGTGCAGCGTCGGCAATTGCAGCTGGGCCAGGTCGGCCCGATGCAGCGCCGACGAGATCGCGTGCGCGAGGGCCTGCGCATCGAACCGTCCGGCGAGCTCGTGAGCGGCTCGATTGATCACCCGGGCGCCGAGCGGCTGCTCGTTGCGCAGCACCTGTTCGGGCGGCGCCTTCATGCTCCAGACGATCCCGAGCCAGGACAGCACTTTCAGGACGTAGTACGTGACGTCGATCTCCCACCAGCGAAAACCCTGTCGCACGCTGCTCTGGTAGGCGTGATGGTTGTTGTGCCAGCCTTCACCCAGAGTGAAGAGCGCCAGCAGCCAGTTGTTGCGGGAATCATCGCCCGTCACATAGCGCTTGCGTCCATGCACATGGGCGAGTGAATTGATGCAGAAGGTCGCGTGATAGACCAGCACCGTGCTCCACAGGAAGCCGACCACCAGACCCGACCATCCCGCGACCACGAAGCAGAGCGCGGCAAGCGCGACGGCCGGCAGCAGTTCGAGCCGATGCAGCCACATCAGCTCCGGATAGACCGCGAAATCGCCGACCTTCACGAGATCGGTCGCATCGTGCCGGCGGTCGAAGATCCAGCCGAGATGGCTGTACACGAAGCCGCGATGACGCGGCGAATGCACGTCGATCTCGGTGTCGGAATGCAAGTGATGGTGCCGATGCTTGGCCGCCCACCACAATACGCTCTTTTGCGCGCTGCTCTGCGCGAGGCACGCCAGCATGAACTGAAACACCCGGCTGGTCGCGAACGCGCGATGTGAGAAATAGCGATGATAGCCGGCGCCGATGCCGAACATCCGCACGATGTACAGCGACACGCAGATCGCGACGGCCTGCCACGTGACGCCCGACCAGACCGCCGCAGCGCAGCCGAGATGGACCAGCAGGAACGGCACGGCGGAGGGATACATGATGTCGTCGTGGTGGTCGTCGGCGGGCGCGTTAGGCGACATGTCTTGGTGTGACCTCAGGTAATGGGATCCGGGATTCGTGTCGGCGGCAGCGAGGGCCGCCGGGTACGAAAAACCCGCGGATGGCGGACCACCGCGGGGCTTGAACGAGCTGCTTTGCATGGACATCCCGGCCAAAGCAGCGTCGGCCGAAAATTCAACTGACTATATGGTTGCGAATGCCTGGCATGCAAGCTCGTAGCCTCACGGGGGAGCTGCGGCATGGTGCTCCGGTCGCGCCGCTCCGCCTGCGGCGTGGCGCGCAGGGGGGCGCGCTGGCTATATTTGAGACGTGAAGGAAGCCCCAAACACCGGAGGCGGCGATGACGGCAGCTGCGACCGCGACGAACGATCGCCTCTGGCAGCAGATTCGCGACGAGGCGCGGCGAGCGGTCGCATCCGATCCCGTCTTCGGCAAGTCACTTGCCGAGGCCGTCCTTGCGCATGACGGTCTTGCGGCGGCTCTGGCCGATCTGATCGGGCGCAGGCTTGGCGGCAACGTCGCCGAGCAGGCGCGCTTCGCCGCCTTTTCCCGTGATGCCTTTCGACACTCGCCGGAATTGATCGAAGCTTCCGGCCGCGACTTGCAGGCCATCGTGCGCAGCGATCCCGCCATCGCCGGCCTGTTGGCGCCGCTGCTGCATTTCAAGGGCTATGTCGCGCTGCAAGCCTGGCGCGTCTCGAACTGGCTCTGGCATCATGACCAGCGCGACGCCGCGCTCTTGTTTCAGAACGAGGCGTCGAACGTCTTGCAGGTCAGCATCCATCCGGCGGCCAGCATCGGCTCGGCCGTCTATCTCGATCACGCCACCGGCGTCGTGATCGGCGCCGACGTCGTGATCGGCGACGAGGTCACCATCCTTCAGAATGTCAGCATCGGCCGCAGCAATGAACTGCCGCCGCGCTCGCCGCGCATCGGCCGCAATGTCTTCATCGGCGCCGGCGCGACCATTTTGGGCGATGTCCGGATTGGCGATTTCGCAAAGATCGGCGCCGACACGGTCGTGACCTCCGACGTGCCCGCCGGCTGCACCGCCATCGGCAATCCCGCGCGGCTCGCCAACTGCCCCGGACCTGCTTCGGCGGCCTGACGTCATCGGGCTGAACCGTTTCGGGGCCTCGGGCGACAGAATGGCTTCGGTTCTCCCGCGAATTTCCCTTTTGTGAATGTCCCAGCCCCAACATCTATCGCTCGACACCGCCATGCTGCCCGAGCGCGACCGGCTTGCTGTTTGGCGCGAAGTCTATGGCCGCCTGCTGTTCAACATCGAGATCGATCCGATCCGGGGTTTCCCTTTTGAGGCGAGAACCGAGTTGTACCGCCTGCCTGCGGCGGGATTGTCCTCGGGCTGGCGCACGCCGGCGCATTTCCGCATCTCGCGCCGGCTGCTCGCGACGGCCTCCGACAACATCGTCCTCGCGGTGGTGCTGCGCGGCCGCGCCGAGGCCTCCCAGCTCGGGCGTGAGCTGGAAGTGCCGCAAGGCGGTGCGGTGCTGATGACGACCTGTGACGTCGGCCGTCACACGCTACTCGATCGCGGCCGTCATCTCAGCGTGCAACTACCCCGGCAGGCCCTTGCACCCCTTGTCCGCAATGTCGAGGACCGATTGCTGCAACCGATCGATCCAGGCGCGCCGGCGCTGAAGCTGCTGCGTGGCTATGTCCTCGGTGCCATGACGATGGGTGAATCGGCCCGCGCGGAGATGCAGCGGCTGGCCGCGCAGCATCTGCGCGATCTCATCGCCTTGATCTGCGGCGTGCGTGAGGACGACGTTGCCGCCCAAGGCGATGGTCCACGGGCGGCGCGCCTGAAGCTTGCCAAGCTCGCCATCAAATCGCGGCTCGGACACGGCGATCTATCGGCAGAAAGCATCGGCGCCCTGCAGCAGGTCTCTGCCGACTATATCAGGAAGCTTTTCCGCGACGAAGGCACGTCCTTCCACGACTTCGTGCTGGAGGAGCGGCTGGCGCAAGTGCATGCCAGTCTCGCCGATCCTCTCAAGGCGCATGAAAGCATTGCCCGTCTCGCGCTCGCTGCGGGCTTCGGCGACATCTCATATTTCAATCGCTGCTTCCGTCGCCGCTTCGGCCTGTCTCCGTCGGAACGCCGCAAGGCATATCCGTCGGCCGAATAGAAGCGATCACCCGATATTCGCTTGTGGCAAATGCGCAACAGCGCGCCAAATAGCGCGCCGAGTCGCACCCAGTCCCACGCGCAAGTCTCATCCCCTCCAAGTCGCGCCTGCCTCGTCCCTGTACAGCTCCAATGCGGCTCTTGCGGCCCGCCTCGGAATGGGAATGCAATGACACGACTTCTGCGTCTATCCCCGCCTGCAATTGCTGGATTGCTGGTCGTTTCGGCGGCCAATGCGGCCGATCTGCCGGTCAAGGCACCTATCTTCAAGACGCCCGCGGCGGTCGAAGCCTGGGGCGGTCTCTACGTCGGCGCCAGCCTCGGATTTCGCGCGAGCGAATCCAGCGTCGACGTCCGTTCGGCAACCGACACGACCGCGCCGGCGGTGCTGCAAAACATGTTCGTCGCAGCCGATTGTTTCGCGGGTCTTCCTTGTGTGACGGGACGATCCTTCAACGGCACCGCGTTCCGCGTCGGTCCTTATCTCGGATACAACTGGCAGATCGGACGAACCGTGCTCGGCCTGGAAGGCGATGCTGCCTACGCCGATCAGACCACGACGATCTTCGGCGCCGCCTACCCGGCAACGCCATTCAACGGCGGGGCCTCGACATCCAATTCTTTTGCGCTGAAGACGACATGGGATGCGAGCATTCGCGGCCGTGCCGGCTATCTGATTGATCCCGCCGTGCTGCTGTATGGAACGGCCGGTCCATCCTGGATCCATGTCCAGACCACGTCGAACTGCAGCACACTCGTGAGCGCCGATGGCCGCTGTGTACCCGGCGTTGGACTTGCGCCGGCGAGCATAAGCAACAGCCGGACCCAGCTTGGGTACACGGTCGGCGGCGGCATCGAGGCGATGCTGTGGCCAAACTGGGTTGCCCGGGCCGAGTATCGTTTTGCCGACTATGGACATTTCTCCAACACCGACGTCCGGACCGCGGCAACGGGGGGGCAGACGGTCAGCTATGACACGTTCCTGAAGACCCACACGGCGACGTTCGGCCTGGCCTACAAGCTCGGCACGGCCAATGCGACCGGCGCGACGGCGCTGGCCGCCTATGCGGCGGCGCCCTCGACCGCGTCGTGGAACGGCGCCTATCTCGGCGTTGGCGCCGGCATTCGCGCCAGCCAAGCAAGTTCGAGCATCGATGCGGCCTCGTTTACGACGGCCGGCTTTCCGCCGATCAATCTCCTCAACGGGTGCGGCGATTGCTTCCGCAGCGACCAGTTTCACACGACTGCTGCACGGATCAGCCCCTATCTCGGATACAATTGGCAGATCGATCCGAAATGGCTGCTGGGCGTCGAAGGCGATTTCGGCTGGGCCGATCGCCAGAGTTCGGTTTTCGGCCGGTATCTCCCGGGGGGCATCGTGGGGGGAAGCGGCGGTCTGAACGATAGCTACAGCCTCCGCACCAAATGGGACGCGAGCATCCGCGCGCGCGTCGGCTACATCATCAATCCCGCTTTCCTCGCCTATCTCACCGGCGGTGCCGCCTGGACCAGCCTGGAGCAGACGTCCAATTGCGACACGGCACTGAAGCCGCTGTTTACGGCGCCGGGCTTCGTTGCGTCAGAAGTCGGAAATTGTACGCCCGGCCTGCTGTCGCCCGCCGTCATCAGGCAATCCACCGTCCGAACCGGTTTTACGGTCGGCGGCGGCGGCGAGATGAAGCTCACGGAAAGCTGGATCCTGCGCGGCGAGTATCGCTATGCCGACTTCGGGACGGCCCGTTTCTCGCAAACCCGCGATTGCAACGGCAGCGCCACGATCAACGATCCCGCTTTCGGAGTGCAGACGGTGTTTTGCTCCGGAACTCAGTCGACGACCAATTCCGTACGGTTGCAGAGCCACACCGCCACGTTCGGCATCGCTTACCGATTCAACTGAGCGCGCAAAATAGCGCTGGTAGTCTCCGCTGCTCAGGCGGCGCGGCGGTGGCTCTCGCCGCCATGCTGGGGCGTGACGGGCTCCGAGCTGGTCTGGCCCGGCGCATCCAGCACCGCGACGTGATGGCGGTAGACCATCTCCCAGCCCTTCCATCCCGTGAACAGGAGGATGCCGACGACGATCAGGGAGAGCACCACGCCCCAGGGCTTGATGGCTGCCTCCGCGCCTTGCGCGTAACGCAGGTAGAAATTGACCAGGGCGAGCACGACCGCGGCGAGATTGCCGACCATGTGGTACCAGGCATCGTTGAGACGACGGATGCGGGGCTCGCTGAGGAAGTCGGTAAAGCCGGCCGCGGCTGCAACGAGCGCCATCACGATGCCGGCGCCGATCAGCCACATCGCGGCCCTGGCCCAGAAATTGTCGCCGGTTCCGATGAAGGCCAGATCAGCGATGGGCGCGCCGACCAGACATGCCACGGGGAAGGGGATGAGCATGGGGTGAAGCGGGTGATCGCCGATGGCGGCGGTCGTCTTGGGGTTGATGGTCATGGCAACCTCGCGAAAAGTGATTTTCTGAATAATTTTCCGCGGACGGCGTGGTTCCTCGGACAACGCGACCGGGGAGGGGAGTGGAACTTTCGTGCCCCGAACGCAATGCAGCGCCCCTTGGGGATGCGTTACAGAGCCGGGGCCCATTTCTCCAGCTAGAGCCTGCGGCTTCTGGGTCCCGGCTCGCACCGCAACGCAAGAGCGTTGCGGCGCGTCCGGGACGCGCCTCCCAACCGCTTGCGCGGCCTACCTTTCCCGCGGGCAAATTCGCCGCTGGTAACCTCGCATTAACCAACGCCGGGCTCTGGTAAGGGCGGACAATCGCGCCCAAAGCCCGAAACCGAGGCTCGTCAAGGCCCGGGGCCAAAGGCCCATAGTTTTGACATCTTGGCAGGGAATGCAGACGGCCGGCTTTGGACGAGCCCCTGCACCCCAGAAAGACAAGGCTTTGAGCGGGCTTGCCGGCCGCGCCGGTCTAGCGCGGCTATTGGGGAACCGGCAGCCATTTGCTGGCCGGCACATCGGGTAACGATCGCCTTGAGAGGATACTGCTTATGAATCCGGCCGACGTGGCTCAGTCAGCCCTTCCGGTTGCCGCTTCCGCGGACGTGTCGCTGATCGCGCTGTTCTGGCAGGCTCACTGGATCGTGAAAGCAGTGATGCTGGGACTTCTGTCCTGCTCGGTCTGGGTCTGGGCGATTGCCATCGACAAGATCTTTCTGTTTGCCCGCACCCGTCGCTCGATGGACCGCTTCGAGCAGGCGTTCTGGTCCGGCGAATCGATCGAGGAGCTCTACCGCACGCTTTCGGCCAAGCCGACACACTCGATGGCGGCGTGCTTCGTGGCGGCGATGCGCGAGTGGAAGCGGTCCTTCGAGAGCCACGCCCGCTCGGTGGCGGGTCTGCAGATGCGCATCGACAAGGTCATGAACGTCTCGATCGCCCGCGAGGTCGAGCGGCTGGAACGCCGCCTGCTGGTGCTCGCGACCGTCGGCTCTGCCGGCCCCTTCGTCGGCCTGTTCGGCACGGTCTGGGGCATCATGTCGAGCTTCCAGTCGATCGCGGCGTCGAAAAATACCTCTCTGGCGGTGGTGGCGCCGGGCATCGCGGAGGCGCTGTTTGCGACCGCCGTCGGCCTTATCGCCGCCATTCCTGCCACTATCTTCTATAATAAGTTCACGTCCGAGGTGAACCGGCAGGCCCAGCGGCTCGAAGGCTTCGCCGATGAATTTTCCGCCATTCTGTCGCGTCAGATCGACGAGCGGGGTTGACGGACGGCATGTATAGTCTGAAGGGCAATTTGGGCACGCGATCATGGCGATGAACGTTGCGAGTTCGTCCGGCGGCGGCGGGCGCCGAGGCCGGCGCAAGCCCGTCGTGGCCGAGATCAACGTCACGCCGATGGTCGACGTGATGCTGGTGCTGCTCATCATCTTCATGGTGTCGGCGCCGATGCTCACGGTCGGCGTGCCGCTCGACCTGCCGCAGACCCAGGCCAAGAGCCTCGAAAACAACGACCAGAAGCCGATCCAGATGTCGGTCGACATCAAGGGCAAGGTGTTCATCAACGATTCCGAGATCGCGATCAACGAACTGATACCCAAGCTGAAGGCGATCACGGACGCGCGGGGCGGGCTCGAGGAGCGCATCTATCTGCGCGCTGACAAGAAGGCGGATTACGGCACGGTGGCCAAGGTGATGGGCCTGTTGTCCGGCGCCGGATTCAAGAAGCTCGCCCTCGTCACGGAAGCGGATCAGGGGTAAGCCGTGAAGGTGAACGTCGACAAGACACTCGTTGCGTCGATTGCCCTCCATGTCCTCGTGCTGGGATGGGGGCTCGTCACCTTCAGCAGCAAGGCCTACATCGCGCCGGAAGAGTCGCTTCCGGTCGACATCATCTCCACCGATCAGCTCGCCAAGATGATGGCCGGGCAGAAGACCGGCAAGAAGGAAGAGCCGAAGCCGAAGGTCGAGAAGATCGCGGAAGCGAAGTCCGAGGAAGACGCCGTCGGCAAGGTCACCGAGAAGAAAGAGCTGATCAAGACCAACTCGCAGCCGGAGCCGCCGCCAAAGCCGGTCGAGAAGCCGGTGGAGAAGAAGCCCGAGCCGCCGAAGCCCGTGGCCGAGGCGAAGCCGAAGGAAGAGCCGAAGCCGCAGGAAAAGAAGCCTGATCCGGCCAAGGAAGATCCGATCGCCGAACTGCAGAAGAAGCTGGACACCAAGAAGCCGCCGCCCAAGCCGGTGGAGCAGAAGGTCGCGGCGGTGCAGCCGCAGCAGCAGCCCAAGCCCAAGGAGCGCAGCTTCGATCCCGCGCAGATTCAGCGCGACCTCGACAAGCGCGCTGCGACCCGGCACGAACTCACTGGCTCCGCATTGAACGCATCGGCGGCGCTGGGATTGGCGACGGGAACTGCCGCCAACAACGTCGCGACCTGGCGCGGTGCATTCCAGGGCGCGGTCAAGCGCTGCTTCACGCCCACCTATAACGGCCAGGATGCCGATCAGTACGAGGCCGACATCGATATTCCCATGAAGATCGATGGATCGCTCGCCTCCGAGCCGATTGTCGTCGCGGTGCGAGGACCGTCGCGGTCGATCGCGCAGGCGGTGGCGGAGAGCGCCAAGCGCGCCATCGTGCAGTGTCAGGTCTACTCGTTCATGCCGAAGCAGCAGTACGAGAGCTGGAAGCTCATTCCGATGACTTTCGGCCTGAAAGATATGTTGTGACATCCGAACAAAAGAACTTTGCAATGAATGACGTCCGATCGATGAACCGCCGCCGCTTCATGACCCTGACCGGATCCACGCTCGCGATGCTCGGGGGCGGACAGGCCTTCGCGCAGGGCCAGCCGCGACTTCGTATCGATCCGACCGAGTTCCAGCCGATCCCGATCGCGATCACCAACTTCGTGCCGGGCTCGCCGTCCGACGGCGACGTCGGCAACGGCGTCACGCAGGTCATCACCAACAATCTGAAGCGCTCGGGCCTGTTCGCGCCGATCGATCAGGCCGCCTTCATCGAGCGCATCAACAACATCGACGTCGCGCCGCAATTCCAGAACTGGAAGACCCTCAACGCGCAGGCCCTCGTCACCGGCCGCATGACGCGCCAGCCCGATGGCCGGCTGAAGGCTGAATTCCGCCTGTGGGACGTGATCTCCGGCCAGCAGCTCGCCGGCCAGCAATATTTCACCTCCCCGGAATATTGGCGCCGCATCGCCCACATCATCTCCGACCAGATCTACGAGCGGATGACCGGCGAGAAGGGCTATTTCGACAGCCGCGTGGTGTTCGTGGACGAAAGCGGCCCGAAGGAGCGCCGCGTCAAGCGGCTCGCGATGATGGACCAGGACGGCGCCAATGTGCGCTATCTGACCCGCGGCTCCGACCTCGTGCTGACGCCGCGCTTCTCGCCGAATTCGCAAGAGATCACCTATATGGAGTTCGGCCAGGGCGATCCGAAAGTCTATCTCTTCAACATCGAGACCGGCCAGCGCGAGATCGTCGGCAACTTCCCCGGCATGACCTTCGCGCCGCGCTTCTCCCCGGACGGCCAGCGCGTTATCATGAGCCTGCAGCAGGGCGGCAATTCCAACCTGTTCGTGATGGACCTGCGCTCGCGCTCGACCACGCGCCTCACCGACACGCCGGCGATCGACACCTCTCCGTCCTACTCGCCGGACGGAGCCCGCATCTGCTTCGAGTCCGATCGCGGCGGCCGATCGCAGATCTACGTGATGGCGGCGGGCGGAGGACAGGCACAGCGCATCTCCTTCTCCAAGGACGACACCAACGCCAGCTATTCGACACCGGTGTGGTCGCCGAAGGGCGATTACATCGCCTTCACCAGGCAAGGCGGCGGACAGTTCTCGATCGGCGTCATGAAGCCGGACGGCTCTGGCGAGCGGCTGCTGACCTCCGGCTTCCACAACGAAGGTCCGACCTTCTCGCCGAACGGCCGCGTGCTGATGTTCTTCCGCGATCCCGGCGGCAATGGCGGGCCCTCGCTGTACAGCGTCGACATCTCCGGCCGCAACGAGCTGAAGGTGCCGACGCCGGGCTTCGCCTCCGACCCGGCCTGGTCGCCGCTACTGTCCTCGACGGCAGGTCAATAGATCGCGCCTCTGGACGCGCGATGTTATCGAAAAAGCGCGCAGAGTTTGTCGCGATCGCTGCGCGAGGCAAGACTTCCTTCACCTTGTGCCCGGCAAGGTTTTCCTAGTTGCTTGATATTTAAGAGAAAATCGGTTCGCCGTTACCGAAAAACAACTCGACTTTAACGATGTTCCCTCAGAAAGGCTTCATCTGAAGTGGGTAAAAGTACGCGGCAAACAGGACGCGCGTACAAACACCAATGCAGTTCGCAAGCCAGAGCGGAGAGCCGGAGGACCAGGCCTCGCCGTCGATTTCGGCGGCGCTGACCGATTCGCTGTTCGAGGCTCCCGGAACGGTGCTGACCGGCATCGTGTTCTCGGCGTTCTCGGCCTCCTTGACGGCGCTCAAGACGGGACAGACGCTGCTTTGGGGATTTGTCCCGCTTCTCATTCTTGCGGGAGCGATCCGTGCCTTCGATTTGAGCCGGTACCAGGCCCAGAAATCGGCTCTGAGCGCAGAACAAGCGGAGCGGTGGCAAAAGCGCTACCAGATCGGAGCGCTCATCCAGGCCGCTGCGATCGGTCTATGGTGTTCGACGACCCTGTTGAGCAACGACGACGCCATCGCTCACATGATTGCCCTCTCGGTCACCACCGGAATCGTGGCGGGAGGAGCGGGGAGAGCTTACGGACGGCAGTGGATATTTCGTCTGCAAGCCACCCTGATATTCGGTCCCGCCGTGATCGCGCTGGCGCTCCACGGCACGCCCTATTACGTGGCGATGTCCGTCGTGTGCGCCGCGTTCCTCCTCTCGGTCATGCGACTCTCCGGCAACCTGCACAGGATATTCTTGCGCGCCGTTGTCGCACGCGAGCGCGAGGCCGCGCTCGCCGGCCAGTTCGACACGGCTCTCAACAACATGCCGCACGGCCTCTGCATGTTTCGCATCGACGGCCAGCTCGCAGTGATGAACCACCGCTTTGGCGCGATGATGAGCCTGCCCGACAATCTCGCCCAGAGCAGCACGACTGCGCGCGACATCATCGCCGCGTGCGTCGAAGCGGGATCGATTTCGGCCGCCAGCGGCGAGGCGATCATCGCCGACATCGAAACCGGGCAGGCGCAGGAAATCATCACCACCGATCCCGATCCGCAAAGGAATCGTTCGCTGTCGTGGACCGTCCAACCGATGGCTGATGGCGGTGCGGTCTTGCTGCTCGAGGACATCACGGAGCGCCGCAACGCTGAGGCCAGGATCAGCCATCTGGCCCGCTACGACGATCTCACGGCGCTGCCGAACCGAGTCAATTTTCGCGACGAGATCGAGCGTTTGCTCGCAGTCGCGCGGCATTCGGAACATCTGTCGGCTCTGCTCTTCGTCGATCTTGACCAATTCAAGCAAGTCAACGATACGCTGGGTCATCCCTGCGGTGATCAGCTTCTGTGCGCGGTCGCCAACCGCCTGCGCGAGATGCTGCGCCCCGAGGATTTCGTCGCCCGCTTCGGCGGCGACGAGTTCGTCGTGTTCCAGCAGAACATCTCTTCGTCCGAGGACGCCGCGGCGCTTGCGCGCCGTATCGTCGAGCGGCTGAGCGAGCGCTATCGTATTCACAATCATCTGGTCGAGATCGGCGCCAGCGTCGGCATCGCGCTGACCTCCCCGGGCGACGTCAGCGCCGACACGCTGCTCAAGAATGCCGACATGGCGCTCTATCGCGCCAAGGCCGACGGCCGCGGCACCTTCTGCTTCTTCCGCGACGAGATGGCGGCGACCGTCGAGGCGCGCCGCATTCTCGAACTCGATCTGCGCAAGGCGCTCGCCAACGAGGAATTCGAGCTGTTCTATCAGCCGCTGGTCAATCTGAAGTCCGGCAAGATCACCACCTGCGAGGCGCTGCTGCGCTGGAATCATCCGGTGCGCGGCACGGTCTCGCCGGTCGACATCATCCCGGTCGCCGAGGACATGGGCCTGATCGTCGATCTCGGCCGCTGGATCCTGCGCCGCGCCTGCATGGAATGCATGAAGTGGCCGGAGAGCGTCAGCGTCGCCGTCAACTTCTCGCCGCAACAATTCCACCAGCGCGACGTGCTGAGCGAAATCCGCTACGCGCTCGAGGTCTCGGGGCTTCCGGCGCATCGGCTGGAAATCGAGATCACCGAGTCCTCGCTGCTGCGCAATACCCAGCTCACGCACGACATCCTGTCGCAATTGCATGCCCTCGGCGTTCGCATTTCGCTCGATGATTTCGGCACCGGCTATTCCAGCCTCAGCTACCTGCACAACTTCCCGATGCAGAAGGTGAAGATCGACCGCTCCTTCCTCGAAGGCATCGACTCGGACCGTCCGCTGACATTGTTGCGAGGCGTGGCGCGCCTGTCCGCCGACCTCGGCATGTCGGTCGTGGTCGAAGGAATAGAGTCCAACGAGCAACTCGAGCTCATCAATGCCGATGGCACGGTGACCGAAGCCCAGGGATACCTGTTCAGCCGGCCCGTTCCGGCCGTGCGCATTCGTCAGTTGCTCAATGCCTCCTACGGCGTTCGCGGCGGCAAGGACCAGCTGGTTGCGATATCGGGGCGATCGATCGCCTGATTTTCCTCTCGATCTTCATCCAGGTCATGTTTTCCCGGGCTTCTACGGAGGCAAAGGGGTTAACCCTAACGTTTCTAACGCTTTGCATTTTGATTAAGAAACTATTAATCTCGACCTACTCGCAGAAGTTGCTCGGAGCGTAGAGGTTGTTGATGAAGTCCGGGGCCGAACCGCAGACGGCGCTTCTTCCACGCGGAGCCGCCCTGTTTGAGCGTGTCGATTATCGGCTCATTGAAACGCCGGAGGACGAGGATCGCCTTCATCTGATGCGGTATCGCGCCTATTTGCAGGCCGGATTGATCCCGCCGTCAGAGTCGCGGCGGGTGACAGATCGTTTCGACGACGCGCCCAATGTCTGGAATTTCGGCGTCTACGTCGACGACGAACTCTGCAGCTCCGTTCGCATCCACGTTCTGACGTCCGAATGGCGGATGTCCTACACCACGGAGGTGTTCGGCGACGTCCTGCATCCTCGCCTGGATCGGGGCGAGGTTTTTGTCGATCCGTGTCGATTCGTTGCCGATCCGGAGATGCAACAGCGGTTCCCGGAATTGCCTTATCTGACTGTCCGGCTTCCCTTCGTTGCCTGCGAGCATTTCAATGCCGATGTCGGACTCTCGATGGTACGGACCGATCATCAGGCGTTCTACCGCCGCGTGTTCCTATCCGAGACTCTCACCGAGCCGCGTTCGTTTCCGGGCTGGCCGACGAAGAAGGCCGTGCTCATGGCCTCGGATTATCCCAAGGTCCGGGAAAAGATCCTGACTCGTTTTCCGATCATGCGTTCGAGCGCGTTCGAGCGGCGGATGCTGTTTCAACGTGGCAGCGTCCGCACCGCAACGTCTCGTCCGGTCCTTGTCGCAAGTACGGCGCAAGCCTAAGTCCGGCGCCAATCCTGCTTCCCACCGGCTCGTAGCGACGGTTTCGCCGAGAACACGGCCCAAAATTCCGGCCAAAATCGGCGTTTTGCTGACTGGCCCGACTTGCTTTCACCCTCGCGCCACATTTACAACCCATTAACCATGATGGGTGCTTTTCGCTGGTTGGGGGCATTTGATCGGCTGAGATAAGGTTCCGTCAAGGTTGACGGAACGTTCGCTTAACCAACCCCCTGTAAACCGGACAGCAGTGGACGAACGTGAGCGTGGAGGCTCCGGAATGAAACATCCTATGCGTATCCTCCAGGGATTGAAGCTGGCCGCAGTGCTCGCCGTCGCGCTGTCGATGGGCGCCTGCGCCAACAAGAATGCTGCGACGGATGCGATGGCCAATGCGGCGACGCCAGGCAGTCAGCAGGACTTCGTGGTGAACGTGGGCGACCGCGTGTTCTTCGAAAGCGACCAGACCGATCTGACCCCGCAGGCGATCGTGACCCTGGAGAAGCAGGCGCAGTGGCTCCAGACCTATCCGCGCTACTCCTTCACCATCGAAGGTCATGCCGACGAGCGCGGCACCCGCGAATATAACATCGCGCTCGGCGCCCGCCGCGCCCAGTCGGTGCGTTCGTTCCTCGCCTCGCGCGGCATCGATCCGAACCGCATGCGCACGATCTCCTACGGCAAGGAACGGCCGGTCGCCGTCTGTAACGACATCTCCTGCTGGTCGCAGAACCGTCGCGCCGTCACCGTGCTGAACGCGAGCTCGTGACGCCGAGATATTGACGCCGAGATACTGACACTCAGTCAGGCGCCGTTCATCTTCAGAAACCGATTATGCCGGCGCCCTCTCGGGCGCCGGTTTCGTTTCAGCATTCTGTGACAGAATCCCCGTGGTGCCAGACACATTTTTGGCGTACTCCCCTTCAATGTGTGGCGCGTCGCATGTTCCGTCGCAGGCCATTTCGCTTTCGTCGTCAGGGCAAGATGTCATCCAGATTTAAGGTCTTTACCGGCACCGTGGCCTTCGCCGCGCTGCTCCTCTTGTGCTGCACGCCCGTCTTCGCCCAGACCGATGATGATCCCGAGATGCGGATCGAGCGGCTGGAGAACCAGCTGCGCCAGCTCACCGGCCAGAACGAGGAGCTGCAATACCGCAACCGCCAGCTCGAAGAGCGGCTGCGGGCGCTCGAGGGCGGCGCGCAGGTCGCGCCCGGCCAGGCGCCGGTCCAGCCTAACGTCGCCGCTGTTCCGCCCGCGCAGGTCGCGCCGGTCCATCGGCCGCAGCAGCCGGCCCAGCCTAATTACGAGCAGCCGCAGATCGCGTCTCCCGCTCCGATCATTCAGGAGCAGCCACAGCCAGGTGCCCCCGGCAGAAGCCGCCGCGGCGATGCGTTCGATCCGAACCAGAACCCGAATGCGCCCGGCGCGCCGCGCGCGCTCGGCGGCGGGCAGCAGCCGGTGCCGGCGGGCAGTCCGGTCGGAGCGCCCGGCGGCCG
>NZ_LBJC01000015.1 GCF_004114535.1 Bradyrhizobium nanningense
TCAGTCTTCCGGCTATCGCCAGCTGACCGGCCCGGCTCTTGCCGGTGAACGCGGTGACCCGCCGCCAGCTACACCACGCCACGGGACACGATCACAACGACCGCTCACGGACCGAGCTGGGTTATGCGACCTACCCGCCTCGCGCAGCTCGCGCTGACGATTCTCCTCTCGACTTACCCACTCTCGCAGCTTCTCAAGCTCCGCCAGTTGGGAGACAAGCGCTTCGAGACGCTCTCGAAGCAGAGCCCTGGGATCGCCGGCTTGAACGGGGCTATTCATGACGCGCCTCCTGATCCGTTTGGCACTCCGGATCAGGAGCCCAGCCTTACCTCGCCATACAGCCGCCCACGGACGCATACGCTGCTGAGAAAGACTCCTACCGGCCCGATCCGGTTACACTGGAAATCCGAGTACCAGCTCCGGGGCAGTCGGCCTTGCGCCTTTCCTCGTTCTCTTCGTCGGCGCAATCGACCCCACCATCGGCGCTGGGAATTCCAGAGCCGCCGCCGGTTGCGAAAGGCCCTTTGGCATTGCCTCCACCACCGGATCCGCCGCCACCACCGGATCCGCCATCACCGCCGGATGTCGCTGCGACGCGAGATGATCCAGCGGAGCCGCCGCCAGGCGCTCCCCCACCTCCTGATGACCCGCCGCTGGAGCTTCCGCCGCTGGAACTCCCCGGCCCCGCCGCGGACGGCCGATCGTTGTCGAAGATCGACGGCCCCCGCTCGTTCTGCGTCACTCCACGCAGGCCGCCCGAACTTGCAATGGCTCTTGAGGTCAGAGACGTGGATAGAAGCACAGTCATCACTGGGGGTGTCACGGCCGCAAATCTTCCGCAGGTCTTTAAAAACGCTCGCCGGTCATCGTCTTCGTTGCCGTCCCGGGTCACGATTCGCACTCCTCGATTTAAAAATTCAATCCATGATATTATATATTAAACACCATTTCAACCAGTAATTTTCTTTACCTAAATGACGTTGCTGAACGTGCGCCGCAGTCAGATCGCCGGTAATTTCCGGGCTCGCCCCTCGACTTCCGGGCACTCCTGTCGCTCGCGCGCGATTTCGGGTTGCGTTCAGCATTTAATATAGTTATTCTGAATTTAATGCAATTGAACGCAGCTTCGACTATAATGGAATCATTGCGATGCCGCTGCAATTCCACCGGTCCCTGGGCGAGATGGAGATCTGGAGCGCGAGCAGCGCCGGCTTCTCGTTCGTGATCAGTTTTGGAAGCCCCGGAGGTCCGGGCTTTCACGGCCGCACCGGCTACCTGGCGAGCTGGCGTCCGCTCTACAAGAACCAGGCCGCAATCAAGATTGGCGGTTCGCCCTTTCGAACGTTAGCCGAGGCCGAGGGGGCCTGCCGCAGCACAATTGAGCATCTGGCGCCGCGATAGCCCGCCGCTTGGCGCACGCTCCGGAAGCGCGAGCCGCCCCGTTACTCCCCGAGCAGATCCTGCTGTAACAGATCGGGAGGCTTCGGCTCACGTGACGCTGCATGCAGCTCGCTTCGCGAAATCGCCAATGCCGCAAGCAGTGTGCGATTGCTGATATCCAGCTTCTGGAAGATGTGATGGAGGTGGACCTTGATCGTACCATCGGCAAGGTTCAACCGACGCCCGATCGCTTTATTCGATAGACCCTCCGACACGAGCCGCACGATCTGACGCTCCCGGTCCGTGAGTTGTGTCAGGGCCTGGTCACCGGCGCGGGGCTCCTCGCTGGCCTGCCCGGCGCTCGGCGAGACCGCTGTTTGGCCCTGCGCAGCCTCCCGCAGGGTCGCGACCAGCATCTCCGGAATTGCGTCTTTCGGGAGGACGATGCAGGCGCCGTCCAAGGCCAGCCGTTGTAAGTCACGGTCGCGCGTGGTCCCGAAGAAGATTATCGGCATCCCTGGATTTACAGCGTTTGCAGGAGCAAGAATCTGCTGTCGACTGACGTCTGGCAGTGCAGCATCGACAAGCGCGACGTCCGGCACAAGGAATTGGATTGCCTCGATGCAGCTTGCACCATCGCTGCACGACGCAACGACCGTAAAATCACGATGCATCGCAAGAACGCTCCTGATGCCTTGCAAGACGATCGGATGTCGATCCGCAATGACAATTCTGATGCGGCGCATGTTGCCCCTGCCTATTGCTGACACCCCCCGTGCAGCCGTTTAATCCAAGACTCTCTTTTCAAATACGCGAGGAAAACCAGTCCGCTCGACTATAACGCCGCGCCGTCAAGTCTTGGACTGTCCGGCAACGTCGCGCTACCGTAACTTGGGCAGCGAATGCGCGCAGCACCGTAAGAATGCGGTGCTTCCCGCAAAATTGAGGTCCGGAAATCCCGAATGCAAGAACCGCGCCTTAGTCGACTTTGGGCAGATTAGATCGAGAGATTCGCTCAGAAAATGTCATCGCCGTGCCGATTGGTCGCCTAGCATTATGGTCACATCCAATTAACCTCGTTCGCGTCGTTATTACGAATGATATATTGGGATCTTCACGATTCAAATCTAACATTCGACGCAGTTTTAGCAAAAGCGAGGCGATTGGGAGACCCCTCGCTTCTGAAAGGGAGAAAAGTAATACTATTCATCAAAGCAAAGCTGGGCAAATAACTCCGAAAATAGCTGCTGCGTCTGTTCGCAGCTCGTCTAGCACCGATGAAAGCTGCTCACCCACGTTGGAGGTGTATCTTCCTCAATTCAGCACCTTCAATGAACGGGTCGCAGGAGGCATCGTTGGCAATGAGTAGGTATTCACATGTATTCTTCGGCTGTATTGCGTCAAACTCATCAAGCCCTCATCGTTCAATTTACTGAATTGCAGAACCTACGTAGCCGCGTGTTGAAGGCCGAGCAGCGATTGCTCGCGCCCAGGCGACCACGAGCCCAAAGGCGGAGGGCGCTTGGGAGGCGGCCACTTGTTCGAATGCACGGGCTCAGCCCGTAACTCCGACCACCACGTTGCAGATCGCTGCAGGCGCGCGAGTGGATCTTGCTTGCCGGACCCCGGTTTGACCTGATAATCCCCCTCCTGTTTCGGTTCGGAGGTAATTGGGGACGGCTTCCATGGAGAACGAGGATTGGGCATCCATGCCCACAGCCGAGCTGTGGCGACTCTACGATGAGGTCACGACCGTTCTTGGTCGGCGGATGACCGCGGAGAAGGCCAAGCTTGAAGAGCGGCTGCGCAAGATTGAGGGGACGGCCGCTGCGACCGAGGACCAGGAACGTCCTCGCCGCCCCTACCCCCCCGTGCTGCCGAAATATAAGAACCCGAAGAATCCCTCCGAGACTTGGTCCGGTCGCGGCAAGCAGCCCCGATGGCTGAAAGCTCAACTTCGAGCCGGGAAGAAGCTAAATGATCTCCTTATCGATCGATCGTCCGCACCAAGGCGCCGCCGGGCCGGCTGAACCCCGGCCCCGCTGCGGCGGCCTATATACCTGCGGCTGCCCGTTGGACCGCAGAATTAGCGGTCACGATCCTCTTTCCCGTTAGGGCTGCCGTCACCGCCGTCATTGCCGAAACCATTGTTGCCGCGCACAATGCGGCCGCCTGAACTGGCTATCGCGGCTGAGGTCAGCGAGGTGGAGAGCAACAGCGTCATGGTCGGCGGGGTAACGGCGGCAAATTTTCCGCAGCTCTTCAAGAATTCACGACGATCATCGCCTTCATCGAGATGGGTCATTGGCTCGTCCTGCTAATCCAGCCCTCGTTCAAGGTAATGCTGCAATTGCCACCCTTCAAATTAAATATGATAATTTCGGACTTTTAATTTTGCGGCACCAGATTTGGACCGAGGGTGGAACAGCAGATTCATTGTTGTCGCGCCAAACTGCAGGAACCTGCAAGTTCGTTGAGCTATTTATTTTGACATTTAATTTTTGGAGCGATAATATTAAATTTAATTTAGAGCCAGTTGGCGGGCCGGATAATGTCCCAGGCACTGCGGGAATCTGCGGAATTGCATGCTGATCTCCAGCTTCACTCGTTGGGCGGCCTCTTTGCCCGAGCCAGCACCCTGCGCGCCGAATACGTAGGTGCAAAACCCTGGCCACACATTGTCGTCAATGACGCCTTTCCCGAGAAGCTGTTGGATATGGTCGCGGCCGAATGCGCTGCCCTCCAAGAGACCCATCTGATTACCACGAACACCGATCGCCTGGTGAAGCAAGAGGTATCGGATGGATTGGGGCCGGCCACCCAGCATCTGCTGAACCTGGTGGACAGTGCCCGCTTCCGAGAATTCATTTCGGCAGTCACCGGCGTTCACGATCTCCATTCCGATCCGACGCACAAATTTGCGGGGGTGCATCGAACGCCTCCGGGCGGCTTCACGAAGATTCACCGCGATTTCGAGGTTCACCCGACGACCGGGCTGTTCCACCGGGTCAATTTGCTCATCTATCTCAATCGGGATTGGCCCGAAGCTTACGGCGGCAGCCTGGAATTGTGGCCTGCGGACATGTCAGCGCTTGGATGCCGTATCTTCCCGCGGTTCAACACCATGATCCTCTGGGAGACGCACGGCGCCACCCTCCACGGCCTTCCGGATCCGGTCAGCTGCCCGCCTGGTCGAACGCGCCTATCGGTCGCATCCTATTACTACACGACGACGCGCCGCGTTGCGGCATCGGGCGAGCGCCGCGTGCGGTATTGGGCCGCGCGCCCCGGCGAAGATCAATGGATCGAGCGAATGAGTTGGCCTGATCACCTGCGCGCGCTCATACCCGATCCGCTCTATAACATGCTTCGGTCTGCGCGCGACTGGATATCCAGCGCGCACCGGTCGAGAACACCATGAAGCCGGCATCGTTCAGCGACAACAGCGAGACCCATCAATGACCGCGACCAAGACCTCAGTCGCGCAACTGCGATCTGTCGATGCGAATGCGAGCGCACTTCGCAGTCCAGGCTTCTCGCCCATTCGACTGCGAATGCTGATGAAGCGCGCGCTCGCTGAAACGGGACTGGACATGTCGGGAATGACTGTGCTGACCGAAGCCGCGACCGGCGCGTATGCCGTGACCCCGGTCCTTGCTGCAATGGCCGGAGCCAAGCACGTCTACGCGTTCACCAAATCTGGCCGCCATGGGACCGTGTCCGATGCCAAACGGGAGACTTTGGAGCTCGCGGCCCCTCTTGGGGTCGCTGATCGCATCGAGTTTCTGGAGAAGGTCAGTCCTGAGGTACTTCATAACGTCGACATCGTGACCAATAGTGGCCACCTTCGTCCTCTCACGGCTGGGCTGATCGCCCAGCTGCGCGACGACGCCGTGATTGCCTTGATGTTCGAGGCTTGGGAATTTCGTCGTGAGGACCTGGATATCGAAGCGTGTGCCCGGCGCAAGATCCCAGTGGTCGGCGTCAACGAGCGGCACCCCGCCGTCGATGTCTTCTCATTCCTTGGCCCGCTTGCCGTCAAGCAGCTGCACGACTGTGGTCTGGCGGTCTTTGGCAACAGAATCGGCTTACTCTGCGACAATGACTTCCTCTCCCCGCTGCACAACGGGCTGGCGAGCCTGGGGGCGAACGTCGAGACGTTCAACAACGTTGCGGCGGTCCTTCCCGGCGCATGGGACGCCTTCGTTGTCGCCTTGCAGCCTGCAGACATGCCGCGCGTCGGCGAGGCGGAGGCCGCGCATCTGGCCGCTTGCGCCCCACCCGGCACCGTAGTCGTGCAGTTCTGGGGCGACATCGATCGGGCAGCGTTGGCCGCCAATGGCCTCGCGGTCTGGCCCACGCAATCGGTCGGACAGGGCCATATGGGCATTCTGCTGTCGGAGATTGGTCCCGAGCCGATCGTACGGCTGCAGACTGGCGGCTTGCGCGCGGCCGAATGGGTTTCCCGCGGCGGTGCCGTTACACGGGATGGCTTCGCCCAGCTCGTACCATGGCCGGCGGTGACATGACGGAGCCACTGCAGCCCAACGTCGTGCTCCTCGCGGACGGACCGACCGGCTTCACGGCGCTTCGCTCGTTGGCGGCGCGGTGCCGCGTGGTCCAGATCTTCCGGAAGCCGGACCAGCCCGACGCGGGCGCACTGAGGTCATTTGCGAACAACCGCGGCATCCCAGTCGCGGAGCTCAAGGAATTGGCCCAACTGCAGAAAGCAATCGCGGACGCACGCCCGGCGGCCGTTGTGATTTCTTCGTTCGATCGGATCATTCCGCCGCACATTCTCACATTGTGTCGCTTCGTCAACGTTCACTATTCTCTTCTGCCGCATTATCGCGGTCGCGCCAACGTCAACTGGGCGATCATCAATGGCGAGACGACTGCCGGCATCAGCATTCATCTCGTGATCCCGGAGCTTGACGGTGGCAATCTGCTGTTTCAGCAGGCGATCCCGATCGGCGCGAACGACACGGTCACCGCGCTCTACGAGCGGCTTAACGCTATTCAGGAACGTGAGCTCGGCGGGGTCGTTGTACGTGCGATCACCGGCTACCAAGGCACGTCCCAAGATTCCGACCATGTCTCCTATGGCTGTGCCCGTGTTGCGGAAGATGGAGAAATAGATTGGCGGCAGCCTACCGACGCCATTGATCGGCTGATCCGCGGCTTGACGCCGCCATTTCCCGGTGCCTTCACCCACCTTGACGGGCAGCGGCTCGTCATCACCAACGCCTCGCCGCGGCGTGATGCTCCCTGCTATATCGGCCGCGTACCAGGCCGGATCGTAGGACGGTCACCTTCCGAAGGCTGGGTGGATGTGCTGACCGGTGACGGCGTCCTGCGCATGCTCAGCGTCCTTCCTCCCAATTCCGAGCAACCATGTCCTGCCGCTGCCGTCATCGGATCGACGCGCGCCACCCTGGGTCTATCTCGGCTCGATCTTCTTCGCCGGATCGTCGCGCTTGAAGAGAGGCTCGCCTCGCTCGAGCAGCTCGAATACGCTCACGAGTGAGCGCAACCGTTCTTGCCAAAGGCGGATCGAGGCTCACACCCCTTCTCGTCCAATCGTGACCCACAGCCCGTCGCGCCCCGGGCTTTGCACGCGAACCCAGCGATAGGGCGTCCGCAGCCACGGCTTGATCTGTGGCGTGAGATTGTCGAGGACGAGATCGCCGCTCTTGGTACGCACGAGGAGTACCAGATGATGTTCGCCGGAACTGACGACGACTTCGCTCAATAGCAGGACACGCGCGGGCCATCCGCGCCGAAGCAGCTCATGGCGCTTGCTCACCGCGTAATCGTTGCAGTCGCCACGTGCGGGGTTGAGTGTCCAAGCCTCGCCCGCGATACCAAGTTCGTTGCGAACCGGCTCGATCGCCAGATTGACGGAACGGTTGATGTCCCACAGGTCCGCCCATCGCTTCTCAGTCAACCGGATCGGTCCGCCGCGGAAGAAGCGTCGTGGGCGACATTCGGCCTCATAGCGCAGGCAAAACACCGTATAAGTGAGGGGCGGAAGAGCGGGACGCCCCAGCTCGATGTGTGCAAGGTCCGCTCGGGGAGCCCTTGGCATGACCAGCAATGCCGCACGCGCCCACTGGACGCCCCCGATCACGATCGCTATGGCGGCGGCGATGACCGGACCCGAGGTTCGCTGCATCTACCGCCCCCTCCGTACGCCAGCCGGCGAGCCGCCTGACCACCCAAAACATCATTTAATCATTTATTTGTAAATCCAGTTGATTTAAATGGCAATAAATATTAAATCGGCGGCCGGTTGCAAAAGATACGACCGCGACGCCTTGAGGGCCCTGCAAGGACAGGTGGGAACGAATAGGAGGGATGGAGCCGAGACAGCCTCGATGGGCGCTCGGAGAAAGCATGGGCGGCACGGCGCGACGCTGGCCCCGCACCACGCGACGTACAATTAATTTGTCCCCGATATATTTTTGTGTTGATTTAAATATTCACGGGCGCCAAACCGTCCAACAGGCTTTCTCGGGCAGGACCTATCTCAAATGCCGGTCGAGCTACTCGTCATTCTCGGAGCTGAAGCTTCAATACTCGGCTTCGTCGTCGCAATGAGCCTGCATACCAAGCGAACGGACGTATTGAGCGGACGATCGTTCGAACACCCCGTCGTCCCTCCTGGAGGAAACAGCCGTGCAGCGCGGTCGCCCAATCAAAAGGCGCGCGATTTACTGCGGTTCACCGCGAGGTGGGCGGTCTCATCACGTTCGCTCCACCCGATTTCTCACGGCGTACCGATAACCAGGATGCTGCGGCGGATACTTCAAATCAGGCCGCAGACGCCGGTCCGGATTGAGACGCCTGCTCGTTGGACCGGCACGTCCGCTTCCGGCGCTTGTGACCGCCCGGCCGTGCTTTCCGGAGCTGGTCGCGACGCCGACGCCCAGGGAAAGGGCGCCGGTCCAGAACACATGCAATCGAGCGCTGCTGCCATCTTGCACCAACTCAGCGCTCCTTGAACGCTCGCCCCGCCTGATCCTGCAGCGGCTTGAGCAAGTATGAAAGCGCGGTCCGACCTGCCGTCTTAATGAAGACCTCGACCGGCATGCCTGGCAGCAGCTTGGCCGAGCCGAGCTTCGCCAGCTCTTCCGGCTTCAGCAGGACGCGGCCGGTATAGTAACTCGTGCCGGCGCGCTGATCCTGCGTGATATCTGCCGAGACCATGCTGACCTCGCCGTCGATTTCGGGCGTGGTTTTTTGGTTGAACGCAGCAAAGCGCATCGTTGCCGTCTGCCCCATATAGACCTGGTCGATATCCTTCGGTGCGATCTTGACCTCGACCGCAAGCGAGTCAGCATCAGGGACGATCAGCATGATTTGCTCTCCGGGAGAGATCACACCTCCGACCGTGTGGACGCTGAGCTCGTGGACCCGACCAGATTGTGGCGCCCTGATATCAACGCGATTTAACTGATCGACCGCTGCTGTCTTGCGCTCGCCCAGCTCGGAGAGTTTCGAGCGCGTTTCGATCAGGTCCTTGCCGACCTCCGTTCGCAGGTCCTGGTCGATCTGAATGACCTGGAGTCCAATTTCGGAGATCTTGCCCTTCGACTGCGCGATCATGCCGGCCAACTGGCTGCGCTCGCCTTCAATACGCGCGGAGTCACGCTCGAGGGAATTGAGCCGCGTGATCGGCACCAGATTCTTCTGCCAGAGGCTGCGCACGCCCTCCAGCTCCTGGCGGATGAATTCGACTTCCTTCTGCTTGGCCTCGGTCTGCCCCGTATAGCCCTTGATCTCGTTTTCCAGCTGCGCGCTTTTCTCCTGCAACTGCGCTTTCTGGCCGCTCCTCGCTTGACGGCGAAGGTCGAACAGCTTCCGCTCCGCAGTGATCGCGCGGCTCGCTTCGGAGTTGCTCTCCTTGGCCCGGTCGAGCAGCAATTTTGGAAACACGACCTGCTCGGCACCATCGCGCTCGGCCTCGAGACGCGCCTGCCGTGCCAGCAGCTCATCGATGCTATTGGTGACGATCGTCGCATTCGCGAGCGTCTGCGTCTCGTCGAGGCGGATCAAGACGTCGCCTGCATTGACCCGGTCGCCCTGGCGCACGCGCAACTCTCCCACGATTCCACCAGTGGCGTGCTGAACCTTCTTGACGCTGGAATCCACCACGACCACGCCCTGAGCGATCACCGCGCCCGACAATTGGCTCGTCGTTGCCCAGCCGCCGATCCCAAAAGTAACCAGACCCAACATGATCATACCGACGATCATGTAGCGCTGGATGGATTGCATCGCCGGCTCCACCTGGCCGCTCATCGGTTGCCTCCTTGAGCTTCCGCGACCACCTTGAGCGGCACGGGATTCCGCAAGACCTTCCTGAGGACCTCCTCTCTCTTTCCGAAGGACTGAACCCTGCCCTCACCGAGGCACAAGACATGGTCGACGGCTTCAAGCGCCTTCGGACGATGGGCAACAACGACGACAATCCCGCCGCGGCGACGGACGTTCAGGATCGCCTCTGTCAGCGCCTCCTCGCCCTCGGCGTCGAGATTTGAGGAGGGCTCGTCGAGCACCACCAGGAACGGTTTGCCGTAGAAGGCACGTGCGAGCCCGATACGCTGCCGCTGCCCCGCCGACAGCGCCAATCCTCCCTCGCCGATTTTCGTGCCGTAGCCATCGGGAAGCGAAAGGATGAGATCGTGCGCGCCCGCGGCATGCGCGGCCTCCAGAACAGCGGCGGCGGTCGCCTGCGGATCGAACCGCGCGATGTTCATCGCAATGCTGCCGTCGAACAATTCGACATCCTGAGGCAGGTAACCGATGTGCTTGCCGAGGGCGTCAGAAGACCAGTGCTCGAGCGCGGCGTTGTCCAGCCGTATCCGGCCTCGAATGCACGGCCATACACCCACCAGCGCTCGTACGAGCGTCGATTTTCCGGATCCGCTCGGCCCAATGATTCCGACCGCCTGCCCGCTCTGCAGCTGGAACGACACTTCATTGACGGTGGGCCTCTCCGAGTTCGGAGCGCCAATATAGAGATGCTCGACGGTGAGAGCTTCAACAGGAGGAGGCAATGCCAGCCGCTCTTCCTCGCTGGGCAGAAGCTTCAGCAAAGCATCGAGCCGTTGTCCCGACTGCCGCGCGGCGACGAACCCTTTCCAGTTCGCAATGGCCAGTTCGACGGGCGCCAACGCCCGCGCGCTGAGGATCGATCCGGCAATGATGATGCCGGCCGTCGATTCCTGGTTGATGACAAGGACTGCGCCAACGGCAAGAACCAGCGACTGCAGGATCGCTCGGAATATCTTGGAGGCGCCTCCGAGGCTGTTTGCGACATCACTGGCGCGCTCATGGGCCGCGAGATACTTCGCGTTGACATCCCGCCACCGCAACGCCGCCTGCTGCCGCATGCCCATGGCCTGCAGAACTTCGGCATTTCGTCGGCCCTCGAGCGCCAATGCCGTTCGCGAGACTGCGAGACGAGAGGATGCCTTTGCCGGCCCCCGCGTCCGGGTCTCCGTGAGCATCGTAATGCCGACGAGCACCAGCGCGCCGGTCAGCGCGGCGACGCCGATCCAAAAGTGAAAGAGAAAGCAAACGCCGAGATAGATCGGCATCCACGGCAGATCGAAGAGCGCCGTCGGCCCGCCGCTCGACAGGAAGCTGCGGACCTGGTCAAGATCTCGCACCGGCTGCAAGCCGTCGCCATCGGCCCTGGTCTTCAAAGGCAGGCGAACAAGCGCGTCGAATATGCGAATGCCGAGCCGTTCATCAAAATACCGGCCGACCCGCGCGCTGATCCTGCTCCTGACGAAGTCGAGCCCACCCTGAAAGAGGTAGAGGACTGTGGCCAGAACCATCAACGCGATCAGTGTCGGTATGCTGCGCCCCGGCAGCACCCGGTCATACACTTGCAGCATGAAGAACGAGCCGGTGAGCATGAGGAGATTGCTCATCCCGCTGAAGGCCGCGAGCGCCCAGAATATCCGGCGGCAAGACCGCAGAAATGCCGACATTTCCGAGTGCGGCTCCTCATAGTCCTCCGTCGGCCGGAAACGGCCGACGAAGATCCGTTGCCGAAGGGCTTCAACTACGCGTCTTGCCCAGCCGACGAGCCGCGACGTCGGCAGTTCGGCATCGTCCGCCAGCCGGCGCCCGGCCGACCATAGCCCAGACAAATGCATAATCGAGATTCGATAAAGATTCACGGGCGGGGGGATCATCCCCCGCCGTCCAACGTCAGTCATGGCACCTGCCCTTTAGTCATGCCTATGTCGGGGGATCCCCCGAAGAGATCCCCCGAGACAGCTGTTGAGTACCAGTTGGTGGCCGACCCGTCCCCTACGCGAAGTGGAAATCGTGGCTGTTCAGCTTGTCGAGCTGCGTGTTCTTCAGCGTGAGGGTGTCGCTCCCCGTCGCGATGACGACGTCGTGGCCCGACTGGGCCGCATGGGAGAGAACGCTCGCAAAGCTGTCGAACACGCTTTTGCTGAACTCGATCGTGTCGTGAGCAGGTCCACGGACAGCGAAGTCCTTGATCACGTCCTGGCCGAAGTTCGACGCGAACTGGAACGTATCCGCCCCCGCCTTGCCCACCATGACGTCGTTGCCGGTGGTGCCGGTCAACGTGTCGCTGCGGCCCGAGCCGATGATCGCCTCGCCCGAGCTGGTTCCGACCACGTGGCCTGTGGTGTCGACCTGCTCCGCGGTAAAGGCGTGGCTCTTGCCCGACAGATCGGACGTCTGGAAGCTCCACTTGCCGTCGGCACTCGCCGTGGCCGAACCGACCGAGGTCGTGCCGTCATACAGCTTGATCTCGCTGCTGGGATCGGCCGTGCCCTTGATCGTCGCGGTGTGATCCCAATGTTGGCGTACATTAGTGACTTCGACGGTTGAGGCGTCCTTGGTGCCGCCACCACTGTGCGAGCCGATCGGCGGATCGATCGGCTGCGACAAGGCGCTGGTGTTGCCGGCGGCGTCGGTCGCCGTCGCGGTGAAGGTGTGTGACCCATGCTTGAGATTCGGGGTCGTCACGCTCCAGCCACCGTCACTTGCAACGGTCGTCGTGCCGAGCAGGGTCGTGCCCTCGTAGAGCTTGATCAAGCTGCCGGCTTCCGCCGTCCCGGAGACCGTGGCGCGGTTATGCGTGGTCGGATCGCTCAACAGCACCGGAGCATCGGGGGCAGCGGTATCCACCGTGACATCCAGCGCAGTCGATGCCTTGCTGGTGACGCCAGAGACCGTGTCCGTCGCAGTGAAGCTGTGCTTGCCGTCCGGTAGCGCGGCGGTGGTGTAGTGCCACGCTCCGTTCGCGTCCGCCGTGGCCGTGCCGAGCTGGGTGGTGCCGTCGAACACCTTGACCGTGCTGTTGGCGACCGCACTCCCCGCCAGGGTCAGCGTATTGTCGCTGGTGATGTGATCACCGGCAGTGCCGGTATCGTTTGAGAACGAGGCGATCTTCGGCGCGGCGGGCGGCGTGGTGCCCGTGCCCGACGTGCCTGAACCGGTGGAGCCCGTCGTCGTTCCAGAGCCAATCACCGGATCCACAGCCGTCGACGCAGCGCTGACGTTGCCGGCAACGTCAGTCGCCTTCGCCGTGAGGACGTGCGAACCGTCCGACAGCGCCGACGTCGTAACGCTCCACGCACCGCTCGAGTTGGTTGTCGCCGTCCCGACCTGGGTCGTTCCGTCAAACACCTTGATCGCGCTGTTAGCTTCAGCGGTCCCCGACACAACGACCTGATTGGCAGAGTTGACGGTGTCACTCGCGATCGTCGGTGCAGCTGGCGCCTTGGTGTCGACGGTGACGGCCACCGCAGCGGATGCCACGCTGGTCTGACCCGACGAGTTGGTCGCAGTCGCTGTCAACGTATGCTTCGCATCGGTCAAGACCTGGGTGATGTAGTCCCAGCTTCCGGCCGAAGTCGCGGTCGCCGTACCGATCTGTGTCGAACCGTCATAGACTTTCACTGTGCTGCCAGCCGTGGCGGTGCCGTGCAAAGTGATCTGACCAGCGTCAGTGATGCCGTCCCCGGTCACACCGGTGTCAGGCGACCACGAGGCTACGACGGGCGCACTGGGGACCGGGGACGGTGAAGTCGTCGTACCGCTATTTGCCGACGTATTGAGCGTCGACTCCAGCTGCACGCCGTCCGTGTAATTCCCCGAGAACACCGAATTGTTCCCGCGGATCAACGCGTCACCGTATTGCGCGCCACCAATGTGATTGTTGGTGAACGACACGCCGGTAATCGAGGCGGTACCTAGGCTGGAATCCGCATATACGGTGTAGGATCCACCGGTCAGCAGATTATTGGTGACTGTGACATTCGAGACCGCCCCGAAGCCGTTGTCGATCATGACCGCCGAGGTCCATCCCCACTGGTTGATGATCGAATTGCCGCTGATCTGAATGTTGGAAAGGCCTCCATCGATCTGAATGCCGTCATAGTGCGGCGATCCGCCTGCCTGGAGATTGTGGATGTAGTTGCCTTGGATGACGGAATTGCTTCCGGGAACGATGCCATTCTCCACGTTGAAGATGTTATTCCCGATGAACGTGCCGCTGCCCATGATGCCCTGATTGCCAGTGCCATCCGGTGCCTGACCGGTACCATCGATCGTGCAGTTCTGGACGACCGCACCCGTAACTCCGGAATCGATGGTCACCCCAGCCCATCCGCCGGACGTGATCTTGCAATTCTCAAGCGTCACGTTGTCCGCCTTGATGTAGACGCTTCCGGTGATGTCGAGCCCCGAAACCACCGCTCCCGCCTGCGTAATCACCACGTCTCCCGAAGGAGTAAGCGTCACCCCCGCCGGCACGCCGGTGTTCGTCGCATCGGGCCATGCATTCGTTGTCGTTGCCAAAACAGTTTCTCCGTCTTTCTCTGTATTATCCCCGTTAATCGACACCAGCGCTTGTTGTGAGTTTTTACTACTCGATTTAATCATGATCGAGGACATGCCAGTGCCGTGCTTGCGCGGCGTTAATGGTCGTCAGCAGACGGCCTTTTTTTGACGAGACCACGGCCCCCCTGAGGTCATTTCGCCGCAAGTACCGTCAGATTCTCATTTCCGGAAATACGACGCGGAAATCTACGTTACGGAAATTAAACGCAATTTCGTTGTAACCGCGTTCGGATTGCTGCAAAATGCGAACGCCAAGCATTTCACAGAAAAATTCTTTAGAGCTTACGCCCCGGCCGACGATCGCAATCGTCAAGCGGCTCCAAGCGTCTATTCAACTCGCGCCGGCATGTATTAAATAAACACATGGATGTATAAATAAACGAGGCACGCATTAAATGCATCACGCGAAGCGTCTTCCAGCAGCAAACTGCAGCTCGACAATCCGCACGAGTGGCTGTGATCCTCGCCCGCAATTGCTCAGGATGGCGCAGTGAGTGGGCTAGAGTGATAGAGCGCGACCGCTTCGACTCTGCTTGAACGCAGAGGCACAGAAAAAGAGTTCACTCATCCATCATCACGGACGAGGTCGTCGGCAAGAGCTGCCCCCGCGATCTGCGGCTTCATTTCGTCGACAATCATCAAAGCATTGCAAATGCGCTTAAGCCTTCCGGCACAAGAATACTTTTTCACCGCGGATGAGCCCATATTTCGCGACTTGCGGTTCGACCGCGGTATATTCATCAACGACGAACCCCGCACGTTCCAGCCGGCGCCGGAAATCACGGCCGAAGAAGCGGACGTGATCATGCTGATTGAAGTACAGTATCCGATCTTCTTCTGTTTCCTGCCTCGATCGATCCTCGAACGTTTCTTGCCACCCTTCAATGAGCGGAATCATCGCGATCAGTGTCCCGCCCTTACGCAAGATCCGAAAGAGCTCGGGCATCGCCAGGCGATCGTTCACGTGCTCGAGGATATGGCAGCAGATGATCAGATCGAACTTGTCATTTTCGAGATCTATCCTTTCGATATTGATGTCGAGATCAGCGCCCTTGCCTCCGAACTCGCAGGTGACGTAGCTGCGGGGCTTTCTCGCCTCAATATACCTCGTGAGTCCCTTTTCAGGCGCGAAGTGAAGGATATCCTTCCCCGTAAACAGGCTCTGTTCGGCGTCGCAGAGCGCCAACAACCGGTGCCGCTCGTGCGACAGGCAATTCGGACAGAGCGAATCGAAGTTGATCCCCAATGCCAGCGGATTTGCGTAAGCGAAAAAGCGGCCGCGATATCCGCATACCGGACACGATCTCTCAAATCGCCCGAACAGGAAGCGGATCGTCCGAAGCCCGCTGCGCAATGACCAGACATAAGGTCGCAAACGTCCCTTGATGCCTCCGGTCGGCGATAGCGCCACGTCAAAATTGCTCATCTTGCGCTCCTAACATCTGCCATTCCCTGAGCGAAGCACGCACCCCGATGCAGACGCCCCAAAACGTCCACATGTAGTTCCAGAAATGCACCGTCAAACCTGTGAACAAGAAGACCATGCAGGCGATCGTAAAACCCCTTTGAATTTCCGTCGGACGAAGCCCGGGCACCGGCAACACCGCCGAGAGATTCAAAGCAATCAGCAGGATGGTGACCGGTAGGCCGTAATGGAGGCTCGTGACGAGCCACACGCTGTCAACGGTACGATCGAGCAGGTAATAGCCAAACGTCACGAAGCCTGCTCCCGTCAAGGGCGACTGCCACACCTGCGCCGAGACAGCGTCCCAGATCATGAGGCGATAGAATCCAGTCTGAGGCTCCAGCGTCGCGTGAGACAGCAGCCAGCTGAGAGGGTTGTTTGTCACAGCAATGACGGCCATCAGGAACATGCCCGCCCCCGTCCAAAGGAGAGGCCATCGCCAGGAGTAGCGGAATAACACCCGGTCGTAGACGTAGCTCGACATGACGAGGCCCATCCCCATGACGGCGGCCGAGGAGAGCGACAACAATGCGCCGAAGAGGCACAGACACGCCCACGACAGCCGCTTGACGGGGCTTGTCGTCGAGAACAGCACGATAGCTGCGGCCAGCGAGCAGAATACGCCATAGAGAATAGGATGATCGAATGTCGATATTGCGCGTCGCAGCCCCGCTCGCACGCCATCCGCGCTCGACGTCCCGTCGTCCACGAACGCCTCAGGTTGCGGCATGAGTGCCGCCATGGCCTCGCGGACGATCCAATGCCCCGTCAGCACGTCCACCAACGCAACGCCTATCGCAATCGCGGTGAACGCCTTGACCAAACGGATGAACTGCTGGACCGCCGGCGGCTCCAGAACGAAGGCTCGCGCGACAAAATATGCCCCGACAAAGTCGAGTGCCTCTGCGACTGCGGAAAATGCCGATTGAGGCCCGGCGGCGTAACCGGCCGCCCCCACCATGGCGAGCGCAAGCGTCGCCGCGAGCCCGTCCGACAGCAGGAGCCGCCGGCTCGGCTGCAATAGCCGCGCAACCGCCGGCAACAGCAGGACCATGAGGCCTATCCTGGTCGGCGTCAGCTTTGCCCCGGCGATCAGCACCTGGAAGCTCGACGGCAATACGATGCCGATGAGAAGGAGCGGAACGGCCAGACCGAGACGTTTGGGAATGGTCGATTGGACCCCCGCCCCCATCGCGCGAATACGCGGCTGCCCCGCGAGGAGAGCATCGCCAGGATAGCTCATGACGCGATCTCCCCGAACAGACCGGACCGGACCGTTAGACCCAACGAGCATTTCAGTTGGTGCGGAGCACGCCAGCGGTTCATCTGGTGGCCTCCTGCGTCGCGACGCTGCCAAACTTCAGATTGCGCACCAGGCGCCAGCCGTCAGTCGCGTTTCGAAGATAGGTGGGCCGGTTTCTCCGGAACAGAGTAGGCCCATACTGCCCGGGGCCGATATGGTTGTCGGTGATCGAGACTCCCGAGATCGGATTGTCATTGAACTTCGCGTCAGAATAGACCGTGTAACTGCCGCCTGCGAGAAGATTTCCTTCGATGACGATGTTGGAGACTGGGCCAAATTCGTTGTCGATCATGATAGCGCCGGCCGCACCGTGAGAATTGATGATTGTATTGCGCCGGATGATGGTGTCCGAGATGCCGCCATCGATCTGGATGCCATCATAGTGTGGTGCTCCACCGGCGTTGAGATCATGAATGAAATTGTCTTCAATCAGGTTGTCCTTTCCGGTCAGCACGATGCCGTTTTCGACGTTGGAGATGTTGTTGCGCTGGAACGTCCCCTGTCCCATGATGCCCTGGTTGCCATTGCCATCGGGACCGGCCCCCCGGCCGTCAATCGTGCAATCCCTGACGACAATTCCAGTCCGATGCGGATCGATCTTGATGACGGCCCAAGCGCTGGCCGCGATACGGGACATCTCGATGGTCACGTTGTCGGCGTTGACGATGACGTCGCCCTGGATATCCAGTCCAGAAATCGTCGTGCCGGCAACGGCAATCGTGAGCGGTCCGGACGGCTTCAGCTGGAGATCACGAGGCGGCCCCGTGTTGCTTGCGTCGGGCCATTGGAAGGCGAATGCTGGCTCGGACAGGCTGTTCGGTTCAGCTGCCACAGCCGCCGGAATTTGCAGCGCCGCGAGCATAGCTGCAACGCGGGCATACCCGAGCACAATCCCACACCAGCGCGCGTGGCCAAGCGCGAGCCCTTTCGCCCTTCCCCATCTCCGTCCCTGTTCCGCTGCGCTCTTTGATCTCATCATCTTCTCGCCTGGAAACGGCCCGACGCCTCAAGCCGGCTCGACTCTCTTTGCCTCGTAACCGCCGATCCACTCTCGCCGGCGCCTCCAGACGGCTTCCCAGTAAGCCGCATTCTTCTGCCATTCGGCGTTCCGTGCCAGGGCGGCTGCCATGCCGTAACCACACCAGCGTGTGAGCGGCACGATCAGGTGCAGCGCCTGTCCGATCACTCGCGCCGGCCAGCCAAAGTGCCGGTTGATCAAGGTGATTCTTCCCTTGAACACCTTCACCCTCTTGTCGACGGGCACGACGTCCGAGGCCCCGCCATAGTGGACGATGGTCGCCTCAGGCGTGACTGCGGGCCGCGCACCGAGCGATCGCGCGCGATGGCAAAGGTCCGCTTCCTCTCCGTACATGAAGAACGCGGGGTCGAACCCGCCGAGCCTCTCCCACAGCAGCCGGTCGATCAGCAGAAAACACCCCGTAACGATGTCGACGTGCCGTGCGGTATCGCGATCCCATCCGCCATAGGCCTCGGAATTGAAAATCGGATTGCGACGACCGAAATAGGTCAGCCCCAGCGCAAAGCACAACAAATTCCACAAGCTGATTCTTCGGAAGCACGAGGTGCGATTGAGGCTGCCGTCCGCAAAGACCGTGCGTCCGCCCCAGAGCTGAAATGACGGATTTGCGTCCGCGAATTCCAAGAGACGATCAATCGCACAATCGAGAACGATGGTGTCGGGATTGAGCAGAAGCAATCGGCGGCCCTGCGCCTGTTTTGCGGCCAGATTGTTGGCGCGCGCAAAGCCGATATTGGTGTCCAATGCAATCAGACGGACTTCCGGGAATTGACAGGCAATTGCGGCAGCTGACTGGTCGGATGAGTTGTTGTCGACGACGATGACCTCGTGTTTGGTCCTGGTTGTCTCCAGGGCAATCGATGCCAGACAGTCGAGGGTCAGGTCGCGGGTGTTGTAGCTGACGATAATGATGGAGAGCTCCAGCTGCCGATCTCCCGGACGCTCGTCATCACGGTACGCGTTGCTCATGGCAACCCTGCTCCTTTCGACGACAGTGCCGCTCGTCGCGCTATCACCTTCGGACCCGAGCTCAGGTGCTGGCATCGTCTCACTCCGCTGCGCCGGCCTCGATCGTTCCTGTCAGATTGTTGCTCGGCTCGTCACGGCGCGCCTGACCTCCAACGCCCCGTCCGCGGCCTGGACGTGCAAGGTGCGACGACAGCCAAAGCGAGACCCACACCTTTTGCTTCAGCGCCGGCGCTTCGACAAATCGCCAGGAGGCATACGCCAGAACCAGAGTCACGGATCCCGCCAGCAAGGCCAACGGCCAACCGACCGTAAGATCGAACAGGGTCAGGAGCGCCAATATGATCGGTGAATGGATCAGGTATACGCCATAGGACAGATCGTGCTTGAGTGGCACTCGACTGGCGACCTCGGAGAGCCCGAGGTAGACCACGACGTAGGGTATACACAGCGGCAGCACGACCGCCCCCACCCCGCTCGCGAGACCGATCAGCGCACCCCCCAAGGCAATCGCGGCCCCGATTCCGGAGAACGGGATACTTTCACGGTAGAGGTAGAGGCTCGTACCGGCGATGAAGTAGACGAAGAGACCGATGAAATCCAAGAGCCGTTGCGGACAAGCGGCATGCAGCGATGGCGAGAGCGCCAGCCCGACATAGGCGAGGTAGACCAGCGCGAAGCTGATGATTGTCAGCGCACGTCGGCGGAGAAAGCCCGCCACGCTCATCACCGCCAGCACCGCATAGGACCAGACTTCGATATTGAGCGTCCACAGCGGTCCATTGATCTGCACTTCCTGTCCATGTCGCACCACGCCCGGCAGGTAGTGCGACATCAGGGTAATCGCGTTCTTCAGGTAGAGGTAAAGCTCGGCGCTCCCGAAATAGTCGGCTAACGAATATGTCGTCAGGACCGGCCCCAGCACGAACATCGACGCGATGACCACGACGGACAGTGCGGGCAAGATGCGCAGCGCTCTGTTTACGCCGAACCTGACGAGATCGCCGGATCGGGCTAGGCCAGGCGCCAGGAGGAAGCCGCTGACGCAGAAGAAGATAACGACTGCAAACAAGCCGAGCTGGATGAACCCGCCGCTGAACCGGTAGAGGATGTCGTTGACTCCCCACCAGGAATGGTGAGCGACCACCGTGAGTGCGGCGACAAGCCGTATCTGATCAAAACCGGGGCCTCTGGCCGAAAGGACGGCAAGCCGATCGCCGATCGTCGTCGTCCCGATCGAAATCATCGTATTCTCACCCGGAATGATTTATTTGTCATTTGATGATTATATAATATTAAATATCGAAAGCAATTAAATACGATGACCACCTCAACCGACGCGGACCTCGTCGGCCGGACCGGTTGGTTCGGGCGAGACCGCCAATTTGGCCATTTTGTCATCGCCTGGCCTTCCTCCGGAGACGGTCACGATGATCGAGGCCGCGAGCCCGAGCGAAAGAAACCGCGGTCCGAGCTGGCCCAACCGGGACGTCATGCCAAACAGTCCGTCGTTACGCTCTGCCGGAACTCCAAACATCGCCTCGATTTGCAGGCCTGACTCGACGCACCAACTCGCCAATTTGCGCGCCGAAGCGAAATGAGCGCCCGCAGCCTCGTAGCCGCCGGAGCGCCCGGACTGGAGCCTCGCCCTGAGATACGACCGAACACCCCTGGGGGACATCGTGTTGGGCATCTGGATCACGGCTATCGATCGCTCGTGCATGACCGATCGCAGCCTCAGAAGCAGCTTTGGCGGATCTGGAGCGAGGTGCAACAGGTTGAGACAGACAACGCAGTCGTAGGTGTCGCGATTGGAGCCGATACTCTCCAGATCGGCGTAGATCATCTCGATTCCGTCGCTGGCGGGGCCGGCTGCAATCACCGGATCGAGTGGAATCGCCGTGACGTTCAGGCCTCGCGCCTGCAGCCGCTTTTCTGTCTTGCCAGAACCACAACCAATCGAAAGCACGCTGCGCGCCCATGCCGGCATAAGCGCGATCGTCGCCTCTGATTCCGGTTCATAATAGTCCTTGGAAAAACTCGCGTGGCGAAGGCGCGTCTCGGTTGGAAGCAACGCGTACGGCGAGCGACGGCCGTCCGCGATTTGCAGCAGAACGTCGTTCTGCCTGCCAAGTTCTTCCGCCCCAACTCCCATCCGGCCGACATACCGGTTAGTGAGGTGGTGCACGGTAAAATCCTCCAGGTGTGAGATCGGGACCAGCTTCTTCAAACCACATTGGGTGTATGGATCCGTCGCGGCCGAACAGGCGAGATCATACTTTCCCTCATGCGGAGCCACATCGAAACCACCGGAATGCAGGGCATTTTCCAGCTGGTCCCGCGTAAGGATGAAGCAGGCGGCGTGCTCGTTGGTGAAATGCGCCAAAATATAGTCGCCGCGCCGCCTGACCGACGAGGGATCCCAGTGAAAGTGCGCGTGAATATCGGGATAGTTTCGCTCGCCATCTTCGCCGAATTCGACCCGCAGAAACCCAGCAACTTCGTCCGGAGCTAGAAGCTGCGTTAGATCGAGCCAGGCGCGGATGTTCCTCTCGGTGATCAGAATGTCGTCTTCCGAGTAGAGGAACAGATCATACTGGTCATGACGTTGCGCAAATAGCTTCTTGTGCATGAACGGCAGAGACCACGGGTTCCTGGTGGGCAGGCCGACAATGCATTCCACCCCGCTTCTCGCGCGCTTGTCGATGTTCGACAACACGACGATATCAATGACGAAGGACATCGTCCGGTATTCCTGGATGACCCGCTCGAGATAGCAGTCATTCGAGGTTCCGTGGCTTGCGATCGCGACCAATACGCGAGGCGGGCGGCGGCCGCCCCGGTGGGCGACATGCCGGGCAACATGCTCATTCATCGCATTTGGCATCCCGTGAAGGTTTATTCCGGTTTCAAATTTAATTCCGCGCATATTATATAGCGAAAGCGGATCGGTCGATATTTATTATTATTTAAAATCGGATTATATTGCGATAAGGTTCTCGCAATGTCAGCTTGGTCTCGGCGTTTGGCGCCCGGGAGATCCCATCGCATGAAGGTGCTGGTCTATCCCCATTCCATGGAAATGGGAGGGTCGCAGCTCAACGCAATCCAGCTTGCCGAGGCGGTTCGGGCCCTCGGTCATGATGTCACCGTCGCGTCGGAGACCGGGCCGCTTCTGGACAGGGTAAGGGAGACGGGTCTCAGGCACATTGAAATTCCCCGGCATCGGGCCCGGCCCTCGCCTCGCGTCAGCCAGATGCTCCGCAGCATCGTTAACGAAGGCGCGGTTGACGTGGTGCACGGTCATGAATGGCCCCCCATTGTCGAGGCTTTTCTGAGCGTTGGGCTATCGACCAGAGCTGCCGTGGTGGGAACCGTCATGTCGATGTCAGTCCCTTCCTTCCTGCCGCGCAGCCTTCCTCTGACCGTGGGAACGGAGATGATCCGTCGTGCTGCGATCGCTGCAGGACATCAGGATGTTACCTTGCTCGAGCCGCCAGTCGATACGAGCTCCGACCATCCCCTCGTGAATGGAGCGAACTTTCGCGCGGCCCGGAATATTGGTCCGGACGAAGTCGTCATTGCGATGGTCTGCCGGCTTGTGCCGGACCTTAAACTGGAGGGTCTGCTATCCGCGTGCGACGCCGTTGGCGAAATAGCGCTTGGCGGTCCGCCGGTGCGGCTGCTGATCATTGGTGATGGACCCGCGCGCCCTAGCGTCGAAGCGCGCGCGGCCAGAACGAACTCGCTGGTCGGCCGGAACGTCGTCGTATTGGTGGGAGAGATGTCCGATCCGCGGCCTGGCTATGCCGCCGCGGACGTGATCATTGGCCAGGGCGGTTCGGCGCTGCGCGGTATGGCTTTTGGTAAGCCGCTGGTGGTCGTTGGCGAGGACGGGTTCAGCGAGCTGTTGACGCCCGAGAGTGCATCGACCTTCCTGCAACAAGGCTGGTATGGATTGGGCAAGGGTTCGCGCGGAGCCGGCGCCAGCGCACTCCGATCGGCTCTCGAGACCATTCTCGCTTCCGCGTCGCTCCGTCAGGAACTCGGCGGATTCGGCCGGCGACTGGTGGAGCACCGCTTCAGCCTCGCGCACGCGGCGAAAACGATAGAGCAAACCTATCTGCATGCCCTGCGCAGCAAGTCCTCAACCAGCCAACGATTGGCAGATGCCGGCCGATGCGCGGCCAGGCTTGCCAGCTATAAGGTGCAGCGAAAATATCAGCGTTGGATGGGTTTGGCTTCCACCGAAGACGACAACCATCGGGCGCGAATCTCTGCGGTGCTGTCCGCAACAGCCATCGCCCCTCGATCAGACGGAGCCGCGCCGGATTCGCTTCGCAAGGTATCCCGGCAAACCGATTCTTGACCCGCCACGGCAGCACCGCGATTTCAGCGGGCAAGTTCACGCTTGACCGCATCCACGATACGGTCCTGGTCTGCGCTATCCATCTGCGCATAGAGTGGAAGCAGGATCGCGTGATCCTGAGCGATTTCGGACTGCCGCAGATCATGGCGCGACACCGTGCCGGCATAGGGCGGCTCGCGATGCGAGCACATGATGCCCCTGCGCGTAGCGATGCCCTGGTCGAGCAGCGATTGCATCATCGCCCGCTGATCCAGGCGATCGGGCAAGCGTACGCAGTAACTCTGCCAGTTCGATCGCGCCCACGCCGGCTCGAACGGCAGCCGCAATCCCTCAATATTGCCGAGCAGTTCAGCGTAGCGGGATGCCAGCGCGCGTCGCTGCGCAATTAACTGCGGAAGCCGCTCGAGCTGTTTGCGTCCGATCGCAGCCTGCATATCCGTCATTCGATAATTGTAGCCGACGAGGAGGTACTCCTCGAAAATGACGCGCTGCGACCCGTGACGCACGATGTCCGGAACGCTCATCCCGTGTTGACGCAGAAGCCTGAACTTGCGATCGAGCTCGGCATCGGAGGTGGTGAGCATTCCCCCTTCACCTGTCGTGATCACCTTTCGGGGATGAAAGGAAAAGCAGGCAATGTCTCCGTGCGGCTTGCCGATCGCTTCCCACTTCCCGTTCATGCAGATCTGCGATCCCGCCGCACAGGCCGCATCCTCGATCACAGCGATCCCGTGGCGACGCGCCACAGCCATGAGCGCGGCCATGTCGCACGGCATGCCCATCTGATGGACCGCGATGATGGCGCGCGTGCGCTCGGTGATGGCTTCGGCCAACCGAGCGCAATCCAAATTGTATGTCTCGGGCTCGATATCGACAAAAACAGGGGTGGCGCCCTGATATCGGATCACGTTCGCCGTTGCTATGAAGGAATGGCTGACCGTGATCACCTCATCGCCCCTGCCGATCCCCAGGGCAGCCAAGGCGAGCTGCAGGGCGGTCGTGCAATTCGCGACCGCGCAGGCGTGCTGGGCGCCGACAAGTGCGGCGAACTCGTCCTCAAACGCAGCCACCTGCGGACCTTGCGATACCCAGCCTGACAGCACGACCGCGCGAGCAGCATCGGCCTCTTCGTCCGCGAGCAGCGGCGCTGCGATCGGGATCACGATGCTGCCACCTGCCGCTGACGGTCCGATGCGTGATCGCGTTCTGATCGCCACCATTTCACGAGGTCGGCGAGCCCCTGTTCGAGCGAAACAGTGGTGCGGAACCCCAGCAGTCGCTCGGCCTTTCCCGTCGATGCCAGCCGTCGCGGTACCGGATTGACCGAGCGCTCGGGCGCAAATTCGGGTGTCAGGCTGCGGTGTCCCATCACCCGCGCAAGCACCGTAGCCAGTTGCGTCAGGCTGGTCTCAGTACCGCTTCCGACGTTAAAGACTTCATCGGTGACCTTTGCCCTGGCCGCAAGGATGTTGGCGCGCGCGACGTCGCGGACGTGAACGAAATCCATGGTCTGACGGCCGTCGCCAAAGATAACGGGCGGTAATCCGGCCTCGAGCCGCTCCATCCAGCGGATCAAAACTTCGGTGTAGCGTCCGTGTATGTCCATCCGGCTACCGTAGACGTTGAAATATCGGAATGCCACGTAGTCGAGGCCGCATACGTCGTTGAAGGCCCGCAAAAGCCCTTCGTTGAACGCCTTGGCGGCTCCGTAGAGGGTCCGGTTGTTGTACGGATTCTGTCGCTCAGTTGTCGGAAACTCCTCTGCCATGCCATAGACGGATGCCGAGGAGGCCGCGATGATCTTCTCGATGTCGTGCTTGATGCACAGCTCCAGGAGGTCATAGGTGGCGTCCACCATGACCTCCTTGGCCAGACGCGGCTCTGCCGCGCAATGAGTGATGCGGAGAGCGGCCTGGTGAAAGACGATATCGGCGGCCTTCACCAGGGCTTCCATCAGCTTGCGATCGCGTATGTCGCCGTGAACCAGTCTCACCGGTCCACGCCCGAGCGCGCGCCGGAGATTTTCCGGCCGGCCCCTGACCATGTTGTCGAGGGCAACGATCTCGATGCCCCCCTCTTCGCAGAGCAGATCAACGATGTGGGAGCCGATGAACCCTGCCCCGCCCGTGACAAGAACGCGCTTTCCCTTGAGCTCAATCAAGACGCCCTCCTCTTGCAGGACCTTGTTGTGAAGCTTTGTGACGGCTGCGTTTGGTTGCTGACGGCTTCGCTGGATCGCAATGCCCCGGCGTTCCTCAAAGTGGAGACAACTGCGGTCGCCTGGTCCGGCAGCAACTCCGGATAAATGGGAAGGGAGAGAAATTCGTTCGCAAGCATCTCGGTTACCGGAAGATCGCCGGCCTGATAACCGAGTTCTGCGTAGGCTTTCTGCAGGTGCACCGGAATGGGATAGTGAATTCCTGCTCCGATGCCGGCCTCCCGCAACAATGTGAGCGCATCGTCACGCCGCTGCAATCTGACCGAATAGACATGATACACGTGACGCGAGTGCGAGGGCGGCCGCGGACACGCGGATGGGAGCGCGGAAAGCAGTTCGTTGTATCTTTCTGCCAACGATCGGCGGGCCTCGGTCCAACGCTCGATGTAGTCCAACTTGACATTCAGTACCGCGCCCTGGATCTCGTCCATGCGATAATTGTATCCGGCAATGACGTGGTCGTATTTCGCCTCCTGCCCCCAGTCTCGCAGCAGCGACACTCGGCGTGCGAATTCAGGCCGATCGGTTACGACGGCGCCACCCTCGCCGAACGCCCCGAGATTCTTGCCCGGGTAGAAGCTGAAGCATCCCAGATCTCCGATCGAGCCGGCGCGGCGTCCCCGGTATTCCGCGCCATGCGCCTGCGCGGCATCTTCAATGACGACCAGGCCGTAACGCCGCGCAATCGACATGATGGAATCCATGTCGGCCATCAATCCATGGAGGTGAACCGGCAGGATGGCTCTGGTTCGAGGTGTTATCGCAGCTTCGATCAGACCGGGATCCATCGTCCAGGTGACCGGGTCAACGTCGACAAAAACCGGTTTGGCGCCGCTGTAGAGAATGGCGGCGGTTGTCGCCACAAAGGTCATCGACACTGTGATGACTTCATCACCGGGTCCGATGCCCGCTGCCAGCAGCGCAAGGTGGAGCGCAGAGGTCCCACTATTCACTGCGAGACAATGCGAAGTCCGGCAATATTCCGCAAAGCGACCCTCGAAGGCTGCCACCTCCGGCCCGAGCACAAAATGCCCGCTGCGGATGACTCTTGCCACCGCGGCGTCGATTTCCGGCTTGATTTGAAGATATTGGGTTTTCAGATCCAGGAAAGGTATCAAGATTCAACACCTTGAAATTGGTCAACCATATATAAAGAATTAACTCGAATTATATTTTTAAATCAAGGCTATTTTTTCAGAAATTAAATGGTGATTAATTTGATTTGACCTGCGAGGCGTCGCTGACGAAGGCATGATCGGCTGTGGCCATAGCGCCCGCTCGGGACAGGGTCCGAGCCGGCACTCCCGCGACGGTGGCGCCCGCTGGAACATCCTTCGTCACAACCGAGCCCGCGCCGACGAATGCCCCCGCACCGATTGTTACACCGCACAAGATGGTAGCGTTGGAGCCGATGGAAGCGCCCCTCTTGACGTGAGTGCGCTGCAGCGTCCAATCCGAAGCTTGCTGAGGACGGCCCGCCGCCGTCGTTGCCCTCGGATGCTTGTCATTTGTAAACATCACGCCATGACCGATAAACACCTCGTCCTCGATCGTGACGCCCTCGCAGATGAAGCTATGCGAGGATATCTTGCAGCGCGCACCTATCTTTGCCCCCGCCTGAATTTCGACGAACGTTCCGATCCCGCTCTCGTCACCAACGGTGCAGCCGTACAGATTGACCAGCTCCGGGTGAGGAATGCGAACACTGCGACCAAGCTCGACGTCTTTTCCGATGGGCATGTACGAACTCCGAATGATGTCACCGAAACCGCTATGATGCCGTCCGCGAACGCCACAGCCCCGGCACCATTCTCGCCAAGCCGGCTGCGGCGTAGTGAAACTGCTGCAAGAGCGGGTGCCCGGTTATCGCCAGTCCCAGCCCCCAACAAAGCACAGCGACGGAGAAGGCTGACGCCAAGCGCGCAAGCGACATAAGTCCTTGAGCGTCCGTCAGCGCCGCACAGATGGATACGCCGGCAATCACAAGAGCCGTTACGGCCCCGCTTCTGAGCAGGGTGCGTACAAATTCGCGGATCCCAAGGTCGAGATGTCGTCCAAGAAAATGAAACGCCACCGCTGCTTGAAATGGCAACGTCACCAGCGCGGATGCCGCAACGGCGTGCACGCCCAGAAATGATGCGCCGAAGATCACCAGAAGCGAGGGGGGCAACGAAATCAAGGACGAGATCAGCGCATCCTGCACCCTTCCGACCGCAACAAACACCGGGTAGGTCAGGCAGGCGGCGAAAAGCGCAAGATTGCCAATACAGAGCAGCTGCACGAGCGGGACGACCTCCAGCCACGTCGGACCGAGCCAGATCAGAATGATTGGTCGGGCCATGATTGCCATAAAGGCCAGGAACGGCCACTGCACCGCGGAGAGCAACTGAATGGCCTCCAGATAGACGGCCTTGAGATCGCCCCCTGCTTTACGTTGCGCGACAACCGCGGGCATGACGACCGGACTTATGACTTGCGTGACCAGCTTGTCGAATATCTGCGTCGATGCAGTGGCTCGGCTATAGAGACCGACGGCCGTGAAGTCGAGCACTCTGGCCAGAAACAGCTGCGGTGCCAGGCCATAGAACACATTTACAACACTCACCGCGCCCGAATAGAGGCCAAAGCCGACGATCTCCCGGCAATCGACCAGGGACGGACGCATTGCACCAAAATCTTTCCGCCATATGAGCAACATCACGGCCAACACCGCGTTGCCAGCCACCGCCCCCCAGAGCGGTGCCATGTAGCTGAAGTGGGCCATCGCGAGAGCGATCGAAACGACAGCGATCGTCGTACTTGCGGCAAGGTTACAGACTGCCAGTGTTCCAAACTGCATCTCACGCCGGAATAACGCGGCTATGGTTCCGGAGAACGGCAGCAAGAGAAAATTCAGCGCGGAAATCTCGATGCCTTGGCGCAAGCGGTCCAGCTCGAAGAGATGCGCGATGGGCTGCGCAAACACGAACAGCATGATGGCGGTGGCCGCCGAGATCACGAGGGTAATCGTGAACGTAGTCTGTACGCTTGCACGCGACAACTCGCGCTTCTGAATCAGATAGCTTGCGCCTGCAAACTCCTGGAAACAGGCGGCAATGATGGATGTGATGGCGTTAACCACGGCATAGATGCCAAACTCCTCCGGCGACAGCAAACGGGCAAGCACGGCGGTCGCGACAAAGACCAGCAGCAGGCCGATGTAACGATCGAGCGCGGAGAACAGGATCGAGCGCTGCACGGACCTCATTGCACTGTCTGCCATGTCGATTGGGTCAGCTAGGTCGCCGCACGCCTCATGCTATCGCTCTCGCGCGCTGCCGGATTCCGTGAGGCTCTCGCAGCAATACCGGCGCCCCCTGTTTTGCGATCGAGCACGAGGCCGCTTCCAAGACTTCGACCACGCGAAGTCCCGAGACGCCGCTGGAAATCGGCTGGCCACCGGTGCGTACGCAATCGACAAAATGCTCCACCTCCGTCTGCAGTGCCTCCGTTGGCGAGATATGCGGAGCCCACATGTCGCCGGCGCGGTAGCCAATCCGGAACTGATGCGCATCCTCGGGAGACCCATCAAGTGTGATTCCCTTGTCATAGACCTTGATCTTCTCCGTCGGCTCGAGATCGTCGTAGACAATCATCTTCCTGCTGCCGCCGATAAACGTTTGGCGCACCTTGACGGGCGAGAGCCAATTGACGCTGACGTGAGCGACGCACGCGTCGGCAAAAAACAGCGTGATGTGCGCCATATTCTCTGGCGAGCCGACGACGTGGCACGACCCGGTCGCCGAGACGGCGATCGGGTCCTTATCGAGGATATGGTGGATAATCGAGATATCGTGCACCGCCAGGTCCCAGATTACATTTACGTCTTTTTGAAACAACCCGAGACTCGCTCGCGTGCTGTCGTAGTAGTAGATGTCTCCAATTTCCCGACTCAGCAGCAGCTCCCGGATTCTCTGGACCGCCGGCGTGTAGAGGAAGGTATGATCGACCATCAGCGTCAACCCGCGTCGATCCGCCTCCTCGATCAAGCGGGTGACGAGCTCGGAGCTCGTCGCAAGCGGCTTTTCGACCAGTACATGCTTTCCGGCCCTCAACGCCGCAAGTGCCAGTTCGTAATGCGTATGCACCGGCGTCGCGATAGCGATTGCATCGATGCTGGCGTCCTTCAGCAGATCTTCGTAGCGCCTGGTCGTTTCCACTCCCGGGTAAAGCTGCTTTACCGCGCCGAGCCTTCCTGGGTTCAGGTCGCTCACGCCGACGACGCGGGTGGCGGCATTGATCGAGAAATTGCGAACGATATTGGGACCCCAATAACCGTAGCCCACAACGCCGATCCCCAATTGACTGTCTCGCATGCTAACCTCGATGCATCCAGAGAATACGCTTCCAATCATTCCGTCGCAGACGATCAGCTCACGCCGGGCACTAGGTCCGTGCCGGCATGTCCTGCCAGATGCCCCGCGTATCTATGACGTCGAGATGTCGACGCTCCGACAGGGGTACCATCTTGAACTCGTCATGATCGACGAGGAGAACCGCGATTTCGCAGCTGCGCAGAGCCTCCTCGATGTTCACGAAAGCGACACGATGATCGGCCAACTGGGGCGGCAAACGACGAAGGTTCGGCTCAACGATCTTGACCCGTTCTCCATACTTTGCCGCAAGATGCGTGGCTATTTCCATGGCGGGACTTTCGCGCAAATCGTCGACATTGGCCTTGAACGTCAATCCACAGCAGGCGATGCTTGCGTAGGGATGATCGTCGATCAGCGCCTCGGTACGTTCGATGATCTTCTGCGTTTTGGTGTTGTTGACTTCGCGGCTGGTCCGCATCACCCGGGCGAGGTCCGGCGCGGAGTCGATGATGAACCAGGGATCGACCGCAATGCAGTGCCCGCCTACTCCAGGTCCCGGCCGCAATACGTTGACGCGGGGGTGGCGGTTGGCGATGTCGATAACTTCCCAGACATTGATGTCGAACCTGTCGCAAATCAGCGAGAGTTCGTTCGCAAAGGCTATGTTGGTGTCGCGGAATGCGTTTTCCGTCAGCTTGACCAACTCGGCCGTGCGCGCCGTAGTCCCGACGCAGGCCCCGCGAACGAACATCTTGTAGAATCGTTGAGCACGGCGCGTACAAGTTGGTGTGATGCCCCCAATGCATCTGTCGTTGTTGATGAGCTCGGTCAGGATCCGGCCCGGCAACACGCGTTCTGGGCAGTAGGCGATGTAAATCGCCGCGTCTTCCTTGCCGTTGACGCCTATGTGCAAATCTGGCCTGCGGTCGATGATCCGCTTGGCGATCGCCTCGGTGGTGCCGATCGGCGACGTCGATTCGAGGATGACGAGATTGCCGGGCGCAATGATGTCGACGATTTGGTCGACAGCGGCGTTCACACTTGACAAGTCCGGACGGTTCTCGCGATCGATCGGCGTCGGCACCGCGATAATGAAGACGTCGGCCGGCTGCGGCTTGGTGGATGTCGTCAGGGCGCCGCTCGACACGACCTTGGAAACGAGACCATCGAGATCGGGCTCGGCGATGTGAATTCTTCCGGATGCAACGGTATCGACGATGCGCTCGTTGGTGTCGACACCGACCACCTGCATTCCTCGGCTTGCAATGAGGGCCGCGGTCGGCAGCCCGATATAACCGAGTCCAACGACATTGATCTTCTGGAACTCAGGCATTGAGAAGCACCTTCACGATACGCTCGCTCGCGTGCCCGTCACCGAACGGGTTATGCGAACGGGCCATGGCCGCATAAGTCTCGTCGTCGTCGAGCAGGCGAAATGTCTCCGCAACGATTTTGTCGTAGTTCGCGCCGACGAGACGCGCCGTCCCGGCTTCCACCCCCTCGGGACGCTCGGTCGTATCGCGCATCACCAGGACTGGCTTTCCGAAAGTGGGGGCCTCCTCCTGGACGCCACCTGAATCCGTCAAGACCAGATGCGACAGCGAGAGCAGGCTCACGAAGTCCGTGTATTCCTGGGGGGAAGTGAGGACGACCCTCGGGTGATCCGACAACCGGGACGCAAACAAGTCGCGAACATTCGGATTCGGATGCACGGGCAGCACCATGGCAACGTCTTCCCTGCACAGGATCGTTTCCAAGGCGTTGACGATGTTGATCACACCGCCGCCGAAATTCTCCCGCCGGTGGCAGGTCACCAGGATGATGCGCCGGTTGCCGTGGCGCTTCTTGATGCCGTCCCAGCGGCCCGAGAGCCCCGGATCGGATTCGACCATGGCTTTTGCGAGGATGAGAGCATCAACCACCGTGTTTCCAGTGACGTGGATTCGATCATCCGAGACGTTTTCCGAGCGCAGCGCGCGCGCAGCGCGCTCTGTTGGGGCAAAATGTTGATCTGCGATTGAGCCGACGATCTTGCGGTTCACCTCCTCCGGCCAAGGAGAAAAGATGTCCCCACTGCGCAGCCCGGCCTCGATGTGAGACACCGGTATCCGGTGGTAATAGGACGCAAGTGCGCCAGCCATGGCAGTCGCTGTGTCGCCTTGGACGATAACCCTGGTAGGCTTCACTTTCTCGAGGAGCTCACCGACCTCTCCGAGCAGCCGAGCGGTGAGATGATCCAGCGTCTGATTGGCCGTCATGACGTTCAGATCAAAATCCGGAACCACTTTGGCGAGCTTGAGGACCTGATCAAGCAGCTGCCGATGCTGTGCTGTCGCACAGATCGTCAGGGAAATGTCCTTGCTATTCTCGGCCTTGAGTCGGTTGATGACCGGAAAGAGCTTGATTGCTTCGGGCCGAGTCCCCAAGAGGACAAAGAAATGCTTGTGCACGTCTCACCCTCCGATCCGGCTCGCGCCCGGAGGGACGGAGCCCGGCGCGCCAAGCGTATGCTGAATCGCTTGCTTGACGAGCGCTTGCGCCAGGATGCTCGCAAACAGCGTGTTCGTCGTGGCGTATCGCCACCACATCCGCCCGGGTTCTTGATAGATCCGGTACAACCACTCGAGGCCCAGCCTCTGAACCAGTGCAGGCGCGCGTCGAACCGTACCTGCAAGAATATCGAACGCGCCGCCCACGCCCATGATGAAGGGTACGCCGAGATCATCGCGGTGAGCGGCCAGAAAGCGTTCCTTCCGCGGTGTCGGCATGCCGATGAAGAGACAGTCGGCCCCGCTAGAGCGAATGTCCCGAACGACGTCACTCTCCTGCTCGGGTTTGAAGTAGCCGTCATGCCAGCCCGCGAAGGCAAGTGAGGGATGCCTCTCGCGCGCGCGTTGCATTGCCGAATGCAGTACGGCCTGGGTAGCTCCCAGGAAATACGGTTTGAAGCCTTCCCGCGCACATACTGCGAGTAGTTCGGCCAGGAGATCGACGCCGGCGACTCGCGCCCTCGCCGGAAGCCCCACTGCTCGAGCGCCCCAGAGAATCCCCATGCCGTCTATGCCGACAATATCACTGTTGGCGACATCGGCCGCGAGCACAGGATCGGATCGCATCTTGACGAATTTGGCGACGTTTAGCGCCACGTGCTGCAGGCGGCCGCGGCTGCGCATGGCGCCGCGCGCCAACTCTACGGTCTCCGCCATTGTCAGGAGGTCGATGGGGCACGCCAAGAACGATGCACGCATTTGAATCGACCTCCCAAAATGCAACTTTGCCTAAGTTGTATTTAAGATTATAATAACGATAATAAATGGCAAATATTTAATTGCAAGGATTAAATGCAGTGCTTCAATCAAGCGAAAAATGAGCGCTGCCGCGCCGCGGATACGCAAAGTTCCAAACGGCAATTAAATAGGGGCCGATGAAATGATTTCGGTAATTATTCCCCATCTCAACCAGGCGGCGGCTCTGGAAGCCTGCTTGCGAAGCCTGGATGCACAGACCCTGTCCCGGGACCTGTTCGAGGTCATCGTGGTGGACAACGGCTCGGCCATCCCCCCTATGGACGTCGTGGCCGGCCATCCCGACGCCAAGTTGATGTACGAACCGCATCCCGGTCCGGGTCCGGCGCGAAACGCGGGCGCGGCCTATGCGAGAGGTGACATTCTCGCCTTTATGGACGCGGACTGCCGGGCTCATCCGGACTGGCTGACCGCGATACACAACGCGTTCCAGCAAGTCGGGCAGGCGACGATCCTCGGCGGAGAGGTCCGCATCCGGCCCGCCGTCGAAGGATGTTTCACCGCGATCGAGGCCTATGAAAGCGTTTTCGGCTTTCGCAATCGCCTGTACGTCACCAGGCACGGCTACTCGGTGACGGCAAATCTCGCGGTTCGCCGGGCCGACTTTGCGAGGGTCGGACCTTTCCCGGGCATTCAGTTCGCGGAAGACATGCAATGGGGACAAATGGCTCTCCGTGCGGGCTGCGAATTTCGCTACGTCCCCGGGATGGTCGTGTTTCACCCTGCGCGGCGCTCTCTTCAGGAGCTCTATGCAAAGTGGGATCGGCAGATCACGCACTACCGCAACATGGCACAAGGCGCGCGCGGCTGGCAGCTGCGCTGGTTCGCCACGGCCTTGGTCGTCCTCGCATCACCGGTGGTCGGCGCGATCACCGTTATGACGAGCGGTCGCCTCCATGGCATCAGCGCCCGCCTCAAAGCGATCGCCGTTCTGTGCGCAGTTCGGAGCCATCGAACGGCCAAGATGCTCGCCCTGCTTCGGAAAGAGGGCGCGGTCGTCTGGAATCGCTAACTGATGCCGCTGCCGTTGTGTTGGGACTGACCACCGGGCAGGCACGATGGCTGTTCGAAAGCGGCGTTGTGACTGAGATCCCGCAAATCGGTACGCCGGCCGAATGACCAGAGGATCCATCCGAGTTCGTAGCTGCGGCACTCGAGTCGAACTCCCACGTCGGCACTGTCGGCCAACGTCTCCCCACTTTCGAGCCAAGTGTTTCTGAGCGCGCGCAACATCCGCGGAGCCCTGGTCTTCAGTTCATTCTTGCGAACCTGCGAACGGATCGTCAGGCTAAGTTCCGGCACGAGCATGGTGCGGCCCAATTGGTTGTGGCCAAGCACCCAGTTGAATCCTTTGACCAGGGCATCCCGCGCTCCCCGTCGTCCAAAACGCTCGGCCCATTCCAGCAAGGCCGGCGCCATTCCATACTGATGGACCGAATAGACTTCGTAGAAATCGAGGACGCGGCCACTCATCGCATCGAAAAACCACGGCCATTCTCCCTGGGGTCCCTGAAGCGCAATCAAATTGCGCACACAGGCGTCGGCCATGACGAGCGCGGACACATCTCCAGTGAATTCGCCATATTGATAGCAGGCGATTGAAAGGTAGGTTTGCGTCGCAAATGATGCAAAGCGCCGACGGAAGCCGGCCGGCGCATCGAAAAACAATCCAGACTCGCTATGGAAACGCTCCTTCAGGAAACGGTAGAGCGGGCCGGCGAAGCATAGCCACTCCCTCTCGCCTGCCCTGGCCTGCGCGATGACTCCCGTCAGCAGCATACCCAAGTCCTGGGCCCGAAACGCCCGCCACTGCGACTCATCCGAAAGAATCGCTTTCAGCGCGAACCTTACCCGATCCGGAATGGGAAGGCGGAGTTCGGCGGCGGCCCACAAAGCCATGCCGAACGCATATTTGCGCACGGGAAACGCGGTGAGATCCGTGGCGTTCCGATGGAATATCTCTGGAAGATCAATATCAGCTGGAAGGTGCGCGACCCGCGACATTCCAAGCAGGACATTGAGGGTATAGAACACGTCGCTCTGCGCTATCGACTCGTTTGGCGAGGCGCGCCCGTCGAGGTGATAAATGTGGGACCAACGGCGCTCCTTCGGCAACCAGCAGCGTTCCAGCCCCCTAAGGGCGTAGTTCACCAGAGGCGAGTTTGGCGACAGCTCCTGCACTGGAGCGGGCACTATGAGCTTCACCCTAGAATTCGGACTGATCATCATCGACGGTCCACCATGGTAAATCCGGCTCAGTACTCCCGGATGCTTTCATCCAAGCCGCGAAGCAGGGGATAGAGGAAATATGAAATCACTGTCCGCTGTCCAACCTTCATCTCGGCAGTGACCGCCATGCCGGGTATCAAATGAACTCGTTCAGCCGGCAGCCGAAGGTGCGCGTCCCGTAGATCGATCAGTACGCGATAATAGGGAGCTGACGACCGGCGCGCACCTTCGGCTTTCGCGTCTGGCGAGAATGAGTCCCGGCTGATGACGCCGACCTCGCCAGTCGCAGTGCCGTACTTCTGAAATGGAAATGCCTCGAACTTGACTCGGACGACTTGCCCGACCGCCACCTGCCCGATATCCCTTCCCTCGACATTGACCTCCGCACGGAGCGCCTCGTCGCGCGGGACCAGCACAAACAACGTCTCGGCCTCGCGGACCACCGAACCTACCGTCCGATTGGCAATGTCGAGTACCACCGCATCCGCCGGTGCAGTCAGCACGATCAGTTGCCGGCGGAGCTCCGCCTTCTTGAGCTCTTCGGCCGTGCCATCGCGCTTTGGCAAGGTCTCTACAAGTTCCTGATAGGCAGTGCGGCGAAACTCGGCGGCGAACACCTTCTGGTCTGCACGGGCCTTGTCCAGACGATGCGTGTTGTCGACGATGCTGCCACGAACTCGCGCCAGGTTGCTTTCGACCTCCAACCGCGCATCGCGTGACAGCAGGAAATTCAATCTTGAACCGACCTCTTTGGCCATCAACGCATTCCGCATGGCTTCAATGGACTGCATCGTATCCAGCCGCTCAGCCAGGACCAGTTCCTCGTTCTGCGCCGTTTTGAGATTGGCCTGTGCGGACGCAATCTGCGCGTCGTAGTTCTGGATCTGAAGGTCGTAAGCCGCCCTCCTCTGCAGGAATACCTTTCTCTGCAGAGCTTGGTCGGCATTCGCCGTCTCATCGACGCCATAATCCGTGCCGTCCAACTCGGCTCGCAGCCGATCGATGGAGGCGTCGAAGCCTGCCAGGCGGCCGCGCAGTTGGGCAAGATCGGCCTGAGAGAACGTCGGATCGAGAACCGCAAGCACGTCGCCGCGATTCACGATATCGCCGGCCTTGACCCGAATCTCCCGAATGACCGACGCTTCCAGCGGCTGTACGACCAGATTGGGATTCGTCGTGATCAACTTACCCTGGGCAGTCACAATCATATCAACGCGAGATACGCATGCGAATGTGACCGCCGCAGCGATCAGGGCGACGACACAATAGAGCGTGATCCGTCCCAGCCGCGGTGGCGTCAATTGCTCGATCTCGGCTGCGTCGGACTGAAATCGCGCGACAACGCGAGCCCCTGTCGGCCCGGAGCTCAAGAGCCGGCGTCTCGTCCGTCGATCGGACGGAAGCCCGGATCTGCCCGGGGCTGCTTCAGCTCTGGTCTTTTCAGCCGCGGTCATGCGACCTGCCTCGTTTGCTGGTTCCAGAGATGCCTGTAGAAGGTGCATTTCGACAGCAGCGCGTCATGCCGATCCACATCGACGATACGTCCACGGTCGATCACCAAAATCTGGCTTGCGTCCGACAGCATCGAAAGCCGGTGCGATACGATAATGACGGTTCGTCCCTCCGCGATTCGCCGCAGATTGCGCCGAATGATCGTCTCGCTCTCGGAATCCAGCGCGCTCGTGGCTTCATCGAGAATCAGGATACGCGGGTTGACAATCAGGGCCCGCGCGATGGCAAGCCGCTGCTTTTGTCCGCCAGACAGGTTTGATGCCTGCTCCTCGAGCATGGTATCGAACCCTCTCGGCAGCCGCTCAATAAATTCGTCGGCGCCGGCGAGCTGAGCCGCCCGGACGACCTCCTCGAACGGGGCGTCGCGCCTCACGCAGGCGATATTTTCGCGCACTGTGCCCCGGAATAGGAAGTTGTCCTGGAGCACGATCCCGAGATTCCGCCGCAGGTGCGCGAGGTCGATCTCACGCGAATCGTGACCGTCGATGCGCACCAATCCCTGCTGCACCGGGTACATTCCCGCGATAAGCCGCGTCAGCGTCGTCTTGCCCGAACCGCTCCGGCCGACAATTCCGAAGATCGAGCCGGAAGGGATCGAGAACGACACCTCGTCCAGCGCCGGCGTTCCCTCGCCATAGCGAAACGTGACGTTTTCAAACTCGATCTGCCCGGCGAAATCGGGCCGCAGGCCCTCGCGATGGCCGTCCCGTTCCAGCTCCCTGTTCATGACCTCGCCGAGCATCTTAACGGCCAGCGCGATCTCTTGATATTCGTGCACCATGGTCACCATCTGCACCAGCGGCCCCGAAACCCGTCCCGCCAGCATGTTGAAGGCGACCAGTGCGCCGATCGTCATCTCGCCGCCGAAGACGTCGAGCGCACCCAAGGCCACGATACCAAGCGTCATCATCTTCTCGAGGAACCCGGTCAGCGCCTGAGCGCCCGCCGAGATCTTTTCGACGCCAAATCGCATCGAGACCGATTGCGCGCAGCGATCGTCCCACGCCTTGTTCTGGCTTGGCTCCATGGCCAGCGACTTCACGGTGCGCATGCCATGCACGGTCTCGACCATCAAGGCCTGGCGACTGGCCTCGGCCTGATACAGCTGGTAGAGCCGCCGGCGGAACGGTCCCATCAAGATGGCGATCACACTCGCACTAACGGCCGTGAAGGTCAGAACAACACACGTCAGTTTGATACTGTAGAGCGCGAGGATCGGCAGGACGACGACCAGCGACAACGCGTCTAGGGCCGTCAGGAACAGACGGCCGGTCAGGAACTCGCGGATTCGTCCGGCCTGCTGCATGTGCTTCACCAAGACGCCGGCCGAGATGCGCTCGAAGAAGGTTATCGGAAGTCCCAAGAGATGCCGAAACGTCCTGGTCGCGACCCGGATGTCGATCTTGTTCGTGGCATAGAGCAGCAGGTAGCGTCGCAAGAAGCTGAAGGTGGCGTCGAAGCAGAGTGCTAGGATCGCGCCACCCGAGAGCACGTAGAGTGTCGTGAGGCTCTCGTGGACAAGAACCTTGTCGATGACGAGCTGAAAGAAAATCGGAAGCGTCAGCCCCAGCGCATAGAGGAACACCGCAGCAATTGCGACGTCGGAAAAGAGCCGCCACTCCCGCAGCATTTCGGGTATGAACCAGCGCAGCCCAAAGGACCTATGGTCCCGCGATGGAGAGCTCTCGCGCTTGAATAGAACGACCTTTCCGGACCAGTTGGCGCAAAAGCGGTCCGCATCGATCAGCAGGTGCTCAGAGTTCCGCTCGGCCAGTGGATCGAACACCGTTACCGCGTCGCATTCCGGCCCGGCTCCGAGCACGACCACCCAGTTCAGGTTCGAGAGCTGAACAAGGGCTGGATAGGCTTCGCCGAGCTGGCATATGGCCTTCCAATCGAGCTGCGCCGTGCAGGCGCGAAGGCCCGCCTCATGAGCCATGCGCAGCAAGAGATCGGTCGAGATGCCGCTTTCGTCGACCGCGTAGGCGTGCCGCAGCCGATCGGACGGCAGATCGATACCGTGGTGGGCAGCGACCCTTGACAGACATTCAAGGGCGGTTTGAGCAGCCCGACGCGGCTCGCCCTCCGACGACGGCGGTTCTGCTTCGAACCTCTCGATTTCAACGGAAGTTGCTTGAGACATTGGGAGATCGCGGATTGTCTGAAACTGACGAGGCAGGCTCGACCCGCGCGCTCGCCTGCGGCGCGGCGGCCGGCGTCCTCGGGCGAGGGCGCTGGACGACGCCGGCGTCGACCAAGCCCTGGAGCGCGTTCTGCATCACTTCCACAGAGTTCGCGAACGACTCGGCGGAAAAGATCAGCCTTTGCCGAAAGACCTTCCTGGGCGCGTTGCTAGCGTCGCGCTCCGTGGGCGAGAGACTGACGAGGTCCACCCGCACGATCGATCCGCCAATTGTGACCTCGTCAATCCCGTCAGTATAGAGTTCTGCATGCATTGCGATTCTCCTATGCTATGAGCTGCGGCCTGAAGAGGACGTCAACTGCGTAGCTCGTCGCGCTGAAGGTGTTGGTGGGGAAGAGGCTTCCGGATCCGTATGCATACACGCCGTTCCCCCCGCTCGACGACGATGACGGGGCCGTTAGTGGTCCGTTCGTCACCGCATTGGCAAACAGGTTTGGATCGTCCGAATAGTTGCCCGCAGTGTGGTAGGAGGCGACATAGGTCGTCCCTGCGGCGATCGTGACCGGCGTCGCGAAGTTGACCTGTTGCCAGCCGCTCGCCGTCTCGTTGGTGAAGGTGGCAGTGGCCAGCAGGGTCCCTGTGCTGCTCCAGAGATCGGCGACATGCTGGCCGGTGTTGGACGGCCCTTTGTAGAAGCGCAGGCCGACAATGTCACCCGACGTGGACGCCTGGAATTTCATGCCAAGCTCTACCGAATTCGGATCGTTCACGGTGACGACGCTGGGCGTTGGGTTGGAGCTGAACAGGCTCACGGTGGTTGCCGACGGCGCATAAACGGTTACGCCCACACTCGCGCTTGCTGAACCGCCCTGGCCATCGGAAATGGCGTAGTTGAACGACGCCGGCCCGGTATATCCGTTGGCGGGAGTGAACGTCACCGTATTGTTCTGAGCACTGAAACTGACGGTACCGTTGACAGCCCCGCTGACGCCCGTGATTGTCAGAGCGTCCCCGTTTGGATCGGTATCGTTTGCGAGAAGCGCCGAGCCGGAAATGCTGAGCGGTACGTTTTGGGTGGCGTTGAAGCCGCTGTCGTTGTTGGCGATCGGAGGCTGGTTCGTGCCGCCAGCTGAATTACTGAACAAGACATCGACCCAATAATTGGTCGCACTGAATGTGCTCGTCGGAAACAGATTACCTGTTCCATAGGTGTACACACCATTGGTGGTCGCGGAGGCCGTGAGCGGGCCATTCGTGTGCGCGGTGGTGAAGTAGTTCGGCGTATCGGCATAGTGGCCGTTGCTGTGGAAGCTCGCGACGTAGGTGGTTCCGGCTGCAATCGATACCGGGCTACTGAATGTGAGGGTCTGCCAACCGCTGCTGCTCTCGTTGGAGAAGGTTGCGCTCGCGAGCAGCGTTCCCGTGCTGCTCCACAGTGAGCCGGTATGAGTGCCGGTATCGTTCGCACTCCTGTAGTACTTGATCCCGGTAATCGTGCCGGCAGCCGAGGACGTAAATCTGACGCCAAGATTGACCTGAGATGTGTCGGACGTCGACAGCACCGAAGGCGTATCGGAAGCAGAGAACAAGCTGACGGAGGCCGTGCCCACTGCGATATTGAACGTTTCGCTGGCTGTGAGGCTGCCGAGATCGGTCGCGGTCGTCTTCACGCTGAGCGTGCCGACGTCGGCCGACGTCGGCGTGCCACTGAAAGTCCGGGTCGAACCGTTGAAAGCCAACCAGGCAGGAAGCGCGGAGCCGTCGGCCGCAGTTGCCGTGTAGGTGAGTGTGTCTCCGGAATCGACGTCGGTGAAGGCGCCGGCCGGCAGCGTCAGCGAGAACGCCGAACCCACCGTTGCGGTCTGGTTGCCGGTCTGGATCGCCAGTACCGGTGCATCATTGGCACCGTGGATGGTGATCGTGAGCGTTGTCGAGGATGTCGCGCCGGCGGCATCACGCATTGTGTAATTGAAGACTTCCGTCAGCGTGTTGGACGCAAGCCGCAGGGCTTGCACGGCAGCATCCGTCTCATTGATCGTATAGGTGAAGGCGCCTGACGTGTTGAGCACGAGACTTCCATGCGCGCCGTTCAAAGCGGAGCCGAGCGTGCCGGAGCTCGAACCGAAGCTGACCGAAGTCACGGCCTTGGTGTCGCCGGCGTCTGGATCAGTGTCGTTGGTCAGCACGTTTCCCGTGGCAGACGAACCGCCGGTGCTGTTGTTGACTCCGCCCTTCTCGGTGGCGTCGCCGGTGTCGGCAACCGCTGTTGGCGGCGTGTTCGGGGTCGTCGTTACCGTGATATTGAACGTTTCGCTTGCAGCAAGACTACCGAGATCGGTCGCGGTCGTCTTCACGCTGAGCGTGCCGGCATCGGCCGACGATGGTGTACCGCTGAAGGTTCGGGTCGAACCGTTGAAAGCCAACCAGGCAGGAAGCGCGGAGCCGTCGGCCGCAGTTGCCGTGTAGGTGAGTGTGTCTCCGGAATCGACGTCGGTGAAGGTGCCGGCCGGCAGCGTCAGCGAGAAGGCCGAACCCACCGTTGCGGTCTGGTTGCCGGTCTGGATCGCCAGTACCGGTGCATCATTGGCACCGTGAATGGTGATCGTGAGCGTTGTCGAGGATGTCGCGCCGGCGGCATCACGCATTGTGTAATTGAAGACTTCCGTCAGCGTGTTGGACGCAAGCCGCAGGGCTTGCACGGCAGCATCCGTCTCATTGATCGTATAGGTGAAGGCGCCTGACGCGTTGAGCACAAGACTTCCATGCGCGCCGTTCAGAGCGGAACCTAGCGTGCCGGAGGTCGAACCGAAGCTGACCGCAGTCACGGCCTTGGTGTCGCCGGCGTCTGGATCAGTGTCGTTGGTCAGCACGTTTCCCGTGGCAGACGAACCGCCGGTGCTGTTGTTGACTCCGCCCTTCTCGGTGGCGTCGCCGGTGTCGGCAACCGCCGTCGGCGGCGTGTTGGTACCCGCGGATCCGTTGAAAATCACGTCGACGAAGTAGTTCGTTGCCTTGAAGACGTTGGTTGGGAATATGGCTCCGGTTCCGTAGCCATACACGCCATTTCCCGTGGCGGGGGCGCTCAGCTGGCCATTGGAGATTGACGTGGTGAAATAGTTCTGAGTGTCCGAATAATTGCCGTTGGTGTGATAGGAAGCGACATATGTCGTGCCCGCGGTAATGGCTATCGGGCTCGAGAAACTGACCTGCTGCCAACCGCTGGCGGTCTCGCCCGCGAAGGTCGCGGTGCCGAGCAACGCTCCCGTCGAACTCCAGAGATGCGCGACGTGGGTACCTGTGTTCAGCGAGCCCTTGTAGAAGCGCAGCCCCGTTATAGTCCCGCCGGCCGATGCGCTGAACTTGAGGCCCACCTCGACCGAGCTTGTGTCACCCGAGTTGACAACGCTCGGTGTGTCGTTGGTGCCGAACAGGCTCTGGGCGGATAGCGGATAGTTGACATTGAGGAAGACCTGGCCCGTTCCGCTGGCGCCCGCGGAGTCCGTGATCGTGTAAGCGAATTGTGCCGCTCCCGCGTAATTGGCGGCTGGACTGAATGTCACCGTCTGGGTTTGGACATTGTAGCTTACGGTGCCGTTAGCCGGATTGCTTACGCCACTGATCGAAAAGGACAGACCGGCTGGATCCGTATCATTGGCGAGGAGCGCCGATGCCGGGATATTCAGCACACCGTTCTGCGTGACCGTGAACCCGCTGTCATTGTTGGCCTGCGGCAGCTGGCTCGTATCCTTGAAGACAACATCGACCCAGTAGTTGTCACCCTTTGCCATCGAGATGGAGGACGGGAAGATCGGTCCCGTGCCGTAAGCGTAGACGCCGTTCAGGCCGTTCCCCGTCGCTGTCAAAGAGCCGTTGGTATGACCTGGGTTGTCGAAATAGAAATCGGTCGTCGAATAGTGGCCGGTGTTGGTGTGATACGAGGCGATGTAGGTCACCCCGGCCTGTATATGGACCGGCGTGGTGAAATTGACCTGTTGCCAGCCGCTTCCCGTCTCGTTGGTGAATGTCGCGCTTGCGAGCAGCGTCCCGTTTGCCGTCCAGAGATCGCCGAGGTGCGTTCCCGTGTTCTGGGTGCTCTTGTAGAACCGGATGCCGGTGATATCGCCGGAGATGGCGGCAACGAACTTGACTCCCAACTCCACAGCAGCGCTGTCTGGAGTGTTGACGACCGCAGGCGTGTCCGTGGGACTGAAGATCGTCAGGTTCGAGGAAGGGGTCACCGTGTAAGCAACGCCCGCGCCTGGGACTTCGAGATTCAAATTATCGTCGACCGCTCTGCTCCGGATCTTCAATTGTCCCGGCGCGCCCGCAGCAAACGTATATGTCCAGGTGACATTGGCAGCGCCGACGGTGCTGCTGGCCGGATGCCAGGTGTTGCCGCCGTCGGATGACACCTCAACACCACCGATGACTCCGCCAGAATCGCTCGCCGTTCCGGTCACGGTGATGGACTGGCCCTCCACAACGCTTGCGGCGGAGAGATTGGTGACCGTGGAGGTCGGCGGCGTGTGATCGGTCGATTGGGCGGCAATCACCAGGCTGGCCTGCAGCGTTGCGGGCTGCACGCCCATGTCAGCGAACAGGTTGACCATGGCCTGTTGAACATTCCGATCAGTCGACGTCTGCGGGGCTATGTTGTACTGGTCGTGATCCGATGAAAGGCCCCAGGACCAGAATACAGTGCCCGCCCCGAAGACAAGAGCACCACTCACCGGATCCCGAAACTCGACCAGATTGTGAGTGGCTGTACCGTTGCCGGTCGTGTTGCCGTAATCCAACAGGTATTTTGTGGTTTGCAGAGTGGTCGAGGAGACATCTACCAGACCAGCCGGGCGGAAGCCGTTATCCGGTGACGCATTCCATTCATAGCCGAGCAGGTTCGGGGTCAGGGACGCAGTCTGGCCCTGGGCAGTCCCGGCAATCGGCGCGTTGCGCCAGAGTCTCAACTGGGTCATTCCGTATGGGATCTTGATCGTGCCGTAGGAATCCCCGTCCACCTGGAAGACCGTTCCGGTCAGCGCGTTGGAGGGGATGCCTGACATGCCTCCGGTCGACGCAAAGCGCGCGTCCATGAACGTTCCCGTCGCCGTTCCTGTCGGGTCGATTAATTGGTTGGCATGGGTGTCCTTGTACGAGATCAAGGTCCGATTGGCCGTGTGACTGGGATCAATGCTGGCTGCCAGCCGGGTCTGCCAAAACACCTCATTGCCGCTCAGAAACGTCAGATTGACACCGGCATGGCCGGCGGCTTGGACGTTGGCAAACTGGCTGTCGGTCCAGTATTCGTCGTGCCCCACATCCATGTAGATCTGATGATTGAGCAGCAGCGATCCGTTTGCGGCCGCATCAACACCCGAGATGTAGGAAACATCGTATCCATTCTGCTCGAGCCAGTAGATCGCCGGATATTCGGCGGAGAATACCATGTCGTTCGAGGAGCCCTCGAGCCCGCCGTCACGAGTCGTAATGGGACGATTGTAGCTTACAGCATAAGCGGAACCGTTCACGCCGGGTCCGTTGCCGGTGTAGAGATTGGCTCCGCCCCAGGGGTTATAGGCCTGCCATGTCTGATCGGCCGTCTGAAACACGATTGCGCTCTGCGACGCGTCATTGCGGACCACAAATGGAATTTGAAACACCTGCGTTCCGTCGATGACGTTGGCGATGTACACGCCAGAAACCGCGTCGGTCGGCACGCTCCACGAGTCGGTCACGCTCCAATTGCCGGCGTCGACGAGCCCGGTCGACGCGTCCTTCAAGGGCGCCGGCTGCACCACGGAGGCAGCAGCCTGATGCTGCAGGCTCGTAATCAGCCTCGCACCGTTGCCGCCATAATAGCCAAGCCGGTAGATATCGATGTGATAATTGGGAGCGCCGGTCTGGTTGTTGATCTTGAATTGGACGGCCCCGCCAACATTGGTACTTATCGCCGTGGTGAACCCTTGGATGTTCGTCGAGTCTTCACCCGGGCTGATCTGCCAAATGCTCTTCGACGTGCCTTGCTTCTGATTCTCCAGCACGATCGGGTTCGTCACCGGATCCGCAACGATGGTGCCGCCCAGCCCATCGCTTGCAAAGGTCCAATTTGGATCGTTCCCGGAAAACAACAGGGTGACATTGCCGGCCCCGTTGCCGAAATCGACCGTGCTGATGTTTGAGCTCTGGTCGTAGTGAACCGACGCTGACATCGTCGCCGTGAAGGCGAAATCCTTGAGGTCAATCAGGTTGCCATCCGAAAGCGCTCGATCCGGCGACGAACTTCCGATCAGGCCGTGGAATTGGGCGGAGTGATCGAGGATCAGGGTGCCGACCTCCGTCTCGAACGAGACGGTTATTCCGTCAAACGAACCGTTCACGAACTGCCCGGAGACCGCGCCTCCGATCTCCAGCGACGATCTGTCCGAGATCGCGAAGGCGCCCGACCCGCGGACATCGCCTTTAAAATCCGCTGTGGCAGCTCCATGGCCGCCAGACGATCCGAGCTTGATGCTCCCGTTGTTGATGGCGTCAGTTTCCACGACGAACGACGATTCCCGCCCGAGCGCGATCGTCACGCCTGCATCAACGAACAAACTGCCTACATCGACATTGGCTCTGGTCGTGACAACATAGGATCCTGGCGCGTCGATGACGGCGCCCGACGCGGCGTTTGGAATGCCCGCACTCCAGTTCGCGGCCATATTCCAATAGCCGCCGCTCGAATTGATCCAATGCGTCGCACCGGCGCGCGAACGAGATGGCGCGACCAACGCTTGCGGATCGGCGCCGGAAGACAGCAGCGAGCCGATGCCGTCGGGGCGCGTCAGCGTGCCTGCCGTCCCCCACAACCAAGCAGCGTCTCTGCTCCAGGTCGCTTTCCAGGGCGGCGCATCCGGCAAGCCCGCATTTATCTGGGCGAAATCACCCTCTTCCGCGAGGAGAAGCCTTGCTGCTCGATAAAAGACGCTCGCCTTCTGATTTAACATGGCCAGCCTCAAATTTCGCAAGTTTAGTATTTAATTTAAAAGAGCGGCATCGGTCAATTAATTAAATGAAAGCAAATTTAAATCACAGATCAGACCTCGATTGCGGCGCCGGAACGAGCCTCAGGCAACCGCAGGATTTCATTGAGATACCTGCCGTATCCGCTCTTCTCCAGCGGCTGAATCAGTCCGCGGAGCTGATGTTCGTTGATGAATCCCTGCCGGAAGGCGACCTCCTCGAGACACGCCACTTTCATGCCCTGCCGCTTTTCGAGCGTCTGTACGAAGGTCCCTGCATCGATAAGCGACTCGACCGTGCCCGTATCCAACCATGCGAATCCCCGTCCCATGCGCTCGACGTGGAGAGCGCCGGCCGCGAGATAGCGCATTTGCAGATCGGTGATCTCGAGCTCTCCCCGCGGCGACGGCTCGACACGGCGGGCATATCGCACGACCCGGTTGTCGAAGAAATAGAGACCGGTGATGGCCCAGTTCGATGTCGGCTCTTTCGGTTTCTCCTCGATTCGAAGTGGGCGGCCCAGGTCGTCGAACGTGACCACGCCGTATCGTTCCGGATCACGTACGTGATACGCGAACACGGTTGCCCCCTCCTCGCGGGCTGCGGCCCTTGCGAGTAGTTCGCGCAAGCCGCCGCCGAAGAAGATATTGTCTCCGAGCACCATTGCGACCCGATCGGTTCCGATGAAATCGGCACCTACGATGAACGCTTCCGCCAAGCCGCCGGGACGAGGCTGTTCCGCATAGCTGAGCCGAATTCCCCACTGGCTTCCATTGCCGAGCAATCGCTCAAATTGAGACCGGTCCGCCGGGGTCGTGATCACCAGGATGTCGCGGATTCCTGCCAGCATCAGCGTCGACAGCGGGTAGTAGATCATCGGCTTGTCATAGATGGGCAGCAACTGCTTGCTGACCACACGCGTGATCGGGTAGAGCCGAGTTCCGCTGCCGCCAGCCAGGACGATTCCCTTCAGCATCGGTGTCTCCTTTTCCGACAAGTTGGTCGAGACAGCTTTCGAGAGAGTGGCGCCAGGCCGGCAATCGAATTCCGAACACGCGCTCCGCTTTAGATGAATCCAGGCGCGAGTTCAGAGGCCTGCGCGCGGCGCAGGGATACTGCTCTGTCGTGATCGCTTCCAGCGCCGGCGGCCGCACTCCACGACGGGACAAGCCATCGAAGATTGCTTCGGCAAAGCCGTGCCAGCTTGTTGTCCCCTGGCCGGCCACATGAAAGATGCCTGCCGCGATGCGGCGATCATCGGCAAGCGACCGCTTCGCAATCTTCAGGAGCGCTGCGGCCAGCTCCGCCGCCGACGTCGGGCTTCCGTGTTGGTCGCAGACGACCCTTACCATTGGATGCGTTTCGGCCAGCCGCAACATTGTGCGAACGAAGTTGGTGCCTGTTGAGCTGTAGATCCAAGACGATCTGACGACGGTCGCGAGAGGGTGCGCCGCCAATACGGCCGCCTCGCCGGCCAATTTTGATGCACCATATGTGTTCAACGGCGCTGGCACGTCGGCCTCGTCGTAAGCCTCGCGTTTAGCACCGTCAAAGACATAATCGGTCGACACATGCACAAATGGAATGTTTCTCTGCCATGCGACATCCGCTAACGCAGCCGCACCATCGCGGTTGATACTGAAGGCTTTTCCGGCCTCGGATTCAGCTTGATCCACAGCCGTATAGGCCGCGGCATTGATGATCATGCAGGGGGCGATCGAGGCGATCGTTCTGTCGACCCCCTCGCGGACCTCAAGATCGAGCTCCTCACGTCCGAGCGCGACCGCAGACACGCCGCTAAGCGCAGCGAGATCATGAAGGCAACTGCCCAATTGGCCACTTCGACCAGCAATCAGGATCGGTTGTTCGATCATTGGCAACCTCAGTGTCGGGTGGCCGGGAGGCCAAGACGCGAACCGTCGTAGACCATATTGCGAGCCCGCGCCCACCAGGTGCCGCTGGCCAGATACCATTCCACCGTGTCGGCGAGACCTTGTTCGAAGCTTCGGGTCGGCTTCCATCCCAGCTCGCTGCGAGCTTTGGACGCATCGATCGCGTAGCGCGCGTCGTGTCCCGGGCGGTCCGACACAAACGAGATCAACGATCGCCTGGCTGCCGGCCCCGGACGTAAACGATCAAGCACGTCACAGATCCGGGTGACGACTTCCAGGTTCGAGCGTTCGCTATCGCCTCCGAAATTGTACTTCTCGCCGGCTCTGCCCTCGAATAGCAGCCGGATCAGGCCGGCTGCGTGATCGTCGACATGAAGCCAATCGCGCACATTGCTGCCGTCGCCATAGACGGGCAGCGATTTGTACTCAATCGCGTTGAGAATCGTCAGAGGAATGAGCTTTTCCGGGAATTGGAACGGTCCGTAATTGTTCGAACAGTTCGACACGATCACCGGCAAGCCATAGGTCCTATGCCAGGCGAGCGCGAGGTGGTCCGAGGCGGCCTTGCTCGCCGAATAGGGTGAACTCGGCCGGTAAGGGGTGTCTTCCCGGAAGCAGTCGACCGGCCCCAATGAACCGTAGACCTCGTCCGTCGACACGTGAATGAACCTGAACTGTCTCTGTTTCTGGCTCGAAAGCCCGTCGTAATATCGCCTGGCTGCTTCCAGCAGAGTATAGGTGCCGACGATGTTGGTGCTGATGAACGCTGCCGAGCCGGTAATCGATCGATCGACGTGGCTCTCTGCCGCCAAGTGGATGACTGCGCTCGGCTCCCATTCGTAGAATAGACGAGTGACCGCCTCGTGATCGCAGATGTCGTGCTGCTCAAATCGATAACGGCTGGTGCCGTCGATTGATGCCAGCGAGGCCAAATTGGCCGCATAGGTCAACTTGTCGACATTGACCACCGAGGCCTCAGCTTCCAAGACCAATTGGCGACAGACCGCAGACCCGATAAATCCCGCTCCACCCGTCACCAGGACACGCATGACACGCCCTCTATTCAAACACTGAAGCGAGTTGATTGAAGGACGGAAGTGCTCGATCCTTCGGCGACAGTTGCGCCTCCGAGGCCTTAACCGGCCACTCGATCGCCAACTCCGGATCCGCCCAATAGACGCCGCCATCGTGGTCCGGCGAATAGACCTCATCGACCTTATAAAAGACCGTGGTTTGAGGCTCGAGCGTACAGAAGCCGTGAGCGAACCCTTTTGGAACGAGCAGCTGCTCGTCACTCTCGCTATCCAGTTTCACCGAAACGTGCTTGCCGAATGTCGGCGATCGCCTCCGAAGATCGAGCACCACATCAAGGATCGCGCCCCTTAACACGCGGACGAGCTTGGCCTGTGCGAACGGAGGCCTCTGGAAGTGCAATCCGCGAACCGTCCCCACCCGCTCCGAGCAGGACTGATTGTCCTGGATAAAGTCGTGAGAAATTCCTTCTTCGGCAAAGGCAGAGCGGCGAAACGTCTCGCAGAAATAGCCCCGCATATCGGAAAAGCGCTTCGATCGGACTATCTTGACGTCCGGAATCGCCAAACTTCGCACTTCCAGCATGACTGCACGCTCCGATACGCAGCGCTATCGCCCGGGCGGTCGACCTGATCCTCTCAATGCACCGCGCATCGAGCACTCCGGCCGAACCAGTTCGGCCTCGCTCTGGTCGCGACAAATGTCAGGAGTTAATCGGACGCCAGGCCCTTCCGTCATTCAAATTAATTATTCGGCAATTAATGCCTGAGCCGGATTTAATTGGCAATACAAATTTTATCTGATATATTATTTTAAATCAGCCCGTGGCGCCAATACGCGGCCACGGGCTGCTCCCGCGCGATTGTCGACAGTCGAGAGAATTGTCCGATGCTTCAGACCAATACGCTCCAGACCGACGGGGCACGTCTCCCCTCCGCCGCACAAATGCAGCCGGATCGACAAAACGCCGCGGGCATCGGCGAGCTCATTAAATTGGCGCTCGTGTTTATACGGCGACAGTACCTCGTCATCATTTTCGCCACTCTCCTCGCAAGTGCCGCCAGCCTCATATACTTACGATTGGTCTCACCGGCCTATACCGCGCAGGTTCAGGTCCTGTTCGAAAATCCAAGGGCGCAGTTCCTCCAGAAGCAATCGCTTCTATCCGAACCAACCGTCGACGTTACCCAAATCGAAACGCAGCTGCAGATCATCAAGTCGCAGGCGACTGCTGCGGCTGTGATCAAGCAGTTGACGTTGGCCGATCACCCTGACTTCAAGGAGGTACGGCCGCTGCAATCCTGGTTACTGGGCCTGCTTCGAAGGTGGAGGTCCGCTCCATCACAAGGTGCGCAACCTACTCCGCCAGAGCAGCCCTCGGAAGCCACAATTGCGAACTTTCTGGATCGCCTATCTGCCGGCCGAGTTGGCTACAGTCACGTTATTGAAATCGCGTTCACCTCGAGCGACCCAGCGCTGGCGGCGGACATCGCGAACGCAATTGCCAAAGCCTACATCAACGACCAGCTCGAGGCGAAATTTGAAGCCACTCGAACTGCAACGAGCTGGCTGCGGGAACGACTGCGAAACCTCGGTGAGGAGGCGCTGACCGCTGAACGTGCAGTCGAGGCTTATAAATCTCAAAACAACATCGTTTCGTCCGGAGGAAAGCCGATCGACGAGCAGCAGATCACCGAACTCAACACGCGGCTGGCTACCGCGCGCGCACAGAGTTCAGAAGCCACGGCCAAGCTGTCGCGTTACGAAGCTCTCCTTGCCGTCGATCCGGCCAAACCATCCTCGATCGGCAATCTGGATGCCATAGGCTCCGACGCGATGAACAGTCCGATCATTACGTCGCTACGCCAGCAATATCTCGAGCTTGCCAGGCGCGAGGCCGAGTTATCCGCCCGCGTCGGTCGAGATCATCTGGCGGTTGTCAACATCCGAAACAGGCTGCGTGAGTTTCGCGTCTCCATTCTGGACGAGGTTAAGAGACTCTCCGAGATCAGCCGCAGCGAAGCCGAACTTGCAAAGCAGCGGCAGCAGGAGATCGAAAAACGTCTCTCTGTGGCCATTGCGCAGTCGCGCCTCACAAACTCGGCAGAGCTGACGATAAGAGATCTTGAGAGTCGGGCCAAGAGCTTACGGGGTCTGTACGACACTTTCCTTCAGCAGTACATGGGCTCGGCCCAGCAGGAAAGCTTCCCGATCTCGGAAACCCGGGTCATCTTCCCCGCTTCTGCCGCTCAAACCAAGAGCAAACCGAAAGCCAAGGTGGTGCTGAGCGTCGGACTTCTGGGAGGGCTCGCGCTGGGACTGCTCCTCGGTTTCGTGCGGGACGTAATGGATCGCGTTTTCCGCACGTCTTCCCAGCTTGAGGCAGCGCTGGACCTGCCGTGCCTATCCCTCGTGCCGATCCTGAGTTTGCCCAGGCAGCAGAGGTCGGCAGCTCGGCCGCAACAGACGCAGGAAGACTCGAACCAACGAATACTTTCGAGCGCTCCGGACATCCATCGCGCCGTCGTGGGCATGCCTCTCTCTCGGTACACTGAGGCCATCCGATCGATTAAGATTGCGATCGACCATAGCCCGGCGAAGACCCCCAACCAGGTGATTGGCGTAACTTCGGCCCTCCCAAATGAGGGCAAGACCACGATTGCCGCTTCCGTGGCGCAACTTATCGGGCACAGCGGGAAGAAGGTGATCATAGTCGACTGCGATCTGCGGAATCCATCGCTCTCGGCCCGTCTCGTCCCCAAGGCTTTGGATGGCATTATTGAAGTCATGAAAGGCGATCGCTCACTCGATGAGGTCGTATGGCGGGATCCGAACACGACTCTTGCCGTCCTTCCGGCCGTTCAGCGCGGCCGAGTGCTTCACTCAAGCGAACTTCTGTCCGACGGGTCGATATGCAAACTCTTTGATCGCCTGCGACAAAGCTATGACTACGTCATTGTCGATCTTCCGCCGCTGAGTCCGCTTGTCGACGTACGGGTAACAGCTCCCCTGATCGATTGTTACGTTCTCGTCGTCGAGTGGGGACGCACCAAGATCGACGTCGTGCAGCATGCACTGCACACCGCCCCGACGATCTCGGACTCGCTGATCGGCGCAGTACTGAACAAGACTGACATCAAGGCGATGGCGCGATACGACACCCACCGAAGCGATTATTACGATGACAGTCACTATATACGCTATGGTCTTTCGAGCTCCTGAGCGGCCTGTCGCCATACGACCTGCTGATTTGTCGTCGAAGAGTCTGCTGTGCCCGAGCCTTCGGAGAAACGCCAACCCCTGAGGTGACGTTGTATGCTCGACAGGTTCCTGATGGTGGCACTCCTGGTGTCCGTTGCCGTGGGTTTTGCAATGCCCGAGATCCCACAAGCGCGAGCTCTATGCTCTGCACTTCTCGCGATCGGGGTGCTTGCAACCGCAGTTTTCACCTCATCCTCCGCAATCGTTCGCCTGGTACGGCGGTTACTGCTCTTTCCCCTCGTCATTCTCGTTGTACCGGCGATCTACATGACTATTCAACTTGTCCCAATTCCTATCCACGGCTCCGGCAATCCGATATGGGCCACCGCATCTGCCGCCTTGAACATCCCCCTTGCTGAACGGCTCACGGTGGACATCGGCGCAACCATGCGGGCATTCGTGCATTACAGTACGGCTGTTGCCCTCGCGCTCGTCGCGACCGTTGTCGCGCTGGATAGACAGCGTGCTTGGCAGCTCCTCACCATGCTAGTCTCGTTCGCAACGATCGTCAGTGCGTACTTGCTAATGCGACAGGCGATGGGAGCGGACTTTCTCTCGCCCGGCGATACTCCCTTGCCAGTCGTGGCCGGTGCAGTACCGGCAGTGCTCGGCCTGGTGCTGTCTGCGGCGATGACGGCCCGTGCGTTCGAGGAACGCCGCCGGGCCAAGAAAATCTCATTTCAGCTGGCGACGACCCTGTCGTTCGCACTCCTGGCGACGTTGCTCTGCCTGTCGGCGATCCTTGCCAGGGAGGACTCGACGAGAACTGCCATAGCTGCACTGCTCGGAGTGGGAATCGTTCTCGCCGCATTCGCGATCCAGAACTGGTTCTATGGTCCTTGGGGAATGGCTAGCGTGCTTGCGACGGCTGCAATTCTCTTTCTGGCGGCGTTCACCCTGCTGCCGGTGAGGCAGAATACCGATCTCACGATCGCCCTATCCGCGCATCCCCCGACGGCGACTGAACGAATGCTGCAAAACACCCGCCAAGCCGGGACCGGTGCAGGAACGTACGTGGCACTGCTGCCGATCCATCGCGATATCGGCGCGCCGGTGTCGCCAGAGCGCCCGACGGCTGCCGCTGCCATCGCAATCGAAATGGGCCGCCCCTTTCTGTATGGCGTGTTGACGGTTGCGGTACTTGGCGCCGCGGCTTTGCTCAGATGCTCTCTGCGGCGAAGGCGTGACTACGTCTACGCGGCCATCGGTTCCGGCGCTGCGGCTGCACTAGCCATGCTGGCCTTGGTCGAGGACGGCATTCTCGAGTTCGACGCATCGCTGCTCGCCGCCGCCATGTTCGGACTGGCGGTCGCTCAAAGTCAACGTGATACAGGCACTGCCGCCTTGCCGTCGCAATCAACGCGACCTGTAAGTGAACCGGATAGTCGAGGTCCGACATGTGCTCCAACACGCACTTATGAGATTGGCACGGCGACGATGCGTATTGGATTGGGCTGCTTCGCAGTCGCCCTGATCGCGCAAACGGTCTGGCTGCTCGCTCAGCAACGGAATCCGGGTGGTTTGCCGATCGAAGCGGCCGCCAGCCAAGCGGCACGCCAAGTCATTCTAAGGGCGCTCCTTCCGAGCTCACTTCGCGCTGACGGCGACTTGCGTCCCGGGGGGCTCGCACCTGCGCCGCAGCTCAACGCCAATGAAGCGGCAGCGTCGAGGCCGGAGATCAAAGTCGCCCCGGCCACGCCGACCGCATTGGCGCAGGCACTGCAGTACTCGCCGCTACGAGGTGATCTTTGGCTTATGCTTGCGGCTCTCTCGAGAGAGCAGAGATCAGCCGAATATGATGTCGCGGCCTTGCTGAAACTTTCGTACTACACAGCACCAAACGAGTTGGCCTTGTTTCCGCTGAGACTCACTGTCGCTCTCGGCGAGGTCTCGGCCGCAAGCGAGGTTGAGCTGCGTGAACTGGTGCAGCGTGACGTCAGGATTGTCCTTGCCAAACAGCCCAGTCTCCGCCCCGCTCTTAACGCCGCCTATCAATCGGCGTCGGCGGACGGGAAGGGCTTGGTGGACAAACTGACCACCGAGCGGGATTCAGCTGCCCTTCAGAGCATGAGCAAGGAAGTTCGGGTTCCATCCACCGGAACGGACCTCCCTCCGCCGAACCGAGTATCGGGCCGCGGGACAGCGCGATAACACCAAAGGGTTTCCGCTCGACATGCGGACGACGGAGCACATGCGCTAGATTCGAACCCAAGCGATGCGGCGCGCGATATAAATGATCGTTATTTTAACTTGATATATTCAATCAGTTAATAATATATTAAATACCTGTTTCGAGTACCACGCCATGAACTTCGTGAACCGACACTTCCCCGATCAAAACGATACGGCTCGTGTCAGCCTTGAGCCGTTGGTATCCCGGCACAAATGGCCCCTGCGTTATGACCGGATCGAACACGTTGCGCTCTGTGCCGATATCGTGACGATTTTGCTTGCGAGCGTCGTCGTCACGTTTATGGACCGGTTCCAGAACGGGCAGACCGGGGGGGAACAGGGCAACGCATTTGGCTTGGCACTGGTCAGCGCAGCGTGTGTGGCGTCAGCGCTGAAGGCTCAGGGCCTCTATCGCCCAATTGAGCTCTTCATGCTCAAGAACCAGGTTCGGGCCGTCTGCGCGACCTGGGCGTCATTGTCGCTCTTGATTTGGGCCGCGTACGGCTTTGCAATCCGCCCCGGCGCATCTCAGGAGACAGCCCCAGTCTTCGCCATCCTCGGCCTGGCGTTACTTGTGGCCGAGCGATGGGGGGTCAGGACGCTGCTGGTAAGAGGTCTGAGCGAACGAAAATTCGCTAGCACCAATATCGTTCTAATCAGCGACCAACCGCTTTCGAAAAACGCCGGCCTGCCAGAGGCCTTGGCTATGCACGGTTATTGCATCAAGGGACGCTTCAGCCTGCCGCCGATTGGCTTCGGGCCAGCCGGTCGAAAGCGGCTCGCCTCTCGCCTAATCGACTATATTCGCAACGCCCCGCTCGACCAAGTGGTCGTCGAGGCCAGTCCGGAGCGATGGCCCGAGCTTCGAGCACTTGTCGCCGATCTGCGGGTATTGCCGTTCCCGATCATGTTCGTGCCCGTCGGCACGACATCCGAATTGCTTCGACATCCTACGCGAAGTCTGGGAAGTGCTGTTTGCGTTGAATTGCAGCGCGGTCCCCTTACCTACCTTGAGTGCGCCACCAAGCGAACCATTGATGTTGTCGGCGCGGGGCTGGCGCTGGCGCTATCTGCACCACTGCTTGCGCTGGCTGCAGTCGCAATCAAGCTGGATTCTCCAGGCCCCGTATTCTTCCGACAACAACGCTGTGGCTTCAATGGTCGGACATTCTTGATCCGCAAATTTCGGACCATGCATGTGCTCGAGGACGGCAGCGTAATCGCTCAGGCCACCCCACTCGACCAACGCGTCACCCGCGTAGGCAAGTGGCTGCGTCGGACGAGCTTTGACGAACTGCCGCAACTGCTAAATGTTCTTGAGGGCAGCATGTCGCTGGTGGGCCCGCGTCCCCATGCCTTGGCGCACGACGGACAGTTTGACAAGCTTGTGCGAAACTACGCCTTTCGCCGCAGGGTCAGGCCGGGGCTGACCGGATGGGCCCAGGTCCACGGCTGCCGCGGCGCAACACCCACGGCGCCGATGATCGAAGCACGAGTACAGTACGATCTCTGGTACATCGACAATTGGAGTCTTGGGCTGGATCTCGCAATCCTGTTGCGAACTCCTATGGAAGTATTGCGCGGGCGCAACGCTTACTAGACCAGATCGCCACACACCAAGTTGCGCAGCCGCTGGCGCAACTTGTCCTCATGCCCGCTGCCGAAGCTTCGGAGCCGCTTCCCCGATACGGAAATCCTCGATCCGGCGACCGGATTTCATGGCAGCGACCAGCCAACGCGGTCGCTTGCCACGGCCTGACCAGGTTTCGGAAGTCTGCGGGTTACGATATTTCGGCAATACGCGCGGATATTTGCGCCTCTGCTTGCCGGTCGGAGAGACGCCCGCCCCGCCTGCTTCGGCTAGCATAGCCGCCCCGCCGCCGAGAACCGCCAGGCGCTTCTCCAGCTCCTGCTTTTCCGCCCTGATCCGATCCGACAAAATGCCGCTAATTTCCTCATGAAGCGACCATAGGTCATCAATGGACAGCGCTTCTAGTTCGAGCTTCTTGGTCGACATGCTAGCATCCTGTAGTTGCGCCCATTTAATATCGTCCCCGTCCCGATAATCAAGAGCACAGTGTCGGGTTGTACCCAAAAAATATGTGGAACCGAACGGCAAGTGCGGCCTCCACATAGCTGCGTCGCCGGTTCCAATCAAGACTGAAAAATGAATTATCAGCTGAATTTAATAGCAGCCGAACTGGGAACACGCGCCTTACGTGCACCGTCCCCCCACCTCAAGCGAAAATGGCTGATTAAACGGGGCGCCTGATCAATCTGCCACGCCGCATTCCTGGCGAATATGACCGGTGCGCCAGGCCGCGCTTCGCTGGCAATCCTCCTGAAGTTCGACCATCGGCCCGCTGCAAACGCGAGCTTATGACTGCGATGTCTCTCAAAGCGAGCTTTCGCAGGTGGATTTGTAGCTTCAAAGCCTGGATGTCGGTCCCTGCACCCGAAGGAGCTATAAACTCACTCACTGCCGCTTGAAGACGTACCAGCGGGCAGCCGACAACATCGAATGCTTCTTTTCGAGCTTGCAGCAAGGTTTTTCGTCCATCAATAGAGCGGTGAAAATAATCCTCGCAATATATATTAAATAATATATTATTTATTTATTCTCGCGTCAATTTGAATGACCAGCCTTGCCCTGCCATGTTGTTCACTCGAAAATCGGTATTCACGTGAGATGAAGGTAGGGAGGCGGCGGTCGAACGGTGACGAGAATGCTATGCGCAGGCAGGATCTCGAGGCCATGGATTTTGAAGAGCTTTGGCTCCTCCACGAGGAGCTAACAAAGATTCTTGCTGAAAAGATCACGGCCGAAAAGCGTGAGTTGGAGAAGCGCCTGGCGCAACTCAATCAACCGGATCAATTCGGAGGGGCGGAAGGCGGGGCAACCGACACGGGCCCAAGCCAACCGCCTCGCCGCAAATACCCAAAGGTCGTACCGAAGTACTTCAACCCCCTCAAGCCGACAGAGACCTGGTCTGGGCGTGGCAAACAGCCGCGCTGGCTGGTCGCCGCGCTACAATCGGGGCACACGCTGGACGAGTTCAGAATTCACGACAACGGGGAAGCCTCCAACCGGAATGCTGGTGGTCACGAGCATTCATAACCCTGCCACTACAAATGCCGGCATGCGCGATGTCGTTAGCCCACGGATGGAAGGCACCAGCTCACTCCGAACGCGGCCATTGAAGCGTCGGCCCAGCGAATCTGCCGCACTGGCGAAGCCGCTTGTGGTTCAGGTCTTCCCTGCGCGCACCGCGACGGCCGCCTTTAACAGAAACTGCAGGGTTCCCATCCTCGGCAAGGACCACAACCCACGCCGGTGCGTGGCGGGTTGAATGGTGTCATTTGCCACCTTCCGGTAATTTCCGAGATCCAGCACCATCATTGCGAGGAAGGGCACACGTGTGACCGGAAAGCGCGCTTGCATCAACTGTCGCACGAACTGCAGACGGGGAATCAGCCGAGAGCGAAACTCTTCCGGAATCTCGACGCCAAGCAACTCAGCAAGAGCGAGCAGCTGAGTTTCAACCGCGTTCTTCATCAATTCGCCCGAGACAAGAGAGGTAAGTTCCCTCCAATCGAGGCCCTCGGCAGAATTGTTTAGATCGCGCAGTTCAACAAGGTGCCGCAGGTCGAGATCGCCGAGCCAATAACCATAGTCTTGAAACTGATCATGGATGATCAACATGAGCGCGCGATAGATAGGCGTGGGAATATATACGCGTCCCCGCCCCAACGTCGCAGGGACGCAATGGCTCAGCGCATGCCCGAAGCTCTGATAGAGGTACGCGGGACCTGGAGCTGCCCGCTGTAGGTCGATGGCCCCGACATCCTGTGAGCGATTCAGCTCGACATGCCATCTCTGGCTTTCGGGAGGGGCCTGGTCATGAATATCGTAACCAATTGCACATAGAGCGGCGACCGCCGTTCTAGCCTCATCTGGCATGATCATGATATCGAGGTCGGACATTAACCTAACGCCTTTTCGCGCCTCGGGCGCGGTCGCCAGCGTCGATGCCCCCTTGAGCAGGATCGGCGTAATGCCGTGGCCGTTCATGGCAACGACGGCTTCTTCGAGTTGAACGAAGAGCCGATTGTTGCGCAGTACGTTTCGGCGGTGGATCTGTCGAATATATTCACCGACGTCCTCCGGCAGGATCGATGCAAATTTATCGACAAAATCGATGAGCGCCGGCGTCGTCAGAGTCTGATTTGCAAGCCCGATCACCGACGTCCACTCGACATCGGCAGGTGGCAGGCCTTGCAAGCAATTGCAGAGGCTCGTCAGCGCCGTGCTATGCCTTGCCATTGCATAGATCCACAAGCATGCGCCGAGCCTCCACGGCTTCGGAGAAGGTCAATTGAAGGGATCGCGCGCCGGTGACTATCCGCTTCAAAGCGAAGAAGCCGGCCCGCGACAGTGTTCCGTCAGCAGCAAATGCGTTATCGATGAGCCGCCTCATCGAATCCAACTGGTCTATCGCGGTCAATTCGGCCGGACCGCTCTCGACGCGGTTCAAGAAGATAAGCCACCTTGCGGAAAGGCTTTGGTTGTGCGCATCCGGAATGGGCACGTAGCGCACGGAAATGCCGTCGGAGCGGCGATGCGTCGTGTCGTACCGGTCACCATGCAATCGTGCGAGCAAGTCCCACGATCCCTCCTTCAAGGTGAGAGCAAACGGGATGCCGCAGATCGCTCCGTCAGCACCAACCAGCGCAACGTCATCTCCGGCATACCGGAGTCCGGCGTCCACCAGCTGCAGTGTGAGGGTAGACTTTCCAGCTCCCGGTTGGCCGCACAACAACAGGCCCATACCGTCTTTCACGAGGGAAGCGGCATGAAGGGAGAAGACCCAACGATTGCTGCGAATGAGCCGCTCGGTGATGTGCGCTTTGATCGTAGGAGCCAGCGCTTCGACTTCACATCTGAAGATGCTGCAATCCTCCCCGCGCAAGAACACTTGCTCGTCCAGCATCATTGCCTCGATCGCAATGTCCCCGTCGCTCCCGCCGCCCTGGTCCGAAATACAAAATGGCGACAGCAGCCGTCTCAGGAGGTCCCGATTTGCGGCCCGGACGCTTATTCTGTGCCGACCTAAAATCGCCGAGAAGGCGCAATCGGTCGACATTCGCCAATCGACTTGGAGCAGCGCTCGATCGATCCAGACATCTATGAGCTGTCGCGTGAATTGGCGTGCCGTGTCCTCGTCAATGTCTAGCGCCCCAAGCTCTTGATAAATCTCTTCCAGAGAGGCGCCTTGCATCAACTTACACCAAATCAATGCTCCTACTCGGTCGAGTTCAAAGATCTTCTGCCCTGCTTCACTGAACAGCATTGATCGGCCGTCCAGCAGCGCGAACGCCACGTCCGGAGCCGGTCTCAACACCATCTGTGCCGACGATCTTTCCAGCACGGCTTCAACCATTGTGAACAAATCTGCCTCGCCCTTTACAGACGAGGTGGCGACAGCGTCCGGGAAGCGCCATTGCCGCGCTTCACAACGGACTGCCGTCGCCTGCGAGATTCTCTAGCGCGGACTGCGGCGCTGTATTTCCCCTTCAGCCGAACACGCCACCCGACCGGGCGCGGTTTGAAAAGGAAAGCCGGCCGGTCATGCCGCGAGCTGACCGTTCTTGTCTCCTCCCGGCGGAGAAATGTTCAACACCTGCTCTGGAAGATGACTCGCCCTCGCGATCAAGCGATGAGCATCCAATAGGTACCGATATGCTTCGCGATCGGCACTGCGCTCTCTTAGAATGCGCTCCTTCTCGCCAATGCTCACCAATTCCGCGCGCATCTGAGCCAAGTGTGGCTCATTCAAGGTGTGGTTGCATTCGTTAAGACTTAATTCCCACATCGTCTCCTCCAGCCGAAACGAGACCTGGACGGGTCAGTTTACGTGATCGGCAGCAATTAACAACGAGATTTACAGGTCGACCATAAAATCAAAAATTATTTCATATTTAACGCCCAACCCTCCGCTACCAAGCCAAATCACGGCTGAAGTGCTGCGAGGGCCGGATATTCTTGGTGAGAGTATCTCGTGCCCTCAAGAACCGCAAAACAATCAGCGGAGAGTCACAAATCGGACCGAGGATCCAAATTTTAGTTTGTACATTAAATCAAAACGTAGGATATAATGAAGTTAATGAGGGAGTGAAGCCAGTGATCCGGTCCGCTGATTTGAACGTTGACAGGAAGATAAAGGGTTTCGTTGCGAGCGGAACATTCGGCACGAAGCCACAGGGATTTGTACATATTAATTGTGAGGGACCTCCCAGAAGCTCTTGGTTGAGGTCGAAGCAGCCAAAGTAGGCAGTATCCCGAGAATTCGCCAAGCAGGAGATCCGGTCGGTTGGAGAAGCGTCCTCATGAGCAATCTGCCCGTTGCTCAAACAACGACCCCAGGTGCGATGCCCCCCAAGTAACCCGCACCGACGAGAGCGCACTCCGGCCGACCGGCCCTTTTTATCAACCGATACCTTTAAGGGAGGCGCGCATGGGTATGATCATGATCAAGTGTCCGCAAACGGGTCGCGGGATCCCAACTGGCATCAAGTCCGATCGCGAGACTTTCCAGCGGAGTGTCGTCTTTTTCGGCAATACTCGTTGCCCAATCTGTGAGGCCAATCACAACTGGTTCGCCCGCGAGGCCTGGGTCGACGAGCCAACCGTTCGGACGACGGATTTCCTTCGTGCTGCTGCAAATGCCGAGGCCGTTTCTGAAGGTCGTTTCTGAGAGTGCGTTCAAATTCCCATCCTCCAGATTCAGGTATTTGTGTTGCAACGCATTAGAACACCCAAACTATTTTCCGGGTATCGTCGTAAAGCGAACGGACGGCTCTAGAATCCATTGCTTAGACCTTATCAGGATATCATCAGCTTTCCGTCACGGATTCGCCGAGGGCCTGTTGAGGGTGTTGTAGTGAGTAGTGGGTTTTGCAGCCTGGCTGTTCTGCGTGACACGAGGATCGAACTCGTTAGCCTGCTGGCTCAATTGAGGCGGCTCCGGGAGAGAGTACGAAGGGCGGAAGCACGGCGCTCCGGCGAAAGACGGCGGTCAGTGTCCTCGTCGGGCGCGCGAAGGCGCTGAGAAGCAAGGGTATGGTACGCGCGGGATTTCCCCAGTCGGTGCGTTTCTGATTACTATGCTGGCCGGATTGATAACCGGCGTGGATGCGCAAACCTATTTTCTGTTCTCCGCCAGCCTTCTGGCGCGCCCTGCCCCTCCTTGCGACGCCAAGTTTTGATAATTCCGCCATTCTCTATTCCGCCAGTTCGATCGCAACGGGTTGGTGATCCGAAACATCGGTCGCTTCGTTGACGTCGATGCTGCGAAGGCGGCTGATCAAATCTTCCCGTCACGAAAATGAAGTCGCCCCGACGACGGCCTTCATGGCGTGATGCGGGGGTCCCCCGGCTGCCCTCTGCCGAGGAAGGGGGGCGTGAAGCCATTTCGTCCCTCCACGAAATGACCCTGAAACAAAGCGGGACGACGCTGGTACCCTCAAAACGCGGGATGCCACTATGCTAGTTCTCGTAAACATGATTTGGCGCAGGCTTGCCTATACGCTGCTGATTGGGATGCGCTCCAAGCTCGCCCGGCCCTGAAGAGTGAGAGCGCGCCGGCGTGACGGCGGCCGCGCCAAAAGCCCCATGACGAAGATATTGAACAACTAGAATGAACTGGGATTTCAGTGCTGAGTTGAGAATGGATCGCTGCCGGGACGTATATTTTGAGCCCGGCAGCACTCTAGAGCCGTTTAGCTTGCCAGAGAGCGTGGCGTTGAGACACGTGGTTTGCAAGTGGCTGAAAGACAATCCTGCGCAAAGACATGGGCGCACCGTTGGCCAGACCTCGATCTTCTGAAGCTTTCCCCTGCAGAAGGTAATTATGTGGACCGCCTGCTCGTTGAAGGCGCTTCAACGTCGTCCCGTTCACTCTAATTGACTGAACCCTCTCTATGACCGACCAGCTGAATTACTGGAAGGCGCACCGTTTGGCCGACCACATGCTCGATCAGATCGACGCGCGTAGTGGTGAGCGCAAGCGCGCCGGTGGCCCCGAAGCTACGCATGCAACGTCGAGGATGAGCACGATGTGGCCGAGAATTGGATTGCGACGTTTCGGCGGACATTGGGCGTCCGGGGGACGCCCAAGTCACGAAACTAGCGCTTCAACGGCTGATTACCACTTAGGAACGATCCCCCCGAACTCCCGGTTGCTCGAATGCTGGTCCACGTTGGATCCGCGGGGCGGCCCCGGGCAATGTCTCTCCCTCCAGTGTGCCGTGCCGGGGCCGCACTCCCGCCATCGGCATCGCACTTGATCATCTTCTGAGTAGAAGCCCCAAGCTGCGCGCGGTGCAATCGCCCCCACTTGTCTTCCAAGCTTCTTGGCTATTTTTCGGCCGATCTAGCGCGGTCTTGACCATAGGCAGCGGATCGCAAGGGATCGGAAGATGGCATGCAAAAGAACGGCCTCAGCTTGGGCGGCTGAGGCCGTGGCGTGCTCCGGCTTCAGGGGCGGTGGACGCCAGAGCACGGAAGCAATCGTCAAATATGCCATTTGTTCCCGGCTCGCGACGGGGCCGAGGTGTTATCCTTGCCAATGCGGTCTGCCATTCGAGCTCTGCGTGGCTATCCAGCCAAATAAATCCCCTCGCCGCCCGATTAAATCAGCGAGAAGACCGCCGAAAGCGCGCCCGTTCGAGGGTTTTGACAAGACAGGTAATGAGCGCTGACTTCCAGATTAATCGCAATCAGCACCATTTTATGAGGACACGCGCGAACTCAAATTTTTTGCTAGCTTTTCCCGCATATTGGCTTCAGACTTGCGTTTATTGATTTTATTCAGGGAAGTTCCGATGGGAAAACCTTTTGTTTCCCGTGATGCCTTCCGTGGACTGCTCGCTTTCTATGCAGCAAAGGCTCATCACGACCATAAGCCTCGGAGTGAACATTGCCTCTTAGGGCTGTTCGGATCTGAAGAAGACGTACCCGATCCTCTACTGCTGCAGTGGCCGCGCAGAAGTGAGCTACTCGGCTCCGAGACTATCGGTCGGTTAATGGATCCGTTCCTTGGTCAACACACGCACGGGAACGCTCAATACGACCATGCCAGCGACTTTCTCCACACGCTGCTAAGAGACCTCGGGCAAAAAGTGCAGTGATCTAAATTCACTGCGTTATAGTCGCTGTAGTCGACCAAGCGTGCGAATTCTGATCGCTGTTCTTCGCGTGCCGTTGAATCATCGGATATTCGAACTAAGGGCAATTCAATTGCTTGCAGCGAAAATGTTCAGAACGATTTCTACTGGCTTTAGATGCTTTAGCCGCGGGATCACTTCAAGGGCAATTTCGGATCACGGCTTGAGCGGATCACTGAGCCCGAGCTGGAGCTTGCCCTGGATTTGAACATGCCCGTGACTGCTAACGAGCTGAGTGTCTCCGTTTACGACCCACTGCGGAAGGAGTTGCAGCGTCGCATGGGTGCGCAGACGATCCGGCTGACCTTCTCAGAGATCGAAGAAATTCTCCGTAGACCATTACCACCATCAGCCTACAAGTTCAGTGCATGGTGGGGAAACGAGAGTTCGCGCAAAGGTCACACGCAGTCTATGGCGTGGCTGCACGCAGGCTTTGCAACTAGGGTTTCGCTGAAACAACGAGCGGTCGAGTTTTATCGACTTTGAAGGCTTCCGCGTGCTTTCGTAATCCGGTAGTCGTGGCTTGCAGCGGCTCTATGCCTGTCAGAGCTTAGTAGGGCCGGCACGCGCGCTGCATTCCCGCGCAGACGACGATCGAGTGAGCTCGCACGCGGCTTCGGCCCACTGAAGTGCGCTTGATCGGACAGCGCGAGTTCGAATTGCTCGAGGTGAGTTCTTGGCGGTTAAGCCCTAACGATTCTGCATCAGGAGCAAACCGGACGACGGCTCGTCTCAGAGCGGACTGACGCTTTTAACCCGCAGCAGACTTGATCAATGGAAAGATTCAACGCGCACTCCCTCAGCGGGTTAATCGATTGAGTCGCAACGTCTGGCCGTGAGGATCGACAAGAGTGCAGCGGAATTGCCGTCCTTTTAGCCTCTTTTCAGCCCAAAAATTGTTCGTTGCTTGGGACGGGGCAGGATCTCAGCTCGGAGTCCTGCAATGTTTAAGCGAGTATTTTCTGCGTGTTTCTTCGTTGTCATCAGTACAATCTGTTCAGAAGCAAGACCTTACCGCATCAGCCAAGTGCCCGAATGCAATGTCATCATGCCATGTGACTTCTCGTTTACGCAGGCGCGCCGCGAACGAATTTTACGCTACTCACTGCAGGAGCATCGCCCACAACAACTCACATTAGCCACGTCCAACAGCGTAGCGGCCGGGAGTGCCCGTGCTGACAGCCGGATTGTCGGCGGCCGGCCGGCCGGCTGCCCGTCTTCATTCTGTGGTTGTGGCGCAGCCCTGCGCGTGTTTGGTCGTGTCGTGCCTGAATTAAATCTTGCGGCCAATTGGCTACGTTTCCCCCGCACGCCGCCCGCGCCCGGAATGGTCGCGGCGCGGCGCGGGCACGTCTTCGTTCTAGAACAGCATCTCGGAGGCGATATTTGGATGGCGTATGACGCCAACTCAGGCGGACACGCGACGAGGATGCACCCGCGATCATTGCGCGGCTACACGGTTGTCAATCCTCGCGCCGCGGGTTGAAAGCAGTCCGCACAACCGTTGGCCTAACGGTGCGTCGCCAATCCAAAGCAGCCGGCGGCCCTGAACGTGGGCCAGGCGTTTCAATGCCGGTACCCCCGAGCCCAGTTGGTGAACGATTGGGGTCCTGGGCCGCTGCCGCTGCGTAGGCCGGTAGAGCTCTGACAAGCTGCTTGCGAGCGCGCCGTTCCGGCAGATGGCGACTTCGCATTTAAACGATGCTTGCGCCGTGGTGTCACGGGCGCGTCTCGAATTTGCGGCCTTGCAGGGAAGCACGAGGCTCAGGTTTGAATATCGTGTCGGGCTTGGTCGACGCCAAGGACAAAAGGTTCAATTGGCGAGGAAACGTCGCCTCGCGGAACCCAATGCTTTCGTTATTGTCTCAATTGGCCAATGTGATAGCTTTCACAGACGGCTGCATTTTGAAGTCGTAAGCTGAGCTCGCGTTGAAAGCTTGTGGATCCCCGCTATGGGCGAAATTCGCAACTTCAAATCCGGAACTCAGGATGAGTCGCCGCCACTGGGCGTCGGGCCACGTCGCCTTGCAGCTATCATCGTCGGCGATATCGCATCCTACAGTCGCATGATGCAGGCCGATGAGGAAGGAACGCATGTCCGCGTGAAACGGATAGAGCGGGACCTCATCCAGCCCAGTATCGCGGAGCATCACGGAAGTCTCGTAAAAACAACGGGCGATGGCTTCATCGCCATTTTCGATAGCCCGGTTGAAGCTGTTCGTTGCAGCATCGTCATCCAGCAAAATCTCATCGGTCGCAACGCTTCGCTCCCGAAGCACTCCCGCATCGAGTACAGAATTGGCGTTAATCTCGGGGACGTCATTGTAGAACCAGACGACGTTTACGGAGACGGTGTTAACATCGCCACACGCATCGAGGGTCTAGCCGATCCCGGTCACGTCTACATCTCAGGTGCGATCTACGAGCAGATCAAGCACAAGGTCGTGTGCAGCTACGAGTCACTTGGAGATCGCAAAGTCAAGAACATCACGGATCCCGTGCGCGTTTATCGCGTGCTACCGGATGCCGAAGCGGTCGGCAGGACGCGCGGCCGCCGAGAGAACGCTCTGATTTTTCTCCTGAGTATCACGCTGCTGGTCATTGCCGGCGGCGTGCTGTGGTATCTGCTGGTCTTACCGCATGATAAAATGACCGAGCAGGTCGCCATGCCAACCATTCCTCCGGTTATTCCGCCGCAGCCTCCCTTGCGCGAACCGACGAAGATTGCGCAACCATCCCCCTCATCGTCTTCGTCACCTTCGTCATCTCCAGCGCCGAGTCAATCCGCGACGCCTGTTCGCGAACCCGAGATGGTCGCCGTTCGCGGCGGCAGTTTCGTAATGGGAAGCAATGATGATCCGACCGAAAGGCCTATTCACCAGGTCACGCTAAGGCCGTTCTCAATAGGCAAGTACCCAGTGACGGTTCAGGAGTGGAACACTTGCGCAGCCGCCCAGGCATGCGCCTTCTCCGGCAGCGGCCTTGACGATGCGCCGATGAGCAATGTGAGCTGGACCGACGCGCAGCAATATGTCGCCTGGCTCGCGCGGGTGACGAAGAAGCCTTATCGCCTCCCGAGCGAAGCTGAATGGGAATATGCCGCGCGCGGTGGAACGCAAACTAAATATTGGTGGGGCGACAAGCTCCAGCCGCGAATGGCTGGATGCAAGGATTGCGGTGATATGGCGGCTGAGCAGCCGGCGAAAGTGGGGATCTACAAACCTAATCCGTTCGGACTCTACGACATGGGTGGTGGCGTCGATCAGTGGGTTGAGGATTGCTGGCATAAGACGTATCAGGGTGCGCCCGGCGATGGATCGGCATGGAGCAGTCCTGACTGCACTTCGCACGTTCTGCGCTCGGGATCCTGGAAAAATGATTCAAGATATGTACGGCCTGCAAATCGAGATGGTTACGACACTAATGTTCGTTACCCGACTCACGGCTTCCGTATTGCGCTCGATCCTTAGTTGCTGGAGTAGGCCCAATGGGAATCGTTCGCTGCGTTGCGTTATCGGCGATACTCGCATTGCTTCCGGCTGTCGCACATTCACAGGGCAAGACGGCCCCCAAGGACGCAAAGCTCTACTTCATTACCCCGCATGATGGTCAGAAAATCCGAGCCGGGTTCTGGGTTCGGTTCGGGTTGCGCAACATGGGCGTGACGCATGCGGGCGACGATTACCAGAACGCGGGTCATCATCATTTGCTGGTTGATGTCAGCGACCCCATTGATGCAAAGGAGCCCATTCTTCAGGATAAATCGCATCTCCATTTTGGAGCAGGACAGACTGAGACCTTCCTTGAGCTTCCGCCCGGTACTCATACGCTCCAACTGGTGCTAGGGGATGCCAAGCACTATCCTTTCGATCCGCCAATCGTATCGGACAAAATCACCGTCCGCGTTAGACCCCCGGATTCAGCGCGGCGAGGCAAATAGAAGCAAGGCATTTGTATCGGGTCCCAGGCAGCGCCCGATCCTCGCCGCCACGCCCGAGAAGCCCCAGGCCCAGGCCTGCTCCAAGGTCGCCCGTCCGATGTCGACGTTGCGCGCCTTGAAGATCCGGTTGAGCGAGAGCGAGCGGTCCAGATTGAGCGCGGATCGTCGCCTTTTGGCCCGTTCCTGTCGATTGGCCTCCTTGAGGTCAGGTCGGCTTCTTGGGTACATCGGAAGTGGCGATCCGCTAGGTTCTGCAGCGCGATTGACCCGAAGCGGTTACCGACGCATCGATGCACATGATGCGCTCGCGCGTCGATCGCACTGGCCAACTCAAAGCTACCGCCCGGCTAACTACTGTTGTCAACGACACAATAAATGCCCGCAGTGAAGCGGCCTCTGACGGACTCGAATGGACCAAGACCTTTACGGTCCCATTCTCGCCGAGGCGGGATGTCCGGGCACCTTGAAGCGCTTGCCGGTATCCGTGACATTGCTGGCATCGACCTTCAGGATAGAGAAGTCCTGCGTGAGGTAGTTGCCGACAAGAAGATACTTGCCGTCGGGCGTGAAGACTGCCGCCTCGGGCAAGCCGCCGACCTCGATGTCTCCGGTCTTGCTCACTTTCTTGCCGTCGATCTTGAGCACCGAAATGCTGCCATTCTTTTCGTAGAAATACGCGTTCTTCATATTGGAACCGCGCAGAATCACAGCAACCGCGACGTCGCCCTTAGGGCTGATTGCAAGTCCCTCTGGGCCGTCGCCCACCACAACGCGATCGATGATGCGCGGCGGATTGACCTCCAAATCGATGACGCTCGTGGTATCCACACTTCCATCGGAGGCACCTGCGTTGCCATTGTCGGACGTCAGGGCGAGTTTCCCCCCGGGTACTGCCGCGACATTGTAGGGCCACTGGCCGGCCGGCAGGTCGATCTTGTTGTACGTCACTTTGTCGCCCGCGATGTCCATCATGGAGATTTTGTGAGCAGGAAATCGGGCGACCAAGGCTCGCTTGCCATCCGGGGTGAACGTCACGTGCGACGGACTGTCCGGCATTGCAACGGTGTCCGTGATCTTGACGTCTGTGCCGTTCACGGAGAGGACGCTGATTGAATTATCGCCGCGATTGGCGACCAGTGCCATCTTGCCATCTGGACTGAAGCTGAGCCCGGAAGGCTGCTTCCCGCCAGTAAGCGTAGCTGCCAGCTTCGGCGGACTGGCCTGCAGGTCGACGACGTAGATCTTGTTGTCGGGTACCTGTTTCAGCGCTTCGCCGTCCTTGACGACATCGACGGAGTCGGCGACCAGCGCCACTGTCCCGCTGGGATCGATCGCCACATTCACGGGCGGTCCGACCACCGAGTTCTTGAGCGGCAGAGCAGCGACGATCTTGGGAGTTTCAGGAGAAGCGAGATCGACGATCAGAATCTGGTCCTTGCCAGGTGCGGACAGAATGGGCTTGCCGCTTTCGTCCCACAGCAGTTTTTCATCGAGGCCGACGATCATGAGGGGCTTCGCGTGCCCAGTGCTAAAGCTCGTACCGAGCAGCATGGCGGCTGCAAACGACAATCCTATGGCGCGCAACATATTAGCGTCCTCCCGACAATACCCCCGCCTCTGAAGGGCAGGTCTCGGCAGCTTACGCCGTTAAGCATATCTTCGCTAGTGATGCCTCGGCTGCTCGTGGCCCGATGCCGCGAATAAAAGGCACGGCCTCCGGCCGGACGAGAATGTGTTCGATGTGTCATTTGCCGATGAGGCCCGCTCCCATCGCCGACAGGCGGACGGGTGCACTCATGCGATGTTATCCCTTCTCGTCAAGCAGCCTGGCCACACGACGCAAGCCGAGCAGATAACCCTGAGTGCCGAAGCCTGCGATAACTCCATCGGCTCGTTTCGAAACAAACGAGTGGTGGCGGAATTCCTCGCGCTTGTGCACGTTGGAAATATGCACCTCGATCACCGTCCCCTCGAACGTGTTCAAAGCATCCAGGATGGCGACCGACGTATGGGTGAAAGCCGCGGGATTCATTACGATACCGGCAGCCGTCTCGCGCGCCTCGTGGATCCAGTCGATCAGCTCGTATTCCCTGTTGGTTTGATGAAAGCGGATCTCCAGGCCAAGCTCCTTGACCAGCGCCCGACATTCCCGCTCGACGTCCGCAAGTGTCTCGTGACCGTAGATGTGAGGCTGACGCTTGCCAAGCAAATTTAGATTGGGCCCATTGAGGACATAAACAAGACGACTCATGGAAGTACTCCGTTCAGTGATGGGCGAGGATTTCGCCAAGGAACTGCCTGGTGCGGACGTGCTGTGGATTGCGGAAGAAGGCGTCGGGCGCGCCTTCTTCGATGATCTGGCCTTCAGCCATGAAGATCACACGATCGGCAACCTGGCAGGCAAAGCCCATCTCGTGGGTGACGCAAATCATGGTCATGCCGTCGTTGGCGAGGCCTATCATCGTATCAAGCACCTCCTTGACCATTTCGGGATCGAGAGCTGACGTCGGTTCATCAAATAGCATCACCTTGGGCTGCATGCAGAGCGCACGCGCAATCGCGACACGCTGTTGCTGACCGCCGGAAAGCTGAGCCGGATACTTCTCAGCCTGGTCACCGATGCGGACGCGCTCGAGGTATTTTCGCGCGGTCGCTTCCGCCTCGGTCTTGCTGATGCGGCGCGCGCGAATCGGCGCGAGTGTACAGTTCTGCAAGACCGTCATATGCGGAAAAAGGTTGAAGCTCTGAAAGACCATGCCGACGTCCTGGCGTACGACATCGATTGCCTTGATGCTGTCGTCCAGCCGATGACCGTTCACCACGATACTGCCCTGCTGGATCGCCTCCAGCCGGTTGATACAGCGGATCAGCGTCGACTTGCCTGAGCCAGACGGGCCGCAGAGCACGATCTTTTCGCCCCTGCGCACGGTGAGATCGACGTTGCGGAGAGCTTGGTACCCGCCGTACCACTTCTGCACACCCATCATCTCGATCAGGATATGATCCTGCATGGATTCGGCCTCCACTATCGGACGACGGCCGACGCGCATTGCGTCGGCCGCTCGCCCTCATTATTGAACTGTGAACGGAACGCCGGGCACCGAGTCGGGGAAGGTCGGCACGGGCGCCTTCATCCATTTGGCGTAGAAGCCGGCCAATTTGCCGTTAGACTTGATCTGGTCGATGAACTTGTTGGCCGTCTCGTTCCACTCCTTCTCTCCTAGGCGGGTGCAGGCCCCGTTGTACAGCGCGGTGAAGTGAAGCTTGGGCTCGAACCCAAGTTCCGGCTTTGCGGCGTTCAGACGCTGCGGGTAGAAGCTGTTTGCGCCGACGGCCTGCACCTGACCGGAGAGCAGCGCCTGGATCGTGGCCGCATCATCATCAAATCTGCGGATTTCGGTGCCTGCTGGAGCACTGTTGGTGACCTGCGTATCCTGCGTGGAGGACCTCGGAACGCCGATAACGTACTTGCCCATGTCGGCATTGCTGTTGATCGGGGTCGCCTGGGCAGCGACAAGCGTGATCTCATTGGCAACATACGGCTTGGAATACTGCACCGCCTTTGCGCGCTCGGGCAGCATGGCCATGGTTGCGAACAGAATGTCGACGCGGCCTGTGGTCAGCGCCGGAATACGATTGGCCACCGCCAGCGGGACGAACTCGGCCTTGACGCCGAGATATTCAGCGAAGGCGCGACCCATGTCGGCATCGATGCCATCTTGCCTTCCTGAGCTATCGACATAGCCCCAAGGCGGATTATCGCCCTGAATGCCGATGACGACGACGCCCTTCTTCTTCACGTCTTCCAGAGTGCCCGCCTGCGATTCGCCTGCGATGGCGATAGCTGCCAATGCCAATAGCGCGACCCCGAGCTGGCGACGATTGGGTGAAAACAACATGAATATCTCCTCCTGGTGATGGCTGTATATTTTGAGCAGGTGCGCCGTTCCTACCTTTGACTGGCCAGGGCGAGCCTGGCCTCCATCCGACTGCCCCACCATGAGAGTGGCCAGCAGAGGACGAAGTACATTGCGCCGACCACGCCGAAAACGAGCAACGGCTGGAAGGTCTGGTTCGAAACGATTTGACCGGCGCGGGCGAGTTCGATGAACCCGACGATGGCGGCGAGCGAGGTGCCCTTGATGAGCTGCACGAGATAGCCGATGGTCGCCGGCAGCGAGATTCGGATCGCCTGTGGCAGCACGATATCGCGCATGCGGGACGAATAGTGCAGTCCAAGCGCCATTGCCGCTTCGGTCTGGCCGCGCGGCACGGCCTGTATCGCGCCGCGCCAAATCTCACCAAGAAAGGCGGATGCATTCACGGTGAAACCGATCGCCACCGCGACGAAGGCGTCGAGCTTCAACCCCGTTAGCGCCAACCCGTAATACACGACGAAAAGCTGCAGCAGCAGCGGAGTGCCCTGGAATATCCCGATGTAGATGCGGGTGATCCATTCCACTCCCTTGTGGCCACAGGTGCGCAGCAATGCGATAGCGAGCCCCGCCGTGCAGCCACCTGCGAATGCGACCAGCGTAAGCAGCACGGTCCATTGCAGGCCACGCAGCAGGAAACCGAACTCCGGAAGGCCAAAATGCGGTACCATGATCTCGCCCTCAGCGTGTCGGATATGCGAAGAAGCGGTGAGAGATGACCGCGAAGCCAAGCATCAGCAGCCAGGAGATCGCGAGATAGAGGAAGGTGACGGAGAAATAGACCTCGAAGCTGCGGAAGGTGTCGCTTTCGATGCGCTGCGCGACCGATGTCAGTTCGTAGGCGGACACAGCCGAACAGATCGACGAGGTGAGCGTCAGCATGATGAATTGACCCGTAAGCGAGGGGTAGATCGCGCGAAGTGCGGGCTTGAGCACAATGAACCGGAATACCTGTCCTTTGTGCAGTCCGAGCGCGTAGCCGGCCTCCACCTGTCCTTTGTGAATAGACTGGACGCCGCCGCGGATGATCTCGATGGCATAGGCGCCGCCATTGACACCGAGTGCGATAATGGCAGTGGCTGTCGGATTGAGCTTCAATCCGACGAGCGGCAGGGCGAAGAACAGAAAAAAGATCTGCACCAGGAAAGGCGTGTTACGCACGATCTCGACGAAGCCGATCACGAGAGCGCGCAACCAAGCCGCTTTCGCATCGCGCGTCGCGACGCCGGCGACACCGATAATCATCGCGAGCGTCATGCCGGCGAGCGCCAGGCCCAACGTGCCCACGCAACCCCACAGCAGTGCGGGCATCGCATGCCAAACCACCGAGAAATCGAGCGTGTAGCCCATCTTTCGTTTCCTCTCGGGCGTTGTGCGTGCCGCTCGCCCATCGGCCGGGGTGTCATCCTCCCTGGGACGCGAAAGTCGCGAAGAAGACGTCGGGATCAGGTGAGATGCCCGTGAACAAGCGGAATGCCTCCGTGCCCTGGAAGATCGCCATGCCACTACCATCGACGGTGCGACAGCCGAGGGCGCGCGCCGCGCGCAGCAGGGCGGTTTCCAGCGGGAAGTAGACGATCTCGGCGACCCACAGATCGGCACGCAGCAGGGCCGTCGGCAGCGGCGTCCCTGGATACTTGTCCATGCCGATCGGCGTCGCGTTGACAATTCCGTCCGCGGCAGCCACCGCCGCTGCGACATCCTGGCCGACCTTTAGGCGTCCTTTTTCGAATCGAGAGGACAAACTGTCGGCCACGCTTTCCGCCTTCGCCGAGTCAACATCGATGATGGTCAGTTCCTGCACGCCGAGCTTCATCAGCGCGAAAGCCACCGCCGCGCCTGCGCCGCCCGCGCCGAACTGCACGGCGCGGCCGAGCGGGGCACCTTGCATGTTGCGGCGAAAATTCTCGGCGAAGCCGAACCAATCCGTGTTATGGCCCTTCGTTCGGCCATTCCTGATGACTACGGTGTTCACCGCACCAAGCGCCTCTGCATCCGACGAGAGCGCGTCCAAAAGCGGGAGAATCGCCTGCTTGCAGGGATGGGTCACGTTCAAGCCGTCAAAGCCCATCCGCTTTGCGGCCGTGAGCAATTCGGGCAAGGCTTCGACGCCGAGTTTCAACTCGGTCAGGTCGATCTTCTTGTAGAGATACCGGATTCCAGCGGCGTCAGCGGCCGCTTCGTGCATGGGCGGCGTGCGGGACGCCGCGATGCCGCTGCCAATCAGACCGACGAGAAAGCTGGAGTTCGGATGCATGTTCGGCATGGCCCGTCAGCTCAATGGAACGGTCAGTTCGGCGATGACCTGGGCCGTGCTCGGTCGAACGCCACGCCACCAGGAAAACGCTTCCGCCGCTTGCTCGACCAGCATGCCGACGCCGTCGGCGAGCTTGGCTACGCCCTCCGCGCGAGCCGCTTGCAGAAAAGGAGTCAATCCTTTGCCGTAGGCAAGTTCGTACGCCAGTTCCGCACCGCGGAAGACATTGCCTGGAAGCGGCGGCATTTCACCTCGCAGGCTGGCCGATGTCGCGTTGATCACGACGTCATAACCCTCGGCAAGATCGGCCAGTTCAGCATAACCACTGACAATCAGGGGACCACGGCCGGCAAACTCTTCGGCCAAGGCTACCGCTTTCGACAGCATTCGATTGACGAGAACCAGTTCGGATGGGTCCTGGCGCAGGAACGGAAGCAGCGCGCCACGCGCCGCTCCTCCGGCGCCGAGCATCAGGACGCGCCGGCCGGCCACTTTGACGCCGAGATTGAGAGTAATGTCACGCAGGAGACCGATCCCGTCGAAATTCTCGGCAATGACCCGATCGCCCTCGAACTTCAGGCAGTTTGCGGCGCCAGCGCGTCTGGCGCTCTCCGAAAGCTCGTTTGCGTAGGCGAAAGCATCAAGTTTGAACGGGGCGGTGATGTTCAACCCCTTGGCGCCCTCAGCGCGGAATTGATCGACCCGTGCAGCAAAGCCGCCAATCGGGCCCTCGATCGCTTCATAGGAGAGGTCCTGTCCGGTCACTTTGGCGAACGTCCCGTGGATGAAGGGGGATTTCGTGAACCCGATCGGATTGCCTATGACGGCATAGCGGTCAGTCATCGCTCACTCCCTCACGGCGGGTTCGTTGTAGAGCACGCCATCGCGCACCATCGCGTCGATGGTTTCGGCCGACAGTCCCAGTGAGACGGCAACGCGGCGATTATCCTGACCGAGCAGTGGAGCCGGAGCGCGTACCGTGGTGTCGCAATCGGAGAACCGGAACGGCAGGTCCGGCAGGGTTACCTTGCCGAGCACCGGATGCTCCTGCTCGACCAGCATGCCGCGCGCGTGGATCTGCGGATCCTTCACGACCTCTTCGATGGTCTGCACGGGAGCCGACGGCACACCAGCTTCTTCAAGTGCCGCAAGACAGGCATCCCGAGACGGCTGCGACAGCGTCCAGTTGCGCACAATCTCCATGGCTTCGGCATAATGGGCGTTGCGCGCAGCAGGCTTGGCGAAGCGTTCGTCGGATGCCAACGTGTCTCCCCCGATCAGGCTCGCCAATCGCCGCCATGCATCATCGACTTGGGCAGCGATGACGAGATTGCCGTCCCTGGCCGGAAAAACGCCGTAGACAGTCGAGTCCGGTTGTCCGCTGCCGGTCTGCTTCGGCAGGTCGCTACCCCCGGAGAGGAAGTAGCGCTGAACGGCATAGTCGTGCATCGAGACCATGCAGTCGTACAGCGCCAGATCGATATGCTGGCCGCGCCCGGACGACGCGCGGCCGACCAGCGCCGCATTGATGGCGGCCACACCGTGAATGCCGGTATACATGTCGGCCAGAGGCATCCGCAGCAGCGGCGGCGCTTCACCGGGGGAGCCCAGTTGCGCCAGGGCGCCAGACATCGCCTCTGCGATCAGGCCGAAGCCCGGACGGTCTGCATAGGGGCCGGTGTGGCCATAGGCGGAGACCGAGCAGTAAACCAGCCTTGGATTCCGCGCCGATAGCGCCTTGTAACCGAGCCCGAGGCGTTCGAGTGCGCCGGGGCGATAGTTCTCGATGAAGACATCGGCCGTGTCGACCAGCTTCATCATCATGTCGAGACCACGCGTGTCGCGAAGGTCGATGCACAATCCCTGCTTTCCCATGTTCTGCTGCAGGAAGTAGCCGGATTGTCCGTCCTTGAAATAGCCGTGGGCCCGGCCCGCATCGCCCGCCTTCGGACGCTCCACCTTGATGACGTCCGCGCCCATCGCGGCGAGGCAGCGGCCCATGAACGGGCCTGCCAGGAAATGGCTGTAGTCGATGACCCGAATGCCTTTAAGCGGTAGATCTTGCGCGGTCATGCCTGCTTTCCTGCGGCGTTGGCCTTCGGGCGCATCGGAATCATCAGTCGATGCTCACCAGCCTGCACCACTTCGCCGCGCTGATTGATGAGCTCCGAGGGCAGCACCACGATGCCCCACCCTTCCCGCTTCGTGGAGCGCATTGAACCAACGCGAAACTTCACATGCACGGTATCGCCGAGCTTGATCGGCAGCTTGAAATCCCACGTCCAGCCCAGCGACATTCCCGGAAGGAAGCGGTAGTCGGCTCGAGTCTTCAATCCGTCAGCCAGCGACAGACCAAACAGCCCGTGCGCGACGCGCGTGCCGAAAGGTGTGGTCTTGGCGTATTCCTCGTCGACGTGCACAGGCGTAAAATCACCTGTCAGTTCGGCATAGGCATTCACCATCGCTTCGGTGACCCTCACTGACGGGGTGACGCACTCGTCACCGATCTTGGCATCGTCCCAGTAGCGCTCATCGGTCATGTCGCGTCTTCCTCTAGGCACGGGGATTGATCGCCAGGGCCGCTTCCACGGCACCTGCACTGGCTTGCAAGATTTCGACGTTGAGCCCGCCCGGCAGCTCGAGCCAGTTCGGCCCGGCAGGCAACGCCTTGGCGCCCCACGCGGCGGCACGGGCGAGCACACCTTCATAATCGTCGACCATGATGCCGAGATGGGCGAGACGCCCCTCCGGCCCGACGAAATTCGGATCTTCAATGAGCTGCACGCTTCCGAGCACCCATACCTGACGTGGGCGCGCACCATCGGCGGGTTGCTCGTCGCGAATGGCAAGACCGAGCACCTCACGAAAGAAGTCGACGTGACGATCAACGTCCGGCACGCGGATCGCGACGTGTTCGACATAGGCACGAGGCAACGACATCGTCTCAGGCCTTTCCTGGATAATCGCTGCGGGCGTATTCGAGCCCTTTGACCAACGCGACGAGGGTAGAGTTGACGGGGGTCGGCACGTTGAGCTTGGCGCCCCAACGCACGACGGAGCCGTGAATGTAATCGACCTCGGTCAGATTGCCGGACTGCAAGCTCTGCAACATCGACGTCTTGAACTCGGGCGGCAGTCCAGCAGACGCCATCGTCCAGGCGAGGCGCGGATCGGCAATCGAGATCTTCACGCCGGCAGCCTGCGCGACCGCGATGCTCTCTGAGATGGCGGCCAGCGCGCAATCTTCCAGGATAGTTAGCGAATAGAGGCCTCCATAAGTCAGTCCGGTAACGGCGGTAATTCCTCCTCCGGCGACGTTGATGAACAACTTGTCCCACATCGTGCCCAAGATGTTGTCGCTGAGCAGCGTGAGAATGCCGGCACGATTGAAAGTCTCGGAAATTCGCTGCGCGCGCTCCGTCAAGCGTCCATCAAGTTCGCCGATGATAGTTTCCTTGCCGATGACCCCCGAGCGAACGTGACCGGGGCCGAGCAGCACGCCGCCAACGTAGGTCTTGCCTGCCATGACCCGGTCACGACCAACTTCCTCCGAAAGGATGTCCTCGTGACCAAGACCGTTTTGAAGCGACATCACAACCGTCTGCGGCCCGATGATCGGCGCTGCCGCCCGGATCGCATCCCGCGTGTGGTAGGATTTGACGAGGACGATGATGAGGTCCGCCACGATGCCGACGTGGGCCGCGGAGGCGCTGGCGGAGACCTTCACAACCGTCTCGGCGTCACCTTCGAGCATCCGGAGACCGCCAGCATTGATCGCGTCGACGTGAGCCTGGAACGGATCGATCAGCCAGACTTCGGCCCCACCGCGCGCTAAGGTGCCACCGATGGTCGAGCCGAGGGCTCCCGCTCCGATAAAGCAGATCCTCATCCGAACGCTTCTCCCTGGCCCATTTCGGCCGTCCGAAGCGTGGTAGCAGTCTGCCCAGTATTTGGATATGCTATGATTCTTATATCCATTATTGCAGATCGCAATGAAGCACCGGGATCTCGCCGAGACGAACCTGCTGGAGCCGCGCCTGCTTCGGCTCTTTGACGCACTGTTCTCCACGGGCAGTGTCACCAAAGCAGCCGAGAAGCTCGGTCAAAGTCAGCCGACCATTTCGATCTGGCTGGCGCGCCTGCGAAAGGAACTGGACGATCCGCTCTTCATCAGGTCAGCGGAGGGAATGCTGCCGACTCCGCGCGCCGAGGCTCTCATCGGCACGGCCAGACAGGCGTTGGAGATGCTACGTCGTCTGGCGGAGCTTCGCCCCGAGTTTGACCCGGCGACCGCAAAGCGCCGCTTCGTGATCTGCATGACGGATGCGAGCCACATCACGCTGCTTCCGGCCATCCTCGCCTACGTTCGTCGGGTTGCGCCGGGTATCCGCATTGAGGCGGCGCAGATCGGCGGCGATACCCCGCGAATGCTGCAGTCTGGCGAGGCCGATCTGGCGCTCGGCTACATCTCGGACCTCGACGCTGGGCACTTCCAGCAGGTGCTCTTTCCGCAGGATTGGGTCTGCTTGGCGAACGCAAACCATGCCCGAATCCGCGACCGCATCACCGCAAAGGATTTCAGGCGTGAGGCCCACGTCCTCATTCGCTCCGGCACCGGACATCAGTTGCTCGGGGACGCGCTACGGGAGCAGCGGATGGTCCTTGACGTTGCGCTTGAGCTACCGGGCTTTTTGGGCTTACCCGCAATCGTCGGGACGACGGACCTGATCGCCACACTTCCAAGGCACATCGGCGAAACGTTGGCTCACTATTACGGACTGCGCGTGCTCGACTGCCCACTCGCGATCGCCGGCTTTACGGTGAAGCAATATTGGCACGCCCGTTTCCATCACGACCCGGCAAGCCAATGGTTGCGCCAACTCTGCGGAGAGCTCTTTCAACAGCAGGAGGTCCGGGGTCTACATCGTTCCGGTCGGCCAAAGAGACGAAGGCCACGCGATTTTCCGTCGTAGTCGAACGTTTATTGAAGACGGAAGTTAAACGCTCGGTTTGATGTCCGACGGCGGCGAGCAGAGCAAGTTGCCCGCTTTGCACGCCCTCGCCTTGATGCATGGCCGCGCTCATGAACGCGATTCTAAGTCCATGTGACGGCCGGCAGCGACTTGACTCAGGCTGCAGGGTAGCTGCTAATCGCCAGTCTCGAGGTAAGCTCGTTTTCGGCAGCATGGAGATCCAATCCTGCTGCCGCTAGGGACCCGCGATAGCTCCGTGAAGCCCAATTTTGCAGTTCTTGCTCTGCTCGCCACGCGCCCGCGAGGACGTGCGAGCTTTGAGGAAATAGAGCGGGACATACGCATTGAAGGCGAGTCACTGCCGGACGAAGAAGCTCTCGATGATATCGATCTTCTCAGAGCGGGACTTGTGACTCCTGATGGTGATGGTTTGCAGATCACCGACACCGGGCGATCGGCATTGAACGCGCTGAGGGAGTTGAGACAGGAATCATCTCGTACCATCGACGCGAAAAGCTGGAGGGATGATCAGGGCTTTCTTGTTTTTCGCGCGACCTCTGTCGATGAGCCTTCTTCCCTGCATGGATTCGGATCTGCTGCTGAATCGGCGTCGGAGATCCGCTCAGGGAAAGGCAGCGCATTCCCGGACATCGCTGCCACATTCCGGCGTTTCGGTACATTGTGGCGCAAGCACCTGGAACACGAGCTTCCGGACAGGAAAATGCAGCATCGAGGCCGGAATGCGATCGGCGCCGTCATCGCGCTCCTGAGCCTCATGCTGCTTGCCATGTGCGCCGGAGCCGCTGCCGTCGTGATGCAGTTCAGGTCAACGAAATCGGAGATCGCTTACTTGCAACGTGAAGTGCTATCGCTGAAGGAACGATTGGCGCGCATCGATCAGGCCGAGAAGGCCAGGCAGCTCGAGAAAGCGAACACCGGGTGGGCCAAGTCCGGAGACAACAAGTCCGGAGACAATCTGGCACAAGAAGCAGCCCTGAATCTCTCGGCCGACGAGATTCGGATCATACGAGACTACATCAAGCCAGCTCAGTCAGCGGATCCGGCAAGTACGCCCATGAACGTGGGTGATCCCATCATTGGCCCAACCATCCCCCTTCCTTCTCCTCTCACTGAGAAGGTGCCCAAATTGATCGGGGCCAGATTTGCAATCCGCAACGGCGCGATCATCATCGTCAAACGAGACAGCCGTCGGGCTGACGCTGTGCTAGGGCCGAACTAGGCTTGACCACGGGCACGCTTCAGGCCTCTCGATGCCCTAAACCGTCAGCTATGGCTCTCCGATCTCGGGACCGATCCGTGATCGATTCTTCCTACGGCTGATTGTTGGGCGGCCTTTCAATGAAACGCCGGCTGCCATTGAGAAGCTCGAGGTTATTGGCGATAACCGGGTTGCCTGGATCGAGCGAATAGGCCTTCTCAAACTTTCGCCGCGCCGCACTCAGATTGCCGCGCAGCATGTACGAATATCCCTGGTCATTCAGGACTTGCACGGTTTCGCCGCCCAGCCGGATCGCCTGGGCATAGGCCTGGTCAGCCAGGTCGAACCGTCGTATCCGATCATAACTCGCAGCCAGCCCGACCCAAGCGGTCACGTCCTTGGGCGATTTCTCCACGCCGTCCTTGAAGTAGCGTTGTGCAATCCCGTAATTGCCGCGGTTGAAATGCTCCAGGCCCAGCCGTACCGGCTCGTCCGAGGGATAATATTTGACGTCGGTCGGCTCCTGCACGGGGTCCCCGCCAGGCGGCTCGACCGGAGCCACGACGGCGGCATCCCTCAGTGTCTGATCACACCCCGCAAGGACTATCCCCAGCCAGCAACAAATCAGCATGAAGATGATGCGCCGCATAACCCCTTCGTCCCCCGCACGGCTCAGCATTCACTGCACCGTTTGCAAACAACAAAACTGCCCACGAAAAGTCATTACCTGCCGCCTCCGCCTACTGGCAACGACACTCCAGCAGGCGATCCAGGCGGCAATCCAGTTACGTTAACATTCTGGCCCCGCGGGCCCATCGCCTCGGTCGCATTTCCGATATCGGGAAGCTGATCTACCGGCCGTTGCGTGTTGCCATAGCGTGTCACGGCTGCCCCCACGCGCCGAGCGTCGTACGCGATCCTGCGATCACCGACGTTACGCGGCCAGGGATGGATGGTGTGGGTAGCGGCGTTGACCTCTTTGGCATTGCCGGCACTCATCGTGATGGTGTCGGAACGCTGGAAGTAGCGGTCCACCTCGTCATGACCGGCGAGCCCGTAACATCCCCCGAGCAGGAGCGGTGCGAACAGAGCCAGATACCTCATGGTCATCTCCCGCTTCCTTCTCAGTTGAGCGTTTTCACGACCGGCTGGTTCGCAGCGGCCGGTGCCGGAATGGTCGCAGTAACCTCAGGAGCGATGATGTGCCCATAGGGTCCTTTGACCTCGCCTCCGGAATTGACGTAGTCATTGTAACGTTTGCGGACTTCCATCTGGCCGTTGAGGAAGAAATCGACGTCGTTGGCCGGAAGGCGGGAGTCGAGCGGCGACGCCAATTGCTGACCGGGCGCGGCCGGTGCGACCAGGCGCGGCGTCACGATGATGACGAGATCGGTTTCCTCCTGCTGGTACGACTTGCTGCTGAACAAGGCTCCAAGCACGGGTACCGAGCCGATCCAGGGCAATTGCGAAACGTCCTGACGGTTGCGGGTCTGCAGCAAGCCGGCGATGGCAAAACTCTGGCCGTCCCGCAATTCGACCGTCGTGCGCGCATCGCGGCGGGTCAATGCTGGAACGGTCGTCCCCTGAATCGTCACCGCATTGGCGAAATCGAGCTCGCTGACCGACGGCTCAACCCGAAGGTTGATCACGCCGCGCGAGAGAACGGTGGGGACGAAGGCCAGCTCGACACCGAACTTCTTGTAGTCGATCGTCACGGTGGGAAAACCGTTCGTCGTCGTGTTTGGTATCGGCACCGGAAATTCACCGCCTGCAAGGAAGCGAGCCGCATCGCCGGAAAGCGTGGTCAGATTTGGCTCCGCTAACCTGCGGGCCAATCCTTTGGTTTCCAGCGCCGAGATCAATAAGTCTACCGAGCCGCCGCCGCTGGTCCTGACAATGCTGGTCAACAGGCTTCCGAAAGGTGCCGGAGCTATGCCGCCCGCGGTTCCCAAGAGCGTTCCCGCCGTTCCGAGTATCGGAAGACTGCCGGTAGGCGAAGCACCAACAGGTGTGCCGCCGGTATTACCAATGGGATTTTGGACCGTATTAATACCACCGATCGGCCGTCGGCCCGTTGCGGCAGTTGCACCACCACGCCCGGTATTCCCGACATTGGTCCCATTGGCGTTCGCGGCGTACAGGTTCACACCGAGGTCGCGGCCCGCGTCCCGGGTGACCTCGAGAAAGCGCACCTCCAGCATCACCTGCTGCGGCGCCGCAACGCTCATCGCATTGACGACGACGCCGCCTTTCGCAACCGTGCTGGTGGCGATCGCCATGGCGCGCTCGGCCGTAACCGCGTCGGCCGCAGTTCCGCTGAGCACCACCTGGCCCTCGGAAGCCGACACGCGGATACCCTGGCCGCCGGTGCTAGACCGGATGTTCTGCTGCAAATTGCCCGTGTCGATCACGACCTCGACGTCGAGGATCCCGATCTGCTTCATCGACGAGTCGAACAGGATGACGTTGGTGGTGCCCGTCTGCTTGCCCTGGACGTAGATCAGGTGATCGCTGAGCGACTTCACGTCGACGATATCCGGCGAGCCGGCCACGATGGTCGAGAAGGCCGTATCGACCTTGAAGGTGCGCGACTTGTTGACGACCACCTTGACCCGCTGGACGTCGCTCATCTCGCTGACGAAGACGCCGCCCGAGGAGCCCCGCCGGTCTGCAGCCGTCGCGCGGTCAGCGGACGCAAAGGAGGCGAGCGCCGCGCCAAGACCCATCACGCTGAAGGCGAGAACCCCCCTTGCCTTCTTACCCGAAATGCGACCGCCACCCATTCGAGTCCCCCCGTTGCGATCCGCGGCATTCCCGCAAATCTACGTGCTCGATATCCCCAACAGTTCCCCTCTGCGCACGACGTCGCAGAGCTTACAAGCTGTCCCACTACAATTCGTTACTTCGTATTTCCAAGATCATCGTCCTTCATGCTGCCTGCTTGCAAGATGAGACGCTTACCGCACAGCCACAAGCCGCAAAGAAAACTTTCCAATGTTGCCAGCGAGCATCATTCTCTCTGCAACTCTGTTCAGGACTAGCCAGCTTGGGCGCGAGGTTCCGTCGTCGCCCACCATCGAACGGCGTTGGCTCGCAGTCTTTGGAGATGCGCTTGGCCAGGTGCAGATTGCTCTGGCGCAGTTCGATGTCCAAGGGTTGGCCATGTCGATCCGCGCCACCCTGGTGCGACGTGGGTCCAATATATGTAAGGTATATTGCCATATTCGAGCCTACGCCAATGGTGCCCGCACGCTGGCACTTGGTGTGATGGCGTGTCTTGGCTTCGCATCCGCCGTCATCGTGATCGGCATCGCCAGGGGCCGGTCGGGTGTTCATCGGCTGATGCTCGGGAGTGCGCTAGAAGGGAATTTGCGTCGACGCGATCGGCGCATTGAGTGCCGTGCCCCATATCGGCATCAGCATGGTGAAGCCTGCTTGAGAAGCGGTCACGGTCAAATTGCTGCCGCTGGATGCCACGCTCAACGTCGGCGTGAGACCGCCGAAATACAGGAACGGCGCCGCGTTCTGCTTGTCGGTCGTGGACATGGGATCGCCCGTGCAGCTTGACGGCGACTGGGGCGGACTTTGAAGCAAGGCAGGCGTGTAGCAGCTGATCATGACCGCCCGAGCCCCGGCGCTCGCAAGCTTCCGCAAGGACTGCATTGTGATCGCATAGCGTCCGAGATCGAAGATGGCGAAGATCAACATGAAAAGGGACACGAAGACGAGGATGAATTCGAACGATGCGGTGCCCCGCTGATCGAGCTTTCTCATCACTGCACCAAGCGGACGACTTGGGTGTAAGGGACGGTGACCGGATTGCATCCATCCGTGCTCAGGTAGCCGCCACCACCCATGGTGAGTGTTTTGGCGATCACTTGTGAACACGTCGTATTAGTACTTTCTGCCGCTCCGTTCCACGTAACGTCGACGTGCGGGAAATACATCGCACCACCAAGTTTAACCGCACCACCGGTGATGGTCACCTGATTACTGCTCTTGCTCGGTGCCTGATCATCAATCAGAACGCCGTTCAGATCCGAAGAGAAACTGTTGGTGTAAGGCGCGGACAGATTAACGGCCGCACCGCCAGAGATGGAAATGCTCGAATCCCCGAGCAATACGAGCGTTACGCCTAAACCAGTGCCCGCCGGTGGCCAGCGTGTACAGGCATTGCAGGTGATGGTTCCGCCATTGAACTTTATTGTCCCATTGTAGAAGAAGTACGTGCCCGGAGTAAGATCTACTGCGTTTCCGGTCGTGCACGTTAGGTTGCGGTACAGGTTAGTGCTGCTCGGCGGGGTATTGGGCGTCAACGTACCGCTGCATGGCAGATCGTTTGGTTTCCCGCTCGACGTCAAGCTGTTGAAGGATTCGCTGTCCAGTTTGCTAAGCGGATTGTTGGCGTACGGCATGAAATAATTGTGCGTGACGCCGGGATTGGCGCAGGTGCTGGCTGGACTACAGCCCGTTGCACCCAAGACGGCCCATCCCGAACCCGTGAAAGTGGCGGTGCTGGCAAATTGAACACTCGCATCCGACATCACCGGGCAACCCGCTCCGTTGTTGCTGACGTTACCCGCAATTTTAAGTGCCCCTCCGCCGCCGTTTGGATCAGGTCCAAGCGCCAAGGCGCACACTTTGCTCGGCAATTCGACCAGAGCGATGGCTTGGGCGGGGATGTTGATGGTCGTCAAACCCAGCACTGCCGACAAGTAGGCCGGCTGTTGCTGACTGACCCTGGCCCGAACGGCGTTGCCGCCTCCTGCAGCCGGCGTAGTGAACGCGCCGGCACTGTAGCTGCCGACATCAATCTGCACGGCCCGCGAGATTCCTGTTGGAAGGCTCGTCACACAGTTGGTGCCCGGATAGGCCGTGTCGCCGGAGTTGCAGAACCCATTCTGTGCTGCGAATTCCTTTGCGTGATAATCGACCGATGTATCGCAGAGCACACCGGCATTCGCGCATGCAAGCCGCAAGGCGCCCGAGTAGGCCGCCGCATCTGCCGCATTCTGCGCGTGCTGCCTGGTGACGTACCACGATCCGGCCTCGGCCCCGAGGGCGACCACGCCGATGAGAGGCACCAGTGCGACGACTGTCGCGAATGCGGCCGAGCCTCGTCTGGAACGGAGCAGATTACGCATGAAAACACCTACTGGAAACGTTCAGAGTAAGGCAGCGTGTACGTACAATTGTTGGGGCACAGCACCGACGTCAACACAATCGGGGCCAAAGTGACAGTTGTCGAAAACGTAAAGTATTTGGGAGTCGCACCAAGATTGCCGGAGTTGCAGACAGTGCTTCCGCACATAACCTGGATGTTGCCGATGGTATACCCTGCGACCGTTGTCTGCAGCGCTGCCACCCAGGTCCCCGGATTCGCCGGGTCGGGCGGATTCTTGTACTGAATATACTGCCCGAAGGAGCGCAGGGCCGTCCATGCGGAAATAAACCGGAAGCCCGCGGCGGCAACGTCGGCGAGCGGCATCAGCAGGCTCGTCACCAAGAAAATGTAAACTATGACTGTCTCGAACGCGACGGCGCCGCGCTGATCGGCGATGAAGGACACTCTCCGATACGCGCGCGTGCGTCGACGGGGGCATACCATGTGCGATCGCGCCGCCCTAACCGCAGCGATTTGAATCATGTCCACGACAATCCGGCCACGCATAGCCGCTCACCAAACGTAAGGGATCACCCGCCAACGTGATGCTTCGTAACTCGAATACTCAGGGCAATTGCGCCGAAGCAGGTCTTCTTCGTAAAGTATTCGGCAGACCTGAATGCCTATATGCAGGACCAGTACGATCACCGTAACCGGTGTCAGGTATTGCAGCACGACGCCCAGCACCACGATTTCTTCTGCGACATAGAGCGGGTGCTTGATCCATCGATACGGACCGGTCTGCACCACCGAGCGCGCCTGTGGCACCAGGCTGAACGAACGACCCAGATGTCGGATCGTGACAAGCATCATGATCGTACCGACCAGCACACAAACCGTCGATGCCAGGTTGGGCAGCGTGTCGTCGGTTTTGCCGAGAAAGCTGATCGTCCATGGCAGATAGCTGCCGACGAAGGCAGCTATTCTTGGAAGCAGCCCGTCTGCGTGCGCCTTTGCCGGCGAGCGCGTCATGATCAACAGCGCCAGGAGCACGTAGAAGATGCCAAGGCAAAAACTCGACAACAGCGAGGGCCATGAATCGGTCAGCGACGCCCCAATTCTGACGGCGACGCAAAGTGCCAGCAACACGAACCACAAGCTGCCAAGCAGCCGCATCATTCGATCGTAAGATCCGCTCTTAGAGAGGGCAATTGTGCTCATGGCTACTTACCGAAGCTTGCGAACGAACGCACGAGATGCAGAACGGGACTTCCTCCCATGATGACGAACATGGCTGGGAGCAGGAACAGAACCATCGGAATGGTCAGCTTGGCGCCCAACTTGTGCGCTCTTTCTTCCAGCTTGGTGATGCGCTCCCGCCGCAGGTCGAGCGCGATACTGCGAAGCGCCTGGCCCAACGGCGTTCCATATTGCAGGCTCTGGCTGATCATTGTGCCAAACCGGCGAAGACCATCCGAAGTGGACGCCAAGTTCTCGAATGCGTCGACGCGACTTGGCAGTATCCGGAGATCATCAAGGAGACGGTGCAGCACCCAGGCCATGGCAGGATTGGTCGACTTCATTTCTTCGGCGACACGCCCCAGCCCGCTTTCCAGGCCCATTCCCGCTTCGCTGCATACGATCAGCAAATCGATCATATCCGGCGTGCCTAGCCGAATGGCAGCATCAAAGCGCCGCTTCATCATCGACAGAACCAATCGCGGACCCAAGATTCCGACCACCACACCCATCAGCGTGAAGACCAGCACGTCGGCAGCCCCCCCTCCCGAAAGTTGCGCCAGAAACAGCGCAATGACCGGGAAAGCGAACATGCTGACGACCTTGATGCCGATCCAGATCGGCAAGGTTCGATGATGATTGAAACCAGATGAGTGGAGGATCGTTCGTAGTTCTTCCAGATTCTCCTCGGCGTAGAAGCGCCGATATCGCGTGCCCAGCCATGAAAACCAACCGGTGAGGTCTTTGAAGGGGGCTGACCGGTAAGGGATACCCATCACGGCATTTGACACCCGCGTGTCCAATGCACGGACGTGCAGTTCGCGGATGGTCAACATGCAGGCCGCAGTCCCGGCTGCTACTGCCAGGGCCACCAGACCGAGACCAAAAGTCATAGCTCCGTCTCCCGCCTGACCATCCAACTTATCACCAGATGCCCGATAAGCACCGAGACTATCGCGTAAGCCAGAAGCTTGTTTCCGGTCGGATCAGAGAACAGCAGATCGACATTCTGCGGATTGGCGGCGTACAGCAATGCTCCGGCAATCAGGGGCGAGATTGTGAGTGCGCGCGAGGAAAAGATCACTTCTCCTGCCAACGCCTTGGCGCGAGCAGCCAGCGCAACACGCTGACTCACTGTGTCGCCCAGCGTCTGCAAGGTTTCGGCCAAGCTACCGCCCGACTTCAACTGGACCGCAAGTGTCACCGCAAACATCGCATATTCTGCCACTTGCGTCCGCCGATAGACGGCTTCGACGGCTTCCTCCGGAGGTCTTCCCAGATTCACTTCGCTGCATACGATGGCAAACTGCCCAGACGTTGGTTGCGGCATCTCGCGCGCGATGGTGCGAAATGCCTCGTGCACAGGCAGACCCGATCGAACCGTACTCGTTACCAGCTGGATCGCGTCGGGCAGCTGTCGGAAAAGTTGACTCGCAAAGCGGCGTTGCTGCCATCCAAACAGACCTCGCACGACGACGATGGCGGCAATTGCTGCCGCGACAGCCCCGTAGGATACGGACAATCCCAGCAGGTGATTGGCATAAAAGACTGCGGCTACCGCGATCGCTGAGGCAAGCAGCACATACGCCGGATGAAAGGCGTGAATCATCCCGGCCCTGTAATTGGCTAAGCGATGGAGAAGCAGGGACCTCGAGCCGGTCTCCGACCGGCGAATGGATGGCAGGCTCGCCGGATGGGAGGCCGGTAGAGCTACAGCCAGCCGGCGATGCATGCGTCGCTCCCGGCCGTCGAGCCACAACGAACAAACGGCTGCGCAGATCGCAAGCACCAGAACAGCGACGATCATGGACTCAGGTATCATATTTGCCTCACGGCCTCGGCCCAGGCACGATCAAGCCCGAAATAGACAAGACGGCTTTTGAATTTCGGGACTGCAAGGGTGGCCCTGTAGGTGCCCGAGATCCGCCCATGTTCATCCTCGTCCTGGTACTCGAAGGCTGCGATGTCATTGGTGGTGATCACATCCGCTTCTAACCCCATCACCTCGCTGATCTGGACAATGCGACGTTGTCCATCGCGCATGCGCTCGACTTGCACGATGAGATCCAGCGCAGCGACGATCTGAGCTCGGATGGCTCGCGACGGAAGATTCACCTGCCCCATCTGCACCATGTTCTCGATGCGGGTCAGGGCGTCGCGGGCGCTATTGGCATGGACCGTGGAGATCGAACCATCATGGCCGGTGTTCATTGCCTGCAGCATGTCAAACGCTTCAGCGCCGCGCACCTCACCCACGACGATCCGGTCGGGACGCATGCGCAGCGCATTCCAGAGGAGATCGCGTTGTGTCACCTGCCCCGTGCCTTCGAGGCTGGGAGGCCGGGTCTCCAGGCTGATCACGTGCGGCTGCTGAAGCTGCAACTCTGCCGCATCCTCGATGGTGACAACGCGTTCGCTGTGATCGATGAACTGGCTCATGGCGTTGAGCAGCGTCGTCTTGCCGGACCCGGTGCCGCCGGAGACCAGAACATTGAGCCGACACCGGGCGGCGATCTCCAGTAATTGTCCGATGGCTTCGGTCATCGAGCCGTTTTCGACCATTGCGGCAACATCCAAACGGCGGCTTGGAAATTTTCGGATCGAGATGCAGGGGCTATGGATCGCCAGCGGCGGGAAGATGATGTTGACCCGGCTGCCATCGGGCAAGCGGCAATCCACCATTGGACTGGATTCATCGATGCGCCGCCCAACTTGCGCGGCGATTTTCTGGGCTACCGATGCAATGTGATCATTGTCGCGGAAGCGCACGGCGATCCGCTCCAGCTTGCCGGCCCGTTCGACATAAACGCTGCTCGGTCCGTTGATCATGATATCGTTGATTGATTGATCGAGCAGAAGCGGGCGCAGCGGCCCGTAGCCGGTCATGTCGTCAGCAATCTCATCCGCCAGTTGAAGCTGCTCGCGACCCGATAGTTCGAGCCGCTCCTCGTTGGCGATGCCATGGATGATTTCCTCGATCTGCCGCCGAAGGACGTCACGCGAGACAGTTGCGGCCAACGATGGCTCAATCTGCCCGATGACGCGTTCGCGCAGTGAAGCCGGCATCACTGGCCGCTCAATCAAGGGGTCCTCGCGCCTTGACATTGATGCAGGCACGCTCGGCACCGCTGCAGCCAGGCCCGGCATCATTGCAGGCAAGCGAACCGACGTTTCGTCTTCGCGCCTACCAAACCTTCTCATAATCCGAGCAGCCTCCTCAGCCTTCCCTTGCGCTCGACGCCGAGCCCGGTGATCTCCCGTACGATCGGCGCGAGGTGGCGCCGCAATCCTGATACGTGCTTCAGCGCTGGGATTCCGAGATTGACCGCCTGGGTCATCCCCTTCCCGAGATCGGGTACAACCATGTCTGGCTCAGTCCCCAGCGCCTTTACCACCGCGGCCCTGGGAAGGCCGCCGGGGCGATTTGCACGGTTTAGCAAGGTAAAGACCCGATCCCTGCCGGCAATGTTGGTGACGGCGGTCCGCAATGCATGAGCATTGCGAAGTCCGGTCACCTCGGCCTCCAGCAGCACCAACACGTGCCGAGAAAGAGAGATCACCGGATGGATGGATGGCGGAAACGGGACCGGGACATCGACAACGATGTAATTGAATCGTTGGCGGAGCAGACCAAGGACGTGCCTCACGCCCGCTTCGGTGATGTCGAGCTGAGCATCCAGGTCCTCATCGGCGGAAATCAGGCAAACTCGTTCGTTGACTGCAATTGCGGCGCGCTCGAGGAACAACGTGTCCGCCCGCATTGGGTTCTCCAAAGCGATGCGCAGGCCTGGTCCGGGCTGAACACCCAACATCACGGCTGTTTCGCCGCCTTGAAGATGAAGGTCGAGCAGCGCGACCTTGGCCTTGGTGGTCTCAGCCAGTTGCAGTGCGAGATTGATGGCGATACTCGTTGCGCCGGCACCGCCCTGCGCGCCACAGATCGAGATCACATGCCCGCCTCGGTCGGTCGGACCCGGCGCACGGTCGCCAAGCAGCTTTGGGCGCAGCTGGTCCAGCACCATGTCCCGCGTGATCGGCCTCGGCAGGTACTCGGTCAAGCCGAGCTCCATAAGCGCGCGGTAGAAGGTGATCTCCCTGCTTTCACCGATCAGGGCCACCCGGACATCGGGCGGGCAGACGCCGGCCAACTTCTCCAGTTCGGCAAATGGATCATCGATGCCGCTGATGTCAGTCACCAGCGCGAGCAGCTCGGTATCGGTTTCGAGCATCCGTATGGCATTACGGATCGTGCCCCGCTTGATCGATAAGTTGCTGCCTTCGAGGCCCTTGCGTAGAGCCGCAGCACTCAGCTCGTCATTTACGAAGCAGACGATTCGATTGCGCGCGACAACAGAGGTCGCTTCTTCAGGCGAACTGAGGGCCGCTATGTTAACGCTCATCAACGTTTCTCCAGCAACTTGCCTGCCTGGACCACCATCGTCCCGCCGCGGCGGGAAACTTCCGACCCGTCGCAGTTGGTCAGAGTGTCGCCGTCGGCTGAATCCTGTTTCCTGACCGAGTATTGCTTTGTCTGACCACCAGAATGAACGACGACCGCTGCAGTCCGGCCGGCAATTGCATTCTGGCGGGCGATTTCCGGCGACACATCGCAGCTGGACATGGCACCAGTGTCCGCCGTGTCCCACTGCTCGACTGCTGCCCGTACCGCCAGGGAGAGCGTTCCGAGCTGCCTTGCGACTGTGATCTTCTTGACCTGGTCTGGCGCAAGCTCCAACGACACAGTCTGCGCTTGCTTGCCGGCAACCGAGCCCGCCACCGAGCTTACGGTTCGGCCGCCCTGCATAATCTCCTGGTCAATCGCGATGACTCGAACGTTGCCTAGAACGGTTTCGCTCAGGGCTCGACGCGCGGGATCTGCCTTCTCGAACACCTGGGTCAGCAAGACATCAACATGATCACCTGGCCTGATCAGCCCCGACACGCCGGACTCCTCATCCACCTTGATGCTGATTGCACGGCTATCCGGTGCCAAGACGCTGGCTAGGAAACCACGATCTCGAGGTCGCAATACGTCCTGCAAGGTGATCGGACTGCCAGCTTCAACGAACTTGCGAATCAGAGAGCCGGGAAGTCCGGCCTTCGAGTCAGGTGTTTCTAGGATCGCCCCTGCAGGAAGGCGTTCAGGCGACACCGAGCGCACCGTGAAATCTTCTTCGCGAGCCAATGTACCTTTCGACAGCGGACGTGCCGCAACAAAATACCCGACAGTCGAAGGAGGCGCCGGCCCCTGCTCTGTAACCGTTACCGGAACCTGCTTCGGCAGGTTCATGTTGTAGGCAATCAGCCCGAACGCGGTGGTTGCGAGCAAAAGCACCAGGATGATTGAGAGGCGCAACGCGGATGACATGTCAAAATCCTCTGCTCAAGATGGTCCAGATGCCACCGCACGCTATGGCGACGCCGTAAGGTAAGGGCGCATGTCGCACATGGCGCCAACGCTCGATCGCGTAGACGCGACGTGCGAGCGACGATCCGACTGGCGCCAGCTTCGGATATGGCAGGACGCGCATCATTAGATGCAGCAGGGCAAGAACGCCCCCCGCCAGCGAAGTTACGGTCAACAATTGGATCAGGCCCGTCGGCGTCAGGCCAATGGCCAAAGTTACCAGCAACTTGACGTCGCCCCCGCCAATCCCTCCACGCCGGTAAAGCGCGAGCAGCAGCACGAACAGGATCGTCGCGGCGATGAGGGATTGGGCAAGTTGCACCGGGCTGGCAAGCTGACCGGCGATCCCGAACAGCGCCAGCACGAGACAGACGTCATTTCGGATCAAACGGGTCGCGACATCGAGCATTGCGACATACAGCAGCAACAGGATTTCCAGTATCGAGGCGATGTAAGAAACCCAGCCCATGCATGCCTCGAGGAGGTGGAAGGCACACTCAAAATGGAGAGAGAACATTCGAGGGGGACACATTCCGATGCCCCCCTCTGGCGTCAGATGGCCGGATCAAACTGCCGCAGTAAAAGCGGTGGTGATCGCCGTGATCCCGCCCGTCAGCGCCGTTCCGATCGCACCGCCAGCTCCAACGCCGAACACAGCTGACACTGCACCGATGATGCAAACCGCGACGATGATGTACTCGAACGACACCACGCCATTCTGGTCGGCACGCAAGCGCTTCAAGGCGTCGGTGGTCTTGATGTAATACTGCAACATAGGAAAAACCTTTCTCTCGAGATGAAGCTTCAGACACCCTTGGCAAACTTCAGCGGCTGGGGGCGATGACCGCCTCGCCACCTTGCAAACTCTTCATTAAATATTATTCTTAGTCAATATTTAATAATCAGATTAGTTTAAAAACGTCGACCGATAACGCCGGATTTGACGACGCGTCGATAAAAAATCTTTTTCTTACAATGGCATGCGAAATTAACCAACAATCCACTTGGATTACCGAAATAATACGGACATAATGAATCGCGCGACTTCTCTCCGTTCGGGCCTGTTAACTAGGCCTCCTTATATTAAATCACATGCGCGCCAATTTTCTGACCGCAAACGCGAGGGCCCCGGTCTCGGCGGCACGGTGCGAATCTGAGCGACATGCGGGCCAGCGACGCGAAGCTTGTCCTCCGGCGCGGTCACGATCGGCGCCGGAGTTTTTCACGAACTCCAGCATTTGGGATCACTTACCCGGCTTGTTCAGAAGCAGGCATCCGCAGAATTGCTTGAGATTCTGGCCAGTACGGAGATCCCGAACTTGCCGCGCGACGGAGCAAGATGCGGGATGCGATCTGGCGATTCAGTTGCGTCTGGTCCGTAGAGCAGTCCGGGACGGGCGATCCCGCTACTCGCTACAGCATCAATGAATTTCCTGCATGCGATGGCAGCGCTTGCATGTCTGGCGCGCTCACCTGCTTGATCGAATGACCCTGTAATTGCTGTTGCCAGTGGCCGGGAGATCTCCCTGCACTTGAGGAGTCCGCCTGCGAGAGGTCGGGTTCGAATCGATGGAGAGAATCCAGACTGAGGCCCCATCGTCCAGTTTCTGGTTCTGCAGCAAACGCCATCCTGCGGCGACCGCTGGAATAGATCGTCCGCTTTGCTCGCCCGAATATCCTATTCTACGACGAGGACGTGACCGACCTTTGCTCAAGGGTCTGCGCGCCGTATCGAATCGGCGAAGATACAACAACAAAGGAAAATGCGCGCAAGAGTGGTCGTGCTGCCTCCGACCAGAAAGCGTTGCACGAGACGCGCCTTGTTCTCTACCCGGAAACGAAAAGCCCTGCATCAGCAGGGGCTTGGGATGGTGGGCGCACCAGGGCTCGAACCTGGGACCCGCTGATTAAGAGATAGCCACGGGTTGAGAACAATCAATGACTTACTGGTCGCACCACTGGGCTTATCCGACTGAAAGTGGGCATTCGTCGCACGATCGTAGTGATTGCACTGCCGGATATCCGAACACGCGCTACTCGGACTTTACAGGGGTCAACTGCGACTACCAGCCATCGATCGATAGGTTCAAATCGGGGAGGCGCAACACCCGATCGCTGCGAAATGGAACTCGGGACGCGAGCGGCGCCTTTTCCGGAGTGCCGTCGCCGGTTACGCAAGAGTTGGTGGTTGCCGGGGCTCGCAACACCCGATTCTTGCGTTTGGTCGAGAGTACGATTCCGCGACGGGCTGCGTAGCGTAAGTCTTTCCTCTGGCCGACGGGATCCCAGGTCAGGCTACAGAAACAACGTTATTGCGTGCCGAGCCAGGATATTCCGCAGAGTCTGGAGCACATCAGACAGTGCGACAACATCTCTAGGCGCGCCAAGGCAAATGCGGCTTGCGCCGGGGTCGCCCTTCCCAACCGCGGCCGCAATGCGTGGGATCACAAGTATGCCGCGACCGCGGGCGGCGGCGGCGGCAAATTGATCTGCGGACCACTCCTGAGGCAATGGCAACCATCCGTAGAAGGCCGGAAACTGGAGTTTTGCGGCTTTCGGAAAGATATGCAGGATCACGCGGTAGCGCTCAAGCGCCTGCAGGCGCCGCTCGCGCAGAAGCGTTTCAAGCTGACCGCCGTCGATCAGCCGCACCACCACCTCACGCGGTATCGGAGCCACAAACCAGGCGGAGGCGTGCAGAAGGAGCTCAGTTTGAGCAGTGTAGGCTGCCGGGACCGCCAATGTGCCCAGCCGAAAGGCTGGCGCAAGACATTTGGAGTAGGACGTGACGTAGAAGGAGCGGGTTGGTGCCAACGACGCGATTGGCACAGGACGCTCGGTGAAGAAAAAACCGTAAACGTCATACTCTATTACGATCGAGCTGCTCATCGACTTCGGCGATGCGCTTCCGGCGAGCAAGACTCATGGTGCGAGCCGCGGGACTGTGTAAGGTCGGCATGCACGGATGTGCAAATGTCGCTTGCTTTATGCGCAGCTTCGTAATTCTAGGGTGAGGGAATCTCCTCAACTGCTACCCGAGGTCAACGCCGTCCTGCGTGGGTTTCCGGCCCCGCATCTCACCGCGAAAGCTGTAGAGCCAAATCGTGCCCAGGGCATAAAGGGCGGCGATCGCCGCGAAAGCGAACGTGTTTTGAAGCCCTGATGTGCTGAGCAGAGCGCCAGCAAATGTGCCGAGCGCTTCTCCAATACCCATAGCGACAGCGTTAATGCCTAGCAAGGCGAGGTGATCCCTTCCTGGGGTATTCCGTACGAGCAATACAGACAACGATGGCAGGGCGACAATCTCCACAACTGTCAACAATACGACGGCGAGGTAAAGCGTAAACAAGTTCAGAAGGGCTGATAACAGCGCGAAGCACGCCGTGATCAGGACGGCCGATAAGATCAACATGTCGACGTCGTCTGCATGCGCGCGATCGAGCGTCTTCATTAACGGGATCGATGCCCCAACTACCAAGGCTGCATTGAGGGCGGCAATCGTCCAAACAATCTGCGGGCCTGCCAGCAAGCGGCCGAGTACGATCGGTGCAAATGAGAAGATCTGGGCCAAAGCGAACCAAGTAAATGCAGTTGCAACGAATACCAGACGGAGGTCGAACCGCGTTATGCTGTGCAGCAGTGGCTTCCACCAACTGCCAGGGCGATCCGGAACGTGCAGACCCTTGCCCAACGAGGCATGGCAGAGCAGTCCAGCCAATAACATCACCACGCCGGTGAAGAGAAAAGGAGCGTTTGGTGCGATTTGCACGTACATCAGGCTCGAGAGCAACGGTCCGAGCGTGGCGGCGATATTCGTTCCTACGGCGAACTTCGCCAGCGTCAAACGGACTGATCGATCTTCCACCAGGTGGACCGTAATGAGCCGCAGCAGGAGGCTGCAGGCGCCGTAAGAAGTGCCGACCAAAACCAGTCCGAGCGCGGTTCCGACAGGCGCGGCGCTCTCTGCCACCATTATATGGCCCGCGCCCATCACGAGATAGGCTATCGTCAGACCGTAACGGGTGGGCGTGCGATCAAGCAGCGGAGCGAACACGGCACGTGAGGCTCGCCCGGAAGCGGACAGCAGCAGCAAGAGAGTACCGACCTGAGCCGCCGAGAGGGATCGATCGAGAAGATAGAGGCCAAGCGCGGAGAGCGGCGCAAAGTAGCCGTAGTTGTTGAGGAAATTCAGAGCAAATACATTGCAGAATTTTCGCTGTGCGGGTTTCAGTTTCAGCATGGTGGCGCACAGGCTTTTTATTGAACGGCGATGGTGACCGTCATAATCATACGGGCGAGCCGGTCATCGACTTCGCCAGCGCTTGCCCCGGTGGCAAGCACATGACCAACACGATCGAACGAGTGGCAGACAGGTTTCACGGTATCGCCGACCTTGATCGTCAACTCGGCACCGGCATAGCCGGGCATTTCGGCCAACCGGTCATATCCGGCTATTTGCCGCACCTTGCCAGCGGGCGGAAGGAAATATCGGATGCCGGCCGCGCCGTATCTTTCCGATGAAAGCATCACCAGGCCGGCCTCCGGGCACAGCATCTGGGCGAAGACGCTGCCGTAATACGCGATGCCGGTCACGTACTGGGTCAGGTGCGTAATGTAATCGCCTCCGGGTCGCGAATGAATTTCGCCCATGATGATCTCACCGGTATCGCAAACCCAGAATTCCGCATGGAACATGCCGAAAGTCAGCCCGACGGCGTGAACGGCGCCCTGCACAAGGCTGATCGCGCGCTCACTCAGGGAAGGTGCGAGATCTGCCGGCGCGACATGGCCGCACTCGACGAAATTGCGATCACCGATCAGGAATTTTCGGGTCAGACTCAAGACCATCGGCAAGCGACGGACACACACCCCTTCCGCGCTGAACTCTCGCCCCTGGACAAACGATTCGAGCAGGAATGGTCGCTCGGCCGACGGCCTAACCTGCGCCAACGCAACGGCAACAGACGTCGCACTATCCAGCAGAAAGACGCTCTCACTGCCGTAACCGGTCATCGGCTTGAGAATAAGCCTGCGATACCGGCGCGAGAGCTCGGCGAACGCTCGATCGACCGCCTCGCCTGATCGGCACACCACCATTTCCGGCTGCGCAAACCCGGCTGCCCGCAACGTTTCGCGGCAAACCGACTTATTGGTGGTGCACTCATGCGCACGTTCACCCGGGCCCCTGAATCCAAAGCGGCGAACAAGTCCGGCGATCGCCGGCTGCGCTTTCTCTTTGAAGCTGAATACTCCTGCAAGGAGCTCACGCCGGGGATAGGTACTGACCCAGTCGAGGCAGGCGCTCACATCCTCGAAATCGAGCGGATGGGCCTCATCGGCGAAATCCGACAGCTGACCGGCCGGCTCAAGACGCTCGGGCCTGTCCGTCAACACCACCCGCAGGCCTTGCGCGCGCGCCTGATCATAAACGTGGCGGGACTGAATCGCGCTTACTCCACCCAAGACCAGCAATTCTTTCTGCATTGTCACCGGATCTATCCATTGTTATTGCCACACCTTGATGCGCCAACCATCTGAGCAGGCCTGGCGTCATCCGGGGCGTGATGATGTTTTCAGGGTAATGCAATCCGCTAACGGCGTTTCCGGCGCTGATCAGGCAGTTGATCAGGAAGATCACTGGCAAGCAGGTAGCAAGAGCCATCGAGCGTATATCGGGGCGGTCGGTGAAATTAAGCCGCAAGCTGTGCATGTGCCGTCGTCCGTGCCGAAGCCCGGCGAGATCGATTGCTAGAAGCGTCACTGTCTGTTCGCCTTCGGCCAGGCCAAGAGTCCGCTGAGCGGCGCGTTCGAAAAGCTGCTTTGAGGTGAGCCCGGTATCTCTATCTACGGCATCCTCGGCCAGGACGCCGAGATGGTGTAGCAACGCGACCACTTCGGCATGTCCCGTCCAACGCAACGTGCGTTGGTCGACATTGGCTCCCGGCCGAGACAATTTCGGATATTCCGATAGCCTCGGTTGCATCCCGTCATGCCAGTGCTCAAGAACTCCGATGTCGGGCCAGGCGAGCTGCTGAACATCGGAAAAGCGCGGAACGACGCAGAGGGCGCCATCGCGGATGCAATAGGCGTCGCGCTTCGCGAGCGGGAGGTGGGAAGTTCCGAAGAGCCTTTTGTAGCCGAGAGGATTGGCCGGGCGTGGCACCACAATCCCACCGCAGCACATACGAAGGGATTGCACCTCCTGAGTGGATTCCAGCAAATAGCAGGCCAGGATCTCCGTCAGCCCCGGCTCCAGCCCGCAGGGCAGAACCACCGCAAGAGTCGGAGCTTGGATCAGCGCCTGCTGCACGCGTGGCATGTCCTTGTTAGCGGGCCGACTGATGCTCACAAGCAAGCCACGTGCAGCGCGGCCCGCCAGGCTCTCGATCACGCCGAGCGTTACCGGCCACGTGGCGGCACAGATTACGACGGGTGCGAGGCCTGCGTGCTGCGGCTGGTCGGTGCACAAGATCTCGCATCTCCACGCGTCTCGCGCAGCTGTGAGCGCGCTCATATCGCGATCGATGAGACGGACCGTCCACCGCGGAAACGCTTCGCGCAGCAGCGCTGCCATTCCCCTGCCCATCGTACCAGCGCCTATGACGTCAGCCTGCATGTTTCACTCGCGGGCGAAGACCGGGGTGATCGTCTTCGATACCCAATCGAGATGCTTTGTGAGCAGTGCTTGGCTCGGCGCGGTGCTGATCACCGCGATCAGACGTTGAAGACGGAAATCGTTTGGCGGAAGCACAATGTGTGTACCGACCGATGTTTCGACGATCGCCTGCTCAACCCAAGGGTGATCGAGAACCGCCTCAAGGCCATGGTAGCCGAGCAGCCGCCCCTCCTGTTGGGCCAAGACGTAATGGATCCCTGCCACGCGCTGCGGCGCGGGCGGGGGGAGAGGCACCGTGCCCACTGCAATGCGAGCAAGGTTTTCGTAAAAGTCATATTGCAACGCAAGCGGGACAAGATGCGACGCGATGTAATCCCCGCCCGGCCGGGCAGCGACCTCAATGACCGTGAACTGCGGGCCGTCGTACTTGCCTTCGAGGTGGAAGGATGCATTGTCAAGACGCAGCGCCAGCACGCAGTCTTTGGCCTTTTCTTCAATCATGCCGCGCATCTCACCGTCGAGGTCGGCAGGGAAGATATGCCGCACCTCTAGGCAATAAGGATCCGAGGTGAGCTTGTGCGTGATCCCGACAACGGTGACTTCACCGTGGGAGACGTATCCTTCCACACTCACTTCCTGCCCGGCGATATAACGTTCGGCCAGGAACGTGAGCGTTTCCCGGCGCAAGGTCGGGTCGTACGTCGGATTTCCGATCTTCTTGCTACTGGAATGAAAGACATCCAGGTCGGCAGACTCGCGAATGAGATAAATTCCGGTGCTGCCCGAGGCATTCAACGGCTTGACGATGACGGGGAGCCCCGCCACACCGATGAACTCTTCCAGATCGCTATCATTGTGCAAAAGGCGGTGCGTGACGCCGGAAACCGACTGGGTTCGCTCGCGCAGTATCGATTTGTCCCGCACCCCAGACACGGATGCCCGCGGCAACCCGGGCAGCCGCAATTTCGCGGCAACGATGGCGCAGGCTTCGACAGCAGTTTCCGTAAAGCAGACTACACCGGCGATTTGGATAGAGTTTCTGAACTCCTCGACCGCGCTCTCAAGCGAGTCAAGGCTCGCCGGATTGCATTGACGCCACTCGTCGACGTAGCTGGCAAGTTCCGGGGGCAGCGGCTGACCAAGCACGGCAACGCGGTAACCGAGCCGATGCGCCGCTTCGAATGCACGAATGCTTTCTCGTATGAGTCGGCGATAATTGATATAGAGTAGAAACTCGGTCATGCAGCCCAGCCTCCAATGTCAAAGGATCGCCCGGCGGGAACCCACTGCAAGGCGCGGTTCAGACATGGCGTTTCTCGACTCCCGAGGCGCGCTAGGACTGCGGTGCACAGCTCAGGCATCACAGGCCAGGCAAGCGTCGCCCACAGCCGCAGGCCCACAAGACTGAGAGCGCAAGCGGCGCGCTCGATGCCCGGATGATAGCGAGAGTGCAGCGATTCTACTGCAAACCTGTCAAGATCGCGAAGCAAGCGATCGATTAACTCTGCGATCTGCCGCGGCTCGAAACCTTCGACCGAGAATAGCCGCCCGCCCTCATGCCGGCGCTCGCAAAGCTGCTGATAAAATGCGCGATGCAGGCGCTCCCAAGTGCCGGGCTCCGGCACTGTCCCGCGGTGATGCGTTTCGACCGCGTTGCTGATAATCTGAATGACGGATGCGAGTCGTCTGCGGCGCCGTTCGATCCAATCGAACGCTTCACCAAGGCTAAAGCTCGTCGCGGCAACCGCAGGACGCGTATGGCAAACATATAAGCGCAGCCAGTCGGCGGGAATTCCCCGGCGAATGAGATCATCAGCATATATGACATGGCCCCGAGAGGTGGAGAGCTTGTAGCCGTCAAGTTGGTAGAATTCGTTGGCAAAAAACCCCACGATGCGAAATCTGCTGGCATCAAAAAGGTGCAGCAAAATCGGAAAGATGATGCAGCGCAGATACGCGTTGTCGGAGCCAAAGAACAGCGCAAGCTCTACTTCGCCCGAGCCGAGTTCCGCACTGGAGGCGAGCATATCCTGTGCCGTCAAGAAGCGGGGGACGAGCTCAACAGCCGAATAGAGCTTCAGGTCCTCTTGCCCGCGGAACGGGAGAGCGACTCCCTCCGATGAAGAGATTCCGAGTGGAATGTTCGGTAGCTTGTGCTGCAGCACCTTGGCGACGAAATCCGGCATTTTGCCGACGTAGGCCCCCGACATCAGGAGCCGCTCGAGCACGACCCGATGCGGCTCTAGTGGCACGAACATGCGCTTTAGCGGGCGCCATGCTGCTGCGCGGTCGCAGTGATTGCACACCGGATCCACCAGTTCTTCATCAGGCACAAACAGCCCGCAGTTCTCACATTCCGAGCTTATTTTTTCGCCGCAGTGCGGACACAAGCCTCGCACGTTTGCTTCAAACAGGTATCCGTGCCCATGCTCACAGTACGGAACGCGAGTGGTTTTCTCGATCAGATGGCCGCAGGCGTCCAGGGCGCTCAAGAACTCGCGCGCGATCTCTTCGAACCGCGGAAGCTCATCCAGCGTCGCGAACACATCGAAATCTATTTTCAGCAGACGGTAATTGGCGAGGAAATCATCCGAGTACATTCGCGACGTTTCACGATAGCTTCGCCCTTCGCGCGCAGCGGTTATCCCCACATGCGTCTGAAAGCCCAATGAGCCACAAAGCTGGTAACAATCGAATCCGAGTGTCCGTTGCGCCCGGGTAAATATGTCAGCAGCGACGACCGGCCCGGCCAGATGGCCGAGATGCATGCGTCCATTGGGTGTCGTAAAGCTTGGCAGAACCACGCGCAGACGGCGCTCGCTTTTCGGTGCCTTGACCCGTTCGTCAATGGTCTGCCGGTCCTCCCACCACACATTTCCCATCACAAGGGTTTCTGCTCCTGTGTTCTTTATAAGATGGGCAGCGAACGGCGGCATCAGTATCATGTCTCCGGGGGTGAGCTGCTCCGTGGAAAGCGTTCCGTCACCATAGGTAACCTCGCCGACGCCGGAGAACACGAACAGCATCTCGTGATCGGCATGGCAGTCAAAGCTTGTGGACTCGCCTCTCTCGAGAGAGAACTTCGATGCGTTGAAGTGGCGGGTAGCCACGTTGTCGCGCAGCTTTTTCATCGATCCTCTCGCAATTCGGTCACACGCGAAAGCATTGAGCGGTTCGAGTTCAGCGGATAGAACTCCTTTCCCATGATGCTGTTGATGATGGTTGCGTTGCGGTACGCGACGAGAGACAGATTCGGGTTTTGTAAACCGTGCTGGATGCGTGTTCTGTTCTGGAGGTAGATCTTGCCTGGTAGGGCAATCCGACTCTCCAGTGAACAATCTGCTCTGATCTTGGGCAAACCATTCTCAGTGCAGGCGAGCTGCATGATCCGGTCAAGAAATGGCGCAGTGTTTGACACAAAACCAGTGGCAAGGATCACACGATCGACCGCCACCCTGCGCGTTACTGCTGTCTCGGTACACTTGAGGACAGCTTCGAAAGCCGCATCGTTCTGCCGCAGGCTGTCAAGGCGAGCACTGACAACCAGCTGGACGCCGGCGTTCTTGTTCTCGACGAAGCGGTGTTCATATATTTGGGAGAATAGCTGATTTGCGAGATCCCGCGACACTCCATCGCTGCTCAGCCTCTTGGCCTGCACCCATTCTCGTCGACGCGAGAGGGCCTTAGTTTGGAAGTGGCGCAAATAGGCGGGCGTGTAGAACTCGTTCGTGAATGCGCAATCATCCATTGGTTCGAGGTTATCGTAGAGGGTAACCCAAAGTATCTGCTTCAGGGGTGGGCCGGAGAGCAACTGTTCCATCACCTCGCTGCCGCTTTGCCCGGCACCCACGAGCAAGACCCGTTCTCCCGCGGCTAGCGGCGGTCTATTTAGATACTCTGCTACGTGATAGACACGTTCGCCTAACAACGGCCGCGCGCAATCCGGGACGTCAGGACAGATTCCGAGCCCAAGCACGACGTGTTGAGCGCGACATTCCGTCTGGCTTGTCAAGACGCGGAAATGTGTGGTTTCGGAGCACACGTCCAGTACTTTTTGTCCAAATCTGAGATACGGAAGCTGATCTGCAACCCAGGCGTAATACTGACCAAACTCATTGCGGGAGACCCCGCCGGACCGTCGATTGACGAACGCATGGAGTCGTCCGGTCTGTAGCAGAAAATTGAGAAATGAGAACGGACTGGTTGGATCTACGAGCGACACACAATCTTTGAGATGTGACACTTGTAACCTGGCGCTGGAAAAGGCCATGCCGGCGTGCCAGGAAAAACCGGGCTTATCTTCAAAAAACACACACCGCAGGCCCGTCGGCTTTACGAGAGCGGCAAGGCTGAGATTGAAGGGACCAATTCCGATACCAACCACGTCATACATGCAACCCGCCGAACTGTTTTTTTGCGGCGAACGGAACGCACGTCCGGTGCCTTAAGCAAATGAGTCAAGCCTGCACTGAGATCGCTCGTGCCTCGGCGCTAGCGTCAGCCGTTTCTTCGCGTTCATCCGAAGGGGACCGAGTCCCGCTGTACCTAGCAAGTCGCGAACCTTCAGTTTGCCGAAAACACCGCCTTCCGAACGCGGTGACATCTCCTGAGCGCTGCGGTTTCAGTCGGCAGCCGTTTCCACCGTGCAGATAACCTTGTCGTCGGGTTAGGCTCGATCAAACGTATTCGTCACACATCCAGTTCCCCACGTCGAAGAAAGCGAGTTTGACAGCGTTTCCTGAACCCGCCGCGCCGAGCATGCCCGATCTCGCCGAGGACACTAAGCTTGTTTCGTTGACGAAGCGGCATTTTTTTGGCTCGTTCATGGCGCCCAAACAATCCCGTTCCGGACGATCATCACCTTGCCTCGATACGCCTGCTGTTTCAGTCCGTCACCTCTGAGGTTTGATAGTTGCTCGGTGCTTGGACGGATTGGCTTTGCTCTTCGAAGGCAGGTGTCAAGTTCTTTTGGGCCGCGAAGGAGATCGGAGGCGAGCCGACGCAGTTGACCATCGCTGGTCGACCGGCGTAGACGACAAGTGGAATGCACCCTTAGCTCAGCTGGATAGAGCGCCCTCCGATACGTTCGAATCGTGTCGGGTGCGCCATCACTCTCGATGGCGAGTCAGGCAAACGCATCTGGGCTTTGCGCATTGGCGGCCGCTGACCGCCGACAAATGATGCACGAATTGGCAGCAGCCGTGCCAGGCGCATCATCGGGCAGCCAGCATGGCGATGGTTCAGCTTAGCCCCGCCACGAAGGCTTACGGGCAACCATCCCACTCGGCCCTTTTCGATCACGCCTGATCACGCCTCAGCACTTTGAATAACAACGATTTTTCGGCTTGTCGCAGAGTCGCACACTATGGCATATTGGGGTCGGTTTTAAGGGGGATCGAAGCGCTTTTTGACCCCAGTTGCAGACCCCTGCAACCCATCTGCTGACCCCACTCCAAAGCCCAAGGGAGACCCCAGTGCCGAGCCTCACAGATGGCCAAATACGCCGCGCTCTTAAGCAGGTCGAAGAGGCCGGAAAGCAGCTGAGCCTTGTGGATGGCGACGGTCACGGGACGGGTCGCCTCATCCTTGTGATGAAGCCGATGCCAACCCGCGTCACGGCGGATTGGATGGCGCAGCAGTGGCGAGACCAGAAGCGCCTCAAGAAAAAGCTTGGCTCCTATCCCTCGATGAGCCTGAGCCAGGCGCGCGAAGTATTCAAGCGCGACTACGCCGACATGATCCAAAAGGGCCGGAGCATTAAGATCGCGGGCGACACGCGGCCCGGTACCGTTGCCGATCTATTCGAAGCCTACGTCGGTTCGCTCAAGGCTGAAGGAAAGCCTTCCTGGAAGGAAGCGGAAAAAGGATTGAACAAGATCGCCGATATTCTCGGCCGTAACCGCCCCGCCCGCGACATCGAGCCTGACGAAATCAGAGAGGTCATCCGCCCGATCTATGAACGCGGCAAACGTTCAATGGCTGATCACGTTCGCAGCTACATCCGATCGGCTTACAGCTGGGGCTTGAAGTCCGAACACGACTACCGCACCACGTCACCCCGCCGCTTTCGTCTCGCTTACAATCCGGCTGCAGGCATTCCAACAGAACCCAAAAACGTGGGCACGCGCTGGCTCAACGAAGAAGAATTCGTGCGTCTCTATCGTTGGCTCGAATGCCCCGATGCGCCGGTTCACCCGCCTTACACACGCGCTGTCAGAATTCTCATGCTGACCGGTCAGCGCGTCGAAGAGATCGCTCGATTGCATGTCGACCAATGGGATGCAGCGGAGCGAATAATCGACTGGTCAAAGACGAAAAATGGCAAACCTCACGCCATTCCCGTGCCAAAAATTGCGGCCGAGCTCATAGAGGCGATCAAACCGAATGAGCATGGGTGGTTCTTCCCGTCGGCGACCGATCCGAACAAGCCAGTCAGCCACGGTACGCTCTATTCATTCATGTGGCGCCAACGGGACCGCGAAGTCATTCCTGTGGTGACGAACCGCGACCTTCGACGGACATGGAAGACACTCGCCGGCAAGGCCGGCCTGTCGAAAGAGATCCGAGACCGATTGCAAAACCACACCCTCCAGGATGTTAGCTCCAAGAGCTACGACCGTTGGAATTATATGCCGGAGAAGCGTGTGGCCATGATCAGGTGGGACAAGTTCGTCCGCGAATTGCTGGCCAAGAAGAGACGGAAGACCGTGCTGCAAGAAGCCGCATAAGCGTCCGCCCCTCATCCCCCTCTCGCGACGACCCGCTAGCGCGGCCACAGCTCACTCCGAACCGAGCCGGAGATCACCATCGATTGGACATAGCATGCGCGGCCTGCGTTTCGCCTGCAGAACCTCGGCGATATCGGACTGAAGGGGGAGCCGAATGCGCATACAGCTACGTTCCGGCGCGCGGTGACTGGATCTCGCTTACTGATCATCGGACGCGATATGGGAAGTGGGCGCGAAGGTCATCGACGCCTAGGCGAAGACCTTCGGCGCGTTCGCCGAGATGACCGGGCTATCCGCCCCGAACCTCAAGCATATGCGCACGTTCGCTGATGCATGGACCGAATTTGTGCAACAGGTTGTTGCCTTATTGCGTCAAAAGGCCTGATCGGCGAAAGTGGTGTATCGCGTTTTCCGGAGATTTGTCGTTCGGCTGACCGAAAGTCCGACCAAGATGTTCTTAAGAGGTGCATGGCGATCTTGCTGTGTTCTTAGCCTGTCTTGCTATGCATACTCGGCATAGGGGCGCGACCGCAGTCATCGCAGCTTCTGAATACGACGGCTTCGAGATGCGCGACAGCAGCCAGGGCTGAGACCTCGTATCAGTTTCTGCCGACGAGCTCAGACCGAATTAGCCGAAAGATCTCGGCCTGATACAATGCATCGCGAAGGGCATCATGCGTCCCAGTCAAGACTGGTTTCAGCCTTTCGGCAATCTTGCTCGAGCGGGTATCGACCCAACGACAGCCGGTCGCCCCCATATACAGTGCCTTGATGTCAAGCGCCGTGAAGCCAAAGGGATTTCTTCCACAAAACCGATGGAAATAGTAGTTTACGAAAGACCAATCGAACGGCGCGTTGAACCCGACGAATACCGGCGTTTCATTTCGACCGGTGATCGTCGAGAGCCAGTCAGCAAAGGCTTGCATGCCATCGGCAGGCGCAAGCCCTCCTCGCGCGAGTTCGTCCAGAGACAACCCGCTCACCTCCAGGGCTTTAGGATCGAAGTTCTGGCTGGTTGGTTTCAGCTCGCAGGCGAATGTCTTTTCTGGCTGGTAGACGGAGCAGGCGCCGATCGACAACAGACTGAACTCGCCGGGAATTGGACCGGCGGCTTCCACATCGACCGAGACGAAGACCTCGCGCTTGTTGTTCATGAAATCAAAGGCTTCGCTTGAACCAGTGAGGGTCGGTTGCGGATGGCTTGCCAGTGTTCGCGGAAAGCTCGCCGCCTGTCATCCACAGTGCCCGCTGTCTTCCAATGCAGTCCCGAGAAGGTCGTAATGTCGAAAGGCAGACTCGCGCCTTCTCGCACCATTAGCATGGTCGGCAGGCCGCGGCCGAGAGCATATCCAAGCTCAAGAAAGCAGTTCGGCCGCGCCCCCGTGATGTCCGCGAGGACCACACTACTGCGATAGAGCTTCGCGAATATCTCCTGATCGATTCGGGAATGCTCATATGCCTGACGGCCGTCGATAACGACGAGGCGATAGCCCAGCTCGCCTTCGATCACTGGCTGAACCACGGTGTCGAAGTAATTCTGAACGTCAGCATAGTCGGGTAGATCAGGATTCAATAGCCGGACGGCAAAGGCCTTGGGACGCTCAAGTGACTCAAGGAGATCTATTAGCACGGAAACGCGATCGGAAATGGATTGTCGTGGCGGAAAGCGGATCTTGTTGATCCAGTCATGCACGTCTCCGTCCTCGACGATCTGAAACAGCCGCCGGCTCTGGCTGCTGGTCAGCCCGAAATTGTAGAGGCGTCTCGCGCCTGTCGTTTCGGGGCAGATAGCCAGGTTGAGCGGAACAACGGGCTTGCCCGCATCATGATAAAGATTGGCCAGGAAGAGGACCCCCTCGGAGCCACCCAGCGCGACCAAGATGTCACCGAAGCGCGCCTGCGCTTCCATGCGCTTGCTGGCCATGTTCCAGTGGGCAGCGTTCTCGATCTTGACCAGCGGCGAGGCGCGCAGCTCGTCCCAGAGAGCGCCATACTCCTCAGGAATTTGATCTTCTGACTTGTGATGCTGCACTGCGACTGCGAGCGGGCCCGGTACGTTTGCAGGCCGCAGCGTCAGATTACTCTTGATCGTCGTCCAGATCAGCCAGTCAAAGCAGATCGGCAGGCTATCGCATTTCCGCACCGGTTCAGCATCGACTGGAATTACGAAATTCGCGCCGCGCTTCACGAGCTCCTTGACCAAAGCGGCTACCAGGTCGCGCGCGGCGTTGACATCGCTAGCGGTAGCTACGGCCGCATCCTCAACGATGCTGCCGGAGATATGGATGCGCCGACCGAGCAGCGGAGACCGAGCCATCACTTGTCCTCCATCACAGGCGAGGCATGAAGCACTGCAGCCACTGACTTCAGGTGTTCGAACCGCAGCGGCTCCTGTGGGAAGGCTTTGGCCAGCGCCGCGGGATACAGTCGCGTGCGGATGTCCGAATAGGTCCACGCTGGATAACTGCCGCGCGCACCCGTTGCTGCCACCAGTTCCGAGATCTGGGTCGGGGGGAGACGCAGCCCAGAAAGATCCATCTGAAAGAGCTGCCGACGCTCTTCATCCGTCGGGCGCCTGAACTCCTCGATGATTGCGGCGCGTCGGCGGAGTGCGGCGTCGAGCACCGAGAGCCGGTTTGTGCAAAGGATGACAACGATGCGGCCGCCATATTGCCGGAGATCGTCGACGCCCTGGATCAAGGTGTTCACCGCCACCTTGTCCTCGTGATGGCTATGATCCTGGGCCCGAGAGGCGCCGAGACTATCGCCCTCATCGATGATCAGGATGGCCCGGCGAGTCTTGCCGGCCGACTGGATCACCTTGCGAAACGCCTCAGCGATGAGTGTTCCCATCTCGCCGACCATCCCGCTGCCGCGGACGCGGTTGGACAGCTTGAAGAGAATGGAATCTTCGCTTCGCGCCTCGGCCACGAGCTTGTTCGCAATGCACTCGGCCATCGCCGTCTTGCCGGTTCCGACATCGCCGTGAAAGATCACGAGCGGATACTGCTCGGCGACGAGATCACAGATCGCCAGTTTGCCGCCATGGTGCTTGCGGTTCCATTCGCCCAGACCGCCCACGTTCAGCAAGAGCCGAAGCTGATCATGGACGCGAGCATAGCGTGCAGCAAACCCCAACAGCGTGTTTTCCCGCCTGGAGAGCGCCTCACTTGGGAGTGGGGTTTCGCTATCAAAAATGCTCGGCTGACTCACTCCGCCCAATCCTTTCTTTGCACGCCATAGGCGTTGCTTACGTAATTGCGGCCGCCTGAAGAAGTCAGCGACGAATGACTGGTATCGTCGTAAGACGGTCCCCATCCCATCTTGAGCTTGTCTTTCGTGGCCTCGCGCGCTGTGCTTGTGTACGCATCGGTATGACTAAGAACGATGCGAAGATGCGCCCCCTCGACCTTCGGCCATCGGACGCCGCCTGGCCGGCTCGTCGTCAGAGACCCGGCATCGGTATCGACCTCGAACCTGACAGCTTTGACTTCGACGCCATGGCTGAACAGCGTGACATCGACCCATTTGAGATAGCCTGCTTTGGCCAAAACCTCGATGTCATGGGCGTAATTCGTTGCCTCAGTGGCAGTCCAGGCGCCGGTACTGTCGGCGATCATGATGAGATCCGCCTTGACGCGGCGCACTACATTTTCGACGTCGACATATGTATAGGTAGCGCTGGCACTCGCAGTTCTGGTCTGACTCATCTCAGTCCTCCGTCTTGAAGCGAGGACCGAAGATTTCTTTCCAGACCTCATTGTCATTTTCAGCGGATGCGAAATTGGCAGTTTCCCATGCCGCGTCCGCAGCCGCGACGATCTCCTTGCGCTCGGCCTCGGAAATCCGGCTGGTCACGTTGTTCAGGCTGTAAACCGGATCGAGGATGACCACCGGATCATTGAAGGTGCCGAACGGCGGGTTGTTCTCGGGAAAGCTGATCTGCTCCTTTAGACCCGATTGGGCGATATAGAGGAGGAAGTTGCGGAAGCGCTGCTCGATGCCTCCGGAATTGCCCTGCGTCTCCAGCACATGGGCCATGATCAACTCGATCGCGAACGACTTGAGCGGCTTGATCTCCGCATGATTGCGCCACTTCTTCGCCAGGCGCACTAGCGTGCGGAAGTCAGTGTCCTTATCCTTCCGGTCGCGGACGAACTTGATCTGGCAGGGAGCGCAGGTCTGGATTTTCGATCCATCATGGATATCGAACTGCCAGCCGTAACCGGGCCGCTTTTCATCCTCGATGACGGGGACGATATCCACGCTCAGCCCCGTGCCGACGAATGTCACAGTCGCGGCCTTGCGCTGAATCTCGAAATCTTCAACCGACTTGTTGGGGTACTGCTTGATCAGCAGGTCGTAGATAGTGTTGTTCAGATTATCGAGCGTCTCCTTGTCGGCGTCGCGCCCCGAAATGTAGAACACGACATCCACATCAACGGGATCGACGCTGGTCTTCCGCAGGATCGTGTACTTGGCGAACGAGCCCGCCTTCACAACCTTGGTGATCTTGATCTCGGTCTTGTCGCGCACGCCCTTGCACAGTTCGGCGATCAGGCGATCCACCTGCTCGTGATATTCCTTCCGCTTGTCGTCTGGTAGGCGCAGGACGTTACTGTCGTAGTAACGCAGTTCGGTATTGCTTAACGCCATTTCACCCCTTCCTTCCCGCTCGGCTACAGCCGGCGGGCGCCCAAATCTGGCGCGATCATGCCGCGAGCCGCCGTTGTCGGCTGGTTTACAAAACCGGCAACAGGGGCCAACATCGTTCCTCATATGCGGGCTGGTTTACCCGATTTCAAGGCTTTCCAGTTTACAAAATTGTACATATATCGTAGACTTGGAAACCAACAAAAGCGAGAGGAGGTCGCCATGATCGGAAACAAGCTGAAAGTCGCCCGATCGGCGTCGGGCTTGTCGCTGCGGGGTCTCTCGGACGCCATAGACGGGATCGTCTCAGCGCAAGCCATTGGAAAATATGAAAGAAATGAGGACATGCCGAGCTCACGTGTCCTCATTGCGCTGGCAAAGGCTCTCGGTGTGACGGAAGAATATCTCCTTAACGAAGATGAGATCGCCCTGGAGGGAGTGGATTTCAGGAAGAAAGTTGGAGCCTCGTCCAAGGAGGAGGCCGTCCTAGAGGCGCGTGCCATTCACATGCTCGAGCGTTATCTCGCGGTCGAGGATCTCCTTCAGATGCGCAGTATCGACTGGGAACAGCCGCGCAGCGCGCCCCATCCCGTTGCCGACTTGCGCGACGCAGAAGATGCGGCCCGCTCTGTGCGCGAGGATTGGGGGCTCGGCAATGACCCCATTCCCCAGCTTGCTGAACTGCTCGAGGAGCGTGGCATCAAGATCTTTTCGTTCGATCTCGACGATATCGACGGCCTTGCTGCCAAGGTCAGGCGCAAAGATCGTGCGGCCGCGCGCGTCATCGTCATCAAGCGCAGCACGTGGTCGGAGCGAAAGCGGTTTAATCTCGCGCACGAACTCGGCCATATGGTCATCGCGCCGTCAGGAGGGATTGACGAAGAAAAGGCGGCACATCGCTTTGCCGGCGCCTTTTTGGTGCCGGCCGACGTGCTGCGAGCCGAAATCGGTGCCCATCGTTCGTCGATCAGCATCGGAGAGCTTGTGGCTCTGAAGAAGCGCTTCGGCGTGAGCATTCAGGCGCTCGTCTATCGTTGCAAGGATCTCGGAATTATCAGCCAGGCGGCCTTTGCCCGGCTGTTCAAGATATTCGCAGAGCGAGGTTGGAGGACGGCGCCGTTTCAGGAGCCGGAGACGATGGAGCCGGAGCTGGAAGAACCCAAGCGCTTTGAGCGGCTGTGCTATCGAGCCCTGGCCGAAGGCATGATCGGGGAGTCGCGGGCTGCTGAACTACTGGGGATATCGGTTCGAGAACTTGATGCCAGATTGGATCAGGTGGCGGCTTGATAAGTCCCAGTTCTCGTCTCCGACACATCGGTCCTGATTGACCTTGAGCGAGCGCAGCTCCTAAAGGATTTGTTCCGTTTGCCTTTCGAGTTTGCCGTGCCCGACCTACTTTTTGATCGGGAGCTGACCGGCGCACTCGGCGAGGAGCTGGTGGGGTTGGGACTTCGCGTGGAGGTCCTGACGCCTGACGAGTTAAGCCGCGCCACGACAGTTCGGCGGGGCAATGCACGTCTCTCTGTTCCGGATACCTTCGCCTTTGCGATCGCCGAGTCCCGCCAATGGACCTTGCTTACCGGCGATGGGATATTGCGAGAGCTCGCCGTCGCCGAACGGATCGATATCCATGGGGTCTTATGGCTATTCGACCAGTTCGCCGACGGCAATCACGTGGCTTTCAGCACGCTGCATGATGGTTTGAATACTCTCTTCTCCCATCCGCGATGTCGCTTGCCTTCGCAGGAAGCACGCCGCCGATTGGCTCGCTTCGCAGAGCAAATTCGCCAAGCCTAGGTCACATTCCCTACGAAAAACCTATTCCGCACGACGCAGTGGCGGGATGCAGCGCTACAACGGTTACAGAGGGCCACTGCCAATCTTCAGGCTCAGATCCTGAGCTGGAGAAGGGACTGCGTCTCATCGAAGGCGCTGCCCGGCACCTTCTCAGCGAAGGGGATGTTGCCATCTACGTCCGCACCAACATTATCGGTCGGATCGATTCGGACACGGTTCGTAGACTGGCGACAATGTCTGGCCGACGTAGATTGCTCCACCGATTTGCGTGCTGAAACATGACACGCCAGAGCTTTCAGCACGTCCTCGCTGCGTGGGCGCAGCTGACGCAGGGACGAGCATCTCGGCGTTGCCGCCGCGGTCGCCGTGCGGAAGCTCGGCGGTATAGCGAGCGATCGCGTAAAGCGGTCGATGGAGAGCGGGCTTGCAGAGGGCAAGATAGACAGCTGCGGCAAAGTCTTCGCAGACACGCTCATCCAGATGATTTCGACTCTTCAGAGAAAGAGAACTCTCGCTGCTCAGTGGGCTCCGGCGTCCAAATGCACCTCCAATAGCGCAGCCCACACGTGTGGCGCAGGATTCCAGAACGGTACGAAGTCGCCCTTTCGAAGCGGCGCGTGCCGCTGAGGCCGGAGCGAGCGGGGCCCAGCGCCCCGCCGGCTCGGCGAATTTGGGTCTATTCTCCGCCGTCGTAGAACAGCTCGAGCGGCAGCCCGACCAGCGCCTTGCCGATCCAGTCCCGAGCGATCACATTCGACGGTCCCATGGCGATGGCCGCCCGCGCGTCCCGGAAGGCGCGCTCGATGGGTCCGCGGTGATAGCCGTAACCTCCCGTGACCGTGAGTGCCGCTGCCGCGACCTTGTTCGCAACCTCGGCGGCATGGACCTTGAACTCTGTCAGAGGAATCAGGATCTCGCTCTGCGGCTTACCGGCTCGCCAGAGCTCATCAAGCCTTGCCGCAAGCTCCAGGCGCCACGGCCGCAACGTTTCGACCAACACCTTGGCCGCCCCGAGCTCCTGCCGGATGGCCTGATAGTCCGACAGGTTCTTGTTTCGATCCTTGTGAACGAAACTCGTGGCGTGTTTGACCGCTGCGTTCAATGCGCCGCGGGCGACGCCTTCCCAGACGGCACCGAGCCCGATCAGATAGACAGGGGACACGCCATCATAGATGATCTCCTTGCCCTGTCCCTCAGCGCCGAGTCGGTCACGCTGCGGCACCCGTACGTTCTTGTAGCGGATCGGACCTGAGTGATTGCCGCGGACACCGAGCGCGTCCCAAGGCTTGGATTCGATACCCTCAGACTTGCCGTCAACGATGAAGAAGACGATGTCGGTCTGGTCCTTGGCGCCCGGGCTGCGCGTCTGCACGACATAGAAATCAGCCTGGCCGGAGCTCGTTGTGAACGACTTTTCTGCGTTGAGAAGATAATTGTCGCCGTCGCGCGAAGCCTCGGAGAGGTTATACCACCAGTGCCCACCGGTGGCGCGTTCGCTGGTCGAATATGTGCCAAGCAGGCCGCCATTGTTCGCCTTGAGCCAGCGCTCCTTCTGGTCGTCGTTACCAAACAGACTGATCGTCTGAGCCGCGCCGACATGCATGACGTAGACGAGGCCGGTCGACGCATCGGCCTGCCCGATGCGGTAAGCGGCTTCGGCAAAATCAACATGGCTAAGACCGAGGCCCCCAAAGCGCGTTTCGTTCAACACGCCGGTCCAGCCGGCCTCCGCCAATGCCCTCAGATTTTCTTTTGGAAAGCGACTTTCCAGATCATTGCGATCGGCGTTGACCTTTACGGTCGCATCGATCGCGGCGTCCAGCCGAGAATAGATGTCAGAATCGGTCTTGCGCGCCAGATTGTTATTTGCCATTGGTCATTCTCCCCTGTGTTCGTCAAACCGTGACAACGGCATGGATCAGCGGCTTCTCGGCGACATCGATTTGCGGCGAACCGCCGAGGTAAAGGGTTTTGATGTCGTCGCGACTGCGCAATTCGGTTGATGCACCGGACAGCGCGCTGCGGCCGCTCTCAAGCACGACAGCATGGTCGGCAAAGCGCAGCGCAACCGTTGAATTCTGTTCCGCGACCAGGATCGAAAGCCCCCGCTCGCTGTTGAGCTGCTTCAGCGCTCGGAAAATGCCTTCAACGACGAGCGGCGCAAGCCCCATGGAAGGTTCGTCCAGCACCAAGAGGCGCGGATGTGACATCAGCGCACGGCCGATCGCGGTCATCTGCTGCTCGCCGCCCGAGGTGAGGCCCGAAACCGACCTGCGATGACGCTTCAGTCGTGGGAAAAGCTCATAGACCTCGTCCAGATCGGAGCGGATTGCCCTAGACTTTGCGCCGCGGCCAATGGCGCCGGTGATGAGGTTCTCCTCCACGGTCAACGAGGGGAAGCAATGCCGGTCTTCGAGCACCGGAACGATCCCGGCACGGACCAGCTTCGCGGGCGATGCGGACACGATTTCGCGGCCGTCGAAGATGATGCGCCCGGCGGCCACTTGGCCGCGCCGAGCCGGCAGCAGCGCCGAGATCGCCTGGAGCGTCGTCGATTTGCCGGCGCCGTTTGCGCCGAGTACGGCGACGATTTCGCCACGCCGAACCGCAAATGATACGTCACTCACCGCGCGGATGGCGTGGTTGTAGGTTGCCGCCAACCCTTCAACCGAAAGCAGAACGTCACTCATGCCCGGATTCACCCCGTCTGAAACTGCGGGAGCCGAGGCTCCCGCAGTAACCCAAGCGTTGCCTTGCGCTACTGGCTCACCGGTTCATCGCCGGAGGTCCGGATCTTGATGTTGTGCTCCTTCGCATAGGCGGCCGACGACTTCTCGATGATGGGCCGCAGGGACGCCCAATCCGGCGCAATCCAATCCGAGACGACCTTCCATTTGCTGCCATCCCATTGCTGGAATGTGACGCGGCCATCTCCCTCGTGATTGTCCCAGGTGACGTTAATCGAATGGAACAGACCCTTCGCGCCCAGCGCCTCCACCCGCGCCGGATCGAGTTGCAGGTGCTCGAAGCCCCAGCGGACCTCGTCACCGGTCAAGGTGCGCTTGCCAAACTTTGCCTGCGCAATCCGGACAGCTTCGACATTGAGGATGCCGTTCACGATCCCGAGGTTGTGATAGACGCTGCCGATCCGCTTCTTGTCATCGAGATTGCCCTTGTTCGCGCCATAGACGGTCTTGATGACCTCCTGAAGCACGGAATAATCGGCGCCGGAGGCCTGGGTCGTGATCGCGATGTAGCCCTTCGCGGCGTCACCGGCGGGAATGACATCCTCCTCGGAGTTGGACCAGACGTTGCCGATGATGTGGTCGGCGGGGAAACCGACCTTCTGCGCGGTCTTCAGCGCCACCGGGTTCATCACACCCCAGCCCCGCAACACCACGTAGTCCGGTTTCGCCCGGCGGATGGAGAGCCATTGCGATTGCTGCTCATTGCCTGGGTGCGGGACCTCGATCTGTTCCACCTCAAAGCCGTATTTATCCGCCAGGCGCTTGTAGATCGGGATCGTCTCCTTGCCATACGGCGAGCCATGATAAAGCACGACGATCTTCTTGCCCTTCAGCTTGTCCGCACCTCCTTCTTTGGAGGCAATGTAGTTCACGATGCCGGAAGTCTCGCTGTAGGGATTGAGCAGCAGCGGAAAGACATAAGGGAACACGCGGCCGTCGGTCGAATCGGTACGACCATGGTTGATGGTAATCAGCGGCACCTTGTCCTTGGTGATGCGGTCGATCATGGCATAAGCGATGCCGACCGACAGCGGGTTCCAGGCCGCGATTCCAGGACGGCTCTTTAGCCGCTCATAGACCTCGACGCCGCGTTCCACTTCGTACTGGGTCTCACCTTCATCCCAGGTCAGCTTGACGCCGTTAACGCCACCATCGCGAATGTTGATCAGATTGAGATAGTCGATGAAGCCACCAAAGAACCCGGTACCGCCGGCAGCATAGGGGCCAACGCGATAACTCTGCAGCGGAAAGAACTGTTCGTCGGCATGGGCCGTGAACGTATTGGCAAGGCCTACGGCGAGCGCCGCAGCCATCGTGACCTTCAGACGTCTCATCATGTTCATTGCAAGCTCCTTTGGGTTAATCAGGTTTCAGGTCGGTTACGCCGGGCGCTTGGCCGGCCGGACGGCGGCGAAGGCGCGGTCCCAGAGGGCGATCAGCCCGCGCGGTTCTGCGATGAGAAAGACAATGATGAGCGCACCGATGACGATGCGCTGGCTCATCTCCAGGACGCCGGAATCGAACACGCTGCCGAGCAAGGCCGCGCCGACGCGCGACAGCAAGAGCGGAAACACCACGATGAAAGCCGCGCCGATAAAGGAACCGCGCAACGAGGCGAGGCCGCCAATGATAATGATGAACAAGATCTGGAACGAGCGATCGAGATTGAAGCCAGCTGGCTCGACAGTGCGCAAATACGCAAAAGCCCAGAGCACGCCGGCGACGCCAATAAGGAAGGACGAGATGGCGAAGGCGAGCAGCTTGGTGCGCAAGAGCGGCACGCCGATCACCTTGGCCGCGATCTCATGGTCGCGAACCGCGATGAAGTTCCGACCGGATTGGGAACGCAGCAATCGCAGCGTCAGCAGGGTCAGAACGACCACGATCGTCAGCGAGAAGACGTAACGTTCGGCGGCGCTGGTGAACGCGCTGCCGGCGATACTGAGAACCGGCGCATCTATTACCCCGGATGGATTGTCGTTGGAGAACCAGCTGAACTTGGTCAGCGCCCACTGTACGAAAAACTGCGCGGCGAGCGTCGACACGGCGAGATAGAACCCGCGCAACCGTAGGCTCGGCAGCCCGAATACGATGCCGATAGCCGCCGCGACGCCCCCGGCCAGCACCAGATCGATGAGCAGCGGCAATGCGGGGACACGAAGATGAAGATTGTACGCGGCGTAGGCGCCGACAGCGAGGAAGGCGGCCGAGCCGAGCGAGACCTGACCGGCATAGCCGGTCAGGACGTTGAGCCCGACGGCAGCAAGTGACAGCGCCAGAAATGGAGTGAGTACGGCGTCGAGCAGATAATCCGACCCTGCAAGCGGAACGATGCCGTAGGCGGCCACGATCACGAGGACGATCCACAGCGTCTCGCCGGAGAACCAGCTCGATTTGGCAGGAGTGAGGACTGGCACGACCTACACCCTCTCCACCAGCTTCTGCCCGAACAGGCCCGATGGCCGGATCAAGAGGAGCGCCAGTGCCGCGACATAGGCAGCCCAGGCCTCGATGCCGCCGCCAAAGGACGGTCCGACATAAACCTCCGCCAGTTTTTCGATTGCACCTACCAAAAGACCGCCAATGATCGCCCCTGTGATCGAATCGAACCCGCCGAGGACCAAAACCGGGAGCGCCTTCAAGACGACGAGCGACAGCGAGAACTGCACGCCGAGCCGTGCACCCCATAGGAGCCCACCGACCAGGGCGACGATCCCCGCCACTGTCCACACAGCGGCCCAGACGCGTGGCAGCCGCAGGCCGACCGCAAGCGCTGCAAATTGGTCATCAGCCACGGCGCGAAACGACAGTCCGGTGCGGGTGTAGCGAAAGAAGAGCGCAAACAGCGCGACCAGGCTTCCGGCGACCGCCGCGGCAAACAGGTCGAACCGGCTGATCAGCACGCCAGACGCCTCGAACGGCGTGTCGCTGATGCCGATGTCGAGGCCATGAACCTGCGTGCCCCATAGAAGCTGGGCTGCCCCTTCGATGACGTAGGAAAGCCCGAGGGTCGCCATGAACAGGGTGATCGGCGGCTGGTTGACCAGCGGCCGCAGCACCAACCGCTCGGTGGCGATGCCCAGCGCGATCATGATGACCAGCGTCGCTGCTAGCGCCGCAACGAATGGCGCGCCGCGCTCGACGAGACTGACGAAGGTCAGGGCCGCGAACAACAGCATCGCGCCCTGTGCGAAGTTGAGCACACCCGACGTCTTGTAGATCAGCACGAACCCGATCGCGACCAGGGAGTACATCACTCCCGAAAGCAGGCCACCGATCAGCACTTCGAGGAAAAACTGATAGTCAAACATCAGATCGCGAGCTCCGTCTCGTCCTCGTGTGTGACGCCGAGATAGGCATCGATCACCGCCCGATCGGCGCTGACCTGGTCTGGCGTGCCGTCGGCGATCTTTCGTCCGTAGTCGAGCACGGCCACGCGATCCGACAGCCCCATCACGATGCCGATGTCGTGCTCGATCAGGACGATTGTTGCGCCGAAGCTGTCGCGAGCGTTACGCACGTGCTGCGACAGCTCCCTCTTTTCGGTAAGGGTCACGCCTGCGAACGGCTCGTCCAGTAGCAGGAGTTTTGGCCGAGCAACCAGCGCCCGCGCCAGCTCGACCCGCTTCTGCACTCCGTAGGGAAGCGTTCCAGCAAGACGGTCACGAACCTCAGTGAGATGCAGGAAGCCGATCACGTCTTCGGCGGCCGCGCGATTCTCGGCCTCGATCCGTCTCGCCAGTGGCGAGCCGACGATCTGCCGCAATAACCCGGTCCTAACGCGGTGCGCCAGTCCCATCAGAACATTGTCGAAAACGGAAAGTCCCTTGAAAAGCGCAAGATTTTGAAAGGTCCGCGCCACGCCTAGGGCTGCAAGCTTCGACGTCGGCACTTCGCGAAAGGAGTGCTCGCCAAACCACACCTCCCCGCGGTCCGGCCGGTAAAGCCCGGTGACGATGTTGAGGAGCGAGCTCTTGCCGGCGCCGTTCGGTCCGATCACCGCCAGGATCTCTCCCTGGGCGACCTCCAGATCGACCTCACGTAGCGCTGCGACGCCGCCAAATGTCAGCGAAATATTCGAAAGCCCGAGCGCCGGCCGTACGGGTCTCACAGTCCGCTCCGCGTCCCCCTCCAGCGCCCCCTGGCGCCTTCCGGCGGATGTATCCGCGTATCGGCGTGGAGGGATCTCCTCCAGCCGAAACGCGCCCGCCCCTGTCGCAATCGCCGTCACGTGGCTGCCTCTCGTTTTGCCCCTATTCGGCAGCCTGAACGCGCACAGGCGTCCTTGCCTCAAGCTCGCGAACCAGCGGGATCACGTGCTTGCCGAAATATTCGACCTCTTCCTGGAAATGCAGAAACCCGAGCAGGATCAGGTCGGCGCCGGCGTGCTTGAGCTCGATGATCCGTTCAGCAACTTGCTGGGGCGTGCCGATCAGGTTCGAGCGGAAGCCGTCGTTGTATTGAACGAGATCCTGAAAAGTGGATTTGGCCCAGTTGCCTTCGCGCTCGGGGCTGGCGTTGCCCGCATTCTGGACCTCATGGTGGAAGCCGCGAACCGCATCGGGGATCGCCTTGTCGAGGATCTCCTGCAGCACCTCCTTGGCCTCCTTTTCAGTCTGCCGCACGATGCCGAATGCATTGATGCCGATTTTGGTCTGCCACCCCTTGCCGAAGGTCTTCTCCTTGGACCTGATGTCCTCGACCTGCGCTTTCAGCCCCTCTGGCGTATTTCCGTTGGTGAAGTACCAGTCGGACACGCGAGTGGCCATGTCCCGGGCCGCGCGCGAGGAGCCGCCCTGGAAGATCTCGGGCAGCGGATCGAGCGGCTTCGGCTTGAGCGAGTAGTCGTTGAACCGATAGAAATCTCCCTTGAGCGTGAAGCTCTCCTGCGTCCAGATCCCGCGCAACGCGCTGATGAATTCCTCCGAGCGTCGGTAGCGCTCGTCGTGGTCAAGCCAGGGCTCGCCGATCGCATGAAATTCCCCGCGGAACCAGCCCGATACGACATTCACCGCAACGCGCGCATTCGTGAGTTGGCTGATGGTCGCAATCTGCTTCGCTGCCACCGCCGGATTCCATGGCCCGGGAAGGAGGGCTGCGATGACCTTGAGCTTTTCGGTCGCGGCGAGCAGCGCGTGTGAGAAGCTGACCGGCTCGTGCTGCTTGTCTGCTCCATAGCCCGCCGTGAACCGGATCTGGCTGAGTGCGTAGTCGAAGCCTGCCTTTTCGGCGATCTGGGCGAGCTTCCGGTTGTAGTCGATATCCCAGCTGGTGCGCTGCTCGATCGAAGAAATCACGAGGCCACCGGATACGTTCGGCACCCAGTAGGCGAATTTGATCGGTTTGTTGTTCAAAGACATCTTGCTTGTCCCTTGAGAATGACGCTTGCGGTGAAAGAGCGACGGCTTCAGCGAGGCAGCACCATGCGACCACGCCGCTCGGGACGAGCGAGTGCCGACACTGCCTACGTTATTGATTTCGAGGAGCTAGAGCGATCTGAGGCTAGATCGCTCCTGCGAATTGAGACGCCACTCAGAAACGACACGAACACAACTGATCGACAAGCTCGCGCATAACCGAATGCCTCACCTTGTCGAACATGTTGTTGCGCATCATCAGCGCTCCTGAATGGCACAATCGCCTGATGACCAATCCTCTCAGAGATTGTCCGACCCTACCAGTCCAAGACCCACTATTTTTCGCTGCGCGGAGATAAACAGCTTTCTTTTGTTTCGCAGCGAACGCATCGTTTGTTGCTTTGCCGGTGCAAGCTAATCATTCCTTCGCCAGCAGAAGCTCGTTCAATTGCTGCGGACGATCGGCGCCATCAGCATCTCCACTCGATATTCGAATTCGCCGACTGGCTGGAATATTCTTATCGCATTCGCCGGCTTCTCAGGTCACTTGCACTCTCAAGTGATTGGCAAGATCGAACTCGCATGAACGGACCGCTGTCCGACATGCACAGCACGCCTGGCATTAGGCGCAATCAAACGAAACGGCCTAAGCAGCGGAATTCAGCGCAGAATCAGGGTGAGGTCGGCCGAATGGCGATAAGAGCCTCGACTGTCCGCGCTTGCGTCCTACGCCGCCGTTGGCTGATCTAGCAATTCTCATTCACATCAGCGCAACTGTCTTCCTTGTCGCTCGAAAGCGTAGATCGGATTGATACCGCAATAGGCGTATGTGCCGGATGCAGTAGCCATGCACTGGCTATAGGTAGAGAATTGGCAGTTGCCCGGATATCCCCAAGTACGGCCCTGCAGGCAATAAACGTCCTGGCGAGCCGGTGGGATATAAGGATGAACCCGCGAAGCAGCGCTCGAACGCGATCCAAAGCCGACGAAAATGCGAAGTGCTAGCACTCCGATAACGAGAAGGTACCGCATGAGATCTCTTGCCTCCGTTAAGTTCGCTGAAGGATAGAGGATCTGAATTGAACCGTTTGATCTTAATCAATGGCAAATAACCGGTCCAGTCGGTCTATCGCCAGAAAGAAGGTTCACCCGTGACGGCGAGCACGAAACTTCAGTGAGACGTTGGGGTCGGAGCGGAGCACGCGCCACCGTCCTCGGTGCAAACTCGCTCGAATTTCGAAGCAGACTTCCGGCGGCATTCCGCGGCGGAACGCTTTTTTAAGCGCGACTTGGCGCCTCCGCGCGGCAGAGCACTTATATTGCGGACAAATCTAGGACCATTGCATTCGCTCCGACCGCGTGTTGCCGAGGACCTATCGCCCCACGGTCAGAGGTCACACTTGCGGGTACCTCAAACTGTTGCGCGGCCCTGCGCGAGAAATGTCTTGGTCGAATTGAATGCACTCAGATTTACCGCAAGTCGCCCCCTGATCGCATCCGGGTCTACGCGTTGCCGCGAATCTGCGGTGACCGTGTCGCTCAGCAGATTTTTTCTTTCATCGGCACGACGCTCCGAACGATCGTCTTGGATCCCGCCGAAATACAGTCTGGCTCTCCGACAACAGGGCACTATTCTTCGTGAGCGATGATTTTCGATCTACTGAGTTGAGCGGAGACAAGCAGGACGATGACCATTCACCTCGCGAGCCCAACCATCAGCGACGAAGAACTGGAAAAGCGATTCGTTCCGGTCTTTGAGAAAATCGCCGTGGGTGCGGTGAGCGCGAGCGAAACCGCACCCTCCCGTTCGAAGCGATAACACTGCTCAAAGAGGACGGCCTTGGAGCCTTGCGGGTTCCGGTGGAGTTCGGCGGCCTCGGCGCATCACTTCGTCAGACCTTCGATCTGCTCATCGCACTTGCGGCCGCGGACTCCAATCTGCCACAGGCGCTGAGGGCACACTTCAACCTGGTCGAAGATCTGCGCCTGACCAAGGATGAGGCGGCCAAGGCGCGGTGGCTCAGAGCCATCGCGAACGGCGCTCTGATCGGGGCCGCGACAACCGAGCTAGGCGTCGGAGCTGTCGATCGCTACCGGACAGCGGTCACGTCGAACGCAGCCGGACTACAGCTCGATGGCACGAAATACTACACAACCGGCACGCTGTACGCGGATCACTTGATTGTGGCGGCTGACCAGAACGGCAAGCGGATCGCTGTCATTGTCGATACCAGCCAGCCCGGCGTCAGCGTCCAGGACGATTGGGATGGCTTTGGCCAGAGATTGACGGCAAGCGGTACAGCTCATTTCAGGAATGTAGCGGTACCTGAAGATCGAATTCTTGGTCCCGGATATGGAACGGAAGGACGGGTGTTTGGAACGGCCTTTGTCCAGCTGGTCCTGCTTGCGACCCTCGCTGGAATTGCGAGATGCGCGGCTACTGAGACCGCCGACTGGATCAGGTCACGAGCCCGCACCTTTACACATGCCGTTGCCGATCTGCCACGGAACGATCCGCTCGTGCAACAGGTCATCGGCAGGCTGTCGAGAGCGGCTTTCGGTGCGCGAGCAGCAGTCCTCGCCGCCGTCGACGAGCTCGCAAGAACGCTCGGAGGTCGACATCAAGACCCGCAACAGCTTGATGCGTCCGGCGCGCGGCAGCGCAGGCGCAGGCAGTGGTCGTCAAGCTTGTTCTTGACGCCACCGCCGAGCTCTTCGAGGTGGGCGGAGCGTCTCTTACGTCAGAGAAGCTCGCGATTGATAGGCACTGGCGCAATGCGCGTACCATCGCTTCCCATAATCCGGTGAACTTCAAGCTCCGCGCAATCGGCGGCTATGAATTGAATGATGAAGCTCTGCCATACGCATGGAGCGTAGGTGTCCGCGCCGCCCGACAATACGGTAGCTAAACACTGGCGTTCCGGCGGCTTCTGCATTGCCGAGGCGCAGCTCGCTCGCCCCCGCGGATGCGACTGCCGTGGACGTCGACCTTCTACGGTGGGTTAAGGACGCGATGAGTGGCCGTCGTCGCCGTATCTCGGCGACTATGCCGGCTGCTGTAGCCAGGCGAGACGCTCGCCTGATCGACGGGCCTGTACCGTTCAGCGGTGAGCTAGGGCGAGACTTAAGCTCGCACTTCTTCTGGTTGGCATTGCAAGGATGCCAGCCACCCGATAAACGAGTCCCGCAACGTTGCTGGCGTTTTTTTCGGGGGGGCGCCAGGATCGGGGCCTGTAGCTCAATGGTTAGAGCCGGCCGCTCATAACGGTCTGGTTCCTGGTTCGAATCCAGGCGGGCCCACCAGAATTGTCGTTGTTGTTGTTGTCCCCCCTCTCACCACACCATCATCAGCACCTGTCCCAGAAAATCTACGACACTCCAAATTTCTTCGCTGGCTAAGCGATTGCCCCTGCAGGTGCATGGGCTTGACGGCGCTCCTGAATGGCCAGACTTTCGGGCTATGCTGCCGGACTTTCTCGAAAGCATGTGGTCGATCTGGGTGTGGTTTCGGGAGTTCTCCCGCTGGATGCGCGGCGGCCTCTGTCCTGGTCTCGATTTGTCGCAAAACATGATCGCGCGAGCAAAAGCGGACACGGCGGACGCTGCCATTACGTATCGGATTGCCGATCTCGACACGCTGGAACTGCCGGAGGCTGTTGCCACTTTCCCGATCATCGAGACGACGCAGGAATGCTGCATGGGAGCGCAAAAAAAGCACAATGCGAACGCACTCAAAAGAATAATATCATCGGTTGATGGAGGGGGCGCTAAGGTCGTTGGTTGGCGACTTTGCGCAGTTCGCCGTTGAGGGGTAATTTGACCAGCCTGCGAGATGGGCGCGGTTATCGAGGGGCAAACATGTTCGACGTATACGTCAACGACAAACATGACTTGCTGGTGGTCCCGCAGGGCTCTCAACTACCCGTCATCGGTGCGTTCAGGAAATGGCGAAAAAAGAAGGCACGGGCGATCAGCGTCAGTGATGAAATCAAGTCGATTGTTCAGAAGCACGGCCATTACATGCGAAAGCTAAGCGATCTGAGAAAGTATTAGAGTATCTGTTTGCCAGCAGCAGATCACATCGCCCCCGCCAATGCAGCCACAGGGGCGGCGTCTATTGCAAACCTTTTAAGTTGGTCGTGTTTGGCTTCGAGAAGGGCATCGCCCCAACCTACATCGTTGCCGGCCGGACAAGTGGGTAGATCGCGCAAGTGACCGATTGTTTTCAGGCTTACCTGAAAACAATACCCGCCTTTGTCATGATTGCCGCGAGGGCATGCGAACAGGGATAAGGCCCGATCAGAAGCATCGTACTCAAAATTCTTGAAAACATCGACGAGCGCGAGACTCCGGGCAAAAACTGGAATACCGTTCAACCATTGGTAGCGATGGGGGTTTCCATGCGTCGCAAAGGATTGATGGTAATTCTGGGTCTCATTGTTGCAATAGGAATTGGCCTCTATGCAACGTTCCAATCTCGTTATCTGATAGATGAGCACAATCGCGCGCGGATCGTATCGCTGCAGCAAACTGCGAGCGGACTAGATGCCTTGGAGCAAGGAGATCAAAAAGCAGTTGCCGTTGCGCTAGACGCCACTCTCTTTCGAAACATCGGCGACCAACTCGTCGGACAGAAGGTTATGCTGAGTCACCCCTCTCTGCCGGGTGAGACCTTGACCGTAGCAGTCGATCGCCTGACGTTCGCGCCGCAAATGGGCCGATTGGCCGGAAACCTGGGACTTAGTGTAAAGAGCGACAAGAGGTTTCTGTCAGTTGGCCTGGATGTTGAGTTTGCGCTGTATTTTTCCGGTGTGAGCCAGATTTTGCCAGCGACAACCGACCGACCGGCTGTCTTCGCTGCAAATTTCAGGTTGCTCCCTGTCTCCATCGAGCCGGTAATTTCATTCGGCTTTCTCAATCTGGTCGGCAGGGGTTTTGTCAGCGACATTATCACTGGCAACGTCGTGAATGGACTTTCCGAAAGATTGACCCTTTCGGCTCCGTACCAACCCCAGCTGCGATACACCCTCGACGAGAATAAGTCATTCGAGCAAAAATTCGGGGATGGCAACACGGGGACCTTGAAGTACCGGGTGACGCACGAGCCGATCTCGGTTGAGCGTTGGGCCCACGTCATTGCACCGATCTTCTCCGATCGCGGAGTTCTGCTCGCCGCGACATTGGACGAAACAGTTGCCCAGCCGTTTGACGTGAACCCGTCGAAGTATGATACCATTCCGACAACGCAAATCAGCAGCCTTGAGCAACAACTGACCGGACGCATAGCGCTCGCCAATAAATACTACTCAGGCAAGCAGCTGACGATCAGTATCAACACAGGTGCAATTGCCACCCTCACCGATGGAATTTTCGGCGCACTTCGGAAGCTATCGCTATCATTGGCAAGCACGGAAGTGTCGGGTCGCTTCGTTGACAAGCATTGGTCAGACAAGATTTTGGGCGATGGCGGCTTCTACGTCGAAGCGGCAGGGGGTGACCGCATCCATGGCTCCATCAGTGTACCGGCGGCGAATTTCAACTACGTGCCTGGCAAGGGCCTGGAAGGAAGCTTGGGCCTTTCGATCAGCGTGGACGCTGCCATTCACGTTCATGTCGATCCACTCATTGGCGGCGGCATAGGAACGACGGCCGGCCTTAAGGGATCGACAAATCCGACTGTCAGCGCACGAATAGCGTTTTCAAGCTTTACGTTTGAGGGAAAGGATGTCGCGCTTCTGTCTCCCGTCTTGAGCTGTACATCCGTTGATTTGAAAGTCGAAACGGACGGAACGTTCAAGACTGACTATGGCTGGACCAAGGTCCCCTCGATCGGCGTTATTACGAGCGAGCTGATTGGAGCCGATCCATCGGATCCTACAATCCTCTCAGGAATACCCGTCGTGGTCCCGGTTCTGGCAAAGACTGATGCGAAAGGCTCGGTAGCTCCACCTGATCAGATGGTCATCAGAGAGGGACTCTATTTGACCGCCGAAGCCACAAGGCTGACCGTGGATGCGGCAAGTACCGGATATGTGGTGGGCAGCGATTTCGTCCTGAAGGCAAGCAACCAAGCGCCGGATCCAAAAGCGGTGGATGAACGCATCCAGCGCCTGACGGCCGCCGCCAAAGACTTTTGGCGCAAGACACAGAAGCCGAACTGCCCCGAAAAGCCTGCGCTACGGGTGCTCGTGGGCGATCTCGAGTTTGGATCCAACAACGAGATCATAAAATTCATAAGGAATGCCTGGAACGATATCACGAAGGGACCAGGGAAAGACAACGAAGTGGTGAAGCTGCTGGACAGAATAAATGGGGCGGCGAAAGACTATGATGATGCGACGAGGAAGCTGGCTGGAGAGGTGGGCGAGGCAGCAAAAAATGCCTTCCCGAGGAATAATGATATCGGGCGTGCTGCAGGTGAAGTCGCGAAGTCCGTAACCAAGGCAGTTACAAATCCCGGAGGAGCGGTCATTGATCTCGGGAAGCAGATTCTATGCGGATTTTGCTAGGCCGCAGTGATGGCTCGAGATTAACGACACTTTGCCGGCTGGGAGGTACCCTACCCTCTCGCCGCGGCGCGAGATGGCTGGCTCCGCCGGACTCTCTTTAGATCGCATTCCACTGAAGGCTCTTGCATGAGCGTTATACAGCGCAACCAAGGAGGCTCGTGTGCTTTCCTACCTTACGGCAGAAAGCAGCTTTATCCGGTCATACGGCAACCGCAGCCTGCTCCTGCTACTCCTGTGCGCTTTCACACGAACCGGCGAAAGCGTAGCCAAGGCTTCGATCATCCGTGTATCCGTCGATATCAATCCAGCCGTCATCGCGGCGTTCGGGCCAGTCCTGGCCTTCCTCGTCACCGCATCTCTGAAGCTCGAGGCTGATAGCCTTATCATCGCACGTGAGGCGGTGCTGGACGAAGCAGGCAGATCGAGACACGCTTTCAGAACGAGCCCGTGGCTCTATGTGCTCATGCTCGTGCCTGCCGGCTGCGCAGCATTTCTGGCATTTCAATTCCTGGTGAAGCTTGTCCCGGAAAGCCCGGGATGCCCAAACTGGAATTGGTGGCGCCAACTGACCGACGTCGCCTTTATCGGAGGGACGCCGTCGGTATATTGTATCGGCGATCTGAAAAAGGGCACACCTTGGATCTATCCGCCAATCGAAAGTTGGCTTTTGCTGGCATGCGTTCTGGGTTCTGCGTACCTGACATACACGATCATCCGAGGCTGGCGTATGTATCGAGGCAGGTGACTGATATTCGATGCTGATCGCGTTGGAGGCATAACCATACAAAGAGCCGTTTTTCTGAAATAGACCACGGCTCACAACGTCAACCATGTAATCGATGCGAATGGTCGATACGCAAATACTGGTCCATATGCAGGCCGGCCGACGCGTGATGCCGGCCCATGCCACCATTGCGTCCGTCTCGGCGAAAGAATTCCTGATCATGTACGGCAATAAACCTGACAGGGACAGGTACTACGTGCCTCTGAGGCTTGGTCGACACAGCCTGATGGGCCCGCCTGCGGTACTTCAGATGCCCGCCGGTCACCCATTTCGCCGGATCGGCACCGATCGTCTGCTTATAGATTTCAACCAAGAGCATCCGAGTCTGGTCGAGTTTGGCAGTAATGCGGTCGCAAGTGCCATCAACTCCGCTCGATCTGACCTGTTCAAGGCCGGTGTCATGGTTTTGCGGAAGGCTGAACAGCGCAATCTTGAGAAACGCTTTCGCTTTCTCACAGAGAATCGGTTTCGCTGCGAAGCGCTTGAAGAGAATGCAGTCGGTTACGGCCTAGATATCCTGGACAGGTTCCTCAGCGATTACGCCCCGAAGGGTCACTTTCGCAACACGGTATGCGATGCGCTCATTTTGGGGACCGCGATCCGGCACAGAATTCCCCTTCAAACCGAAGATAAACTTCTGGCCCGACTGACTGCCAAGATGTTCGGGACGCGATTTTACCAAGAGGGAGAAGATCTCGTCATCGACTTCGAAACTCCCTCTGTGGTGCGGCGACGTCACGGCGAAAGCAAGGGCTACATTCACCGCGGGTGGCGCATCGCCGTTGATTCTCGGCGTTAGTCGAAGACAACGGTTGCCGGGGCGTGTACCACTTATGAAGCATCGGAGCTTGGCATCCTGAAGTGAAAGTCACAGCGAACTGAGAAAGTCACGAAAAGTCTGATCCAGCTTCGTACGCACGGCGCCTTCCGCAGCCAGCAATAATCTTCCTCCACCAGCGAGATCGGTTCCATATGAAGCCAGCGCCGCTTCAATCGACGCGCCGCTCTGCGAAGGAGCTCGAAAAAGGAAGCGCTGATGATCGAGTGCCCACTGCCAACGTTCCCGCATCCAAACAGAGAATGGCACTTCCAGGTGCCGTTTGAAGTTGGAGCGGTTAATTCCTTGGATGAAGCGCACACCGGCGACAAAGATATCATCCGGGTCAAGGTCCGTCCGTCGCGACACCTTGCCGATCTGAGCGGCAATACGATCCTCGACACGGTCACCGCCTGTTTCTTCGTAAGCCATGGGTTTGAGAAGGCGTTCGCCCGGAAACCCGGAGGGAAATACTCCCGACCACTGGTCGCAGAGCGTCGCGATAGCCGTTTGATTGCCCGTCCAGGCGGCAAACATCCCAAATGCCAGAAGTGCGTCCTCCGCGGTTAGAAGGGCTTCAGCCGATTGCAGGCGTTCGGATGTCACACGCTCGATTTCCCCGTAGGCAGGACTCATTGGTCCTCCTGGCACAAGGGCTTTGTTGTTGGCCTTCAGATACAAATCCGCTTCAATCCACGATCTTATATGCGAAATGAAGGAACTCGCATCGCTATGTGCAATTGCGCGAGCCAATTGCGCGTTTCGCAATGGGATTTCCATTGCCGGAATAGCGCGGCCACGAAGACGCGTCCGCAGTCCCAGCACAAGTCCGGAGGCAGCATTGGCGGCAACTTCGGTTTCAGCAAGCAAATACCTCAGGTAATCGCGAGACGTGAGCGGGAGATCACGGAGATCTGGCGGCTCGGAATTGCTGCACATTCCGGGAACCATACCAAAGGGCTCACCATCGATACTGACCCGCTGTCCTGTGGCCTGGCCGTAGAGCCAGAGCACGGTGTGTCCAACGACACGTCGACAATAGACAGCCTTAATGGACTGGTCGGCATCGATTGCATCGAGCTCCTCGAGCACTTGATCCATGCCGAGCAGCGCGATGCTGGGATTATTGTCACGGAATGCAGCAATCGCCTCGTCGGCGCGCAATCCAATAGCCATGGGCCGCATCTCTTCGCCTCCGACCTCGCCAGCGCTTTCGCGCGCTGCCGCGAACCATTTGTGGGCCTCGCCCCAGGCGCCCAGCTCAGCCGCGCTTATACCGGCTTCACGCTGCATGTGGGCTCTTTCAATTGGATCATTGAGCGCCGTCTTGTCGGCTGTTCCTGTAAGCAGCTTCAACGCACCGGCATGATCCTTGCGCCGATAGAGGATTTTCGCACGCGCCCGAGACAAGATCGGATCAGGACCAAGCAATCGAGCGGCCTCTTCAAGAGCGTCCAATGCCCGGTCATCTTCGCTACCGTATTCGTCGAACATGACGCCGCACGCGACGTGACATCGTAACGCGAGCTCGCGATAGCCCCATGAGCGGGCCTGTTCGGCCATCCGTGTGTACCGTTGCGCACAATTGAGCCAGTCAATATTTCCCTGCTTGTGCTCCTCCAACCAGGCGTGATTCACCAACAATGAAAAATCGCTCGGCATCGTAGGGACGTCGGCAAACAGCTTTTCTCGCTGCTCTGGCGTCGCTTGGTCAAGCCTATCGAAAGCGGCGCCCAGCTCGGCAACCGTTGCGAGACCCAGAACTTGGGTGATGAAAAACATTCCAACCGGCTTTGGCGAGGCTTTTCCATTGACCCGCTCATTGATGCTCGCCAAGAGCTGGCGGCCTTCGGGGCGGCGATCGCAGAGTTCTTCGAACCGCAAGATCGCCTCAATCCAATCAGGCACCGCACGAGAGAGTGTCGAGTGAATCAGGACCTTTGAAAGAACGATGAGCTCAAACCGTTCTTTCGCTCTTGCATTGGGCTCCTGCTGGATCTCCTCCTTTAGAGCCGACCAGCATTTCCCGATCCTCTGCAGATCCTTCTTTTCAAGAAGGAGGAGGAGCTGTCCAAGTCTCAGCAAGCAGGACAGCGACGGCTTGTCCGGATAGATGGGTCGATCCGTGCGGTGCAAGCGGAGGCCGGTCATCCAGTCGGGCAGCATGCGACGCACGCTCGGCTTTGCGACGAGAATGCTGTTGCCGAACTTGGTGAGAGCGAATTCGGACTTGCCCAGGAGGCCATGAAGGAAGGCTGCATTGGCCTTGGTGATGTCGAGTTCGCGCGGCTCCAAGATGACATTTGCCACAGCGTGGTGCACCGCGCGCTGCTCGTCAGGACTGAGCACTTCGGTCCCTGCATTGGCGAGCAACGGCGATATCCGCAATTCGTCTTGTGCGGCCTGATCGACCCAGGGTCCGACCAGCGAGTCAAGTTGCTCGCCGGGATTCCTGACGGAAGGAGGCAAACCCGCGACCTCCAGAATGAGTGATCGGTTGAAGCGACCGATAAGGAGGCTCATCCGGTAGAGCAGCGACCTTGCATTGTCCGGAAGCGCCGCCACGAGGCGTTGTCGTGCCAAGCGCTGCTCGAACTCAACCTCTTCAGCCGGATTGAGGTCCTTCAGACGCCGCAGCTCCTCTTTTGGCCACGCGCGCGAGCGCAGGCCGGCGATCATCGCCTGCACAAGCTGTGGGTGGCCAAATGCGGCACCGAGATGAATCCACCGGGCCCAGATAGCCGCATCGCCGCCGGCCGCAGTCACGAGTTCACCCACCTCGGCGATCGTCATGTCGGGCACAGGCACAAGCGTTGAGGAGTCAAAGCCCAATTCCGAAAGAGCTCGTCTGGAGGGTTGCCGGTAGGCGGTGACGAGACATAAGCCGTCGCGCCGTCTCATCGCTAGGATGAAGCGGTTCAAGCTCCGCCGAACCCGAGGATCTTCCAGCTCATTAAGATCATCGAGAATGACTCCGTTCGGACCTAGCGAGCTCAAATCGGCGATGGCGTGCTGGATGCGTTCGATTGCTTCGACTGCGGAACCATCCCGGAAGTCGACCAGATACCAGCTGCCGCCCTGCAAACGGGCGGATAGGCGAGCCAGCATGGTCTTCCCGACTCCGGTAGCCCCCGTCACAAATGCGATGCCGCTACGGGTCGCGCGCCCCAGGATATCGTCAACGAGGCCAGCTCGTTCGGCGAACGATGCCGGAAATGGAACCTCGCGCTCGGGATCGAGAACGTGCAATTTGCCGGGTACCGATGTTTCCACCGCGCCGGCATGTTCCGCGAGTTGATTCGTGAGCCCGCGGATTAGATCGTCCACCGCCCCGCGCGGCAATGACACCCGAGTCGCCTCATCGAGCAGCGAAAGCAAATCGCTTGCGATCAAACGACGCGGGAGCGGCTTTACGACCGTTGCCAATATGTGCTGTAGAACGATCGCACTCAAGCGCTCGCATTCAGCCGGCGGCAGCCGCAGTCGTTCCGATCCATAGGTGACGAGCGCCGATTCGAACTCGCTTTTAAGAGCATCCAGATCCGGGCGGCCACAATACCAATGGACGCGCTGGAGCAAATCCTTTCTTAAGGCTGGATCATCGCGGGTGTCGATGTAGGCACGTGCGCGTGGCGTGAGGTCTAGTTGTGACAATACTTGGCGCAACGGAGCCACGTCCGCACCCGCCGCGGCGCGCCGCCAATAGATCAACGCCCCCTCAGAACCGATGCGATGGGAACTGCTGCGCTCCTGCCCGATCGAGGAGGTTGACAGAAATTGCAGGTTGACGTTGCGGTCAGGATTGCGCTCGACCAGGTCAACGAACGAATCGATCGTATCTCGGACGTCCTGTAAATTGATCGTGATGGTGGCCCGTGTGTCCTTCACTTCCACGGCGTTGAGGGCGTCTTCGGCAACGGTCGCGTAATCTTTGGCGACTTCGAGGTGAAGTTCTTGTCCCGGCGCTAGATCGAGCCATGCCAGCGCACTCGCGTAGAGCTGATATGCGTAGCCTCGCAGTGAGGCGATTGCCTGTGCAGCAGGGTCTCCGCGCGGCTCACCTGCAAGCCGAGGACCGGCGCTGTATGGGAACGATGAAGGCATCTAGCTGAGCATGACAGTCAAACCGAATCTATGAGGCTGAACCATATCATTCAGCAATATTGGGGAGAATTCTCAAGGATCCTCAACCGGTTGTCACCAGCAGCCAATACTGATTCTTGGCAGTCCCGTGCCTATCGAGAAGCTGTCCACAGCATCAAAGCAGACGAGAGCCATCGAGTCTGTTACCTACGACAAGCATGACCACCGCCTCCATACTTCATAGTGTGCTCGTTCAGGGGCGCCTCGCCTTTGCAATGCGTCGTGCTGCGGCTGCGCGCGACCGAAAGCTCGGAATCCAGATTCTGACGCCTCCGCAGCTGGCGGCACGCCTGGCCGGCGGACTGCTGCATCCCGCATCTCGCGAGAGTGTCGAGATCGGCATTCGCAAAGCTTTGGGCGAGCCCGGCCTCTTGAAGGACATTGCCCCGATAAGCGATCTGCCCGGAGCCGCCCGCGCCATATTTCGTACACTCCGAAATATCTGGCGGTCTGGTTTCGACCTTCGGACCGGACCGTATGCCGGCCAGCCGCGTATCCAAGACCTTGCGCGGATCGAAGATACGGTGCGCCTTCACCTGCAGCCCGGCGAACGCCTCCTACCCGACCTATGCGATCTGGCTCGCGCGGCTGTGTCACTCGCCCCGCGCGTAGTGGGACCGCTTCGCTTACAAGAGCTCCACACAATCGATCCCATCTGGCGGCCGCTTATCAACGAACTGTGCAAGGTGATCCCAGTTGAATGGGACGCGCCCGCTTTTTGTGACGCCAGCTGGTTTGAAGGTACGCTCAACCGGGCCGCCCCGAGAACGTTTGGTAAGAGGCGCGCCGCAAGTTGCGCCGATCCGCATCACGAGGCGCTCGAAGCCATGCGATGGGCTCGAGAATTGCTCGCTTTCGGCCGCGCTCGCGCTTCGGAGATCGCCATCGCTACAACGGCTCCTGTCGCGTGGGATGATTACATGCTGGCCCTCGTCTCGGCATCTAATCTTCCGCTATGTTTCGTCCACGGCCGACCGGCCCTTGCCACAAGGGACGGTCAGCGTTGCGCGGCCCTCGCAGATGCGCTGCGTGGCGGACTGAGCCAGGCACGAGTACGCCGCCTTCTCTCCCTCGCTGCCGACCAAGGCACAGTCCTGGACGCCCTGCCTGCAGGCTTGCCAGTACCCAGCGAAGCAGCCTTATCCGCTGCCGCGGATTGGGAACGGGCCCTCGCCCCTTATCCCGAAACAGCATCGATCCTGATGCCCGTGCTCAAGCTTATCGAATCGGGCACGGACGCTGCCGAAGAGGCGGCCAAATTGCTTCTCCGGGGACGCTCCCGCAGGCTTTGGGATGAGGCGCTGCGATCGGCGCCTGCATCGGCACTTATGTTTTCGCTCGAGTCCCTGCGCGTTGCCGAGGACCGAGATCCGGCCGATTCTGTGGCGTGGTGTTCCGCCGATCAACTTGCCGCAGCACCGCGTCCGTTTGTCTGGCTGATGGGCCTTACAACCAGCGGATGGCCTCGTAGCGGCGGGCTCGACCCGCTCCTTCCCAGTTACATCGTCCCATCCGAATTGACGGACCCAGACCCGATAGAAGCAGCTGATCGCCGTTGCTTCGACATCGTTCTCGCCTCCACTGAAGAGACAGTCGTCTCCGCGGGAAGACTAAGCTGCGAAGGCAAACGCGTCGGACCAAGTGCTCTGATCCGCGTGAGCGAGAAAATCGACGTTCTTTCACGTGACAGGGCCGCCGGTCACGCGCTGACTGAAGCCGATCGTCTGTTTGCCCGGCCACAGGACAGAGGCGTAGATCCGATCGTCACGTCGGCGATGGCAGCTTGGCACGATTGGAGCTCGCGAAAGCTTACGCCTCACGACGGACTCGTGGAAAACGGTCATCCCCGGCTTTCGGAACTTCTTCCTAAACCCCAGTCGCCCACTTCGCTGTCCCTGCTTCTCCGAGACCCTCTCGCCTACGTCTGGTACTACGGCTTGGGTTGGCGCGACCTGGTTCACAAGGAACGTGAGCTCGTTCTCCCGGCCGATGATATGGGCCGCCTCGTCCACGAACTTCTGCGTCGCACAGTCGATCAGCTCGAGCCGAAACCTGGGTTCATAGTGGCCGCCCGGCACGAGATCCAGGAAGCCCTTGCCATGGCCGCGGCTCATGTGATCGACAGCTGGCCTTTAGTCACCAATGTGCCGCCTCCGGTGCTCTGGGCCAACACCGTCAGGCAGGCGGCTGAAATGAGCCTGGCCGGCCTCACGTTTGAGACATTTACGGAAGCCGGAACACGTTCCTGGACGGAGGTGCCATTCGGTGGCGAGGTCCGCGAAGGCGATCCTCCCGCTTCTCTGCCATGGGATCTGGCCCAGCCGGTGATCCTGCCGGGCACAGATATTCGCATTCGCGGGAGCATCGACCGGCTCGATCTTCGCGCTTCAGCAGCCGCGGTGCGGGTGACCGACTACAAAACCGGGCAGAGGCCGAAGGCTCCCGATCAAATGAGCGTCGACGGCGGTGCGGAACTTCAGCGCGTGCTCTATTCCCTGGCATGCCGCCAGTTGCTGCCCGACACGCAGCCGCTGATTGCTCGCCTGATCTATCTCCGTCCGCCAGTGAAAGTGTGTCCGCTCAAGAACCCTGACGGTTTTATTGATGTGGTCGCGGCTTGGGTAAAGCTTGCACGGAGCGTCCTTGAGGCTGGCTTTGTCTATCCAGGTATAGCCAACATGCCAGAGCGCTTCGGCAGGATCGCTCTACCCGCCGCGGTCAGTTACATCGAGCGCAAGAGCAGCGTCATTCGTGAAGCAGCGGGCCGAGAGCTCGCAGCCTATTGGGGAACGAAGTGAGCCTGAGGCCTGACGACAAAGAACGGGAGCGCGCACTCACCGATCTGAATTCCACGCTTCTGGTCGAAGCGTCGGCGGGCACGGGAAAGACGTCACTTCTTGCCGGACGCGTTGCGATGCTGCTCGCTTCAGGACGCGCTCCTTCGAGCATCGCTGCGATCACATTCACGGAACGCGCGGCCGCCGAGCTTCGCGCACGTGTGGACAAGTTCGCCGGCATGCTCCTCGACCGCACTATTCCCAAAGACCTGGAGCCTGCGTTCCGCGAGCGACCTTTGAGCGATGATCAAGCCGAAGCGCTCTCCAACGCACGAAGCCGCCTGGGCGAACTCACGACCTCCACGATCCACAGCTTTTGCCTCACTATTCTGCAAAGCTATGCGGTCGAAGCTCGAATAGATCCTGGCGCTGTCGTCATGGATTCGGAGCAGAGCGACCTCGCCTTCCAGGCGATCTTCGATTCCTGGCTCAACAAGCGGCTCGGTCACGCTGCACGCCCGGATGATCCAATCGTTGTCATGGCGGCATACGCCCCTGATCTCGCGGTGAAGACACTGAAGTCGTTAGCCAGGTTTCGTCGTTCTTACCCCGAAGCACGACCGCTCCCGCCGCCGCGTTATGCCGATAGCGTTCATGACCTGATTGACGCTGTAGCTACCTTTCGGCGCTGGATCGATCGCATTGCGGCTCCCAAGGAAGTCGTAGAGGACGTCGTGGCGCTTGAAGCACTCGCTAACGCGCTTGCGCCCGCGGTTTCTGGCGCTCTCGATTTTTCGCAATTGTGGCTCCTCGTTCATCCGAAGAGCGACGCGCTGCTCCCTCGCGGAGGACATGCTTTGTCCCGGTATAAGGGCCGAATCAACCTCTGGTCCCGTTCGGCTGGCAAAATTGATGGGCCACAGCTCTCTGCAGCCGGTAAGGAGCACTATGAACGGTGCGCCAAGCTCTTTGCTGATTCAATGGGCGCAATAGCCGATGCGCTTCTGGTGCGCTTCTTCGGCGAAACCGACGAACTCGTTGGCGCATTCGATGAGTTCAAACGCAATGCTGCCCTGCTCGATTTCGACGATATCCTCATTCGCACACGCAATCTATTGCGCTCCGACGAAAGGGTGCGCGAAGCGGTCATGGCGCGCTTTCAGCGCATTCTAATCGATGAATACCAGGACACCGACCCTCTCCAGTCAGAGATCCTGTTTTTGATCTCAAGCGAACCAGGGACCTCGGAGTCCTGGGACCGGCGTAAACTTCGCAACGGAGCGCTGTTTATGGTCGGCGATCCCAAGCAGGCGATCTATCGCTTCCGTCGTGCCGATCTGAAATCGTATCTTCGTGCGCGCTCGGCGATCGAGGCGCAGTTTCCGGGGAACGTTGTTCAGATCTCGGCAAATTTCCGTTCCGGAAAAAGCATTCTTGGACATGTCGATCGGATCTTCGCGGAACGATTGGCAAAGCAACAGGGGGGCTATGCTGCCTTAAAATCGACCATTGCCGAAGATCCAAGCCGGATCCAAAGCATCGCAAAGCTGGGCTACCACGTTCCACCCGACACCTACGTTAACCCGATCCGAGACCTCGAAGCAAAGGCGGTTGCTGACCTTTGCGCGAGCCTTATCGGCAACGTGTGGATCCGGCGCTCAAATGGGGAGATTGCGCGCGCCGAGCCGGGCGACATCGCTCTGTTGGCTCCGCGGCGGACGCAACTCTGGCGATATGAACGCGCACTGGAGGACAAGGGACTGGCTGTGTCTTCACAGGCAGGCAAAAATCTCTATCGGCGACAAGAATCCCAAGACCTCGTGGCCCTCGTCCGCGCTCTGGCGGACAGCCGCGACACCCTGGCTCTCGGGGCGGTCCTTCGCGGGCCGCTTGTTGGTCTCGCCGAACGAGAGCTCCTCGATATTACTTCACGTCTGCGGGAGCAGGATGAAGGCGCTTTTTTAAACCTGAATACCGATCTCTCGCGCGTGGACCACCCTGTAGCGCACCATGTGATGTTCGGCCTACAGGAGCTGTGGCGGAAGCGGCGTGGAACGACGCCCTATGCCCTCCTGTCCGAGGCTATCGAGCTGCTCCGCGTCATCCCGAGTATGGCCGGCCGGAACTCAGATCAACAAGCTCGCTCTCTTGGCAATGTCAGCATCCTCCTCGAGCGAGCACGTAGCTATAACGTCCGCGGGCTCAAACAACTGGCGATCGATCTCAGCTCCGAATGGGAAGTCGAGCTGGCAGCCGATGAAGCTCCGGCCGACTATCAAGGCAACAGCATCGAGATCGTTACAGTTCACAAGGCGAAGGGCCTCGAATGGCCCATCGTTATCCCCATCAACTTTGTGACCATGCCGGAGAATGGCGAGGACTTCTTCTTTCGCTCGATCGACAACAGCGTGCACTGGACCCTCGGTGACGTCATCTCGAGCACCCTTGAAGCGGCAGTCGCGGCCGACCGGGCTGAGGCCGCGGACGAACGGGAGCGGCTACTTTATGTCGCCTGCACACGTGCTCTTGACCTCCTCGTTCTTCCAGCGCCTAGCTGGACTCCCGAGGGCGGGTGGGCGAAATTCTTCGATCTGGGTCAATCGGCACTTGAAGAAATCAGACATCCGCCGCCTCAGCCGTCCACGCCAACTTCTCTCTCGCCGGCGAACCATCAGACCGCCGCCATGTTTACAGATGAGCAGGAAGCCATTGAGCAGCGCAATCCGAGGATTCAGTGGCGTCGGCCGAGTTTGGCGGATATCGATCGGGAACTGCTCGATCGCGCAACGATCGATTTTGGCGCAGACGATGCAGATTCTGACGACAAGGCCGTCGTTGTCGGTGCCGGCGCGCTCCGGGGCATAATCCTCCACAAGCTGATGGAGGAACTGCTGACGGGGCTGTTGCGGCCAGAGCTAGCGGATCTGAATGCTCGGGCATCCACTCTCACACAAGAAGCGGTCGTGCCCGGGGCGACAGCACCTGATCCAGCTGAACTGGCGGCTACTACACTGCGTACTTTCTCGCATAGAGAGCTCAAGCCCTACATCGAAAAACTTATTCCGGAGATACCCATTTTTGGAGCGCGATCCGACACTGTCCTGGTGGCCGCGCGTGCCGATGCTATCGCGTTCGAAAAAGCCGTCCGGATCGCTGCTTTCGACTGGAAGAGCGACGTCGCTCCCACTACGGATGCTCATGAGGCCTACGCGAGCCAATTGCTCGAGTATCTCGAGCTGATTGGTATCGAGAAGGGTGCGGTCGTTTATATGACCTCTGGCGAGGTACGATGGGTACACCGTCATGTCGGCAGCAATGGCTAGCTTGCACAGAGAAGCCGTACGCGACCAATCGCCCTGCGACTGAGGAGACGAAGACTAGGCGTAGCTCTCCGCGTATCCAAGAAACTCCGCGTGAGCTGTACGGTCTGAAGACCATCGCGTGGCCCCCTGGGGCTTGTCGCGATAGTCGCAGACGGTGAGCAATAACCTTTTCTTCGCGCGGGATATCCCGACGAAGTATGCCGAGCGCTCCTCGTCCACCTTTCCCCAGAACGTCTCGTTCTCGATGCCCATTATGATTACGCTATCGAACTCCAGCCCCTTACTCTTGTGGATGGACATGATCCTGACGGCACGATCAGCTGAGAAAGCGGCCAGCGCTGCAGACAACTCTGTTCCATCTTTCACCAAATCTGAGATTCGATCGATCGTGTTTTCAATCAGCTGGTCTAGCCTGTTGCCTTGGGCATAATCGGCTGAAAGGATCACGATAGAGTCCCGACCGACCACTCCGATGAGTTCGTCCACAAGCCCCGCTAAGGTGTCACGGTCGCTAGTCTTCAGTTGGTTTGTCGTATTTCGGCGACGAACATCGGCGATGAATCTATCCCATCGGGAGCGGGCACGGTGTTCCTGTTCGTCGTCGAGGGCTTCATTGTAAACGACAGTTTCCAGGAGCCGGCGATGAACCTCGGGCTTGGCACTGCCGCAGAGCACGGAAAGGAAATCGGTTATCAAGCGGGCAATTGGCTCGGAGGCGATATCCTGGGTCTGATCTTCCTCGCGAAAGGGAACTCTCCGCGCTCCCAGCGCCGCCCGGAGGCTTTGGCAATAGAGGTTCTGCTGTTTGCTGACGAGTACCGCGATCTCCGAGGGCTCAATGGCCTTGCTCTCTATCCATCCGCCGATCGCATCCGCCAGATATGAAGCTTCCTCGACCGCATCTTTGAATCGAAGAATTTCGATCTCACCGTCATCGCCCTGCAATTCCTTTTCGTCGAGCGCGGCAGCGGGGTCCATGACACGGACCATCGCATTCTGCATTCGACGAAGTCGCGGCGTCGACCTGAAATTCTGGTAGAGGTTCAGCGGCTTTGCATTGAAATCCGCCGCGTAGGTTTTGAAGATACCTTCGAGCGCGCCGGCCCAGCCCATAATCTTTTGCTTGGTGTCTCCGACAGCAACGAGCTTGGCACCCGTGCCCAGGAAGCAGGCCGTAATCAGTTTATACTGGTCTTTTGTACAGTCCTGGAACTCATCGAGGAAGACATGGCTGTATGTCTGCCGAATGGCATTTCTCGCGATTTCACTCGATCCAAGGATCGTTAGTGCTAACGGAACCATGTCGCCAAACGTAATTGACTGCCCGCGGATGCGGGCTGGACCGATGCTGTAATCGGGATCGAGAGCGTCACGGCCAGTCAGCGCCAACCGAAAGCGATCAATAATGCGCTTTGCGAAAGCATGGAACGTGTGGCTGTCAAACCTCGCGGCCAATTCGGAGCCGCAGCGTTTCCGCACCCGCGCCTTCAGGTTATGGCTCGCATCGACCTTGAAGGAAATGGCCAGAATGCGTTTGGGGTAGCGACAGGTCCCAGTGCGCAGAAGGAAGTCGGCCCGCTGAGCGAGCATTTCCGTCTTACCGGCCCCCGGTCCAGCGGTCAGCGCCAGGCTTCGTTCAATCTCGGTCGCGGCAGCAAGAGCGTTTGGTTCGAGCTTGAGATTGTCAGTCGGCGCCCATCGGTCAGCTCTGATCATTCGGGCAAGGCCTTTAGGTCCTTACGGATGCGCTTGAACAAGCGTTCGAGCACCTTGGGCATCCCATCCAACAGTTCTTGATCTGCTAGATTCGCCATGGCGCGAATGTGCCATGCCGGCTTGCTGCCAAGCTTAAAGCGCGAATTATACGCATCGAAGTACTTCAGTTGCTCATCGGTGTATTGGTTTCCTACCACATCGTGTTTTTTGCCGAGCACCGCTTTGAGAGCATCCTCGTCTGGCTCCTCCAGCTCATCATCAGCAACGCGATATGCCTTTGGGTAGGCAGTCATCATGAGAAAATCGAGATCGAGCGGTGAGGAATAGAATACGCCGTGCTCCTCAAGACGAGCAAACCATCCATCATCTTTCACCATCAGGCCCTGATCGTCGTCCCATTTCGGAATGGATTTCACCTGCGCCTCTTTCAAGTCGATCTTGGCGACGTCGCTGTACGCGAGCAGTTGCTTCGCCGCATATTTCATGCGCCCCCACCCACCCTGATGCCGCGCGAGATCCAGGTCCAATAACGTGACATGGGGTATCCCGAGCCCGTGCAGCAGGCGCCAGAAGTGATTGACGTGTCGCCCTCCCAGCGGAACGACCGAGATGGATGCGTCGTCCGCGAGAATTCCTTTTGCAGCCAAGAGACGAGGCAGGACCACCTCCTCGCTGTCACCTTCTCCCAAAACGACGAAACGCGAGAAATAGAGCTCTGGAAACGCTTGAACGCCCTCGCGGACAAACTTGAGGGCCTCTTCGTCGTCAGGCAGGTCGATTCGCTTAACGACCGTTGTACGCTGCGAGCTCAGCCGCATGTACCTAATATTTTCCGGAGGAACGCGTCGCATCAGCGAAGGGGAGTGCGTAGCAAGTAATGCCTGTGCATCTTGATCTTGGGCGAACTCCCGCAACGCCCTGACCACGCGTCCTAAATAGTGCGGCGACAGGCTATTCTCGGGCTCTTCTATCGCGATTAGAGTGAAGATGGCCGGTCGCAGCTTATCGATGTCGAATGCATCGGTCAGCTCTCCCCTGAGCGCCTTGGTGCCGATGTCATGCATGCCAAGGACGATCGACAGATATAAAATCGATTGTTGCCCATCGCTGAGCCTTGAGAAGTCGACCAATTCCTCTCCGTGGCCGGGCGCGAAACCAATGCTCAGATGGCGCAAAAGGTTTTCCAGCTCGCTACGAGCGAACGAAATCGACGGGTCTACGAAGTAGTTGCCCTTGTGCAAGTTGGTCCACTTGGCCGACAAAACACTTGTTATGCCCTCGATGGCTCCGTTTCCCGCCAACGTCGAGTTGATCTGTACCGTGAGATCTGAGACTTTTTCCCGCTGCGCAGCCCAGTTCGCCGAACGCAATGCCCGTCCAAGCAGCGCATTGGCTGAATAGGAGATGTGGTCCGCTGGATCGCGGCGGGCAGGAAGGTAGTGGACTTGGATGGCATTTCGATCGTGCTTTGCTACGCGCCCCTCCTCGACGGGATGTCCATCGCCGTCCACCTTTATGACGAACGTAAAACTCTCTTCGATGTCGTCATCCTGATCGATATTGGCCTTCAGTCGGAACCGCACCTGTGCCGGCCCTTTGACCCCGGTCAACTGCATATGGGCAAAATTGCCAGGAACGGCGGGTGCTTCTTTGCCGCCGTTCTTGCCTAAGAGCTCGGGGAATTCAAAATCAACTTCTATCCATAGCTCTCGCTGTGCGGGCTTGTGCTCCGGCTTCTCGTCGTGAGGAATATGGAAGTCAGACTTCTTCACCTTGCGCTGCGCGGGGTCGAGGCTGAACATCCTAGCGAGGGCTTGGAGAATGGCGGTCTTCCCTGTGCCATTGGGCCCAAGCAAGAACGTCAGATCGTCAAGTTCAAGCTCGGTACAGTCCGCGCTAAACGACCTAAAGTTGCTTAGGCGCAAGCGAACCAACTTCATATTTTCCCCCAACTACTTTTACCATCGATTCGCTCCCCGACGACCTTCGGAGAACTGTTAGACCAGCGTTGCTTGGCCTGGTCGATTCCTTCTGTGGCTGAACCGATGGCACCTTGCATATACGCTCGGTGCGCCAACTGGCGGATGACGATCAAGGTGAGCGAGCAGAGCTGGTTCAAAGCGTCGGCGGGCATCATCTAACGTCGCCCTCGTCATCGTCCGTCACCGATGGATGACACGACGAAAAGCACTTCACCGACACGCAATCCCTTACCAAACATCAAAAGATAGGCTTCACCTCACCGGAGCAAGTTGGCAAATACCGTTCCGATGGATGCGTGGCTCAATTTCCATATCAATCTGACAAGATGACACCAAATCATTTTGCCAGGCGAGGCGATCATCTTCTTACCTGGTTTGAAAGCGTCGTCCCCTACAGGATGCACGCGGTAAATAAGTCGTGCAGACGACCAGCTCCTTGAGTTAACTCATTTGCCGGGGCACGCGCACATCCCGATCGGAGCGGGGCCGAAATACCCGTTACTTCCTGCGATTGTAGGGACTCTGGTTGGTGGGACTGAGAGAAATACCCTCAGATGAAGCTTTCCCGTAGACCGCAGCCTCCGTACGGCCGAGCTTTATCCCGATCACGCGAGTCGGCGTGTTCCCCTTCGCCAGTTCTTTGAGCTGCTTGACGTCCTCGGACGTCCAAGGCTTACCGGTGTTGCGCGTTGACTTTGACATTCGGCCGACCTCATTCAGTAGCGCGCTGACCGATGGCCAAATGAGCCATTGTTCGGATTATAGTTGCCGCTGGTGCCGTAATTGTCGCGCTGGGTGCTATTCGGATTCGTAGCCGTGTACGGCTGCACATAGGTCCCGTTGCTACGAGTATATCCCGAGACGCTGTGGCTGCTTGGGTTAGAGCCAGTACCGAGGTATTGCGCCTGCGCCGCACCAATGGACCAAGTCAACAAACCAGCCGCCAGTATAGATATTCTAAGCATGCCCACCCACCCCCATTGCTTTATTCGTGCGTCATATACAACTGAAAGGACCTACACTCCAGTTGAACCTTAGTCGATCAAAATGGTCATGCAAATCAAACAGGCCCGACAACGAGATCAGTATCGGCGAGGCGCCAAGCATAAATTGCATGCCGGCCTTAGATGAAGGCCCTCGAGTGCAGCATAGGTGTGCTTAGTTGCGGTCTTGCGCGGTGCGACCGGTGAGCCGATAATCCATTATTCGAAATCGACGCACTATTTCTGCTGTTGCGCTGAAACAGCGCAACTTTCCAGCGTGAACGTCTGCTGGTTCGCCGTTTTAGGGCGAAGAGGGAGACCATCCATTTTTGAGAATTTCAAACCTGAGGAGCTCGCCCTCGGGGCAAATCGGTCGCAGGCACTCCAGGCAGCCGACGTGAGCCATTTCATAATTGCGCGACAGGTCTAGGGTAATTTTTTGGAATGCGTGGACTTCTGATCATCCTTGTGGCGTTTTCAATTATGTTGGCGGCACGCAGCCGGCACCAGGACGGTTTCGTGCCTCGCCCGACCGCGTTGATGCCCCCCGTCAATGTGCCTTAGCCGAAGGATTTGGCTCGAGCCGCGCGCCCCGACAGCAGCGACTTTGGGCGACGCGCGAGGGCCTGCGCAAGGTTGGGACCGCCCGCTGCTACGTCTAGGCAGCCAGTTTCGTCGCCGCCTGCAGCCCACTCTGTAAGGACCAAGTCACCACCATACGAGGCGCACAAGCTGGCGGGCCTCCTGCCCAAAAAATCGCGGCGTCGGGATTCCATTGGAGCGGACGATACGTCGGCCAATTCTGCACGTACCTCGCGGCTCGAACTCTCTGTCCGCGATTCGCGAAACTCGCACGCAAGCCGTGACCAAGTTCGTTCGCGGCTTGGCAAACCTGCTCTCTCTAGGTGGCGCACGCGGTTCAACGGCGAGTCCAATAAGCTCGATGCTCCGAGCGGCTAGTGTCCTGAACCAGAAATTCGCGACACCTTTTTCAACTGGGCCAAAATTCCATCATGGAGATTAACGGCTTACGGCGAAAAATCCAACTGTATCCGGCCGCCAAACTGTCATGGCTGGCCAGATTTGGGCTGGTGGCCGTCGGCAAGCATGGCGCGTGTCGGTGATCGGGCTAATGACCTTAAAGGAGAAAGCTGCCCACACAGGTGAATACGGCTCACCGATGATTGCAAAGTTCTCATTTGTCGGCCGGTTCCGCCTCAACGCAGACTAGCCCCAAAATCAAAGCTCTTGAGCTCTTTTGGGGAGGACACCTGCTGCAAAGCCGACCGACGCTCATTCGAGCTGGAGGCGGCGAACCTCGCCTGGCAATGCCTGGGCGGCCAATCCTTGACATGGATGAATTTTTTTTCCGGCGCCTGCCGATGGCCGGCACGGCCGCTTGGTGCCTGCGGTTGGCTGACCGGCCTGGGATGACGTGAGAAGCGCTCCGAAGCCCGTTACCGGCCTCCGGACGCTCAGGAGAGGAGGAGGAAGGATGAAGTTTAGGACATTTCTCGGCGCAGTCGCTGTCTTAGCGCTCGCTGGTACCTCGGCGTCGGCTGGCGACAAAGATGCGGCCGACACTGCGGTCGAGGCCGCGAAGAAGTACGCGGGCACGACCATCAGCATCGTCTGGGAGGCCGGCCTGCAGTCGCTCGATCCCCTGAACTATTCGGGCCCACAATGGGAGAAGCTCACCGGCATTAAGGTGAAGGTGGTCGAGGTGCCGACCGACCAGATGTTCACCAAGATCATGCAGGATTTTAAATCGGGCGCCGGAGCGTATGACGCGCTGAACGTCATTCCATCCTGGATGCCCGACCTTGCGCGTGCAGGAGCGCTCGAGCCGCTCGACAAATATGTCGACAAGTTCGGTTATCGCGACGAGTTGCAGGACATCGCGGCCGCCTATCGCGACAACCAAATGCAGTATGACGGGAAGATCTACGGCTTCCCGGACGATGGCGACGTGATGTTGCTCTATTACCGGAAGGATATCTTCGACGATCCGAAGATGAAGGACGAGTTCAAGGCCAAGTTCGGCTATGAGCTGGCCCCGCCAAAGGACTGGAAACAGTTCGACGAGATCGGCCAGTTCATCACGGACAAGATGGCACCGAAGGTTTACGGCGCCGGCTTCTTCCGCACCGCGCCCTACCCGCATTACATGTTTCAGGAGCGCTTCCGCATGGAAGGCGGCAAGTTCTTCAATGCGGACACCATGAAGGCGACAGTAAATGGCGAGGTCGGTCTCAAAGTGTTCAAGCAGATGCTCGCGGAGAACAAGTTCATGCCGCCTGGCGTCGAGCAGTGGAATTTCGTCGACAATCTCGCGGCATTCCTCCAGGGCACGACCGCGATGACGATCTCCTGGCCACCTTACGGAAGGTGGGCCGCGGGCTACGGCTCAGGCGAAGAAGCGCTGAAGTGGGTGCCGAAATCGCAGGTCGCCGGCAAGGTCGGTTATGCGCTCACCCCTCTCGGCCGTCCCGAGCTTGGCGTCGGCTTCGACTTGTCGGTCTCGGCCACCAGCAAGAACAAGGAGGCTGCCTATCTCTTCATCCAGTGGCTGAACAGCAAGAAGACCAGCCTCGAGCGCGTCCAGCTGCCCTATACGCTGCGCGATCCGTTCCGCCTCTCGCACTACGCGAGCGAGAAATACCGTGCGCTCTGGCCCGATGCTCCAGCCTATCTCGACACCATCAAGACGTCGGGCGAGAAGGGCCTGCTCGATCTCTCCTTGCTGCAACAGGACAAGTACGACGAGGCGATGACCAAGGCGATCTCGAGCCTCTGGGCGGGCGAAGACCCAAAGGCCATCCTCGACCGCATGGCGCAGCAATTCGATGCCATCACCGAGAAGGTCGGCGTCGACAATCAAAAGGCCGTCTACAAGGTCTGGGCAGCCAAGCCCGGCGCCTATCCGCGATAGCTGCCCTGGGTACAGCACGGGAAGCATCGCCCTCCCGTGCGACACCTTTTCCTGGACTGACAATGACGCTTTCCGCAAGTCTCAATGGTGCCGAGCAACGCCGCCCGAGCCGGCTCGGGCGCATGCTCGAGGACCGCCTGCCCTATCTCATCGTTGCGCCGGCCATTCTGATCCTTCTCCTGGTCGGCCTGTTTCCGCTGATCTACTCGCTGATCGTGAGCTTCCAGCGCATCACGATGACCGAGAACGACACCACCTTCGTTGGGCTCTTGAACTATGCGGAGCTGTTCAGGGATACCCGCCTCTGGGCCTCGCTTGGTCATACTGCCATCATCACCGCGATCGCCCTCCCCTTGGAGCTGTTGATCGGCTTCCTGATGGCGCAGCTCTTCATCGACCGCATGCCCGGTCGACAGATCTTCCTCGCGCTGCTGGTGCTCCCAACGGTGATATCTCCGATCGTCGCGGGAGCGACGTGGCGTTTGATGTTCGACGTCCGCTTCGGTCCGATTGGTCAGATTCTGAGCTTCATCGCCGGTGAACCGGTCCGGATTCTGTGGACGGTCAATCCCGCCTACGTCTATCCCGCGATCATCATCTGCGAGGTCTGGCAGTGGTCTCCGTTCATGTTCCTGTTGCTGCTCGCTGCGCTGTCGAATGTAGATCCGTCGCAGCTCGAGGCCGCGGAGATCGATGGCGCATCATACCTGCGCGTGCTTCGCGCGATCGTTCTGCCGGCGATCGCGCCCGTGATAGCCGTCGCCTGCCTGATACGAGGCCTGGACCTTGTTCGCATCTTTGACATCATCTGGACCCTAACCGAAGGCGGGCCGGGGTCGATGACCGAGACCATCTCGCTCTACACCTATGTGCAGGGTTTCTCGCAATTCGAGACCAGCTACACGGCCGCGATCTCCTTCCTGGTGATCGCGCTGCTCACGGTCATCACCACTCTCGTCCTCAAGCGCATGGAGCTTGCGCGATGAGGGTCAGCAAGCTTCCGGCAAGAAAAGCCCGCATCCTGGCGCTTCGCTATCTCGGTGCCGGTGTCGTGACCCTGCTGTTCCTGTTTCCGGTCTATTGGCTCTTCATGATTTCATTCAAGACGCCGGACGAGATCTATCACGTCCCGCCCTTGTGGATTCCCGGCCAGATCCAGTTCTCCAACTACTACGTCTTGTTCAAGGATGGTGACGTCCTTGCGATCCTGAACAGCCTGATCGTCGCCAGCGTCAGCTCCGGCATCGCAATCGTTCTCGGGACGCTCTGCGCCTACAGCCTCGCCCGGTTCGGCACCGGCGGCGAGAACCTCGCGATGTGGATCATCTCCCAGCGCATGATCCCACCGATCGCGGTCGTCTTCCCGATCTTCCTGATCTACGTCTATTTCGGCCTTGTAGACAGCTATTTCGGGCTGATCCTGCTCTACACGGCATTCAATCTCCCTTACGTGATCTGGATGATGCGCGGCTACATCGTCGACGTTCCGCTGGAGCTCGAGGAAAGCGCGCTCGTCGACGGCCTCAATCGATGGGAAGTGATTTGGAAAGTCGTCTTCCCGATGGTGCGCCCGGGGCTCATGGCAACGTCGGTCTTCACCTTTGCCTTTGCGTGGAACGATTTTCTGTTCGCACTCGTGCTCACACGCACTGAGGTCATCACGTTTCCGGTTATGCTGACGCACTATTTCGGCGGACAATCGAATTTCTGGGCGAAGATCGCAGCGATGTCGGTCTTGGGCACATTGCCGATCTTCGTCGCCGTCTCGGTAATGCAGCGCTATCTCGTGCGCGGCATCTCCCTGGGCGCTGTCAAGGGTTAGGGGGATTGGAGTGGCTGACGTCAAGCTGTCCGGCGTGCACAAATATTACGGCAACGTGCACGCGGTTCGAGGGGTGGATCTTACCATCACCGATGGCGAATTTGCCGTGCTCGTGGGGCCATCCGGCTGTGGCAAGAGTACTCTCTTGCGGACGATCGCCGGCCTTGAAGACCCCGACAGCGGAGCGATCGCGATCGGCGGCGCAGTGGTCAACGATCTGCGCCCGCGCGAGCGCAACATCGCAATGGTGTTTCAAAATTATGCGCTCTATCCCTATTTGACCGTCAACGAGAACATCGCATTCGGTCTGCGCGCCCGCAAGACTCCAGAGATCGAAATCAGGAAGCGGGTCAGTGAAGCCGCCGAGATGCTCGGCATCGGCAATCTCCTCCAGCGCTATCCACGGCAGCTCTCTGGTGGACAGCGTCAGCGCGTCGCCATCGGCCGCGCCATCGTCCGTAAGGCCGACCTGTTCCTGTTCGACGAGCCGCTCTCGAATCTCGACGCTCAGCTGCGCGACGAGATGCGGGCCGAGATCAAGCGCCTGCATCACGAGATCACGACGACGATGATCTACGTCACCCACGACCAGATCGAGGCGATGACGCTCGCCGACCGCATCGTGCTGCTGCGCGACGGAAAGATCGAGCAGCAGGGGGCTCCTCTCGAGCTGTTCGAGCAGCCCCGTACGGGGTTCGTGGCAGGCTTCCTCGGCTCTCCCTCGATCAATCTCATTCCGGCGACCCTCAAGACAGACGGCCCCGTCGCAGCCGTGGTGTTTCAGTCCGGCGGTGAACTGAAGCTTCCGAGCGCAAAGGCCATGTCACTGGCCGGAGCGCAAGGGCGAGAGATTCTCGTAGGCATTCGGCCCCAGCATTTCAGTCGGGCCGGCGGAGGACCTCTCCGCAATGGGGTGGTTTCTTATTCGGCCGTCGCCGATCTCATTCAGCCGACAGGGACCCGAACCTTCACCACGATCAAGATCGGCGGCGTGGATGCGGTTGCCGAGCTGCAGGCCCATGACGTCAGAAGCCATGGCGAGCGGATCGATCTCGCCATCGACCTCAATCGCGTGGTGCTGATCGATCCAGTCAGCGGTGTGGTCATCGCTTAACGAGAGTAACATTCGAGAACGGGAGGGATGAATGGCGTCGAGACTATTTGCAACCGGAATTGGCGCGCCGGAGGGTCCAGTGTGCCTGCCGGACGGTTCGATGTATGTCACGGAGATGTCCGCGTCGACCCTTTGCGTCACGCGGCTCGATCCCCGCGGCAATCGCCGCGTGATCCTTACGACAGGTGGCCGTCCGAATGGACTGACGACCGATGGCCACGGCCGGATCTGGATCGCGGAAGCCGGCCTCCGGGCGCTGATCTGCATCGACGAAGACGGAAACGAGGTCCGGCGCATGCAGGGCGAGGGCGCGGAGCGCTTTCTGTTTCCGAACGACCTCTGCTTCGGCCCGAACGGATTGCTCTACATGACCGATTCCGGCATGGCCGCCGAGGATTTTATCGACGGCCAGGCCTTCGTCGCTCGCTATATGGACCTCGATTGGGACGGCCGCGTGTATGAGATCGATCCGGCGGCGATGAAGGTGCTGCGCGTTCTCGATCGCAAGATTCGCTTTACCAACGGCATTGCTTTCGGTCCCGACAATCACCTTTATGCCAACGCGTCCTTCACCGGCGAAATCTATCGATATGACGTGCTCGGCGAGTCATCGCCGAGGCGCGAGGTTTTCAGTAACGTCCTCCAACCGGACGCCAATCCCGATTTCAAAGGGCCGGACGGGATGGCCTTCGGCACCGACGGCCGGCTCTATTGCACGGTCTACAACCAGAAGAACGTCACGGTGCTGGACCGACGGGGTGAGGTCGCCGGTCGCCTGATCCTGGACGGACCGCAGCCGACGAATTGTGCGTTTGCGCTCGAAGGCAGAAAGCTACGCGTCACTGAGGTCGGCAAGGGCCAGGTCGAGGAGATTGACATGGCCTGCGATGGCCTGCCGCTGCATCTGCCGAAATTCGCCTGACGAGATGCCTTGGCGATGTTTCCCGCGAGGGCGCCTCGCCCGTTATCAAAGGAAGCCGATCGATAGCCAGGGCAAGGCGGCAACGATCAGCGTGCCGATCAGGAGCGCGATCATATAGCCCACGATCGGCTTCATGCCCTCGTCCGGATTGATGCGGCTGATTGCGCAAGCCGCGTAGTAGCCGACGCCGAACGGCGGCGCGAATAGGCCGATGCCCATGGCGAGGACGACGACCATCGCGTAGTGAACATCATGCACCCCGACCTGCCGCGCGATCGGGAACAGAAGCGGACCGAACAAGACGATGGCAGGAATCCCTTCCAGCACGCTGCCCAGGATCACGAAAGTGACGATTGTGACGGCGAGAAACACAGGCACGCCGCCGGGAAGGTTGGTCATGAACTTGGCAAGAGAGGCAGAAAATCCCGACTGGGTCAGCGCCCAGGCCATGCCCGTCGCCGCGCCAATGATGAGCAGGATCGCCCCGGACAGCGATGCCGTCTCAACCAGCATCGGATAGATGCGCCGCCAGTCGAACTGGCGATAGATGAAGAGACCCGCACAGGCTGAGTACAGGATGCCGATGGTCGAGACCTCCGTTGCCGTTGCGACGCCTTCGACGACGGCGGTCCGGATCACGAATGGCAGCGCGATGGCCGGAATCGCGATGACAAACGCGCGGCCGATCTGCCGTCCCGTCGCCCGCTTGACGTGAGACAGGTCCTCGCGGCGGTATCGCCACCACACCACGGCCGCGAGCATGACGGCAAGCACCACGCCGGGAAGCAAGCCGCCGGTGAACAGGGCCGAGATCGAAACGCCGGTGACCGAGCCGATCGTGATTAGAACCAGTGACGGTGGAATCGTCTCGGTCTGCGCGCCGGTTGCCGCGAGAAGCGCAACCAGATCGCCTGGCTTGGCTCCCCGCTGCCGCATCTCGGGAAACAACACCGGAGCTACCGCAGCCATGTCCGCCGCCTTGGAGCCGGAAATGCCAGAGACCAGATACATCGCCCCGACCAGCACGTAGTGCAATCCACCGCGTACGTGGCCTAAGAGGCTCGCCAGAAAGCTGACCATGGCGCGCGCCATGCCCGTCATCTCGATCAGAAGGCCGAGAAAGACGAAGAGAGGCACCGCAAGCAGGATCAGGTGGCTCATGCCCTCATCCATTCGTCCGATCATCACCACGTCGGGGGTGCTGGTTGTCAGGGTGAGATAGCCGACCGTGGCCAGGCCGAACGCGAACGCGATCGGCACGGCCGCGAAGACCATGGCGCCAACCACGACAACGAAGAAAATCAGAAGATTTAGATTGCCGAGCGGATTCAAGACCGGCGCCAGCAGAACGAACGTCGCGATGATGCCCGCAACGATCGCCAAGGACGCCAGCAGGCTGCGCAGGCTCGCGATGCGGATGAGCCGGAGGACCGCTGCGATCAGCATCAATCCGATCCCGATCGGCAAAGCGGCCGCACGCCAGCTATTGACGATCTCGAGCGCCGGCGTGGTGACGAATGCCTCGTCTGCGGCGAATTCATAGGCGGGCCAGACGACGAGGACGAGAAATGCAAGTGACGCCGCAGCCGCGACGACGTCCAGAAATGCACGAACCTGAACACTGAGAACACCGACGATGGCGGTCATCCGCATGTGCTCGCCGCGCTGGAACGCAATCACGGAACCGAACATGGCGAGCCAGAGGAAGAGAATGCCCGCGAGTTCGTCGGACCAGATGATCGGCGAGCGGAACACGTATCGACCCACGATGCCGGCAGACAGCACCGCAATCTCCGCCAGCACGAGCAGTGCTGCCGGGACCGCGACGACATGACCAAGCGCCGTGTTCGCCGTTATCACCCAACTGCGCCGGCCTGCCTGCGACGCGCCGGCCGCCATACCGGCATCGACATGGGGCGTATGGCTCATGCTGGTCATGATAGCTGGCCCGCCGCTTTTTCGAGCTGGGACCATGCCTCCTCGCCAAACTTGGCTTTCCAGTCGGCGTAGAAGCTGGTTTTAGACAAGGCCTGACGGAAGGCGGCGCGATCGACGTCGATGAATTTGAGACCCTTGGCCGAGAGGTCAGTGCGCAGGGACTGGCTGAGCTTTGCGATGTCGGCGCGCTGATCGATGGCGGAGCGGTCAAGCTCGCGTGCCACGATCCCCTGCACGTCCTTGGGCAGGCGCTCGAAGGCGCGCTTGTTGCCGAGGATCCAGTAGCCGTCCCAGACGTGCCCCGTCAGGCTGCACGTGCTCTGGACTTCATAAAGACGCGCGGTCGCAATGATTGGTAGCGGGTTCTCCTGCCCGTCGACGACCTTGGTCTGCAACGCGGAATAGACCTCATTGAAGTTGATCGGCGTCGATCCGGCGCCGAGGGCCTTGAACAGCGAGGTCAGCAGCGGCGCGGGCGGAACACGGATCTGGAAATTCTTCAGGTCATCCGGGGTGCGGATCTCGCGGCTGGACGAGGTCACCTGGCGAAAGCCGTTGTCCCAGGTCTTCGACACCGCCATGATCGGCGTCTTGGCGATCTGCGCCCGGATGTAGGTGCCGAGCTCGCCGTCCATCGCCTTCCACACGCTGTCGTAGTCGGCAAACGCGAAGCCGGTATTCACGATGCCCGCGCTAGGTACCAGGGTGGCAAGGATCGAGGAGGATTGGTTGAAGAACTCGACGCCGCCGCTGCGAACCTGCGTCAGCAGCTCGGTATCCGAGCCGAGCTGATTGGCCGGGAACAGCCTGATCTCCAGCCGGCCGCTGGTCGCTTCGCGGATGCGGTCGATCGCCTCTTGCGCGCGGATGTTCACCGGATGGGTCGGGTCCTGTCCGGTTGCGAACTTGTAGACGAACTCGGCGGCAGACACTGGACGGGTCAGAATCCCGCAGAGAGGTACGGCGCTCGCCGCCATCAATAGCGAACGGCGGCTGATGCGTCCGGGCTTCGAGACAGTCATGTTTTCCTCCTGATCCTGTATTGGCGTTGTGTCGGCTGCATCAGCCTGCGCTGGGCTTTCAGCTGTCCGGGCTCCTCGACCGCCCGCATTCGGGCAGGAGCCATGGCTCGCCCGCCGCGACATGCAGCGGGCGCAACTCTTCACTCGGATTTGGCCTGACTGGCGCTTAGTGCCGGTGCGCTAAAGCCACTGCTTGATCTGCCTTGCGACCTCGGCGGTGGAAATGCCGTAGCGGTCGTGCAGCGTCGGAAGTGCGCCGGCGTCAAGAAATTCGTCCGGTAATGCAATCTGCCGGAACGGCGGATGAACGCCTGAACGCATCAGGAGTGCGGCGACTGCCTCGCCAAGTCCGCCGATGGTCGTATGGTTTTCGGCAACGACGACCAGCCGGCCTGACTTGCCGGCTTCACGCAGTATCGTCTCCGCGTCGAGCGGCTTGATGGTGGGAACGTGGAGCACCGCAGCATCGACACGGTCGTCTTTCAAAGCTTGCAGGGCCTCGAGCGCGCGCATGGTCATGATGCCGGATGAGATGATCAGGACGTCCTTTCCGTCACGGATCAGCTTGGCCTTGCCGAGCTCGAACTTGTAGTCGTATTCGTCCAGCACGACCGGCACCTGGCCCCGCAGCAGGCGCATGTAGACCGGTCCCTGATGCGCCGCAATGGCGGGCACCAGCTGCTCGATTTCATGGGCATCGCAGGGATCGATGACCGTCATATTGGGCATCGCGCGAAACAGCGCGAGATCCTCTGCGGCCTGATGGCTCGGACCATAGCCCGACGTCAGGCCGGGCAATGCACAGACGATCTTCACGTTGCGGTCTTCCTCCGCGATGGTCTGGTGGATGAAGTCGTAGGCACGGCGCGAAGCGAACACCGCGTAGGTAGTTGCGAAGGGCATGAAGCCTTCGGCGGCAAGACCGGAGGCCGCGCCGAACAAAAGCTGCTCGGCCATACCCATCTGGTAATAGCGGTCCGGAAATTCCTTCGCAAAAATATGTAGGTCGGTGTACTTGCCGAGATCGGCCGTCATGCCGACCACGTCCGGGCGGCTGCGTGCAAGCTCGACGAGAGCCCTTCCAAAGGGCGCTGGCTTCGTCTTTTGTCCTTCAGCCGCGATCGACGCGATCATGGCCGAGGTCGTCAGGCGCGCCTTACCCGGCTGTGGTGCAGATCTCACGGTCTTCATACCTGCCTCCCAGCTTCCAGCGCAGCAAGCGCGAGCTGCCATTCGTGCTGCTCGACGCGGATGAAATGATTCTTCTCGCGCTGCTCCAGAAAAGGAACGCCCTTGCCCATCAGCGTGTCCGCGACGATCATCCGCGGCTTGGGCTCGGGATGAGACTTGGCGGCATCGAACGCGGCAATGACGGCATCGAGATCATTGCCGTCGATCCGCTGCACGAACCAGCCGAAGGCTTGAAGCTTCTCGACCAGCGGCTCGAACGCCATCACCTGCGTCGAAGGACCATCCGCCTGCTGATTGTTGACGTCGACGATGCCGATCAGATTGTCGAGCTTGTAGTGGCCCGCCGACTGGATGGCTTCCCAGACCGAGCCCTCGTCGAGCTCGCCGTCCGAGAACAGCGTATAAACCCTCGCCTCGGATTTCTTGCGCTTGAGCCCCAGGCTCATGCCGACGGCGATGCTGAGCCCAAGCCCGAGCGAGCCGCCCGACATTTCCATTCCGGGCGTGTAGGAGGCCATGCCCGACATCGGCAGGCGGCTCTCGTCGCTACCGTAGGTTTCGAGTTCTTCCTCGGGGACGATACCCGCCTCGATCAAAGCCGCATAGAGCGCGATGGCGTAGTGCCCGTTTGAGAGGAGGAAGCGGTCGCGGTCTTCCCAGGAGGGATCTTCCGGCCGGTAGCGCATCGCGTGAAAATAGGCCACGGCGAGGACGTCGGAGATGTCCAGCGCCTGTGCGATATAGCCCTGGCCCTGGACTTCGCCCATGCGCAGCGCATTGCGGCGAATGTTGTAGGCGCGATCCGCCAGCTTGGGCGTGTTGGTCAGCGTTTCCATCGATCTGGACCTTGTCTTGCGCTCAGTGGATGAGCATGCCGCCGTTGACGTCGATCACGGCACCAGTCACGTAGGCGGAGAGATCCGAGGCCAGGAAAGTGTAAATGCCGGCGACGTCGTCTGCCGTGCCGAGGCGATTGAGCGGAATGCCTTCCAGGATCTTCGCCCTCATCTCGTCGGTCAGCTTGCCCGCGGTGATATCGGTGCCGATCAGGCCCGGCGTCACGCAATTGACGCGGATGCCGTCCGGGCCGAACTCACGGGCCATCGCCTTTGCGAGACCGAGCACGCCAGCCTTGGCCGCCGAATAATGCGGGCCGCCAAAGATTCCGCCGCCGCGCTGGGCCGAAACCGAGGACATGCAGGCGATCGATCCGGACTTGCGCGCACGCATGTGCGGGATCACGGCCTGGGAGAGGAAAAGAACACCTTTCAGATTGACATCCTGAATGCGATCCCAGTCGGCCGCCGTAATTTCCAGGAGCTTCACCGGTTGGGTGATACCAGCATTGTTGATCAGAATATCGATGCTGCCGAAGGATTCGATCACCCGGGCAACAGCCTGCTCGCAGGACGACTTGTCGGCGACGTCGGACCCAAGGCCGATGTGGGATCTTCCAAGCGATGCTGCAGCATCCACAGCAGCGTCGGCATCGATGTCCAAAATGGCGACCCGAGCTCCCTCGGCAGCGAACCGCCGTGCCGTGGCAAGCCCGATGCCGCGCGGCGAGGCCGCGCCCGAAATGATGGCAGTCTTACCGCTGAGCAGCATCAGTTCCTCCCACTAATTGTTTTTCCTTTGCAAGGCTAGGAATGCACCGGGGAGGCGCAACAGACAAACGCACAGTTGTCACGGATGGATGAATCTGGTTCACTTATGGGATGCTATCAAACGTCCCGATATCGGCGATTCGCGCCTTTGAAGCCGCCGCCCGCACCGGATCGTTTCGCGATGCGGCGAATGAGCTTCACCTGACACCGAGTGCGGTCAGTCATGCCATCCGCAAGCTGGAGGACACGCTTCGGACCATTTTGTTCGAGCGCAGTGCGCGATCCGTGCGGCTCACGCCAGCCGGCGAGAATCTGATGCGCCACACGGGAGCGGCATTCGATCAGCTCCGCCGCGGCCTTGAAGAAGTTGCTGCGCGCGGACCGCAATTGGTGCGCGTCCACTCAGCCCCGAGCTTTGCCGCGCAATGGCTGGCACCACGGCTTGCACAGTTTCTCGCTGCTTATCCGAAGCTCGAAGTCCGCCTGGCTGCAAACACGGACTACGCGCGCTTCAGCAATGACGACTTTGATATCGACATCGTCTACGGTCCGCCGCGTGCTGAGGGTGTCGAGATTATTCCTCTGCCGGAGGAGACGGTCACCCCCCTCTGCTCCCCCGCTCTCGCGAAGTCGATAAGAAGACCGGCCGATCTCATGGAGCAGACGCTCATCCGCTCGGATGTCAAGCAGGTTCAATGGCACCAATGGTTCACGGCGAACGGATTGGAAGCCCCTGCGCTCCACGGCATGAGGTTCGATCGCAGCTTTCTCGCGATCGCGACAGCCGCGGAGGGTTTGGGAGTAGCGCTGGAATCGACGCTTCTAGCGGAACGCGAGTTGGCGAGCGGGCGATTGGTGGCTCCATTGGCAGGGCGCGCAAACGATATCAGCTACGTCGGCCACCGCCTAATCTACCCGCGCGCAGGCCGGCAAAGATCGGCGGTACGAGCTTTTGCAGATTGGGTTGTGGCACAACTCGGTGGTGGAGACGTTCGCTCCTCGCGGTGAGCGCAGCTCTGTCGCAATACCATACCCAAACAAGTCCAGAGCCTGCTCCATCCATCCGGCTCTTAGTGGCAGGAATGTGGTACCAAGGCTGCATCGGATCTAATTGCCTGAAAAGAAGCGAGGGCCAGAGAGGCCCTCGTAGTCAGGGAGGAAGCGGCAATCCAAAGACTCGATGGCATTTCTCCTACGACATTGTCGGCATGACGAATTCGGCACCGGCTCGTATTCCGGTTGGCCAGCGGCTGGTGACCGTCTTCATTCGCGTATTGAAGCGAATGCCCTCCGGACCGTGCATGTGGTGGTCGCCGAAAATCGAGGCCTTCCACCCACCGAACGAGTGAAAGGCCATCGGCACCGGAATTGGAACGTTGATGCCGACCATTCCGACTTTGATCTGATGGGCGAATTCGCGCGCGGCATCGCCATCACGTGTGAAGATCGAGGTGCCATTGCCGAATTCGTGTTCATTGATCAGGCGCGCCGCCGTCGCGTAGTCCGGCGCTCGAACCACCGACAGCACAGGTCCGAAGATCTCTTCCTTGTAGATCTTCATGTTCGGTTTGACATGGTCGAACAGGGTTCCGCCCACGAAGAAACCATTCTCGTAGCCCTGCATCCTGAACTTGCGTCCGTCGACCAGCAACTTTGCGCCCTCGGCGACGCCGGCATCGATATAGCTCCGGACCTTCTCTAGGTGCTGTTGCGTCACGAGAGGCCCCATCTCTGCCTCGCGGTCGGTACCCGGTCCGACCTTCAGGCCTCGGACCTTGGGTTCGAGCGCAGAGATCAGCTTAGCCGCCGTCCCCTCGCCGACCGGCACGGCAACCGAGATCGCCATGCAGCGTTCGCCGGCGGAGCCGTAGGCGGCGCCCATCAACGCATCGACCGCCTGATCCATGTCGGCATCTGGCATCACGATCATGTGGTTCTTGGCTCCACCGAGCGCTTGGCAGCGTTTCCCGTTATTCGCGGCGGTCGAATAAATGTATTGCGCGATCGGTGTGGAGCCCACGAAGCTGATCGCCGAAGTATCCGGGTGATGCAGCAGCGCATCGACAGCTTCCTTGTCGCCTTGCACCACGTTGAACACACCGTCCGGCAGACCGGCTTCCTTCAGCCACTCCGCCATGATGAGCGACGCCGACGGGTCGCGCTCAGATGGCTTCAAAATGAACGCATTGCCGCAGGCGAGAGCGACCGGGAACATCCACATCGGAACCATGACCGGGAAATTGAAGGGCGTGATTCCGGCGACCACGCCGAGCGGCTGGCGCGTAGAATAGCTGTCGACGGGTACCGACATTCTCGGTGAGTTCGCCCTTGAGGAGCTGCGGAGCGGCCGTGGCAAACTCGACCACCTCCATTCCGCGCTGAACTTCGCCCAGAGCGTCGGAGTGAACCTTGCCGTGCTCGGAGACGATCACGTCGGCAAGCTGACCTGCGCGATCCTCGAGGATCCGCAGAAAGCGATTGAGGACGCGTGCACGCCTGAGAGACGTCGTGTCGGCCCAACCCTGTGCCGCCCTGTTCGCGGCAGATACCGCGTCCGCCACCACGGCCGCGTTGGCGGCCACAACACGGCCCGTCTGCTCGCCCGTTGCCGGGTTGAAGACCGGCGAGCTTCGTTCGGTGCTACCCGGGACCTGCTTGCCATCGATGAAATGATTGATCTGCGTGACCACGAACGTCTCCTTCTAGATTCTGATCCGACGCGCACCTCGAGTCAGGCCGCTTTCATTCCCGCCATGTATTTGCCGATCACGCGCTTGTCGGCGCCCTCGGCTGACACTTCATGGACGATGCGACCCGCGCTCATGACGAGGACCCTGTCGACCAAGCCAAGCAACTCGTCCAGATCCTCCGAGATGAGCAGCACTGCGGCTCCGCCGTTCCGTGCCTCGACGATCCGGCGGTACGTTTCTTCGCACGCGACGAAATCAAGGCCGAACGTCGGATTTGACGCGACCAGCAATCGAACGTCTTGCGTGAGCTCCCGCGCCAGCACGGCGCGCTGCACGTTGCCGCCGGACAGCGTGCTCATGCTTGCGGTCAGGCTAGGCGCCTTGACACGAAATTGTGCGACCAGCCTCTCGGCCTGCTCTGCGAGCGCGCCGTAGTTCATTGCGATACCACGGCAGAGCGGCACCCGATCGAAATTACGCAGGGCAAGGTTCTCGGCCAGCGACATTCGATCGATGCAGGCGTTCTTCAGGGGCTCTTGCGGCAGTCCATAGACGCCGAGGCGAGCGATTTCCAGTCGCGTACCGTTGAACGATGAGCCGGAGACAGCAATCGTACCGCTGCGATCCCGCTGCCCCATCAGGGCCTCGACCAACTCCAACTGTCCATTTCCGGATACCCCGGCAATCCCGACGATCTCGCCTGCCCGCACCTCGAGCGAGAGATCTTTCACGGCGGGAAGGCCATTGTCGCCGTTCACGCGGAGGTCGCTGATGGAGAGGATAATATCGGACTTCGGCGGTGATTTCGGTGCGTGCTGCACGATCTTGCTGACGGGCTCTCCGATCATAGCTTCCGCAAGAGCGTCATCCGTCAAATCGGCGACGGCGCCCGTCCGCACCGACGCGCCTCGACGCAACACCGTCACGTCGTCGGCGAATCGGCGCACTTCATGGAACTTGTGGCTGATCAGGATAGCGCTGAGTTCGCCCGCCCGTGTCAGGCTGCGAACATGGCCGAGCACTTCATCGGCTTCTGCGGGCGTCAGCACCGAAGTCGGTTCGTCCAGGATGAGGAGCTTGCGCCCGAGATAGAGCTGCTTGACGATCTCCGCCTTCTGCTTCTCGCCCGCAGAGAGCTGCGAGACGCGCACGTCGAGCGGCACGTGAAACGGAAGCTTTTTGGTGACTTCTGCCAGCCGCCTCAGCTCGCTTTGCCAGTTGATATAGGCCGGCAATCTCGCACCGCTGACGACGAGATTTTGCGCCACCGTCATCGACGGCACGAGAGTGAAATGCTGATACACCATGCCGATGCCGAGCGCATCGGCATCCTTCGGCGAGTTCAGCCGATGCTCGCGCCCATCCACCTGGATGTGACCCTCGTCCGGATGGTAAAAGCCCACGAGGCATTTGACCAACGTGCTCTTGCCGGCGCCGTTCTCCCCGAGCAGCGCGTGGACGGTGCCCGAGCGGATCAGCAGCGATACGTTGTTCAGAGCGAGGTTTGCCCCGAAACGCTTCGTCATGTTCTTGAGCTCGACTTGAGGAACGCTCATCGGACTATCCTCCGAGGATGAATTCTCGTCACGGCGCTTCTCACCGGTGCAGCTTGAGCTCGCCCGGCGCATCGGCGAACGGAGCAGCCCGCGATGTGGACGCAACCATGATTGCAAGGGTCAGAATGTAGGGAGCCGCATTGAACAGGTAGTAGTAGCCGGTCACACCGATGCCCTGGAGCGCAGGACCGAGAGCCCCCGCCCCGCCGAACAGCAGCGATGCGCCCAGGGCGTTGACCGAACGCCAGCGGGCAAAGATGACGAGCGCGACAGCCATGATGCCTTGACCACTCGACAGGCCTTCACTCCAGCTCCCCGGATACGAAAGCGACAGGAAGCTGCCGCCGATGCCGGCGAGAAAGCCGCCCGCCATGGTTGCTATGATGCGCACCCGCAATACAGGAAACCCAAGCGCGCGTGCCGCATCCTCGCTATCTCCCACGGTGCGCAGCATCAGCCCCCAGCCGGTCCTGTTCAGGAAGACGTAGACCGCAAAAGCTAATGCAATTCCGACGAAGAACAGTGCGTTGACATCCAGCGCAGCTCGCACCTGCGGTACGCTTGACCAGAATCCGAGCGCGATCGAGGGAAGCGGCGGCGCCTTGGGCTCGATCAAGGGTTTGCCCAGGAAGAACGCGAGCCCCGTACCCAGCACGATCAGGCTGATGCCGATCGCGGTGTCGTTGACGCGCTTCACACTGCACAGCAGGCCATGCAGGAACCCAAAGGCCATTCCGGCGAGTCCCGCGGAAAGCACGCCGAGCCAGGGCGAGCCGGAGAGGTAGGAGATCGCGTATCCCGCCATGGCACCGAGCATTAGCGTACCTTCGAGGCCTAGATTGATACGCCCCGATTTCTCGGTAATCAGCTCGCCGATGCTCACGAAAATGAAGGGCGTCGACACACGGATCGCCCCACCCAGGATCGCAAGCGGCAGCGCAAGCCAGCCGATTGATGTAGGGTCCATTTCTTACCTCCGTGTCGTTTCTCGGAGTTGTTGCGCGATTGCATCCGCGACGAGGACGCAGACGAAGATCAGCCCCTGAAACACCAGCATTGTCGCATCCGGAAGTCCGAGGCGCCGTTGCAGCAAACTGGCGCTCGCCTGCATGCCGCCGATCAACAGCGCGACGGCGACAATCGCAAGCGGCTGGTGCCGCGCCAGAAAGGCGACGAGGATTCCGCTGTAGCCATAGCCGACGATGAGCGAGGAGTTGGCCGTCCCTTGCACTGCCGCCACCTCGATCGCGCCGGCAATGCCCGCCATGCCGCCTGCCACGACCGAGGCGCCGAGGATCCAGCGATTCACGGCAAGCCCGATCATCCTCGCGACCCGGGCACTTCCGCCAACCACTCGCAGCGCAAACCCCCAGCGGGTGTAGCGGAGCACGACATGTGCGGCGATCGCCAGCAATAGACTGACGGCAAGGCCGGCGTGAACGCCCACACCTGGCAGCGTCGGCAGCATGTGGGAGGGATCGATAGGGTGGGTCGACGGCTTGTCGAGACTTGCCGGATCGCGCAACATGCCTTCGGTCAGGTGGTGGAAGACGGCGATTCCGATATAGGACAGCAGCAGGCTCGAGATCGTTTCGTTGACGCCGCGATATTGGCGGAGCACACCTGCCAGACCGAACCAGAGCCCTCCGATCAAGGCGCCGGCCAGCAACATCAGGAGTTGCATGGGAAGCGCGTGCACTCCCGCGAACGGCAACGTCACAACGGCACCCGCGAGCCCGCCGAGCACCAAGGCCCCCTCGCCGCCGATAATCACCAGCCCCGCTTGCGCGGGGATCGCAACGGCGAGGCCCACGAGGACCAAAGGAGCTGCGCGTGACAAGGTATCCTGCCAGGCGAAGCTGCTACCGAAGCCGCCCTGGACGATCAGACCGAACACCGTGGCGGGGTTCTGTCCGGACAAGGCCACGAAGGCCGCAAAGACGGCGGAGGCGAGCAGCACCGCCAGGACAGGCAAGGCCACACTCAGTTGAGCTGCGGTTACCAGCGGCTTCGAAGGCACGGGTTCGATTCCGGAGATCGAAGACAAGAGCGCCTCCTAGACTTGGCCGATGATGCCTTCGACGAGATAATTGATGCCGTCGAGCGCACGGTCGTTGCTGCTCTGCATGATTCCGGCTGGGATGACGACGTTGCCCTTGTTGTCCTTGAGCGGTCCGCTGTAGATAACGCGCGTACCGCCGATGAGGTCTGCCCGTGCCGTCTCGGCCGCTGCGCGCGCCTCAGGCGTAACGAGTTTTCCAAACGGACTGTTCTTGACGAAATGATCGCCAAGGCCGGCACGGAGATAGTGCTCGGGCTTCTTGCCGCCACGCACGCTTCCGGCATAGACAAGATAGGGCGTGATCCAGTTCCACTCGGCTCCGGTGAGATAGCCGTTGGGAGCCACATCGGCCTGACTCGAGTGGTAGCCGCATGACATGACACCGCGCTTCTCCGCCGTCTCGATCACGACCTTCGGGCTATCGACCTGGGCGGCGATGACGTCGGCCCCTTGGTCGACCAACGTGTTCGTCGCTTCCGCCTCGCGCACAGGAAGCACCCAGTCGCCCGTGAAGATGACCTGCACCTGAATGGTCGGATCGACCGAGCGTGCGCCAAGCGCGAACGCGTTGATGCTGCGCAGAAGATTTGGCGTCGGCTTCGCAGCGACGAGGCCGAGCTTCTTGCTCTTCGTCATGTGGCCAGCGACGATTCCCGAAATGTACTGGGCCTCGAAGATATAGGCGTAGAACGTGCCGATGTTCTCGGGCATGCCCGCCGTCCACACGCCGCCGGTGTGAGCGAAGGTGACATCCGGATACTTGGCCGCCATCTCCAAGACGTGCGGCTTGAAGTAACCAAAGGACGTCGCCAGGATGAGTTGAGCGCCATCTTGACGGATCATGCCTTCCATGCTGCGCTGGGCCGCGATCGTTTCCGGAACGCGCTCCTCCTCCACCACCTTGATGCCGGTTTGTTTCTTGAGCGCCGCGGCGGCCTGCGCGTGGGACTGGTTGAAGCCGTAATCCTGCTTGGAGCCGGAGTAGAGAACTCCGACGGTGAGCGGCGTCTCCGCACGGGCAACGGTACTCTTGAGAACGAATGGTGCGGAGCCGGCAGCGGCCAGCATCTGGAGCACCGAGCGACGGTCGACAGGCTTCAAAGTCATGTTCCTCTCCGTTGAAGATTGCAATCAGCAGGTCACGACGAAATTCGTTCGGCAGCAGACGGCAGGCCGGGCGCACCACATGCGATGAGATCGGCTTCCAGCTCCCGCCTTTCAGCAGCGGACAGCGGCGTGACTGGCGAGCGCACGGCGCCGCCGGAAAGGCCGATCAGATCGCACCAATGCTTGACCGCTGCGTTCGGCATGTGGCCGCGCTTCAGCGGGTCCATGATCCACTTGTTGAAGATGATCCGCTGCGGCGCGAGTGAAGCACAGATGCGTGCTGCTTCGTCCGTCCGGCCGGCCGCTAACAGAGCCACGTATTCCGCGATCGGGCGAAACTCGCCGCGTTGATAGAGGTAAGGCTCGGGGTCGGCATAGAGGATCGACTGGCCCTCGGCCTGCATGTTGGCGAAGAAGTTCTCTTCCAACGGGTCCGACACCAGCACGCCGTTTCGCGCGGCCTGGCGAAGCGCCGCGTTCTCGGCTGCATTGCCTGTCGTTTTCAGGAGCTTGAGATTTGGGAGCGAACATAGCTGCGTGAAAACGCCCGGATCCAATGGGCTGCCCGCGGCGGTTCGCGCGTTGAAGATGACGATCGGCATCTCCAAGCGGACACAGACGTGGTGTAGATACGCGAACTGCTGCGCGGGGGATCGCGGCCCCGAGGTTGGGACCATCAGCACGGCGTGGCTGACGCCAAGCCGACGCGCGTGCTCGCCGAGCTCGATGGTTTCTTCCACCGAGGGACCCGAGATCACCACGGAAATCCCAAGGCGCCCGCCGGCCTCGTCTGCAATGACCTCGATGACACGCTTTCTCTCCTGCAGCGTGAGCGACCAGACTTCGCCGATCAACCCATTGCAGAACACGCCCGCCAATCCGGTTGCGATGTAGTGGCGGGCGTTCCGGCGGACTCCGGCCTCGTCGATGGCACCGGAGGCGTCAAACGGCGTGTGTATCGCCGCCCAGATTTCCGGGATCTTCCGCCCGATCGACATGCTTGCTCCCTTTCATCCGACCGGTCTATTCTATTTATCATGATAAACCGGATTTGCACGAATATGCCTATTATGGGAGAAGTGTCAATTGGGGAGTCGGTTCTTTGCCTGGCCCCGCGCCAGCTCGCCCCGGAGCCGACCCTGGAACCTATTGGCAGCTTTGGAGAATTCGGGAATGGCGGTCGAACTGGAAAAATTGCCGCGGCCGGGGGGGCGGCTGAAAATTCAAAAACGGGCCGATCTCGTCACCGAAGAGATCAAGCAGCTGATCACCCAGAAGAACCTTTGTCCGGGCGACAAGCTTCCCATGGAGAAGGAGCTTCAGCGACTGTTTTCGGTCAGCAAGAGCACGATCCGCGAGGCTCTTAAGTCCCTCGAGGTGCAGGGACTGATCACCATCAGCACCGGCCCGACTGGCGGGGCGACGATCATGGAGGTCCCGCTCGAGCGCACGTTTCAGCTGTTGCAGAACTACCTGTTTTTCAAAGAAGTCAGCATGGAGGACATCTATGCGGCGCGGCGCCTGCTGGAGCCGGAACTAGCTGCCGGCTCGGTGCCATTTCTGTCGGACGAGCAGCTGGATGCGCTCGAGCAGAACATTGAAACGTGCCAGCCGGCCTCGCAGGAGCCCTCTCTTCTGGTTCGCCAACGGCAGGCGGATCTCGACTTTCACGACATCCTGGCTGCCGCAAACCCCAATCCTTTCCTGCGCTTCGCATGCGAGCTGATCAACGAGATGCTCCGTCGGCTGGTCGTCTTCAGCACCCAGACGCCTCCGGAGGAGCACACGAGATTCGGATGCGCCAACGTCAAGATTCATACCGAGATTGCCAAGGCCGCCCGCGCGCGCGACAGCGAGCGCGTGCGCGCGCTCATGAAGGCGCATATGGAGGAAGCTTCAGAATACGTAAAGCGGCTGGACGGGCGTCTCGATGGTCGACTGATCCTCGACTCGGAAATGGCGCCGCGCCCTCGACCGCTGTCCTGATCAGCGTTCTACTTGCAGAAGGCGGTCAATTCAGCTCCCTCGTCAATTCAGCTCCCTCTAAGCGAACCAGTTTCGCACAAAAAACAACCTGATTGAAATGCAACGAACGCGGGTGAAATAGTCCGACAAATAGTCGGGATGGTGATGGCCAATGACGTTTAAGGCTGCCATCCTCTGCTCTTCACGTCGCCGAAAGCGGCCTTTCGACTGCCCCGATCCTTCGATGGCCTTGCCCTTCCGCACAGCTTCGGCAGCATCGCAAAACACCCCAAGGCACGCAACGGGTCGTGTCCCAGGGAGTGGTGTAGCTGATTAGCAAAGCCGCTCGCGAAGCGCGCCCCTACATAGCGCCGTAGCGAGCGAGCGGCTTTGCG
>NZ_LBJC01000016.1 GCF_004114535.1 Bradyrhizobium nanningense
GGCGAGATCAAATCGGAAAGGTGGGCGACATCGTCTCGGAATCCACGGGCGACTTCATATCGGTACGCCTGGGCGACTTCGTCGGAATCCGCACGCGAACTCCGGGCTGCGCGGTACGTCCGGATGTCGATGCATCGGCAGCAATATTAGATCGCGGCCGCCGCCAGCAGATCCTCGCCGGCCTTCTTCAGCGTTATGATCGTCCTTCCCTCACGACACGGAAGCGGGGTCCCGCCAGTTCGTCAGGGACGACGCGAACCGGGGTGAACTCAGTAACGATCCGCCGAGCGCGTTTGCAGTTGGGGCAAACGAAAAGGTGCGCGACTATCGCTTCTTCGTCGTCTCGCGACAACTCCGAGCGAAGCCAATTCATGCCGATGTGGCAACGGCCGCCCTCGACCAGATCGAGAAGCACGTCAATCCGGACCTGGTCGGCCGGTGCTTATTCTGTGCCTTGGCCGAGACGTAGTTTCGCACGTCATAGTTTTGATGATCCGAGCTCGAGCCAGCCGCGCTCGACGCCAAGATCTGCTCAAATAAGGAATCGCGCTGTTGCTTTTCCCGCTCCGTCATGATGCACGTCCTTAGTTTCCGCTGCGAACGCAAGAGCTCGTTGGAAGGTACCGCTTCCAGTGCGGCTCGGAAACAATGCTGATCGGAAACCCTTTGTCTCGCCAGTCGCAGGCCTTCATGATCTTGTTCCCAAACGACGAGTGTTTCCACGAATCGGTAGCGTAGATGCCGATCACAAGAACGTTTGTTTTCTGTGTCAGGCTACCGACTTCGGCGCCGAGGCGTTCGACCACGCTCTCACATTCCTTGCGGCAGCCGAAATTGAATGTGCCTGTGAAGCAGTATCGTTGGCCGGAGAATGTCAGTGGCGGCTCGGGATCGTTCAGCGGCAGCGATGTTGATTTGAGAACTTCACCCAAGCCATCAATCTCTCGGTTTGAAAACTGATTGAGCGTATCGAGTAGCTCCGTCTTCTCGTCGTCGTCGAGCACGCCGTCACTCAGCATCTCGCCGATCCGCTTGTAAAGCACTCGCACGACGGGCTGGTCGCTGATGTGAAGATTGGCGCCGAGCCACTTCTGCAAGAATTCGACTTCAGCTTGGTTGACCTGGTTGTCTGCCACCAAGCCGCGGGCGATCCCAATCAATTCATCGATCTGCCTGCTGCCGATCCTGTCGCCACCACACGATTATAGAATTCGTCTGCGCCGGCAATCATCTAAAATACTCCCAAACCGATAAATGACGGCATCAAATCGCAACCGGAGGGCGAGCGCAAGGGGTAACGATTGACCTCAATCGGTCACGTAAGCTTCACCTTCCCCAATGATCCTACCCGCCCATTGAGCGCGAGCTCGCAGAGCGCTTTCGTTCATTGACGGCATGTGAGCCTCCAGTTGGTTGAAGAGGACGCTGGCTGAAGCCCCAATCACGCGCGCTTCAGCCAGGCCTGAGGGCCACGCCTATCCGCGCCATAAAGACGGATCCTGCTGGGATTGGCTCGCCGATCGGTCTGGAGACGCTATCACGCTGAAGCGGATTCCCCAAGAGCGGGGATGGTGCGAACGCCTACTCGATCGGGTGTGTTCAATTCCCCAGACTCCTATGCGCGATCGAAGCGCTCGCTGCGGCCTTGGGCGGTCGCAAGCGCTGCGCTCGCACGGAGGACCAAGTCATGACCGAGCCCACACGTCAAGCCGCTGCTGCTCAGAACCGCTCCGGCAAGCTCACCGTCTTAGGCAAGCTCAAGACCGCCGTCGACCTCATGCTGTACGAGGGCTCACGTACGGCCGATGCTGCCATGGCCGCCGGAACGACCGACTACGGGCTCAGAGAGCCTATCTGCTTCGCCGAGGCTAGGTCTTGGATCGCAAACACTCTCGGCGATGGTCGGGGGATAGGGGGCGAAAAGTCCAAAACCGATACGGGGGCGCCTACCGCCATGGGTCTCATTCGGAGATTTTTTTTGCTCGCGCCGGAAATTTCAGCCGAAATCGTCAAAACGACCGAAAAACTCTAGGCGCCAACAACAGACAAAGCGGAGTCAGAACAGCGGCTTAGGGCGGTGACGTCGGAATTATTGCCGAAAAATCTGAATTCCAAAAATTGCATGGAGAATCGCGAAAGAGCCTGCGCCACAAGCACTTTTCGCATTCTGAAAGGAACAGAAAATCATGACGGACAGCGAACATCCGCGCCGGCGCCCGCCGCGCATAGTGATTGAGCGGCCGCCGAACCGGCCGCAGCCCCCGGAAACCTCCGAGGATAAAGCCGCTGAGCGGCAACACCGATTCGCGATCGTGTTGGCAGCGTTGCGCCAAAGCCTCTCGGAATCCGTCGGCCTGATCGATGCGGGCCAGATCGCGACCGCCCGATCAAAACTCGACGAGCTCGTCCGAGGCATCGACGCAGTTGAGGTGATGGATGACGATCCGGAGTGATGCGGCCAACGCCGCCGTTAGTCAGTTGCTCGATTTGGTCGCGACGCTGCAGGAGCGAATGACCAGGGCTATCGGACTCCTCGATGCCGGCAGGACCGCTGATGCCCGCGCTTTGCTTGATGCGCAAGTTATGGCGCTCGACGGACTCGACACCACGCCGATCGCTCAACGTTAGGAACCCTCTTGCCGACGGGTATCGCAAATCGAGTAAGAGTGATTCGTCGCTGCCGCCCTGCGCAATGCCGGCCGGTGATGACGAGATCCTTGTCGCTGGCTGCGCGATGCCGCCGGCACAAGCTGAAAACCTGCCTCTCACGAGGCCCGTGATCGCTTGCCGACAAGGACGACGCGCGAAATGCGCAACAGCATCAAACTCCCGACCGACAAACGGCCATCCGCTCAACGGCGCCTCTTTGCGCGTACCTTCGGAGCTGGATTCGATGTGCGCGCGGCTGACAGAGCCACCGAAATCACTGTTTTCGGCGAGATCGGCTGGGATGTCACCGCAGCAGCATTTCATGAGCGCCTCACGTCGTTGAAAGGCGACCTCGTTGTAAAAATCAATTCGCCCGGAGGCAACGTCTTCGACGGGATCCAAATGCACAACAGCCTGGTCGAGTATCCCGGCAAAGTGACCGTCAAAATCATGGCGCTCGCGGCGAGCGCGGCATCGATCGTCGCGATGGCAGGCCACGAGATACAAATGACCGCCAACAGCTTCTTTATGCTGCATAGAAGCTGGGGCATCACCGTCGGAAACGTCGACGCCCACACTGATACGGCGGGGTTATTGTCCAAGATCGACGGCGCGCTCGCCACAACATATGCCGCTCGCACCGGTCAAGATCTCGAGCAGGTCAACGCCTGGATGGCCAATGAGACGTGGTTCACGCCGATTGAAGCTATCGATGCGGGCCTCGCGGATGAGCAAATCGCGGATCCGGACGAACCGACGGCGGCTTTCGATCTCAGCATTTTTGCCAAAACCCCCGACATCCTGAAGCAATCGCAGCGACAGGGACTCCAAGCCACGAAGACCGAGCTCGAGCAGTCGTTGCGATCGATGGGCATGTCCAGAAGTCAGGCGAAGGGACTCCTCCACAGCGGCTTTGCTGGCTTCTCCAACGACCCTTCCTCCGAGTCGACGCACGCGCCCTCAGCGGCGGCACGGTTCGGAAGTGTTGCCGAGGAGGCTATGGTCGCGAAGGTGCCCGCGCCTTCGATGAGGCCTGGAACAAGGGTTGGAAGGACTTCAAGATCGAGTTCACGTCCGTTTTTCTTTCGCTCTACGGCTTCTTCGATGGTCTCAACGATGGAGCGATGAGTTGGGCGCGGCGTGCCGCAATGGCCGCCGGTGTCGATGTGAAGGGCAATCTGCTTCGCTCCGGACCAGCAGCCGGCAACGTTCTCACGAATGCCCAAGCCGGTTCGTTTTACGACGCCGTCGGCCTCAAATCGCCGTCTGCCGGAAATGGCGTCGACCCGGCGGTGCTGAAGCAGCAGATCGGCCTCGAGCAGCAGCGCATCGGGATTCTTGGCGGCATGGCCTCGATTTCCGATGTTATCCGTCAAAAAGAGCTCGAGATCGCTACGGCTCGGCTCAACCACATCAACATTACCGATCGGGAGGCGGATGCGCTGAAGGCTTTGGCGCGGGAGAACGCGCTCGGCATCACTGCGATGAAGCAGCAGGCCGATACGACACGGATCCAAGCCGAGACGCTCGGGATGTCCGCCGGCGCCGCGGCGGAGTACACGGCCGTTCAAACTAGGCTGGCGGGGGCGCTGCGCAATAAGCAGGGACTGACCGCGCAGGACATTGCGGCGATCAAAGCCCAAGCTGCTGCGCTTGGCCAGGTTACCCTGGCAGCTGCGATCGCGGCGGTGAACGACAACGTCGGATTTGGCCAGCAGACTGCGCTGCTGAGCCCGGATGATGTCCAGATCGCGCAGCAACTGCGGGGCATTTATCCGGATGTCGCGACGGCACTTGGTAGCGTTGAGGCAGGGGCTGCGCACCAATGCAGCCCTCAGCGGGCTCTCCTCGACGGTCTCCGGCCAGCTGGTGACCGGGATGACCGATATCGTCGATGGCACGAAGTCGATAGGGCAGGGCTTCCAGGATATGTCGAAGCTCGTCATTCGCGCGATCGAAGAGATGATCGTGAAGATCGCCATCATCCAGCCGATGATGCAGGCCCTCCATACTGGGGCAACAGCTTGGGTCTGAGCTCCGGAGTAGCGAGCATTTTCGGCGGCGGTGGCGGGCTCCCAGGAACTGCGGGCAGCGCATTTTATGGCCCGGTGGCTCCGAGCGCGTTGGGCAACATCTTCGCCGGCGGCAACATCATCCCGTTCGCGCGCGGTGGCGTTGTTTCGATCCCAACGCTATTCCCAATGGCCAATGGCGGCACCGGCTTGATGGGCGAGGCTGGACCCGAAGCGGTGATGCCGCTTCGCCGCGGCGCAGACGGTCGCCTCGGCGTCTCCGCCGGCGGGGCCGCCAACGATAACCGATCGTCCGGGGGCGTCGTCGTCAACGTCATCAATCAGACCGGCGTTCAAGCCGAAGCATCGACGTCTCGCAACGCCAATGGCGATGTCACGGTCACGCTCAAGAAGATGATGGACGATTCCGTCGGACAGTCCCTTTCTTCTGGTGCCGGTTCGCGTGTGCTGAAAAACCAATATGGCGTTCGCCAGTTTATGGGGTCTTGAGAGATGGGGGATCGCGTCGCGACAATCGCCGACTTCCGCGAGCAAGGCGCCCTCGATGCCAGGAAGTGCGCCGGTATCTTTTCTGAGCTCTGCATTGAGGCCTCGCCGGCCAGGCGTATGGATCCGGAAGATTGGCTCGACGTGCATTATAGCGAGATCGTCCCAAAGCGCCTCGACACGTTGCACCGACTCGGCGCGACCGCTGAAGAGCTAGTCGTGTACGTCAGCTTCCTCAACACCGCTCTCAAGACCGAGCTAAAGCGCTTTCACAACATTGTCGGTCCGATCGAAGGATTCCGCCCATGAGCCGGGTTGCCCGCGCAAGCCATCGCGAGCGCCGAGCCTCGGCCGGCCGCCATCCGGTGCTTCACCTCGTCATGCCCGGTCTCGAGGTCGCGCGAGAGGCACCGCGCCCGCGAGAAACCGTGACGGCGTTTCTGCGCCGGACGGGCTGGGCCCGGCGCGACCGCGTTTATGGCTGGCAGTTCCGGAAGGGCCTCCCGACCATCCTCGAGATCAATGGCGAACCGGTGTTGCGGAAGAACTGGTCGCGCCGGCGCATCGTGGCAAACGACAACGTTCATTTCGTCTCGTATCCATTGGGTGGCGCCGGCGGCAACACCACCAAACAGGTGATCGGCCTTGTCGCGCTGATTGCGGTCGCGGCCTTCGCGGCACCGTTGGGTGGGGTCATCGCGGGAGCGATGGGGCTGCCAGGGGCGGCCGGGCTCATCGGCGCAGGTCTGGCTCTCGGTGGCTCCCTATGCGTCAACAATGTTCGGCCAATCACCATCGTGTCGAGGGAGTTACGAATGTCAGCAGCAAACCTGATCGTCGCCTCGGACGGTGTCCACCTCGTCTCCGATGCGCTGGTTTGGGATACGTCGGATCAGACCATCACGGCGATCTGCCCCAAGGTGGTCCTGCTGCCGCAATTCAGATGCGCAGCGACGATCCGGGCTGAGCAGCTAATGGTGTTCCAGTCAGTGTCGCTCGCGCTATCGACGATGCCGGCGACGGGCTTCGACGACTTCAAGCACACCGTTGGAGGCATACTGCACGAGCTCGATGGCCGTCTGGTGACCTTGCCCCACGGGCTTAATCCAGTTTGAAGTTCGCTCTGGCCCACGACAAGGACCAGAGCATGAAGCGCAGCCGCTTTTCGGACGAGCAGATCATCGGGATATTGAAGGAGCATGAGGCCGGCGTGTCGGTCGCCGATCTATGCCGCAAGCACGGCGTCAGCGACGCCAGCATCTACAAATGGAAGGCCAAGTTCGGTGGGCTGGAGGTGTCGGAGGCCAAGCGGCTGAAGACGCTGGAGGACGAGAATACGCGGCTGAAGCGGCTTTTGGCTGACGCCATGCTGGACAATGCGGCCTTGAAGGACCTCCTGGGAAAGAAGTGGTGACGCCCGCGGCCAAGCGGAAGGCTGTCGCACATCTCGTGGCTGCCCACGGGATGAGCGAGCCGCGGGCCTGGATCGGCTGATCATCGAGCGCGGCAAGCCCAAAATGGTGGTCAGCGACAACGGCACCGAATTGACCAGCAACGCCATCCTGACATGGGCCGATCAGAGCCGCGTCGCCTGGCATTACATCGCGCCCGGCAAGCCGACGCAGAATGCCTTCATCGAAAGCTTCAATGGCCGTCTCCGAGACGAATTGCTGAACGAGACGCTGTTCACGTCGCTGGGCCAGGCCCGAGTCGAACTCGGACATTGGCGGGCCGACTACAACGATACGCGACCTCACTCGCAACTCGGATGGAAAACACCATCGGAGTTCGCCTTCACCTGCAACCCGCGACGTGATCTGGCGCTGCGCTATGCCGATGGCTCCGCGCCAGCTCCCGTCGCTACCACCGCCCGCCCGGGTCAATCCAACAGCCGGAGCGAACTCAGGACTGGATAAAACTTGGGGGCAAGGTCACTGGCACAGTTTGGCCAGAGTAGCCCATTCGAAGTGTCCGTTGCAGGTGTGTCCGAGACACAAGGCCCCAGCGGATTCCGTATCACCACGCTAACTCAATCCGAAAGCAACCACCTCGCGCCCTGGCAGGTCGTTGACATGCCGCGCGGCTTTAATCCATGCCCCTGCGCCAGCGACGCCGACGAGCAAGAGATCCGATCGGCATTGGCTGCGGCGCCGGCGCCCCTCGAAGGGCACGCCATCGCAGCTCTGGCAGCCCAGCGCCGGATCGCGGCTCGAGATCACGCGGCCAGCCGGACTCCTTGCTGGGTTGGCGGCTTCGCCCAACTCACGACGGTCACGCGCAACGCGATCTCGACGCGTGTCATTCACTGTTGGCCCGATGACACAATCGGTCGAAAAATGTACATCAATCGGGTCTAATCGGACAGCCCCGCGCACTTGCGAATATCCCAAATGCTGCGGTCCGCAATCTTGTATAGGCGGTTAACATCGTCCCACGCGAACGAGACCCTCCGTTTCAGATTCCCCGCAGCACCAACTGGAACATGGGCACGTCGCCACAAATCCGCGTCATCTCGGTAGCCGTCTTCGTCGCGATTTGGCGCCGGATATCGATTTGCCCACATGAGGTAAACGCGCGCGATCACGAGACGGCCCGAGTCTTCCGGCGGCAGTTGCGGAAGCCCGGCGATTACCCATAGGTGCGGGACATTGTGGTTAGCCGGCACCTTAGTGACCTGCCCAAGGTCGTGGCCGACCTCAAGCCGCTGAGCGATAACTGCTTTGATGACGAGCTCCAACGCAATCGAGGGCTCCCGGTTGAACGCCTCGGTCAGAGCTATTGACGGCGTGCCGCCGTAGCCGATCGAGGCCGCTCTAGCTGTTACGCCTTCGTCAGTCGGCATCGTCGATAGCAGGTAAGCGGAAAATCTCGCGTTGTCAGCTCGAGCTAAAAAATGAAATGGAGCTCGGCGTCGACGTTCGAATATGGAAATCGGCTTGTAATCGTCGGTCATCTGACTGGACTTCCTTTTTGCGAGGGGTACCGAACGGTTCAGCCGACCGCAATCGCGGAACGTGTGATCGCGGTGCTGCCGTAGCGGCAGCACCGTTCGGCTCCCTCTAAGGTCTACAAGCGCTAGGATCCAACCGCAGAGTCAACCGAAACGACACCGTCTCGCAACGCAGCCTCAACCACACGCGCGAAGCTGGCGCTCTTTTCGATCGCCTCTTCCTGTCGGAACTGGGTGTCCTCTCTCCACTCGACGCCGGGACGCGGGGAGGGAAGGTTTTCTAAGGCGGACACATAGAAGACCCGGTTGGACTTTCGGCCGTAGCCGAGATCTTCCCAAAATTTGCGTATGACGCCGCTCATAGGGGATGGTCTTCCTTAAGGGCGGCGACCGCAGCATCAAAGGAAGGAAATGGCACAACGCGACCGGAGATTCCTCCGCTCGAGTATTTGACGTGTGCGGTCCACTTACCTCCATCCAACTTAAAGATGATTTGATCGCCATCGCTGAGCTTAGTCTTCTGCTTCTCGGTCACAATCATTCTCCCAACTTGTCGGCTATCGTCGTGATGGCCGTACCGCCTTAGTTTCCCGGCTTAATCTCTCTGGTTACGCTTATGGTCTTTATCGTTTCATTTTCGTCGGCGAGCCGGATTCGCACGCTGAACGTGAGATCAACGCCGTTGGCAGGCCAGTCAGCCTTCCCATCAGTTACACCAGACACGGTTGCCTTCATTGTACCCTTACCCTTCGGTGGGATGACTCCCATCGAGTTGAGGCTGAGGAACACGTTGAGCATGTCCACGCTCTGCTGCGAACTCGACAAGTAGAGCTCGCCTTCCTCGAGCAGGTGGAGGGCTGTGATGTCCTGCGGCACGATGTTGGTGTCGCCACGATTGAAAATGTAGATCATTAGGTTCGCGCTCTTCGCAATACCGTTCGGCTTTAGCTGCACGTCGACCATCGGTGACTTTTCAAGCAGTTCGCGCTGGTCTTTCGCCGCAGTCAGCTCGTAGTTGCGCATTGTAAAGAACGCGCTTGCGCCAGAGGCTACCAGCGCGATGGTCGACACCACGGCGGCGTAATGCGCCGTCGAAAACTTGCTCTTCGCTGACGGATCGCTTGCTTGATCGGGTGTCTCCATCGTATTGGCCTCTCTAGAGTCTGTCGTCGCCGTGCTACCGTCAGTCCACCAACTCGTCTGCGGCTTTTACCTCTTTTATTTCACCCAAGGGTAAGAACGCGACGCGGTTGCCAGTGAACACAAGAAAGCCGCTAGATGAGGCCCGGAGGATCTTTCCCGTCATTGGTACGGTGCGATCCTTCAGCGTGAAGGCGTAAGACGTCGTCACGATGTAGAGCTCGTGTTCGGCTACGGCCCTTCCGACCCAATATATCGTCAGCGCGACTACTACGAACGAAAAGAATCCATTTCCTATGCCGATGCGCCTTGTTCTGGTCCAGCGCACGTAATGCGCAGCAACTAACATAGCGCTCATGACGACCCATGCGACTGCAGCCAGTCGATCGCCAAGAAAGTGCACGGGCTTGGTCGATGGATAAAAGTGAAAGAGCCCCCACGCGAGGGTAACCATCATGACAACGAACACGCCGACGATCCAGGCAATCTTCTTGCGGCCCGCTGGTTCGCCAATATTCTTAAGTAGGCTTTCGAAATAGTCGCCCCACCAATAAACTCCGAGAGAGCCGGCCATGATGGCGATGATAAAGCTCAGCGAATATACGAGGTTCGTAAGATCCATCACTCCCAGAAAATGCAATCCAACTTTGGAGAAATAGCCAATGTTGAAGACGGATAGCACGAGCACAGCTAACGTAGTGATGGCAGGCAGGTAGCCCATCAGTCTTGCGAGAGTTGGCTCAACTGGTTCCTTGCTATCCATTGATCGGTCAATCTTCATTCGCGACGCGCAATCACCATTGAACTGCCCAGCATGCCACCGAAGATCAAAAGAGCATTCAGCGCTGTTCTCGACATGCCATTTTCGGGCGCCAATATTGCGAGCGTCGTCACGCAGAGCAGCCAGATGCAGGCAATGGCCGAAATGCCGGAGGCTTGTAGATTTACTATGATGTTCTTGAACGGGTTCACAGAGGCGGCCTCGATCTAGACAACGTGCACGCGCGATTCGCGAGACCCGAAGCATGACACCCTCGGCGCGTGCAGGGGAGCAAAGGCTCGCTTATCCCGGCTATTCACAGGGCTGGGCATTCCGAACGAATCACGTTTGTCGGGTAACATGGCCTGATGCCGACGATTGCCCATAACCTGATTGATGGTCTTAAGGAACGAGACGCGTCCTTCTTTTCCGCGCTCCAGGGCGAGGACGACCTCGGAATTGTGATCCGTGCACACATCCACATAGAGCACGAGCTGCAGCAATTCGTCTTGTGGGCTGCTCCGAAAGCGAAGCACGTTAAGTTCTCGGAGATGGATTTCGCCGGCACTCTCCGGCTCGCGTTGACCCTGGGACTGCACGACGAATTCGCGACTGCGCTCCGGGCGATCGGCGGGTTGCGAAACCGTCTCGCCCACAGACTTGATATGCGTTTAGGCGATCAAGAGGTCAGCGACCTCTACAAGGCGCTCGGACCGCAAGCGAAGCATATAGTTCAGGCAACTTACGCAAAGGTCCGGAGTGATAGCCCGACTGTCGCTCCTCCTAAAAATCCGAAAGACCTGGAGCCTAGGGATCTTGCGACGCTGTGCTTTATCGCCGTGCGAGGAGGCGTGATTGTCGAGCGCCTCCGAGTTGAGGGAAAACTGCACGCAAAAGAGATTGACACGTGAGAGGCCCGGGTCATATCTCGACCTCTGTGTATTTCTTGATCTGCGTTTTTTGATGAAGCCCTTCGCGAGATCCTTAATCAGATCGAACGTCCAACCCCCAGCTTGCTGCGCTCCAAGCTTGGTCTTTCGCCAAATCTCGTCATCGCGAACCCAGTCCAGAAAATCATGTCCCGCCCAGGTAAGTCTCCGGAATGTAATTCGACCGCCATTCGTCCCATACGGAGGCGGGCATTCGATGAGACCATGCTCGCCCATCAACGATAGATGATAGTCGATCGCCTCGGCTGTTGCTCCGTCGATTGCGACTTCGGGGCTTGCCCCTCCGATCATGACGACTCTGGCCACATGCCCCTTCGGCAGCGCTTCAAGCTTTAGAAGCAGCGAGCGGATTAGCTCCATATCGCGTTTCATTTTTCACTTCTCCGGATCAACTCGCTGATTTCGTAAATCCGCCGATGATTCCGCCTATCAACCCGCCAAGTGTTACCAGCTGAGGCGCGGAGGCATTCTTGTCCTTCTTTTCCATGATGACTTCGGCCGCGGAAGCTCCGTTCAGGGCGTCGATCTTCTTTCCCAACAAATTCATGCCGTGGCCGGTGATCGCGACACCGAGAAACATGTCGCCACCCCGCCCATCGTCGGAGATCTTGCCGAAGCGGATGATGCCCTCATCCTTCAGCCAAATCATGATGTCGGTGAAAAACCCCTCGAAATCGGCGGGATCTGGATAGCCGGCTTCGCGGATGTCGCTCCGAAACTGATCGACGCTGAGATCCGATCGGGTGATTCCAGTCTCTAACAACTCGCGCAATATCGCAGCCGCAATCGCGGTTTGCGCCTCGAGGTTGTTGGGCCAGAAGCGCGGCCCTTCCTCTGATCGTCCCATTTGTCTTTCCCTTTAATGGTCGGCGCCGGCGTTGGCTCCGTAGAGCAACGCCGGCGATGCTCATCTTTCAACCTTTTATGTTTCGCGGATCCGCGCCGTAGGTACGCTCTTCGCGGATCTGGCCGTTGCTCTTGTGGAGCACAGCCTGACCGAGACCGCCGTTGTCTTGAGCGCGGTGGCCGGCTTTGATCGCAGCCGACTCCGAAGCCGCCTGCGTCCGGTGATTGGAAACCACCTTGCCGCTTTGCTCGACGGCCCAGCCATTGCCTTTGGGGACGGAGTGAAAGACTTGTCGTTTTGACATCGTAGGCACCTTTTGCTGCTGATGAAGAAGATCGAGCCGCCGGCGAAGAGAGCCGGCGGCTGTTGGTCCATCGTGGCTCAGGCCACCTTGGTGGTGATGTGGTCGCTATTGGTCGCCAGCGCCGTTGTCGACGCGTCGGTGAAGAGGTGCTGGCTGTGTGTCACCAGCGATTCCACCAAGCGACCGTGGAAGACGCCGTAGATCGCCTTTGTGGTGATCGTTTTGGTGCTCCCGAGGATGTTGAACCTCAAGCCGCCGAGATCGATCGACGGCCTCATCCACGCAACATTTCGCCACTGATCAGGCGTGTGCGTGAAATCGCCGTCCTTGTCGTAAGACCATGTAACCACATGGCCTTTATCGATCTTGTCCTTGAAGTCGTTCAGCAACGCCTTCGGCGAGTTGGTCTTGAAGAGTACTGCCATTGTTCTGGTCCGTTCAGCTGCATGGCAGCATGGACGCAGAGACCACTTGACAGTTGGGCACTATCTAAACAGATACTGGCCATGTAATCACATATTCCCTGCCACCAAGGTTGGGATCTAGGCCCGGGCGGTGTTGCAACCATCGCCCGGGCCGCTCTATGTCAGGACACGTGCATCCTTTGGTGATGCGCGCATCCGGACCCCGAGAATTGGGAACATTCGTTCCATCTTTCAAGGTTCTGTGAACCGAATCTTTGCCGTGGAAGCGTTCGACGCGACCGTTGACTCGTGTTGCCCGCTCTGCCAGCGGCCGCGCCGATTCGGTTGGCCGGCGTGAGTACTGCCTCGCCTAATTCCTCCGATATCCGCTTCCGCGTCGACCCCGGCGACGTCCCGCCTGAGAAAGCCGCCCGCCGACTTCACCTCACGCTCGCCCGGTTCAACGAGATCCTGCCGAGGCTCCAGGGCCCGCGGCTTTCCAAAGCCAGATCCCGACAACGGTATGTTCGACCTGGACGAGATCGACCGTTGGCGGGCGCGGCGGCATGCGCCGAATATGACCCCGTCGGCGCAGCTCGAGCCCGAGCTCAGCATGGGCGAGCGCTTCGCGACCGCGATGCGTAAAAGGCACAAGGCCGGTGAGAACCGCCGCCGCAACGACTAACCCAGCCATAGCGGCTGTTGTACGATTCGCGCGCTTGTTCGGATGACGAGCGGCCCGCCGTGGTGTTGGAAGCACCGCGGACGGGCCTGACCATGTATGGTCCGGCCGTGCGTTGCAAGTGGTTTTGCCGAGCTGGCGGTAAGCGGTCTTGCATCAATGTATCCGGCCTTTGATTGGAGCATTTGCTCCGGGCCACCATGGATATCAGCGCGCGTGCGTTCTCGTTAGCGGACAGGCCTCGATTGGGCCATTTGGGTCACCAGTGTTCGCATGCGCCGGGAAGACCGAACCTCCATCTCGTCTCATCCTCTCGCAGACCTCGGCTGGAATGTGGGGCTACGTCATCGTTTGCTCCTCATATCGCTCAGTTCCTTTGTTCGAGCCAAGGGCCGTTCCTTCGTCCCGGCCCGCAGAACGTCGATCGCGTCGTGCGCAGGGGCGGTCAAGGCCAGCCGTCGCGCTTGGCTTGCGGCTGGCTCCGGCGTTGCCAGGCTGCGCCTTGACCGCGCCGAGCCCGGCGCGAGGGTCAAGCGGGTCGGACGCCTGCATCGTCGGTCCTCGTCAGCTCGAAGGTGCGTCCTTTGGCCAGCACCGCCCAGGCGATGCGGGCAAGCTTGTTGGCGAGCGCGATCGCGAGCACGTTGTGGTGCAACCGCCTTTTGGCGGCTTCGATCCAGGACTTGAGCCCGTAACGTTCCCAGTTCTTTATCCTGACCAGCACAACCCACGCCGCCTGCACGAACAGAACGCGCAGGTAGCGATTGCCGCGCCTCGAGATTTTGCCGAGGATCGTGCGGTCTCCCGTCGAGATCTGCTTGGGCACCAGTCCGAGCCAAGCGCCGAAGTCGCGGCCTTTGGAGAATACGTCTCCAGTGCCGATCGCGGCCACCATGGCGCTCGAAATGATCGGCCCGATGCCAGGCACCGTCATCAGGCGCGAGCATGCCTGATCTTGACGGGCCAGTGCTTCGATCTCGCCGGATAGGCCATCGATGCGCTGATCCAGCCGGCGCCAGTCGCCTGCCAACTCCTCGATGACACGCAACATGCGTGGCGACACGGCATCGGTGCGGGTCGCAAGGATGGTGGGCAGTTCGGTGCGCAAGAAGCCGATACCCTGGCGCACGGCGATCCCGCGTTCCAGCATGAAGGCGCGAATCTGGTTGATGATGCCGGTGCGTTGCGACACCAGCCGCTCGCGCACCCGGTGCAGCGCCTGCAGATCCAGTTGCTCCGCGGTCTTGGTCGCGACGAACTTCATCGTCGGGCGCTGCACGGCTTCGGCAATCGCTTCGGCATCATTGAAGTCGTTCTTCTGCCCCTTGCTATAGGGGCGGACATATTTGGCCGGCATCAACCTGGCATCGTGACCAAGCGATGCGAGTTTGCGGCTCAGGTGATGTGCCCCGACGCAGGCTTCCATGCCGATCAGGCAAGGCGGTATATTTGCGAGCCGCTCTTCCACTTGGCCACGCGACCACTTTTGCCTCAGCAGGATGGCGCCGCGCGCATCGTGGCCCACGACGTGGAACGAGTTCTTGCCGATATCGATGCCGATCACGGCGATCGCGGTATTGGGTGTCTGTGACATGGCGTGCTCCTTGTCTTTGGCGCCCCTTGCCAGCTTCGCTTGCTGGCGGGGCAGGAGCACGGCCGGACCATCCCATTAGCAAGGACATGACCCATGCCTCAGGCTATTTCTGAGAATAGCACACGTTTGCCCGGCGCCGATGCCCGCCCGGAGCCCTCCCGCAACCACTACGGAAACCTCGAGGAGCAGATCTGCGACCTGGTCCGAGCGGCGGACATCGCCGCAACCCTTGTCGAGATCGCGCTAAAGCAAGCCCATCCGGAGAGCCTTCCGGCGGGCGTAGAGGAGCGGCTGATCTTCGCGGCCTACGAGGTCGAGAAGCGCGCCAAGGCGCTCAGGGACTTCGCCTACGATCCCAAGACTGGTGTCTTAGGCTACGGCGCGCGCGCCGTGGCGGAAGGCGTCAGAGAGGGCGGGGCCGATCTGGTGGCGTGAGCGAGCTCGGCTTCGACCTCGCTACAAGAGTCGGTAGGTGCGAAAGCGAACTCGGGGTCCTACCGTCCGCCCGCGTTCCTCTGCCGATCCTCGAGGAAACAGAAGTAAATGAAAGAACGAGAAGCCAAGATACGGACGAACAGTTATGACCGGCGGAATCAGGGTGGCTACGCAATGCACACCTCGATCAGGAGCGTTGGCGCTCTGATTTGAACGCCGCAGAAGCGACAAATGGCGGGGCGCGTGCCTACGGAAAATCAATCAGGCAAAAATCAGTCTGTGGAACGTGAACCGCTCAACGCGATCACGGCGATCGATCGACTTGCAGGATCGGATCCGGAGAGGGTTGCGCTGAGGTACGGCGCAGACGAACTCACATATGAGGCGCTACGATTAAGATCGGATGCCCTTGCAAGGACCTTACGAGAGCAGAGCGCTCAAGGGGCGGTTGTCGGCTATTGGGGGGAGCGGGACCTCGACTGGGCGACGGCGGTCGTCGCAATATTGAAAGCTGGATCAACGTACCTGCCGCTCGATCCATCGTTACCGGCTTCTCGTACATCATTCATGATCGAGCAGAGCCGCTGCGCTCTGGTGATTGGCCGAGACCAGCCGGCTTCGCTGAGCCTATTGCAGGCGAGCAGCAAAGGCGCCACGCAATTCATAGCGATAGCGGCGGCGCTGCGCCAGGGCCAGACTTTGTCTGTGGTGCCATCGCCGAGCGAGGGTGGACTCGCCTACATTCTGTTTACGTCTGGTTCGACGGGCCAGCCTAAGGGCGCAATGATTGAGCGCGGCGCCCTAAACAATCATTTGGCGGCAAAGATCGACGATCTAAGTCTCACTCGGACGGATTGCGTCGCTCAAACGGCGTCGCATTGCTTTGATATCTCGCTGTGGCAGCTTCTGGCTGGGCTTTGCGTCGGAGCCTCTAGCGCGATCATTGATGATGCAACATTGAGATCGCCATTGTGCCTCCTCCAAGCAATTCAAGGAAGCGGCGCTTCGGTTATCCAATTCGTTCCGTCGATGCTCGCAGTGTTTGTTGAGTATCTGCAGTCACTTGCTCCGGCGGAGCGAGCTCTGGATGGTTTGCGGATTATTTCTACGGTCGGAGAACCGCTAACACCCGGATTGGCACGTGAGTGGCTTGGCTTATATCCCCGCGTCCCCATCCTCAATCACTACGGGCCGACCGAGTGCGCGGACGGCGTTACGCATCATCTGGTTTCCGTGCCGCCTGCGCTGGCTGAGCTTTATGTACCGATCGGCAGACCGATTCATAACGTTAAGGTTTACGTCGCCGACGGACTGCGGCTGTGCAACGTGGGGGAGGTCGGCGAAATCTGTGTGAGTGGCGTTGGTGTCGCTGCCGGTTACGCCAATGACGATGTCCGCACCAAGGATGCCTTTCGGCCAAACCCGTTCTCAAACGATCCGTCGTTCCGGCGCCTATACCGGACAGGTGATCTTGGGCGCCTTCGTTCCGACGGCCTTTTGGAATGTCTCGGTCGACGGGATCGTCAGGTCAAAATTCGCGGGCACAGAATCGAGCTGGGAGAAATCGAAGCTCGTTTGTCCGCTCATCCCTCGGTGCATGGCGCTGCCGCAGTCGCCTCCGTCTGCGCAGGCGTAAAGCTCACGGCGCGAAATATAGCCCGAGGCGAGGCGGAAGCCGGAACGCGGCGAATTATTGCGTATGTGTCAGCTCCAGCTGAACTGGCGGAAAGCGAGCTCCAGAACTTCCTTGCCGAGACGCTTCCCAGCTACATGCTGCCAGAAAGAATCATCCACGTTGACGGTATTCCACTGACCAGGAACGGAAAGGTCGATTTTGGAGCATTGCCCGACCCGACCTGTGTTCGTCCTCCATTGCCAACGCCATTCGAGGAGCCGCAAACAGACCTCGAAGCCCGACTGCGTAAAATCTGGTCCGCCATTTTGCGCATTGAGAAGATTGGTGTGAATGACCAGTTCATAAGCCTCGGCGGAGACTCGCTGCGGGCAATGCTCATATTGGGACAGTTGCAGACTCTGCTCGGAGTGAAAGCGGATTTCAGGATGGTCCTGAATGGGACGATTCGGTCTCTTGCCGCTTCGATCGCGGCTCCAGCCGAGTCCAAGCCCTGCACAGCCCTGACGTACGGAAGTCTCAGCCGATCGCCTCTGACGCGAGTTCAGGAGCACCTATGGTTTCTCTCCCAGCTCGATCCATCTGCCAGGAACTACATCATTCAAGGCGGCCTGCGAATTAGGGGAAGCATCGATCTAGCTCGGTGGAATCGCGCCTGGACCGATGTCGTTCATTCCCACCAGGCACTTTCGGCCCGCTTTATCGACGAAGACGGTCCGGCTCAATGTTTTGATGCTCCGCCATGTACCAGTCTTGAATTGACTGATGCATCTCACCTCACGTCGCAGGAAGCTGAGGAGCTCATCGAACAGCTTCGGCGAACGGAGCTGAACGACAATTTTGATCTCCGGCAAGGCCACTTGTTTCGCGCGCGCATGGTCCGGCTTGGTCCCGACAACCATCTAATATTGATCACCGCTCATGAAATCATCGTCGATGCCTGGTCCATCTCTGTGCTGCTCAGAGATCTTCAGCAAAGATACCTAGATTCCGTGGCGTTTTGCCCAGAGAACCGTGCGTCACTCTCGAGCTACGCGGTGTGGGAAGCACAACACGTTCCGCCAGAGGCGCTGGAGAGCCAACGTCACTATTGGCGCCGTCAGATTGGTGATGATCCACCGGTGCTTTCGCTTGGGAGGGCTCGCCCGCAAACCAATTCATATCGCGGCGGCTCGCATCCAGTACTGCTTGGCGGCGATCTATCCAGTCGGGTAAGAGAATTCGCGCGCCAAAATAGCTGCACCACGTCGACAACACTGCTGGCGTGCTTCCAGCTGCTGCTACGAATGTATAGCGGTCAGGACGATATTGTCGTCGGCATGCCACACGCTGTACGGGATCAACCTGGCAGCGCCGACATCATCGGCTTTTTCCTGAATATGCTGCCGATCCGTGCCGTGATCGATGCCGGTCAATCCTTTGCTGCTCATGCCAGCCGCATCCAGGACCTGGTCAGCGATGCCATCGCAAATTCCGCCTATCCATTCGGATGGATGGTCAGGGATACAAGGTTATGTCGCGAACTGGGTCGATCACCGATCTTCCAGGTCATGTTCAACATGTACTCCGAGGCCGCCGAACCCGTTGGCCGGGACGAGCTGGCTCTGACATTCCGCGAGTACGACACAGGCTATATCAAATTCGACCTGACATTGTACGCGCAAGATCACGGCGATGAAATTGCGCTCCAGCTGGCGTATGCGGAAGACATATTTTCGAGTGATCTAGTTGTTCGCATGGCCAACAATCTGCGCCGTCTGATTGCCGCCTGCGTTGACAAACCGCTTGCGCCTATTGAGGAGCTGAGCTGCCTCAGCGCGTCAGACGTCACTCTACTGAACTCGCTGGAGGGGTCCAGGCAGCCATATGAGTCTGAATGTCTGCTTGTTGAAGCCTTCGAGCAGATCAGTGTCTCCAATCACAGCAAGGTAGCATATTTTGGCGAGTTCGGGGAGGTCACATTCGGCCAGCTGCGTGAGCGCGTAGCAGCTATCAGGTCCTTCCTGCGGGATTTGGACGTGGGCGCTGGCGATATGGTCGCCATGCTGGTCGACCGGTCGCCTGACGTTGCCGCTGTTATGCTGGCGGCGCGAGCTTTGCATTCTATGGTCGTGCCGATACCGCCGGATTATCCGCCTGATCGGATCCAACATATCCTGCGAGATAGTCAGGCAAAGGTGTTGGTTCACGCAAATACCACGGAGACTGGCTTTGACATACCTTCGATTTGTCTATTGACGTTAGACAAGTGCAGGGCGCTGACGGATAATTTCGAATCCAGCGACTCTCCCTCAGATCACCAAATTGCGAGCCTTATATACACGTCGTCCTCAACAGGGCGGGCGAAGGGCGTTCTTATTCCGGAATCGGCCATTCTCAATCGGCTGAACTGGATGTGGCGACGTTTTCCCTTCGATAGTACCGACGTGATGGTTGTCCAGAAGTCCGCTTCCCTTGTTGCGTCCGCTTGGGAGTATTTTGGTGGGCTTCTGAGAGGTGTGCCAACGCTGATCCTCACCCAAGGGCAGGTGCTAGATCCGGATCTCTTGTTGTGCAGTTTGGCAAAACATCGTGTGACACGCTTTTTTGCCTCTCCGCCACTCCTGTCCGGTATGATCGGGTCCCAGGAACGGCAACCGCAAAGGACCGCCTTGAGATTGGTCACAAGCAGCGCCGAACCGATGCCTTCCTCGCTGCCCGCTCGCTGGCGCGGGTCTTTTCCAGGCGTGCCCTTGTGGAACTTCTATGGTGCGACGGAATGTGCGTCCAATGCAGCCGTGCACGAAACATCGGATGCCGATGACAACTCGGCGCTTGTGCCGGTGGGGCGGCCAATCGACAACGTCAAACTCTACGTGCTCGATTCACGATTGAAGAGAGTGCCTGTTGGAGCCCCCGGCGAACTGTGCATCGCGGGCCGCTGTCTCAGCGCTGGGTATTGGCGGGATCAAGATCGGACTGACCGCTGCTTCGTGCCGAATCCGTATGATGGCGGACAATACGACGTGCTTTATCGAAGTGGGGACATCGCACGCATCTCAACCAGCGGCCTTCTCGAGATTTGCGGCCGATCGGACAACCAGATCAAGGTAAGGGGCTTTCGCATCGAGCCGGAGGAGGTCGAAGTTGCCCTTGAGTCTCATCCGGCAATCGCAAAGGCCGCGGTCTTCGCAGAAGGCATCGATGAGGATCGCCGCTTGACGGCGAGCGTGGTGCCCGCTCGGGAGAATCTAAGCACTGGAGAGATTCTCGCCCACCTGCGCAACAGATTGCCATCTCCCATGGTTCCCACAGCCTTCAGGTTGGTTGACAGTGTTCCCCTGACGACAAGCGGAAAGATAGACCGTGCTCGCCTTTCCTCCGTTCCTTACCGCGAGATAGAAACTAATCCATCCGCTGAGCCCCGCACCAGGAACGAGCGAGTTCTTGCTCGGATCTGGGAGGATCTATTAGGCGCCAAGGGGGTGGGAATCGACAGCAGCTTCTTTGATATCGGCGGCGATTCTCTTCTGAGCGTGCGTTGCGTCACGCTGGCGCGCAAAGCCGGGCTGAATCTCACCGTCAACCAGCTTTATCGAACACCGACCATCAGGGAGTTGGCGGCCGGGGAAGCGGAGGCGGCACCTCACAACGTGGCTCCCGCGGACGGCTTACTGCCTGTGCCCCCCGTAATATCGTTTTGGAATTCTCTTGTCGGCTTTGACGAGCATTTTAACATCGGCGATCTGTTCTTCTTGCGCGGCGGCATCCTGAACATCAAGATCCTGGACCGCGCTCTCGCCCATGTCATCGAGAGGCACGAAGGCCTCAGGCTCCGCGTTGCCCGAACCAAAGATGGATTACGGCTGGGGATTGGGCCTTGTCCGGCCGAGCGTATCGTGGAGGAGATCGATCTCGCCCGGATGACCGGCCCAGACCAGCGCAGGACCATCGAGAGCGTCTCGGCAAGACGTCAACACATGTTTCGGTTTGACGGCCACATGCCTCTTGTTCGCGTCACGGCCTTCCGTACTTCGGAAAGCGGCGATTACTATCTGCTGGTGCTGATGCATCATTTCGTAGTGGATGGGATGGGCTATCGGCTATTTCTGGAAGCATTGGAGGGCGCATACCAAGCTCTTGCTGCAGGTCACGATGTGAATGGTCCCGAGACCGTACAAAGGCTCTCTCCCTGGTTGAAGCGCCTCGAGCACTACGCGAACAGCGAAGCACCAGACGAACTCAAGCACTGGGAGGACATCGACTACGACCAATTTAACTTGCGTGTGAGCGACGCGTCATCGCGCGGCACGAGTGTTGCAGAAGGAAGCGCGAGAGAGCTTCACGATGCAAGTGTCGGAGGTCGTCGGGAGGCTGCGAACGGCCGTTCGCTAGATCAGGCCAAGTACCATCTTGAGATCGACGGGGAAGCAACAGCGGGTCTGCTCAGTATTGGAGCCAGATCAGCGCATTGTCAGGACTTTGATGTGTTTCTTGCTGCCCTGTCCGGTGCGTTTGGCGCCCTGTTCGGCAACTATTCGCTCTGGATCGATAGCCTGACCTCGACACGAGGTCGGTTGTTTGACGATTTCGATTCATCTCAGATCATTGGCCTGATCAGCGAGCTCGTTCCGCTTTCATTGAATATCACAGGAAGAGAGTCGCGTTCCGACCGTGCTCGTTTAATATACCGGCAGCGCAATGCGCTGCCGCGTGGGGGAATAGGCTTTCGGGCGCTGAAATTCCTAAACCGAGATCCAGCCGTGCGGTGTCGGCTCGATCGCCTGCCACTGCCCAGAATTGGGGTGAATTATCGCGCTCGTTTGCAGCGCCATTTCCCACGCCGTTTTCTAGACGCAGACCCTTATCCACTTTGGATCGGCGAACACATGCATCAAGCGGCGGCGATCCACGTCTTCTGGTTCGATGTCGGATACCAATCGGGCGATCTACAGATTGACGCCACGTATGATCCGAGCATGGTCGATTATGAGGTGACCCGCCATCTTTGCACGGTCTTGCAACAGGAGCTGTTGCAGACGATCAATGAATTCGTAGCGCTGAGGACGTTGTGAATCATGGATGACCGGAATGCGAAGCTGGTCGTCAAAGACGATCGCGATGCGATGCCGAAGAAAAGCCGGCACGTGGATCTATCGGATCAAAAGCTCCCGAGCCTTCTCCTTCGGCTTGCCATTCCATCTGTTATCGGGTTGTCGATCAGCGCGTTACAGCAGCTCCTCAATGCTATCTTTGTTGGCTCACTTGGTGCGCAGGCGATCGCAGCCGTGAGCATGACTATGCCGATCATTATCCTGCTCGCGGCGGCGGGAGAGGGGATCGGTGTGGGTACTGCATCTTTCATATCTCGTCATCTTGGTGCTGGTAATGACTTGGAGGCTAGTCGAGGTGCGAGTACGGCACTCGCGCTCGCCGCTCCGATCGGAGTGATCATGACGGTCGGACTGCTTCTGGGCCTACGAGGCATCTTCGTCGCACTCGGGGCAAGTCCAACCATCCTTCCCATCGCGCTCGACTACGCCACGATCCTTTTGCCGGGGTCCACTTTGATGCTCCTAAATATTGTCAGCGGCTTCATCGCAAGAGCTGAAGGCAACACACGATTCAGTATGTGGACGATGCTGAGCGCTTTCATATTGAACGCCTTGCTTGATCCCATTTTTATATTCTTGCTGGACTTGGGTGTGCGAGGCGCGGCCCTAGCAACGCTCCTATCTCAGATCGCTGCGATAAGCCTCTACATCGGATATTTTACCAAGGGGTGGGGCACTGTCTTCGTCAGAATCTCTCAGGTCTCGTTGCGGGTAGATCGCATCAGAGAGCTCGCGTTCATTGGGGCGCCGGCGACCGCGACAAGTATCTTATCTGCTCTTGCCGGTATGTTCTTGTACGGAGCCGCTGCTCGATTCGGTGACGAGTTCGTCGCGGCGGTGGGAATAGCTGTAAGAATCCTGACAATCGGGGCGCTGCCTATCACGGGTTTTTGTATCGGCTCTCAAGCTGTCCTGGGGTTTGGTTGGGGCGCCCGCGACCTTGCCCGTGTACTGAGGGTCGCGAAGTTCATGCTATCCATCACGGTTGCGCTTTCCTTTGCGTATTCCACAGCCGTTATGCTTTTTGTCCGGCCGTTGGTCAGGTTGTTCAGCGATAGCGATAAGGTCACCGAAATTGCCGTCTCGACCTGCATCATCTTTCATCTGTTTTTTGGACTCTTCGGTATTCAGTGTTTCGTGACGACAATGCTTCAGTCGCTCGGCAGAGCACGCCTCAGCGCGGTTGTGTCTTTCGCGAGGCATGGATATCTCTTCATACCGGCCGTACTGTTATTCCCTGTCATATCGGGCTTTAGCGGAGTGTTGGCCAGTCAAGCCATCGCTGAGCTGGGCGCCGGAATGATCGCGCTGTTTGTCATGTTCCGCCAGTTCGCTGAGCTCAGACAAGCGGACCGGCACATTCAGCCAGGAATCGAAAGTGCTCTTTGATCTGACAAGGAGATCATCGGAGCCGGCATTTAAGCCTGCATGGCCGGCGAGGGGATGGCTCCAAAACTGGTGTGATGTGCAAGAGCGAGTCGCTATGTATCCATCTTTATCGCTGCGATTGCGATGAAGGCAAAGCCGAATGTTGCACACGCGAACCTCGCGCGCGGGTGGCCCCGCGGTGAGGTCGACGTCGCGCCTAGTCTTGGCGAGCACTCGATCTCAAGCCAAGGACAAGAGAGAGCGTTCATGAAGAAGCTACATCCCTGGCTTATGATCTGAAATCCGACCGCCCTTCAGTGTCGTTTCGCTCATAGTGAGGCAAGATAGGCAGCCGGATTTTGCGGCTTGCAGTCTGAGAACGCAAAGGCGCCTTCGGAGCGATATTCCTGGCCGTGGGCGCTCTGTTTCGATGTGCGTGCTCAACGGCCGCGAAGCCAAGCGGCATGCACGCCGTAAGGAAAATCTACGTCTCCGGGTAGAACGAAAGACACGGCATCACGGGGACGACGCATTCGTGCCGAGCGCAAATTTCGAAAATCGAGGGATTAAGTCCGTTGTTAAGATGCATCGGAGGTTGCAGCCTGCTTATTTTGCGCTTCTTCCGCTAGTCCAAGGCATGACAGTAAGTGATCAGCTGATGAAACGACGCGCATTGAACAACTCCAATTCGCAAAAATATGATTGGGGGCCCGTTGAAGTAGTTTTAAAGATGTTATACAGCTTGAGGTAGATTTCATTTTCGAGGCGGTGGGTCCTATCCGCTTCGCGGGTGCATGCCGCGAACCCGTTCTAATCTTCATCCTGCGCATGAGGCCTTGCGGGATGAATGAGGTACGACGAAGTCGTTGTTCGAGGATTTTCCAAGCATGAGTTCTGGGAAGAGGCGAACGTTGCGCGAGCTCAAAAAGAAAGCTGGTTTCATTTCATGGACGGGACATGGATTGCGTCTATGATCTGCATTGTTGATCAGCCTGTAAATCGATCTGGTGGTCTCATGTGCGAGTGTCCTTCAGAATTCAGTCGTCTAATTGAGCGGCGCGGTGACCCATGCTCAGACAATTCGGGGCTGTAGCATCAAGCTTGTTCTGCCGGGTTTGTCGCCGGACGCGACCACCACTGAGCTTGTTTAGACATCCACAGAAAGAGGCGCCGTCATGAGTGGAACAATGGCTGTTGAAAATGTCATTCCGCGAGCAGACATCGTCAAGTACGCGGGCCGGCTTGGTGCCGAAATCAAGAACATTGCGCTGTCGGACGATTTGCCTGACGATGTCATCGTCGCGTTCAACCGGCTTCTGCTAGAGCATAAGGTCATCTTTTTCCGTGATCAGGGACATCTCGACGATGCACAGCAGCAGCGTTTTGTGCTCCGGCTCGGCTCGCTGATACCGAATCCCACAATGGCGGGCACAATGGGTGGTTTAACGATCCGGCAGGAGCTGTCTGATCGCGCCTGCAGTGATCGCAACCAGATGAACGATGAGCGGGTAGCCACAGGCATTTCGGTGCTGCGGCTCGCAGCGGTCCCGCCTTTTGGCGGCGACGTTGCTTGGTCGAGCAAGGCGGCCGCTTATCTTGATCTTCCCGATCCCCTGCGGATGCTCGCAGATAACCTCTGGGCTGTGAGCTTCGTCGCATCTGATCTCACTGCGACAGGAAGCGCCACCGAATCCAACAAGCGGCCTTGGTGTGGCGTATCCACTGGAGCGATCTACGAAACGACACATCCGATTGTTCGTGTTCATCCCGAGACCGGCGAACGCATGCTATCGCTCGGTCGTTTCGTGAAGGACTTTGTCGGCCTGCAGCGCTACCCCAGCCAAAGACTGTTTGAACGGCTGCAATCCTATCTCACCGCCCCGCAGAACACCCTGTGCTGGAACTGGAAATCAGGCGACGTCGTAATCTGGGACAATCGCGCGACTGAGCCGTACCCTGTCAGCAAAATCGGCAGTCCTCACTGGGCCATGGACCAGCTTGCGATTGACGCCCGCGTACGGCACGTGAAGCGGCCAAAATCAAGGGCCGCAAAGGCTGCCTGACATTCTCCGCATCTCCCGGATTCATAAGACGCCGGCAGACCTAACACTAAGTTGCGGCCCTGCGATGTCGAGCGGAGCCGGCCTTCTTATGCGCCAGACCGGCCAACGGGCGCAGCTGCCACCTGGTAGGCTTCTTCCAGGTCCAACAGCATTGATCTTCAGGCATCGTCTCTGCTCGCCGGTCAAACCGATGACGCTGCATTTTTGATGATCTAGCGCTAGCGTTGGCTCTCGCTCAGCATCCCCTTCATCGCATCGGGATAGTCAGGCCCCAGCCTAGCTCACACCCAATTCAGACCATACTCGCCACCATCTCGCGACGCGTCGGATGGCCTTGATTCACAGCGCCCGGCGCCGGCTGAAACTATCCCGCTCGCGATTGTGCCGGCGTCTTACGGGTCCCATAAACAAACGGCCAGTCGAGCCTTTCCAGGAGCGCCTAAATTGCGCCCCTGCATGGGCACCACAGCTTCCCGATCTTCGGCCAACGGAAATGTCCCGTCCTCGAGCCGCACGCTAGCTTGATCCTCCGACCGACAACTCTGGACGACGGAGTCTCATGCTCTTACGCACCAGGGTAGCAAGTCCCTCCATGCCCTTGCGGACCTCTCTTGGTTTTGGCGTTGCGATCACCCGAACCCCAGCCGACAAACCGACCACAGCTCCAAAGAGACTCTTCGGAGCGGCGCAAGCCCTCATTTTGAAGATGCTCGGCCTTACGACGGGCTGCCCTGGGGGCGCTAGGCGGAACCCTGCTGGGACGACATGGGCTGGAGCAGGAGAGCAGAATCGTCGGCTGTAGATCGAAGGGAGCACGTGCGCCGCTCCGGCTCGCTCCCTCCCCTCCTTAGCTGAAACATGGCTCCCACAATAATTGCGTCCTGTTCCGACAGGGGCGGGCCGGTTTGCGTCCTCTAGGCATCGGCTTGGGGGCATCGCACCCCTGACCGGCTCAGCGAACAATTCGGAATACCCAAGGTCACGGCGATACGGTCCAGGAGATCAATGGTTGGGTTGTCTTTCTTCTGCTCAATGCGCCCCATGTATGAGCGGTCGATCCCGGCATCATAGGCCAATTGCTCTTGCGGAATGCCGCGCTCTACGCGGATCCGGCGCACATTCCAGACCACAAGCGCACGAGCATTCATGCGCAGAGGCAGCCATTCCGATGATTATGAAACCACTGGTTATAGCCAGACTATTACGATAGGCTCGCAGGAGCAGTGGCCGTCCTCCCCAATTGCTTCGAGGAATCAGGCAACGGTGAGATGCAGACGCAGCTAGCGCGTGTCGTCTTCTCGTTGACCATCACAAGCGTTCTCGTGGGGCAATAGCTTGCCATTAGCGGCAAAGAGGGAATCGCGCTCAGAGATTGCCTGCGGCGTTTACCCGGGAGCGCGATTAGTAGGACGAATGTTCAACTGTGGCTCGAAAGGGAAACGAATATTCTCAGTTCGCTGGTTCTGGTTATTGCCTTTCACAAGTGCGAGCGGGCCTGTCACCATGAACCACCATGCCTTCCGCCAGGAACAGCAAGGACAACCTAGTTGTAGGGCACATCTGCAATCCCTTCCGGTATGGATTGCGATGAACAAGGGAAAGCGCAGGATGGAGCCACCAGGTCAATGTGAGCCAATATGCGATTGCCATCTCAGCGCGAAAAGGAGGTTGGCGTGCGACCATTGGGCAGGTACCAAAACGACCTCAAAGTAGTTATCGTTGGTCTGATTTCACTAGATTTTTCAGCTGGGTAGGAGTTTCAGGCAGTGCCAGCCGAGCCGAAGATCGCAGAATTGGCGCCCAACGTCGACGAGCTCACGTCATATGACAAGGCGCATGCTGTTGCCTATATGCGACTTCTTGATGCGGACGCGGACAAGGCAGATTGGCGCGAAATCGCGCGAATTGTGCTTGGGCTTGATCCCACCGCTGAACCGGATCGTGCGCGCCGCACATTCGAAAGTCATCTGACGCGGGCCAAGTGGCTAGCGCACCACGGCTATCGCGATCTGCTACGTAGCGGTTGGCCAAAGCAATGATCAGCGCGGAGGTCAGGGGCGCCGGAATGCGTCGCGATCGTAAAAGTTGATCATTCCATCGATTAAGTGCGTGCAAGGCGCGCGCACGACAAGCAAGCACCGGAAAGAGCCACAATCATCGGATGCATTTCGCCGCGTCTGAAGATTGTGCGGGAAAGGTGCGATGCCGAATACTGACTGGAGATCTGAGGAAGCGTACAGCGGCCTGAAGAAGGCGGATGCTGCCGACCTGGCCTGGGAGTGGCTGCGCCGGGATCGCGACTACCAAGAGGATTATCAGCGGCTATCTCGCCGCGAACGTTCAAGCGCAGCGGCGGGCCAGTTCCGACGCAAGTGGGGGCTTTCGTTTTCCTGCTGATCCGCAAAAGACTTTCGACAAGCAAGCAATCTTTTGGGCACCTGAGGTGCTGCCGACGGTACTGGCTGTGCGGGCGGCCAACCGCATTGCGCCCGAAAGTTATCAGCTCGATTTCGACAATCTGCCGGGCAGCGAGCTTCGTCGTGCGCCGGATGGATGGCATGCGATCGTGCCGCTCGGGGGCACGAAGCATCGCCTTTGGCTAAGAGAGCTTCCGGCGAGCGGATATGCTGTCGTCGTTGATCTGCCGCTCGATGCCGATTTCGAGCTTCGGCTGGGAGCCGCACGTCGATTTTGGCTTGCCCTTGAGCGTCGGGCGCTCGGCGAGCCGCCACTTGCTTTGCCTGCTTTGAAGCGGCGTCGGCTGATCCTGGCGTTGCGGGCAGTGGATGGATGGCAGGAAGGAAATAGCTATCGCCAAATCGCGCAAGGCCTGTTTGGAAGTCATCGTCTTGCCGAGCGCGCCTGGAAAACAGACGATTTGCGCAGCCGAACCATTCGACTTGTTAAGCTGGGGCGGCGCCTCATACGCCTTCGCTGGCGAGCATTGCTCGACAAACGCAGTGGCAGGGATGACAAGTAAAGGGTTGCGGCTAAAATGGCCTACCTTCCGCGTCAGCCAATTCTTCTCCTGCCATGGCACGATGGCGGCCAGGATAAAGTCTTTGCGCTCCGACGTGTAACCGTTGGCGTCTTGATTGCTGCACCAGAGCAGCGCCATCTCCGTGGGCTTTGACGACTGTGCTCGAATGGTTTTCTTAAGTTGAGGCCTCTCAATTTGAGCATTGATCTCCCGCTGTACCCGATCGAGGGATACCGCTCGACTCTAAATACAAGCAAGAGTGACTTATCGCCGATAAGGGGAGCTCGGATGATGAGGTTTACAGGCACTACATGGGAGGCATTCGGTCCCGATTTTAGCGGCGACGCCTGCAACTATCCGAAGAAGAGATGTGGAGACAAGTGTTGCTGACTGAGATCTTGCGGCGGCCTTCGCTCCGTGAATTGAGGAAAGACTGGCTGCGTTGCAGAAGCTCGAAGCTCACCTAAGATGGTGATTAACTTTAGCCGCCTTTCATGACGCTGCTGCGATTCTGCTGGAATCGTTCATGACTTGCTGAATGAGAGTTTGTACCTCTTTGTTGTCCGTTGACTGCTCAAGGCGGAACTTGTCGGCTGCCGCAAGATCCGGATCGTCAAACGCGAGCTATCGCTTCAGCGGTTGTTTTCGCGCTGGTAAGTGGGCTCACGCCACGATTAAAGCCAACAGGGGGCGTCAACGGCTTAAAGCGCGATCATCGCCCAATACTTCAACCAATCCGACATTCTCCCCTCCGCTCCACACTCGCTCCGACTGTCGAGTTATACGAAAGGTTCGCGCAGCCAAGCTAAGCTCCAGCTGTTCGATCAAGAGCGATATCTTCCTAGCCAGATGTCATCAGTGAATGCAGCGCCGCGCGGCGACCTAGCAGGCTGTTGAAGAACTCAGCCGCGTTCGCAAACGAAGGCTGAATCGTCGCCATTGTGTATGTAGAAGTGGCCGACGAGCCTCCCCACAGTGCCGATCATAGCCCATCCGCGACCGCAGGCGGGGTCATTCTCATCGTGCCCCTCCCATGAGAACTCCGCGCAGGCCGAACCGTCTCGCGCGCCGTAGCGGACATCGAGGAAGCCTTTCAGCGCACCGAAGGCAATTTCACCGTCGGACTTGCCCTTGAAGGTGAGATGCGCCTGTTCGACGAGGTCGAGGAAGTCGCTGTCCCAGTTGTCCATTTCGACGATGCGCCAGCGGCCAGCAAAGGCCTTGGCATAGCCGGGCACCTTGGTCATCAGCCGGCCTCCGCGATCAGCTTGGGCAGCCGCACCAGATTGTAGGCGGCGGCAGCGAAGGTAAAGGCCCATCCGACGCGTTCACGGCCACGGAATCGGGTCTTCTCTTGTCCGGCGACCGTCTTGATCCAGCCGAATGCCTTCTCGATGCGCTTGCGGATGCGCTGGCTGACGGCATAGCCGCCGTGCCGGGTCGTTCGCCCGTCAATCGCAGAGCTGCGGCCGCTGGTGTTCTGCGCAACATGCGGCGTCACGTTCATCGAGCGCAGCTCGTTGACGAAGTCTTCTGCGTCGTAGGCTTTGTCGGCGCCAAGCGTGATCGCTGTTGGCCGGTCGGCACGGGGTTCGATCATGTGCAGCGCGGCCACCCGTTCGGCATGCCCGTCGGCCCGCGTCAGACAGGCGTCGACCAGCAGGCCGTGGCGGTTCTCCATCAGCCCATGCCCGATGAAGCACAGCTTCGTCTCCTTGCCCTTTCCCTTGCGGCAGAGACTGGCATCCGGATCGGTGGTCGAAGCATGGGTGTCGTTTGAACGTTTCTGGCCGTGGAAGTCCGCTTCGGCATTGCGCCCGCCGCCTTGCGCCGGCGGCTCGCCAGAGCGATCCTTCGGCTTCACGCTCTTCATCGAGGCCCAGGCCTCGATCAGCGTGCCATCGACCGAGAAATGATCGCTCGACAGCAACTTCTTCACCTTGGGCTGCGCCAGCACCGCCGCCAGGAACTTGGCAGCGATGTCGCCTTCCAGCAACCGGTCGCGGTTCTTCGAGAACACCGAATGATCCCAGGCTGCGTCGTCGACGCCAATTCCGACGAACCAGCGGAACAGCAGGTCGTATTCCAGCCGCTCCATCAGAAGCCGCTCCGAGCGGGTCAAATACAACGCCTGCAACAACATCGCCCGCAGCAGCTTCTCCGGCGGGATCGACGGCCGCCCAATCGGCGAATAGAGGGCTGTAAACTCCCGCTCTAGCGTCGACAGCGCCTCGTTCACGATCGTCCGGATCGCTCGCAGCGGATGGTCACGCCGCACCCGCGCCTCCAGGTCGACGTAGCTGAACAGCTCGCCCGTTCGATTGTCGCCGCCGCGCACGCATCATCTCCGAATCTCGTCGGAGCCAATGAATCACGGTCGCTGGTCGGCGGCGAGCACCTTTTTCAACAGCTTGCTAGGTGAAGCAGCTATTCCTAGCTTTCCTGGAAGACCAAATAGCTTCATTTCGTCCGTTGGACTTGGGAGCTGCGCACTTATGGTCAGGTGTGCGCAAAATGACTTGCGAGGGAGGCAACGCCGAGAATTCGTTGGCGCGGACATAGTCTTAAGGTACGGCGGCAGCGCCTATCCCGCCAGCTCGCCAGACCGCACAATCGATAACTTCGCCAAAGAGAGGGATGCTATACGCGCCGGTTTTCGGGGCGCGACGATATCGTAGGCAGGGTGCGGGCGGAGGACCGGCCGGGACACAGATGTATGGGGGAGAGCCATCGATGCGGCTGTGCGCGCAACCAACGCATGAGCCTCGGGTTCAGTCAGCGTCCTAGCCCGGTTGAAGCCCTCCGGGACGACAGGACGAGATTTAGGTTTCCGTGCTTTGGCCATTTCGAAAATATCCCAAGCTAGCGATTTAGTGCGTTTCTCACTCCGGTTTCGATGCCGTTCGCGATCTGAGCAGAGAGATGCAGGTCAGCGGCGCGCCTGTCAGGCACGCGGCTTGCCATCGCAATTCTCCGACCATTTCTTGTTGCTTCCACGACGCCCGGAACGGCTGGTCCCAGCGTAATCGTCAGATCGTTTGTCCTCGTGCGATCCAAGCTCAGGAAGTTGCCGCTAGGGTTGACGGTAACTCTGGTGAATGTCCAGCTCGGAGTGGCTGTGGCATTGGTGTTGATCAAAAATTTTACCTGGCGCTGCAAGATTGAATCCTTCACTGCATATCGTAGTCGTCTTGAAATTGACGGTGTTCGTCATGGAGGCGCTGATAGCAGTGAATAGCCACTCCGAAAGCTTCAATCGCTCTGCGCAGGAATGCGCCATTCGGGCGCGACTCATCAGAGCACGTTGCCTTCTGCAAGTCGGAAACCGGATAATAAGCGTCAATCTTGTTCGTCATCGTTGCATCTGAGGATACGGACAGACCAGCGCCCAGGGAGAACACTGCGGTTGCCGGGCTGGGGGGGCACGACCTGAAAAGGTGAGGACCACGTACTTCCACTTCTGCCGCGACGCGCGCAATGACTAGCGTTGGACACTACATACCGCCACGAGAGCCATCTGAATCGCGAGTTCGGCCGCAAGCGCTTCGGCGATGAAGGCTATGCCATGGAAGGGGTAGTCGCAGAGCTTGGCGCGGCCTTCCTGTCCGCCGATCGTCTCGGCCTGACACCGGAGGTGTGAGGGAGGGGCACATTTCCCATATGCCCTCTTAGATCAAGGTGCCGAAGAACGACAAACGCGCGATCTTCAAGACCTCGTCCAATGCCCAGCGGGCGGCGGACTTCCTGTGTCGGTTTCAGGCCAAAAATTCCGCCGCGGCCTGAGCCACGGCGCGCTTTATTAAGTTGCCCTTCTAATCGTCGCGCTGGCTGGTCTCACGAAATTTCATTCTGGATTGGCATTCTTCCAGTACTTCCGGGGTATTTTCAGTCTTGCGTTGGCCCGAAGACGCTCGCCAGGAATTGCTCCTGGGTCCATTGCTTCAGCGCATCGTCGTTGAGTACCGAGTTGACGAAGGCATTCCAATTCTCACCAGCCTCTCTCCATTTCGTTTTTCGGTCGGGAATGTTCCGGAGCTGCGCAGGTCGAACCATTGCAGCAGTCTTGCAGCAGGCGAAAACTGACAGTGCCCCAGCGTGAGAGACACGAACATAACCAATCGTCACCTCGTTAGCGAGTTTACGGGCAAAGGCGCTCGGGTTCAGCTTTCTCAAGGAGATATGTTCCTGGGGCGGTCCATGGCATTCTGGTGGAAACGCTTCTGCGTCGCCCGCGGCAAGAGTAGCGCCCGCGACAGGATTGAAGCAATTCAGCCAAGGTTGCATCAAACACACCTGGGATGTCCTTCGAACAAATGTCCACGAGACCGCAGCGACATCCAGCTCAGTGGTTCTGGCAACTACCTGCCACTTGAAGCCGCGTGCTGTGGCGCAAATGTGCGAGGTCGCGTGTGCTTGTATGCCCTCGCATTCGCGTCCGAAGCAAGTTCATATTTCTCGAGGAATCACGGTTGCGGGGAGATGACCGCTGCCTAACGTTATTCGCTCGGCCTGCCGCTACTGCCGACTCCTAGTCTGTGTTTGATTTTACACATTCGTGTTCGTGTTACTGTTCTTCTCTAGCCGACAAGGGGGATCAGATAACAACGTAATAACGCCTGCAGCTTCGATGGCATCATTTCTGCAAGGATGACTTGGACGGAGCTCAAGGGGGATTGAGAAGGGCACTGGCGATCTTTGGGCCCGCGACTTAGCCGCACGCTATCAGCGAGCCTTATTGCTCCTTTCGTATACGGGGCACCTTAACGATCGCTCCGTTAGCTCAGATGAGGAGGAAGCCGTGGACCGCCGGAAAGATAGTTTTGGACACGAGATCCTGCAGGTAGCGGATTACGAACGAGCGCTCTCGATCAACGGTTACTATGGTCAGCTCACGGTCAATGTCGCGGACGTGCCGTTCTGGGTGTCAGATGGTGAGGCCTTTGCTTATTGCCGAAGGGTAAGGGGCCGGCGCCAATTCATCATCGTGAACGCTGTCACGGGCGCAAAACAGCTGGCCTTTGATCATGATAAGCTGGCTGCCGCCCTGACCCGAGCAACGCAGAGGCATTGCGACGCTGACAATCTGCCGTTTCGTCGCTTTGACCTGGCTAGCGATGGTCGCGAGATCAGCTTCCAGATCGATAGCACCAGGTGGAGCTGCGATCTTGTGAGCTACACCTGTCTAGCCCAGAACGCTTCATCCAAAGTCCATGAGGAGAACCCCTATGGCAGCCCTCCGGTAGAAAATGATCCGAAGGAAAAAAGCGCATCTCCTGATGGTAAATGGCTGGCCTATATCAATAGGCACAATCTATTCCTGTGCAGCAAGGATGGCTCGCAGGACATGCCCTTGACCTGGGACGGATCCGAGAGCAACTACTACGCGTTGTCCACACTGAGGTGGTCTCCGAACTCGCGCTATCTTGCGGGATACCGGTTCCGCCCCGGGTACGAGCGTAAAATTCATTTCGTCGAATCGTCGCCGACCGACCAGCTTCATCCGAGGCGCCGGACCATGACGTATCCTAAGCCTGGCGACCTGTTGACAGTATCACACCCGGTGCTCTTTGAGATCGGCAGCCGTCGCGAGATCCAACTCGACAACAGTCTATTCCGAAATCCTTACGAACTTTCGCCGATCGAGTGGTGGGAGGACAGTCGAGGTTTCACTTTTAAGTATAATCAACGAGGCCATCAGCTCTATCGCCTTCTAGAAGTGGTGGCAGCCACCGGAGAAGTCCGCTCGCTGATCGATGAGTGCAGCAAGACCTTCGTCGACTATCAGCCGCTGAACATGGACCAAGAGTGCGCTGGCAAAATCTTTCAGTTTAACGTTGCAGACGGGAAGGAGATCATCTGGGCGTCCGAGCGCGACGGATACGAGCATCTTTACCTATTCGATGGCCGAACCGGCGAGATTAAAAATCAGATCACCAAAGGCAAGTGGGTGGTCCGCACGGTCTATTTTGTCGATCCGGTGACCCGCCGGATCTGGTTTGGCGCGAGCGGAATGAACGCAGGCGAAGATCCTTACTTCATCCATGGCTACCGAATCGAATTTGACGGGACGGACCTGACTGCGCTCACCCCTCGAGCGGCAAATCATCACATCGAGTTCTCGCCAGATGGCCAATACTATGTAGACCTGTGTTCACGAATCGATCTTCCGCCGAGCCTGGTCTTATATCGAACCACTGACAATTCGGAGCTCATGCAGGTCGAAAGCGCCGACATTTCGGAGCTCGTGGCCGCTGGCTGGACGCCGCCGCTCAGCTTTCATGCGAAGGGGAGAGATGGCGAGGCTGATATTTGGGGGGTCATTCACCTTCCCATTAATTTCGATCAAACCAAGCGATATCCGGTCGTTGAGAGAATATATGCTGGCCCTCACGGTTCGTTCGTTCCGAAGTCATTCTCAGCATCGGCCGAGCCGCTCGCGCAACTTGGATTCGTCGTTGTACAGATCGATGGAATGGGGACGAACAACCGCTCGCGAGCGTTCCACGACGTCGCCTGGAAAAATCTGAAGGACGGTGGGCTTCCCGACCGAATCCTGTGGCACAAGGCGGCGAGCGTAAACTATCCGTGGTACGATATTTCAAACCTTGGCATTTTTGGTGCGTCCGCCGGTGGTCAGAATGCGGTGAGCGCACTCCTCTTCCATTCTGAGTTCTACAAGGTTGGGGTCGCCAATTGCGGTTGCTATGACAACCGAATGGACAAGATCTGGTGGAATGAGCAGTGGATGGGCTGGCCGGTCGGCATCGAATATTCACAATCCTCCGCCGTCGACAACGCGCACCGATTACGAGGTAAGCTGTTGCTGATTGTCGGCGAACTGGATGAAAACGTCGATCCATCATCCACCTTCCAGCTTGCCGACCGTCTTATCGACGCAGGAAAATTCTTCGACATGCTTGTGGTGCCGAACGCGAACCACGGAGTGCCGGGCAATTACTGCGAACTAAAGCTCGTGGACTTCTTCGTTCGCAACATTCTTTGGCGGACACCGCCTAACTGGAACGCGGCTTCGATCGAGTCGCTGAGCCGGTGCTGGATGCGAGGACGTGATGGCCAAAAACTAATTAGCTCGATCGAATCTCACAAGTGATGTCCGCGTTCTACGGTCGGACTATTTGGCCGATTCAGCGTTCGTGTGAAGCGCGGGTGACGGTGGGTCATTGGCGCTTCCATTGCGGTACGAAACGTACAGTTCTGCGTCTATTAGGATATATCGTGCCGGACCTCTCCTCGCTCATCGTCCGTGTAAGAGCCTCTGCTGGTAGATGGATGAGTCCGTCCAGATGGGAGCCAAATCGCTTTATGAACCATTCCATCCCGGAAGTTCGAGCTCCTGTCCGGCGTCAACAGGTACGCCCTCCGCCGACCGCTCGATCATAAATGCGGGCGGAAATTGGCGACGCCGCTGATGTCGGCATCCCTCAACGATACGGCCATATCCTCCCAGCAAGCGAACGGGTCGATCATGATTATCGCCGCATAGACATGAGGAGCGGACGTTGCCTGGTCGAGGGTTACCAAGTCTCGCAAACGACAGTCGTTCCAGTCGAGGATTGGCAGGATCGCCATGACCAGCAGGGAGCCTTCTGGAAGGCTGCGCAAAGAGCGTGCGTAGACTTGCAATTGTCCGCCTTTAGCTATGTCCGACATCTGTGTGGTAAGTTTGCCGGGAACACTCGCGCTCAACGTTTCTACCCAATGTTACCCATTTGGACGCCTCACCGATCTTATACCCGGGTAGAGCCGGGTCTAGACCACCTGTTGTTAGGAATGGTTCTGGGAGGAAGATCGTGTCTCACCATTGTACGGACGACCAGAGGTCGGCCCGTGATGGTAACCTGTCCAAACTGGCGACTGGATCCGCGACTACGGATGCGGTCGCGATCGTGGCCACGCTGGATACCAAGGGCCGCGAGGCGTCTTACCTTGCGAATATTATCGAGGCGTGCGGCCGCAAGACCATCCTGATCGACATTGGCACTAGGAGGGATGACGGCGACAAACCAGCAGATGCGAAGACCCCACGGAACTCTTGAAGCAGATTGCTGAAAGGACGTCGCTTGCCTATGTCGCAAGCCCTCAAGACGCCAAAGCGATGGCAAGTGCAGGGGCCGACTGCATGGTCCCACATGTCGGCGCAACGCGCGGCGGGCTGGTCGGTCATGAGGAGGGGCAATCCCTTAAGGAGGCGATCCGGCGCATCAATGAGATCAACGCGGCGGCGCGAAGCATCCGGTCGGACGTCCTCTCGCTTTGCCATGGTGGGGCAATTGCCGAGCCTGAAGATACGATCGAGGTCTATCGGACGACCGAGTGTGTCGGCTTTGTTGGCGCATCCTCGATCGACAGAATTCCAATTGAGCGGGCAGTGAAAACAGCGGCGGCGGAATTCAAGGCTGTCCCGCTTCCGCAAACTCATTGATGTTCACTGCAACGTGCAGCGAGGCCGCATGAACGCACCAAATGACCGAGCTAAGCCGGACACGATCGCTTTCGCCTCCAAAGGAGAGACGAGGGCGGATCAAGACTGGGAGACAGATGTCCTCGTGATCGGAAGCGGCGCGGCTGGACTGTCGGCGGCGCTCTATGCGGCAAAGGCCGGACTGCGCGTCATTGTATGCGAGAAATCTCCGCGACTTGACGGAACGACGGCCCTGTCGAATGGCATGATCTGGGTTCCTTGTTCTGCTCAGGCGCGCGCGGCTAAAATCGATGACACCATCGCCAATGCGAGGACATACCCGCAGCACGAACTCGGCGTTCATTATCGTGCGCAATTCATTGATGCTTATCTTGAAGACGGCCCGGCGGCGCTAACCGCGCTCGAGAACGGCACGAGTGTCAAGTTTACCCTGGCCACTACGCCCGATTATCACTCGAGCCAGCTTGGCGGCGCTGATAAGGGACGGGCACTGAGCCCCGCCCCCTATGATGGGCGGCTTCTAGGCAAGGACTTCGATTTGATTGGTGATCCCATTCGGCTTGTGATCGGGGGCATGATGATCTCATCGAGTGAGGTGAGAAGCTTTCTCAACCCACTCCCATCTGTTGCGTCGCTCAAACACGTCTTAACTCGCCTGAGCCGCTATGCGCGGGATCGGCTCAGCTTCAGGCGTGGTACTGAGCTCAGCGGCGGGAATGCCTTGATCGCGCGGCTGCTGGTGAGCCTGCGCGAGTACGGCGTAGAAATTTGGCCATCTTCTCCAGCGGTCGAACTCACGAAGGAAGGCGGACGCGTCACGGGTGCCATTATCAAGCGGATCAACGTTGGCATCCGCGTGCGCGCCTCACGTGGTGTCGTTCTCGCAACTGGCGGCTTTGCCCGGAACGCGCAGTTGAGAACGCACCTCGGTGGTGCACACCAGCATGATGTTACGTTGGCCCACGCCGATGTTAACGGTGACGGCATTGGGCTTGCAACTATGCTCGGGGCCGCCATCGACAAAGATGTCGCATCGGCGGGCTTCTGGACCCCGGTTTCGATCCTGAAACGCGGCAGCGGCTCGCAGGTTGTGCCATACGCCTGGCTCGACCGCGGCCGTCCTGGGGTCTCTGCTGTCGGTCCAAATGTCAGACGCTTCGTCAACGAATCGAATTCGTATCACGATATTTGCCTGGCAATGTTTGAAAACGGCTATCCAGCAGATAAGCGATTCTACTTCATCTGCGATCACCAGTTCGTTCGATTGAGGGGCATGGGACACCTACTGCCATGGCCCTGGACCTTGAGCATCGGAAAATATCTCCGCCTTGGCTACGTCAAGGCAGGTGAAACGATTTCTGAGCTCGCAGAGCAGCTGGGACTAGATCCCCTTTGCTTCAAAAGACGATCGAGGAACACAACGGGCACGCTGCCCAAGGACGGGATCCCCTCTTTAAGCGTGGGGAATCGGGTTTTAATCGCACGCTCGGCGATCCGACCGTCGGAAAAAATCCAAATCTTGGACCAATCAAAAACGGACCGTTTGTTGCGCTGCCGATCGTTGCGGCAACGCTTGGCACGGCGACCGGATTGGCGACGGATAGTTACGGAAACGTCCTGGATGAACAAGGCAACGCAATCCAGGGTTTTTATGCTTGCGGCAATGACATGACGTCGCCGATGCGCGGAATTTATCCGGGGCAGGCATAACAATCGGTCCCGCCATCGTATTCGCATATCGCACCGTCAACGCAATAGTGCTTTCCGCTGATCAGGAGCAAAAAGCCGTCGCCTCCCGAGCTTGACCGTCTACCACGCTCGTCGGGGCATATGTTCTCGGGTCCGGGGCGCGCATCGATAGAAACATCGGCCCCGCCCGGCGACATCCTCGAGAGGGCGGTCGCGTCCGAGTTCGGTGAGCCCCGTCGGAGGGGAGATCGCCGCACCAACTGTCTTCGATGTATCGCAAAGAGCTGGGCTCCTAATAGGTGTTCCAAGACAAATGACAGCGGGAGAAATCGATCGTTCAACAGCTAGGCGGCGTAGTGAGGAGGCGAAAATGTCAGGACAAGCGGCGCAGGCGTCTGCTTCCCCGACGCGATCGCAATCCACTGGCCGCGAGGCAGTGATGCAACTCGACAAGATCGATTTTCGTCTTCTTGATCTCGTCCAACGAGACAATCGCCTCTGTAGTGAACAACTTGGAGGGAAGGTCGGCCTATCCGCATCCGGAGTTCAACGTCGGCTGAAGCGCCTTCGATCGACGGGTGTCATAGAGGCCGACGTTTCCATCATTTCTCCAAAAGCAATTGGGCGTAATGTGACCGCAGTGGTTCTCATTTCCTTGGAGCGCGCGCGTGCCGATACCGTTGATCGTCTAAAGAGGCAAATTAGCAAGATGTCTGAAGTGATGAGCGCATTCTATGTTACAGGTCTGGCTGACCTCGTCTTGCTAGTTACCGTAAACGATATGGAAGATTACGAGCGGTTTGCCCGGCGCCTTACAGACGAAAGTTCAGACATAAAGCGCATTGAAACAATGGTGGTCATGGATCGGTTCAAAGCAGGATTTACTTTGCCAATAGCCTCCATCGCGTGGTGTTAACCACTTGCGCAACGATTTCTCCGTCTCGCGGCTCGGTGCCCCTCAAGCGCACCCGGAAAATCCGTCATCGTCGCAACGCAAATCTTGGATTCCATGGTGGCTGGGCCGATTCCGCCGCGGGCGGAAATCTCAGATGTCGCTACCGCCATCTATGATGGAGCCGATGCAGTGATGCTATCTGCTGAATCGGGAAGCGGGGCCTAACCAAGCTCTTCAGAAACAACTAAGGCGTTTCGGCATTCAACCGGGGAAGAAGCGCCGGGGGATGGTAAGATCCTCGTCAAGATCTATGACACGTTATCTGCGGAACTTGGCGCAGCCACTGCGAATCTCTTGATTAGCGATTAGCAGAATCCGCGTCAATTAGCGAATAGCTCGTACTGCGGCCGCCGGCCGCGTCCTTGGTCAGCACGCCTTTTGCGACAAGATCGTCAATGTCACGCAGAGCTGTGTCCTGCGATGACTTCGTTAACAGCGCCCACTTCGACGAGGTGAGCTTGCCTTCGAAGCCTTCGAATAGGCGTTCGATCATTGCGCGCTGGCGGTCGTTGAAGCTTTGATCGGCATGCTTCTTCCAGAAGCGGGCCTTTCGAAGAACTGACGCCAGGATTGTGTCAGCGCGATCGAAGGCACGATCGAGGCAATCAAGAAACCATTCGAGCCATTCAGTGATGTCGAGTTCACCTTTCTGGGTGGCTTCCAGAATATCGTAGTAGGCGTTACGCTCCTGCCGGATCTGGGCCGACATGCTGTAGAAGCGCTGCGAGCTGTTCTCGGAGCGGGCCAGCGCCATATCGGCAATCGCACGGGCAAGGCGGCCATTGCCGTCTTCGAACGGATGGATGGTGACGAACCAAAGGTGCGCAATCGCCGCCTTCAACACGGCATCGATTTGCTGCTCGCCATTGAACCAATCAATGAAGGCTTTCATCTCGTCGGCCAGCAAGGCGGCTTTGGGGGCTTCGTAATGTACCCGCTCGCGTCCGATCGGCCCCGAGACGACTTGCATCGGACCCGACGCCTCAGTGCGCCAGGCACCGACGGTGATCTTGTTCATGCCGCTGCGCCCCATGGGGAGCAAGGCTGCCTGCCAGCCAAACAACCGTTCGGGGCTGAGGGGCGTGCTGTACTTTCCAGTGGCGTCGAGCATCATCTCCACGATGCCTTCGACGTTGCGCTCGGAAGGGGTGAGGGCGCCGATATCGATTCCGAGACGACGTGCCAGCGATGAACGCACCTGTTCGCGGCTGAGAACCTCGCCTTCGATTTCGCTCGACTTGGTGACTTCTTCGGTGAGGGCCTCAAGATTTGCTTCTGTCTTGAGTCTGATGCCGAGCTCCTCCATACGCCCCGAAAGACGTCCCTGGCGATTGCGCACCGCCGCCAGCTTCTGGGCAAGCTTTGAGGCGTCCCAGGTGAAGTGGGGCCAGTCCTTCAGCTCATGGATATAGGTTGTCATTCTCCGCACCTTTTGCGGAGAATATATACCCCAATTTCCCCAAAAGCAAGTTATTCTCCGCATGGTGTGCGGTGAAAGTAGTGGATAATCTCCGGGATAAGTAAGAGTCCTCGAAAAGCTCATTGTATTATGAGGTACGTTCAAGTTTCTGAGCTTTTCAAATCAACGCAGCAGAATTCAAAGCATGGCGGCAGGGCCTGGGATTGACCCAGCAAGACGCTGTTGACCGGCTCGGTGTCAGCCGGACGACCATTCAGAATTGGGAAAATAGCACCCCGATCCCCCAGACCGTCGATATACGCTGCAAGGTCTGGGAGCACCGTCTCCGACAGGAGAACCCCGCCATTGGTCTGCTCACGCTGATCTACAGCGACGCACCGATGTTCGTGGACCCCTATGGTCCCCGGCGCCGGCTTGCGATAATCCAGCAAGAGCCACATCCAACGAACGCCGATGTCCTTGCCCGTGTTCAACAACTGGCTGGCCAGCCCAACTTCCACAACCCGTTCGTCGTCGCAGCCGACCAGTCCACGCTGTGGAATTTGCCGGAGCTGGCTCGCGTTATCAGTGGTGAGGATCAACAGGCGCCGACGCTAGCCAACATGCTGCGTAAAGCGGCGACGATTGTTCGCGAAGACTCCGCCAATTTCGTGCGCAATGGCGCAGGCTGGCCGACTCAGGTCGAGATTGCGGCGCGCCAGAAGGACATCATTGCGCAAGCCGATCTTCTCGAGAGCTTCGCCGGCGATAGTTTTCCGACAATCGCGCGGCACCAACTGGCTATTGAGGATGTTTTTGCGAATCTTCGTCAACTTGGTCTCCGAGCGCCCGATGCGCTCGTGTCAGGCATTGCCTTTGCCCTAAGCGTATTCGATCGATAACGGTCGATGCCGATGAAGAGACCGCGAAACGCCATGACGCACCTTAGGACCTGACGATCCCGACCGAGAATGCCCTGTTCGGCTTCTCGGCCTTCTCAGCACGACAGGGGAGAAGCTCTTTTCCTGAGCGATGTGCTTGTTCCCAACCTTCTCGAACCAGACGCACCAAACCGCCTCTTCTGGAGCATTGCGGTTATGCCGACCTTTTCGACTGTCATCACGGGGCCGCCCGATTTCACTCGAACCAGGTCGTCCGGTTTGAATTCACTGCCTTCCATCTTTCATCTCTTTCGAGTTGCCTTGAGCCTGCTGGGTTTGGCATTTGTAACGTCAATTTGTTCTTTATTTGTTCGTTTCGCAACTGTTCCTGAATCATCATCCAGGACGCGTCCCGGTAGAAGGTAGATGGTTTGGATAATGGCGCCAGAATCAACTGATGCTTGATAAATTTAGATAATTTCAAACTAGCCTTTCGGTTTGAAAATATGCTATTATATCAATCATGGATAGACAAAAAGGCCAACTCCTAAACCAGCTCGACAAGCTCCTGCCTGAGGGGCTTGTCGTGGATTCCGCCTGGCTCAAGCGGCACGGCTACTCCACCCAGCTCCAACATCTGTATGTGACGCGTGGCTGGCTCGAACAGCCAACCCGCGGGGTTTTCCGGCGACCGCGCTACGAATTGAGCTGGCAGCAGGTCGTCATATCCCTGCAGGGCATCCTGAACTATTCACCGCTCGTCGTGGGCGGGCGAACGGCGCTCGAATTACAAGGATACGCTCACTACCTGCCGCAAGCGACGACTCGCGTTCACCTCTACGGCCCCAAGTCTCCGCCATCCTGGGTGAACAAGCTGCCGCTGTCCGTGAAGTTCGTCTACCACAACGACCGGCGGCTCTTCAAAAACGAACCCGTCGCGAAGAGCATAAGCAGTGTCCGCTGGAATGTCGAAACCGGGAAGATGCTCGATGATACGGCTTTTCGGGGAGGCGACGTAACTCAACTGAACTGGGGCCAATGGGACTGGCCTCTAACCCTGTCGACGCCCGAGCGCGCCGTTTTCGAGCTGCTCGACGAATTGCCCAACAACGAAAGCTTCGAACAGGTCGATGCTCTACTCGGTGGCCTTGCCAATCTTCGGCCCGATCGCTTGCAAAAACTCCTGAAGGATTGCGCAAGCGTTAAGGTGAAGCGTCTCTTCTTTTACTTCGCCGACCGTCACAACCATGCTTGGCTCAAACGGCTTAACAAGCAAGCCGTCGATCTTGGACATGGTAAACGCATGCTCGTCAAAGGTGGTGTTCTCGATCCGACCTATAAGATAACGGTGCCGGGAGATCTCCATGGCGTTCGCTGATGCTTACAAAAAACAGGTCGCGCTGTTGCTGCGCGTTCTCCCATTTGTCGCCGAAGAGAAATGCTTCGCCCTGAAAGGCGGCACCGCGATCAATCTTTTCGTCCGCGACCTGCCGCGCCTCTCGGTCGATATCGATCTAACCTATATTCCTGTCGCGCCGCGAGCTGAATCCCTTTCCGACATCGATGCAGCCATGAAGCGCATCGTTGCAGAGATTAAAGAGAAGATCCTCGGGGCACAGGTCCATGAGACCCGTAAAGAGGGCACGATCGTCAAACTGGTGGTTCGCTCGCAGAACGTCCAGATCAAGATTGAAGTCACGCCCGTGCTGCGTGGCTGCGTCTTCGAGCCGGTCGTGACTTCGGTGCCTCCCGCCGTCGAAGAGGCGTTTGGTTTCGCTGAGGCTCGCACGGTCTCTTTTGCTGACCTCTATGGCGGAAAAATTGTCGCCGCTTTGGATCGCCAGCATCCACGTGATTTGTTCGATATTCGCGACCTGCTGGCCAATGAGGGAATTACCGATGAACTCCGCAAGGCCTTCATCGTCTATCTCTTGAGTCACGACAGGCCGATGTTCGAGGTACTTGGCTCGCCACAAAAAGATATCAGTGATGAATTTCTCCACGGCTTCGAAGGAATGACGGACAAGCCCGTTTCAAAGGGCGAGCTGGTTGCCGCGCGCAAGACCCTGGTCGAAGAAATTGTCGGTAAGATGCCAGAGGCTCACCGGAAATTTCTCGTATCGTTCGAGCGCGGCGAGCCTGATTGGGATCTCCTCGGCATCCCCGCCGCCGCCGATCTGCCTGCCGTCAAATGGCGTCAGCAGAATCTCGACAAGCTATCGAAGGAAAAGCGCGCAGAGCTCGTTGCGGCCCTGGAAAAAGTCCTCAAGTCTCGCGCCTAACTTACCGGCGCGACATGCCTTTCAGCTCGGCCCGACGCCTGGCGACGAGGTGTCGCGTCTCCGCCGTATCGAATCCGGCCTGCTCAAGCTGGCGTATGGTGCCAGTCAGTGCAACGATCTGCGCCCGAAGGTGAAGCAATCGGATCGGCTGCTTTTCTTGCCCCTTGATGAATCCTGTCAGCACTGACTTGCGCGCACAGAGCACGGAGCCCAACCTGAAGACGGGCAGTTTCGACGTCTCGGCCAGATAATACACTTTGCGTCGAAACTCCCGTGATCCAAACAGATATTCTGCGATTGCAGCAGCACCTTCCAGGATGTCGTCAGCACGTACGTCTAAGCTGGCGGCCTTCGGCTCCATGCGTCCTCCCAATTTCTGTTGATTGGTCCTCGGCGGCTGCAAAGGACATTCCCTGGGCAATATGGGAGCGTTCGCTTGAACCTCGCTGGCCGGTCCTCAGGTTCGACCTGCCAAAATCAGGTAACCCCACTGTCCTGGCACGCTCTGAGCTTCGACAAACGCACCGAGGGAACAGGCTCATTGTCTTTTTTTGGTAGGTCCGAAGTCAATTTTAAAATGCTGCATTGCAGAAGGTTTCCAACCATTCCGGCGAAAAGGCCCTACTGACACACGCTCGTATTGCGAGCGGCTACTCCGGCTCATGCCCGGCTATGCAGCGGATTCTGCTGCGCCATCGAGATCACTTCGATCGCCCGCCGTGTAGTCATAGGGGAGCTTCAATTGAGAGCGAAACTCAAATAGCGGCAACATGCATAGATGAAAGATCAGCCAGCATGCGTAGACCGCATCATCGCCGTACGGATCGCCATCGCTGAGCAAGCCATGCGAAAGCCGGTTACGAAGATTGGGGCCGATCTTTTTCAAGAACGTATTCTCGATATTCGCGACAATGGCGTCGCCAAATACAGCTAAGAGCTCCGATCGCATCTGATCAAAGAGCGAGGAGATTGTACGATCTTCCTGTGTCTTGGTCGCGTCATCCAGCTTCGAGACGTCATGTCCCGAACTCTTGAGCACATGCCGAAGCGATTGCTCAAGGAGAGGCGTCAGAATATAGGTCGCTCCGACAAAATCGCCCTGGAAGAAGCGGGTGAAACCGCGGGAGTAGGTCATGACAAGATTGAGCGGTACGAAAGCGCTATGTACGAGCAACTGCTCAAACACGTCATCGGCGATATAGTAGTCTCTGGTAATGGTCTGACGCGCAATCTCGGCCGCAGCTGCTGCGATGTGTCGACGAATTCTTTCGCCCTCTGCGACCTGGCGCTCGACGGCTGAAGCGTCTGCACCATCACCCAAGCCGGCGCCCTCGCTCCGGTGCACGACTTTGCCTTCACGGTCATGGTGTGAGCCGCCGAAGAGCGATGATAACGGGTGTTCCCGGATGGTGTCTCGCGCTTCCTGCTCGAGCGCTGCCGGATCGGGAGATCTACTGAGCGCCGCAAAAGCGAACAGCTTGTCGCGCAGTGATGGGTGCTGCATCTGCTGTTCGACCTGTCTCGCCAACTCCTCGATGTCTGTAGGAATGGAGAAACCGGACATCTCGTCGGCAATGCCGGCCTGAACATCTACCAGCCGATGCCTTAGCTCTTTTCGTCGATCCTTCGTGCCGGGCACGCCGTGCAACTCGCCTATCGCTTCGGTAAGTGTCTGGGAGGCCAAAAGAGCCATCGGCTGGCTGGCCGCGATGGCGACAAGTTGGTCGGCGGCCGAGGACTGCGAGCGGTGCTGATCGTCGGTCCTTTTCGCAAGGCGATACCCGCGTGCCGCCATACGCCATAGTTTGACGATCGTGTGCGGATCGGAGCCCTTGGGAAGCTTGGCGATGAGTGCCTCAATCTGACTGCTGATCTCGCCGGCATCGCCAACGCCAAAATCGAGAGCTAGATGACCAAACCAGAGGGAGGGGACCATCAATCCCTGCTCGAAGGCCTTCACCCTTTGTGCCGATACAATATCTCGCGCTGCCGCAGGGCCTCGCTTGTCAGCCCCAATGGCACGGCCGATTAAGAGGGCCCGACGGAGCAGATCGCGGGCGTCGAACGTAAGGACGCCACGATCATCCTCGCCGCGAAACCGAAGTTCGCCCGCGCCAACCTTCGCCACGATATCGGCGTAGGACTCGGCGGCTATGGCTGCGAGCTGAGCCTTGCGATCGACGACCCAACAGATGTCCGCAAGCCGTGCGCGAAGGACCGGATGCGTGGCGCGCCTTGCCATCTCCGCCAGTACCTCAGCAGGCGGACCGCAAAAATCGACCGGAAGGGCTGTGCGACCACCATCGGCGGTAACCATCAGCGCCCCGAAGGGCTCGTTCGGTTCTTTCGATCGGAATATCATCCCAGCAGCCGCCGACAGCATCTGGAAGACGCGGGCCGCTGGCGTATCGGCCAATTCACCATTCGAACCGATGGACCCGCCGGCCGCGCTGAATAGGTCCGACAAGGTTGAGCTATCCGCGCTCTTCGATTCCGCTACAGGAGCCTCGAAGTCGAAATCAGCGAGGTCAGATAGAGTCGCTCTTGCCCAGGGCGGCGGTGGCGGGTTTGACGCGCTTGCGTCCTCTGATGCATTGCCGGGAGATAAATCCTCCATAGTCCTCTCATCATTGCGGTGGGGTTCGCGTGAGGGTTGATAGCTTCCTATTTGGGGGTTGATGAGTGAGCGATCAAGGTGGCTCGCGCGCTGCGGGGAAGTGTGTAGGACGCGGCGCGGTAGCTCTCCCGATTACTGACCATTCCGGTTCATTCCAGAGCGATTCCCGACCCTTTCGCTCTCGATCAATGTCTGATCCCGCTAGCCTCTCCGATCAACCACAAGAGAGGAGATACCATGAAAGTCATCACCATAGGAAAGAAGCTGGTACCCGTCGAACAGGTCGCGTTCGTCGAGCCGTTCGATCCCGCAGCCAATCCCGAATTCAAACCCGAGAAGGACTACAAGGGCCGGATCGTCCTGCTCAATCGGGACATCGTACTCACCGGGCAGACGCCGCAAGAGTTTGCGGCCGAATACGAGCTCCACCTCTTCACCGAGGACAGTGTTGCCGTCAATCGGGCCATCGTGTTCAGAGTCGAGACCTTCGGGCCGACCGAGAGCTTCAAGCCAGCGAAGCCCTACAAGACACGGCTCAAATGGCGGGATCTGACCGGCGGGGAGTAGAGCAAGCTTCTTCTGACCGAGGCCGAGACCGTCATCGCTGAAATCCTTGGCGCCAAGGCAGAACTGCCCAAGCCGGCGAAGCGTCCTACGCGGCGGCTTGGCAGAGGCCGCAATGGATCGCGCCGCATGGAGGCTTATCGCACCTAGAGAGCGCAGGTAGCAAATCAAGCCCCGGTTGGACCTCCAGTCTTGTACCGTGCATGCTAAAGAAAGACGTTTTGCGGGAGAGCGGAGATGCGAAAGCTCGTCGATACGAACTACCTCAAGTCCGAAAAACTGCGCGAATATCTAGCCGATCCCGCGAACATCGCCGTTATCCCCGACTACGTTATGATCGAAGCGCTCGCCAGTGGCGATGCAGCATCCATCTGCGAACGGTTCAAGATTCTGGCCGAATACCCCGGCCAGGTCCGGGTCTTGAAGTCAACCCATGCGATCAGCGGCCTGCGTGTAAAGCGGCGAAGCCGTGGTCTTCAGAAGCGCCTCATCGAGCGCGATCAAACCGCCAATTTCAGCAAGTTCTATGCAACGCTTGAGCTGGCGCGCGACGGCGACGAGCCTGCCAAGCGGCTCCTGGCGCAGAAGTCGGCTGCGGCGGCCGCCGAAATCGCGCAATTGCGAAAGGGTCAGGAGACCTACACCGCCAATCTGGCCGAGCATGCCAAGAAATACACGGATGCCGAGCTTGCCATTCTGACCAAGGGAAAGCCAATCCCTCAGGAGTTGTTCAGCAAGGTCACGGGAGAGATCGTCGCACTCGCCGACAACATGTTCATGGCGCATGGCTACTTCAAGAAGCAGCCTCCGACGAGGACGTTGTCCAACGCATTCATATTCCGCTACGCCGTTGCGGGCTATGTCGTGGCGCTTCGCTGCATCAAGGAAGGTGGCGCGCAAGGAGCATCGGCGAAGAACATAGGCAACCAGATCATTGATGCGATGATCGCGGCATATGCAACGTATTTCGATGGCTTCCTCAGCGAGGACAAGAGAGCGCAACAAATCTATGAGACCACAGGCGATCTGCTGAAGTTCTATCATCACGACATCAAACGCTTCGAAGAAGCGTCTGCGGCAGCAAAGGTTTCTGCGGATGCAACCATCAGTAAGGCGACAGCCCTCGCCGAAGCATGACACGCCGAATGTTGTCACAACGGCCGCCGTCAGGCGGCCGTTTAGGGGACACCGGACGAGCTCGACTTCGAACCCGTCGTCAAGCTGTTCAACCCTTGCGGAGCCGCCACCTGGTGCTCACCGAGATTGATCCCGACGATCACACCGTCGCCTGGGGCCTTTGCGATCTCGGCATCGGCTTTCCCGAGTTCGGCACCGTCGGCCTGACGGAGCTCGCCGCCTATCGCGGGCGCCTTGGGCTCGGGATCGAACGCGATCTTCACTTCAAGGCGCGCGGGCCGATCTCGGCCGACATTCAAGCCGTCAATAAGGCAGATCGGATTGTCGAAGACATTAGCTTGTAAGGCCGTGATGGAGGTGCTCAATGAGCATCTCCATCATCGTCTTCGGCGGGGCAATACCTTAGTCAAGAAATGTACAGGCCGCCCCCTGTTCATCGGCGAGGTTCAACATCTGCGCCGACCCGGCGCGACGCCTCCTGACGAACAGTCCAATCGTTCGCCAGAGGTCCGCGAACAAGTTCGGTCTTGTCGGCTCCTCGAAGCCCTGTCGAATCTCGCGCCATGTTTGCCGGGGCATGCGAATCCCTCCATCGACGGACGACGCGCCGCCCGCAAAAAGCGGGTGGAGGTATTCAAGCGCATAGCCTGCCACCCAGATAAAATCGCGCGATCCTGCGTGGAGGTAAGGATTGCTCCACCGGTAAATCCGGGCAACATCGTGAAAATCGACAGCGAACTCGATGTTGCTGAGGTGAGGCCTGATCGCATCGAAGAGCTCACTAAGGGCGATCGGCACCAGACCGCCATTCCTCGTATCGATATAGCTATACACGCCGAAAGCCGACCGAAGCCGGTTCTCAATGGCAGTCCGCAACACGGCGACGCCGATGAAGGGCGCTCGGTCTCTGAAAGTCATTCCCGAGAAACGCCCATAAACGGCTTGCTCGGCTCCTCGGTATATCTCGAATGGATGTTCCTGAGTGCGCCGCCAACCGCCATACGTCCCCGGCAATTCCAACAGGCAGTGAGACGCCTGTTCGAACAAAATAATCCCATGGTCCAAAATGGTGTGAAGCCCTTCATGCAGGGTCTCCAGCCGCGTGTCGGTATAAGGGCTTGGCATACGTTGAAAGGTAGCCGCGGCCTTGATGTATTTGCGCGCTTCAGCATCAAGCATAGAGACATGCGCGTGATAGAATGTCTTCTCGTAAGGCATCTTCTCGAAATCGGCCGGTGTGGTTCGTAAGCCTTGGCGAACAGCATGATGGGCTTGCAAGGGCTTGGCGCGATCCTGCCCGATGATCCCCGCGAACTCGTTCCAAAGCCACGGGAGGCCCTCCGCTTCGGCCCAGGCCGAAAGCTCCGCCAGATTCGTGGCAGTCTTGTCGTGCCACCTCTGGAGCCCGCGCTTATAGTCATCAGTATCCATCTGTAATCTCGCTTCAATCGATCAATTGTCGGCTTACGATAGGCGTATGCCGTCAGTAAATTCCAGGTCGTATTGCACCATCCGCACGCCCAGACCAGGGGCGCTCAGGATGTCCGTTTTGGAGCAGCGCGAGGCCTGGTGCTGGCGAATCGGCGAGCGGGCTACTAATTTGGCGGATCGGCGAGTGGCCATAGCCACGTCCCCCAATAATGCATTTTCTTGCGAGCCAGATTCTTGCCGGGAGGAAAAGGCTGCGCGACAGCCCGCGAGTAAATCCATGGTCCAGCGTGTTGGCTACGCCTCCGCAAGCCGCTTTTGTTACTGAGGCGCCCAACGCTCGAGCGGGGTCGAATAGGCCGCCGGCGGAGGGGGAGCCCGACTTAGAGAGGTGGGACCTTGGCTAGGCCACGTTATGTTTGACATGCGCCGGCATTCGTCGAGCAATGTCCTTGATGATGCGGTCGGCCAGTCGATATGCGTAGCGTCGCCGCCGATCCTGCTCCTCGCCCGCCCCTCCGTAGGACGCCTTGCGCAGAAGCTGCAATGCGATCACGCACGGATACTCGTATGGTGTGAGCTGAACGCTAAACGCCATTTGACGGACATATTGAATGGCATCGAGCAAATTAGCGCTTGGATCCTCTGGTCGCGGAGGGATAGCCGGTGCCATCAACGCCTCAACCTTATAGGCTTCCTCGGCAACCTTGATCCAATCGTCACCATTGACGATCCGTGTGTCGATCATCAAGGATACATCCAGGGCTGCGGGGTCTAAGGTGAGCGGGCCGTTCTCGATCGAGGCGAAATCAAGCATAATCGCCTCGTGGCCGGCGACCCGGACGTTTTGCCCGTGCAAGTCACCATGGGTCAAGCCAAGACGGTGTTTTATCTGCGGCAGCGCTGCCAGGAGCGATTCGAGTTCGTTGTATTCCGCGCAATGCTGGCCATTTTGGTCGCGTCGCTTGCGCAGCCGGGCCTTACGAAACAGGGAATAGGTGCTTGGCCGCGACAGGCGCATCCTTTCCAGGATATTAGCATGGATGACATAGTGCGGCGCGTAGAACGCCTGGCGTCGCCAACCTCGAAGAGCTCCTTCGAACAACGAATGCAGCGGCGCTCGGCCAGCCCCCCGGTCTACGACCTCCTGGAGAGATTCCGATTGTTCGATAAAGTTGCCGGCGATGACCCCGGTCGTCGGGCCGAGCAGGCAGCGATCATGATCCAGGTTGGGCCGTTGGTTAAACGGCACATGCAATGTGGTGCACTCCCGGTAATTTGTCAGCTCACGCATAATCTTTTGAGCTTTGTCGAATTTAACGAAAAAGGGCAGAGGAATTGGCCCCACGCGAGAATTCAACAGGCTGGCAAACGCGCAATAGACTTTTGCGGAACCAGTCGTTTGCTTCACCAATTTGACCGAAGAGCAGTCCCCAAATGCACGCTTGAGAAGGATGAGTTCTTCGTCCGTGAGCAAATCAGCGCCGGTGATGGCGAGCGTTTCGCTCACCGGCGGTTCGTGCTCGATTCTTGCGATCGTCTCAATGATTAGGCCTTCTTGACCCCGCAATTTGACGTCGACGATGTCACGCATCCGCCACTTCTGGAGAATCTCCGCGACTCTTGGCGACTCCGAATATGAGCAGGTGATGATGCACTTGATGCCGTGACATGCCGCGTCATTCAGCAGGATGCGCAGTTCGTCGCTCAGCCGCGCTTCGACAGTACCATCATCGAGTGCGATGATAATCGCTCTTCCCTGCGTCCGATGAACTCGCGACAGCGCGGTATCGAGAAGGTCTATCTTGAGGGCCCTGCTAGCGCACTCGGCTAAACAGAGGGGCCCAGGTTCACCACCAATCCAGAGCAACCGATCTCTACGCATGGCGTTCATCGATCAGGCTGCCAAACGCTGTCGGTGGTTTCGCGAACACATGTCTGATAGGGCCGGAGAGATCGAGCACTTCGGTATCGGTCAAGACGCGGTCCGGGTCAGTTCCCCGTCCCTCCGCGATGAGCTCATAGCCAGCCGGAACTGCTCCGAGAAGACGAAGCTGGATACCGGTCACCTTCGCCGACGGGACCTCGAGCCTTTGGCCATTGAGAACCACGGCATGCTTGTCGTCGCTGCTCACCTAAGCTCTCCTGTCGACGATCGAAAACCTCGCCGGCCGGTCATCGGTCAAGCCGAAGCGAGAGCCCTTGACCGATGAACTCGCTATCCCGTCCGCAACCAGCGAATTGCAGGCCCAAAGGGCCTCCCACGGAATAGCATCGATTTGGGCTGCCAGCTCTTCAAAATGCTTATGAGCAGCGCCTTTCGGTGGAAGAATACTCCTTATCCGTCGCTTCAGCTCCTCGTCCTTCCAGCGCGGAGAGTCGAGCCCGTCGCACCAAATGAGATCGTTTCTCCAAAGAATGAAGTGAGCCCTGCAGCCGGTCTCGCGCCAGACAGACGGATAGAGGGTTACGGCGCCAGCCCGTTCGAAAAGCCGCCAGGCCGGGCCAGTTCGGGGGTCAAGATTGACGCTTATAACCTCGCCGCACCCGTCGGGACACCTGATGGCCATCGACCTCAGGCTCCCTCTCCAAACGAGCGCGGCGTCGCCGGCGTTCGGGACGAGGTCGACAGCGTCGGAATGCCGTTCGGCCCGTCCGCGCATTGTTATCGTCTTGGCTCTAGCCATTGCGCCTCACGGGCAGCGGTTGTGAGTCGCCGGCGCCGGCCGCGGAATCGGGACCGCAAAATACGCAGTTCGGGTCTTTTTGGGCGAGTACGGGAGCCAGACGTTGGCGATTGCCGTCGTAGACCAGGTACCGGGCTGGGGCGTCTAGGCCCGTGACCATCGATAGAAACATGGTCACCGCAGCCGACGCCACTGTCGAATTGATGCTTATCACCGCGGGCTGCACCACGCCTGGGCGACCCAAAAAGTAGGGATCGGCCTTTTCTTGCTCCGGCGTCATCATCTCTTCGCGGACCTGCCGGGAGTCCAGCTGTCCTAGACACCACAAGCACGGCTCCTCAGCGCTTAGAGCCTTCACGTGCCCAGCGAAACGCACAGCAGGTCCCGTTGCATCGATGGCAACGCCCATATCGATCGCGGAAATGCCGTATTGGTAGCTCACCTGATTTATCAAGTGACGGCTTGCGTGGGAATCCGTGCAGCAGAAGATGAAATCGACCGAGGTCAATTCTTTGGCGGTCGCTTCGTCTACGACGTCGGCAACCATGCTTCGCACTGCCGCTTCAGGCCGCAATGAATGGATGAGACGCTGCGCCACCGCGACCTTGGCGTTGCCGATATCGTTCGGAGTGGCTCCCACGGTCCGGTTTAGGTTGGTGCGCTCGACGGTATCGGGGTCGATCAGCAGGAAGTTTCTTACGCCGAGATAGGCGAGTTGTTGGGTGACGACTGATCCAGTGCCGCCCGCGCCCACCACAGCGATGCGAAGACGCTCCAGTTTGGCCTGACCGTCCGAGCCAAAGGCCCGGATTTGCCTGTCGTAGTCGGTGCCAGCGTCGTCTTGACCCACGGTTACGATCTCCTGCGAACCCAACACGCGCGCGGCGTGCGATTCCTTTGCGAACAGCAACGCGCAATGGGGAACTGACGGGCTGCGTCTCTTCGCGTACTCCGCCAACGCCACCTCGGCATTGTCGTCGATCGGCGAGAAAGTCGCAGGCGCAGCCTGATGCGGATGCGTGTGGCAATATACCAGCGACCAGCCGTTCAGGCTTGCCTTCTTCTCAATCGGGAGACCGAAACTCGGACTCAGTCGAATTGCGACCGCCGTCCTCACCTCGTACTGATCTTCCGGGACGACATGCATTTCGCGTACGGCCAAGTGCCAGTCACCGCTCCGGCTCTCAGGTTCGCAGAGGAGGATCGCCGCCGATTCCAGGGTCGAGTGCCAGATGTCGTGGCGCAAGCGCTCGAAGTCGCCTTGGCCGAAGACCAATCGGATCATTGAGGCTGCCTGAAGCGATCCAAGACGATCGACACGTAAGTCATCAGGTCGTCCCGGTTGGGATTCCAGTTGTTCTGCGCGTCGACCACGTGCCAGGAGAACCAGCGGCCGACGATCGAAGTTTCCGGGATGTTGGTCACGTTACTCGCTTGCGGCGGGACGCCTGAGGAGAGGAGCAATCCCTGATCCGCCCAGAAGCAGTCGGGAGTGGGACCAGGGTAGCCGATCGGCACCAAGAAGTGGATCGCAGTGCGCGCCGCCGACCAACCGGTGGGCAGTGTCACGTCCGGAATGCTCAACAGTCCCGCGCCCGACGGTAGCGGTTGCAGGGTGGCCGAGGGATAGCGCTCCCGGACCCGTTCAAACTGGCGTTGCGTGACCTGCGAAAGCATCAGCCGGCTCCGAACGTCGTCGGCGGCTTCGAAAAGAAATGCTTCGCTGGATGCGTCGCATCGACTTCCAACGATACGGTCTGGTTGTCGTTGATGGCCTGATCCTCGTGGCCGCCCTGACCCTCTTCGATCAGGACATGGGTGAGATCGAACGACGGGTCGACTGCCTTGATCATCGCCTTGATCTGGGCGCCGGTCGCGCTTGCCGTCGGCGAGACGATCTTGTGCTTCAGATAGTAGAAGAAATGGCGTTCCCGCTCCAGCTCCAACTTGATGTGGCCGACCTCGCCGGCGACAGAGCCGATCGTCACATCGGGATCGAGCAACGGCACGCGTGCGTGGAAGAGAACATAGGTGAGCAACTGCCCCTTGTCGTCCACCCCTTCCGTCAGACTGAAGGCTGCGAGCACTCTGCTCTTCAGGGCGCCGACCGTCTCATTCCGGTCCGCGGCATGGTCCTCCAACTTGTCTCCGGTCGGGGGGTATTCGACCGAGATGTTGATCTTAGCGCCGTGGCTCATCAGCCTGGTCTCCTGTGTCTGGCGCGGTTCGGCGCCCCGTGAAGGGGAACATGGCAGATTCGCCGGCGAAGTCAAGCAAATACGTTACCTATTGCGTAACGCTTTTCATTTCAAATGGTTGTGGCCCGCGCGCCATCCCCAATTGCGCCTCTCTTAAAAAAGTGTTTCCTATTGCTAAACGAATCATTGGGCTTATCTTGTTGATACTGTTTGGAAGCGCTGCCGAGCAGCGTCTCTTCTCTACCGCCGAGCTGCTCGATCGGCGCTTTGGGCCCAGTCTTTCAGGAAAGATCAAGTCGCGGCTGCTGCTGCTCAGGGCCGCACCGAACCTGGCGATGGTCCCGACATGCCAGCCCTACCGCCTGAACAAGAATTCGCGCGGCGAGTACACGTTGGATCTGCTGCCCCCTAAGGTGCTTCGCTTCGCGGCCGAGGGCAGCCGGACGCCGCAATCCACGATCAAAACCGTGAAAATCCTTGCCGTCGAATGACGCGGGGAAAAGCAAACGGAGAAGAATGATGCCGCAGGAGCAGCACATATTCGAGCCGGACTACGCGCTCAGTCCAGGCACGTTTCTCGAGGAAAGTCTCGACGCGATGGGAATCTCGGCGAGAGAACTCGCTCGTCGTTGCGGGCGCTCCGCGAAACTGATTGTCGAAATACTTTCGGGCAAGGCACCCGTTGAACCAGAGACAGCCTTGCAGTTTGAAAAGGTGACAAATGTGAATGCGGCGGTCTGGCTCAATCTTGAGTCCGAGTACCGCCTCCATCTCGCCAGAGAGCTCGAAGAGGTCAAACTATCCGATAGCTTTTCATGGGCGCGTGAATTTCCTCTGCGCGAATTGCAGGAAAGAGGGGTAATTGGCCAGCCAAAGGACCATGCGGATAGCGTGCGCAAGCTCCTCCAATTCTTCGGAGTGGCCGGCATAGACGCGTGCGAAGCTTCATTTGCTTCGTACTCGATTGCATACCGTCACTCACCTTCCTTCCAGACGGATAAAAAGTCCTTATACGCGTGGCTTCGTATTGGCGAGATCGAGGCTGACGCCATTGATTGCAAGGATTTCGATCGCGCGACATTCCTGAAGTCGCTTACGCGGCTCAGAGCATTGACGGTAGAAAGTGTTGACGAAGTTCTTCCTCAAATCGAGAGCATTTGCTCCCGCGCGGGAGTCGCATTTGTGCTTGCACGCCCACTTGGGAAGATGGCCCTAAGTGGAATCTCTCGTTGGTTGACGCCGCGGAAGGCCCTAATTCAACAAACCATGAGACATAAGGCTAACGACCACTTCTGGTTCACATTCTTCCATGAAGCGGCGCATCTCCTCCTTCATAGCCGCAAAACGGTCTTCGTCGTCGATCCTGGGGCCAATACGACTGAGGAAGAGGAAGCCAATCGATGGGCTGCCGAGTTCTTGATCCCCGCAGCAGAGCTCGCCCGGTTCATTCGTTCCGGAGACTTTTCTGACGATGCGGTCGTGGAGTTTGCAAGCGAGCAGGGAATTGCGCCTGGCATTGTGGTGGGGCAACTCCAGAAGAGAGAGCATCTCACATACAGGCAGTTGAACAATCTTAAGCAGCGGTTTGTTTGGGAAGAGTGACGCCTGTTGCGGTGACTGCAAAAGCGTTCGCGCAGCCTCTATTCGCCCAGCTTAGATAGAAAGTCCGAACAGCGAACGTTTCTTCTGCCAAATTCCCGCTAGCGAGGTGGTGCTCTGCAATGTGAAGCGAAGAAATATGACACAGATGAGTTAATTCGCTGCCGCAATCACACTCATCCAGGTGCGACTCCCGGCTCCAAAGGCCGTCCCCACCCACACGATAGAACCAGCCCCGGCGTGCGTTTAAAGTTCGCGATAAACGGATCAATGAATTCAGCATCACCGCTCCCCAAACCGCTCTGGCTGAGAGTGGCTTTGACGGACGAACTCTCTGAGTCGCGATGAGCTTGCTAGCGTTAGCGCCGTGCCAGCTCGCACGGCCCAACGGCATCCACTCGAAGCGGGGCCCGGGGAACAGCAACCCGACGACCCAGGATTCAAGCCCTCGGACCGCCGAGAGTCCCCTGTGCCTTGATGAGGGGCTGAGCTGTCGGGGCTGCGCGCCATGACGGGACGTTTCGAAACTCGCTGGTTTCCTTTTATTCGCGATGCTCTTGATACCCAGCTGTTGGGTTTTTAGTCGATATAGCCGGTCCCGGCAGAGCTCCGCGCGTGCGGGGCGCCCATGATGTAGGACGCGTCCCGATGGAAACGAACTGGCACCGCGTGAAGCTGGCGAGTCCCCAGCCCAGCGAGTAATCAACAAGCCACGCACAAGAGAAGCATCAGCAAACGGTATGCCGCGGCATTGCTAGGGCTTCCGGCCGTACAGCGCGGGCGGACGCGTTCGCCGAGCAAACCCCAATCGTCTGATGTGGGTAAGATCGATGATCGCGGGAAAAATCTTCGAGAGAATACCGCATTTGTGCGGACTCCCTCGGATCGAAAGTCTATCCGACTTGGTATCTTGTCTTGGAGTGGCCGACATCGAGCTCGCGCGAGAGAAAGGGCAGCTCGGTCCTCCAGATTGCGTTCGACTGCGATCTGCTCTTGGGAATTAAGGCGTGCAGTAGGGTCCAGCCACCGTCGTACGGCCGCGATCTCGTTCCGCAGGAGTGCTGGATCGACGAGTCGGCAGCCCACGACCGTCACGTCAGGAACAGTCTCGAACGTTCAGTCGGGTAGTGGCCGAGACATATCCGACATCTGGCACTGCTGGTGTGCTGATGGCACTGGCGCGAACGTAGACGAGCCGAGATCACATGTCCCCAGTGGCTGGATAAGCAGGCTGCAGCTCGGTGAGCTCGCAGGCGTGAGGTCGCAAAGCTTCAATAAAGTTGCCGGATTGCCTGACGCGGTCCGCGCGTCCGTAAGCATTGAAGCGCGCGTCCGGTGGTGACGACCTGCAGTCGACCGGTCACGAGAGTGAGGTGCGAGCATGCGGCTTTATTGCGTTCTAAGGAAATGAGTGAAGAAAAAATGCGCAAGGGGGCGCATGGAGAACATAAATCGTCGACATCACAGGTTTGATCCTCAGCATCTAAAATCTCTTGACGATTCAAGAGAATATTCGATAAATCGCGCCACTACTGTAGGTTACGTTCTCAATTTTCAGGGCGGTGTCCGATAGGAGATCTCCGGTCAATTTGTTGCGCGCCGCCCGCTATCTACCGCGCAGGCCTTCGGACGAGGGCTAGTACGAGTTTGTGGGAATCCAAGCTTATTTGCTCGCTCGGGACTATCTCCGATGACAGTAAGGGAAATCGACGCGATGACTGTGCCCGAGCAGCTCTTTACATTGCTGCGCAACCTCCGGTGGATTGCTGTCTTTTCGGTACTCATCTCAATATTGCTGTACTTGCCAGATCAGATTCAAGAGCTCTACCGGATAGCCGCTGACGACATTGGGTGGGTAACCCTCAAAGAGTTCGTCGCCGTGGGCGTGATTGCGCTAACGATCTGGGCAGCCGCTTTTCAGCTTAGCGCCGCAACCCTGCCTCATATCCCGCCCGCTAGGGGGCGCGTGGCGTTTTATATCAAAGTTGCACCCATTGTACTCGGAGGGTTGCCGATCATCGCCGCGACGGCAGGTCAACTCGCCTCGCGGCCGGCTGAAAAGATCGGTGAAGTCGAGGAGGTCGGCAGCATCTTCCGCATTCAGGACCAAGCGCTCGCCTTCGAGCGGAACATGCTGCTCATCCTTGCGCTTGCCATGTTGATCCTGCTCGCCTCGTTTGTTGTATTCGCCTGGCGGATGGGATCAAAGCATCGCTCGGCCGCACTCGCGAACCGAGCGAACATCGCCTATTTCATCCGCTATAGATTTCTCGCGCTCACGATCGGCGGCATCGCCCTGTTGACGACCGGGTTCGTTTTGTTTCCGGACAGGCTTGCACAATTCGTCGGATCGTTCGGCGTAATCGCTCTCTTTTCGATGTGCGTGGCAGGTCTCACCACCCACTTTGCACTGCTGACGATCAGGTTCAATTTTCCTTTTATACCGGTTGTGTTTGGCGGCTTGTTCCTGGTTGCCTCATTGTTCGGAGGCGATGACCACGGGCTACGCAGCGTGGCCGGAGCAACCGGCCCATCAGAAGAGATGCGCATTTCTGCAGTCGAATCATTTCGCGATTGGCTTCGGCAAAAACCGCGCCTGGCCGAGGCCGAGAGGCTCGGGGAATATCCGGTATTCATTGTGGCTGCCCAGGGCGGAGGCATCTACGCAGCCAACAATGCGGCGCGCTTTCTTGCCAGGATGCAGGATCTCTGTCCGGCATTTCGGCAGCATCTGTTTGCGATAAGCGGCGTCTCCGGAGGGAGCGTCGGCTCGGCAATCTTCGCAGCTGCGCTTCACGCCGACAATGCGCCACTTGATATGGTTGCTCTCGACGTAAAGACATGCCCGAAGATCGCCGACTTTCTGGCCGGCGTCGGCCGGGCCGAGGATATCGATGCCCCTGGGCACGTAGAACAGCGCGTTGCAAGCATCTTGGAGACTGATTTTCTCTCGCCCTTGGTTGCCGGTTTTCTATTTACCGACTTCACCCAGCTGTTTTCTCCGTTCGCTATCCCAAGTTTTGATCGCGCGCGTTTTCTGGAGTACACGCTGGAGAATGCTGCAGACAGAATGCTCAAGAACCGCAAGGGCGCTGGCGACCAATCCAATCTGCTAAAGGCCGACTTTCAGTCACATTGGACACCTTCCAACAATATGCCGGCGCTGTTGTTGAATACGACGGATGCCGGTAGCGGCAAGCGAGTTGTGATCTCGCCATTCGATATCGACCCGCTCCACGCGAAAGACAAAGACCTCTGTATTCTCTCGATGCTTGATCGTGGCGGCACAGGAGCCGATCAAACTGTCAAGAGCCACTCGCTGCGGATTCCGCTTAGTGCCGCGGCCTTTACCAGCGCTCGGTTCCCATGGATGACGCCGGCAGCGACGGTCTCCTTGCGGAACGATTGTATTACCGCCAATCCGCAGGCGCGCCTCGTGGACGGCGGATATGTCGAGAATTCCGGAATAGAGACCGCGCTCGATTTGATTGAGCGGCTCAACAGCATCAAGGGCACCTCCGACGCGCCAAAATTCCGGATTTATCTGCTGTCGCTGGTGAGCGGTCAGTTTGGAGACCACGGCTCTTTCATGTTCGGTGAGCTCATGGAGCCGGTGCGCGCGCTCTTGAGCACGCGAAGCTCTCGAGCCTATGTTGCGCTTAATCACGCCACCAATATCGATCGTCGGCCGGAGAGCGAGGTAACGCCCAGCGTGCAACGCTTTCCAACGTTCGGTCGAATAGACATAACAGGCTCGTTTTACAACCTGCCGCTTGGTTGGACGCTATCTCAGAAAACGGAAGACATCATCTCGCTAAGCAGCGGCCGCTTTTGGGATTGTGTGCCGAAGGATGACTTCGATCAATCCCGCAAGAAGCAGAGCAACGCGGATTGCTTGCAAGTGAAATTGTTTCACCTCTTGAACGGATCCGTCGCATCTGCATTTGAGGCGCTTAGGGACGCCAAGCTTGCAAAGGCTGCTTACGCCGATGAGTTGCAGAAGGAATACAGGCCCGCTTCAAAGATCAAGCCGCAGCCGTTACTTGCTTGCTATGAGAGCAAGTGGTTGCAGGAGCATGGCTATCAGAAATACCAGGATAAAGTTTCTGCGTACGAGCACCAGCTGGCGCAGTCGATCAAGGACCGTTCGCCGGCTCCTGCGCCCGTGTCGCCATATCGAAAGAGCTATATGGCTTATTTCCAGGCCGAGCAGGTCAAGGCGTTGCTGCAGGAATGGGACCGCATCGAGGAGAGCGATCCACGGATCCTGGCCTATATCCTCGGGGCAATCTCCTACGACAGCGCCGATTTTACACACAGCAGCGAAGACTTCTCTTACAGCGCGGTCTCTCAACTGCCGCGCAAATGGCGCGATCGAATAGAAAAGAACAACGCCGACCTCGCGGCCGCGAACAAATCGCCCGTCGGCATGGAGGCGTTGCTCAACCATCCGAAGGAATTGGCCAACTTTGTTCTTGGTTACGAGGGCAACCCGTTCGGAAACCAGGTGGGGACGGACGACGGTTGGCTGTTTCGTCCACGAGGAATGTATCAACTGGTGGGACGCGAGCAATATCAGGAAGCGCAGAATCAAATGCAAAAGCTCGGAGAACTGGCGGGGCTTGATCTCCTCACGCTTCCCGACGCACTGCGCGATGCGAAGATCTCAGCCAAGGTCGCCTTTGCTCACTTTCGGCTTCATCCCTATCAGAACCGAACGCTGTTTGAGTTGCTTAAGGATCCGTCGAAGGACTGGATCGCCGTGCGCGCGCTTCAAACCGACATGGAGCATGGCCCTGTCGATAGGGAGCGTGTCAATGCAAGAAGCCAGATGTTTCTCGGCTGCATTGAGGAGGCGTTACATCCGACGCAACTCAAGACATTGCAGAGCAAATTTTACGGCAGCGAGTAAGCATCCTGATCCCCGGCCGCGGGCGGGAATTATGTGACTGAAAGCGATGTAGATCGGACTTTCGAGTTTTTAGTCCTACAGGGGAATTGCTGACGATGGCAAAAGGTGAGATCCGCCGGTCAAAACTTGATCGGCTGTTTACAAGTCTGCCCGCAGCGGGGCTGATCGTCGCCGTTGCCTTGGGAGCAGGAACAGCCCGGGCCGAGACGCCATCGAAGCCGCTTTCGGCCAACGACGTGTCCATCCTGTTTCCTCCACCGAAAGCGTCACCAGACCTCGTCAATCTGATCGCGGTGTCCGATCTCACTGGCCCCACTGGGGCTCCGCAGCGGCTTTTCTCTGATGAGGATTTCGCGCGTTTTATCGCAAACGCCGAAAATCCAGAACACAAAGGCGTGCCGGACTCGGGCGCGCGCCGCATTGAGCTGCCTGATATCGTGAAAAAGATCGATGCCTGGTTCGTTGCGGGAATCCGGATCGATCCGGGAGCCCCGGGATTATCTGCTGATGTCATCGCCCAGTTTGGCCGGCAACCGCAAATCCGCCTGATCATTCAGCCGGTGACCAATGGACCCCAAGGATTCAAGGTCCATGACACTGCCGGTCATCTTATCTTCAGTTTCAACCTCGAGCCTGATTCACCTCTTGATGGTTGTGGGCCATTCCCGCGATTTAAACCTGACGATCAAGCTTTCAAGGCAATCGTTCATGACGTTGCATCTTTGCGTGATCAACTTGCGGCGGGAAAGTTCGGCAATGTCAAGGTCTCGACTGCCGGTGACATGAACGTGCACCCGGGCCTTATCGGTGCATCCGCAAAACCGTTTCGTGATGCCCTCAAAGCTTTGCTGGAAAAGCATCTCTCGCCGCAGCGTCTCAACACCATGGCTGTCATGGGAATTTCACCGCCCGAACCCTGGGTTTTCGTCTCGATGCTGAGGGTTCCGCAGGTCGGGTTGATACCAGTGCCTGGCCCGACGCTCGACGGCCTTCATGCCGCGCAGATGTTCAGCATCGTCGGCCAGACGCACGTGGTCCCGCGGCCCGTCACGAACAACCAGAATCCGACGACGTGTCGGCACGCGACGCTGCAGAATCCTCCCTTGCCGCTTGCCAATCGTAAGGGTGTTTCGACAGCCGATTTCATCGATGCGAACGTGCCAAATGGCCGCGTACTCGAGATCGTCAATGTCATTGCCGATACGAAGAAGAGTCATTTCTTCAATACGGACTGCGTGAGCTGTCACACCGAGACAGCGCAGCCGCTGGCCAGGAAAGTGCAAGGCTTCGCGGTGCGTGGGGTGAGCCGAGCCGTTCTACCGAAAGAAGACTGGAATGTTCGCAATTTCGGTTGGTTTCCCTCGTTCTTGCATGGTGGCCCAGCGGCCGCGACCATAACGCGACGCGCGGCAGCCGAGACCGCTGACGTCGTCACCTTCATCAATAGCCAATTGCTGAACAAGTAATAAGCGCATTGCTGGCTAGCGCGCTCGCGCGGCAGCAGGCGCATTTGAGATTCAAGGAGAGTTTAGGATGGGGGCACGTTCGTTCAGCTCTTGGGTGGGGGGCGTGGTGAGGCGGTGGCCTCATGTCGTCGCTCTCTTGTTCGCGATTGTGTTCGTCGTGGCGGCGCCAATAGGGATGGCGTATTTCGCGCCGGAGAAGCTTCGCGATGCGGCGCTTAAGGTCAAGAATGACGCAAATCTGGTGGCGCAATTGCTGCCCGCGACACTGCCCGCACCATCGAAAATCGATAGCGCATACTGGCTGCCGCAGAACTGGAGTGCGCGGCAGCGTTACTGGTTCCACCACACGTCCCAAGGCACGGCGACTATTCCCGTGCCCTATAGATGGTTCCTGGCTCTAGAACGTCCTGAGTTGTCGGTCCGTTACACGAGCCTGACGGATAACGAGTATCTACGACGCCTTGGTTTTATCCCAAGTCCGAGCTCAAAGGACTTCGACGCTAGCTCACCTGCGCACGGCTATCAGGAGGATGCCAAGGGCGTTAGCTCCACTTGGACAGCTAGCACGCCTGACAATGCCAATGGTTTGCCTGTGGGTTTCGCGATCCTGAAAGGGGGCGTCGACCCGACAACAGGAAGTTCCTACGAAGATCAGATCGGACTAACCTGCGCCGCCTGTCATACCGGGCATCTCGAGTACAAGAATGTCAGCATTCGCTACGATGGCGGGCCGGCGATGGTCAATCTTGGCGAGGTTGAACGGGTCATTGGGTTATCGATCGGCTATACGCTGATTTTGCCGTGGCGGTTTGAACGCTTCGCCGACCGGCTGGAAAGCATTGAAGGTCGAAGCGTCGACCGCGGGAAGCTTCGAGGTGATCTGGAGCGCGCACTTCAAAAGATCAAGAAGCAAAAGGCCGCAAACGATGGCCTTTTGACGAGGCAGGGCGTGACGAACCTCGACGAGGGTTTCGGTCGGCTTGATGCCTTGAACCGGATCGGCAACCAGGTCTTCTACACCAATTTTCTCGATCCAGCGACCGGAGAACTCCCAGATCCGCTCCTCAAGGGCAACTTCGCGCGCAACGACGCCCCCGTGAGTTTTCCGCCAATCTGGGACACGCCGTACTTCCTTTGGGCGCAGTATGACGCCTCTGTTCTCAACGAGCTTGTTCGCAATTCGGGCGAAGCGCTCGGCGTCAGCGCGAAAATCAATATGAGGGCACCCGCGCCGGGACGGCCGCTATTTGAATCATCCATCCATCTATCGGACATTGCGCGTTTCGAGGAGCTTTTGCGCGGTACCGATCCCTTTTCGTCGGCGGAGGCAAGCGGCAGGAAATTCAACGGGCTTGTCGCGCCACGATGGAAGGATGCGCAGGACAGGTTCAGAGGCGAGCCGGCCTGGGCCATTGACGAAAAACTCGTTGAGAAAGGTCGCGATCTTTATCGCTCGCACTGCTTTGAATGCCACCGAGGGCCCGTCAACGATCCCGCATTCGACGCAAAGTGGCCGGAAGATTCGTTCTGGAAGCCGGAGAACCCAGATCGCTCTGCGAAGGGCGAGAAGAATTGGGTGGAGATCGGCGGACGCCACTATTTCAACGTTGCTCAGCTGCCGGTGAACGTGATCGGCACCGATCGTCAACAATCCAATGTCCTGACGACGCGGCGTGTTCACTTACCTGCGTCACTCGGCCTCAATCCGACCGATGACCTGAACAAAGCCTGGGGATGCGGCCTTCCGGCCGATCCGGCGCCAAACCCCTTATTTGTGCTCGCGCTGATGGATGTCGTGGGCAAGACGATCGATCAATGGAACCTCGCGAACAACTCTTCCGAAAAAACCAAGCAGCAGATGTGGGGGCCGAGGAAGAATTGCCAAAACCCGCGAGCATACATTGCAGCGCGGGGGCGCCGTAACGGCAAGGACGAAGATGTCGTTGCCCTTGAACCTCAGTACCGCGCGCGTCCGCTTGACGGTATTTGGGCAACAGCTCCGTATTTGCACAACGGGTCCGTGCCGACGCTGAAGGACATGTTATTACCCGAGGGTCGGCGGCCGAGCTCTTTCTGCGTGGGCAGCCGCAAATTCGATCCTGTTGACGTCGGGCTTGTTGCGAAAGTACGAGCGAACGACGCCTGCGCGGCTGGCCTGACGGACTTCAACGTATCTTTGCTTGGGAATAGCAATCGCGGGCATTCTTTTGAGGGCAAGGAAACCGACGTAACGAAGCTGCCGCCTGGGGTCATCGGGCCAGAATTGACCGACGCCGAACGGCGGGCGCTTCTAGAGTATTTGAAGACGCTGTAAGGAGACCGTCACGCTGGAAGCTCGGCGCTCGCCGTCCTACGGCAGAACCAAGTCGATTTTCTTGGGAACGCCTCGTAAACACTTGAGGACATGTCGCTCAAGGTCCTGCGTGGGAGTTGCCGGAATTCCCTTCGGGGATCGGATGACGGCGGCGGTCCTTGATTCGATTGCGGGTCACGCCGGGCTTGGCTGATCAATTCGATCAGAAGGCTGAACTCTGGCCAGGATTAGAGCCTTAATCAGGAGGAGAGGCGTGATCTTCTTCGGTGCTGCTAACTCAGGAGGTGCTCCCGCCCTCGAGCTGGTGCAGAGTGCGCAGACATCTACTCAGAACGTGAACTGGATCGCACGCGCGGGCTAGTCTAGCGTCATCGACAGAGCTGGTCGGGTTCACGCATTGAATAGTCGCCGATGATTGATGATGCGCCACGAGCGGACATATTCAACCGCGAGGTCAGCTTAGCGCGTACAAGACCACCAGGCTATCGAACCACTTGTCCGGAGTGTGTCGGCAATCTTCGCTAAAGACACCAGACTTGATGACGCGCGACTTTCTTCATTGTATGATCATGCAACCTTAAGTGACGAGGTTTAAGAGCCATCCATTGCCGTTCACATTGGTGCAGTTGATAATATTTATGTCGTGAAAGTTGCCGTTCAGTGCAGTCTTTGCACCGCTCCATTGGAGGAGAACTTCTATGCTCAACTCCGAAACCATCGCCTGTCTCCGTCGGATTCTGGATGAAGTGTGCAAGGGGCTGTCGCGTGACGAGACCGGCATCCGAGCGCACGTCGCCTCCAAAATTCTAGAAGCCGCCTCTCGCGGCGAGACGTCCATCGAAGTTCTCAGGCAAGTTGGGCAGAACGCCTTGACCAGTGCTCCCTCGATGTGGCTACAGCAAGGTTCTCGTCGATCTTCATCCGAAAGTAGCGATGGCGGCGAACCTGCCGGCTCAACCAAACAGGATTAAGCACGCCGATCCGAATCCCATCAGCAAAGCGTCCGCGAGCTGGAGCCATTCAGGGCGTGCGTCGTCGTAGAAGGCCGATCCGGAACGGCTAAGCGCGTGAAACGGCATTGTCGTAAACGGAATCAATTAAGGGTTGGCCAGCGGATCTCGCGACGCGGGATCATTGGCAGGGATTGACCAAGCACCCCGCAAAGAACCTGGGGCGATTTGGTGCGCAGAGACTGCGACCAGCGCAAGTTCGAGTAAACTATTCTGGCTGGGGGCGGAAGCGCGCCGGAGGCTCAAGGGAAAAATATCAGGCCGTGCGATGTCGCGTTCGCGAATTAGAACCATTGAGCAACCTGTCGCGAACTGTCACTCCGGCCCGTCGAGATCGTCCGACTGCTACATGCCGCGCGGTGCTGACTTTGATCGGATCGCGCGGAGAGTGCTGGACACTCGCTAGGTCTTCGGGAAACGTGCCCCTGCAGGAAGGCTCTTGGCGATCAAGCGAAGGGGCGAGGTGATAAAATGCGGTCCGGCGGACCTGATCAGCGAGCCAACCGGAGCAGGCGAACGGAAAGCGCGAGAAGACCGGCGAAGCGTCGGCTGCTTGCATCGCAGATCCGGCTGGACCGCGGCGATTAGTTCGGACTTCGCTCTTGGTTTGTCGCATAGCTTTGCGTCATCCAGCAGCTTTGACGAACAAGTACGTCAAGACGGTTGGGTCGTCGGTCGCGCATGACGTCAGCGAGCCTGGGAAGCGCGCAACTGACAAGCGGTCAGCAATTCAGTTCGCGCCTATGCAACAAGCTGACCGTTACCCCTGCTTGTTGTTTGCGAACCATAGGTGGCTGTCTGTTTCAGTATCGAAGCTAACCAAGTCGATTTTGATGTTACTTTGGCCTCTTCCTCATGTTCGAGAGCTTCTCGCCTGCGCTGCTCTCGGTTACTACGCCGCCACTGGAACTAATTTTGCCTTGTCGTCAGCTCTGTGAAGGTGTCGGTGCGAGCGTTCCGACGCGCTATTGAGCTGTCCGATCCAAAAGGTCGTCGAGCCGCATTCGCCAAAGTACACGGCAAAACTGACGGCTGCGCCGCGACATCGTCCACTCCACCGAACTCGCTTAAGGAGCCAGCCATCTGCCGATAAGCAGGCCTCGTTCAATTTTATGAGAGTTGCCCAAATTGAACGGGACTTTGCCCCCGTCCATTCTCCATCGCGCAGAGCCAAGCTGCTAACGCCCCCGCCGGTGAGCCCCTATCTTAAGCGGGCAATGCGACCGATCTGCCAAGCGGACCAGCAAGACTCAAAGCACAATTTCGCGCGGCGCGAGCTGCTTACAAGCAGCTTTGGCTGCATATGCAAGTAAGCTTAACGGAGTTTACTGCGGCTTGTGACGAACCTTAGGTGTTGAAAGGGGCTTTGTTGCGGCGATGCGCATCTTGCACGATGGCTCGGCCGCGTGGATGCGTTGTTATCCTGCTGGTGCATTCTTTCATTGTCTTCTCTGAAATCCAGCATTTTTGGTGCGTGTGTGATGATGCTCACGCGCCTTAAGGTTATTTGACGAAAGACGGGGGATCTTAGGAGGATGGATTCTGGCTCTGATCTTGGATCGGGCACTGCCTTCAGCCTCATGCCGCCAATAAGGGCAAAAATAGCCCGCCAGAATTTGCGGCTAGCAATGTGAGCGCGAAGTCGCTGCATTGTCTCGCGGTCGCACGGTTTTCCTGCGGGGCTCTGTCTCTATTTTGTGCGGTCAACCGCCCGGAAGCTAACCGCGCTCCGTAAGGAAAATCTACGCCGCCGGACAGAGCCAAGAACGTAGGTCACAGCCCTGCAGACCTGCATTCGGTGACGAGCGCAGATTTCGCAAATCGAGGGATTGAGTCCGTTGTGATAGGCGCGATATTGCATGCCACTTGGAGCGCGTGAGCCGGGGATGATTTGCAAGGCGCCCCCTCGCACAAGATCACTGAGGATGATTTCCGGTGCGACAAAAAGGCATTTCCCTGTCATGACTGCCGGTAGAGCAAGATAACTGTGATCGTACCGCGCGCCCGCTCGTATGGCGTGGCTGTCCCTCAAGGCTGTGCTTGAGGCCCGGATCCCGTAATTGCCATAAATCATCATCTGGACGTCCTGCTTGCTGGGGACAGGGATTACCAAGTTTCCGTTCGGCGCCTCACAACATCAAATCAGTTCTCTGGCGGCGCGAAGTGCGCAATTCTTGTTCAAATTCCGACAGCGGCACAAAGCCCGTCGGGTTCAAAACACTGGTCGCCGTGAACTGCCGTTGAGCTATTCAAGCGCAATTAGGCACTTAATGCGCGCAGACGATGCTGGCACAGACGTTGCTACTAGGTGCAGCAGTACTGAAAGTGCGGTTGTCTCGCCGCCAACGATCCAGCTGGGGGCTCTCGTTTTCCAGCTGATCCGCAAAAGACATTCGACAAGCAGGCAGTCTTCTGGGCACCCGAAGTGCTCTCGACCGTACTGCCTGTGCGGGCGGCCAACTCCGTGGCGCCTAAAAGCTACCAGCTCGATTTCGGCAATCTGCCGGGTAGCGACCTTCGTCGCGCGCCGGATGGCTGGCATGCCATCGTGTCGCTCGGAGGCGCGAAGCATAGCCTTTGGCTGAGGAGACTTCCGGCGAGCGGGTCTGCTGTCGTGCTCGACCTGCCGCTCGAAGCGAATTTGGAGCTTCGCTTGCAGGCCGCACGTCGATTTTGGCTCGCCCTTGAGCATCGGCCGCTCGGAACGCATCCTCTTGCTTTGCCGGCCTGATCGAGGGCGCCCCGCAGGCCTAGCATTATCTCTTGGAACGGCAGAGCGCGGTCGATCTGTCGATCAACCTGCCGGCACCGTATGTGAGAAAGCCGCAGGCGGCGGGCGACTCTGCCGCCGGATGCCGATACATCCAGCCTTTGGGGGGCTGACGATTGAGATCGCCAGCGATGAGGCGATTCACGACCGCGATTTTCTGGCCGAGATCGCTCGCGAGATGACTTTGCACAATATCGGCCTGTCGATCGACAATCTCGGCGCCAACTGGCCGGAGCTGATGGGACTCAGGATTCCCTTCATCGAGCTGAAAGCCGACCGGCAATTCGTCGCCGGCTGAGGCAATGATCGGCTGAAACGCACGATGTGCCGTCACGTCGTCGAACTGGCGCAGGGCTACGGCGCGCGCGCCGTAGCGGAAGGCGTCAAAAAAGGGGGGCCGATCTGGTGGCGTGAGCGAGCTCGGCTTCGACCTCGCTACAAGAGTGGGTAGGTGCCAAAGCGAACTCGGGGGCCTACCGTCCGCCCGCGTTCCTCTGCCGATCATCGAGGAAACAGAAGTGAATGAAAGAACGAGAAGCCAAGATACGGACGGACCGTTATGACTGGCGGAATCAGGGTGGTTACGCAATGCACACCTCGATCAGGAGCGTTGGCGCTCTGATTTGAACGCCGCAGAAGCGACGAATGGCGGGGCGCGTGCCTACGGAAAATCAACCAGGCAAAAATCGGTCTGTGGAACGTCAACCGCTCAACGCGATCACGGCGATCGATCGACTTGCAGGATCGGATCCGGAGAGGGTTGCGCTGAGGTACGGCGCAGACGAACTCACATATGAGGCGCTACGATTAAGATCGGATGCCCTTGCAAGGACCTTGCGAGAGCAGGGCACTCAAGGGGCGGTTGTCGGTTATTGGGGGGAGCGGGACCTCGACTGGGCGACGGCGGTCGTCGCAATATTGAAAGCTGGATCAACGTACCTACCGCTCGATCCATCGTTACCGGCTTCTCGTACATCATTCATGATCGAGCAGAGCCGCTGCGCTCTGGTGATTGGCCGAGACCAGCCGGCTTCGCTGAGCCTATTGCAGGCGAGCAGCAAAGGCGCCACGCAATTTGTAGCGATAGCGGCGGCGCTGCGCCAGGGCGAGACTTCGTCTGTGGTGCCATCGCCGAGCGAGGATGGACTCGCCTACATTCTGTTTACGTCTGGTTCGACGGGCCAGCCTAAGGGCGCAATGATTGAGCGCGGCGCCCTAAACAATCATTTGGCGGCAAAGATCGGCGATCTAAGTCTCACTCGGACGGATTGCGTCGCGCAAACGGCGTCGCATTGCTTTGATATCTCGCTGTGGCAGCTTCTGGCTGGGCTTTGCGTCGGAGCCTCTAGCGCGATCATTGATGATGCAACATTGAGATCGCCATTGTCCCTCCTCCAAGCAATTCAAGGAAGCGGCGCTTCGGTTATCCAATTCGTTCCGTCGATGCTCGCAGTGTTTGTTGAGTATCTGCAGTCGCTTGCTCCGGCGGAGCGAGCTCTGGATGGTTTGCGGATTATTTCTACGGTCGGAGAACCGCTAACACCCGGATTGGCACGTGCGTGGCTTGGCTTATATCCCCGCGTCCCCATTCTCAATCACTACGGGCCGACCGAGTGCGCGGACGGCGTTACGCATCGTCTGGTTTCCGTGCCGCCTGCGCTGGCTGAGCTTTATGTACCGATCGGCAGACCGATTCACAACGTTAAGGTTTACGTCGTTGACGGACTGCGGCTGTGCAACGTTGGGGAGGTCGGCGAAATCTGTGTGAGTGGCGTTGGTGTCGCTGCCGGTTACGCCAATGACGATGTCCGCACCAAGGATGCCTTTGGGCCAAACCCGTTCTCAAACGATCCGTCGTTCCGGCGCCTATACCGGACAGGTGATCTTGGGCGCCTTCGTTCCGACGGCCTTTTGGAATGTCTCGGTCGACGGGATCGTCAGGTCAAAATTCGCGGGCACAGAATCGAGCTGGGAGAAATCGAAGCTCGTTTGTCCGCTCATCCCTCGGTGCATGGCGCTGCCGCAGTCGCCTCCGTCTGCGCAGGCGTAAAGCTCACGGCGCGAGATATAGCCCGAGGTGAGGCGGAAGCCGGACCGCGGCGAATTATCGCGTATGTGTCAGCTCCAGCTGAACTGGCGGAAAGCGAGCTCCAGAACTTCCTTGCCGAGGCGCTTCCCAGCTACATGCTCCCAGAAAGAATCATCCACGTTGACGGTATTCCACTGACCAGGAACGGAAAGGTCGATTTTGGAGCGTTGCCCGACCCGACCAGTGTTCGTCCTCCATTGCCAACGCCATTCGAGGAGCCGCAAACAGACCTCGAAGCCCGACTGCGTAAAATCTGGTCCGCCATTTTGCGTATTGAGAAGATTGGTGTGAATGACCAGTTCATAAGCCTCGGCGGAGACTCGCTGCGGGCAATGCTCATATTGGGACAGTTGCAGACTCTGCTCGGAGTGAAAGCGGATTTCAGGATGGTCCTGAATGGAACGATTCGGTCTCTTGCCGCTTCGATCGCGGCTCCAGCCGAGTCCAAGCCCTGCACAGCCCTGACGTACGGAAGGCTCAGCCGATCGCCTCTGACGCGAGTTCAGGAGCACCTATGGTTTCTCTCCCAGCTCGATCCATCTGCCAGGAACTACATCATTCAAGGCGGCCTGCGAATTAGGGGAAGCATCGATCTAGCTCGGTGGAATCGCGCCTGGACCGATGTCGTTCATTCCCACCAGGCACTTTCGGCCCGCTTTATCGACGAAGACGGTCCGGCTCAATGTTTTGATGCTCCGCCATGTACCAGTCTCGCATTGACTGATGCATCTCACCTCACGTCGCAGGAAGCTGAGGAGCTCATCGAACAGCTCCGGCGAACGGAGCTGAACGACAGTTTTGATCTCCGGCAAGGCCACTTGTTTCGCGCGCGCATGGTCCGGCTTGGTCCCGACAACCATCTCATATTGATCACCGCTCATGAAATCATCGTCGATGCCTGGTCCATCTCTGTGCTGCTCAGAGATCTTCAGCAAAGATACGTAGATGCCGTGGCGTTTGGCCCAGAGAACCGTGCGTCACTCTCGAGCTACGCGATGTGGGAAACACAACACGTTCCGCCAGAGGTGCTGGAGAGCCAACGTCACTATTGGCGCCGTCAGATTGGTGATGATCCACCGGTGCTTTCGCTTGGAAGGGCGCGCCCGCAAACAAATTCATACCGCGGCGGCTCGCATCCAGTACTTCTTGGCAGCGATCTATCCAGTCGGGTAAGAGAATTCGCGCGCCAAAATAGCTGCACCACGTCGACAACACTGCTGGCGTGCTTCCAGCTGCTGCTACGAATGTATAGCGGTCAGGACGATATTATCGTCGGCATGCCACACGCTGTACGGGATCAACGTGGCAGCGCCGACATCATCGGCTTTTTCCTGAATATGCTGCCGATCCGTGCCGCGATCGATGCCGGTCAGTCCTTTGCTGCTCATGCCACGCGCATCCAGGGCCTGGTCAGCGATGCCATCGCAAATTCGGCCTATCCATTCGGATGGATGGTCAGGGACACAAGGTTATGTCGCGAACCGGGTCGATCACCGATCTTCCAGGTCATGTTCAACATGTACTCCGAGGCCGCCGAACCCGCTGGTCGGGACGAGTTGACTCTGACATTCCGCGAGTACGACACAGGCTATGTCAAATTCGACCTAACATTGTACGCGCAAGATCACGACGATGAAATTGCGCTCCAGCTGGCGTATGCGGAAGACATATTTTCGAGTGATTTAGTTGTTCGCATGGCCAACAATCTGCGCTGTCTGATTGCCGCCTGCGTTGACAAACCGCTTGCGCCTATCGAGGAGCTGAGCTGCCTCAGCGCGTCAGACGTCACCCTACTGAACTCGCTGGAGGGGGGCAGGCAGCCATATGAGGCTGAATGTCTGCTTGTTGAAGCCTTCGAGCAGATCAGTGTCTCCAGTCACAGCAAGGTAGCATATTTTGGCGAGTTCGGGGAGGTCACATTCGGCCAGCTGCGTGAGCGCGTAGCAGCTATCAGGTCCTTCCTGCGGGATTTGGACGTGGGCGCTGGCGATATGGTCGCCATGCTGGTCGACCGGTCGCCTGACGTTGCCGCTGTTATGCTGGCGGCGCGAGCTTTGCATTCTATGGTCGTGCCGATACCGCCGGATTATCCGCCTGATCGGATCCAACATATCCTGCGAGATAGTCAGGCAAAGGTGTTGGTTCACGCAAATACCACGGAGACTGGCTTTGACATACCTTCGATTTGTCTATTGACGTTAGACAGGTGCAGGGCGCTGACGGATAATTTCGAATCCAGCGACTCACCCTCAGATCACCAAATTGCGAGCCTTATATACACGTCGTCCTCAACAGGGCGGGCGAAGGGGGTTCTTATTCCGGAATCGGCCATTCTCAATCGGCTGAACTGGATGTGGCGACGCTTTCCCTTCGATAGTACCGACGTGATGATTGTCCAGAAGTCCGCTTTCCTTGTTGCGTCCGCTTGGGAGTATTTTGGTGGGCTTCTGAGAGGTGTGCCCACGCTGATCCTCGCCCAAGGGCAGGTGCTAGATCCGGATCTCTTGTTGTGCAGTTTGGCAAAACATCGTGTGACACGCTTTTTTGCCTCTCCGCCACTCCTGTCCGGTATGATCGGGTCCCAGGAACGGCAACCGCAAAGGACCGCCTTGAGATTGGTCACAAGCAGCGCCGAACCGATGCCTTCCTCGCTGCCCGCTCGCTGGCGCGGGTCTTTTCCAGGCGTGCCCTTGTGGAACTTCTATGGTGCGACGGAATGTGCGTCCAATGCAGCCGTGCACGAAACATCGGATGCCGATGACAACTCGGCGCTTGTGCCGGTGGGGCGGCCAATCGACAACGTCAAACTCTACTTGCTCGATTCACGATTGAAGAGAGTGCCTGTTGGAGCCCCCGGCGAACTGTGCACCGCGGGCCGCTGTCTCAGCGCTGGGTATTGGCGGGATCAAGATCGGACTGACCGATGCTTCGTGCCGAATCCGTATGATGGCGGACAATATAATGTGCTTTATCGAAGTGGGGACATCGCACGCATCTCAACCAGCGGCCTTCTCGAGATTTGCGGCCGATCGGACAACCAGATCAAGGTAAGGGGCTTTCGCATCGAGCCGGAGGAGATCGAAGTTGCCCTTGAGTCTCATCCGGCAATCGCAAAGGCCGCGGTCTTCGCAGAAGGCATCGATGAGGATCGCCGCTTGACGGCGAGCGTGGTGCCCGCTCGGGAGAATCTAAGCACTGGAGAGATTCTCGCCCACCTGCGCAACAGATTGCCATCTCCCATGGTTCCCACAGCCTTCAGGTTGGTTGACAGTGTTCCCCTGACGACAAGCGGAAAGATAGACCGTGCTCGCCTTTCCTCCGTTCCTTACCGCGAAATAGAAACTAGTCCATCTGCTGAGCCCCGCACCAAAAACGAGCGAGTTCTTGCTCGGATCTGGGAAGATCTATTAGGCGCCAAGGGGGTAGGAATCGACAGCAGTTTCTTTGATATCGGCGGCGATTCTCTTCTAAGCGTACGTTGCGTCACGCTGGCGCGCAAAGCCGGGCTGAATCTCACCGTCAACCAGCTTTATCGAACACCGACCATCAGGGAGTTGGCGGCCGGGGAAGCGGAGGCGGCACCCCACAACGTGGCTTCCGCTGACGGCTTACTGCCTGTGCCCCCCGTAATATCGTTTTGGAATTCTCTTGTCGGCTTTGACGAGCATTTTAACATCGGCGATCTGTTCTTCTTGCGCGGTGGGATCCTGAACATCAAGATCCTGGACCGCGCTCTCGCCCATGTCATCGAGAGGCACGAAGGCCTCAGGCTCCGCGTTGCCCGAACCAAAAATGGACTACGGCTGGGGATTGGGCCTTGTCCGGCCGAGCGTATCGTGGAGGAGATCGATCTCGCCCGGATGACCGGCCCAGACCAGCGCAGGACAATCGAGAGCGTCTCGGCAAGACGTCAACACATGTTTCGGTTTGACGGCCACATGCCTCTTGTTCACGTCACGGCCTTCCGTACTTCGGAAAGCGGCGATTACTATCTGCTGGTGCTGATGCATCATTTCGTAGCGGATGGGATGGGCTATCGGCTATTTCTGGAAGCATTGGAGGGCGCATACCAAGATCTTGCTGCAGGCCACGATGTGAATAGTCCCGAGACCGTACAAAGGCTCTCTCCCTGGTTGAAGCGCCTCGAGCACTACGCGAACAGCGAAGCGCCAGACGAACTCAAGCACTGGGAGGACATCGACTACGACCAATTCAACTTGCGTGTGAGCGACGCGTCATCGCGCGGCACGAGTGTTGCAGAAGGAAGCGCGAGAGAGCTTCACGATGCAAGTGTCGGAGGTCGTCGGGAGGCTGCGAACGGCCGTTCGCTAGATCAGGCCAAGTACCATCTTGAGATCGACGGGGAAGCAACAGCGGGTCTCCTCAGTATTGGAGCCAAATCAGCGCATTGTCAGGACTTTGATGTGTTTCTTGCTGCCCTGTCCGGTGCGTTTGGCGCCCTATTCGGCAACTATTCGCTCTGGATTGATAGCCTGACCTCGACACGAGGTCGGCTGTTTGACGATTTCGATTCATCTCAGATCATTGGCCTTATCAGCGAGCTCGTTCCGCTTTCATTGAATGTCACAGGAAGGGAGTCGCGTTCCGACCGTGCTCGTTTAATATACCGGCAGCGCAATGCGCTGCCGCGTGGGGGAATAGGCTTTCGGGCGCTGAAATTCCTAAACCGAGATCCAGCCATGCGGTGTCGGCTCGATCGCCTGCCACTGCCCAGAATTGGGGTGAATTATCGCGCTCGTTTGCAGCGCCATTTCCCACGCCGTTTTCTAGACACAGGCCCTTACCCACTTTGGATCGGCGAACACATGCATCAAGCGGCGGCGATCCACGTCTTCTGGTTCGATGTCGGATATCAATCCGGCGATCTACAGATCGACGCTACGTATGATCCCAGCATCGTCGATTATGAGGTGACACGCCATCTTTGCACGGTCTTGCAACAGGAGCTGTTGCAGACGATCAATGAATTCGTAGCGCTGAGGACGTTGTGAATCATGGATGACCGGAATGCGAAGCTCGTCGTTAAAAGCGATCGCGATGCGATGCCGAAGAAAAGCCGGCACGTGGATCTATCGGACCAAAAGCTCCCGAGCCTTCTCCTTCGGCTTGCCATTCCATCTGTTATCGGGTTGTCGATCAACGCGTTACAGCAGCTCCTCAACGCTATCTTTGTTGGCTCACTTGGTGCGCAGGCGATCGCAGCCGTGAGCATGACTATGCCGATCATTATCCTGCTCGCGGCGGCGGGAGAGGGGATCGGTGTGGGTACTGCATCGTTCATATCTCGTCATCTTGGTGCTGGTAATGAGTTGGAGGCTAGTCGAGGTGCGAGTACGGCACTCGCGCTCGCCGCTCCGATCGGTGTGATCATGACGGTCGGACTGCTTCTGAGCCTACGAGGCATCTTCGTCGCACTCGGGGCAAGTCCAACCATCCTTCCCATCGCGCTCGACTACGCCACGATCCTTTTGCCGGGGTCCACTTTGATGCTCCTAAATATTGTCAGCGGCTTCATCGCAAGAGCTGAAGGCAACACACTATTCAGTATGTGGACGATGCTGAGCGCTTTCATATTGAACGCCTTGCTTGATCCCATTTTTATATTCTTACTAGACTTGGGTGTGCGAGGCGCGGCCCTCGCAACGCTCCTATCTCAGATCGCTGCGATAAGCCTCTACATCGGATATTTTACCAAGGGGTGGGGCACTGTCTTCGTCAGAATCTCTCAGGTCTCGTTGCGGGTAGATCGCATCAGAGAGCTCGCGCTCATTGGGGCGCCGGCGACCGCGACAAGTATCTTATCTGCTCTTGCCGGTATGTTCTTGTACGGAGCCGCTGCCCGATTCGGTGACGAGTTCGTCGCGGCGGTGGGAATAGCTGTAAGAATCCTGACAATCGGGGCGCTACCTATCACGGGTTTTTGTATCGGCTCTCAAGCTGTCCTGGGGTTCGGTTGGGGCGCCCGCGACCTTGCCCGTGTACTGAGGGTCGCGAAGTTCATGCTGTCTATCACGGTTGCGCTTTCCTTTGCGTATTCCGCAGCCGTTATGCTTTTTGTCCGGCCGTTGGTCAGGTTGTTCAGCGATAGCGATAAGGTCACCGAAATTGCCGTCTCGACCTGCATCATCTTTCATCTGTTTTTTGGACTCTTCGGTATTCAGAGTTTCGTGACGACAATGCTTCAGTCGCTCGGCAGAGCACGCCTCAGCGCGGTCGTGTCTTTCGCGAGGCAAGGATATCTCTTCATACCGGCCGTACTGTTATTCCCTGTCATATCGGGCTTTAGCGGAGTGTTGGCCAGTCAAGCCATCGCTGAGCTGGGCGCCGGAATGATCGCGCTGTTTGTCATGTTCCGCCAGTTCGCTGAGCTCAGACAAGGGGACCGGCACATTCAGCCTGGAATCGAAAGTGCTCTTTCATCTGATAAGGAGATCATCGGAGCCGGCATTTAATCTGCATGGCCGGCGAGGAGATGGCTCCAAAATTAGTGTGATGAGCAAGAGCGAGTCGCTATGTATCGGTCTTTATCGCTGCGATCGCGACGAAGGCAAAGCCGAATGTTGCACGCGCGAACGTCGTGCGCGGGTGGCGCAGCGCGGCGAGGTCGACGTCGCGCCTGGTCTTGGCGAGCACTCGATCTCAAGCCAAGGATAAGAGAGAGCGATCATGAGGAAGCTACATCCGTGGCTTATGATCTGAAATCCGACCGCCCTTCAGTGTCGTGTCGCTCATAGTGAGGCAAGATAGCCAGCCGGAATTTGCGGCTTGCAGTCTGAGAACGCAAAGACGCCTTCGGAGCGATATTCCTGGCCGTGGGCGCTCTGTTTCGATTGTGTGCTCAACTACCGCGAAGCCAAGCGGCAGGCACGCCGTAAGGAAGATCTACGTCTCGGGGTAGAACGAGAGTAAGCGTCGGTGAGAACGACGCTTACGAACGAAAGACACGGCATCACAGGGACGACCTGCATTCGTGCCGAGTGCAAATTTTGAAAATCGAGGGATTAAGTCCGTTGTTTAAGCTGCATCGGAAGTTGCAGCCTTCTTACTTTGCGCTTCTCCCGCTAGTCCAAGGCATGACAGTAAGTGATCAGCTGAAGAAACGTCGCGCATTGAACAACTCCAAGTCGCAAAAATATGATTAGGAGCCCGTTGAAGTAGTTTATTGTATGTTATACATCTTTAGATAGATTTTGTTTCGAGGCGGTGGGTCCTATCCGCTTCGCGAGTGCATGCCGCGAACCAGTTCTAATCTTCATCGTGCGCATGAGGCCTTGCGGGATGAATGAGGTACGACACAGTCGTTGTTCGAGGATTTTCCAACCATGAGTTCTGGGACGAGGCGAACGTTGCACGAGCTCAAAAAGAAAGCTGGTTTCGTTTCATGGACTGGACATGGATTGCGTCTATGATTTGCACTGTTGATTAGGCTGCAAAAAACGATCTGGTGGCCTCATATGCGAGTGTCCTTCGACGAGAACGCGCCGTGTCGACACGCAGAGGGAGTGGGATTCTAAGGTGCTGGTGGTGTGTATCGGAATTCAGTCGCCTAATTGAACGGCGCGGTGACACGCGCTCAGAAAATGCGGGTGTGTAGGCATCAAGATCGTTTTGCCGGGTTTGTCGCCAGACGCGACCACCACTGAGCTTGTTTAGACATCCACAGAAGGAGGCGCCGTTATGAGTGCAACAATGGCTGTTGAAAATGTTATTCCGCGAGTAGACATCGTCAAGCGCGCGGACCGGCTTGGTGCCGAAATCAAGAATATCGCGCTGTCGGACGATTTGCCTGACGATATCATCGTAGCGTTCAACCGGCTTCTGCTCGAGCATAAGGTCATCTTCTTCCGTGATCAGGGACATCTCGACGATGCACAGCAGCAGCGTTTTGTTCTCCGGCTCGGCTCGCTGATACCGAATCCCACAATGGCGGACACAACGGGCGGTTTAACGATCCAGGAACTGTCTGATCGCGCCTGCGGTCATCTCAACGAGATGAACGATGAGCGGGTCCCCGCAGCCATTTCGGTGCTGCGGCTCGCAGCCGTCCCGCCTTTTTGGCGGCGACATTGCTTGGCCGAGCAGGGCGGCCGCTTATCTTGATCTTCCCGATCCCCTGCGGATGCTCGCAGATAACCTCTGGGCTATGAGCTTCGTCGCATCTGATCTCAGTGCGACCGAGAGGGCCACCGAAGCCAACAAGCGGCCTTGGTGCGGCGTATCCACTGGAACGATCTACGAAACGACACATCCGATTGTTCGTGTTCATCCCGAGACCGGCGAACGTATGCTATCGCTCGGTCGCGCCGTGAACAACTTCGTCGGCCTGCAGCGCTATCCTAGCCAAAGACTGTTTGAACGGCTGCAATCCTATCTCATTGCGCCCCGGAACACCCTATGCTGGAACTGGAAATCAGGCGACGTCGTAATCTGGGACAATCGCGCGACGGAGCCGTACCCTGTCAACAAAATCGGCAGTCCTCACTGGGCCCTGGGCCAGCTCGCGATTGACGCCCGCGTACAGCACGTGAAGAGGCCAAAATCAAGGGCTGCAAAGGCTGCCTGACATTGTCCGCTTCTCTCGGATTTCGTAAGACGCCTGGAGACTAAGGCTAAGTTGCGGCCCTGGAATGTCGAGCGGAGCCGGCCTTCTTGTGCACCCGACCGGCTAACGCGCGCAGTTGCCACCTGCTCAACGTCTTCCAGGCCCATTAGCATTAATCTTCAGGCAGCCTCTCTGCTCGCCGGTCAAACCGATGGCGATGCATTTTTGATGATCTGATGCAACCGTTGGCTCTCGCCCAGCGAGCAGCATCCCCTTCATCATCTCGGGATAGTCAGGCCCGGCCTAGCTCACATCCAATTCAGAACATATTCGCCACCATGTGGCGACGCGTCGGGTGGCCGGTTTCGCCCCTGCAAGGGCACCACACCTTCCCGATCTTCGGCCAGCGGGAAGGTCCCCATCCTCAAGCCGCACGTTTACGGCGAGCGGCGCAAGCCCTCATTTTGAAGATGCTCGGCCTTACGACGGCTGACCCGGGGGGGCGCTAGGCGGAACCCTGCTGGGACGACATCGGCTGGCGCAGGAGAGCGGAATCGTCGGCTGTAGATCGAAGGGAGCACGCGCGCCGCTCCGGCTCGCTCCCTCCCGTCCTTACTTGAAACATGGCACCCACAATTATGTCCTGTTCCGACAGGGGGGCGCCGGTTTGCGTCCTCTAGGCATCGGCTTGGGGGGCATCGCACCCCTGGCCGGCTCAGCGAACAATTCGGACAAGTGAATACCCAAGGTCACGGCGATACGGTCCAGGAGATCAATGGTCGGGTTCTCTTTCTTCTGCTCAATGCGCCCCATGTATGAGCGGTCGATCCCGGCATCATAGGCCAATTGCTCTTGCGGAATGCCGCGCTCTACGCGGATCCGGCGCACATTCCAGGCCACAAGCGCACGAGCGTTCATGCGCAGAGGCAGCCATTCCGATGATTATGAAACCACTGGTTATAGCCAGACTATTACGATAAGCTCGCACGAGCAGTGGCCGTCCTCCCCAATTGCTTCGAGGAATCAGCGCGTGCCGTCTTCTCGTTGACCCTCATAAGCGTTCTCGTGGGGCAATAGCTTGCCGTTAGCGGCAGAGAGGGAATCGCGCTCAGAGGTAGCCTGCGGCGTTTTCGCGGGACCCCGACTATATAGGACGAATGTTCGAATGTGGCTCGAAAGGGAAACGAATATTCTCCAGTTCGCTGGTTCTGGTTATTGCCTTTCACGAGTGCGACCGGGCCTGTCATCACGGACCACCAAGCCTTCCGCCAGGAACAGCAAGGACAACCTAGTTTCAGGGCACATCTGCAATCCCTTCCAGTATGGATTGCGATGAAAAAGGGAAAGCGCTGGATAGAGCCGCCAGGTCAATGTGAGCCAATATGCGATTGCCATCTCAGCGCGAAAAGGAGGTCGGTGTACGACCAATGGGCAGGTACCAAAACGACCTCAAAGTAGTTATCGTTGCTCTGATTTCGCTAGATTTTTCAGCTGGGTAGGAGTTTCAGGCAGTGCCAGCCGAGCCGAAGATCGCAGAATTGGCGCCCAGCGTCGACGAGCTCACGTCTTATGACAAGGAGCACGCTGTTGCCTATATGCGACTTCTTGATGCGGAAGCGGATAAGGCAGATTGGCGCGAAATCGCGCGAATTGTGCTTGGGCTTGATCCCACCGCTGAACCGGATCGTGCGCGACGCACATTCGAAAGTCATCTGACGCGGGCCAAGTGGCTAGCGCGCCACGGCTATCGCGATCTGCTACGTAGCGGTTGGCCAAAACAATGATCAGCGCGGATGTCAGGGGCGCCGGAATGCGTCACGATCGCAAAAGTTGATCATTCCATCGATTAAGTGCGTGCCAGGCGCGTACACGATAAGCAAGCACCGGAAAGAGCCACAATCATCGGATGCATTTTGCCGCGTCTGAAGATTTTGCGGGAAAGGTGCGATGCCGGATACTGACTGGAGATCTGAGGAAGCGTACAGAGGTCTAAAGACGGCAGATGCTGCGGACCTGGCCTGGGAGTGGCTGCGCCGGGATCGCGACTACCAAGACGATTATAAGCGGTTATCCCGCCGCGAACGTTCAAGCGCAGCGGCGGGCGAGTTCCGACGCAAGTGGGGGCTCTCGTTTCCCTGCTGATCCGCAAAAGACTTTCGACAAGCAAGCAGTCTTTTGGGCACCTGAGGTGCTGCCGACCGTACTGGCTGTGCGGGCGGTCAACCGCATTGCGCCCAAAAGTGATCAGCTCGATTTCGACAATCTGGCGGGCGGCGAGCTTCGCCGTGCGCCTGATGGATGGCATGCGATCGTGCCGCTCGGGGGCACGAAGCATCGCCTGTGGCTAAGAGAGCTTCCGGTGAGCGGATATTCTGTCGATCTGCCGCTCGATGCCGATTTCGAGCTTCGGTTGGAGGCCGCGCGTCGATTTTGGCTTGCCCTTGAGCGTCGGGCGCTCGGAATGCCTCCTCTTGCTTTGCCTGCTTTGAAGCAGCGTCGGCTGATCCTTGCGCTGCGCGCAGTGGATGGATGGCAGGAAGGAAATAGTTACCGCCAAATCGCGCAAGGCCTGTTTGGAAGCCATCGTATTGCCGAGCGCGCCTGGAAAACAGACGATTTGCGCAGCCGAACTATTCGACTTGTTAAGCTAGGGCGGCGCCTCATGCGCCTTCGCTGGCGAGCATTGCTCGACAGACGCAGGGGCAGGGATGACAAGTAGTGGGTTGCGGCGATAAATGGCCTACCTTCCGTTCTGCCAGCCAATTCTTCTGCTGCCTGGCCCGCTGGTGGACAGGATAAAATCTTTGCCCTCCGATATCTCATTGTTGCCGTCTTGATTGCTCCAACAGAGGGGCGTTATCTCCGTAGGCTTTGCGGATTATGCTTGAATAGTTTTCTTGAGTTGAGCGCTCTCGACTTGAACATCGATTTCCCCCTGCAGCGGATTGAGGGACCTCAGGCAGCCTGCGCAAGTGCTACCTTCTTGCAAAGACGAGCCAGCCAACGGCAAAAAGAACGTGCGATCTCGGGGTGCGCGCCGCGATCTACGGCATAGGCGCGATAATGCATGCCACTTGGAACGCGGGTGCCAGGGATGACTTGCAAAGCGCCCCCTCGCACTAGGTCACTGACGATGATTTCCGGCGCGACAAGAAGGCATTTTCCTGTCATGACGGCCGGCAGAGCAAGATAGTTGTGATCATACCGCGCGCCCGCTCGTATGTCGCTTGAAGAGAGGTTCATGGCCCTCAGCCATGTCGGCAGGATGTCGGGGCGGGATGTGATGTTCAGTATAGGGGTTGAGCGAACAATCGAGAGCTCTTTGCCCCCGACGAGATTTGGCGGGCCGACGCACACCAGCTCCTCTTTGTAGATTTCCCAACTGTCGGCGGGCTCAATGACGGAAAGATCCCGTGTAATCAAAATATCGAAATCATCCGAAGATCTCGGCGGCGCCAGGGAGCTGACGATGTCCACGATAACGCCACCCGCTTCGGAAGAGAAAGCCTGCAGATTTGGAATAAGAAGAGAGAAAGCAAAGGTCGATAGTGACGTGCGGACCACAATCCGATTCGCTCCTGCGCCTGCACGGCGTCGCATTCTCTTCGCGGTGAAGCTGACTGTTTCGAGCGGCTCAGACACTGCGTTTGCGAATAGCCTCCCGAACTCGGTCAAATCACTGCCCCGTCCACGCCGCTCGATGAGATCAGCACCCAGGTAATCCCGCAGTACAGCCAAATACCGGCTGACCGAACTTTGCGTTGTTCCCAAAGTGGTGGCCGCGCGCGTGACGCTGCCTTCACGGGCAACGGTCACAAACGCGCGGATGGCATTTAAAGGAACTTCCTCGTCTTGAGTCGCCATTGTCTGCTCCGGCGCCAGAATGAACATCCATCACATTATTCGATGCCCATAGCCGGATCGCCGCGTATATGGGGCGGTCACGCATGAAATCCTCGTGGGAGCGTGATACCTGCGCCAGTACCGCACAAGATCTGCGTCTCAGCTGGTGTTTGTCAGGGGCTAAGTCCTTTTGCCGCGTGCCGGCTTCGGCTTGCGACCTTTAGGTAAGGTTGCCGGTGGCGGCGCGCCCTTGGATGGCCGAACAAACAGCTCGGAGACAGCTACGCCGAGCGTCTCGGCAAGGCGATCGAGAAGATCGATTGTCGGGTTCGCTTGTTGCCGCTCAAGTCCGCTCATGTAGGAGCGATCAATTCCTGCATCGTAAGCCAATTGCTCTTGCGGAATACCGCGCTGGACGCGGATCCGGCGCACATTGTAAGCCACAAGCGCACGAGCTCTCATGCGCGAAAGCAGCCATTTCGATGGTCATCAAACCACTGGCTATAACCTACCTAAAACATGACCAAATTGGAGGTATTCGCTCGAATTATTCGATGCGTTTCACTTTCCCGGACGCTAGTGGCGCGGGCCGTAAGAGCGCTTAAATCGACCGTCTAAGTTGCGGCGGCGCGGCATCGGGCGCTGGCGTTTCACAGCGACATCTACCCGAGAATCGACGGCGTTACCTGGTCACACAGGTCGACTGGAACGTTTCGACGATCCAGGACGGCCTCGTCTACGTGCACAATCAGGGCGCCGAGCGCCCGTTGCCAAAAGGCTTGGGCACGGTGGTCCGAGGAACACGACCCTCTTGCGGGAGCGTGGTTGATAATCTTCTCCTGGCCGACATCTTCGGAAGACCTTGGACAGGTCCAAAGGGGCAGCCTGCGCGCTGCCAATTCGAGACGAAAGAGCAAGCCGTCTTTCTCGCGGCGAAACCGGTCCGACCCTGAAGGTGACCCCGGAGGCTCACGACACCGACGTTTTCTCGTCCCAAGTTGGTACAATATTTCTCCCAGTCACTTGCGCCGGCGTTACACCCACGAGTTCTTCATAGAGACGAGGATCAGTCGCGCCCTCGGTGTTGATCAGGAAGACCCGTGCATTCTGTCCAAGGCCGGTCATGGACCGCGATGTCTGGTCCGAGGCAATCTTCAGCAGTCCTGCCAGACCTGCCCCGCCACTTTCCCCAGCAACGACAGCTGGATCGCCATCCACAGGGTTTGCCAAGCGCTTCATGACGCTGATAGCGTCCTCGTCGTCCATCGTCATGAAGGAATCGGCAGCGCGCGAAAGGATGCGCCATGCGACGAGGGACGGATCGTAGCATTCAAGCATCGCCATCACTGTTGACGCCCCATGCTTCACCTTAATGGGAGGGCCAGCTCGAGCGCTTTCAAACAGGCAGGCCGCGCGCGAAGGCTCGACGACGGTGAAGAACGGCCTGTTATCAGCAGCCAGAACCCAGAAATGTCCTGCAATTGCAGCAGCGGCCCCACCCACGCCGGCTTGAACGAACACGTGGGACTCGGCGTGCCGATGAAGCAGGCTCGAGGCAAAGAGGCGGTAATTGCAGCAGATGCCGTCATCGGAACTGCTCTCGGTCGAGTGCTACAGCTCTGGATTCTGCTGTCGAAGAGCCTGCGCGATGTTCTATCCGTGACATCAAGCTAGGCGATTCCTGACAGTTACTACGTTCGATTCCGGTTATAGTCACTGAGCAAGGACTCGTTGGCGGTACGGTCAGGTACATCGTCCTTCCACCGAACGGAGCCAAACGGGCGCTCTAGCATGCGCCGGATGCGCACGGGCTCTGGACCGACGTGAAAGGACGTAGCTTGACGATCTAGCGCGCGTTCTGAATGCGTCGAGCGGTTGCGTTGACGTAGATAATCAAGCCACGTCGGGCAATGGTAGCGTTCTGTCCACAGTTCAGGATCAGCGATATCGCGAGCAATGGACCAGCCATACGCACCATTCCGCTTTCGGAACAGCTGCACATCTTGCATTACGTTGTGAAAGGCCCGCGCATTCTCTTGTGCCACGCGGTATTCGATTTCAATCACAACCGGTCCACTGCGATGGGTTAGCGCAAGCCGAACCTCAGGATGCGCGAGCGCTTCAGCATCCTCGCTTTGCAGGTTTATGCGAGGCATACGCAGCCAAAGCCCCAATAGTGGAGAAATTAACATCAGCACTGCTGATATCAAAAGCGCCGTCTCGACACCGGCGGCATCGGTCAAACGACCCCAGCCCCAGCTACCGACAGCAATGCCTCCTGAGCTTGCTGCTTGGTAGGCTGCGAGCGAGCGTCCCGCGACCCAGCGCGGCGCCGACAGCTGCACGCCAATGTTGAAGAGGGCCCAGGAGATCATCCATACGCCCCCCGCAAGGACAAGAGCGGCTGACGTTAGAAACAGCTCGTGGCTCAACGCCACTGCGAGAAGCGCCCCACTCATTGACACTGCGCAGGCGCGAATTGCTGCTTCACCGCTCAGGCGCTTCCGTACTTCGGGTACATATAGCGCTCCAATTACCGCGCCAAGTCCGAACGCGCTGAGAGCTATCCCGTAGGTCTGAGCGCCGCCTCCAAGGAGATCACGGGCGACCAGCGGCATTAGCGCGATGATGGCGCCTCCGATCACGCCGGTGATCATAGAGCGAATCAGCACGATTTTGATCGAGGGCGAGTTAGCGATGTAGCGGAGCCCCGAAACGATGGCGCGGTTTAGTTTTTCGGGCGGAAGATATGACGGTTCGGAAATTCGCTTCCACAAGAACAGTGCAACAAGCAATGGCAGATATAGCAACGCATTTAGCGCAAACGAAGCGACTGCGCCGGCTGCCGCAACCACCATGCCGCCGATCGCCGGTCCCACGCTGCGCGCGATGTTGTAGCTGATACTGTTCAGCGCGACCGCAGCTGGAAGTGCTTCCGCCGGCACTTGCTCGCTAACTGAGGATTGCCAGGCAGGATCCATCAGAGCGACACCGCTGCCGATTACAAAACATAGGATCAGCAACGAGTCTGGCGTGACCATCCCTAGCCAGGTAAGTGCCGTCAGCGCGGTCGCACCAGCGAGCGACATGCCGAGCGCGACAAGCATCACGATCCGCCGGTCATACATATCCGCAATTGCGCCTGCGGGCATCGAAATCAGCATAACCGGTAGCAAAAGCGCGGTCTGAACGAGCGCGACTTTATCCGCCGACGTTGTCATCTGTGTCATTGCCCACGCTGCGCCGACGCTCCGGATCAGGGCGCCCAGGTTGGTAAGCAGACTCGCGAGCCAGATGCGCCGAAAGGTGAGGTGGCGGAAGGGCGCTGTGATACCTTCAGTGCTAATTGTTCGAGGCTTGAGAGGGGTCATCTAGCTTGCTGCCTTACCCCGGACGGTTCGGCGAATGAGGATGAAGAAGGGCTGGTGGCAAACGGGAGGTCCGGCGTCATTCGACTTGCGCTGTTTAGATGTAAGAGAAACGTCAAAATAGTCAGCTTCACGCCAAGAGTTCCGCCTCTCACGATCCCGATCCTGACGAGTGAACCTTGCTCTTTCCCTGCAAGTGCGCGCTTTCTCGACGCCTAGTATTGATTCCAAAAGTTGATTTCCTCGTGACAGGCGCCGCCGAGCGCGCCGCGGCGCCTTTGGCGCGCAGGTGAAGCGCAGCCGGTCTTCTTAGATCTGCACGGCGATGTGAACGCATATAGGTGAGGCCATACTCTGAAAGGTTTGAAAATTTCACCGCGCGTAGCCGCTTAGAGCACAAATTGGGAGGAAACTTGCAGCGTTTTACTCGCACTGCGCGACGAAAAAGGGCGCTAGCGAGGCGGGCTGGCCAAGCCGACATCTCTCGTTGGTGAGCGTTTGCAAGTTCATCGGACCGAGTCATTCAGCTCGCGCCACGAGCGCCCCCGATGAGCGGTTGGTGTGGTAGCCTGGAGGTGACGCCACTCAGTCGAAAGTTGCGCGCACCAATGCGCGAAGACCTGCGCTCGTTTCGTAACCGGTATCGCTACACGATGCCCCGACTTAGTAATGGAGCAGGTAAGCCGGGTCTGGTAGTGAGACCCTCTCTTCAATCCTCGGATGGAGCCTCAATTGGAATAGCGAATCCGGCTTTTACCCGATCCATGACCACCATGGTCTTGAAGCCCTTGATATCGGGGTTCTCACGAAAAAATCGCCGCGTGAACTGCTCATAGTCGTCCATGGTGCGTGCGGTTATGTATAGGACAAAGTCAGCATCGCCTGTCACGTAAAACCCATTGACGACTTCAACGGATGATTTGATCGCCTTTTTGAATCTGTCGATTATATCCGAGCGCTCCCGCTCCAATGTCACGAGCACAAGCATCTGAATAGGTCTTCCGACCGCCTTGGCCGAAACGATCGAAACGTCCGCCTCGATAATGCCGTCCGAGCGAAGCCTCTTTAGCCTGCGTTGGCACGCGGTAGCCGAAAGCCCGGCCAGTTCGCCAATTGTCTCGGATGTGAGACGGTTATTCTTTTGCACGATCTCCAGGATGTGAGCGTCGATTCGGTCGTACCTCATAACAGGCTCCAGGCTAAAGAGGAAATTCTGCAAAAGATCACGTCTTTCCGCAGAAAAACATCTCAGATCAGACAAATGTCTTCGAAAAACACCTTTATGACATCAGTATCGTCGATCTAACGGCAATTACAAGAAATATGCTGCATGGCTTGCAAAAACGCCCTTCGAAACGCCCTTCGTCCCGTATGCAGACTTCTCCAAGATGAGCGTCAGCTGGGCGCACAGCAATTGGCGTCGCTCCGCAGCGGTCGCAAGTCGACGCGACTTGAGCTCGGCGATGCATCTCGGTGTTTCGGGACGACGTGTCGTTGGATCGGGTCGGTTTTACGCTCGGGTGAGCGGCGCGGAACGGCTTTGGTGCGCCTGATTCGCTCCGCGCAAAGCTGCGTCCTATGCAACGGCACTTCACGGTGTGTACCGCATGTGCCTTGCTAAGAAACGACGTCGCTCATGCAGCCCCATCTGGTCGGCGTCAATTCGGGAACGGTCGCAACAACTGCGTCATACGAAGGCTATTGGAAGCAACGTGCCAAGTGGTCCACAGGATCTTACCTAAACAATGAATTGCGGGAACCAAGTCGCCCGGTACTGAGGGGCGCATTATCCTTCGAAGGCGACTGCAAATCCCGCTTCGGCGCTGTCACAAGCGACATGCTCCCGCCCCGATATCGGCGGGAGCATGGACCAGGACCCACTCAACAGGATCAGGGCACGGATGCGCTCAGCCGAGTATTGCTGCGCTCTGTCGTAATGACATCAGCGATCATTTCAGCTGTGACAGCGGATAATGTCCAGCCGAGATGGCCATGGCCGGTGTTGTAGAAAACACTCGGGCGTTTGCCTCGGCCAACCCTCGGCATCATGCTAGGTGTCATAGGGCGCAAGCCCGCCCATGGCACCACCTGCGCGGTGGACACATCCGGAAACGATCGCTCTACCCACCGTATCAGGGGCTTAATTCGGTCCCAGCGGATGTCGCGGTTTTCGCCATTAAACTCGGCGGTCCCCGCGACCCGGAAGCGATCTTCTCCTAACCGGCTGGTCACGATCTTGGTGGCCTCGTCCAGCAGGCTGACACGAGGCGCAGCCTTTTGGCTCGTTTCGTCTCCCAGCTCTACCGTGATGGAGTACCCCTTGACGGGATAAATGTTTATGCTGTCCCCCAGCATTGAAGCAATGCGGCGGCTGCCGACCCCCGCGCAAACCACTGCGCGTTCGGCATTGAGTTCTTCCTTCAACGAACCTCGTTTCCAGTGTACGACCACACCGTCTCGGTCGCACCGCATGCCGCAGATCTCTGCATCAAAGACGAAGCGTACGCCCCCTCGCTCGCAAGCCGCAGCGAGGCCGCGCGTGAACTTGTGAATGTCGCCGGTTGAGTCAGACGGGGTAAAGAAGCCACCATAATACTGATCGCGCAGAGCTGGCTCTATTGCAAGCATTTCAGAAGGCGTCACCGGACGGCGATCCAATCCGCCCTTGAGCAGCAACTGATTCACGCGAGAGGCCGCATCGAAGTCGGGCTTGCTCGAATAAACGTGCAAAATTCCTCGCCGCTCCAAGTCGAAATCGATGCTCTCCCGATCGGCTAGCTCAAAAAGATGCTTGCGAGCAGCTATCGCTAGCTTCGTCGTTTCGATCGTGTTGTGGCGGTAGTTTCGAATCTGGCTTACGAACTCTGCCAGCCAAGTATATTTGTGAAAACTGGGGCTTGGGTTCAGCAACAATGGTGCGTCTTTGCGCAGCATCCACCTCAAGCCTTTTACGATCGTTCCGACGTTATTCCAGACCTCGGCATTGCTTGCCGATAATTGGCCGCCGTTCGCAAACGAAGTGTCCATCGCCGGATAGCGCTGGCGATCAAAGACTGTAACCGAATAGCCGCGGCGGGCCAAGGCATAGGCAGCGTAACTCCGGTGATACCGGACCCGATTATGATGATCGTGCTCATCGTATGCTCCAGGACAGGATTGAACGAACGGTGAATGGCTTCGCCATGTCTCCGTCCCCAAATCTGTCCGTGCACCTGAGAGCTTTGTCCGCAAATCCTCGTGGATCACGGTCCCCTTCGGTGGGTGCTGACCGGCACCTCTCTCCAGATCGTCCTCGGTGTGCGGTCCTGGGCCTGAGAGTTTCCTTGGGGAGTTGCTCCGTCGGCGGTGATACGCCTTTGCAGGCTTATCGCGCTCTCCCGCACATCATCATCAGACACGATAACACTCTCAGACGTACTCACTACCTGTCAAGCCGTGATGAATCGTCCGACCCAAAAATCGGCGGCGTAAGCGACAACTCGATGTTTGCCCTAGCTCCCCACCCAGATTAGCAGGTGGTTTGTTGCCTAGTACTATGCTGATCTCGCCTTTTGATGATTGCATTCGCTGGATGTCCCAGTGCTTTCCAGCGAGCTATGCGCGGCCGGCACAGAAATGCTGCGGGATCCTCAAAAGAACGCACAATATTTGCGTTGCGACGCTCTAATAAATACGCGGTGGTGTAGGATCCTACAAAGCTGTGCCTTTCATGCATCTCTTTCAAAGTCGAGCCATAATGGAGGCCTGCCCGCCTGAGGCGGTCGCTCTGTTCGATGAGGGGCTCTTCACACCACTTGCGTCGAAGTGTCTGGCATATGGCGGCAGGATTCGCTCTTGTTCGTCGCGCAGGCAGTTTAAGTTCGCTGCTGGTCCGGCGATCCGCGGCCGCGATTTTCAATTCGCGCGATTTCCAACCGCTGCTCCGCCAAACATGCCGGCCGACAACAGGACTCAGTTTGCGAGTGGTGCTGCTGTGACGCTATTCGTGCTCGAGTTAATCGCCTTCCGCGCGCACGCTCTCGCGGTGCAAGCTCGGAATTCGGTTCAAAGAGCAGGGTGTTTTGCGAGAAAGTCGAAAAGACGACGGCGCCAAGTTGAAGATAGACGTCCTACGCTCTCGATCGGCTTTGAACTCGGCGGAGGACCTCGATGAGACACGCCGTCCTTGTCTTCTGCGTCGATCGAGAAAAGGACCCGGTCGCGGGGCGCGTTCTGGATGCTCTCAAGGAGGAATGCGATCTTGTTGCAACGAGTTTCGAAGTCGATGGGCACTCCGTACTCGAAGTCGCTGGCTTGCATGACGCCAGAATTTCGATCGTGGTCACGAACGAGGTCGTAAGTAACGACTATGCGCGCTACGCGCCAATGTTTAATGATCGCTTCGGTGATGCTGACGTTATTGGCATCGTGAACTGGCACGGGGGCGCCAATGCGCCAAACGCGATCTTCTCGGTTCAAACGACCGGCGATCTGGGCACGGGGACCTTCAGCGCGGTCGACCCCCGGATTACGCGGGGACTTCTTCTAGCGATCGAAGCCGAGCGGGTCACTTCCGGTCTTGACTCCCATCGCACCTACCTGGAAGCGACTCATTGGTCGGGCGTCAAGGCTGGTGATGCTGGTACCCGTCTCGCTGACCTGCGACCTTCGGCTGTCGATGTCGAGATCGGGAGCTCGCCCGAAGATTCGGCAAATCCTCCTGCGGCCCAAGTGCTGGCGCGATCGCTACTGCGAATTTTCGATCGCATTGAGGAACCGGTACACTCCGTGCTCTGCATCGGAGGCGTTCACTTCGAGCCAAGCTTCACGAACGCGGTATTGCAGTCGCGCGATCGACCCCCGATCGCGGCTAGTCACGTCCTACCAAACCATTGGCTCGTGTCGGATGGCTATGACCAGGAAAGCCGTTTGGTCGACCTACGAGCTTGCCTGCATTCGATTGTAGGCGGGATCCAAAGCATCGTGTACCACGACAAGCTAAAAGCCTTTCAAGGGAGTTGCTCGCCTGCTCGCAGAGGAGCTCGGTGTTCCGATGCTTTCGCACAAAAAAACTGCGCGCGGCTCTTCCGAAGGATATTGTCGAATGAGTGCGCGAAGGCAGCCATCTGCTGTCGGACCAGCATCTAAATTGTCGGTCGTCCTGCGATTGACGTGTTTGTCTGGAGAAGAGCGATGAACGGTATGGGGATGGGTTCGATTAGGACCATTCAGTATGATCCGTTTCCCCGGATCGAATACGAGGGCCGGGTCGAGCGCGCGCGGCGTTTGATGAAGGAGCATGCCATTGACGCGGTTCTGGCGACGTCCGAACACAATCTGCGATATTTCATTGGTGAGCCTAGCACGACACCGCAGCAGACGACGCGGCCGCGATTTCTTCTCATTCTCTCGTCAGGCGAAGCCGTTGCAGTCGTTCCAGACGGGATCGACCAGTTTTATAGAGAAACAACCTGGGTAAAAAATTGCCGGAGCTGGCCTAGTCCAAATCCGAAAGATGAGGGTGTGTCCGCCCTTGCCCGAGCCTTGTGTGAATTTCTGCCGGCGCACGCTAGGATCGGTGTAGAGCTTGGCGCGGAGAGTAGGCTTGGCTTCCCTGCAGGAGATTTCTTGCGTGTAGCCGACGCGATCAAGCCTCGAACGTTCGTCGACGCATCGGATCCGATTTTCACGCCCCTGCGTATGATCAAGTCTCCTCTAGAGATTGACAGAATTCGAACTGTATGCGGGCTTGTTTCGGAAGCATTCGACAATTTGGCATCAAAACTGCGTCTGGGTATGACGGAACGAGAGGTGTGTCGCCAGTTCGAGTTCGAATGCTTTGGTCGCGGTGTCGAGAAGACGAGTAAGATAGTAGGTGTATCTGGCCGCGGGGGGTATACGCGTCCCTACGGTGTTCCGAGCGACAAATTTTTGTCGGATGGAGACGTGCTGTTTATTGATGCTGGCTGCCTGTTCGACTTTTATTGGAGCGATTTCGATCGGCACTTTGCTTTCGGTGCGCCTGATCCGCACACGCAGGATGCCTATCAAATCGTTTGGGAGGCCACCGAAGCGGGAATTGCCGCCTCTAAACCTGGCATTCCGATCTGTGAAGTCTGGAGTGCGATGTCAACCGTACTAACTGGCTCAAACAATCGCGGTAAAGCCACCAATATCGGCAGAATGGGACACTCCATGGGTTTATGGATGCCGGAGTTACCATCGGTGCAACCGGACGATAAGACGATACTAAAGCCAGGCATGATCATTAATATTGAACCGAGCACCTCATATCCCTCGTATTTCGACGGATCACCGAAGCTGATGCTGCACGAAGAGGTGGTCGTCGTGACCGACACTGGCTCGCAGTTGCTCACTTCTCGTGCTCCGCGGAAAATGCCTGTGGTCGCCAAATAAAAAAACGAAAAGCTCGTAGCGGAAGGAGGAGCATGCCCGACTCTCGCCGTAAGCCTGAGCGACCACGACGTCTCCTTGGCGTGTTCGGTCTATAGCCCGATGGCCAGATGAGAGCGTCGGATCTCAGCAATCCGGCGCGAGAAATTATGGGAAGTTGGAGTTCACGAGGAGAAGTGCAGAAGCCAAAACGGACGCGCCCGATAAATGCGGCGCCCACACCGCTTACTCAATTTCCAAAAGTCAGATTGCGAGCGACTGCAGCAGAAAGTGCGCGGGTCTTCAGGAATAGCGCGCGGAAACTCCGCCGCACACTGCAGCATCTATATCGTATTGAATTCCTACCTTGAGGCCTGACATGCATAGTGTTGAAGAATTTCGTGATCTGCAGGGTGAAGTCACCGCGTGGCGCCGTTTCCTTCACGAAAACCCGGAACTCGACTTTCAGGTACACAACACGGCGAGGTTCGTCGCCGAGAAGCTCGCCTCGTTCGGTATCAATCACATTGAAACGGGGATAGCTGAAACGGGCATCGTTGCATTGATTCAAGGGAAAGGTGGTGACGGTCCCACCATTGGATTGAGGGCGGACATGGATGCGCTGCCGATCCTTGAGGCTTCAAACAAGCCGTGGTCCTCGAAAGTACCGGGTAAAATGCACGCATGCGGGCACGATGGTCATACGGCCATGTTGTTGGGCGCTGCGAAATATCTTGCCAGGACGCGCAATTTCAGGGGCTGCGTTGCTTTGATTTTTCAGCCCGCGGAAGAAGTCGAGCTCCCCTCGGGCGGCCTAAAAATGGTCCAGGAAGGAATCATGGACCGTTTCAGCATCTCCAAGGTCTTTGGGATGCATAACGCGCCTGGCACCGAGGTCGGCAAGTTCGGCATTTGCGATGGGCCGATCATGGCCTCGCAGGACGATTTTGACATTGTCGTGAAGGGGCGGGGCGGCCATGCGGCCAAGCCGCATGAGACCATCGATCCAGTCGTGATTGCGGCACAGATCATCGTCGGCCTGCAAAGTCTGGTCTCGCGCAACACGAATCCAATCGACTCGCTTGTAATCTCCGTGACCAAGTTGAACGCCTCTAACGCCTACAACATCATCGCCGATCAGGTCGAAATGGCTGGCACTGTCAGAACTCACGTGCCTGGCCTACGAGACTTCGCTGAACGCCAGATCATGGCAGCGGCCCAAGGCATCGCGCGCGGATTTGGGGCCGATATCGAGTTCAAACACCGTCGATCGGTCCCGGTGACCTTCAACCACACCGAGGAGACCAACCTGGCGATCAGGGCTGCACGCAGTCTGGTCGGGGCCGCTTCTGTGGGCGAGAACATCAAACCGCGTATGGGGGCCGAGGACTTTGCCTACATGCTCGAGGCGCGGCCGGGCGCTATGATCTTCATTGGAAACGGGCCGACCGCCGGTGTGCACAACCCGGCGTACGATTTTAACGACGAAGCTCTGCCTTATGGCATCGGTTATTGGGTGAATTTGGTTGAGACATCGTTGGCTATCTGAATCGCCCGTTTGAATCGCAATGCTCTTCGCCAGCCGCACGCCAAGCGGATGGCACGGTTGAGGCGGCCAAAATACGGTTGGCGCGGCTGGATGAACCAAGGTGCGCTTTTCTGGAAAAAAGCGCCGGAGCGTAATCGGGTAGCGAGCACGATTTCTACCTATAGCTGAGGTGCGGCTCCGCCTTGACGTATTTGGGCTGTGTCGGCGAGGTGACTCTGCGTCCGTGAATTGATCTCTCACTAACACTGCTCTTAGCTCCTGGGCGAGGAGCGTTAGACTCCGTGTGGGGGAGACAGCCAGTTAACGTCCGTCTTTGCTGATCGGAATGCAGCAATCACTTTTTCTATATCGTCCGCACGATGGGCGGCACTTACCTGCATGCGAATCCGCGCGACACCTTCCGGTACAACAGGATATGAGAACGGAACGACGAGAATGTCGTGCGCACGTAAAAACTCAGCAATCTGGACCGCGACCGCCGCATCACCGGTCATCACGGGCACAATTGGGTGATCGCTGCCTAAAACTTGAAATCCCAGGTCGCTCAATCCCTGGCGTAGCTGACGAGTGCGAGCAGAGAGATTTTGCCTGAGATCGTCTGCTCTTTCTGCCAAGTCGATTGCAGCCAATGAAGCCTCACAGATCGCCGGCATCAGTGAGTTTGAAAAGAGGTATGGACGCGCACGCTGTCGCAACCAGGAAATGATCTCACCACGGCCTGATACGTATCCCCCAGATGCGCCGCCAAGTGCTTTGCCGAGCGTCCCGGTCAGAATATCAATCTGGTCTTCCAGCCCGTCCCGAGCTGGCGTTCCACGCCCTTCTGGGCCGATAAACCCCACGGCGTGAGAGTCATCGACCATGACCAAGGCGCCGTAACGTTTTGCTAGCTCGCAGATGCCTGAAAGATTCGCGGCAGCGCCATCCATGGAAAATACGCCATCGGTCACAACGAGCACTGTTCGGCAGTGACGTGCCTCGCGTAGAGCGTGCTCTAATTCGTTCATATCATTGTTGGCATAGCGAAAGCGCTTCGCTTTGCAGAGGCGAATTCCATCTATGATACTCGCATGATTCAAGCTGTCGCTGATCACGGCATCGTCAGCGTCGAGTAGAGCCTCGAACAGCCCGGCATTCGCATCAAAGCACGAACCGAATAGGATCGTGTCTTCCGTCCGAAGATAGCTGGAAAGCCTGTTTTCAAGCGCTCGATGAACCGAGTGCGTCCCACAAATGAATCGTACGGACGACATTCCAAAGCCATGCCGTTCGAGACCTTCATGCGCGGCTCGCACTAGGGCTGAATGATTGGCCAGACCGAGATAGTTGTTGGCGCACATGTTCAGGAGGTCGCGCTCGCCAAGTGCGCGCAGGTGAATATGCGTCGACTGCGGAGAGGCGATCTCTTGTTCAACCTTCAGGAGTTTGCGCGATGATAGCTCATCGAGATTGTCACGAAGTCGCTGACCAAATTGCGAGCGCAAGGTTCTTTTCCGATCAGGGATAAATGATAGCGGTCGACCATGCGGGATCCGCGTGCTTTTGCCAGTAGAGATCCATGAGCCGGCGGGTGATGGATCCGACCTGCCCTTTAGAGATCGTCGTATCGTCGATGCGCGTCACCGGCATAATGCCGCCGGCAGTGGAGGTGATGAACACCTCGTCGGCCTTCTTGATATCGTCACGACTGATGTCGGCAGCGGTGGCGGCTAGCCCAATCTGAGCACAAAGATCGAACACGGTTCGGCGCGTGATACCGGGCAACACCCCAAAAGCCGGCGTTCTCAACGATCCATCCTTTACAAGGAACACATTGAAGCCGGGCCCTTCGGCAATATGCCCGTTCGTGTCTAGGATCAGCGCCGTCTCGGCGCCCTTGTCGTAGGCGTCGAAAAGACCCTTTATGAGATCAAGCCAATGGTAGTTTTTGATCGTCGGATCGACTGAACCAGGCGGGATGCGAACAGTCTCGCTAATCGCGACGTGCAAACCTCTTTCCAGTTGTTCCTTGTTGGCAACCGAACCGTAAGGTACTGCAAACGCGATAAATCGGTTCTCTGCTTGGCGGGGATCGCGGCTGAATGTTGGTGATGAACCGCGCGTGCAGATCACCTCGACGTAAGCCGATTTATGACCCGACAAAGCGACGCACTGCTTGAGGATCGACGCGATTGTCTCGCGATCGTAAGGCAGCTTCATTCGAAGACGTTCGACGCCTGCCAGAAATCGGTCAAGGTGCAGATCCAACCGGAAGAACCGGCCTTTCCAGACGTGCACCGTGTCGTACGTTGCGTCCGAGTGCAACAGACCCCAATCGAGCACCGAGATCTTCGCCTCGGACATCGGCAGGTACTGCCCATCCATGAAAGCTATGCCATGAGGGTAGCGCCGTTTGTCGATGTGATGCTGATCGATTGTGGAAAGCACGGGTGAGAGGTCTGTCATCGGAGTTAATGAAGCTTGGAGGGATTGAGATAAGTTGGGGAAACAAGAATCTCGTGCATGGTGCTCCATCAAGGATGTCGAGGATCGGAAATGCGGGCCCAGCGGACCTAGTCGCGTTGGATGTTAACAGCCCCACGAGCCGCATTCCTCCGATCTGGCACCTCGCCTGGCCTAAATTCTGCGTCTGAATGGAATAAAAGCTTTCACACGCGCCAGACGCGATTAAAGTGGGCCACGTTCACGTGGATACGCCCGCCGTCCGACGACGAAGATCTGGAGAATTTCGCGGCACAGAATGTGTGCGGCACATCGAATGGCGTGGTGCGGTGACGAGTCATTGGACGTGCTGCTTCGCACAATGCGAGCCAGATGGATCGGTGGCCCGGCATCGTGCGAAGTACAAATTTCATGCGACCCCATCGTGTGGTGTGAAGGGGCTCTGAGGGGGGTAAGTTCGCACTAGGTCGTGTACTCAAATTCGTCTAGCGGATCAGGGCGGACCATGATTCAAGCTACCGAACATCGGGGCTGGGATCATGCGCTACGACCTCACGGATTTCGAGTGGAGTGTTATCGAACCCCTTCTCCCGAAGGACCGTCGAGGTCGCAGGCCAGGCAACAACCGCCGCGTTCTCAACGGCATTTTCTGGGTTCTGCGCGCGGGAGCGCCGTGGCGCGATCTGCCCGAGCGCTACGGGCCTTATACGACCGCTTACAATCGTTTCAACCGCTGGCGCAAAGCCGGCATCAGGGACCGGCTGATGGATGCGGTCGTCAACGCACACGATGGCAAGGTGCAGATGATCGACAGTTCGATCGTGCGGGTCCATCAGCATGCTTCCGGGGTGAAAAAAAGAGTGGAGATCGTTGTGTGGGCCGAAGCCGAGGCGGCCTCACCACCAAAATCCACGCGCGCGTCGACGCGAAAGGCCGCCCGGTCCGCCTCATGATCACCCCCGGCGAGGCCCACGACGTGACGTGCGCCGAGGCCCTGCTCGACGGACTCGATGCGCGCGCCGTCGTCATCGCCGACAAAGGCTACGATGCCGATCGTGTTCGTGCCCACATCCGTGATCAAGATGCGATCCCCAACATTCCCAACAAATCCAACCGGAAGAAGAGGTTCCGGTGGAAGAAGGCCATCTATCGCGAGCGCAACCACGTTGAGCGCTTCTTCAACAACCTGAAGCAGTTTCGACGCATCGCCACCCGCTACGACAAGCTCGGCGCGACGTTCTTCGCTTTCGTTCAACTCGCTTCCGTGCGAATTTGGCTTCGATCAATTGAGTCCACACCCTAGTCGGCCGGGAACAGGCTTTGAGGATCGACGCGTGCTCATGAAAGCAAATGGCTGAACTATGCGGAGGTCCGGGTAAACTGGCCATCAGCAGTGCCAAGCTCGCAAGCTTTGTCGCTCAAATGAAAGAGAAGGGGTGAAGCGTTGATGGGTACGAAATGGATGAAGCTAACCAACGCACAGGGGCTGATGGCAGCAGGATCGTCCTGAGCAAGAAATCGGTCGTCGAATTTGTAATCCTGTAAGCAGGTTCATGCGCTACGGCCGGTGCAAGCGTCACATCACGCACAGATATGCGGACGCGATCGGGGGCTGTCTCATAGGCACACTGTCGCTCCCACCCCCGCGACACCGGGAGACAAAACTCTGAGCGTCCGCTACTCATGAAGCCCAACGACTGTCGGGCGCCCATTTCGGGTCTCAACTAACGCCGCCGAAAGCCCGGCACCATCGGGGCATCCATCAACGAGCGAATGTTTGCGTTCCGTTTCGTGTATATCCTGCCGGCTCCGCGCGAACGAGCTGCGTCCCAAGTTTCTTTGTCTTCTCTTGGTGCTCCTCGTTTTCATGACCGGTCCGGTCCAATGTCGATGCTTGCCACGGGAGCGCCCTTCCGCAGATTTGAGCTATCCCGGTCTTTTTTCCAAACTCGGATAGATCTCGGTTGGTTTCCATGATGAGTCGCCGCAAATGAGAATGCGTCAACTTCTGCTGATAAATCGCAGGAATTCTGCTTGGTGACCGGTCATATTGGTGAACCTCAGCTTCGTGGGCCCGGTACGATGTATTTCAGCGCATTGCGGATACGAGGGGAGAATATTTCCGGATCGGGCGCCTATAGGTGAGTAGCGCCCAGCGGCGTGCGTTCCGCCCGTTGCGGTGATCTGCGAGCAGCTTCCGCGTGCGGAGCCGGTCCCGTGTAGCCGATGGTGAGATCTCGATAGAGTTCGGAGTGCGCGAGACGCTTGCGCTCAAATTCATGCATGAGAGTAGAAGGTCAAAATGAAGAATTCAAAGTTCATTTCTGGGAAGCTGCCGCGGACGGTTGGGTTGTTGGGGGGGGGGACGATCGGCGGCGGGTGGGCCGCACGATTTGCTCTTAACGGAGTAGATGTGCGGCTATATGATCCAGCTCCTGGTGCTCTCGAGCACGTTCAAAACACTTTGGACCATGCGCGCCGGATATACCGGCGGCTGACGCAGGTCCCGCTGCCAAAGGAAGGCTCTCTGACGCTTGCCAATTCGGTCCCTGACGCAGTGCGCGATGTGGATCTCGTGCAGGAGTCTGCGCCGGAGCGCTTGGAGCTCAAGCAGGAGCTGCTCGCGACCGCCAGTCGTGCGGCGCGACCTGACGCACTGTTCTGCTCCTCGACGTCGGGTCTTCGTCCGACGTTGCTGCAGGCGAAAATAGAGCATCCCGAGCGTCTGCTCGTTGCGCACCCCTTCAATCCGCTATACTTGCTACCACTAGTTGAACTATGCGCCGGACAGCAGACGGCACCCGAGGCAATGGCGCGGGCCGACGAGATTTTCCGAACGATCGGTATGCACCCGCTCGTGGTCCGCAAGGAGGTGGATGGATTTATCGCTAACCGGATGCAGGAAGCGATGTGGCGCGAGGCGCTGTGGCTGGTACACGAGGGTTGGGCGACTGTACAGGAGGTTGACGACGCGGTCCGCTACTCCTTCGGTTTGCGCCGAGCGGTGGTCGGTCCCTTCCGGATGAGCGGCGGGGCGGCTGGAATCCGCCGCTACCTGGAGCAATGGGGGCCCATGCTAAAATGGCCATGGACGAAGCTCACCGATGTGCCAGAGCTCACGGAGGAGTTTCTGGACACGCTGGCCGAGCAATCAGACGCGCAAGTGAAAACTGACAATTTTACAGCCTCCGAGATCGTGGAGAAGCGTGACGAGGCACTTGTGGCCGTGCTCCAGGGGCTGCGCGATCAGGGATTTGGCGCCGGCGAGACGCTGGCGCGCTGGGAGCAGGGGCTGCGTGACCGTGTCGGGGAGGCGGGCTAGAAATCGCCTCCTCGCAGGCTAGCAGTGGACATAGCGTGTATGAGGAAGGGTGCTCACGAGTTCCTGCTAGTTGGAGGCGGCCGTACGCAAGAATGGATCAGCGCGAACCACCACGATCCCGATCGCGAAGTAGATAGCGGCGTCGGGAAGCTGGATTAATGCGCGTAGTGTATGCCTAAACGAAAATATTGCGTTCATCTTAATTGCCGAAGATGGTTCGTTCTGGCGAATGCGTTGGCTTCAGCGTTGGGCAAGTCATCGTGATGAACTGACGAGAGCGTAATTCAGGTGAACACTCTACGGGCTTGCAAGGTCGGCGCAATGGTGAAGGCTAGACTCGATGCCTTCGCGTCGTGTCCGTTGCGATGGGCGAGGCGGATCGAACTGAGCCCACATCTGCCGCAGGCGGAGGATGTTGGTAAGGGTGGTCCCAAGCGAGCTTACCCTCTGCCCACGGCCCTCGCGGATGCGGAAATCGTGATCCTTTCCGTCCAAATCACGTTTATAGGTCTGCGTGTGGCCGAAGCTTTCTGCTCAGCGCGCTCGAAGCGCGATCTGTTGCGCCTTGGACGAGCTGAGGGGCTTGAAGGCGTTGGCGATGTCCGGAACACGAGCTGTCGGCCTTTCTTGCCGATGTTATCGGGAAAGCTACCGCTGAGAAATGGCCTTCGAGCTTCAATGAAGTCGATGGCGGTGCCGCAGTTTACGAGAGTATCGTTGCCATACGATCGGGACATTCGAAAATTGCGGTTGGTTCTCCAGGAGCCGAACAGGAGAGCTACTCTTTCTCAACATTTCGCGACCATCCCGGCGGGCATACGCAGGTTGATCATTACACGCTCGATAATCGGAAAAATCGTGCGCCACCTCCCGCGGAGAAGTACGTCGCTTCGACGCGAAGAGTTCCGTCGGCGCTGCAACGCCGCGAAGCCGAAATTCACACGTGGTCTTGCCCGATCGTCGGAAGTGAAAGCTGGAGGTATTTTGCCCAGCTGGAGAGCAGACCAACGCACGCGTGCAGCGGATACGAACACCCATTCATCTGAGATGCGAGATGAAACGTGGCAATCCACCGAATCCGATCAGTGAGACACGCACGACTAGGTGCATGGCACCTCTGAACTTCTGCAAGAAAAAAGCACAAACGGGAACTGAAGCGGCTCACGTTCGGATCCAAGAAGAGAAATTCACGAAGGGATTGTTGTGATGGGCGGTGAACAACAAGCAGCCGGCACGTCAGAGACAACACGAGACGCAGCCGCGCAGGACCTTTGTCGCCGGCCTCTCCAAGGGATCCATGTCGTGGACCTCACCCACGTTTTGGCGGGCCCACTCTGCACGACGATCATGGCGGACTTGGGAGCAAATGTCGTGAAGGTTGAAAGGCTTGGTGCAGGCGATATCTCGCGCCAAGTGGAGCCTTTCCACGAGGGGGAGAGCCACTACTTTGCCGCTCTAAATCGCAACAAGCGTAGCCTGGCCCTCGATCTGAAGCGGAGTGGGGCGAGGCACGCACTTGAAAAACTGGTGCAGCGAGCGGACGTTCTAGTCGAGAACTTTCGTCCAGGGACGCTGGACTCGCTCGGTTTCGGTTACGATCGTCTTTTGGAGCTAAATCCTGGACTTGTGATCTGTTCTATCTCGGGTTTTGGACAGACTGGGCCACTTCGAGACTACAAAGCATTCGACCTAGTAGCGCAAGCGATTACGGGGGTGATGAGTCTGACCAGAGAACCGGGGAGACCGCCCCTCCGCATTCTTATCGGCGATATTTTTACTGGCATTTACGGCGCCGTGGCCGTCGCTTCAGCCTTGGTCGGTCGCATCAAATCCGGCAAAGGGTGCGTGATTGACCTAAGCTTATTCGAAACTCTCCTTACTACCTTCCCGTTCTTTGCCGGCCGCTATTTGGCGGATGGTGAACTCCCCCCGCCAATAGACGCTTGTCCCAACGCGGTCCCGTATGGTGTCTTTCCCGCCGCCGATGGCGACCTCGTCATCGCGGTTTATGGCGATCATATGTGGCCATCACTATGCCGCGCTCTCGAGCTGCCAGAACTCGCTGCAGATGCAGAGCTGAATACAAATGCTGCCCGTGTCAAACGTTCGAGGGAAATCGAAACTGCTCTTGTCGAGCGATTAATGGCGAAGACGGTTGCGCAGTGGTGCGAAATACTGGCGGCCGCGGGAATTCCGAACGCTCCGATCCTTAACATCGGTGCTGCACTGGAGCATCCACACACGCGCGCTCGGGGTATGATCGTCGAGTTCGAGCATCAAAAATGCGGGACTATCAGAACCGTTGGCAGCGCCATTCACATCAACGGCGAGCCAATCCCAGGATCTACAACACCCGGACCGATGCTTGGAGAGCATACCGAACAAGTACTCGCAGAGCTCGGTTACGACCCCGCAATGATTGCGGACCTTCGAGACGAGGGTGCAATCGGATAATGATGTTACAAAAGCCGGGCAAAGCGTTTACGTTCGTTCAGAGTCGAGAGATGCTTATCGCGTGCTCCGCACCGACCATCTCCACAGATCGAAGCTGAGGAAGGTTCAATGGATCTCACCTTCACAGAAGGAGAGCGGGCGTTCCGTGACGAGGTTCGTCAGTTTCTCCGCGACAACGTGCCGCCGGAGACTCAGCGCAAACTCGTGGAAGGCCGACGGTTGTCGAAAGACGAGATGATCGCCGGAGCGCGTGTCCTCAACAAAAAGGGCATCCCGTACTGGCCCAAGGAGTACGGCGGAGCGGGCTGGACGCCCGCGCAACAGTATATCTTCGAAGAAGAGGTACAAGCATTTACCGCGCAAACCATGTACGATTTCGGCGTGTCTCTCATCGGACCGGTGATCTATACTTTCGGCAACGACGCCCAGAAGAAATACTACTTACCTCGAATCATCAACGTAGACGATTGGTGGTGCCAGGGCTTCTCGGAGCCTGGCGCGGGTTCCGATCTCGCCTCCCTCCGGACACGGGCCGTGCGCAATGGCGACCACTACGTCGTTAACGGCCAAAAGACGTGGACCACACTGGCACAACATGCCGACTGGATATTCTGTCTGGTGCGGACCAATCCCGATGCGAAGAAGCAGCTAGGCATTTCCTTCCTCCTCATCGACATGAAGTCACCAGGTGTCACCGTCCGTCCGATACAGTTGATCGATGGGGACTATGAGGTCAACGAAGTCTTTTTTGACAACGTTCGCGTCCCGGCCGAGAATCTCGTCGGCGAGGAGAATAAGGGCTGGGAATACGCCAAGATGCTGCTCGGCAACGAGCGCTTCGGCGGTGCCTGGGTCGGCGCTTCCAAGGAGCGCATCCGCCGCATCAGGCACCTTGCCGCGCGATCTCAAATTGGCGGTGAGCGGCTAATCGACCAGGTAACCTTCCACCAGAAGGTCCTTGAAATCGAGGTCCAACTGAAGGCGCTAGAAGTGACCCAGCTTCGGGTCGTCGCTAATGCATCAAAGAAGAATAGTATGCGGGACCCTGTGAGCTCCATCCTCAAGCTAAAGGGCGCGGAAATCCAGCAAGCGACTGCGGAGCTCCTTATGCATGTGATCGGACCTTATGCTCTCCCCCATTTCTCGGAAGAGGAGTTCGAGGACCGTAATCAGGCCCCCATCGGTCCTGATTGGCCCCCGATGATCGCGTCCACTTACTTCTATAGCCGCGCGGCGTCGATCTATTCGGGATCTCGAGAAATTCAGAAGAATATCATAGCGAAAGCGATCCTCGGGCTCTAGCACTTCGAAGGCCGTTCGCACTGCACCCGATCCAGGAGAATTTCTACAGTGAATCTTGATCTGTCGGAAGAACAACGGCTTCTCAAGGACAGCGTAGAGCGACTGCTGCTTGAGAGCTACCGACTGAACAATCGCCGCACTTATCAAGCGGGCGAGCGAGGCTTCAGTGATGAAATGTGGTCGCGGTATGCCGAGCTCGGGCTTCTGGCGTTGCCGTTCTCTGAAGAGTTCGGTGGCTTCGGCGGTGGTGCGGTCGAGACCATGATTGTAATGGAGGCCTTCGGCAAGGCGCTCATTCTGGAGCCCTATTTCGCGACGGTGGTCCTTGCCGGTGGTGTGGTTCGACTTGGAGCAAATGAATCGCAAAAGGCGAAGCTGATCCCAGCAATCGCCGAAGGCCGGACAAAAATGGCCTTCGCGTATGCGGAGCCGCAGTCACGCTACGACCTCTTCCACGTTGAGACGCAGGCGAAGAATGACCGCGACGGGTGGGTTCTAAGCGGCACAAAGGGCCTGGTCCTTCACGGCGAGGCGGCCGACAAGATAGTCGTATCAGCGCGTACGGCAGGCGACACACGGGACAAGAAAGGAATTGGGCTCTTTCTTGTCGATGCCCACGCGCCGGGTCTCAGAAGTCGTGGGTATCCGACACAGGATGGTCTGCGTGCCGCCGAGATCACGCTCGAGAAAGTGCGCGTTGAGGAAGTCGATGTCATTGGCGATCCGGCGGGCGCGTTCCCGGTCATTTCTCGAGTCGCAGAGGAAGCGATCGCAGCACTTTGCGCAGAAGCCGTCGGTTCCTTTGGCGAGATGCTAGCCATCACCGTCGACTACCTCAAAACGCGCGAGCAGTTCGGCAAAAAGATTGGTAGCTTCCAGGCGCTGCAGCACCGGGCGGCCGACATGTTTGTTGAATTGGAGCAGTCCCGCTCGATGGCGATGTATGCCGCGATATTGGCAAGCGAAGGCAACGCGACCGAGTGCAAGCGCGCGATTTCGGCGGCAAAGATCCAGATCGGTCGGTCGGCAAAGGTGATCGGTCATGAATCGATCCAGCTTCATGGCGGCATCGGCATGACGACGGAATACAGTATCGGCCACTACTTCAAGCACGTCATCATGCTGGACGCTCTGTTTGGCGATACCGACTATCACCTGAGCCGCCTTGCGAAGCTCGGAGGACTCAGCAAAGAACAGGCGAACTGAAATACCAGTCGGCAAGGTCAAGTGAGTACCAGAGCTCGTCGGTCACTCGCCCGCCTTTGCCTTCGGATGAACGGCCGGCACTCAGCGCCGCAGCTATCGGTGATGGGCGGGTTGTGATGACCGCGGCCCGGAACGGCCGCATCTACGATGCGATCAGGAATTCCGGCGAGCACTTTGAGAGCATATGTCGCCGCGCAGCTGAACGCGCCTTTCTGGATACTTCCCAAAGGCGCTCAGCGGCGGGACAGTGCCAACAATTCTATCGCCATCGCCTGCCCAAGGTGAAAGCGGCCTAACGCGCTAGGTTCCTAACGTCCCGGCCAACAAGGATGCGATTGCTCTTAGCGATTCAGTGATCCTGGTAGACCTTCCGACCGTGTCCGAACACATGGGCAAAGCTCTGCGTATCGAAGACGCCTTCTGTGTCGACAGGGGTGCCGAGCGGTGCAAGCGCATTACCGGCTGGATAGCGAAGTAGCACCGATTGAAGGAGCGGCGACACGAGCCGGACGATAAATCGATGCGATAGTGACTCGCCCACCGGCGGCCCCGCCAGCGCGCCACTACGGATCAACCCGCAGCGGGATCGAACCTTGGGTGCAAGCGATTGTGTTTCTGCACGTGAAATCGACTTCAGCGTCTTGTGCAACTTCGGCTCACACCCAATCATTTTCACCTCGAGCACGAGCTCAGGGACCCACGAATTAATCCTCGAGACATCCCGTTTTCGAAGTAGGTCTGAAGCGCGCACACATCGCGTGAGGGTTGCTAAAGTGGATCGGTGGTTGATTAGCGCCCTAAATCTTCGCCCCAGCTCGATCACGCGCACAATTCCGGCTGGCTCAGCCGCAAAATCGGTGAACTTGGTTTCATGCCGTCCCCTATAAACGACGCGGTGCGTACGGCCGCTGTCCGGATTGAGCTGCGGTGGCGCAGCGGACGCGCGTCCTCAATGAAGATCGACGCATTGATGAGGGGCGAGATCAAGTTTTCCGAACTTCCTACAGGCGAGAATGCTTCTAAGTTGTCGCGCAACAAACGTCACTGGGAACTGGGAGGAGATATGAAAAGGCGTACATTTCTAAAGTTGTCGATGGCGGCTGCAGGCGGTGCTCTGGCCGCTCCCTATGTCCATGCGCAATCGAAGAAGTTCGCGGGCGTTACGTTGCGCATGAACGGCTTTGGTGGAAAGTGGGACGCTGCGCTCTTGAAGGCGGCCGCTCCGCTCGAGGAGAAACATGGACTCAAGGTCCAAATGGATACAGGCACCCAATCAGCGCAGTTGATCAAACTTCTCGCCCAAAAAGACGATCCTCCGTTTGATGTGTTTCAGGGTGATAGCCCTTACATGATCGAGTTGGCTAGGAATGGCATGATCGAGGGGATTAAGGTCTCCGATGTCCCCAACATCAAACGAATACTTCCTGGGTTTCGTGAATTTGGCGACTATGGTGTGCCATTCAGCTTGACGAGTATGGGGCCGGCGTACAATCCAAAATTCGTCAAACCAGCGCTGACGTCGTACTCGGATTTGGCGCGGCCTGACTTGAGGGGGCGCGTGGTTGTTTTCCCTGCCACTTCAAGTCCCGGCAGTTTGTTTCTTCTTGGTCTCGCAGAAGAAAATGGTGGCTCGATCTCAAACATGGAGCCGGCATACAAGATCCTTGAGGCGGCAAAATCGAATATTGTTGCTCTGGCACAATCGACAACTCCCCAGATGCAAATGTACCAAGCAGAAGAAGTCTACGCCGGCGTATTCTGGAAGTACGGTACCTACCAGTTGAACAGCAAGGGCTTTCCCATCGAATTCGTTGTCCCGCCTGTAGGTATCTACTCCGTGACGACATATCTAAATGTTGTGAAAGGCACGAAGTTTTCGGAAGCCGCGCATGCCCTAGCAGAGCAGTTCCTTTCGGACGAAGGCATGCTCGCCATAGCGGACGGAACGCGCTCTGACATAGCGACCGACTTCAAATTGCCTGAAGAGCTTCGCAACAACGTCGTGTTCGCTTCGCCTGAGCGGATTGCCCAGAAGAAAAAGATCGACTGGAAAACATGGGAAGAAGGCCACAGTGATCGCATCGAGCGGTTCAACAGGATCATTCGCGGCTAGTCGTTGGAAATGAGAAACTTGGGGCGAGGATCGGGTGTTCAGGTGCTGCCCGTATCAGCCCTGCCCCAAAAGTGCACGGGAACGGCGTCCACTTCTCGCGTCCTTTCGGTTCGCGCATGGGGCCATGTTACCAGGCTGCTCAATGAGCTGAGTCGTTGCCACAGAAATAGAACGCGTAGTTCTCGATGCTGCCAATCACGTACGAGAATTCAGGCGGTCAATAGAACAAACCCTTGATGAGCAGATGATCTCTTTGCGAGGGGCGCGATCATGCGACCTAAAGGTGAATACGTTCTCCATTAAGCTTTGCGAGTAAGTTCAACGTGAGTTCGTGCTTACACAAAAGGACCTCGTGCATCGTGATGCCCGCGATGTGGGTCCGGGGCGCGGATCGGCCGCAGAAGCTCCCGTCGAATCAAACGCAGCGTGCTAACCGCGACGCTGCCCATTGACGCGCATTTGCGAAACAGAGGGGACTGCAGGATTGAAAGTATTCTCTAAACTCTTTGAAAGCAACGTGGCAAGGTGCCTACTAAGTCGTCGCAACACGACGATAGTGCTTTTGTTGGCACCAATGGTCTTAGTTCTAGTCGGATTTCTCGTGGTGCCTTTGTTTGGATTACTGCGATCGAGCTTTCTGCCCGGAAACCGGCTTCTCGAAGGAACTGGCTTCAGTCTGAAGCAATATCTCATCTTCTTTTCGGACTCCTATTATTCGTCAATGTTGTTGGAAACCGTCGTGGACGGACTAGTTGTTACGCTAATCTGCCTAGCAATTGGGTTTCCGACCGGATACTCCCTCGCTCGTCTGCCGCCTTTCGCACGCCGGTGGAGAATGCTTATCGTAATCTTGCCGCTGACGCTCAGTCTCGTGGTCGTGGTCTTCGGCTGGATGATCGTACTCGGGCGCAACGGGCTCCTTAACGCGTTTCTTGTAAATGTCGGCATTCTATCCACGCCGAAAACATTTCTTTTTAGTCGGCCAGCCGTCGTGGTCGTTTTGGTGCAGCAGTTCCTTCCATTCATGATCTTGTCCATCATGAGTGTGGTTGCGCAGATCGATCCTGTACTGGAACAGGCCGCTGCAAATCTGCGCTCCAATCGCTTCACCACATTCCGCAAGGTTATCATTCCACTTGCGCTTCCAGGCATTATCGTTGGGTTCAATCTCGTATTCGTATTGTCGATATCAGCATTCGTCACCCCTCGGATCATCGGCGGAAGTCGAGTTGCCATGATTGGAAGCCTGATTTACGAGCGCATGATGGCGGAGCTAAATTGGCCATCCGGGGCAGCAATGGCTGTGGTGTTGTTCATCTGTGGGCTTGGCTTTACAGCGGCTCTCAATGCCCTGGCTACCTCGCAGTTCATCGTTGGGAGGCGGCGCCGTGAAGTCTGATCTTACCGACTATGTGATGCGTGTCGCGGGAGCCGCGATTCGCGCGCTGGTCTACACGATGTTAGCTATTCCCGCGATTCTGGTCATTGTGTCGTCTTTCACTAGCAGCGACACGATGGAGTTTCCTCCAACGGGGTTCTCCCTGCGATGGTATCGAACGGCGCTCGAAAGCGATCGCTTCATGGGGGCGCTTTGGACCAGTACATACGTGGCTGTGCTCGTAGCAGTGATCGCGCTGGTCGTTGGCTTCGCCGGTGCGTTTGCGATAAATCGATTTTCCTTCCGCGGAAAAGCCGTTCTGTTAGGGTTGGCATTCTCACCACTGATCGTACCCGCCGTGGTACTTGGAATCGGGTTGTTACAGCTCTTCGTGTGGCTCAATCTTGCCCGAACGGTCTATCCCTTGCTCATTGGTCATCTGGTTCTCGCGATTCCGTATGTTGTGCGGACGGTACTCGCGAGCCTTGCCCTGCACAATGTTCAACTCGAAGAGGCGGCAATGAATTTGCGGGCTACCCCGCTGCGGGTTATTCGGCGTGTCACTCTGCCGCTTATTTTGCCCGGATTGCTGTCAGCGGCGATCTTTGCCTTTGTTACATCGTTCGGAAACGTGACCGTGTCGTCATTCCTCACCTACGGTGGCCATGCGACTCTGCCGGTACGGATCTTCGCTTACATGGATAATAGTTACGACCCGCTACTGGCGGCAGTGTCGAGCATCATGATTGTAGTGACACTGGTCATCATCGTGATAATCGAACGGCTGATTGGCGCTGAGAGATTAGCGTAAGGGGAACGACTTTGTCCAAAGAGCGAGACAGGAACGGAAGCGAAAGTGATGACTTTGTCGTCGAGTTGCGCTCGGTGTCAAAATACTATGGCGAAGTGGCGGCTGTAGCAAATACGTCTCTTGACGTGCGGCGTGGCGAGCTCCTTTGCCTACTCGGGCCGTCTGGTTGCGGTAAGACGACGACGCTGCGGATCGTAGCTGGCTTTGTTGAGCCAACCTCCGGTACCGTGAGCATCAACGGGGTCGATATGACCCACCAGCCGCCTTATAGGCGAGACACTGGGATGGTTTTTCAGAGCTATGCGTTGTTTCCGCATATGACGATCGCCGAAAACATCGCATTTGGATTGGAAAACCTAAAATGGCCACGCAAAGAGCGGGAAAAGCGTGTAGAGGAGATGCTCAAGCTCGTTGAGCTGCCGCATTTGGCCAAACGACTGCCGAGCCAACTGTCTGGCGGGCAGCAACAACGGATTGCGCTTGCGCGCGCCCTTGCAATGCGCCCAGCCTTGCTTCTTCTCGATGAACCTTTTTCTAACTTGGATGCACAGCTGCGGGTCCGTGTGCGGGAAGAGCTGCGGGAGGTCGTGCGTAGGGTGGGAGTCACAACCCTGTTCGTGACTCATGACCAGGAGGAGGCGCTCACGATGTCGGACCGCATCGTGGTCATGAACGCTGGTCAGGTTGAACAGATTGGTACTCCCGGTGAAATCTATGAGGCGCCAGCGACGGCATTCGTCGCAAAGTTCATTGGTTGGTGTTCTCTGCTGAAAGGAGCCGTCGGATCGGATGGCGCCTTCACGTCGTCCGCTGGATTGCGTCTTCCGGGTAATTGGACCGCAGGACCTGGAACCGCGGTTATACGACCCGAGCACGTCAGGCTTTCGTCGGATGACGCAGCTGCGACCTCTCACCGGGCTCGAGTCCTTCAGACGCACTACTATGGCGGCGCGACCCGGGTCGTGCTCGACGTTCATGGAGAACAACTCACTATGCAGGAGCGCTTCTCGTTTGGGCGATACCCGAAAGCTGGGGATCTGCTTGATATCAGTATCAATGCACGCGATGTGCGGATCATTGCGGCGAATGAAACGCCTTCGAATAGCGCGTCAGTTTAGGTCTGAGCCAGTGTCTAATTCTACAGCTGACAAGCGCGACTGGGTCGTTGCTGGTGATGGGAGGAGAATAAAGAGTGGCTGAAGTCGTGACTACGCGACGCGAGGGTGCGATCCTGGAGGTCACGCTCGACCGACCAAAGGCGAATGCCATCGACCGGAGCACATCTGTTCTGATGGGGCAGATATTCGAGACCTTCCGCGATCATCCGGAGCTACGGGTTGCGATCCTGAAGAGCGCCGGCGATAAGTTCTTCTGTGCCGGGTGGGACCTCAAGGTGGCGGCGGACCGCGACGAGGTTAACGCTTACTACGGTGTCGGTGGGTTCGGCGGGCTGGAGAGACTGCGCGATCTCAACAAGCCCGTGATTGCCTGTGTCAATGGTATAGCGGTCGGCGGCGGCTTCGAGCTGGCCCTTTCCTGCGATCTGATCTATGCTTCTGACCATTCCTCGTTCGCTCTGCCGGAGATCATGGCCGGGCAGCTTGCGGCCAGCGCAGCGATAAAGCTGCCCAAGCGAATCCCGCACCATATTGCGCGTGAGCTTCTGCTAACGGGGCGCTGGATGGATGCCGCCGAGGCGCATCGTTGGGGGCTGATCAACGAAGTTCTGCCAAGGGAAAAGCTTGAGCAGCGGGCCTGGGAGGTTGCAAGGCAGCTCGCGGCTGGCTCGCCGCTCGTCATTGCTGCGGTAGAGGAGACGATGCGCGTAGCGGAGGCGCTCAGCTACCAGGACGCTATTACCCGGGTGAGCAGCCGCCATCTTGCGACCGTCGACAAGCTTTACGGCTCGGACGATCGCATGGAAGGCGCCCGAGCATTCTCAGAAAAGCGCGCGCCGGTCTGGAGGGGAAGGTAGGCGAGCTGGCCGAGCCGCGAGTCCGCCGAACACGGCCTCAACATTCCGTCTTCATGCTGAAATACGAAGTGATGCCAGGCATGAACCTTATTCAGGAAAACGGAAGTACCTGAAGCATCCTCGCGCTTACCTGCTGCCCGGCCACGCCGGAGGCATTCGTGCTACAAAGATGCCGATTGTCTTAGGGGGCTCTTCAACGGCAGGCTTTGACATGCATCAGGTAAGTGCCCACGGCTGAGCCGCGGTTCGTCAACCACGGCTTGGACCAGCATTTGCTCACTGAAGAATGAATCGTGCCGGCCTGGAGTAAGCATCGGACAGTTTATTGGACCTGCGCGGCAGGCGCCCATTCAAGGGCTGGGGGCCGACGAAAACCTGCATCGGCACACGCATCCTCCTCCGGTGAGCCCGCGCGGCCAACGCATGGAAAGGACCCGATGATCTCGTAGGCGCGAAACGTCGCAATCCCCTCGCGAAACACACGATTCCGACCAAAATTTCGCTGAATTCGAAGAAATCCAGCCTCCAGGGCTACTATAGTCGATTTGTCCCACCTTACCCATTTGGTTATCTTCATGGCATCGTATCGTACAGGCTGTCTTGGAATCCTTGACTTCGACCGCGAGCCGGGCTGGGTAAGGCCCACACCGCCTCCCGGTTCGCTGATGAGTCCGGACACTTACGGTTTTCCCGTCGCCATCGAAAGCGTCAAAGGGTCTACGGTGAATCGCACGATGAGTGGCGATCTCACACTCGTCCCAGCCTACATCGCCGCCGCACGCAAGCTGGTCGAACGAGGTGCGGTGGCTATCGGTTCCAACTGCGGTTTCGCGATCCGCTATCAAGGCACCGTAGCGGCTGCCGTGGATGTCCCTGTGATGCTGTCGACCCTGGTTCTTCTGCCGGCTCTGCTCCGCCAGTTGCCCGCGAGCGCCCAGATCGGCGTTGTCACGTCGGATTCGACACTCTTCGCTGAAGATCTCCTTGGCATCACCGATCGAGCCGAGCGCGCAAGGGTTGTCGTTGTTGGCGTCGAAGGCGGCAACCTGTCCCGGAATTCGGCGATGAACCGGTCGACAGAGCTCGGTGAGATCGAGGAGGATGTCGAGGGCTGCGTCAAGCAGTTGCTTGACGCAAATCCGAAGGTTGGCGCGCTGCTGTTCACCTGCACCCTTTTCCCGGCGATCACACCTGCGATACGTCGCAAGTTCCGGCGACCGATCTACGACATCTCGACCGCGTGCAGACTTGCGCTCGAATCTGCTGTTTCTACAGGACTCGTACACGCGCCGAAAGAATAGCTTCCGTGGGGTTGGTAGGAGCGGTGGACCGCATGACCTTCATTTATCGCTGCCCGGTTCGGGCGTCCTGGCTCGATATCAATGGGCATATGAATGTCGTTCCGTACTTCGAGGTGTTTTTCGAGGCATGCACTCTGGCCTGCCGAGATCTTGGACTGGGGCTGACCTATTTCGAGCAGGGCCAATCTCTTTTCGCGGGAGATCTCCACATAACCTACGTCCGGGAGGTTCGTGCAGGCAGTACCCTCACCGTCAAGACGCGAATCATCGACTTTGACGCCAAGCGCTTTGTGCTTCATCAGGAGATGATCGATGACCGCGATGGTGCGCTTGCGGCGACAGCGGAGCACATACAGCTCAACGTCGGCGTCGGGAGCCGAAAAGTCGAGCCGTTCCGTGCCGAGATTTTTGAGGCGCTGCGCAAGGCCCGGCGGGATCACGGCGAAAGCGTGCCGCGGAACGTCGGTCGCGCCGCGACCCTCAACGCCGGCGCACCCGAGCGATGACCGGTCCAAACACTTTTTTCTCAATTCCGTTTCGGGGACAGTCCCAACGGTACCAATAGAGGAGTCCCTGATGTCCCGAAAAGTCATTCTGACCTGCGCAATCACTGGCGGAAATGCGGCAGTCGTTGCAAAGCATCCGCACATCCCCAAGACTCCTTCGCAAATTGCGGAAGCGGCCATCGAAGCAGCGAAAGCGGGGGCTGCCGTCGTTCACATCCACGTCCGGGAGGAGGACGGGTCGCCTTCGAACCGTCTGGAGCTCTATGAGCAGGTCGTAAAGAAGCTGCGCGACTCGTCCACCGATGTCATCATCAACCTGACATGCGGAATGGATGGGAGCATCACGCTAGACTCCCTCGACCCGCCGACCCTCGGTAAGACCACTAGTCTCAAGAGCCCGAAGGACCGTGTCCTGCAGGCGATCACCCTCAAGCCGGAGATCGCCACACTTGATTGCGGCGTTCTGGCGTTCGGCGAATCGATCTATGTGGCGCGAATGTCCGACTTGCGCGAAATGACGAAGCTTATGCAGGATGCGGGCGTCAGGCCCGAGATCGAATGCTTTGACCTCGGCCACATCGAAAATGCAAAGAAGCTCATGGCAGAAGGCACTCTCAAGGGCCCGCCGCTGTTCCAGTTCTGTCTCAGCACCGGTTACGGCGCGCCAGCGGAGCCGATCGTCATTCAGGCGATGAAAGAGACACTGCCTCCCGGCGCGATTTGGGCCGGATTCGGCTGCGGTTCGGACGAAATGCCCACGGTCGCTGCAGTCGTGAGACTAGGAGGGCATGTTCGGGTTGGTCTGGAAGACAATATCTACCTGCGGCGCGGCGTGCTGGCATCCAACGCCGAACTCGTCGACAACGCGGTTGGGATCATTGAAAGGATGGGCGCCAGCATCGCCACGCCCGCCGAAGCGCGACAAATAATCGGCTTGGTGAAGCGCGGTTAGTAATTTCATTCCCGCGGGCTTCCTGCGAACACGAAAGCAACAGGCGGGACTGTGGGAGCTAGCCCCGCGGAAGAACCTAACGTCATAACCATGTAGCGTTCGCGCAGGTCACAACCGGCATCACGTAGCAGTTCAATGGAAACCATCGAGGAGCACTCACGCGTAGACGGGCACTAGCGGAGTACGCGGTCGCTATCGGACGGGGGGAGTTGTACCAGAGGGTGAGAATCGGCCGCGCGCCCAATCCCGACGTGTTCGTTTCAGGCCACAAGGCATCTTAAAAACCTTCGACTGGGCCCCTCCGATCCACAGAAGCTCTGCCACAGTCCGGCGGCCGGCACGATAACGAGAACCGCAAGAAAACTGTTCCCATCATAAAGTCAGGCCCAAGGTGTGGGCCCGGCCTCGGGTCAAAGATGAGCCAGGCACGACGCGTTAATTAGAAACTGTCTTCGTAGAAGGATACACATGAATGGAGCTGGCATGTTTCTGCTGACGGCAACAGAAATCGGTCGTCTCACAGATGCTGTTCCCAGCAAAGAAGATGCTCCACTAGCTAAAGCCTTGACTGTTCGCAGATCTTCTTCATTCATTAGCCGATTTTCGCGCCCTTGAACATCGAAGCGTCCTTATGCTGATAGCGTGCGCGGGTGCACGAATGGCCAGCCCACCGGGAGCGAAACGTTATGGCCCCGCCAAGGAATGTCTGAAGCGTTGCTCCAAAATGCCCGCCTCGCCAGACTACCTTAGATAACTGGAGCTCGGAGAGGCTCAAGGAAGAGACTGATGCGTGAATACCTGAAGTTCTTCATCGATGGCCATTGGGTTGCCCCGGAAACTCCAAAACAGATGGACGTCGTCAATCCGGCCACTGAGGACGTGTGCGGTTATATCTCAGCCGGGTCGCCCGCCGACGTCGATAAGGCTGTGGTCGCGGCGAAGAACGCGTTCGTTACCTTCTCGCAGACCAGCCGAGAAGAGCGCATCGACCTCTTGCAGCGCACCCTGGCCGAGTACCAGAAACGCTATAACGACTTCGCCAAAGCAGTAACCGAGGAAATGGGCGCGCCCGCAAGTCTTGCAGATCAGGCGCAGGCTTCCTCGGGCATTGTCCAGATTAACGCCGGTATCGAGATCTTAAAGACTTTCAAATTCCAGGAAGACCGTGGCACAACGCGCATCGCCAAGGAGCCGATCGGTGTGTGCGGCATGATCACTCCCTGGAATTGGCCGATTTACCAGATCGTCTGCAAGGTGGTACCGGCGCTCGCCACCGGCTGCACGATGGTTTTAAAGCCCTCCGAACAGGCACCGTTCAGCGCCTCCATCTGGGCCGAAGTCATGGACGCGGCGGGCGTTCCGGCGGGCGTTTTCAACATGATCAACGGCGCAGGGCCTGATGTCGGAGCTGCGATCGCAAGCCATCCCGGGATTGACATGATTTCATTTACCGGCTCAACCCGTGCCGGGATCGAGGTTGCTCGCACCGCCGCCGCGACGGTCAAGCGCGTGTCGCAGGAGCTGGGTGGCAAGAGCCCGAACATCATCCTCGAGGACGCCGATTTCGAAATCGCTGTCAGCCGTGGCGTACGCTCGGTGATGAGCAACTCCGGTCAGTCCTGCAATGCACCTACTCGCTTGCTGGTACCAACAAGGAAGATGGAGGAGACCATCGTTATCGCCAAGCGGGTAGCGGAAGCCACCAGTGTCGGCGATCCAAACGACAACGTCACCATCGGGCCTGTGGCCAACAAAAACCAGTGGGAGAAAGTTCAGCGTCTGATTCAGGCGGGCATCGACGAGGGCGCGACGCTCGTTACCGGCGGGGTAGGGCGTCCGGACGGGCTCGACAAGGGGTTCTATGTGAAGCCCACCGTGTTCGCGAATGTGAAGAACCATATGACCATCGCGAAGGCAGAGATTTTCGGACCAGTGCTGTCAATCCTCAGCTACGAGAGCATTGACGACGCAGTGAAGATTGGCAACGACACCGAATATGGTCTAGCGGCCTATATCTCGGGGTCCGACATGAAAAAGATCCGTGCCGTGGCCTCGCAGCTACGTGTCGGCCAGGTCTCTATCAATGGCGGTGGCGGCGACGCGACCGCGCCGTTCGGCGGCTACAAGTACAGCGGCAACGGCCGCGAAGTAGGTGATTACGGGTTGCACGAGTACCTGGAAATCAAAGCAGTCCTCGGCTATCGATGATCGCGTCCAGCCGAGAGCCGTACAAGATCGGTCTGTCCGCTGTCCCGTCGTTCCTTAAGGTTGCATCGTCCCCTCCGATGCGACCGCGGAATCACCCCTCGATTCGAGGGAATCTGGGGGGGCTGTGAGGTTGCGTGGCAAAGGCCAGCCGCGAGCTCTGTCGTAGCGTGCGATCTTATAGAAGCCGGAGAGTGGGCGCTGTGGGAATACTGCAGCCAGTACTGCTGCCGAGAAGGCGCGCCCGCGGTCGTAGCGCTTCGGCGAGACTTCGGCTGATGGGAGTGGCCCCGTTGGTCGGGGCCGATCCAGCTAGGGATTTGCTGCGCTGGGATGCGCGGCCGAACGATTGGCGGGATGTTCGGCGACGAACGCGGCCACGGCGACCTCGGACGTCGCCACCGAGAAGGTGATCACGGAAGGGGTGGATGATGCAGGCGTGGTCATGACGTGTCACAACGAAACGGACGGTTGCGCGCGCCGGCTCGCTGGACGACTTCGAAGCGCCGCATGGTGCGCCGCAATATGGGCGGGGATCTCGCAATGACACGGGGATCGCCGCTGGCTTCTTGATCAGCCGCAGCGTTGCGGACAAGAAGTTGACGGCAAAGGGCGATGTTGTCCTTGCGTCCGCCAAGGCGAGGGAGCCATGGTCGCGGATGGGTGGAAGCCTTCCGGGAGGGTTGTGCAGGAGAAAGCGACGCATGAACTCATCGGCATGAAGTGTCATCACCTTGGCTTTGCGATTCTGCCGATAATCCTTCCAGGAAAAGCTCACCTTGCCATCGACGAGTGAGATCAGCCTGCTGGTGGCAACGGCGACGCGCGTAGCCGCAGAGATAGCCAGCACCTGTTCGTCCGCCGAATGGCGGCTTGGCATAGACGACCCAGTTGATCCGTCGGAGCTGATCGAGCCCCTGGGTGAACGCGGCGAGATAGGCGAGATAGCCAAAAAAGCCCAAGTGCCCGGCCGCGACGGCAGCTTGCGGTTCTTGCAGAAACAGGCGCCGGAACAGTGAGAGCGGATGCGGACCGGCAGGAAGAAGCCGGGCCGGCAAGCGACCCAGCGTGTGCCGTCGGGCGATGGTCCACCACCAGGCACGATACCGGTGGACATGCGGATGAAGTTGCAGGGTCTGGCCCAAGTTATGAAGGAGGGTGGTCACGCTGAGCGGGGCGCCGAGATGCGTGGGGCACGCCGCGATCGCGGTGAGCGTCTCCGCCGCGCAGCGAACAGGATGGCATAGACCACCGCCTTGTCGCGGCACTTGTTTCTTGGTTGTACGTCCTCCGCCAAACATAGGCGAGCATCGAAAAGCTTCGATGCTGGCCCGGAAAGCAATCTCTCTGGCCGGCGCCGGCAAGGTGAAGACCGCGTGGAAAGACGGCACGGGACACCGCCGCCCGACGCGCCGTGATCGGGCCCTCACGCGTCGGCTCCACGCGACCGAGATGACCGGCGTGCGCCTTCCCCGCACCCAGACGGGATTCTCCAGAATTGTCGAACCGCGATAAATTGACGAGGAAGCTCAGCACGCCTGTGAGCCCGCACCGGTTTTCCTCCTCAATTGCCTTGGTGAACTCCGCAATAGTCTTTATTCCGACCTTGGAGCCCGGCCGCTTCAGGTAGTTGTGGAACGTCGTGAGGACCGACACTACAAGCCACGAGCGTCGCAATCCGTCAACCGAGGAGTCGGCCGTCCCTACGCCGAAATAAAGGGGATCGTCGATCAGAACGGCGCCGTGTCTTCCAAGCCCCTCTTTGCTCTCTATCCCTTGCTGCGCTTCCGCAAGGGGTATCTAATCAAGCCAAAGCAGATTGGCGACGTCATTCATTGACCAGGAACCCGGGGGATACTCAGAATACTACATCGGTCGCGGTGGGATGCATTGCATTGACCTGTGATCAGAAGGCAAAACCTTCTACTCCAGTTGGCCATGGGGGGGCAGGACGCTCGGGGTAGCTAAAACTAAGTATCCTCTCACCATTTCTGCGACGAAATTCCGCGCCAACTTGGTAAAATTTGCCGAATTTATGCGCCCCGAAACAGAACTGGACGCTTTTCTTTTTCAGCAGCTGCTAAGTTCTCCTTTGCGGTCGAGAGTGGCCGACCAATGGGACCGTTATGTATGGATAGCGAAGGCAGGGCCGTGCGCCGACGGCTTAGTTGCTTCCTCGTGCGGCCGCTCCCGTGCGAGCGTGAGGTTAGCCGGTCGGCGTGGTCCAGTGACAAATGATCCAATTCTGGTCAGCAGGAACGAGCCTGTCCTTGCAGATAATTGGTGTGAAATCCCCACCCGTACCGGTGCAGGTTAAGTTGCTACGCTGTCAATTCAATGATCGAGGGATGTGAGAAAATGCCTGTACAAAGCAATCGCGTGGCGAGCGACGGAATGGTTGTTGTCGATTGTGACATCCACGTCAATGATCTTCCGGAGTTTTTGGCGCCTCATTGCGAAATGCCTTGGCGCAAGTCGCTCGAGATACTTGGTGCGGCCCCAAGGCGCTATTTGGACATCCCAGGATACGCGCCCAGCTTCGGACTGCATCCGCCGATTCCTGGCGGCCATTCGGCCAGGAGCGTCAATACCCCACAAGCAATGCGCGATGAACTTGATGCTTTGGGTATTGACTACGGCATCCTGCTGCCAGATCATTTGCTGCTTTTTGCGACGCTGCCGAATATTGAATATGCGACAGCGCTCTCGCATGCTTATAATCGCTGGCTCGTTGCGCAATGGATACAAGCGGGCAGCGGTCTCTACGGCGCGATAATGGCCTGCCCGCAAAATCCCGAAGATTCGGCTAAGGAGATCGAGCGCTATGCCGGCACGCCCGGCATCTGCTCAGTTTACCTTCCTACGGCTGGTGTCGACCCGCTATGGGGAGCTCGTCGCTACGACCCGATCCTTGCAGCGGCCGAGGCAGCTGACTTGCCAGTGATCTTGCACAGCGTCACCGTGACATCACCGGTGTTTCCTGCTCAGATTAACCAGTTCGAAAACCACTTTGGCCGCCAGGTGATCGGACATGCCTTCTCGATGATGGCCAACCTGGTCAGCATCATGCATACCGGGGTCCCCGCCCGCTACCCGAAGTTAAAGATTGTCTTCACCGAAGCCGGTGTCTCTTGGGTCCCGTGCATGATGTGGCGCATGGACCGGTATCATCAGGAATATCGTCGGACCGTGCCGTTTCTTGAGGAGCGGCCGAGCGAATACATGCGCCGGCAGATGTGGTTTGCAACACAGCCGCTGGACGAACCAGTCAATCCGAAGCATCTTGTCGAAACGATGGAGCACTACGGCGGCGCTGATCGTACGCTGTTCGCGTCGGACTGGCCGCATCACGACTTTGACCATCCGCGGGGCCTAGCGAAGCTGCCTCTGACACAGGAGCAACGCCGCAAGATCATGGGTGAGAACGCGCTCGGCCTTTTCAAGCTTCCTATGCCAAACAGGCTTTCGAAGAGGGAGATACATTCAGCATGAGCGGCAATCAAGAGATGGCGGAACGTGCAAGTGAAGCCGAGACAAAGTCGCAGCAGCCTGCATCGACTCCGGTCGATTATCCCGTCGGGCCGGCCAGTGACTTTCCTCCCGGTTCGCACAGGATTGTTCAGGTTCGCACGCAGGAAGTCGGAGTGTTCAACGTCAACGGCAACCTGCATGCTCTTGTTAACGTTTGCCCGCATCAATACGGGCCGGTATGCGACGGCCCTGTGGGCGGCGAGATGAGGTGCAACGCCAGCACAGGTTGGAAATTTCAATGGAGTCGGGATGGCGAGATTCTCATCTGTCCGTGGCACGGCCTTGAGTTCGACTTGACGACCGGGCGTTGTCTGGCTCCAAAGGAGATGCGCCTGCGCAAATGCAAGGTGAACGTGGTCGAAGGCGAGGTGCGTGTGAGCCTGACCGGTGGCTGAGGCCGCGCCTCCGCACTAGCGAAGGCATGAGCGCTCGGTCCCGCACTGCCCAGCCTACGGATCCTCGATCTCGCTCAGTAGGTATGAGCGTCATTCAACCAGAGCTTTGGCAAGCAAGGCGCTGAGTTATCAAAAGCGAGGCTCCACTGAACAGGGGCCCGACGCCAAATTTTGTGAATGGGGCGCGACCTTGCGGCCGACATTGCGCTGGAGAACAATCGCTGGTGAAGCTGAATTGCCAAAGCCTAGCGGATTTTCTCGCCGCGCAGAACGTCGGACCGACCTGCCGGTCGCCATTGGGACAATCATGTTCGTGGTCATAGTCGAGACCCAGATTGATGCCGAGGAGCAGTCCGGCAGGACGGCCTATCTCGCGAAGCTCGAATACGAAGCCGGCGGGGCTGTCGGCGAAGTCCCTGGTCTCGAGGTACTCAACCAGGAGAATCGCCACGCTTTAGCGATGCTGGCGAGGCCGAACGAATTGTTCTTGGCACGGCGCTGGTGGCGAATGGGCAACGAGGATGGCGGCGGCGAGGTGCTCTTCACTGTCGACCACCACGGCAACATCATCCCGCTCGACCACAACGAGGCGGAGGCGCTGCTCGTCGACGGGGGAGCTCGGAGCCTCGTAACTTTCGGACGCCGCGCACCGCCTGGGAACGTTTTCTGCCGGCCGGCCTCGCTGTCAGCGCAGCCGATTGTGCGAGCGGCTCTGAAGTGACCCCGAGATTGTATGCCAAGCCGCTGTCGTCGAACGGCGTGTAGCCCTTTACAATTACCGCGAGAGATCCTAGCAAAATGCCCCTCATCCACTACGTGGCCGCAGACGGCACCCGAAGCTCTCTCGATATTGAGGACGGTACCAGTGTGATGCAGGGCGCCGTGTTCAACGGCGTCGAAGGTATAGTGGGGGAATGCGGTGGCAACGCGATGTGCGCGACCTGTCATGTCTATGTCGACGAAAGAGATCTCGACCGGCTGGAAGCGATGGATGAGCTAGAGAACGAGATGCTCGATGCCACAGCACGTCCGCGACGGGTAAACAGCCGGCTATCGTGCCAGATCAAGGTGAGCGCCGAGCTTGAGGGACTGATCGTGAACATGCCTGACAGCCAATATTGACACGCAGGCATGTGGACCTCGCCAGGCCGCAGCGGCCTGGTCGCTCGGGGATGTGCGGGCAAAGGGAGGCGGTCTATCTGATTTGCAACAATCGCTGGCCGCTTGGTCCGCGCAGCATGCATGCCGGACGGAAGTGCCGGCCCGCGCCCGCGGCTCGAGTGACGGCAGCCGCCGCCCCCGTGCGAAGGCTCCAGCATCTTTACTGATGTAGCACGGCGAAATAGGTGCAGCGCAAGTGACTTCGCATTCTGTCCCTCGGTCCAGTCGAACATTAGCGTGTGCAACGGCTCGCACGCCTCTAGTATTGGGAGGCGACGGTAGTGTGCGGGAGGTTCTGCAAAAGCTGAGAGGCTGAAGCGCTCATGGTAAGTCCGGTGATTGCGAAGATCACCGCTCGTAGAGGAGCTTGGTACCCGCCATGACCGTGACGAAGATTAGGACGGATGTCTTTGCAATCAAAGAGTTGTTGAGGTCGGACAAGGAGTTCCTGAAGCCGCTGATCCAGGGTGCGGTGCAGGAAATTCTCGAGGCCGAGATGACGGAGGCGTTGGGCGCGGAGAAAGGGGGAGCGCAGAAGGACGGCCTGGCTATCGCTCCGGCTACTATCATCCCCGCTCGCTGATCACCCGGGTCGGCAAGATCGAGCTGAAAGTGCCGCAGGACCGGCAGGGGCGGTTCTCGACCGAGCTGTTCGAGCGCTACCAGCGCTCGGAGAAGGCGCTGGTGGCGGCCTTGGCCGAGATGTATGTGCAAGGCGTCTCGACTCGGAAGGTCAAGCAGGTCACCGAGGAACTGGTGGGGCATGCCTTTTCGGCCTCGGCGATCAGCGCGATCAACAAGCGGCTGGATGCGTCGCTGAAGGCCTTTTGCGAACGCAAGCTCAAGGAACCGTTCCCCTATCTGATCCTGGATGCGCGCTATGAGCGGGTGCGCGAGGACGGCATCATTGCGAGCCAGGCGGTGCTGATCGCGATCGGCGTCGACTGGGAAGGCCGGCGTCAGGTGCTCGCGGTCGAGCTTGCCAACCGGGAGAGCCGGTCGAGCTGGAAGGAGTTTTTGGAAGCCCTGAAGGCGCGCGGCCTGCATGGCGTCGAGTTTGTCGTCTCCGACGATCATCCCGGCTTGAAGAAGGCGATCGCCGAAGTGCTCGCCGGCGTGTTCTGGCAGCGCTGTTATGTGCACTTCCTGCGCAACGCGCTCGACTATGTGCCGCGCAAGGTCGACGACGATTGTCTGCTCGAGCTGCGCTGGATGTACGACCGGCGCGATCTTGGCGAGGTGCGGCGCGATCTGGCGGCCTGGCTCGGCAAATGGGGCGGCAAGAGATCCGGCGGCGCACCTGCGTGGTGCGAATCTTCCCCAACGCCGAGAGCTGTCTAAGGCTGGTGCGGGCGCTGACCGTCGAGCGCCACGAGGCCTGGCTCGAGGACCATCGCTATCTGAACATGGATCTGTTGAAGGAGCACAAGAAGGAGACGTTGCGCCGGGCGGCCTGACGATGCTCAGGCCCACCAAGAGGATGGACGGCACCCCTCTCCCCGCCGTCGCTCGCCAGCGCTGCGCTTGGGGCGAGCGAGCGACGGCGGCTCCGAGGGGATGGCTTGGCCGGACCCCATGATCAATTTTGCTGAACTTGACGCTCAGAACTGGAGGCGACCAACACCAACTCCCCTGAAAGACACGCATCCATTCTACCGGAGCGTCGGTAGCACATTAGCCCAATCAGCAGGTCGCCACCGCCACGTGGCGACATCACTCGCTCGCGCGCCTTTAGTGCGTAATTTAGATGAAGAAGTCTTCATCCGCTGGCTTTCGGCGGCTCCTGATGTTGATGGCCGTGCAGCCGGCGGCGGCTGCCGTCTTTTAAAGTTTGGCAACGACAAGCGCTCAACCCTATTTGCCCCCTGACAATTTACGCCGATCCGCTCGTCACTCCGCGAAATTGCTTTTGGAAAGGTCTCGGACAGCGGGTAGAACCGACATCGAACCGCGATGCATATCTGCGGTTACGCCCCTTCCGTCTGAGCGGTGCGGTATTGAATGTCGAAACCCGCATAAGATTGGCTCTTCAGGCTCGTCACTCGTACTGTAGGGACGTTGAAATTCCTCGAAAAAGGCTGCCGAATACCGAATTTCAGCGCCAGCACGCCGCTCATTGCATTACTCAGTCTTTGAATTCGTCGTAGACGCGTGTGTCGAACGCAACCCGTGCTTTACCCGCAAAAACGGAAACCGCATGACTTTCGATAGGTTGGTTCAGAGCTGCAAGCGTTCTGGGGTGATCGTCCCCGAAGTGCTTGATAAGGAACAGCTAGGGTGCACAGGGCTCATTGCGCGTGCGGCCAAGTTCACCGAGCACGCCGCCGTTTACGACCTCGAGCCCTGTCACGCTCCTGAGGACCCGCGAGCGGGCCGCATCAATCAGCCGCATAAGGTACACCCGATTTCTGATCGGACCGTCCGCAGCCCCGCTGTGATGGATATCCTGACCATCCTGATTGGCCCCGGTTTGCGCCTGAAGGGCTCAAGGCTGGACATGAACTCGGCGCAGTATGGCTGGCGGGTCGAGTGGCATGAGGACTGGGCTTGGTGGTGGTGTACGAAAGTTGGTGGTCAGTCGCCCACGACGCGATGTTCCTCGCGACCTGCATGGTCATCGCGACCTACGTTGGCGAGGACCTGATCCGTGGCACAGCAACTGCGGATCCTACAGTCGCTCTGGGCCATGGAGCGGCGAGTAGCCGATGAACCGGAGTGGCCGCTTCAAACCCAGCTTGCGATGATCCACGGTGCCGGGTTCGACGGCGCTGGTGTGCGTTTCGTCGATCTTGCGTTCGCGACCGAGGTCACCACTTTCTTGCGGTCGCACGGCATGATCTGGCAGGCACAATGCTATCCGAAGAACGTCGACGACTTGGAACCGGTGCTCGAGATAGTGGCGAGGCTCGGGGCCGATCATGTCAATCTACAGCCGGACGTCCGCCCACAGCGGCTCACAGACTGTATTCCGCTCCTCGAAGGGTGGCGCCGTCTTGCTGAACAGGCCGGCGTGGCGGTGCATGTCGAAACACATCGGGACCGTATGACGACGGACCTGTTCTTCACGTTGCAGCTCCTCGACTGCTTTCCGGACCTACGACTGACAGCAGATCTCTCGCATTATTTGGTCGGCCGAGAATTCGCCTGGCCTGTCGACGACGTCAACCATGCGATGATCCATCGCATTCTCGACAATGCCTGGGGCATGCACGGCCGCATCGCGAGCCGCGAGCAGGTGCAGATCTCGATTAGCTTTCCGCAGCACCAGGGCTTGGTGGAGCTATTCACGCGTTGGTGGGCCTACGGCATCCGCTCCTGGAGGAGGCGCGCCGGGCCGGATGCGATACTGACATTCCTCTGTGAGCTGGGTCCGCCCCCCTACGCCATCACTGGTTCCGACGGCAAAGAACTCTCGGATCGCTGGCACGAGGCCCTGATCATGAAGGACATGATCAGGGAGTTGTGGAACCAGATCGCTGACGAGCCGTGAGGGCAACCGAGCACTGATTGATGGAGGAAGCCAGAAGCAAGAGTCGAATGGTCCTGCGGCGGCAACTCACTTGAGGCAGCAGCTGTTCCATGATTTGGGCCGAGAAGTACCACTCTAGCGAGAATGATCATACGGGAGCAAGCATAAAGCCACTGAGCGTTGCATCGAGCCGAACAACAAAATAGGCCAGCGAGGAGGACAAAAGAAGATGAGCAACGATACGGACCGCGCCGAAGGGGCTACCCTCAGCCGAGCGAGGCCGGAGCGGGTCGTGATAGTTGGCAGTGGACAGGCGGCCGTCGAATTGGCCGCATCAATGCGGCGGCGCAGGTTCGCAGGCTCCCTGGTCCTCGTAGGCGACGAGTCGGATCTGCCCTATCAGAGACCGCCGCTGTCGAAAGACTTCCATCCGGCGAGCAGGGCCGCGATGCCGCTGCGCGCGGAGAGTTTCTACGCCGCCAATTCGATCGAGCTACGCCTCGGCGCGGTTGTCGAGCGCATCGACCGTGACGCACGCGTTGTCGTGTTGACTGACGGCACACTTCTCCCTTACGACCATCTCGTCCTCGCTACGGGTGCGCGGAACCGAGTGCCGGCCATTCCAGGGCTTAATCCCGGCATGGCGTTGGAATTGCGCACGCTTGCGCATGCCCATAGTCTCGCGGCACGGCTTGCCGAACTTCGCCACGTCACCGTCGCCGGCGGCGGCTTCATCGGCCTCGAGGTAGCCTGTCTGCTCCGCGGCCGCGATATTGAGGTCGACGTGATCGAAGCCGCGGACCGGCTGATGGGCCGCGTGCTGTCGCCGGTCATGAGCGATTACTTTCGCCAGTTTCACGCGAAGGCCGGGATCCGCTTATGGTTTAGCAACACTGTCGGCTCGGTCGCCAGGAATGCGGCGCGCCAAGTGGTCATGCTTGCTGACGGCACGACGATCAACACGGACGCGATCTTGATAGCGATTGGCGTGCTGCCCAACGACGCGCTAGCGCGCGCCGCCGGGCTCAAGGTTGATAACGGAATCGTGGTCGATGCGCAGCTGCGCACCAGCGATCCCACAATCTCCGCGATTGGCGACTGCGCCGCTCATCCGAACCCGTTCAGCCGTGGGCTCGTGCGGTTGGAATCTGTGCAGAACGCGATCGACCAGGCGCGCTGCGTCGCGGCGGGCCTGACCGGGGCGCCGGCGCTTTACCGCTGCTTGCCATGGTTCTGGTCCAACCAGGGTAGCGTCCGCCTGCAGATTGCCGGACTGGCCGCTGATACTGACGAGCCGGTAGTGCGTGGCGATCCGAAGAGCGGTGCATTCTCGGTTTTCCTCTACAGGGGAGAGCGACTGGTAGCGGTAGAGAGCGTGAACAAGCCTAGCGATCACATGGCTGCGCGGGGCATCCTGTCGGCCGGGCTGTCGGTGCCAAGGTCAATGGCCGCCGATACCCGCGCAGACCTCAAGGGGGTCGCCGGTGAAGCTGCGCTGGTCCAAGCCACTTCCGTTGTCTGACCAAGGCACTTAGCGGCAGGATGTTGGAGCTTGCCGTATGCGCCCCCGTGGGGCGACTTCCTACTCGGTAGAGATATGATTGATAGTAAGTCGATCAGCTACCGTGTTGCGACCCGTGGATCGAGAACGCACCCTGAATTGCTTGGGGGTGGCCGAGTTCCTCCGCGACCGCGTGCACCGCCTTGCCGGCAGTTGACGGCTCACCATCGGTGAGATCGCGTCCAAAGTGACCCTGGAGAAGCTTGCCGACCCAGGCAAGCGGCGGGATCTCTTCTTCGATCGCCGCACGGATCAGATTCGGGGGCGGTCCGGTCGGAAGACGACCAGAAAGGCTTGAAGGGTAGTTGACCGCGGCCGTGGTGAACTGTCGGTTCGTCGGCAATGCCAGCTGCACGGAATCGCCCGCTCTGGAATCTATAGGCTGCGACCTGCCGAATGATGATGACGATCCGGGTTGTTGCGGCGCATCGACGAGCTGTTCGCCACCTAGCGGTTTCTCGGCTCCCGGCGGATAATGGCGGTGCTGCGGGCGGAGGGCCGTGCGGTCAACCGCAAGCGGGTGCTGCGGCTGACGCGCAAAAATGGCGATTGCGGCGCTCGTGCCGAAGCCGCGCACTATGAAGCGGGCACGCGCGCTTCCTCGCCGACGAGAGATATCCCGGCCACAACGCGCCGCCCGAATACAAGTTCGTGGTCTTCATCTCCGGTCAGAAGTGAGGAGTGACGCCTAAAATCAACGTAAACTACGCCGCAAATCGGCCGTCGAACCTGTGATCGGCCTGCGCCATTTCTTATCGCTCTCATCCCGGTGCTGCCGCACGTTCCGGGCTGAATTAGCACTCTTCGCGGACGGCTTGATTACGTATACGGCGACCGAGCGTAGTTAGAAGGCAGTCTTGTCGCCCCCGGATTCATGCTCAGGCGCGGCCCTCTGACGCAATTTACCTCCGCGCAGGTGAGACTCAGGCAGCAGCGGTCCAGGACGGATCCGTCTACGCCCAGGCCTGCTTTAGGTCTCCAGCGAGGCGGCATAAACCATCCTTGGGCAGGTCCTTTCCGTCCCAACCACTTAGCACTTTCATGGTTCGCGGCATGAGCACCAGCAGCCCGAACATCATCAGGCCGATCGGCAAACAAGTCTATCAGGATAAACAGCAGGAAGGAGAGGCAGGACGCGGGCGAAAGCCCTCAGCTTCCGCTCGCGCTCGCGCTCGGTCCGCTGCAGCTTGTCCGCAGCGGCACGCCTCCGAGATTGCGATCGATTTGGACGGCCATCGTCGTCATCGAGCCCTCTCTCAGTTCGTTTCTCGGGTCGTCCATGGGGAGAACGAAAGTCCTCCCCCTCGTTTTCTGGAGGGTTACTTCGCAAGCCAAGCAGTAAAGCGCTGGCGCAGCTGGTCGCCCTTCTCAATCCAGAAGACGACGTCAAAATCGATCGCTTGGGCCGCATGCTCCGGTGCAGTCGGAAGATCGGGTAGGATCGCCGGATCCACTAGTTTTACAGCATTCTTGTTACCGGAACCGTAAGAGATGTAGCGCGTCAGTTCGGCTTGAGACTGAGCCGAAGCGGCGAAAGCAATAAACTTATATGCCTCGTCCCGTCGCGGAGTGCTCTTCGGAATTGCCCAAAAATTCATTATCGGCACTTGGGCATCCCACATGATCTCGAAATGCTTGCCGGAGTTTTTGACAGCATCATAAATGCGGCCATTCCACGCCGAGGTCATGACGACCTGGCCGTCGGCCAGTAGCTGCGGTGGCTGCGCGCCGCTTGTCCACCAGATTACGTCCCTCTTAATCGTGTCGAGCTTTCTGAGGGCGCGCTCCACGCCTTCAGGCGTCTTGAGGACATTGTAGACGTCCTTTTTGGACACGCCATCGGCGATCAGTGCCCACTCGAAATTACTGTAGGGGTCCTTGTACAGTCCGCGCTTACCGGGGAATTTCTGCAGGTCGAATAGGTCGGCAATAGTTTTGGGGCCATTCGGCAGCTTGTCCTTGTCATAAGCGACAACTGCCGCGCCTACGTGACTCGGCACCCCGCAATCATACTTGCCGTCTCCCAAGAACTTAGCGCGGTCAAGACCCAGTTTATTCCAATCGAGAGTTTCGAGGATCCCCGCGTCGCATAGCCTTACGGCCGCTGATTGATTGATGTCGACGACATCCCAACTGACCGTGTTCGTCTCGACCATGGCGCGGATCTTGTCGACCTCATAATTGTATTCGTCTTCAGTGATCTTGATCCCGCTCGTTTTCGAGAAAGGCTCGAACAGGGCCTTGCGCTGGGCAGCCTGGAGGGCTCCGCCTCCAGCGATAATCGTGAGCTGATCGCCTGCGAAAGCAGGTTTCAGGGGGATCAATACGCTCACCGCCAGGCCGGCTAGGGCCAACCCACTTGCGGTCACCAATGACTTCCTCATCGTCCATTCTCCCTTCTATGCCCCAGGATGGAGGCGGGTCGCCGAAGATGTGTCCTAATTTGCTCACGGCAAGGCGCGGATCGTTGTCATGGCGCATTAAGCACCCGACAATCCTCCGTTCTCCAACCAATGGTGATCTCTGCGCCGGGCTCAACCTTCGCCACCGTTTCCGAATTAGGCAGCGTGACCACAAAGTCATCATGGCCGCACACTGAGACGCGGGTGCGTGCATGATCACCAAAATAAATGAGCTCTGTGACCCGCGCATCGAACACATCGAGTAGCGAGCCCGGCGTCGTGAGCTTCACCCGCTCCGGCCGCAACGACTGCACGGCCGGCAGGCCGACCGCCTCTACGTTGATCGCTAGCGCCTGCACATTGGCGGCGCCGGGAAGCTCCACCTCGCAGGTCGTGCCGTTTATTGCGACGACTTTGCCCTGCAACCGGTTGTTTTCGCCGACAAAGTGGGCGACGAACGCGTTCTGCGGCTGCTCGTAGAGTTCGGCGGGAGCGGCGAGTTGCTGGATCACGCCGTCGTTGAAAACCGCTATCCGGTTAGAAACGGTCAACGCCTCGCCCTGATCATGTGTCACATAGACTACCATCACGCCGAGATTCTCATGGATATGCTTGATCTCGAGCTGCATCTGCTCGCGCAACTGCTCGTCGAGCGCGCCGAGGCGGACGATCTCGAGCACCCGCTTGATCCTGACATCCCGGATTTGCCAATGCGAGATTCTCCACTACGGTAATATGCGGAAACAATGCGTAGTTTCCGATATCGCGCTTGTGCGGCAGCATCTTATCAATCGAGCGCCCCACCAACAGGATCGAGCCATGCATGGGCACTTCGAAGCCCGCGAGCATCGTCAGCGTGGTCATCTTTCCCGAGGCGGAAGCACCGAGCATCGTTAGAAACTCTTCCTGGACGGTACCCAAGTTGAGATTCTTTTGGGCGCCTGCTGCAGACTCACTGTTTCCTCAACCTACACTTTTGACTTGCGGCTGATGACGATATCGGACCACAGGGCCGGTTTTCATCAATCTCGGCCTTCGTATAGCCGAAATTGTGCATCGAAACCGGTAGTATCGAATATCTTTGTCAGCCGGGCGCAAAACGTTGGAGAGAACAACCCGAGCACCACGGTTCATAGATATAAGGCCTGAGAAGCTGCGGAGAGATGACGACGAACGACCTGGCGTAGACTGCAGATCGACCGGTATGCGAGTCGGGGCCTTTCGATGGCATTAGACCGTCAAGTACGACGCTGTCGCGCATTCTGAATGCATCGAGAACCGCGTTTTTGCTTATGGTGCACGGTCTCCTGAATCGGCACAGGAATCGCCGACGAAAGATACCAAGCTCATCACAGTCCGCACGCGGTATGGGTTGCGCGCCGATGTACCATCATCCATGATACTTTGATGTAGTCTGTATGAAATGCGTGGTTTGATTTATTCGCAGGCGCGTGAGCGTGCGCGCAGATGAGACAAGCGGCCCTCACAATTTGGATCTAAGAACCGGAAATCGATCCGACAGAAGCAGATGGCGAGTGCGCGGTGAAGATAACTGCAATCACGCCACAACAGTTTCAAGCTTAACCATTCCGAGGGGACACACGTCTCTTTCCTAGCTTTGTGGCCGTCTCGTCCGACCAACCTATCGCCGTCCAATGCAGATCCCGCCGGCGTCGAGAAGCGAAACTGCTGACGTGGACCCGATCCAAGTCATTCAGCAAGTTCCCGCCTAGGCTATTGAAGGCGCCGCTTTCGCGGGGCCCCATCCGCCGGTCAGCTGAAATCCATTGAAGAAAGCCCCGAAGCGCTGGATTTGCGCGTGAGCACGCGGCTCATTGCAGCAAATCAAGCCGGACCTGTGGCTATGATTTCGATCCGTTCCCCAGCGTCTTCAAAAATTCCCCGAGGCGAGTTGGATAGCGCTACTAGGAGCGCCGGCACGAAATACACCGAATACCAACTGATCAATGTTTGCTCTTTGGCTAGAGCCAAGAATAACACTTGCTACAGGAACTTTAACCTATGTTCAAATGGGACTACATCATCGTCGGTGGCGGCTCGGCCGGTTGTGTACTCGCCAATCGCCTGAGTGAAGATGCGCGGGTCAAAGTACTGCTGCTCGAGGCCGGCCCGCGCGACCGGTCGATGTGGATCGATATTCCCGCAGGCTACACCACACGCCAGCTCCGCAAAACCTTCAGTTGGAATTTCCAGATCGGCGGCAATGTGGGCAGCCCGCGCCTGCCATGCGCTAGCGGGCGGGGGCTGGGCGGCTCGAGTTTGATCAACGGTATGCTGTATGTACGCGGGCAGCCGCTCGATTATGACACCTGGAGTCAGTTGGGCAATCGCGGCTGGTCATACGAAGATGTGCTACCATATTTCAAAAAATCGGAGCACTACGAGGGCCGGGGGGATCAGTCGCGCGGTAAAAGCGGGTTCCTTAATGTACGCGACATTAACGAGCACCATTTGCTTGGCGACGCGCTTATCGAAGCCGCCGAGGTCAGCGGCTTCCCGCGCAACCTAGACTACAACAATGGGCAGCAGGCGGGTTTCGGCTACTTTCAGGCGACGATCAAGAACGGTCAGCGCTGGTCCGCGGCTCGCGCTTTCCTGGAGCCGGCCCGCAAGCGGCCCAACCTGCACATCGAGACCAACGCGCTCGTCAGCCGTATCCTGATCGAGGGAAAGCGCGCGGTCGGGGTCACTTATAGGTTGCACGGCGAAACTAGAGAGGCGCGCTGCGGAGGTGAGGTGATCGTTTCTTGCGGCGCTATTCAGTCCCCCGGCGTGCTGGAGCTTTCGGGCATCGGCCAGCCGGAAGTCCTCAAGAAGCTCGGGATCGAGATCTGCCATGAGTTGAAAGGGGTTGGCGAAAACTATGGCAACCATTTCTATGTAAACCTATGCCATCGCATCAACCGGCCGATCACGTTTAACGAGCAGGCCCGTGGCTTGCAGCTTTTGCGTGAAATCATGCGGTACTATGTCAGTGGCACCGGCCTGCTTACTCGGCCAACGGCATTAGTAGCCGGATTTGTGCGCACCCTTCCCAGTCTGCAGACGCCTGACGTGCAGATCCACATGGCGCCCGGGACGAAGGATCCGGCGCGGCCGGGACACCTCGAGAAAGAACCGGGAATGGGCATCGCGATTAACCAGTGTCGGCCCACTTCGCGCGGTTCAATCCATATCAGGTCGGCGATCCCCGGCAGCGAGCCAGCTATTGAGCCGAAATATCTGTCCTCGAAGATGGACTGCGACAGCACGGTCTACGGCTTGCAGATCGCGCGCAAGATTATGCAGAACCCTGTCATCGCCAAATGGGTCTCTTTCGAGATCTGCCCCGGCGATCGGGTGCAGAACTACGAACAATGGCTTGACTACGCTCGACATACCGGGGGGGGCCTCCATCATTTTGTCGGCACTTGTAAGATGGGTAACGATCCTATGGCGGTGGTTGACGACCGCCTGCGTGTGCATGGCCTTGTTGGGTTGCGCGTCATTGATGCCTCTATCATGCCAACCGTGCCTTCCGGCAACACCTACGCGCCGACGATCATGGTCGCCGAAAAAGGAGCAGACATGATCAAGGAAGATGCTCGTGAGCTGCCCTAGGGATTCTATGAGGACAGACACGCCTTCAATTCCATTTCGGATCTCAGGATTTACTAAAAGTAGGGCCTGTCGCCTCAGGTGGTTCGGTCATCCAGGACCTGGCTGAGGGCTGGCGCTCGGCCGTCGCGTCGCGTTAGTCATCAAGGAGATCAACGAGATCATGGAGCGAGATGCGCATTGTCGCCGCCTGATGAGTGTGCTGGGGGTCGGGCCAATCATCTCCACGCGATAATCTCCGCGATCGGAACTGGTGATGCGTTCCAGAAGGACCGCGACCTTGCGGCGGGCTTGGTCTGGTACCGAAACAAATCTCGACCGATGATTGAACCATTCTCGGTCGCACATCGAGACGCGGCAACCGGTCCGATCGGATTAGCACACTGTCCCGCCGAGTTTTGCGAGACGGAAGGGACGAATGGAGAAACGGTTCCACCAACATTTCTGAAACCTAGGGTCTGTACCTAATTAGCGATCTGTGATTGCCTCGCAGCGGGTTGATTCCACGCGGGGGACTTCGATGCGCAAGGGACTGTTCTGGCTCAACGACAAGCAATGGGCTCTGATAGAGCCGCATCTGCCAACGAACCAGACCGGACCGGTGCGCGACGACGATCGACGCGTCATCAGCGGTATCATTCACATGCTTCAGTGCGGCGCACGCTGGCGCGATTGCCCGCCCGACTATGGTCCGTACACGACGATCTACAATCGTTTCAATCGCTGGGCCAAGCGCGGACATTGGCGGGCGATCTTTGAAGCGCTCGCCCGCTGCGGCAAAGACGGCGTGACTTTGTCCATCGACTCCACCACGATCAAAGCGCATCGCTCGGCGAGCGGCGGAAAAGGGGGGAGCATGAACAAGCGATCGGCCGCTCGCGCGGCGGGCGGACCACGAAAATCCACGCGCTGAGCGACCCTGACTGCAGACCTTGCGCATTTCATCTCACTCCAGGCCAGGACGCTGATATTGCCGCAGCGCCAGCCCTTTTGGAACTCGCGCCACCCATGTCTGCCCTCATTGGCGACAAAGGGTACGACGGCGACGGCTTTCGAGCCGAAATCGTCGATCGTGGTGCCAAGCCCGTCATTCCAAACAAATCCAACAGGGTCACTCTCCACAGCTTCAGCAAACGCGCCTACAAGGGGCGCAACGTCATCGAGCGCTGTTTCTGCCGCCTCAAGGATTTCAGGCGTGTCGCAACTCGCTACGACAAACTAGCCAGGAACTTCTTGGCTGCCGTCCATCTCGCCGCCATCGTTGCCTATTGGATCATTTGAGTCCCAGCCCTAGTTCGCCCCTTCGCCCACTTGAGGCCGGCGAGTTATCGAGGACGGAAGTGGGGGGATATCCATAATGGCTCGGGGCGACATCCTTAAATCGAAGCCGGATAGATTGGCGCAAACCGCTTATGCCTTTGTTGATTCCTCTTGCAACGCCGGCGTGGTCCATAGATCGCGGTCAAGGTGTCCGTCGCCACCACGCTTGCGGCAGCCTAGCTGATCCCGGACCTGCAGACGCTGATCGCTAACATCATCGGCCGCCTTGTTCTCGACAAAGGGCTATCGTGGTCACAATGCACCGCGAGCATAGAATCATTGATGATGGCGATGAAGCTATCATCGCAGCATGCGCGTCTGATTGCGATGAACCGCAGGAGTGGCTTTTACTGCGGTAGAGGCCGGACGCGTTTGATCTGCGGCCGCGCCGGACGCCGGCGACTGCCGCCCGCGAGCAGCGGCATGCGTCATCGTCGAGCCTCGAAATCGAGACTGCCGCGCGCATTTTGCAGAATTTCGATCGTTCTTAGCTGATTTTTGCAGCCTTTAGGCGTCGGTACATCTTACACGTTTGCCTTATCTAGGAGAGCTTGGAGCGCACCACCTCACTCCTGACAGAACAAGGTTGTAAGATGCTTTGCAGGTCCGAAATGAACCAAAGCATCCTCGATCTTGCGAGGTTCTGCGCAGGGAAGGGAAGCGCCTTCGCGGTCACACGTGCGGCGGTCAGTTGCCTCATAGGCAGGGTTGCCGGAGATCACATGGCAGGATTCGGGTGACGGTAGCTTGCATGTGGGCCAGCGCCGCCGAGGACGACTTTCCCCGCAAACATTGTGGGCAACTGTCCACCATCGTGGACGGTCGGCAAGGGGCGGTCACCGGGTACAACAGGCCGAAGCATATTCGGCTGATTTGGGGAACAGACGATCATGAAACTGGGTGAAGCGATTGCGGAAATTCTCAAGCGCGAAGGCATCGAAATTCTATGCGGCTATCCGGTTAATCACCTGATCGAATATGCCGCAAGAGCCGACATTCGACCTGTCATGGTGCGCCAGGAGCGCGTTGGCGTTCACATGGCGGATGCGATCTCTCGGGTGACCTCCGGGGACAAGATCGGCGTCTTCTGCATGCAGCACGGCCCTGGCGCAGAGAACGCCATGGGTGGCGTAGCACAATGTTTCGGCGAGTCCGTCCCCGTTCTCGTACTGCCGATGGGCTATCCGCGTCGGATCGCCAATATCGAGCCGAATTTCAATTCCAGCCAGACGATGCGGCCTTTCTCGAAATCAGCCGAGCCGATCACGCTGGCTGCAGAAGTCGCCAATATCTTCCGCCGCGCCTTCACCAAATTGAGGAACGGTCGCGGCGGGCCGGTTGTGGTCGAGATCCCCACGGACATGTGGAATGAGGAGGTGCCAGAACCCTTGAACTACACGCCCGTGTTGCGAACGCGCTTTGGCGCGGATCCAGCTCACATCAGGGAAGCAGCAGAGCTTCTCATCGGCGCCAAGCGGCCGGTGATCTATGCCGGCCAAGGCGTGCATTACGCCCGTGCTTGGCCGCATTTGAAGCGGCTCGCCGAGCGGCTTGCTATTCCTGTGGCCACTAGCCTGGGCGGCAAATCGGCCTTTCCCGAAACGCATCCGCTCTCCCTCGGCTCCGGCGGGCTCGCGTGGCCGCGCGCCGTATCGAAATTTCTGGCCGAAGCGGACGTCATCTTCGGCATCGGCTGCTCCTTCACCGAAACTGATTTCGCCGTCCCTATGCCGAAGGGCAAGACCGTTATCCACTCGACGATCGATCCTAACCATCTCAACAAGGACGTCGAAGCGAAAATCGGCCTCGTCGGCGACGCTGGTCTCGTGCTCGATGCGCTCTTGGCGGAGGTCGGCAAGAGCGTCGCATCTGATCGCGACGCGCGAGGGTTGGCGGAGGAAATTGCGACCTCGCAGAAAGAGTGGCTCGCAAAGTGGATGCCGAAGCTCACAAGCAATGACGCTCCGCTCAGCCCTTATCGCGTACTATGGGATCTTCAGCACACAGTTGACATTAAGAACACTATCATCACGCATGATGCGGGCAGCCCCCGTGACCAGCTCACGCCATTCTGGAAGTCAGTCGAGCCGCTGTCCTATCTCGGCTGGGGCAAGACGACTCAACTCGGCTACGGCTTGGGGCTCGCAATGGGCGCGAAGCTCGCAAGTCCGGACAAGCTCTGCATCAATGTTTGGGGTGATGCGGCCATCGGATTTACCGGAATGGACTTCGAGACGGCTGTGCGGGAAAGGATTCCAATTCTATCGATCCTGCTGAACAACTTTTCCATGGCGATCGAGCTAAAGATCATGCCGGTCGCGACGGAAAAATATCGGTCGACCGACATTTCCGGCGATTATGCCGCGATGGCACGTGCCTTCGGTGGCTATGGCGAGCGTATAACGAGGCCTGAAGATATCGTGCCCGCGATCAAGCGCGGTATCCAGAAGACGCAGGCCGGCATTCCGGCGCTGCTCGAATTCATTACCTGCAAGGAGACCGAGATCTCGCGCCCCGGGACCTGAGGCGTGACTTTCTCGCCCTCTCCGGGGACGCTGTTCGGCATGGACCGCATTCCCGAGCTGATTGAACGAAGCCGCTGGCGCGGCAATTGAGGAGAGATCGCAAGAGCAGGCTCCTGTCTGAAAGGATTGCGGGTTTTCGAATCCCAGTTCTTCAGACAGGAGTTTTTCAATGGCTGAGATTAGCCCTCTTCGCCGCCGCATGATTGAGGACATGACGGTCCCGCAATCTGTCGCTGGCGACGCAGTGATCCGACCTTGCCGTGGTGTCGGGTTGAGCGGGTAAATTTAGGTCGGTCGCCCGATTGTCTTGAGCTGGAGAATATCCGCACTTTCCAGGTCCACCTGGTGGCGATGGGGATGTCCCGGCGGGCGCTCAATTTTAATTGTGTGGCGCTGCGGCTTTTTCTACGGCGTGACGCTCGGCCATGACGGGATTTCAGAGCGCATCAGCTATGCGCCAGCCGAGCAAGCTGCCGGTGGTGCTGAGCGCCGAAGAGGTCGCGCATTTCCTGGAGTGAACTCCAAGCCTGAAGAGCCGGCACCGCGCTGACGACGATCTATGCCGCCGGACTGCGCATGGCGGAGGTGGTTCTGTTTGAGGATTGCGGAATCGACGGCCAGCGGATGGTGATCCGCGTTGCGCGAGGCAACGGCGGCAAGCACCGTTACTTCATTCTCTACGCACGGTTGTTGCGATTTGCCATTGGCCCGGCAACAGCGCTGGATGTTCCCCGGCCGTGATGAGGACCGGCCGCTCGATCCCACCGTATTGCACGCCGCCCGCCGTTCGACCCAGTTGGTGGCCGGCCTGCGCAAAAGGTGACCGTCCACACGCTGCGGCACAACTTCGCGACGCATCTCCTGGAGAACAGGGCCGACGTGCGCATCATCCAAGTGCTGCTCGGCCATGCCAGCTTGGCCACGGCGCGCTACACCCAAGTCGCCAACGTCCGGCTTCGTGTCGTGCCGCCGCAGCCGAGCACGCGCCATGGCTGCCGTTCTGAGGTGGCGGACGTCTTCCGCCGGCCCAAAGCGTTCGGCAGGCCCGCGCGGGGCATCTCGGCCGCGTCGAGCGGCGCGCAAGGGGCGCCACCACGGCGTAACCTGTAGGATGCATTCGAGGCTTGCAGGCTGCGCTTCTTCGGCAACCTCGCGGGCATGGCCGAGCCCACGGCCTTCGCCGCCAGACCCGACCGACTCAGGCGCATCGAATGGGTCCTATGCCAAACCACCGTTCGGGGGCCCTGCACAGGCGCTGGCCTATCTCGGCCGCTACACCCATCGCGTCGCCATCCAATAGCCGGCTAACCTCGCTCTCCGACGGCAAGGTCCGCTTCACCTGGAAAAGGAACATCGCCCAGGACAGCAATTCGTTAGGCTCAATAAAATGATGCGTATACGCCCCGTCGGCAGAGGGCGGTCGGGATACTCCGTCAGGTTTTGCGGATGCGACGCAGCCGCGCCGACCGCCGCCGCTCGACTGTGGTAAGCATTGCGATAGAGAACAGGATCAGCACGGTTTCAGCGGCAGTGATGGTCGAACTGATCTCCTCGCGGATGCCCGAAAACATGACCTTCGGCAAGGTGCGCTGCTCGGCGCTAGCGACGAAAAGGGCGACTGTCGAAGGAGACTAGAAAACCGGAGATCACGCCCGGAAGTATGAGCGGTAGGGTAATCTTGAAGAAGACCGCGATCGGCCGCCTCGACCCTGCTGCTAGGTTTTCCCCTTGACGTAACTGCTCACGATACTGCCACCAGAGTCTAGCAATCTGCTGATGATCATCGTCGTGCTGCCATTTGGGGAGTCGATATTAGTTCGTACCACCGCCTGGGTTGTGCTCCGCACGGACTCGTCACGGAATGTTGATGGCCTTGCATGTCATATCGGAACCGGCCGAGCTTATCTTCAACCGGGTCGGGACGATCGTGGCCATAACTTATATTATTACCCTTCACGCTGATGCCGATCTTCAGCATTGGGAAGACGATCTCCGACCTTCGTCCGGGCCGCCCGCTCACTCGGCGCTGGCCCATTCTACGCCTTCTGGAAGGTCTACTTCCCCCAGCCGCGTGCGGCGATCCCCGGCGGGGTCTGCGGTCACGCCGATGCTGATGCCAAGCGTGCGCAGAAACAGGTCGCGGAAGATCGCGTTTTCTGGCGGCGAGGCGATGATCTGGCCATCGGGGCCATACTGGTAATCAACTGAACGCAGCAGCGAAAACGCTGTATAGCCCGAGCTTCTGCGCTCCACCAGGGTCCAGACGTCGTGCCGCCCCAGAGCTAGGGGCTGGCGGAAAGCATGCTGGCGTTGCGGGCGCTTGATATCACCTGGCTGAGAGCGCTAGCCAGCTCATAATTTATCAGTTGCCGATCGCGCCCGCGGTCTTCTGCGCCCAGGCCTGCTTGAGGTCTCCAGCGAGAGCGGCATAGGCGCTCTCGTTCGGAAGGTCCTTGCCGTCCCAACCGCTCAGCGCTGCCATGGTTCGCGGCATCAGCCCCAGCAGCGCATCATCATAGACCGCGTTGAAATCATTCGGCCGATCGGCAAGACAAAAGCGATCGCGGCAGGACCAGGGTGAAGGCGCTGGCGCTCGACCGACTGCAGCTTGGTCCGCAGCGGAACGTCTGGGCTTTCAGCGATTTTGAACAGCCATTGTCGCCATTTCTCTCTCTCTCTCTCTCTCTCTCAGTTCATCCATTGAAGGCGCGAAGACCGAAAGTCTTCCCGCCGTTCTTTCCCTAGTCTACTTCGCGAGCCAGGCGCTGAATCGCTGGCGCAACTCGTCGCCCTTCTCGTTCCAAAAGGCTTTGTCGATCTCCAGAGCATTTCCTATATGATTCGGCGCAATCGGAAGGTGGGGCAGCATCGCCGGATCAACAAGCGCCACCGCATCCTTATTGGCGGGCCCGTATGGTGTGTAACGCGTCAGATCGGCCTGCGCTTGGGGTGAGCTGGCGAAGGCGAGGAACTTGTAGGCATCGTCCAGGTGTCGCCCGCCCTTGGGAATCACCCAGAGACCCCACTCCAACAGCTGGGCATCCCACATGATCTCGAAATGTTTGCCGGAGTTCTTGACAGCATCGTAGATCCGGCCGTTCCAGACTGCGGTCATGACGACATGGCCATCAGCGAGAAGCTGCGGCGGCTGGGCGGTGGACGTCCACCAGATGACGTCCTTCTTGATCGTGTCGAGCTTCTTGAAGGCGCGATCGACTCCCTCGGGCGTGTTAAGGACCTTGTAAACGTCCTTGATGGGCACACCATCGGCGATCAGCGCCCATTCGAGAGTGCCGGAGGGATTCTTCGACAACCCGCGCTTGCCTGGGAATTTCTGCGTGTCGAACAAGTCGGCGATGGTCTCCGGGCCGTTCGGCAGCTTGTCCTTGTCATAGGCGACGACCTTGGCAGATGTGGATGAGGGCACCCCGCAGTCGTGCTTGTCGGCGCCCTTGAACATAGCCCGGTCAAGACCCAGCTTTTTCCAGTCGATCGTCTCAATGATGCCCTCGGCGCACAACTTAGTGTCCCAGAGCGGGTCGCCGTCGACAACGTCCCAACTCACGGTCTTGGACTTGACCATAGCGAGGATCTTGGCATTCTCCGCGTTGTACTCATCTTCGGTGATCTTGATCCCGGTCGCCTTGGTGAAGGGTTCGAAAAAGGCTTTGCGCAGGGCCGTCTGGTAGGCCCCCTCCAAAGGAGGTGATCGTCAGCTGATCGGCCGCAAAGGCGGGTTTCGCCGGCGCAAGCGCCCCCGCTGCTAGGCAATTTACGCCGACGATCAACAATAGTGTGTTCCTCATCGTCTGCTCTCTCCCTGCTATGCCGTCCCCAGGATGTGACGGCGTTGTTGAAACCCCGACCAAACGCCTCGAGGCGAACCGTCGCGCCATCGTCAGGACGCGTCGAGCGCCCGACAATCGTCCGTTCTCCAGCCGAGGGTGATCGCAGCACCCCGCTCGACCTGCATCATGCCCTCCGAATTCGGCAGCTTGACCACAAAGTCATCACGGCCGCAGACCGAAACTCGGATTCGAACGTGGTCGCCCAAATAGATCACCTCCGTAATCTGCGCGCTGAAGATATTGGGCAGCGAACCTGGGCTTCACTTGCTCCGGCCGCAACGACAACACAGTCGGCCGACCGATCGCCTCGACATGGATCGCCAGAGCCTGCACGTTAACCCCGCCTGCAACCTGCACTTGATAGGCCGCGCCATTCATCGCGACGACCTCACCGTGGAGCCAGTTGTTCTCGCAGATGGCGACGAAGGCATTGTGCGGCCGCTCGTACACGCGGCGGGCGCGGCGAGCTGCTGGGTGACCCCCTCGTTGAACACCGCGGTTCGGTCCGACATAGTCAGCGCCTCGCCCTGGTCATGCGCACATAGACCTACGGTGAGGCCGAGGTCCTCGTGGATGTGCTTGATCTCGAATTTCTGCTCGCGCAGCTGCTTGTCCAGCGCGCCGAGCGGCTCGTCCATCAGCACGAGCTTGGGATCGAAGACCAGGGCCGAGGGCAAGCGCGACGCGCTGCTGCTGGCCGCCCGAGAGTTGACTAGGCCGGCGCTTGCCATAGGCGCCGAGCCGGACCATCTCGAGCGCCCACTTGATCCTGGCCTCGATCTCGGCCTTACCGATCTGCGAACCTTAAACGGGAAGGCGAGGTTTTCCTCCACGGTCATGTGCGGAAAAAGCGCGTAGTTCTGGAACACCATGCCGATATTGCGCGTGTACGGGAGCATCTTGATCGAGCGCCCCTCCAGAAAAATGCAGCCCTGGCTGGGCACCTCGAAGCCGGCGAGCATCATGAGCGTCGTGTCCTGCCGGAGCCGATTTCGCCGACGTAGGCTTTCTGAATGTCGGAAAACTTCACAGCGGCATTTTTCGTGCCATGACCCTCCCTCCGGTCGCGGCGCTCCTCCCGTTGCTCGGCGCTGCCGACTACGAAACCACCATGTTTTTCGACGGAATGCAGCTTCGCGAGTTCATCGAGACCGCCGGGGCAAGCCTGCATGAGACGCTCCCGATCGAACGATTGGTGCATTGTTGCCGCACCCACATTTCTCCCTATCCGACCTTTGCAGCTCGACAGAAGTTATGTCTACCACGGAAATATTATGAGGCTTCTAGAGCTTAATTTCTTTATTTTGCGCGCCTCAGGAGGCGAAATCCTGCGCCGATGCCGGGATAGAAGGTGTGGACTAACCAGTGAGGGCACGAAAAGCCATCCGAGCTTTGGACAACGAACGCCGAGCGACTATCGGTTTGCGTAGGTAAAGCGTCATGGACCCACGTTGGGGCGGGTCGGGGAGCTGAAAACGCCTGACTGCGTGGATATCACCCGCCCGAAGGTTTTGCGCCATAATTGAATGAGCCCCCGCCGCCGGTGACCGATCTCTTTGGCCGAAAGGGGCGAACGAGGCTGGCTGCGCAACCATACCGCCACGTGCGGGTTTTGGATCGGCCGACGAACACCTTGGCATAATCGACCTCGACTTAACCCGCCTCGCTCGCGATGAGGATGAGTGCCACGCCTTCCGACGATGACGGCGTCAACACGCGAGATTTTCCTCGCCAAAACAGCCAGCAGTCGTGCGGCTGTCGTCACTTTTGCCTGCGTGCCGCGGCACTTTTCTCATAGCGCCAAAACAACACGCGCTTCGTTCAAGCCGGCTCCTATGGGTCGCGATAAGTGCCTCCGGTGTCGTCCCGAGAGCGCGACCTCACAAAACCTTCAAGATCCTGGGGGCATCCCGCGATCACTCGCAAATCCCAAAGGCGCGTCGTAGACCTGCTCAAGATCGCATCAAATCGGTCCGCAAGAGTCAGGTGCCCGCCATCAAAATCGTCGGCCTTGAGATGGGCCAATGAGTGATCAACGTCTTCAGAAAAGGTAAGAGAAACTATGCTCGGAATACGTCCTTTCTCACCGCAGCTTTCCGCGATGATTCCGCCGACGAATGGTTGTCCGCGCTCACGCAGCGACGACGGTGTAGCTCTCTGCGAGAACCTTCACGTCATAACATTGGCAGTCGATACTCCCGGGCAAGGTGAAGGCAGGTCGAACATGCGGTCGGTGGCGGGCGCAAAGGCTCGTGCGCTGCCCCAACGGCGAAGTTGGGAAGGTCGACGCGGTCAGTTCTCCTGAGCGTCGGATATACCGAAGCAGAATTGCCGTGGTATTCGCCGCATTGTCGCTAGTATTTGCCAACTTGAGAAAGCATGACACTTTCATCCGCCGCCAAACGGCAAATTCCATCGCACTCCGTAAATACATCCGATCGCAAGACACTAGCGATTTGGCAGCGGTTCAGAAGCGGAGGATTAGCATGAGGACTGGCAGCTTGCCCCTGCATTTCATTGCCTGCAACGGAATCCCGTCGACGTAGCACCCGCAAGTCTCCCAAGTGCTGGAAGGGACGCGACCTTCATGACAATCCCTCAAATGGTGGGCTTTGCTTAGGTGATACTATTTGGATAAGTGCGCAGTCCGCGGTCGCGCCAGATAGCCTATTGCGGTCTCGCGTACCAAAACTGAACCCTAGCCTACCAAGGGAGGCCTCCGGCCTGCCGGGGAGGCAGCAGAAGTTTGACGCTTCATCGCTCGTCCATCGAGGAAGCTCTCGAGCCACCATGCACATGAGAAGGAGGTTCGCGATGGAGATTTACGAGAGTCTAAACCACAGCAAGTGAGAGCGCAAATATCACGTGGTGATCATTGAGGCCGAGTTGGAGGCAGCATCTCGAGGAGGTGTTCCGAAGATCGGCATTGCCGAAGGAGTGCAGGGTCGAAGATGGGCATTTGATGCCGGATCACATTCACATGATGATTTCGATCCCACCCAAATGTGCGGTGTCGCAAGTGATTGGGCACTTCAAAGGCAAAAGTGCAATCCACGTGGCAAAAGTCTATGGAGAGAGGGAACGCAACTTGTAAGGCAGCAGCTCTGAGCCGGCAGATACTTCGTCTTCCGTCGGTCGAGACGAGGCAGTGATCAGGGAATACATCCGCAAGCAAGAGGCCGAGAATACCGACTTGAGCAAACGAACAAGTGGCGGCAAGGCCGCCTTTGGCGGTCACGTTCATTCAAGCACGTCTCTCGGAAATTGTGCCCTTGCCAAAAATCGGCACGCCAAAGGAGATATCACCCTGCGTACCTGAGCAACTCTAGCCCTGGATGGCCAGCTCAACGCCGTGATGACGGGATGTCGCCGATTTGCGGACTTCACGAGCGGACGAGCGACATGCGACGCGCTGCGCAAAGCCTCCCCAGTTCGCAGGATTTCCTCGTTTATTTTCCAAATATTGCGGGCTGACTGCGTTGGTGTGTCTTACATTCTAAACTCCTTAACTTCTCTACTGAAAGGACAACGTGCTGACACGGTACCGCCCCCATAAGTCGACTCCGGCAAGCGAAGGTGCGCTGTTCGCCCTCTTCCAGCCGAAATCGGTAGCGGTAATCGGCGCAAGTCCCGCGTCGGAGGCCCGCAGCCAATCGCTCGAATATTACAAACGGATTGGCTACTCGGGAAAAGTGGCCGCGGTGAATCCGAAGTACGACCGAATTGCCGGCTACTCCTGCTATGATTCCCTCAAGAGCATGCCGTTTGTGCCCGATGCTGTCCTCATTCTACGCAATCGTGAGGGATCGGTAGCCGCGCTCGAAGAGGCGGCGGAGGTCGGAGTTCGGGCCGCGGTTATCCCTGAGATTGGATTCGCGGAGTCCGGAGGTGCAGAAGGAGTTGCGGCGCAAGCTAAGATTGTAGAGATTGCGCAAGCCTCTGGAATGGCCGTGCTCGGACCAAATTCCAGTGGGTTGATCAACTGGATTGACCGGGTGCATCTAAACATTTCGTTGGCTGAGGTACTTAAGCCCGGCTGTGTCGCTCTATTGTCCCAAGGCGGGGGAACAAAACTCGCTCTGATGGGCGGCGGTCGCGGCGTACGTTGGAGTCACGTCGTCACCTGCGGCAACGAAGCTGTCACAGGTAGTGCCGATTTCCTGCGCTACTTCGTGGATGATCCTCGCGTCCGAGTCATCTGTGGATTCGTCGAAGCAGTTCGTGATCCAGAGAATTTCTTCTTCGAGTGCGACCGGGCTCGCGCTGCCGGCAAGCCCGTGATTCTGCTAAAGCCCGGACGCACGGAGGCGTCTCGCGAACTGGCCACCGCGCATACAGGTGCGCTCACCGCGCCCTATCGCTTCTACCGCGAGCTGTTCAAGAGGCACGGCGTGGTGCAGGTGGATTCGATCGAAGAATTGCTTGCCTCCGCCCTCATAGCGCAAGCGGGGCGGTCTCCGGGCGAAGGACGGCTTGGGGTAGCCTGCCCATCGGGTGGGTTAGTCCAAATGTATGCGGATGAGTTGGGCAAGTGCGAGGCGCTCAGCTACGCCGAATTGCAACCGCAGACGGTTAACGGACTCCGCAGCTTCTTGCCCGACATAATCGCTTGCAGAAATCCTCTCGACTTTTGGGGGGTCGAGAATTTGAAAGAAGACTCCAGGAGGATCTTCCATACGATAGCAGGCGACGCGAACGTGGACGTTTTCGCAACACTTTACGATCCGAGTCACCCTGGTCGAAATGGTGCGGCATACGAAACGTGGGCTGAATGCGCAGTAGAAGTGGCCGCAAAAACAAACAAGCTCGTGACGCTGATGACGCCAGTAGATGGTTCAACGTCGCCTGAGAAAATCGAAAGCCTGCTCGATAAAAATGTAGTGGTCCTGGGGCAGAGAGAAGCTTTTCGGGCTCTTGATCGTGCGGTGACATGGTCCCGTCCTGCGCCGCCGCTTGCAGATGAAGCGCCGATCGACCGATCGAGCATGAAGAAGCGTCTTTATGACTTCGGCGGAAAGCCATTTTCGGGAAGGCCGGCGCTCGAGTTCTTGGCTGCTGCGGGCGTCCCCGTCGTCGAAAGTCGTTTCGTCGGAAGCGTCGATGACGCCGTCAGCTCCGCGAACGAACTCGGATATCCGGTTGTCGCAAAAATCGGCGACACGAATGTGCTTCATCGAACTGAGCTCTCAGGTGTCGTAACAAATCTGAGGAATGATTTTGAATTGTCATCAGCGGCGGCAACACTCTTCGCCGGTGGGGCGCAGGTCCTTATCGTCCAACCATATGTGCGAGATGGTGTCGAAATGATCCTTGGCCTGGAGACGGATGATGTTCTCGGATCATTCGTTGTGCTTGGCCAGGGCGGAATCTGGACCGAGATCATGGACGACGCCGCGCTTCGCCCCGCGTGGCTCAGAGTCGGCGAACCGCAACAGATGATTGCTGAGCTGCGCGTCCAGAAGCTGCTGCAAGGATATCGCGGCGCTCCCGCGCTGGATACGAGAGCTTTGATGAGTGCTGTCGGACGACTTGACGCGATCGCCCGAACACTCGGAGATGAAATTCGCTCCATCGACATCAATCCGCTGTTCGTGCGCAAGCATGGCGTCGTCGCGGTCGATGCACTCATCGTACCAGTCGGCTCGCGCGACAGTTGAACTGTTCAGCTGTGGCTTTGCTTAGCAACCGGAAAAGGAAGAAAATCATGGAATACACTGCCATTAAATACGAAGTGGACGATCGCGTTGCGCGGGTTACCTGGAATCGGCCGAAGAAAATGAATGCCATCTCGATCAAGCTGCGCAAAGAATTTCATGATGCGCTAGCGGTCGCCGATGGCGATCCGGAAGTTCGCGTGATTGTTGTTAATGGCGCCGGCGGGCGCGCATTCTCCGCGGGCTTTGACCTCAATGACGAAGATGCCGAAGTAAAGGCCGGCGGTGAGAAGCAAAGAACCGTGAACGATTGGAAGAAGATCGTCGATGATTCCTTCGACTTTCTTTATTCTCCTTTCAAGTGCTCTAAGCCGGTGATCGCAATGGTCAATGGCTATTGCCTGGGAGGAGCGATGGACTTCATTTCGATGTGTGATCTTCGTTACTGCTCCGACGACGCGCGCTTCGGTGCTGTCGAGGTCCGGTTTGGGCAACCTGTTATGATGATGTCGATTCCGTGGGTTATGGGTCAACGTTGCCGTGAACTAGTCTACACCGGAGATCTGTTCGATGCGCAGGAAGCATATAGGCTTGGCTTTGTGAACCGAGTCTATCCGAAAGAGCGTCTCGAGGAGGAAGTCATCCGCATAGCGAAGCGCATCTCGCGCGTCGCTATGCCGACCTTGGTGTGGCACAAGCGCGCACTGAATAATACCATGAACGCGGGAGGGTTCGACTCTGCCTTGCGCTACGGGGCCGATGCGGGTCTGATCATGGAAAATTCCGACTCGGAGTTCAAGGGATACGCGCAGATCCAGCTGAGAGAGGGGACTGCGGCGGCAAACCAGTGGGTGAACTCGATCTTCGCGCCTTTCGAGAAGAAGAACGATTGATCAATTTGCGACCCGGGGTGTGTGTTGCCCATTGTCAGCCGATGGCAACACAGCCAAAAAAGGCGATGGATTGGAGAGGCTGCAGGACTGCAATAACTCTCTGGAGAGGAAGCGCCACGGCAAGCTATGCGCACACGGCGGACTCAAAGTAGCCTTTCGGTTCGCTGCCGTCTGCTTCCGATCCCAGTGATCACTAGCTGATTTCCGCACCTTCCGGCCGGCCGACGCGACGGAGCTGAACGATCCGGGCGACGACTCCTGCAGCGAGATCATCAACGAAGTGAGTGTGACATCGTGCGATCACTCGTAGGAATTCCAGCACTGGTGTTCCAGAGTTGCGCTTTTGCAACTCGCCGGTTGCCGCTCATTCTTACACTATAATGGCGCACGTGGAAAAGTGCGTGCGCCAAGCGCTCAAACTGGTAAAGTTACGTCACTTTGCACCGGCCAGCAGCAACTTATGACGTCGTTAACAGCCCTATCGACGTGGAACGTGCATGATCTTGGGGCGTAGCTCGCATACACGATGAGACGACGTGGAAGTCATTGCGCGATTGCAGAAGGCAGTCGCCCATTTCGGATGACGTCCTGGGCATGAGCCAAGATCCGACAGATTACGGGGCCAGATCTACGGAGTACAGTACACGTCATTGCAAGCTCCTGGTTTGTTGTCCTGTATTGCGAGCAAGAACGGTCGAGTAATTGCACCGCTGTCACACCGATACCCAAACGTTGTTGCGAGACGTTTATAGGTTGCGCATGCGGCGATTGCTCCAGAGTAGGGCGGGCGGAAGTTGGCTCGATAGTCATTGGCAGGCGCGAAGCGCAGGTGAAAGACACCAGTATTCTGCCGATGCGATACGTCGGCTGCAGGAGGTGAATCTCGATCCTCGTCGCTCTCGGCTCTGGTTTCAACGTGTCGCAATCAACAAAGGAGGATCCTTCTACTTCCCGAGTGAAAATTGAGGCTTATTCTCGGGTAGCCCTGCAGTATCTGATACAAATTCTTTCGTTCCGCCCTCGTGTAGGGCCGAATTTAGGCGCGCGGCACCAACACTTTGCAAGAAACGTGTGTTGAACTGAAATACACTGCTGCAAAAGGTCGCTCTAGCGGCCTCTGCGCAAGCAAGCGCGGTAGTCGGATCGTCAGACGACGGTCAAGGAGAAGGAAAGAATGGCCGAAATTGTCACCACGCGTCGCGAGGGCGCGGTCCTCGAAGTGACGCTCGATCGCCCGAAGGCAAATGCCATCGACGCGAAGACGTCTCGGCTAATGGGGGAGGTCTTCAAGGCGTTTCGCGACGATCCCGAGCTGCGCGTCGCCATTCTAAAAACCGCTGGTGAGAGGTTTTTCTGTGCTGGCTGGGACTTAACCGCTGCCGCGGCTGGGGAGTCTGCAAATGCCGATTATGGTGTTGGTGGATTCGGTGGCGTGCAGGGACTGCGCGACCTCAACAAGCCTGTAATCGCCTGTGTCAATGGTATGGCCGTTGGTGGTGGATTCGAACTGGCGCTCTCGTGCGACTTGATCTATGCGTCCGATCATTCGTCTTTCGCGCTGCCAGAGATTCGTGCCGGCCAGCTCGCCGATGCTGCATCGGTCAAACTGCCAAAACGTATTCCTTTCCACGTCGCGTTGGATCTTCTGTACACCGGTCGCTGGATGAATGCCGCGGAGGCACATCGCTGGGGTTTGGTCAACGAAGTAATTCCGAAGGAAAAGCTTGAGGAGCGCGTGTGGGAGATCGCGAGGCTGCTCGCTAGCGGCCCGCCACTTGTCTTTGCTGCTATCAAGGAGACGGTGCGCGTCGCTGAGCCACTGAGCTATCAGGATGCTCTGAATCGAGTGAACAGGCGTCAGCTGGCAACGGTTGACATACTCTACGGTTCAGAGGACCGTCTTGAGGGCGCCCGTGCTTTCGCAGAAAAGCGCCCTCCCGTATGGAAAGGTAGGTAGTCGCGCTTCGCGCACGAGAGTCGTGATGGGGGCAACGGGAGAGGCGATGAGGTTGCGGAGGGCTGTTTCATCGATCGTCTTTTCGCCTGCATTGATCCAAGACTTCGATTCAATCCCCAGAGCGCTGGGCAAGCAAGCGAGTAGCGGCAGCGGAGCCCTCCGCCGCCCTTTGAACCAAGATCAGATATGAGTGATTGCGCCGGCTAGATCCTTTAAGGCGCAATGATCTCTCTGCTTGCTGCGCTCGTTCTGAGATAGGTTTCGTGGTCATAGGAGGAGCTGAGGATGATCTCGGAGGTGTTCATTACTTGTGCGGTCACGGGGGGCGGGAGCGCTCCCAAAAGTCCGCATGTGCCGGTAACCCCGGACCAGATCGCCGATTCGGCGATCGAGGCGGCGCGGGCGGGAGCGGCAGTGGTGCACATCCACGTGCGCAACCCTGAAACCCGGCGTGGCTCGCGGGATCTGGCTCTCTTTCGGACTGTTGTACAGCGCATTCGGAAGTCCGATGTGAATCCGGTTATAAACCTAACTGGGGGGTCAGGCGGCGATCTCGTGCTCGGCGGGCCTGACGCGCCCTTGCCGCTCGATCCTGCGACAGACGCCACAGGCGCGCTTGAGCGACTGTTGCATGTAGAAGAATTGCGTCCGGAGATCTGCACGTTGGATTGCGGGTCTATGAACTTCGGCGCCGGTGAGACTGTCATGGTCAACACTTATCCGATGCTGCGCAAGATGGCCGCGCGATTGAAGGAGCTCGGGGTCCGTCCTGAGCTTGAGGTATTTGATACTGGTCACCTAGTGGCGGTACACGATTTGATCAAAGAAGGGCTCATCGACGATCCGCCCTTGATCCAACTATGCATGGGGATTCCCTATGGTGCGCCGGGTGATTTGACTACGCTAATGGCCTTGGTGCATCGACTCCCGCCCCGCGCTATTTACTCTGTTTTCTCGATTGGACGAATGCAGCTTCCGTACGCAGCGTTGGCCCCGTTGGCCGGCGCGAACGTACGGGTGGGGCTGGAGGACAACTTGTACCTATCCCATGGCCGGTACGCGACCAATGCCGAACTCGTGCAGCGGGCGACCGAGGTCCTTGAGAGAATTGGAGTCCGCGTGATAGGCCCGGATGAGGTGCGCGAGAAGCTCGCCCTCAAATCCCAAGTATGACGTCGGAACTGAAAAGGTTCTACTGACCGTCAGGTTGCTTGCGTGCAATAATCGGCGGAGGGTGGGCGGCTCCTTTATCCTCAATCAGGTGACGCTCAGCTGCCTGTCTCTGAGGTACGCAAGCTGGCCAGCGAGCGCTGGCGTACCCGACGGCCGGCGCAGGCCCCGTTAGCGGCGGAGGGATGACAAAACCTGGTAAACTCGGTCTAAAAGTGCTGCGCGGCGTCGGCCGTGAGCCGATCCCAACGCGAGCCTTGCGCCAACGACTAAAGCGATTGTGGGCCGGTCGTGTAGCCACCATATCACTTGGGCCGCAGCTGCCCCGCGCAAAAGATGCCGCCGATCAAAGGGACTATTGGTCGCCGCCTGCATTCGGCAACGGCGGCTCTGAAACATTGAACAGAAAACCTAGCACGTTGCCGGTCCCACCAGCAAAACGGGTCGGCCACAGGATCTCATTCGCCGCAGCTCCTTTTCACATCCAATCAGCCAGCATCCTAAGCTGACGCGAAGCAGAACCTGATGTTGCGGAACCGTGCTACAGGTGCCTCCCTGGGCGGGTGTCGAGCGGGCAGCCGTCGAGATCGCAAGTACGTAGTCGATTTAGACAACCTCAGCTGCGAAATGGTCGTCGGCTAATGGACAATTGCGGATGGGCATCAGCCGGAGGGCTACCCCACGCCGCGAAGTAACTGCTTACCGGGCCGGTGAACAGGGCAACCCTCCGGCTCGCGGGGTCGAAGCAGAGGTTAAGTGTCTCGACAGTGCAAGCGAGGTCGCCGGCGCTTTCGATGCGATGAAGAAGATGAAACCGCTTCGTATCCGAGGCAATCAGAGTTGTATGAATATGAACCGATGCTCCCAAGCGCAGTTCGCGAATGTAGCGAACGTGGGTCTCGGTCATGACGAACTGAAGGTCCGGCCCAGGCCCAAAATCATGCTTCGCGCGGCGCCAGACTTCGATGCTCGCAAAATCGGCAATGCGCTGATAGGCCAAGAAATTGACATGATCAAGCTTGTCCAACCAGTCCCTATCGACGACGCCTTCCCAGGTCTTAATCCAGGCCATGTTTTTATCTCCTCGAACTTTGCTCTGATTCAAAGTTGCCCTGATTTGCGAGTAACGCAGAGCAGATCCCCACGCTGCCTCTATTGCGCGGTGCTATCAGCTCTGCCTGGCCATTCGTTCGGATCCCTTCGGCAGCCTCGTCGATATAGATTCCGCATCCTGGTCATCCTCACTCGCTAGTCAGATGCCCTATTGTTTAGCGGCACCAGCCCAGTCGGCCACGACGGCTTCCGAGAAGTTTAGTAGTGCGCCGCCGGTTCAATTTCGAACTGAAACTTCCAGGAGCACGTGCACCCGCTTGCTATCAGCGAAGCTTAGCCTCAGCTCAGCTCTTGTTTTCTCTAATCCAGCCGCTAACTCAGCCAAAATCCTGCTGGCAATGTCCGAATGAAGAGCTTTTGTGCCAAACGCGCTGATCTCGGCGAATCAAATAGGGCTCAAACCGCAATCTGAACTCGATCTCTCAAAATGAAATCGTCGCTCGACCATATTCCCGAAACAGCGGACGCTATTGGCGTGATGAACAAATTCGTCAGGTCGCGTCTTAGGAAGGCTTAGCCGTGTTCCTATGCAGAATGGCGATCACGCGCACTCAGCAGTATATCGAGGTGTGGCAATCGCCTCTTGCCAGCCGAGAACCAACTCCCGGTGAAAACAAGCTGTGAGAGCGCTCTAATCTTCGATTTTGGAATCGCACGCCAAGAACGACTACCACGATCAGTTTGGGAAACGGCGGTCCTCTAAACGCGCAGCCTGGCCAAATTGGAGGCAATAACTCAGGCTGCCAGGACGTACCCCGCAAATGTAATGGCGTATCTGTCGGACTGACGAGCGTCGCTTTCAAAAACTTGACTTAGCCGCGTCAAGACTCGGCCATCGGCTTTCATTCGAACTTTCGAAGTCGATCTGAGATTGAGGAGGAGTTAGTTCGGCTGCCGGACTGATGTCCTGCTCGACAGCGCGTCTCGCGAGGTAACGTGGTTCCTTCGAGAGCGGTCCGTACCCAGATCGTGCGCGGCGATATCGACGTGCGCGCAACTTCAAGAGGCGAGTGGGCGCAGTTCAGCGGATGCGGGTTGGCCGCAGCGCATAAAAATGATGTCCGCCGCGATACGGTCGCAGGAAATTCCTAGGTCTTGAGCGTAACGCGCTGATTTTCCGCAGATTCGGGGTGAACATTGATTAAAATCCACGGGAGGGAAGGCGTAGTTTCTTCCTGCGGGTTTAACGCCAAATGGCGGAGCTAGCACGCGCCGATAAGGAAAAAAGACGATCCTCAGAAGATCGCGCGGTTGATGTCAAAGGCCGGGTGGGAGACAATTTGCGTGTCAAGTGTATCAATCGGAAAACTAGCCGCCGGTGAGCAGGATCACGTCGTGGAGGACATCTCTCGATTAGAGCACGTGCGACGCAAGCATGTAGGGCGGTATCTCAGTGCTGTCGCGGTCGTGGCGCTAGCCACTTGGATTGTGCTGGCCTTTGTGCACGGTCAGATCGACTGGGCAGTTGTTGGTCGTTACCTTACGGCGCGCACCATCATTCTCGGCCTGGGCAACACTGTTCTGATGGCCGCCTTGGCGATGCTGCTAGGAATTCTGATTGGAGTGACGGTTGCGATCATGCGCCTTTCCGCCAATCCTGTGGTCAACTGGGCGGCGGCCGGCTACGTCTGGTTCTTTCGCGGCACGCCGTTGTTACTGCAGTTGCTGCTGTGGTTCAATCTTGCGCTGGTCTTTCCCAAGCTCGGCATTCCGGGGCTCTTCGAGCTGCGTACGGTAGACGTGATGACGCCGTTCGTTGCAGCGTTTCTCGGATTAGGCATCAATCAGGGAGCCTATACATCGGAGGTGGTGCGCGCCGGACTACTATCTGTCGATCAAGGACAGTATGAGGCGGCGAGCGCAATCGGAATGCCCCGTCTTCAGGCGCTGCGTCGAATCATCCTTCCGCAAGCGATGCGCGTCATTGTGCCCCCAATTGGCAACGAGCTCATCGGCATGGTCAAGCTGACATCACTCGCGAGCGTGATCCAGTTTTCGGAGATTGTTCACAACGCAGAGAACATCTATTACGTGAACAATTACGTGATCGAATTGCTGATCGTCGCTGCATTCTGGTATCTGATCGTGGTTACCGTGCTTACGTTCCTGCAAACGCGATTAGAGCGGCATTACGCACGCGGCGCCCGCGCCACGAAACAACGCTAGCCTGGAAGAACACATGAATCCCATCGTTAAAGCCAGCGGCGTGCGCAAGTCCTACGGTGCATTCGAAGCGCTCAAGGGGGTCGACCTTGAAGTAGATCGTGGCGAAGTGCTCTGCATAATCGGTCCATCGGGCTCGGGAAAGAGCACCTTGCTCCGGTGCATGAATCAGTTGGAAGTTGTTGATAGCGGCGCACTCTGGGTGAACGGCGAATTGGTCGGTTACCGTCGGGTCGGACAGAAGCTGTATGAACTTTCAGAGCGTGATATCGCGCGGCAACGCCTCGCAACGGGAATGGTGTTCCAGCGTTTCAATCTCTTCCCCCATAAGACGGCACTTCATAACGTCACCGAAGGTCCGGTTCAGGTACTCAAACAGGAGCGCAAGCGGGCCGAGGTCGCCGCCCGTGAGTTGCTCGCGCGGGTCGGGCTGTCCCACAAATGCGACGCCTATCCGGTCGAGCTATCAGGTGGTCAGCAGCAGCGCGTGGCAATTGCTCGCGCTCTCGCGATGAAGCCAGCACTGATGCTGTTCGACGAGCCTACCTCTGCGCTGGATCCCGAATTGGTCGGCGAAGTGCTTGCCGTGATGCACGATCTCGCGCGGACTGGAATGACAATGATTGTTGTCACTCACGAACTCGGTTTTGCGCGGGAAGTGGCAAATCGAGTGATTTTTATGGATCAGGGGCAAGTCATCGAAAGCGGCCCACCGGCCCAGGTCCTCAGCAGTCCCACACATGCTCGAACTCTGAATTTTATTTCAGCCGTCCTCAATTGACGCCGTGCCCGTTAATCGCAAACGCGTAGAATGGAGTTGCTGGGCGATCTGTGCCCCCTCTTGTGGTAAATGCATTCGGCAGTGATGCATGCATTATGGCCGTCGTCGACGCGGACGCCGGCTGTGATCACGCTGAAGACACGCATTCTCTCCACATAGCGCCGGGAATAGTACACCGAAGTCGAGGCTATGCAGTCCGAGCCAACTGCGAGGTCTCTAGGGAGTGGCTGCTTTCTAGCTTTCATTGCGCAATGGGGCCAGCTCTCGACAGGAATAATGGAGATTCAATGCTCAAGATCCCGGATGTCGAACTTTCCCTGCAGGCCCTCCGTGTACCAGTGTTTGCCGCCCCCATGTTCTTGATCTCCGGGCCTGAACTTCTCTTGGCCTGCTGTAAGGCCGGCATTGTGGGCTCTCTTCCAGCCCCGAATGCTAGAAATGGCGCGGAACTTGAGGAAATGCTGGAGATCATCAAATCGGGCTTGAGCGATCGGCCTGAGGCGCCTTGGGCACTGAATCTGGTTATGCATTCGACTAACAAGCGGCTACCGGATGACCTTAAATTGGTAGAGGCGTTTAGACCTCCGATCGTCATCACGGCCTTAGGCGCTCCTAGGCCGGCGGTCGAAGTCGCGCATTCCTACGGAGGGCTAGTTTTCGCAGACGTCAATTCCGTCGCTTACGCTCGGAAGGCCGTCGCGGCGGGCGTGGATGGCCTCGTGCTCGTGTGTGCGGGAGCAGGCGGGCATACCGGTGATCTTTGCAACAACGTCTTTTTCGAGGAAGTCCGGAGCTTCTTCTCGGGATATGTCGCGCTGGCCGGCGGAATCTCGAGTGGCCGGGCTGTGTTGGCGTCGAGAGCGCTGGGGGCTGATTTCGCATACGTCGGCACCGCCTTCATGGCTGCATCGGAAAGTAGGGCCGATCCGGCCCACCAGCGGATGCTGCTTACGAGTTCATGCGAAGACCTGATCATCACGCGCGCCTTCACAGGTGCTCGAGCCAACATGCTGGTCCCGAGTATTGTGGCGCAAGGGCTTGATCTGGAAACTGTGGCGAGCAGCAGCGCGAAGATGAACTTCACTGGTCTGGAAGGGGCCGAGGTCAAGCCGTGGAAGGGCATATGGTCAGCCGGCCAGGGCGTGGGCAGGATCCGTGAGATCGAGCCTGTTTCCGGCATAGTCGACAGGCTCGACCGCGAATATCGGGCCGCACTCAGCGAGCTCGAACGTTATCGTGTTGTGATGTAATCGGGCGCTTTCCAATCCAATCAGTGCCGAGCTCTTGGAGGTGGTCGAGCTCTATTGTTCTCGCGGAGTAGATAGGGTCGATTTCGATAAGGTTCGCAGATCGGATGCTGATGCGGACGGCAAAAGAGTCCCGTCCCAGCAGAAACGCCTCCAAAGGTTCGGTATTTTCTCTACTCCGCTCGATCTCATTGCAGCGACCGAACACCCAGCAATCAGGGCTCGCCATTGATCATTGGCTTCTCGATTGAAGCATCATCAGGCAGGCCCCACTTATGTAGCAATTGACCATAGGTGCCATCAGCAATCAGTGCGCCAAGTGCATGCTTAAGCTGTCCTCCGAACTGGGGATCATCCTTTGAGAAAGCCATACCGGTCAGCAGCTTGATCACAGGTTTGCCGATGACCGCGAACTGGTCTCCCTCAAACTTGTTTTGATACAGACACGTAGGGTTGATATACGTAATCGATAAAGTTCACGCTGGCACGGCGTTCGGGCGTATCGCCAATTGCACTCGAAAGGATGTCCGTGCGCTTTGTCTTGAGCGGGGCGAAGCTGATTATCTGGGCGAAGCTCGATTGGGTCCAGTTGACTTGCGCGCCCATCTTCGAAGCGATCCCGTTTAGAATATCAATGTCGAAACCAACGAGATTTCCCGAAGCATCGGCGAATTCGAACGGCGGAAATACAGTTACCGCCATTGCATTGATATCCTTTCTTGCTCCTTCCGGGTCCGCGCGCGCGTTAACCAGGCTAAGTGCGACAGCTAGCGTGGTCGCTGTAAGACGAAGCGCAAACCTTGCAGACATCTATCATCCTTTCATGTGTTTTCATTTGAGGACGCAGCGCAATGCAGCGGGAAAATAGCGTCACGACATCACTAGCCAAAGCAAACACTAGGTCGTTCAGAGTCAAATGCTCGGCGTAGGGGCAAGATCACGATATGGAAGTTAACTGGCGCAACCACCGCCATCCGATTCCGTATAGGGAAGCCGCAGTTCGAGCTGGGTTGCGATCCCGCCTCGTTTGGCCGCTTGACGGGGAGCTGAACTAGACCTGCCATAGCACTGGTCGTGACGCCTGGTGACATGCGCCTAAGCTCTAGCGACAGCAAGCAAGCCAAGCTTAGACGAGCTAGGTGCGGCTGCGTCGCGCCAGGCGTGATTCCATCGCGGCTGGTGCTCTGCAATTCCATTCGGAGCTCCAAAAATAGTCAACTAATTATGGTGGCGCTTGAGCGCTGAATTTCCTCATTTCTAAATGGTGTGTGCCGAATTCTGGTGGCCGATCCCGGCTTTGCGAAGTTTTTATGCAAGATCCGCGACCTGCCGCGTCGAGCGTTTCTCTCCGCGAGCCGTTTTCGATGGAGTCCCGACCGCCGCTCAAATAGTGATACAAGAGTTTAATCTTGACACGCGTTGCTTGCCGAATCTACGCTTGCCCTGTTCGGAACAACCGAGTGTGATTCATGGCGAACTCAGTGCTGAGCAGAGACGGAAACAAGCCGTACGCCTGGACTAGGCAATTGCAGGCCAATTGAACGCGGCTTAGCGACGGTGCTCGATAGAATTGATGCTCATTTGCTTGATCTAGTGCAGCGCAATAACCGTCTAGCCAGTGAGCAGCTCAGCGCCAAGGTCGGCTTGTCTGCGTCGGGAGTTCAGCGTCGCCTGAAGCGACTGCGACAGAGGGCGTAATAGAAGCCGACGTGTCGATCATCCGCCCAGCGGCGGTTGGTCGATACGTAACGGCGTTAGTACTCATTACCCTCGAGCGTGGCCGCGCCGACATTGTCGATCGCTTCAAGCAGGCAATGCGCAAGACGACAGACGTTATGAGCGCATTCTGCGTTGCGGGCCAAGCCGACTTCGCGCTGCTAGTGACGGCAAATGATATCGAGAGCTATGAAGACTTCACGCGGCGCCTTATTGGGGAGCACCCCAACATAAAGCGTCTTGAAGCCATGATCGTGATGGATCGGGTGAAAGCGGGCTTCACTTTGCCAATCGCTTCTGTCGCAAGCGTTGCCTGCTCCCTACGTGGCGCCTGACTGGTGGTGTGTTGTGTTGTTGTCGCCATTTCGAGGTTGTGCCCCTGGCCGGTTGCAGGTGCTGTTTACGACGGGGTCTAACGACGCCGGCGGCGAATACGCTCTCAACGACTGTTCAGATCGTCGTTAGTTCGCGAAAACTGCATCGACTAAAGAGAACTGAGCTTTTTGAACTCGTTGGCAACAGCATCTTCTTTGTCACGCGGACCGGGAGGGGACTCGGGGCGCGGCCGAAACGAACGTGTCGGCACGAGGCGTATCAAATGATGATACCATCATAATAACTTGACACAACGTGGGCAGACGACACAGTAGCCGCAGCGAGAATAAAAATGGCGAGCTTCCATGAATGAACGTCCGCATGCTTCGGTTGAAGGCGCCGTCGCCTCAATTGAGGCGGGCTTTGCGCGGCATGCACTTCGGCGCATGACGTTCATTCGCGGCTTCGAGGAGGCGTGCCTGAACCTAAGCGCTGGTGCCGAAGCGCTGGTTGCCGGATCAATCCACCTATGCGCGGGGCAGGAAGCCATTGCGGTTGGCGCTTGCGCCGCAACTGTCGATCACGACCGCATCCTCGCCACTTACCGCGGCCACGGATGGGCAATTGAGGCGGGGCTCGATCCCTTCGAAATCCTCTCGGAGATTTGCCATCGCGAAACTGGCCTCAACGGAGGACGAGGTGGTTCTGCATATTTCATGGGGCCCGGCACCAAATTTGTGGGAGAAAACTCGATTGTTGGCGCTGGTGCGGCGATCGCAAATGGTGTCGCCATGGCGATGGACAAATCGAAGGGCGTCGTGCTCGTCTCGGTCGGCGATGGTGCGATGAACCAAGGTGCCTTGCACGAGGCCATCGTTTTCGCCGCCTATAAAGACCTGCCTGTCGTCTTCGTCTGCGAAAACAACGGGTGGTCAGAGATGACGCCGATCGATCGCATTATCCCGTTCGAACGGCTGTCGCGCCGGGCGAGTGGGTACGGCATCCCCGGCGCGACTATTGATGGCTGCGACCCTGTCGCCGTTCGCGATACGATTGCTCTTGCGATTGACCGTGCACGGGCGGGCGAGGGTCCGTCCCTGATCGAATGCAAAACCGTCCGCTTGTGGGGCCACTACAATCGGGACATTGAGCACTATCGACCGAAAGCCGATCGCCTCACGGCTGCAGGCGCTGATCCGATCGTGCGCCTGCGTAGGCGTCTTCTCGAAAATGGGCTGTTTTCTGAAGACGAGCTGGACGCTGATTTCGCGGAGGTAAAGACACAGATCCAAGCGCTGGTTGAGCGCGTTAGGGCGGCGTCCAAGCCGGATGCTGCGAAGGCCCGCCTTCATGTGGTGGCAGAGGGAGATGCTACCCGGCAAACCCAAGTGCCGGCTGTTGCCGCGAAGCTCACTTACCAACAGGCCGTGAACGAGGCCCTCAGAGACGAGCTGAAAGAGCGGCCCGAGGTTGTCGTTTTCGGCGAAGATGTTGGTTTCGCCGGAGGTATTTTTGGTTGTACTCGTAATCTTCAGCGTGAATTCGGCGAACGGCGCGTCTTCGATACACCTATCGCGGAGGCCTCGATCCTCGGAGCGGCGGTCGGTGCATCGATGTGCGGTTTCCGGCCGGTCGCCGAGATCATGTGGATGGACTTCCTTCTCGTCGCGCTCGATCAGTTGGTTAATCAAGCGGCAAATGTACGCTATATCACACAAGGCAAAAGCAGTGCTCCGATGGTTGTGCGCCTTCAGCAAGGTGCGACGCCCGGCTCGTGCGCGCAGCAGTCGCAGTGCTTGGAAGCGTTTCTTGCGCATGTACCTGGCCTGAAGGTCGGGATCCCGAGTACGCCACAAGATGCCTACGATATGCTTCGTGCGACTGTCGCGGATAACGATCCTTGCGTCATTATCGAATCCCGCGCGCTCTATCAAACAACGGGCCACGTCACCAAGGCCATTTCCAAGCTCGGATCGGCGAAGCTTCGCCAAGAGGGCTCAGACGTTGCAATCATATCTTGGGGCGCTATCGCCAACCGTGCTGAGCAAGCTGCGGAGATCCTTTCTACCAAGGGCGTGCAAGCGGCCGTCCTGGATCTTCGTTGGATTGCACCTTTGGATGAGGGTCAGCTGGTATCCGTCGTTGAACGGTGCGGGGGGCGGGCTGTCATCTTGCATGAAGCGAACCTCACTGGTGGCTTCGGCGCCGAAATCGCCGCGCGGCTTACGGAGCGCGGTTTCCCAAATTTCCAGCGTGTTGGCGCTCCCGATACCCGCATCCCCGCATCGCCCGTGCTGCAAGCGGTTCTTCTTCCTTCCGTCGAGGCGATAGTGGCCGCCGCGGATCGCGTGATATCGCGCGCTTTGCGGTCGATTCATGCTCCTTAGTTACGATTCGGGTTTCCAAAACCGCGAGAGAACATGGCAATACAAACCGAAACCGGACGCAGCACCGGCAAAAAGCGCAAAGTGAAGGAGGAGGCGCTTAAAGCGCCTGCGCCGCGCATTCAGTCACTTGGGCGCGGGTTCTCAGTCCTCTTTCTTATTGCCAAAAGCGAAAGTGGCTTGATGGCGTCGGACATTATCAAGGAAACAAGGCTTAATCGGCAGACTGTTTACCACATTCTTCAGTCGCTCAGCGCCGTAGGAGTCATCGTCAAGAACCACAATTCGCAGCGATATGTTCTGGGACTGAAAGTCGCGGGTTTGATCGAAGCATTCAAACGTCACCTTGCGCCGCCGGAGCGGCTTGCGCCTCTCGTTCGGGAGATTGCAAATCGGACTGGTGAGACTGCCTACGCTGTCGGATGGGCGGAGGGAGAGATCGTAGTCATTTCCGCGATGCGCGGGAGCGCAACAGTGACCGCCATCGACGTGCCGCCTGGCTACTTCGGCAACGCGCATGCGCGAGCGTCCGGCAAGCTTCTTCTCGCGCTTTCCAGCTCCGATACTCGAAAGACTTACTTCGAAACACGCAAGCTGAAGGCGCTTACACCGCGGACCATCACGAACCTTGCGGTGCTGGAAAAGCATTTTGCTCAAATCCGCAAGCAGGGCTACGCCCTCGAAAAGGAGGAATTCGTGCCAGGCCTCAGCTGCATTGCTGTGCCCGTCGGAGATACGGACACGGGTTTCGCGATCGCGGTGTCGGCTCCGTCGCACCGCGTGGAAGAAAAGCTGAAGCTTTACCTCGAAGTAATGCGCGAAGTTGCGATGCGAAGCGATGAATAAGCAGGACGGGCCATGTGAAGCCAAAAAGGTTTTGGCAATCTCACTGCCCCCCATCGAGCTGCGGCGATCGAGCTTAGCGTCGCCTGAATCAATCCGCGAGAATGCAAGCCTCTCGCAACAAATGATGGAGAGTCACCATGGAACGGACCAACCTATTGCAACGGCCGTATTCAGCCTACGACCGGAAAGAAGTGGGCCCTGACTCCGAAGTTTTGAAGGTCGGAAAAGGCACGGCTGGAGGCGAGTATCTACGCCGCTTCTGGCAGCCCTTCGCTTTCACATCGGAATTCACCGACGTTCCTATGGCGGTTCGAATTTTGAGCGAAGATCTCGTCGCCTTCAAGGACGGACAGGGCAACTACGGTCTTCTCGAGCGGCGCTGCAGTCACCGCGGTGCCTCGCTCGAATTCGGAAAGGTCCAGGAAAGAGGAATGCGATGCTGTTATCACGGCTGGCACTTCGACGTTGACGGCCGGATTCTTGATATACCAGGCGACTCGTCGGGGTTGAAGAACCGTATCTGCCAAGGCGCTTATCCCGTCCACGAATACAAGGGTTTGCTCTTCGCCTATATGGGCCCGCCGGATAAGAAACCGGCGTTTCCGCTCTACGACGTGCTTGAGCGCGAGCCCGGCACGCAATTCCGACGCAAGGACGTGGCGCCGTGCAACTGGCTGCAGATCCGCGAGAACGAAACGGACCCGATGCATATCTCGCAATTGCATTGCGGTCTGTTCGGGATCCAGTTCACTGAAGTGTTCAGCCAGATCCCGGTCGGCCTGCAGTGGTTCGAAACATCGATCGGCGTGATGTACGCAGGCACCTTCCGCTGGAAAGATAAGGTGTATGTACGCACGAATGACTTAATCATGCCCAACCTGACGCGCGTGGCAGGCATCGAGGATGCCGAAGGCGAGGTGTTTAACGATATCCGCGGCGGGTCAACGAACTGGGTCGTTCCTATAGACGATTACAATAGTATGACCATAGGCTGGCGCGATATCGAACCGGAGGTTGAAATTCCGGGCGCCGCCGCATATCTCGATCGTCAGCGCAAGGGCGGCGCCGAAGTGCTTTCCACGGCCGGCAATATCGACACCCAGACCGGCAACCGCAGTTACCAAGAGCGGCAACGTGCGCCGGGCGACTGGGATGCGTTTGTGTCTCAAGGTCCGATGACCATCCACGGCCGCGAACATCTCGTCGCCAGCGATCGTGGCGTGATAATGTTTCGCAAAATGTTAAAAGCTGGCATGGAAGCTGTGCAAGCCGGAAAAGACCCGTTTGGCGTCGTGCTTGCCGACCAGGCCAGATCGGTCATCCGCACGCATGCTCGAAACACGGTCTTGAGCATTCCCAAGGCGACGTCTGAGAGAGAAGACAAGGACGCGTGCGGCCGGGTTGCCCGGTGGTACGTCGATGCCCTCCGGGAGCACAGATTCGAGAACGACACGCAACCGTCGGCCAAGCGGCTCGATGAAATCCGTGAGCAAGCGGTGAAAGTCTTCAATGGCGAAAAGATCGCCGCGGCTTAATCAAGCGCATTGAGAGCGAGCGGAAGACAATGGCTAATCGTATCGCAGTCTCGTCGGTGCTATTCATTGCGCTTTTGCTGATGGGTGAGAGAACCATTGAGTAGCCCTATGCGGGATAATGCGCACCGCGTGAGCGTTTACGGATCGGAGGTCAACGCCGTTGCGCGACCCAGTGCCACCGTCCTTGAGACCCTCTTGTTGCAAGGAGTTGAATATCCCCATGGCTGCACCACCGGGTTTTGCGGGCTCTGCAAATCCCGCCTCCTTTCCGGCCAAGTTGAGCACCTCGACTATATGGACTCAGCTCTATCGGATGAAGAGAAGCGTGTTGGGCTTATTTTGCCGTGCTGTGCGATTTCCACTTCGGACTGCGTTATCGAGCCCGCCGTCAGCGATGTGCCATTGCCTCCGGTGGTATCACTCGAGGCAGAGATAGTGAGGATCGAGCCGGTAAGCCCAGAAGTCCGGCTCGTGCAATTGTGTTCCCCACGGCCATTTGAATTTCTCGCTGGACAATATGCATCCCTTACGTTTGACGGCCTCCCGCCGCGTGAATTCTCCATGGCGAGCGAGCCGGGGAACGCGGCGATCGATTTCTACATCAAATGCGTGCGCGGGGGAGCTGTTACCGACCAAGGACTAGCACGCGCGGTCGTAGGCGACCGCGTCACCGTGAGAGGTCCGTTCGGCACCGCGTTTCTGCGCACTGACGATGCTAGTCCGATCGTTGCGGTGGGAGGAGGGACTGGCATCGCACCAATCCTGTCGATGCTCTCGAGCGGACTTGGCAAGGGAATACGCGGCATAGCCGTTCGACTCGACAAAGCCCAGATCGTCCGTATCACCAATACCCACGGCAATCAGGTCGTCGATACCTGGGCTTTCAATGCAAGCGAGACGTCCGAGTTCATGTCGATGGAGCATACCCGAGCGTCTCTCAAGAAGCTTACGCCGTGCTGCGGCGAGTCCTTTGTCACCAACAAACGGCGACCCATTCTTACGTTGTTGTCAGACTCATCGCCCGGCATTCATGATACCTTGATTGCTGCCTGCGACCGCCATCGCTACGAGTTACTCGGCCACGTCGGCTATCATGACAACTGCACCGATAATCTCGCGGCTGCGATGCAGGCGATGGGGATGGTCTTGCCCGAAACGCCGTGTCCCCTGAACCTCTTTATGAACATTCCCGTTATTCAAGGCAATCGGCTCGATTGGTGCCCACCAGCCTCAAAGCCCGGAGATCACGTCACACTCCGGGCAGAGATGGAAGTGATCATCGTATTCTCAGCCTGCCCGATGGATTTGTTGCCCGTTAACGGCGTCGATTGCACACCAAGCGACGTAGCCGTGTCGATTGACTAGATCCGGCGTGCGTCGGCCCGCCGCTCGAGGGAGGGTGGCCCACCTTGTCAGCCAGGGACTGGTGCGACCCGCGCCTTCTTTGGCCGGATCGCGAATTCGCCGTGGAGGCAGAGTTGCTGGGTTGACGGTATTGAGTTTGGCGCTTCGGCTTCGAGCCACTGTCCCGCCATCTAATCTGCGGGAGGCGCAACCTGTTCCAATTTATGTTCTGAACTTACCTGCGAGCCGCAAGAAGTTCATAAGCAACCACGCCCCCTTGCTGAGTAATAATCGACCCTGGATGGAACTGCACGTCATACGTTGGTTGATAGCGATGAGAGAGAGACATAATTTCCCTGTCCTCTGAGCGCGACGTCACAATGAGATGCGATGCGCACAGTTCGTTGAGTTCTACAATGCGAGAATGATAGCGCCCGACGCGAAGTGGCAACGGAAGTCCCTTGAACGGCCCTTGTCCATCATGGGTCACGTAAGCGGGCCGACCGTGCATAGGGTTACGTGCACGCACCACTCGTCCGCCGAAAACGCTTCCGATGCACTGATGCCCAGGGCAGATGCCGAGGATTGGAACGAGACCCGAGAGTTGCCGTACGACAGCGTTAGATATTCCTGCCTCGATCGGAGTGCAGGGCCCCGGCGAATGACGATCGCCCTTGGATTGAGGCCAACAACATCGCTGACGCTAACTTTGTCGTTCCGGAGGATCTCCGTTGCTTCGCCAAACGTGCAAAAATAGCGCGCAATGTTGAAGACGAACGAATCATAGTCACTTCAATCCGAACTACGTCGAAGCGGCAAGCCTACTCAGTGTCAAGACTGGCGGCTGTCCAGAAGACTGCGGCTACTGTTCGCAGAGCGACCGGCTTGATGGATCGCGCCGACGTGGTTGCGGCCGCCCGGCGAGCCAAGGACGCCGAATTGCGATGCTCTTAAGCAATTCCGGAGCTCACATCGCTGCTCAGGTTGTATTTCGATAGGAATCCTGCCGCGCTATCGAGGCTGAGACGAATGTGAGTCTATAGCAGTAATCACACCAGGTCGCTCGGAAATTTGCGCTCCTGGCGTCACAGGGCGCGCCGCGGGCGCAGCTGAGAATCGGTGGCAGCTTCACCACGCTTGACCCGCACAATCTCTTCATCCGTACAGGATTGTTGGTGTCGACTCAGCTTCGCATCACGATCGCCTCAGCGATCCAGAGTCCACACCTTGCTCTACTAATCCCGGAGATCACGCTTCGGTTACTTTAAAGTGTCGTTCCCGACAAAGCGCGCTGGGCCTAGTCTAGGACCTATGAGTGGCTAGCCCCGCTCGCCCCTTACTTGCGATGGCTATCAACCTTTTCATGGCGAGGGCATAGTCGGCGTGGACTTCTGCGGAATGGCTCGTGTCATGTCGTTGACAAAGAATGACAAAGAGTATTGGGCGTAATTTGCTCGATCCAGAAAGCCAACGGTATGCGATCGCGTTGATCGAAGAGTACTTCGAGGCGTTTCGCGCGTTGATCCCACGATGGCGTCTGTTATGCCCGCGACTTGTTCGATCAACCCTAATCAGGCACATATTTTAGCGCGTGCGTCCCCCACGAACTGATCATTTCTTGTGGTCGAAAACAAAGATGGTTTCGTGTCATTGACTATACATCGATCGCTTCTACCATCTATAGCGCCCCGGCGAGGTCTATTGTTGCGATTAGTGCGTGGCGTCCGAGAATATCTCGAACATCTCCGCCGTCGCATCCGCGACCAGCGCATGGCGGAGCTTCATTGAGAATCGCGGTTATGAAAGTGATCATGAGTGATACAACAACCATTCACGATGTTATTCCGGAAGCCGACATCATCAAGCGCGCGGTCCGACTTGGTGCCGAGATCAGGAATGTGAAGCTATCGGGAGAGTTATCAGACGAGGTCATCCGCGCAATCAATGACTTGCTGTGCGAGCACAAGGTGATCTTCTTCCGTGACCAGAAAAACTTGATGCCGCCCAGCATGAGCGCTTTGTAAGGCGGCTAGGCATTCTGGCTCCGGACCGACAAGTCGGTATCGCGAAGGCGGTGCCGTCGATCTTGGGGCGGGGTTCGGGCAACAATGGTGGTCGCGCTGACAAGCGGCAGCATACAATGATCATAGTTGAGGGTTATCCGAAGATGTCCTCTTGCACAACGTAATAAATTCGCGCTGTCACGGTGGCACCGTCTGGTCGGATACGGCGGCTGCATATCAGGCGCTCCCGCTATCACTGCGCATGTTCGCCGATCAGCTCTGGGCGGTTCACAACACTGCGTATGGCTACGCGATGAAAGCGGAGCTCGCTGCGGCAGGCGAAGACCGTTTGGACGGCGTGTCTGCCAGACTGAATTCCCAGACGGAGCATCCGTTAGTTCGCGTTCAACCCGATACAGGCAAGCGCACACTCGCTATCGACGATAGCGTGCAGCGCTTCGTTGGCTTTCAGAATTGTACTAGCCAGAAGATGCTCCGCCTCTTCCAATCATACATCCTCACGCCTGAAAACACCGTGCGATGGAGCTGGATACCGGGCGACGTTGCGATCTGGGACTGTCGCGCTGCCCAGTATCACGAGGCGACGGACGTTGGCGATCGCCCTTGCGTGAAAAGGCGCGCCAGTACTGATCGCGACCTGCCACTCAGTATCGACGCCGGTCGCCGCGCCAAACACGTCGACGCGTCAACATCGCGGACGCCTAAAGCTCGCATCGCTTCCGGCACCATGCGAAGTCACAGCTCGCCATGGTGATTTAGCTCTTCTTCGGAAGCCAAGCGGCTGCGGACGGCGCGGCTCGCAAATGAACGGCGTCCCATCACTCGTTAGCCCGTTCTTCGCCCGATTGCAGCAAATCCTCGCTCTATTCTCGACGGAGGCATTCTCTATAGAGCGAACGGCTAACGGACCTAAGTACCGCTAGTGGTCGCGTCTTACGCAGAGTTGGGCTAGGCTAGCCAAAGGAAGGGTGTGCGGATAAGGCCAGGGTCGGGCCGAGTAGCGATAAGCTGGGATAGAATTCCAGGGCTGTGTGCCTTCGACTCTGATCAAGTCTTGGTTCACGACCGGCGTAGAGCGAAAGCGGCCTGCCCGCTGCGGACTTTTGGGATGAAGCAATGGCTCATCTAGCAAGATTTCTGTCGCCGGCGCGACCGCTACATTCAATGCGTAAATGAGATTCATCCCGGGCCCTGGTAAACCGGTTATCAGTCCACACCCGGCGCTGAAAATGTGGGCAGGAGTGCAAACTCAATCCGTCCGAACACTTCGTGCTGCTCGGCCAGATGCCGATTACAAAGTTGCTTTAACTTTCGGGGGGCGAGGCCCTCGTGATCAACTCCTGCGTTAAGCAAAGAAAATGCGCGGAATATATGCACATCAAAGCCAAGTCCCGGCCGACTTCCTCCTCAATCTGACGTAAAACAGCGCCCTCGCGGACAGGGCGAGGAAGGCTTTCGAACGGAATGTGCGCGCGGCAACCACTTCTTGCCAGATGCCGAGCGGGAGGAACGAAGCAATGGAGGAGCCGGATCAAGCGATGCTTCGGAAGCCTCAGCTTTCCCAGCCCGAACGGAAAGCGCAGGAGCGGATCTCGGGTCGAAGACCCTTCGCGCTCAATAGATGTTGTATGATAGGAGGCAATATGTCGGCCTCCCCGGGGCTGGTCCACGGCGGTCAATTGTGATGCGCGCCGACATCAATGCGCTGCCGCTTAGGGATGCGCGAAAATCTGCCGTATGGCTCGTCCGCTTGTGACCTTGTGTGGGAGCGCCATCGAACAAAGATCGGCTAGGCTTCCTAGCCTCCAACCCTTCCATAACGTCAGGTAATTCATGAACAAGCTCTATCCCGACGCGAGGTCGGCTCTGTCCGGCATTCTGAAAGACGGCATGATGATCATGTCGGGGGGCTTCGGCCTCTGCGGCATTGCCGAGGAGCTGTCGGACGCGATCCGCGACTCCGGCGTCAAGGGGCTTACGGTCGTCTCCAACAATGCCGGCGTCGATGGCATCGGGCTCAGCCGCCTGCTGGAGACCCGGCAGATCAAGAAGATGATCTCGTCCTATGTCGGCGAGAACAAGCTGTTCGCCCAGCAATTCCTCGCCGGCGAGCTGGAACTCGAATTCAACCCGCAGGGCACGCTGGCCGAGCGCATCCGCGCCGGCGGCGCTGGCATCCCGGCCTTCTACACCAAGACCGGCGTCGGCACGCTGATCGCCGAAGGCAAGGAAGTGAAGGAGTTCGACGGCGAGAAGTACCTGATGGAGCGCGGTCTGTTCGCCGATCTCGCCATCGTGCACGCCTGGAAGGGCGACACCGCCGGCAACCTCATCTATCGCAAGACCGCGCGCAACTTTAACCCGATGATGGCGACCGCCGCCAAGATCACGGTGGCCGAGGTCGAGCACCTGGTTCCGGCCGGCGAACTCAATCCCGACCACATCCACACGCCCGGCATCTTCGTGAAGCGCATCGTCGAGGTCGGCACGGCCAAGAAGCGCATCGAATTCCGCAACACCCGCCCGCGTACCGCCGCCTAAGCGCAGGAGACTCACATGGCCTGGACCCGTGAACAGATGGCTGCGCGCGCCGCGAAGGAATTGCGTGACGGCTACTACGTCAATCTCGGCATCGGCATCCCGACGCTGGTCTCGAACTACATCCCCGACGGCATGAACGTCTCCTTGCAGAGCGAGAACGGCATGCTCGGCATGGGCCCGTTCCCCTATGAGGGCGAGGAAGACGCCGACCTCATCAATGCCGGCAAGCAGACCGTGAGCGAGCTGCCCTCGACCTCGTATTTCTCGAGCGCGGATTCCTTCGGCATGATCCGCGGCGGCCACATGGACCTCTCGATCCTCGGCGCCATGCAGGTGGCTCAGAACGGCGATCTCGCCAACTGGATGATCCCCGGCAAGATGGTCAAGGGCATGGGCGGCGCGATGGATCTCGTCGCCGGCGTCAAGCGCGTCGTCGTGGTGATGGAGCATTCGGCCAAGGACGGCCCGAAGCTGCTGAAGCAGTGCAACCTGCCGCTGACCGGCGAGCGTGTGGTCGACATGGTCGTCACGGATCTTGCCGTCTTCACCATCGACAAGCACGGCGACGGCGGCATGGCCCTGATCGAGCTCGCCGACGGCGTCTCGCTCGACGAGGTCAAGGCCAAGACCGAAGCCGAGTTCCGCGTCGCGCTGAAGAACACCTGAGGTCTGCGAGAATGGGGCGTGCATGACGATACGGTCTGCGCGTCCGGACGACGCCCGGGTTCGCAAGATCCCGTCCGCTCCCCGACATGCGGCCGCCGACTGCGCGGCGGATTGGATATCTAGGCTGTTTGAGCCAAGACGGACTTGCTCCATGTCTGGTGTCGAAAAACTCTTGCTTCGTGCGCGTCGCCCGTGTGCCGGACCGTATCCCACCGACAGATCGCCCGCGTCAGATCTGAAGTGCCTGCGCAAGGAGCTGTTCTTTTACTAGGCTGTGGACTGAATTGATCGAAGCCAAATTCGCCCGGAAGCGAGCTGAAGGAAGCGAAGACGTCGCGCCGAGCTTGTCGTAGCGGGTGGCAAATGCGTCAAAACTACTTCAGTTTGTTGAAGAAGCGCTCACCGTGGTTGCGCTCGCGATTGATGGCCACCGCAACCTCTTCTTACGGTTGATTTGTTGGGAATGTTGGGGATCACACCCTGATCACGGATGTGGGCACAAATACGATCGGCATCGTAGCCTCTGTCGGCGATGACGACGGCGCGCGCATCGAGTCCATCGAGCAGAGCCTCGGCGTACGTCACGTCGTGGGCCTCGCCGGGGGGGTCATGAGGCGGACCGGGCGGCCTTTCGCGTCGACGCGCGCGTGGATTTTGGTGGTGAGGCCGCTTCGGCTTCGGCCCACACCAACGATCTCCACTCTTTTTTCCCCGGAAGCATGCTGATGGACCCGCACGACCGAACTGTCGATCATCTGCACCTTGCCATCCTGTGCCTTGACGACCGTATCCATCAGCCGGTCCCAGCTGCCGGCCTTGCGCCAAGCGGTTGAAGCGATTGTAAGCGGTCGTATAAGGTCCGTATCGCTCGGACAGATCGCGCCACGGCGCTCCCGCGCGCAGGATCCAGAAGATGCCGTTGAGAACGCGGCGGTTGTTGCCTGGCTTGCGACCTCGACGGTCCTCCGGGAGAAGGGGTTCGATAACACTGCACTCGAAATCCGTCAGGTCGTAGCGCATGATCCCAGCCCCGATGTTCGGTAGCTTGAATCATGGTCCGCCCTGATCCGCTAGACGATTGAGTACACGACCTCCTGTAATGGGCCCGATGATGTCAAGCCTCCCGAGTAAACGTCACGCCGCCGAGCTCATGATTCTGTTCGTTGTCAACGCCTGGCTGCCGCATCATGCTGTCAGAGGGAGCGGTGAGCCTATCTAGATACGCGTGGTTCGTCAGATGACGACCACTGGCCGTGTACGGCTTCACCGGATCCACCGTCCCGGCGACGGGACTTCGGGCACTGGGCTTCACTTCAGCCCGGTGGTGCTTGATCTCCTCCACGTCTTCTATGCCGTGATCGGCCCCGCTTCGGTCCATCGGTAAGTTGTGCCCTCGACCCAGATCCGATGCAGGATCACTGCCAGCTTACGTGCCAGAGCGACTTTTGCGCGCTTCGAACCTCGCCGCTTGGCGACGTCCATCACCCAGCGCTTGAGTTTTGAGAACCGCGTTGATGCGCGATAGCAGAACGTTGGCAGCCTCATACAAGACCGCCGTTTCATCATCTATCGGGGGACAGCCACCATCATCACCCCGTGCTCGGAGCAGGGCCGATTACGGCATCTAGTCCGGGTGGAATGCGCGTTCGGCCACTATCGGGGTGAACAGGCTGGCTAATGTGCCTGTGACAATCATTATCAGCCAGCCAGTTCGCTTCACCCCGTCGACATGTTCTTGCGCAACTTCAGATTCTTCGCGGACACGTGCGCTGGCGTAAAACCGACCAGCTGTTCGTAAAGGCGAGGATCGGTCGCACCCTCGGTGTTGATCAAGAATACCCGTGCATCGGCTCTAAGACCAATTTTGGCACGCACGTCTGGATCGGAAGCAGCCTTCAGTAACGCTGCGAGACCAACACCACCGCTTTCGCCTGCGACAACTGCCAGATCGCCATCCGTCGGATTTGCCAGACGTTTCATCGCGTTGATTGCGTCCTCGTCGTCGACGGTCATGAAAGCGTCTGCTGCACGTGAAAGTACACGCCAAGCGATAAGCGAAGGCTCGTAGCATTCGAGCATTGCCATCACGGTCGATTGCGCATGAGCCACCTTCACAGGATGCCCGACTCGTGCGCTTTCAAAGAGACACGCTGCACGCGAGGGATCGACAACAGTGAAAAAAGGACGGTCATGACCTAGCAACACCGAGAGGTGTCCGGCAACAGCAGCGGCAATTCCACCTACGCCCGACTGAACGAAGACATGAGTGGGACGTTCAGGCAACTGACGCAGGGCTTCGCTGAGTAGGGGAGTATACCTCTGCATTACCAGGCCTGGGATGCGCACGTAGCCGGGCCACGAGGTGTCAGATACCAACGTCCAACCCTGTTCCGCCGCAACCCGGGTTGCCTCGGCAACCGAGTCGTCATAGTTGCCCTCGACACGAAGTATCTGCGCGCCAAAGCGGGCAATGGCGGCGATGCGCTCGCGACTCACGCCCGAATGAACGAAGATGGCGCACTGTGCACCGACTAGTTGGGCGCCGTAAGCAACTGATCGGCCATGGTTGCCATCCGTAGCGCAACAGATCGTCATACCTGCTGCCACAGCTTTCACTTCAGGCGTGTGCAACTCGGACACGCCCACATCGCGGCTGAACTGCCGACTTGCTTCCTCGAGCAATATTCGGATCACAGCATAAGAACCCCCCAACGCTTTGAAACTGCCCAAGTCGAGACGACGGCCTTCATCCTTCACATGGATCGAACTAACTCCGATCTCACCAGCAAGGCCCGTTAAGGAGATGAGAGGAGTTTCCTTGTGGCCATCGCGATATCCGAGAAATCGTTCGACCTCCCGAGCGGCCGCGACGCTCAAATTGTCGGCGTCCGACGCATCCAGGGGACCCCGGTAGTTGGTGTGCTGGTTGAGGAGAAGCATGTTTTGGCTTGTCACTTGTTTGATGCTCTGTGTGGACAACCTGATCGCAAAGTTCAAACGTTCCGATCGTTTATGCAAGACCCACTCAAGGTTTGGAGTATTTGGGCCGAAAGTCAGCCAAAAAAATAAGCATTAGAGCAGATTAGAGCGCACAGCGCCGGTTGCACGAGCCAGTTCACTGATCCAGATGGTCGCTAAACGTACGCATCCGGCGACTACCCCAGTTGATCGATAGGCCGTAACGGCGACCGTGCTGCCCGAAGATCAACCGGCGAACTGGCACGCAGCGTTACTGTTGTTCGGCGAGTTCGGCGTAGCGAACTTCCAACATCAGCGGACCACCCGCCGCCCGCAGTTCGTCGGGAGCAACGAAGATAGGCTTCAGTCCTGCTTCGTCATCAAGCTTTTTGCCACGAATGTTGTAGCCGATCTCTCCCTGCCGAGCGGATGGCAAAACAGCTTTGACGCGCGCAAAGCCGTTGTCGGCGTCATTGCGAAGGAAGATCTCGCCAGAACGGAGTTCAGGGTGACGGTCGTTAGATCCCATGCCGATTGCGCTCATGAGAGACCTCTCTATGCTGCTGCGCACAGTATTCCCTTCAATTACGGTCTGTCGAGATCATTTCACTCAAGCCGCGCGGACGATACCCTGAAGCCGCCAATTCCACGGCAAGAGTTCGTGGATACGCTTGGCGGGATGGTCCGGCAGGCGCGCCAGCACGTCGGCAAGCCAAGCCTGCGGGTCGATGTCATTGAGCTTGGCGGTGGCGATGAGGCTGTAGATGGCAGCCGCACGCCGGCCGCCCTCATCGGACCCGGCGAAGGTCCAATTTTTTCGCCCCACGGCGACGGCCCGTAGCTCACGTTCAGCAGCATTGTTCGACATGCAAAGCCGTCCGTCATCAAGGAAGCGGCTAAATGCATCCCAGCGGCTGAGACAGTAATTGATCGCTTTGGTCGTGTCGTTGTTCCTGGAGAGCTTGGCGCGCTGCTCGCGCAACCACGCCTCCAGCTCGACGATCAGGTGGCGGCTACGCTCCTGACGCACACGCAGGCGCTCCTGCGCAGCAAGACCGTTGATCTCACGTTCGATAGCGAACAGGACATCGATGCGCTTGACCGCCTCGGCCGCGATCGGCGCCTTGGTGAGCCGCGCGAGATCGAAGAACTTACGCCTGCCATGCGCCCAGCATGCGGCTTCGATGATCGGGCCGCCCTTGCGATTGGCCTCGTAGAGCCTGCCGAACCCGGCATAGGCGTCGGCCTGCATCAGTCCGGTATAGCCCGCCAGATGCTGCTCCGGATGCGCACCGCCGCGATCGGGTGAGTAGAAGAACACGGCCGCCGGCGGATCTGGGCCGGCAAACGGACCGTCGTCGCGCACGTAGGTCCAGAGCCGGCCGGTCCGGGTCTTGCCCTTGGCCAGGACCGGCACCGTGGTGTCATCCGCGTGGATGCGCTCGGCTGCGAAGACGTGGCTCCGGATCACATCTACCAGGGGCATCAGGGTTGCCGCGGAGGCACCTACCCAGTCCGCGAGCGTCGATACGTCGAGATCGATGCCTTCACGCTGGTAGAGGTCGCTCTGACGATGAAGCGGCAGGTGCAGGCCGTACTTGGCGAACAGGATATGAGCCAGCAGCTTGGGCCCTGCACGCCCGCGCGCAATCGGATGCGAGGGAGCCGGCGGCTGGCTGATCGCTTCGCAGGCCCGGCAGACGTGCTTCTCGCGCACGTGCTGGATCACCTTCCACTGGCGCGGAACGAGCTCCAGCGTCTCGGTCACGTCCTCACCAATCTTGCGCAACCGGCTGTCGCCGCAGCATGGGCAGGTGGCCGGCACCGGATAGACAATGCGCTCCCGTGGCAAATGCTCCGGCAGCGGCCGGCGGGCTGGCTTGCGGCGCTCGAACGATGGCACCGCAATCTTCTCGGCTGCCATCTGCGCCGCGGTCTCAGCTTGCGCCGCGTTCTCCTCCAGGTCGGCGAGCTGTAGCTCGAGCTGGTCCAGCAATGCGCCTCGCTCGGAGGACTGTCCGAACTGCTCGTGCCGGAGCTTCTTGATCGTGAGTTTGAGCTTCTCGATCAGCAAGGTCCCCGCCTGGGCCTCGGCTTCCGCGGCCATCCGGGCCGCTCGTTCGGCGCGCAGCATCGCCTGCAGCGTGGTCACATCGTCGGGAAGAGAATCATCAGCGCCCATCGCCGACCAGAGAATCACAAGACGCGATCTCTGTCCGAACCGCTGATCGTGCCACCGATTCAAATCCCAGCGATCAGCCAGCCGCCTGCGGTCGCCAGGTATGTTGCGGCATCCGCCAGTCGGGGCTGGGGTGATTGTCACCACGCCATCAGCCGACGACGGCCACAGGAAGCGGCCGCGCTCGAGCCGCTTGGCATAAAGCGACATGCCCAGTCCATCGTACCAAAGGATCTTGATCAGCTTGCCGCTTTTGCCACGGAACACATAGAGGTCGCCGCCGAGCGGTTATGCTGCGTGCAACATAACCGCTCTTATGTGTCGGACGAGATTATGTGGCGGAGGCGCCCTAACGCCAGCCAGGGCCGGCCACGGCTGGATTCCTCCGCCACATAATATTT
>NZ_LBJC01000017.1 GCF_004114535.1 Bradyrhizobium nanningense
GCTGTCCTCGCGCGAGATCGCCGGCGTGCTCAATCTGCGCGGCCGCATCGTCACCGTGGTCGACATGCGCGCCCGTCTCGGCCTGCCGCAGCCCGAGGACGGCAAGGTGCCGATGGCGGTCGGCGTGGATTTGCGCGGCGAATCCTACGGCCTCCTGATCGACCAGATCGGCGAGGTGCTGCGCCTGCCCGAGGCCGGCATGGAAGAGAATCCCGTCAACCTCGACCCCCGCATGGCCAAGCTCGCCGGCGGCGTCCACCGCCTCGACGGTCAGCTCATGGTCGTCCTCGACGTCGATCGTGTCCTCGAACTCGCGCCCGAGATGATAGCGGCCTGATACCGCGGCCTCGCCGCCGACGGTCGTGCAATTGGAAGTGCCCCCGCAAAGCGGGGAGGAAGCAGAGGTTCACATGCGAACTTGTCTCGTCGTTGATGATTCCAGCGTCATCCGCAAGGTTGCGCGCCGGATCCTGGAGGGCCTCGACTTCCAGATCCTCGAAGCGGAGGACGGTGAGAAGGCGCTGGAAGCCTGCAAGCGCGGCTTGCCCGATGCGGTGCTGCTCGACTGGAACATGCCTGTGATGGACGGCTACGAGTTCCTCGGCCATCTCAGGCGGATGCCCGGCGGCGACCAGCCCAAGGTGGTGTTCTGCACCACCGAGAACGACGTCGCGCATATCGCGCGCGCGCTGCATGCCGGTGCCAACGAGTACATCATGAAGCCGTTCGACAAGGACATCGTGACGGCGAAATTCCAGGAAGTCGGTCTTATCTGAGCGAACGCCCGGAGGCTGAGCGGTTCCTTCGGCGCCTGTTTTCAACTGTATCCTTTCAGTCTGAGTTGGTGAGTAATGAGTGTTGCGTTCGCAGGGAATTCGACCACGGGCTCGTCGCGCGAAGCAGGACCGCTGCGGGTGATGATCGTCGACGACTCCGTCGTCATCCGCGGTCTGATCTCGCGCTGGGTCGGCGCCGAGCACGACATGGAGGTCGCGGCCTCGCTGCGGACCGGGCTCGAGGCGGTCAACCAGCTCGAGCGCATCAACCCCGATGTTGCCGTGCTCGACATCGAGATGCCCGAGCTCGACGGCATTTCGGCGCTGCCGCAGCTGCTGGCGAAGAAGCGCGATCTGGTCATCATCATGGCCTCGACGCTGACCCGTCGTAACGCGGAGATCAGCTTCAAGGCGCTGTCGCTCGGCGCGGCCGATTACATTCCGAAGCCGGAATCGACGCGCGAGGCGTCGGCCGCCGACATCTTTCATCACGACCTGATCCAGAAGATCCGCCATCTCGGCGCGCGGCTGCGTCGCAAGCCCGCGGTTGGAAGTCCGCCGCTGGCGCCCGCGAGCCCGGCGCCGGCCCCGCGCGGTCCCGTGGCGCGGCCGGTCACGCCCGCACCGGCT
>NZ_LBJC01000018.1 GCF_004114535.1 Bradyrhizobium nanningense
GCTGTCCTCGCGCGAGATCGCCGGCGTGCTCAATCTGCGCGGCCGCATCGTCACCGTGGTCGACATGCGCGCCCGTCTCGGCCTGCCGCAGCCTGAGGACGGCAAGGTGCCGATGGCGGTCGGCGTCGATTTGCGCGGCGAATCCTACGGCCTCCTGATCGACCAGATCGGCGAGGTGCTGCGTCTGCCCGAGGCCGGCATGGAAGAGAATCCCGTCAACCTCGACCCCCGCATGGCCAAGCTCGCCGGCGGCGTCCACCGCCTCGACGGTCAGCTCATGGTCGTCCTCGACGTCGATCGTGTCCTCGAACTCGAAACCAAAGTGCAGATGGCCGCGTGAGCCAACGAAACATCGGAGCCGGAGAACCGAAATGAAAACCTGCTTGGTGGTCGATGATTCCAGCGTGGTGCGCAAGATCGCGCGTCGGATCCTGGAGGGCCTGGAATTCGAAGTGACCGAGGCCGAGGACGGCTCGAAGGCGCTCGAGATCTGCCAGCGGCAGCTGCCCGATGCGGTGCTGCTCGACTGGAACATGCCCGTGATGGATGGTTTCGAATTCATGGGCCACATGCGCCGCCTGCCCGGCGGTGACCAGCCCAAGGTGGTGTTCTGCACCACCGAGAACAACGTCGCGCATATAGCCCAGGCGCTCAGCGGCGGCGCCAACGAGTACATCATGAAGCCCTTCGACAAAGACATTATCGCCGACAAGTTTGCTGAAGTCGGCTTGATCCCGGTCGGACAAACCATGGTCTGAGTGAGTCTGGCCCGCGCATTTTGGCCAGAGTGTTCCAGTACAGCTTCGAAGAGGCGTCAGTGACCCCGACCGAGTATGAGTACCTGCGTAAGTTCCTGAAGGACAATTCCGGCCTCGACCTGTCCGCAGACAAGCAATATCTGATCGAAAGCCGCCTGCTGCCGCTCGCCCGCAAGGCCGGCCTCTCCGGCATCGCCGAGCTCGTGCAGAAGCTGCAAGGCGGCTCGCGTCAGCTGATCACCGACGTGGTCGAAGCCATGACCACCAATGAGACCTTCTTCTTCCGCGACAAGGTTCCGTTCGATCATTTTCGCGACACCATCATGCCCGAGATCATCAAGGCGCGTGCCGGCAAACGCAGCGTGCGCATCTGGTGCGCCGCCGGCTCGACCGGGCAGGAGCCGTATTCGCTGGCGATGTGTCTGAAGGAGATGGGCGCGGCCCTCACCGGCTGGCGCATCGAGATCATCGCGACCGATCTGTCGCAGGAGGTGCTGGAGAAGGCCAAGGCCGGCGTCTACAGCCAGTTCGAGGTGCAGCGCGGCCTGCCGATTCAGATGCTGGTCAAGTATTTCAAGCAGACCGGCGAGACTTGGCAGGTCAATCCCGAATTGCGGGCGATGATCCAGCATCGCCAGCTCAACCTGCTGCACGACTTTTCCCAGCTCGGCACCTTCGACGTGATCTTCTGCCGCAACGTGCTGATCTATTTCGACCAGGATACCAAGATCAACATCTTCAACCGGCTGGCGCGCCAGATCGAGCCAGACGGCTTCCTGGTGCTGGGCGCGGCCGAAACCGTGGTCGGCCTGACCGATACGTTCCGCCCGATTGCGGAGCGGCGCGGCCTCTACAAGCCGAACGATCCGCGTGCCGCCGTCGCCAAGCCGGTTCTCGCCGGCGTGGCGCCGCGCCTCGCGGTCATGGCAGGACGGTAGACATGGCCGAGGATGGCAAGGGTACTGAACGCGTGACTTTCAGTCGGGGCTATGATGTCTGCATCATGGCCATCGACGGCACCTGGCGCCGCGACTGCAAGCTCAACGCTATCTCCGACACCGACGCCATTCTCACGGTGGAAGGCTCGATTCAGGGGTTGAACCTGAAAGAGTTCTTCCTGCTGTTGTCGTCCACGGGCCTCGCCTATCGTCGCTGCGAGCTGGTCCGCGTCAACGGCGCCGAAATGGACATCCAGTTCCTGCGCGGCAAGAACAGGAAGAAGCGCGGTGCGGCCGGCGGCCATGATGCCGCGGCGTGATCTGCCCGCGTCCGTCGCCGTCCTTTCCGATCTCTTGCTTCACACTTTCTGAAGATATCAAAGCGAATTCGCGTCAGCGGCTTTACGTGGCCGAAGCGCGACCCGTGTATCCATTGACGGTCTCAATCTCAGGATACGGAAATGCCCAGAAGTCCTCTTTCGCCCATGACGTCAAACCTGCCCGACGGCGCCGAACGGCGTGCGCTTCAGCTTCTGGTAGTCGATGACGACGCCACGCAGCGCAGCCTGATCACGGTCGCTGCCAAGCAGGCCGGCCACGAAGTCACCGTGGCACCGTCCGTGGCGGACGCGATCGAGAAGCTGCGCGCCGCCCGCTTCGATTGCGTGACGCTGGATCTCGTGCTGGAGGACGGCGACGGCATCGACGTGCTGCGCGAGATGGCGGCGGCGAAGTTCGGCGGTGCCGTGATCGTGATCAGCGGCATGGACGGCAAGCGCCGCAGCGCCGCTCGCAGCTTCGCCAGGTCCGTCGGGATCGAGCTCCAGAGCCTGCCGAAACCGCTCGACCTCGCGGCCCTGCGCATCAGTCTTGCCAATCTCGGCAAGACCGCGATGGGCCTTCCCGCGATCCACACCTGGGGCGGTGTCGCCACCGACGCGATCGTGGAACGGCACCGCGCCTAAAGCATGATCCGGAAAAGTGCGAAGCAGTTTTCCGGAAAGATCATGCGCAAACAATAACCTAAGGCGCGATAACGATTCATCCAAATCTCATCGCGCTTCAGGCTTGCGGAACCGCCATGCGATGGGACGCGGCCGGCGCGCCGCGCTGATCGCTCTATGCCGGGTCGCCGGATTCCGACAGACATCGCAGGGCGTGGCCAAGGCCCGCCCGACAGGCGTTGAGGGCGGCGCTCGCCGTCGCATAGCGCGGCGTGACGTCGTCGAGCACGAAAATATCGGCGGAACCGGCCGGATCTCCGCGCGCCGGGCCGGTTTCCGACACGCCGGCTTCCATCATAGCCGCGTCGATCAGGCGCATGCTGCTCTCGATCCGTGTGATCAGAGCGCGAAGATCGGCGGCGATCAACTGACGGCAGTCAGTTTCAGGCATCGCGACGAGCGGGGATGTGCCAGCGAAATTTAGCATGGATATTCTCCGTACCCCGCAATTAGGCACCCTGTCGCTACTTGTGCGTTAAGTCCATGTCCCGTACAAATACGGGTGGGCCGAATCCGCGCCGAACGCCATAAACGGGGCGCGGACGCGAGTCCTTCATGCCAACCGGATGTGGCACATGGCCGAACAAAGCTCTCGCGGTGAAATCTTCGTGGTCGACGACGACCCTGCCGTTCGCGACACTCTGTCGATGGTGTTGAAGGCGGCGGGTTATGAGGTGATCTGTTTTGCGGACGGCGCAGCGCTGCTCTCCGTGGCACGAAACCGCACGCCTGCTGCGATCCTGCTCGACGTGCACATTCCCGGGAAGTCGGGCCTCGACATTCTGAAGGAGCTGCAGGGCGAGGACTACCCGGCGCCGATCTTCATGATCTCCGGACAGGGCGACATCGCAATGGCGGTGGGCGCGATCAAGAGCGGCGCGCTCGACTTCATCGAAAAGCCGTTCCGCGGCAGCGAGATCGTCGGCCGGCTCGACGAGGCGATCGGCGCCTATGCGCGTAGGCAGGCGGAGAACGCCTCGCCGAAATTCGGCTCGCTGCATTTCCCCGGACGCGAGCCGCTGACACGCAGGGAGCGCGAGGTGCTCGAGCAGTTTGCTTCCGGTGCGTCCAACAAGGAAGCCGGCCGCACGCTCGGCATCAGCCCGCGCACGATCGAAGATCACCGCGCCAACATCATGAAGAAGCTCGGCGCGCGCAACGCCGCCGATCTGATCCGCATCGTGATGACCGCGGCCCAGCGCGCGTCGTAAAATGTTCTCGTGCCCCGGACGCGGTGCATCATGAAATAATGCGCCGCTGAGCCGGGGCCTATCTCTCCAACTTCACGGCATCAAAGTTCTGGGTCCCGGCTTTGCACTGCAGCGCTTACGCGCTGCAGTGCGTCTGGGACACGAAAGCGCGTCTCACCCGCTCAGCGCCTTGCGGATGATCCGCGCCAGATCCGATTTCCGATAGGGCTTGGCCAGCAGCATCACGCCGGAATCCAGCCGCCCGTGATGGATGATCGCATTCTCGGTATAGCCTGATGTGTAGACCACTTTGAGATCGGGCCGCGTCTTCATCAGCTCGTCGGCGAGCTGCCGTCCGTTCATCTTGCCGGGCATGATGACGTCGGTGAACAGAAGGTCGAACGGCTTTCCTGCGGCGACGATCGCGAGCGCCTCCGCGGCGTTCGCGGCCTGCAAGGTGACGTAACCCAGCGAATGCAGCTGCGCCAGCACGTAGTCGCGCACCAGCCTGTCGTCCTCGACCACCAGGATCGTCTCGTGCCCGCCCTCGATCGTGGCCGGCGTCACGCCCTCACCGGCCGGCGCCGGCGTCTTGCCGGGCGGCAGATACATCTTGATCGTGGTGCCGTGGCCTTCCTCGCTGTAGATCTTGATGTGGCCCGCGGACTGCTTGATGAAGCCGTAGACCATCGACAGCCCGAGTCCGGTGCCCTTGCCCGGTCCCTTCGAGGTGAAGAAGGGATCGAACACCCTGGTCAGTATGTTCGCGGGGATTCCGGTGCCGGTGTCGCTCACGGCGATCAACACGTAGTGCCCCGGCGGCACATCGTTCGCACTGGCGTAGACCTCGTCGAGATAGGCGGCGCCGGTCTCCAGGATCAGCTTGCCGCCGCCGGGCATGGCATCGCGCGCGTTGAGCGCGAGGTTGAGGATCGCGGTGGTAAGCTGGTTGGGATCGACGATCGCGACGCAATTCTCGTCCTCGAACACCGATTCGATCTGGATCTGTTCGCCCAGCGTCGGCCGCAACAGCTTCGCGGTGTCGACGACCAGCGAGTTGATGTCGATCTCGCGCGGCTGGAGCGGCTGCTTGCGCGCGAAGGCGAGCAGGTGCTGGGTCAGATCGGCGCCGCGCGCGGCCGCCTCGTCGATCATCTTCGTGATGGCCGCAAGCTGCGGCTCCTTCTCGACGGCCTCCGCAAGGATTTCGATCGTCCCGGTGATGACGGTGAGGATGTTGTTGAAATCGTGCGCCACGCCGCCGGTGAGCTGGCCGACCGCCTCCATCTTCTCGGCATGACGGATGCGTTCCTCGGCGGCGATCTTGTCGGTGAGGTCGCGGTAGAAGACGTTGAACAACAGGCCTTCGCGGCGCTTCAGCGCGGTGACGCTCAGCTCGGCCTTGAATTCCTTGCCGTCGCGGCGGCGGCAGATGAGCTCGCGGCGGCGGTTCAGCGTCCTGCCGCCCTCGTCCTTCAGGAACTGCTTCAGACCTGCCCTTACTCTCTCGCGTTCGCTCTCGGCGACGATGAGGTCGATCGTGCTCTTGCCGAGCACCTCCTCGCGGCGCCAGCCGAACAGCTGCTCGGCCTGCGAGTTCCAGTTGAGGATGCTGCCGGTTTCGTCGGTCTGGATGAAGGCGTCGAGCGAGGTTTCGACGATATTGCGGGCGAGCCGTTCGCTCTCGCGCAGCGATTCCTGCGCGAGCCGTGCTTCCGTCATGTCGCGCCCGACGAAGAAGAAGCGATGCGCCTGCTCGGACCAGCTGCCCATCCACGACAGCCAGACCTCATGTCCGTTCCGGTGCAAACAGCGCGTGTCGGCGAGCTTGACGCGCTCGCCGTGGCGCAGCGCGCGCATCTCGGCGCGGGCGTGCTCCAGATGATCGTGATGAATGAAGTCGGCGCCGCTGCGGCCGATCATCTCGTCCGGGCGGTAGCCGAGGATGGTCTCGCTGCTCGGGCTGATCTGCGCGATATGGCCCCGCGCATCCATGACCATGATAAGGTCTTGCGAGGTGTCGAAGATCTGCCGGCGCTCTTCGAGCTGCTGCTGCAGCTGCCGCTCGGCCAGGCGAGCGTCGGTGAGGCTGCGCGCGCTCCCGGAGACACCGATGATCTCGCCCGACGGCCCCTTGATCGGCGACAGGCTCAGTGAGATTTCGACCGCCGTGCCGTCCTTGCGCAGGCGCACCGTCTCGAACCGTTCGATCGGCTCGCCCCGGGCGATCCGCGCCAGATAGTCCTTGCGATGCGCGCTGCGGTCGGGCGGAACGATGATTGACGTGGGCTTGCCGATCGCCTCATCCGCCGAATAGCCATAAAGACGCTCGGCGGCCGGATTCCAGCCCGTGATGATGGCATCGAGCGACTGCGTCACGATTGCGTCGTCGGATGATTCGACGGCAGCACTGAACAATTGCTCGCGCGCCGCGTGATGGCTGCGCGCGGCCTCGGTGCGGCGATGCTCCTCGATCTCGCGTTCGAGCGCCGCGGTTTTCGCCCGGGTTTCCTCGACCATCTGCGCGAAGGCCCGCGCCAACACGCCCGTCTCACCGCTGGCATCGACGGGTATATCCGCCGGACGGCCGCTGCCGATCGCCTGGACCGCCGCGGTCAAGCGGCCGATCGGACGCGTCAGCGAGCGCGCCAGCAGCACCGCAAGCGCGGCTGCGGCGAGAACGGCCAATATGCCAACCAGCAGGGACGTCCTTTGGATCGCTGCCGGTACGAGGCCGAACACGGGCGCGGGAATCGTCTCGATGATGGCGATCCATTCCTTGCCCGCGAGCAGCGCCGGCGCAATCGCCGCCCCGCTCGGCCGGCCAGACCCGTCGGTCATGAGCCGTGTGGAAACTTCCAGCGTGCCGGCCAAAGCTGCGAAATAAGGAAAATCCTTGCGCCAGTCGTTGGGACGGTCATGCAATGCGCGAAATTCGCGCGCGCGATCCGGATGAACGAGATAGTCGCCGCGCGAATTCACGACGAAAATCCCTCCACCTGAGGTCGCCGTTCCGCGGATGTGCTCGAGGGCCGGACGCATGTCGATATTGGCGATGATGATACCGAACGGCTTGCCATCCGGCGCGAACAGCGGCGTCGCGACTCGCAGCGTCGGAATGTGCAAGGCCGTGGTGCCGCCCTGGCGGGTCGCGAGCTCGACGGGCGAAACGTAGATATCGCCCGGCGCCAGCCGTATCGTGTCCTGAAAATAGGTTCGGTCGCCCTTGCGTTCCAGCTCGCTGTCGGGGACGACGCGCGCCGCGCCGTTCGGGCCAGAGCGGTCGACGCGGACCAGCTCGCGCTGGTCGTCGTCAAGGCCGATGATTCGAAACTGCCCGTAGATCGGTTTGGCCTCGATCTCGGCCGCGAGCCGCGTGGCGATGCGCTCGCGCCAGGTTTGCTCCGAGACGCCGTCGGAAGGGTCAATTCCTCCGCCGATGTGAGCGCGGATCAGACCGTTGATGGCTGCGGCGGAGCGATAGCCGATCAGATCGCCGCGGGCTCCGGCAACATAGGATTCCAGACTGGTCGCGAGCAGGCGTGACTGGGCCTCGACCCGCTCCAACACGCGCGGAATGACCGCTTGCGTGGTGTTGCGATAGCCCAGCCAGCCGACCGCGGCCACGGTGACCGCCACCAGCAGGATCATCGCGATCGCCAGCCGCGTGGCGAGCGTCATGCGGATGCTCGCAGAACTTCCCGGATGATCGCGGCCGATCTGGCCTGAAGCAGAGTAGCCCTCGTTATCGGCGGCCGGAGCTGACATCGGACCCCTCCGGCTCGCCCGCCTTCAGGCAGCCATCGACCGCGGCGAGCAGTGCGCCGGGCCGGAATGGCTTCTGCAGGCTTGCCACCGCGCCGAGCTTGGTCGCCATCTTCAGAAAATCGGGCTCCGCATAGGCATCCGGCGTGACTGAGCGGCCGGAAATGACGATGATCGGAATGGCCGGGGCTAACGCCCGGACGTGACGCATCGTCTCCAGCCCATCCATGCCAGGCATGAAGATGTCCAGAAACAGCAAATCGAACCGGCTGGCCTCGAACAGCGCAAGTCCCTTGCTGCCATCGCCGGCGACGGTGACGTGGTGACCGGCCCGCTCCAGGAGCAGCCGGATCGTGATTTGAACGGCCGGGTCGTCATCCACGATCAGGATGTTGGCCACGTCTGGATTCCTCCGCGCCGGATCGGGCATTCCCACCCCGGTCGCACATCAAACCATCAAAGATGAAATTGTTGCGCGGATTCCGCCCGGCCTGCAAGCACTTCGCGAATGTCCGGTGAACGCTCGCCTAAGCCGAAGATCCGGCAAGCTTATGCACGGTTGCGTGCATAAGCCCGCCTAGTCGGTCAGATATTCCGGGTAGTGGCTTCGGATCTTGTCGAGCTCGCTCAGCGTGCCCGACAAGTGCTTGCGCAAATGCTGCTGCGCGGCATCGGCGTCGCCGGCCTCGATCGCGCGAGCGATCAGTCTGTGGTGACGGAGGATGTTCTGGGCCTTGCCGGGCGAGGGCAGATGCAGCCGGCGTAGCCGGTCGATATGTCCGCTGCTTCTGCGCACCAGCGCCCACAGCTCCTGCTTGCCGGCCGCGGCATAAAGTTGTGCGTGAAAATCATTGTCGGCGGCGATAAAGCTCGCGAAATCGCCGACTTTGGCGAATTGCTGCTGAAGCGCGATGGCGTGGTCGAGGCGGAGGACCAGGGCCTGGTCGTGCTGCTCCGCGAGCAGCCGGACGATTTCGAGCTCGAGCGCCTGGCGCAGGAAATGCGCCTGCTCGGCGCGGCCGACATCGACCCGGCTGACCACGGTCGCGTGCTGCGGAAATACGTCGACCAGTCCCTCTTCCTCCAGCCGCATCAGGGCGTCGCGGATCGGCGTCGAGCTGACGCCGAATTGCGCCGCAAGCTCGGTGCGCGACAGCGGCGAGCCCGGGGGCAGTTCGAGCGCGAGAATGGCGTTGCGAAGCCGCTCGAACACCTGCGGCGCGGCCTGCCGGGCCCGGTCCAGCCGCGGCCCTCGGCGGGCGGTCGCGCGGGGCGCGGGATGGGCGGTTTCCATGCGAAGAGCTCCGGCGGGCTTGCCTTTGATGCACTAATGCATTAGTGCATCAGCAGGATCGCTCGTCAATGGCGGCCGGAGGAAACGAACAATTATGATCAAGCCATTTCAGCGTGGCGTTGCCGCCATTGCCCTGATCGCTGCAACCGTGCTGGCGGCTTCGCCGGCGCGTGCACAGCAGAAGTCCGAGATCGCGCTGTCACGCCAGCCCGGCATCTTCTACATGCCGAGCCACATCATGGAGAAGCTGAAGCTGATCGAGAAGCACGCAGCTTCGCTGGGCGTCGCAGGCGTCACCACCAAATGGATCACTTTCTCCGGCGGCGGCGCGCAGACCGATGCGCTGCTCGCGGGCGGGGTCGACGTCCTCAACACCGGCACCGGCAATCTTCTGCTGTTGTGGGACCGCACCCGCGGCGGCGTGAAGGGCATCGTCGCCACTTCGGCGCAGCCGATGACGCTGATCAGCCGCGACGCCAACATCAAGTCGATCAGGGATTTCGGGCCCAACGACAAGATCGCGGTGCCGACCGTCAAGGTCTCGACCCAGGCGATCGTGCTGCAGATCGCGGCCGCCGAGGCGTTCGGCGCCGATCAATGGTCGAAGCTCGATGCCAACACCGTGCAGCTCGGCCATCCCGACGCCTATGCGGCGCTGTCCAATCCCAAGCACGAGGTGCACAACCATTTCTCGATTCCGCCGTTCACCTTCCTGGAGCTGAAGAACGTGCCGGGCGCGCATATCGTGCTGTCATCGCCGGATGTGATGGGCGGGCCGCTCAGCCAGGCGCAGTTCTTCACCACGACGAAGTTCGCGGACGCCAATCCAAAGATCATCCAGGCCGTGCGCGATGCGACCAAAGAGGCGCAGGATCTGATCCGCAGCGATACCAAGCAGGCGGTCGAGATCTACAAGGAGATCACCGGCGACAAGACCTCGGTGGAGGAGCTGCTCGCTCTCCTCAAGGAGCCCGGCATGATGGAGTGGAATCTCGAGCCGCAGGGCACGATGAAATTCGCCGCCCATCTGTTCAAGACCGGCACGCTGAAGAGCCAGCCCAAGGCGTGGACGGACTATTATCTGCCCGTCGCGCACGATCTGAAGGGCAATTGATGGCGCTGCTCGACGTCAGTGGGGTGACACTGCGCTACAAGACCTCCAGCGCCGTCGTCACCGCCACGGAGAGGGTGAGTTTTACGGTCGACAAGTCCGACCGCTTCGTGCTGCTCGGTCCCTCCGGCTGCGGCAAGTCGACCCTGCTCAAGGCCGTCGGCGGCTATATGAGGCCGAGCGAGGGACGCATGACGATCGGCGACCGTGAGATCCACGGTCCCGGCGCCGACCGCATGATGATCTTCCAGGAGTTCGACCAGCTGCTGCCCTGGAAGAGCGTGCTCGCCAACGTCATGTTCCCGCTGCTGACCGCGCGGAAGCTGTCGCGCAGGGACGCGGAGGCGAAGGCGCGCGCCTATATCGAGAAGGTCGGCCTCACCCGCGTCGTCGACGCTTATCCGCACACGCTGTCGGGCGGCATGAAGCAGCGCGTCGCGATCGCGCGCGGCATGGCGATGGAGCCGGACATCCTCTTGATGGACGAGCCGTTCGCCGCGCTCGACGCGCTGACGCGGCGGACCTGCCAGGACGAGCTGCTCCAGCTCTGGAGCGAGACCAAATTCACCGTGCTGTTCGTGACTCATTCGATCGCGGAAGCGATCCGCATCGGCAACCGCATCCTGCTGTTGTCGCCGCATCCCGGCCGGGTCAAGGCCGAGGTAATCGACGTCGACAAGGTCTCGAACGAAGACGGCAGCGCCGGCCGGCTGGAGAAGGAGATCCACGATCTCCTGTTCGCCGGCGAAGCCACCGGGCATTGAGGAGCAGTTCATGGGCGAGGCAAGGATTCTGCTGCGTGACGCGTCGGTCGCCGCCACTGGCATGGGTGAGGTCGAGCGCAAGCTCAGCGTCGCCGAGCTGTTGTGGAACGACGGCTTCGTTCGCAAGAGCGTGATCATCCTGTTCCTGGCAGCGGTCTGGGAAGCTTACGGCGTCACTCTCGACAATCCTCTGCTGTTTCCGACGCTGCACGACACGGCGATCACGCTGTTTGACCGTGTCAAGGACGGCACCATTCCGATGCGGGCCTGGACGTCCCTGAGAGTGCTGTTCATGGGCTATTCGGCCGGCATCGTGCTGGCGGCGATCTTCACGGTGCTGGCCATCTCCACCCGGATCGGCACCGATTTTCTCGAGACGGTCACGGCGATGTTCAATCCGCTGCCGGCGATCGCGTTGTTGCCGCTCGCGCTGATCTGGTTCGGGCTCGGCAATGGCAGTCTCGTCTTCGTGCTGATTCACTCCGTGCTGTGGCCGGTGGCGCTCAACACCCATTCCGGCTTCAAGAGTGTGTCCAACACGCTGCGCATGGTCGGCCGCAATTACGGCCTGCGCGGATTGCCCTATGTCGCCGAGATTCTGATCCCCGCCGCCTTCGGGTCGATCCTCACCGGCCTGAAGATCGGCTGGGCCTTTGCCTGGCGCACGCTGATCGCGGCCGAGCTGGTGTTCGGCGTGTCCTCGGGCCAGGGCGGGCTCGGCTGGTTCATCTTCGAGAACCGCAATCTGCTCGACATACCCGCCGTGTTCGCCGGCCTCTTGACCGTGATCATCATCGGGCTCTTTGTCGAGAACCTGATCTTCCGCGCCATCGAGCGGAACACGGTCCAGAAATGGGGCACCCAATCATGACCAAGAAGAAAACACCCGATCAGCTCCGCAGCGCGCGCTGGTTCGCGCCCGACGATCTCCGCTCGTTCGGCCACCGCTCCCGCACCATGCAGATGGGCTACGCGCCGGAGGAGTGGAAGGACCGGCCGATCATCGCGATCCTCAACACCTGGTCGGATGCGCAGCCCTGCCACATGCACTTCAAGTCGCGTGTCGACGACGTCAAGCGCGGCATCCTGATGGCCGGCGGCCTGCCGCTGGAGCTGCCGGCGCTGTCGCTGTCGGAATCGCTGCTGAAGCCAACCACGATGCTCTATCGCAACCTGCTGGCGATGGACGCGGAGGAATTGCTGCGCAGCCATCCCGTCGACGGCGTGGTGCTGATGGGCGGCTGCGACAAGACCACGCCGGCGCTGCTGCTCGGCGCCACCTCGATGAACATCCCGGCGATCTATCTGCCGGCAGGCCCGATGCTGCGCGGCAATTGGAAGGGCAAGACGCTCGGCTCCGGCTCGGACGGCTGGAAGTATTGGGACGAGCGCCGGGCCGGAAAGATCTCCGACAAGGACTGGCTCGACATCGAAGCCGGCATCGCCCGCAGCTACGGCACCTGCATGACCATGGGCACGGCCTCGACCATGACCGCGATTGCCGAAGCGATCGGCATGACGCTGCCCGGCGCCTCCTCGATCCCGGCCGCCGATGCCAACCACATCCGCATGGCCTCTGAATGCGGCCGCCGCATCGTCGAAATGGTATGGGAGGATTTGACGCCGAAGACGATCCAGACCCGGCAAGCCTTCGAGAATGCGATCGCGGTCGCGATGGCGATGGGCTGCTCGACCAATGCCATCATCCACCTGATCGCGCAGGCCCGCCGCGCCGGCCAGGACATCGGGCTCGACGATTTCGAGAAGGCCAGCCGCAAAGTGCCCGTCATCGCCAACGTGCGGCCGAGCGGCGACACCTATCTGATGGAGGACTTCTTCTACGCCGGTGGTCTGCCGGCGCTGATGAGCCAGATCAAGCCGCATCTGCATCTCGATTGCATCACGGTGACCGGCAAGACGATGGCTGAGAACATCGAGGGCGCCGAAGTGCACAATGCCGACGTCATCCGCGGCATCGACAATCCCATCTACAAGGAAGGTGCGCTCGCCGTGCTCAAGGGCAATCTCGCGCCCGACGGCTGCGTCATCAAGCCGAGCGCCTGCGCGCCGCGCTTCCTCAAGCACACCGGCCCGGCGCTGGTGTTCGACGATTATCCGTCGATGAAGAAGGCTGTCGATGATCCCAACCTGGATGTTACCGAGGATCACATTCTGATCCTGCGCAATGCGGGACCGCAAGGCGGCCCGGGCATGCCGGAATGGGGGATGCTGCCGATCCCGACCAAGCTCGTGAAGCAGGGCGTGCGCGACATGGTGCGCATCTCGGATGCGCGCATGAGCGGCACCAGCTACGGCGCATGCATCCTGCACGTTTCGCCGGAATCCTATGTCGGCGGCCCGCTGGCGCTGGTGCAGAACGGCGACCGCATCACGCTCGACGTCGCCGCGCGCACCATCAATCTCGACGTTCCCGAGGCCGAGCTCGACAAGCGCCGCGCTGCCTGGAAGCAGCCCGAGCGCCGCTTCGAGCGCGGCTATGGCTGGATGTTCACAAAACACATCAAGCAGGCCAATGACGGCTGCGACTTCGACTTCCTCGAGACAGATTTCGGCGTGCCGATCGGCGAGCCGTCGATTTATTAACCCCACCTGTCATTCCGGGGCATCGCGAAGCGATGAGCCCGGAATCCATAACCGCGATCGTGAGTATGGATTCCGGGCCTGCGCCTTCGGCCCATCCCGGAATGACGAAGGAGAGAGTGAGAGAATGTCCAAACTTTCCGAAGCCACCCGCACCAAGCTCAAATCCGTCTCCACGGCCACGGTCGCCACCGCCTTGTTCAAGCGAGGCCTGCGCATCCAGATGATCCAGGACGTGCATCCCGTCGGCCCCGACCAGCCGACCATGGTCGGCGAGGCCTTCACCTTGCGCTACATGCCGGCGCGTGAGGATCTCAACACCATCGAGGTCTTCAAAGACCGCTCACATCCGCAGCGCAAGGCGGTGGAAGATTGCCCGCCGGGCGCCGTGCTGGTGATGGACAGTCGCAGGGACGCCCGCGCGGCCTCCGCCGGCGCGATCCTGGTGACGCGCTTGATGAAGCGCGGCGTCGCCGGTGTCGTCACTGATGGCGGCTTTCGCGACTCGGCCGAGATCGCCAAGCTCGGCATCCCCGCCTACCACCACCGTCCCAGCGCACCGACCAATCTGACGCTGCACCAGGCCATCGAGATCAACGTCCCGATCGGCTGCGGCGACGCGCCGGTGTTTCCCGGCGACGTCATCTTGGGCGATGCCGACGGTGTCATCGTGATCCCCGCGCATCTTGCGGATGAGATCGCCAACGAGACCTTCGAGATGACCGCGTTCGAGGACTTCGTCACGGAGGAGGTCGGCAAGGGCCGCGGCATCTTCGGCCTCTATCCCGCGACCGATCCGCAGACGCTCATCGACTTCGCGGAATGGCGGAAGAAGAACGGTCGCTAACGCCAGCACGGCTCCAAGACGACAAACGAGCCGGCGCAGCAAGCGCCGGCCTTACATTGCAAAGGGAGGACTCCAATGAATCTCACGCGACGCAATCTCCTAGCCGGCGCTGGCGCAGCCGCGGCGTCCACGCTTCTGGCCCGCGCCGCCTGCGCCCAGTCGTTTCCGTTCACGCCGAACCAGCGCTATCCCGATCCGGCCGTCCAGATCCTCGATCCGAGCTTCGCAAAATACCGGCTCTATTCCTCGACGGTCGAACAGGTTGCGACAGGAATGCGCTGGGCCGAAGGCCCCGCTTATTTTCCCGAAGGCGGCTATCTGCTGTTCTCGGACATTCCCAACAACCGGATCATGAAGTTTGACGAGAAGAGCGGGCAGTCCAGCGTGTTCCGCGCCAATGCCAACTATGCCAACGGCAATGCGCGCGACCGCCAGGGCCGTCTCGTCACCTGCGAGCACTCCGTCACCCGCCGCATCACCCGCACCGAGAAGGACGGCAAGATCACCGTGCTCGCCGACAAGTTCGAAGGCAAGAGGCTGAACGCGCCGAACGACATCGTGGTGAAGTCGGACGACAGCATCTGGTTCACCGATCCGCTGTTCGGCATCAATGGCGAGTGGGAAGGCAAGAAGGAGAAGCCCGAGCAGGCCACCACCAACGTCTATCGCATCGCCAAGGACGGCAAGATCAGCGCCGTCCTCACCGATCTCGTCAATCCCAATGGCCTTGCCTTCTCGCCTGACGAGAAGAAGCTCTACGTCGTCGAATGGAAGGGCACACCCAACCGCAGCATCTGGAGCTACAATGTCGGCGACGACGGCGCGCTCAGCGGCAAGACCAAGCTGATCGACGCCGCCGACCAGGGCTCGCTCGACGGTTTTCGCGTCGATCGCGACGGCAATCTCTGGTGCGGCTGGGGCTCCAACGGCGCGCTGCAATCCGAGCCGACCGAGATCGGCGGCCGCAAGGTGTTTCAGCTCAAGGCCAAGCCGGAGGATCTCGACGGCGTGATGGTGTTCAACGCGGACGGCAAGCCGCTCGCCTTCATCAAGCTGCCCGAGCGTTGCGCCAATCTCTGCTTCGGCGGTCCCAAGAACAACCGCCTCTACATGGCGAGCAGCCATTCGGTGTATGCGCTGTATGTCGAGGCGCACGGGGCGGTGTGAGGTGGGTGTGGGGCGGTAACTCGTCCCACAACTCAGCTGTCGTCCCTGCGTTCGCAGGGACGACAGCGGAGCATGTCACTACAGCTGCGGCTATCGCTACACCCCCGCCTCCGCCATCCCCGCCGCCCACAGCGCGAAGGCATAGACGATCGCGACTTCATCGAGCCGGTCGAACCGGCCCGAGGCGCCGCCGTGGCCGGCGCCCATGTTGGTGCGCAACAGGACCGGACCGCCGCCGGTCATGGTGGCGCGCAGGCGCGCGATCCATTTGGCGGGCTCCCAATAGGTGACGCGCGGATCGGTCAAGCCGCCCATCGCCAGGATCGCCGGATAGTCTTTCGCGGCGACGTTGTCGTAGGGCGAATAGGAGAGGATCGTCCGAAAATCCTTCTCGCTCTCGATCGGGTTGCCCCATTCCGGCCATTCCGGCGGCGTCAGCGGCAGCGTGTCGTCGAGCATGGTGTTGAGCACGTCGACGAACGGCACTTCGGCGACGATGCCGGCGAACAATTCGCCGGCCCGGTTGGCGACCGCGCCCATCAGCATGCCGCCGGCCGAGCCGCCGTGGCCGACGATGCGCTTGGCGCTGGTGTATTTCGCAGCGATCAGCGCGCGGGCGCTGGCCGCGAAATCGTCGAACGAATTCGTCTTCTTCTCGCGCTTGCCGTCGAGATACCAGCCCCAGCCCTTGTCGGCGCCGCCGCGGATATGGGCGATGGCGTAGACGAAGCCGCGATCGACCAGCGACAGGCGGTTGGCACTGAACGAAGCCGGCATCGCCATGCCATAGGAGCCGTAGCCGTAGAGCAGCAGCGGCGCCGAGCCGTCGAGATTCAACCCGCGGCGATGGAGGATCGATACCGGCACCTCGGCGCCGTCATGCGCCTTCGCCATGATGCGGGTGGTGACGTAATCGGCCGCATTGTGGCCCGAGGGAATCTCCTGGCGCTTGCGCAAGACGCGTGTGCGCTTGACCATGTCGTAATCATAGACTTCCGACGGCGTCGTCATCGACGAATAGGAAAAGCGCAAATTCGTCGTCTCGAATTCGTAGGAGCCCATCGTATCCAGCGAATACGCGGCCTCGTCGAAGGCGATGGCGTGCTCCTCGTTCGAGGCGAGATCGCGGATCACGACCGACGGCAGCGCATTGGCGCGCTCCAGCCGCACCAGATGGCCGGCATAGAGATCGAGGTCGATGATGTAGATACCGGGACGATACGGGATCAGGTCGCGCCAGTTCTTGCGTTCGGGCGAGAGAAGCGGCGCGGTGACGATCTTGAAGTCGATGGCATCATCCGCATTGGTGAGGATGAACAGCTCGTCACCGCGATCGGCCAGCGAATATTGCACGCCTTCCTCACGCGCCGCGACCAGGCGCGGCGGCGCCTCGGGGTTGGCGAGATCGATCAGCCGCTGCTCCGAGGTCTCGTGGTCGCCGCCCGCGATCACGCAGAAGCGGCCGCTGGTGCTCTCGTGCAGATGGGTGAACCAGCCGGCATCCCGTTCTTCATAGACCAGCGTGTCGTCGGCCTGCCTGGTGCCGAGCCTGTGGCGCCACACCTGCATCGGCCGGTGGTTGTCGTCGAGCCGCACATAGAAGAAGCTCTTGCAATCCTTGGCCCAGACCACGCCGCCGTCAGTCTCCTCGACGAGATCGTCGAAATCCTTGCCGGTCGTCCAATCGCGGACGCGGATCGAAAAATATTCGGAGCCCTTGGTGTCCGCGCTCCAGGCCTGCAGCTTGTGGTCATAAGAGTGCCGGCTGCCGCCGAACTTGAAGTATTTGTGGTCCTTGGCGAGCGCGTCGCCGTCGAGCACGATATCGCCGTCGCCGCCCTCGCGCGGCATGCGGCCGAACAGCTCGTGCTGTCCGCCCTCGCGAAACCGGCGGAAATAGGCGAAGGGACCATCGGGCGAGGGCACGCTGGAATCGTCCTCCTTGATCCGCCCGCGCATCTCGCGCACCAGCGTCTTCTGCAGCGGTGCAGTATGGCCGAGCAGGCTCTCGGTGTAGCTGTTCTCTTCATCCAGATATTTGCGGATATCAGGATCCAGCACTTTGGGATCGCGCAGCACCTCCTGCCATTTCGCGTCCTTCAACCAGGCATAGTCGTCGGTCACGGTGATCCCGTGCCGCGTGAAGGAATGCGGCCGGCGCGGGGCGACGGGGGGCTTCGAAGGTGTTTTGGCCTGTGTCACTCGATCCTCGTTGTATCTCATTCGTGCGGCGTCCTTTCTTCACCTCTCCCCGCCTGCGGGAGAGGTCGGTTCGCTTTCGGCGATGCGAAGCATCGTCCGAAGCGATCCGGGTGAGGGGGTACAGGGCTCTCTACGATCTCATCAGCGGAGAGAGACCCCTCACCCCAATCCTCTCCGTGTGAGAACGGGGAGAGGGAGAAGAGACGTCGCTCTTATATCGTCCCGATTCCACGAATTGCCAGCATGTCGCGCCAGATCGCCGGGTTGTTGATCGGCCCCGTGTATGCTTTACGGACCATATCCCCGCCGCCGGTCCAGCCTGATGCTGTTCAATTCCTACCCGTTCATCCTGCTGTTCCTGCCCCTGGTGCTAGCAGGCTATTTCTGGCTCGGGCGGCGCAGCAATCTCGCGCCGGTGGTCTGGCTGGCACTGGCCTCGCTCGCCTTCTACGCCATCGGCAACTGGCAGTTCGTGGCCCTGTTGCTGCTGTCGATCGCGTTCAACTACGGTGTCGGCCATCTCCTGATCGCGTCGAAGCTCGGGCCGTCACGGCGAAAGGCGGTGCTCGCGCTTGGCGTCACCGGCGATCTCGTCGTGCTCGGCCTCTTCAAATATGCCGGTTTCCTCACCGAGAACGTCAACGCGCTGTTCGGCACGCATATCGCAGTCCACATCCTGCTGCCGGTCGGCATCTCCTTCTACACGTTCACGCAGATCGCGTTCCTGGTCGATGCGTATCGCGGCCGGGTCGCGGCTTATGCGCTGCCGCATTACGCGCTGTTCGTGACCTATTTCCCGCATCTGATCGCCGGGCCCATTCTCCACCACAAGGACATGATCCCGCAATTCGAGCGGAAGGAGGCCAAGTATCCGGATGCGCATCTGATCCTGTGCGGCGTGATCATCTTCGCCGTCGGCCTGTTCAAGAAGACCTGCCTTGCCGACGGCATCCAGCCGCTGGTCGCGCTCGCCTTCGAGGCGCGCTCGCCCAGCTTCGACCAGGCCTGGTGCGGTGCGCTCGCCTACACCTTCCAGCTCTATTTCGATTTCTCCGGCTATTCCGACATGGCGATCGGGATATCGCTGATGTTCGGCATCTTCCTGCCCGTGAACTTCAATTCGCCCTACAAGGCCACCAGCATCGTCGAGTTCTGGCGCCGCTGGCACATGACGCTGTCGCAATTTTTGCGCGACTACCTCTATATCCCGCTCGGCGGCAATCGCCATGGGCGCGTGCTGCGGTACGTCAATCTGATGATCACGATGCTGCTCGGCGGGCTCTGGCACGGCGCGGCCTGGACTTTTGTCATTTGGGGCGCGTTGCACGGCGCGTATCTCGGCGTCAATCATGCCTTCAATGCGCTCGTGCCGACCATTCCATCGTCCCTCGCGCGCCCTGTCCGCATTGCAGGCGCCGTGCTGACGTTCCTTGCGGTTGTCGTCGCCTGGGTGTTCTTCCGCGCCGAGAGCGTCGAATGGGCGCTGCGCGTGCTCCAGGCCATGGCCGATCCCTCGAATATCGTTTTCGGCCGAGAGGAGATCGCGGCGCTGGTGATGATCGCCACCTACGCCGCGCTGGTGTGGCTGGCGCCGAACACGCAAGGCATCATGGGATACGACCACGCGGGCCGCAGGGTCGGCGAAGCCTTGCAGGCAGGGCGGATGCGGCCGCTGTTCCTCTATGCGGCGTCGCTGGTGCTCGCGTTCGGGCTCATGGGCATCCGGAGCCACAGCGAATTCATCTATTTCCGGTTCTGATGCGCGGGGCGTTCACACAATTGCGACGTCTTCTGTTCGCCAGCATCCTGTGCATGCTGGCGGCGGCGGCGCTCACCTTCGTCGTCGATCCGCTGCAACTGTTTCGGTCCTCGCGCCTCGCTCTCTATTCCGACGACACGCGGGTGCAGAATGCCGGGTTGATCCGCAGCCAGTCGTTCGACACCGTCTTCATGGGCACCTCGCTCGCGATCCATTTCCGCCAGAGCGACATCGACCGTGCGCTCAGTGTGCATTCGCTCAAGCTGGCGATGACCGGCTCCAACTCGCGCCAGCAGGCTTTCGTGCTTGAGCAGGCCATCGACCGCGGCGCCAGGCGCGTGATCTGGGCGATGGACGATTTCATCTTCGTCGATGCCGCCGACATCGAGGCCGATCCCTATCTGCCCGTCGACCTCTATCGCGGGACGGTGAAGGGCATTGCGTCCTATCTGTTCAGCGCCACGATGGCGAAGGAATCCCTGTTCGCGCTGCTGCGCTCGGTTCCGCCATTGCGGCAGCCGCTGGCTCGGGCGGCGCCGTTCCTGCCCGTCAAATTCGCGATGCCCGACGTTGACGACATCTACGCGCTGCCGCGGGATTTCGACGTCGCGCGCGACTACAATGCGAAGAAGACGCTTGCCGCCTTCAGTTATATCACTCATCCCGCGCGCAGCCGTTTCCTCGGCGAAGGCTACGACTATGAGGCCATGGTCCGGCATTTCGAGCAGGATGCCATCGGCCTGATCGCGCGACATCCCGGCGTCACCTTCGACGTCTACCTCCCGCCCTATTCGATCCTGCAATTCGTCGCGATGCGCGATGCCTCACCCGAGACGCTGAAGATCGTCACGGATCTCACCGCACGCATTGCGCAGCGCCTGACCCAGCTGCCCAATGTGCGCCTGCACGATTTCCGCGCGATCAAAGCGGTGACGCACGATCTCAACAATTACGGTGACGTCATCCACCATTCGCCGCTGGTGGACGCGATGGTGCTGAGATGGCTGGCGAGCGGGGAGTATCGGGTTGATCCGAAAGCGCCGCTCAAGTCGCTGAATGAGCTGAAGGCGCAGGTCGAAGCGTATCGTGTGCCGCAGCCGTAGCCCAACACACCGCCGTCGTCCCTGCGAACGCAGGGACCCATAACCCCAGGGAGCAGTTTGGCGAAGACTCGCAGTGAAGAGCTGTTGGCGCGGTACTACGACCACGCCCCATCGATAAATCACGCGGTATGGGTCCCTGCGTTCGCAGGGACGACAGCGGAGTTTGTGGCTTGCGCTACGCGGCCACCTCGTCGCCGAGATACGCGACCGCCGCTTCCAGCCCGCCCTTGCCGTGCGGAATCCTCAGCGCGTTCAGACCGATCTCGATCACGCCTAGTGTGCCGAGCAGCATCGGCGCGTTGACGTGGCCCATATGGGCGATGCGGAAAGCCTGGCCGGAGAGGTCGCCGATGCCGGTGCCGAGCACCACGCCGCACTTGTCCTTGCAATAGCGTTGCAGCACGGCCGGATCATGCCCGTTGTTCATGGTCACCGTGGTCACGGTGTTGGAGCGCTCGCTGGCCTCCGCCACGTTGAAGCCGAGCACCTGGCCTTCCGACCATGCGGCAACCGCGCGGCGCGCGGCTTCGCCGAGCAGGCTGTGACGGCGGAAGGCGTTCTCCAGCCCTTCCTCGTGCAGCATGTCGATCGCCTTGCGCAAAGCGAACAACAGATGCACCGGGGCGGTGCCGGCATATTTGCGATAATTCTCGGTGCCCTCGCGCTCGCTCCAGCTCCAATAGGGCGTCGACATATTGGCCTTCTTGTGCACCTCGAGCGCGCGCGCATTGGCGGCGACGAAGCCGAGGCCCGGCGGCGTCATCAGGCCCTTTTGTGAGCCGGACATCGCAACATCGATGCCCCATTTGTCCATCTCGAACGGCATGCAGCCGAGCGAGGCCACGGTGTCGACCATGTACAGCGCCGGATGGCCGCTCGCCTTGATCGCCTTGCCAATCGCCTCGATGTCGTTCTGCACGCCTGAGGCCGTGTCGACCTGGACCACGACGACCGCCTTGATGGTGTGCTCCTTGTCGCGGCGCAGGCGTTCCTCGACCTCGTGCGGCCGCACCGCGCGGCGCCAGTCGCCCTTGAGCACCTCGACCTCGGCGCCCATCAGCGCTGCCGCATTGCCCCAGCCGATCGCGAAACGGCCGCTCTCCAGCACCAGCACCTTGTCGCCGCGCGACAATACGTTGCTGAGCGCCGCTTCCCAGGCGCCGTGACCGTTGGCGATGTAGATGTAGGACTTGCCCTTGGTCGCAAACAGCTTCGAGATGTCGCCGAGCAGGCTCTCGGTCAGATCGAGCATCTCTTTGGAGTAGATGTCGATCGCCGGACGATGCATCGCCCGCAGCACCTCGTCGGGCATCGTGGTGGGCCCGGGGATGGCCAGAAACTCCCGGCCCGCGCGAACGGTCATTGCTGTCAGTCCTTGTTGCTTGAGAACAGGATGGTGGGTCGCTGAATCACGTTTTACGCGCGGCTTGGGTTTGAGAAAAGGACGTAAAACGCAGGTCTGGTTATCGCTTCGTCTCGCGGCAGCCGGCGGCTTCCGCCTCCTCGACCGAGCAGAACCAGCGGGTGCCCTTGCTGATCTTCATCTTGATCTGGGTGTACCAGCGGCTGGTCGGCTGGTGAAAGATGCACTCGCCGGCGCTGTTGACGTTGCCCTTGATGGTGCAATCCGGGGAGGGGGCGACCGGTCCCGAGGCCGAGGCGAGCAGCACTGCATGCGCCCCGTCGGGTGGCTTGGTCGCGCCCAGGATGGCGGTCTTCTTGTTGCGGACGCGCCAGTCCCAGGGCGCGATGAAGGCCCCCTGCCACATCCCGGCTTTTGCCTCACGCGCGGCCTTTTCGTCGGCTTCGTAATCGTGGGACATGCGGGTGTAGGCCAGCGCCCAGCCGCTGCGCACCAGCCATTTCTGGATGTCCTCGCCGCCGACCTCGCAGCGCGCCACGGTGCGGCCGCGCCGGTCGATCGATCTCGTATGGCAGACCCAATTCTTGCCGTCAGCGTATTTGGCGAGCTCGTCGCGCGCCGCGACGCCGCAGGTCCAGCGCTCGGTCTTGGTATTGAGGCAGAGCTGGTCGATCGCAGGCGCGTCGATGCCACCGAGCCGGATCCGCGTATTGCCGATCACGACGGTATCGCCGGCGCGGACCTTCGCCGTGCCGGTGATGTCGGCGGCCTGGGCCAGCGAAGGCAATGCAAGGAGAGACAGCGCAATGAGGATCTTTCGCAACATGCCGGTCCGCGTGTGTTGAATCTCGATAGACGCTGCAATTGTGGTCGGGTTTTGGCCTGTCGGCCAGCTTGTGCCTGACGGATGGGCTTTCAACTTCCTGTCATCGGTCGACGGTCTCTCGCCTCGTGTCCCGGACGCGGTGCGGCGTGCAACGCCGCTCCGCAGAGCCGGGACCCAGAAATTGACAGACACATTTCGGGGAGGCATGGGCCCCGGCTCTGCAGCGCACCGCACCGGACGATGCTTCGCATCGCCGGGGCCGCTGCGCTGCGTCCGGAGCACCGAGACCATCTCACCCCCGCGCCATCACCCGCTTCGCCACCGCAAGTCCCATCAGCACGAACGCCGAGGTCACCTCCGGCCCGCCCACCAAAATCCGCGTCGGCGTCTTCATCTTGTTCCACTCATAGGCGCGGAACGGGCCGCGGCGGCCGCCTTCGCCGACGGCACTGAGGATCACGTTCAGTGCCGGTGTGAAGGCGCGCGGGTCGGCACCGAGATGGCCGAGCGCGATCAGCGCCAGCGCCGCGTCGAACACGTTCATCTCCGCGGCCATCAGCTCGCCCTTGACGTAGGACAGCACGCGATGGCGGATGAAGTCGAAATCGCCAGCGGGATCGATCGCGGCCTGCGCCGCCAGCGGCAGCGCCAGGAAGGCCGCATAGCAGCGGCCAAAATAGGCGCTGTAGAGTTCCGGCAGGTAATAGATGTGCGAGCGCGGATTGGCGAAGGCGCCGCTCGCGGCCAGCCGCTTCTGGAAGCCGATGATGCGATGCACCGTGGCGAGCCGCGACGGTGTCTCCAAGATTTTCCAGCGCGCGAGGTTGCGAAAGCTCACCTCGAGAATGTCGAGATTGAGCGTCGGATCGAGATCGTTGCCGTAGGGACGCTCGCCTTTGAGGTTGTCGATCCAGGTCGCGACCCCGCCCTCGTAGTCGATATTGTCGTTGAGCGGCACGGTCACGCGCGGCGCGTTGATTCCGGCGCGCACCTGGTAGCCTGAATAGAAGTCGAGCAGCGGCTGGTCGATGATCGGATCGAGGCAGCCGGCCTGCGTCGCTGCCGAGATCGAGCAGGCCGTGGTGTCGCAATCCGGCACGTAGATTCCAAAGCCGAGATCCTGCTTGATCTGCGCGAAGTAGCGCGAGAAGCGCGGATGCGGCGCGGGCGCCAGCGCAGTGACGACGTTGAAGCGCGCGCCGTCGATCCCCTCGACCTCTTCGCGGCTGATGTTGACGCAGAAATTCACCATGTCGGCGATGGCACGCTCTGCGGCGACCTTGTCGGCCTGCGATGCGAGGCCGGTCTCGCCGTAGCTCAGCAGCGCTTCGATGAAGAACGCGTCGTAATAGGCCGAGCGGTGCCGGATCTGCACCGGCTCCCACATCGGCTCGGCGATCCCTCGCCAGGGCGGATTGACGACGGCCCGGGCTGGCGAGCGCGCGATGAAGACGCGGGCGAGGTTGAACAGCAGCGAGGAATTCTTGTAGCCGCGGGCGTTGAGGCCCGTGAGCGCCATGATCAGCTCGCGGCCGCGGAAATCGGGATCGCCGATCAAGTTGAAGGCGGCATAGGTCGGCAGAAAGCCGTTCTTGCGGTAGGACCCGAGCAGATGCTGCGCGCAGTCGCGGATTGCGCCGTCGATCTGCGCCTGCGGCGGCGCCGAGCGGGTGAACATCGCCGGGGGCGGCTTGGGGTGGTCGAGCGCGATGCTGTCGACGAGATCGGCGACCGGCTGGCCGACCGCCGTCCAGTCGGGTTCGGCCTCGTCGCGGGCGCGAACCAGCGCCTCGCGCAGCGCCGTCAGCCTGGCCTCGTCGCGCAGCTCGGGCAGCCCGGCCCGCCGCAGCAGCACCCGCAGCGCGGGATTGCCGAGCGCGGTCTTGTAGAACTTGGCCAGATGCGGATCGCCGCTGGCCCGGCCGGACAATACGGGATCGCACACATCGTAAAGCGAGGGGCCGTCCTTCGGCGCCAGCAGCGCCCGGCAGGCGGCGCCGGCAAAATATTGAATGCTCATGAAATACCTGGTCGCGGGGACTTTGGCGGGGTTTGGCCGGGGGCCGGCCAGCGCGCTCCCAGCCACGCGCCACCCCCTGCAAGTCGTTGAAAAAGCTACCCGGATTCGCAGGAAATACAAATGTGATGGAGGTCACGGAAAAAGCCGGCACGAAGGCTGCATGATTGAGGCTTGCAGACGGCCCGGGGAGCTAAAAACGCACAAATCGAGGCGGGAGAATTAACGAACATCGTCAGATACTTAGCTCAAATTTTGGGCAATCTATTGCCGGGCACCCTATATCCGGTTTAAAGGTTTGTTTGGTGCGGCGCCGCAAATTGCGCGCAATTCGGGGGCACATCCCCGGCCAATCCCTCAAACCTAAAGACGCTATCGCGCTACTCAAACAGTGTGTGCGCGCTTGGCTGGTCTTTGGCACAGGAAACGAACCGAGATGAATGTAAAGCAGCTCGACCTTTCCCGACGCACCATCGCGGTGGCCGCGGCCTTAATCGGCACGGTCTCGCTGGTGATCGGCGCCCATGCTGCTCTCAACATGCGTGCGATCGATGCCGCCAAGGCCGTCTCGACCGACCAGATCACCGGCTCGATCGGCCAGTCCTCGCGCCTCGCGCTCGTTATCGGCAATGGACATTATCCCGACGCCAGCGCGCCGCTGACGCAGTCGATCAACGACGCCCGCGCGCTGTCCTCGTCCCTGCGCAAGAACGGCTTTGACGTCGACATGGTGGAAGACGCGACCCGCGACGACATGGTCCGCGCCGTGAATCGCCTGAAGTCCCGGATCAAGCGCGACACCGTCGTCATGCTGTTCTTCGGCGGCTACGGCGTGCAGGCCGGCCGCGAGAGCTACATGCTGCCGGTCGATGCCGTGATCTGGAAGGAAAAGGACGTCCGCCGCCAAGGCGTGTCGATCGAGGGCGTGCTCGACATGATGAAGGAGCAGGGCGCCAAGGCCAAGCTCGTCGTCGTCGACGCCTCCCGTCGGAACCCCTACGAGCGCCGCTTCCGCTCCTACAGCCACGGTCTCGCGCCGATCAGCGCGTCGGACAACGCGCTGATCCTGACCTCGGCCTCGCCCGGCAAGGTCGTCGATGACGGCAAGGGCGAGCACAGCGTGCTGGTCGGCGAGTTGCTGAACAACCTCAATGGGCAGAGCAGCGCCGAAAGCGCTTTCAACAAGACCCGCCTGGCCATCTCCCGCGCCAGCGAAGGCGACCAGGTCCCGACGGTCTCCTCCTCGCTGCTCGAAGACGTTCATTTCGGCGAAGCCGGCGGCTAGATTTTTCGCTGTCGTAGGGTGGATTAGCCCTGCGATTGCGCGGAGCGCAATCGCTCGGCGTAATCCACCACTTCTATTCTCATCTTCTATTCTTATCGCGGAAAGCAAAGCGGTGGATTACGCCTTCGGCTAATCCACCCTACGGCATGCGTGCGTGACGCACGATCGTGCTGCTTACTTCGCCGCTTCCGCGGCCATCACCGGGCGCACCGGGTCGCCTTCACGCAACAGCGCGCCGGCGCGGGCGACGACGACATCGCCTTCGTTGAGGCCCTCACGGACCTCGATATTGCCGCCCGACATCAAGCCGACTTCGACACGCTTGGTCTCGACGCGGTTGCGGCGGATCACCTGCACCACGGTGCCGGCCGAGGAATATTGCACGGCCGTTAGCGGCACCGCGACGTTGCAGCTCTGCCCGGTCTTGATCAACGCACGCCCGCTCGCCTTCAGCAGCAGCCGCTTCTGCGAGGAGATGCCGATATAGACCATGCCCTGCTGGATGTTGGGCTCGACGGTCGGGCCGATGCGGCGCACCTTGCCGTCGATGTCGCCGCTACCTGCGATCCGCACCATCGCCGGCTGATTGACGGCGAGCTTGCGCACATCGGTGGTCGCCACGAGGCCAACGAGATCGTATTCGCTGCGCGCCACGATCGTGAACAGCGCCTCGCCCTTGGCCGAGGCGAAATTGCCGATCTGGGCGGTCGACGTCGCGATCACGCCCGCCACGGGCGCGGTGACCTGCAGCGTGCCGCTCTCGGGCAGCGCCAGCCGCGCCAGCACCTGGCCGGCGGTGGTGGTGTCGCCGGCTTCCGCCAGCACGTCCGTGACCTTCAGGCCCGGACGCTCGGGCCGCACCGAGGTTTCCTCCCGCGCGACGATCGTGCCGGTGGCCTCGACGATGTTGGAGAAGCAGGATTTTGCGACTTTCAGCACCGTGACCGCCGGCCCCTTGGGCGCCCCGTCATCGGCGGCCCTGGCCGGATATTGACCGAGGACCAGCGCGCCGGCGACGGCTGCGGGACACAGGTTTCGAACAACGGTACGGGGCAAACGACGCATCGGAAATTCCACGGATTCTATGCTTCCAATCGATAGCAGATGGCAGCTGTGCGGACTACGGCAGCATGGCTCAAAAAAGCAGGCCATGCCGCCGCGGGCCGCCGCGGCAAGTCTTTGATTAGTCGCGGGATTGGAGAACAGGTTCGCCTCTTATGGGCGGTGCCCCCGCGGCCGGGGCTACTCCCAAAGTGCCACACTCACGGTCTTCTCACAGGACAGGGCCGCCTGTAAGGAACTAGGATAGGGTGACGCGGTCTTGCCGCCGCACGACGCATGGTCGAGAGGTGGGATGCAACGGTTCGTTTGCGAGCAAAATATCGTTCATTTCGAGCGGCTGCTCCAGGAAGCGACCGATCCGACGGTCCAGAACACCGTGCGGGGACTATTGGCATCGGCGAAGCGCGAATTGGCGCTGCTGAACTCCGCGGCCTCAGGCGCCGACACGACGCCGTTTGAACAGCGCCGGCGGCAGCACGGTGACGCCGGCACGATCCGGCGGCAATTCCAGGGCGAATTCGATGCCTCGCCGCATCCTTATATGCTGCTGGACCCGGGGCCGGGCCTCGTCATCGTCGACATCAACGACGCCTATGCCGCGGCGACCTTGACCGGCCGGGCCGACATCGTCGGCCGGTCGCTGTTCGAGATATTCCCTGACAATCCCAACGATCCGCTCGCCGATGGCGTCAGCAATCTCTACGGCAGCCTGAGGATCGTCAGCGAAACGGGGCAGGCGCACGCCATGGCGATCCAGCGCTACGACATCCGGGATCCCGGCGGGGTCTTCGTCGAGCGCCATTGGCAGCCGATCAACTCGCCGATCCACGACGCGGCGGGCCATCTGGTTTACCTGCTGCACCACGTCGAGGACGTTACGGCTCAGGTCGCGGTGCGGGCGTAAACGACCCGTCAGCCGCGACGCTCGCCCAGCAGCTTGCCGCTGGCCCGGTCGATCAAATGCAGCCGCGTGCAGGCCGGACAGGACACCGACTCATGCGTGCGGTCGGTCGGCTCGTCGCCGAGCCGATGCTGCACGTTCATGCCGGTCTGCGGGCATTTGAAGACGATCTGGCGGTCCATGACCGATCATATGACGACAAGGTGCGCCTTCCGAAATTACGGATGTTTACGTAGGTCGTTGGGGGCGCCTCCTCACGGCAGGGTCAGGAACTCCACCCAGTTCGGCTTCTTGCCGGTGGGGTAGGATTTCAGCTTGGCCAGCGCGCCGCTGCTCTGGTCGATCGCATAGATCGTCATGCTGTCGGAGAGCTCGCCGACCGCGGCGAGGTAGCGGCCGGAGAGATCGATGTGGAAGCCGCGCGGCTGCTTCTCGGTCGGCACGCTGCCGATCGTGGTCAGCTTGCCGCTTGATCCGTCGATCTTGTAGGCGGTGAGCGTGCTGGTGGTGCGCTCGGAGGCGTAGAGGAAGCGGCCGTCCGGGGTGATGTGGATGTCGGCGGCCCACGGTTTGCCGGAAAAGCCCTCGGGCAGCGCGGTGGTGCGCTGGATCTCGTCCCATGCGCCGCTCTTGGCTTCAAAGGTGAATGCCGCGACGTCGCCATTCAGCTCGTGCAGGAGATAGACGAACTTGCCGCCCGGGTGGAACACGAAGTGCCGCGGCCCCGATTTCTCCGGCACCTTGTGGGCCGGCAGATCGCTCGGCGTCAACGTGCCGGTCGTGGCATCGAACGCGAAGGCCAGCACCTGGTCGGAGCCGAGATTGGTCGCGAACACGAAGCGGTTGTCGGGCGAGGGCAGGAAAGCGTGCGCGTTCAGCCCGGTCGGGATCACTTGCTTCGGTTCGCCGGCGACGCCGTTGGCGTTCAATGGATTCAGCGCGACCTTGTTGCCGCCATAGGAGGCGCTGAACAGGAACTTGCCGCTGCGGTCGACGGCGATGTTGGCCATGCTGTCGGCCAGCGGTCCGTTGCCGATCGGGCTGAGCTGACCGTTCCGGGGATCGATCGCAAAGCTTACGGCGAGGTATGGCTGCGAGCGGACACCGGCGATCAGCACGCGATGGTCGGGCGTGATCGCGAGCGGCGTCGAGGAGCCGGGCTTGTCGACGCCCTTGAAGGCGGCCGTCTGCACCGGAATCATCTCGCCGCTCTCGGTCATCTTGAACACGCTGATGTCGTTGCTGTCGGCGTTGCCGACATAGGCGAAGGTTTCGGCCATGCCGGCTTGGACTCCAGAAACGAGAGTGAGGACAGCGAACAGGGTGGTGACGATCGCAGCGCGTGGCGTCCTGGATGCGATGCACCGGGTCGAACTCAACATGGGCTCCTCCTGAAGGCCGCGTCGCGGCATTGTCGTTTTGCCCATGAGGATAGCGGGCCGCGCATCGCCGCACCAAATTCGAATTGAGATTGATCGATGCCGAAATCGTATCGGTCGCCGCAGACGGCTACCGCACCGCCGCCGTGCGCGAGGGCAGATGCGTGCCGGACGGATGCGCCGGCGGTCCGAGCACGGTCCAGACGCCGACTGCAACCAGCGCGGATGTCAGGATGGTCCAGGCAATGAGCCGTTTCCGCATCTGGTCGAATCCGCCTGCGTGATGAAAGTTCGGGCACTCCCGATCGTGCGCTGCAAACCGCGGCAATCCTATGAACTCGTTCACAGCCCGAAATTGGCCGGCGCGATGCGAACCAAAGCCGCGCCAGCGCATTGAACCGGCATGCCCCGCGAAAACGATCTCGAAGGCAAGCCCGACATGGGGGGCAAGCATGGCGGTCAGGCCGGCCTCCCCAAGTCGCCGCCGCGTCCGCGCGACGGCGAGCGCGATGAGGACGTCGTGGCAAAGCGCCACACCGGCCAAACCGATCATGCGCCGCCGCCGACCAAATTAAAATAGTTCGCAGGTCGCGCCGCAATTGGAGGCTGGCTCGTGTTTTGGATCTATTGGGACACCGCCTGGTCGCTGATCATCAGCGGCATCTGGGTCGCCACCATTGTCAGCCACCCCGATGCGGAGTTCGTCGAAGTGCAGGCCGCCAGACGGTCGATGTGAACCGCCACATCTGTCGGAGCGTTGTCTGCCCGATCGCGGCTTCGCCTCACCGGTGAAGTTCGCGGTCCGAGGTCCGGTCTGGATTCGCCTCCGTTTCCGGGCCTCGTCCTGCCCGCCGCTCCGGATCACTGCATCGCGGCCGGGCAGAAGAGCGCTGCTCGCGAGGGACGTTCGGACCTCGCTGACGCAAGTCCTGCCGACCAGCGCGTCAAGCCGCCGCCTGCGCCGCCAAGAGCTGCTTCAGCTTCGCCGCCGGTACCGCCGGGCTGAACAGCCAGCCCTGCATCTGGCTGCAGCCGAGCTGGCGCAACACTTCGCGCTGAGCCTCGGTCTCGACGCCTTCGGCGGTCGTCGCCATGTGGCGGGCGGCGGCCATGTGCACCACGGCCTGCACGATCGGCGAGGAATCCTCGGGTTCGCCGATGTCGCTGATGAAGCTGCGGTCGATCTTGATCTTGTCGAATGGGAAGCGGTGCAGATAGCTCAGCGACGAATAGCCGGTGCCGAAATCGTCGAGGGCGATGCGCACCCCGAGCTCGCGCAGCTGCTGCAGGATCGTCAGCGCCTCCTCGTCGTCCCGGATCAGGACGGTCTCGGTGATCTCGAGCTCGAGCCGTCCGGGCGCGAGGCCTGATTCGGCGAGGGCCGCGGCGACCTTCAGCGCCAGCGTCCGCGAGCGGAACTGCACCGGCGAGACGTTGACTGCGATGTGAATCTGGCCGGGCCAGGAGGCGGCCTCAACGCAGGCCTGCCTCAAGACCCATTCACCGATCTCGCCGATCAGCCCGGTGTCTTCCGCCACCGGAATGAAGTCCGCCGGCGAAATCATGCCGCGCTCCGGATGGCGCCAGCGCAACAGCGCCTCGCAGCCGGTCACGACATTGGCGGCGAGATCGACCAGCGGCTGGTAGTGCACCTCGAACTCGCCGCGGAAGAGCGCCTGGCGCAGATCGAGCTCGAGCTGCCGGCGCTGCTTCGCCTTGGCGTCGTATTCGGGCGCGAAAACACGCCAGGTGCGGCGTCCCTCCGACTTCGCTGCATACATCGCAAGATCGGCGCGCTTGAGCAGGTCGTCGAGATTGTCGCCGTGGTCGGGCGCGATCGCGATGCCGATGCTGGCGTCGGTCGGGATCTCCTGGCCCTTGCAATCCACCGGCGCGCGCAACGCCTTGAGGATGTTCTCTGCCAGCGCCGTCAGCTCGGCTTGGTCGCTGGTGCCGGCCTTGATGATGGCGAATTCGTCGCCGCCCAGCCGTGCGACCATGTCGTTGCCGCTGACGCAGGCGCGCAGGCGGTTGGCGACCTGGCGGAGCAGCTCGTCGCCGACCTCGTGTCCGTGTGAATCGTTGACGCCCTTGAACTCGTCGACGTCGATATAAAGGATGGCGAACGGCTTGTCCTCGCTGAGCGCGGCAATGCGCCGCTCCAGATGCCCGCGCATCAAGACGCGGTTGGGCAGGTCGGTCAAGGCGTCGTAATGCGCCATATGGGCGATGCGCTCGTCGGCGCGGATGCGGGCAGTGACATCCTCGTGGGTCGCGAGCCAGCCACCGGCGGCGGCTGGCTGGTTCTTGACCTCGATCAGACGGCCGTCCGCGGTCTCCACGATGGCGGTCTGGGTACGCCCGACATTGCTCAGGATGTCCTCGCAATAGGATGCCACGTCGCCATGGAACGAGCCGGTATCATGGCGATGCTGGATCACGTCGCGGAACGAGGCGCCGGGCTTCACCACATCAGCGGACAGGCCGTACATCTCGATGTAGCGCCGGTTGCAGACGATCAGCCGCTCGTCCTGGTCGAACATCAAGAGCCCTTGCGTCATCGTGTTCATCGCGGTGTCGAGCCGCTGCTTCTCGAGCGAGAGCCGGTGCGTCACCTGGCGGAAGATCAGGAACAGCGTGAGCACCAGGAGGCTGATCGACAGCACGGCGATGGTGACGAAGAATTTCGTTTGCGTGCGCCAGGTCGCGAGCGTCGCGTCCAGCGACTTGGTCGCGACCACGACCAGCGGCTCGCCGGCGAGCAGGCGCGAGGCCACGATGCGGTCCTTGCCGTCGATCGGGCTTGCGAGCTGCGTGGAGACGAAGCTGCGCTCGAACACCGCCATCTGCTCCGGCGTGCCCTTGCGAAAGTTCTGCCCGATCATCGCATCGACACGCGGAATGCGCGCGAGCAATTGTCCGTTCTGGTGGTGCATGGCGATCGAGGATTCCTCGCCGAGCCCGCTCGAGGCGAAGAAGGATTCGAGCTGCTCGGGCGCGATCGCGCGCGAGACCAGCCCGAGGAATTCGCCGTGCGGGCCGGAGACGCGCCGCGCGAACACGATCGCCGGTCCGTTGCCGAGCCGGCCGGGCACGACCTCCACCTCCTCCTGCGCGGCCGGATCGTTCTCGAGGCGGTTGAAATAGCCGCGGTCGGCGATCGAGATGTCGGCGACCGGCCATTGCCGCGACGAGTTGATCAGCATGCCCCTGGAATCGAACACATTGGCGCCGGCGACGTCGGTCCAGCCGCTGGCTTTCGCGCGCAGCACCTCGTGCTCGGCCAGCGTGCCCATCTCACTGCGGAACATCTCGGCGGATTCGATGCCGCGGCTCTCGAGCTCGGCGATGATGCTCTTCTGGAGCACCGCAAAATCCTCGAACTCGCGGTCGAAATGCCGGGCCAGCAGGCGCACGGAGTTTTCAAGGCTGTCGCGGCCGCTCTCGATCGCATTCTGCCGGAAGCGGTCGACGGTGAGCGCGGTGCCGACGGCCGTCGCGGCCATCAGCACGAAGCCGCCGACGATCAGCCACGTCAACGGCGCCCCGCGCCAACGGCGGAGCAACGCGCGGTGTCGCGCGGTCCATCGGATCGATGCGCCCATCCAGCCCTCCCTGGGATGCAAGATGCGGCAAAACCGACAAGACCCGGTTACCAGTGAAGGTTAGGGAAAGATGAATCGGAACGGAATAAGGAGATTGGTTTCCCAACCGAAGTCGTTAGGCGGACTGACGCTTCCTCAACGTCATGGCCGGGCTTGTCCCGGCCAACCACGTCTCTCTCCGCGCTGCAAAGAACGTGGATGCCCGGGACAAGCCCGGGCATGACGATCTCGTGCAGGCAGTGAAATCTCACCGCCTGATCTCCCATTTTAGCGCTTCCGCGTTGCCCTTGGCGAACATCTTGGGCACGTCGAAGGTCCCGGTCTTGAGGTCGTAGCGGCACTGCCAGTTGGCGAGACCCTTCGCCGCGACATTCTTCGGATGCTTGTCCATTTCGCCCGACAGCGAGATCAGGAGATAGCGGTTGTCGGGCCAGTCGACGCCGAGCCAGCGATAGGCATCCTCGGTGCCTTGCATCAGATTGGCCGAGATGTGGTAGTCGAGCTTCATGTTCCCAGTGTCGGGGCGGCTGTGGAAATAGGCCCAGGCGAGGTCGCTGAGCGACTTCTTCGTCGCGTTCACGAAGGCGCCGTTCTCGAAATGATAGAGAAACAGATCCTGCTCGCCCGAGCCGGTCTTCTGCATCCGCACCAGCCATTGCGAGTCGCTGGTGAAGCGGAAGCCGGCGCCATAGCCTTGTTCCGGCTTCAGCTCCGTCATCTGGTCGCCGCGTCGCGCCCAGACCTGCCATTTGACGCCGAAAAGATCTTCGCTGTCCTTCATGTACTGCTCGAGCTTGGTGGCGCCGTCGGGCGAGGTGAAGGCGAGGTCGGCGTTGTCGGTGAGGACGAAGCCCGGCGGCGGGCCGGAGGCCGCCAGTGCGGGGGAAGCGGCGAGCGTCAGGGCAAGCGCCAGCCATTGGGCAGTGCGAAAAGATGGGGTCATCGGAAATCCAAAAATATCGCCGCGGCGCGGCCTCGCTGATTTGACGCCGAAGGGGCGGCGCCGGTTCATCCGCGGTGCCTTGGAACGATCGGCGATCATCCCTTCGACCGACTTGCTGCCGCAGCCAAATCGGCGCACCTTGCCGGCCTCGGTTGATTTGCCATCCAAGGTTTTTTCCGATGATCACCGCATCCAAGGCCTTCATTGCTCTTTGCCTGCTGGCGCTGGTCGGTACGGCGCTGGTGATCGGCCCGACCGAGCTGCGCCGCCTGCTGCCGGACGGAACCAAGACCGCAATCGCCGCCAAGCCGGAGGCCAAAGTCGAGGCCAAGGCCGACCTCAAGGCCGACCTCAAGCCCGAGCCGAAACCCGAAGAGCCGAAACCGGACCAGCCAAAGCTGGCCGCCGGCGCGCCGCCGACGCCTGCGCCTGAACCGGCGCCGGCGGTGGTCCCGGCGCCCGAGCCCAAGCCCGAGCCCAAGGCAGCCACGCTGGCCGAGACCCAGAAGCAGGCCGCGGCGCTGCCCGAGCTCGCGCCGGTCAAGCCGCCGCCGGCAGTCGCGGACACCGGCCCCCGTTTCGACGTGGCCCGCGTCGGCGATCACGGCGAGGCGGCGGTGATCGCGGGCCAGGCCGCGCCGGGTGCCAAGGTCGAGCTGCTGCGCGACGGCAAGCCGCTCGATACGGTGATTGCGGACGCCTCGGGCCAGTTCGTGATGACCCCGCCGCAGCTTCCCGCCGGCTCCTATGAATTGACGCTGCGGGCGAAGGCGCCGGACGGCACGGTCACTCAGTCCAACCGGACCATGCCGGTGACCATCGCCGAGACGCCGCCGCCGCCCGCGCGCCCGGCCCCGGTCGCAAAGCAGGAGACCAGGCCGGAGCCGAAGCAGGCCGAGAAGGTCGATGTCAAATCGGACGTCGTGGCCGCCCTGCCGTCGGCCTCGCCGCGTCTGGCGTCGGTGCCCGACAGGCAAGCCGCCCGGAAACCCAAGGTCATGGCGCGGGCACCCGCCGCCACGACCATTGCATCGGCCTCGCCGGCCGACGCGCTTCACGCCGCACCGGCGGAAGCCGGCGGCAGCCGGGTGATCTCCCGCGGCGACAGCCTGTGGGCGCTCAGCCGGCTCGCCTACGGCGACGGCGCCCGCTACGCCGTCATCTTCAACGCCAACCGCAACAAGATCCACAATCCCAATCTGATCTATCCCGGCCAGACTTTTGTGATGCCGCAAAAAGCGGAGTGAGGGGGCGGTCTTTCCGCTCCCTTTCCCCGCCTGCGCAGGACGATCTCTTACGAGTTCGTCCGCGACGCTTTGCCCTGTGTCCCCCGGGAACAATTGGTTCCCTCGCGCGTCATGTTCCTGCGACGCAGTGCGCGCTTGGGAGGAGGCCGAATTGGTCAAGTCGGCGGTCATGTCGGGACGCATGGGACTGGCGCTGACCGGCGCGACCCTGCTGATTGCGGCCGTGCTGCTGCCTGGGAGAGCCGAGGCCCAATTCGGATTGCGCGGCGGTCCGCTTGGCGTTGCGCGTTTCGCCGTCGGCCACGTGATCGGCATGTCGCGCCTGCGCCATTCCCGCATGGCGGTGCGGGGCGGCCACTACCGCTCCGCTGCCTTGAGGTCGCAAGATCCTCGTCAAGACCCGCGCGGCGCCGAGCGCGGCCAGCCTGCCAATCCTTACGTCCTACGCGCGGCGCTCACGGCGCAAGCTGCGCTTTCGGGCTGGCAGGGCGGCCGCCGTCCGCAAGGCTGGTGGCGTCATCCCGACGGCAGCTATGGCTGGGTCGGCCCGGTGTTCTGGCCGTTCGCGCATGACGATCTCACCAATGCCGTGATCTTCGGCGATGCGACCAGCCTCTCGCTCTATGGTTATGGCGATATCTATGCCGCGATCTTCGCGCCCTATGCGGCGACCGAGCTCGCGGCCTACACGGCAACGCAAGGCCGCCGCGGACGACGCGTCCCGACCGCGGAGAGCCTCTGCGAGGCCAGCGACACCGGCGGCCTGCCCGTCGACCGCATCAACGCGGCCGTCGCACCCAACGGATTGCAGCGTGCAGCGCTCGACGAGCTCGCATCCGCCTGGACCAGTGCGCGCGACACCATTCGCGCGGTCTGCCCGGCGCAGGCGCCCACCACGGCCGCCGAGCGCCTCGGCCTGATGCGCGAGCGCGTTGAGGCCATGATCAAGGCCATCGACGCGGTCGCGCCGCCGCTTTCGAAGTTCACGAGCCTGCTCGACGACGATCAGAAGGCCCGGCTCAATGCCCTCGCCAATGAGCGCCGCGCCGCGCTCGCCTCGATGCAGCGCAAGGATTCGAGCAAGGACGCGCAGGCGGCCGCCGCCTGCAGCGCCGACAGCGATCCCCGCTATGACGAAAAGCTGCAGCGTCAATACGAGCAGCTGGTGCAGCAGCAATGGCCCGCGGGCGACATCGCCACGACGCTCCGCCTCGACGAGGTCGCCCGCGCCCGCTTCGAAGTGCTTGAGGACACCACCTTGCGCACCATGCAGACGCTCAGCGCCTGCCCCGCAGAGGCCGCCGCGACGCCACAAGCGCGCCTCACCGCCGCAAAGGCGCGGCTGCAGACGATGCTTGCCGCCGTGAACGGCGTCGCTGACGCGCTCGACGATTTCGAGGCGGACTTGAGCGACGAGCAGAAGGCGGGGTTCGAGGCGATCGGGCCGAAGCGGGGGGCGTGATCACCCGCACGCCCAGTCTTACTTCATCTCCTTGACACAACCGTGGTCGCGGGCATGGTGGACCGGACGCTCCCCCTTGCAACTCATTGATCCTGCAGACCCCGTCTACTGTGCATGGGGTTGTTTTTCAGTTTTTTGCTGGGCCGCTCACCTGCGCATCCGCACCGCCGTGGCATCCACCACGTTCTCCACCTCCTCGCGCCAGCTCAAGATCTCCATCGCCAGCACGGGATGATTGAAACCCTTGAGCTGGAGATCGTCGAGCGGCTGCGCTTCCACCCATGGCTCGACCATGCCATAGACGCGGCGGCTGACCACGATCTGGTTGGGCTTGGCCTCGCCGCACAGGCGCGAGGCGAGATTGGTGACGCTGCCGATCGCGGCATATTCCAGCCGCTGCTCGAAGCCGACCTGGCCGAGCGTGGCATAGCCGAGCGCGATGCCGATGCCGAACCCCAGACTATGCCCGCGGTTGCGCCAGCGCTCGGTCAAGGGGCCGATGGTGTCGCGCATCTCCACCGCCATCTTCACGGCGCGCCTGGTGTGGTCCTCGAACTGGATCGGCGCGTTGAACAGGATCATCACGCCGTCGCCGGCATATTTGTCGAGCGTGCCCTCGTATTTGAAGATCAGCTCGCCGAGCGCTTTGTGATATTCGCGCAGCACGTTCATCGCTTCTTCCGGCTCGGTCGCTTCCGTGAACGCGGTGAAGCCGCGCAGGTCGCAGAACACCACCGTCACCTCGCGGCGCTGGCTGGTGAGCAGTCCTTCGGAGCTGTCGGAGGAGGCGATCAGCTGTGCGACCTGCGGTGCCAGGAAGCGCTCGAGCTTGCGGATGCGCTCGATCTCGCCGAGCTGGGTCTTGACCCGCTCCTCCAGCGACTTGTTCCAGTCCTTGAGCTGCTCGGTCTGCATCCGCAGCTTGTCGGCCTGGGCGCGCACGGTCTCGTTCGCGGCCTCCAGCTCGCGGCCCTTGTGATCGACCTCGGTGAACAGGCGCGCATTGCGCATCGCCAGCACCGCCTGGTTGGCGAAGGTGCGCATCAGGCCGATGATGCTGGGAGCGAACTCGCCACCGGCGCGGCGCAGCACCACCAGCGAGCCGAGCGTGCCCTGCTGATCGACCAGCGGCACCACCAGCACCGAGTGGAAGCCGGCCGCGAGGGCGGCCTCGCGCAGCGGCTGCTCGGCGGCCTGATCGAGATCGGCAAACGCGATCGGCTCGCAGCTCTTGGCGGCATCGCTCAGGATGTTCTCGCCTTCGTCGATGGTGACATGGGCGCCGTCGGCGGATTTGCCGATGCCGCCGGCCTCGACCAGGTTGAAGCGGCGCCGTCCGGCGTCGAAGCCGTAGATCAGCACCGCATCGGCATGGGTGATCTCGATCGCGCGCGCGGCGATGGTCGGCAGCACGGCGTTGAGATCGAGCGAGGCGGCGAGCGCGCGGCCGACTTCCTCCAGCACCTTCAGCTCGTTGATCGACTGCGCCAGATCGCGGGTGCGCTCCTCGACTTTGGTCTCCAGATTCGAATAGGTCTCCTGGATCTGATCGGCCATGCGGTTGAACTGACTGGCGAGGTCTTCCAGCTCGTCCGAGGTGTGGACGTCGATGCGATGGCTGAAATCGCCCTCGCCGAGCTTGTGCGCGCCGTCGCGCAGCGCCGTGATCGGGATGATCATGCGGCGGGCGAGCAGCGTGCCGGCGAGGATCGCGACCATCAGGCCCATGCCGATCAGCAGCGCGATACGCACCAGCTGGTCGCGGATCGGCATCAGGGCCTGCGCGGCCGGCTGTTCGAACAGCACGCTCCAGCCGAGCTTCGGCACCGTGCTCGCGGCGCTCATCACCGAATGGCCGTTGAAGTCGGTGCCCGAACTATCGGTCTCGTGGCCGGGCGCGATCGCGGCCGCAACCTGCGGCAGCTTCGACAAATCCTTGCCGACCTCGGGCCCCTTCGACGACGTCGCCAGCACGCGGCCGCGCGGATCGACCACATAGGCAAACGCCGCTTTGCCGACCTGGGTGTCGGACAGGAAGTCGGAGAGAAAGCTGAGATCGATCTCGGCCACGGTGACGCCGGCATTGAAGCCGGAATGCGCCACCGAGATCGACATCAAGGGCGTGCCGTCGGCGAACCAGGCCGGCGCATAGCTGATGCCGCGGGCGACGGTCTCGGTGAAGCGTGCGTCGCGGGAGAGGTCGGCATTGCTGCCGGTCGTGGTCGACTGGCGCGAGACCCGCAGCACCTCGCGGCCGTCGCCGTTGAGCTGGAACAGCTGGTTGACGACCGCGACCTGGTGCAGCAGCGACGCATAATCGGCACGGCGCTTCTCGAGAGTGTCCTGGCTCGCCCGCGTCACCCAGCTGATCTGGCGATCGAGCTCCGAGATCGACTGCTCGATGTGTCGGGCGGCGCTTTGCGCCTTGTCCTCCAGGCCGTCGGTCAGCTGCGTCCTTGTGGCGCGGTAGGAGATCCAGGTCTCCATCGCGCCGTTGACGGCGAGCACGAACACGACGAGGCCGACGAGGGAGACGACGTATTTGGCGAACAGGCCCTCGCGCAGAAACCGTGTCTTGTCGTCCGCTCCTGCCATCCCGATCCTCTCGCGCCGCCATCGACGCCGGCGCTACGGGCCGTCAGCCCATGCGGGGCCGTTCTATCACAATTTGGGCCAAAGGATCGCCGCGCGGCCAGGGACCGGCCGGCGTGGTTACCCCCTGTGGATGCCGGGGCGGATCGAAGCATGGTGAATTGCCGCAGGCCTCATCCGTTCGGAGGAAGCCGGGGGCAGGGAGGCTGGGTTAAGGGATTGCCGTGGAGTCCAGCCCGCCAATCACCGGTTAAACAGTTGCCGCAGCACGTCGTTCATGGGCTGACTGTCCTGCTGGGCGGCCGGCGGGTCGTCCAGAGCCGGGGCCGCGGGCGAAGCCTGCGGTGCCGGTGTGGAGGATGGTGCCGGCAGGCTGCGGCTGCGGCCACTGCCTGGCGCGGTGCCAGTGCTGCTTCCCGCGCCACTGGACAAGCCCTGCTGAATCAAATTGCCGATCGCCTCCCCCAGCGGGCCGCCGAGCAGATTGTTCTGGCCCGGCTGCGGGGCTTGCGGATTGGCGTTGCCGGCCGCATTGCCGCTGCCCGGCGCATTGGCTCCGCCGAGACCAAGATTACTGCCAAGGCTGCCCAGAATATTGCCGAGCCCGGCGCCGTCAGGACCGAACAGGCCCTTGCCCATCTCGCGCAGCCTGGCATAGGCGGCGTCCGGATTGTCCAGCATGCCGGCCATATCAGGGTAGATCCGCGGCTGCGACCAGGAGCCCTGGATCATCACGGGAATGCCGAAGCCGACCGGTTCATTGGCGCGGCCCTGACCTTCGGTCGTCATCACCAGCTTCGGCTCGACGCGAAAACCCATCATCTTGGTGTCGAGCGCGATGGTGCCGGCGCCGGTGACGCGCACCAGCGGCCCGATCAGATTGAGATCGGTCGTCACGGCCTGACCCTTGTCGATGCGGAACGAGGCCGAGAGCTGCGACAGGTCCGTGCTTTGCTCCTGACCGGCACTCTGGTTGTCCTGCCAGCCGGACAGCGTGCCCGTCGTCAGCGAGCGGATCATCTGCGCGACGTTGATGCCGCGGATGGCGCCGTCCTGGAAATTGACGAAGGCCGTGCCCTGCATGTTCGCCATCAGTGCGCGCTGGCTGGTGCCGGCGCTGCGCAGAGCGAGCTTGGCCTGCAGCCTGCCGTCGATGCGGTCGAATTCGGCAAGGCTCTGAAGCATCGGCAGCGCCCGCACGCCGACGAGATCGGAGTGCATGGCAAAGCTCGGTGCGCCGGTGGTCGCATCCAGGATCACCTCGCCCGAGACCTGGCCGCCATAGGCACCGAGATTGGCGGTGCCGGCCTTCAGCACGCCGCCCGCGAGCTTTGCATCGAGCGCCAGCGGCGTGATGCGCGCATCGCCGATCACCGCCTCGTTCGCGGAGATCCGCAACTGCGCATCGACATAATTGAGCCCGGAGACGTCGATCGGCGCATTGCTCCAGGGCTGCCCGGGTGCATCCTGCGGCGATTTCGCCAGCGGGATCGCCAGTCGCTGGAAGTCGAGATCGACCTTGACCAGTGGCTTGCTCGCGATGTCGACCGAGGCCCAGCCGTTGAACGCGCCGTCGCCGAGCTTGCCGTTGACGCCGTTGATCATCACGACGTCGCCGCTCAGCCGCATCTCGGCATGACCGGTGAGTTGCGACTTGAGGACGTCGGGCATGTCGATGGCGAAATCCACCGGGATCGTCGGCCGGTCGGCCGGCGGCGCCGGCGCGGTCGCCTTGATGTCGAACTTGGTCGGGTGGTCGCCGACGCGCGCGGTGCCGGTGACATCGACCTTGCGGTCGCGGCCAACCATCGCGTCGGCGTTGATGGCGCTGATGCGGCCCTCGACACGATCACGCATGCGGGAGAATGCGACTTCGCCGTCGGTGACCTTGACGCGGTCGATGGACGCGCCGCCCGTATCGAGCGGGAGCGGCTTCGAGGCTCCCGCATTCGGCAGGCGCTCGCGCAGCAGCGGCTGGTAGAGCACGGGGTGGGTGACGATGAGCTCGCTGATCTCGGGGCGGCCCGACCACAGGCTGGAGAGCGACATGTCGGCTTGCACGCTGTCGACCGTCAGGCGCGTGATGCCGCTGCGATCTCGGGGGTCGGCGAGCGTGAGATCGTTCAGGGTGACGTTCAGCGTCGGCCACAGGCTGATCTTCGTGGTGCCGTCGATCGACAGCCGGTAGCCGGTCGCGCTCTCGACGCGCGAGGCGATCGTCGTGGTCAGGAAACCGGATGGGATCCCGACCACCAGCAGGGTTGCGATCAGGATGATGACGGCGGCCAAAGCCACGCCGGCGAATTTCACTGCTCTCATGTCGACTTTCCAACGGCGGACAATCGGCGTCGCATCCCGCCGGCTGCCCGCCCTTCACGCCCGAGTTTATCCCCGGACAGGAAGCGGCTCCAAGCGGGTAAAAATAGTCAGGGGGTGCTGCAAAGTTATGTGACTTATGACACACTTCTCCGACGCGGTTTTACGCGATCCTGACGGTGATGGTTCCAAGCGATTTGCCGAGACAACTGACAAGACGACGACCAGGATGTTCACAAGGACATTGAAATGAGCAAGCAGGCCGAATTTGCGGTCATTCTGAAGATGAACGCAATGTTCGCGGATCTCGGTGCAGACGAGCTCCAGCGACTGTCCAATCTCTGTCACACCCAACATCTGGGGAATGGCGAGTTGCTGTTCCAAAAAGGTGATCCCGGGGACGCGCTGTTCGGCGTGCGCCGCGGCCAGGTCCGCATCGAGACCGGCGCCTCCGACGGCAGCCGGCTGACGCTGAACTTCATGGGCCCGGGCGACCTGTTCGGCGAGGTCGCGGTGCTGGACGGCCAGAATCGCACCGCGGATGCGACCGCGGGCGAGGCCAGCGAATTGTTCGTGCTGCGGCGCGAAGATTTTCTCAGCTTCCTCGAACGCGAGCCGAAGGTCGCGATCAAGATCATCGCGCTGCTGTGCCAGCGCATCCGCTGGCAGAGCGAGCGGATGGAAGAATCCGTGCTGCAGCCGCTGCCGGTGCGGCTGGCGCGGCGGCTCTGCGCACTCGCCGCCGATTTCGGCTCCGAGGTGCATATCTCGCAAGAGCAGCTCGGCGTGTTCGTCGGCGCCGCCCGCGAAAGCGTCAACCGTCAGCTCCAGGCCTGGCGCAAGGAGGCGATCCTCGATCTGCAGCGCGGCCGCATCCTGCTGCGGAACATGACCAGGCTGACGGCGATCGCGCGGAACGAGTGAAGTCGCTAGCTCCGTACCTCGTAGCGAAGAACGTCTTCCGCGATGTCAGGCTCATGGGCGGCGTATCGTGCAGGCACGTCCGGCGCTTCTGGCATCGCGATTACTCCGCCGCCGGATGCACGATGGTCTTCGGCGCTGGTCCCGCTTCCGCCGGCGCAGCTCCACGATGGCGGGCGACCTCGGCGTCCTCGCTGTGCACGATCAGTCGCTTGGCGAAGCGCCAGATCAGGGCGCCGAAATCGTCCATCACCATGAACATCGCGGGCACGAACACCAGCGACAGGATGGTCGAGAAGATCAGGCCGCCGATCACCGCGAGCGCCATCGGCGAGCGGAACTCGCCGCCGGCGCCGACCGCGAGCGCGCTCGGCATCATGCCCGCGGCCATCGCGATCGTGGTCATCACGATCGGGCGGGCGCGCTTCATGCCGGCGTCGATCATGGCCTCGTCGCGCGGCTTGCCGGCGTGAATGGCTTCGATCGCGAACTCCACCAGCATGATCGCGTTCTTGGTGACGATGCCCATCAGCATCAAGATGCCGATCCACACCGGTGTGGTGAGCTGCTTGCCGGTGAGGAGCAGGGCCGCGATGGCGCCGCCGATCGAGAGCGGCAGCGAGAACAGGATGGTGATCGGCTGCAGGAAGGTGCCGAACAGCAGCACCAGCACGGCGTAGACCATCATCAGGCCGGCCGTGATCGCGGTGGCGAAGCCGTCGGACAGTTCGTTCAAGCTCTCGGCGTCGCCGGAGGGCGACACCTTCACGCCCTTCGGCCGGCTCTTCATCACCGGCAGGTCGTAGATCTTCTTGGTGGCATCGCCCAGCGCGGCCGAACCGACGAGGTCGGCGGCGACGGTCGCCTGCCGCTCGCGGTCGTAGCGGTTGATGCTGGTCGGACCCTGGTCGAGCTTGACGTCGGCGATGACCGAGAGCGGCACGCCGCCCTTCTCGCCGTGCTCGCCGAGCGGCACGCGCAATTGTTCCAGCGTCTTCAGATTGCCGCGGGCGGCATCCTCGAGCTGCACGCGGATCGGCACCAATCGGTCGCCGACGTCGAATTTGGCGAGCGCGGGTCCGACATCGCCGATGGTGGCGACGCGGATGGTCTGCGACAGGCTTTCGGTCGAGACGCCGAGCCGCGCGGCGAGATCCGCGCGCGGTTCGACGCGCAGCTCGGGCCGCTCCAGCGTGGTTTCCGAGATCACGTTGGAGATGGTCGGAATCCGCTTCATCTGCGTCGCGAGCTCACTCGCGAAATTGTTGACGATGTTGGCGTCGACGCCGGTCACGACCAGCGAGATCGCGCGCAGGCCGTTCTCGTCGAGGAACCAGAAGCGAATGTCGGGAATGTTCTCCAGTTCCTGGCTGATCGAGAACTCGAGCTCGCGCTGGGTGATGTCGCGGGCATTCTTGGGCGTGTAATTGATGATCAGGGACGCGCGCCGCACTTCCTGCGTGCCCGGCGGGACGCGCCCGCCGTCGACGAAGATGCTCTTCACCTCGGGTCGTTTGCGCAGGCGCGCAACGATGTCCTCGGTGACCTTTTCAGTGTAGGCGAGCTGGGTGCCCGGCGGCAGCTCGAGGGCGAGCAGCGAGCGCGCGCTGTCCTGCGCCGGCAGGAATCCCTGCGGCAGCAGCGTGATGCTCCAGATCGAGGCGGCGAAGATGCCGAAGCCGATCAGCACCGTGATGAAATAGTGCTTCACCGACCAGGCTACGATGCCGTGATAGGACCGCAAGATGCGTCCGGGCGGCGGCTCCTCGTGATGGCCGTGCTTGAGGAAGTAGGCGGCGAGCACCGGCGTGACGAAGCGTGCGGCGAGCAGCGAGAAGAACACCTGCACCGAAACGGTGATGCCGAATTGCTTGAAGAACTGTCCGGCGATGCCCGACATGAAGCTCGCGGGTGCGAAGATCGCGATGATGGTCAGCGAGATCGCGATCACCGCGAGGCCGATCTCGTCGGCGGCCTCGAGCGCGGCGCGATAGGGCGATTTGCCCATGTTCATGTGCCGAACGATGTTCTCGATCTCGACGATGGCGTCGTCGACCAAGATACCCGTCGACAGCGTGATGGCGAGGAAGCTGACGAGGTTGAGCGAGAAGCCGAGCAGATCCATCGCCCAGAACGCCGGGAAAATCGACAGCGGCAGTGAGATCGCGGCAATGATGGTGGCGCGCAGGTCCCGCAGGAACAGCAGCACGATGACGACGGCGAGGATGGCGCCCTCGAACAGGGTCGAGATCGCCGCGTGGTAATTGCCGTTGGTGTATTCGACCGAGGTGTCGATCACCTTCAGGTCGACGTCGGGATAGGCGGCCTTGAGCGCGTCGATGCGCTTCTGGACGGCCTCGGCCACCTTCACGTCGCTGGCGCCCTTGGAGCGCTTGATGCCGAGCGCGACGATCGGCTCGCCGTTGAAACGGGCGAAGGTGCGGCGGTCGGCGATGGTGTCGGTGACGGTGCCGAGATCGTCGAGCCGGACCTCGCCGCCGCCGAACAGCGGGATCATGGTGCCGGCAAGGTCGCCCAGCGTCTTGGCGCCCGCGAGCGTGCGGATCGCCTGGTCGTTCTTGCCGATCTCGGCGCGGCCGCCGGCGACGTCGACATTGGTGCCGCGCAGGCTCTGGCTGACATTGACGGCGGTCAGGCCCATGGCCTGCAAACGGTCCGGGTCGAGCGAGACCAGGATCTCGCGCTCGACACCGCCGATGCGTTCGACCTGGGCAACGCCGCGCACGCCTTGCAGCGCGCGCTTGACCACGTCGTCGACGAAATAGGAGAGCTGCTCCGGCGTCTTGCCGGGCGAGATCGCGGCATAGGTGACGATCGGCAGGCCGATCACGTCGACGCGCTGGATCAGCGGCTCGGTGACGTTCTGCGGCAGGTTGGAGCGCACGCGCGTCACCGCGTCCTTGACGTCGTTCAGGGCGCGGTCGGTGTTGGTCTCCAGCGCAAACTGGATCGTGGTGACCGACACGCCGTCGGTGATTGAGGAGGTGATGTGCCGCACGCCCTCGACGCCGGAGACGGCGTCCTCGACCGTCTTGGTGACCTGGGATTCGAGCTCGGCGGGTGCCGCGCCGAATTGCGAGACCACGACCGAGATCACGGGAATGTCGGCCGACGGCAGCCGGGTCACTGCGAGCTTGGTGAAGGAGACCCAGCCGAGGATCAGCAGAATGATCGAGAAGACGACCGACGGCAGCGGATGACGGATCGACCAAGCAGAGATATTGAGAGCCATCAGCGTACCCGCGTGCGATCGAGTTCATCGGCGAACATGGTCTTGATCTGGTCGCCGTCATGGAGCGAAGAGCCGGCATCGGCGACGACGATTTCGCCGACCTCGAGCCCTTCCAGGATTTCCGTCGCGCTGTCGGACGACAGTCCGACCCGCACCTTACGCGTCTCGATCGTGTTGCCCTTGACGACCTGAATGGTGAGATGGTCGATCGCGGTCTTGGGGATCGAGACGCCGCAGCTTCGCTTGGCGTCGATCGAGGCGCGCGCGAACACGCCGACCTTCAGCGAGGGATTGTTGGTGACGCTGATGCGGACGCGGCCGAGCTGCGTGGCGCGGTCGATCTCGGGCGCAACCAGCCGGACCCGGCCGATCAAATCGGGCGCGTCATCGCGGCTGATGCGCACGGTGGCGCCGGAATTGAGCTTGGGCATGTGCACCGCCGGGACCTGAGCATCGAGCTCGATCTCGTTGTTGACCGCGATGCGGAACATCGGACCGGCCTGCGGCGAGGCCGGCGCGCCGACGATGGTGCGGACTTCGGTGACGAGGCCCGGCGCAGGTGCCTTCAGCGAAATCGGACCTTGCGGGCCCGGTCGCTGCGGCTGGCCCGGGATCTGCGGCGGCGCGGTCAGGCGCGCCAGCTCCTGGTTGTCGGCGACGACCGCGCCCTCGGCGACCAGGAGGTCGGTGACCTTGGAGCCTTCCTGGTCGGCGATGACCACGGCCTCGCGACGCGGCACGAAGAAGCCCGTCACGCGCACGAGGTCGGAGAAGCAGGCATTGGTCGACTTCGTCACGATGACGAGCGCCTCGCTTTGCGTCTCCTTCGGCTCGGGGCGCTTGCGATGCTCGAACAGATAATAGCCGACGCCAAGTGCGACCACGAACAGCACGGTTCCGGCAGGCTTGAGATATTCGGAGAGATTCATCGCCGGATCATCCTGGCCTGGCTCACGGCCATCCGCGCGAGGCCCATGAAACGCGTTTCCCTGAAACAAAGCGGCGTCCCGCAAGGCTGCGGGACGCGCTTTAGGAGCGAGACTTTACACCACATCACGACTGGTCATTTCAAAGGATTACGTCGTGCTCACTTCGCTGCGGTGGTCTTGTTTTCCATATTGACGACCTGCACGCGGCGGTTGACCTCCGCCATCGGCTGGCTCGGATTCTTCAGCTTGCTCTTGCCGTAACCGACGGTGACGAGGTCGGTCGCGGAGATGCTGTACTTGTCGACGAGGTAGCGCTTGATCGCGTCCGCGCGACGTTCCGACAGGTCCTGATTGTAGGCTTCGCCGCCGGCGGCGTCGGTATGACCGGCAACCACGAAGGTGGAGCCCTTCAGGTCGGGGCTGGTCAGCGCCCGACCGAGCGCCTGCACGGATGGCATCGACCTGGCGCTGATATTGGCGGAATTGTAGTCGAACGTGATTTCGAGATCGATGTTCGGCTTGTCCTTGGCGACTGACGCGATCTCCTCGCGCTCGGTCGACGACAGCGAACGCGTCGAGCGGCCGCGCACCGACTGGATCAGCTTGGTCTCCGTCGCGTTCGGCGCGGGATCGGCCTGCGGGGCGATCGAGAGGCCGCGGGTCAGAGGCTTCTTCGGCGCCGGTGCCAGTGCGCGGACGATGTCGTCCTCGGTGACGTTCTTGCTGTTGCCGTCGTCGCCGGCGAATGCGGGCGAGGCCGGCAGCGACAGGACGGCGCCAAGAGTGATGATGGACAGGATCGCGGTCAGTCCCTTTGCAGCCAATCTCATAGCCAGTCCCTCCTGCGCAGTCAGCTCGCGCGCTTCCAAATTCCAGCAACGGGCCTCGGAAAAGACCTGTTGCGGCATCCGCCCATTAGTCTTCCTTGGGCTGTTCAAGGTTCGAGGCTTCGACCGCCTCAACCCAAAAAATACTAGCGCACTCCGTAGCTTGCGAATTCCTGAACGATGTTCGGATCCATCGCCTTGGCGTTGGCGATATCGAGCGCGCCTTCCTGGGTGGAGCCGTTGCGCTGCTTGGCGAGGCCGCGTCCGTAGAGCGAGGAGGTCAGGCGCGGGTTGATCTTCAGGGCCGCATCGAAATCGGCGATGGCGTTCTTGACCGCGCCCGACTTGAGGTTGACGAGCCCGCGGCTGTCCAGCGCGTCGACGAAGTTCGGCCGCAGCCGCAGCGCCTCGTTGCAATCCTTCAATGCGCCCTGGAGGTCGCCGACCACGGTGCGGGTCCAGCAACGGTTGTTCAGCGCCTCGACATCCTTGGCGTTGATCCGGAGCGTGTCGTCGAAATCCTTGATGGCGAGGTTGTAGGCGCCCTTGCTGGCATAGACCTGGCCGCGCCGGTACAGCGCATTCACGTCATCCGGATTGGCCGCAATCTTGGAGGTCAGGCTCTTGATCGTGGGATCGTCGGCCAGGGCCGCTGCACTCGGCCCGCTGTCCGTGCTCGGCGCCGGCGCGGTATCGATCGGTTTCACCGGCGCGGGCGGTGGCGGCAATGCAGCCTCGACCTGCGGCTTCGGCGTGGGGGCCGGCGCGGGTGCGGGCGGAGGCGCAGGCGCGGGTGCCGCGGCGGTGTCGGCCGGCTTCGGCGGCGGAGGCGGTGTCGGTGGCGCGGGCGGTGCCGGCGGCGGGTTGTTGGCGACGACCGGCGGCGGCGCGGGAGGCGCAGGCGACGTCGCCGGTGCCGGACGCGATCCGCCGGCTCCCGGGCTGAACGAGAAATCTTCGGCCAATGAAGAGGATATCCACGGCACCTGCTCGCCGCGCGAAGCCCTTGTCACGCCCATCTTGGTGCGGTTCAGCGTCTCCTCGGCCATCAGGTCGGGGACGCGGATTTCCTTCAGAAGCTCCTGGACGAACAGGCTATGATCGCCGCCGGCGTCCGAGACCACCGAGGCCAGCGCCGCTGAATACATCACCAAGGTGCCGTTCGGCGCGATGACCGGAGTCAGGCCGGCCGAGAAGCTGCGGAACCGGCGCTCGAACGGATTGCGCCTGCTCGCGTCGATCAGTGCGATCTTGACGCCGGCGCCGCGGGTGTTGAGCTCGCCGAGGACGGTCTCGAGGCTGAAACCGTCGCGGCGCACGTCGGATTCCGTCCAGATCTGCGCATCGATCGGCAGCATGTAGCTCTGGCGCGCCGACTGGATGCCGAAGCCGCTGAAGAACACCAGCGCCACCGATCCCGGCTTGATCTTGCCGTAGAGCTTGTCGAAGGCGCGGCGCATGCCGTCGCCGGTCAGGTTCTCGCCGATCTCGACCGCAAAGCCGTCGCGCTTGAGCTCGTCGGCAACGTCACGCGCATCGTTGATCGGTTCCTTCAGCGGGGCATCCGCATCCGGATATTTGGCATTGCCGATGACCAGCGCAAACCGGTCACCGGCCGCAAGCGAGGGGGCAGTCGGGACGAGCGAGACGAGCAAGGGCAGAAGAAGAAAGAAGCGAATTTTCATAATCAGCGCGGTCCAGCCAAAAAGGCGCCGTTCCAGCTTGCGCCGCGGCGACCTTAACTTACGCGTCCCGCATTATCAAACCGGGGACGGGGGGCGTCAACCGCTTGGAGATACGGCGTTATCGCGACGATTGACCGCAACGCCTGGACGCGCCGCAAGGGGAATAAGCAGGTTGTCATGGCTGTGCTCGACGCGATCCGGCTCGATCCTATCCGCGGTACGTTAGGGCAAATACGGCGACGAAAATGTGATGAGTCTCACATTGAAGCGCCGCCTCTGCCGCGCCGCGCGCTGTTTGACCTTTGCGGCGGACAATGGCTTGTTGCATAGGATCGTCCCGGAAGGTCTACTTAGAAAAGCAAAGCAAAAACCATGGGAAACGCCTACGAGATCTACGCCCTGCGCTATGCGACGATGTCGCCGCGCACTCCCAGCATGAACTTCCTGGCTCCCGATCCGCATGACAGCGCGGCGCAGGACCTCGACTATTTCGTCTGGCTGATTCGCGGGGGCGGCCGCGACATTCTGGTCGACACCGGCTTCAATGCCGAGGAGGCCAGCGCGCGGGCACGCAAGCTGACGCTCAATCCGGTCGATGCGCTGGAGCGTTTTGGCGTCGCGGCGCCCGCCATTCGCGACGTCGTCGTGACGCATCTGCATTACGACCATGCCGGCAATCTCGATCGTTTCCCGAATGCGCGCTTCCATCTCCAGGAGCGCGAGATGGCCTACGCCACGGGGCGCTGCATGTGCAACGGCCTGTTGCGTCATCCGTTCTCGGTCGAACACGTCACGCAGATGGTGCGCCATGTCTATGGCGAGCGCGTCAATTTCTATTCGGGCGACGGCGAGATCGCGCCCGGCGTCACCGTGCACCGTGTCGGCGGCCATTCCGACGGCTTGCAGGTGGTCAAGGTCGAAACCGCGCGTGGCCCGGTGGTGCTGGCGTCCGATGCCGCGCATTACTACGCCAATCTGCAGCGCCGGAGCCCGTTCCCGATCGTCTACAATATCGGCGACATGGCGGCAGGTTGGGAGACGATCGAGCGCCTCGCCGGTCATCCTGACCGATTCATCCCCGGCCACGATCCGATCGTGACGGAGATCTATCCGCGTGCCAGCGACAAGGTCGACGCCTTCGCGCTGCATCTGCCGCCATCACGGTCGTTCGCGAAATAGCGTAAGCGGACCCTCATGCTGAGGAGCGCGCTCTTGCGCGCGTCTCGAAGGATGAAGGCCGGGATGTCGCACCAGGGCCTTCATGGTTCTTGCGGAGACGCGAAGCTTCGACTGCAAGACGGCGCCTGCGCACCTCTCCGGTCAACTCGGGCGCGTGCTTATAAATCCCAGATGCCGGCTTTCGAAGGGCGAGCCGACGGGGGACCGTCGTCGCCCCGACCGCCGCTTTCGACCCCTTGCGGAAGTCGGGCTACCAGAATCACTGCGGTGCACAACATCCCGATCGTCGGCGGCAGAGGTAAGGTTAGCTTCCCAAAGAGGCGTCCCATGATGAGATCGCTTTGATCTCTGTCAATAATTGCGAGCGGATTTCATGCGATGTTTTACGCCATCTCGGGTGCGACTATGACGACTGTCCGTGATATCCTAGGAGATAAGGGCCATCGGGTATGGTCTGTCCGTCCCGGCGACAAAGTCTACGACGCAATTAGGATGATGGCCGACAAAGACGTCGGCTCGTTGGTCGTGCTGGACGGCAGCAAAATAGTCGGCATCGTCACGGAACGCCACTACGCTCGCAACGTGTTCTTGAAGGGGCGTGCGTCGCCACAGACGCGAGTCGACGACATCATGGAACGCACCGTCGTATGCGTTGGGCCCGACCAATCAATCGAGGAATGCATGGCGCTCATGACCACGAAGCGCCTGCGTCATCTGCCGGTGACCGAAAATGGCGCGCTGCTCGGCATCGTTTCGATTGGTGACCTGGTCAAGAGCATCATCAGTGATCGGGAATTCGTGATCGAGCAGTTGGAGCACTACATCAGCGGCAGCGCGCGATGATATTCGGCTGAATCCTCAAAACTCTTCAGGGAGTGAGGATTATGCATATGTATGAAACGACGACTGGGATCCGTCGCAAAGATCCAGGCTACACGGGTTTATTCGCCATCATATGCCTGTTCGCATCGATGTGCTTGGCGTGGGCAGTGATGAGAACAAGTCTTGTGAAAACAAGCCTTGAAATGATGAATTCGCCACCTGTAACAACCGGAACTTCGAACGCATCGGTCAACACCGCCGCGAAGCCCTGAGCACCGAGATCGCCAGCCAAAGAGCGTCTAGCGTCAAAGCAATTTCACTGTCTGGGTGATACGTCACGGGTTGTCGCGTTGCTTGTATGGGAGTGCCAATCGTGACTCATATTCCTTCAGATTCTGCATGGTTGCCTGTCTCAATGCCGCCACCTGACGGACAAGACCTCGAAGTCTGTGTGATAGACTACGATGAAATCATTGTTCCGCTACCGTACCCGTGCCGCAGACTCGGGGCCGACTTGGTCGATGTTTCCAACAGAACGCGCATCGACATTCAGCCGACCCATTGGCGCAAATGGACTGAGCATCACGCTAAGGGCGTTTGAGGCTCGTCTTGTCGGAACAGCAGACGCGCCGTGAATCGTTGCTGCCGCGCGCTGACGAAGTGATCAATAAGTCTAGTCCGAATCTGGCCCTTAGCTGAATAAAGTTGGGCCGATTTGGATGTCTACCATTGGCAGTAGACCTGACTTACTCGCCCCAGCCGCTGCTTTAGACCCAAGGTGCATTCAACGTCTGGAGTGATTTCCAGCCTCTGTCCGATCTTCGGATGCTAGCCGGGGAAGTCGCGGAACTCCTTGACGAGATTAAACGGAATTTTCCACCCGGCGCCTCCGTCGCGCATCAGCATCTTGATGTCTTCCGCCCTGTTTTCCTTTCCGGTCTTCGGATCGGTCTCCAGTGTGTGGCCGTTGCTGTCCCAAGGTTTGGTCGCGCTCTTCGAGTAGGAGCCGAGAAAATGCCCGGCTTCATGGGCAGACGTGTTAGGCCCGCGTTGCGAGCTGATAAAGGCAAGGTCCAGCGATCGAGCAAACGAGCCATTGGGGAAGGAGCCATTGGACCGAAGCTTATCGACACAGAAAATGGTTAGGTGGGCGCCCTGAACTTTGTGTTTGGCGAAGAAGCTCTTCAGTTTTTCGACATCGACCACATCGGGAAAGGTCGCAAGACTCGCATCCTTCATGCCGGTCGCGCTGGCGAGCTCCTGTTTGACGGCGGCCTGTGTGTCGTCGATGAAGAGCCAGTCGCTTGGCACCCGCTCGAAGCGGATGTTGGCCTGCGGCTTCCATATATTGTTCATCGTCAGCAGTTCATCTTGCTCGCTGCAGGGTTTCTTGGCGTGAAACGTCGGAGCGCCGCCACTCCCCGGAATCATGACGTTGCGGAACGCCACCTTGATCTTGATCTCCGGCAGCACGACGACATGGAGCTTGGCTTCGATCTTCCGGCCGGCCGACCGGGCCACCACCTCCAGACCGGGAAAGCCAATCGGCTTGATCCGGCCATTGATTTCGAAAAACCGTGCATCGCCATTGAAGGTGGCGGGAAGTGACGCCGCCCTGAGCTGCGGATCGATGTCGGGTGCGGAGAAGGTGTCTCTGGCCTGCATGACGCGTCTAAGAGTATCGGCGCCATCGATCTCCTTGATCCCGAGGGCATGGGCGCTGGGATCGACTTTGAGTTTTCTTCCGGGATCGATCAGCGCCACGATGTTGGAGCCGCCGAACGGCACCACCATGCCTGGCGGGCTGCGGCGCTCATCGATCCCGGAGCGGCGGAAAACCTCTTGGAAAGCGGCCATGTCCGGTTCTCCTGTTCCAGTTCGGACCGTCAACGCGAAATTTTGAACCTTCAGGCGGTCGCTGCGCGGCTGGCGGATGGTTTCCCCGGGCGTGCCGATCCTCGGCCATGATGCCGGCATTCATGAAGCCGACGCGGGTCGAGACATCGGCGGAGGAGGCCATCTCGTGCGTGACCAGCATCGTCATGCCTCCGGCGCTTCTGGCCCCGGTCACCCCTTGGCAGCAACGTACCCATAGAAATTCATAAGAAAGTCCCCAACGGCGAGGGGCTTGACGGCACCGGTCTTTTCCTGCGGATGCGGTATTAAATAGTCTCCATCGCCATACGAGAAGACCTTCGCCTTCACGTACCCGTTCATCACTTGTATCTTCTCGCGCAGCACGACCCAGTGCATCGTAAGTGCGGAGCCTTTATCGGACTGGTCGTCATAGTCGATCATATTGGCGCTTATGAAAAGACATACGCGATATCCGCTGTCGAGCAGCCGGTTGGCTTCGTTTACATCGTCGATGTCTTTGTTGAATCGCGAAATGTTGGTATTCTCGCGCACGTCCCGGTATCCTGCCTTGCGAAACCATTGCTCCATTTCGCTCGGCAGGGTGACACCCGCAAGATCGCTGATCTTGCCTGTGTCGTCGAAATCGAGGAACCAATTCTCCGAATCGCGTATGGAGGCGCATGTCAGCCAGTCGACGTGGTCCAGCGACCAGGGTGGCGTGAAGTTCCTCACATCCTTTCCCGGCTTGATCAGCAGGCGGCCAAGGTTCGCCTGCCCCTTCTGATAGAGATCGATCGCGAAGCGCGCGTAAGACCCTGGCTTGTCGGACGCGTAGCCGAACATCAGGGCGGATGGCCCGCACAGACTTCCCTGATCTTGATTGATGAGGCTCGGCTTCGCAATGCGCCTGAGAATACCTATGCCGACCCGGTGTGGGTCGAGCTTCGGAAAGAACGTCGTCCTCGTATTTTTCAGGAAATCGCAGACCATTTCCGCGGCTAGTTTTTTCTGGTCGGAATTGAGATCGTACGGTCCGATTCCCCGCTTCTCCTTGTATTCTTCTCCGATGAAGAGCGTGATGAGCTTTTTCGAGGTGGGGGAGAGCGTTCTGGAGGTGTTCGCAATGGTGGTCAGGTCGTCCAGCTCGAATGCGGTGACCATGCCGTCTGCGACGGTAGCCCGGATGATGTCAACGACTTCTGCGTAGTCCAGCTTTGAATCGTCGATGAGGCCTTTGCGAAGTGCAGCATCGACCGAAGGAGTCGCGATTGCGTCCCACTGGCCCTTTGGCGGGGCGGGCTTGGCCGCCGCCTTCGTCGACAGTTCAACGAGCCGATTGAATGTCGGGCCGGCAGGCCGAACATAGCCGTCGGGCGTGCCGGGAAAGTTCTTCTTTTGGAAGTACAGAATCGAGTTGTAAAGGCCGTCGCTGGCATGACCGGTCACGACCATCTGTGGTTTGAGCGTGTTCTCGGCGCCGCCGTCGGAAATGGCGATCTTGTTGAGCAGCGAAATGACCAGCTCCTGATCCTTTTTCCAGTTCTGGCAGCTGCGCCCTGTCGTCGCGAACCGTCCGACCTTGTCTTTCAACTGCAGCATATCGCGCCTCCCGGAACGGGAATGCTGCCTCGAACGTCCTGACATGCAGCCGGAGGCAGGCGCTGTGGCAAGTCTTCCCGCTGTAGGGTTGGTCGCCCTTGCCGTCCCTTGTGTTCACTCGCAAGGACAGCGGTCGCCCTGTGGCGGTTCACGAATGAGTTATGTCTTGCCTATCGGGGTAGACCGGAACTCGTCGGCGCACCGCTAGAATGTCGCGAATGGCCGTTAGCTGCTTCTCTGTTTCTACACCCTGACGTCGGCTTGCGGGGTGCGAACGGACCAACGTGGCCGCGGCGCCCGCATGTGGCCCATAGCGGACCAACCGCGGCAGCCTGCCTGACGGCAGCTTTTGACCCAAAGTGGTCGATGTCGAGCTTGTCCCGAGCTATTATCAGCCTAGCTGATCGACCAGTGCAGACCATAGAGCCCATGGTTCGCCTCGATGTACCGGGTCCTCAATTGCAGTGTGCACCATGACGATCTTAGAGGTCGGATCAACGCAAATATACTGGCCCTTGAATCCTAACAACGCGAACTGCCGCCTCTCACCGGGAAACAGCCACAAGAGATAACCGTAGCCAAATCTCTTCGTCGCCACGACCGGTCGCAGATAGTCATCCGAAGCTCGAACGGTGGTCGCATCGATCATCCATTGCGTCGGAACGATCTGCTTGCCATCCCATGCGCCATCATGCGCCAGCAAACGCCCTAGCCGGGCGTAATCGCGCAGAACGGCATTGAAGCCAAAGTGCCCCAGTTCGAATCCCTCTGCGTCTACCAGCCAATTGGCATCCGCTTCCGCGCCGATCGGTTCCCACACTTTCTCGCGCAGATAGTCAGACGCCGACTTGTTGACAGCACCGTGAAGCACCATGGCGAGCACGTCGGCTTCTATGCTCGCGTAGTAAAATCTCGTTCCCGCCGGGGCGACACGCTGATTGAATTGCACAATGCTCTTGACCGTGCCCAACTTTGAGTCCGGGAACGCGATCCCCATGCCGTTCCACAGGCGATTGAGGTCACGCCCTCCGTCTCTTGTTTCACCGAAATCGACGCCTGAGGACATGTGCAGCAGATCGCGAATTGGCGTCCTGCCGTACTCGCTACCCATAAAACCCGGTACATAACTTTCGGGGATATCATCGACCGACTTAATCGCCCCCTCCGAGATGGCGATCCCGATCAACAGTCCGGTTATCGTCTTGACCATCGACTGGGATACGAACCGATCTTGATCAGTTCGCGCGTACTGATAGCCCTCGAAGATAATCTGGTCGTCCTTGGCGATCAGCAGGCCAGTGGCTGGATTGCGCGACATGTAGTCGAGGGGCGAAAACTTGCTTCCCTGAAAATTGTAGTAAACGTCTGCCCTCGAGCACTTGAACTTCCAGGGCGTCACAGCTTGCCTGACGAGCCGCGTTGGATAGATGTGATCGATATGAGTGAATGCGCCGACACGATATTTTGGCTCCCAAGGGTCGCCTTGCCTCCGCGCCTCCGCAATGTCGGGAAGAGGATAACCATCTTTGGCGCCGTAAAGCTCGGCGTTTGGACCTGTTGTTGAGAAAATCGGACCGGCGCAGTCTTGCGTCTCGCCGGGGGAAACTGGTTCTGCGGTTGCGGGAATGGGACCGGCAAACGCACAAGCGACTGTAGCAGCCAGCGATGACACAGCCTTGCGACGGGAATATTGCGGCGCCGACACGACGTCCCCCCAAAGATTCCCGTAAGTAGAGATCAAATTGGGTGGAAACTTCAAGGAGTATGTCTCCTATTGGCCCTTCGCGGAGCTTGGCCTGTGCTTCGTCGATGTCCGCTTTAGAGGTGCGCGCCCTAATACGCCTGCTTCGCGTCGGCCTCTTTGCTGGTCTGGATCAGGTCGAGGCTCTGCTCGATCTTGCCGAGCAGGGTGGACAGCTGCTTGCGCTCCTGCGCGGAGAGACAGGCGAGGATCTCGTCCTCGCGCCGTAGCAATTGCGGAAACAGCTTCTCGTAGAGCGCGCGGCCCTTCGTCGTCAGTTGCAGGCGGAATTCGCGGCGGTCGGCCTGGTTCTCGACCCGCTCGATCAGATCCTCGTTGAGCAGCGTGGTCACTGCGCGGCTGATGGTGGATTTGTGCGTGCGGGTGCATTGCGCGATGTATTGCGCACTGCAGGCATCGTTGCGGAACCCGAGCGTGGCGATCACGCGCCAAGCCGGGATGTCGAGACCGTGCCGGTCCTGATATTCGATCGAGAGCGCCGAACTGACTTCGGCTGCGAGCCGGTTGAGGCGAAACGGCACGAACTTGAACAGATCGAGCCTGGCCTTTCGCCGCACTGAGGCCTCATCGGCCTCGCGCGTCTTCAGTGCGATGTCGCTGGATGTCCTTGCCACGGGGAGCGCTCCGAATTCCAGTTGACGGCCGGCCGGCTCCGGTCCAAAATAGTTGCACGTGAGACTATCTAGCAGATCAGTGCTCTCCTGACCAGAGCCGAGGTTCGAGTATGGCGCAGGCCACCACACTTCAGGTCAAGACGCATCAGGCCAAGACCCAGTTCGGCTATCGCCGCCATCCCGATCAGGATCGCGCCGGCCAAAGCCCGGCCGAGCATCCGGTCGTGGTTGTCGGGGCCGGCCCGGTCGGGCTGTCGCTTGCGATCGATCTCGCCCAACGCGGCCAGCGCGTCGTCCTTCTGGATGACGCCGACCGCATCGGCGAGGGCTCCCGCGCGATCTGCTTCTCGAAGCGCTCGCTGGAATATTGGGACCGGCTCGGCGTCGGTGACCGCATGGTCGCCAAGGGTGTGGTGTGGAGCGTCGGTCGCATCTTCCACGGCGACTCGCAGCTCTATCAGTTCAATCTCTTGCCTGAAGACGGCCACAAGCGGCCGGCCTTCATCAACCTGCAGCAATATTACGCCGAGGCCTATCTGGTCGATCGCATCCAGGATCTGCCCGAGGTCGACCTGCGCTGGCGCAACAAGGTGACGGCGCTGGAGCAGCGCAACGACGGCGTGGCGCTGACGATCGAGACGCCGGAGGGCGCCTACCGCCTGCACGCGCAATACGTCATCGCCTGCGACGGCGCGCGATCTTCGCTGCGGCAGATGGTCGGGGCGGAATTTGCCGGCCAGGTGTTCGAGGACCAGTTCCTGATCGCCGACGTCAAGATGACCGCGGAATTCCCGACCGAACGCTGGTTCTGGTTCGATCCGCCGTTCCATGCCGGCCGCTCCGCGCTGCTGCACCGGCAGCCCGACGACGTCTGGCGCATCGACCTCCAGCTCAATCGCTATGCCGATCCGGTTCTCGAGAAGAAGCCCGAGAATGTGCGGCCGCGGATCGCGCGCATGCTCGGTCACGACAAGTTCGAGTTCGAGTGGATCTCGCTCTACAAATTCCAGTGCCGGCGGATGGATCGCTTCATCCATGGCCGCGTGATCTTCGCCGGCGATTCCGCGCACCAGGTCTCGCCGTTCGGTGCGCGCGGCGCCAATTCGGGGCTCGAGGACGCCGAAAATCTGTCCTGGAAGCTCGATCGCGTGCTGCGCGGCATCTCGCCCGCGAGCCTGCTCGAAAGCTATCATGCCGAGCGCAGCATGGCGGCCGACGAGAACATCCGCGAATCCACCCGTTCGACCGATTTCATGGCGCCGAACTCGCATCAGGAAGCGCGGCTGCGCAAGGCGGTGCTGTCGCTCGCCAAGGAGACCGAGTTCGGCAAACGCATGGTCAATGGCGGGCGGCTGTCGGTGCCGTGCAGCTACGACTCGCCGTTGTCGTCGCCGGACGCGGATGCCTGGTGCGGAGGGCCGTCTCCCGGCTGCTCCATGCTCGATGCGCCGATTGCCGAGCAGGCCTACCTGACGGATGCATTCCGCGACGGTGGAACGGACTTCACCCTGCTGTCGTTCAGCAATGGCGCAGCGATCGATCCGCCCGCTGGCGTCAAGCAGGTCCGGATCGGCGGTGGGAGCGGACTTGCCGATCCCTCAGGCCTTGTCGCGAAGCGCTATGATGCCGAGCCCGGCACGGCCTATCTGCTCAGGCCCGACGGCTATGTCGCGGCGCGCTTCCGCCATCCGACGCGAGAAGCCATCGCTGCGGCGCTGTCCCGCGCCCAAGGTTTGAATTGAAGGCTTGAATCGAGGTTTTGCATGCCGTTGTCCACCAGCTCCAATTTCGTGCGACCTGACGATGCCTTTCGCGCCGTCGTCGAGGCGCATCGCGGCCTCACCGAGGAGCAAAGTGCGGATCTCGATTCGGCGCTGGTGCTGATCCTCGCCAATCATATCGGCGATATCGATGTGCTGCGTGAGGCGATCGGGCTCGCCAGGCGCCGCATGATCGACGGCCAGCAGCAACAACAGCAACAACAATAACCCCCAAGCACTCAAAGCAAAGCTCAAAGGACGAATTGATGGCGAAGAACTTCGCATCCACCGGCGATCTCGCCGAGAAGAAGATCACCTTCTCCGAGATCGGTACCGATCTCTACGCCTTCACCGCCGAGGGCGATCCGAACACGGCCGTGATCGTCGGCGACGACGGCTGCCTGGTGTTCGACGCGCAGGCGACGCCGGCGATGGCGAACAAGGTGATCGAGCGTGTCCGCACCGTCACCGACAAGCCGATCAAATATGTCGTGCTGTCGCACTATCACGCCGTGCGTGTGCTCGGCGCCTCGGCCTATCACGCGCAAGGCATCGTCGCCTCGCAGGAGACCTATCGGCTGATCGAAGAGCGCGGCAAGCAGGATTGGGATTCCGAATATGGCCGCTTTCCGCGCCTGTTCCAGGATGCCCAAAGCATTCCCGGCCTGACCTGGCCGACGCTGACCTTCGAAGGCGAGATGTCGATCTATCTCGGCAAGCGCGAGGTGCGGCTGATGCAGCTCGGCGCCGGCCACACCTCGGGCGACATCGTCGCCTGGGTGCCTGATGCCGAAGTCATGTTCTCCGGCGACCTCATCGAATATCACTCGGCCTGCTATTGCGGCGATGCGCATTTGCGCGAATGGCCGATGACGCTGAACGAGATTCGCAATTTCAATCCCAAGGCGATCGCGCCGGGCCGCGGCGACGCGCTGAAGGGGACGGCGACGGTGCGCGAGGCCATCGCGATGACGCGCGATTTCGTCAGCTCGCTCTATGGTGCCGCCGAAATCTCGGTCGCCAAGGGCCGGACGCTGAAGGAGACGATGGCGGCGACCCGCGAGGTGATGGATCCGAAATTTTCCAGCTTCGCCATCTACGAGCATTGCCTGCCGTTCAACGTGTCGCGCGCCTATGACGAGGCGTCTGGGATCGACGATCCCGTGATCTGGACCGACAAGCGCGACCAGGAAATGTGGGCTGCCTTGCAAGGAGGAGGATAGTCATGAACATCAACACCTCGCCTGATCAGATCATCCGCAGCTCGGCCCAGATCACGCCGGGCTACATGTCCGGCTTCGGCAACAGCTTTGAGACCGAGGCGCTGCCGGGCGCGCTGCCGATCGGCCGCAACTCGCCGCAGCGCTGCGCCTATGGGCTCTATGCCGAGCAGCTCTCCGGTTCGCCCTTCACCGCGCCCCGCGGCACCAATGAGCGCTCCTGGCTCTACCGCATCCGCCCGTCGGTGAAACATTCCGGCCGCTTCGAGAAGGTCGACGCCGGCCTGTGGCGCTCGGCGCCGTGCCATGAATACGATCTGCCGATCGCGCAGATGCGCTGGGATCCGACGCCGCTCCCGAAGGAAGACGCCACCTTCGTCCAGAGCGTGCAGACCATGACGACGGCGGGGGATGTGGACACGCAAGCCGGCATGGCCGCGCACGTCTATCTCATCACCAAGTCGATGGTGGACCAGCACTTCTACAATGCCGACGGCGAGCTGATGTTCGTGCTGCAGCAGGGCAATCTTCGTCTCGTCACCGAGTTCGGCCGCATCGATGCCGAGCCCGGCGAGATCGTGGTGATCCCGCGCGGCGTCAAGTTTCGCGTCGAGATTCCGAACGGGCCGGCGCGCGGCTATCTCTGCGAAAATTACGGCGGCGCGTTCACGCTGCCGGAGCGCGGGCCGATCGGCGCCAATTGCCTCGCCAATGCGCGCGACTTCCTCACCCCGGTCGCGCATTACGAGGACAAGGACACTCCGACCGAGCTCTACGTGAAATGGGGCGGCTCGCTGTTCAAGACGCAGCTCGCCCATTCGCCGATCGACGTGGTTGCCTGGCACGGCAATTACGCACCCTACAAATACGATCTGCGCACCTTCTCGCCGATCGGTGCGATCGGCTTCGATCATCCCGATCCCTCGATCTTCACGGTGCTGACCTCGCCGTCGGAGACCGCGGGCACCGCGAATATCGATTTCGTCATCTTCCCCGAGCGCTGGATGGTGGCCGAGAACACCTTCCGTCCGCCCTGGTATCACATGAACATCATGAGCGAGTTCATGGGCCTGATCTACGGCGTCTACGATGCCAAGCCGCAAGGCTTCGTCCCCGGCGGCATGAGCCTGCACAATTGCATGCTGCCGCACGGCCCCGATCGCGACGCCTTCGAGCACGCCAGCAACGGCGAATTGAAACCGGTGAAGCTGACCGGGACCATGGCCTTCATGTTCGAGACCCGCTACCCGCAACGTGTCACCGCGCATGCCGCGAATTCCTCCACGCTGCAGGATGATTATGCCGATTGCTGGAAGGGCCTCGAGAAGCGGTTCGATCCGAGCAAGCCGTAGCTTTCTCTGCCGTCATTCCGGGGCGCCGCGGAGCGGCGAGCCCGGAATCCATAACCACGATCGTGAGTATGGATTCCGGGCCTGCGCCTTACGGCGCATCCCGAAATGACGAAGGAGAAAGGTTGCCCGATTTCAGACAGGATTCACAAGTGCCCCACCCCAACGACCCCAGCCTCCGCTCCTTCATCGACGTCGATCCTTCTTCCGACTTCCCGATCCAGAACTTGCCCTACGGCGTGTTCTCGACCGCGGCCAATCCAACGCCGCGCGTCGGCGTCGCGATCGGCAGCTACGTGCTCGATCTCTGGGAGCTCGAGCAGGATTCACGGCTCGATGTCGGGCCGCTCGGCGTGTTCTCCGGAGCTTCGCTCAATCCCTTCATGGCGCTGGGGCCAACGGTTTGGGCAAAGACCCGGGCACGGATCAGCGAATTGCTGCGCCACGATCATCCGGAGCTGCGCGACAACGAGGAGCTGCGCAAGCAGGCACTGGTGCCGATGCGCGACGCCAAGCTGCATCTGCCGTTCGCGGTCTCCGGCTACACCGATTTCTATTCGTCGAAAGAACACGCCACCAATGTCGGCGTGATGTTCCGCGGCAAGGACAACGCGCTGCAGCCGAACTGGCTGCATATGCCGATCGCCTATAACGGCCGCGCCTCCACCGTCGTAGTCTCCGGCACGAAGGTGAAGCGTCCGCGCGGACAGCTGAAGCCGCCGAATGTCGAGGTGCCGAGCTTTGCGCCCTGCAAGCGGCTCGATTTCGAGCTGGAGATGGGCGTCGTGATCGGTCAGCCGTCGCCGATGGGCGGCATGCTCAGCGAGCAACAGGCCGAGGAGATGATCTTCGGCTTCGTGCTGCTCAACGACTGGAGCGCGCGCGACATCCAGCAATGGGAATATGTGCCGCTCGGCCCGTTCCTGGCGAAAGCGTTCGCCACCTCGATCAGCCCGTGGGTGGTGACGCGCGAGGCGCTGGAGCCGTTCCGCCTGAAGGGGCCGGAGCAGGAGCCGGTGCCGCTCGATTATCTCAAGCAGACCAAGCCGCAGAACTACGATGTCGAGCTCGACGTCTCCTTGCGGGCCGCCGGCGCCAACGCGCCCGCCAGCATCAGCCGCACCAATTTCAAATACATGTACTGGTCCTCGGTGCAGCAGCTGATGCACCACGCCTCCTCAGGCTGCGCCATGAATGTCGGCGATCTCCTCGGCAGCGGCACCATCTCCGGTCCGGAGAAGAACCAGCGCGGCAGCCTGCTCGAGATCAGCTGGAACGGCACCGAGCCGGTCGAGCTGCCCGGCGGCGCCAGGCGCTCGTTCCTTGAGGACGGCGACAGCCTCGTCATGCGCGGCTGGTGCCAGGGCAACGGTTATCGCGTGGGGTTCGGTGAGGTCGAGGGGACGGTTTTGCCGGCGGAGTAGGGCGCGCCGCCGCCACGACCTCCGTCATTGCGAGCGCAGCGAAGCAATCCAGAATCTCTCCGCGGAGGGATTCTGGATTGCTTCGTCGCAAGGGCTCCTCCCAATGACGTGGAGAGAGCCTACCGCCTCTCTGGCGGCACGTCGCGTATCCGCGCGCAATGCGCCGCGACGTCCTCCACGCTGTATTTCAAATGCACCCGCTTGTCCGACGGCGCTTGCTTCGCTGTGCACACGCCTGGCCGCCATTCCTGCGCGGGGCGGATCGGGCGGGGCGCAAAGCCGCCGCCGCAGTTCGGGCAGACGTTGGACAGTTTCGTCTCGACGCAGTCGGCGCAGAACGTGCATTCGTAGGAGCAGATCCGCGCGTCCGTCGCGTTTGGCGGCAGGTCGCGGTCGCAATATTCGCAGTTCGGTCGCAGCTGGAGAGCCATGGCAAAATCTCCCGGATCCACCGGGATCATCGCAGATCGCGCGCGCGGCGCGAATGACGTAGTTCCCTCGATTTCGGCCGGGCTGATCGCCGTGAGCGGCAGAAGAGATCCTATCTCTTCCACGCCTTCGTCACCGCGGCGATCTCCGCAGGCTCCGGCTCGCGCACCGCCGATGGTGTGCGCGAGAAGCGCGGTGCGGGTCCCGGCTGCTTCACGCCGTGGCGTTCGACGAACACGTTGCGGGCGATCATGTGCGGATGCTTTGTCGCCTCCGACATGGTCAGCACCGGCGCGAAGCAGATGTCGGTGCCCTCCATGATCTTGCACCAATCCTCGCGCGTCTTGCTCTTGAACACCGCCTTGAGCTTCTCCTTCAGCGCCGGCCAGGCCTTGCGGTCCATCTGCGCGTCGAAATCGGCGTCCGTCAGGCCGGCGTGCTGGCGCAGCAGCGCGTAGAACTGCGGCTCGATCGAGCCGATCGAGATGAAATGGCCGCAGGCGCATTCATAGACACCATAGAAATGCGCGCCGCCGTCGAGGAAGTTCTGGTCGCGCCCTTCGGTCCAGCGTCCCATCGTGGTCATGTCGAAGAAGAACGACATCAGCGATGCCGCGCCGTCGCACATCGCAGCGTCGACGACCTGGCCCTTGCCGGATCTTTGCGCTTCCAGGAGCGCTGCGAGCACGCCGACGACGAGATAGAGCGCGCCGCCGCCGAAATCACCGACCAGATTGAGCGGCGGCACCGGCGCTTCCTTCGGTCCGATGGCGGCGAGCGCGCCGGTGATGGAGATGTAATTGATGTCGTGGCCGGCGGCGTTGGCGAGCGGGCCTTCCTGGCCCCAGCCGGTCATGCGGCCGTAGACCAGCTTGGGATTGCGCGCGAGCACGACGTCCGGCCCGAGGCCGAGCCGTTCCATCACGCCGGGACGAAAGCCCTCGACCAGCGCGTCGGCGCTCGCGAGCAGATCGAGCACCTCCGCGATCGCCGTCTTGTCCTTGAGGTCGAGCTCGATCACCTTGCGGCCGCGTCCCGCCACCGACTTCATGCTCTTCTTGGCACCGATCCGGTCGAGCGTGACGACGTCGGCGCCCATGTCCGCCAGCATCATGCAGGCGAACGGGCCGGGCCCGATCCCGGCGAATTCGACGATGCGGAAGCCCGACAGCGGGCCGGAGGTGCGGACGGACGAGGTGGAGGCTGATTGATCGAGCACGTTGTTGTTTCCTCGGGTCGCGGGCGGATGCCGGTGATCCGGCAACCGTCTCTGACATTTCTTTTCTGGGGCGAGTTAATCGGCCGATTAACTTTTCTCGCCTTCGCGTCGGCGAGGCAAGCGGTTTTCATGCCGCATCGGCAAAATAAAACGGCGCGCACCGAAGTGCGCGCCGCGGAAAATTTGTGTCGAGGCGCTGGCCGCGGGATCAGCCCGCAGCAGAAACCGCGCGCTGCGCCATCACCTTGATGAGATTGGCGCGATACTCCGCCGTGCCGTGGATATCGGCCAGCAATCCATTCGCCGAAATCGCCACGCCGTCGATCGCCGACGGCGACCAGTTCGATTTCAGCGCGGCTTCGATCGCGGGCACCCGCATCACGCCGCTCTGCGAGGCGCCTGTGGCGGCCACGCGAACTTCGCCCGACTTGGTCTGCGCGACGAACACCCCGGTCAGCGCGAAGCGCGAGGCCGGGTGCCGCATCTTCTCGTAGCCTGCCTTCGCCGGCACCGGGAATGATACGGCAGTGATGAGCTCGCCGTCTTCGAGCGCCGTGGAGAACAGGCCCTGGAAGAAATCCTCCGCCGCAATCGACCGCTTGTTGGTCTTGACGGTGGCGCCAAGCGCGAGCAGCGCGGCCGGGAAGTCCGCGGCCGGATCGTTGTTGGCGATCGAGCCGCCGATCGTGCCGCGATAGCGCACGGCAGGGTCGCCCAGCACCGAGGTGAGATGGGCGATCGCGGGAATCGCCTTCTTCACATCGGCATTCGTCATGATGTCGTAATAGGTCGTGGCGGCCTTGATGGTCAGCGTGTCGCCCGACAATTCGACGCCCTGCAGCTCCTTGATCTTGCCGAGGTCGATGACGTCGGAGGGGCTTGCGAGGCGCTGCTTCATCACAGGCAGCAGCGTCTGGCCGCCGGCCAGAAACTTCGCTTCGCTGCTCTCGCCGAACAGGCTGACGGCCTCGTCGACCGAGGAGGCGCGATGATAGGTGGTCTGGTACATCTTCGTTCCTCTCTCTTAAGCCGCGTGGATCGTGCGCCACACCCGGTCGGGGGTTGCGGGCATTTCCAGATTGTTCTTGCCGATCGCATCCGTGATCGCGTTGATCACGGCCGCCGACGCCCCGATCGCGCCGGCCTCACCGCAGCCCTTGATGCCCAAGGGATTGCCTGGGCACAGCGTCGTGGTGTGGGACAGGTTGAACGACGGCACATCGTCGGCGCGCGGCATGGCGTAGTCCATGAACGAGGCCGTGACCGGCTGGCCGTTGGCATCGTAGATCGCATGCTCGAGCAGTGCCTGTCCGATGCCTTGGACAAGGCCGCCATGGACCTGGCCCTCGACGATCATCGGGTTGATCAGCCGGCCGAAATCATCGGCCGCGACGAAGTTGACGAAGGAGGTCTTGCCGGTGCCGGGATCGACCTCGACCTCGCAGATATAGGTGCCGGCCGGGAAGGTGAAGTTGGTCGGATCGTAGAAGGCGCTTTCCTTCAGACCCGGCTCCATTCCGTCAGGCAGATTGTGCGCGGTATAGGCCGCGAGCGCGACCATCGGCAGGGCGATCGCCTTGTCGGTGCCGGTCACCTTGAACTCGCCGTTCTCGATAACGATGTCGGCCTCGGAGGCTTCCAGCGCATGGGCTGCAATCTTCTTGGCCTTCGATTCCATCTTCTCCATCGCCTTCAGGATCGCGGTGAGGCCGACGGCCGCCGAGCGCGAGCCGTAGGTGCCCATGCCGAACTGCACCTTGTCGGTGTCGCCATGGACGATCGAGACCTGGCTGACGGGAACGCCGAGGCGCTCCGCGACGAGCTGACAGAATGTGGTCTCATGACCCTGGCCGTGACTGTGCGAGCCCGTGAGGATCTCGATGGTGCCGACCGGATTGACGCGCACCTCGGCCGATTCCCACAGGCCGACGCCGGCACCCAGGCTGCCGACCGCCTTCGACGGCGCGATGCCGCAGGCCTCGATGTAGCAGGACACGCCGATGCCGCGCAGCTTGCCTTGTGACTTTGCTTGCGCCTTGCGGGCGGGGAAGCCGGCATAGTCGATCGCCTTCATCGCGGCATCGAGGGAGGCGTTAAAGTCGCCGGTGTCATAGGCCATGATCACAGGCGTCTGATGCGGGAACTGGGTGATGAAGTTGGTCCGCCGCAGTTCGGCCGGATCGACCTTGAGCTGCCGCGCCGCCGTCTCCATCAACCGTTCGATCAGATAGCTCGCCTCGGGACGGCCTGCGCCACGATAGGCGTCGACCGGCGTGGTGTTGGTGTAGACCCCGATCACCTCGGCATGGATCGCCGGGATGTTGTACTGGCCCGACAGCAGCGTCGCGTAGAGATAGGTCGGCACCGAGGACGAGAACAGCGACATGTAGGCGCCGAAATTGGCGTAGGTCTTGACCTTGAAGCCGGTGATCTTGTTGTTGGCGTCGAACGCCATCTCGGCATGGGTCACATGGTCGCGGCCATGCGCGTCGGTGAGGAAAGCCTCGGTGCGGTCGCCGGTCCATTTCACGGGACGGCCGACCTTCTTGGAGGCCCACAGCGCCACCATCTCCTCGGGATAGATGAAGATCTTCGAGCCGAAGCCGCCGCCGACGTCAGGAGCGATCACGCGCAGCTTGTGCTCGGGCGCGATGTTGTAGAACGCCGACAGAACGAGGCGGGCGACGTGCGGGTTCTGCGACGTCGTATAGAGCGTGAAGTGCTCCTCCGCCGCGTCGTAATCGGCGATCGCCGCCCGCGGCTCCATCGCGTTGGGGGCGAGGCGGTTGTTGGTGACGTCGAGCTTCACCACATTGGCGGCCTTGGCGAAGGCGGCATCGGTGGCGCCCTCGTCGCCGATCACCCAGTCATAGACCTGGTTGCCGGGCGCTTCGGGATGAAGCTGCGGCGCGCCTGATTTGATCGCGGCATGGACGTCGGCGACCGCGGGGAGTTCTTCATAATCGACAACGACTGCTTCCGCGGCATCGCGCGCCAGATTCTTGCTCTCGGCGATCACGACCGCGACGGCTTGCCCGACGAAGCGCACCGTCTCCGGCGCCATCGCCGGCCACGCGCCCATCTTCATCGGGCTGCCGTCCTTGGAGGTGATGGCCCAGCCGCAAATGAGATTGCCGACCTTGTCGTCGACGATCTGCTGTCCGGTGAGCACTGCGACCACGCCGGGCATCTTCAGCGCGGCGGACGAATCGATCTTCTTCACCTTGGCGTGGGCGTGCGGGCTGCGGATGAAATGGGCATGGGTCATGCCCATCAGCTTGATGTCGTCGACGTAGCGGCCCTTGCCGGTGATGAAACGCTTGTCTTCCTTGCGCACGACGCGCGCGCCGATACCTTCAACACCCATGTCTGGTCCTCCCGACCGGAAATTTTATGGCTGCGCTTTCCTTCGAGAGCGGCAGCGGTGATTTGTTCTACCCAGGCGCGCCGCTTTACTCGGCCGCCTGCGAGACCTTCATGCGTCCGGCTGCATCCAGCACGGCCTTGACGATGTTGTGGTAGCCGGTGCAGCGGCAGATGTTGCCTTCCAGCTCGGCGCGGACGGTGGCCTCGTCGAGCTGACCGCCATAGCGGTGCACGATGTCGATCGCCGACATGATCATGCCCGGGGTGCAATAGCCGCACTGCAGGCCATGATTGTCGCGGAAGGCGGCCTGCATCGGGTGCAGCTCGTCGCCCTTGGCGATGCCTTCGATGGTGGTGATGCTGGCGCCATCGGCCTGACCCGCCAGCATGGTGCAGGATTTCACCGCCTTGCCATCCATATGCACCACGCAGGCGCCGCACTGGCTGGTGTCGCAGCCGACATGGGTCCCGGTGAGGTTGAGGTGATCGCGCAGAAGCTGGACCAGCAGCGTGCGGTCCTCGACGTCGACAGCAACGGCCTTGCCGTTCACCGTCAGTTTGACTGTAGACACGTGAAGTCCTCCCAAAGTGATTTTGATTGGTTCTAATTAGAGACAGCGCAACGGAACTTTGCAACTGGCATTTTGGTGACCTCGCGTCATGGAAAGGTCATCGTGGCGGCCGTTGTGGCGCGCGATTCGATCATGGTCCTCCAGGCCGTCGCCAACACGTGGCGCAGCCGCAAGGTGAGGTTTGGAAAGTTCGGCGTCGCGTCCGCAGGCAATGGCGCAGCGTCGACGCCCGTATCGCCGCCATTCGCGCTCGAGTTCAGCCTTGTCGCACGTTGCCTCCCCTGGATGTCTTGTTCCTTGGCGTGAATAGGAGCACGAGCCCGCGGCTTTGCAATCGCGATCTTGGTAGTACGCGGCGGGACGCTAAGTCATTGATTTTACTCGGGCGTCGAGCGTCGCGGCCCCGTCGCTCGCGCCCCGTCGGCCTGCCTCATACTTCCTGGCGATTGATCGACGGTGGGTGCCGCCTTATCCGCGCTGAACAAACACAATTGAGGGTGGAAGCGATGCAAATGAACGACAGCCAGCGCATCCCGGCGTCGAAAGCGAAGGTCTGGGCCGCGCTCAACGATCCCGAGATTCTGAGGCGCTGCATTCCCGGTTGCCAATCGCTCGAGATGGCGTCGCCCACGGAGATGACGGCAATTGTGGTGCTGAAGGTCGGTCCGGTGAAGGCGACGTTCAGCGGCAAGGTCACGCTGACCGATATCGATGCACCCAACGGCTACCGCATCGTCGGCGAGGGCGCCGGCGGCGTCGCCGGCTTTGCCAAGGGCGGGGCGACGGTCCGGCTGGAGGAAGAATCGCCCGACGTCACCATCCTGCACTACGAGGCCGACGCGCAGATCGGCGGCAAGCTCGCGCAGCTCGGCGCGCGGTTGATCGATTCGACGTCGCGAAAACTTGCCGCGAACTTCTTCGAGAACTTCGCGGCTGTGGTAGCGCCATCATCGTGGCCGATGCGCGATACTGCCTGAATTCGATGACGCATTTCGAGCTGCAAAATAAGGGCAAGACGCTAGGCGGGACAACGAGATGAGCGGCGAGCGTCGCCAATGATTTGCACTACTACCTTCCGCCTATACTAAGCGCGAAACGCCGATGCTGTAATTTCGAACGATGGCTCGCAGACGAACTGCGCATCACGGGCGCAACGCGCTCAGGCGTCCAACGTGGCGTGCACAACAACATCGTGGAGGGAATACATGACCTTTGGAACGAAGGGATTCTTGGCTGGCATCTCGATGATTGCGATGCTCGCCGCCGTTACGTCAGGCGTTCGCGCCAACGACTCGCTGATCAAGGCGCAATCCGATTCAAACCAGTGGGCCGTTGCCGGCCACGACTACGGCAATACGCGTTACAGCCCGCTCAAGCAGATCAATACCGAGAACGCCGGCAAGCTGACGCTCGCCTATTCGTTCTCGCTGGCGTCGTTGCGCTCGAATGAGTCCTCGCCGATCGTCGTCGGCAACACGCTGTACGTGTCGAGCTCCTGGGGGCCGAAATACGTCTACGCGCTCGATGCCGCAACCGGGGCGCGGAAGTGGACCTGGGAGCCCGAGATTCCCGAGGACGTGCTGCAACATGCCTGCTGCGACGTGAACAATCGCGGCGTCTCCTATGCGGATGGAAAGATCTTTGTCGGCCGTCTCGACGGCAAGCTGACCGCGCTCGATGCCGCAACCGGCAAGGCGCTGTGGACGACCAAGGTCGTCGATTACAAGCAAGGCTCGGTCATCACCTCGCCTCCGCTGGTCGTGCGCGACAAGGTCATCACCGGTTTCGGCGGCGGCGAGTACGGCGTGCGCGGTTCGCTCCAGGCCTTCGACATCAACACCGGCAAGCAATTGTGGCAGACCTTCACGGTTCCCAGCCCGGACGAGCCCGGCGGCGACACCTGGAAGGGCGATTCCGCCCAGCATGGCGGCGGCGCGGCCTGGCTGGTCGGCTCCTATGATCCGAAGACCGACACCGTCTATTGGGGCACCAGCAATCCCGGTCCGTGGAACACCGGCGTCCGCTCCACCGGCGACGGCAATTTCGGCAAGCTGACCAACCTCTACACCGCCTCGACGCTCGCGCTCGATCCCAACACCGGCAAGATCAAGTGGCACATCCAGACCACGCCGGCCGATGCCTGGGACTATGACGGCGTCAACGAGGCCGTGCTCGCGGATCTGAAGATCGGCGGCAACACCGTTCCGGCGCTGATGAAGGCGGATCGCAACGGCTACTTCTTCGTCGCCAACCGCGAGACCGGCAAGGTGCTCTCGGCGGAGAAATACGTCTTCTCCAACTGGGCCAAGAAGTGGGACGTCGCCACGATGCGCGCGGTCGAGGATCCCGACAAGCGTCCCGGACCGAACCATCCCGCCAAGGACATCTGCCCGAACCTGATCGGCGGCAAGAACTGGCAGCCGATGTCCTTCAATCCGCAGACCGGGCTCGTCTACATCCCCTCGAACAATGTCTGCATGGACTGGTCGGTCTCCGACGTCTCCTACAAGCGCGGCGTGTTCTATCTCGGCGCCGAATTCCCCACCAAGGAAGGCCCCGGCGGCTTCCTCGGCGAACTCGTGGCCTGGGATCCGATCGCCCAGAAGAAGGTCTGGTCGATCAAGGAAGACCTGCCGTTCAACGGCGGCACCCTGACCACCGGCGGCGGCCTCGTGTTCGCCGGCAACATTCACGGCGACTTCCGTGCCATCGATGCGAAGTCCGGCAAGGTGCTGTGGAGCAAGAATCTCGGCTCCGGCATCGGCGCGGGCCCGGTGACCTACAGTGTCGACGGCAAGCAATACATCGCCATCGTCGTCGGCCGCACGGCAGCACTGCCCGCGTTCCTGGGCGAGGTTGGGAAGAAGATGACGGCCGCAGCCCCCGAGGGCGGTTCGCTCTTCGTGTTCTCCGTCCAGTGACGACTCGCGCGCGTATCCCGAAGGAGACGGGATACGCGCGTGCTTTGTCGACACGCGCGGCGACGGTCTGATCCTGTGCCGCACCGCTTGGTTCACCAATTCCCAACTACCGGAGATAAGGATGCGTCCGATCAATCCAGCGAGCGGCAAGAGCCGACAACACGCCATCGCGGGACGGCTCGCATGCGCCGCCGCGTCCGTGCTGATCGCGTCAGTCGCAGCCGTTCATGCCGGCGAGGCGAAGCCGTTCCGCCTGTGCGCCGATCCGACCAATCTGCCGTTCTCGAGCGATAGTCCGTCGCAACCGGGCTTCTATGTCGAAATCGGCCAGGCGCTGGCGCAGGCGCTCGGCCAGCCAATCACTTACGACTGGTACAAATCCTATTTCGGCAAGCGAACCGTGCGGGTCACGTTGCTGGGCAAGCAATGCGACGCCATGATCGGCTTGCCGCGGTCCGAGGATTTCATGGGGCCTGCCGTGATCTTCTCGAACAGCTTTGCCAAGGAGGGCTATGCCCTGGTCGCGGCGAAGGGCCAGGCGATCGGCGGCGTCGACGATCTCAGGGGCAAGCGCGTCGCCGTCCAATACGCCAGCACACCGCAAAACCTTCTGGCGACCCGTGACGACATCCAGAAGGTGACCGTGCTGTCGCCCGAGGAAGCCATGCAGGCGCTCGACCAGGGCAGGGCGGATGTCGCCTTCATCTGGGGACCCGTCGCCGGCTGGCTGAACATGACCGCCTACAACGATCGCTATCAAATCCGGCTCACAGAAGGCGAAGGCCTGTCATGGGACGCCGCGATCGGCTTCGCGAAGGGATCGACCGCGCTCCGCGATCGCGTTGATCAGATCCTGCCTGCACTTCAGAAGACGATCGCCGATCTCGCCGTGAAATACGGTTTGCCGGCCGGACAGCCGGTCCGCTTCGGTACGGCCCAGGCCGTGCCGGCGGGAACCACGACCGGAGCGGGTCCCGGGGCGGGCGGAGCGCAGGTCGCAAGTGTGGTGGCAACCGAGACCAAGGGCGATGCAACGGCGCCGAATGAGGAGATTGCTGGTGCGGGCAAGGAGATCTTCAACGGAACCTGCGCGCATTGCCACGGCCCCGACGCCATTCAGAGCGAGCGGAAAATCGACCTGCGATTGTTGCGACACCGCTACGGCGACGACATGCGCGAAACCTTCTGGAAGACCGTGCATGAGGGGCGCCCCGCCAAGGGCATGCCGTCGTGGAAGGAGGTCTTCACCGACAACCAGTTCGACAGCATCTATTCGTTCCTGCTGACGGTCCAGGCCGAATCGAACGACTGAGCGGCCTTGACCGGACGCGATCGGGAAGATGTGGTAGCATCTACCTTGCAGCTTTCCGGCGCCGGACCGGCACGGGATGGATGCGCTGCTGCCGCGGGTGCGGCGGATCCTTTGGAAGGCGCCATGGCCAGCTTCCTGATCATCGACGATCATCCGCTGTTTCGCGAAGCTTTGGGCAATGCGGTGCGGCTGGCCTTGCCGGAGGCCCGCATCCTGGAGGCGATGTCGATCGAGGACGCGCTGGAGATCCTGTCGGGCGAGCAGGGCATCGACCTCGCGCTGCTCGATCTGTCGCTGCCGGATGCGACCGGCTTCTCCGGTTTCCTCCGCTTGCGCGAAACCTATCCGCGCCTGCCGGTCGCCATCGTATCGAGCGAGGAGGACCAGCATGTGGTCCGCGAAGCGCTGGCGCTCGGCGCGGCCGGCTATCTGCCGAAGTCGACGTCGAAGCGCGAGCTGGCCCAGTCGATCGAGGGCGTGCTCTCCGGATCGGTGTCGGTGCCGCGAGATTTCGTGGCGACGCCGCAGCGGCGAAAAGCCGAGACCAGCAAGGCGCTCGAGGTCAAGCTCCGCGAGCTCACGCCGCAGCAGATCAGGGTTCTGGACCTGCTTCGTCGCGGCTACCCGAATCGGCAGATTGCGCAGGAGCTGCAGCTCGCCGAATCCACGGTCAAGGCGCACATCACCGAGATCCTGCGCAAGCTCGGACTGTTCAGCCGCAACAAGGCGATCATCGAGATCGGCAAGATGGACCTGCCCGACCCCAGGAACCGCCCCTATGCGCGGGCCGACCGCGGCAGGCCGCAATGATCGGCCTTGTCATTGTTGACCTCGATCAAGCCGGCTCGCGCCGGCTGATCCATCCTGAAGGCAAGCTCGACATCCTGCAACGATTTGGAAATGGCTGACGCGTGACGCGATTTCTGATTGTCGAAGACCATCCGTTGTTCCGCGAGGCGCTGGAAGGCGCGTTGCAAATGGTGGCGCCCGGGGCTGAGATCCTGCAGGCGACGTCGATCGACGGCGCGCTCGAGCAGCTGTCCGCGGGCGCCGAGCTCGATCTCCTGCTGCTCGATCTGTCGATGCCGGGCACGACCGGCCTCTCGGGCATCGTTCGCATCCGCAAGGCCTTCCCGAAAGTCCCCGTCGTCATCGTGTCGGGACATCAGGATCCCAAAATCATCTCCGGCGCCTTGTCGCTCGGCGTCGCCGGTTACATCTTCAAATCCTCGTCCAAGCAGGGGCTCGCGGAGTCGATCGGCGAGGCGCTGCAGGGGCTCGTCTGCCTGCCCGATGCCTATCGCGCACTCCGGCCGCAGCGGGCCCCAAGCCCCGCTCATGACCTGCTGAAGCGGCTGCATGATCTGACGCCGCAGCAATTGCGGGTGCTCGAAATGCTCAAGCGCGGCCTTCAGAACAAACAGATCGCCTATGAACTGAAGATTTCCGAGACCACCGTGAAGGTCCATGTCTCCGACATCCTGCGCAAGCTGAACGTCGTGAGCCGCACCAAGGCGATCGTCGAGATGTCCAGAATCGATTTCGCGACGCTAGCAAGCGAGGGCCCCGCGCCGAGCCGCGATCATGCCCAACCGGATCGGCAGTGACGCGAATTGCTCCGATCCTGTCTCACAGATCGATTGCCGCTAAGCCGGTGAATCGACAAATAGATCATGCCATTGGCGGAATGTAATATAGCACCGCTACTGTGCATGGGGTTGTTTTTCGATATTTGTGTGACCGCCCCGGCGCACCGAACTAGCTCAGCAGGAACGACAGCAGCGCGCGCATCTCGGCGGGCTTGATCGGCTTCTTCAACACTTCGAGGCCGGAGAGGCTCGCTTGCTTGGCGGCCTTCTCGGAATAGTCGGCGGTGATGATCATCGCGGGCACATCGAGCTTCAGGTGCTGGCGGATGTCGGCGATCGCCGCCAATCCGCTCTCGCCGTGATCGAGATGAAGATCGGCGATGACCGCGTCGGGCGCTCCGCCCAGCTCGTTGAGGCGCAGCAGCGCGTCCGCAGCCGATCGCGTGGTCGCGACGTCGCAACCCCACCCTTCCAGCAGGGCGGCCATGGCCTCGGAGCCGGACGGATCGTTCTCGACCAGCAGGATCTTGGCGCCTTCGAGGCCGCCATATTGACGTTCACTGAGCTTGGGCTCGTGCACCTCGTCGTTGACCTCGGCGAGATCGGCCGGCTCGAGCTCCAGGACGAACGTCGATCCCTTGCCGACCTGCGACGACAGCCGCACCTCGTGTCCGAGCACCGTCGCGAAGCGGCGAACGATGGAGAGACCGAGCCCGAACCCGGCCTGGTCGGTCGCGCTGGCTTCACCGCGCTGGAATTCGCGAAAGATGGCCTCCTGTTGCGCCTGCGCAATGCCCGGTCCGGTATCGGAGACCTGGACACAGATGCGGTCGTTTCGGCGCCTGCACCCCATCACGACGCCGCCGCTGCGGGTGTAGCGGATGGCATTGGCGAGCAGATTTTGCAGGATGCGTCGAAGCATCATCGCGTCCGACGACACCGCGAGCGGCGAAGTGCGGATTCGCAAGGACAGGCCTTGCCGCGCAGCGATCGGCGCGAATTCGTTGCGAAGCTGCTCGAACAGCGGCGTCAGCGCCAGCGGACGCACGTCGGGCCTGAGCGCGCCGGCGTCGAGCTTGGCGATCTCCAGCAACGACCGCAACAAATCCTCCAGCGTCACCAGCGATCGGTCGACCTGGTCGATCAGCAGACCCGCTTCCTGTGCCTCCATCATCTCGGCGAGCGCCGAGAGCGTCAGGCGCGCCGCGTTCAGCGGCTGCAACAGATCGTGGGTGACCGAGATCAGGACGGACGATTTGAGCGAGCTTGCGGCCTCGGCCTGCTGCTTGGCGCGATACAGACCCTCATTGGCGCGTTCGATCGAATGCAGCGCCTCGCGCAACTGGTAGGTTCGGTCCCGGACCTGGCGGTCGAGCGCGATGGCCGTCTCGAACAATGAGAAGGCGTTGAGCTGCTGGTCCATCGAGCGCTCGACGCGGGACATCAGCGCGGCATTGATCTTCTTCAGCTTTGCGGTTTCCCGCTGCAGCTGCTCGACCGTTCCAGGATCTTGCCGCAGCCCGGTCACGCGGGACGCCTGCCGATGGCGACGCCCGTGAAGGTTTGGTTCACGTGCATCGAGCCGAACTGCTCGCCATAGGTATGAAAGCCGACGACGCGATTCTGCCGGTAGAGCTCGGACATGTCGCGGGCGAGCTGGTGCTGTTCGGCGTCGAGCCGGCGCAGCAGGCATTCGAAACCGATATAGAGCGAGACTTCGCCGATCTGGTCGCGCGTTTCCGCGAAGGCCTCGCGCGTCGTGCCGACAAGGCTGCGCGACGTCGCTGCGGTCAGCACCATGCCTTCGTCGATGGCGCAAAAGAAGTGCAGCGAGCCGTCCGGTTCGACGCGCTGGATCGACCGGGCGTAGTAGGAGCCGCCGACGCGGACCAGAACGGGATGCGAGGCGAACGAGAACGGGTCGAGCTTGGCGTCCATGATCCCGACGACGCGGGAATATTCCTTCGCCGCGGGCTCGGCGTTCAGCTCCCTGACGGTTCTGTTCTCGGTGTCGGCCTCGGTGACCACCATCTTCTGGGGCCGCGGTTCGAAATTGTCACATTTGAAGACCCGGAACGGCAGAGACGTGCTCAGGAGGATCAGGAGAGCGGCGTTGGTGTGGGCCTTGCCGTCGAGAAACACAAAGGTCCGCTCGAAGCGCATGCCGTCGCCTGCAGATCCCCCGACGATGGGAATGTCGTCCAGCGAGGCATAGATCGCGGACATCACCGCTTCTTCCCGGCGGCACAGACCGTCGATCAGAACCAGGCCAAACGGATTTCCGCGCTCGACCTGGGAGGATACCCGCAGCAATTCCTGCCGGGCCTCGGCGCTGATCCTGCGCCCGTCCTCGACGCGGAAACTGTCGAGATTGAGAATCGGCCGCACCACGGCCGAGAAGTCGGCGCGACCAAAGGCGAGAGCAACGACGCTGTTCTCGTCCCAGCCGTCAGGAGCCAGCTCGCCGGCAGTGGTGCAACCGCAGACCTGGGTCCCGTCGAATTGCCGGCTGATCTCCGCGATGAATTGGTGCGGATCGTAGCTCGGGGAGACGAAGAGCAGGATGAGCGCCAGCTCGTCGGATGGGAGCTGAGCGGCGAGGTCGGCAACGGCTTGCTCGACGCCCGCGGCCTTCGACTTCGCGACGGCAACGCCAGACGCACCGCCAAACCGAAAGTCGGTTTGCCCCACTCCGTTTCTCCCTCAAGGACCCGCTCGGTCTCGTGCCGAGTGCCTGACAAGTGCCCAAAGAGTATGGCCTTTTTCGCCTGGTCGCAACATGGCGGCCGGCTCCGCGGAACGTGTGTTCGGCGACCGGCGGCCTTCTGGCACGAATTTACCGCCCCTTGACGTTTCTGCCCTAATTTTCATCTCCGGTCGGGGAGGGGCTGCCCCCGGGCCGTGCTGCACTTTGCAAGAACCGAGCTGGGGGTGGAAATGTCCGGGCGTATCGCGTCGCCGTCAAAGCGCACACTGTTTCCCACTCTGAGGTTCCGCGCCAAGATCATCCTGGGCTTTGCGGTCGTGCTCGCCATCTCCGCGGTGAGCCTCGCCTTCGCCTATTTCGGCTTCGAGCGTGTTTCGGAAGGCGTAGGATCCTACCGTAGCAGCGTTTCGGAGGCCGATGTCGCTCGCAATATCGATCGCGAGCTGCTCGGTTATCGTTCGGCCGCCCGTTATTTCGTGGTGACCGGCAAGGAAGACGACGCCAAGGCGGCGCTGGACGCCGAGGCCAGCCTGAAGAATGCGATCGATCAGGCCATCAAGAATGCCAAGAAGCCGGCACGGCTGGAGAGCCTCAACAAGCTCGCGAAGGAATTCTCCAACTTCTCGGAGACCTTCGCCAAGATTCTGCAGGCCAAGCGCGACAGCGCGCTTCTGGTCCAGAATCAGCTTCAGCGCAACGCCAACCTGCTGAAATACAAGCTCGACGACATCGGCAACAACGCCTCCGACTCCGAGGCGCAAGCGATCGAATTCGGCACCAAGCAGGTCAACGCTCAATTCCAGACCGCGAGTGGGGCCGCGAGCAACTTCATCCTCAACTCGGACCAGGCCGTCGGGGCAAGTGCGTTGGCGCGGCTGAAGTTCGTCGAGAACTCGCTCGGCGCGGTCTATTCCATGGACGACAAGATCGTCGATGGCCTGAAGGAGGCCAAGGCGCTGCTCGGCGCCTATCGCGACGCGCTGGAAAAGCTGATCGCGAAAGCCAAGTTGGTCGACGACCTCGTCACCGAGATGAGCGGCTCGGCCGGTGCGATCCTGCAAGGTGCCACCGCCATGAAGGCGGACCTCGTCGCCGAGCAGCAGCGGCTCGACTCGGAGTCCGAAGCGACCATCGGGCAGACCGAGCGGCTGGTTCTGATCCTCGCCATTGGCGGCACGCTGCTTGGCGCGGTTCTCGCTTTCCTGCTCGGCACCGGCATCTCGCGTCCGATGATCGCGATGTGCAAGGCGATGCGTGAGCTGGCCTCGGGCAATTTCGACGTCGTGCTGCCGGGTCTCGGCCGCAA
>NZ_LBJC01000001.1 GCF_004114535.1 Bradyrhizobium nanningense
TTCGATGCTTGGGCCCGGCGTCCAGTCGTGAGCCCGTATTTCCATCCTATCGGGGAACAGCCACCAGCTTCCATTATCGGTTGGGCCTGATTCAGGGTGACTCGCTCCCGCGATTACCCCATGTGGACGGCTCCTCCACCGGCACGAGAGTGCCAAGGAGTGGGTGCCGTTTTGAGGCTCCACGATTCGGAGGAGCAGCCTATGCAGTCAATTTCGACGATTGGTCTTGATATTGCGAAGTCGGTCTTCCAAGTGCATGGCGTTGATGCAGCCGGCGAGGTGATCGTACGCCGTCAGTTGAGGCGCCGCCACGTCTTGGCGTGTTTCCAGAAGTTGCCGCCATGCCTGGTGGGAATCGAGGCTTGCGCATCATCGCACTATTGGTCGCGCGAGCTGCAGGCGTTGGGGCACACGGTTCGATTGATGCCTCCGGCCTATGTGAAGCCCTACGTCAAGCGGCAGAAGAACGACGCGATGGACGCTGAGGCGATCTGTGAA
>NZ_LBJC01000019.1 GCF_004114535.1 Bradyrhizobium nanningense
CTCGGGCCGCGGTTCGCGCTCGGGACGGGGCGCGATCGGCTCCGCCGTGAAGCCGGCCAGGGGATCGCTGCGGCGTTCGGCCAGCGCAGGGGCGGGCCGGCGCACCTCGTCGGCGAAGGACGGGCGCGACGGCCGCGGCGGCGGCTCGGGCATTTGCGGCTCGGGATGATCCAGCAGCTCGGGCCGCGGCGCTTCGTCGGCCCAGCCGCCGGCGTCGGGCATCGGGGCAAGGCGTGGCGGCTCGGCGGCGTTGGGACGCTGTGGCAGCTGATCGCGGCCATGCCCGGCGCGAACGATGTTGGGCTCGACGACGATGTCGGTGGGGCCGCCGATCATCAGGAGGTGCTCGACATTGTCACGCCGGACCAGCACCAGGCGGCGCCGGCCGTCGACCGCGGCGGCATCGATCACGGCAAGGCGCGGCATCCTGCCGCGCTGGGTGTTGGCGCCGAGCCGGCTGCTGGCGAATCGGCGAACCAGCCAAGCAGCGACGCCGATCAACGCCAGAACGACGATGAACGCGACGATGAAGGTGATAGGGCTGCCTTGCATACTTGTCCCCGACAAATGGCGCTTCTCTCGTGCCCATGGTCGGATGCGCCAACCACCGGCCTACGATGCCCCAAACTGCGATTTCTTAACGTCCCACGGCAAGATTTGCCGTCCCCAACTCTTAATAACCCATGAATCGCTCGATCCAAAACGACTTCTTGGCCTGTGCATGCGCCGCCAAACGGTTGGGTTAATGCTACTTTTGGAGGCGTAGCATCACGGGGACGCGGAATCGTGTCCCGCTCGGGAACATGCGTCGCGGGTCCCTTAACCAGCTGTTAACCATACACGCGGCAAATTCTGCCTAGCTGCGGACCTTAGAGGTCCGTAACAGGCGGAAGGAGCCGCGACGATGTCCATCAACGACCTCCCGGTACTGTCGGCGCTTCGCACCAAGATGCAGTGGCACCAGGAACGCCAGCGCGTCCTGTCCGAGAACGTCTCCAATTCCGACACGCCCAAATTCCGGCCGCGCGACCTGGTCGAGCCGAAACTCGACAAGGCTGGGGCCGTCACCGGCTCGATGGGGCCCCTGGCGCTGACCCGCACCAGCGGTTCTCACATGACGCCGTCAGGCGCGGCTTCCGGATTCGACCAGAACAAGAACGCGGGCTTCGAAACCCGCCCTGCGGGCAACGCCGTCAATCTCGAAGAAGAGATGATGAAGGCCGCCAGCAACCAGATGGACTACGCGGCAGCGACCTCGCTCTATTCGAAGAGCCTACATCTGCTCAAGACCGCGATCGGCAAGGGCTAGCCGCATGGTCCGGGAACAGAACAGCTAGAGGAGGCGCATCATGGCCAATGACAGCAGCGACTTTGCCCGCTCGATGGCGATCGCGACCTCCGGTCTGCGGGCGCAAGCCGGCCGCATGCGGGTGATCTCGGAAAACATCGCGAACGCGGATTCGACCGCGCAGACCCCCGGCGGCGACCCCTACCGGCGCAAGGTTCCGACCTTCTCCTCCGCGCTCGATCGCTCGCTCGACGCGCAGGTCGTCACCCTCGGCAGGATCAAGCCCGACCAGTCGAACTTCCGCGTCAAATACGAACCGAGCAATCCGGTCGCGGACGCCAGCGGCAACGTCAAATACCCCAATGTGAACTCAGTGGTCGAGATGACCGACATGCGCGACGCGCAGCGGTCCTACGAGGCGAATCTCAACATCATCAGTGCGACGCGCCGGATGATCCAGCGCACGCTCGACATCCTCAAGAGCTGAACAGGACAATTAAGCCATGGCATCACCCACAATTGCCGCCAACGCTTATGCCAACCTTGCCCGGGTGCTGGAGAACAGCGGTGCCGGCAAAGGCACCGAGGCCAGCGGGCAATCCTTTGCCTCGCTGCTGAAGGACGCCGTCGGCAGCGTCATGGAATCCGGCCGCAAGTCGGATGCGCAGACGGTCGCGATGGCCTCCGGCAAGGCCAATGTGATGGACGTGGTGACCGCGGTCGCCGACACCGACGTCGCGGTGTCCACGCTGGTGTCAGTCCGCGACCGCGTGATCGCGGCCTACGAAGACATCATGAAGATGCCGATCTGATTTTGGGGCACGCTGGCGCTCGCTCCAAGCGTCATTGCGAGCGTAGCGAAGCAATCCAGAATCTCGCCACGCGGCAGTCTGGATTGCTTCGTCGCAAGGGCTCCTCGCAATGACGGGGAGGGGCCGGACATCCTCGCCAAGGTGGCCAGGATGAAGCTTGAATAAGGAATCTTGCAAATGACCGGCCCCGAAACCCTCGACGTCGCGCGCGATGCCATCTGGACGATTGTGATCGTGTCCTCCCCCCTGATGGTGGTGGGGCTCGTGGTCGGCGTCATCGTGTCGCTGTTCCAGGCGCTGACACAGATCCAGGAGCAGACGCTGATCTACGTGCCGAAGATACTGGCCATCTTTGCCACGATGCTGCTGGCGCTGCCGTTCATGGCCGACGCGCTCCATGCCCACATGCTGCGGATCTCGTCGCGAATCATCGGCGGCTGAGGCAAGATGCGTCAATTATGCGCATCGACGTCTCGCTGTTGCCGGCGCTTGCGGCTTCCTTCATGCTCGCCTTCGCCCGGGTCGGCGCGATGGTGATGCTGTTGCCGGGTTTGGGCGAGACCAACATCCCGACGCGGATCAAGCTGTCGATCGCGCTGCTGCTCACGCTGATCATCCTGCCGCTGCACCGCAACGCCTACCAGGTCGACATGGGCTCGCTAGCGCCGCTCCTGGTCCTGATGCTGCATGAGATCGCGATCGGCATCGTGCTGGGCGCGACCGCGCGCGTGACGCTGTCGGCGCTGCAGGTCGCGGGATCGGTGATCGCGCAGCAGATGGGGCTCGGTTTCGTCACCTCGGTGGATCCGACGCAGGGGCAGCAGGGCGTGCTGGTCGGCAACTTCCTGACCATGCTGGGGGTGACGCTGCTGTTTGCCACCGACAGCCATCATCTGGTGATCGCGGCGCTGAACGACAGCTATACGATCTTCTCGCCGGGCGAGACCGTGTCGAGCGGCGACGTCGCCTCGCTCGCAACGCGTGCTTTTGCCGCCGCGTTTCGCCTGGGCCTGCAGCTCTCGGGCCCGTTTCTGGTGTTCGGCCTGGTCTTCAACATCGGGTTAGGGGTGCTGGCGCGGCTGATGCCGCAGATGCAGGTCTATTTCGTCGGTGTTCCGCTCTCGATCTTCGCGGGCTTTCTGGTGCTGGCCGTGGTGCTCACGGCGATGATGGGCACGTATCTGGATTACTTCATCGGTGTCATGCACCAATTGATGCCGCTGAGCTCGCGATAGAGCTAGTGCCGCCGATTTGAAGTTCCTGCAGTGCGAGCCGCGAGTCCGGCCAGGAACTTCAAATCGATCAGCGGCACTAGCAAAACTAAGTGTCTTGTAGCGCCCTTGTGCTTTCTGAAGTTCGTGCACAGAGGCCGCGAGAGTGACGAACTTCGGAAAGCGGGCGCTACGTGGCAGAAGACAACGATCCAGAGAGCCAAACAGAAGACCCGACGCAAAAGCGTCTGGACGATGCGCTCGAACGCGGCGACGTCGCCAAGAGCCAGGAGATCAACACCTGGTTCATGATGGCGGGCGGCACGCTCGTGGTCTCGACCTTCTCGGGCTCGGTGGGCAGCGGGCTGCTGACGCCGATGCGCAACCTGCTCGCCAATTCCTGGATGATCAAGACCGACGGCAAGGCTCTGCTCGCGCTGATGCAGCAGATCGAATTCGTATTGCTGGCAGCCGTCGGCGTGCCCTTGTTGATGCTGGTGCTGGCGGCGATCGCCAGCAACATGCTCCAGCACCGCCTGGTATGGTCGGCCGAATCCCTCAAACCCAAATTCAGCAAGATCTCGCCCGGCGCCGGCTTCAAGCGCATCTTCGGCAAGCAGGCGGCGGCGAACTTCCTGAAGGGGCTCGGCAAGCTGATCGGGCTCGGCGTGGTCATGACCATGATCCTCTGGCCGGAGCACCATCGCATGGAGGCGATGGTCAAGCTCGATCCGGCCGCCATGCTCGGCGCCAGCACCAGCTTGACCATTCATCTGCTCGGCGCGGTGGTCGCAGCGCTCGCGGTCGTCGCCATCGCCGATTATTTCTTCCAGTATCGCAGCTGGTTCCAGCGGCAGAAGATGTCGCTCCAGGAGATCAAGGAAGAGTTCAAGCAGTCCGAAGGCGATCCGCACATCAAGGGCAAGATCAGGCAATTGCGGCAGCAGCGCGCCAAGAAGCGCATGATGGCGGCGGTTCCCAAGGCCTCGGTGATCATCACCAACCCGACCCACTATTCGGTGGCGCTGTCCTACGAGCGCGGCATGTCGGCGCCGATCTGCGTCGCCAAGGGCGTCGACAACCTCGCCTTCAAGATCCGGGAGATCGCGCGCGAGCACGACATCCCGATCGTGGAGAACGTGCCGCTGGCCCGCGCGCTCTACGCCACTGTCGAGATCGACCAGGAAATCCCGACCGAGCACTATCATGCGGTCGCCGAAGTGATCGGCTACGTCATGCGGCTGAAGCGTGGATTTGGCGCGGGGCGGGGATAAAGCCCCCGAAAAGTACCGGAAATGGCCGTAATCTGGGAATCAGCATACCTTTCGCTCCGGCTGCCCTTGCACCTCAGGGTCCGATTCAGGCAGGGAGGACCCCACGCGCCCCGGAGCGCGTTGATTCTCTGCCGACAGGCTGCGCCAGCTCGAGAATGACCGCCGAGACCGACCACGACCTCACACGCGAGCCCGTTGCGGCGCACGAGCCGTCGCCGCGCTCGGGCAGCATTGCGCTGGTGCTGCTGGTGGCGGCCGGCCTCGTCGCCGTCGCCGTCGGGCTGATGACGCTCGGCCGCGCGCAGGCGCAGCCCTATATCCTCGGCATCCTCGCCGTGCTGGCGATGGTCGGCCTGTTCAACCTGTTCGCCTTCGCCGCCGGCATCATCCGCTTTGCCGACCGCAATCTCGATGATCCCGTGATCGGCCGCATCTCCGATCACGCCTTCGACGGGCTCGCCGTCACCGATGCCCGCGGCCACGTGGTCTATTCCAACACCGCCTATATGACGCTGACGGGCGCCAGCGGGCCGCAGGACGTGCGCCCGGTGGAACGCGTCTTCATCGGTAACCCCGATGTCTCCGAAGCCGTGTTCCGGCTGCTGAAGGCCGCCCGCGAGGGCAAGCGGCAACAGGAGGAGGTGCGCATTTCGGGCCATGACGGCAGCCAGGGCCGCTGGCTGCGCATGCGCGTGCGCCCGCTCGGCACCGGCAAGCGCGAGGCGAAATACGCGGTATGGTCGATCGCCGATATTACCCGCGACCGCGAGCGCCAGGAGGACGTGTTCCAGGAGCTCCAGCACGCCATCGAATATCTCGATCACGCGCCGTGCGGCTTCTTCTCGGTCAATCCGGCCGGCGAGCTCGCTTATGTCAATGCGACGCTGGCGAACTGGCTCGACTATGACCTCGCCGAGATCGGCTCGGGTGGCCTGAAGCTGACCGACATCGTCTCCGGCGACGGCGCCTCGCTGCTGACGTCGATCGTGGCGGTGCCGGGCGAGGTGAAGACCGAGGTCTTCGACATCGATCTGCGCATGCGGACCGGCAAGACCATGCCGGTGCGGCTCTATCACAAGCTTGCCTTCGGTGCCGACGGCGCGCCGGGCCCCTCGCGCACCCTCGTCATCAGTCGCGCCCGCGACGAGCGCAGCGATCCGGACCGCGCCGCCGAAGTGCGCTTCATGCGCTTCTTCGACCATACGCCGATGGCGATCGCGACCGTCGACCGTGCCGGCAACGTCGTGCGCGCCAATGCGCGCTACGCCAAGCTTGGCCAGGCGCTGGGGCTCGACAGCGCCTCCAAGTCGATCTTCCGCGCGGTCAATTCGCGCGACCGGCACCTCCTGATCGCGGCCATCAACCAGGCCGCCGAAGGCCAGGCCGACATCGCGCCGGTCGAGGTGGCGCTGGAAGGGACCAAGGAGCGCTGGGGCCAGTTCTTCGTCACGCCGGTCGATTCGGCCGAGAACGACGCTGAAGCCGCCATCGTGCACATGCTCGAGACCACCGAGCGGCGCGCGCTGGAGAACCAGATCAATCAGTCGCAGAAGATGGAGACGGTCGGCCAGCTCGCCGGCGGCATCGCCCACGACTTCAACAACGTGCTGTCCGCCATCATGATGGCGAACGACTTCCTGCTGAACGCGCACAAGCCGACCGACCCGTCGTTCCAGGATATCATGCAGATCAAGCAGAACGCGACGCGGGCCGCGACCCTGGTGCGGCAGCTGCTCGCGTTCTCGCGGCGGCAGACGCTGCGGCCGCAGGTGCTCGATCTCGGCGACGCCTTGAGCGATCTCACCATGCTGCTGCGCCGGCTGATCGGCGAGAAGGTCAAGCTCGACCTCGTCCACGGCCGCGATCTCTGGCCGGTGAAGGTCGACGTCTCCCAGTTCGAGCAGGTGATCGTGAACCTCGCGGTGAACGCGCGCGACGCCATGCCCGACGGCGGCAAGCTGATCATCCGCACCGCCAACGTCACCACCGAGGAAGCAGGCAAGTTCGCCTATAAGGGAATGCCGGCGGCGGATTATGTCCGCATCGAGGTCGCAGACACCGGCACCGGCATTCCCGCCGACATCCGCGACAAGATCTTCGAGCCGTTCTTCTCGACCAAGGAAGTGGGCAAAGGCACCGGCCTTGGCCTTTCGACGGTCTACGGCATCGTCAAGCAGACCGGCGGTTTCATCTACGTGGACTCCGAGCCGGGGCGGGGCACCTCGTTCCACATCTTCCTGCCGCGCCATCACGCCGAGCCGGAGGTGCAGGTCGAGCCGCCGCCTGTCGCCAGCGCGACAAATGACGCCGCGAAGGAAGCCGCGGCCGTCGAGGCCAAGCCGCGCACCGATCTCACGGGACAGGGCACCATCCTGCTGGTCGAGGACGAAGAGGGCCTGCGCGCGCTCAACGCACGCGGCCTGCGCTCGCGCGGCTACACCGTGGTCGAGGCCGAGAACGGCGTCGAAGCCATGGAGATGCTGGAGGAGCAGAGCGGGGCGATCGATCTCGTCGTCTCCGACGTCGTCATGCCCGAGATGGACGGCCCGACGCTGCTGAAGGCGATGCGGGAGAAGAACCCCGACATCAAGTTCATCTTCGTCTCCGGCTACGCCGAGGACGCCTTCGAGAAGAGCCTGCCCGAGGGGCAGCAATTCGACTTCCTGCCGAAACCGTTCACGCTCAGCCAGCTCGTGGCGGCGGTGAAGGAGACGATGACGAAGCAGGGGTAGGAGCGGCACGCCGCACCTGCATTCTCCGTCATTGCGAGCGAAAGCGAAGCAATCCAGAGCTGCCTCCGTGGAAAGATCCTGGATTGCTTCGTCGCAAGGGCTCCTCGCAATGACGGTGGTGAGAGGGTTGCGCTCGCAATGACGCGGAAAAAGCGGGAAACCCATCGCAAAACCGCCGGTAACCCGCGACCGCAGTTCCCCCAGCACCGGCCAAATCCCCGCCAAACATGGGCTTTTGCCACATCCCCGCGACTGAGGGCCGCAGCCACAAGTTCCGAAACCGGCTTCACTTTTCGGGAAGTCTGCCCATCTTAAGCGCACGTCCCCATGCCGGGGATTTGGGAAACGCACATGAATTTCTCGTTACGCTCCCGCACTCTCTTCAAGACGCTTGCCGTCGTGCTGGCGCTCGCGCTGCCGACGGCGCTGGCGATCTCGTCCGCCGACGCGCGCGTGGGTGGCGGCATGTCGTCAGGTTCGCGCGGCTCGCGCACTTATTCGGCCCCGCCCTCGACTACGACGGCGCCGGGCTCGGCCTCGCAATTCAACCGCACCTACACCCAGCCGGGTGCAGGCATGAACTCGGCTGCGTCCGCGCCCGCGCGCGGCGGCCTGTTCGGCCGTGGCGGCGGCTTCCTGGGCGGCCTTGCGGCCGGCTTCCTCGGCGCCGGCCTGCTCGGCATGCTGTTCGGCGGCGGCCTGTTCGGCGGCCTCGGCGGTCTGTCCTCGATCCTGGGTCTGATCATCCAGATCGTGCTCGTGGTGTTCGTGGTGCGGCTGGCGATGTCCTGGTGGCAGCGCCGTCACTCGCCGCAGGCGGCCTATGCCAATGCCGATGCGGGCGCAGCTTCCGGACCGCAGCCGAACCAGCGCAGCGGCCTCGGTGGAGGTCTAGGCGGTGGTCTTGGCGGCTTCGGTTTCGGCGCCAATGCGAATACCGCGCCACTCGAGATCAAGCCGGACGATTACGAGGCGTTCGAGCGCCTGCTCGGCGAGATCCAGGCGGCCTGGTCGAATGAGGACGTGGCCAAGCTGCATACGCTCGCGACGCCGGAAATGGTCTCCTATTTCGAGCAGGACCTCGCCCAGAACCGTGCGCGCAACGTCGTCAACAAGGTGACCAACGTCAAGCTGCTGCAGGGCGACCTCGCCGAAGCCTGGCGCGAAGGCGAGACCGACTACGCCACGGTGGCGTTGCGCTTTGCGCTCACCGACAAGACGCTGGACCGCAACAGCGGCGCGCTCGTCGCCGGTAGCGAGCAGCCGGGCGAAGTCACCGAGGTCTGGACGTTCGCCCGCCGGCCCGGCAGCGGCTGGGAATTGTCGGCGATCCAGCAGACCAACTGATCGCAAACGATTGAACAGGGAACGGCGTCGTGCTTCGGCACGGCGCCTTTTCTTTTGCCCCTCTTGGCAATGACGGCGAATGTCGTACCGCCAATCCGTCTCACCTGCCGGAACTCCGAGCCACATGCTACATTGGTCCGTACGCTCACGTTGACGGACCCCTCCCATGAAATACGAGCTCTATTACTGGCCCGAGATCCAGGGCCGCGGCGAATATGTGCGGTTGGCGCTGGAGGAGGCGGGAGCTGCTTACGTCGATGTCGCGCGCGGAGCGCGCGGCACGGCTGCGATGATGAAGATGATGGACGCGCAGAAGGGCACGCCGCCCTTTGCGCCGCCGTTCCTGAAAGCGGGCAAGCTCGTCATCGGCCAGACCGCCAACATCCTGCTCTATCTCGGCGCCCGCCATGGGCTTGCGCCGAAGACGGAGGCCGGAAAACTCTGGGTGCATCAACTCCAGCTCACCATCACCGACCTCGTGGTCGAGATCCACGACACCCATCATCCGCTCGGACCCTCGCTCTACTACGAGGACCAGAAGCCGCCGGCGAAGAAGCGCACGGCTGCGTTCTGGGACGAGCGGGTGCCGAAATATCTCGGTTATTTCGAGCAGCTTCTCGCCTCGAATGGCGACACCTATGTCACCGGCCGGAGGCTGACCTATGTCGACCTCTCGCTGTTCCAAGTCGTCGCGGGGCTGCGCTATGCCTTTCCCAGGCGCATGAAGGCGTTCGAGACGGATATTCCGGGCCTCGTTGCCCTGCACGACCGGGTCGCCCAGCGGCCGAACATCAAGGCCTATCTCGCCGGCCCGCGCCGCATTCCCTTCAACGAGCAGGGCATCTTCCGTCGCTATCGCGAGCTGGATGGCTAGAGCGTTTTCGAGCGAAGTGGATACCGGTTCGCGTCAAGAAGACGCGTCAAACAAGTAGCTCTAGCCGGTCCGGAGGGAGGCTGGCGGCAGTCTCCTTTCTGTCCAGTGTCGCTCTCACCAGACACCCGGCAGCAGGCGATAGCGCACCCGTGCCGCGTAGTCGGCATAGCCCGGCAGGCCGTCGCGCAAGGTGCGTTCCTCGATGCCGATGCGGATTGCGAACAAGGCGACGAAGATCGGGACCATCACAAGTCCCCACCACGAGCCCAGCAGCAACGGCAGGCTCGTGAAGAACAGCACCATGCCGCTATACATGGGATGACGCACATGGGCGTAAGGCCCGGTCGAGATCACGCGTTGCGCGCGCTCGGCTTGCAGCTTCACCACGGGAGCCGCGAACGAGTTCTCGCGGAAGACCCAGAGGTTGATCAGCGTCGACAGCAGGAACAGCGCGAAGCCGACCGTCTGCAATGCGACCGGCATGTCGGATGATTGAATGCGCCGGTCGACGCCGATCAGCGCCAGCCAGGCCACCATCGCAACGATGAGGACACCCATGAACACCTTGTCGGCGGTGGGCTGATCCTTTTGCAGGACCGGCCGCAGACGCTCGGCGAGCAGCGCCGGATCGATCCGGTAGAGCCACCAGCCGCAGAGCGGGCCGAGCAGGGTGCAGGTCGCGAGCAACACCCAGGCCGAGGGCCAGCGCAAGGTCCCTGCGGACGCGAACAGCAGCGCGCCCATCGCGACGGTGGTGATCGTGTTCTGCAGCAGCAGTCTGGCGATCATGGTCGATCGTTCTCCATCCCACGCCGCCGTATTGATGGCGCTTCTTTCCGGCAAACATGCGGCCGCGACGCGACAGGGATGGGTGTCAGACCTTGATCGGTGGTGTGAAGGCCGCCACGAGCCGAACCAGATCCGCCTGCCGTTTGGTTCCGGTCTTGGTGAAGATCCGGGCGAGATGAGTCTTGATCGTTGTTTCGGCGAGGCCCATGCTTCTGGCGACGTCAGGAACCCCGCCGATCTCGACAATGGACAGGAACACCCGCAGCTCGGTCGGCGTCAGCTTGAAAAGCTTGCGGATGAGGTCGGGCGCGACGATCGTGTCGAGCGCTGCCTTGCTGACGAACAGGACCGCGCAGGCGTCGTAGCTGGCCCCGAATCGTTGCCGGCGGCCGGCGGTCAGCGGCAGGAGATGCCCGAGATAATGCGAGCCGTCGCGCGCGGTCAGATGCAGCGAGATGCTCGCGCCCGTCATCGCGCGGTCACCGAGAATCGTGCCCGCCAGCGCCTGCCGCAGCACACGATCGGCATTCGGGTCGGACGTCACCAGCCGGCCACGGACCGAACGAAGGATTTCAGCCTCGTCCAGGATGTCGCGCGCGCTCGCATTGGCATGCGTGATATGACCCTCGGCATCGAGCAGCAGCACGGCGGTTCGCAACGCGTCGAGCGTGCTGAGCGACGTCGTCTCCCACTCGTTCTGCTGCTGCAGCTTCTGTCTAACCAGCATCGCCCGCTGCAGGTGCGGCGTGAGGTGGGAGATCACCTGGTGCATCCTACGGTCGACAGGACCGCCGGCCTTCATGATCGAGAGGCGGGATATTCCCTCGGCCGATTTGTCGAGCAGGATATTGGCGGCGTCCTCGAGACCCTGTGGGCGCGTCCATTCGTTGTAGAACAAGGTGGTCCGGAATTCGTCGACGTCGAGCCAGTCCCTGATCGTCTGGATCTGGCCGATCGGCGCGTGAAGCACGCCGCGCGACGGATCGAACGGCTCGTAGGTTTCGATGTAGGATTGAATATAGGCCGGGTCGACGCCGACGGCATGCGAGATCACGGGCTCGCCGGCTGCCCCGATCCGAACCAGACCGCCGCTCTGGCCGCCCGCCAGCTCGACGATGCAACGAAGCGTCGCCGACCATCGGGAATCGTCGAGCGCGGCATCGTAGATGTCCGCCACCAGCGATAGCAGCTGTTCATTCAGTTCCATCGGCTTGTCCCACAGACGCCACAGAGGCTTGGATCGGCTCGTTCTGCCCCGCACATGAGCACGCCGGATGCGGAAATTTGATGAGCCGGATCACACTTGACGGCGCCCTCCTAGGGAGGCGGGCGGTTTACGTGCCGATGGTGCGCGAGCGGGACATGGCCGCGGCGGGGCCTCGTGAAGGCAGGGAGTGCGGAGGGGCAGTGCGACTTCCGCGCGAACGGAACCAGCCGCGCGCCGATGGCGGCGACTGGAGTGGGGTTCGGCAATTGCAGTCTTGCGATCATGCGCAGATCCCGAGTGGCCGCGCACGAATTTGATCCCGCTCTCCGGCAAAGATGCGGCCGAATGCGAAACAGGCCGAATCAGGCGAGCTGATCGATCCGCGTGCCCTGACCCGGCGGCAGCGGCGCCGGCGGCGGCGGCTCGTAGGTCGGGTCGGCGTCCTTGGTCTTGGTTTGATCGTCCTGCTGCTTGGTCGTGTCGTAGCTCGGAACCACGATCGCGATCGGCGGCGGTGCGACGGTAGAAACCTTCATCCGCAAATCCTCACACATGGAAACAATTGAGCCTGCGCTGCGAGGAGCGAAAATTCCTTCAAGGCGATCGTTAAAATGCGAGGGAATAGGTGCGGTGAGCTGGCGGGCTGCCTCTCATCCCCGCTGGAAGTGGGCGATCGCAAACCTCTCCCCCTCATTGCGAGGAGCTCTTGCGACGAAGCAATCCAGAGTCCCTCCGCGGAGACAGACTGGATTGCTTCCGCCTTCGCCGAGGCTTCGGCGGACAAGTCGCTCCGCTCGCAATGACGGAGTACGTGCAGGCAGCGTCGCGCTGCACGTCCACCGGATCCGCAGCAAGTGTGGAGGAGAGCCTCCGCCTATTCGTCCTTGCCGCGGGTGATCGCGATCGACGCGTCCGTCTTGGTGCGCGTGCATTCCATGTTGAGGCGCCGGTAGCGCATGTTGATCTTGTCGCCGCGGAGCAGGCCCATCCGCTTCAGGCAGCGTGTCGCGCCCGTCGTGGTGTCGTCCTTGGTCACGGTAAAGACGATCGCCGCCATCGACCCCACCAGCCCATAGAACTCCGGCTTGGGCTTGCGATCGCCCTTGGCATAGAGCTCGATGGAATATTTGTCGCCGCGGCAAGCGACCGACAGCTCCTTGGCCGCCGGATGCGAGAGGTAAACGACGTTGGCGGCGCGGAAATTCACCTTCATGCGGTCGATCTGGTTCGCCAGCTCCTTGGCGCTGTCATCGCAGCGATCGGCGCGCGCGGGCGAGGTGAGGGTCACAAGACCGGTGATGGCGGCGGCGACCAGGATCGCGCCGCGGACGTTCAAGTTCAATGTCATGATGAAAAGCCCCTTAGGGCGCGCATTCAAGCGTCGGCGGACGCGAAGCGCAAGGGTCGGGGAGGCATTTCCACGAGCTGTACCAATGCCTTCCCGAGCCCGGGCCACCTTTCCCATGCGCACCGCTCCCTTTCTTTTCCGCTCAAAATGGGCTTAGAACGCTTCTATGCTTCGAGGCCCGCCTGGGCTCCAAAACCCCGAGATTTGCCCCATGAACGCTCCCACCGCCTTTCCCGACCAGTCCAAGCCCGTTCCGCCCTACAAGCACACCCCGCTGTTCCCGCTGGGCAAGGACGAGACGCCCTACAAGAAGATCACAGCCGAGGGCGTCCGGGTCGAGAAGGTGCTGGGCAAGGACATGCTGGTGGTGTCGCGCGAGGCGTTGCGGGCGCTGTCGGAGGCGGCTTTCGGCGACATCAACCATTATCTGCGCCCTGGCCATCTGAAGCAGCTCCGTGCCATCCTGGAGGACGGCGAGGCGAGCCCGAACGACAAGTTCGTCGCGCTGGACTTTTTGAAGAACGCCAACATCGCCGCCGGCGGCGTGCTGCCGATGTGCCAGGACACCGGCACTGCGATCATCATGGGCAAGAAGGGCTGCAACGTCATCACCGACGGCGACGACGAGGCGGCGCTGTCGGAAGGCGCGCGCGATGCCTACCTGCGCCGCAATCTGCGCTACTCGCAGGTTGCGCCGCTCTCGATGTATGAGGAGAAGAATACCGCCAACAACATGCCGGCGCAGTGCGAGATCTATGCCGAGGGCGATGACGCCTACAAGTTCATGTTCATGGCGAAGGGCGGCGGCTCCGCCAACAAGAGCTTTCTGTTCCAGGCGACGCCCTCGGTGCTGACCAAGGACCGACTGCTGGCGTTCCTGAAGGAAAAGATCCTGACGCTCGGCACCGCCGCGTGCCCGCCCTACCATCTCGCCATCGTGATCGGCGGCACCTCGGCCGAGCTCTGCATGAAGACGGTGAAGCTCGCCTCGGCGCGCTATCTCGATGCGCTGCCGACCCACGGCTCGCCCGACGGCAACGCGTTCCGCGACGTCGAGATGGAGAAGGAAATTCACAAGATGACGCAGTCGCTCGGTGTCGGCGCGCAGTTCGGCGGCAAGTATTTCTGCCACGACGTGCGGGTGATCCGCATGCCGCGTCACGGCGCATCGCTCCCGATCGGGCTTGGTGTGTCCTGCTCGGCCGACCGCCAGGTGCTCGGCAAGATCACCAAGGACGGCGTCTATCTCGAAGAGCTCGAGCATAATCCGGCGCAATATCTGCCGCAGGTCGAACAGTCGCTCGGCGGCGAGGTCGTCAAGATCGATCTCAACCAGCCGATGAAGGATATTCTGGCGACGTTCTCGAAGCACCCGATCAAGACTCGGGTCTCGATGACCGGCACCATGATCGTCGCGCGCGATAGCGCTCATGCCAAGCTGCGCGAGCGGCTGGAGAAGGGCGAGCCGCTGCCGGATTACTTCAAGAACCATCCGGTCTACTACGCCGGCCCTGCCAAGACGCCTGAAGGCTATGCCTCCGGTGCGTTCGGTCCGACCACCGCCGGCCGCATGGATTCCTTCGTCGACCAGTTCCAGGCCGCCGGCGGCTCGATGGTGATGGTGGCCAAGGGTAACCGCGCCCCGGCCGTACGCGAGGCCTGCAAGAAATATGGCGGCTTCTATCTCGGCTCGATCGGCGGTGCCGCGGCGAACCTCGCCGAGCACTGCATCAAGAAGGTCGAGGTGCTCGAATATCCCGAGCTCGGCATGGAAGCGATCTGGCGCATCGAAGTCGTCGACTTCCCGGCCTTCATCATCATCGACGACAAAGGCAACGACTTCTTCAAGGAATTGAATTTGGGCTAGCTGCTTCATCCGCACTTGCGTGCGGGTGATCGCACCTGTGCTTTACGAAAGATCGTCGTGCCCGGGCTTGTCCCGGGCATCCACGTTCTTGGTACGGCGAACAAGACGTGGATGGCCGGGACAAGCCCGGCCATGACGATGCGGAAGCTTCAACTACAATTGGTGACCTGGTTAGAGCAGAGCGAACGCCACCAGCCGCGCACACCGTCGTGGCTCTCGACGAGACCCCAATATCCGCTACAGGCGAGCAGGCGCTTCGGGCCGCCATCGCCGTCGATCGGGCCGCCGAACTCTCGCTGCGCCGGCATCCATTTGGCGTCGACGAAGGGGGCCTGGAACAGCCCGCCCGCGCGCGTGTAGCCGTTGGCGAAATTCGCGCCGACCTTGTTGGAGGCGACCCAGCCGCGTCCGGCATAGGGTTTTGGCGCGTTGCGCGGATACCGCTTCTCGTCCTCGTAATCCTTGCCCGGCGGCTTCGCGCCTTCGATCAGAAACCAACCGTCCTTGAAACCGATGATGCGGAATTCGGTGAGCCAGCCGCCATCGGGCGTGTTCTCGCTGCCGCCAAGCTTTAGTCGATACGGCGGCGGCAGGGTGCCGAGCACGCGCGCCTTGACCGATGGCTCGGCACGCACGTTGAGTCCGTTCGGATCCTTGTCGATGGACCAGGCGCCGAGATCGCAGGGCTCGGTGCCCTCGGGCAGGGTCGCGCGCTTGCCCGCCAGCTCGGCGTGGAGCTTTGCATAATCGCCGTCGTCATCGGCTGGATCGGCCTCGACGCGCGGTTTCAATTCGGCCGATACCGCGCGCTTCTCGTCCGGCGTCAGCGCGACCACGAGGGTCTGGCGCGCAGCGAACACGCTGGCCGGCGACTTCGGGTCATTCGACGTCGCCGGATAGACGGCGAGGTAACCGGTCGAGGCTTCGGTGCGGTACGCCGTGCCGGCGACATAACCCGCCGGCACCGTGGCGAGTGCGCTTTCGCGCCACGTCGGTTCGATGTCATCCGCGCGCGCCGCTTGTGTCGCGACACACAGGATCGTCGCCGCGATGAGACGGAGCACGCGCATGGATGCCGTGCGGACCTTACGCGCGCGCGCCCGTGAACGGGAAGCTGCCCATCGGGCCGATGCCCATCTCTCCGCTCATGCTGTCGCCGGAGACGGCGCCGGTGAATTCGAGCGTGAGCGGCATCGGTTTGTCGATCGAGACCTTCCAGGAGACGTTGTCGCCGGAGACGGTGCCGTCGAAAATCTCGGCGGTATTGCCTTCCGCGCTCTGCGTGCCCGTGAGAGTGCCGCCCGCGGCCTTCAGGCTCAGCGTCGTCTGGCGTTCGCCCATCGGCGTCGTCGTGGTCAGATTCCAGTTGCCGTCTACAGCCATTCCCGTCTCCCGAACAAATCCCGGCGGACCGCGACGATCCGCGGCCAGTCCCGAGCGAGCCTATAACCCAACTCGCAGCTCCTGCCTAACCCTCGAATAGGGCATTTAGGCGCGGGCGGCGGCGCGCCGGCGGCTGGTGACGATGAGCCTGAGAACGACGTACTGCACGGCGAAGGCCAGGATCTTGGCGCCGCCCGCGACCACCGTGAGGTAGAACGCCCACAGCTTCAGATCGCCCGTGGAGGCGACGGCGATCATGCCGACGCCGATCACGAACATCAGCGCTGCCCAGGCATAGCCCGCGGCCGTCACGTATTCCGGAACGGTCTCGACGACGATCGGCGGCATGTAGCGCAGCATCCAGCCGCGCTTGAGCATGATCGCGCCGATCGCGAAATGCGCGATCGAGGGCTTTGCCAGCATGAAGCGAGGATCGTTGGTCAGCAGCGTGATGGTGCCCAGCACGACGACGAGCGCGAGGCTCGCATAGGTCATGTAGTTGAGCTGGCGCCCCTTGATGCGGGCATAGATCACCTGCGCGATCGCTCCGGCAACCGCCACCGAGGTAGCCAAGACGACGTTGTCGGTGATGAGGTAGATAGCCAGGAAGACGATGGCAGAGAGGAAGTCGGAGGCGAGGCGGGCGAATACGTCCTTCATCGTCAATCCTGTTCAGCGAGCATTGGGCAACGCGCGGGCCGGCGTACCGTACTTGATCTGGCGATACTCAGGATACCATTTTGTGAAGTAGATCGCGCTGTTGCGGGCGGCGAAGGCCACCGCAAGGCTCGACCAGAGCGGCAGGCCGGGAACGTAGAGCAGCACGAGATTGGCGGCTGCCATCAACAGCGCGGCCACGGTCCAAGCGCCGGTGATGACGTAATTGGCACGGAGAAAGCCGGGCATCGCCGCGGTCTCGGCCGGCACCGCTTCCAGCGCATATTGCAGCGTGAAGGGACGGCGAACCAGCATTGAGCCGAGCGAGATGACGAAGATGCCGATGTCGACCGCCAGCTTGACGCCGAGCGTGCCGAGCTGCGGATCGAGCAGGGTAAGGTAGAGTCCGATTGCGGCGAACACGACCGCTGAACCCGCGGCCAGGGTCTTCACCGAGCGGCCACGCACGACATCGATCGCGACCGTGGCGAGGCAGATCGCGGAGGCCGCGAACACGCTCGCTGTGGCTGACGTCACCAGCATCAGAAACGTGAAAGCGCCGTAAGGCGCGAGGATCAGGAAAATTGTCATGGGCCGCCTCGGTCAGGCCGATCTTTACGATGTAAAGATCAATAATTCAGGAGGCGCTCCCGGTCAAGCGAAATCTTTACAGTGTCAAAATAACGTAGGCAGCATGCAAAAGCTGAAGAGTCGCAACGGCTTGTTCGGACGCCTCGTCGGCCAATTCGGTCCAGGGCAGGCGCGACAGGATGGGGAGCGCGCAGGCGATGGCGAGGCCGAGAGCGAGCAGGATGCCGCCGTTGAAGATGACCTGGCCGTTCCGCCGCAACCGGATCATATGGACGGCAATGACAACGCAGATCAGGGCGAGAACGGCAAGGACGTCTGCGGTGAGTGAGAGCGTCTGCATTGGGGGCCTCTTTGGTGACACGTCCGTGCTGTGGATTCGGGGCGCCAAGGGGCCGCGCCCGGGGATGACGGGCGCTACTGCGCGCCCACCCAATTGCCGTGAAACCCGTCGGGCACGCGGTGGCCAAGCTGCACCAGCGCGACGGGACCTGCTTCGATATCAGTGGCGTTGAACACCGCGAGGTCGCTGCGGTTCTCTCGCGCCCGCCAGATCACCGCGAGCAGACAGCCATCGCCTTCGACCGCATCCTGTGACCGTTCGACGAACACCGGTTCGGAGATGGTGTCGCCGGCGGGCAGCAGATAATGGCCGAGCCGCCTTCCGTCGCCGTCGACATGGGCAAGGCCGGAGAGCGCGCCGAACACCGGCAGTTTCGGATTGGCACAGGCGTACCAGCCGTGACAGTTTTTCAGGCCGGCGCGGCGGTCGTCGATGCGCGGGAATTCGCCGGTGAGATCGTCCAGGTATGTCTGCTGGAAGCGGTCGGTATTGCCTGCGAGGTCGAAGGTCCAGCGGCAGTGGCGGGCGCGCGACTTCTCCGGATCGGTCGGCCGTCCATCGGGATGCGGAAACAGCGGCGCTTCCTCGAACTGCATGACGTCGGCGATGATGCGGTTCTCATCCTCCCACGCATTCATGACGTGGAAGACGTAGCAAGCCTCGGCCCGGAACCAGGCGATGTCCTTCGCCGTTCCGCTGCGCTTCATCACGCCGACATAGGCGCCCTTGTCGGGCTCCCAGGCATAGGGCGGCCGCCCGCTCATTGCGCGCTCCATGCTGCCGGTGATCGGCAGGATCGGAAACAGCACATGGTTCGCGGTGACGATGAAGTCGTGCACCATGCTGGCATAGGGCGCTTCGAACCGTTCGAAGCGCGTCGCCTTGCCGGAGGCATCGATCGAGCCGTAGGAGAGGGCAGGGGTCAGCGGACCCGCCGCGTTGTAGCCGAAGAACACCAGCTCGCCGGTGATGGGATCGATCTTCGGGTGAGCGGTGAAACTGCCGGCGACGCGGCCCTGAAAATTGTGATAGCCGCGCGTCGCCAGTGTGCCGGGCTCGATCTCGGTCGGCAGATGCGCTTCTTCCAGCGCCAGCAGCTTGCCGGCATGGAAGATGACATTGGTGTTGGCGACCCCGCCGTCGGCGAGATCCGCCGGGGCATCCGGCAGCTTGCGGCCGAAGCCGCCGAACAAAGCGCGGCCGGCATCGTGCTCGGCAAGCCATTTCGGCGTGCGGACCCAGCGGTTGCGGTAGCTGGCGCGGCCGTTCTCGAGGTGGAAGGCGTGCAGCATACCGTCGCCGACGAACCAGTGCGCGCCGGGCGAAGAGAATTGCGGATTGGGACCGTTGCGATAGAGCGTGCCGTTCAGATCGCGTGGCAACTCGCCGATGATCTTCAGGAATGGTGCGTCGGCTTCGAACGGGATCGGCGCGATATTGTTGCGGCGCTCGGCGATGGCGTCGTGCTGCACGGCGTCTCCCTCTCTATCTTTACATCGTAAAGATCAGATAGCGCCGGTTGTGGTTTCGGTCAAGCGAAATCTTTACACTGTCAATATTGCGTCATATAGCTTGTAAATGGCCAAGACCGACACCAAGAGCGAAACCGCGCGAAGCCCGCGTGCCCCCAGAAAGACGACGTCGACCGCGGCATCGCGCACCTCGCGCCGTGCGGGAAGCGCGAAGACCGAGACGCCGTATCATCACGGTGCCTTGCGCGAAGCGCTGCTCCAGGCCGCCGAACGCGTGCTGGAGCGCGACGGGCTCGCGGGCCTCACCTTGCGAGCGGTAGCGCGCGAGGCCGGTGTTTCGCACGCCGCGCCCACCCATCATTTCGGCGATCTTACCGGCCTCCTTAGCGAGCTTGCAGCCGTGGGCTTCCGCCAGTTCAACGCGGCGATGGCCGCCTCCTGCGAAGCCGCCACCACGCCGCTCGAAGCCGCGCTGGCGCGGCCGAAGGCCTATGTCGCCTATGCGCAGGCCCATCCCGGCATGTACGGCATCATGTTTCGCACCGAGCGGCTGGATTATTCCAGACCCTCGTTGCACGAGGCGGCCGAAGCCTCTTTTGCCGGGCTCGCCAATGCCGTCGGCATGATGCGGCAGGAGCAGATCAGCCGTGATGCGCTGACGCTGAACCAGGGCGCGGCGATTGCACGCGCCTGGTCGATGGTGCACGGATTCACCACACTGCTGCTCGACGGACGGCTCGAGGACATTCTCGGGCGGCTGCCCGAGGGGACGACGGCCGAACGCCTGCTCGAGGCGATGCTGACGGCGCCCGTGACCCCGAAGCATCCCGCATAGCGGCCGTTTGAGCAGCCAAGGCCTAGCGCATCGTCGCAAGTCCGACGGCGCGGCCGCGCGTGCCGATGATCTTCACCTCGTCTTTGCCGCAAGCGAAGCCACGGGCGAAATCGTCCGCGGCCTTGCGCGCAAGCTCATTGGCGGTGGGGTTGGCGATCGCATCGACATAGGCGACGTGGCAGACCGAGCCCGGCGGCAGCCGGGTCACGACCAGCATGGCCTTGGTGTTGGGCCGACCCTGCTTGTCGGGATCGCTATTGTCCGCGATGTGCCAGCGCTGGATGATCGCAAACGGCTTTGCGCCCGCGGCGCGCCATTCGATCGTCGTCTCGGATGAATTGAATGGGGCAAACCAGATCTTGGCAGCCGGTTCCTCGGCCGCTTCCCTGCGATTGCGGCCGACCGAGACGCTCTCGCGCAGATCGTCCTCGGCAATCAGCACCAGGAAGCCCGCCTTGCCCGGACATGCCCGCGTGGTGCTGCCGTCGAGCTCGTTGGGCTTGCCGATCTGGCGGCAATCCCTTGGCGCCGTCGAGGTGTAGGTGCTGCCCACGGATTGGGCGTCGGCGCTGTTCAGGCCAATGCAGATCACCAAGACAGCGAGGCCTATGCCGGCGATGTGCTTCATCATGAGACTTCGTTGCAGTGGGAACTTCGTCCCATCAGACGTCTTGATTGTGGGCAAGGTTCAAACAGGGGTGGGATATACCTGACAGCGGCGCGGAATCGTTCTAGAAGAGCGGCTTCGCTTGGGCCTTTCCAGCCTCGTTTCGCGTCCTCGTTTCCCTGATCATGCCAGCCACATCGTCGAACAAACCCTATCGTGTCGGCCGCTCCAAGACTGGACTCGGCCTCTTCGCCACCAAGCCGATCAAGAAGGGCACCCGGATCATCCGCTATTTCGGACCGATCCTGGATTCGCGGATTCCAGAGCACGACGAGATCGAGAACAAGTACCTGTTCGAGCTCAACGGCCGCTGGACCATCGACGGTTCTGTGCGCAAGAATCTCGCCCGCTACATCAACCATTCCTGCCGGCCCAACGCCGAGTCCGACGTCCGGCCGCGCGAGCGCAAGGTCTTCATCCGCGCCATCAGGAACATCGAGCCGGGCGACGAGATCAACTACGATTACGGCACCGATTATTTCAAAGCCTATCTGAAGCCGATCGGCTGCAAATGCGACTCCTGCGAGAAGAAGCGCAAGAAGCTGCGCGCCGAGGCACGGGCGGAAGCCGCCAAGGTGAAGGCGCGCGGCGAGCGCAAGGCCAAGAAGGCGGGCGCCAAGGCGGCCAAAAAGAAGAAGTTGAACGGTCACGCCGTTGCCAAGGCCAACGGCCGCGCGCGAGCGTAGCTCGCGCTTCTAGCTCCGCTGTCATGCCTCGGCTTGACCGGGGCATCCAGTACGCCGCCCCTTCTCGATTCTACCACCGCCGTCTCTGGAATACTGGGTCGCCCGGTCAAGCCGGGCGACGACAGCGCGAGGTGAGGGGGCGAGCGCAGCCTCACGCCGCCGCTACACGCCCGCTCTTCCGCAATCCTACATATTGCAACTCTGCGAACACGCCCGTGGCGATCGCCTGCGCGACGACCATGAGCTCGCCGGCGAGGTTCGGCGACACCGCGCCGGAGAGCAGCAGCACGATGCTGCCGACGGTCCAGGCCGCATTGCCGACCACGACCAGCAGCACGAGCGCCTTCGCCACCGCGGCGCGCGACGCCAGCCAGCCAACCAGCGCGGCATAGGCAATCAGGAACAGGCCGGTCTCGCGCAGCAGCGCTTCGGGCAGGTTGAACAGCGCAGCGAACGTGCCGGCGCCGAAGCTGAAGCCGAGGGCGGCGACGCCGCTGAAGATGGCATCGGCGAGCAGGGCGCGGCGCAGGAAGGTGGAGGCGTCGATCATCGTAGTCTCCTTGCTTGGGCGTGGAAGTCAGTGCCCTCCGCGCCACCAGGCGCGGAGCAGGCGGGTGAGGCGGAACGGACAGAGGCTCCTGCCGACGCCGTGCTCGAAGGCGATGACCTGTGCGACCACGTAATCGCCGGTCGAATGCACCAGCGGCTCGGGCATGTTGAGGCTGCGCGCCAGCAGACGGGTCGCGAGCGTCATGGCCCAGGGAACAAGGTGGTCGGCGACGGTCCGGTAGAGCAACAGCGCGATCATGGTCATCTCCTGTTGCGACAGAAGATGCGCCGGCCCGCGGGCCAATTCGATTACCTCAGGGGTAAGGCAGATCGCTATTCAGGACAGTCTTGGGATGCTCGAGGCCATTCGCGATTCGAAAATCCCGGTGGTCTTGGCTACGTCGAGACGCCGAACAGCCTGCGCAGTGCCGGCAACCACTCGCCGGTCATCGTGAATTCGAGCCCGAGCCGGGCTCCGCAGGCAATCGCCAGCATGGTGATCGGCGCTGAGACGGCGAGCGTCGAGAAAGCCGTCAATCCCTGGCCAATTGTGCATCCCATCGACATGACCCCCCCGATGCCCATCAGAAGCGCGCCGGTCATGTGACGCTTCAATTCGCGCGCGTCGTCGCAAGCCTCCCAACGGAAGCCGCGCGCGAGCATCGCGGCGACAAATGAGCCTGCCACGACGCCGGCGACGGAGCCGATACCAAAATTCAGCCGCGCCCCGGAGAAGGTCGCAATGTAGAGGATGGTGTCGCCGAGTGGCGCGACGAAACTGAGCGATGAGACGCGAACGGGATCGAATTCGTCGTCGGCAAGCCATCCGGTCGCGAACCAGCCGAATGCGATCGCGCCGCCGACGGCAAGGCCGGAGGCCAGCAGTCGGGGTGATCGGACCAGCCTGCCGTCGGCGAGAGCCCAGACGGCGAGCGCCGTGGCGATCGACACGACGAGGAGCGCGCGCACCGCGCCTCCCGCGCCCAGAAGCGAGGTCAGCGTCTGGTCGTTGCCCTCGGGGAGCAGCAGAGCCAGCGGCTCGATCAGCATCACGCGCAGCATGCCCGTGATCCCGCGCATGGTTGCGAGCGCCGAGAGGCCGAGCACGAGAAAGACCACAATGGCCCGCAGATCTCCGCCGCCGACACGGACCAACGTGCCGAAGCCGCAGGTGCCGACCAGCGCCATGCCGATGCCGAACGTCAGTCCGCCCAGAATCGCGCCGCCAAGTCCGATCGACGATGTCAGGTAGATCGACCGCGACAGATCGACGATGCCGAGTTCGGCGAGCGCCTGGGTCGCCAGCAGCGCCACGGCCGCAGCCAGCGCAAAGGATTTGAGCCGACGCAAATCCGACCCGAAGAACGCATCCTCGAGCATGGCCAGTGTGCAAAATCGTCCCGCGCGACCCGCGACACCCAAAATGGCGCCGGCTGCAAGCCCGCATGCAAACGCTATGGTCGACGGGTCCAGCATTCCTCCCGGAGATGTTTATTCTGCCTTCGGGCAGTTTGCGCCGGAGGGTTGCGGAAATCCAGAGCGGAAAACTACCTGCGCCGCCGGCGCACTGGCTCGCAGAACACGTCGTAGACGGCGGTCAGTATCTTGCGGACATCCTCGCTGGCGAGGCTGTAGTAGATGGTCTTGCCGTCGCGGCGAGTGGTGACCAGACGGTCGAGCCTCAGCCGTGCGAGCTGTTGGGATACGGTCGATTGCCTCTCGCCAAGGAATTGCTCGAGCTCGGTCACGGACTTCTCGCCCTCGGCGAGGATGCAAAGCAGCAGCAGGCGGGATTCATGCGACAGCGCCTTGAGCATGTCGCTTGCCTCGCGCGCCTTCTCGATCATCTGCTCGAGTTCGGCGGATCCCTCGATCTCCTTCAACTTAGGCAGCGGCATCGCGTCAAATTCCTCATAGGCATCTCTGGTCACGACCTGTCCGGCGCCGATCCCGAACCCGTCAGGATGCGGTTCAGCAGGCCGAAGAAGAAGGTATCCCCCGGATAGCCGCGAATGCGGCCGATCTCCCGGCCCTCTTTTACCACGACGAAGGTCGGCGTGAAGGCACCCGGATCAATTCCGGAGAGATCGGCGGGCAGGGGGCGGCCCAGGTCGACGCGGCGCAACGGCGCGGCCTGGCTTTCCTCGGTCTTGCCGTAGATCGGCGCGATCTCGGAGTCAAAGCGCGCGCACCATACGCAACCGGCCCGCTCGAACATGACCAGTTCGGCCGCGCGGGATCCCGTCGCCGGCAGGGCGAGCGTGGTCGCGAGCAAGAGCAATGCGACATGTCGGTTCATCCCGCGCAATGACCTCCGGACTTCTGGTCTCTGGACTTCCTCGGTCCTTTATATCATTAAATTCGGATATGTAATAGGGAGGGTGCGATGACCTTGGATGTCACGCTCGGTGCGGCCTTTGTCGCGGGCCTGTTGTCGTTTCTGTCACCCTGCATCCTGCCGCTGGTTCCACCGTTCCTGTGCTACATGGCCGGCGTCTCAGTCTCGGATATTTCCGACGGCCGGCCTGAATTGCGGCCGCGCATCCTGGTCTCTGCATTGGCCTTCGTGGCCGGCTTCTCCCTGGTCTTCGTGGCACTGGGTTCGACCGCGTCGATTGCCGGACGTTTTATCTCCGCCCATATTTCGACGCTCGGCATCATCGCAGGCGGCCTGATCGTCTTGATGGGTCTGCACTTTCTCGGCGTGCTCAGGATTCCGCTGCTCTATCGCAGCGCAACGCTGCAGGTCGAGAATCGGCCTGCCGGTGTTGCCGGCGCCTTCGTCATGGGTCTGGCGTTCGCGTTCGGCTGGACACCCTGTGCCGGTCCCATCCTCGCGGCTGTCCTGTTCATGGCGGGCTCCGAGGACACCACTGCAAGGGGAGCTTTGCTGCTGCTGTCTTATTCGGCAGGGACCGGCATTCCCTTCCTGATCGCCGCCGCCTTCACCGGTCGCTTCGTCGCCGCGCTAGGCCGTGCCCGCCGGCACTTGGCCATGGTGGAGAAGACCATGGGCGCCTTTCTGGTTGCGACTGGATTGATGTTCCTGACCGGGTTGATGCCAGCCGTCTCGGAGTGGCTGCTGGAGCATTTCCCTGCATTGACCAGCATCGGTTGACCGGCACGCCTTAGCCGAAGCGGAAATCGAGGAGCTGCGCGTAAGACTGCAACTCGATCAGGTAGCGATGGACGAGCGGCCCGTCTCCAGCCATCGCCGCATGGGAGATCTCGCTGCTGCTGGCGATCGCACCGTCGATCAGCCGGCGGAACTCGCTCGTTTCCGCGACGTCCGCCCGCGCCCAATCGTTGCAGCGTTGCAGACGGTCGCGGAACGCGCTTGCGCTGGCGATGGTATCCTCGGCCTGTGCCGGGGCGGGATGCTCGCCATAATGCGTGGCCGCAACGCGTAGCTTGTCCATCGCGGGTGCGGTCTCGAAGACGCAATCGGCAAGATCGTAGAGGCCGGATCGACGCCTGAGGTCGTGAAATGACTGGCGGAGCTGGAGCAGCTCTCGTCCCGCGGCGACAATGTCTCCGCCGTCGAGCGCGTGCGCGACGCCGACAAGCCGCTCGCCGCCTCGGCCGAGAAATTGCGTCAGCGCGACAGCCGCGTAAGGGGAGTGGGGAGGTGGCGTATGTGTCGCGAGCTGCTTCCAGGCCGCCGCGGCTTCTTCGATTTCCATCTGCGCCAGCGCAATGTTTCCCGTCCGCGCATAGCTCGCGGCGGTGCGCAAATTGGCCATGACCGGCTCCATCGCCGATGCGAAATCCTTCGCGCTGTCACTCTCGGCGCCCAGAGCGAGGGTGCCGGAGATCAGCCACGCCAACAGGACCATGATGCAGCGCAAGATCGGAAATCCTTGTTACATTCGAGTATTCGAATATTATAATGAAGCGGTCGCGACCCGCAATATTGTCCAAGGTTGAAATTCCCGATGCACCTCCGTAGGCCGACGCGGCGAGATGTTCTGGCATTGGCTCCGGGGGCGGCGCTTGCCGCGAGCTGCGGCGAGGTTGTGGCCGAGCCCGCGCTTGGAGATGACGGGCTCTATCGCGAGCCCTGGTTTCTGCAGAGCTTTCTCGATCTGCGCGAGGACCTCGATAGTTCTGCCGCTGGCGGCAAGCGCCTCGCCATCATGTGGGAGCTGCGCGGCTGTCCCTATTGCCGCGAAACCCATCTGGTGAATTTCGCCGATACGGGCATTGCAAACTACATCCGCGACAATTTCGAGGTTCTCCAGCTCAATCTGATCGGATCCCGCAAGGTTACGGACTTCGATCGCCAGGAATTGTCCGAGAAGGACCTTGCCCAGAAATACGGGATCAGGTTCACCCCGACGTTCCAGTTCTTTCCGCCATCGTCCAGCGGCATCGAAAAGCAGGAGCCGATGGCGCGAGAAGTCGCCCGGGCGCCCGGCTATCTGAAGCCGCCGCATTTTCTCGCGATGTTTCGGTTCGTGCGGGAGCGCGCCTATGAGCGCGGCTCGTTCAGGGATTTCCTCGCCGCCAGCGGCTAGTCCAGGCGTCGCGCGCAAAATATGTCTTGACGTTGTCGAAGACATCAACATATCATAATAAATGAATGTGATGGATCGTCGGATCAATCATGAACGAGGCGGGCGTCACCTCGCCATCCCTGGGGTAGGAAACATGCGGCGCTCGCTTGCTGCTGCGTTTGCGTTGTGTCTCATGGTCGGTAGCGCTTACGCGCAGGAGCCGATCAAGCTCGACGTCGCCGATGACTCCCTGCCGAAATCCCTGACCGGTACGCCTGGAAATGCCGCCGCCGGCAAGAAGGTGTTTCTGACGCGCACGCTCGGCAATTGTCTGGCCTGCCATCAGGTCACGAGCCTCAAGTCCGAAGAGTTCCACGGCGAGTTCGGTCCGTCGCTCGACGGTGTCGCCGGCCGCTATAGCGAGGCGCAATTGCGCCTCATCGTCGCCGATCCCAAGCGCATCTTCACCAATACGGTCATGCCCGCGTTCTTCAAGAACGACGGCCTCAGCCGAGTGCGCCCGGAATTCGTCGGCAAGTCCATTTTGACGCCCGCGCAGGTCGAGGACGTCATCGCTTTTCTCAAGACGCTGAACTGACGGCGAGGAGGACCAGGAATGAAGGCCATCAATCGACGGCAGGCATTTGCGCTCGGGGGCGGCTTCGTCATGCTGACGCTGCTGCCCATGGCAGCCGATGCCGAAGTGACGAACGACGCGGCGAAGTGGATCGAGAAGTTCACCGGCGGCAAGCAGCCGGCCAAGGGCAAGATTTCGCTCGACCTGCCGGAGATCGCGGAGAACGGCAACACCGTGCCGCTGTCGATCAACGTCGAGAGCCCGATGACCGCGGACTCCTACGTCAAGGACGTCATGATCATTGCGGACGGCAACCCGAATGCAGGCGTGGCGACACTCTCGTTCACCCCCTTGTCTGGCAAGGCGGAAGCCTCGATCCGGATCCGGCTCGCGTCCACGCAGAACGTGATTGCGATCGCGAAGATGAGCGACGGTTCGTTGTTCACGGAGCAGAAGACCGTGAAGGTCACCATCGGCGGCTGCGGCGGCTAAGGGCTCAGGAGAAAACAGATGGCAGACAAACCGCGCATCAAGCTTCCCAAGGAAGCGGCCAAGGGCGAGGTCGTCCAGATCAAGACCCTGGTTTCGCACGTGATGGAATCGGGCCAGCGCAAGGATGCGCAGGGCAAGACCATTCCGCGCAAGATCATCAACAAGTTCGCCTGCGAGTTCAACGGCAAGCCGGTGTTCGCGTGCGCGCTGGAGCCGGCGATCTCGGCCAATCCCTACATCCAGTTCGATGCCAGGATCGACGAGGCCGGCACGTTCAAGTTCTCCTGGACGGACGACGACGGCACGGTGATCACGGCCGAAGAGAAGATCGCGCTCAAGGCATGATGCGCCTCGCGCATTGAGGGAGGCTCGAATGGCGCCACGATATGTTGGGTTGGCCGCTATGGTCGCGGCCGCCGCGTCGGTTGCGACGCTCGCATGCGCAGAGGACGCCGAGCGCAAGGGCATCGCGGCGCCGCCCGGCCACGTCTTCAAGACCATCATCTCCGGGTACGAGTTCCGCAGCAAGGAAACCCGCGCGCTGCAGGACGACGATCTCGAAAATCCGGGATTCCTCGCCGTGGAGCGCGCGGCGGACGCCTGGAAGAAGGTCGAGGGCAGTGAGGGCAAGTCCTGCATGAGCTGCCACGGCGAAGCCGAGACCAGCATGAAGGGCGTCGGCGCCGCGATGCCGAAATGGGACGACAAGCTGAAGAGGCCGGTCAATCTCGAGCAGCGCATCAACATCTGCCGCACCGAGCACATGAAGGCGGAGCCCTGGAAGTTCAAATCCGGGGAATTGACCGACATGACCACGTTCGTGCGCTACCAGTCGCACGGCATGAAGGTCTCGGTAAAGACCGACGGCCCGATGTCGCCCTGGTTCGAGCGCGGCAAGCAGATCTATTACACGCGCTACGGCCAGCTCGATCTTGCCTGCGAATCCTGCCACGAGCGCAACAACGGTAAGTTCATGCGCGCCGATTTCCTGAGCCAGGGCCAGACCAACGGCTTTCCCACCTATCGGCTGCGCGACCAGCGCCTGGTGCCGCTGCACGAGCGCTTCGAAGGCTGCATGTTCGACGTGCGCGCCGAACCGTTCAAGCCGCTCTCGGACGAGTTCCTCGCGCTCGAGCTCTATGTCGCCTGGCGCGGCATCGGTCTGCCGGTCGAGACGCCGTCGGTGCGCAATTGAAACGATGAGCTTGCAGGAGTATTGCGCATGATCTCTCGACGCGAGTTCATTCAGGTTGCTGCGGCAACGGCGGCGCTCTCGACCGGTGTTGGCTCTGGCCTGACCCGGGCGGTCGCCCAGCAGCGCCTGACCGAGAAGGAGTTGCTCGCGTTCGAGCCGCTCGGCAACGTCACGCTGGTGCATGTGACCGACATTCACGGTCAGCTCATGCCGCTTTATTTCCGCGAGCCCTCGACCAATCTCGGTGTGGGCGAGGCGAAGGGTCTTCCGCCGCACGTGACCGGCAAGGAGTTCCTCGCCCGTTTTGGCATCGCGCCCGGCTCGTCGGCGGCCTATGCCTTGACCTCGGAGGATTTCGAGGCGCTGGCCAAGAGCTATGGCCGGATCGGTGGCCTCGATCGCGCCGCGACCGTGATCAAGGCGATCCGCGCCGAGCGCGGCGACAAGGTCGCGCTGCTCGATGGCGGCGACACCTGGCAGGGCTCGTGGTCGTCGCTGAAGACGCGCGGCCAGGACATGATCGACTGCATGGCGCTGCTCAAGCCCGACGCCATGACCGGCCATTGGGAATTCACCTACGGCACCGAGCGGGTCAAACAGGCGATCGAAGGCCTCGGCTTCCCGTTCCTTGGCCTCAACATCCGCGACACCGAATGGAACGAAGCGGCGTTCGACGCCGCGACCATGATCCAGCGCGGCGGCGTCAAGATCGCGGTGCTCGGCCAGGCTTTCCCCTATACGCCGGTCGCCAATCCGCGCTGGATGATTCCGAACTGGTCGTTCGGCGTGCGAGAGGAGGACGTGCAGGCGCAGGTCGACAAGGCGCGCAAAAGCGGCGCGCAGCTCGTCGTGCTGCTCTCGCACAACGGTTTTGACGTCGACCGCAAGCTTGCAAGCCGCGTCAAGGGCATCGACGTCATCCTGACCGGACACACCCATGACGCGCTGCCCGAGGCAGTGAAGGTGGGCAAGACCCTGCTGATCGCGTCCGGCTCGTCCGGCAAGTTCGTGTCGCGGCTCGATCTCGACGTCCGTGACGGCGAGGTCAAGGCTTACAGCTACAAGCTCATTCCGCTGTTCTCCGATGTGATCACGGCGGACGCCGAGATGGCGGCGAAGATCGCCGAAGTGCGCAAGCCCTTCGCGTCCGATCTTTCCAAAGTGCTCGGCAAGACGGATTCGCTGCTCTACCGGCGCGGCAATTTCAACGGCACGTTCGACGATCTGATCTGTCAGGCGTTGCTGCAGGAGCGCGACGCCGAGATCGCGCTCTCGCCCGGTTTTCGCTGGGGTACCAGCGTGCTGCCGGGGCAGGACATCACCTTCGAGGACGTCACCAACGCAACCGCGATCACCTATCCCGCGGTCTACCGCATGGGCATGACAGGTGCGCGGTTGAAGGAGATCATCGAGGACGTTGCCGACAATCTCTTCAACATCGATCCGTACTACCAGCAGGGCGGCGACATGGTGCGGATCGGCGGGCTCGCTTACGCGATCGACGTCACCAAGCCGCAGGGCAGCCGCATCTCGGACATGCAGATGCTCAAGACCGGCGCGCCGATCGATCCCGCCAGGGAATATCAGGTCGCGGGCTGGGCCAGCGTCAACGAAGGTACCGAAGGGCCGCCGATCTGGGACGTCGTCGCGAACTACCTGACGCGACAGAAAACCGTTCGGCTCGAGCCCAACCGGGCCGTCAAAGTTACCGGAGCGTAAGCGATGTCGAAGATGGACAGTTCCCGGCAATCACGACGCAGTTTCCTGGCCGCTGGCGCCGGTGTTGCTGCCTCCGTGCTCGCCAAGCCGGCCGCGGCCGGCGCCGGCAATCCCGCCAACCAGCCGCCCAACGTGCCGGAATGGACCAAGTCGCTGGGCGAGGGCGTGGCCGTGCGCCCCTATGGCAAGCCGTCGAAGTTCGAGAAGGATGTCATCCGCCGCGACGTCGAATGGCTGACCGCCTCGCGCGAATCCTCGGTGAGTTTCACGCCGCTGCATGAGCTCGAAGGCATCATCACCCCGAACGGTCTTTGCTTCGAGCGGCATCATGGCGGCATCGCCGAGATTGATCCGGCCGATCACCGCCTGATGATCCATGGCCTCGTGGACCGTCCGCTGATCCTCACGCTGGACGAGCTGAAGCGCTATCCGCGCGTCAATCGCATCCACTTCATGGAATGCGCGGCGAATTCGGGCATGGAGTGGCGCGGCGCCCAGCTCAACGGCTGCCAGTTCACCCACGGCATGATTCACTGCGTGCAATATACCGGCGTCTCGCTGCGCACGCTGCTGGAAGAGGCCGGCGTCAAGACCAACGGCAAGTGGCTGCTGGTCGAAGGCGCCGATGCAGCGGCGATGGACCGCAGTCTGCCGATCGAGAAGGCGCTCGACGATTGCATCATTGCCTACAAGATGAACGGCGAGGCGCTCTATCCCGAGCAGGGCTATCCGATGCGATTGGTCGTGCCGGGCTGGCAGGGCAATCTCTGGGTCAAGTGGCTGCGCCGCATCAAGGTCGGCGATCAGCCCTGGCACACCCGCGAGGAGACGTCGAAGTACACGGACCTCATGCCGAACGGCAAGGCCCGCCGCTTCACCTGGGCGATGGACGCCAAATCGGTGATCACGTGCCCGAGCCCGCAGGCACCGATCAGGCATGGCAAGGGCTTTACCATCGTCTCGGGGCTCGCCTGGAGCGGCGCCGGAAAAGTCAAACGCGTGGACGTGTCGCTCGACGGCGGCCGCAACTGGTGGCCGGCACGGCTCGATGGGCCCGTTCTCGACAAGGCGCTGACGCGCTTCTACTACGAATTCGATTGGAACGGCGAGCCGCTGCTGCTGCAATCGCGCGTCCAGGACGAGACCGGCTATGTGCAGCCGAGCAAGGCGGAGCTGCGCAAGATCCGCGGCGTCAACTCCATCTATCACAACAATGGCATCCAGACCTGGCATGTGCAGGCCAATGGTGAGGTCGAGAATGTCGAAGTCGCTTAAGCTCATTGCAGTCGCGCTGACCGCCTGCGCGCTGAGCGCGCCGGCGCTTGCACAGCAGAAGGCGGATGCCAAGAGCGGGCCGCGCTACCACATCGGACGCGCGCCGACCGCGGACGAGATCCGCGGCTGGGATATCGACGTGCGTCCCGACGGCCAGGGCCTGCCGGACGGCAAGGGCACGGTCGCGCAAGGCGAAAAGCTGTTCATGGACAATTGCGCGACCTGCCATGGCGAGTTCGGCGAGGGCAACGGCCGCTGGCCGGTGCTGGCCGGCGGCAAGGGCTCGCTGACATCAGACAATCCGGTCAAGACGGTGGGCTCGTACTGGCCCTACGCCTCCACCGTGTTCGACTACGTCCGTCACGCCATGCCTTATGGCAATACTAGCTCCCTGTCCGTCGATGAATATTATGCGCTAGTCGCCTACGTCCTCTATCTGAACGACGTCATTACCGACCAGAACTTCGAGCTGAACAAGAAGACCCTTGCCACGATCAAGATGCCGAACGAGCAGGGTTTCGTGATGGACGACCGCGCCACCAGCGAGAAGTCGTTCTGGCAGAAGGACCCTTGCATGAAGGATTGCATCGCGCCGGTGAAGATTACCGGGCGCGCTGCCGCCGTCGACGTGACGCCAGAGGAAGGCAAGGAGAAGAAGTCGCGGGGCGTGGAGTGAGAACCGGCCGGGCGAGCCGCCGCACGCTGCTGCATGCGGCCCTCGCTGCCGGCTTACTCGCCACAATCCATCCGACCGTGACCCAGGCGGCCGAACCTCACAGGCTCGCGCTGCAGATCAGCGACGACGATCCGGTCAAGATGCGCGCCGTTCTCGATGTTGCGGCCAACGTCTCGCGGCATTATTCCGGGCAGGGCGAGGACGTCGAAATCGCAGTGGTTGCCTTCAATGGCGGCCTCGACATGCTGCTCGAGGACCGTTCGCCGGTGAGGGAGCGCCTGGTGAATTTTCTGAAATCGATGCCCAATGTAAGCTTTCTGGCCTGCGGCAATACGCTGGAGACGCTGGCGGTGAAGGAAGGCAGGCGGCCTCCGCTGCTCGAAGGCGTCAGCGTCACGCAGGTCGGGGTTGCCGCGCTGATGGATCTTGCCGAGAAGAACTGGACGATTGTCCGGCCGTAGGGGAGATAGCCGACGATGCGATGGTTGATGGGACTGGCTATCGTGCTCGCGCTCGCAGGGCCCGCATGTGCGGCCGAGCAGGAGCTGGAACTGTCGGTCGAGGGCCGCACGACGCTCGCGACGCTGCGCACGCCAGCCTCGATGGGGCCGGACACACCACTCGTCGTGATGACCCACGGCACGCTCGCGCACAAGGACATGGAGGTCATTCAGGGTGTTGCCAAGGCGCTGGAGCAGCGCGGCATCGCTTCGCTCGCCCATACGCTGTCGCTCGGGCTCGATCGCCGCAAGGGCATGTATGACTGTGCGGTGCGGCACGACCACCTGACCGACGATGCGGTTGCCGAGATTGGTGCGTGGGTGACACGTGCGAAAGACATGTCGCGACTCGTTTTCGCGCTCGGTCATTCGCGCGGCGGCAACCAGGTCGCGCGGTATCTCGCAGCAAGCGAGACCCCGCCGGTGGCGGGTGCGGTGCTGCTGGCGCCCGTGACCGCAGAAGCCGAGGCGGATTTGCGCGCCTCCTACGCGAAGACCTATGGCAAGCCGCTCGATCCGTTCCTGGAGCAGGCGACCAAGGCGGTCGCGGCGGGCCGCGGCGGGGAGTGGATGGACGTGCCTGGCTTCATCTATTGCCGCAACGCCGTGGTGACCGCACGCGCCTTTGCGTCATTCTATGCCGCCGATGCTGGCCAGGATACCGCCGCGCTGGTGGCGCGCACAAAGCTGCCGGTGCTGGTGTTCGCCGCGACCAAGGATAGCGTCGTCCCCGACGTGGCAACCGCCTTTGCGCCGCTGACCGGTTCGAGCGGCGGCAGGGTGCAGCTCGACACAATCGAGGATGCCGATCATTTCTTCCGCGACCTGTTCGCGGAAGATGTTGCCGACCGCATCGCCGAGTTCATCAAGCAGACACGATAGGAGGGGGACCATGCAGCGTCGATCCATGCTTCGCGCGAGCTTTGCCGGACTATTTGGTGCCTTCGCGGTGCGCCAGGCGTCCGCGGCGACGGAAACGCCCGCGCGGCAGCGCGTCGCCTATCACCTCGCCGATGCCGATCGTGTCGTCTTCGTTCTGGGCAATCTGCAGAATCATGTCGACGGCGTCGGCGGGCCCGGCAAGGCCGACATCAGGTTGGTCGTGCATGGACCGGCGCTGCGCGCCTTCCACGCCCTCGCGGCCCAGGACCACATTGTTGCGATGATGACGAAGCTCGTCGACGCCGGCGTCGGCTTCGATGCTTGCGCCAATACGATGAAGGCTCAGGGCGTCAAGCTGGACGATCTCACGCCCGGCTTCGTCGTCGCCGAGAAGGGCGGCGTGGTGCGGCTCGCCGAGCTGCAACAGCAGGGATTTGCGTACTTGCGTCCCTGAATAGGCGTGGGCTGCGCCCCGGGGCTTGATCTCGCTCATATAGCGCGGCCGCGCCTGGCGATAGATTGGCAAGTCCAGGGAATACCGAGGCGGCCGTGCTGACGACACTCATCGATCTCATGGGGGAAGACCGGCTGTCATGGCTGGGCGGCCTCCTGGTCGGCGGCCTCTTTGGATTCTTCGCCCAGCGCAGCCGCTTTTGCCTGCGCGCAGCCGCCGTCGAATTCTCCCGCGGCGCGGGCGGGCCGCGCCTTGCGGTGTGGCTTTTGACCTTCGCCGCCGCGCTGGTGGGCACGCAAGGCTTGGTCGCGCTCCGCTGGCTCGACGTGTCCGAGGCGCGGCAACTCGCGCAGCAGGGAAGTATCTCCGGTGCGCTGCTCGGCGGAGTGATGTTCGGCTGCGGAATGATCTTGGCGCGGGGCTGCGCCAGCCGGCTGCTGGTGCTCTCGGCCAACGGCAATCTCAGGGCGCTGCTGTCGGGCCTGGTGTTCGCGGTCACCGCTCAGGCTTCCTATCGTGGCTTGCTGTCGCCCGCGCGCGAGTGGGTGACCAATCTGTGGCTGGTCGACGGTGGCCCGTCACGCGACATCATGGCGATGTTCGGGGCCGGCACGCCCGAAAAGCTCGCCTTCGGATGCGTGTGGCTGATTGCGGGGCTGTCCTTCGCCTTCCGCAGCCGGCTGCCGCGCCGGCTGATCCTTGCTGCGCTTGCAACCGGAGCAGCCGTCGTCGCCGGCTGGTTCTTCACCTACCAGCTGTCGCAGGCCTCCTTCGCGCCGGTGACGCTGAAGAGCCTCACCTTCAGCGGACCGTCGGCCGAATTGCTGATGCTGGTCCTGAACAGCTCGCAGCTCCGGCTCGGCTTCGACCTCGGCATTATTCCGGGCGTGTTCCTCGGCTCGTTCGCCGCAGCGGCGCACGCGGGCGAGCTGAAGCTGGAAGGATTTTCGGACGGGCTCGGCATGCGCCGTTACCTGCTCGGCGCGGTGCTGATGGGGTTCGGGGCGATGCTCGCCGGCGGCTGCGCGGTCGGTGCCGGCGTGACCGGTGCCTCGGTCTTCGCGCTCACCGCCTGGCTCGTGCTCGGCGGCATGTGGCTGGGGGCGGGTCTCACGGATTTGATCGTCGACCGCGGCGGCATACCGCAAGCCCGACCGGCGACGAGCTCGCCTGCGCCGGGAATCTGAAAATAGTTTAGAGATTGCTAAATTGTAATTTCTGAATATGATATTTGCTGGTGCAGGCTGATTGCGTCGCAACGATGCTGGCCCGACGCTTCCGGAGAAACGCACATGACCACCATCACGGAAAGCTACGTTCGCGAAGCGCCGCGCACGGCGCGGATTGACTGGTCGCCTTATCTGGTCGGTGCGGGAATTGGCCTGCTGAGCTGGATCGCCTTCGCCGTGTTCGGCGATCCGCTCGGCGTCACCACGGCCTATTCGCGCATCGCCTCCCTGTTTGCCATTCCCGTGATCGGTCCTGAGGCTGTGGCACAGAACGCCTATTGGAAGAGCATGCCGCTGAAGTGGGACTACGGCGTCTGGTTCCTCGTCGGCATTCCCGCAGGCGCATTCATCTCCGCGGTGATGTCGGGGACGTGGCGGCTCGAACTCGTGCCTGAAGTCTGGCAGGAACGATTCGGACCGTCGATCGCAAAGCGTTTCATCGGCGCGTTCCTCGGCGGAGCCGTCATCATGTACGGTGCGCGGCTTGCGGGCGGCTGCACCAGCGGACACGGTATCTCCGGCGGGTTGCAACTCGCGGTGTCGAGCTGGCTATTCCTGGCGGTGATGTTCGCCACCGGGCTCGGAATTTCCGCGCTCATGTTCCGCAAGCAGTGAGGGACCTCCGGTGACAGCGATGATGACAATCCTTGGTCCGCTCGTGATGGGCGCAGCCTTCGGCTTCCTGCTCCAACGCGGCAAGGTGACCAACTGCAATGTGATCGAGAACCAGTTCCGCCTGCGGGATTTCACCGTGCTGAAGGTGATGGGCACCGCGATCGTGGTCGGCGGGATCGGTGTGCTGCTGCTGGTCGATACTGGCAACACGAAATACTACGTGAAGGATGCCAACATGCTGGCGGTCGCGCTCGGCGCCGCCCTGTTCGGCGTCGGCATGGTGGTTTACGGCTATTGCCCGGGAACGGCGCTCGGCGCCATCGCAACCGGCAGCGTTCATGCCTTGGTCGGTGCGCTCGGCATGGTCGCCGGGGCCATCCTCTACGCCCTGAGCTTCGATTGGTTGAAGGCGCACGTGCTCAACGTCTGGGCGCTGGGCAAAGTCCGTCTTCCGGACGTGACGCACGTTCCCGACATCGCCTGGTTCGCCGCACTTGCCGTCGGCGCCGCGTTGTTCTTCTGGTGGGTCGAATCCGCGGAAGCCAGGCGGAAGTGAATGGTGCAAGTCACTGCGATCCGGAATTGTCCGGGCCGCAGGTCACCGTCTTGGCGTCTTGCAGAATAGCCTGTGCAGCGTCGAAAACAGCTCTTCGATCCGCCGGTCTGCGATACGGTACCACATCGTCTGACCGTCGCGCCGGCAGGCAACGATGCGTTCGGTCTTCAGCTTCGTCAGGTGCTGCGATAGCGCCGACGCGGAAAGGCCGACATCCTCGGCGAGCGCGCTCGCGCTGATTTCGCCATATTCGACCAGCTTGCAGACGATGAGCAGACGATGCTCATTGGCGAACATGCGCATCAGGGTGGCTACCTCCTTTGCCTGCCTTTCGAGTTCGCTGGTGTTCATTCGGCGCATGACGGTGTTTCATTAGCATTTCCGTGCCGGCGGTCAAAAGGGACGGAAATCATGACCTCCCAGGTAATGGAAGGGCCGATATCTGCGTGCTAGATTTTCGGCCATGAACGCACATGCATCCACGGCACGTACCGAACGCAGCCAACCGGTCCATATCGGCGACCATTTGCGGGAATGGCGGCAGCGCCGCCGCATGAGCCAGCTTGATCTGGCGGGCGAAGCCGAAATCTCGGCGCGTCACCTGAGTTTCGTCGAGACCGGCCGCGCCGCCCCCTCGCGCGATATGGTGCTGAGGCTCGCCGAACGCCTCGACGTGCCCTTGCGCGAACGCAACGTGCTGCTGGTCGCGGCCGGCTATGCGCCGGCATTCCAGCAGCGGCCGCTGGAGGATCCCGCCTTGAAATCAGCCCGCCAGGCCATCGATCTCGTGCTTAGGGCACATGAGCCCAATCCCGCGCTCGCGGTGGACCGGCACTGGAACCTGGTCTCGGCCAACCGCATGGTGGCGCCGTTGCTCGACGGCATTCCGCAGCATCTGCTCGGCCAGCCCTTCAACGTGCTGCGGCTCGCCTTCCATCCCGAGGCGCTGGCGCCGCGCACGGTCAATCTCGCGGAGTGGTGCGGGCACCTCCTGGAGCGGCTCCACCGGCAATGTGAAGCAACGGCCGATCCTGAATTGATCAGGCTCTACAACGATCTCAAGAGCTACCCCATTCCGGCGCGTGCAGGGCCGCTGTCGAGCGACAATGTCGCGATCCCCTTCAAGCTGCGCCACGAGGGGGAGATCCTAAGTTTCTTCTCCACCACCATGGTGTTCGGCACGCCGGTCGACATCACGCTGTCGGAGCTGGCGCTGGAGACGTTCTTTCCGGCCGACGAGCGCACCGCCGAGCGGCTCAGGCAGATGGCAGCAGCCATGACTTAGCGCCCTTGCCTCGGAGCGGGTTCGGCTTATCTTCGAACCAACCCGTATTGCCCGAAGGAGGTGCCTGCCATGAGCACGCTGAAGCCGCTCCAGATCGACGTCGTCTCCGACGTGGTGTGCCCCTGGTGCTATATCGGCAAGCACCGGATCGAGAGCGCGCTGGCACTAGTTCCGGACGTCCCGGTCAAGCTCAATTTCCGCCCGTTCTTCCTCAATCCCTGGGTGCCGCGCGAGGGCATCAGCCGCGAGGCCTATCTCACCCAGAAGTTCGGCTCGGTCGAGGCCTATAAGGGCATTGCGGGGCGCGTCGTTGCGGCCGCAAGCGAGGAGGGCCTCGTCTACAGGCCCGAGCTGGTCGCGCGCCAGCCCAACACCACCGACTGCCATCGCCTCATCCTGTGGGCGGAGGCGATCGGCAAAGCACCCGAGATGAAGCAGCGCCTGATGGAGCTGTATTTCCGCGACGGCGGCGATCTCACCGACGTGAACGTGCTGGTGCAGGCGGCCGCCGATGTCGGCCTCGATGCCGAAGACGTGCGCAAGCGCCTCGCCACCGACGAGGACGTCGCGCGCGTTTCGGCGGACGCGCAGGAAGCCGCCGAAAAGGGCATCTCCGGCGTGCCGACCTATGTGTTCGCGCAGAAATACGCGGTCTCCGGCGCGCAGGATCCGACCCTGCTCGCGAAGGCGATTCGGCAGGTGTCGGCGGAGATCAACGCCCAGGCGGCGGAGTAGCTTTCGCTGATTTGCGGAGCCGGCGAACCAGGCGTCGCGCGGTCTCGTGCGCGGCGTTAAGGCCGACCAGCGCTCCGTGAATGAGCGCGACGACCGGATCGTTCCGCCGCAGCGGGATCAGCACGTCGCCGACCGCGAAGCGTCCGCGCCAGATCGGGTTGATCATCGGGTGATCGGCGCTCGCGGTGGAATCCGCACTGGCAATGGCGGGATCCGCGCAGAGATGGCGGGTGAGGTCGAGCGTGAGCTGCACGCCCGGCGAATATCTTGCAAAGCGCTCGTCGATGCCGAGCTTGAAGAAGAAGGCGCGGTCCTGGTGACGCAGCACGATGCCGGCAGCGACCGGCGTCGTGCCAGCGCGAAGCGTGATGATCTCGCACTGCGCGGTCTCTGCCAGCGCCGGCACGGCGCGGCGAATGAAAGCCGCATCGCCCGCATGCTGAACCAGCGCGGTGCGGCGCTCGCCTTTCCAGCCGCTGGCTTCGAGCTGCAGGAATGTTTCGAGCGCGGGTCCGATCTCGCCGGGCCGGCGTGCGACGTCGAACGTAACAGGGCCTTGCTCTCCAAGGCGGTGGCGCTGACGGCGCAGCTCCTTGAGCTTCTTGGCACCGAGTGCATCGCGCAGCAGCGTTTCGTCATCCTGCGTCGCATCGAGGCTGGCGCGGAGGTAGGAGGACAGTACGCGCGGCTTCAGGCCGTCGCGGTTCAAGGCCTGCTCGAGCGCATTCATCGCGGCGCCGTCGAGCGCGACATCGTTCAGCACGAGCGCATGCGCACCGGCCTCGCGCGCGCGCTGCAACAGGCCCGTGGCCGCCTCGATCGGGGCGTCGCGATCGATCAGCGGGCTGCACAGCGTGCCGTAGGGATGCGCGCTCACCAGCGCGGGCAGGGGAATCTTTAGGGCACGCCACAGCGAGATCACCGGCATCAGCCCGATCAGCGGCGTCGAAGAGCCGTCGAATGCGGGCAATGCCGAGGCTTCGGTGCGGCCACGTGCGGTGGCGCTGACGGCGAGCTCCCAGGCGGGCAGGTAATATCCATTCGGCTCGGCCGCGCGCTGCGCGAGTGCGCGCCACTGGCCGGTATCGATCGTCGTGAGCGGGACGCGCGCGCGCGCGGCTCCGGCTTCCTTTGCCGATGCCGGATTGATCGCCGCCTGCTGCGCGATGTCGACCACGTCCCGCCGTCCCCAATCACGCGGGCTGAGCCCGTGTTGCGCGGTCATGCTAGCGCAAAGAATGGAAAATACCGTTGGGGCGCCGTTTCAATTCGAATGATAGCGTTAACCGCGCGTTGACCACAACCGGCCCGGTTCGGAATGCAGCGCCGAGAACGCGATGCCCATGAACGTGCTGTAGGCAAGCACCATCGCAAGCGAGAACGCGGCGGGAAGTACGCCTAGTCCCAGGTCGGAGGCGAACAACCCTCTTCCGAGTATGGGGAAGTAGAGCAATCCCATCGCGATCCAGCCCATGATGCCGAAGAGGAAGCCTTTCATGACCGCGTTGTGGCCGGGCAGAAGATGATAGGTGGAACGGAACAGGATGCCGAGCACGAGCGTGCCGTTAACGAACGACATCGCCCATGGCACGGCGGGGTGGACTGGGCCGCCGCCCAGCCAATGGCCAAGGCCGAGCTGAAGATCTTGATACGGATGGAAGGTTGGAAGCCAGTTCATCCACCGCTTCAGGAACATCACGCCAGAGTGCGCGGCGTTGCCGCACAAGCCGGCCGCCACGGATTTCCAGACATGATGGACAGCTATGTGCTGCATCGCTCGTTGGTCGACCCCTTCATCGTTCTGACGGCACGAAGTGGTCGCGCGCGGTCGCGGTCTGGCCGCTAGCAATCTCGGTCGCCTCGATCTCGATGTCGGTGGCCGCCTTCGGCATCTGCGCGGGCGCGACCTGCACCGACATCCGGATCTCTCGGGTCTGATCCTGCCCGACCTCGACGATCATGCGGCCGTCGGGCTTTCGTTCGACGCCGGCGATGCGCACGCTCGCGCCCGGCAAGTCCTTGACCTCGATTGCGAAGGATCGCGTTGCGCCCTTGTTCAGCAGACGCACCGTGTAGTCGTTGCGCACCCCGCCATCGGCCAGTTGGACGAACAACGGATTGCGCTCATGCAGGACGTTGATGCTCATCGTGCTACGGGTCGCGAGCGTGTAGACCATGATGCTGCCGACGACGGCGATGGCTGCGGCATAGACCAGCGTGCGCGGCCGGACGATGCGATAGAGCGGCGGCTTGCCCTCGCGCCGGCGCTGCATGTTGATGTCGGTGTCGTAGCCGATCAGGCCTGTGGGCCGGCCGATCTCGCGCATGACGTTGTCGCAGGCGTCGATGCACAGGCCGCACTGGATGCAGCCGAGCTGGATGCCGTGCCTGATGTCGACGCCGGTCGGGCAGACATTGATGCACTGGTGGCAGTCGACGCAATCGCCGGCGAAATCACCATGGGCACGGGCAGCTTCCGCCTTTTTCACCGACATGCGCGGCTCGCCGCGGTCGCGGCGATAGGTGACGTTGAGCGCCCATTCGTCGGTCAGGGCCGCCTGGATGCGCGGCCACGGGCACATATAGATGCACATCTGCTCGCGGGCGTGGCCGGCGAAGACGTAGGTCGTTGCGGTCAGGATGCCGATCCAGAGATAGGCGATGAACGGGGCCTGGAACGTGGCGAGCTCCTTCACCAGCGTCGGCGCGTCGTCGAAGTACAGCACCCAGGCGCCGCCAGTCCACCAGGCGATCATGATCCAGAGGAAATGCTTCAGCGCGACCTTTCGGACGTGGTCGAACGTCCAGTAGCGTTTGTCGCCCTGCATGCGCTCACGGCGGTCGCCCTCGACCCAGCGCTCCACGGCGTAGAACAAGTCGGTCCACACCGTTTGTGGGCACAAATAGCCGCACCACAATCGCCCTGCGACCGCGTTCATCAAGAACAGCGTCATCGCCGCGATGATGAGCAGACCGGTGAAGTAATAGACCTCCTGCGGCCATAACTCGATGAAGAAGAAATAGAAGCGGCGATGCGGCAGGTCGATCAGAACGGCCTGGTCGGGCAGGCCGGGGCCGCGATTCCAGCGCACGAACGGCAAGAGATAGTAGGCCCCGAGCGTGACGCAGAGGATCGCCCATTTGATGCGGCGGAACGGCCCGTGGACCGACTGCGGATAGACCTTCCTACGCTTCTCGTAGAGAGGTCCCTCAATAAAGGTGTCGTCGGTCATGGCAAATTCCCCCGCATCACAGGCCGCATTCGCGCGTTCAGGAGAACGCGCAGCCGCTGCTCAGGCCCAGCTTCCTGAACACGATCGCCGCCGGGCAGAAGCCCGTGAACGAGGCCTGCAACATGTTCAGCCCGGCGAAGGCCGTCAGCAGGTACCAATACGCATTCACATAGGTGCCCAGTGCGAGACCGAGCAGGACGACGCATCCCGCAAAGGCGAGAACGGCTTTATCGACATTCATGGCAGGCTCCTTCTTCTTGCGAACTTTTACGAACGGGTCAGGTTGGCTTCGGTCCAGGCGACGAGGCTGCGCGTATCCATCGCGCCGGCATGGCGGGCGATCTCGCGGCCGCCGCGCATCAACAGCAGCGTCGGAATGCCGCTGATGTTGAGCCGCGACGACAATGCGGGTGCGTTGTCCGAATTCAGCTTCAAGAGCCGCACGCCGGGCTCGAGCTGTTGCGCCGCGCGCTCGAACATCGGCGCCATGGCGCGGCAGGGCCCGCACCATGGCGCCCAGACGTCGACGAGCACGGGAATGTCGCTGCTGGCGACATGGCGGCCGAAGGCGGCTTCGTCCACCTCGATCGGTTGGCCGGTGAACATCGGCTGGTGACAGGCGCCGCAGCGCGCACCTTCCGGTGCGCGCTCGGCCGGCAGGCGGTTGATGCGCCCGCAATGTCCGCAGACGATCTGGCGTGTCGTGCTCATGTGCCGGTTCGGACCTCCTTGATCTTGGCGATGTTCAGCCTGTCGAGCAGGAAGCGCTCGTAGAACGGCTCGCTCTCGCCGCGCCGCATCTTGCGCAGGAAGTATTTCTCGAAGGCGACCTTGGCGAAGTGCACCCATTCGCCCTTGGACGACCAATTGACGTTGCGCGGCGGGATCTGCGGCTGCGCGAGGAAGGCGACCCCGGAATCGCCGAAGTCGGCGAGGCAGATCGCGTTCCAGGTCGGCTGCGCCGTCGGTGCCTTGCCGCGGAGCAGGGCGCCGATGTTGATCGCGGTCGCCGTCACCATGGATTCGATCATGAAGCCGGTCTTGGGGACGCCGACCGGCACCGGTGTCGCGCCGACCGGCGCGATCGCGACGCAGACGCCGACTGCAAACACGTTGGGGAAGGCGGGGTTCTGCTGATGCTTGTCGACGATGACGAAGCCGCGCGGGTTGGTCAGCTTCTCGATGCCGCGCACCGCCTCGACGCCGCGAAAGGCGGGCAACATCATCGAATAGGCGAATGGCAGCTCATGAGCCTTGCGAGACGTGCCATTGTCGGAAAACTCCTCCACCGTCATCAAGCCGGGGGCGACATTGTCGACGCGGGCGTTGGTGATCCACTTGATGTGCTTCTCGCGCATCTCGCTTTCGAGGAGACCCTTGGTGTCCCCGACGCCGTCGAGACCGAGATGGCCGATATACGGCTCCGAGGTGACGAACGTCATCGGGACCCGGTCGCGCAGCTTCCGCCGGCGCAGCTCTGTCTCCAGGATAAAGAGGAATTCGTAGGCCGGGCCGAAGCAGGAGGCGCCCTGAACAGCTCCGATCACGACTGGACCGGGATTGGCCGCGAGCTTCTCGAAGGCTTCACGGGCATGTGCAGCGTGATCGACGTGGCAGATCGACTGGGTATGGCCCTGCGGCCCAAGACCAGGGATTTCGTCGAAGGCAAGTTCAGGACCGGTCGCCACGACCAGATAATCATAGTCGATCGATGTGCCGTCGCCGAGCTCGACACGGTTCTCTGTCGGGTGGACGCCCTTTGCCCCCTGCGTCAGCAGCCGCACGCCCTTGCGCTTCATGACATCCGCGAGATCGATCTCGATCTCTTCGCGCTTGCGCCATCCGACGGCAACCCAAGGGTTCGATGGGACGAAATGATAGACGGCGCCTTGCGAGATGACGCTGACGCGATCCTCCTTTCTCAACTGGGGCAGCAATTCATAGGCCATCAGCGTTCCGCTCAGACCGGCTCCGATTACGACAACTTCCGCCATGGGTACCTCCGTTGGACCAGGCTGCTTCGCCAGTTCAGTTCCGGCCGTCGTGCAGCGCTTGACTATATATGCGTAAGTTCGTATATACGCAAGTATGAAGATGAATGCTGAAGTTATGGAGCGGGCGGCGGATCAGGCGAGCGAGCTGCTGAAGGCACTCTCGAACCGTCACCGTCTTCTGATCATCTGCCAGCTGATCGACGGCGAGCGGTCGGTCGGCGAGCTGGCCGAGTTCCTGAACCTGCGGGACTCCACGGTGTCGCAACATCTTGCGCTCCTTCGCAAGGATGGCCTGGTGTCCGCCCGGCGTGAGGCGCAGACGATCTTCTATTCGATCGCCAGCGAGCCGGCGCGCGAGGTGTTGAAGACGCTCTACCAAGCGTTCTGCGCGCCGAAGTCCGCCAGGACCAGATGAAACCTAGGAGCGCTCGGGGGAGGGTGCCTTGAGCAAGATCAACGCGCCCCATCCCGATGCAGATGAAATGAGCCGCGCAGCAGCGTGGTGATGGTTTGATCATGACACGGAATCGTTCCATGCGATGTATGGCGAGATATTTGGGCTTATTGGCCGTCTTCGCGGCAATCGGCCTGTCTGGAACACCGGTGACGGCGGCCGAGACACTCGTCGTCACGCCGCAACCGATCACGGACGAAAAGGCCGTATTCGCCACTGTCGAGAGTATCAGCGTGGTTCCGGCGCGCGGACGTATCGGCGGCACGGTGGCCCAGCTCAAGGTCAGGGAAGGGGATCGCGTTGCCGCCGGCCAGGCGATCGCGACCATTGGCGACGACAAGCTCGTGCTGCAGATGAAATCGCTCGATGCGCAGATCGAGGCGCTGCAGGCGCAGGCGAACCAGGCCCAGCTCGACTTCACCCGGACCGAAGGTCTGGTCGAGCGCGGTATCCTGCCACGGATCAAGCTCGACGAGCAGCGCACCGCGCTCAACGTCGCCGAGAACGGCCTGCGAGCCAAAACCGCCGAACGTGCGGTGATCAACGAGCAGCTCAACCAGGGGCAGGTGCTCGCGCCGGCGGATGGTCGCGTGCTGAAGAAGCTCATCACGGTGGGATCCGTGGTGCTGGCGGGCGATCCGATCGTCACCGTCGCCCAGCAGAATTTCAAACTGCGGCTTCGCGTGCCGGAGCGGCATGCACGCTTCCTCAAGGCGGGGGACAAGATTCGCATCGACGGCGCGGAGTTCGCCGGCGAAGCCGCCAAGTCGGGCGTGATCGACCTCGTCTATCCGCAGATCGAGGAGGGTCGCGTCATTGCGGATGCGACCGTGGAGGGGCTCGGCGAATATTTCGTCGGCGACCGCTTGCGGGTCTGGGTCGCCGGCGGAACGCGAACAGCCTTCGTCGTCCCTTCGAACTATGTGACGACCCGATTCGGCATCGACTACGTCCAGCTCCGGAAAGGCGACGAGACGATCGACGTGCCGGTGCAGCGCGGTCGCGACATGCCGATGCCTTCGCTTCCCGACGGCCTCGAAATCCTGTCGGGCATCCGGGCCGGTGACCAATTGGTGCGGCCGTGAATCTCGGTCTGTCAGGACGGTTGACCCGGTCGACCATCGCATCGCCGCTGACGCCGCTGTTCCTGCTCGGGGCCCTCGTCGTGGGGCTGATCGCCGTCGTGGTGATCCCACGCGAAGAGGAACCGCAGATCAGCGTTCCCATGGTCGATATCCGCGTCAATGCCGACGGCCTGCGCGGGCCGGACGCGGTGGAGCTGGTGAGCAAACCGCTGGAATCGATCGTCAAGGGCATCGACGGCGTCGAGCATGTCTACAGCCAGACCGAAGACGACCGCGTCATGGTCACCGCGCGTTTCCTGGTCGGCACCAAGTTCGAAGATGCCATCCTGCGGGTGCACGAGAAGATCCGCGCCAACCTCGACCGCATTCCCGTCGGCATTCCAGAGCCGCTGATCGTCGGGCGGGGTATCAATGACGTTGCGGTGACGGTGTTGACATTGTCCCCGAAGCCCGAGGCCGCCAGCCGCTGGACCGACAAGGACTTCTTTGAGCTCGCCGACAAGCTGCGCGCGGAGCTGATGAAGGTCGACGACGTCGGTCTAACCTACATATCCGGTGGCGCGGCGCAACAGATCCGGGTCGAGCCCGATCCGGAGAAGCTGTCGCTGTTCGGCGTCACGCTTCAGCAGCTCGTGGCCAAAGTCAAGGACGCCAACCGCTCGTTCCTGGCTGGGCAGGTTCGCGATGCCGGCATCGTGCGCAGCGTCGCGGCGGGGCAGACGCTGTCCGGCATTCCCGACATCGGATTGCTGCTGATCACGAGCCGCGACGGCCGGCCGGTCTACGTCAAGGACGTCGCCTCTGTCGTGGTCGGTCCGAGCACCATCGAGCATCGGGTCTGGACGGATTCGCGCGACGCCGCCGGGCAGTGGGCGCGGACGCCAGCCGTCAGCCTGGCGTTGGCCAAGCGGGCCGGTGCCAACGCGGTCGTCGTGTCCGAGAATATCGCGGAGCGCCTCGAAGGATTGAAGTCGCGCCTGATCCCTGGAGATGTCCAGGTGACGGTGACGCGCGACTATGGCGAGACCGCCAACGAGAAGGCCAACGAGCTGCTGTTCCATCTCGGTCTTGCGACCGTGTCAATCGTCGTCCTGATTGCGATCGCGATCGGCTGGCGCGAAGCGCTGGTGACCTTCGTCGTGATTCCCACCACGATCCTGCTCACCATGTTCGCCGCTAACCTGATGGGCTACACCATCAACCGCGTCAGCCTGTTCGCACTGATCTTCTCCATCGGCATTCTCGTCGACGACGCCATCGTCGTGGTCGAGAACATCGCGCGGCACTGGGGCATGCGCGACGGCCGGCCGCGACTGCAGGCCACCATCGAGGCGGTGGCGGAGGTCGGCAACCCCACCATCGTCGCGACGTTGACCGTGGTCGCCGCGCTGTTGCCGATGCTGTTCGTGTCGGGCCTGATGGGCCCCTATATGGCGCCGATCCCGGCCAACGCGTCGGCCGCCATGCTGTTCTCGTTCTTCGTCGCGATGGTGGTCGCGCCCTGGCTGATGCTCAAGCTCGCGCCGAGCGGCGATGTTGCCTCAGCGCATGGGGAGCACGATGAAGGCCGGCTCGGCCGGCTCTATCGGCGCTTCGCCGCGCCGATCGTGCGGAGCAAGCGGTCGGCCTGGATCTTCCTGCTCGGTGTCGGCATCGCAACGCTGCTGTCGATGACGCTGTTTGCGACCAAGTCGGTGACGGTCAAGCTTCTGCCGTTCGACAACAAGTCCGAGATCGCCGTGGTCGTCGACCTGCCGGAAGGAGCAAGCCTGGAGGCGACCGAGCGCACGCTGTTCGGTGCGGCCGAGATCGCGCGGCAACTACCGGAGGTCACCTCGCTGCAATCCTATGCCGGCACGCCGGCACCCTTCAATTTCAATGGTCTCGTGCGTCATTATTACTTGCGCCAGAGGCCGGAGCTGGGCGAGCTGCAAGTCAACCTGGCCGCACGCGGCGAGCGCAAGCGCGCGAGTCACGAGATCGCGCTCGAGCTGCGCGAGAAGCTGAAGGCGCTTGATCCGCCAGGGGGTACCAGCATCAAGGTGGTCGAAGTGCCGCCCGGGCCCCCGGTGCTTTCGACGCTGCTCGCGGAGGTCTACGGTCCCGATGCGACCACGCGCCGTGCGGTCACGGCCGAGCTCAAGAAGGTTTTCGCGGAGGTGCCGTTCATCGTCGATATCGACGATTCCATCGGCGAGAAGCGGCCACGGCTGCGGCTCTCGATCGACCAGGACCGGCTCGAATTCTTCGGCGTCGAGCAGCGCGACGTCTACGACACCATCCAGGCGCTGTTCGGCGGCATCTCGATCGGCTATTCGCATCGCGGCGAGGACCGCAACCCGATCGAGATCGCGGTGCATCTCGGAAAGCGCGATCTGGTCTGGGACGAGGCGCTGGCCTCGACGCCGGTGCCGGCCAACACCTTGCCCGGCAGCAAGACGGTGGTCGAGCTCGGTCAGGTCGTGAAGGCGGCCATGGAGGAGGGCTCGCCGACGATCTTCCGCCGCGACGGCCGCTTCGCCGACATGGTGATGGCCGAGCTCGCCGGGCGCTTCGAGGCGCCGCTTTACGGCATGCTCGCGGTTGCCGATCGTGTGGATGCCCATGACTGGGGCAAGCTGCCGAAGCCTGTGATCAGCCTGCACGGCCAGCCATCGGACGAGTCGCGTCCCACGCTGCTGTGGGACGGCGAATGGGAGATCACCTGGGTGACCTTCCGCGACATGGGCGCCGCCTTCGGTGCAGCCATCCTCGGCATCTACGTGCTGGTCGTCGCCCAGTTCAGGAGCTTCCGTCTGCCGCTGGTCATCCTGACGCCGATTCCGCTGACGCTGATCGGCATCCTGATCGGGCACTGGCTGCTGGGTGCGCCGTTCACCGCGACCTCGATGATCGGCTTCATCGCGCTCGCCGGCATCATCGTGCGCAACTCGATCCTGCTGGTCGATTTCATCAGGCACAGCGGGGGGGACGGCAAATCGCTTCGCGAGGTGGTGCTGGAGGCCGGCGCGGTCCGCTTCAAGCCGATCCTGCTCACCGCGCTTGCGGCCATGATCGGAGCTGCGACCATCCTGCTCGATCCGATCTTCCAGGGATTGGCGATCTCGCTGCTGTTCGGGCTTGCCTCGTCGACGCTGCTCACCGTGCTGGTGATTCCCGCGATCTATATCGCCCTGCGCGCTCCGCGCGAGGCGGCTCCGACCACAGCCAAATCCAGCTAACGAGGATCCGATGGACAAGAACTACGTCGACATCACCAGGAACATCTCGGCCAACCTGAAGAAGCTGCGGAGCGACATTCCCGATACCTTGAAGGGATTTTCCGCCCTCACCCAGGCCGCGACGCGTGACGGCGCGCTGGACAAGAAGACCAAGGAACTGATGGCGCTGGCGCTCGGCGTCGCCGCGCATTGTGACGGCTGCATCGGCTTTCACGCCGAGGCGCTCGTCAAGCTCGGTGCGAGCCGCGAGGAGATCGAGGAAACGCTAGGCATGGCCGTCTACATGGGCGGCGGGCCGTCGCTGATGTACGCCGCCGATGCGATTGCGGCCTACGAGCAGTTTCAGCGGCAATCGGTTGTCGCCTGATTTCCCCCTGTCCGGCATGCTGACACGCGGCCGGGACCGGACGAGTCGCCTCGACCGGTCCAGCCTATCGGCTTCATCAACTACCAGCGGTCGTCGCCGACACCGACGCCCACGCTGACGCCGGGAGCACGGATGCCGACGCCGGCACGCGGACCGTCGTCCCAGTCGCGATAGGTGCGACGCTCGTAATAGCGCTCGCGAGGCATCCTGGCGTAGGAGTCGCGCACGATCACGCGCGCACCGCTGCGGGTGCGATAGCAATTGCCGGCATCGTCGCAGACGAGCCGAACTTCCTGAACGAGATCAGGGTTCATGTATTCGCTGGTCGTATAGATATCCGCAGCCTTGGCGCCCGTTGCGGCAGCCAGTGCGCCGACGCCTGCCAGCAGCGCAATCGTGAATGTCCTCATCATGTCCTCCTCGAAACTGCCCTCGGCGGTAACAAGAAGGGGAGGCGGCGATCGTTCCCGGCCGCGATGCTCGTTTTTCCCGGAACCGGCTCCTTGCCGCGATTTGTTCCTCTTGTGCTTGTTCCTCTTAACCAGGTCGTGAAGATGAGGCACGTGGTGGTGCCATGGGCGAGCAATCGGCCCTTGGCATCCGTCACGCGACCTTCGGCAGTTCCAATGCGACGGCCGCAATTCAGGATCTTGCCCTCGGCCGTGATCGGGCCGGTCTCCGGCGTGATCGGCCGCAGCAGCGAAATCTTGAACTCGAGCGTGGTCTGGCCGATCCCCTTGTCGAGCGTCGACTGGATCGCCAGCCCCATGCAGCGGTCGAGCAAAGTGGCCGTAAGCCCGCCATGCGGTATCGCAGGGCCAGCTTGATCCGATGGCCAGGTCCGAAAACGACCGAAGGGACTGTGGCTTCGTTCCGCGATGGAGATCTAGATCGGCTCGTACGCCTCGGTCCCGCAAATGTCGTCGGCTTCCGCGCGCCGGCGGTCGATGACCTTCCCGCCGGCGATCGTCACGATGTAGGTCTGGGCGCCGAGCGAGGTGCCGGTCGCGGAGGTGAGCTGCGCGCGGACGCAAGCGGTCCAGCCCGGTCCTCGCACCTCGCGATGGGGCGGGGCGACGCGCACCTCGCGCGGATAGGAGGTCGTGAGGAAAACGACATCGATCTGCTCGCGCACCAAACGCTTGACGTCGGGAGGCGCTTCGGGCAGCGGTTGCTCGGCCTCCTTCATGCGCATGAACTCAGGCACAGGCGCGCGGCTGTCGGCAAAGCCGCAGGCACCGAGCGCGAGCGCGCCGGCGAGCAGCGCCGCATGAGCAACAATTCGTAACATCCGTGAAAGTCCCCTGCGGGCCAACAGATAGGCACGAATGCGGTCCGGCGAAGTCCTTGCCGATCAAGATTTGCTGAGGCCTCGAACTGGGCCTTGGACCCGCGGCATTTGCTATCCCGCGATTGCAGGCTAGTTTGTACCCCAGACAAAGGGGATTGCATCAATGAGGATTTTGGCCATCGCGGCCGCCGTGCTGGCACTGACGGCCGCCTCGGCCCAGGCGCAGGGCCGGCGCCCGCCCCAGGACGCGGCCAAGCCTGCGGACAACAAGCCCAAGGTCGACGAGAAAGCCTACAAAGCTGCGCTCGAGCGCATTCCTGAGCCCAAGGACAAGTACGACCCATGGGGCGGGGCCCGCCCGAGCGAACCGGCCAAGAAGCTGAAATAGGGCAGGCGCGCTCCGGCCCGGGTCCTCCAATTTCGCACCGGCGATCTCGCGGCGCCAATCTTCGTCCCGCGAATCGTTACGTTTGCCGCGGCCTCACTTACGGGATCGCCGACGAGGCGTCCGCGATCGCCGCGCGCGTGATCGCAAGCCTGCGATGGCGTTGGCGTCGTCGTGTCGCGCAATCATCATCGTATTGTGGATGCGATGCGAACGCTCGTTCACATCGCGCGCGCTATTGCACGAAGGCGAGGCCGACGCGCTTGTCACTGCGCCAAACTGTGCGACACTTCCGCACGAAGTCGTCGCGCGCGATCGAGAGCGTGAACGATTGCGGCAACGTGACGGGAGCGTCGAGGTCGATCGCCGCGCCGCCTTCCGACATGTTGCGCACCGTGCAGGCGATGCCGTTGTTTTCGAAGGTGATCGTTCCACCCTTGAAAACACGGTGACGCTGCGCTGTACGCTTCTCGATCATTCGCGTCGATCCATCACGATGATTGTGGAGTAATGCATAAAAATTACGTTGAACTGAACTCAATGCCGCCGCTGCTCGCACGGCGATTCAGACTTCGTTTACGATGTTCGAGCGGAGAGTTTCTCCGACGATTTTCCCGCAAGCCTTACTTTTATGGCGTTACGGCGCCGATGGAGATTCCGATGAAGACCACGCTTTCGCTTCTGTTCGCCGCAGCGCTCTCGCTGTCGTCGATGCCTGCCCACGCCGTCAAATGGGACCTTTCGACCATGAGCTGCAAGCAGTTCCTCGAGAGCGGCGAAGACAACATCCAGGTCGTGCTGACCTGGATGGACGGCTGGTACAAGGGCGACGAGGACAACGCGATCATCGACACCGACGTGTTCATCGAGAACGCCAAGAAATTCGGTGCCTATTGTGGAAAGAATCCGACATCCAGCATCGTCACCGCGGCCGACGAAGTGCTCGGCAAGTAATTTGACCGACGCGTGACTGCAATCGCGTTTTGGTCTGCTTCGACGCGATCGTGATGGAGAGCCGCGGTGCGCTTTGCGCTCACGCGGCTCTCGTTTCTTAAGGTCAGCCCGGCAACATCGCGAATGCGCTGGACACCATCGCGACCGGCTTGTTGTCGGTCGCCGAGAGCAGCGTGACGCGGCCAAAGCTCATGGTGCGCCCGAGCCGCACCACGCGCGCGTCCGCCAGCACGTCCGACGAGGACACCGCGCGCATGAAATGCGTGGTCTGATCGACCGTGGTCATCGGGCGGTAGCCGCGATTGGCCGCGAGGTTCGCGATCACCATCGCGGTGTCGGCGAGCGCCATCAGGGCCTGGCCGCAGACCACGCCGCCGTTCCGGCACAGCCGCTCCGAAAACGGCATGCGCAGGATCGCCCCCGGCCGCCAGTCCGGTACATCCGCCGGCTGCGCGTGCTCGAGGCGCTCGACCGCGAGGTTGAGATCCTGGACCCAGGGCGCAAAAACCTCGCCGAGGATGCGTCTGGCGTCGGGGAGGCCGAATTCGGCTTCTGGCTGCATTTGCATTGCTGTCGCACTCTCCTGGATTGCCGGATGTTTCGCCGCATTGTGCGCGCATCGGCCCGGCAAAGTCACCCGGTCTCGGGGCGGTCCCGTCGGCTTGAAAATGCCTGACTTGGCCCGGTATGATGGCTCGCTTGGGAACGGGTGGATGATGTTGCGTCGGTGTGTCCTCGTCTTTGGTATGGTTGCACTCGGCCTCGCGCTGAGCGGGTGCACCAGGTGCGGTCCGATCTGGGACGACTGGCTGCATGGGCCCAAATCGTGCCGATCGGATCGGCTCTAGCGGGTCCCGGCCCCGGCCGGCGGCGACGAGGGCGACACGGCACGGGCGATCCGTGCCTCACGGATGATCAAGGAGTAGACGATGAAGCTTTTCCGTATGGCGGCGGTGGTGCTGGCCGTGCTGGCGGGACCTGCCTACGCGCAAATGCCCAATCTCAATTTGCTGCAGGATGCCCCGAGCAAGACGCCGGAGGAGAAGGCGGCCGAAGCCGAGCGTGACAAGGCCTACAAGGAAACGCTGAAGAAGATTCCGGATTCCAAGGTTTCCAACGATCCCTGGGGCGGCATGCGCTCCGATCCGCCGAAGCAGCCGGCGGCGCCGAAGGCATCGGCCGCAACCAGCGGGCCGAAGAAGTCCAAGAGCGGCACCGCCGCCAACTGACGGCTGCTCCGTTCGGGGCGGCACAAGCCTTCGGACGGGACTCCTCTTCAGCCGGCCGGCGCCCTACATTTGTCCCTGAGCGTAGTGCGTAGAGGAGGCAGGACATGGCCGATCGTCCGCGGGACCTCGCCGAGCGGATGGCGCGCCGGCGCAAGGCGGCCGGCAAGCCCGGCCAAACGGTCGGCGACGGCTATCTGCGCGAGACCTTCACGCTGCCGCGCGCGGCGGCGCGGGAACGGGCGCAGGCCTTCTTCGCCCGCTATCCCAAGGCCGGCTATATGAGCGCGGTCGAGACTTGGCGCGAACTGCCCGGCGGCGACATCGAATTCACCATGCGGCGGCTGCCGAGCGCGGACTAGGGTTTGGCCTGCTTGAGGGGCTCTTGCTAGTCGAGGGTTTCGGCGACGATGCGGATCCGGAACACGGGCTCCTTGACCTCGTCCAGCAGCTCCATCTGCCATTCGGAATTTTGCTGGAGCTTGCGGGCAATGCCGGCGGTCATGTCGGCGCAGACGCTGGTCATCTCTTTCCAGGCCGAATCGCGATCGGCAAATTCCGTCGCCTGGTCGGCGCAGCCGGAATAACGGCCATTCCGGATACGAAAGAAATAGAGCGGCATGGCGGGTACCGATCGCGCGTGATGACCTCGCCCCCAAGGCCACGGGCGCGCGCAGTCCAATCCCAAACCAGCGTCAGATCAATTCCGGGCGGCTACGGATGATGTCGCCGTAGGGGGCTGCCCGCTGCGGCGGTGCTGTGCGCACGCCACCCGCGCCATCATCGGCCCTTCATTTGGCCGGTTCAGGCCGTCGCCCGGCCGATCTCTTCAGCTCCCGATCGATCCGCAGCTGCACGCGCCGGATCGCCAGCAGATCGATTTTCGTCTCGGTCTTGCCCGTCTTGATTTGCTCGCCGATGCGGAACTGCCATTGCCAGATTCCGGGAATCGCCGTCTTGGCGACGGTGAACTCGATGCCCCTGTGATTCATGGTGACCTCCCACGATTCACTTCCAAGATGGCAAACAAATTGGCTGCCATCATATTCCCGGGACAAGGAAAATTCTGTTCGTGAGCTGTCAGTTGCCCCGTGGTTCTCCGACCATGAACAGAGTTCCTGAGCTGCGTCCGGTTGTGTTCGCGCATGGTCAGAACACGTCCCCAAGGCGATTCGCGTAGAGGGGCGGTTCCGCCGGCATACGCCTTGCTTGATCTCATGACGGCAAGCAACATGGGCCCGTCATGCTCGGCATTCCCCGCCATTACAGTCATTTCGTCTTCGGAATCATCCAGTCCGGACTGACCTCGCTGATCGCGGCGGGGATCGCCAGCTTCCCCGCGGCCAGCGCGATGATCTTCGTCGGTCACTGGATGACGTCGTGGCTGATCGCCTGGGCCGCGATGCTGCCAATCGTGCTCCTGGCCGCGCCCGCAATCCGCGCCTTCGCGCTGCGTCTGACCCGGGAGGAGAGGGATCCGCGAGCCGGCAGCCAGCATGAAAAAGCCCCGCCTGGGGAGAGCCAAGCGGGGCAGCAAGTCGTTGGAGGCTGAGGTGCTGGGCTGCAACACCATAGCCGCATCATCCTAGCCGGCTCCGCTTACGGCAGCCTGACAGGCGGCAGGTTTCCGGGCCCGATGGCCGAGGCCGCAGACTGACCCCGCACCCGTCCCAATTTCGACATCCGTTGGCACAACTGCGGACACACAGGTCGGCAAGATTTCATACCGTTCGGCGCAGCCATGGGGGAAACGTGGCACGCCGACAACGGGGTGGCATCATGGATAACGTAGAGCGGTCATTTGCCGCCGCGACAGCGGCTGGCTTCGTGGTGCTGGTGATCGGCCTCGTGCTGCTGGCGCTGCTATAGGACCGGCGCGCGGGTGGCAGCCGTGCCCCGCGATGATCGCGGACACGGGCAATGCGCCAATCTCAAAACTGGAAAACAACCCCATGCACAGTAGGTCGCATGGAAATTCTGGCGTTCTTCCAGTAGCTTAATTGTGGTGTTTAGATACCGTCATCATGCGCGACCGGCTGTGGTGGGCAGGCACGTCGTCCCGCTGTGCGGTGACACGCCCTTGCGGATCAGTCGACCGCGCCGGCTGCTGAAGTGCCGTCGGCCGGCGCGTCGTTGTCGGCCGGCCCCCTGCCGACCTTTAGTGGATCTTGATTTCGTTCAGAGGCAGATGGAGCTCGCTGGCGCGCTCTTCGCGGTCCTTCTTGCGGAACTCGTTTTCCTTGCGCTCGAACTTCATCATCTCCTCATGCGCCGCCTCCAGCAGGGGTTTGCGCCTGATCGTTTCGCGGTGCTTGTTATCCGTCATGTGAGATCCCCAGAGTTGCGGTCTCATCCTGGAGAAGGCCCGAGACCGCGAAAAGGTTCGATGCCGCACGATTGCGGAATTACGACGACCAGACCATGCGTCTTCGATGCGCGTCAGCGCGGCCGGGGAGGGATGTTGCGGCCGTGCTGCTATTTCGGCGGTTGCAGCCCGGCGGATTTGACCCAGTCCTGAAGATGATTTGCCAACTCGGCCTGGCGCGCCTTCTTGAGAAGGGCGTCCCGCTCGGGGCCGGGAGGCAGCCTGGCGGCGTCCTCCTTGACCTGCTTCACCCATGCGGAGAGCCGGTCTTGAAGGGTCAGTTGTTGCTTGAACCGTCGCCGCTTGAGCATGGCACGCTCTTGTCCGTGCGAGAAAGGCGGGCGCGCAATCGGCGTTCTCATCACCGGTTGCTGCCGCGGTCCCTCGCGGGTGATGATGGATTAGGATCCAAAAACGGAACGGCGTCTGTTCAATTGTGCGCACAGCGCGCAGGGTCGAGCCGGTTGGATTGAAGGTCGAAGTGGATAGGGCAGCCAACGGGGGCACGCGGAACCTTCGTCCCGGTCAGAATGTGGGATCATCATTGCGGGGGCTGTTTGCTCGCGGAGAGCCCCGCCGAGAATTAGGACATTCCGAATTAAACCTTGGGGGACTAGGGGCCGAAATACGGACAGCCGCCGCATTTCCAAAAGAACATATTGCGAACCTAGAACAAATAGGGTACATTGCTTTTATCGCCGCGCCGCCTCGCAACCGTTTGTCCCTCACGCGAATCCTCGCCATAAGGAGCACGACCCAATGTCCGCCACTGCCCTGCGTATCGTCGAAGGATCTTCCATGGACAAGAGTAAAGCTCTGGCCGCCGCGCTCTCCCAGATCGAGCGCCAGTTCGGCAAGGGCTCGGTGATGAAGCTCGGCAAGAACGATCGCTCGATGGATGTTGAGGCGGTCTCGTCCGGGTCCCTCGGGCTCGATATCGCGCTCGGCATCGGCGGCCTGCCCAAGGGGCGTATCGTCGAGATCTACGGGCCGGAATCCTCGGGCAAGACGACCTTGGCGCTGCACACGGTGGCGGAAGCGCAGAAGAAGGGCGGCATCTGCGCCTTCATCGACGCCGAGCACGCGCTCGACCCGGTCTATGCCCGCAAGCTCGGGGTCAATATCGACGAGCTCCTGATCTCCCAGCCTGATACCGGCGAGCAGGCGCTGGAAATTTGCGACACGCTGGTGCGCTCGGGCGCAGTCGACGTGCTGGTGATCGATTCGGTTGCGGCGTTGGTGCCGAAGGCCGAGCTCGAGGGCGAGATGGGCGATGCGCTGCCGGGCCTCCAGGCCCGCCTGATGAGCCAGGCGCTGCGCAAGCTCACGGCCTCGATCAACAAGTCCAACACCATGGTGATCTTCATCAACCAGATCCGCATGAAGATCGGTGTGATGTACGGCTCGCCTGAGACCACGACCGGCGGCAACGCGCTGAAGTTCTATGCCTCCGTCCGACTCGACATCCGTCGCATCGGTGCGATCAAGGAGCGCGACGAAGTGGTCGGCAATACCACCCGCGTCAAGGTGGTGAAGAACAAGCTGGCGCCGCCGTTCAAGCAGGTCGAGTTCGACATCATGTACGGCGAGGGCGTTTCCAAGATGGGCGAGATCCTCGATCTCGGCGTCAAGGCCGGCATCGTCGAGAAATCAGGCGCCTGGTTCTCCTATGACAGCCAGCGTCTCGGCCAGGGCCGCGAGAACTCGAAAGCGTTTTTGAAGGCCAACCCCGACATCACCGCCAAGATCGAGACCGCGATCCGCCAGAACTCCGGCCTGATCGCCGAGCAGATCCTGGCCGGCACGCCCGAGCGCGACGCCGACGGCGAAGAGCCTGCGGACGAGTAAGCCTCAAGCAGTCAAGATTTTCGCGAGGAGCGGGCGCTGAAGACGTTGAGTTGCCGACGTCGTCAGTGCCCGTTTCTTTTGGTGGTAGAAGAGATACCGGATCATTTTGTGATGCCGGGATCGTCGTGAGTTGGAATCAACCCGAGGTTATTGCTGCTCGCCAGATTATTATCCAGATGGCGAAAGGCATACTTTCTGGAAGCGTATCCCCGGTGCAAGGCGCCAGGACAATTGCGAGGCGCAGATTCACGGCACGCCTCGAAGACGATCCCGATATCTTGCCTTTTGTCGGAATTGCTTCGGAGACCGAAGCCTTGCCGCTCGGACGCGAAAGGGTGCACTGGCAGGCGCAGGCGCTCGCTGATCTCCAGGACAAGATCGACGAATCCCAAGCTTGGGCGCTCACAGTCGCAAGCGCCCATTGCCAGAGCCTTGTGGCCCGCTCAGGAAGCCTGATGTGTTGGCCCGAGGGCTAGACGAGCCGTAGGGTGGATGCCGAAAGCTTAATCCACCTCTGTTCGTCTCCGCGGAAACCGAAGCGGTGGGTTACGCCGGCGGACAGCGCTTCGCGCCGCCGCCTGCTAACCCACCCTACGAAACCTTCCGCCGCGGCTTACTCCGCGGCTTGCGCGTAATCGCTCACCGGCGGGCAGGAGCACACGAGGTTGCGGTCGCCGTAGACGTTGTCGACGCGCCCCACCGGGCTCCAGTATTTGTCGGTGCGCGAGGTGCCCGCGGGGAAGCAGCCTTCGCTGCGCGTGTAGGCGCGCTTCCAATCGTCATCGGCGATGTCGTGCACGGTGTGCGGGGCGTGACGCAAGGGCGAGGCCTCGATCTTGAAGCGGCCGGCCTCGACCTCGGCGATCTCCTTCCGGATCGCGATCATGGCGTCGCAGAAGCGGTCCAGCTCGGCCTTGGATTCCGACTCGGTCGGCTCGATCATCAGCGTGCCCGGCACCGGGAAGCTCATGGTCGGGGCGTGGAAGCCGTAATCGATCAGGCGCTTTGCGATGTCGTCGACGGTGACGCCGGACGTCACCTTCAGCGGCCGCGGATCGACGATGCACTCATGGGCGACGCGGCCCTTGGCGTTCTTGTAGAGCACCGGGAAATGCGGATCGAGGCGCGCTGCGATGTAATTGGCGTTGAGAATCGCGATCTCGGTCGCGCGCTTCAGGCCTTCGCCGCCCATCATCAGGATGTAGATGTAGGAGATGGTCAGGATCGACGCCGAGCCGAACGGCGCGGCCGAGACCGGGCCGACCGGCGCATCCGCTTGCGTCGCGGGGTGGCGATTTTCAGGATGACTTGGCAGGAACGGGGCGAGATGCGCTCTTACGCCGATCGGGCCCATGCCGGGGCCGCCGCCGCCGTGCGGAATGCAGAAGGTCTTGTGCAGATTGAGATGGCTGACATCGGCGCCGTAATCGCCGGGCCTGGAGAGGCCGACCTGCGCGTTGAGATTGGCGCCGTCCAGATACACCTGGCCGCCATGGCCGTGCACGATGTCGCAGATCTCGCGGATATGCTCCTCGAACACGCCGTGGGTCGAGGGATAGGTGATCATGACCGCGGCGAGGTCGTTCGAGTGCTTCTCGGCCTTGGCGCGGAGGTCATTGACGTCGACGTCGCCGTTCTTCTCGCACGCGACCACCACCACGTCCATGCCGACCATCGCGGCCGAAGCCGGATTGGTGCCGTGAGCGGAGGAGGGGATCAGGCAGATCTTGCGGTGGCTCTCTCCGCGCGAGGCGTGATAACCGCGGATCGCGAGCAGACCGGCATATTCGCCTTGCGCACCGGAATTCGGCTGCAGCGAGATCGCGTCATAGCCGGTGATGTCGCACAGCCACTTCTCCAGCCGCGCGAACAGCGCGTGATAGCCGCTCGCCTGCTCGCGCGGCACGAACGGATGCAGCGTCGCGAACTCCGGCCAGGTCAGCGGCATCATCTCGGTGGTCGCGTTCAGCTTCATGGTGCAGGATCCCAGCGGGATCATGGCGCGGTCGAGCGCGAGGTCGCGATCACTGAGCTTGCGCATGTAGCGCAGCATCTCGGTTTCCGAGCGATGCGCGTGGAACACGGGGTGGGTGAGGAAAGGGGTGGTGCGCTTCAGCGCCTCCGGCAGCAGCGCCTCGCGCGTGGTGGCGTCGATCTCGGCGTAGGACAACGTGCCGCCGAACGCGCGCCAGACCGCTTCGACCGTCGCCGGCGTCGTGGTCTCGTCGAGCGCGATGCGCAAGCTGGTGTCACCGATGCCGAGATTGATCTTCTCGGCGGTCGCGCGCGCGACGATCTCGGCGCGCTTGGCACCGGCATCGACGCTCAGCGTGTCGAAGAAGGCCTCCGACTGCGGCGCAAAGCCGAGCTTGCGCAGGCCGCTCGCGAGCACGGCGGCGCGGCGATGCACGTTGCGCGCGATCTGCGAGAGGCCTTCGGGGCCGTGATAAACCGCATACATCGAGGCGATCACGGCGAGCAGCACCTGCGCGGTGCAGATGTTGGAGGTCGCCTTCTCGCGGCGGATATGCTGCTCGCGGGTCTGCAGCGCGAGGCGGTAGGCGGGTGCCCCGCGAGAATCCACGGAGACGCCGACGATGCGGCCGGGCAGGGAGCGCTTCAGCGCATCGCGCACCGCCATATAGGCGGCGTGCGGTCCGCCATAGCCCATCGGCACGCCGAAGCGCTGCGCCGAGCCGATCGCGATGTCGGCACCGAGCTCACCGGGCGAGGCGATCAGCGTGAGCGCCAGGAGATCGGCGGCGAGGATCGCGAGCGCGCCCTTGGCCTTCAGCGCTGATATCGCGGGTCTGAGGTCGCGCAAAGCGCCCGAGGAGCCCGGATATTGCAGCAGCGCACCGAGCACATCCGCCTTGTCGAGATCGGTGAGGGGATCCCCGACGATCAGCTCCCAGCCGAGCGGCTCGGCGCGGGTGCGCATTACCGCCAGCGTCTGCGGATGCACGTCCTTGTCGACGAAGAAAGCTTGCGCCTTCACCTGCGAGTGCCGTTCGGCCAGCGCCATGGCTTCGGCGGCGGCGGTGGCCTCGTCGAGCAGCGAGGCGTTGGCGACATCGAGCCCGGTGAGGTCGCAGATCATGGTCTGGAAGTTGAGCAGCGCTTCCAGCCGGCCCTGGCTGATCTCGGGCTGATAGGGCGTGTACGCCGTGTACCAGGCCGGATTTTCCAGGATGTTGCGCTGGATCACCGCGGGCAGGATCGTGCCGGAATAGCCTTGGCCGATCAGCGAGGTGAAGACCTGGTTCTGTCGCGCGAGCTCGGCCATATGCGCGATCGCCTCGGTCTCGCTGAGCGGCTTGCCGAGATCGAGCGGGGCGGCCTGCCGGATCGAGGCCGGCAGCGTGTCTGCGATCAGGGCGTCGACGCTTTTGGCGCTGACGGCCTCTAACATTGCGGTGACATCGCGCGCCGAGGGGCCGATATGGCGGCGAACGAAACTGGCGGCGGTGTCGCCGTTGGTCTTGCGGTGCGCGGTCATCGCTTGCTCCATCGCTCTCTACGCCGTGTGCGCCTTGTAGGCGGCTTCATCCATGAGGCCGCCGAGCTCGCTTCTGTCGGCGATCTTGATCTTGAAGAACCAGGCCTTGCCTTGCGCGTCGGAGTTCACCAGCGCCGGCTCGGAAGCGAGCTCGGCATTGGTCTCGAGCACCTCGCCGGTGACAGGCGCGTAGACGTCGGAGGCGGCCTTCACCGATTCCACGACCGCGGCGGCTTCCGCCTTCTTGAGCGCACGGCCGATCTTGGGCAGTTCGACGAACACGACGTCGCCGAGCTGCTGCTGGGCATAGTCGGTGATGCCGACGGTCGCGACATCGCCGTCGATCGCCAGCCATTCGTGGTCGGAGGTGTACAGCGTCGTGGTCATTGTCGAATCCTCAGCGTTTGTAGGTGTTTTTGACGAAGGGCATGGCGGCGACTGCGAGCGGCAGACGCTGGCCGCGCACCTCGGCGAAGAGTCTTGTGCCCAGCGCGCTCAGACTCGTGGGCACGTAGCCCATTGCCACCGGCGCATTCAGGCTCGGGCCGAAGCCGCCCGATGTGACCTTTCCGATCGGCTCGCCCGCATTGGCGTCGGCAAACAGCAGCGCGCCCTCGCGCACCGGCGCGCGGCCGTCGGCGCGCAGGCCGACGCGGCGGCGGGATGCGCCGTTATCGAAATGAGCGAGGATTTTTTCGGCGCCGGGGAAGCCACCGGCGCGCGCGCCGCCGCTGCGGCGGCTCTTCTGCACCGACCATTCCAGCGCGGCCTCGACCGGCGTGGTCGCGGTGTCGATGTCGTGGCCGTAGAGGCAGAGGCCGGCCTCTAACCGCAGGCTGTCGCGGGCGCCGAGGCCGATCGGCAGCACCTCGGGATTGTCCAGCAGCATTTTGGCGAGGCGCTCGGCATCACCAGCGGGAACCGAGATCTCGAACCCGTCCTCGCCGGTGTAGCCCGAGCGGGAGACGAAACAGGCGATGCCGGCGACCTGATGCGGGCCGGCATCCATGAACTTCATCGATGGCGCCTCCGCACAGAATTTCGCCAGCACCGATTCTGATTTCGGGCCCTGCAGCGCGATCAGCGCGCGGTCGGCAAGGGACTCGATGATGCAGTCACCGGAGAGATGCGCGCGCAGATGCGTCTCGTCCGCGTCCTTGCAGGCGGCGTTGACGACCAGGAACAGATGGTCGCCGAAATTGGCGGCCATGAGATCGTCGAGAATGCCGCCGTCCGCATTGGTGAACTGGGCATAGCGCTGCCGCCCCTCGGCAATCGCGGCGATGTCCTGGGGCACCAGCCGTTCCAGCGCGCGGGCGGCGTCCTCGATCCTCCCCGACTTCGGCCGGAGCGCGAGCTGGCCCATATGGGAGACGTCGAACAGGCCGGCGGAAGCTCGGGTATGGAGGTGCTCTTTCAGCACGCCCGCAGGGTATTGCACGGGCATGTCATAGCCCGCGAACGGCACCATCTTGCCGCCGAGGGAGACATGAAGCCCGTGAAGGGGGGGGCGTTTCAGGGAGTCTTGGTCGTGCGCTAGCATCTTTAGGGGCCCTCGGCGGTTCCCCGGGGACGATTCCCCTGAGGACACCAGTCGAAGCCCCATCTGTCGCTGTGCCTGAGAGTATTATCCCGTCGGCGGACGCTGGTCCGGGCCTACGCCCGTCAGCGCCTCTTTCCAGATGCTGTCAAAGCCACGCGGTCCTTTTGCCTGAGAGTTTCCGGGGCGGTTGCTCCTTCGGCGCCGGCTGCCTAAAGCCGGTCTCTCCCGACGTGGCCGTACGATACAGATGGGTACAGACCACAGGCCAGCCAAGCCTGTCAACGCGTCCGCTTGCCCTATCAACGGGATTGGCAACGGGAATTGAGCGGTTGCGGCAACCCTCTGATCTGCTTGCAGATCTCCTTGCACACTTTCTGGACAGGGAAGCTGGCCTTGTCTAAAAGCGCTTTGGCCCGCAGATATCAGCCTTAACGTTACGGTTTGGATGGCGAGAAGCGGGTCCAAGCACACCCGATTGGATGAACATGAGCGGCGTCAACGAGATCAGGTCGACCTTTCTGAACTTCTTTGCCGAGAACGGCCACGAGATCGTGGCGTCCTCGCCACTCGTGCCGCGCAACGATCCGACGTTGATGTTCACCAATGCCGGCATGGTGCAGTTCAAGAACGTCTTCACCGGCGTCGAGAAGCGACCGTACCAGCGCGCCACCACCTCGCAGAAATGCGTGCGTGCCGGCGGCAAGCACAACGACCTCGACAATGTCGGTTACACCGCGCGCCATCTCACCTTCTTCGAGATGCTCGGCAACTTCTCGTTCGGCGACTACTTCAAGGAGCGTGCGATCGAGCTCGCCTGGACGCTGATCACCAAGGAGTTCGGGCTGAAGAAGGACAAGCTCCTCGTCACGGTCTACCACACCGACGACGAGGCCGCGGGCCTGTGGAAGAAGATCGCCGGCTTCTCCGAGGACCGCATCATCCGCATTCCGACCTCGGACAATTTCTGGGCGATGGGCGACACCGGCCCGTGCGGCCCGTGCTCGGAGATCTTCATCGACCGCGGCGAGCACATCTGGGGCGGGCCTCCGGGCTCGCCGGAAGAGGACGGCGACCGCTTCCTCGAATTCTGGAATCTCGTGTTCATGCAATACGAGCAGGTGACGAAGGAGGAGCGCGTCGGCTTGCCGCGCCCCTCGATCGACACCGGCATGGGCCTGGAGCGCATGGCTTGCATCCTGCAGGGGGTCGAGAGCGTGTTCGAGACCGACCTGTTCCGCCATCTGATCGAGGCGACCTCGTCCGCGCTCGGCAGCGGGCCGACTGAGCAAAATGTCGCCTCGTTCCGCGTCATCGCCGACCACTTGCGCTCCTCGGCCTTCCTGGTCGCCGATGGCGTGCTGCCCTCGAACGAGGGCCGCGGCTATGTGCTGCGCCGGATCATGCGCCGCGCGATGCGCCATGCGCAGCTGTTAGGGGCGAAAGAGCCGCTGATGCATCGCCTGGTCTGGGCGCTGGTGCGCGAGATGGGCCAGGCCTATCCCGACCTGATGCGCGCGGAGAATCTGATCGAGGAAACGCTGTGGCTGGAAGAGACCCGCTTCCGCAAGACTCTTTCGCGCGGCTTGGCAATTCTCGACGAGAAGAGCGCGTCCTTGACGAAGGGCGACATGTTCGACGGCGACGTCGCCTTCACGCTGTACGACACCTACGGCTTCCCGCTCGATCTGACGCAGGACGCACTGAAGTCGCGCGGCATCGGCGTCGACCAGGCCGCGTTCACTGACGCCATGGAGCGGCAGAAGGCCAAGGCGCGCGAGTCCTGGAAGGGCTCTGGGGAAGCGGCGTCCGAGGCGATCTGGTTCCCGCTGCGCGAGAAGCTGGGTGCGACCGAATTCCTCGGCTATGAGACCGAGAGCGCCGAAGGCGTGGTGTCGGTGCTGGTGAAGGACGGCGCCGAGGTCACCAGCCTGAAGGCCGGCGATACCGGCGCGATCGTGCTGAACCAGACGCCGTTCTACGCGGAATCAGGCGGCCAGGTCGGCGACACCGGCGTGCTCACGGGCGAGGGCGGCATCAAGTTCCGCGTCACCGACACGCAGAAGAAGCTCGGCGATTTCTTCGTCCACGTCGGCAAGGTCGAGAGCGGCGAGCTGAAGCTCGGCACCGCGCTGCAGCTCGAGGTCGATCATTCCCGCCGCTCCTCGATCCGCGCGCATCACTCGGCGACGCATCTCATTCACGAGGCGCTGCGCCAGGTGCTCGGCGACCACATCGCCCAGCGCGGCTCGATGGTCGCGCCGGACCGGCTGCGCTTCGACTTCGTGCATCCGAAGCCGATCACGGCGGAGGAGCTCGCCCGTGTCGAGGACATCGCCAACGACGTGGTGCTGGAGAACGACGAGGTCACCACGCGCGTGATGGGCGTGGATGAGGCCCGCGAGGCCGGCGCACGTGCGCTGTTCGGCGAGAAATACGGCGACGAGGTCCGCGTCGTCTCGATGGGCAGGACAGCGCGCGAGCGTGGCGCCAATACGCTTGGCTGGTCGGTCGAGCTCTGCGGCGGCACCCACGTCAAGCGCACCGGCGACATCGGCCTGATCACGCTCACGAGCGAGAGCGCGGTGGCCTCCGGCGTGCGCCGTATCGAGGCGCTGACCGGCAATTATGCGCGCAAGCATGCCAACGACACCATGGCGCTGGCGAAGACCGCGGCGAACGAGCTGCGCACCTCGCTCGACGACGTGCCGGCGCGCATTGCCGCGCTGATGGAGGAGCGCAAGAAGCTCGAGCGTGAGCTGTCCGATGCCCGCAAGAAGCTGGCGATGGGCGGCGGCGCTGCCGCCGGCAGTAACGGCGCAGCCGCGGGCGTGCGCGAGGCCGGCGGCGTCAAGCTGATGGCCCGCGCGGTCGAGGGCATCGAGATGAAGGATCTCAAGAGCCTCGCCGACGACGGCAAGAAGCAGATCGGCTCCGGCGTCGTCGCGATCGTCGGCGTCACCGAGGACGGCAAGGCCGGTGTCGTGGTCGGCGTCACCCAAGACCTCACCGCGCGCTTCAACGCCGTGAACCTGGTGCGCGTCGCCTCCGAGGCGCTCGGCGGCAAGGGCGGCGGCGGCCGGCCCGACATGGCGCAGGCCGGCGGTCCTGATGGTGCCAAGGCGACCGAGGCGCTGGCTGCGATCGAAAAAGCGATGGGGGCTGCGTGAAGCCATGCGCCCCGTTCTGCGAGGGCGTCGGCTTCGCGATCCCAATATGATGGATCGCCTCTACGAATTGCTGGAGCACGACCCGCTGGCCTATTCGGCCGGGTCGCGCTTCATCCAGATCATCATCGGCGTCATCGTGCTCAATGTGGTCGCGATGGTCCTTGCTTCGGTGCCGGAGCTGGACGCGCGGTTCGGCGCGCTGTTCGAAGCCATCACCATCCTGTCCGTGATCGTGTTCGCGCTGGAATATCTGGCGCGGCTGTGGACCGTGGCCGGCCACACTCCGCGTAAGGGGTCCGCGCTGTCCGACCGGCTCGGTTACCTCTTCTCCACGCTCGGCCTCATCGACCTCATGGCGTTCCTGCCCGCTGCCATCGTGCTCGCCGTCGGCCGGCATGCGACGCTGGCGGCGCTCGGCGTGCTGCCGTTCTTCAAGCTGGTCCGCTATTCGCCGGCGATGCGCTCGCTGCTCGCCGCCGTGCATGCCGAGCGGCGCGCGCTGATCGGCTGCATCGTCATCCTGACCGGCGCTGTCTTGACCTTCGCCTCGCTGCTCTACGCCATCGAGCGCGACGTGCAGCCGGACAAGCTCGGCACCATCCCGCACGCGATGTGGTGGGCGATCGTGACGCTCGGCACCGTCGGCTATGGCGACGTCGTGCCGGTGACGCCGCTCGGCAAGCTGATCTCGACATTCGCCATCATCTCAGGCTTCGCCATGATCGCGCTGCCGGTCGCGATCATCTCCACCGCCTTTGCCGAAGAGGTGAAGCGGCGCGATTTCGTCGTCACCTGGGGCATGCTGGCGCGGGTGCCGCTGTTCTCGCATCTGGCGGCCGCGGAGATCGCCGACATCATGCGGCTGTTGCGCGCGCGCACCGTCGAGCAGGGCGAGGTCCTGGTGCGGCGGGGCGATGTCGCGTCGTCGATGTATTTCATCACCGCCGGCGAGGTCGAGATCGCGCTGCCGAGCCAGCATGTGCGGCTTGCCGACGGCACCTTCTTCGGTGAGATCGCGCTCTTGCACAAGACCAAGCGCAGCGGCACGGTGACGGCGACGCGCAAGACGCGCCTGTTGGTGCTCGACGCCCAGGATTTTCACGCTCTGATCGCGCGCATGCCGACGCTCGCCGACCACGTCCACACCACCGCCAAGGCAAGGCTTGCCGATAGCGGCGATCTCGCCGCGGCAGAACTTGCGCAGGCGGAGAAGGGCGGCGGGGGCGAGACGAGCTGACGTCGCGGCCGCGTCTCAGCCCTTCTTCAGGAAAACATACTCCGCCGAGTAGGGCGCGCTTCTGAACTCGCCGGCCTTCTCGCATGCGCCATCGAGCTTGCCGCCATGGGTGTTGATGCGCTGGATCGTAGTGACCGGCGTCAGCGTACCGCTACCGCGGCGGGCGGTGACTTCCAGCTTCAGCCAAGCGATATCGATCGCCGTCGCGCCCGGCGTGTTGCCGGCGGCCTTGCCGACCACCGCACTGCCGTCGGCGAGTTCCCAGTTCGGGCCGGCATAGTGCCGCCCAATCGTCTTGCCGTCGGACAGCAGCGTCGCGATCGGCTCGCGGAAGGCCAAGGCGAGCTTGCCGTCGGGGCCGGCCTTGCACTCATAGACCTGCGCGCCTTCGGCGTGGACGCTGAGCACGACGCTCTCGCCGGGCGCGGCGATGGCCTCGGGAAGCGGCTCCGCGGCTGCGGCCGGCCCGATCAGGGCCGCGAGCAGCATTGTGGGGACAGTAAGCTTGATAGACATGATCGTATCTCCGCGCGAAGGCCTCAAAAAAGAAACGGGCCGCGCTTGAAGGGCGCGGCCCGTGATGATGTCTGGCCCAGTCGGGCGGAATTGCGGATGGCCGATTAGGCCGCCAGCGCCTTCGTCAGGTTTTCCGCGACCTTGTCGAGGAAGCCGGTGGTCGAGAGCCAGCGCTGGTCGGCGCCGACAAGCAGCGCGAGGTCCTTGGTCATGTAGCCTTGTTCGACGGTGTCGACGCAGACCTTCTCCAGCGTGTTGGCGAACTTGGCGAGCTCGGCATTGTTGTCGAGCTTGGCGCGGTGGGCGAGGCCTCTCGTCCAGGCGAAGATCGACGCGATCGAGTTGGTCGAGGTCTCCTTGCCCTTCTGGTGCTCGCGATAGTGGCGGGTCACCGTGCCGTGGGCGGCCTCGGCTTCCACCGTCTTGCCGTCGGGGGTGAGCAGCACCGAGGTCATCAGGCCGAGCGAGCCGTAGCCCTGGGCGACCGTGTCGGACTGCACGTCGCCGTCGTAGTTCTTGCAGGCCCAGACATAGCCGCCGGACCATTTCAGCGCCGAGGCCACCATGTCGTCGATCAGGCGGTGCTCGTAGGTCAGGCCCTTCGCCTCGAATTCCTTCTTGAACTCGCGGTCGTAGATGTCCTGGAAGATGTCCTTGAAGCGGCCGTCATAGACCTTGAGAATCGTGTTCTTGGTCGAGAGATAGACGGGGTAGTTGCGCAGCAGGCCGTAGTTCAGCGAGGCGCGGGCGAAGTCGATGATGGAATCGTCGAGATTGTACATCTCCATGGCGACGCCGGCCCCGGGCGCCTTGAACACTTCCTTCTCGATCACGGTGCCGTCCTCGCCGACGAACTTCATCGACAGCGTGCCCTTGCCCGGGAACTTGAAGTCGGTGGCGCGGTACTGGTCGCCATAGGCGTGGCGGCCGATGATGATCGGCTTGGTCCAGCCGGGAACCAGGCGCGGCACGTTCTTGCAGATGATCGGCTCGCGGAAGATCACGCCGCCGAGGATGTTGCGGATGGTGCCGTTCGGCGACTTCCACATCTGCTTGAGATTGAACTCCTTCACCCGGGCTTCATCAGGGGTGATGGTGGCGCACTTGACGCCGACGCCGACCTTCTTGATCGCCTCGGCGGCGTCGATGGTGACCTGATCGTTGGTGTGGTCGCGGTGCTCCATGCCCAGGTCGAAATACATCAGCTCGACATCCAGGAACGGGGTGATCAGCTTGTCCTTGATGTACTGCCAGATGATCCGGGTCATCTCGTCGCCATCGAGTTCGACGACGGGATTGGATACCTTGATTTTTGCCATGATCGGGGAAGCCTCTTGGGAACGGCGCTTGCGGCGCACCACGTGAATATCCGCCGCCTCTTAGCACCGGACCGCGGCGGGCGAAAGCCAAGGGATTATGCACTTTTAGCCGATCCAGCCCCCACAGATGGGAAGCCGGGCCCGGCCGCGCCGGGCGGGCAGGGATGAGGTTTCCAGCGAGATTCAAAAGTCGAATCCAACCCGTTATTTCCCTTGAGAATTTTGTCAGGACAGGCAAACGACAGGCGGACAACCCGGCCGGCCCAATGCGAACCTGATAGGCCGGCTTGAATCAATTCCTGAGAGCGCCTTGCCAAGGCCTTGAGAGACAGAGTGAAAGCAAAGCGAGATGTCGGGGACTGACAAGAGCAAGGCGGGGCTTTCCCTCGACGGTCCCATCGTGATCCTGGTCGAGCCGCAGCTCGGAGAAAACATCGGCATGGCCGCGCGTGCCATGGGCAATTTTGCGTTGTCGGCGCTGCGCATCGTCAACCCCAGAGACGGCTGGCCCAACCTCGCCGCCCAGCGCGCCGCGGCCGGCGCGGACCATATTCTGGAAAAGGTGGAATTGTTTGGCACGGTGGAAGAGGCGGTCGCCGACCTCGACCTCTTGTTCGCCACCACCGCGCGCCCCCACGACCAGGCCAAGCCGGTGGTCGGACCGGAGGCTGCGGCTAGCGAGATCGCCGGGCACGTCGCGACCGGCGGCAAGGCCGGTATTCTGTTCGGCAGGGAGCGCTGGGGGCTGACCAACGAGGAGGTCGGGCTCGCCAACCGCATCGTCACCTTCCCGGTCAATCCGGGCTTCGCCTCGCTCAACCTCGCCCAGGCCGTGCTGCTGGTCGGCTATGAATGGTTCAAGCTGATGACGTCGGGCGAGTTGCCGCACGCGATGCCGGAGCGCTCCGAGCGCGCCTCGCAGCACCAGATGCAGGCTTTCTTCGACAACCTCGTACGCGAGCTCGACAAGGTGGAATTTTTGCGTCCCGCCGAGAAGCGCGACACCATGCTGGTGAACCTGCGCAACATCTTCACCCGGATGGAGCCGACCAAGCAGGACATGCACACCCTGCACGGCGTGGTGATGGCGATCGCGGAGGGGCGCAAAGGCCCGGCCAAGGGCGGCGTGCTCGACGGCGAGCAGGCAACGCGCCTGCGCGCGCTTCTCGCCGAGCAGGGGCAGGGCGGCGGCGTCTCCGACAGCGGCTCGACCGTGCGCGGCCTCGCCCGCCTGCTCCGCCGAAACCCGACCGACGCCGAGCGCCTGCTTTGGCAGGCCCTGACCCGCGACCGCCGTTTCGCCGGCCAGTTCAAGCGCCAGACTCCGGTGGGGCGTCACATCCCGGACTTCGTCTCCTTCCCGCACCGGATCGCGATCGAGCTGGTCAACCCGGGCGAGGGCGACGCGATCGCTGCGGACCGCGCGGGGCGGCGGAGCTGGCTGGAGGCGCGGGACTATCGGGTGCTCGACATTCGCGCGGCGGATGTGGAGCGCGATCTGGAGGCGGAGTTGGTGCGGCTGCAGGGGATGATGGGGCACAGCGCGTAGGTTGCGTAGCGCGAAGGTTTCGTAGGGTGGATTAGCCGAAGGCGTAATCCACCAAAATCTGGCGCGGCGACCGAAGTGGTGGATTACGCCCACGGACCGCGCTGTGCGCGGGCCGCGAGCTAATCCACCCCTACGCACTTAGCGTCCGAGCTGCACCTTCCGTTCTACCGCGATCCATGTCGTCTTCGCCACAGCCAGCAACTTCCCGGCTTCATCATGCAGCGCGGCTTCGGCCGTGCGCTTGCGGCCGTCGCGGCCGGTGGGCCAGGCGGTGATGATGCAGGGCTCGCCGGGGCGGGGGCGGGCTTCGATGCGGGCTGACATCCGTCCGAGCAGGAGCGGGGTGTTCTCGAAGCTGCCGCTCCGTGAATCGTAATTGCAGGCAAAGCCGGTGGGGCAATCGAGCGCGGACCAGAGAAATTCGGGCGCGACGAGGCCATCCTCGGCGGCAAGATTCGGGTCGGGTGCCCAGCTCGCGGCGAGAACGGGGGTCTGCGCATAACGGCGGAGCGGGCCGGCGAAGATGCGCAGGCCATCGCCTTTCGTCCTTGCGGGACCGCAGACGAAACAGTTCGGCAGCGGATGCTCGTGCGGCCTGAACAACGCGAGCAATTCGGCCGTGCGCGCTTCCGGCAGGCTGGCGATCTCGACCCGCGCAAGCTCGACGCTCGCGGCGCGGCCGGTGGCGACGGCCTTGCCGCCGTCGCGAAGCTCCCATGTGCCGTCATTCGTCGCGATGGCATCGAGCGGCGTGTCGAGGGGCGGCGGCGCGCGTAGCGTTACCTCCGCAGGTCCGGGAATGTGCCGGGCCAGCCGGCCGCAGACATAGCCGCCGTTGCCGGAGTTCGGAGGGCCGCAATAGCGCTTGTCGATGATGATCTCTGTCATGGTGCGCACTCTACCTGATCCTGAGCACAATTCGTCCTTGAACGGTCCGGTTGGCCACGGCGCGCATGGCCTCGGTCACCTCCTCCAAAGGGAGGACGCGGTCGATGTGAGGGCGGATTTGTCCGCCGGCCAGCAATTGCACGAGCGACTCGTTCATGCGCGCCGCCTCCGCGGGGAATTTTTCCGCCCAGGCGCCGACAAAGACGCCGATGATGGAATAGTTCTTCAGCAGCGGCAGGTTCATCGGCAGTGACGGAATCTCGCCGCCAGTGAAGCCGATCGGCATCAGCCGTCCGCCCCAGGCCATCACACGGGCCATCTGCTCGAATATCGCGCCGCCGAGATTATCGAAGCCGATGTCGATGCCATTGCCGCCGGTGATCGCCTTGATCCGGTCGCGCAGATCTTCGCTGCGATAGTTGACGACCGCGCCGGCGCCATAGCCGCGAACCAGGGCCGCCTTGTCGTCGGAGCCGACGCCGGCGACGATACGCAGGCCCAGATGGCGGGCGAGATCGACCACGGCAAGTCCAACACCGCCGGCTGCCCCCGTGACGAACAGCGTTTCGCCACGCTGCGCTCGTGCCCGCTCGACCAGCGCATAATAAGCCGTGCCGTAATTATGCAGGAAAGCCGCTGCGGTCTCGAACGAGACGCCGTCGGGCAACCGCACGCACTTGGATTCCTTCGCAATCATCCGTTCGGCGTAGCAGCCGGTCCAGCTGCTGCAGGCTATGCGATCACCGGGCGCGAACTTGGTCACCTTGTTGCCGGTTGCGACAACGGTTCCGGATGCCTCCGTGCCCGGCACGAAGGGCGTCGGCGGCCGCATCTGGTAAAGACCGGAAACCAGCAGCTGGTCCATGAAGCTTACCGAGGCCGCATGGACGTCGATGAGAATATCGTGAGCGGCGGGCTGGGGCACATCGATCTCACCGAGGCGCAAATCGCCAGGTCCGGTGAACGAGTGGCAGAGAATGGCTTTCATCGCGGCGCTCCGACAGGCCGACGATCTTCGTTGCGGCGGCGCGCGAACAGACCTGGCACGAGCATCGGAACGCGCCGGCGATATTCTTGATACGTCGCCCCGAACACGGCGATCAGGTCGCGCTCTTCGAACTGCAATGCGACCAGGATGTAGGCCGTGTTGGCGAGCGCGAACAGCAGATGGCCTCCGGTCATCGCGGGCGTGGCCCAGAACGCGAGTAGAAAGCCGAGCATGATCGGATGCCGCACGACCTTGTAGAGCAGCGGCGTCCGGAACGACTGGCGGGGCATCTCGGCCCCCCGCAACGCGAGAAAAGCCTGGCGCAAGCCGAACAAATCGAAATGATCGATCATGTGGGTCGAGGCGAACGCAATCAGCCAGCCGAGCCAATGCACGGAGGTCAGCAACCAGGCCGCAATTCCGCTTGCCTGCCAGACCGGTGCAGGGATCGGCCGCCACTGCCAGAACAGCAAGAGAAGGATCAGGCTGGAGAGCAACACATAGGTGCTGCGCTGACAGGCCGCGGGAATGAATTCGGCCAGCCATCGCTTGAAGGCCGGGCGTGCCATGACGCTGTGCTGGACGGCGAACAGGCTCATCAGCAGCAGGTCGACGACGATGGCCTCGCCAACATTCGAAGCCGGGCCGACGTCGATGGACTTCGCCACGACATAATTGCCGACGAAACCGAGCGCGTAGAGAAATGAAACCGTGAAGATGGCATAGCTCACGAGGCCGTAGAGCAGGATTGCGAGACGGGTGAACATGGTTTTTCCTATTGTCCTGATGGCAACGGTGCCGCATGCAGAGCCCGAGCGCTCGCTGGCGAGCAGGCTCGATCCGGCCCGACCGTACCCGCCGGACCGTCCCCTGCGCGTCCCCCGGGGGACGCAAGCCGGAAGAAGAGGATTTCCATGACGGCTTTCTCGCTGGAGACGTTCGGGTTCCCCGAGGTCTACGCCGACGGCCGCCCGATCAAGCTGGCCTTGCGCAAGGGGCTTGCGCTGCTGGTCTATCTCGGGGAGGCCAAGGGCGTCGTCGCGCGCGAAATCATGGCCACGCTGCTGTGGCCGGAGACGCCCCGGGTGACCGGCCTTGCGCGCTTGCGGCGGCTGCTTCACCGCGTCGAGCTCTCGCTTGGCCAGTCGGTGTTCGAGACCGACCGCACCAGTCTGCGATGGTCGCCGGACGTCGAGCTGAACCTCGACTCGCGTCGGTTCGAGGACGCCTGCGATCGCAGCGCGTTCGAACAGGCCTGCCTGATTTACCGGGGCGACTTCCTGGCGGGCTTCGCTCCGGAAGACTGCCCCGAGTTCGACGACTGGGCGTTCTTCCGCCGCGAGGCGCTGCGGGGGCGGCTGGTGCATGCGCTGGAGCGCCTCGTGCAGGACAAGAACGCGGCCGGAGATCATTTTGCCGCGACAGCACATGCACAGCGTCTGGTCGAGCTCGATCCGCTCAGCGAAGTGTATGGCCGGCACTTGATCCGCAGCCTGCTGCTGGCCGGCGACCGTAGCGCGGCGGAGCGGCATCACGCGGCGCTGACGCAGCGGCTGCGGGACGAACTCGGCGTCGCGCCGGAGGCTGAGACCGAAGCGCTGATGAGTCCGGCTGCGGCACCGCACGCCGCTCCGATGACGCGCTACGTGAAGGGCGCCGGGGTGCATCTGGCCTATCAGACCTATGGCAGCGGCCCGCTCGATATTTTGGTGATGCCCGGCTTCGTGTCGCATGTGGAGCGCGCCTGGGAGAGCCCTGCGAGCCGGACGTTCCTGGCGTCATTGATGAAGCTTGGGCGTCTCATCGTGTTCGATCGTCGTGGCATCGGGCTGTCCGACCGGGTCGGATCGGCGCCTGGTATCGACGTCACCGCCGAGGATATCGGCACCGTGCTGCGCGCGGCGGATTCGCGCCGCGTCGTGCTGTTCGGCGCGTCCGAATGCGGGCCGGCTTGCGTCAAGTTCGCGGTCGAAGAACCGCGACGTGTCGCCGGGCTCATCCTGTTCGGCGCGCTGGCCAAGGGCTGCTGGTCAGAGGACTACCCGCATGCATTGCGCGCCAGTCAGTATGACGCCTGGAGCAGGCATCTGATCGCGCAATGGGGCGGACCGGTTGGAATCGAGACCTTCGCGCCCAGCCTTGCGGGCGATCCCCAGGCGCGCGCTTGGTGGGCCGGACTGCTGCGCGCGGCGTCCAGTCCCGGCGGCATCTCGGCCGTGCTCGAGGCGTTCCGCGACGCCGACGTGAGGCGCCTTCTACCTGAGATCACCGTGCCGACGCTGGTCCTGCACCGGCGCGGCGATCAGGCTGTGCGGATCGCTGCCGGTCGCGACATTGCGAGCCGGATCAAGGGCGCAGAGTTCGTCGAGCTCGACGGCAACGATCACTGGTTCTTCGCCGGCGATCAGCAGCCGGTGCTCGAGGCGATCAGGGCATTTGTCGAACGCATCCTTTAGGGTGGGTTAGCCGTAGGCGTAACCCACCATCTCTCTCGCGGCGACGAAAGTGGTGGATTACGCTTCGCTAATCCACCCTGCGCACGAAGTGCCGTAGCCCGGATGAGCGGAGCGATATCCGGGAAGAGGTCCCGCATGTCGCTCCGCTCATGCGGGCTAAGAGACCGGAGGAATCACACCGCTTCCAACTGCTCCGCGCGCTTCTTCTTTGACTTGGATTGGCCGAGCAGGGGGCCTGCCGTGAGCGCCGCCGTATCGGCCACGCCAGGGTCGCGCGAGATCATCGCGGCGACGATGGCGCCGTCGATGAGCAGGCCGAGCTGGTGCGCGAGCACGGCAGGCTCACTCGAGCCCAGCTCGCCGGCGAGCTTCTCGATGTGGCCGAGCACGATCTTCTTGTGCTTTAGCGCGATGTTGCGGAACTGCTTGGCGTCCTTGTCGTGCTCGCCGACCGCGTTGATGAAGGGGCAGCCGTAGAAGCGTTCCTCCGCGAACCAGCTCTTCAGCGCCGGGAAGATGCGCGTGAGCTTGGCCTGCGCGTCGCCGCCGCCTTCTTCCATGGCGGCGATGAACCATTCGCGCCACTGCTTGCCTTCGCTTTCCAGCACCGCGTTGACGAGATTGGTCTTGGAGCCGAACAGCTTGTAGAGCGTGGTCTTCGCGGTGCCGGCCTCTTCGATGATCGCATCGATGCCGGTGGCGTTGATTCCGTTCTTGCAGAACAGATGCGAGGCGGCGCTGAGCAGGCGCCCGCGCGCGGATTCGTCGTCGCCAGCGGCGGCGTGGGGCGAGGTCTTCTTCGATGACGTCTTTGCCATGATGATGAACTTACCCGCAGCCGCGCGGTATCATCAAGCCGCATCTGTTTCGCGCCGAAAAGATTCGCACGGCAAGCCGCATCTGCATCGCCTTTGGGCAAACTGCGGCTGATCAGTCCCCAGGCAGTCATCGCTAAGCGGCTCCATTACCTCGCATTTCGTTTTCGGCCCCCTTTGGCACGCCCTATGCAAGGAAACAGACCGTTCGGTATCCTGCCGTTTTCCACGGCTGCCAGGGAGAAGATGATGACTGCCGTCGTTCAAAAGACAGTGCTGACGGGGTGCCTTGCGCCCATCGACAAGAATGGCCTCGAGCAACTGATTGCGAGCGGCAAAGCCAACCCGAAGATCGTCAAGACCTTGAAGTGCAAGACGGTCGCGGAAGGAAAATTCCGCCACGCCAACTACATCCGCAATCTGCCGCCCTACATTGTCGACGAGCCGCCGGGCCTGTTGGGTGACGACACCGCGCCCAATCCGTCGGAAGCCTCGCTCGCCGCGCTCGGCTCGTGCCTTGCCGTCGGCCTGCACGCCAACGCCGTGCACCGCGGCTGGATCGTCAACAAGCTCGAGCTCGAACTCGAGGGCGACCTCAACATCACCGCGGTCTGGGGCACCGGCGACACCTCGGACAAGCCAGTCGGCTTCACCGACGTCCGCGTCAAGGTCGACATGGCGTGCGAGGGCATTGCGCAGGACGAGATCAACGCGCTGGTCGCCCATGTGAAGAAATGGTCGCCGGTCGCCAACACTTTCACCCGCCCGGTCAATCTCGAGGTCGGCATCTAGCCGACGGCAACCAGGACAAGGTGCGGGAGACGATCATGGGTTCACTGGCTTTATCGCGGGTCGACGTTTTGGATCAGCCCGCACCGTCCATTGCAGGCGAGGTGGCGCGGATTGCGCGGGAGCAGCTCGCGCCGCTCGCCGCCGGCATCGACGACGGTTCGGTCTATCCGGCCGACGTGCTTCGCAAGTTCGGCGAGATCGGCGCCTGGGGCAGTCACATGCCTCATGAGGGACCTGCCGACCTGCGCTGCGCGATCCAGGCGATGGCGGCGATCGGCGAGGTCTGCGGAGCGACTGCCTTCATGGCCTGGTGCCAGAACACGCTGGTCTGGTACGCCGCCAACTCGACCAACATGAAGCTCGCCAAGCGCTTTGGCGATGCGTTCTCGACCGGCCGTGTGCTCGGCGGCACCGGGCTCTCCAATCCCATGAAGAGCTTCTTCGGCATCGAGAAGCTGAAGCTGAAGGGGCGAAAGGTCGAGGGCGGCTATATCGTGCGCGGTGCGCTGCCCTGGGTCTCCAATCTCGGTCCCGACCATTATTTCGGCGCCATTTTCGAGCGTGAGGACGAGCCGGGCATCGCAAGTGGCGAGCCCGGCACTGTGATGTTTCTGGCCGATTGCTCGGACCCCGCCGTCACGCTGACGCCGTGCAAGCCGTTCCTCGCGATGGACGGCACCGGCACTTATGGCGTGCAGTTCCGCGACGTCTTCGTGCCGGACGAGCTGATCCTCGCCGATCCCGCAGGCCCCTTCGTGAAGAAGATCCGCGCCGGCTTCATCCTGCTGCAGGCCGGCATGGCGCTCGGCCTCATCAAGGACTGCATTAACATCATGAGCGAGGTTGATGGTCCCCTCGGCCATATCAACCGTTATCTGCCGCAGCAGCCGGTGCATTTCGGTGATCTCGCCGCCGAGATCGAGTCCGAGACCATGGCGCTGGCTCGCGATCCCTATAACGAGGAGGAGACCTACTGGCGCAAGGTGATTGCGCTGCGCTTGCGCGCCGGCGAAGCCAGCGTCGCGGCGGCGCATGCCGCGATGCTGCATTGTGGCGCGCGCGGCTACCTGAAGAGTCACCGCGCGCAGCGGCGCCTGCGCGAGGCCTATTTCGTCGCGATCGTCACGCCGGCCACCAAGCAGCTGCGCAAGATGCTCGCTGATTGCTGAGCTTCACGAGTCCACCCCAGAAGACCACTTAACCTCAACGGAGAGGCTGCCAATGACGGACGTTCTGATCTCTGCCAGCGAACTTGCCGATCTCTTGAAGCTCGAACCGTGTGTCGTGATCGACACCCGCAATCCCGACGCCTATGGTGCCGGGCACCTGCCGGGCGCCGTGAACGTGCACGAGATTTTCACGTTTCTTGCGACCTCGACGCCCGAGGGCATCAGCGAGCTGAAGACCAAATTCGCCGACGCCTTCGGTGCCGCCGGCCTCTCCGGCAAGGAGACGGCCGTGATCTACGAGCAGTCGATGAATTCCGGCTTCGGCCAGTCCTGCCGCGGCTACTATCTCCTCGCCATGCTCGGCTATCCCAAGGTCAAGGTGCTGCATGGCGGCTTCGACGCGTGGGCCGCCGCGGGTCTTCCGGTGACGAAGGATGTCCCGGCGCCGGCCAAGGCTTCGTTCGCGATCGTGCCGGAAGCCGGCGAGATCCTGATCGACGCGAAAACCATGCTCGCCGCGGTCGGCAAGCCCGGCATCGCCATCCTCGACGTGCGCGACGTCGACGAGTGGATCGGCGACAGCTCGTCTCCGTACGGCAAGGATTTCTGCCCGCGCAAGGGCCGCATCCCCGGTGCGGTGTGGCTGGAATGGTACCGCATGATGAAGCCGACGGCCGAGGGCCCGCGCTTCAAGTCCAAGGACGAGATTTTGGCGGAATGCGCGACCGTCGGTATCACGCAAGCCACACCCGTCTACCTCTACTGCTTCAAGGGCGCGCGGGCCTCGAACACGTTCCTGGCGCTCAAGAACGCCGGCGTGAAAGACGTGCGGATGTATTTCGGCTCCTGGAACGAATGGTCGCGCGATCCATCGCTGCCGATCGAGCAGGGATTGCCGGTGGCCTCCGACGTCACCACCAAGGCGGCGTGAGCGCGCGCCTCGTCCCTCGAGACGACCGCTTCGCGGTCTCCTCAGGATGAGGCTCAGCGGCATCGGTGTCTGTTGCTTCCGTTGCCGCGCACTCTGCCCTCATCCTGAGGAGCCCGCCTAACGCGGGCGTCTCGAAGGATGGCCCGCATGCGGCGGACGAGGCGTGATTGCCAGCGCCTTGATCCGCGAGGCCAATGTGGTCGGCTTGATATCGAGCATCTCGGCCGCCCCGCCGGGACCGAACACTTTTCCAGCGCAGGCCTCTAATGCGGCTTGAATATTGGCGCGCTCGAGGTCGCGCATTTCCGACGACGTCATGACGGCGGGGCGCGCATCCGCCTTCACGCGCGCGGCGCTGGCCGGAGCTTGCGCGCCGGGGACATCCGGCAGATCGATGCGCAGGCGGCCGTTCTGCGACAGGATCGCCGCGCGCTCGATCACGTTCTGCAATTCGCGGACATTGCCGGGCCAGTCGTAGCGCGTCAGGCGGCGCGCATCGCCTTCCGACAGCCGCAAATTCGACTTCAGCGCCTTGCTCTCGCGCGTCAGGAAATGCTGGGCGAGCAGGGGAATGTCCTCGCGCCGCTCGCGCAACGGGACGGTCTCGATCGGAAACACGTTGAGGCGGAAATAGAGATCCTCGCGGAAGCGGCCGCGCTGCACCTCCTGCTTGAGGTCGCGGTTGGTCGCGGCGATGACGCGGACGTCGACCGCGCGCGTGCGCTCCTGGCCGACGCGCTCGAAATGGCCCTCCTGCAACACGCGCAGCAGCTTGCCCTGCAATTCGAGCGGGATCTCGCCGACCTCGTCGAGGAACAGCGTGCCGCCATCGGCGAGCTCGAACCGGCCGATGCGATCGCGCGTCGCGCCGGTGAAGGCGCCGCGGACATGGCCGAAGAATTCGCTCTCGAACAATTCGCGCGGGATCGCGGCGCAGTTGACGCGGATCAGCGGCCGGTCGCTGCGGGTGGAATCCTCGTGAATGGCGCGCGCGATCAACTCCTTGCCGGTGCCGGACTCGCCGGTGATCATCACCGCCGCGGTGGTCGGCGCCACCAGCTTGACCTGGCGCAGCGTCTTCTGAATCGCCTCGCTTCCACCGATGATGCCGCGCGGATTGGTCTCGATGCGGATCTCCTCCTGGAGGTAGGCGTTCTCCAGCTCGAGCCGTTCGCGCAGGCGATCGACTTCAGTGAGCGCGGCGTGCAGCTTCTCGTCGGCCTCGCGCCGCTGGCTGACATCGCGAAACACGACGACCGCGCCAACCACCACGCCGCGGTCGCGGATCGGGGTGGAGGTGTATTCGACCCAGGCCGGCGAGCCGTCCTTGCGCCAGAATACCTCGCCGTCGACCTGGTGCACGGCGCCGTCGCGGAACGCCGCATAGATCGGGCAGTCGTGGTTGTGATAGTGCCGGCCGTCGTGATGGGTGTGGTGCACGATCGGGTGGATTTCCTTGCCGACCAGCTCCTCGGCGGTCCAGCCAAGCATGCGTTCGGCAGCCGGGTTCACGAAGGTGGTCTTTCCTTCCGCGTTGACGCCGTAGATACCCTCGCCGGCGGCGCGCAGGATCAGCTGGTTCTCGCGCTCGATGTCCTGGAACACGCGCTCGACGCGCTGCCAGGTCGAGATGCCGCCGCGCATATGGTCTTCGGCGGCGGCATCGACATTGCGCCGGCGGCGCACTTCCAGATCGGTCAGCGTGAGCAGCAGCAGCGTACGGCCGTCGTGCGGCAGGAGGCAGCCGGCATGTTCGAGTTGGAGATTTTGGCCTGTCGCGTGGCGGGGATTGAGCGCCGTGGTCCAGTAGGCGCCCTTGTGCAGCACGGCCTGGGTGAAGACGGTGAGGGCCGCAAGATCACCCGCATGGAGCGTGCTCGCCCTGGTCTGCCGCAGCAGCGCGCGGTCATAGCCGAGCAGGGCGCAGGCGGCGGGATTGGCGTCGACGATCTGGTCGCTGAAGGGATCGACCAGCAGCGTCGCCTCGACAGTGGATTCGAAGGCTGTGATGCGCGGGTCGATGGCGGGAGCCACATCGTCGTGGACGGGCATTGGCGTCGTTGCCATTGCGAAATCTCGTAATTGAACTACGAAATGTCGTTTATCACGAGTTTTCGTAGTCGCCAAGCGCGGAGGAAAGTGCAGCATCATCAAAGCACTCCACGTCCGGGCAGCGGTGGCATGCTCCTTGCGTAATTCCTTCTCGCAACGACGCGCAGGAGGGCCGATGTCCACGTTCGACAACCCGTTTGATCCCGATCGCAACCTTCGAGGCGGCTGTGCCTGCGGCCAGCATCGTTCTGCTGCAGAGCACGAGCAGGCGAAAGCGCTGCGCTGCGAACCGGTCGAGAGCGAAGAGAAGCGCTACGAGGGCGTCGTCGCCTCCGCTGTGATGCGCGCGATGTTTCCGCAGGACGTGGCGCGGCGCGCGTTCCTGAAGTCGGTCGGTGCCTCGACAGCTCTGGCGGCGCTGTCGCAGTTCTTCCCGTTGAAGACGGCGACCGAAGTCTTTGCCCAGGCCGGCACACCCGAGAAAAAGGATCTCAAGGTCGGGTTCATCCCGATCACCTGCGCGACGCCCATCATCATGGCAGCCCCGCTCGGCTTCTATGCCAAGCACGGGCTCAACGTCGAGGTGGTCAAGACCGCCGGCTGGGCCGTGATCCGCGACAAGACCATCAACAAGGAATACGACGCCGCCCACATGCTGGCGCCGATGCCGATCGCGATCTCGCTTGGCCTTGGCGCCAACGCGATTCCGTTCGCGGTGCCAGCGATCGAGAACATCAACGGGCAGGGCATCGTGCTGGCGGCCAAGCACAAGGACAAGCGCGATCCCAAGGACTGGAAGGGAATGAAGTTCGCCATCCCCTTCGACTATTCCATGCACAATTACCTCTTGCGCTATTATCTCGCCGAACACGGTCTCGACCCCGATACCGACGTGCAGCTGCGCTCGGTACCGCCGCCGGAGATGGTAGCGAACCTCCGCGCCGACAACATCGACGGCTTCCTCGCGCCCGACAACGTCTGCCAGCGCGCGATCTATGACGGCGTCGGCTTCATGCACCTGCTGTCGAAGGAGATCTGGGACGGGCATCCCTGCTGCAGCTTTGCCGCCAGCCGTGAGTTCATCACAAGCGCGCCGAACAGCTTTGCGGCGCTGACGCGCGCCATCGTCGATGCGACGGCTTACGCGTCCAAGGCGGAGAACCGCAAGCAGATCGCGGAAGCCATCGCGCCGGCCAATTACATCAACGCGCCGGTCACGGTGCTGGAGCAGGTGCTGACCGGCACCTACGCCGACGGACTCGGCGGGGTGAAGACCGACGCCAAGCGCGTCGATTTCGATCCGTTCCCCTGGCAGTCCTTTGCGGTGTGGATGCTGACCCAGATGAAGCGCTGGGGCCAGATCAAGGGCGACGTCGACTACAAGGCGGTCGCCGAGCAGGTGTATCTGGCGACCGACACCAAGAAGTTGATGACCGAGATGGGCCTGTCGCCACCCGCGAGCGCCTACAAATCCTTCGCGGTGATGGGCAAGACTTTCGATCCGGCCAAACCTGAGGACTATCTGGCGAGCTTCAAGATCAGGAAGGGGGCGTGATGGGCGGCGCTCTCTCGTCGTCGTCGTCCCGGCGAACGCCGGGACCCATACCGCGGAACCCATCGAATTTGATCGGTAGGAGCACCGAACAACGAGTCTTCAAACTTCTCCCTGGGGTTATGGGTCCCGGCGTTCGCCGGGACGACATGTGGAGAGGTCTCGCGCAATGACATCCTCCCTCCGTCTCCGCGCCGCCCTCGTTTCGATCTCGCTGCTCGTCGCGTTTCTCGGCGTCTGGCATCTCGCCACGCGCTCGACCGGCACCACGACGACGATGAGCCCGGAATATGCCAAGCTGATGGGCCTGACCGCGACGCAAGGCAAGTCCGCCATGCCCGGGCCGCTCGATGTCGGCGCCAAGCTGTGGGAGCATCTCAAGCGTCCGTTCTACGACAACGGGCCGAACGACAAGGGCCTCGGCATCCAGCTCGCTTATTCCATCGCGCGCGTCGGCACCGGCTATCTGCTGGCCGTGCTGGTCGCGATCCCGCTCGGCTTCTTGATCGGCATGTCGCCGCTGCTGAGCAAGGCGCTCGACCCCTTCATCCAGGTGCTCAAGCCGATCTCGCCGCTGGCCTGGATGCCGCTCGCGCTCTACACGATCAAGGATTCCTCGATTTCCGCGATCTTCGTCATCTTCATCTGCTCGATCTGGCCGATGCTGCTCAACACCGTGTTCGGCGTCGCCGGCGTGCGCAAGGAATGGATCCACGTCGCGCGCACGCTGGAGGTCGGCACCGTCAGGCGGGCCTTCACCGTGATCCTGCCAGCGGCGGCGCCGACGATCCTGACCGGCATGCGCATCTCGATCGGCATCGCCTGGCTCGTCATCGTCGCCGCCGAGATGCTCGTCGGCGGCACCGGCATCGGCTATTTCGTCTGGAACGAGTGGAATAATTTGTCGATCACCAACGTCATCATCGCGATCCTCCTGATCGGAATCATCGGCATGCTGCTCGACCAGATCCTCGCGCGCTTCACGCGCATGGTCACGTTTCCGGAGTAGGCGCCGTGTCCGACAAATTCATCTCCATCGAAGCCATCGCGAAGCGCTATCCCGGCGCGGATGGCGCCACGACCACCGTGTTCGAAAATTTGTGGCTGTCGATGGCGCGGGGCGAATTTGCTTGCGTGATCGGCCATTCCGGCTGCGGCAAGACCACGGTGCTGAACATCCTCGCCGGCCTCGATGTGCCAAGCGAAGGCGCCGTCATCGTCGACGGGCAGGCGATTTCCGGCACCAGCCTCGACCGCGCGGTGATCTTCCAGAGCCATGCGCTGTTGCCCTGGCGCACCGTGCTTGGCAACGTCGCCTACGCCGTCAGCTCGAAATGGCGGAGCTGGGATCGCGCCAAGGTCAAGGCGCACGCGCAGACCTTCATCGATCTCGTCGGTCTCACCGGCTCCGAGCACAAGCGGCCCTCGGAATTATCGGGGGGCATGAAGCAGCGCGTCGGCATCGCGCGGGCGTTGTCGATCACGCCGAAAATGATGCTGATGGACGAGCCGTTCTCGGCGCTGGACGCATTGACGCGCGGCACGCTGCAGGACGAGGTCCGGCGCATTTGCCTTGAGACCGGGCAGACCGCGTTCATGATCACCCATGACGTCGACGAGGCGATCTATCTCGCCGACAAGATCTTCCTGATGACCAACGGGCCCGGCGCGGTGCTCGCGGAGGTCGTTGAGAATCCGCTGCCGCGGGATCGCGGCCGCACCGATCTGCACCGCCATCCGCTCTACTACGCGCTGCGCAACCACATCATCGATTTCCTGGTGACGCGCAGCAAGACCTTTGCCGCCGAGACGCCCGGTCACGATCCGCGTAACGTGCCGCTGGTGCAGATCGGCAAGCCCGGGCTGACGATCGCATCTGATGCCAAACCGGAGCCGTCACGGGAGACGTCATGGCCGGGACAAGCCCGGGCATGACGAATAAACCAAGGAGACCGACATGAAACGCGAAGACCTCACCGAAAAGCTGCTCGACATCAAGCGCGAGAAGGGCTGGAGCTGGAAGCACATCTGCGACAAGATCGGCGGTTATTCCGAGGTGCTGATAACAGGCGCCATCCTCGGCCAGATGAAATTGACCAAGCCGCAGGCCGCCAATGCCGGCGAGCTGTTCGGCCTGTCGAAGGCGGAAGTCGCCATGCTGAACGAGACGCCGATGCGCGGCATGACCATGCCCCCGACTGACCCCCTGATCTATCGCTTCTATGAATTGGTGATGGTGAACGGCCCGGCCTGGAAGGCCTTGATCGAGGAGGAGTACGGCGACGGCATCATGTCGGCGATCGATTTCGACATGGTGATGGAGCGCTTGCCCAACCCGAAGGGCGACCGCGTCAAGATCACCATGAGCGGCAAGTTCCTGCCGTACAAATATTACGGCGCCAGCGGTAACGTGCCGGAATACGGCTTCAAGGAGGAGTGAGGTTTGGGGGCATTCCGGACGCCGCGTCAGCGGCGATCCGGAATCTCGAGATTCTCAGGTGCGCAATCGCACCATAGCTCGGCCCTCTCGGACCGTCCCGGAATGACGGTGTGTGGAGACGCGCGCGGACCCTATTTCCCCGCCTTCACCTCGGCGGCCGCGACCGCGAGCAGCTCGCTCATCTTGGCGCGAATCGCCTGCTCGGTGACGTTAACGTTCTTGGCGGCGAAATCGGCCGTCAGCTTGCGCAGGACGTCGGCATCGCCGGCCTCCTCGAAGTCGGCCGCGACCACTTCCTTGGCATAGGCGGTGGCGGCATCACCTGACATGCCGAGCTTTTCGGCCGCCCACAGTCCGAGCAGCCGGTTGCGGCGGGCCTCGGCCTTGAATTTCTGCTCCTCGTCGAGGGCGAACTTCTTCTCAAAGCCTTCCTCGCGCTTGTTGATTTCGCTCATGCCTTGTTCCAAATCCCCTGCTGAATGGCGCGGGAGCCTTCCGTTGCGGCGGCCCGGCTGCATGCCTACATAGCTAGCACGAATCGGCAAAACAACGGGCCGTTAAGCCGCAGGCAAGGTGGTATAAGTTGGCGCCGGACGGCCGGATCGATTGTGCTTGGACAGCCAATCGGATAGGTTGCCTGAAGGTCCAGTTCCCGTTCTGTTTCCTCGGGTTCCGGGCCGTTCACGGCAGCTCCGCTGTGGGTCATAAATCCTAGTAATCGGAGCACACCAAATACATGGATTTCAACAAAACACGGTACATCCCCATGAGCCGTCGGCGTCGCATTTATGAAGGCAAGGCAAAGGTTCTCTATGAAGGCCCGGAGCCCGGTACCCTGATCCAGCATTTCAAGGACGACGCCACCGCGTTCAATGCGAAAAAGCATCAGGTGATCGAGGGCAAGGGCGTCCTCAACAACCGGATCTCGGAGTACCTGTTTCAGCACCTCAACGACATCGGGGTGCCGACCCATTTCATCCGCCGCCTCAACATGCGCGAGCAGTTGATTCGCGAGGTCGAGATCGTGCCGCTCGAGGTGGTGGTACGGAACGTCGCCGCCGGCTCGCTGTCGCAGCGTCTCGGTATCGAGGAGGGCACCCAGCTGCCCCGCTCGATCATCGAATTCTATTACAAGAACGACCAGCTCAACGACCCCATGGTGTCGGAAGAGCACATCACCGCCTTCGGCTGGGCGACGCCCCAGGAGATCGACGACATCATGGCGCTCGCCATCCGTGTCAACGACTTCCTCACCGGCCTCTTCCTCGGCATCGGCATCCGCCTCGTCGACTTCAAGATGGAGTGTGGCCGCCTGTTCGAGAACGAGATGATGCGCATCATCGTCGCCGACGAGATCTCGCCGGACAGCTGCCGGCTGTGGGACATCAAGTCGAACGAGAAGCTCGACAAGGATCGTTTCCGCAGGGACCTCGGCGGTCTGCTCGAGGCCTATACCGAAGTTGCAAAGCGCCTCGGCATCCTCATGGAGAACGAGCGTCCGCAGGGCTCCGGCCCGGTGCTGGTGAAGAGCTGAAGGGATTTTGACGTGAAGGCACGTGTCACCGTTACCCTGAAGACGGGCATTCTCGATCCGCAAGGCAAGGCCATCGAAGGCGCACTGAAGTCGCTCGGCGTCGACGGCGTCGCCAGCGTCCGCCAGGGCAAAGTGTTCGACATCGAGCTCGCCGGCGCCGACAAGGCCAAGGCCGAAGCCGCGCTGAAGGAAGCTGCGGACAAGCTGCTGGCGAACACCGTGATCGAGAATTATCGGGTGGAGATCGTCTGATCTGTCCTGAGGAGCGCGCCCTTCGCGCGCGTCTCGAAGGATGAAGGCCGATGCGCAAGAGATGGGCCTGCATGGTTCGAGACGGCGCTTGCGCGCCTCCTCACCATGAGGGTCTAGCAGTCACGGCGTCGTGGGCTGAACGTTTCGCTCACAGCCACCCCGCCCGCCGAAACCGCCAATACAGCGCCCCGCATGCCGTCAGCATCACGCCGAGCAGCATGAAGTAGCCGTACTCCCATTCCAGCTCCGGCATGTGCTTGAAGTTCATGCCGTAGATGCCGGCGAGCGCGGTTGGGATCGCGATGATCGCAAGCCAGGAGGCGAGCTTCTTGGACACGGCCGTCTCCTGCGCCTGGCCGACCAAAAGGCTCGCCTCGAACGCGAACGCCAACACCTCGCGCATGGAATCGATGCGCTCCTGAATGTTGCGGACGTGGTCGGTGACGTCGCGGAACAGCGGCTGCATGGCCTGCCGCACCATCGCCAGCTCGTCATGCTCCAGCCGGCGGCAGACTTCCACCAGCGGCCCGATCGCGTTGCGCAGCCGTAACAGGTCGCGGCGCAGCATGTAGAGCCGCTCGATCTGGGCCTTGCTGATCGGCTTGGACAGTACGTCATCCTCGATGCCCTCGACCTCTTCGTGGATGCTCTCGAGCACGGGCGAGTAATTGTCGACGATGAAATCGAGGATGGCGTAGAGGATGTAATCCTCGCCGCGGGCCAGCGCCCGCGGGCAGCTTTCGCAACGCTCGCGCACCGGCTTGTAGGAGGTCGAAGCGCCGTGGCGCACCGAGACCAGATAGCCTTCGCCGACGAAGATGTGGGTCTCGCCGAAGGCGATGCGGCCCTCGATCAATTGCGCGGTGCGCGCCACGATGAACAGTGCCTCGCCATATTGCTCGATCTTCGGCCGCTGATGGGCGTGGTTGGCGTCCTCGATCGCGAGCTCGTGCAGGTCGAACTGCTTCTGCACCGCGCTGAGCAGCGCCATGTCGGGCTCATGTAGGCCGATCCAGACCACGTGGCCGGGCTTGGCGCGCCAGCTCGAGGCCTCGCTGATCGCGACATTGGCAACGCGCCGGCCGTCGACATAGGCGCCGGCCGCAACGACGCCCTCGGTGGAGACCGGCTCGGCGAGGGAGGCGGGCAGCGACGGGACGTTCATGGCTTCAATCCCGGGCAATCGAACGGCCGAACGGCGTGCCGCCGGCCAATGTGCATGGCCTGTGTACAAGGCCTTCTGCCGAGGCTAGCACTGGTAAAATCCCCGTCAAATGGTTATGTCTCTTCACGAAATGGCCTGTTGGCCAGCCCGATTCCCGTCACCGTCGGAACCTCTGTCATGAAAGCCGCCATCCTCGTCTTTCCCGGAATCAACCGCGAGCGCGACATGGCGCGCGCGCTGAAGCTGATCTCCGGCAGCGAGCCGGCGATGGTGTGGCACGCCGAGACGTCGCTGCCTGCGGGGACTGACCTCGTGGTGGTGCCGGGCGGCTTTTCCTATGGCGATTATTTGCGCTGTGGCGCCATCGCGGCGCGCGCGCCGGTGATGGACGCGGTGCGCGACTACGCGGCCAAGGGCGGCCTCGTGCTCGGCGTCTGCAACGGTTTTCAGATCCTCTGCGAGTCCGGCCTGCTGCCGGGTGTCCTGATGCGTAATGCGCGGCTGAAATTCATCTGCCGCGACGTGCACCTGCGCGTCGAGCGCTCCGACACGCCGTTCACCCGCGGCTACAATGCCGGGCAGGTGATCCGGGTGCCGGTTGCCCATGGCGAGGGCAATTACGAGGCGGATGAGGAGACCATCAAGCGGCTCGAAGGCGAGGGGCGGGTGCTCTATCGCTATTGCTCCGCCGCCGGCGAAGTCGACGATTTCAACAACATCAACGGCGCGGCGCATTCGATCGCCGGCATCGTCAACGACAAGGGCAACGTGCTCGGCATGATGCCGCATCCGGAAAACCACGTCGAAGACATCATGGGCTGCACCGACGGCCGCGGCCTGTTCGCCGGCCTCGTTCAGCATCTGGAAAAGGCCGCGTGATCTCGTTCGCGCTGAAGCGGCTGTCGGTCGCTGTCGCCGCCGTGGTTTTCGCGACGGCCGCGTTCGCCCAGGACTATCCCAAGCGTCCGATCACCATGATCGTGCCGTTCGCGGCCGGCGGCACCTCGGACGTGATCGCGCGCGCGGTGGCCGAGCAGATGGGCATCGCGCTCGGCCAGACCATCGTGATCGAGAACGTCGCCGGCGCCGGCGGCTCGACCGCGCTGGCGCGCGCCTCCCGCGCCGAGCCCGACGGCTACACCATTGCGATCGGCAATGCCGGCACCAATGCCGCGACCTACACGATCTATCCAAAACTGCCGTTCACGCCTGAGTCCTTCGTGCCGATCGCCATGGTGGCGAAGACGTTCGGCATCATCGCGCTGCGCAAGGACTTTCCGGCGAAGGACCTCAAGGAGTTCATCGCCTACGCCAAGGCCAATCCGGGCAAGATCAATCTCGGTCATGCCGGCGTCGGCTCCTCGAACTATTTGATCTGCAAGAGCTTCGTCACCGCCGCCGGGATCGACGCGACGCTGGTCGGCTATCGCGGTGCCGCGCCTGCGCTGACCGATGCCGTCGGCAGCCAGATCGACGGCGTCTGCGACGCGGCGGCTTCCGTCTCGCAGTCGATCAACGAGAAGCTGGTGAAGGGTCTGGTGGTCGGCTCGACCGTGCGCCTCGCCACGCTGCCCGATCTGCCGACCTCTGCGGAAGCGGGCCTGCCCGAGTTCGAGGCGCAGGGCTGGAACGGCCTGTTCGCGCCCAAGGGCACGCCGCCGGCCGTGATCGCCAAGCTGAACGCCGCCGCGCGCACGGCGGTGGAGACCGACGCGGTGAAGAAGCGCCTTGCCGATCTCTCGACCGTCGCGCCCGATGCCAACGAGCACGCGCCGGAAGTGTTGCAGAAGCTCGTGACGCGCGACGTGGAAAAATATCGGAAGATGCTGGCGGATGACGCCAAGTAGTAGCTAGCGCAGCTTTAGCCGCTCCGCCGGCACCGTCATGGCCGCAACGCCGGCCATGACCAGCAGCAGCCCCAGCGCCAGGTTCGACGGCACGCTCTCGCCGAGCAGCAGCACTGACAGGCCGACGCCGATCGGGATGCGCAGATAGCCTTGCGCGTTCGTGGTCAGCGTGCCGAGCCGGCCGAGGCAGACGTAGAACAGCATCAATCCCAGCGCGCTCGAGACGATGCCCATGACGATGGTGGCAACGATCGCCGTCGGGGTCGGGTGCAGCGTCCAGGGCTGGTCGATGATCAGCGATGGCGGCAGCAGGATGATGCCGCCGAACAGCAGCGAGCCGGCGGCCACCACCATGGGGTCGTAGTCGGACAGGCGCAGACCGAAGATCGTCGCGCAGGCAAAGGAGATGGTGGCGAGCAGGATCGCGATCTCCGCGACGATCTCGCTACTGAGGCCACGTAGCGCATCGAGGCCGACGATGGCGATGGTTCCGGCAAGGCCGAGGATCGCACCGGCGAGCTTGAGCAGCGTTGCCGGTTCGTGCCGCGTGATCAGCAAGGTGATCAGGAAGGCGAAGATCGGCGTCGTCGAGGCCAGCACCACCGTGTTCGACGCCGGCACATATTGCTGCGACCAGGTGATGATCAGGAACGGGAAGGTCGAGTTGATCAATTGCTGGGTCGCGAACAGCTTCCACGCCTTGGCGTCGGTCGGGACCTTGACGCCGCGCATCCACAGGATGGCGAACAGGAAGGCGGCTGCGATCAGCGAGCGTGCCGAGATGAAGGTGATGGGCGGGATGGTGGGAAGCGCGAGCTTGGCCAGCGGATAGGTCGAGCTCCAGCAGCAGGCGAGCGCGAGCAGCAGCGCATAGTCGCGCCAGTTGCGTGCCCCGGTGGCGACGGATGGCAACGGCGCCGATGCGGACGCCGCCGTGCGCCCTGCCTCCGATGTGCTCTGCGGCACCTTGTTCCTGCTCCCCGACGCCAAAAGCGCCTGCTGGGAAGTCTGGGCGAGGGCGCGCGAAAAGGGAAGGCACCGAGCTATGCGTTTGGCTGAGGGAGCGCCTTCCGCTTCATCCGCTTGATCGTGCCGGAAAAGGTCAGCAGCACCCGGTCCCCCGACGTCATCTTGCCGCGCAGGAAGATCAGCGAGCCCCCGGCGCGGGTGACCTCGCCGGTACATTCGATCAGCTCGCCCTCCCGTGCCGCGTCGAGGAATTCGCAGGCGAAGTTGGTCGTCACCGCCCGGCTGTCCAGGACATGGGTGGCGATCGCAAACAGGGAGTAATCGGCGAAGGCCATGTAGCAGCCGCCATGGACGTTCCCGGAGCCGTTGAGGTGCTTCTTCTCGACCCGGAAGGCGCTGCGGACGCTGCCGTCCGCCTCGATCCGGTGCCAGAACGGGCCGACATGGGCCTCAAAACTGTCGCGAATCCAGGTCCGCCAGCCCACAAATTCGCCCTCGGTGGCGATGTGGAGGTCGGGGCGGCGAGGCGGCGGCGCTTTGGTCAATTCGTGCAAGGAAATGGGCCTTCAATTGCGGGTCTTGAGCCCTTAAATCCGATCCGTCGGCGCCGTGCAATTCCTGTTCCCGCCGTCCCCGCCTGCAAAACGTGGGACAGCGGGAAAATGCGCCATAAAGGGCTTTTCCCGGCCCTCCGATCTTCCTAAGAACGGCCAAACGCCGCCGAAAGCCCCGAATCCATGAAGAACGAACCCAAGATCACCCCCGAACTGGTTGCCGCCCACGGGCTCAAGCCCGACGAGTATGAGCGCATCCTGAAGCTGATCGGGCGGGAGCCGACCTTCACCGAGCTCGGCATCTTCTCGGCGATGTGGAACGAGCATTGCTCGTACAAATCCTCGCGTATCCATCTGCGCGGCCTGCCGACGAATGCGCCCTGGGTGATCCAGGGCCCCGGCGAGAATGCCGGCGTGATCGACATCGGCGACGGCCAGGCCGTGGTCTTCAAGATGGAGAGCCACAACCATCCGAGCTATATCGAGCCCTACCAGGGCGCGACCACCGGCGTCGGCGGCATTTTGCGCGACGTCTTCACCATGGGCGCGCGCCCGATCGCGTGTCTCAATGCGCTGAGCTTCGGCGCGCCCGAGCACGCCAAGACCCGACATCTGGTCTCCGGCGTGGTTGCAGGTGTCGGCGGCTACGGCAATTCGTTCGGCGTGCCGACGGTCGGCGGCCAGGTGCGCTTCCACACCCGCTATGACGGCAACATCCTCGTCAACGCGATGGCGGTCGGCCTCGCCGATGCCGACAAGATATTCTATGCGGCGGCCTCCGGCGTGAACATGCCGATCGTGTACTTGGGCTCCAAGACCGGCCGCGACGGCATCCACGGCGCCTCGATGGCCTCGGCCGAGTTCGACGACAAGTCCGAGGAGAAGCGTCCGACGGTGCAGGTCGGCGATCCCTTCGCCGAAAAGCTGCTGCTGGAAGCCTGCCTCGAGATCATGGAGAAGGGCTGCGTCATTGCGATCCAGGATATGGGGGCGGCCGGCCTGACCTGCTCGGCAGTCGAGATGGGCGCCAAGGGCGATCTCGGCGTCGACCTCGATCTCGATGCGGTACCGACCCGCGAGACCGGGATGAGCGCCTACGAGATGATGCTCTCGGAGAGCCAGGAGCGCATGCTCATGGTGCTCAAGCCCGAGAAGGAGAAGGAAGCCGAGGCGATCTTCAAAAAGTGGGGCCTCGACTTCGCGGTGGTCGGCTACACCACGCCGAGCAAGCGCTTCGTGGTCAAGCATGGCGGCGACGTCATGGCCGACCTGCCGATCAAGGAGCTCGGCGACGAGGCGCCGGTCTATGACCGCCCCCACGTTCCCTCCGCGGCGCTGCCGATCGTGCATGCGCGCGAGGTGTCGGCGCCGATGAGCCTCGGGCTAGCGCTGGAGAAGCTGATCGGCACGCCCGACATGTGCTCTAAGCGCTGGGTCTGGGAGCAGTACGACCACGTCATCCTCGGCAACACCATGCAGCGCCCCGGCGGCGATGCCGCCGTGGTGCGCGTTGAGGACGGGCCGAAGGGCCTCGCGCTCACCGTCGACGTGACGCCGCGCTACTGCGAGGCCGATCCGTTCGAGGGCGGCAAGCAGGCCGTCGCCGAAGCCTGGCGCAACATCACCGCGGTCGGCGGCAAGCCGCTCGCGATCACCGACAATCTCAATTTCGGCAACCCTGAGCGGCCCGAGATCATGGGCCAGTTCGTCGGCTGCTTGAAGGGCATCTCGGAAGCCTGCCGCACGCTGGACTTCCCGGTCGTCTCCGGCAACGTCTCGCTCTACAACGAGACCAATGGCCGTGCGATCCTGCCGACACCCTCGATCGGCGGCGTCGGCCTGCTCGACGATTTCACCAAGTCGGCTTCGCTCGCCTTCAAGGCCGAGGGCGAAGCGATCCTCCTGATCGGTGAGACCCATGGCTGGCTCGGCCAGTCGGTCTACCTGCGCGACATCTGTGGCCGGGAGGAGGGCGCCCCGCCGCCGGTCGATCTCGCTGCCGAGAAGCGCAACGGCGATTGCGTGCGCGGCATGATCCATGGCGGCACCGCAACTGCGGTGCACGACCTGTCGGACGGCGGCCTCTTGATCGCGCTCGCCGAAATGGCGATGGCCGGCGGCATCGGCGCAAAACTGCTGGCGGCGCCGACGTCGCTGGTCTCGCAGGCCTATTGGTTCGGCGAGGACCAGGCGCGCTATATCGTCACCGTGCCGGAAACGGAAGCCGGCCGCGTGCTTGCCAAGATGCGCGGCTGCGAGGTGCCTTGCGTGCGGATCGGCACCACCGGCGGCGATGCGATCACAATCGCGGGCGAGGCGCCTGTGGCGATCGACACGCTGCGGACGTCGTACGAGCGCTGGCTGCCGGAATATATGGGCGGCAAGGCGGCCTGAGGCGCTGCCACACACCCCGTCATTGCGAGCGAAGCGAAGCAGTCCCGAGTCTCACCGAGGAGGCAGTCTGGATTGCTTCGTCGCATCAGCGCAAAATCGCTATGCAATTTTGTCGCGAGCTCCTCGCAATGACGCGCGGAAAGAGCTCGGTCTCACAACACGTGCGAGGCCCCCGGAATCCTCCGCAATGCCGCCGTCAGACCCCAGCTCAGGATCACCGTGAGCACGAAGCCGATCGCGGCCTTCAGGATCGCCGGCAGGGTGTAGTCGAACAGCCAATACTGGATCCACAGCGCGATCGGATAGTGCACCAGGAAGATGCCGTAGGCATCCGCCTGCATGCGGTCGAGCAGGGTCGGCCCCGGCGCCTTCGAATGCAGGAAGAAGGCGAGGATCGTGAACAGGATCGAGGCCGAGAACAGCACCAGGAAGGTGCCGTAGAACACATGGTACCAGTGCGGCAGCGGATCCGGATTGCCGAGGATTTCGCGCTTGATGTAGATCATGCCCCACATCAGGCCGTAGGGGATCAGCGTGACGACGAGCCATAGCCAGCGGTTTTTCGGCAGCTGGCCGTCGGCGCTGAGGATGCCGCGATCGAAGTTCGCCGAGCCGACGCTGGCGCCGATGAAGAAATAGCTGAAGTAGAGCAGGATGCGGCTCGCCTGCACCGAGAACGGCCCGAACTCGAACCATTTGTTGGCGCCGAAACAGACCAGCGCCGGCACGTAGACGAGGCCGCTGATCGCGGCGAGCACCAGCCAGAACGCGGCCGGTTGCTCGAAACCGCGAAGCGAGACGCGGTTGACCGGATCGACCAGATGCGCCGAGACGCGGTAGAGCAGGCTCGCGGTGAGATCGAAGGCGAGCAGCACCCACACGAACCAGATCGGGCCGCTCGGCCACGGGCCCGCCGTCACCGTCTTCCACCAGAATGCCGCGAAGGTCAGCTCGGGCTCGGCCCGCAGCGCGATGGCGTAATAGGCGAGCGGGATGACGGTGAAGGCCGCGATCGCGAACGGCAGCCCGAGCCGCAACAGGCGGTCGCGCAGAAAGACCGACGGTGCCTTGCGCGCGATGCCGGGCCAGGTGAACAGGCCCGACAGGAAGAAGAACATCGCCATGAAGAAGCTGTCGGTGGCGAGCACGATCATGTCGAAACCGGCAAAGGAGGCCGGATCGGTGTGACCGAAATGGGTGTAGGGGATCACCGCATGATGCAGCAGCACCACGAGCGTCAGGAAGGTGCGGGCGCGATCGAGCGAGAGATTGCGCGATTTGCTCTTCGGCGCGGCGTGCGCTTCCGCGCCGATCGTCGCTGAATGTGACATCGTGGTCATGGCCGCCCCGCGCTCCTGCTCCCCGGGCGGGACTGTGCCGCCGGGAACCGGATTCAGCAAGCCTCGTTTGAGCGGGTCTTCCGGCCAGAACAGGGTTAGGAACCAGTTCCGCGCAACGAAGTTAGCATCCGCGAAAAAGGGCGTGAGGGCCGCAGGCGAGCGGCATCAGTTTCGGAGCTGGCGATGACGATTCTGAAATGGGCGCTGATCTTTCTACTGGTTTCGATCGTGGCCGGCGTGCTCGGCTTCACCGGCATCTCGGCCGCCTCCGCCGATATTGCCCGCTTCCTGTTCTACGTCTTCGTCGTGATCTTCCTGGTGCTGCTGATACTGGGGTTGACGATCTTCAGGGCGTAGCCGGGGCTGGATCAGCTCACTCTGTTGTCATGCCCGGGCTTGTCCCGCCTGCGCGGCCGAAGCCGCTTCGGCGAGGCGAAGGCCCGGGCATCCACGTTCTTCTGTACCCGCGATTGGCCAAGAACGTGGATGGCCGGGACATAGGCGAGCGTAAGCGACGCCGTTCTTCGGACAGTTATGCCCGGCCATGACGGAAGCAGCTACCCTACTTCCTCGATCTTCACCTTGTCCGGATAGAAGGCGAGGTGGCCGGAAATTTCGGTCATCGCGGGGAAGGGCGTCTCGTAGGTCCAGATCGCATTCTCGAGCGTCTTGCCGCCGGCCTTGACGCTAAAATAGCTCGCATCGCCCTTGTAGGGGCAGTGGGTGGTGCGCTCGGTGCGCTCCAGCAGGGCCATATTGGTGTCCTCCCGCGGCACATATTGCACCGCCGGATATTTGGCCTCCTTCAGGGTCAGCGCCTTGCCGGTCTCGGCAATGACGATGTCGCCCGCGGTCACACGGACGCGCCGGGGATTTTGGGTGATGGTGATGGGGTGGTCCGGCCCTGGAAGCTTCATGATGTCACGCCTTTTCGATCGATCTGCCGCGCGCGGCACTTCGTCGTGCCTTTATCCTGATGGGATCAGGGATATAGTGCCGGAAGGCGTGACGCAGAAGGCCGTTCACGCTAAGTTTGGTCCTGCCGGCGAGGGGACCCCGGCAGCGATTCGAGCCGAGACTGACTAGAAGCAAGGAGCACGACCCGAATGCCCATGGACGCCCACGATATCGAGGCGATGATCAAGGCGGCGATCCCCGATGCCGAGGTGACCATCCGTGACCTCGCCGGCGACGGCGATCACTATGCCGCGACCGTGATCTCGGAATCCTTCCGCGGCAAGTCCCGCGTCCAGCAGCACCAGATCGTCTACCAGTCCCTGCGCGGCCAGATGGGCGGCGTCCTGCACGCGCTGGCGCTGCAGACCGGGGTACCTGGCGCACCCGGCACCTGATCTGACCAGCGTCACCGGGGGACGATGATGGCTGCGGACAATCCTCGCGGCGCGATGTTTCGCGTCATCGTGCCGGACCAGCACAGCCGCGTCACCAATGCCGAGCTGTTCTTCGACCTCGTCTTCGTCTTTGCCGTCACGCAGGTGTCGCACACGCTGCTGCACCATTTCACGCCGCTCGGCGCGGTGCAGGTCACGGTGCTGTTTCTCGCGGTGTGGTGGGTGTGGGTCTACACCGCCTGGGTCACCAACTGGCTCAATCCCGAGCTGACGCCGGTTCGCATCCTGCTCTTCGCGATGATGCTGGGTGGCCTCGTGCTGTCGACGACGATCCCGACCGCGTTCGAGGGGCGGGGCCTGTGGTTTGCGATCGCCTACGCAACCATGCAGCTTGGGCGGACGGCGTTCTGGCTGTTCGCAACGCCGCGGCATCGGACCGCGGTGCGCCACAACGCGATCCGCATCCTGACCTGGCTCTCGATCTCGGCGGTGTTGTGGATCGCAGGCGGCCTGTCCGAGGGCGAGACACGGCTATGGCTGTGGATTGCGGCCGTCACCTGGGAATACGTCTCGCCGGCGGCTCGCTTCTGGGTCCCGAAGCTGGGCTTCTCGTCGATTGAGGCCTGGGCCGTCGAAGGCGGCCACATGGCCGAGCGCTGCTCTCTCTTCGTCATCATCGCGCTCGGCGAAGCCGTCGTCGTCAACGGCGCGACCTTTGCCGAGCTGGAATGGACCGCGTCCAACATCCTGGCCTTCGTCTCCGCGCTGGTCGGCGCCATCGCGATGTGGTGGGTCTATTTCCACAAGGGGGCGGAGGCCGGCTCCAAACGCATCTCGAAGTCCACCGAATCCGGCCGGCTGGCGCGGCTCGCCTACACCTATCTGCACATGCCGATCATCGCCGGCATCATTCTGACCGCCGTGTCGGACGAACTGGTGCTGAAGCACCCGACCGGACACTCCGATATCAGGACGATCGTGAGCACGATCGGCGGTCCGCTGGTGTTCCTGGTCGGCACGATCCTGTTCAAGCACGCGATCCGTGGCTTCCTCCAGCTCTCACACGGCATCGGCATCATTCTGCTGCTGGCGCTGTGGTGGTTCGCAGCCGACCTCTCGCCGCTCTGGTTGTCGGTCGCGACGACGGCGATCATGATCGTGGTTGCGGTCTGGGAGTCGGTATCGCTGGGGTCGGAGCCGGAAGAGTAGGCGCGGAGGCCTATTCCGCCACCTCCAGAGCATGCACCGAAAACATCCTGGCCGCATCCGTCCAGCTTTCGCGCACGCGCCAGCCCGCACCCTGCGCCAGAGCGGCAAAGCGCTCGATGCTGTATTTGTAGCTGTTCTCGGTGTGGATGCTCTCGCCCGGGCGGAACGAGAAGCTGGTGCCGAGCAGACGCACGGTCTGGCTCTTCCTGCTGATCAGGTGCATCTCGATGCGGTGCCGCTCGCGATTGTAAATCGCGCGATGGGTGAAGGCGGACAGATCGAAATTGCCGCCGAGCTCGCGGTTGATGCGCACGAGAACGTTGAGGTTGAAGCGTGCGGTGACGCCGGCGGCATCGTTGTAGGCGTCGTGCAGCACGCGCTCGTCCTTTTCGAGATCGGCACCGATGATCATCTGGGCGCCGCGGCCGAGAATCTTGCGCGCGCTCTTGAGAAAGGCCTGCGCCTCATGCGGCTCGAAATTGCCGATGGTCGAGCCGGGGAAGAATCCGACCTTCGGCATGGACGCGACCTGCTTGGGCAGCTCGAACGGCGTGGTGAAATCGGCGGCGACAGGGTAAATGCCGAGCGAGGGAAAATCCCGCTTCAGGCCATTCGCCTGCGCCTTCAGGAAGTCGCCGGAGATATCGACGGGCACATAAGCCGCGAACTTGCAATGGTTCAGCAACAGGCGGACCTTCGTGGTCGCGCCGGCGCCGAACTCGACCAGCGCCGCATGCTCCGGAATGATCCTTGCGATCTCGTTGCCGCGCTCCTTCAGGATCGCAAGCTCGGTGCGCGTCGGATAATATTCCGGCAGCTTCGTGATCGCCTCGAACAGCTCCGATCCGGTCGCGTCATAAAAGTATTTCGGCGACAGCTTTTTCGGCTGCTGCGAGAGGTCCTCGATCGCCTCACGGGCGAAGGCGGTGGTCTGCTCGTCGGGAAGATGGGCTTCGGCCAAAGCGCTGGCGTGCACATTCATGATACTCTCCTGAACGCGCTGTCCGGCGCGCATTTGTCGTCGGATAATGTTTATTCGTAGTCGGCGAGCCGCAGCCCCGTGAACTGCCAGCGGTGGTGCGGATAGAAGAAGTTCCGATAAGTGATACGGCTGTGGTCTTCCGGAGTTGCAAGCGAGGAGCCGCGCAGCACCAGCTGGTTGACCATGAACTTGCCGTTGTACTCGCCGAGCGCGCCGTCGATGGCGCGGTAGCCGGGGTAGGGTGAGTAGGACGATCGCGTCCACTGCCAGACGATGCCGAAGGCATCGTTGAGCTGGCCTGTGCGCGCCGCAACCTCCCATTCCATTTCGGTCGGCAGATGCTTTCCGGCCCAGCGCGCGAAGGCGTCGGCCTCGTAATAGCTGACGTGGCAGACCGGTGCGTCGGGATCGACCGGCTTGAGACCGGCGAGCGTCATGACCTGCCATGCGCCATCGACTTCGCGCCAATAGCCGGGAGCCTGCCAGTCGTCCTTGCTGGCCGCGGCGAAGCCGTCCATCAGCCACAGCGTCGCACGCCGATAGCCGCCGTCGCGCATGAAGGCGAGCCACTCGCCATTGGTGACGAGATTGCGCGCCACCTTGACCGGGCCGACCAGGGCGCGATGCGCGGGCTTCTCATTGTCGAAATGGAAACTGTCGTCGACATGGCCGACCGTGTGGATACCCTCGTTGAGTTGCAGCCAGTCATCACCGGTGCGCGTCGCGGAGGGAAAGCGCCAGTCCGGGTCGTAGGCCGGATAGACCGGGTTCTGCGCAAAAGCGTGCAGGATGTCGGTGAACATCAATTCCTGATGCTGCTGCTCATGGTTCAGCCCGACCTCGACCAGCGGCGCGAGCTCGCGAAGCTTGTCCGCGTCCGCCTCGCGGAAGAATTTGACGACGGCCGCATCGACATATTTGCGATAAGCACCGACCTGATCGGCGCTGGGACGGGTGATGTCGCCGCGATGATTGCGCGCATGACGCGGGCCGGCGCTGACGTAATAGGAATTGAACAGGAACGCGAAATAGGGGTGGAAGGGCCGATAGCCCGCAGCGTGCTCGCCGAGGAGGAATTGCTCCCAGAACCAGGTGGTATGCGCCCGATGCCATTTCGTCGGGCTCGCATCCGGCATGGACTGGATCTGCTGGTCCTCCGGCGAGAGCGGGGCGGCCCGGCGTTCGGTCTCGTTGCGGACGGCAATGAACGCGTCCTGAAGCCTCTGGGCGACATCGCCCTGACCGGACGGTGACGAAAGCGGGGCGATGGCCGTAGCGGAGGCTTGTTTCGTCACGTTTTTCTCCAGACAGGACAAGAGAACGTTGTTGGCGTTGCCGGGTTCCCAAACCGAGGTTCGTCCTAGATAGGGGCTCCGTTACGGTATGAAAGTCCTCTCTGGCGATGATATTGATGTCATCAGCCTATGGACCCGGCTGGGGTCAAACCGGCCACCGGGGCGTGTCGCCGCCATTTTACTTTGGATGCACAACGGTTTGCGCTACATATATAGGCAGGTATCGGGTTAGATCGGCTGAGCCGGCCCGAGATGATTGGTGAGGGCTCCGCCCCGGAAGGACATGGAAATGAGCATTGAGGAATTCATCGCCAACGAAGTGAAGTCGAACGACGTGGTTCTGTTCATGAAGGGCACGCCGCAATTTCCGCAGTGCGGGTTCTCCGGCCAGGTCGTCCAGATCCTCGACCATATCGGCGTCGGTTATAAGGGCCTCAACGTCCTCGAATCCGCCGAACTGCGCAACGGCATCAAGACCTTCTCCAACTGGCCGACCATCCCTCAGCTCTATGTGAAGGGCGAGTTCGTCGGCGGTTGCGACATCGTCCGCGAGATGTTCCAGGCGGGCGAATTGCAGCAGCTCTTCTCCGAGAAGGGCGTCGTCGTCGCCGCCTGATCCGTGACCGTGCCGACGCGCCGGATTGGCGGTGCTGAGCTCGACGTCATTGTTGCCGACATCACGACCCTCGGCGTTGACGCCATCGTCAACGCCGCCAACACGTCGCTCCTTGGCGGAGGCGGCGTGGACGGCGCGATACATCGGGCGGCCGGCCCCGATCTGGTCGCCGAATGCCGTATGCTCCACGGCTGCAAAACGGGCGACGCCAAGATCACCAAAGGCTACCGGCTCAAGGCTGCCCATGTGATCCACGCCGTCGGGCCGGTCTGGAATGGCGGCACGCGGGGCGAGGATGACCTGCTCGCCTCCTGCTATCGCCGTTCGATGGAGTTGTGTGGGAAGCACGGACTAACCTCGGTGGCATTCCCCGCGATTTCGACCGGCATTTTCCGCTTCCCTGCCGACCGGGCCGCCGACATCGCCGTGCGCACGACAATCGAAGGGCTCTCTGCCGCGCCGTCCCTTGCTCGCGTGGTGTTCTGCTGTTTCTCCGAGCCGAGCGCCAGGCTGCATGCCGAGGCGATCGAGCAACACAGCGGCCCTTGTGCCTGATCACGCGGTCGGTACACTCCGCCGGACCATGTTCCGGGGAGGGGATATGATTTCACAGTCGGGACTGCGCGCGCTCGTCTGCGGTGCGCTGATGTCGTTCGGCGCGATGTCGCTGGCGCGGGCGGAAGGCACCTACGAGATTCCGGCCGGCGCGCATTTCAACCAGGACAAGCTCGCCAAGGTGAGCGAGTTCTTCAAGAACGAGGTCGCGACCGGCAAGATCGCCGGTGCAACCGTCCTGATCCAGCAGCATGGCAAGTCGGTCTATCACGAAGCCTTCGGCGTGCAGGACGTCGTCAGCAAGGCGCCGATCACCGACAAGACCATTTTCCGCCTGTTCTCGATGACCAAGGCAATCACCTCTGTCGTCGCGATGCAATTGATCGAGGACGGCAAGATCGAGCTCGATGATCCCGTCTCGAAATACATCCCGTCCTTCGCCAATGTGAAGGTCGGCGTCGAGAAGAAGGCCGAGGACGGCACCAAGTCGCTCGAGCTGGTGCCGCCCAACCGGCCGATCACGGTGCACGACCTGATGACGCACACCTCGGGCATCACCTATGGCTTCTATGGCGATAGCCTGGTCCGCAAGGCCTATCGCGAGGCCAACATCTATGCCGGCGATTTCGACCTCGCCGAGTTCGCCGAGCGCATCGCCAAGCTGCCGCTGCACAACCAGCCGGGCGCGCTCTGGCAATACGGCCATTCCACCGACATCCTGGCCCGTGTGATGGAGGTCGCAGCGGGCAAGCCGCTGATCGACATCATGCGCGAGAAGCTGCTCGATCCGCTCGGCATGGTCGACACCGGCTTCTTCGTCACCGTCCCCGAGAAGCAGAAGCTGCTGGCGCAGCCGGTGCCGAACGATGCCGATTTCCGCGTCGGCCGCATCAACGATCCGACGGTGGCCAAGAAGATCATGTTTGCCAGCGGTGGCATGGTCACGACTATGGCCGATTACCAGCGCTTCGCGCAGATGCTGCTCAATGGCGGCAGCCTGGAGGGCAAGACCATTCTCAAGCCCGAGACGTTCAAGCTGATGACGACCGACCAGATCGGCCCGGGCTCCGGCGTCGATCGCGATTATTTCTACTTTCCCGGCGACGGCTTCGGCTTCGGCCTCGGGCTCGCGGTCCGCACCGATCCCGGCAACGCCAAGCCGCCGCCACCCGGCGATCTCGGTGAACTGAAGTGGGATGGCGCTTCCGGCTGCTATTTCGTGATTGATCCCAAGCAGGACATGTTCTTCGTGCTGCTGGAGCAGACCCCGAGCGAGCGCCAGCGGGTGCAGCGGACCTTGAAGCAGCTGGTCTATGAAGCCATGGAGAAGTGACATGAGCGGGCGCCGCGCGTTTCTCGCGGCGCTCGTTCTTCTGCTCGGACTGGTCGGTGCGAAGGCCGGCTCCGAGGAACGCTCAGCCCGCACGCTCTCAGCCGAGGGCCTCGCAAAGGTCTCCGACTACATCAGGAACGAGGTCACGACCGGCAAGATCCCCGGCGCCGTCCTGCTGCTGCAGCAACACGGCAAGCCGGTCTATTATGCGAATTTCGGTGTTCGCGACGTTGCCACCGAGCTGTCGATGAGTGCGGACACGATCTTCCGCCTCTATTCGATGTCGAAGCCGATCACGTCAGTCATGGTGATGATGCTGGTCGAGGAGGGCAGGCTCGCGCTCGAGGATCCCGTCGCAAAGTACATTCCGGCCTTTGCCGATATGAAGGTCGGCGTCGAGAGGAGGGGCAAGGAGGACAAGGTCGCGCTGACGCTGGAGCCGCTCGAGCGTCCCGTCACAATCAAGGACCTGTTGCGCCATACTGCCGGCCTGCCTTACGGTTCCTATGGCGGCAGCGCGGTGCGCGAGCTTTATGCCGCGGCCGACCTGTTCAATAGCGAGCTTTCCAATGCCGATTTCGTCGCGAAGCTCGCCACGCTGCCGCTTGCCGAGCAGCCGGGCGCGGTGTGGGACTACGGCTTTGCCACCGACGTGCTCGGCCGCGTCGTCGAGGTGGTCTCGGGCAAGACGCTGCTCCAGTTCGAAAAGGAACGGCTGCTCGATCCGCTCGGCATGACCGAGACGGCCTTCTACGTTGCCGACCCCGCCAGGTTTCCGCGCATCGCCGAGCCGATGCCGCAGGACCGCAACATCAGCCCGACGACGCAGGTGCGTGACATCAGACGCCCGACGATATGGGAATCGGGCGGCGCCGGCATGGTCGGCACGGTCGGAGACTATGCGCGGTTCGCTCAGATGCTGCTCAATGGCGGTACGTATGACGGTCGGCGCTATCTCAAACCCGAGACCATCCAATTGATGGCCTCGGATCATATTGGTCCCGAAACCAACATCGCGCGCGACCAGAACTATTATCCGGGCGCCAGTTCCGGCTTCGGCCTCGGCTTCGCCGTGCGCACCTCAGTGCCGCCGGGTACATCATGGCCACTGGGCGAATATCGCTGGGACGGCGTCGGCGGCACCTTTTTCTTCATCGATCCCGAAGACGATCTGCTCGGGATCTTCATGGTGCAGACCCCATCGCAACGCGGCCGGATTCAACTGGCGTTGAAGACGCTGATCTATCAGGCGATGGGGCGGTGAAGCGGCGGCAGTTTGTAGCCCCGATGAGCGAAGCGACATCCGGGATCGCTGCGCGCGAAGTCCCGGGTATCGCTGCGCTCACCGGGCTACGAACTCTCAGCTTACGCTCCGCGCACGATCTCGCGCACGTATCCGATCGTCTCCTCGACCTGGACCGCATTGACGTCGAGATGGGTGCAGGCGCGGATGCGGCCATCCATCATCGCGAGCGTCACGCCGCGCTGGCGCAGCGCCGCGACCATCTTGTCGCCGGCAATTCCGGCGCCGTCGGGCTTGAAGAAGACGAGGTTGGTCTCGGGCTCCTGCACCTCGACGCCGGAAATCTGCGACAGACCGCGGGCGAGCGCGCGCGCATTGGCGTGGTCGTCGGCAAGCCGATCGACATGATGGTCGAGCGCGTAGATGCAGGCGGCGGCGCAGATGCCGGCCTGGCGCATCGAGCCGCCGAGGCGCTGCTTCCATTGCCAGACCGCGTCGATGAAGGCGCGCGAGCCCGCGAGCACGCCGCCGATCGGTGCTCCCAGGCCCTTGGAGAAGTCGATCCAGGCCGAGTCCCAGCCCGCGGTCATGTCGCGCGGGGAGATGCCGCTGGCGACGGTGGCGTTGAGCAGGCGCGCGCCGTCCATATGGGTGACGAGGCCGTGCTGCTTGGCAATCGCGACGATCTCGTCGAGCGCTGCCTTCTTCCAGATCGTGCCGCCGCCGATATTGGCGGTCTGCTCGACGCTGACGGCGGTCTGCGGTGGCTGATAGCGCGTGCGCGGATGCAGAGCTTTCCGGAACGTCTCCGGCGTGAACTGGCCGCCCTCGCCTTTCAGCTGTGTCACCTGGAAGCCGCCGATCGCGGCATGCGCGCCGCCTTCGCGGGCGATGATGTGCGCGGTCTCGTGCGCGAGGATCTCGTCGCCGGGGCGGCAATGCACCAGCGTTGCGGTGACGTTGCACATGGTGCCCGAGGGCATGTAGACCGCCGCCTCCTTGCCGAGCAGATTCGCTACCCGCTCGCACAGCGCATTCACGGTCGGATCGTCGCCGACCTGCTCGTCACCGACCTCGGCGCGCGCCATCGCCTCGCGCATCCCTGCCGTCGGCTTGGTCTGCGTGTCCGAGAGCAGATTAATGCGCACCGGCGGCGCCTTGGGATCGATGGGGGGAGGGGTGTAGAGCATGGCTGATCTCGTCATTTCATCTAGTCGAACAATTGCGACGTATTGCGTGCGCGTTCTGATGACTTGTACTAGCCACGAGAACGTTGACTGACGCGCTGTCGTGCGGCGCGGAGGATTTCGTCTGACGCGTCGGCTGTGAAGATATTGCAATCAGGCAAAGCGAACAGTCCCTGATATCGGCAGATCTGCTCATCGCGGAAGAGGGTTTCCCATGCTCGAAGCGCGGCGTCGGTTGGCGCTGCCGAAGGCAGAGTGTTGGCGGATTGGTCGTCCATGCGAGACATTGATCATACGCTACCAAACAAAAAGGCCCCGGAAAACCGGGGCCTTTGAACGTCGTTCTGCCGAGCCTATCAGCGCGAATAGAATTCGACGACCAGATGGGGCTCCATCTGCACCGGGAACGGCACATCGGAGAGGCCGGGGATGCGGATGTACTTGGCGGTCATCTTGCCGTGGTCGACTTCGAGATAGTCGGGCGTGTCGCGCTCGGGGAGCTGGCTGGCTTCGAGCACATGGGCGAGCTGCTTGGAGGCTTCCTTGACCTCGATCACGTCGCCGAGCTTGAGCTGGTAGCTCGAGATGTTGACCTTGCGGCCGTTCACCTTGATGTGGCCGTGGTTGATGAACTGGCGCGCGGCAAAGATCGTGGAGACGAACTTGGCGCGGTACACGACCGCGTCGAGACGACGCTCGAGCAGGCCGATCAGGTTCTCGCCGGTGTCACCCTTGAGGCGGCTCGCCTCGACATAGATGCCGTGGAACTGGCGCTCGCTGATGTTGGCGTAGTAGCCCTTCAGCTTCTGCTTGGCGCGCAGCTGCACGCCGAAGTCGGAGAGCTTGCCCTTGCGGCGCTGGCCGTGCTGGCCGGGACCATATTCACGACGGTTCACGGGGCTCTTCGGGCGGCCCCAGATGTTCTGGCCCATACGGCGATCGATCTTGTACTTCGCCTCACTGCGCTTAGTCATCGCGTCCTCTTCGGTTGCATGGTTTGAGGAAACGCGCCCTCCTGTGTGACGGGATAGATCCCGGCACCGACAGGTCCGATCCCCAAAGCTTAAGGGAGAGGACCACGGGTCGCGAAACGCTTCGCGGGCCGAAATCGGCCCGCGAGCAGGCGGCTTTTAGGGGAGTTTGGGGCTCGCTGTCAATGCGAATGGCCCCGGAATCAGGTCCTTACCGCTCGGATGGACTTTGGGCCGGCCGTCCCCAATTCGGCAGCGATTTCAGTGTTCAGGACCTGTTCCAGCCGGGACAGGACCCGGGCGATCGGAGCGGCGTCGGTGACCCGGTGATCCCAGCGGATCACGACGTGGATGGTCTGGTCGGGCTCGACCACCCCATAGCTGACGATGAAGGGGCCCGGCGTGACCGGATGGAGCTCGCCGCCGCCATAGGCGGCCACCGAGCTGACCGCGAAGCTGCCGAACCAATTGCCGCGCTGCCGGCCGAAATTCAGGCCGATCGCCCAGGACAGGCGGCGCAGCGGCAGCGGCAGCCGGGTCGCCCGCATGATCTTGCGGAACATCGGGACGTCCTCGATCGGCGCCGTCTTGGCGCGCCGGATCTCCGCATCGACCGCGGCCAGCGCCATGGCCTCGGGGGCCGCGATTCGCTGCGGCATCACGCATTCCTCGCCATCCTCGACCCGGGCCACGGCCACCAGCGCCACGCTGCTGGGCAGCTCGTAGAGCATGGGACGGGGCCATTTGGCGTAGACGGTCCGCAGGATCGGCTCGTCCCTGGCGACCAGGGCGAAGGCCTTGACGAACATCGCGGCCCAGCCGGCGGGCGCCATCGCGCCCGTACGGGCCTCGAGCAGGGGGCGGATATTGAGCGAGCGGGAGAGCGAGACGAATGGCACATCCATCGAAGCGCGCATCAAGTCGCAAATCAGCCGGCGCGGCAGCGAAATGTTCTTGGGTTTCCCGCGCATCGCTCTTTCGGTTCCCGCGGATTAAAATATGTGCAGCGAGCGGTCTTCCGCTCGCTGTCTGCTCTAGCACGAACCAACCTCGCTGGCGCCAGTCGGTTCGGCGCGCGGCAGAGACAAGCGGTCCGCGCCATAAAAAATTAAAATTACTACGCATTTGCAATTGCTTGGGCCGTTTTTCTTGTGCTGTTTGGCTCTGCTCAGCGCCTGATCCCGTCGAACGCCGCCATGATACCGCGCTGGAACAGCGACCAGTCGAAGCCGAGCGCGATCGCGCGGTAGCCGCGATCGATCAGGGCATTGGCCTGGTCGGCGGTGCGGGCCACGCCGCCAATCGGCACGCCGCTTCTGAGGATGCCGGCCTCGGCGCGGGCGATCAGTTCGAGCAGCTCCGGATCATCCATCTGGCCGCGCTTGTTGATGGACGTGGCGAGATCGCCGGGGCCGATGACCGCGACGTCGATGCCTGATGTCGCCATGATCTCGTCGATGCGATTGACGGCGTCGACATGCTCGATGGTGACCATGCAGATCAGCTCGTCGTCGGCGCTGGCCATGTAGTCCGGCATCGACTGGCCCCACCGGAACGGGGCATGGAAGGGGCCCCACAGCCGATCGCCGCGCGGCGGATAGCGCACGCTGCGCACCGCCTTCTCGGCGTCCGCGCGGCTGGTGATCATCGGGAAGTTGATGCCGAAGGCACCGATGTCCATCGGCGCCTTCGCAAGCCATGGCTCGTTGGCCGCGATCCGCACCAGGGGCGTGCATGGCGTGCCTGTGGTCGCAGCGATCATTGCATGCGCTTCGGTGAGGCCGATCGGTCCATGCTCGAGATCGACGATGATCCAGTCGAGTGAGCGCGCCATGATCTGCACCATCTGCACGCTCGGGATGGTCGCGATCGCGCCGAAGGCGGGGCGCCCCTCGCGCCAGAGCTGGCGAAGACGGTTGAGTGGCGTGGACGGGACCGACATGGAAAGGCCTGCAGCTAGGGGGCGACGGCAAAACCTAGCAGCGCGGCGCCAAGGCGCAAAGTCAGGCCAGCGCGCGGCCGCCGAAGAACGGCGTCAGCGTGGCCGAAAGGCCGTGTACGCGGTTCGAGGTGAAGATCATCTCGGCACCGGCCTGCGCGATTTTGCAGCTAGGCGCACCCAGCAGATCCGAGACGCGCCTGGCGATTGCCGGCGCCGGATCGATCCAGTCGACCGGCCAGGGCGCCAGCCGCTTCAGCCGGTCGAGCAGCAGCGGATAATGGGTGCAGGCGAGCACGACGGTGTCGGTGCGCGCGCCGGCGTCCTCGGCATCGCCGACGAAGCAGGGAGCGAGCTCGGCAAGGATCTCGCCGTCGCTGATTGGATGGCCGCCAAGCGCAGCCTCGGCGAGCGAGGCGAGCTCGGGCGAGCCGACCAGCGTCACCTCGCAGCCTTGCGCGAAATCGCGGATCAGGGCTTTGGTGTATTCGCGCTTCACCGTGCCCTTGGTGCCGAGTACCGAGACGCGGCGGGTCCTCGATTGTGCGCAGGCCGGCTTGATCGCCGGCACGGTGCCGACGAAGGGCACGGAATGAGCGGCGCGCAACTGAGACAGGACCAGGGTGGACGCGGTGTTGCAGGCGATGACGATGAGGTCGGGGTCATGCGTGCCGATCAGCTCCCCCATCAGCGGCACGACGCGGGCGATGATCTCGTCCTCGCTGTGGTGGCCGTAGGGGAAGAAGGCGTCGTCGGCGACGTAGACAAAGTGCGCGTCGGAGCGCGCGGCCACGACCTCACGGAGCACCGTGAGCCCGCCAAGGCCGGAATCGAACACCAGGATGGTCGGGGAATGGGTCACATGGTCACCTTAGAGCGCCATGGTTACCATTCGGTTTTTGGGGCGGTTTTGCGGCGGGGGCACCCGCAAAGACCCGGAGAGCTGACGGTCTCGTGTCCCGGACGCGTTGCAACGCCTCTTGGCGTTGCTGCGCAGAGCCGGGATCCACGCCGTGAGGTCGCTCTTGGAGGCATGGGCCCCGGCTCTGCAGCGCACCGCAAGAAGCGCTGCGCTGCGTCCGGGGCGCGAGAAATGGGCGCCGATTCACATCGCCTCGTCATATGGGCGTTACGTGGTCCCCCGGCGTTCACGCGATCCTGTTCGTCGTGGCTGCCCGCTCGGCGGCCAGTTGGTTCTGCAAGCGATCGATGTTCTGCAGGAGGCGCTGGCTGGTCAGCACCAGGAAATAATAGCCGAACTGCGGATCCTGGAAGTAGATCTCGAGCAGCCGGTCATAGGTGATCGTCAGCACCTGTCCGTCCTCGATGCATTCGATCGTCCCGGTGCGGCGGTTGTCCGGCGTCAGGAAGCCGAGCTCACCCATCAGTGCGCCCGGCCCGATCTCGACGTTGATCTCCTTGACCAGGAACTTGCCGGTGACCGTGAGGAGCATTTCCTTCGCGGGATCGCCCAGCTTGAACAGCGTGTCGCCGCGGCGATATCTGCGCTCGGTCATGAACGGCTTCAGCCATTCGATCGACATGTCGCCTTCGGCGGCATGGCGTGCCTTCTTGACCAGCTTGAGCATCTGCCGCAGGCGCAAGGCGTTGATCGGAAGCATCAGCAGATAGAGCAGGAACGTTGAGACGTTGGCGGAGAGCGCGCCGAAGATGGCAAAGAACGCGCAGCCGATCATGTTGGCGACGCGCAGCGGCACCATCGTCCGCATCAAGAGCGTGGCGACGAAGAAGACCGCCCCGACCACGGCGAACATATTGGCCAGCGTGATGTTGCTGACGAAGATCTCCAGCAGCCGGTTGAAGATCGCGTCGTAGGTGACGTTGTTGGGGTCGAGGCCCATCTGGACCAGGATCTTCGCGATCCTGAGATTGTCCGTGGCCGCGTCGAGAATGCGGTCGAGGATCGAGGAAATGTCTGCGCTGCCGGACGGCATGGTACTAACCCCGCGTAAGGCCTTCAGTCCTGTCGGTATGCTGGCACATATAGCCGTAATCGCATGACGTCCGCCTGAAATGAAGCCTTCGGCCGCCATGTCGCAAGAGGCAAATTTAGCCCGATCGGGCGTTTCGGCAATTGCCCGTTGGCTGCCCATCTGGCCGCGGCGCGGCCGTGATTCGGCCCCGGGGGCGGCGTCGCGGAGGGGGCTGCATGCCCAGGCGGGGGCAACGGACGATCTTCGCCTTACGGCTTGGCGGCGGGCTGCACGACCTGCTGCTCGACGAGGCCAAGATGTCCGGGCAGCGAGCCGGCGCGCAGCAGCATGGCGACGCTGCTCGCTTCCTCCAGCGTGAAGTTGCCGGAGATCTGGCCCGAGCCGGCGGTGATGGGCTCGCGGATCACGGGGGCGGAGATCACCTTGTCGTCGAGCACGATGGCGAACGGCCTTCCGACGTTCTCCGCGGTGATATGGGCGAAGCGCCGCGTGCCGCGGCCGTTGAAGCGGAACGAGGCGATCGGCTCCTTCGTGCCGCTCGCAAATCCGGGGCCTGCATAGCTGATGTCGTCGCCCTCGAGCGCGCTGTCCTTGGCGACGAGATAGGGCCTGTCGTCCTTGAAGCCGAGCAGGACTTCCGTGCCTGCGGGCGGCGTGCCGGATTGCGCCTGCTCCGCCGGCATCGAGAGATCGACCAGGCGGAAGCCGACCTTGACCTTCCTCGCGAAGATCGCGGTGATGCGCTCGGGCTCCGTGGCGCCCGGCAGGAAGATGCGGATGCGATCTGCCCCCTCGGGCTGGACGCTGGCGAGCGTGATGCCGGCATCCTTGAGGCGCTGCTCGATCATGGCGATGGAATCGTCGACCAGCTCGTGCAGCCGTGCGGCGGATGCGGCCTCGGTCGGCGCCAGCCTGATCGGCCCGTCGCCACTGCCGGTGACGGTGAGCGCGTGGGTGGGCAACCCCTCCGCCGCCGAGGCGAGCTTGCGCGTGAGCTGCTCGCGGCCCTTCGCGTCAGGGATATTCACCTCGACGCCGCCGTCGCGGATCGCAAGTCCGGAGAAGGCGATCCGGCCTTCGCGCAGGATCTTGTAGGCGTCGTCGCGCAGGTTCGCGACGACCGCCTCGCGCAAACCATCGCTGTCCACCTTGTAGACGATGCGCGATCCGCCCAGCTTCTCCATCTTGTCGGCGATGAAAGCCGCGATCTTGGCGCGCATCTTGTCGAGCTGAGCGTCGGCCGACGCCGCGCCCGGCATGGCGACCGTCGCTGCCACGGCGAGCGCTACGCTCAGCCGGGTGATGAAGTTGCTCCGATGCGCAGGCATGATCACCTCAAGTCTTGCGGCAGGACGCTGGCCGGCGAATCCGGCGCCAGTTCTTGGTCCCGGAATCGGGTGTGGAGGTTCAATTCTGGTGTCGATCGAGGCCGGCCGCCGCGGCGGGTAGGCCATGGACGAACGGCAAATCATCCCTCATTCTGCGCTCGCTCGACCGGCGATCGGTCGAGGCCTCGCCAAACAAAATGTCAAAAGACAGCGGGCGGGGACATGCATCTGAGGGAGGACGGAATTCCAATGGCGGGTATCCACGCGCTCGATCGGCTTATCGGCAACGACTATCCGGAACTTTTGACGGACGCGGACGTCCGCGCTTTCGAGCAGGTCCCTTATGCAGAGCGCGTTGCGGCCGAGAGCACCTATGACGCCATCAAGCTGGGTGCTGAGCGCAACCCCGACGGCGCGGCGATCCAGTTTCTGCAGAATGCCGATCCCGCCGACACGCCGGTCGTGGTCCCGTACCGCGACTTCATCGCGCGCGTCACGCAGGCCGCCAACATGTTTCATGCGCTCGGCGCAGAGAAGGGCGACGTCATCAGCTTCATGCTGCCGCTGGTGCCCGATGCCTTCGTGACGCTGTTCGGTGCGGAGGCCGCCGGCATCGCCAATCCCGTCAATCCGCTGCTCGAGGCGCACCAGATCGCGGAAATTCTGGAAGCTGCCAACACCAAGATCCTGGTGACGCTTGGCCCAATGCCGGGCAGCGACATCTGGCAGAAGGTCGAGCAGATCCGCCCGCAGCTCAAGCACCTCAAGGCGATCGTTCAGGTGTTCGGCGGCGGCGATCCGGACAAGGGCATCTTTGCCTTTGGCGACCTGATCAAGCAGCAGCCGTCGGACCGGCTTGTCAGCGGGCGCAAGATTCTCGGCAGTGACATCGCCGCCTATTTCCACACCGGCGGCACCACCGGCACACCGAAGCTGGTACGGCACACCCACGCCAACCAGGTCTACCAGGCCTGGGCGCTCAATCTGCTGCTGAAGGCGAAGCCCGGCGCCAATTTGCTGTTCGGCATGCCGCTGTTTCATGTCGGCGGCTCGCTGACGCAAGCGCTGCTGATGCTGTCGAGCGGCGGCTCGCTGGTCGTGCTGTCGCCGAGCGGCTGGCGCAATCCGAATGCGGTGAAGAATATCTGGGGACTGGTCGAGCGCTTCAAGCCCGAGGCGCTGTCGAGCGTGCCGACGGTGCTGGCCGCGGCGCTCGCGGTGCCGCCGGGCAATGCGGATATCTCCAGCCTGAAATATGCCGCCGGCGGCGGCTCGGCGATCCCGGTCGCCGTGGGCTCGGCGATCCAGGACAAGCTGAAGCTGCGCGTGATCGAGGTCTACGGCATGACCGAGACATCGAGCGTGCACACGCTCGCTTATCCCGGCCGGCCGATCCGGCTCGGCTCGGTCGGGCTGCCGATGCCCTATGCACGCGTGCGCATCGTGCAGCTCGATGCCGACGGCCGCCTGATCCGCGACTGCAAGCCGGACGAAATCGGCGTCGTCATCATGGCGGGACCCGGCGTGTTCAGCGGCTATCTCAATGACGAGCACAACAAAGGCGCCTTCGTCGACGAGGTCTGGGTCAATTCCGGCGATCTCGGCCGTCTCGATGCCGAGGGCTATCTCTGGATCACCGGCCGCGCCAAGGATCTCGTGATCCGCGGCGGCCATAACATCGACCCGGCACCGATCGAGGAGATCATGTTCCGCCATCCCGCGGTCGGTTTCGCCGCCGTGGTCGGCCAGCCCGACGCCTATGCCGGCGAATTGCCGGTGGGATATGTGCAGTTGAAGCCCGGCGCCAAGGTCGAACCGGGCGAGTTGGAGACGTGGGTGCGCGAGCGTACCCCGGAGCGCGCCGCCGTTCCGGTGCAGGTCATTCCGATCGATCCCATGCCGGTGACGGGCGTCGGCAAGGTGTTCAAGCCGCAGCTGCGCTGGGACGCCGCGGAGCGCGTTTTCACCAAGGTGCTGGCGCCGCTGGTCGAGCGCGGCATCGACTGCAAGGTCAAGGTCGGCGCGCACGGCAGTCACGGCTCGATCGCGATCGTGACGCTGACGGGGCTGGCGGAGGATCAGCGCGAAGTGGTCGCGGGCGAGGTGCACACGCTGCTTGCACCGTTTGTGATGCGCCACGAGGTGGTGCAAGTGTAGCCCCGCCAGAATCTGGCCTCGCTGAGTTGGACAGGAGGGCGACGCTTCGCACGTTATCCATATCGTCATCGACAGCCTCTATGTGATAGACATCACATAGGAAGGATTGGAAATCGGCGACGCTGGCGAATAGTCTCATGGGATTGCATCCGGGGGGACGCAAGTGATTCCGCTTCGGCTATTTGCTTTGTTGATGTTGGCGATGGGCTTTGCCTGTGGACCGGCGCATGCCGACCGGCGGGTGGCGCTCGTGATCGGCAATTCCGCCTACAAGAGTGCCCCGAAGCTCGGCAACCCTGCGAACGATGCCACCCTGGTGGGGGGCATGTTCAAGAAGGCCGGCTTCGATTCCGTCGACGTCCGGCTGGATCTCAATGCCAGCGAGATGCGGCGCACGTTGCGTGAGTTCGCCGGCAGGACGCGCGATGCGGAGATGGCGGTCATCTACTACGCCGGACACGGCATCGAGCTCGACGGAGCCAATTATCTCATTCCGACCGACGCGACGCTCGAGACTGACGGCGACGTTCTCGACGAGACCATTCCGGTCGAGCGTGCCTTGTTCGCGGTCGAGCCGGCCAAGCAGCTGCGCCTGATCATCCTGGATGCGTGCCGCGACAATCCATTCTCGAAGACGATGAAGCGCACGCTGGCCTCGCGCGCGATCGGACGCGGCCTCGCCAAGGTCGAGCCGACCAGTCCCAACACGATGATCGCTTTCGCGGCCAAGGCGGGATCGACCGCATCCGACGGCGATTCCCGAAACAGCCCGTTCGCTGCCGCTTTGGTCGAGCACCTGCCGAAGCCGGGCCTGGATCTACGCAAGGCCTTCGGCTTCGTGCGCGACGACGTGCTCAAGGCCACCAGCTACAAGCAGGAGCCTTATGTCTACGGCTCGCTTGGCGGCGACGACGTGCCCCTGGTCCCAGTCAAGCCGGCCGCGACCGGCCCGCAGGCCAATCCGCAGGAGGCCGTGCGCAGGGACTACGAACTCGCGCTGCAGTTGGCCACGCGCGACGGCTGGGAGGCGTTCTTAGGAGCGTATCCGGACGGATTTTACGCCAATCTCGCCAAGGGCCAGTTGAACAAGATCGCTGCCGAAGAGGCGCGCGCTGCGGCTGAGCAAAAGGCAAAGGCGGCCGAACAGCAAAAGGCGAGGTTGATCGCCGAGCGCGCCCAGAAGGCAGAGCAGGAGAAGGCCGCTGCGGCTGCTAAGGCCGCCGAGGAGATGCGGATCGCGGCGGAGAAACAGAAGCAGATCGAGCAGGCGAGGGCTGAGGCGGCCGAGCACCAGCGCAAGCTGGCCGAGGCGGCCGCGGCGAAAGCATTGGCCGAGAAGCAGGCGGCGGAGAAAGCAAAGGCCGAGCTTGCTGCAAAGCAGGCGGCCGAGAAAGCCGAGCAGGGGGCAAAGCCTTCGACCGATCGGCAAATGCCCGAAGCCGAGACCCAGAAAGTGGCCGCGCTCTCGCCTGGCCCGACCTCGACATTATCCGCAGCTGACCTCTCCAAGTCCGTCCAGAGCGAATTGCGCCGCGTCGGCTGCCTTGCCTCGGCGGCGGAGAGCGAGTGGACCTCGGCCGCGCAACGCTCGCTGACACTGTTCAACAAATATGCCGGCACGCAATTCGAGGCCAAGACCGCCAGCGTCGATGCGCTCGATGCACTGAAGGCAAAGCCCGGCAGGGTCTGTCCGCTCGTCTGCAATTTCGGCTTCAAGGCCGATGGAGACCAATGCGTCAAGATCACCTGCCGTGCCGGCTATCGCGTCGGCGACGACAACGAATGCGAGAAGGTGCCGGAGAAGAAGCCGGTTGCGGCGCGCGATGACGCGAAGAAGCGGGATGCTGAGCGTAAGCAGGGCGAGTCCTCGCCGCCATCGTCTCAAGCCAAGTCATCGGGACAAATCTACTGCAACAGCGCTGGCTGTCGTCCCGTTCGACCGGGCTGTCGTCTGCAGGCCGGCACTTCCCTTGCCACTTCGGCGGAAATGCGGATCTCCGGTGTAGAGATCTGCAACTGACCACCCGGGCGCTGGGCCCGTAGGATTAGTGAGCGTAGCGCAACCCACTACTTGTATAACCGCGGAGAGTAGAGGGGATATGCTGACGCTAACCACCTCACGAAGCTGACACACCGGACGACGCTAACCTGCCGGCATCCGCGTCTCAACCAGACGCACCCAGAACGACGCGCCGTGGCCAAGGATGTTGTCGTTGAAGACGTAGGCCGGGTGGTGGCACTCGTTGCCGTCGCCCATGCCGACCAGCACCATCGCGCCGGGACGCGCTTCCAGCATGAACGAGAAGTCCTCGGCGCCCATCATGGGGATGAACTTGTCGTTGACGCGATCAGCGCCGACGATGTCGCGGGCGACGTCGGCGGCAAGGCCGGCCTCGCGCGCATGGTTCATCGTCACCGGATACATCCGCGTGTATTTCGTCTCGGCCGAGCCGCCATAGGCGCGGGCGACGCTGTCGGCGACTTCGCCGATGCGGCGCTCGACGAGATCGCGCACTTCAGGGTCGAGCGTGCGCACGGTGCCGCCGAGCTCGGCGACCTCCGGAATGATGTTGAAGGCCGTGCCGGAGTGGAATTGCGTGATCGAGATGACGGCTGACTTCAGCGGATCGACGTTGCGGGCCACGATCGATTGCAGCGCACCCACGATCTGCGAGCCGATCAACACGCTGTCGACGGACTTGTGCGGACCCGCGCCGGCGTGACCGCCCTTGCCGTGGACCGTGATCTGGATGTTGTCGGAGGAGGCGAGCATCGCGCCGGGCGTGGTGGCGAAATGGCCTTCCGGCAGACCCGGCATGTTGTGCATGCCGTAGACCTCCTGGATGTTCCAGCGCGACATCAGCCCGTCCTCGACCATGGCCTTGCCGCCGCCGCCGCCTTCCTCAGCGGGCTGGAAGATCATGATCGCCGTGCCGTCGAAATTGCGCGTCTCGGCCAAGTACTTTGCCGCGCCGAGCAGCATCGCGGTGTGGCCGTCATGGCCGCAGGCGTGCATCTTGCCGGGGACCTTCGAGGCATAGGGCACGCCCGAGGTTTCCATGATCGGCAGCGCGTCCATGTCGGCGCGCAGGCCAATGGTCTTCCCGGAGGCGGATTTGCGGCCGCGGATCACCCCGACCACGCCGGTGCGGCCGATGCCGGTCACCACCTCGTCGCAGCCGAACTCGCGCAAGCGATCGGCGACGATGCCGGCAGTGCGGTGGACCTCGTAGAGCAGCTCCGGGTTCTCGTGGAAGTCATGGCGCCAGGCGGCCATTTCGTCGGAGAGGGCGGCAACGCGGTTGACGATGGGCATGCGGGTGGGGTCCGTTTTTGTTGTTGCTCGTAGGGTGGGTTAGCCCTGCAGATGCGCAACGCGCATCTGCTCGGCGTAACCCACCGCTGTTTGTCTCCGTGGACTCGAAAGAGGTGGGTTACGCCCAGCGGACTGCGCTTCGCGCAGCCGCAAGGCTAACCCACCGTACGATCCTAAGATTCCCCGAACACGCGCTTGAAGATCGTGTCGACATGCTTGAGGTGGTAGCCGAGGTCGAACAGCTCCTCGAGCTCGGCGTCGCTGAGATATTTCTTCACCTCGGTGTCCTTCTTCAGCAGCTGGAGGAAGTCGCCTTCGCCGCGCCAGACCGGCATGGCGTTGCGCTGCACGAGCTTGTAGGAATCCTCGCGGCTTGCGCCCTTCTGCGTCAGCGCCAGCAGTACGCGCTGCGAATGCACGAGGCCGCCGAGGCGGTCGAGGTTCTTCTGCATGTTGGCGGGATACACCAAGAGCTTGTCGATCAGGCCGGCGAGGCGCACCAGCGCGAAGTCGAGCGTCACGGTGGCATCGGGGCCCATCATGCGCTCGGCCGAGGAGTGCGAGATGTCGCGCTCGTGCCAGAGCACGACGTTCTCCAGCGCCGGCGTCACATAGGCGCGCACCATGCGGGAGAGGCCGGTGAGGTTTTCCGACAGCACCGGGTTGCGCTTGTGCGGCATGGCAGAGGAGCCCTTCTGTCCCTCCGAGAAGAACTCCTCGGCCTCCAGCACCTCGGTGCGCTGCATGTGACGGATCTCGACCGCGATACGCTCGATCGAGGAGGCGATGACGCCGAGGGTCGAGAAGTACATCGCGTGGCGGTCGCGCGGGATCACCTGGGTCGAGATCGGCTCGGGGACGAGGCCCATGGCTTTCGCAACGTGCTCTTCGACCCGGGGATCAATCTGCGCGAAGGTGCCGACGGCGCCGGAGATGGCGCAGGTCGCGACTTCCTTGCGCGCTGCGATCAGGCGCTCCTTGGCGCGCGTGAACTCGGCATAGGCGTAAGCGAGCTTGAGGCCGAAGGTCACCGGCTCGGCATGGATGCCGTGGCTGCGGCCGATGGTCGGCGTCATCTTGTGCTCGAAGGCGCGCTTCCTGAGCGCGGCCAGCACCTTGTCGAGGTCGGCGAGCAAGAGGTCAGCGGCACGGGTGAGCTGGACGTTGAGGCAGGTGTCGAGCACGTCAGAGGAGGTCATGCCCTGGTGGACGAAGCGCGCCTCGGGGCCGACGATCTCGGCGAGGTGGGTGAGGAAGGCAATGACGTCGTGCTTGGTCTCGCGCTCGATCTCGTCGATACGGGCGACGTCGAAGGTGGCATTCTTGGCCTTGGCCCAGACCGTCTTGGCGGCCTCCTTGGGGATGGTTCCGAGCTCGGCGAGGGCGTCCGCCGCGTGCGCCTCGATCTCGAACCAGATCTTGAACCGGGTCTGCGGCTCCCAGATCGAGGCCATTTCGGGACGGGTATAGCGGGGGATCATCGGGCGGCTCCAGGAAGGTGGGCGGGCAACCCAAGGAATGGTCCAAGGGGCGGCTCCGGCCAGAATGTTTTTTACGCCGTGATTTAACAGAGCAGGGAGAGCGAAACAAACGATCCGACCCACGGAGCGGGGTCCGGGGACGGCTAATCCACCGGTGGGGGCCGACCGGCCGGCGGATGGCGAAAAATTGGCTGTCAATCACGGATCATTGACTGACAGATATTGAAATCTGTCAGCGAGACGTGTATATCCGTTGTCGGACGCTCCGATTGGGCGTCCCGCGACAAGCCCCGGCGAGCCCGACATCCGAAGCGGATTGGAGGGCGGATTCAAGAGCGGGGAGCGCGGACGAATGGAGACTTAAGACGATGACGACCGAAATCCTCAATTTTACCGGCGCGATTGGGCATTGGCTCAATTTGCTGGTGGCGCGCCAGATCGCGGCGCAGGCTGCAAAACTGCCTCATTAAGGCATAGGCTTTCCGAGACGACCGGCCAGGGCGCTTCGGAAGCAGCCCTACTGCCGGGAGACTGAGCCCTGAACGGGAATGGTGCTGGCATGAATGAAGCTGTTGTCTTGACGCCGGAGCGGATCCTCGAAGTGACCGAGGACGTTCTCAGGCGCTTCGGACTTGCCAAGGCCACCGTGGTGGACGTCGCCCGTGCGCTCGATGTGAGCCACGGCAGCGTCTATCGCCATTTCCCGAGCAAGGCCTCGCTGCGCGAGGCCGTCGCCAAGCGCTGGCTGGACCGCATCGATGCGCCGCTCCTGGCGATCGCCAGGGAGCAGGGACCGGCGGCCGACAGGCTCGACCGCTGGCTGCGCACCCTGTTCGCCGCCAAGCGTTCGCGCGTGCTCGACGACCCCGAAATGTTCGAGACCTATCTAACCCTGGCGCGCGAGGCCTGTGCGGCCGTCAAGTGCCACAAGGACACCATGATCGACCAGATCGCGGCGATCCTGGCCGACGGCGTGAAGCAGGGCGTGTTTGATGTCGCCGACGCCAAGGTCACGGCGCGCGCGATCTTCGATGCGACCGTCCGTTTCCACCATCCAGCCCATGCCGACGAGTGGAAGGATGCCGATCTCTCCGCTCGCGTCGACGCGACGCTGGCGCTGCTGCTGCGCGGGTTGAAGGCGGCCTGAAGCCGCAGGGCTCAATCTATTCGCCGGCGGCCAATCAACCTCTCGCCTTGTGAAGAAGGGCACCGTCGCGAAGCGAGGGCGAGGAAGCCGAGTGTCTTCGCGCGTGAAACGCAGGATCAGACGACGGCACGACCGGCGGACTCTCCGGATAGACATTGACGGCGATTTCGACAGCGTCCTTTGACCGCTTGCGAAGATGGTAGAAGGTTAGCTCCTGATCGAGCATTGGACAGCGGAAGTGGACGACGGCTGTGTCCGGCAGGCGGCAAAGTTCGTCGATGAGCTCGCCGACAGTGATGATGGGGGGATGGTCGACTGACTTGTGATGACCCTTACTCATGACCCTTGACTCCTTCACTGCCGTACTAACCGGCAGCGGACGAGCTCCGTTCCAATTTCGTTCGGCAGATTGAGTAACTTCGAGGAGGGCAGTGCGGCAGCTCTGCTGCTAGATCCTGGTCAGCCCGCACGTTGCGGCCAGCCGCACCAGCTGCGCATCGGTACGTGCGCCGGTCTTGGTCTTGATCAAATAGTGATAGTTCTGCACCGTCTTCACACTGAGGTTGAGATGCGCCGCGATCTGCTCGGTTGTGGCGCCACCGGCGAATTGGCGCAGGATCTCGATCTCGCGTTCGCCTAGTTGATCCAGAGCTGAGCCCGCCGACAAACTGTCCTCGGCCAGAATATGCGCGATGTCGTCGCTCATGGCGCGCTCGCCACGAGCGACGCTGCGGATCGCGGAGACGACGGCAGAAGGCTCGCTGCTCTTGGTGACGAAGCCGCTGGCGCCAGCGCTGAAGGCGGCTTTCACCAGCACGGCCTCGTTGTGCATGGTAAAAACCAGGATCCGCGCCCGCGGGCTGCGCGCGCGGATGTTGCGGATCGCCTCCAGCCCGCTCGCGCCGGGCATCGAGATGTCGAGCACGACGACATCGGGGTCGTGCGCCTTGAACGCGCCATAGGCGTCCGCGGCATTGTCGGCTTCCGCGACGACATGCAGATCGCCCTGGCTTTCCAGCACGCGCCGGTAGCCCTGCCGGACGATCGGATGGTCGTCGACGAGCAGCACGGAGATGCCTGTTGCTGCCACCTCGCTCATGTCGGCCTCACGCGGCGAGCGGGATGGTGGCGGCGACACTGAGGCCGCCGCGGGCAGGCAGGATCGACAGTGTTCCGCCGGCCGCCGTGACGCGCTCGCGAATCCCGGTCAGGCCGAAGCCGGTCGATTGCGCGACGCGCTCCGCATCGCCGCCGCCGTCGTCCTCGACGCGGATCAGCAAGGCGTTGTCGTCGCCGGCACGGCGTTCGATGCGCAAAGAGATCTCGCGCGCCGCACTGTGACGCAGCGCGTTAGTCAAGCATTCCTGTGCCACGCGATAGGCCGTGGTGGCGGCCGGGCCCCGCACGTCCGTCAGGTCACCCCTGAGGTCGAGCTGGATTGTCGGCCGCGCCGCGCTCTGCGAGCGCCAGCTATCAACCAGATTGACGAGGCTCGCCTCCAGCCCAAGCTCCTCGGGCAGGGGATTGCGCAGCCGCTTCAGCGCATCGCGGAGCGAGGCCATCAACTGATGCGTGGCCTGCGAGATCATCCGCGCATCCTGCGCGATCCCGTTATCCTTGTTCTGCTTCGCACTCGCTGTCTCGATCGTGTTGGCGAAGGCGAGAATGGCGGAGAGATTCTGCCCGAACTCGTCATGCAGCTCGCGGGCGAGCGCGCGGCGCTCATCGTCGCGGATTTCGATCAGGCGCCGCGTCAGCGCAGCGCGCTGCTCGGTGGCTTCCTCCAGGCGTCCGCCAAGCTCGCCGACGGCGCTGCCGATCATCGCCAGCTCCATCGAGCGGAAGCGCGGCAGTTTGGTGCGATACTGGCCGCGCGCCATGCGCTGCAAGGCGGTCACGATCGCGCGCGCTGGGGCCAGCGCATGCGCGATCGCCAGCGATGCCAACAGCGCGATCGCCGCCGCCATCAACAGCGCGACATCGATCACGTTGAGGATGTACTCCCAGGCGAGCGAGATCGCGGCCGCGGCATCCGGCGTCGCGACCACCGTGCCGGCAGAAGCGGCGCGGGGACTGACCGGTCGTACCACCTCGGCGTGGCTGCCAAGGAAGATTGGGACGATCGATGCGAACCAGCGCGGCGGCGTCTTGCCCAGCCCCTCGCTCTGGCCGCAAAGCGGCTTTTCAAACGCGATGGCCGGCTGGAACTCGACGCAGACGCCGGGCGAGATCAGCTTCATCGTCTCCAGCGTGCGCCAGTCCGGAACCGGCAAAAGCTGCTCGCGCGTTCTGCTGCTGCGCAACAAGAACTCATGCCAGTACAACGCCTGAAGCGCCTGCGCGACCCGCTGTGCGGACGCCGCAGTCGCCCTATCGACGTTGCGATAGGCGTCGAACGTGGCCCATATGGTTGCCGCGCCAAGGCAAAGTGCCACGATGAGCAGCAGACGGGCGACAAGCTGAAGCACGAGGCGCATGCGATCACCCCCGACGTTTGATAAGGTCAGCCTAACAACGCCGTCGCGCCTTGCCAATTGCCGGGTGTGGCAAGATTGCAGCTCGGGCAAATTTCCCAAGCCGGATTGGGCATGGGTCTTTGGACCTGATACGGCGGCTTTGATCTAATCGGGTGGAAATCTTTATGGGCCGATCGTTGCGGCCCGAGGAGCGGTGCGGCATGAGTTCGATGACGATTGGACCGATCGCAGGATCTGCTGCCGACCCATCCGAGCGCAGCGCGCTGCTGTTCTGGATGATCTTCACCGGGCTCTCGATCTTCGCCGTCGTGCTGCTGTGGCGGTTCGGCCTGATCCATCTGATGCTGACCTCGGACCGCACCTACATTTCGAGCGTCATCGCGGTGCTCTATGTTGTCACCTGCGGCCATTGCTTCCTGCGCACGCGGGCGATCGCACGGGAGGGGGCGGCCGCTCGGCGCTGCCGGGCGGCACTCGCGGCGCCCGACGGCGGCAAGGTCCTCGATGCGCGTGCGACGGCGCTGCCGCGCGGGCTGGTGCGGGATCATATCGAAAGCCTGGTGACCAAGGCCGCCGCGCAGGACTACCGCCCGGTGGATCAGACGCTGTTGCTGCGAACGCTCGCCGATCGCCTGCGCGGCTCCAACGGATTCGGCGCCTTCGTCTCGGACACGCTGATGAAGCTCGGCCTGCTCGGCACCATCATCGGTTTCATTATCATGCTGGCGCCGATCGCGGGGTTGGATGCCGCCGACAAGGTCGCGATGCGTTCTTCGATGGGGCTGATGAGCGACGGCATGGCGGTCGCGATGTACACGACGCTTGCCGGCCTCGTCGGCTCGATCCTGGTCCGCATCCAGTATTACATGCTGGATGCCGCGACCCAGCGGGTGTTTTCGGATGCGGTGGTGCTGACCGAGACCTATGTGACGCCGGTGCTGGAGCGCAAGGGTTCTGGAATCAAGGGTTCTGGAATCAAGGGTGCCGGAACCCCGTCATGATGGATGATTTCGGTCTCTATCCGCGCGAGGAGCCGTTCGACCCGCTGGGCGTGATGCTGTTCAAGGCGCTCCAGGTGATCGCGTTCCTGTTCTTCCTGGCGCTGCTCGCGGTCTCTCCGGACGCCAAGGACGGCAAGATCGACTCCAAGGCGGAGTTCATGATCACGCTGGACTGGCCGGACAATCACCCCGACGATCTCGACCTGTTCGTGCAGGATCCCGCCGGCAACATCGCCTGGTATCGCCACCGCGAGGCCGGCTTCCTCACCCTCGACCGCGACGATCGCGGCGGAGCCAACGACTTCATCATGGTCGCCGGCAAGAAGATCGCCTCGCCCATCCGCGAGGAGATCGTCACCCTCCGCGGCATCCTGGCCGGAGAATACACCGTCAACGTCTCGCATTTCGTGGCGACGACCGGTGAGCCCGTGACGGCCAATGTGAAGGTGCAAAAACTCAATCCGACGGCGCAGGTGGTGTTCGACAACAAGTTCACGCTCGATCACACCGGCGACGAGAAGACCGCGGTGCGATTCCGGCTCGATGCCGAAGGCAAGGTCGTCAACGTGGACCAGCGGCCGAAATCACTGCTCGAGACGTTCCGCAGCGGCTGGCGCAACGGCGCCGATCTCGACCCGAGGACCGGTGTGAGCAAGAACGCTACGAGGATACGCCGTGAGTAACCTGCAGACGGTCATCCTGACGCTGTCGGTCGCCTACGCCGTGATCGGCGCGCTGCTGCTGGTCGTGCTGGTCTATGCGCGGCTGCACTGGTCGCTGAAGGCGGTCGCGGTGGTCGTGACCAGCGCCTTCTATGTCGTCAGCTTCACCGAAATGCGCGGGCTGCTTGGCTGGGCCAGTTCCGACCGGCTGCCGGCGACCTTCAAGCTGCTGAAGGCTCGCATCGTCGAGCCGCATTCGCTTGAGGGCGATCCCGGCTCGATCTATCTCTGGGTCGAGCAGCTGGACGAGGACAATCGTCCGAGCGGTATCCCGCGGGCCTTCCGTGTGCCCTACAACGATGGGCTCGCCGACAAGACCCATGCCGCGGAAAACGAGATCGCTCTGGGACATCCGCAAGGCGGACGTGCCGCCGATTTCGGCGGCGGCGATGGGAGCCTCATCGACATGGTCCGCGAATATGTGACGCCCAAGACGATCATGGAGACGAGCGGCGGCGATTCCTCGACGGGCGAGTTCATCGCGCCGCCGGCCGGCGCGCAAGGCGCGGTGTTCACCCCGCTGCCGCCGCCCCGGATGCCCCCGAAAGACGAGCAATAGGCTCTCCGCCATCGTCCGCGGGGCGCTGGTAATCGGGGCGGCGCTGGCGCATGGTCTTGACCTCCCTCAATTTGGCCGTATCGGGCTTCAATAAGAATTGAAGGGTGGAGGGTGCGTGCTTCTCGCTGTCTTTTCGGATATTCACGGCAACCGGCAGGCCTTCGAAGCCTGTCTGAAGGTCGCCCGTGCGAAGGGCGCGGAGCGGTTCGTCCTGCTCGGCGATTTCGTCGGTTATGGCGCCGATCCCGAATGGGTGGTGGATACCGCGATGGAGTTCGTGGCCCAAGGTGCCATCGCCGTGCGCGGCAATCACGACCAGGCGGTCAATTCCTCGGCAGAGACCATGAACGCCGAGGCGCAGGTCGCGATCGAATGGACCCGCGGCCGGCTTGACGCGGCGCAGCGGCGATTCCTGAGCGAATTGCCGATGCTGGTCCAGGACAGCGATCGGCTCTTCGTGCATTCGGAAGCCTCTCACCCCCAGCGCTGGCACTATGTTCGCTCCACTGTGGACGCCGCCAAGAGCCTGATTGCGACGCCGGCCCATGTTACGTTCTGCGGTCATATCCATCGCCCCGCGCTCTATTCGATGTCGGTGACGGCGAAGATGACGAGCTTCGTGCCGAAGACTGACGTCCCGGTGCAGCTTCTGCGTGGACGGCAATGGCTCGCCGTGCTCGGCTCGGTCGGCCAGCCTCGCGACGGCGATCCGTCGGCAGCCTTCGTCTTGTTCGACACCGAGTCGTGCCAGATCACCTATTGCCGCGCGCCCTATGACATCGCGACGGCGGCGGGCAGAATTCGCGACAACGGTCTGCCGCATTGGCTCGCCGATCGGCTCTCGCAGGGGCGCTGAAGGCAATGCCGAAGCCTCTGGTCAAGTCCGGCGCGGTGATCGATGGCTACACCATCGGTGAATGCGTTCATGCCGGCGGCATGGCGACGCTGTGGACGGTCACCCATCCCGGCATCGACGTGCCGCTGCTGATGAAGATACCGCGGGTCTCCGAGGGCGAGGACCCCGCCGCGATCGTCTCCTTCGAGATGGAGATGATGATCCTGCCGCGGCTCGCGGGCCCGCACGTCCCGACCTGTTTCGGCACCGGCGATTTCGCGCACCAGGCCTATGTCGTGATCGAGCAGATCTCCGGCACCACGCTCTACAAGCGACTGCCTGACCTGCCGCTGCCTTATGACGAAGCGCGGCTGCTCGTTGCCAGGATTGCAACCGCGCTGGCCGATCTGCACCGGCAGAACGTGATCCATCACGACATCAAGCCGAGCAGCATCATGTTCCGCGAGAGCGGCGAGGCGGTGCTGATCGATTACGGCCTGTCACATCACAACCACCTGCCGGATCTCTTGCAGGAGGAGTTCCGCCTGCCTTACGGCACCGCGCCCTACATGGCACCCGAGCGGTTGTCAGGGGTGCGCGACGATCCGCGCAGCGATCTGTTTTCGCTCGGCGTGCTACTGTATTTCTTCACCACCGGCGAGCGGCCGTTCGGCGAGGGCGAGACGCTGCGCGCGATGCGGCGCCGTCTGTGGCGCGATCCGCATCCGCCGCGAAGCTTGCGCGCCGACTATCCGCCCTGGCTGCAGGAGGTGGTGCTGCGGTGTCTCGAGATCGAGCCGGTGTGGCGCTATCCGACGGCGTCCCAGCTCGCCTTCGATCTCGCCCATCCCGACCAGGTCAAGCTCTCCACGCGCTCGGAGCGGGTCAAACGCGACCCGCTCAGCGTCGCCTGGCGTCGCCGGTTCAATCTGGGCGTCATGGCCCCACGCGCGAAATCGGATGTCGCGGCGCAAATCGCATCGAGCCCGATCCTCGCTGTCGCGCTCGACACGGTGGAAGGCGCACCGGAGCTCAACGAGGCGCTACGCGTGACCACCCAGCGCATCCTCGCCACGCTGCCCTCGGCGCGGCTTGCCTGCGTCAACGTGCTCAAGCTGAACAGGATCGCGATCGACCGTACCCTGGACGAGCAGGGGTCCAACAAGCATATCGACCGCCTGGTCGCGCTGCGGCATTGGGCGACGCCGCTCAAATTGGATGAGAGCCGGCTGTCGGCTCATGTGCTGGAGGCGGTTGATCCCGCCGCCGCGATCCTGGAGTTCGCCGAGGTCAACCAGGTCGACCACGTCATCATCGGCGCGCGGCAGGGCTCGTTCCGCCGCACGCTGCTCGGCAGCGTCTCGGCCAAGGTGGCCTCGGAGGCAGGCTGCACCGTCACGGTGGTAAGGCCGCCGCGGATGGACGGTGATGTCGGCGAGCCCGATGCCGGCGAAGGACCGGGATAGGCCGCCTGCCGACTTGAAGGGGCGATCAGGCCGCGTGGGCGGAGTGGGCGGCGCGCTTGCGGCGGATCGGCCAGGAGAATTGCGGGCCGGGCTCGCCGTGATCCGCGCTGCCGCCGAAATACTGGATGATCTCGCGGCAGGGCTCGCAATTGAACAGGTTACGCGACGCGGATGCCTTGATCATTTCCTTCAGGCAGTTCGGGCAGTGCGGTTTCATGGAGCGGTCCGGTCAGAAGTCTCAGTGTCGGCGTTGCGAAGCAAACGAATGGTCGAGGTCCGAGTTGTCGAGCCCGGCATTGTCGTCCATCGTGCCATCGGTGCGCTCGAGGCGGCCGAAGAAATAATCGAGGCCCGGGTGCGGGCGGCGCGGGATCCGGCACCTGCGCTTCGGCCGACGCTTGGTGAGTGCGATCTGCATGGCGCTCAGCCCCGCCGACGGTGAAGGTGGATGATGCGGGCGGAAGCCTCGGCCTTCACCGGTCGCGCCACGTAGAGGCTGCGAGCCGCAATCGCCGCATTGAACGCTAACCACAACGCTACGCCAGTCCAAACCAGGGTCGTCGTCATGATGTCCTCCCGTCAAAAACAGGCAGGAATCACTTGCGGTGATTTGCGCGAATCAGTGAAGTCCGGATGAGTACGGATCAAGACTGCAATTTAAGGCATTGCGCGTTGCAGCAGCCGCAAAAGCCGCGGGATTTCGCCTCGTCCGCGTGCGCGCTTGCTCCGGCTCAAATCGCTTCGCCGCGAGCCCCTAGCGCCGCGTTGCGGATCGCGGCGATGTTGGTCTTGTAGGCCTCCTGCGTGCCGCCCCGGAATACGGACGTGCCGGCGACGAAGGCGTTGGCGCCGGCCGCGGCGAGCGCGCCGGCGACGTCTGGGCCGACGCCGCCGTCGACCTCGATGTCGATCGGGCGTCCCGCCGTCATTGCACGGATGTCGCGGATCTTTCCGATCGCGGAGGGAATGAAGGCCTGGCCGCCGAAGCCGGGATTGACCGACATCACCAGCACGAGATCGACGAGGTCGAGGACGTATTCGAGCGCGCTGACCGGCGTGCCTGGATTGAGCGAGACGCCGGCCTTCTTGCCGAGCGCGCGGATCGCCTGCAGCGAGCGGTGCAGATGCGGACCGGCCTCAGCATGTACCGTGATGTGGTCGCAGCCGGCTTTCGCAAAGGCCTCGAGATAGGGGTCACAGGGCGAGATCATCAGATGCGCGTCGAACACCTTCTTCGTGTGCGGGCGCATCGCCTTGATGATGTCGGGGCCGTAGGAAATGTTGGGAACGAAGTGACCGTCCATCACGTCGAGATGGATCCAGTCGGCTCCAGCCGCGTCCACGGCGCGCACCTCCTCGCCGAGCCTGGAGAAATCCGAGGCCAGGATCGAGGGGGCGATGGCCAAAGGGCGGGGGGCGAAGGCTTGGGTCATGACGCAGTTTCCCGTGGCGGCCGTGAAAGATGGGCCTCGCCTAACATGGGCCTCCGTGGCGGGCAATGCAGGGCAGCCGTGCTTCCTGTGGGCGGAAGATTCTGCCGCGACCGGCACGAATTGCCGGTGTTCCCGGGCCGTCCAAGGCGCGGCGGTGGCGGATTTCATTGAACTTTTTGCGCTGGCACGACGCTTGCTGACATCACCTGCAGGACATTGGCCGCGGCATGCCGCATCGGTTGGAGTTGTGCAATGTTGTTTGCCCTTGGTGCCGTGTCGAGCGCACTCGACGCTATTCAGTCGCTGACGAACTCGAAATCGTCCTCCTCGACGCACAAGACAGGGTCTGCGCAGGGCGCGGCCAATCCATTCGCGATCGACAGCGCTAGCAGCAGCACGACCAGCGGCGCGACCTCGTCGGTCAACTCGGGCAAATATCCGCAGATCGCGCCGGAGACGATGAACGCGTTGTTCGCCGCGCAAAGCCAGTCCTCCGACACCAGCACGGCCAACTCGACCTCGTCGAACTCCACGTCCTCGACGTCGACTAGCCGAAATGCTGCACTCAAGGATCTGTTCTCGCAGATCGATGCGGACGGCGACGGCAACATCACCAAGTCCGAGTTCGAGGACGCGCTGGGCGCAGGCGGGACCAACCTCGCGCAGGCCGACGACGTGTTCTCCAAGCTGGATTCGAATTCGGACGGCAGCGTCAGCCTTGACGAGATGTCGAAGGCGCTGAAGAGCGGTCACCATGGCCACCATCACGCGCAAGGTGCCGGCGGCTCGGGTGATGGATCGGATTCTTCGTCCTCGTCGAGTGGCGGATCGACCTCGACCACGACGACCGCCGCCGACGGCTCGACCACCACCACCGTCACCTATGCCGACGGCTTCAAGATGTCGACGACCGTGCCGGGCGCCTCCAGCTCCTCACGCAATTCGGCTTATGATCTGTTCGCGCAATTGATGCAGCAGCAAGGCGGTCAGGGGCAGGGCGCTTCGGCGGCTGCCGGTTCCTCGATGTCGATGAGCGTGTGAGCGACATCCGAGATTAGCCGGCATATTCGTGCGTGATGTCACGATAGACGTAGCGGTCACGGATTTCGTGGTTGAAGAACGCTCCCTTTGAGCGCGCTTCCCTGAACGCTGTGGCGACCTCGGATGGAACATCCTCGTAGACATAGAGGCGTCCGCTGACGAAAGTCACCTTCAGCTCCCGCGTGTCGGGCGCATAGCGGAAGAACCGGATCACGGAAGACGGCATGGCAGTACACCCGAGGCCGCCAAGGTAACGCCGTATCAGCCGTTTCGTTTCTAACCGAATCTGTCCTTCCACGCCGGCTGTGCCTCCGGGAACGGCAGCGCGGTCGCGCTGTAGATGGCGCGGCCGATCGCGCGCGCGACCACGTTGGCGGCGACCGTGCCGAGCTCGGTGAGGCCGACCAGCGGCTCGATCTGCTTCTCGCCGGTCGTTGCCGCAAACAGCACGTCGCCATCGGTCGGTGCGTGCACCGGATAGATGGCGCGGGCGAAGCCGGTGTGTGCGATCATCGCCAGACGCTTGGCCTGGGGTTTGGTCAGCACCGCGTCGGTGACGACCGCGCCGATGGTCGTATTTTCGCGCGCGCTCGCCGCGGGACCGCCCTTGATGCGCATGCGGAGCATGTCGTCGGTGAACTTGTCAGGCAGGCCGCGCCCGCCGAACTCGCCGCCGACCTCGAACGGCGCCGCCCAGAACCACGGCCCGTTGCCGACGGTCACGCTGCCCACCGCGTTGACGGCGACGATCGCCGCGACCTTTACGCCGTCAGGTGTCACCGCCGAGGCCGAGCCGAGCCCGCCCTTGAACGTCGCGGTGGTGGCCCCTAAGCCGGCGCCGACGCTGCCGATTGCGAAGTCGGTGCCGGCGGCAGCCGCCGCGGCGTAGCCGAGGTCGCGATAGGGCGAGAAGCGTCCCCAGGCCTTGTCGCCGCCGTTGAGCAGATCGAACAGGATCGCCCCCGGCACGATCGGGATCAGGGCCTCGCGAACCCTGAAGCCGCGCCCCTGCTCGGCGAGCCAGGCCTGGACGCCGCCGCCGGCATCGAGACCGAAGGCGGAGCCGCCCGATAGCGCGATCGCGTCGACGCGCTCGACGGTGTTGGCGAGATCGAGCAGCGCGTCCTCGCGCGTGCCGGGACCGCCGCCGCGCACGTCGATCGCCGCGACCGCGGGGGAATCGAAGATGATCGCGGTCGTGCCGGTGGCGACTTTGGCATCCTCGGCATGGCCGACGCGGACCCCGGCAATGTCGGTGAGCAGATTCTTCAAGATGGCCTCGCGCGCTGAAAGGAGCTCGCCTTGCGATAGCGCAAGGATGCCGCAGGCTCAACTCGCCAGTGCCGTCCTGAGCATCTTGGCGAGTTCGGACTTGCGGTAGGGCTTTGCCAGCAGCAGCACGCCGGAATCGAGTCGGCCGTGATGGACGATGGCATTCTCGGTGTAGCCCGAGGTGAACAATGTCTTCAGGTCGGGACGGCGGCGAGCGGCCTCGTCGGCAAGCTGGCGGCCGTTCATGTTGCCCGGCATGATGATGTCGGTGAAGAGCAGGTCGATGGTCTTGTCGCTGTCGATGATGGTCAGGGCCTCCGCACCGTTGGCGGCCTCAAGCGCGGTATAGCCGAGGCTCTTGACCTGGGTCACCACATATTGCCGCACCAACGCGTCGTCCTCGACGATCAGGATCTTCTCGTTGCCGCCGGTGATGGGCGCATTCTGCAGCGCCTCGAACTCGGTCTCCTGCACGCCGCTCGAGCGCGGCAGGTAGATCTTCACGCTCGTGCCGTGGCCTTGCTCGCTGTAGATCTTGATGTGACCGCCGGATTGCTTGACGAAGCCGAAGACCATGCTCAAGCCCAGCCCGGTGCCCTTGCCGACCTCCTTGGTGGTGAAGAAGGGATCGAACACGCGGTCCATCAGCTCCGGCGGGATTCCGGAGCCGGTGTCGCTGACGGCGATCATCACGTAATTGCCGGCGACGACGTCGGGATTCATGCTGGCATAGCCGTCGTCGAGGAATATGTTGCGGGTCTCCAACACCAGCGTGCCGCCGTCGGGCATGGCGTCACGTGCGTTCAGCGCCAGATTGAGGATCGCGGTGGACAGCTGGCCGGGGTCGACCAGCGTCGGCCAGGCATCCTCGGTGAGCTGTGGCACGATGGTGATCTGCTCGCCCAAGGTCGGGTGCAACAGCTTGGCGGCTTCGAGCGCCAGCGCGTTGACGTCGATCTCGCGCGGCTGGAGCGGCTGCTTGCGGGCGAAGGCCAGCAGATGCTTGGTCAGCTGCGCGCCGCGCTCGGCGGCATCGTCGATCAGCTTGGTGATGGCCGCCAGCTCAGGGCGGTCGGCAACCGCGTCGGCCAAGATGCCGATCGTGCCGGTGATGACGGTCAGCACGTTGTTGAAATCGTGGGCGACGCCGCCGGTCAACTGGCCGATGGAGTCCATCTTCTGGACATGCCGGAACTGGGCTTCGGCGGCCTGCTTCTCCGTGAGATCCCGGCCGATGAAGAAATGGCGCTTCACGGGCTCGGACCAGGTGCCCATCCAGTTCAGCGTGACCTCGTGACCGTCGTAGTGATAATAGCGCGCCTCGAAGCTGCGCTTGACCGCGCCGCGCCGCGCCGCCCGCATTTCGTCCCGCGTCTTCTCGAGGTCGTCAGGGTGGATGAACTCGGTCGCGCTGTGCCCGATCATGTCGTCCGGGCTGAAGCCGAGGATGTCCTTCACGCTCGGGCTGACCTGGACGAAATTGCCGAAACCGTCGGTGACCAGGATCAGGTCCTGCGAGGTCTCGAAGATGCGCCGGCGCTCCTCGGTCTCGCGGTGCAGCTTCTCGCGCGCCTGTTTCTCCTCCGTGATGTCATGGGCGATCTTGGAGGCCCCGATGATCTCTCCGTTGTCCGATCTTAACGGAGAAACGTTCAGGACGACGTCGAGCGCGCGGCCGTCCTTTCGAATCCGCACCGTCTCGTGCTGGGCGATCGTCTCGTTGCTGGCAACGCGGTTGAGGATGCTCCTGACTTCGTGCTTTCGGTCCGGCGGCACGATGATGTCGATCGATCTGCCGACGGCCTCCGCGGCGGAATAGCCGAACAGATGCTCGGCGGCCTTGTTCCAGCTGGTGATGATACCGTCGAGCGTCTTCGTGATGATGGCGTCGTTGGAGGATTCGACGACGGCGCCGTACAGGGCGAGGCGCTTGCCGTAATAATCGCGTTCCGAGGCCGATTGCTGGCGCAGCCTGCCGACGAGGCCAACGGTGTGCACCTGAAGGCGCACGTTCTCGATCAGCAGTACCGCAAGCACGAAGCTCGACGCGCAGAGGCCGTAGAGACGGCCGGCGTAGAAACCGAGATCGAAGCGCGCGACGTTGACGATCGCAGAAAGAGCGATGTCGAACAGCCATGCGCACATCACGACCATGAGCCAGATGTCGATCACCGAATGCGGGCGGCGAAACCACAGCGAAACGAGCGCGGCGAAGCTCAGCGACCACACGAAGGACACGACCCCGATCATGGTCGGTGTGTAACGGCCGTCGCGGAGCAGAACCGGCAACAGATCGTGCTGGGCTGTGACGATCCAGGTGAAGGCGGCCATGGCCGCGACGACGCCGAGCACGATCGCGTAGATCGCCTTGCTGGTCGCGCCCCGGATCCGGGGGCCGCCGTCCTTTTCCTTCAGCCAGGCATAGCCCAGCACGAACAGCGGGAAGACGCCGTGCCAGATCATATAGAGCCAGACGGTGGTCTGGCTGCCCGCGCCAAACAGCCCGGTCGGGGTGAACAGGCCGGGGAAGGTGAGGGCATGGACCAGCGCCGCCGCGGCTGTGAAGAGATAGCCGGTCGACAGCCACAGCAGCGCGCGGGTTCGCAGCACCGAAAACTGCGACAGCAGCAGCACTGCCGTGATGATGTCGCTCACGGCCAGGGCTGATTGATAGCTCGCGACGAAGGCCGGGACCGGCGGCAGCGCGATACCTGCGAACGGAACAGCCAATGCGAACAGGATCGAGGAGACCCCGATGATCCACAAAGCCGCGGTCCGGTCGGTCGAGGTGGCCGGCAGAGTAGAAAGAAATGTGCTTCGGTCGATCGCAGGCGCGTTCATCTCGTGCAGACCCGTCTTAAGCATCTCCGCAGTTCCAAGATCTGGCAGTCTTGACCTCCACGGTAGCCCGTTCGGGGCGCATGTCGTGAATTGTTGCGCGACGACTCAACCGAAGGTTACAACTTACTTAATTTGGGTGGGAACGCGGAATAGGGTTCAGGTAAGATGCGCTTTACTAGGCGGTGTCATAATGCCCTGCCACGGTGCCGAGTTCCAGGTCCGAATCATATCATTTGATCGATCTGCGGGAGTTGTTCCCATGCGTCGCGTTCTCATCATCGACGACCAGAAGAACGTGCGCGCGATGGTCGCGATCGTGCTCCGGGTCAACCATTACGAGGTTGCCGAGGCCGACAATGGCGCGGTCGGGCTCAAAATCTTCGCGGAAAGCCCGTTTGACGCGGCGATCGTCGACATCTTTCTTGGCGACGTCAGCGGTGTCGACGTCATCGCGGCCCTGCGGGAGCGTGCGCCGGGGCTTCCCATCGTTGCGGTATCCGGAATGACGGCCCTGGATTTCATGGAGCAGTCGCCCCACCTCGCCAACGTGATTTGCCTGCAAAAGCCGTTTCGGCCGAACGATCTCCTGCAGGCGCTTCGCAAGGCCCAGGCCGCGATCGCTGGCGAGTTGCCCGCAGCGGTCTGATCCTGCCGCAAAAGAAAACGCCCCGGGTAAGCCGGGGCGTTGGTGAGGATCGCATGGCGGGGGACGAGGCCCGAAGCCGCGCTCAGGTGCCGTTGCCCTTGATCTCGGCGTAACCGCCCTTGGCGTCCCATTTGTAGACGACGTAGTCGATCTGCTTGATGTCGCCCTTGGCGTCATACTCGATCGGGCCGATCACGGTGTCCCACTTGCCGGCCTTCATCGCTGCCATGACCTTCTTGGCGTCGGTGGTGCCGGCCTTCTTGGCCGCCTGCGACCACACCTGCATCGCCGCATAGGTGTAGAGGGTGTAGCCCTCCGGATCGATGTTCTTGGCCTTGAAGGCCTCGACGATCTTCTTCGCGGTCGGCTTGTTGCGCGGATCGGGACCGAAGGTGAACAGCGTGCCTTCGCCGGCGGGGCCGGTGATCGAGGCGTACTCCTTGTCGGCGAGTGCGTCGCCGGCCATCAGCACGGTCTTGAGGCCCTGGTCGCGCATCTGACGCAGGATCAGGCCGCTCTCCTGATGGTAGCCGCCGACATAGACGAGGTCGATGTTGTCGCGCTTCAAGCGCGAGACGATCGCGTTGAAGTCCTTGTCGCCTTTGTTGTAGGACTCGTACATCTTCTCGGTGACGCCGGCCTTGTTGAGCGCCTTCTTGGTCTCGTCGGCGAGACCCTTGCCGTAGGTGGTCTTGTCGTTGAGGATCGCGATGTTCTTGCCCTTGAAGTTCTTGGCGATGTACTGCGCCGCGATCAGGCCCTGCTGATCGTCACGGCCGCAGACGCGCGCCACGTTCCAGAGCTTGCGCTCGGTGAACAGCGGGTTGGTCGAGGCCGGCGTGATCTGGAGCACGTTGCCGTCGGCATAGGCTTCCGAAGCCGGGATCGACGACGATGAGCAATAGTGCCCAGCCACGAACGGGATCTTCGCGCCGGCGATCTTTTCGGCGATCGAGCGCGCCTGCTTCGGATCGCAAGCGTCGTCCTCGACGGAAAGCGCGAGCTTCTTGCCGTTGACGCCGCCTGCGGCATTGATATCGGCCACGGCCATGTCGGCGCCGTTCTTCATCTGGCGGCCGAAGGCGGACTCGCCGCCGGTCATCGGGCCTGCGACTGCGACGGTGACATCCTGCGCGAACGCCGCGCTCGACAGCGCGATCGATACGCCGAATGCCAGACCGATGAGCTTCAGTGATTTCATGAGATACCTCGCGGGTGGTCGCCTGTGGAAGTTGCCGGGCATGCCCGGTCCAAACCGGCGCCATTCTCGAATGAAATTGCCGAGAAGTCACCGGCAAAATACGGGCATGGGTGCAGATATCTCGCCACATTCGACCGCACGCAGGGATGGCTTGTGGCTCGGTCAGCCGTGCCGGCCGCCTTCCAGATAGGCGGCGCGAATCTCGGGGCGCTGCAGCAATTCGGCGCCGGTGCCGGCCAGCGTGATCAGGCCATTGACCATGACATAGCCGCGATGGGCGAGCTTGAGGGCATGGTTGGCGTTCTGCTCGACGATCAGGACGGTCAGGCCGTCCTGCCGGTTCAGGGTGCGGATCGCATCGAAGATCTGGCGCGCGATCAGCGGCGCCAAGCCCAGCGAAGGCTCGTCGAGCAGGAGCAGGCGGGGACGGCTCATCAAGGCACGGCCGATCGCCAGCATCTGCTGCTCGCCGCCGGACAGGGTTCCGCCGCGCTGGGCATAGCGTTCCTTCAGCCGCGGAAACAGCGTGAAGACGCGCTGGAGCGTCGCTTCGCGTTCGGCCTCGGTGCATCCGGTGGCGTCCGCCCCCATCTGGAGGTTTTCCGCCACGCTCATGCGCGGGAAGACGCGACGACCCTCCGGCGATTGCGCGATGCGCAAATGGGCGATCTCGTGGGTGGGGACTTCGGTGATGTCGCGGCCTTCATACAGAATCTGGCCGGCCCGGGCGCGCGGCTTGCCGAAGATCGTCATCATCAGCGTCGACTTGCCGGCGCCGTTGGCCCCGATCAGTGCTACGATCTCGCCGGCATTGATCTCGACGTCGACGCCCTTCAGCGCCTCGATCTTGCCGTAGGCGGCGCGCAAGCCCCGGATCGCGAGCAGAGGAGAGGGTGCCGGGGTCACGAGCCGCCCTCCATCACGGCAGCCGCCTCTTCCTCGTCGGCGCCGAGATAGGCGGCGATCACCTTGGGATCGTCGCGGATCTCGCGCGGCGTGCCTTCCGCGATCTTGACGCCATGGTCCATCACCACGATCTGGTCGGAGATCTCCATCACCACCGACATATCGTGCTCGATCAGGAGGATCGAGGTGCCGAGTTCGTCGCGGATCGAGAGCAGGAGCTCGCTCAAGGCCGCGCTCTCTCTCGCGTTGAGGCCGGCGGCGGGCTCGTCCAGGCACAACAGCGCGGGCTCGGTGCACATTGCGCGCGCGATCTCGAGCCGGCGCTGATCGCCATAGGCGAAATTGCCGGCGGCATCGTCGGCGCGGTCGAGCAGGTTGACGCGCTTGAGCCAGTCGGTGGCGAGGTCGATGGCGCGTTTTTCGGCGTCACGGTAGGTAGGAACGCCGAGCAGACCGAGGAGAGTGAATCCGGAGGCGCGCATCAGTGTGTTGTGCTGCGCCACCATCAAGTTTTCCAGCGCGGTCATGCCGGGAAACAGCCTTATGTTCTGGAAGGTGCGGGCGACCTTGGCCTGCTTGGCAATGCGGAAATCGTTCAGTCGCTCGAGCGCGACCGTCCTGCCGTCGTCATGGGTGAGGCGGATGGCGCCGCCGCTCGGTTTGTAGAAGCCGGTGATGCAGTTGAACACGGTGGTCTTGCCGGCGCCGTTCGGTCCGATCAGGGCGGTGATCTTCTTCCGCGCCGCCGAGAACGACAGGTCCTGCACGGCGACGATGCCGCCGAAGCGCATGGTGAGCCGGTCGACGCCAAGAATCTTTTCGCTCATCTTGTCGCCGCTCATCCATGCCCTTCCTTGACGAGGTCGGAGGAGATCGCCTGCGCCTTGGTCAGATAGACGGTCGGGGCGCGATGGCCGATCAGGCCACGCGGCCGCCAGATCATGATCAGCACCATGGCCATGCCGAACACCAGCATGCGATAGGTCTCGAGGCTCCGGAACAGCTCGAAGCCGCCGATCATGGCGAGCGCCGACAGCGCGACGCCGAGCTGCGAGCCCATGCCGCCGAGGACGACGATGGCGAGCACCAGCGCCGATTCCTGGAAGGTGAAGGATTCCGGGCTGATGAAGCCCTGGCGGGTGGCGAAGAAGGCGCCGGCGAAGCCGCCGAACATTGCACCCGTCGCGAACGCCGTCAGCTTGGTGGTCGTGGTGTTGATGCCGAGCGCGCGGCAGGCGACCTCGTCCTCGCGCAAGGCTTCCCAGGCCCGCCCGATCGGCAGGCGGCGTAGGCGGATCGTCGCCCAGTTGGTGAGTAGCGCAAGCGCCAGGATCAGATAGAACAGGAAGACGATGCGGTGCGTCGGCGAATATTCGATGCCGAGCCTGGCGGCGAGGCCGTCATCGCTGTTGTCGAGCGGGATGCCGAAGAAGGATGGGCGGGGAATGCCGGAGACGCCGTTGGGGCCGCCGGTGAGATCCTGCCAGTTGATGATGACCAGGCGGATGATCTCGCCGAAGGCGAGCGTCACGATGGCGAGATAGTCGCCGCGCAAGCGTAGCACGGGGAAGCCGAGCAGGACGCCCCAGAACGCCGCGAGGATGCCGGCGAGCGGCAGGCAGATCCAGAACGACCAGCCGAAATTGGTCGCAAGCAGCCCGTAGGAATAGGCGCCGACCGCATAGAAGGCGACGTAGCCGAGATCGAGCAGGCCGGCGAGCCCGACCACGACGTTCAATCCCCAGCCCAGCATGACGTAGGTGAGCACGAGGATCGCAAGGTCGAGGATGTAGCGCTGGTCATAGAAGATCACCGGCACCAGCAGCGTGAAGATCAGCAGAGCCGGCGCGAGGTAGCGGCCGATGAACGATATGCCGCTCTGCACCGCCGGCGGCACCAGTTTCTCGGCGCCGGTCGGGCCGATCCATTGCCGCAGCAGCTCGATCACGATCGAGCCGCCGAACACTGCAGCGACGAGGGAAGCGAGGTCGCCGAAGCGCGTCCAATAGGTGAGCTGGCCGGAGGCGCCCGCCTCGGTGCGGATGCCGACCATCAACGAGAACAGCACCAGCGCGACCAGCGCGTTGACGAAAGCCGTCTTCAGGATGGCGGGGATGCCTATTGCAGGTTTGGCGGTCATAGGTGAGGAAGCTGCCACGCGCGACCGTCAGACTTTTTCGACTTCGGGACGACCGAGCAGGCCGGTCGGCATGAAGATCAGCACCACGATCAGGATCGAGAACGCCGCGACGTCCTTGTATTCGACCGAGAAATAGGCCGACCAGAACGTCTCGATCAGGCCGATCGCAAGGCCCCCCAGCATGGCGCCGGGCAGCGAGCCGATGCCGCCGAGCACGGCGGCTGTGAACGCCTTGATGCCGGCGACGAAGCCCATGAAGAAATCGACCAGGCCGTAATAGAGCAGGTACATCAGGCCCGCGACCGCGGCGAGCGCGGCACCGATCACGAAGGTCATGGAGATGGTGCGGTCGACGTTGACGCCGAGCAGCGCCGCCATGGTCTGATCCTGCTCGCAGGCGCGCATGTCGCGCCCGAGCCGGGTGCGCGATACCAGCCAGGTGAAGAGGCCCAGTAGCACGATGGTGGTGACGACCACCATGATCTGGATGTTGGAGAGCTGAATCACGAAGCCGTCCGCGCTCTCATGCAGGGTGTAGCCACCGGTGATGAAGGGCGGGATCGGCTTGACGCGCGCGCCTTGCGCAACCTGCGAATAATTGGTCAGCACGAAGGACATGCCGATCGCGGACAGCATCGGCGCGAGGCGAAAGGAATGGCGCAGCGGCCGGTAGGCGATGCGCTCGATGGTCCAGCCATAGAGCGCGGTGATCGCCATCGAGACCAGCAGCACCACCAGCAGGATTAGCGGGATCGCGGTCAGCCCGAGCGAGATCAGGATCAGGAAGGTGATCAAGGCAATGAAGCCGCCGATCATGAAGACGTCGCCATGGGCGAAGTTGATCATGCCGACGATGCCGTAGACCATCGTATAGCCGATCGCGATCAGGCCGTAGATCGAGCCCAGGACGAGACCGTTGATGAGCTGCTGGGTGAAATAGTCCATGGGCTGCCGTACCAAACCTGACGCGGGCTCCAAGGGAGCTCTTAGGAGAGTGGGGTGGAGTGTGGTTTTCTTGGGCCCCGGCAGCCAAAGCGTTCTTTCCGTTTTGTAACAGGAGGGAACTGACGGCTGCAACAGCTCACGCGGCGGCACGAGGTCTTGTACAGAGGTCATTTGGCTTTCGGGTTCCGCAGTTGCGAGGAACCAGGTTCCGTCGGCAACCAAAATGGGCGGTGGCCGTTGTCTCGTCTCTGACGTCCAACAAGGGAGTTCCCCGAATGACGAAGCAGCAGAACCAGACTCCGGGTCAGCAGAGTCAGAACCCCGGCCAGCAGCGCCCTGGGCAGCAGCAGGGCGGTGGTCAGAAACCCGGACAGCAGCAGCAGAACGACCCGATGCGTCAGGGCGATCGCCCCGGCCAGCAGCAGGGCGGCCAGCGCGACCAGGAATAGAGCGTTTGGGAGCCGAGGAGTAAGAGGGTGAGGGGCCCCGCCGAAAGGCGGGGCCCTTTTTCTTAATGAGGAGTCATTCCGGGCCGGTGCTGGCGCACCATCCCGGAATGACGACGTTTGCGGGCCAGTTAAGGTAAACAAAGGGTTTAAATTGCCGGCCCGGTCTGATGCGAGTTAGCTCCCCGCAAAGCCTTCGATCGAGGGCGAACGGCAGGCGAAGCGGGAAGCGGCATGTTCAGGAATTGGCGGATCGGTTCGGTCAACGGCGCGCTGCTCGCGGCTTATTTCATCCCGGCCTGGGCCCTTGTCGCCTTCAATATCATTGTCGCACCGGTGCACGGCCTCTACGAGCGGCCGAGCGTTGCGGTTGCCCTGTACCTGAGCGACCATCTTCAGATGGCTGGCATGGACACGGTGCGCGCCGCGTGGCTGCTTGCGCTGGGCCGGCTGACGGTCGTGGCGTTCTTTGCGATCTATCTCGTGCTGCTCTGCATTCCTCGCATCCGCAAGAATGGCGGCAGCGACGAGGCGCTTGGCATTGCCCTGGCGATCGGCAGCCTGATCTCGTTTGCCAGCATGGTCATGGCTTCGAAGGTCGGCGAGATGGCCGCGCTCCGGCTGCACGCCACCGAGCTGCTGCTCTTGCTCGGCGCCGCCATCGTGGTGGTGATCGAACGGCCCGAGGCCGCGCCGAAGACCGTCGAGATCGCAGCCCCCCTAGGGCTTGAGCAGGCCGAGCTCCTGCACAATCGCTGAGGCTTCCTTGACGGCGTGGTTCACTGCCGGCACGCCGCAATAGATCGCCTGCTGCAGCAGGATTTCCTTGATGTCGTCGGGCGTGAAGCCGCCTTCGGCAAGCGCCGCACGCACGTGCAGGCGGAATTCGTCCCATTGCCCGAGCGCGACCATGGTGCCGATCACCAGCACCCGCCGTGTGCGCTCGTCGAAATGCGGCCGCGTCCAGATCTCGCCCCAGGCGTAGCGCGTGATCATGTCCTGGAAGTCGGTGTTGAAGGCGTTGCGGTTCGCGATCGACTTGTCGACCCACGCATTGCCCAGCACCTTTCGGCGAACGTTCATGCCGGCATCGCGGCGCTTCTGGTCGTCCATTTTTTCCTCCTCTCGTCATTGCGAGGAGCGAGCGACGAAGCAATCCAGGGTCTCTCCGCGGAGGGATTCCTGGATTGCTTCGCTGCGCTCGCAATGACGATAGCTGTTAGCGCTGCGTCAAGAATCCCACCACGGCATCCGTGAACGCGTGCGGCTGCTCGACATTGGAAATGTGCGCGGCGTCGATGATGGTCATGCTGGCGCCGGGAATGTTGGAGCGGATCAGCTCGGCAGCCGAGATCGGCGTCGCCACGTCGTGGCGGCCGGCGATCACCAGCGTCGGGCTCTTGATCTTCGGCAGCAACGCGCGCTGGTCGAGCGTCGACAGCGCCTCGCAACAGGCGAGATAACCTTCGACGGGCGAGGCGAGCAGCATCGACTTCATCTTTGCGGTGATCGCAGGCTCGCGCTCGCGAAAATCCTGCGTCAGCCAGCCTGCGATCACGGCGTCGGCGACCGCGGCGATGCCGCCCTTCTTCACGGCGTCGATGCGCTCCAGCCATTTGGTCGGCTCGGCATAGTAGCAGGAGGTGTTGGCGAGAATGAGCTTGCCGAAGCGTTCCGGCGCGTTGGCGCCCAGCCATTGCCCGACCATGCCACCCATCGACAGGCCGCACCAATGCACCTTCTCGATGTTGAGGTCGTCGAGGATCGCGAGCACGTCGCGGCCGAACCGCTCCATCGTGTAGGGGCCGGGGGCTACGGTTGACTTGCCGTGGCCGCGGCGGTCGTAGCGGATGACGCGGAATACCTGCGTCAGCGCCTTCATCTGCGGCTCCCACATCTGCAGCGTGCAGCCGAGCGAGTTGGACAGCATCAAGGTCGGCCCGCCGTCGCGGCCCTCGACGGAGACGTTGAGCAGGCAACCGTCGGCATCGATCATGGGCATGCGGCGTCTCCGTCGTATCTTGCGGTTCTCATTCGCGGTCGAGGCTGTCGAGCAGCCGATCGATCAGGGCTTGGGAAGCCCCTTGATAGGCCATCGGCTCGAACAATGCCGCAATTTTTTCCGGCGAAAGCTGCGCAATGACCTGCGAATCGGCCGACAGCACCTCGCGCAGATGCTTCTTCTCGGCGACCGCGCGCTTGCTGGCGGCCTCGACGAGATGATGCGCATCGCTCTTGCCGATCGTCTCGGCCAGCGCAAAGGTGACCGCCTCCGCCATGATCAGCCCGTGCGTCGCATCGAGATTGCTGCGCATGCGCGCGGTGTCGACGTCGAGGCCCTCCGCGATGTCGACGATGGCGGCGAGCGTGCCCGAAGTGACCAGCATCAATTGCGGCAGCGTCGGCCATTCGGCATGCCACGGGCCGGCGCTGCGCTCGTGGTCCTGCACCTGGGCCGCGAAGATCGTCGCCGCAAGCTGCGGAGCCATGGTGGCGGCGCCCAGCGCGCTTGCGGCAGCGACCGGGTTGCGCTTATGCGGCATGGTCGAGGAGCCACCGCGGCCTTCGCCGGCCGGTTCGAACGCTTCGGCGACGTCGGTCTGCATCAACAGCGAGACGTCGCGAGCGATCTTGCCGCAGCTTCCCGCGAGAATAGCGAGGTAGGAAGCGGCCTCCGCGATCCGGTCGCGATGGGTGTGCCAGGGCGCTTCGGGCAGCGGCAGATCGAGCTCCCGGGCGAGACGTTGCGCCACGGCAAGCCCCTTGTCGCCGAGGGCCGCGAGCGTGCCGACGGCGCCGCCGAATTGCAGCGCGAGGCCCTCGCGGCGGAGCCGCCGCAGCCGGCAGCGGGCGCGGGCAAGGCTCGAGGCATATTCGGCGGCCTTCAGGCCGAAGGGCATCGGCAGCGCGTGCTGAAGCCAGGTCCGTGCCACCATCGCAGTATTGCGATGGCTGCGCGCCAGTGCGGCAAAGCCCTTGATGGCGCGGCCGAGGTCGGCGTCCAGCGCTTCGATGCCGGCGCGAAGCGTGAGCATGGTTGCGGTGTCGATGACATCCTGGCTGGTGGCGCCCCAATGCACGTAGCGCGCGGCCTCCTTGTCGGCCTTGCGGACATCGGCGGTCAGCGTCTTGACCAGGGGAATCGCGAGATTGCCCGATCGCGTCGCGGCCTCCGCCAGTGCGGCCATGTCAAAGGAATCGGCCTTGCACGCGGCCTCGATCGGGCCCACGGCGGATGCCGGAATCACATCCGCGGCGGCCTCGGCGCGTGCCAGGGCTGCCTCGAAATCAAGCATGTTCTGCAGGGTCGACCGGTCGTCGCAGACCGCGCGCATGGCGGCGCTCGACAGCATCGGTGCGAGCAGGGGGGAGAGGGATGTGCTCATTGTGCGCGCGACCTAATCATCATGGCCCGGCCGTGCCAATCCCCAACCGCCCGCACACTTCTTTTTGCAGTTGCGAATATGCATTGCACATGACCGGGCTCCGGCCTTTCCTTTGCCGCGTCCCTGCGTTACTTGATCAGCACAATAGTTACGCGATCCGGGAGGCACCCATGGCCATGACAATGAACGGCGAAGTCCAGCTTGCGGCGCCGCGTGAGGCCGTGTGGGCCAAGCTCAACGATCCGGAGGTGCTGAAGGCCTGCATTCCCGGCTGCGAAGAGCTGGAGAAGACCGACGACGGCGGCTTTCGCGCAACGGCGAAAATGAAGGTCGGCCCGGTGTCGGCGCGCTTCAAGGGCAAGGTCACACTCAGCGATCTCGATCCGCCGAACGGCTACAAGATTTCTGGTGAGGGCGAGGGCGGGGTCGCCGGCTTCGCCAAGGGCGGCGCGGCGGTCAAGCTGGCGGAGAAGGACGGCGGCACGCTGCTCTCCTACGACGTCGAGGCGCAGATCGGCGGCAAGTTGGCGCAGCTCGGCCAGCGCCTCATCAATGGCGCCGCCAAGAAGCTCGCCGACGAGTTTTTCGCGAACTTCGCCAAGGCTGTACAGAGCTGAAGGTCATCGCCTTCGGCATGGCGCCTTGCGTCCCAGGCGATGTTGCCCCGGCGCATAATGGCCCATATGATGGGTTGGAATAATTATAAGAACCGCTTCGATGGGACCCGTCGGGGCGCTGATAGAGAGTGCTTATGGCAAAAATCTCCCTCATCGTGAACGGCAATCCTGTTACGGCCAACGTCGATCCTCGCACCCTGCTGGTGCAGTTCCTGCGCGAGAATCTGCGCCTGACCGGCACCCATGTCGGCTGTGATACCTCGCAGTGCGGCGCCTGTGTCGTGCATCTCGACGGCAAGGCCGTGAAGTCCTGCACCACGCTTGCGGTGATGGCCGATGGCCACGAAGTGAAGACGATCGAGGGACTGGCCGCGGACGGCGCGCCGCTGCATCCGATGCAGGAGGCCTTCCGCGAGCACCATGGCCTGCAGTGCGGTTTCTGCACGCCGGGCATGATCATGACTGCGATCGACATCGTGCACCGCAAGGGCCACGAGCTCGACGACCATACGATCCGGGAAGAACTAGAAGGCAATCTCTGCCGCTGCACCGGCTACCAGAACATCGTCGCCTCGATCTCCGCCGGCGCCAAGGCGATGGCGAAATCCGACCTCGCGTAACGCGCATCCCGCGATCAGGACATTCAGATGTACGAATTCAAATATCATCGCCCCGGGACCGTTCGGCAGGCCGCCAACCTCCTGGTGAAGAACGAAGACGCCAAGGTGATCGCCGGCGGCCACACGCTGATTCCCGTCATGAAGCAGCGTCTGGCGAGCCCCCCGCATCTGGTCGACCTCTCCCATATCGAGGGGCTCGACACGATCGAGATGAAGGGCCGTTCGCTGGTGATCGGCGCCACCGCCAAGCACGCCGAGGTCGCCAGCTCTGCGATCGTCGGCGAGGCGATCCCGGCGTTGGCCAATCTCGCGAGCCAGATCGGCGATCCGGCCGTGCGTCACAAGGGTACGATCGGCGGCTCGCTCGCCAACAACGATCCGACCGCGGACTATCCGGCTGCCGTGCTGGCGCTGGGCGCGACCATCGTCACCAACAAGCGCCGCCTCAAGGCCGAAGAGTATTTCCAGGGACTGTTCACGACGGCGCTCGAAGCCGACGAGATCATCACCAAGGTGATGTTCCCGCTGCCGAAGAAGGCGGCCTACATCAAGTTCCGCAACCAGGCCTCCCGTTATGCGCTGGTCGGCGTGTTCGTGGCGCGGCGTCCGTCGGACGTGCGGGTGGCCGTGACCGGCGCCGGCTCCGAAGGCGTGTTCCGGGTTACCGCGTTCGAGGAAGCGCTGAAGAAGCGCTTCTCGGCGAAGGCGCTTGATGGCATCAACGTGCCGGCGGAAGGCCTCAACAGCGACATCCACGGCAGTGCCGAATACCGCGCGCATCTCATCGGCGTGCTGACACGGCGCGCCGTCGATGCGGCCAACGCCAAGGAATGAGCGGGCCACCGACGGGCCCGATGCTTGCCCTGTGAGGGCGTAACAGAGACTGGCCTTTCATGACTTCAGTGGCCAATACTTCCGGTGCCATGCCGGCATCGGTCGATGCGATGCTCGAACTCTTGACCTCGCGCGGCTATCTCGCCGAGCGCTCGCTGGCGACGGTGACGTACCTGTCGCTGCGGATGGGCCGGCCGCTGTTCCTGGAAGGCGAAGCCGGCGTCGGCAAGACCGAGATCGCAAAGGTGCTGTCGGCGGCGCTGGGACGGAAGCTGATCCGCCTGCAGTGCTACGAAGGCCTCGACGTCTCCTCGGCGGTCTACGAGTGGAATAGCGCCGCGCAGATGATCGCGATCCGGATGGCGGAAGCCGCCGGCGACACCGATCGCGATCAGCTCTCCTCTGACATCTTCGCCGACCGCTACATGATCAAGCGGCCGCTGCTCCAGGCACTGGAGCCCGACGTCGCGGGGCCACCGGTGCTGTTGATCGACGAGCTCGACCGGGCCGACGAGGCATTCGAGGCGTACTTGCTCGAAATCCTCAGCGACTTCCAGGTGACCATCCCCGAATTCGGCACCGTGAAGGCGCCAAACCCGCCGATCGTCATCATCACCTCCAACCGCACCCGCGAGATTCACGACGCGCTGAAGCGGCGCTGCCTCTATCACTGGGTCGATTATCCCGCCGCCGAGCGCGAGCTTGCGATCGTCAAGTCGCGCGTGCCCGGCATCTCCGCAAAGCTGTCGCAGCAAGTCGTGCGCTTCGTGCAGGCGCTACGGGACCAGGACTTCTACAAGTCGCCAGGCGTCGCCGAGACCATCGACTGGGCCACCGCTTTGTCCGAGCTCGATGCCCGCTCGCTGACCCCGCAAGTGGTCGGCGACACGCTGGGCGCGTTACTCAAATATCAAGACGACATCACCCGGATGCAGGGCGACACCTTGCAGAAGGTGCTGAAGGACGCGACGAGCGAGAATTAGTTGGGTCGTTCCGGGGCGATGCGCAGCATCGAACCCGGAACCTCGAGATTCCGAGTTCACGCTTCGCGTGCCCCGGAATGACGGCAGGGCGACACACACCATGGCCATCAACCACCTGGCGCCCGACAAGACCGAGCAGTTCGCCGACAACATCGTCGGCTTCGCCCGCGCGCTGCGCGCTGCGGGCATGCCGGTCGGGCCGGGCGCGGTCATCGATGCCATGAGCGCGCTCCAGGCGATCGACATCGGCAACCGCGCCGACGTCTTCACCACGCTGGAGGCGATCTTCGTCAAGCGCCATGAGCATGCGCTGATTTTCAAGCAAGCCTTCAATTTGTTCTTCCGCGCCTCCGAGGAGTGGAAGCACATGCTGGATTCGGTACCGCTGCCGGACGAGGCCAAGAAGAAGCCGCAGGCAGGCTCCCGCCGCGTCCAGGAGGCGATGTCGCAGCCGCGCATGACAGAGACGCCGCAGCACCAGGAGCAGGATCTGCGCCTGTCGGTTTCCGACAGGGAAATCCTCCAGAAGAAGGATTTTGCGCAGATGAGTGCAGCCGAGATCACCGAGGCGCTGCGTGCCGTCGAGCGGATGAGGTTGCCGCAGGCCGAGCTTTTGACGCGCCGCTACCTGCCCGATTCGCGCGGGCTTCGCCTCGACCTGCGCCGCACGCTGCGCGCATCCTTACGCACCGGGGGCGACATCATCGACATCCATCGCCTCGGGCGGATCGAGAAGCCGGCGCCGATCGTGGCGCTGCTCGATATCTCGGGCTCGATGAGCGAGTACACCCGCCTGTTCCTGCATTTCCTCCATGCCATCGGAGATGCGCGCAAGCGCGTCTCGGTGTTCCTGTTCGGCACCCGTCTCACCAACGTCACCCGCGCGCTGCGCCAGCGCGATCCTGACGAGGCGCTGGCGAGCTGCTCGGCCTCGGTCGAGGACTGGGCCGGCGGTACGCGGATCTCGGCCTCGCTGCACAACTTCAACAAATTGTGGGCGCGCCGCGTTCTGAGCCAGGGTGCCATCGTGCTCTTGATCTCCGACGGGCTGGAGCGGGAGGCCGATTCCAGGCTTGCCTTCGAGATGGACCGGCTGCACCGCTCCTGCCGCCGGCTGATCTGGCTCAACCCGCTCTTGCGGTTCGGCGGCTTCGAGGCCAAGGCGCAGGGCATCAAAATGATGCTCCCGCACGTTGACGAATTCCGCCCCGTGCATAATTTGAGTTCGATCCAGGAGCTGATCACGACGCTCTCCCGGCCGCTGCCGCCGCATCACCGCAGCCTGATCCGCTCCGCAGCTTGAGAGGCTACCCATGCTCGATCGCGACGAGGATATCCTGAAGGCGGCGGAGGACTGGCAGAAGGCCGGCCATGGCGTCGCGCTGGCTACCGTGGTGGAGACCTGGGGCTCGGCGCCGCGCCCGGCGGGCTCGAGCCTCGTCATCAATGACGAGGGCACCTTCCTGGGCTCGGTCTCCGGCGGCTGCGTCGAGGGGGCCGTGGTCACCGAGGCCATGGATGTGATCCAGAGCGGCAAGCCCAGGATGCTGGAGTTCGGCGTCGCGGACGAAGCCGCCTGGAATGTCGGGCTGTCCTGCGGCGGCACCATCCGCGTCTTCGTCGAGAAGGTCGGCTAGCCGTGAAGCTCGAGATCCTGCACGAACTCAATGCCGAGCGGGCCGCCCGCCGGCCGGCGATCCTGGTGACGGACACCGAGAGCGGCGAGCAGCGCCTGGTGAAGGCGAAGGATTTTGCCAGAGATCCGCTGCGTGCGGAGCTGGAGAAACAGCTTCGCATGGGCAAGAGCGCCAGTGTCGAAGCCGGCGGCAAGAAGCTGTTCCTCAACGTCTACGCCCCGACCGCAAAGCTCGTCATCGTCGGCGCGGTCCATATCAGCCAGGCCCTCGCGCCGCTGGCGCGCTCGCTCGGCTACGACGTCACCGTGGTCGATCCGCGCACGGCGTTTGCCAGCCCCGAGCGCTTCCCCGATATTCCGCTGGTGGCCGAATGGCCTGATACCGCGCTGCCGCCGCTCAATGTCGATGCTTACACTGCGTTCGTCGCGGTGACGCACGATCCCAAGATCGACGACCCCGCGCTGCTGCACGCTTTCGAACGCGGCTGCTTCTATATCGGCGCGCTCGGCTCACGGAAAACGCACGCCAAGCGCGGCGACCGGCTGCGGGCGCAGGGTGCGAAGGAGAGCGACATCGCGCGCATTCACGCGCCGATCGGGCTCGCGATCGGCGCGGTCTCTCCGTCCGAGATCGCGGTCGCGATCATGGCGGAGATCACGGCGGTGCTCCGCCTGCCTCCCAAAGAAAAAGAAGAAGCCGCATGAAATTCGGACCGGCGAGCCCCAAGGATGCGATCGGCGGGGTGACCGTCCACACCCTGCGGCAGGGACCGTTGGTGCTGAAGAAAGGCACGACGATCGGCCCCGCCGAGGTCGAGCAGCTGACGCGCGCCGGCATCAAGGACATCGTCGTGGTGCGCATGGAGGCGGGTGACGTCTCCGAGGACGTCGCGGCCGCGAGCATCGCGCTTGCCGTCGGCGGCGAGGGCATCCATGTCGAGCGCGCCTTCACCGGCCGCGCCAACCTGTTCGCCGCGCGTCCGGGCGTGCTGGTGATCGACCGCGCCGCGGTCGACCGCATCAACAATGTCGACGAGGCCATCACCTTTGCGACGCTCTCCGCCTACAAGCCGGTGGTCGAGGGCGAGATGGTCGGCACCGTCAAGATCATTCCGTTCGGCATCGAAGGGAGCTTGCGCGATGCCGCCGTGAAGGCGGCGGGCAAGGACGTGCTGAAGATCGCGCCTTACGTGATCCAGCGCGTCGGCGTGGTCTCGACCCTGCTGCCGGGGCTGTCCTCCAAGGTGATCGACAAGACCCTGCGCGTCACCGCCGAGCGGCTCGCGCCCGCGGGCGCCAGCATCATCGCCGAGCGGCGTGTCCAGCACGATGAACGCGAGCTGTCGGCCGCGATCAAGGAATTGCTCGCGCTCGGGGCCGAACTCGTCATCGTGTTCGGGGCGTCCGCGATCGCCGATCGCCGCGACGTGATCCCCGCGGCCGTCACCGGGATCGGCGGCGAGATCGAGCATTTCGGCATGCCGGTCGATCCCGGCAATCTGTTGCTGATCGCGCGCGCCAGCGGCGTGCCGGTGCTGGGCGCACCGGGCTGCGCGCGCTCGCCGGTCGAGAACGGGTTCGACTGGGTCTTGATGCGGCTTCTCGCCGGCATCAAGGTGACGCGCACTGAGCTGATGGGCATGGGCGTCGGCGGCCTCCTGATGGAGATCGTCACGCGCCCGCAGCCGCGCGCAAAACCCGAGACCGAGGGCAACAGCCAGGTCGCGGCCATCGTGCTCGCGGCAGGCCGTTCGACCCGGATGGGCGGACCGAACAAGCTGCTCGCCGAACTCGATGGCAAGAAGCTGGTGCGCCTCGCGACCGAGCAGGCGCTGGCCTCCAAGGCGTCCGAGGTGATCGTCGTCACCGGGCATCAGGCCGAACTGGTCGAGCAGGCACTGCAAGGCCTGAAGGTGAAATTCGTGCGCAATCCGGACTTCGCAAGCGGCATCGCCAGCTCGGTCAAATCAGGCATCGCGGCCGTGCCGGAGAGCTGTGATGGCGCCGTGGTGTGTCTCGGCGACATGCCGCTGATCGATGCCGGCCTGATCGACCGTCTCATCGACAGTTTTGCGCCCGACCGCGGCAATCTCATCGTCGTGCCCGTCAGCGAGGGGCAACGCGGCAATCCCGTGCTGTGGTCGCGCCGATTCTTCAAGGAATTGATGACGCTCGACGGCGACGTCGGCGCGCGGCACCTGATCGCCAAGCACACCGAGGCGGTGGCCGAAGTGCCCGTCGACGGCGACAGCGCCTTCCTCGACATCGACACGCCGCAGGCGCTTGAAGCGGCCCGGCGGGGGTAGTGCCGTGGGGCGGGTTAGCCGATCACATCGTAGGTGGCGCAACGAGCGCAAGTGAAAGGCGTAACCCACCATGCCGCGGGCGAGGTGGGTTACGCCTTCGGCTAACCCATTCCACGAAGCTACTCCCCGCCGCTCGCCTACTTCTTGGTATTCGACAGCTTCTCGACCCCGCCGGCTTTCAGCTCGACGCCTTGCTTCGTCAGCTGCGCCTTGTCGCCGCTGCTGAACGTGAATGTGTCTGCGCCGGCACTGATGCCGTTCCATGCGACGGCTTCGCCGAGGGATAGATACCACAGTCCCTGAAAGCCGGTTGAGGCGTTGAGCTGTCCGGTCCAGACCGTGGTCGAACCACAGCCGAGGAAATTCACCGAGAAGCTGATCGCAGTGCCCGTGTTGCCATAAGCCAGCCAGCCCGTCACAGGCAGCGGCTTGCCCTCATCGCAGCTGTTTGCTGCGTTGTTGGTGTAGGTCCCCGTCATCGCGCCCGTATTCTGGTTGAAGCTGGTGATGGCCAGGATCGAGCCGTACTGGTTGGTCCAGGTCCAGTTCACCGATTGCGCATGTGCCGGCAAGGGTCCGATCAGGGACGCCGACGCAATCATTGCCAGGAGCATTCCGTTGATTTGACGCATGGTCGTTTCCTCCGGCCCTCTGCGGGAGTCTACAGTTCAACTACTTTAAATAAAGCGATTAAAGAATACAACTAAAAGGTGTATACGGTCGTTTCGCCCGTACGGCTTTTCAACCACCCGTTCACCAAGTGGAAACGACCGCCGCTTAGAGTTCCTCCACCTGCCTTGGGGGGAGGGGTTTTTCCATGGCTTCGAACGTCGTCGCGCGCCGCTGCGCGATGTTTTGCTTTGTCTTGTCAGTTGCTGTCACCGGCGCCCGCTACATCACCGAAGCCCATGCCGCCGGCGCGTTCGCGGTCGGCAAATGCGGCGCGTATGGCCAGGCCTATGATTATGGCCATGAGCACGAGGCGCGCGCCGCGGCTCAGAAGCAGTGCAAGGGCGATTGCACGACCGTGACGATGAAGCGCGCCTGCGCGGCAATGTCGGTCGATATGGCGAACCCCTGCGGTGCTTATGGCTACGCCGTCAAGCCGAAGATCTCCGCCTCGCTCAACGCCGCCACGCGTGAATGCTACAAATACGGCGGCAAGGAATGCGTGATCCGCGCCTGGGCCTGCGACGCCAAGGGTTGATTCCGTCCATCTATCTTGCTGTCATTCCGGGGCGATGCGTAGCATCGAGCCCGGAATCCATAACCACCATCGTGAGTATGGATTCTCGATGCGCAATTGCGCATCAGAGCTCGCGCCAAGTGGCGCGCCCAGGAATGACAGTCGAGGAATTGCATGCAGTTCGATACCAAGATCGCAGTCGTGATCCGCACCGATCTTCAGGCCTGGCAGAAGCTCAACGTCGCGTCCTTTCTCACGAGCGGCATCGCCGCGGCCTTTCCCGAATGCATCGGCGAAGCCTATGAAGACGCCTCAGGCACGAAATATCATGCGCTGATCGGCCAGCCGATCCTGATCTATGGCGCCGACGGTCCGGCGTTGTCGCGCGCGCTGGACCGTGCGCTCGCGCGCAACGTCAAGCCGGCGGTCTATACCGAGGACATGTTCAGCACCACGCACGATGCCGCCAACCGCGAGGCGGTGAGGGCAGTGGCGCGTGCGGATCTCAATCTCGTCGGGATTGCCATGCGCGCCGAGCGCAAGGTGATCGACAAGATCCTCGACGGCCTGAAGTTCCATAGCTGACACCTCGACATTCCACGCGGCGTCATCGTGGTGTCATGATGGAGCTGGTGTTGCGCAAACTTTGTGCTGTTTGACCCCCGTCAAAGGTGCACCGGGCGGCGCCGCTATTCTGCTTCACAAAGTGCAAAGGAGCAGACAGATGCCGACCATGAAAGCCGCAATCGTCAAGCAATTCGGCAAGCCACTGGTGATCGAGGACGTGCCGGTGCCGCAGCCCGGTCCCGGCGAGGTTCTGGTCAAGGTGAAGGCTTGCGGCGTCTGTCACACCGATCTGCATGCGGCGTCCGGCGACTGGCCGGTGAAGCCGGTGCCGCCCTTCATTCCCGGCCACGAGGCTGCCGGCATTGTTGCTGCGCTCGGGTCCGGCGTGAAAAATCTGAAAGTCGGAGATGCCGTCGGCGTCGCCTGGCTGCATGACGCCTGCATGTCCTGCGAATATTGCGAGACCGGCTGGGAGACCCTGTGCGAGCACCAGCACAACACCGGCTACAGCGTCAACGGCGGCTTCGCCGAATATGTCATCGCCTCGGCCGCCTTCGCCGCAAAGCTGCCGGCGACGGTCGATTTTGCCGCCATCGCGCCGATCCTGTGCGCCGGTGTCACCACTTACAAGGGATTGAAGGAGACGGAAGCCAGGCCCGGCGAGTGGGTGGTGATCTCAGGCGTCGGCGGGCTTGGTCATGTCGCGATCCAGTACGCCAAGGCGATGGGACTCAAGGTCGCCGCCATCGACATCGCCGAGGACAAGCTCGCGTTGGCGCGTGAAACGGGCGCGGATCTCGCGGTCAACGCGCTCGCGGATGGCGCGGTGGACAAGGTGCTGAAGGCAACCGGCGGCGGGGCTCACGGCGTGCTGGTGACGGCGGTCTCGACCGCCGCCTTTGCGCAGGCGCTGAAGATGGTGCGCCGGAAGGGCACCGTCAGCCTCGTCGGCCTGCCTCCGGGTGAATTCCCGACGCCGATCTTCGACGTCGTCCTCAAGCGCATCACGGTGCGCGGCTCGATCGTCGGCACGCGGCGCGACCTCGACGAAGCCGTCGCGTTCGCCACGGATGGCAAGGTGAAGGCCGAAGTGACGAAGGTGCCGCTTGCGCAGATCAACGACGTCTTCGACCGGATGAAGGCCGGCAAGATCGACGGCCGCATGGTGCTGGATTTCGGCTAAAGCCTCATCCAGGCGGCATGCCCGCGAACTTTGGCAGGCTGGGATCGAGATGATCCCAGCCGTGCCCGCGCGCGGCGTAGGTAACAACTTGCGGCTGGTAGCGCGCGGGCTCGTCGAGGCTTGCGGCGCGGATGGTGAAGATGTCGGGCATGGCCGCGAAGGTCATATACACGGCCACGCCGCATCGCGTGCAGAATCCGCGCGTCTTCACGTTGCCGCTGTCACCGACCATGTCCCAATGCTTCGCCTCGCCGGTGACCGTAACGCCGGCCCGCGCGAACGTCGCGTACGAGCCGTGGCCGCTGCCGCTCTCCCGCTGACAGTCCCGGCACTGACAATGATTGCTGAACAGCGGCTCACCCAGAATCGAATAGCGGATCGCGCCGCAGGCGCAGCCGCCGGTATGGGGCTTGTCCATCGCGATGCGTCCTTACTTCTCTTCGCCCGAGATGGCATCGAGCCGCTGCAGCACCTTGACCCAGCCGTCGCTCATGTTGCGATAAGCAGTATCGTTCTTTGGTGTCACGAAGCCCGAATGCACCACGCGCACGCGCGTGCCTGCCTCGACCGGCGTGAGGAACCAGGTGACGACCGTATCAAGCGCTGAACCGTAACCGGTATTGCTCTCGTCACCGCCCTTCCAGGCATAAGCAAAACGCTGGTTCGGCACGACTTCCAGAACGCGACAATGGATCGTGCCATCCCAGGCGCCGGCCGGATTGGTCTTGAACGTGAAGGTGTTGCCCTCGACGGCCTCGAAACCGGTCGGCGGCATCAGCCAGCGCGCAATCAATTGGGCGCTGGTCAGCGCCTTCCAGATCGTCGCGATGGCGTGAGGGAAGACCTCGTCGATGACGATGTCTTGAGTTTGGACTTTGGAAGCAACTGCACTCACGGATCGATCTCCTTCAACAGGTCACGCAGGTTCTGGAAACGCTCGCGCCAGAACACGCCGTAATGGTCCATCCAGGTGACCAGGGGCTCGAGCCCTTGCGGCGCGGCGCGGTAGTAGACGTTGCGGCCCTCGGCGCGCTCGGCGACAAGGCCGGCCTGCTTGAGGGACTTCAGGTGCTGTGAGATCGCGCCCTGGGTCACGCCGCTGCCCCGCGTCAGCTCGGCGACGCTGATCTCCTTGCTCTCGAACACGCGCTCGAACACCGCCCGGCGCGTCGGGTCGGCCAGAGCGCGCATCACGGTGGTGACGGGGTTTGGGGCGGCTTCAATCATCTCGTCTAATTAGTCGATGCTAATGCATTAGTCAATACTAATTTGGTGGCTGAATCCAGCTTGACTCATCACTTGACCATGACTGACTAGTCAGTCATAAATGTCCTCATGCCGAGGAAGTCCACCAAACTCTCCAGGCCGCCTGCAGGAAGCGGGGACCATGTGTCCGCGGCCCGCGGAGAGATGCCCGCCTCGAACCGCGCCACGCGCGCGCTGGAGCGGCGCGCGGCGATCGTGGAGGCGGCGATGGAGGAATTCATCGGCCGCGGCTTTGCCGCAACGCGGCTCGACGATATCGCCAAGCGCGCCGGTGTCGCCAAGGGCACGATCTATCTGCACTTCAAGGACAAGGAATCGATGTTCGAGGAGCTGGTGCGCATCGTGATCGTGCCGGTCGTGGCGCGGCTGACTGCGCTGCCGCCGCCGACGGGCTCAGTGCGCGACCTCATCGAGGCCTTTGCCGGCAACTTCCTCAAAGAGGTCATCGGCACCAGGCGCGGCGACCTGGTGCGGCTGATCGTGGCTGAGGGGCCGCGCTTTCCGGCCGTCGCCGACTTCTACTACCGCGAGGTCGTCTCGCGCGGCATCGCCGCCATGCGCGGGCTGATCGAGCTCGGCATCGCCCGCGGCGAGATCCGCCAGAAGGACCTCGCGCGCTATCCGCAGATACTGGTCGCGCCGGCGATGATCGCGGTGATCTGGCAGAGCTTATTTGCGCGGCACGCGCCGCTCGACGCGCAGGACATGCTGCGGGTCCATCTCGATTTGATTTTTGGCGAACGGAGGACGACATGAGGTCGTCGCAAGCAATTCTCGGTATTGCACTGGCTATCCTGCTCGCAACCTCGCTTGCCGGGTGCAACGAGAAGCGCGATCCGGGCTTTCAGGGCTGGATCGAGGCCGACATGATCTTCGTCAGTCCGGACGAAGCGGGGCGGGTGACGAAGCTCAATGTCCGCGAGGGCGATGAAGTCAAGGTCGGCGAGGCCCTCTATTCCGTCGACGACGACCTTCAGCTTGCCGATCTGAACCAGCAAAAGGCGACGCTGGCGAACGCGCAGCAGACCTATGATCGCGCGGCCTCACTGAGCAAGACCGGCTCGGGCACGCAGGCCAATCTCGATTCCGCCGTCTCTGCGTTGCGTGTCGCGGAAGCGCGGGTGGCGACGTCGGAAACGCGGATGGCGCGGCGCAAGGGCTTTGCGCCCGTGGCAGGCACTATCCAGCAGATCTATTTCCGCGAGGGGGAGATGGTGGCGGCGCAGCGGCCGGTGCTGTCGATCATGCCGCCCGGCAACATGAAGGTGCGCTTCTTCGTGCCGGAAACGGCGCTGCCGAAGCTTGCGATCGGCGATACGGTGCGCGTCTCCTGCGACAATTGCGCGGCCGATCTCACCGCGAAGATCTATTTCATCGCGACCTCGGCCGAATACACCCCGCCCGTCATCTACAGCCTCGATGAGCGCAACAAGCTGGTCTATTTGATCCAGGCGCGGCCCTCGCGTCCCGACGCGCTGCGGGTCGGACAGCCGATCAACGTCTATCTCAATCCCAAGACTCCAGTGGCGGACAAGCGATGAACGGCGGCAACGGCATCGCGATCGACGTCAAGGGCCTGAGCAAATCGTTCGGCGGCCGCGAGGTCGTGCACGATCTGTCGATGCAGGTGAGGCGCGGTTCGATTTACGGCTTCCTCGGCCCCAACGGCTCGGGCAAGACCACGACCATCCGCATCCTCTGCGGGCTGCTCACGCCGGATAGCGGCGAGGGCACCTGCCTCGGCTACGACATCCGCCGCGATGCCGAGAAGATCAAGCGCCAGGTCGGCTATATGACCCAGCGCTTCAGCCTGTATCAGGATCTCTCCGTGCGCGAGAACCTCGAATTCGTCGCGCGGCTCTATGGTTTGGCCGATGCGCGCGGCGCCGCGCGCGACATGGTCAAGCGGCTCGGGCTCTCAGGGCGCGAGGGGCAGCTTGCGGGCGAGCTCTCCGGCGGCTGGAAACAGCGGCTGGCTCTCGGAGCCTGCACGCTGCCCAACCCACAACTGTTGCTGCTCGACGAGCCCACCGCCGGCGTCGACCCCAAGGCGCGGCGCGATTTCTGGAACGAGATCCACGCACTCGCCGCCGAGGGCCTCACCGTGCTGGTCTCGACCCATTACATGGACGAGGCCGAGCGGTGCCACGAGATCGCTTATATCGCCTACGGTCACCTGCTGGCGCGCGGGACCGTGGACGAGGTGATCGCGAAGTCCGCGCTGACGACCTACACCGTCACCGGCGAGTTGGGCGGGCTCGCGGCCGAGCTCGACGGCAAGCCCGGAGTGGACATGGTGGCCCCGTTCGGCACCTCGCTGCACGTCTCTGGCCGCGACGTTGCGGCGCTCGAAGCCAGCATCGCGCCGTGGCGTGAGACGAGTGGCCTGCACTGGCAGAAATCGCATCCATCGCTGGAAGATGTATTCATCGAATTGATGAACCGCTCCAGGGACAATTTCCAATGAGCACCATCCAAGCAACCGGCCCCGAGCGGGAAATCCGCGACCGCTTCGGCTTCTGGCGCCGCACCTATGCCATGATGGCGAAGGAGTTCATTCAGCTTCGGCGGGACCGCGTCTCGTTCGCGATGATCGTGGCGATCCCGGTGATGCAGCTTCTGCTGTTCGGCTATGCCATCAACACCACGCCGCACCATCTGCCGAGCGCGGTGCTAATTCAGGAGGAATCTGATCTCGCCCGCTCGGTCCTGAAAGCGTTGGAGAATACCGCCTATTTCCGCTTCGTCTACGAAGTGCACGACGTGGACGATTTCGACAACCTGCTCAAGTCCGGCAAGGTGCTGTTCGGCGTCGAGATCCCGCGCGGCTTCGAACGGGCGGTGCGGCGTGGCGACAAGCCGGCGCTGCTGGTCGCAGCCGACGCCACCGATCCGGTCGCCGCAAGCTCCGCACTCGGCTCGCTCGGGATGCTCGTGCAGACCGCTCTCCAGCACGATCTCTATATCGGCGATGCGCCGGCGCTGCCGTTCGAGATCCGGGCTCATGCCCGCTATAATCCGGCTGCGGAGTCACGCCTCAACATCGTGCCGGGACTGGTCGGCACCATCCTTACCATGACCATGTTGATCTTCACGGCACTATCGGTGACGCGCGAGATTGAACGCGGCACCATGGAAAGCCTGTTGTCGATGCCGATCAAGCCGGTCGAGGTCATGCTCGGCAAGATCATTCCCTACATCCTGGTGGGCTTCATTCAAGCCTTCCTGATCGTCAATATCGGAGTGTTCCTGTTCGGCGTGCCCGTGCTCGGCAATCTGCTCCTGTTGGCGACACTCTCGACCCTCTTTATCGCCGCAAATCTCGCGATTGGTTACACGTTCTCCACCATTGCGCAGAACCAGCTGCAGGCGATACAGATGTCGTTCATGTTCTTTCTGCCGAGCATCCTGCTGTCCGGCTTCATGTTCCCGTTCGCAGGGATGCCGGCCTGGGCGCAATATGTCGGTGAATGCCTGCCGCTGACCCATTATCTGCGCATCGTCCGCGCCATCATGCTGAAGGGCGCGACCATGCAGAATGTGCGCTTCGACACGTTGGCGCTGGCGGCCCTGATGCTGCTCGCCATGACCATCGCCGTGACGCGCTTCCGCCGCACGCTGGATTGAGGCACAATGCCGCCGGAATCGAGGGGCGGCATGGTCAGGTTTGCGAGCAGGAGGACACGGCAGCATGCCGTGCTATCGGAGGATTTCGAGCGCGAGCTGACGCGGGAGGTGCTGCGCACCGAGCTGCTCCGGGTGCGGGCGCTGATCGCGACGGGCTGCGTCATGATGTTGCTGCTCACCGCACTCTATTTGGTCGACCCCAGTGTGGTGAACCGGGTGTGGCGCGGAACGGAGGGGCTTGTCGAAGTCTACGGCCTTCTCGGCGGCTTTATTCTCTTCGAGGTCTGGGTTCACACCCAGATCAGGAAGAACCTCCGGCTCGATCGCGACCTGCCGGTGATCCGGCGCTATATCGGCACGCTGATCGAGACCTCGCTGCCCACGGTGATCCTGGTCCTGCAGACCCGGACCATGGGCGCAAGCCAGGCCCTCGGCTTCGCGGTGCCGCTGATGTACTTCATCTTCGTCATCCTTTCGACCCTGCGGCTCGACTTCTGGCTCTCTGCCTTCACGGGTTTCGTGGCCGCAGCCGGGCTTCTGTCCGTCGCGCTGCACTACAACGCGGCCGACGAGGCTGGCGACCCGCTGATCTATTTCCACGCCGTGCGCAGCGTCGTCATCCTGATCTGTGGCGTGCTGGCGGGTGCCGTCGGCGCTCAGCTGCGCCGCCAGTTTGCCGCGAGCATTGCGGCGGCGACCGCGCGCGACCGGGTGACGAACCTGTTCGGTCAGCACGTCTCTCCGCAAGTTGTGGAGCAGTTGATGGCGGCGGGCACCAGCGGAGGCGGTGACGTCCGCCGCGTCGCGGTGATGTTCGTCGATTTCCGCGGCTTCACCGCCGGTGCGCAGTCGCGCACCCCGCAGGAGGTGGTCGACCGCCTCGACGGCGCCTTTGCGGTGCTGGTGGACATTCTCGACCGTCACGGCGGCATTGTGAACAAGTTCCTCGGCGATGGCTTTCTCGCCCTGTTCGGCGCGCCGCTGGAGGCCTCCGACGCGGCGCAGCGTGCCGTTGCCGCAGGCCGCGAGATGCTGAGCGCGATGGACCGCATCAACGCGCAGACGAGCTGGCCGCTGCGCATCGGTATCGGCATTCATTTCGGCGAGGTCGTCGCCGGCAATATCGGCTCGCCCCGGCGCAAGGAATATACGGTTATCGGCGACACCGTGAACCTGGCCTCGCGGCTGGAGGCGTTGAACAAGGAGTTCGGCTCGCAGCTGCTGATTTCGGCGACCGTGCGCGAGGCTTTGGGTGACGACGGCGGCGATGCGGTCGCGCTCGGCGAGGTCGAGGTGCGCGGCTACGAGCAGAAGGTTCCGGTGTTTCAGCTGGGGTAGCGCGCCTTCACATGTGAGTCGCGCTTCCTTGAAGCGGGTCGCGCTGGCTTGAAGACGCGTGATGAAATATCCCCGGTAGCTTTCGGGTCCTGCACTGTGGAAGCCGAAATGTCTCGGCTTTCACTTGTCACCGGAGAAAACCAATGACCCGACTGACCCTTGTTGCGGCCGCACTGATCGCCGCAGCTGCCGCCCAGACCCAGGCCGCAACGGTGCGCCACGCTGCCCCGCCGCGCGCTGCGTTTACTCAGGCGGCGACCGACTCCTGCGTCAGGGCTCCGGCGGAAGGCGCGTATGCCTCTGCGCCGTACACGCAGCCGCCGTGCCAGCCGAACACGATGACGATGCACTGACGACGGCAGGCGACCAGGCCGGGCTGGCGACATCCGCCAGCCCGGTTCGTGATGTCGATGGATTGGGCCCGGCGGTATCAACGTAGCGCTTGACTCATTCTTCATCTAATCATCTATATGACTATATGAATTCATCGCCTCTCGACGACCGCCTGCCGCGCTACCAGCGCCTGCGCGACGATCTCGCCGCGCGGATCAATCGCAGCGAATGGCGGCCGGGTGAACCGATCCCGTCGGAAGCCGAGCTTAGCGCCCATTACGGCGTCGCCATTGGCACGGTGCGCAAGGCGATTGATCAGCTCGTCGCGGATGCCGTGCTGGAACGGCAGCAGGGCCGCGGTACTTTCGTGCGCCGTGCGCGCTTCAACTCCTCGCTGTTCCGTTTCTTCCGCTTCCAGTCCGAAACTGGCGAGCGGCGCGTGCCCAAGAGTCGCATCATCAGGCGCAAGAGCGTGCCGGCCAATTCGGCCGTCGCGTCCGCGTTGCGCATTCCCGTGGGCGAGCCCGTGATCAGCCTGTCGCGCCTGCGCCTGATCGACGATGTGCCGCTGCTCGCCGAAGAGATCTGGCTCCAGCAATCGCGCTTCGCGCCGATCCTTACGCTCGACACCGCCGAATTCGGCGATCTCCTGTATCCGCTCTACGAGGAGCGTTGCGGCGAGGTGGTGGTCACGGCCGAGGAAATCCTCACCGTTGAGACCGCCAACGAGATGCAGGCGCGCCTGCTCAGGCTCGAGGCCCACGCGCCGCTGATCGTGATCGAACGCCTCGCGCTCGATCTCGAGCGCCGGCCGATCGAATGGCGCAGATCGCGCGGACCGGCCGACCGCTTCCGCTACCACGCCGAAATCCGGTGACGCGGCCTTTCAACGACATCAAGCAATAACGAGTACAGGGGTAGGAAACATGTCGAACTGGTACAGCGAGAGCTCGCCGCTGGAGCGGCGCACGTTCTGGGCAAGTTTTGGTGGCTGGGCGCTGGATGCGCTCGACGTTCAGATGTTCGGCCTTGCCATCCCCGCGCTGATCGCGGCCTTCGGCATCAGCAAGGCCGATGCCGGCCTGCTTGGCTCGATCACGCTGTTCTTCGGCGCGTTCGGCGGCTGGTTCGGCGGTGCGCTCGGCGATCGCTTCGGCCGCGTCAAGGCACTCCAGATCACCGTCGGCACCTTTGCGCTCGCGACCTTCGCCTGCGCGTTCGCGATGACCTACACCCAGCTCCTGGTCCTGAAGGCGATCCAGGGCCTCGGTTTCGGTGCCGAATGGGCCTGCGGTGCGGTGCTGATGGCCGAGATCATCCGGCCCGAACATCGCGGCAAGGCACTGGGCTCGGTGCAGAGTGCCTGGGCCGTCGGCTGGGGCGCCGCGGTGCTGCTCTCGGCGCTGGTCTTCACCTATGCGCCGGCCGACATCGGCTGGCGGCTCTTGTTCGCGCTCGGGCTGTTGCCCGCGCTCCTCATCATCTTCATCCGCCGCGGATTGAAGGAGCCACCGCGTGCGCTAGCCGCCGAGAAGACGCCGTTCTTTGCTACGCTCTCCGGCATCTTCCATCGGGACGTGCTGCGCTCGACCCTGATCGGCGGTCTGTTCGGCATCGGCGCTCACGGCGGTTATGCCGCGCTCACGACCTTCCTGCCGACCTATTTGCGGGAGGTGCGGCATTTGTCGGTGCTCGGCTCCAGCGGCTATCTCGCCGTCATCATCATCGCGTTCTTCTGTGGCTGCGTCACCAGCGGCATCATCAGCGATCGCATCGGGCGGAGAGCCAACGTCGCGTTGTTCGCCAGCGCCTGCATCGTCACCGTGCTGATCTATATCTTCGCGCCGCTGACGAACGGGCAGATGCTGGTGCTCGGCTTCCCCCTCGGCTTCTTCTCCGCCGGCATCCCTGCCAGCATGGCGGCGCTGTTCAGCGAGCTTTATCCTGCCGGCGTGCGCGGCACCGGCGTCGGCTTCTGCTACAATTTCGGTCGCATCGTCTCCGCCGCGTTTCCCTTCCTTGTCGGCTTTCTCAGTGACCGTATCGGGCTCGGGCCCGCGATTGGCATCGACGCGGCCTTTGCCTATTCGCTGGTCCTGATCGCGGTGCTGCTGCTGCCGGAAACGCGCGGCAAGGTGTTCGAACAAGCCGCCGCGACGCGCGCCTGACGCAGGATGGGGAGTCATCACCATGATATCCGCTCGGAACGGTCTGACGCGCCGCCAATTTGCCGTGGGTCTCGCATCGCTGGTGATGGCGGGCGCGACCACAGCCAGGAGTGAGGCGGCCTTGCCGACGATCGATACTCACGCTCACGTCTTCCACCGCGGCCTCGAACTCGCGCCGGGCCGACGCTACGCGCCCGACTACGACGCGCCGTCGGCGCTCTATCTAGAGCAGCTCGATCGCAACGGCATGACCAATGGCGTACTGGTGCAGCCGAGCTTTCTCGGCACCGACAATTCCTATCTGGTCGCGTGCCTGAAACAGGCGAGCGGCCGCCTGCGCGGCATCGCCGTGGTCGATCCGGGGGTAGCCGCGGACGATCTGCGCGCACTCGATCGCGCCGGCGTGACAGGCATTCGCCTCAATCTCGTGGGTCAGCCCTTGCCCGATCTCGCTGCCGGCGAATGGAAGGCGCTTCTGGGACGCGTGAAAGACATGGCCTGGCAGGTCGAGGTCCAGCGCAACGCGTCCGATCTTGCCACGCTCGCGCCGCAGCTGCTCGATCGCGGTGTCACCGTCGTGCTCGATCACTACGCGCTGCCCGATCCAAAGCTCGGTGTTGCCGATCCCGGTTTCCAGTCCCTGCTGAAGCTAGGGGCGACGAGAAACGTCTGGGTCAAGATATCGGCGCCTTATCGCAACGGTACGGCCGGCGAGGAGTTTGCGAAGCAGGCCTATCCGCTGCTGCGCGACGCGTACGGCCTCGATCGCCTGTTGTGGGGCAGCGACTGGCCGCACACGCAGTTCGAGGCGACGCAGAGCTACGCGAAGAACCGCCAGTTTCTCGATACGCTGATCGTCGATCAAGCTGAGCGCGCGCAAGTGCTGGCATCGCCGTATCGGCTCTTCCGCTTCTGACTCTCCCTTTTGCAATTGCTCCGATTGCTCCGAATTTTGGGGCATGACGAGCGATGTCGCCGGCCTGTAGACTGAAGGCGATGCGGCCGGTTGCGGCCGCGACTTGCATGGGGAAGTGACGATGCAGCGCCGCTACATCACCGTCGACGTGTTCACCGACCGCGCCTTCGGCGGCAACCAGCTTGCCGTGGTGCTCGACGCCGGAGGGCTCACGACGGCGCAGATGCAGGCGATCGCCACCGAGTTCAACTATTCCGAGACCACCTTCGTGCTGCCACCGCGCGACAAGGCCAATGATGCGGAGGTGCGCATCTTCACGCCGGTGCAGGAGATTGCCTTTGCGGGCCACCCCAATGTCGGCACTGCCTTTGTGCTCGCCTCGATGGCGAAGGAGCCGAAGCTGCGTCTGCTGTTCGAGGAGAAGGCCGGGCTCGTGCCGGTCGACATCGTGAGAGAGCAGGGCCGGGTGATCAGAACCGAGCTCACCGCGCCGCAGCCGCTGGAGCGGCTCTCACGGCTGTCGGCTGCCGAAGCCGCGAGCTGCATCTCGCTCGTTGCAGACGACATCAAGACGGACAATCACGAGCCGCAGATTGTCACCGTCGGAAACGCGTTTCTGGTGATGGAGCTGCATTCGCGCGGGGCGCTGAAGCGCGCGCGGCCGAATGCGGCAGCCTACGGCGAGGTCTTGCCGCGCGACGGCGCCCGCTCGGTGTGGTTCTATACGCGCGATGTGCCTGCGACGGAAGCGCCCTGCGATCGGCAGGCGCGCATGTTCATGCGTGGCGCGAGCGGTCTCGTCGAGGATCCCGCCACGGGCAGCGCCACGGTCGCCGCGGCCGCGCTGTTCGCCGATCTTGATGCCGCGCGCGATGGCGAGTTGAAGCTGACCGTCGGCCAGGGCTTTGACATGGGCCGGCCGAGCATCCTCTTCACGCGCGTGCGCAAGCAGGACGGCAAGATCGTCTCCGCCCATGTCGGCGGACAATGCGTGCAGATGATGGAGGGGACATTTAGGCTCGCGGGAGAGGGGTAGGTGTTCTTTCCCGTCATCCTGAGGTGCGAGCTCTTGCGAGCCTCGAAGGATGCACGGCCGAGGTGCAACCTTGGGTCACGCCGTCGTCCTTCGAGGCCTCCGCTTCGCTCCGGCACCTCGGGATGACGGCTACGGCTCACGCCGATGTTCTTGGCTACACCTGCCGCCCCGCCAGATTCCTCACCGTCACCCCATCGCGCTCCTCGATGATCTCCGCGATCATCTGGCGGTGGCAATGGGTATGGTCGCGCTCGTAGCAGAGCAGGCACACCGGGCCTGCCTTCTTCACCAGCGCCGAGAGCTCGTCCATTGCTTCCCTGGCTTCGGGCGCCTTCAGGTGCTTTGAAAAGATCTTCTCGAGCACGTCGTACTGTCCGCTGCGTGCGGCGAGGCGGCCTTCCTTCGGGGTGCCGAGCGCGGCGAGGTGGACATAGGCGATGCCGCGTTCGTCGAGCCCCGCCGCAAGCTGCTTCTTGGAAAAGCCCGGGCGGCGCGACGACGTCACCGCGCGCACGTCGACCACGAGCTTGACGCCGGCCTCTTCCAATTCGTCCAGCACGGCCTTGGGCGGCGTCTGCTCGTAGCCGATGGTGAACAGCTCTTTCGCCTTTGCCATGGACCCCCTCAGCTTACCCGCGCGATCAGTTCCATGGCGCCGGCCGGTGCTCGCACCTTGCCCTCGTGGATGACGTAGGCGAACACGTCGCGCGGCGCCTTCTTCGGCTTGGCCTTGTCAACTTTCGGCAGGTCGTCCGGTTCGCCGCCCGAGGCCCAGGCCTGCAAGCGCTCGGCCCAGGCATCGAGCTGCTTCGGCGGGTAGCAGGTCTTGATCTCGTCATTGCCCTTCTGAAGCCGGGCATAGACGAAATCGCCGGCGACGTCGGCGATGGCAGGGTATTTGCCGTGCTCGGCGAACACGACAGGCGTTTCGAACTCGCGGATCAGCGCCACGAAATCCGGCGTGCAGAAACTGTCGTGGCGGACTTCGACGACGTGGCGCAGTGCGCGTCCCTCGATCTTGCGCGGCAACAGCTCCAGGAACTTGCCGAAATCGGCGCCGTCGAATTTCTTAGTCGGCGCGAACTGCCACAGCGCCGGCCCAAGATGGTCGCCGAGTTCCAGCACGCCGGAATCATAGAACCGCTTGATGGAATCGCCTGCTTCCGCCAGCACGCGGCGGTTGGTGGCAAAGCGCGGTCCCTTCACCGAGAATACGAAGCCGTCGGGCACCTCGCTCGCCCATTTGCGAAAGCTCTCCGGCTTCTGCGAGCCGTAATAGGTGCCGTTGATCTCGATCGAGGTCAGCTTCGAGGCCGCGTAGGACAGTTCCTTCGCCTGCGCCAGCTTCTCCGGATAGAACACGCCGCGCCACGGCTCGAAGGTCCAGCCGCCGATGCCGATGAAGATGTTGCCATTTTTTTTGGACGCGGTTTTTGCTTTGGCCACGGGAGGATCTCGCATCGACGAGGAAGGGGGACTTCATCCTAGTCAAACGAGTTGTGATTGGCCAGTTCTCGCCTCCAGTCTAAGCTCGGCAGCGCGATCTGCGAGAAGGAGAACAAGATGCGGATGCCAATGCTGGGAGCGGCGCTCGTCATGATGACATCTGCTGCCATGATGTCTTCAGTCATGGCGGGTGACGACGATGCCAAGGGTGCGCAGAAGCACGCCCAGCTGGGCCGCGACGATTACTGGCATTGCCTGGCGCGGGAATATTCCCGCGAGGCCAATCAGGGAATGACGGAACAGGATTTTGGCCGTTCGGTCGCGACCGCCTGTCCGTCGGAGCGGCAATATTACCGGGTGGCGCTGCTCGACTATCTCACCACGCAATATCCTGACATCGATGCCGGCGCCCATCTCGCGACCGCGAACAGGGCGGTGGAGTCCGCGCAGAAGGACATCGTGACGGCCTTCGTCAAGCACAGGCCGCCGACGAAGTAAGGACGTGGTGGCCCTTCCGGCGCCTCGCGCATCCGTGGTATCACAGGGCGCATCTGGGACAGGGATGGGTTTCCATGGCGTCTGAGTCGGTGGGGGGCATTTTGGGCGCGATCGTTGCCGCAATCGTGCTTGCAGTCGCCGTCGTGTTCGGGCCGATTGGCCAGTACGGCAAGCCGCCCAAACCGGCAAAGGTCGAGCCGGCCCCGACTGCGGCACCCGCAGCCCCCGCCGCGCCGGCGCCGCGGGGCCCGATCATCCGGGAAGTGCCCAACCAATAGGGCACAAGAATTCCGGTTTCCGGCCCCTTGCGGAGCGGTCTTGCCGTTCCTATCTAGCCCCTAACGGCGACGTTGAGCAAAAACTCCGGCGCTGGGACGACCTTGGAATAGCTTGGGCTTGCGCCGGATGTACGCGCGGCCCGCCGTTCCGGGGTCGTTGGCATTTTGGGGCCCCTTTTGGGGCGTTTCCCACAGACCCCCCGGCTTGGCAGCGCAGGATGCGGCAGATATACGCTGCCGTCATGAATGAAGCGATCAGACCGGGCTCCGACATTCCGCAGCAGGCTCAAGAGGGCCCGGAACTGTCGGTCATCGTCCCGACCTTCAACGAGCGCGACAATGTCACGGTGCTGTACCGGCGCCTCGAGGCAACGCTCGCCAACGTCGCTTGGGAGGTCGTGTTCGTCGACGACAATTCGCCCGACGGCACCTGGGACGTCGTGCGCGCGCTGGGGCAGCAGGATAGCCGCGTGCGCTGTATCCGCCGCATCGGCCGCCGCGGTCTGTCAGGCGCCTGCATCGAGGGTATCCTGGCGTCCAGCGCGCCCTTTGTCGCCGTGATCGATGCCGATCTCCAGCACGACGAGACGCAGCTGCCGAAGATGCTGTTGCTGCTCGCGAGCGACCAGGCCGACCTTGTGGTCGGCAGCCGCTACATCGAGGGCTACAAGAGCGAAGGCTTCAACAAGCAGCGCGCCGGCGCCAGCGCGCTGGCAACCGAGGTCGCCAGGAAGATGCTCCGGGTCGAGATCGCCGATCCCATGAGCGGCTTCTTCATGATCCGACGCGATCGGTTCGAACAGCTCGCGCCAAAGCTTTCCGTGCACGGCTTCAAGATCCTGCTCGACGTCGTCGCGACCGCGCATGGCACCTTGCGGGCGGTCGAGATTCCCTACACCTTCGGCGCCCGCCAGCACGGCGAGAGCAAGCTCGATTCCATGGTTGCGCTCGACTTCCTCGGCCTTGTGCTCGCCAAGCTGAGCAATGACATCGTCTCGCTGCGCTTCATCCTGTTCGCGATGGTCGGCGGCATCGGCCTCGTCGTGCACTTGACCACGCTGTTCATCGCGCTTCAGTTGTTCAAGGTGCCGTTTGCGGAGGCGCAGGCCGCCGGCGCCATCGTCGCCATGACCAGCAATTTCATCCTCAACAACTTCCTCACCTATCGCGACCAGCGGCTGAAGGGTTTTGCGCTGCTGCGCGGCCTGATCGCCTTCTACATCGTCTGCAGCGTCGGACTGCTCGCCAATGTCGGCGTCGCCTTCTCGGTCTACGACCAGGAGCCGATCTGGTGGCTGGCCGGCATGGCCGGTGCGCTGATGGGCGTGGTGTGGAACTACGCGATGTCCGGCCTGTTCGTCTGGCGCAAGAAATAGCGCGATATGGGCGGGGCTGACGCGCGGATCGTCCGCAATACCGCGCTGCTGATTCTCGCGCTGGTCGGCTTACGGCTCGTCGCGGCCGCCTTCACGCCGATCACCTTCGACGAAGCCTATTACTGGATGTGGTCGAAGAACCTGGCCGGGGGTTATTACGACCACCCGCCGATGGTGGCTTACGTGATCCGCGCCGGCACCATGATCGCCGGCGATACCGAGCTCGGCGTCCGTCTCGTCTCGATCCTGCTGGCGCTGCCGATGAGCTATGCGATCTACCGCTCCGCGGCGATCCTGTTCGGCGGGGTACGTGTCGCCGCGACCAGCGCCATCCTGCTCAACGTGACGCTGCTGGCCTCCGTCGGCACGCTGATCGTGACGCCGGATGCGCCGCTGCTGGTTGCCTCCAGCTTCGTGCTGTTCTTCCTTGCCAAGGTGCTGGAGACCGGCCGCGGCGTCTGGTGGCTCGCGGTCGGCGCGGCCGTCGGCGCGGCGCTGCTGTCGAAATACACCGCGATGTTCTTTGGCGCAGCGATCCTGATCTGGCTCGCTTTCGTGCCGAAGCTGCGGCGCTGGTTTCTCTCGCCCTGGCCCTATCTCGGCGGCCTCGTTGCGCTCGCGCTGTTCGCGCCCGTGATCCTCTGGAATGCGGACCATCAATGGGTCTCGTTCGCAAAGCAGCTCGGCCGTGCGAAGATCGAGGACTTCCGCCCGGTTTTCATCGCCGAGCTGATCCCGACCCAGATCGCGTTCGCAACCCCGCTGGTCTTCATTCTCGGCGCGATGGGTCTGCATGCGCTGACTTGGCAGCGCGCCGGCGCGCTGGCCTCGCGCGTGCTGATCGAAGCGATGTTCTGGACCATCGTCGTCTATTTCGTCTGGCATTCGCTGCATGCCCGCGTCGAGGCCAATTGGTTCGCGCCGGTCTATCCGCCCTTCGTGATTGCTGCTGCGGTCGCCGCCGATCTCGTGCAGTGGAAGCCGCGTGCGCGGCGCCTGGTGGATTTCTGCCTGCGCTGGGCCGCGCCTGCGGGCATCGTGATGTTTGCTGCGCTCATCGTGCAGGCCAACACCGGCTGGCTGTCGGGCTATCGCCGCGATGCGACCGTGCGCAGCGTCGGCGTCGGCTGGCGCGAGCTCGCTGCGGGGATCGAGGCCGAGCGCGCGCGCCATGGCGCGAGCTGCGTGCTCGCGCAGGACTACGGCACCACGGGCTGGCTCGCCTTCTATTTGCCGCGTGGCACCTGCGTGCTGCAGCAGAACCAGCGCATCCGCTGGGTCAACATGGGCGAACCCGATCCAAAATTGCTTGCGGGCAAGCTGCTCTATGTCGACGAGTTGCGTCCCGACGGTCACCCCCTCCTTAACGAGCTCTTTGCGAACGTCACGCAGGTCGCGCAATTGCAGCGCAAGCGCGGCCCGCTCGTGGTCGAGACCTACGGCATCGACCTGCTGGAGGGCGCCAAGGGCGACGTGCTCGACCGCTCACCGCCGCCGGAAGCAAGGTAATCCATCTCAGTCGATCGCCTCGGCCTCGGCCGCGGCCTGCGTGGGCCTGTCCTGATCGCGCCAGAACCACACGGTCACGACGCCTGAGCGGCCGCGGACCTGGGCGAGCAGGGGGCCCGACAGAACGCCGTCGGGAGCCCCGTGGAAGTCGGCCGTATCCAGCAGCGTATCGCTCAGCGCGAGCCGCGCTCCGTTCTGGACGGCCACCTCCATCAGCCGGCTTGCGACGTTGACGGTGTCGCCGGTCGCGGTGATGTGCTGGTGGCTTTCGCCAAGGCGCGAGGCGACGATCTCGCCGAAATGGGCGCCGATCTTGAAACCGAGCCGATCGCCGATGGCCGATGGCAGCGAGGCGATCCAGCGTTCGACGCTGCGATGCAGGTCGATCGCGCATTTCAGCGCGCGCGCCGAATCATCGGGCCTCGCGCCCGGAAGCCCGAACAGGATCATGGCGCCGTCGCCGAGAAAGCCGGTGATGGTGCCGCCGCAATCGACCGCAATCTTGTCGATCAGCGCGTGAAATGCCTTCAGGATCTCCTGGATCGCGTCCGGATCGGTCTGTTCGCTCACGCCCGTGAAGCCGGAGAGATCGATGAAAACCACGGCTGCGTTTTGCCGGACGGGCTTGGACAGGAAATTGGGATCGCGCGCCAGCCACTCCTGCACCGCGGGTGCCTGGAACTGGGCGAGCGACCTGCTCTTGGCGGCGAGATATTGCGTGCGGCGGCCTCCGGCCCACAGCTGGACACCGGCAAAGATCGCAACCGGGGGCACTGCGGCGGCGAGCGTGGTTGCCGCATTCAGCCAGAGGCCATGCGTGAACGCGAACGCATTGAGGCCGGCCCAGGCGATCATCAGAGCGGCCGCCGCCACGATGCCGAGCGCGCTGCGCCGCCAGGCGAGCAGGCCGACCAGCAGCATCGGCAACAGGATCGCAGCGAGCGCGTCGGCGATACGAACCCTGTGATCGCGCACGATACCGTCGCCGGCCACGAGATGCGTGATCGCAGTCGAGACCACCTCGACGCCGGGCATCAGGGAATCGAACGGTGTGGGATAAAAGTCGCCACCGCCGGCGACCGAGGCGCCGATCACGACGATCCGGTTCTCGATCGCCGCGCGATCGAGCGTGCCGTCGAAGATGCTCTGTGCGCTGACGGTGCGGATGGTGCGCCGCGGACCGTAATAGGTGATCGGCAGCGCGAATTCGCTGTCGGTCGGCACCGCACGGTCCCCGAGCATGAGATGATCCGAGGTGATCGTCAGCGGCTTGTCGAGCGCGCGGCTGGCGACGCGCAGGGGGAACGACAGTTCGACCTTGTCCTGCGTCCGGAACAGCATCGGCACCGAGAGCGGCGAGCCCGACTGTCCCGTCGCGACATTGACGACGCCGACCTCAGCGTGGTCAGCGAACGGCGGCAACGGCAGCAGGAAGCGTTCGGCCTGCGGCAGCATGGCGAGGGGACCCGCGCTGCTCGGCTCCACGGTCTCGCTGGCGGACGGGAAGATCGCTGCGGCGGCCAGAACCATGGGGCCGGTGGCAAGCGTGTTGGCGAGCGTCGCGTCACCGATCGCGGCGCTGCGGTCGACGAGCAGGAGATCGATCGCGACGACCTTCGGCTTGAACTGCACGATGGTGTCGACGACGCGGGCGAGGTCGGCACGCGGCAGCGGATAGCTGCCGCCGCGCTTCACCACGGTATCGTCGATCGCGACGATGGTGACGAGATCGGGCGGACGCTGCACGCCGCGGACCTGGGTCCGCCAATCGGTCAGCGTTGCCTCGAGGCGGTCGAGAAAACGGAGATGGCCGGTGGCATGCGCGGCATAGATGCCCGCCCCCCACAGCGCGGTGAGGACGAGGGCCACCAGGATCTGAACGCGTCTAGTCACTAGGTACTGCAATCTTCTTTGTTCTACGTCTTACCGGCGAAACCTTATTGACCAAGCCTTCTCATGAGCGTGTCGACGCGCGGCTGGCCCCATGTCTTGACGGTCAATGGGCCGGTCGCTTCCACGTCGACGCCTTCGCCGGGGCCAAGAACGACGCCGCGCCCGCGGCTCCTGCGATTGACGCCGACACGGCCGTCAGCGACGAAGACGGAGGTCTTGGCCTCAGCGACATCGACGGCCCATCTGGTGCCGCGCACCGCGGCGATCGCCTGCGGCGTCAGCACCTTGAAGGGGTTGCCGCCCGCCTTTTTGGGCACTTCGACCAGCAGCGCTCTGCTGCTCAACTCGACGGAGTCTATATGTCCGTCGCGGTTGGCGTCCTTTAGTTCAAATCTGGCGCCGTTTTCTGCGACAATGGTGATCCCGTTGTCGCACCGCCACACTTGTGTCCCTGCGGTGGATGGCGATGCCGTGCAGCCCGCATTGGCAGCGGGCTGTGCACTTGCAGAGCCGATCAACAGAAACGACCATGCGAGAGCGTAAAACCCGGCGCGCGCGACCCCATTCATGCCAGCCTCCGTTTGCGTGCTTGGCACAGTTCGAGGCAATGTTGATACGGTACCGTATCACACGCAGAGGCTGCTGAAAAGTGCCGTCCTCGCAGCTATTTCGCCGCTGCGGCATTTGCCAGTCCGGTGCGATCAACTTTCGGTCAGGGGGCCGTACCACGTTGAGGACACCGCGCCGCGCGCGACGCGGGAGCGTCTACCGCCGGCGCCGAGAGAGGGGAAGGGACCCATCGCAACGCCAGCCTCGCGCAACGCTTCCCCGTTATCGTCCGGGCATTGAAGACCACGAAAAGGACTTGGTTGGATGCGCTTAAGAAGGCGGCTAGAGACGTCTGCTGAATGCGCCGATCCGGCCGAGAATGATGGTTAACAGACGCGCCTAAGTCCGTAGTTCTGCGGGCTTTTTTCTCAGAATGAGACAGCGTTGACGAGCCGCCCCACATCTGCCCGAACTTAATCCGCATTTAACTAAAAGTCGCCTTAATGACGCTCCGACCCTCTGCGAGATGCTGTTCCCGGATCGTGACCAGCGGCACTTTGAAGGGGGACTGAGTGACACCGTCCTGGACGCAAGGCGAATGAGTACGAGTATCGCTGCGCATAGTTACGCGGCACGGAAGTCCAAGAATTCTCTTCGGAAGCCTTCCCGGAAAATGACCACGACCAATTGGCTCGGCGCCGCGGCGATCGGCTGCGCCATGATGGGCGCCGGCTGGACCATCTACAGCAACGTCTTTGGCGCGAGCGTCTACCCGACCGTCGGCAGCATTGGCTACGACGAGCCCGTGATCAAGCGGGCGCCCAAGGTCGCGCTACGCGAGGCGGGCGACGCCATCAAGGAAGCTTTTGCGCTCCTGCCTGACCGGTTGCAGGTCGCCGCCCCGATCTCGCGCGAGATGTTCAACGAGCGCTTTGCCGCAGCTGCGACCCAAGGTGTGGCCTCGAACGCGGCCAGCGCGGCGCCGGCGACCCAGGTTGCGGTAGCCAAGGATCCGCCGAAGCAGAGCGTGATCGCCAAGGTTGCGGAAGCGCTGAAGCCGTCGGCCCCGGCCAAGATTGCTGACAAGACCGCGGACAAGACCAAGCGCGCTCCGGATGCTCAGATCCAGCTTGCGTCGGCCGATCCGGCCCAGATCGTGCCGGCACCCGAAGCGAAGAAGTCGTTCGCGGACCGCGCCAAGGCCGCGGTGATGTCGATCACCGGTCCGCGCCAGTCGATGGTCGAAAAACTCTGGGGCAAGCGCGAGCCGTCCGGCGGGCTCCTGGCCTATGCCTCGGCCGATGCCAGCATCACCGCGTCTATCGCTCCGAAGGAGCAGAACCCGATGTTCGGCGGCGCGCCGCCCTATGAGCGCGACACTGCCGTCTACGACATCACCGCCAAGACGGTTTATCTGCCTGACGGCACCAAGCTCGAGGCGCATTCCGGCCTCGGCTCGAATCTCGACGATCCGCGCTCGCAGCGCACCCGCATGCGCGGCGTGACACCGCCGCACATCTACACGCTGAAGCCGCGCGAGGCGCTGTTCCACGGCGTGCCGGCGCTGCGCCTGACCCCGATCGGCGGCGAGAGCGCGATCTACGGCCGCGACGGCCTGCTCGCCCATACCTTCATGCTCGGGCCGAACGGCGATTCCAACGGCTGCGTGTCGTTCAAGGACTATTACGCGTTCCTCGACGCCTACCGTAACAAGGGCATCCGCAAGCTCGCGGTGCTGGCGCGGGTGGAGTGAGGCGCGCTCACGCTGCCATCGCCTTGCGCAGCGCCATCTCGGTCGCGATCGCGCTCCGCACTGCCGGCCGCGTCTGCATGCGCTCGAGATAGGCCGACAAGGATGGCCATCGCGCGATGTCGATTCCCGCGGGACGGAGCAGCAGCAGGGCCCAGGTGAGGTGTGCGTCCGCGACGGTGAAGCTGTTGCCGACGAGGAATTCGCGCTCCGCCAGATGCTCCGCCGGCACCGACAATGTCTGTGCGATCCTTGCCCGCGGCTTGGCCAGCGAGCCGTCGTCCTTGTACCAGAAGGTCGGAAACAGGAATGCCTTGTGGATCTCTGAGCCGATGAAGCTCAGCCATTCCTGCAAGCGGTAGCGATCGACATCGCCCGGCCGAGGCGCGAGGCCGCTCTTGGGGTTCAAATCGGCGATGTATTGCAGCACCGCCGCGCTTTCCGTCAGGCGTTCGCCGTTGTCCAGCACCAGCACCGGTACCGCGCCCTTAGGGCTGATGCCGCGAAAATCACCGTCGTCGTCCACGATTTTCTTGGTCCAGAGATGCACCTGATGATAGCTCGCATCCAGACCTGCTTCCATCAGCGCGATGCGGCTCGAGAGCGAGCAGGCCATCGGCGAGAAGTAGAGTTGCAGCATCGCTTTGCTCCCTTATGTCAGCGCATCGCCGCGCGCGATGATCGCGAAGCGGTCGGATAGTTCGGCGAGCGCAACCTCGTGAATGGTCCGGGCGTCCAGCGTGCCGCCGCGCCCGTTGGGCAGGTCGCGCGTGGCGCAGGCATCGGCATCGATCGTCGCGCGAAAGCCGAGGTCGAGCGCGGCACGTGCAGTGGAGCTAACGCACATATGGGTCATGAAGCCGGCCAGCACGATGTTTTTCCTGTCGATCGCGTCAAGACGCGCCTTCAGATCGGTGCCGGCAAACGAGTTGGGCAGCTCCTTTTCGATCACGAGCTCGCCGGCTTGCGGCGTCAGCTCGGCGACAATGGCACCGCGGTCGGCGCTGCGATCGAACAGACCACCCGCCTTGCCGCGATGGGCGATGTGAATGATCGCGGCATTGGCCGCGCGGGCCTTTGCCAGCAGGGCAGCCGCGCGCGCAATCGCGGGCCTGGCGTCCGGCAAGGCGAGGGGGCCTGCGAGATATTCGTTCTGAATGTCGATCAGCACCAGCGCAGCGTCGGTAAGACGCGGCGGGGTAAGATCGGCGCCGGCGAGCTGCAGCAGGGTCTTTGCGGTCGTCATGATCTTGGAATCTCCGGGAGCGAATGGCAGGGCCAACATAGCCCCGGGGCTGCCTGCCGATATGCAGGGAGATTGCAGCGGGTGGCTGCGATATTGCAGGCTCGTCGCGGTCGATGTAACCTCACCCGATGAACTGGGACGATCTGCGCATCATCGCCGCCGTCAGGGACGAGGGCACCTATGCCGGCGCCAGCGCACGCCTGCGCATCGACGAGACCACGGTCGGGCGTCGGCTGTCGCGCATCGAGCGTGCGTTGGGCTTGCGCCTGTTCGAGGCTGCCGACGGCGTTCGCAAACCGACGCGGCAATGTGAGGCGGTGCTGGCGCATGTCGAGGCGATGGCCGCGCATGCCGCCGAGATCGGTCGTCTTGGTGAGAGCGTGGAAGGTCCCGTGGGGCGCCTGCGCATTGCATCCACCAACACGGTCGCCGAGCAGGTGCTGTCGCCGCGCGCGAGCGATTTCCTGCGCGCCAATCCCGGCTTGATGCTGCAGTTCCTCACCTCGAGTGAGAACGTCAAGTTCTCGCGGTGGGAAGCCGATCTCGCGATCCGCCTGCGCAAGCCCGACAAGGGCGACTTTGCAATCTCGAGGCTCGGCGACATCAAGCTCTATTATTTCGAGCCTGTTGCCACCGAAGGCGAGCCGATGCTCTGCGCCTATCCGGACGAGCTGGGTGCCATTCCCGAGATGCAATTCCTGCGCACCAGGAAAATCCGCGCCCGTTGCGTCACCGACAACGTGCGGGTCATCCGCAATTTGGTCCGCGCGCATCAGGCCGCCGGCGTGTTGCCGGAGTATAGTTGTGCGGATCTGCTCGGCGATCGCCGCCTGCGCGCCACGCTGCTGCCGAAGCGACGCGACGTCTGGCTCCTGGTGCAGAACCATCTCAAGCGCGACGCAGCGACGCGCGTGACGATCGACTGGGTCCGGCAGTGCTTCAAGGACCTCCCACAGGACTGACTGCCGGCGACGTTCGTGGCCTTCGCATTGAACGCCGTCAGCGCGACGTGCGACCAAGTTTGACGTTCGGCGGGATTGCGCGCGCGCCAAGGTTGCGTAATCTCGCGACGAGACTTGACCGGGGTGAGCGCATGACCAGTCTTTCGCAAACGATCCGGCCCTCGCGGGCGCAATCGCGCGAATGGAAGGCAATTCTCATCCTGATCCTGCTGGTCCCGTTGCTATGGTCGCCGCTGATCCTGTTTCGCTTCGTCCTGTATCAGCCGTTCAGCATCCCCTCCAGTTCGATGGCGCCGACGCTCATGGTCGGCGACTACGTCTTCGCCGCGAAATATGCCTACGGCTACGGGCGCTATTCCGTCCCCTTCGCGCCGTCCTGGATCTCGGGCCGCATCCTCGCCGCCGACCCAGAATACGGCGACATCGTCGTGTTCCGGACGGCGAAGGACAATTCGGCCGACTATGTCAAGCGCGTGGTCGGGCTGCCCGGCGACCGCATTCAGATGCGGCAGGGCCGGCTCGTCCTCAACGACCGTCCGGTGACGCGCGTCGCGCTGGAGGCGAAGCGGGCCGGTACCAGCTGCGGAGGCGATGACGAGGCGAAGGTCAAGCGCTGGCGCGAGACGCTGCCGAACGGCGCGTCCTACGTCACCAACGACTGCATCGACAGCGGCTATCTCGATAACACCAACGTCTTCACGGTGCCGCCGGGCCATGTCTTCGTGCTCGGCGACAACCGCGACAATTCCACCGACAGCCGCATGCCGACGTTCGGTTTCGTGCCGATGGACAATCTGGTCGGCAAGGTGACGCGGATCTTCTGGTCGCTGGACGAAGACGGCGAGCCGCGCATGGAGCGGCTGGGCAAGGTGCGGTGAGGCAAGGGCCTCTCCTCTCGTCATTCCAGGGCGCGACTTCGTCGCGCCCCGGAATGACGGTCCTCAAAACAAAAACCCCGGCATCGCTGCCGGGGTTTCGTAGTCTTTGAGGTAGCTGGACTTAGAAGTCCATGCCGCCCATGCCGCCGCCGGGGGGCATTGCCGGGCCGGCGCCGCCCTTCTTGGGCAGCTCGGCGACCATGGCTTCCGTGGTGATCAGGAGCGCGGCCACCGAGGCTGCGTTCTGGATCGCGGTGCGGACCACCTTGGTCGGGTCGATGATGCCCTTCTTGACGAGGTCGGCATATTCGCCGGTCTGGGAGTCGAAGCCGTAATTGTAGGCCTTGTTCTCCAGGATCTTGCCGACGATCACCGAGCCGTCTTCACCGGCGTTGATCGCGATCTGGCGAGCGGGAGCCGACAGCGCCTTGCGCACGATCTCGACGCCGGTCTTTTGGTCGTCGTTCTTGGTGCGCAGGCCCTTGAGCTGCTCGGAGGCACGGAGCAGGGCGACGCCGCCGCCCGGGACGATGCCTTCCTCGACCGCCGCGCGGGTCGCATGCATCGCGTCATCAACGCGATCCTTGCGCTCCTTCACCTCGACCTCGGTCGCGCCGCCGACGCGGATCACCGCGACGCCGCCCGCGAGCTTGGCGAGACGCTCCTGGAGCTTCTCGCGGTCGTAGTCCGAGGTGGTCTCCTCGATCTGCGCCTTGATCTGGGCCACGCGCGCCTCGATGTCGGCCTTCTTGCCGGCGCCGTTGACGATCGTGGTGTTCTCCTTGTCGATCATCACCTTCTTGGCGCGACCGAGCATGTTGAGCGTGACGTTCTCGAGCTTGATGCCGAGGTCTTCCGAGATCGCCTGGCCGCCGGTCAGGATCGCGATGTCCTGCAGCATGGCCTTGCGGCGATCGCCGAAGCCCGGAGCCTTGACGGCCGCGACCTTGAGGCCGCCACGCAGACGGTTCACGACGAGGGTCGCAAGCGCTTCGCCTTCGACGTCCTCGGCGACGATGACCAGCGGCTTGCCGGTCTGCACCACGGCCTCGAGCAGCGGGAGCAACTCGTTCAGCGAGGAGAGCTTCTTCTCGTTGATGAGGATGTAGGCGTCGTCCATCTCAACGCGCATCTTGTCGGCGTTGGTGACGAAGTAGGGCGAGATGTAGCCGCGGTCGAACTGCATGCCCTCGACGACATCGAGCTCGGTCTCGAGCGACTTGGCTTCCTCGACGGTGATGACACCCTCGTTGCCGACCTTCTTCATGGCGTCGGAGAGGAACTTGCCGATCTCCTGGTCGCCGTTCGCCGAGATGGTGCCGACCTGGGCGATCTCGTCGTTCGAGGTGACCTTCTTGGAGTTCTTCTGCAGGTCCGCAACCACGGCTTCGACCGCGAGGTCGATACCGCGCTTGAGGTCCATCGGGTTCATGCCGGCGGCAACCGACTTGGCGCCTTCCTTCACGATCGCCTGGGCGAGCACGGTGGCGGTGGTGGTGCCGTCGCCGGCCGCGTCAGCGGACTTGGAGGCGACTTCGCGCACCATCTGCGCGCCCATGTTCTCGAACTTGTCCTCGAGCTCGATCTCCTTGGCGACGGTGACGCCGTCCTTGGTGATGCGGGGAGCGCCGAACGACTTGTCGAGCACGACGTTGCGGCCCTTCGGACCGAGCGTGACCTTCACCGCGTTGGCGAGAACGTCGACGCCGCGCAGCATCTTGTCGCGCGCTTCAACCGAGAATTTGACTTCTTTGGCTGCCATCTGGATTTTTCCTTGAGGTGTTTGACTGGAGGGAGAGAGGGGCTCTTAGGCCGCCTTCTTCTTGGAAGCGGGGACGTCGAGGACGCCCATGATGTCGCTTTCCTTCATGATCAAGAGATCGACGCTGTCGATCTTGACTTCAGTGCCGGACCACTTGCCGAACAGCACGCGGTCGCCGACCTTCAGGTCGATCGGGATCAGCTTGCCGGATTCGTCGCGGCCACCGGGACCAACGGCGACGACTTCGCCCTGGGAGGGCTTTTCCTTGGCAGTGTCGGGAATGATGATGCCGCCAGCGGTCTTCTCTTCTGCGTCGATGCGCTTGACCACGACGCGGTCGTGAAGCGGACGGAATTTCATGCAGTCCTCCTAAACATTTGCACGAGTTGAGGATTTTGAGATTGTTAGCAATCGTTGCCCGCGAGTGCTAGCACGGGCGAGGCTGAAATAGGACAGGAATTTTGCGGGGGCAAGGGTTTGTAGCAAAAAAATCAGCACTCGGAAGCGCGGATTGCCAGCTTCTCTCGCCATCGTTAACCGAGCCTCGCACCCGTATTAGCACGGAGCGTTCTCTGCTGCTAACGCATTGAATTTCAACAGCTTGTTAAACTTTTGGGCTTGAGATGAATTGTCAGTTTGCGTCACATTTCTCTCATGTGAGCGCATCAGTACCGGGTGGCTCGTAAGGCGCACACCGACCAAGCCGCCCCTTGAATGCGCTCCTGCAAAGGAGGTTGGCATGGGACTGCGGAATGGGGTCGTTTCCGAGGATTTCCGGAAACAGATGCTGGGTTACGGGCTGACGACGGCACAAATTCTCTACCGGATGCCGGATCATCCCTCGCTGCTTCAGACCTACGTTTGGCAGAACTACGACATGTTTCCGAAATTCCCGGTGCTGAAGGATTTCCTGGCGTTCTGGCAGGAGAAGCTCGACGGCCCCCTCCATTCGGTGACCGTGGCGCATTCCAAGCTGATCAAGCCGGCCGAGCTGCGCGCCGTGGACGGCGTGTTCCGGCTGCATTGAGGGAGACCGGTCTCGTAGGGTGGGCAAAGGCGCTTAAGCGCCGTCCCCACCCACCCTCTCTCCATGGATCGTGCGCGGAAGGTGGGCACGCTTCCGCCTTCGCTCTTTGAGCTTCGGCGGACAAGTCGCTTTGCCCACCCTATACGATCTCCGTTGCGGCTGCGTCCGGCTGATGCGCTATTCCCGTGATCGCGTGTGCGGCAATCAGGCGCCGTTGCTGCAATAGCGTTGCCACATCGCGCGATAGGCATCGTCCACCGCTCGCCCGTATGAGGCCGGGTTGCCGGCGGCTGCGGCCCGGATACTGTCAGGCAATTCGAGGCGCAACTTGTCGAGCTCGCCGATCTGCAAGGCGCGGCTCGTTGCGACGTCGATATAGGCCTCTTGGCTGTCGGTGACCCAGTCAGGCAGGCCAAGCGCCGTGAGGATGGAGCCGGCGGCACGGCTGGGCAGGCTGTTGCCGAGTTTGGCGACCACCGGCACGCCCATCTGCAGGGCTTCCCATGTGCTGACGCCGCCGTTCTGCGGGAACGGGTCGAGGCAGATATCAACGCGATTGAACGATGCCAGATGTTCGCCTCGCAAGGTAGCGCCGAGCAGCTCGACGCGTTCGGCCGGCAATCCGCAGGCCTCGAACCGCGCCAGCAGATTTTCGCGGACCAGCCGGTCGTCCAGCGCGACATCCTTGATCAGCAGTCGCGAACCCGGCACGCGCTCGAGAATCCTGGACCAGACGTCTGCTGCCTCGTCCGAGATCTTGCTGATGCGGTTGAAGACGCCGAAGGTGACGAAGCCGTTCGAGATCGCTGGGGTTGGCGCCCGCGCAATCTCGGCCGGCAGTGGCGTCAGCGTCACGAAGCAGGGCAGGTCGACGACGGTCTCCGCAAACAGATGCCGAACCTCGTGCGGAATCGCGACCGGGTCCGAGATCAGATAGTCGATCGTCGGCAGCCCAGTGCCCGTGCCGTGGCCCCAGCCGTGGACCTGGATCGGCGCCGGTTTGCGCGCAAACACGCCGAGCCGGTTCCCTCTGGTGTGGCCGGACAGATCGATCAGGATGTCGATGCCGTCGGCGCGGATTTCGGCGGCGAGGCGATCTTCGCTCCATTGCGAGGCGTCGCGCCAGCGATCGGCGATCTCCCGAAATTGGCTGGTCGTCGCATCCACCTTCGAGGAGCAGGCGTAGCACACGATCTCGAACTGTGCCCGGTCATGGTGTTGAAGGACCGGCATGAAGATCAGCGCGGCCGAATGCGCGTTGAAATCCGATGAGACATAGCCAAGCACCAGGCGGCGATCCGGATCGCGATTGTTGTCATGCGGTCGCGCCGCTCCTGAAGCGATCTTCGCGCCGACACGCTCCCACCACACCTGACGAGCCTGCTGATGCCGTTCGACGGTGGCGTCCCCCGCAAAGTCGAGCGTGAATATCTTGTTGGAGATCGCGCTCTGCAGGTCAGGCTGGATGTCGAGGGCCCTGTCGAAACTGGCGAGGGCTTCGTCGACCCGGCCAAGTCCGGCGAGGCAAAGGCCCAGCACCAAGTGAGCTTGAATGGAACCGGGATCGATCACGAGGGCCTGCTCGCAATCGTGCGACGCCTGGGCAATCTGCTGGATCTGGAGCAGGACACCGGCCCGCGCGAGCCACCCATTCGCGTCGTCGGGTGCCAGTGCGATGGCCCGATTGCCGTCTGCCAGGGCTTCGTCAAATCGCTGAAGCTCCCGTAAAGCAATGGCGCGGTTCGCGAGCGCCGCCGCGTAGCTTGGCTTGATCGACAGCGCGCGGTTCAAGCTTGCGACGGCCTCGTCATAGTTGCGCTGACGGCAGAGCGCCCAACCTCGGCCGTTATGGGCTTCGGCAAGGTCCGGATTAAGTGCGAGCGCCTTGTCGTAGCTATGCAGCGCCTCATCGTGAAGGTCGAGGGCCACACTCGCATTGCCGAGATTGGACAGGGTCAGGGCGTGGTCAGGCCGCAGGGCGAGGGCCTTTCGATAGCTCGCGCGGGCCTCCTCGTGACGCCGTAGCCCGTTGAGGGCGACGCCAAGGCTCATGTGAGCATCGGCGGATCGCGGATCCGCTGCAATTGCCCGGCTTAGCAGGATTTCGGCTTGCTGATAGTTCTTGGCATCCGACTCCAAAACGCCGAGCATGTGCAGCGCGATGAATTGCATGGGTGCGAGCTGCAGGACTTGGCGATAGGCGGTCTGAGCCTCCGGCAAAAGTCCTATCTTGTGCAACTGGAGTGCGTGCCCGAGCAACGGCAACACTTCGGCCTTCTGTCGTTTCTGCAGCCGGGCATTTTGAAATGCACGCTGGCCTACGCTGCCGCCCATGAATCAATTCCCTCAAGAATCCTGCGGCGAGACTAATTCAGCGGCAGAACCAATACGAGACGCCGGCCGGTCGCCACGACAGCTTGGGACAAGCTACGATTTGATCGGATATTCGAGTGACGAGCCGGACGTCCCGCAATTGCTGCCTCGTCCAAGACTGGATAATCTGCCTTCGGGTTGTTCCCCGTCCGGCGGGCGCGGCTCAGATCAGGGAGGCAGACAATGGCCAAGCAAAAGGCATCAAGATCCGCAACGAAGGCTGCGGTGAAGAAGCGCAGCGGCGCAAAGGTCGCAGCGCGATCGTCGGCGCGCAAAGCGGTGAAGGCGAAGGCACGCACCGCGGCTCCGAAAAAGGCGGCACGCCCCCGGCAACGCATCGCGATCAGCCATCACCGTGAGGAAGACTTCAAGGCCGACGGCCTGCGCGCCTACGCGAAATACCGCGACCTCGGCATTGCAGAGGCGACCCACGGTCTCGCGCAAGCCCATGTGATCCGCCTGCAGGGCCCCTGCAATCCGGCCGAGGTCTCGAAGCTGCACTTCCACGACGTCGAATTCCAGATGGTCTACGTGCTCAAAGGCTGGGTGAAGACCTACATGGACGGGCAGGGCGAGACGCTGATGAAAGAAGGCAGCGCCTGGACCCAGCCGCCGAAGATCAAGCACATGATCCTGGATTATTCTGATGACGTCGAGCTCTTGGAGGTGATCCTGCCAGCGGAGTTCAAGACGGTGGAGTTGAAGGCGTAGGGCGACGCCGTAAATGCGCACACATCTCTCCACCCGTCATTGCGAGCGAAGCGAAGCAATCCAGAAATGCATCTGCGGAAACGGTCTGGATTGCTTCGTCGCAAGGGCTCCTCGCAATGACGGCGGAGTGAGACCTACGCCAACACCCCCACCACCGCGCCCATCAGGCACGTCGTCAGCGTCCCCGACACGATCGACTTCAGCCCGAGCGCGTTGATCTCCTCGCGCCGCTCCGGCGCCATCACGCCCAAGCCACCGATCATGATGCCGAGGCTGGCGAAATTGGCGAAGCCGCACATCGCGTAGAGCATGATCAGGCGCGAGCGCGGATCGAGCGCGCCGGCCGGCAGCTTCGAGAGGTCGACATAGGCGATCAATTCGTTGAGCACGGTCTTGGTGCCCATCAGGCTGCCGGCGGTGACGGCCTGATCCCACGGCAGCCCCATCAGCCAGCACACCGGCGCCATCGCCAGCCCCAACAAGCGCTGCAGGGAGATCGCGGCACCGCCGATATCAGGCAGCAGTCCGAGGATGGCGTTGACGAGATAGACCAGCGCCACCAGCACCAGCAGCATGGCGACGATGTTGAGCAGCAGCTCGAGGCCGGCGGTGGTGCCTTTCACGATCGCGTCCATCGTGCCGGATACCTCCATCTCGGGGTCCTCCAGCGTGCCGCCGGTGCGCTTGTCGGAGGTTTCAGGCACCATGATCAGGCTGACCAGGATCGCACCCGGCGCGCCCAGCACGGAGGCGATGACGAAATGCGCGGCGGCGTCGGGGATGAGGGGAGCAAGCAGCGTCGCATAAAGCACCAGCACCGTGCCGGCGATTCCCGCCATGCCGCCGGTCATCACCAGGAACAATTCGCTGCGGGTCATCTGCTTCAGATACGGCCGCACGAACAGTGGCGCCTCGACCATGCCGAGGAAGATGTTGGCGGCGGTCGACAGGCCGACCGCGCCGCCGACGCCGAGCGTCCGCTCCAGCAGCCAGGCCATTCCGCGCACGACCGGCGGCAGCACGCGCCAGTGGAACAGCAGCGTCGTCAGCACGCTCATGACCAACACGATCGGCAGCGCCTGGAACGCCAGGATGAAATCGGCGCCCGGCACTTTGACATCGAAGGGCAGGGGGCCGCCGCCGACATAGCCGAACACGAAGGCGGACCCGGCGCGCGAGGCCGCCGAGATCGCAGCGACCGCGTCGTTGATGGCGCCGAAGGCATGCGCGACGACCGGCAGCTTCAGCAGCGTGATCGCGGTGGCGAAGGTGACGACGAGGCCGATCGCCGCCTGTCGCAGCGATACGGCGCGCCGGTTCTCTGCGAGCGCGAAGGCGATCAACAGCAATGCGAAAATGCCGAGTGCCGATTGCAAGCGCAGCATGATGTCCCCAAACCCTCAATGATTATGGCCGTGCCTGCGCTGCAAAGGCAATGCCGACAGATCCGGGACGCCTCGCATTGTTGACAAGCGGGTCCGCCTCAGCCACGCGGGGAGCTCCGATATCACGGGGGCGAGCGGTCCGAGGGTGACCCAAAAGACGATCCAAGGGGTGGTCGAAGCGGCGATGCCAGAGCAGCCAATATCCGGACATCCACCAGTCAGCGCCAGCGCGCTTCTCGTCCACCGCGCCTTCCTGTTCTTCCTGCTCTCGCGCAGCCTGTCGCGCTTTTCCAGCCAGATCGCGGCGGTCGCGATCGGCTGGCAGATCTACGATCTCACTGGTTCGGCCTTCGATCTCGGCATGGTGGGCCTCGTCCAGTTCCTGCCCACCGCGCTTTTGGTGTTCGTCGCCGGCCACGCCGCGGACCGCTTCGAGCGCAAGCGCGTGGTCCAGCTCTGCCAGCTCGTGGAAGCCGCGACCGCGCTCTATCTCGCAGTCATCACCTATCTCGGTGCGGTCGGCGAGGTTCAGATCTTCTTCGCAACCTTCGTGCTCGGGATCGCCGGCGCGTTCGAGAGTCCGACCACGGCGGCGCTGCTGCCGGCGATCGCGCCGCAGGGATCGCTCCAGCGCGCCACCGCCGTCTCCAGCGGCGCGGCGCAGGTCGCGACCATCACCGGGCCGGCGCTCGGTGGCTTCGCTTATGCGGTTGCCCCGCATCTGGCCTATGCCGTGATGGTGCTGTTCTGGATCGTCGGGATGATCCTGACCGGCTTCATCCGGCCCCGCCCGCAGGCCATCGCCAAGGAGGGGACGGAGACGGACAACATCTTTGCCGGCGTCCGCTTCATTCGCAGCAATCCGGCGATCCTCGGTACCATCTCGCTCGATTTGTTCGCGGTGCTGTTCGGCGGCGTAACTGCGCTCTTGCCGATCTATGCCCGCGACATCCTTCAGGCCGGGCCGGTCGGGCTCGGCGTGCTGCGCGCGGCACCCGCGGTCGGCGCGCTGCTGATGACCATGGTGCTGGCGCGTCACGCCATCTCCAGGCATGTGGGCCTACGCATGTTCCAGGCGGTGATCGTGTTCGGCCTCGCCACCATCGTGTTTGCGCTGTCGTCCTGGATGTGGCTGTCGGTGCTGTCGCTCGCGGTGCTCGGTGCCGCCGACACGATCAGCGTCGTGATCCGCTTCTCGCTGGTGCAGCTCGCAACGCCCGACGAGATGCGCGGCCGGGTCGGCGCGGTCAACTTCCTGTTCATCAACGCCTCGAACCAGCTCGGCCAGTTCGAAAGCGGGGTGGCCGCCGCGCTGCTCGGCGCCATGCCGGCCGCCGTGCTCGGCGGCGTCGCCACGGTCGCAGTGGCGCTGCTCTGGATGAAGCTGTTCCCGAGCCTGCGGAAGGTGGAGAGTTTGGAGTAGGGCGAGATGGTCTCGTGTTCCGGACAAGCCGCAACGCGTCAGTGTTGCGGTGCAGAGCCGGGACCCAGAAAGGCCAAGAACGAGATCGGGGCAGCGTGGGCCCCGGCTCGGCAGCGCGTCATTTCATGCCGCGCAGCGTCCGGGGCACGGTCGCGGACAGAGCATAGGGAAATCAATGAGATCCCTACTGTGCATGGGGTTGTTTTCGTGTTTTTGATTTAGCCCCGTCCGACGAACGGCATCTTGGTCGCCATCACCGTCATGGTCAGCACGTTGGCGTCGAGCGGCAGGCTGGCCATGTAGGCCACGGCATCGCCGACCGCCTTGGCGTCCATGCGCGGCTCGTGCTTGGTCGTGCCGTCCGGCTGTAGCACGCCGGGGCCGTTGACCATGCGGTCGGTCATCGGGGTCGCGGCATTGCCGATGTCGACCTGGCCGACCGCGATGTCGTACATGCGCCCGTCGAGGTTACTGGCCTTGGTCAGGCCCGTGATGGCGTGCTTGGTCGAGGTGTAGGCGGCCGAGAACGGCCGCGGCGCATGCGCGGAGATCGAGCCGTTGTTGATGATGCGGCCGCCGCGCGGGTTCTGGTCCTTCATGATGCGGAAGGCGTGCTGGGTGCACAGGAACGGGCCGGTGAGGTTGGTGTTCACCACCGCCTGCCAATGCTCGAGGCTGAGGTCCTCGAAGTTCACCGCGGGCGCGCCCATGCCGGCATTGTTGAACAGCACGTCGAGGCGGCCGTAGGTCGCCTTCACCTTGTCGAACAGGGCGGCGATGGAGTCCGGTTTGGTCATGTCGGCGGTGACGCAGAGGCTCTTTCCCGCGGGGCCGAGCTTTGCGGTCTCCTCGAGCATGTCGAGCCGGCGCCCGACCAGCACCACGGTGAAGCCGGTGTTCATCAATGCCAGCGACGCCGCGCGCCCGACGCCGGTGCCGGCGCCCGTCACCAGGGCGATCTTTTTTGCTTCACTCATCGTTTCCTGCCTTTTCTGTTGAGCTGTCAGGTTTTGGGTTCTTTTTCGTTCTTGTAGGGCGGGCGCGGAATGTTCTGATGCGCTGCGCGCAGCGCCGCCGACCAGCGCGAGCGCAGGTCGTGGAAATAGGGCTCGCCCGCCTCGATGCGGTGGTTGAGGTCGGCCTCGCAGGCGTCCGCGCGCACCACCAGCACGTCGATCGGCAGGCCGACGCCGAGGTTCGAGCGCATGGTCGAGTCCATCGAGATCAGGCCGGTCTTCAGCGCCTCGTAGAGCTCGACGTCGTAATGCATGGCGCGGTCGAGCACCGGCTTGCCATATTTGTGCTCGCCGATCTGCAGGTAGGGCGTGTCGGTGGTGCACTCGATGAAATTGCCGGCGGTGTAGACCATGAACAAGCGCATCCGGGAGCCCTTGATCTGGCCACCGAACAGGAAGGAGACGTCGAAGGACACGTCCTCGGATCTCAGCGCCGGCCCTTCGGTCGCGTGCACCGCCCGGATGGCCCGGCCGATCCTCTGGGCGGCCTGGAACATGGTCGGCGCGTTCATCAGCGTCTCGAGCTCGCCCGTGTTGGGGTCCTCCAGGCCTTCGGTCAGCGTGGAGAGCACCGACTGGCTGATGGCGAGGTTGCCGGCGCTGGCGATCGCCATGATGCGCTCGCCGGGCTTGGAGAAGATGTGCAGCTTGCGGAAGGTCGAGACATTGTCGAGGCCGGCATTGGTGCGGGTGTCGGCGATCATCACCAGACCGTCCCGAACCAGGATTCCGCAGCAATAGGTCATTTCCAGTCCCCGAACGCGTTTGCGCGGAATTACTAGCCAATTTCAAGGAGGCATGAAACCCCCGATTACCGGGGCGGGACCTCAGTCAGCAGCATCGATCAGAAACGCCTCGTCGACCGGCACGCCGAGCGCCGTGACCAGCCGGTTGGTCTCCGCGGCCATGCCGACGATGGCGAGCATCTCGGCATATTCGGCCTCGCTCATGCCCTTGGCTCGTGCGGCGGCGGTGTGAGAATGAATGCAGTAGCTGCAGCCATGCGCGATCGAAACCGCGACATAGAGCATCTCCTTGACCCTGGGATCGAGCGCGCCGGGCGCCATCACCTCCTTGATGCTCTCCCAGGTCCGCCGCAGCGTCTTCGGATCATGCGCCAGCGCGCGCCAAAAATTGTTGATGAAGTCCGACTTCCGCACCTTGCGGATATCGTCGAAGACGGCGCGTGCTTCAGCGGAGAGTTCATCGTCCGAAAGCAGCTTTACAGTGGCCATGGGTACCTCGCGGGGGCTGATTTCGCGAGTGTAGCACGGCCGATGCGATCCGACGGCTGCGCCTAGCCCTGCCGCTGGGATTGCGATTGCGACGGCCCGCCGCGGCCGGCCTGCTCGACCTTCACGGCCACCGTCAGCGTCTCCGTGCCGCCGCCATAGCGGGTGCCGCGCACCGGGGCCGCGCCGAGATAGTCGAGCCCGATCGCGACGCGGACATGGGCGTCGGTGGCGCAGATGCTGTTGGCGGGATCGAAGCCGACCCAGCCGAGATCGGGCACGAAGGCTTCCGCCCAGGCGTGCCCGGCGTCCTGATGCAAGAGACCGTCCGCGCGCAGGAAGTGGCCGGAGACGAAGCGCGCCGGCACGCCGGCGGCGCGGGCGCAGGCAATGAAGATGTGCGCATAGTCCTGGCAGACCCCGCGCTTGAGCGTGAACGCCTCCGCCGCCGAGGTGCCGCTATGGGTCGGGTCCTCGTCGAACGTCATGTGATCGGCAATCTCAGTCATCAGCGTATGCAGGAAGCCGAGCGTGTCGCTCTCGGCCTCGCTGCGCAACTGACGCGCCACCGCCATCATCGCGGGATTCACCGAGGTGAGGTCGGTTGGGCGCAAGAACATGCCCGCCGGAAAGCGTTCGTCGGTGCCGCGCAGCACGCCGCCGGTGTCGTGGGTCTCGATCAGCCCTTCGGCGGTGATCTGGATGTCGCCGACAGGACCGCAGGACAGCACATGGGTGACGTTGCCGAACGCATCCTCGTGCATGTCGAGCTTGGTGTCCGTGGAGACGTCGATCTGCCATTCCGCCACATATTGCCCGTCATGGCTGCCGGGCGTCATGCGCAGGATCTGGATCACGCTCGTGGCCGGCGGCTCGTAGCGATAAGTCGTGGTGTGCAGGATTCGCAGGCGCATGAGGAACCGTTGTGCTTGCGTCGTCATTCCGGGGCGATGCGCGAGCATCGAGCCCGGAATCTCGAGATTCCGGGTCTGGTCCTTCGGACCATCCCGGAATGACGACGTTCATCAGATCAAATACTGCTTCGTGATGATTTCGCCCAGCCTGGAATTGTCCGTGATGAATTCCTGAATGAATTCATGGACGCCGTGCTGGAAAATGTCGTTCATGTTGCTGTGCTCCAGCCGGTTGCGGATGCCGCGGGCGTGGCGCTGGGCCGCGCCCTGGCGGCCATAGGCGACGCCGATCTGGTCGAGGTTGCGCACGAGATTGCCGTAGCAGCTGGCCAGCGAGCGCGGCAGCGTATCGTTGAGGATGAGCAGGTCCGCGATCAGCCAGGGTTTGAGCGTCTCGCGATAGACCCAGTGATAGGCCGTCAGCGCCGAGACCGAGCGCAGGATCGAGCTCCATTGATAGAAGTCGAGCGGGCCGCCGACATGCTCCTCCTCGGGCAGCAGCACGTGATACTTCACGTCGAGAATGCGCGCGGTGTTGTCGGCGCGCTCCAGGTGCACGCCCATCCGCGAGAACCAGTAGGCGTCGTTGCGAAGCATGGTCCGGTAGGCCGAGCCGTCGAAGCGCAGCGAGGTCTCCTGCACGAAGCGCAAAAATTTGGCGAGGTCTTCGCGCGTCGAGGTGCCCTTGCTCCAGACCGCCTGAAGCTCGATCCAGGCCGAGTTGATGGTGTCCCACATCTCGCTGGTCAGCGCGGTGCGCACCGAACGCGAGTTCAGCCGCGCCGCCTCGATGCAGTTCCTGATCGAGGACGGGTTGTCGACGGAGAAAGAGAGATAGTCGACGACGTTGTGCTCGTTGGCTTCCTCATAGGTCTGATAGAAGCTGGCGGCGACGCCGGCGGTGAGCAGCGCCGAGTCCCATTCGTTGGTCTTGCCGATATAGGCGGCGGGAAGCGCGGTGACGCGCAAGGTCGCATCGATGGTGCGCGCGAGATATTCGGCCCGTTCGACGTAGCGGGCGAGCCAGTAGAGGTTTTCGGCGGTACGCGACAGCATCTGTCTACTCGTCCAGGATCCAGGTGTCTTTGGTGCCGCCGCCCTGGCTCGAATTCACTACCAGGGAACCTTCCTTCAGCGCAACACGTGTCAGTCCGCCCGGCACGATGGTGGTGCGCTTGCTGCCGGTGAGCACGAAGGGCCGCAAATCGACGTGGCGTGGCGCAAGGCCTGATGCCGTGCAGGTCGGACAGGTCGAGAGCGCCAGCGTCGGCTGCGCGATAAAACCTTCCGGCTCGCGCTTGAGCTTCTCGCGGAACGCTTCGATCGTGGCTTTGGTCGCAGCGGGGCCGATCAGCATGCCGTAGCCGCCGGAGCCGTGAACCTCCTTGACGACGAGCTCGCTCAAATTGTCCAGCACGTAGGCGAGATCCTTCGGCTCGCGGCAGCGCCAGGTCGGCACGTTCTTCAGGATCGGCTCCTCGCCGAGATAGAATTTCACGATGTCCGGCATGTAGGAGTAGATCGCCTTGTCGTCGGCGATGCCGGTGCCGACGGCGTTGGCGAGCGTGATGTTGCCGGCCGCATAGGCGGACATCAGCCCGGGCACGCCCAGCACGGAATCGGGACGGAAGGTGAGGGGATCGAGGAAGTCGTCGTCGACGCGGCGATAGATCACGTCGACCCGCTTCAAGCCTTCCGTCGTCCGCATGAACACTTCGTTGTTCTTGACGATGAGATCGCGGCCCTCGACCAGCTCGATGCCGAGCTTGTCGGCGAGGAAGGAGTGCTCGTAATAGGCCGAGTTGTAGACGCCGGGGGTGAGCAGGGCCACCGTCGGCTCGCCGGAGGCGCTTTGCGGCGCGACCGAGCGCAGCGCGGCGAGCAGTTCGTCCGGATAGCGTTCGACCGGCGCCACCCTGTGGCGGGCGAACAGATCCGGAAACAGCCGCATCATGATCTCGCGGTTTTCCAGCATGTAGGAGACGCCGGACGGCGTGCGGGCATTGTCTTCCAGCACGATGAAGTCCTCGGCATCGACCCGGACGATGTCGATGCCGGCGATGTGCACATAGACGTCGTGAGGCACCTGCTGGCCGTTCATCTCGGGCCGGAACACCGGGTTCTGAAAGATCAGATCGTCGGGCACGATTTCGGCGCGGAGGATGTCGCGGCCGTGATAGATGTCGCGCAGGAACATGTTGAGCGCGCGCACGCGCTGCTTCAGGCCCTTCTCCAGCAGTGCCCATTCCTTGCCGGACATGATCCGCGGGATCACGTCGAAGGGGATCAGGCGCTCGGTGGACTCGGCCTCGCCGTAGACCGCGAAGGTGATGCCGATTCGGCGGAACAGGAGCTCGGCCTCCTGGCGGCGATATTCGAGCGCCTCAGGGGGCGTCTCCTTGAGCCAGCGCGCCAGCTCCTGATAGGCAGGGCGCAGATCCCCGCCGGGAATGTTCATTTCATCAAACGCGACTGCCATAGATCCCGACTTGTCTCCGCAAGGCGTTGCGCCATTGGACAGGCCGCAAGGCCTTGGTGAAGACCGCAACGTCCTGTGGCCATGCGGCAAGAGTGCATGACTTTCATGTGGTAGCAAGGGCCGGGCCAGCGCGATAAGCATGGACTGGCAGCATTTGCCGGGGGTGGCTGGCGGCTTGCCCGAAAAAATGGCGGAGGACTGCTTATTTCGGCAGCAAAACCGCGTGACTTCAACGCGTTACCCCGGCAAAGTCGGCGTCACAGGTGAGGGACTTAAGGCATGAGCGAGATCGTCACGGCGGGCATTCTGGTCATTGGCGACGAAATCCTGTCCGGCCGGACCAAGGACAAGAATATCGGCTTCATCGCCGAATACCTGACCAATATCGGCATCGACTTGAAGGAAGTCCGGGTCGTCTCCGACGACGAGGCCGACATCATCGCGGCCTTGAACGCACTGCGGCATCGCTACACTTACGTCTTCACCACCGGCGGCATCGGGCCGACCCATGACGACATCACCGCCGACAGCGTCGCCAAGGCGTTCGGCGTCGGCATCGACCACCATCCGGAAGTCGTCGCCCGTTTCCGCGAGCGCTGGAGCGAGCAGGACCTCAACGAGGCCCGTCTGCGCATGGCCCGGATTCCTGCCGGTGCCGAGCTGATCCAGAGCGCGACCATCCTCGCCCCCGGCTTCAAGATCGGCAATGTCATCGTCATGGCGGGTGTGCCGTCGATCATGCAGGCGATGATGGACATCGTTGCGCCCAAGCTGAAATCGGGCGTGCGCATGCTCTCCGACACGGTGCGCGCCAATGCGCGCGAGGGCGACATCGGCAGTCCGCTGCGGGCGATCGCCGCCGCCCATCCCGACACCATCATCGGCAGCTATCCCTTCATGGACGAGGACTCGAAGCCGAACACCAACCTGGTGGTGCGCTCGCGCGATTCGGAGAAGCTGGCGGCAGCAATGGCTGCGGTGAAGGAGATGCTGGCAGGATTGAACGTCAGCCGTTAAAGCCCCGGCTTGCTGGACGTTTTACGACGCAGGAGACGACAATGGCTGGTGAAGCACCGGAACTGAGCGCACAGGAGCGGGCGGGCAGGGCCTTTCCGGTCTCGTGGGACCAGTTCCACCGGGACTGCCGGGCGCTGACCTGGCGGCTCAACGAGGTCGGTCCGTTCCACGCGGTGATCGCGATCACGCGCGGCGGCCTCGTGCCGGCCGCGATCGTGGCGCGCGAGCTCGGCGTGCGCGTGATCGATACGGTCTGTATCGCGAGCTACGATCACGACAAGCAGGGCGAGCTCCAGGTGCTCAAGGGCATTTCGGAACAGGCCATGAAGCTCGGCGGCGGCACCGGCAAGGGGCTGCTGATCGTCGACGACCTCGTCGACACCGGCAAGACCGGCAGGCTGGTGCGCGAGATGCTGCCGGACGCGCATTTCGCCACCGTCTACGCCAAGCCGAAGGGGCGCCCGCTGGTCGACACCTTCATCACGGAGGTCTCGCAGGATACCTGGATCTTCTTCCCCTGGGACACCGCGCTGTCCTACCACCCGCCGCTGCGCGACGGGGCGGCGTGAGTTTTCTTCACCTCGCCCCGCTTGCGGGGAGAGGTCGGATTGCATCGAAGATGCAATCCGGGTGAGGGGGAGCTTCCGCGAGTCCGTCTGTCACCTTATCTGTAGAGGCAGCCCCTCGCCCCAACCCTCTCCCCGTAAGAATGGGGAGAGGGAGTAGACTCGCACCATGCCCCTGCAAAACCGCGTCACGCCCACCGGCGACATCATCGCCACTCCGCATCGCGGCAGGTTCACCGGCAATCGCGGCATCATCCACGATCCCGCGACCAAGACGCTGCTGAAGAAGCGCTGGTCGTCGCCGGCCTGGATTATTTGCCTATGCGAATTCCGCGGCTGGCGGCGGCCGGTGATGGCGCGGCGGAGCTGGACCGAGCTGTTCTTTCTCGACGAAGCCACTGCCTTCGCCGCGGGGCACCGCCCCTGCTTCTTCTGCCGCCGCGACGATGCCAACCGCTTTCGCGCGGCATGGGAGCGGGGCAATGGCGCAAGCAAGGTGAGCGCAAAGGCGATGGACACAAGGCTGCACCTGGAGCGTCTGGACCACGGCCGCAAGCGCCTGCACGCGTTGCCAGGACGGCTCGCAGACCTGCCCGATGGCGCGATGCTGCAGCAGGGCGAGCAGAGCTTTCTGATGATGAAAGGCCGGCCGCTGCTATGGTCGCCAGCCGGCTATTTGCAGGCCGAGCACGGGCTTGAGGGGCCAATGCTGCTGACGCCCCCGTCCACATTGCGGGCGCTAAGCGCCGGCTATCAGCCGGCGCTGCATCCAACCGCTCTGGACTAGCAGAGGGACTTGCGGGTCACCGCCATCACCCGAGCTTCTCGCGCGCCAGCGCCGCGCCTGCGCCGAGCGCCATCAGCTTGGCTTCGGCGATCTCGCGCCGCATCGGCGCCATGCCGCAATTGGTGGTGGCGATGATGTTGCTCTTGGGCACGAACTTCGACACGGCGTCGATCACCTGCACGACATCCTCGGCGGTCTCCACCGCATCGCTGGCGACGTCGATCACGCCGGCCTGCACGATCTTGTTCTTCAGGAGCGCGAGCAGGTCGAGCGGGACCTTCGAATTGCGACATTCGATCGCGACCTGCTGGATCGGGCTGGCGTCGATTGCGGGAAAGATCTGCTCATACTGCCGCCATTGGCTGCCTAACGTCTCCTTCCAGTCGGTGTTGGCCTTGATGCCGTAGCCGTAGCAGATGTGCACGGCAGTGGCGCAGGTCAGCCCCTGCGCGGCGCGCTCCAGCGCCTTGATGCCCCAATCGTTGACCTCGTCCATGTAGACGTTGAAAGCGGGCTCGTCGAACTGCACGAGATCGACGCCGTCGGCCTGCAATGCCTTGGCTTCCTCGTTGAGCAGCTCGGCGAAGGCAAACGCCATCTTGACGCGATCGCCATAATAGCGATCGGCGATGGTGTCTATGATGGTCATCGGGCCGGGCAGGGTGAACTTCAGCTTCTTCCGGGTGTGGGTGCGGGCCACCCGCGCCTCGAAGGCATGCACGCGATCCTTCAAGCGAAGCGGTGCGACCACCTGCGGCACCATCGCCTTGTAGCGATCTTTCCGGATGCCCATCTCGACCTTGTGGGCGAAATCGATGCCGTCGATCTTCTCCAGGAAACCGTGGACGAAATGCTGGCGGGCCTGCTCGCCCTCGGTGAGGATGTCGATGCCGGCGTCCTCCTGGATCTTCAGCCAGATCAGCGTCGCATCGCGCTTGGCACGGAGCAGCTCATCGCCTTGCGACTTCCAGGGCGCCCAGAGCATGTTGGGCTCGGCGAGCCATTCCGGCTTCGGCAAGGAGCCGGCGATCGTGGTTGGAAACAGCATGGCGGCCCTCCCGGCGGGTTGTGTTGCGCCCCTTCCTGCCATGTCTTAACGTCGAGGTACAGAACAACAAAAGTCGTCATTTGGCTGGCGGCATCGACAGGGAAGGCCAGAAGGAAATGCCAAGGGAAAGGTCATGATCGACCTCTATTATGCGCCGACGCCGAACGGCTGGAAGATCTCGATCATGCTGGAGGAGCTCGGGCTTCCCTATGACGTGAAGCCCGTCAACATCCGCGCTGGCGAGCAGTTCGCTCCTGAGTTTCTGGCGATCTCCCCGAACAACCGCATCCCTGCCATCGTCGACCACGCACCCGCCGACGGCGGTGGACCGTTCTCGATCTTCGAGACCGGCGCAATCCTGATCTATCTCGCGGAAAAGACCGGCCGTTTCTTGCCTGCCGACTTGCGGGGCCGCTCCGCGACGATCCAGTGGGTGATGTGGCAGATGGCCGGCCTCGGACCGATGCTCGGCCAGCACGGCCACTTCGCGCTCTATGCGGCGGAGAAGATTCCTTACGCAATCGAGCGCTACCGCGACGAGGCGGCCCGGCTCTACGGGGTGCTCGACCGGCAGCTCGAGAAGACCGGCGCCCATGTCGCCGGCGATTATTCCATCGCCGACATCGCCTGCTTCCCCTGGACCATGACCCACAAGGCGCAAGGCTTTACGCTGGACGACTATCCGAACGTCAAACGCTGGTATGCCGAGGTCCGAGCCAGGCCGCAGGTGCAGGCGGGGCTCGCGATCGGCAAATTCGTCAAAGAGCCGTTCGACGAGGAATCACGCAAGATCATGTTCGGGCAGAGGGCTAAGGAAGTGTTGGGAAGGAAGTAGGCCTCCGCTCCCTCCTCGTCATTGCGAGGAGCTCGCGACAAAATTGCGAAGCAATTTTGCGCGGGCGACGAAGCAATCCAGACTGTCGCCGCGGAAAGTTTCCGGATTGCTTCGCTTCGCTCGCAATGACGGAAGATAGAGTCTAGCGGATAAAAGAAAAAGGAAACGCCATGATCGAATTCTTCTTCGACTGCTCCAGCCCCTGGACCTATCTCGCCTTCCACAACATCCAGCCGCTCGCCAAGGAGTTGGGCGCCGAGATCGTCTGGCGGCCGATCCTGGTCGGCGGCATCTTCAACACCGTCAACCCGAGCGTCTATGCGCAGCGGGAGAAGCCGGTGCCGCTGAAGGCCCGTTACATGAAGAAAGATCTTCAGGACTGGGCGCGCGCGGCGGGCCTTGAGATCAAGATGCCGCCGACGGTGTTCCCGGTGAACAGCGTGAAGGCGATGCGCGGCTGCATCTGGCTTGGCAAGGAGATGGTGCCGTTTGCGACGGCCGTGTTCCAGGCCTATTGGGGCGGTGACAAGGACATCTCGCAGGACGCGGTGCTTGCCGACATCTGCAAGCAGGTCGGCATCGACGAGCCAAAATTCTTCGCGGGCATCTCCGAGCAGGGGATCAAGGATCAGCTCAAGGCGAATACCGAAGAGGTCGTCGCCCGCGGCGGCTTCGGCTCGCCGACGATTTTCGTGGGCAAGACCGACATGTATTTTGGGAACGACCGCCTGCCGCTGATCCGCGAGGCGCTTTCGCGCAGCAAGGCGAGCGCGGCCTGATGGTCCGCGCCGTCGTCTGCCGCACGCTCGGCGAGCCCGAGGCGTTGCGGCTGGAGGAGTTTCCGTCGCGCCCCCTGAACCCGGGCGAGGTGCGCGTCGCGATCCGCGCCGCCGGGCTGAACTTTCCCGACGTGCTGATGGTCGCGGGCCAATATCAGCTCAAGCCGGAATTGCCGTTCACGCCCGGCATGGAAGCGGCCGGTGAGGTCACCGAGATTGGCGCCGAGGCAAAAGGTGTTGCCGTCGGTGACAAGGTCATCGTCAAGATGCGCCACGGCGCGTTTGCGGACGAAGCCGTCGTCACGCCGTCGCAGCTCACCCCTAAGCCGTCGACGTTCGACTACGCCGAGGCTGCGACCTATCTTGCCGGTCACGGCACGGCCTATCATGCGCTGATCGATCGGGGCCGGATCGAGCCGGGCGAGGTGCTGCTGGTGCATGGCGCCGGCGGCGGCACGGGATTGGCCGCCGTCGAGATCGGCAAGATGCTGGGTGCGATCGTGATCGCGACCGCCTCCAGCGACGAGAAGCTCGCCATTGCGAAATCGCGCGGCGCCGATCATCTCGTCCGCTACGACCGCGAGCCGTTTCGCGATGCCGTCAAGCGCATCACCGATGGTCGCGGCGCAGACGTCGTGTTCGATCCCGTCGGCGGCCAGGTCTTTGAAGACTCGATGCGCTGCATCGCCTGGGGCGCGCGGCTGCTGGTGATCGGCTTCACCGGCGGCATCGGCTCGGCGAAGACCAATCTGCTGCTGATCAAAGGCGCCAGCGTACTCGGCGTCCGCGCCGGAGAGGCCGTGCGCAAGAACCCTGTGCTCGGCGCAGTCCGCCTGAAGGCGCTGCTACAATGGGCGGAGGAGGGCAAGCTGCGCCCCAACGTCTCGCACCGCTTGCCGCTGCAGGATTATGCCAAGGCAATGCGGCTCTTGATCGATCGCAAGGCGATCGGACGCGTGGCGCTGATGATGGAGTGATCGGCCCTGCCGTATTCGTGAGCAGGTGCCGCCTATCTTTTTCTCACTCGTATAAGGAGTTTTCTTTACCAGTCTGATCCTATCACGAGTGCGCAATCGCGAACTCTGATGATGTTCAGGAATGTAAAAATACTTCATCGCATCGCTCTGGCGGCGCTGCTGCCTCTCGCGACGCTCGCCGCGCTGGCCCTGTACGATATTTCCGCCAAATGGTCCGTGCGTTCGGAAATGGTGGATATGCAGCCGGTCGTGGATGGGGTCGGCAAGTTGAGCGGCTTGGTCCACGAGCTCCAGCGCGAACGTGGGCTGTCGCTGACCTTTCTGAGCAGCAAGGGCACCCAATTGGGTGCCGAGCTCCAGCAACAGCGTCGTCGCACCGACGCCGGCCGCGCAATGGCGCTGGGGGCGTTGGCGGATCTCACGCGTGAAGGCAGCGGCCGGCTTACCTCTGCAAGTCAGGCAGCAACGGAGAGCCTTGGACGCCTGGATTCGCTGCGCGCGCAGATCGATCGCCAGGCCATCGCGCCGGCGGCCGCGACGGGGGCCCTGTCGGATATTGTGGGGCGCCTGATCGCGGTGACTTCAGGCATTTCCAAGCTTGCAACGGACGATGAGATATCGCGGTCGATCGCCGCGCATGCCAATTTGGTGGAAGCCAAGGAACGGGCCGGCCTGGAGCGGGCCACCGTCGCCGGCGCGATCGCCGCCGGACGTTTCGAGCCGCAGGCCTATGTCAGGGCGATTGGCCTTGCAGCCGCGCAGGACAGCTTCCTTGCCTCCTTCCGCGCAGTTGCCTCGCCTGAGGCGAAGGATCTGCTCGGCTCGGAATTGTCGGGACCAGCGATCGACAAGTTCGAGGGCATGCGCAAGGCGGTCGAGCGCGGCGGGCTCGCGGGAGAGTTCGGCTCGCTCGACAGCAAGTCCTGGTTCGACGCCGCGACGGCTCGGATCAATCTCCTGAAGAAGGTCGAGGATGGGCTGGCGACGCAGCTCACCAGCTTGATGGCGAAGAAGAAGTCCGAAGCCACCATGAGCCTTGGTCTTGTGACCAGCCTGTCCCTGCTTGCTCTGCTGACGAGCATGGTGACCGCGGCGGTCATGGCGCGCGGCATCACTGTGCCGATCGGTAAGCTTGCCGGCACCATGACGCATCTTGCCGACGGCAAGCTCGGCCAGCAGGTCGACGGCACCGACCGTGCCGACGAGATCGGGGCCATGGCGTGCGCGGTTCAGTTCTTCAAGGAGGGCCTGGTCCGGAGTGTCGAGCTGAACGCGAGAGAACGCGAGGCTGCTGCGCAACAGGCCGCCCGTGCAAGCCGCATCGACGAGCTCTCCGATCGTTTCGACATCGACGTCGCCGAGGTGATCGAGACCGTCATATCTGCATCTTCCCAACTGGAGGCGACGGCGGCCAGGATGAGCCGGTCCGCCGGTCAGACCAGCGATGAGGCGGCGAGCGTGGCAGGCGTGACCGAGGTGGCGTCGGCAAACATGCAGACCGTCGCCGCGGCGACCGAGGAATTGTCCAGTTCAGTCGCCGAGATCGGACGCCGTGCGACACAGTCGGCGCAGATCGCGGAGAAGGCCGTTGCCGAAGGCCGGTGCACCAACGAAACCGTGCAGGGGCTGTCGTCGGCGGCGGAGAGGGTCGGCGATGTGCTCAAGCTGATCAACGAGATCGCGCGGCAGACCAACCTGCTGGCGTTGAACGCGGCGATCGAGGCGGCACGCGCGGGACAAGCGGGCAGGGGATTTGCCGTCGTGGCGGGCGAGGTGAAGAGCCTTGCCGAACAGACGTCCAAGGCGACCCTCGACATTCGCGATCAAATCGCCGCCATCCAGACGACCTCCGAACAGGCGGTGAGCGCGATCCACGGCATCACGGCGACGATCGAAGAGATCAACGAGATCACGTCGTCGATCGCCGCTGCGGTCGTCGAGCAGGACGCTGCCACGCGCGAAATCGCCCGCAACGTTCAGGAGGCCGCGCGAGGGACCGGCGAAATCTCACAGAGCATCCAGGGCGTCAAGGTCGGCTCGAGCGAGTCCAGCGCGGCGGCCGGCGACGTGCTCGATGCCTCGGAGGAGCTGACGCGGCAGTCGGAAAACATGCGTCAGTTCGTCGAGACCTTCCTCCGCGCCGTCAAGACGGCGTAGTTTCGTCACTTGTACTCCCGCTCGGTCCACCACGGGAAATAGTCCGGCATATCGCTGGACACCTTGTTCTTGAACTGCGCGGGGCGCTTTTCCAGGAACGACACCACGCCTTCCTTCACGTCGTCCGAGCGGCCCCGGGCGTAGATGCCGCGGCTGTCGACCTTGTGGGCTTCCATGGGGTCGTCAGCGCCCATCATGCGCCACATCATCTGGCGGATCAGCGCCACCGAGACCGGCGCGGTCTTGGCGCAGAATTCCGTGGCGAGCGCGCGGGCTGTCGGCAGGAGATCGTCGGGGGCAACGACCTTGCTGACGAGACGGCCGGCGAGTGCCTCCTGGGCCGGGAAGACGCGGCCGGAATAGCACCATTCCAGCGCCTGCGAGATGCCGACGATGCGCGGCAGGAACCAGCTCGAAGCCGCCTCCGGCACGATGCCGCGCTGGGAGAACACGAAGCCGAACCGCGCGGTGTCCGAGGCAATGCGGATGTCCATCGCGAGCTGCATGGTGACGCCAATGCCGACCGCGGGGCCGTTGACCGCGGCGATGACAGGCTTCAGGCACTTGAAGATGCGCAAGGTCACCTGGCCGCCGCCGTCGCGCACCTGCGGATCGCTGTAGTCGACCTTGCCGTCGGCGAGGCCCTTCACTGGCCCGCGCCGTGCGTCGCGATCGAACGTGTCGGCGCCGGAGGAGAGATCGGCGCCCGCGCAAAAGCCGCGGCCTGCGCCGGTGACGATGATGGCGCGGACATTGTCGTCCTTGTCGGCGGCGTCGAATGCGTGGATCAGCTCGGACTGCATCTGCGCGTTGAAGGCGTTGAGCTTGTCGGGCCGGTTCAGCGTGATGGTGAGGATCTGCTCGGCGACCTCGTATTTGATCGTCTCATACGCCATGGCTGGTTTCCTTCCCTGTCATTCTTGAATCGGTTGTGTCATTGCCGGGCTTGACCCGGCAATCCATGTTTCCTGAAGAGGATGGATGCGCGGGGCGAGCCCGCGCTTGTGCTCAGACGCTACTTCGCCGGCGGCTTCGGCCAGGGCCGCTGCGCGCCGCGCAGGCCCTCGAACGCCTTGGCCATGCCGAGCACGCCGATATCGTCGAAGCGGCGGCCGACGATCTGCACGCCGATGGGGAAGCCCTTGGCGTCGAAGCCGCCGTTGAGAGAGATCGCAGGGTTCTCCGACATATTCCACGGCACGGTATAGGCGATGTGCTCGAACGGCTTCATCGGATCGTTGGTCGGGGAAGCCCATTCCGCCGCATAGTTCACGTTCGGCGCGGTCGGCGAGATCACATAGTCGAGCTCGCAGAACAATTTTCCTGCCGCGGCCCGGATCGCCATGGTCTGGTTGAAGCCGCGGATCACGTCGACGCCCGAGAGCTTCGCGCCGGACTCGCCCCATTTGAAGATGTAGGGCAGCACCTTGGCCTGCTCGGCCGGGGTCAGTTTCGCCAGATCGTCCCACATCCGCGCACGCCAGAAATTGTCGAGGCCGTCGAGCATCTCGCGCGTGAGGATGCCGTCGACCTCGGTCACGACCGCGCCGGCAGATTCAAATGCTTTCGCCGCCTTCACCGCGACCTCGCGCACCGGCTTCTCCAGCGCCAGCCCGCAGCCCGGATCAAGCATCAGGCCGATGCGCAGCTTGCGGGAAGATTTTTCGAGCCCCTTCCAGTTGAGCGGCTCGGCTGGCAGGCTCATGCCGTCGCGCCGGTCGGGCTTTGCGATCACGCTCATCATCAGCGCGCAATCATCGACGGTGCGGGTCATGGGCCCGGCGACACGGCCGACATAGGTGGGATCGATCGGCACGCGGCCAAAGCTCGGCTTCAGGCCGACGAGGCCGCACCAAGCGGCGGGCAGGCGCACCGAGCCGCCGATATCGGTGCCGAGATGCAGTGGGCCATAGCCGGCCGCGGCAGCCGCGCCTGCGCCCGCGCTGGAGCCGCCGGGATTCTTGGAGAGGTCCCAAGGGTTACGCGCGAGCGGGTGAAAGCTGGAGAGCCCGGAGGACAGCATGCCGTAATCGGGCATGGTGGTCTTGGCGAAGATGACCGCACCGGCTTCGCGCAGGCGCGCGGCGGGCGGGGCATCCTTCTCGGCCGGCACCAGCTTGACGCTGGCCGCGCCGAGCGGCACCGGCACGCCCTTGGTCGCGATGTTGTCCTTCACCGTGACGGGCACGCCATCGAGCGCGCCGGAGGGTTCGCCGCCGCTCCAGCGCGAGGTCGAGGCTTTGGCGGCCTCGCGCGCGCCGTCGGGATCGAATGCATAGAGCGCCTTCAGATGCGGTTCCCATGCCGCGACGTGCGCGAGCACGTCTTCCAGCACTTCGCTCGGCGAGAATTGCTTGGCGCGATAGCCCGCGATCAGATCGACCGCGGACAGATCGTGCAGCGAGGTGACCGCTTCCTCGACGCTCTTTTTATGCATTGGCACCCACCGGCATGCGGGTCTCGATGATGCGGGCGAACATGCTGGCACCGATCGGCAGGATCTTGTCGTCGAGCACGAAGCCGGGATTGTGCACCGGCACCGAACCGTCATGGCCGACCCAGAAATAGGCGCCGGGAATGGTCTGCAGCATGTCGGCAAAATCCTCGCTGCCCATCTTGGGCTGCGCGCGGGTGATCACGTTGGCGGGATCGACGATGGTGCGTGCGACTTCCTCGACCACCTTGGACTGCTCGACCTGGTTGACCAGTACGTCGAAGGTGTCGCGGATGTCGACGTCGATCACGCATTGATAGGCGCTTGCGATGCCGGCGCAGATCGTGCGGATGCGTTCGCTGACCAGGGTGCGGACTTCCTTCGAGAAGGTACGGATGGTGCCGCAGAGATGCGCGTCGCCGGGAATGACGTTATAGGCGGAGCCGGCGTGGATCTGGGTGATCGACACTACCGCGGCCTGCAGCGGCTCGACGTTGCGGCTGACGATGGTCTGGATCGCCTGCGCCAGCGTGGTCGCGATGATCACCGCGTCTTTGGAACGCTCGGGCATCGCGCCGTGCGCGCCATAGCCGGTGATGCGCAGGTCGAAGAAGTCGGCGCTGGCCATCGCGGGGCCGGGCAGGATCGCGATCTCGCCGTGGTTCAGATCGGGCGCGTTGTGCAAGCCGTAGAGCTCGTCGCAGGGGAACTTCTCGAACAGGCCGTCCTTGATCATCGCGCGGGCGCCGCCGAGGCCTTCCTCGGCCGGCTGGAAGATCAGATGCACGGTACCGTCGAAATTCCTGGTCTCGGCGAGGTAGCGCGCGGTGCCGAGCAGCATGGTGGTGTGGCCGTCATGGCCGCAGCCGTGGAAGCGGCCGGGGATTTTCGAGCTCCATTTCAGATTGGTATTCTCTTCCATCGGCAGCGCGTCCATGTCGGCGCGCAGGCCAATGCGCTTGCTGCCCGAGCCCTTGCCCTTGATGACGCCGATCACGCCGGTGCCGCCGAGACCCCGATGCACCTCGATGCCCCAGCTCTTCAGCTTGTCGGCGACGATGCCGGAGGTGCGTACTTCCTCGAAGCCGATCTCGGGATGGGCGTGGAGGTCGCGGCGGATGGCGGTGAGTTCGTCGGCATATCCGTCGATGCGGTCGATCGTGGGCATGTGTTTCTGTCCAGTTAGCGTGAAGAAGGATTGAAAACAGGGCCGTTCGGCTTGATGCGGATTCCCGGGCGCAGCTTCGTCCAGGGCAGGGAGGCGGTGTCGGCCGGCATCGCGCCGGGCGCGGCGCAGATCATCAGCTGCTCCGCGATCGGCTCGAAATCGGCGCGGAAGTGCACCGAGCTTTTGTTGACCAGGATCTTCTCTTGCGTCGGCTCGATGCCGACGTAGCGGTACATCGCCTGGTCGGCGAGCTGCGCCTTGTGCGAGCTAACTACGACGCGGACGTCGCCGATGCGCAGGCACGCCGAGGGGCCCATCTCCATCTCGCGGCCGCCATAATAGGGACCGGGCGCAATGAAGCGGCCGTCGGAGAGCTTTTCGACCACGAAGGTCTCGCGATAGGGCTCGTCGCCGGGAATGCCGGACTTGCCGCCGAGCGACAGCGTCACGGTGGCGCCGACGCCGGCTTCATGCGCAGACTTGGCCGATTCCGGATCGTAGATCGCGCCGGTTGCGGCGCTCGCCTTGTTGCGTACCAACGCGCGCAGCATGCCTGTCGTGTCGGAATCGCCACCGGCGCCGGGATTGTCCTGGGTGTCCGCGATGATGATCGGCTTGCTTGCGCCCTTCGAAAGTTCCATGGCATGGCGAACGCCATCGTCAGGCGTCCAGATCTTGCCGTCGAAATCGTCCTCGTGGCCTTCGATCAGCTTGAGAAGCGCATCCGCGGCACGATCGGCATCTTCCTGCGTCCGGCCATAGGCGAACACGCTCGGGCCGCAATCGCGGAAGTCGGCGGCAGGAAAGCCCGGCGCGAACGAGAGCGTCGGAACCGCATCGTCCTCCAGGGCGGCGAGCTTTTCGTAGATGCCTTTGGTGGGCTGGTCGTTGGTGCATTGCCAGCTGATCGGAATCAGGAACGGCAATTGCCGGAACGCTTTTGCGAAGCGCTGCTTCCGCTTCAGCAGCAGCGCGAGATGCCGTGCCGAGGCGCGGCCGGTCGCGGCCATGTCGACATGGGGATAGGTGCGATAGGCGATCAGCGCGTCGGCATGCTCGATCATCTCCGGCGTGACGTTGGCGTGGAGGTCGAGGCTCGTGACCAGCGGAACATCCCTGCCGATGACGCGGCGCACGCGCGCGAGAATCTCGCCTTCGCCGTCGTCGAGATGCTCGGTCACCATCGCGCCGTGCAGATCGAGATAGACCGCATCGATCGGGCCCGCGGCTTTGATGCCGTCGACCATCACCTTGACGATGCGCTCGTAAGCGTCCCTGGTGACGTGCGCCGACGGGCTCGCACCGCAGGCAATGGTCGGGATGAGTTCCCAGCCGTTCGCTTCGGCGCTGTCGACGAAGCCGGCAAGGCCGACATTGATGCGCCGCATCACCTTCAGCACGTCGGCTCCTTCCGTCATCGCCGGCCAGCCGCCGCCATGCTGGAAATCGGCGAAGGTCGCCTTGGTGGGAGCGAAAGTGTTGGTCTCGTGCAGGAAGCCGCCGACGGCGATACGTATCATCAATTCAAGTCCAGCGTTGGAGAGTGCGCGACGTTAGCCTTGGCTTTGCTGCGAGAGCAAGGTGAGAGGCCATCGCGCCATGCATGGCCTCAAGCTGTTTTGGGAATGCTGCGGATGCGATGCCTTTGTGAGCGGCGACACTTCCACATTCTCGGTGTCGTCCCCGCGAACGCGGGGACCCATAATCCCAGGAAGGAGTTTGGCGAAAGCTGGTCGTTCGGGATTAGCGCCACGCGCGGTCGATAGCTTCCGCGGTATGGGTCCCTGCTTTCGCAGGGACGACACTGAAAGTGCTGCTACAGCGTCGCCCCCACGTCTTCGGCCACCGGCCGGAAGTTCGCAAAGTCCCAGTCGCGCCCCGGAGCCGCATCGAGCAGCGCCTTGGTGTAGGCCTGCTTCGGATGCGTCAGCACCTCGGCGGCGGGACCCTGTTCGACGACGCGGCCGTGCTGCATCACCACGACCTCGTCGCAGATCTGTGCCGCGACGCGCAAATCGTGGGTGATGAACAGGATGGCGATGCCGAGCCTAGTCTGGATCTCGTCGAGCAGCTCCAGCACCTGCGCCTGCACCGAGACGTCGAGCGCGGAGACCGCTTCGTCCGCGACCAGCACGTCCGGATCGAGCGCGAGCGCGCGCGCAATGGCGATGCGCTGGCGCTGGCCGCCGGAGAACTGGTGCGGATAGCGCGACACCGCATCGGCGGGCAGGCCGACCAGCTCGAGCAGCTCGCGGGCGCGTTTCATCGCCTCAGGGTGCGCGACGCCGTAATTGATCGGGCCTTCGGCGATGCTCTCGCCGACGGTGACGCGCGGGTTGAGCGAGCGGTAGGGATCCTGGAACACGATCTGGATCTTTTGCCGGTGCGGCTGCAGCAAGCGGCGCGAGATGTCGGCGATCTCGCGGCCGGCAAGCCGCACGCCGCCGGAGGTCGGGTCGATCAGGCGCACGATGCAGCGCGCCACCGTCGACTTGCCCGAGCCGCTTTCGCCGACGATGCCGAGCGTGCGACCCTTGCGCAGTGTCAGCGTCACCTTGTCGGCGGCAACGACCTCGCGGCCTTTGCCGAAGAAGGCGCGTTCCTTGTAGACTTTGCTGAGCTCGTTGGCTTCCAGTACGATCGGCTCGCGGCTCTCCTCGCGCGGCGGCCGCGGCACCAGGCTCGGCACCGACGCCAGCAGGTTACGGGTGTACTCCATGGTGGGATTGCGCAGCACGGCGTCGAGCGGGCCGGTCTCGACCAGCCGGCCCTGCCGCATCACTGCAACGCGGTCGGCGATCTCGGCGACCACGCCCATGTCGTGGGTGATGAACAGCACGGCGGTGCCGTGATCGCGCTGCAGCTCGCGGATCAGGCTCAGGATTTGCTTCTGTGTGGTGACGTCGAGCGCGGTGGTCGGCTCGTCGGCAATGAGCAGCTTCGGCTCCAGCACCAGCGCCATCGCGATCATGATGCGCTGGCGCTGGCCGCCGGAGAGCCGGTGCGGATAGGAGGCGAAGATGCGCTCGACCTGGGGCAGATGGACCTGCTCCATCATGTCGAGAATGCGCTTCTTGCGCGCTCTTGCGTCGAGGTTGGTGTGCGTGCGCAGCACCTCGTCGATCTGGCGGCCGACCGGCACCACCGGATTGAGCGCGGTCATCGGCTCCTGGAAGATCATCGCCATCTGCGTGGCGCGCAGCTGGCGCAGCCGCCGGTCGGTGGCGGTGAGCAGCTCCTCGCCGACCAGCTTGATGCTGCCGGCGGTGGGAACCAGCGTGCCCTTCGGCAGGAGGCCCATCGTGGTGAGCGAGGTTACCGACTTGCCCGAGCCGCTTTCGCCAACGAGACACAGCGTCTCGCGCTCGCGCACCTGGATCGAGATGCCGTCGATGATCTTGTGCCCGCCCGGCTTCTTGCCGACGGAGACGACGAGATTGTTGATGTCGAGGATGGTGTTGGTCATGAGGTTACTCCGTCGTCATTGCGAGGAGCCCGCGACAAAATTGCAAAGCAATTTTGCGCTGGCGACGAAGCAATCCAGAAATCTGTCCGCGGAGGCAGACTGGATTGCTTCGCTTCGCTCGCAATGACGGAACAAGGGGACGGGTCGGCAAACCAGATCACTTCCCCTCCCGCTGCTTCATGCGCGGATCGAGTGCGTCGCGGGCGGCGTCGCCGATCAGGTTGATGCTGAGGATGGCGATCGAGAGCAGGAGGCCGGGCCAGAAGATCAGCGACGGCTTGATCTGAAAGTACTGGCGGCCCTCGGCCATGATGTTGCCCCAGGTCGGCGTTTCCGGCGAGATGCCGGCACCGAGGAAGGAGAGGATCGCTTCGGTCAGGATTGCGGAGGCGCAGACATAGGTGCCCTGGACGATCAGCGGCGCGATCGTGTTCGGCATCAGATGCCGCCACATGATCTTCGGCAGGGACGAGCCGACCGAGATCGCCGCCTCGACGTAAGGCTCCTCGCGCGCCGACAGCACGACGGAGCGCACCAGGCGCGCCACGCGCGGAATCTCGGGGATGGTGATCGCGATCAGCACGGTCCAGAGGCTGGCACCGGACAGCGACACCACGGCGATCGCGAGCAGGATGCTCGGCATCGCCATCAGGCCGTCCATGACGCGCATCAGCACGGCATCGATCAGCTTGAAGAAGCCGGAGACGAGGCCGATCGCGAGCCCGATGACGATGGACAGGATGGCCGAACCAATGCCGATCAGCAGCGAGATGCGGCCGCCATAGAGGACGCGCGACGCCAGGTCACGGCCATAGGCATCGGTGCCGAGCAGGAATTGCGCGGACGACGGCTTGAGCCGTTGCGACGGCGCGAGCTGGATCGGATCATGCGGCGCGATCAACGGCGCGAGTATCGAGATCAGCACGATCAGCGCCAGCAGGACCGTCGCCGTGGCGATGATCGGCGTCGAGGTGAGGAAACCGAAACGCGGCCGCAGTGGCGACGTGATCGGAATGGACGACTGGGGAAGGGTATCGACCGACATGTTTGTCCTTATCCTTGCCTCAGTACCGGATCCGGGGATCGAGCAGGGTGTAGGCGACGTCGATGAGAAGATTGACGACGACATAGATCAGCGACGTCAGCAGGATCATCGCCTGGATCACCGGATAGTCGCGTGCCAGCACCGCGTCCACGGTGAGGCGGCCGATGCCGGGAATATTGAACACGCTCTCGGTGACGACGACGCCCGAGATCAGAAGCGCAAAGCCGGTGCCGATCACGGTGATCACGGGCACGGCGGCGTTGCGCAGCGCGTGGCGCATCATCACGGCGACCTCGTTGATGCCCTTGGCCCGCGCGGTGCGCACGTAGTCCTCGCCGAGCACGTCGAGCATCGCCGCGCGCGTCATACGCGCGATCAGCGCGATGTAGATGAAGGAGAGTGCGCAGGTCGGCAGGATCATGCGCTCGAAGAACGGTCCGAAGCCGGCGCTGATGCTCTTGAATCCCTGCACCGGAACCCAGCGCAGGTCGATCGCGAAGATCTGGATCAGGATGTAGCCGACCACGAACACCGGCACCGAAAAGCCGAGCACCGACAGCCCCATCACGAAACGGTCGATCCAGGTGCCATGCTTCCACGCCGCGATCACGCCCAAGGGAACCGCGACGATCACGGCGAGGATGATGGTCGACAGCGCGATCGAGATCGACGGCTCGACCCGCTGGCCGATCATCTTCATGACAGGCAGATTGGAGATCAGCGAGGTCCCGAGATCGCCATGCAGCAGCTTGTTCACCCAGGTGATGAACTGCACGATCAGGGGCTCGTTGAGGCCGAGCGAGGTGCGGATGCGCTCCAGTCGCTCGGGCGTCGCATTGTCGCCGGCGAGAATTGCGGCGGGATCGCCCGGGGTGAGGCGGAGCAGGAGGAAGACGAACAGCGCGACGACGCCCATCACGGGCACGGCGGCGAAAATTCGGCGAAGGAGATATCCGAGCAAGTTGGATCCGTCTGATTAGAGTCAATCGGCGGCAGCGATGGTCTGTTCTGCCATCAGCCTAACATTTCAGCAATTCCCGTGCCATCCGGGACACAGTTTTTGCAGTGCGGCTAAGCTCGTAGGGTGGGCAAAGCGCAGCGTGCCCACCCTTCCTCCATTTGGCAGAATGGCGGGCACGGCGCTACGCGCGTTTGCCCACCCTACGGAAATAGCTACGGAATAGCCGCGCCATCACTCCAGCGTCGCCAGCAGTCCCGCCATCAAGCGACCGCGCTCAACGAGACTCTCGACTTCGATATACTCCTCCAGCGTGTGGCCATTGCCGCCGCGCACGCCCAGGCCGTCGAGCGTCGGGATGCCCATCGCACCGGTGAAGTTGCCGTCGGAGCCGCCGCCGGAGCTCGCGTGCGGCAATTCCGCGCCGAGAGATTTGGCGATGCCGCGCGCCTTTTCGTACAGCGCCATCGTGCCGGCATCCGGCTCCCACACCGGCCGTGTCACGCCGCGCGTCACCTTGAAGGCGACGTCGTTGGTCGTGCCTGACAGCGCCAGCATCCGCTCGACCCCGCGGTCGAGATCGGCCTGCCGCTTGGCCATGGAGAGTGCTTCGCCGGTGGCGGTCGTGGCAACGCAATTGACCCATTGCCCGCCATGCACGACGCCGACCGAGAAGGTGCAGTCCTCCGTCGTCATCGCGTCGATGCTAAGGATCTGCCGCGCCATCTCTCGGATTGCCGAGCGTCCCGCCGACAACGTCGCGCCGGCATGACTCGGCCGGCCCGTCGCCTCGAGATTGAACCGTGCGATGGCGTAACGTCCGGTGGTGACGCCGTTGTCGGCGCGGCCGGGCTCGGGCACCAGCACATATTTGTTGCGCGCGGCTTCCGCCTCGATGATGTCGCGCGTCGAGGGCGTGCCGACTTCCTCGTCCGGCGTGAACAGCACGGTGATCGGCAGCGGTGTGGTGAAGGATGCGCGCGCCAGCTGCCGGATCGCTTCCAGCGAGAGGTAGTTGCCGCCCTTCATGTCGTAGATGCCGGGGCCGTAGCACTTGTTGCCTTCGCGCCGCCATTTCAGCTTCTCGATGGTGCCGACCGGGTGGACGGTATCCATGTGGCCGGCGATCAGGATGCCGGGCTCACCCTGTTTCGGATGCGCAAAGCGCGCGCGGATCACGCTGCCAAAGCCCTGCCGGCCCGCGATGCGCTCGATCGTCGCACCCATGATCGCCATATCCCGCGCTGCGATATCGAGCATGCGGTTAACGGCATCGGCATCCCAGGTCGGGCTCTCGCATTCCACCCAGGTGCGCAGGCCTTCGAGCATGGCCTCGGAATCGAAGGGAAGATTGGCTGGATTCATCCTAATGTCTCTCAAGCTTCGAAAGATGGAACGCGCATTGCATCGCCGCAGCGCGAGACGAGTGGAGAGTGTTGTAGAGCCAAACCGATCCTTGTGGAGCCCTTGCCCGCGCCGCCAGGGCCTGCAGCGAAACCGGATTGACGCGCTCGGCACTGTCTGCAAGTCTCGAAAGATAAAGGCATTGCATGAGGTTAGTTCGCCCAAGGAACGAACCGCATGCTTAATCAATAAGCCGCCTTTGAACAGTTTCACGTCAGGAGAAACTTTTTATGTTGCACTTCATGCGCCGGGGGCCTCGCGCGCTTGCCTCCAAACTTGCGCTGTCTGTCGTCGCGCTTTCGACGGCGTTCGCCTCGCCGGTGCTCGCGGCCGGCAAGACCATCACGGCGGTGATGCATTCCGATCTGCGCATCATCGATCCGATCTTCACCACGGCCTACATCACGCGTGACCACGGCTACATGGTCTACGACACGCTGGTGGCCCCCGATTCGAGCTTCAAGATCCAGCCGCAGATGGCGGATTGGAAGATCTCCGACGACAAGCTCACCTACACCTTCACACTGCGCGACGGCCTGAAGTGGCATGACGGCGCACCGGTGACGGCGGAAGACTGCGTCGCTTCGCTGAAGCGCTGGGCCGCGGTCGACGGCATGGGCCAGAAGCTGATGGACTTCACCGCGAGCATCGAGGCGACCGATGCCAAGACCATCACGTTGAAGCTGAAGGAGCCCTACGGACTCGTGCTCGATTCCATCGGCAAGCCGTCCTCGCGCGTCGCCTTCATGATGCCGAAGCGCCTCGCCGAGACGCCGCCGGACAAGCAGATCCCCGAGCAGATCGGCTCGGGTCCCTTCAAGTTCGTGGCCTCGGAATTCCAGCCCGGGGTGAAGGCGGTCTACGTCAAGAACACCGACTACGTGCCGCGCAAGGAGCCGGCGAGCTGGACCTCCGGCGGCAAGGTGGCGAAGGTCGACCGCGTCGAATGGATCACGATGCCGGACTCGCAGACCGCGGTGAACGCGCTGCAGTCGGGCGACATCGATTTCATGGAGAACCTGCCGTACGACATGCTGCCGGTGCTGGAAGCGAACAAGGAGATCACGATCGAGGTCTCCAACAAGTTCGGCTTTCAGACGCTCGGCCGCATGAACTTCCTCTATCCGCCGTTCGATAACGTGAAGGTGCGACGTGCCGCTCTCTTGGCCATGAACCAGAAGGACGTTCTCGACGCGCTGGTCGGCAATGCCAAGTACCAGAAGATCTGTGGTGCCTTCTTCGTGTGCGACACCCCGTTCGCAACCGACGTCGGCGCCGAGACCCTCATCAAGGGCAACGGCATGGCGGAAGCCAAGAAGGCCCTCGCCGAGTCCGGCTATGACGGTACGCCGGTCGTGGTCATGGCCCCCGGCGACGTCACGACCCTGAAGGCCCAGCCGATCGTCGCCGCCCAGTTGCTGCGCGAGGCCGGCTTCAAGGTCGACCTGCAGGCGACCGATTGGCAGACGGTGGTGAGCCGTCGCGCCAGCCAGAAGCCGCCTAAGGAGGGCGGCTGGAACATGTTCTTCACCAACTGGGTCGCGGCCGACGTCTCCAACCCGATCGCCAATCTCTCGATCGGCGGCCAGGGCAAGAAGGGCGGCTGGTTCGGCTGGGCGGAAGACGCCAAGATCGAGCAGCTCAAGGACGCCTTCGTCCGCGCGCCTTCGATCGACGAGCAGAAGAAGATCGCGGCCGACATCCAGAAGGAAGCCTACGAGCAGGTTATCTACATCCCGCTCGGGCAGTACCTGCTGCCGAGCGGCTGGCGCAAATCCCTGACCGGCGTGCTCGATGGCCCGGCGACGCCGCTGTTCTGGAACGTCGACAAGTCGGAGTAAGGCCAAGTCGAACAAGGAAGGCGCCTCGCGCGCCTTTCACGCCGAACGTTACGCGGCGCCGCTTTCATCAGCGGCGTCGTGCGCCAGCCGCTCGCCAGGAGAACGTCGATGTTCCAACTCATGCGTCGGGGGCGTCTGTCGTTCGCCTCCAAACTTGCGCTGTCGATCGCGGCCCTTTCGGCACTGGCCTCGCCAGTGCTTGCCGCAGGCAAGACCATTACCGCTGTGATGCATTCGGATCTGCGTATCCTCGATCCGATCTTCACCAGTGCCTATATCTCGCGTGACCATGGCTACATGGTCTACGACACGCTGATCGCGACCGATTCCAACTTCAAGATCCAGCCGCAGATGGCGGATTGGAATATCTCCGACGACAAGCTGACCTATACCTTCACGCTGCGCGACGGCCTGAAGTGGCACGATGGGACGCCGGTCACGGCGGAAGATTGTGTTGCCTCCCTGAAGCGCTGGGCCGTGGTCGATGGCATGGGACAGCAGATGATGCTGTTCACCGCGAGCATCGAAGCGACCGATCCCAAGACCATCACACTGAAGCTGAAGGAGCCTTACGCGCTCGTGCTGGAATCGATCGGAAAGCCGTCCTCGCGGGTCGCTTTCATGATGCCGAAGCGTCTTGCCGACACGCCGGTGGACAAGCAGATTCCCGAGCAGATCGGCTCCGGTCCCTTCAAATTCGTGCAGGCTGAATTCCAGCCGGGCGTGAAGGCGATCTATGTCAAGAACACCGATTACGTGCCGCGCAAGGAGCCGGCGAGCTGGACGGCGGGCGGCAAGGTGGCGAAGGTCGACCGCGTCGAATGGATTACGATGCCGGACGCGCAGACGGCGTTGAACGCGCTTCAGTCGGGCGACATCGATTTCATGGAAAATCCCGCCATCGAGATGTTGCCCACCATCGAAGCCGACAAGGGGCTCAAGCTCGAAATTCTCAACAAGTTCGGATTCCAGACGGGCGCACGGATGAACTTCCTTCACCCGCCCTTCGACAACGTCAAGGTTCGCCGCGCGGCGTTTCTTGCGATCAAGCAGAAGGACGTGCTCGATGCGTTGATCGGCGATCCCAAGTATTACAAGACCTGCGCGGCGGCCTTCATCTGCGACACGCCGCTCGCGACGGACGTTGGCGGTGAAACCCTGGCCAAGGGCGGCGACATTGCCGCGGCCAGGAAGGCGCTGGCCGAATCCGGTTACGACGGAACACCTGTCGTGCTGATGGCGCCGGGCGACGTGCTGACGCTGAAGGCGCAACCCATTGTCGTCGCACAGCAACTGCGCGAAGCCGGCTTCAAGGTCGACCTGCAGGCCACCGACTGGCAGACGGTGGTGAGCCGTCGCGCCAGCCAGAAGCCCCCGAAGGAGGGCGGCTGGAACATGTTCATCACCAATTGGGTGAGCGCGGACGTGGACAACCCGATTACCAACGTCGCCGTCGGCGGGCAGGGCAAGAAGGGCGGCTGGTTCGGCTGGGCGGAGGATGCCAGGATCGAGCAGCTCAAGGATGCCTTCGTTCGTGCTGCCTCGCTCGAGGAGCGAAAGAAGATCGCGACAGAAATCCAGAAAGAGGCCTACGATCAGGTGCTCTACATGCCGCTCGGCCAGTATCAGGCGCCGAGCGCCTGGCGCAAGTCGCTGACCGGCGTGCTCGACGGCCCCGCGACGCCGGTGTTTTGGAACGTCGACAAATCGGAGTAAGCGGGGAGGCGATTCTCCCACCTTTTGCTGTCTTCATCCAGCGGCGCGGCTGTCATCAGCGGCGCCGTTGCCATTTGTCAGCTTCGCGTCAGCTGGAAACCGGTGGAGCTCTTAACCCTGCCGATTTCCAATCATTGCTATTTGTTTCAATATTGAAATAGATGTGTCGTCTTCACGCATCGTTTCCCTTTCTCCATTTGATCCCCGTGCCGATCGATTTTGCATTCCAGGCTATGGCCGAACGATCCGATCGCGCGCCGGCGCGTTGGCGGCGGCCTTTCCTGCGTTGGCTCGACGGCGTTGAGGCGGGCTGGGCGGTTCCGCTTCTCGTCGGCAGTTTCGTTGCGGTCTGGACGCTCTATCTGGCGATCGCCTATGCCGGCGGCGGCCTGCACCCTGATACGCTCGAGGCGTGGACCCTGGGGCAGCATTTCGCCTGGGGCTATCACAAGCATCCGCCCTTGAGCGGCTGGATTGCCGCGGGCTGGACCGCCGTCTTTCCGCTCAGCGACCGGTCATTGCAATTGATGGCGATGGTCAATGCGGGGCTCGCGCTGATCTTCGTCGATCTGATCTCGCGGCAGTTCGTCACTGGACACAAGCGCATCCTGGTGCTCTTGCTTCTGATGCTGACGCCGGCTTATCAATTCCATGCCCAGCGCTTCAACGCCAATTCGGTGCTGCTCGCGACCTGGCCGCTGGCCACCTGGTGCTTCCTGCGCGCATTCGAGACGCGCGCCCCGCTGTGGGCGGCGGCGGCCGGATGCACGACGGCGCTGGCGATGGTCGGCAAATATTATTCGATCTTTCTCGTCACCAGCTTTGCGCTTGCCGCACTGGCGCACCCGGCGCGGCGCGCCTATTTCACTTCCGCTTCGCCCTGGATCTCGGTCGTCATCGGGCTCGCGGCCCTGTCACCTCACATCTATTGGCTTGCGACCACGGGCGCGCCGACTTTCACCTACGCGCTGGCGCACGCAGGCGGAAACGCTGCGACCTCGTTCAGGGAGGTGAGATACTTTCTGCTGGGGCTCGTGGCGGCGATGAGCGTGTCAGCCGTGCTCTGGGTACTCGTCGCAGGAACGCGCTTGAAGCAGTTTCCGGCCGACTTCGCGGCGATGAGCCCGGGCCTGCGGCTATTGTTCTACGTCACGATCGGCACGATCGTGCTGCCGGTCACGACGTCGCTTGTGATGGGCACTGATCTGCCGTCGCTGTGGGCGTTGCAGGGGCTGTTCCTGTTCGCCGTTCTCGTGGTCTGCGGCACAAGCTACCCGATCGAGCGCTTCTACACCGTCAACCTCACCGTGACCGTGGCCGGCGTCGCGCTCGCGGCGGTTTCGATCGCCGCCCCGATCCATGCCGTCTGGCGCAACGATCACGGCTATGAGGAGGGCCGGAATCTCTACGCCCAGGCGGCCAGCGAAGTGACGCGCCAGTGGCGGGAGTTCACCGGCGAGCCCATGACGACCGTGAGTGGCGATGAGGCGCTGGCTTTTGCTACCGCGTTCTACAGCCCGGACCATCCACGCTTCGGACACGAGGATGTATTGGGATTGGCCCGCAAGACATTGCTCGATCGTGGCTGGGCCGCGCTGTGTTTCCGCGACCAGGAGCCTTGCATCCGATGGATGGAGCTGGCGTCCTCTCGGACCGGACATTTCGTCAGGCGCGAGTTCACCGTGCAGGCCACGCTGTGGGGGCGGCCCGGTCTTTCGCGGGAGGTGGTTGTGCTGATGGTGCGGCCCAGGGGAATCCGGATGATCCCCAAGAGCGCTGCGGATGATTTCAGCGCCAGCCGGCGCGCGACCGAGTAGACGTCGCGCTCAGCAATGGCTGTCGCGCAATTGCTCGAGGCCCTCGCTCGCAAAAGGCGTTGTCAACGCGGCCTGGCCGGTGCCTGGCTCGGAACCTTCCGTGCTCTGCTGTTCGACGTCGGCGTGATCTTCGCGGTGTTCCAGTTCCATCGCAGCGGCCCTTCAAAATTGCTGCAGGACAACATTGCGGCCGTCCGGAAGTTCCTCAGGCGACGGGACGATGATGCGGCTTGAACAGCCGACCCTTCTCGACCACCAGCACGATCGGGAGCGCAGTGAGCGTCGACAGGAAGAAGCCGACCGAGAACGGCAATAGCGTGCCGTCGAAGCTCTGTCCGATGGCCATGCCCACCACGATTCCGATCAGCGTCGTGATCGAGCCATAGAGCGAGGAGGCGGTGCCCGCGATGTGGCCCTGCGGCTCCATGGCGAGCGCGGTGAAGTTCGCGACCATCATGCCGAACGAGAACATCATCAGGGCGGAGAGCACCATGAACAAGCTCAGCGGCAGCATGCCGAGGCTTTCCGTCAACAGCATCACGCCCGCCACGATTGTGTAGAGCATCAGCGCGCCGTGCGAGATCACGCGCATGCCGAGCCGCCCGACCAGCCGCGCATTGAGGAAACCGGCGACGGCGGTGCCGGCCGCAATCGCGGCGAAGGCGAGCGGGAAGTAATGGCCGAGGTGATAGATGCCGGTGAAGACCTGCTGGGCGCAGAAGACATAGGCGAACAGCGCGCCGATGACGCTGCCGGCCGCCGTGGCATAGCCGATGGTCTGGCGATTGGTCACGGTCTGGCGGAACGCGGCGAGCACGTCGGCGGGCGCCAGCGACCTGCGTCCGGATTCGGGGAGGGTTTCAGGCAGCCGCAGCACGCACCATGCGAGCGCGAGCAGGCCGTACAGCATCAACACCACGAAGATGCCGCGCCACGCCGTCACCAGCAGCACCGCCTGTCCGAACGAGGGAGCGATCACGGGCACCGCGATGAACACCATCATGGCGAGTGACATCACGCTCGCCATGCGGCGGCCGACGTAGCAGTCGCGCACGATCGAGGTCGCGATCACGCGCGTCGCCGAAGTGCCTAGTCCCTGCAGCGCGCGCGCCAGCAGCAGCGTCTCGAACGAGGGCGCTGCGACCGCCAGCACACTTGCCACCGCGTAGACCGCCATCCCGCCGAGCAGCACCGGCCGGCGGCCGAAGCGATCCGACAAGGGCCCCATGACGAACTGGCCGGCGCCGAATCCGATCAAGAAGGTCGACAGCACCAGCTGGAGATGGTTGGCGACGGGAATGTTGAAGGCGGACCCGATATTGGGCAGCGCCGGCAACATCATGTCCATGGCGAGCGGATTCAGCGCCATGATGGACGCGATCACGATGACGAATTCCGGAAAACCCATTGGACGGTGTCCCGTGGACACCCAGGAATCGGCATTGACGTCGGACAAGCAGCTCACCTCTGAAATCGAGCAACCTTATCCATCGTTCATGCTGCGTTGCACAACCCATGTTTCGGGATGGCTGGCAGGCGGAGCAGGTGCGGACAAGAATTGGTGAGGAGCCGGTCCCCGCGCGAGCCCCAGCAGACCTGATCTTACCGGGAAGCGGCCCCTTGCCGGGTGTAGAGGCTGACATACCCGCCGGTATATTCCTCTTTCCAACCCCTCTCGCCGACCAGGAAGTGCCGCAGCTGGTCATGTGCTCTGATCCAGAGCACCGCGTCGATCTTGTACTTGCCGATCACCATGTCCCAGGTCGTCGCGTTGATGTCCCGCCGGATCAGCTTGAGATAGTCCCGCAGCAATTCGTCGGGGTAGGCGGTCGCCGCCCGGCCGTCGACGAAGAGGGGCACTGATCCCTGCGTTCTGAAGATCAGGAGCCCGCCGAGGTTCCAGTGGTTCAGCAGGTGCCCGCGCGAGGTGTGCGTCTCGAGATAGCGGGCATCCTCTTCCGAGAGCATGTCGGGCAATGCCAGCGCCGGTCTCACCTGCATGAATGTGAATGGCAGCAACAAGATGCCGACGACGCCTGCCGCCAGCATCGCGCGCTGGACCTCGAAGCTGCGGCGCTTCGGCAGCAGCCGGTCGATGTGCAGGGCCATCGGGACGCTTGAGAAGATGAAGAAGAACGCGGTGTATCTGAACTGATAGAGACCCAGAACCAGGAAGAGCCACGCCAGCACGCGCGCCTCGAGCGGAACGTGCGTGGCGTTGCGGTCTCGCAGCTCCAGGGCGACGAATATCAGCGCATAGGCGATGCCGGGAATGCTGCCCGGCAGCTCCATGTTGTGAAGATAGGATCGCCATTCGCTGATATCGGCCTGGACGAAATGACCGAGCGTCGCCGTCACGCCGTCATAGACATGCCATCCCAGCGGATTGACGAAGATCGCGATGAAGCACCCGACGCCCGCCAGGCAGTAATTGCGAAAGTCTGTCCAGTCCCGCCGCAGCAAAGCGATGCCGCAGAAGACGCCGAGAATCGGAAAGGCGAGCATGAAGCCGCCATGCAGGTTGACCCAGACGATCATCATCGGCGGCAACAGCAACCATCGTCGCCGCCGCAGGCATTCCCCGTAAAAGACGACCGCGAACAACATCGTCGCGATGTTCGGCGATGCCGCCAGATACATGTTGGGCGAGGCTTCGTAGCAGGGGTAGAGCAGGCACGCGGCGAAGACCGCAATGCAAACCGCCGGGGCCGAAGCGCCGCTGCTTAAGCCGCAGAAGGTGAGGTAGCCGGCGATGACCGCGCCGCAGGCGACGACCATGAGGACGATCCCGGCAAAGCCGGCCTGCTGATACAGCGCGCTGGCCATCACGTCCCAGAGCCAGGACAGATTGTACCATCGCTTGTCGCCAACGGTGAATGCCCACGGATCCTGCAAGGGGACTTCGCCCCGCTGCCTGATCAGGTCTCCGGCGGCGAGGTGCCAACCCAGATCATAATGGCCGAGCAGAAGCGGTCCGTTCGACAGGTAAAACACGGAGAGGAAGGCGATCAGGAAGACGTAGACCTCGACCCCGTGGAGGCGAGGTGCGGACGCCGCTTCTGTTCCCCCGATCCCGGACCGGGACCAATCCTCGCGCGCGTCCATCGGAGCTCTCACCATCGAAGCCAGCCGCTCCAGGCCTTGCATGTCCCTGGGTCTGCATCGACGGGGCAGACATCGTTCGCTTTAGGGGAAGACGATCTAAAGTGGAGTAAAGGCCAGCCGCGCCGCGCGGGCTCCGCGCGCGGAAAGGGAGCTTGGTAAACGAACGATTGCGTGCTCCGTGCGCGTCATGAGCTACAGGCGCGCTCGCCGAGGCGGCGGCTGTGCAAACGTCAGATCTCGTGGTGCGGGCAGCCGGGGTCGAACCGGCACAGCGCTTGCGCACCGAGGGATTTTAAGTCCCTTGCGTCTACCAATTCCGCCATGCCCGCTTGATCCAACGAGATCAAACACTTAAGTCCATCTCCGGCCGTCTGGAATTGGTGTTTTGCGTCACCGGGGGACGGTTCTTCCTTAAGCGAGCCGGGCGCACAAGGCAAAGCCTCAATCCGGACATCTGGTGTTGCTTTAGGCATTCTCAATCCACGGGGACTATTCATCCGGCATGGCTGCTTCGTTTTCCTCTTCCCTGCGCGGCTTTGGCGCGCTCCTTGCGCTGCTTGCGGCCGCCGCCGCGCTGTCGGGCTGCGCCAGCATGAGCGAGACGGTCGCGCCGGCCTTTGCCGATCCCGCCAAATACGAATTGTACGACTGCAAGCAGCTGGAGGGTGAGCGCAAGGCGCTCGCCAAGCGCACTGACGACTTGCGGGCGCTGATGGAAAAGGCCGAGACCGGAGCCGGAGGCGCTGTCGTGTCGGAGCTCGCTTATCGCAACGACTACATCGCGGTGCGCGGGCAGGCACAACTGGCCGAGGACGCCTGGCGCCGCAACAGGTGCCGGGAAACTCCGCCAGAGGCGACGCCGCCCGCGGCCCCTGCCAAGCCCGCGTCGAAATCGGGAAGAGCATCCCGCTGAGGTGCCATGCCGGCCGTGCTTCGCATCAAGGCCGCCAGCCGTAGATCCAATCCTGCCGCGCCAGCATGCGGTCCGGGCCGAGCGCGCGGATGGCAAGATCGCGCGCGAGCGCGAGCGGCCCGCTGAAATGATAGATGCGGCCCTGTTGCCGCGCGGTCCGCTGCACCCGCCGCACCCGCGCCTCGCGCGCACGGCCGTATTGCTTCAGCGCCGCGGCGATGCCCGCGGCGCTCTCGGCGGTCTCGAGGCTCAGATGACGGGCGAGCACCGCAGCATCCTCGATCGCCATGCCGGCGCCCTGGGCTGCAAAAGGCAGCATCGCATGCACGGCGTCGCCGAGCAGGGCCATCGGCCCTTTGCTCCAGGGACAGCCGTCGGGCACGCCGAACAGCGCCCATTTCCGCCAGCTGTCGACCGGGGCGAGCAGCATCCGCGCCGACGGCGGCCAGCGCGGGGCGGCGAAAGCGTCCATCACCTCGCGGGAATCGCCGGGCGTGCTCCAGCCCGGCCTGTTCCAGGTGCCCGGCAGCACCGCGACCACGTTGATCTGGCGTCCGCCCGCGATCGGATAGGCGACCAGATGGGCGTTCGGGCCCATCCAGAGCTGCACCCGGCGCGCGGTGTAGTCCTTTGGCAGTTGCGTGGCATCGAGCGTGCCGCGCCAGGCGATCAGCCCGGAGAAGCGCGGCTGCACCTCGGGAAACAGATGCTGGCGCACCGTCGACCAGATGCCGTCGGCGCCGATCAGCGCGCTGGCGAGATCGCTGCGGCGGATCGTGCCGCTGCGATGGACCACCGTCAGTCCCTTGGCATGAGGCGCGACGCCTTCGAAGGTCGCGCCCAGCTTCAGGTCGATATCGGGATGATCGGCAACGGCGCCGGCCAGCGCCGATTGCAGGTCGGCGCGGTGCACCACCCAATAGGGGGCACCGGCCCGCAGCGAGGCGGCTTCGCCGAGCGGCATGCGCAGCAGCTCGCCGCCGGCCCGCGCGCTCATGATCGAGAGCGCCTCCGGGACGACGGCGCGCAGCTTGAGACGTTCGGTGAGCCCGAGCTCGACCAGCACGCGGCTGGCGTTGGGGGAGAGCTGCAGGCCGGCGCCGACTTCCTCGAGGCGTTCGGCCTTTTCCAGCACGACGATGCGGAATCCGCGGGCGGCGAGCGCAAGCGCGGCCGTCAGTCCACCGATGCCGGCACCGGCGATGACAATCGTTCGGGAGAGCGCCACCCCTGACCGATGGACGCGGTCAGGCCACCTTGTCCTTCAGGACGCATTCCGGCGGGCGGGCTTCGCCCGCCTTCAGGTCGGCCGCGAAGCGGTATAGCGTCGAGCAATAGGGGCAGATGATCTCGTTGTCGTTGCCGAGGTCGAGGAACACGTGCGGATGGTCGAACGGAGGGTTGGCGCCCACGCACATGAACTCTTGCGAGCCGATCTCGATGACGGGAACACCGGCATCGTTATGGAAGTGCGGGACGACATGGTCGGACATCGTAACTCATCCTGGAGTGGCAATGGCGGCAGACACAATCAAGAACTGACGCGGCATCTTTAAGGCGCCGCGGACCATACTGGCGGGTGCAGATGATTGCTAGTCCGGCGGAACCGAAAGCTCCGCAATCGCCCCATGCTCATTTGCTCATGCAAATTCGACACAATCTTGAGGCCTGAGAGAAGCCCTTCTTTCGTCGGGGACGTTGTGTCGCAATTTTGGCATACTATGTCTGTGGACGAGCGCAATTGCGGCGAAAGACGATCATCAGGCGCAAACGATCCCAAGGACCGCTAGGCTTTTCCACATGAAGTGGCTGCGAATCACCACAGCGTTGACCGGTATCGCGGCCTGCGGCTTCATGCTCGCGCAGGTAGCACCGCACGCCCGTGAGGCCGGCGCGATCCTCGCCGCCCAGGACGATCCGGCCGCGCTCTCCGAGCTCAAGCTCGATCAAGTGCTGCGGCAGAACGACGGCTTGGTTCAGGGCAACATCGAGGCCGCGCTCGCCGCAGGCGATGCCAACCTCGCCGACAGTTTCGTCGCGCTGGCGCGCGACCGCAACATCGCGCTTCCGGACGACCTCCTGAACCGCGTCAGCGATGCGGTCAAAGCCGAGAGCTCCACCTCCCATTTCGCCAAACGATTTGTCACCGGCCTCGTCACCGGCAATGCCGACGACGTGGCGAGCCTGTCGGGAACGGTGGCCGGTGATCTCTTCGTGATCGGCGACATCAGGGACGTCGTCCGCGAGGGCAAACATCTCGCAATGGGCGAGGGAACCGACCGCCTCGTGCTCGGGCTTGCGGCCGCCGGCCTCGCGGTGACGGCGGCAACCTACGTCTCCGTCGGTGGTGCCGCGCCGGTGCGCGCCGGACTGACGCTGGTGAAGGATGCGCGCAAGGTCGGGCGGCTCGGCGAGGGGCTCGCCGTCTGGGCCGGCCGTTCCGCGCGTGAGGTCGTCGACACGCCGATGCTGCAGAACGCCGTGGCCAAGGGCTCCGTGTTCCGCCCGGGCGAGACCGTCAGCGCGATCAAGGCTGCGTTCCGGGCCGAGAAGGCCGGCGCGCTGGTGCGGCTCGGCAAGGACGTCACACGCGTCGCCGAGAAGACCGGCACGCGCGGGGCGATGGATACGTTGCGCATCGCCGAAGGTCCGAAGGACGTCGCGCGCGCGGCGCGGCTTGCGGAAGCGCAAGGCGGCAAGACGCGCGCGATCATGAAGCTCTTGGGCCGGGGCGCGCTGCTGCTGATCGGCGGTGCGTTCGATCTGGCGATGTGGCTGTTCGGCGCGATGCTGACGCTGTTTGGTCTTCTTTCGTCCATCAAGGCGACCACCGAGCGCCTGACCCAGGCCTGGTGCGATCGCAAGAGGGCGCGGCGGCTTCGCCGGGCGCAGATCGCAGCTGAAGCTGCGCTGGCGAACTCCGCCGTCACGGCCTAAGATCAACCATTCCCCTCAAGACCTCACGGAACTGATGATGCCGAGCTTTCACAACGGCGCCGTTGAAATTGCCTATCTCGACGAAGGCGAGGGCGATCCGATCATCCTGGTGCACGGCTTTGCCTCGAGCAAGAACGTGAACTGGGTCTATCCGACTTGGGTTTCGGAGCTGCGCAAGAACGGCCGCCGCGTGATTGCGCTCGACAATCGCGGCCATGGCGACAGCGCGAAGCTCTACGAGCCCGCGCAATATTCTATACCCGTGATGGCCGGCGACGTGCTCGCGCTGATGGATCACCTCGCCATCCCCCAGGCCGACATCATGGGCTATTCGATGGGCGGGCGGATGGCGGCGTGGCTCTCCCTCAACGAGCCGCAGCGCTTGCGCTCGGCGATCCTCGGCGGCATCGGCATCGGCGGCCTGATCGAGGGCACCGGTCCCGGCGAGAACGTGGCGAAAGCGCTGGAGGCGCCCTCGCTGGATGACGTCAGCGATCCCGTGGGGCGCACCTTCCGTGCGTTCGCCGACCAGACCCGCTCCGATCATCGTGCGCTCGCCGCCTGCCTGCGCGGCACGCGCGATCTCATGACCAGGGACGAAGCCGCGCGCATCGACGTGCCGGTGCTGATCGCGGTCGGCTCCACCGACGACGTCGCCGGCTCCGCCAGCGCGCTCGGCGCGATCATCCCCGGCTCGGAAGTGCTCGACATTCCGAACCGCGACCACATGCGCGCAGTCGGCGACAAGGTCTACAAGACCGGCGTGCTGGATTTCCTGTCGCGCCGCGGCTGAGGCAGCGTTGTTTGAGGCGAGGGGGGTGCCTGATTATCCTGAAATGTCCCATCACGAGGGACATCCACCCCCTTCGCGATAACCGTCCACTCCTTCATGCACAGCGTTCTGGAGTCCGCTAAGGGCGCTGATGAGACGTCAGATCGCAGCGGGTACGTACGTCGGCAAGGGGCCAATTCCCGACTCATGCACCGCAGCAAACAGGCTCTCTATTCGATCACCTTGTCGGCTCGGGCGAGTAGCGTCGGCGGGACCTCGAGGCCGAGCACGTTCGCGGTCCTAAGATTGATCACCAACTCGAACTTGGTAGGCTGTTGCACCGGCAAATCACCTGGCTTTGCGCCATTGAAGATCTTCTCGACAAAGGCTGCGAGCTGAAAATAGAGGTCAGAATAATTTACCGCATAGGCGATCAGTCCCCCGGCTTCGACGAACTCGCGGGCTGGGAAGACGGCGGGCACACGATTGCGGGCCACCCATTCAACGATCTTTTGTTGATACATTTGGGTGAGACCGTCTGCCCCAACGACGAGGCCGTCAATGCGCTGTCGGACCACCAGTTCGAATGCGCGGCTCAGGTCACTCTCGCTCCGCACGTCAAGAAGCTCAGCCTCGAGACCCAGCGAGCGCGCCGCTGCCTTTGTCTCTTCCCATTCGGCTGGGACAGCTAGATTGCCCATGTTGTGAAGCAACGCAACTCGTGTGAGACTCGGAACCAGCTCTTTGAGGACCTCAACCCGTTTCGCTGTCAGCTCGGTGCTGAAGGTAATCACCCCCGTCATGTTGCCTGCCGGCCGCGCGAAGCTCGCTACGATCGCACCGGGACCGCCCATTGTCATCATGACCACTGGAATCGTTCCGGTCGCTTTTTGGACCGCCGTGGTGGCAGGGGTGCCTCTCGTCAGGATCAGGTCGACGTTGAGGCCAACTAATTCGGATGCGAGATCTGGAAACCGCTCGGCCCGACCGTCGGCCGACCGATACTCGATGATCAAATTTCGTCCTTCGAAGAAACCGAAATCGCGCAGACCTTTGCGCAGGGCCTCAAGATTGGCGGCGTTCCGTGCCGCCGGTATTGGCTCCAGAATCCCGATACGATAGACTTTCCCGCCTCGCTGCGCGCGCGCTACGAGCGGCCCGGCCGCCGCGCCGCCGAGCAGCGTGATGAATGAGCGCCGGTTCATTGCCCGGTCCCTCCGTTCTTGCGGCCGAAAGGATAACACACCTTATTGCGGCAGGAGACTGCCGCGCTGCGGGATTTCGATCTAACTCATGTCGCAGATGGGTCACAATGCGAATGACTCAACCTGAGCAAATCTGGCGCGCCATGCCTCGCTAAGCGGACCTCAACGAGATGCGCCGCGCTTCGCTGATGAGCCAACAGCAGAAGTTGACCCCATCAATCAATCGCGCGGCCTGCAGCGGCTGCCTCTAGGATCAAATACAGCAACTGGGACGACCAGATGTCTGTAGCCCACTCCCCGAGCCGGACAGGGATTAAGGCGAAGCGCCCTCGACCGCATGGGTGTGATACTTGGCATATTTCTCACCGATGCGTCGTACTTGCACGTGTTCCGGATCGTTCCGCCAGGCTTGAAGCGCTTCCATGCTCGGATACATGTCAATAACGACTCGCTTGGGCGCCTCTCCGTCCACAGCTACGACCTGAGAGCCGCTAGCCGCCACACCTGCAGCTGCGATCAGCCGTCCGCCATGTGCCTTAATGATCTCCCTGGCTTTCCGCTCGCGCGGAAACGGCAGTGATATGCAGGCTCAAATCGAGAGAATTCCACAACCATGAGTGTGCCCCGAGGCACCGATAATTTGCAGACGAGATCGGACGTCGCCGCGACGGCGATGTCCGAGGGGCAGTTAGGCTGATCTATTGCTGCGACGTTTGCCGCTGCATGTCAGTGGCGCCATGCCGCAACGCCGGCTGTCAGCCGCCAGACCCGAGCAAAAACGCATCGACCGACGCAGCTAATCGGTCCGCCACTTGCATGACCTGCGGTTGAGGAGGCAGCGAACCTTTAGAATGGACTGCCAGCCCAGTGCCAGCGGCAAGAACAGCTATTGCGATCGCAGCGAGATATTGAGTCCTCATGGCGATGGTCCTGTCCTGTCATCACCTCAAAACTAACCAGACAACCCCAGAAATGGTTCCCGAGCCGCCTAGGAAGGCCCCCAAGCATGACTTTGTTTGCGCAGCTTAGTCAGTGGCTGGTATTCAGGTGAGTTGTACCAAGCGGCCAGCGAGTGCTTGTCAGGAAATTCGGTAATGACGACATGCTGCGGCTTTCAATGGCCGCCTTTCGGGAACTGATGCGCGTTATATCCTTTGTCAGATAGCGCCCACCGAATTTGTCGATCATAGGTGCAAGCTTGATTCGATATCTTAAAATATCGCGGGCTCCGTGATGATGTGTGATGTATTCAGCGACAGGTAAGCCTTTTGGCAGAGGCCAGTCTCCGCTTTGATTTTCATGCCGGAAGATTATCACACCCACCAGCGCACCAGCCCACCAGCGGCAGGGTCAGCGGCCGGTATTGCGCGGTTCAAAGTGTCGGTGCGGGGACGCGCGACTGCCCGCCTGACAATATCTTACGATCTTGTTTCCCAATTTTGCCTCGCGCAAGCGACCGCCGGCGAGCTCGCTGGACATGGGCCTAATCCGGAGTGAGCGGCTTGCGCAATTCTCAATGTTTCGGCCGTAATTGGCCAAGCTCCCAAATGATTTCATTCCATCGGGGATCTCCGCGCGCAGGCAGCGAGTTTCAGTAGCCGCGGTCCGCCCGCCGCTCCGCGTTCGCTCTTTCTTCGTGTGTGATACCTTTGCGTAGTGTACGATTGTTCGACATCGAGAGCGAGCGCCAGGCCATGAGAGGCGTCACGGAGTGGCTGGAGTCAATTGGCTTATCGGAATACGCCCGGCGCTTCGCCGAAAACGGCATCGACCTCTCGGTCGTCCACGACCTGACAGAACAGGATCTAAAGGAGCTGGGCGTCTTGCTAGGTCATCGGCGCAAGCTGATGCGCGCCATCGCAGAGCTTGATGACGAAGCTAGGCCTTTGGCTAAAACAGAGCTTTACCTGAACCGACCGGATGAGGGCGAGCGGCGTCATCTTACAGTGATGTTTTGTGACTTGGTTGGCTCCACAGCCCTTGCGGCGCGACTGGACCCGGAGGATATGCGAACGCTGATTGGCGCGTATCACAGTTGCATCACCGAAGTCATAAGCCGCTATCAGGGAAAGATTGCCCGTTACATGGGCGACGGGGTGCTGATCTATTTCGGCTATCCGAAAGCGCACGAGGATGATGCCGAACAGGCTGTGCGCGCCGCCCTTGCAATCATTGATGCCGTAGCGAGCATCCGGAATGTCGCTGCTGCCCTGGAGGTTCGCGTCGGCATTGCGACAGGCACTGTAGTGGTCACCGAGCTTCTGATTGGGAGTGTTCCGGCGGAGCAAGCCGTTGTTGGTGAGACGCCGAACCTCGCCGCGCGGCTACAAGCGATGGCGGAGCCGGGATCTGTGTTGATCTGCGCGAGGACGCGCCGGCTCGCCGGGGGGGAGTTCGAGTACTGCGAGCTGGATCCCGTCGCGCTGAAAGGCTGGGCGGAGCCGGTCCGGGCCTGTCAGGTTCTGCGGACCAGCGGTGTCGAGAGCCGATTCGAGGCGATGCACACCACCAAGCTGCCACCGTTGTTCGGGCGTGACGAGGAGATGGAGCTGTTGTTACGCCGCTGGCGACAAGCCGTACAGGAAGAAGGTCGGGTGGTGACACTTACCGGCGAGCCAGGTATCGGCAAGTCCCACATTGCGTCGGCGCTCAACGAGCGGCTTCAGGCTGAATCCCACGCCACTCTCCGCTATTTCTGCTCCGAGCATCATACCCACAGTGCATTGTTCCCCTTCATCAACCAACTCGAACGTGCTGCCGGATTTAAGCACAGGGACTCGCCTCGGGAGAAGCTATCCAAACTGGACGCTCTGTTAGCGCAATCCACACGAAATCCCGAACACTTGGCAGTCTTGGCAAACTTATTGGTGCTGCCGGCGGATGATCACCACCGGCTGCAGGACCTCACTCCACAAAAACGTAAAGAGAAGACCTTCGCAGCACTATTGGCCCAGCTTGATGGATTAGCGGCGAGGCAGCCGGTCTTACTCATTTTCGAAGATGTACATTGGATTGATCCAACCTCACTTGAGCTGCTCGGAGTTGCGGTGGAGCATGTGCCTCAGCTTAGGGCACTGGTGCTGATCACGGCGAGAGCCGAATTCACTCCCCCCTGGCCGAGTTATCCTCACACCACCATCATCCCGCTTACCCGACTTAGCCGACGTAACGGCACAGCGTTGGTCCTGCGGGTGACCGGAGGCAAAACCCTCCCCAAGGAGGTAATGGAGCGTATTCTCGCACACACGGATGGCGTGCCCCTATTTGTCGAGGAGTTAACAAAGATGGTTTTGGAAGGCGGGCTTTTGCGAGAGCGTGACGGTGAATATGTTCTTGAGGGGCCTCTGCCGTCATTCGCAATCCCAACCACTTTGCAGGCTTCGCTGATGGCCCGCCTTGATCGGTTGTCACCGGTGCGGGATGTGGCTCAAATCGGTGCTGTCGCAGGGCGAGATTTTCACTACGAGCTTCTGAGCGCCGTCGCCGGGCTGCCGAAGCAGAGGTTGGACGAAGCTCTTGATCAGTTGGTCCGTTCGGAACTGATGTTCTGCAGGGGGGAAAATCCACACGCGGTATACACGTTCAAGCACGCTTTGGTGCGAGACGCCGCATATGCTGGGCTCCTGAAGAGCCGCCGCGTGCAACTGCACGCCGCTATCGCGAAGGCGCTCGAGCAGAAATTCCCCGAAGCTGTGCGGACGCAGCCCGAGATTATCGCATACCACTATACACAGGCCAAGAATCACAAACGGGCCTTACACTACTGGTACGAAGCAGGCAGACAGTCAGCGGCTCGCTCGGCGCACAATGAAGCGGTCCGTCACCTGAAGCAAGGGTTGGATCAGATTCCGCAGATCGACGACCCGATACTCCGCAACAAGTCGGAGTTGCTGCTACAGATAGCACTCGGCAACGCTCTCCGGGCAACTAAGGGGTGGAGCACTGACAGCGTCAAGCATGCGTACACGCGAGCGCTTCAACTCTGCAAAGAGAGTGGGCTTGACGAACATGTCTTGCCTGCGATCTTTGGTTTATGGACGTGGAACTTCGTTCACGCATCGCTTGGTGAAGCTCAAGCTCTTGCACAACATTTGCTGGATAGTGCCGAGAGGGCGGATAACTCGGTTTTCAGGGTTCTTGCCCACGAGGCTGTAGGGTTTACATTGTTCGCCCAGGGGAAATTTGCCGATGCTCACGCGGAGCTGGAACGTAGTCTTGGCCTCTGTGAGGACAGTAAGGCTGCAGAATACCTTGACCTGTCGGCACAAGACCCCCGAATTCATGTCCGGGTATACGACGGCATGACCCTCTGCTTACTCGGTCATCCAGATCGAGCTTTGCGAATGTGCACGGAGGCACGCCGATACGCAGATGCATCTCAACATCCCTTCAGTGAGGCAATCGCACGAACGATAAGCCTTCGCGTGCATCAGCTTCGGGGCGATGCCACCGCTGTCGCTGCGGAGGCGAACGTCGCAGTTGCGTTCTGCGAAGAACATCAGTTTGCGCACTATCTGGCCATGGCCCTGATTTTGCGGGGATGGGCGAGCGCTTACCAAGGCAACTTTGAGAGAGGTCTCGCCGAAATTCAGGAGGGCTTGGAACAAGAACGCGCCACTGGCGCGCTATTGTTTGAGACTTACGCTTTAGGGCTATTAGCGGACGCATGCATAGAGCACGAACACTACGGGAAGGCGCTCGACTTTCTGAAGCAGGCGCAATTAAGGCTCAATGAGGAGAATTCCGAACGCTTTTACGAGGCTGAGATATATCGTTTGTTCGCCGAAGCCTACCTCCGATCGAATCATGACTTGGATCAGGCGGAGTTCTACTTTTCTAAAGGCCTTGATGTTGCGCGCGAACAAGAAGCGAAGTCGCTGGAACTTAGACTTTGTTTGAGCATGTGTGACCTGAGCGAACTGAGACACAACGCAGACAGGTATCGCTTACAACTCGGCGCGATTTACGGATCGTTTAGCGAAGGGTTTGAAACTCCGGACCTTGTCAGAGCCAAGGCAAGATTAGAAAGCGCTGGGTGCTGATCAGCTTTGGATTTCTTGGGTCGAAATGCGACCAGGGAGGGCCGCTTGTGGTCCCAAAGCGGACATCCTGCAGACACGCCACTTCTGCTGTGGGCGCTGTTATCGGACTCTAGTTCTTTGCCGACGCGGATAGGCTGTTGAACGCCAAGTCAGTTCCGGGTGTTCATTTTCGACGAAGCGATCGCTGCTCGGACGAAACCAGGCGCGACGACGCTTCACCCCAATCTCATCCCGCTTTGATGTCATCCCCAAAACGGCGCGTCAGCGCCGTCAGCACCACGAAGGTGGCGACCCACACCATCCGCGCGCCGTAGCGGTCGTGGGGGCCCGAGATCACGCCGCAGATGAAGGCGTTGCCGAGCAAGGCCAGCGTTACGGTCGCCGCCAGCAGCGTCAGATCGTCGAGCCGGCGGCTGGCGAGCGCATGCGCCAGCAGCGCGACCAGCGCCAGCATCGAGGCCAGCGCGACGGGGACATGCAGCCAGTTGACGTCGTCGAAATTGATCGCCCAGTGCTGCTGCCGTGCCGCGCGCATCGGCGCGACCTGCGCGGGGACGTAGCGCTCGATGATGCCGTAGGTGTGCGGGATCCAGCCATTGGTGCCTTCGCCGGTCGCGACATGCAGCAATTGCTGGCCCATCGCCCGCAGCGCCGCGCCGGCCTGCCAGGCCGGATAGTCTTTGAGCGACTGCACGACGATGTAACCCATCTCGTCGTTCATGCCTTCAAAGCGGCCGAGCGTGTTGAACATGCTCTTGCCCCACAGGAACTCGTCTGCGGTCGCCGGCAGTTCATTGCGATACGGACAGAGCTTGTAGCGCTCGCGCGGGCAATGGTCGTTGAGATAGCGCGCGACGATGCCGTCCTGCATCATGCGGCCGAAGGCGACGCCGTAACCGCCGGGCGTCCAGGCGAGCTTGCCGGACAGCGCATAATTTGCCGAGACCAGCATCAGGCCGCCCGCAACGATGGTGAGGCTCGCCTGTGCCAATCCGGCCAGCGCAAGGCGCTCTTTAAGAAACGGCCGCGCCATCCAGCCCACGGCGCAAAGGCCGAGCAGCACGCCGAGCGTGGCGCTGTGGGTCGCCGCGGCAAAGGCGGTGAAGACGAAGAGCGAGATCTTTTCCAGCACCGAAGTGCGGCTTGCGCCGACGGCCAGCAGGAACAGCGACAGCACCGAGAGGCCGGCGAAGATGTCGGTGAGCAGCATGCTCGCAAGCCAGGGCAGCGCGGTCGACACGATCAGGCCGAGGCTGATCGCAACGAAGCGGAAGGTCTGCATCATCGAGAGCACGCGAAGGGTGAGCTGCAACAGCCACAACGTCGCCAGCGACTGGACCGCGAGGTTGATCCAGAAACCGAAACTCTCGCCATAATGCAGATAGAGCCCGAACATTGTGGAGCGGCTGGGGACGAGATAGCCCTCGTACCAGCGCGCGAGATAGCCGCCGGTATCCCATTGCAACAGCGGATAGCCATTCCAGAACGCCGGCGCGATCATCAGGAGGGGCAGGGCCACCGCCGCCAGACGCAGCCAAAGCGAGCCCGCGGCGCGCGCGCGCAATTGATCGGTGGTGATGCTCAAATCCGCTCCCGTCCTCGCTTCGGACCATGCTCGCAATAGCGGCTCAAAGAGAATTCACCAATAGTTTGACGCCGCCTGGCTTGAATTTGGCAAAACTCTGACCACCTTGAGCCGACCTTGCCGCTTGGGGGCGTCGGAAGAAACTGTTGTGTTTCAACGTCTTGGTATGCTTTCGCGGGGCAAGCCAAAGTTCACTCTCAGGCAAGCCGGTCAGGACTTTGTCGCCTAGACTATGCTATAGAACCGGTCAAACGAGCCCATTCGAAAGAGCGCCCCATGGCAGTGCATCAGGTCAATCCGGGAGGAAAGCTCGCATCGCTCGATCCGATCTGGGAACGGATCCGGGGCGAAGCGGAGGACATCGTCCGTCGCGAGCCGGAGCTTGCGACCTTCATCTATTCGTCGGTGCTGCATCACAGCCGCCTGGAGGATTCGGTGGTTCACCGCGTCGCCGAACGGCTCGATCACTCCGCATTGTCGGGCGAGCTCGTGCGCCAGGCCTATGGCGAGGCGCTGCGTGACGAACCCGATCTTGGCAACGCCTTCCGCGCCGATCTCGTTGCCGTCTATGACCGCGATCCCGCGACCTCGCGCTTCATCGATCCCTTGCTCTACTTCAAGGGCTTTCACGCGATCCAGACCCATCGCCTGGCGCACTGGCTCTATCTGAAGGGCCGCAAGGATTTCGCGTATTATCTCCAGAGCCGCGCCTCCGCGGTATTCCAGACCGACATCAATCCGGCCGCGCGCATCGGCCGCGGCATCTTCCTCGACCACGCCACCGGCTTCGTCTGCGGCGAGACGGCGGTGATCGAGGACGACGTCTCGATCCTGCACGGCGTCACGCTCGGCGGCACCGGCAAGGAGAACGAGGATCGTCATCCCAAGATCCGCCATGGCGTCCTGATCGGCGCCGGCGCAAAAATCCTCGGCAACATCGAGATCGGCCATTGCGCGCGCATCGCCGCCGGTTCGGTCGTGGTCAAGCCGGTGCCGCACAACGTCACGGTCGCGGGCGTGCCGGCCAAGATCGTCGGCGAGGCCGGCTGCGCCGAGCCGTCGCGCACCATGGATCAGATGATCAACGCCATGGGGCTCTGAGGGGGCCTTTGACGTTGTGAAGGGCCGGATTTTCCGGCCCTTTCCGTCCCCAAATTCTTTGGCAATTCATGCTGGCGGTTCGTCGCGTCTCGTCCTAAAACCCGCCGACCATTTTCGATCGGAGACTTGCCGTGGACGTCAAAGAAGTCAGAAAGCTCGACGCATATCTGAAGCGCGTATTCGGCAATCCCAAGATCCGCGTCGTTCCGCGGCCGAAGAAGGACGATTCCGCCGAAGTCTATATCGGCGAGGAATTCATCGGTGTCCTGTTCGTCGACGACGAGGACGACGATCGCTCGTTCCAGTTCCAGATGGCGATCCTCGAGGACGATCTCGTCGATCAGGAGTAGTTTCGCTTTGGTGCCCCGGACGCAGCGCAGCGCCTCGTCGGCGATGCGCTGCAGAGCTGGGGCCCATGCATCGGCGGAGCGCGGGGCCTTCTGGGTCCCGGCTCTGCGCAGCAGCGTAGGCACGCTGCAGCGCGTCCGGGATACGCGAACTGCGAATGCCGCGTCCCACCGCACCGAGATCGAGGGCATTTTCTCCACACCGTCATTGCGAGCGCAGCGAAGCAATCCAGGAATCTTTCCGCGGAGGGATTCTGGATTGCTTCGCTGTGCTCGCAATGACGAACACCAGCTTCATGCCCGCCAATGATGACATCTCAAATCGACTTCGAAAAATACGAATAATTCCAGGCGCTTGGCTGCTGTGCATGGGGTTGTTTTTGCAGTTTTTGCTTTTGACCTAGGCCGAAAGGACCGCGCTCAGCCCTTCGGCCCGCGCAGCTGTGCGGTCAACCTGTCCATCGCTTCCGCCGCATCGCGCCACTGCGACAGCCAGCTTCGCGGAAATCGGAAGGTGAGGTCGGCGCCGCCGACGCGGCGCTCCGAGAGGCACATGCCTGGCGTCGCCGCATCACGCGTGCAACGCGCGGTCAGGGCGGGGCTTGCAGAGGAATAGAAGTCCTCGCTGCCGTAAGACGTGTCGCTGCGGAACATTCGCATCGTCAGGCCGTCCACGGGCTGGGCTGCGGCCTGGTCGAGATAACGCGGATAGATCGTGGCGGTCCGCTGCTCGGGCGAGAGCGCATCGTGATGGGCTGCGATCGACAGGAAGATGCGGTCGATCGATTGCACCGCCGCTTCCACCGTGTCGGCGGTGACGTGCTTCGGCGCGCCGGGCGGCTCCAGCGACGGATAGAGGAAGTCGAGATCGATGCGCTCCTGCGGTCCCGAGTGCCGCTGGATCTTCATGCGGATCGCTGTCGTCGGCAGGTTGAACAGGGTGCCGCCGACGCTCACCGGCAGCTTGTCCGGGGCGTTCGCGCCGCTGGTGCCCCAGGTCGGCCACAGCAAATAGGCGACGAGCGCAATCGCGCAGGCCGCGGCAATGCCGCCGAGCACGATCGGGACGACGTGCGCCCGGGCGTGCGTGCGGGGGGACCTGAGGGGAGCTTCCGAGAACACCGTCATGAGCTAGCGCAAGAGAGCCGGACGTCGGCCGGGCCGACGAATCAGCGGCGAATATGCCATGCGGCGGCGATTTCGCGCAGCGTTCCCGGCTGCGGCGGGCGGGGACCGCCCTGCGCGCAAGGAGCGCCGGCGTTAACCTTCCCTTAAGGATAATGTAGCGTTAACCAGCGCTATTTGTCACAGGAAGGCGGTGGCGTTGCGTAAGGGCGGACCGTTCCGATGACACCTGAAGCTCTCAATACCTTCTTCTCGATCTGCATCGGTTTCGCGCTCGCGGGCGCGCTCGTGAACGGATACCAGGCGCTGGCGCAGCGCCCCGCAGGCTTCGGCCTGTTGCAGGACGGCGTGGCGCCGAAAACCTTCGCGGCGGTGCCGTTCCTGGTGTTCGCCGCGCCCTTCATCATCATGCGCAACACGCTGCGCGGCATGCGGGTGGAAAGCCGCCGCGCCGAGTTCGTGATGATGGCAACCCTCATCGCCGGCTTCTGGAGCATGATGAGCGGCACCTTCTTCCTGATGACGCTGCGCGCGGCCGGCGTTCTCGGCTGAGGCCTGGCCGGATCGCCCGGCGCACCGGTTCCTTTGCCTCTTCGCCGCCGTTTCGCTATGGCTGGGGTCGACGCGACAGGAGACCTCCATGGCGATCTACGAACTCGACGGGCAGGCGCCCGACCTTCCCGCCGACGGCAATTATTTCATCGCGGAGACCGCGACCGTGATCGGCCGGGTGCGCCTGAAACCGGGCGCGAGCGTCTGGTTCGGCGCCGTGCTGCGCGGTGACAACGAGTGGATCGAGATCGGCGAGGGCGCCAATGTGCAGGACGGCTCGACCTGCCACACCGATCTCGGCTTTCCGCTCGTCATCGGCCGAAACTGCACGGTCGGCCACAACGTCATCCTGCATGGCTGCACCATCGAGGAGGGCGCGCTGATCGGCATGGGCTCGATCGTGATGAACGGCGCCAGGATCGGCCGCAACAGCATCGTCGGTGCCGGGTCCGTCATCACCGAGGGCAAGGAATTTCCCGAACGGTCCCTGATCATCGGCTCGCCGGCGCGCGCAATCCGCACGCTCGACGACGCCCAGGTGCAGCGAATGGGAAGCGCGGCCAAGTTCTATGTCGCCAACGGTCCGCGCTTCAAGAAGGGCCTGAAGCGGATCGATTGAGTTCAGCTGCTCTCGGATTCGCGCGCTTCGATCGCGCCTGCCACCTTCTCGTGGCCGGCGGCCCACAGCGCATGCTCGTCGCTGCCGTCGAGGTAAGGATTGGCCTCAGTCGGAATGTTCTCGCGCGCGGCGCGTTCGCCCTCTGCAAAGGGATCGCGATCGGTCATCGTGATGGCCTCCTCGCTTTCAAGCTGATGTGACGGCATTTGTTCCGGAACCGGCCTTCGCCGCGGCGGTTGACCGGAGAAGGAGAATTTCCAATGGCTGCATCGCCTGCAACCGCTTCAATCAAGACGCTGACCCTGATCTTGACGCTGAACTTGGCCCTCGCGGCGATGCCGGCGGTATCGTTCGCGCAAGCGACTGGCGGGTCTGCCGGATCGACCGGAAGCTCTGCGGCATCGACCGGAGGCTCCGTGGGGGCGAGCGGAGGCGTCGCCAACGCGCCGGCTCCGCCGCCCGGCACCAACAGCCTGGGCACGGCTCAATCGTCCGGCCCGGGCTCCGGAGTCACCACCGGCAGCGGCACCGGGGGCGCGGCTGACGCCACTGTCAACGCCGAGAATCGCATGCTCGACAAGAAGCTGAAGAGCATTTGCCGCGGCTGCTGATGCTCGCGTGGAAGTGAGGCAGTGTGGCTGTCCGGAATGCCCGGGTGACGTTAGCTTGGTCCTGCTGTGAAGCGTGGAGTGTGTCCCTGCGGAGGATCGAGTGATGTTACGCAGGATGATGATGGCGGCGCTGACCGTAGCAGTGGTCGGGTTGTCAGTGCCGCAGGCGGCCGAGGCGCGGGGGTTCGGACATGGCGGCTGGGGTCATGGCGGTGGTGGCTGGGGCCATCGCGGCCATTGGCATGGCGGCGGCTTCTGGCCCGGAGTCGCGATCGGGGCCGGCATCGCCGGCGCCGGCCTCTACGGCGGCTATTACGGCTACGGCTATCCCTATTACGGCGATCCCTACTATTATGGTACCGGCTACGGCTACAATGATGGTTATGGCGGCTGCTACGTCGTGCGGAAGCGCGTCATGACGTCAGCCGGCTGGCGATACCGTCGCGTGGATGTCTGCGAATAGCGTCCTCGACGAGAGGCTGACCGACCAAAAAACAAGGCCGTTGACGCAGTATACCGTCAACGACCTTGCCAGCCCCGGACATTGAAATCGGCTCACGCCATCCGGTGACCGCGAGCATCGCGCGGAATCACACGGGCGAATGTGATCCAGTTCACAAGTCGAAAAAATTAGTCGCGGTAGCGTGAGTTGCTCAGCCGCGCGAGCGCTTGCGCGCGCTGGCGTGGACGCGGTGCCGCTCTGGTTTCCTGCGGGTAACCGTGGGCGCTTCGACGTCGGTTGCTCGCGCGCTGGCGAACGACTGCCGCAGGCCGTCGATGGACTCGTTCAGCGATGCCACCTGCTCGGACAGACGCTTGGCGTCGGCCTGCTGCGCCGCCATCAGCCGCTTCATCGTCTGCAGCTGATCCTGCACCACCTGGAGCTGGTCGATCGATTCCTGCTGGGTCGCCTCCAGCCCCTTGGTCTTCTCGACGAGCTGCTCGGAGGCCTGGGCGGTCCGCGCCTGGAGCTGCCGCGATGCCACCACCCGGTCGGTCTCGGGTGCGGCGCCGGTATAGGCACGCCAGATCGCGATCGAGGTGACGCCAGCGATCAGGAGCAGGAGCGCTGCGGCGGTCAGCGCGATGGGCTGGGCGCCGAGACGAAGAAGGGGGTTGGACGGTGTGTCCTGGGCGAGATCGATCATCGCTGACAAAACCCAAATTGAAACTTGGTGAGTGGCGAAGACCGGCAGCCTGAGGCCGCCGGGGCGTCCCGAAAACGTTACGTGTCGGCAACGAATGGGACCAAAAAGAGGCTAAAGGCCAAAAAACCAGCAATCAGCGGGCCTTGGGGCCTCCGAGGCTCCGCGCCGGCTCGGGAATTAGGGCTGAAACGGCGAAAATGGCCCGGAATAGGTCTTCGCACGCGGCGCCGCATAGGGGCCGAGCCGGGAGGTCTTCAGCCCCAGCCGCACCAGCGATTCCGCCAGCGTCACCGCCGCCGCGACGCCATCGATCACGGGCAGGCCGTGCGTGGCGGCGAGCTCGGCGGCGAGATCGGCCATGCCGGCGCAGCCGAGCACGATGGCTTCGGCGCGGTCGTCACGGACCGCAGCCGTGATCTCCGCGGAGATCTTGCCGAGCGCATCGCTGTTGCGCTCTTCCAGCGCCAGCACCGGCACCTCGGCGGCGCGGACGCGGGCGCAGCGATCGGCGAGGCCGTATTTCCGCAAATTGTGCTCGATCGGCACGATCGAGACACCGAGCGTCGTCACCACGGCAAAGCGCGCCGCGATCAGGCTCGCCATGTGGAAGCCGGCCTCGCCGATGCCGATCACCGGCGCTTTGGCGACGGCGCGGGCGGCATCTAGGCCGGTGTCGTCGAAGCAGGCGATGATGTGCGCCTCCGCGCCATCGCGGTCGGCCTCGCGGATGCAGCCGAGCATGCCGGGCACGGCGAAGGCTTCGTCGTAAAATCCCTCGATCGAGACTGGACCCATCGTCGGCTGCCGCGCGTCGATCACCGTGCCGGGCAGGGCGACCGCGCGCACGGCAGCGGCGATCTTCGCCGTCATCGACGCGGTGGTGTTGGGATTGACGACGTGCAGCCGCATCGGATCAGACAAGTCCCTCGTCAGACAAGCCGGTTCTTAGACGAGTCCTTGGCCGGCGTCCGAACCCTTGGCCGCCTGCCGTTTGTTGAGCATGTGGATGGTGCCAAGCGCAAGGGTGATCACCGTGAACGAGACGGCCGAGATCACGGTCCCGAGCGCATAGATGTCGGGGTTCGTCACCGTGGTGGTGAGGCCCTGCAGATCCAGCGGCAATGTATTCACCGCCCCGATCGCCTGGCTGGAACGGGCGAGCTCGTCCCAGGATAGCGTGAAGCCGAACAGACCGATGCCGATCACCGACGGCAGGATGATCGGCAGCACGACATGGCGGAACGTCTGCCATGGTGTGGCGCCGAGATCGCGCGCGGCTTCCTCGAGGCGCGGGTCGAAGCGATTGAAGATCGCGAACATGATGAGCAGACCGAACGGCAGCGTCCAGGTCAGATGCGCACCGAGACCTGAGGTGAGCAGGCCCATCGAGGTCTCGAAATTCTCGTTGAAGTAGCTCTTGATCAGATCGTCGATGATGCGGAATTCAAGCGAGATGCCGAGCGAAGTGATGATCGAAGGAACGATCAGGCTCGCGATCGCCGAGTAGAACAGGATGCTTTGCGCGCTGAACTTCCTGCGGAAGGCCATGCCGGCGGCGACCGACAGCACGACGGTGACGATCATCACGATGATGCCGAGCAGCAGCGAGCGGCGGAAGGCCGCGCCGAGATCGACGATGCCGGTGCCCTGGAACAGTTTTGCGATCCAGAAGGTCGACACGCCGTTCATCGGGAAGGTGAGGCCGCCCTGTGGTCCCTGGAACGACAGCACGTAGATCGCGATCATCGGGCCATAGAGGAACAGCACATAGGCCGCGAAGAAGGTCGCGAGCACGTAGAAAGAGCGTGAGCGTCCTTCCTTCATGCTCTAGAGCTCCTTCTTGATGTCGACGATGCGCGACATCATGGTGATGATCAGGAAGGTGATGGCGAGCAGGATCACGGCGTTGGCTGCCGCCGCCGGGAACTGCAGCGCGTTGACCCGCGTTTCGATGATCTTGCCGGCCGCCGCGATCTGCTGGCCGCCCATCACGCCGATAGTGATGAAATCGCCCATCACGATGGTGATGACGAAGATCGAGCCGATCACGATGCCCGGCTTGGCGAGCGGTATGATGACGTTGACCAGCGTCTGGAAGCCGGTGGCGCCGGCGTCATAGGCGGCCTCGATCAGCGACTTGTCGATGCGCACCATCGAATTGAAGATCGGCACCACCATGAAGAAGGTGAAGAGGTGGACCAGCGCCAGCACCACGGAGAATTCGGAGAACAGCAGCCATTCCAGCGGATGGTTGATCAGGCCCGTCTTGACCAGGCCGGAATTGACGAGGCCGTTGCGCCCGAGCAGCGGAATCCAGGCGATCATGCGGATCACGTTGGAGGTCCAGAACGGGATCGTGCAGAGCAGCGACAATCCCATCTGCCAGGTCTTGGACTTGACGTGGAAGGCGAGGAAATAGGCAACCCAGAAGCCGATGAACAGCGTGATCGTCCAGACCATGAAGCACAGCTTCAGCGTCTTCAGATAGGTCTTGCCGATCGTGCAGAGATCGGGGAGCTGCGCGATGCAGCCTTCAAACGTGTCGGTGTAGCCACGGCCCGAAAGGGCCGGCAGCAACTGGTATTCGTTGTAGTCCCAGAACGAGACGATGACGACGAAGACGAGCGGAATGAGGAAGAAGGCGAGAAACACCAGCATCATCGGCCCGGCCTGAAGCCAGGAGATGAAGGACGGCGACAGGCGCGTCGGTTTCGCGGCGCGCGCTGTGCCTGACCCCGGGATCAGGCCCGGGGATGCCTGTTGCAGGACTTCTTCGGACATCTCAGCTACGCCGCGATGAACTCGTTCCACTTGCGGACCATGTAGTCGTTCTCGTCCATCACGGCGTTCCAGCAGGCGACGCCGCCCATGCGGTCCTCATAGGAGCCGCCGTCGCGCACGGAGCCTGCCTTCTCCAGCAGCGAGCCGTCGGGCGCCTTGATGTCCTTCTCGGCCGGCTTGCCTTCCATCCAATAGGCCCATTCGTAGGGCTCCATATGCGCCTTCGCGGTGGAGAGCACGGCGGAATAGTAGCCCTGGCGATTCAGATAGGCACCGGCATAGCCTGACAGGAACCAGTTGACGAACTCATAGGCCCAGTCGAGCTTCGCACCCGACACGCCCTTGGAGACGCAGAAACCGGAGGCCCAGGAACGGTAGCCTTCCTTCAGCGGCTGGAAGGTGCAGGCAATTCCCATCGAGCGCACCTTGGTCACCGCCGGCGACCACATCGACTGGATCACGGTCTCGCCCGAAGCCATCAGGTTGACGCTTTCGTTGAAGTCTTTCCAGAAGGCGCGGAACTGGCCGGCCTTCTTGGCCTCGGTCATCACCTTCATGGTGAGATCGATCTCGTCCTTGGTCATGTTGCCCTTGTCGGCATATTTGTACTTGCCGGTGGCTTCCACGACCATCGCGGCGTCCATGATGCCGATTGAGGGGATGTTGAGGATCGAGGCCTTGCCCTTGAACTCGGGATTGAGCAGCTCGGACCAGGAGTTGATCGGCCGCTTGATTAGGTCGGGGCGGATGCCGAGCGTGTCGGCGTTGTAGACGGTCGGAATCAGCGTGACGAATTCGGTGGCCGACGTCGCGAACTTCTTGGAATCCTTGCCCTCGAGGTAAAGCACCTTCCACGGCGCGGTGCCCTGGCCGCCGATCTTCTTGCCGCCGGGCGTCTCGCCCTTGGTGAAAACAGGCGTGATGTTGTCGAACTCCTTGATCTTCCTGGCGTCGAGCGCGAGGATGTTGCCCGACGGCACGATCTTCTTCAGCGAGAAATATTCGGTGTCCAGCACGTCGAAGGAGTTCGGCTGGGTCATCACGCGCTTGGTGACGTCGTCCGTGGTCGCCGTGATGTATTCGATCTTGATGCCGGTGTCCTTCAGGCACTGCTTGGAGATATCGTCGCCCTCGTTCACGGCGGTGCCGAGATAGCGCAGCACCTTGGTCTCGGCCGACTTCACATAGGGAAAGCCGGTAATGGCGCCGGAGCCGGCGGCAAGGCCGGCAAGACTTGCGGTGCCCTTGAGCAGCGTACGGCGGCTGAGGCCGGTCTTCCTGGTCGTCTCGGTCATTTCCCTCACTCCTCTAGTGTTGCGCATTTTCCAAGATGAAGGGCGCTATTGCAGGCGTTGCGCCTTGGCGGGATCCCAGGTGGCCAGCACGCGATCGCCCGGACGGAACGGGTGGACGTCGAAAGTGGCTTCGGGAACGTGGGAGAACAGGGCGGTGCCGTTGTCGAGCGTGAGCGAGACGGCGATGTAGGAGCCCTGGTACTCGGTCTGGGTCAGCAGCGCCGGCGCGCCGAACGCGCCGTCAGCAAACGGCGCGATGCCGAGCTGATCGGCGCGCACGGCGATGAGCTTGCCGGCGTCGCTGAGCACGTTGTGGCCGCCGATGAAGCGCGCCACGAATTCGGTGCGGGGATGGTGGAAAATGTCGCGGGCCGTTCCCTGCTGCTCGATCTTGCCGTGGTTCATCACCACGATGTGGTCGGCGAGCGCCATCGCCTCTTCCTGGCCGTGGGTGACCTGGATGAAGCTGATGCCGAGCTCGCGCTGCAATCGCTTCAGCTCGCCGCGCATCCTTACTCGCAGGAACGGATCGAGGGCAGAGAGCGGCTCGTCAAGCAGCAGGATCTGCGGCTCGGTGATCAGCGCGCGGGCGAGCGCGACGCGTTGCTGCTGGCCGCCGGAGAGCTGCGCGGGGAGGCGGCCCGCATATTGGCTCATCGCTACCAGCTCCAGCAGCTCGCCGGCGCGCCTGTGGCGCGTCGGCTTGTCGATGCCGCGCATCTTCAGGGCGAAAGCGACATTGTCGAGCACGGAGAGATGCGGAAACAGCGCGTAGGACTGGAACATCATCGCGGTGCCGCGCTCGGCCGGCGGCAGGTCGGTGACATTCTGGCTGCCCAGGATGATGTCGCCCTCGCTGACCGCCTCGTGGCCAGCGATCATACGCAGGGTCGAGGTCTTGCCGCAGCCGGACGGGCCGAGCAGGCAGCAATAGGTGCCGGCCGGGATCTTCAGATTGACGGTATCGACCGCCAGCGTCGTGTCATAGCGCTTGGTGACGGCGACCAGTTCGAGGGCGGCGGGAGTGGCCATGGCGTGTCCAAGGAGGGGCGGTGCAGCCGCTCTCTCCGCAAGGTCCGTGCCAATCGCCGCTTTGCCAGCTGAATTTCGAAACTGTGCAGCGGAGTCAGATCGTTAGATCGAATCCGGCGGCTCTGTCCTGCCCGCCCTGTGCGGAGCCGTCTGCACACAAAACGGGCGAAGATTGTATAAACTTTCGCCTGTGATTGGATACAGCTGGTCGACTAACATTCGAAAGCGAATGTCGTCGATCGAGCCCTCAAGCCCAACCCTCGAACCAATGGCCGCCAAGCCCCGCCCGAAATCCGACGCGCCCGATGCGAGCGATCGCGTCAGCCGCATCCGGGAGGGTGTGACCGCCGCGATCCTCGAGCATCGCCTGCTGCCGGGCACCAAGCTCGGCGAGGACGAGATCGGCGAGATCTACGGCGCGAGCCGCACGCTGGTCCGCACTGCGCTGCAGCAGCTCGCGCATGAGGGCATCGTCAACATCGAGAAGAACCGTGGCGCCTTCGTCGCGCGGCCGACGCCGGCCGATGCCCGCGAAGTGTTCGAGGCGCGCCGTCTGATCGAGCCCACCATCGTCGATCATGCCATCGATGCGGTGTCGCCGGACTGGATCGATCGCCTCCAGCACCATCTTGCCGAGGAACGCCAAGCCGAGCTGCGCGGCGATGCCCGCGCCTCGGTGCGGCTCTCCGGAGAGTTTCACCGTCTCGTCGCCGAGATGAGCGGCCACAGCATCTATCTCGGCTTCCTGAAGGAGCTGATCGCGCGCTCCTCGCTCATCATCCTGCTCTATCGCCGCCACGACACGCCGGCCTGCGGCACGGAGCACCATTCCGGCATCGTCGAGGCGATCCGCAAGCGCGACAAGCAAGCTGCCCGCGCGCAGATGCTGTCACACTTGACCGATATCGAGGACGAGCTGTTCTTGAAGGAGCCCGCCGCCGACGAGCTGCGGCTCGCGGATGTGCTGGGCGCCTGATCCGGTCAGTGACTGAGCTCGCGTTCTGCGGCGAGCTGCCCGTCCGGGGTGATCTCGTAGTCGCCGTCTCGCTTCGTCATCCATCCTGACCTGACCATCTCCCGTGCGAGCTGCACCGAGCAGATCGGATGATTGCCTCCTGGGTAATACAGCCTGTCATTTCGCACCAGCAAGTGGCCGTACAATTGGGCGTGACGTAATGCCCTGCGCATCCCGGGTGATGGATTTGTCATGCCGGTTCAACCGCGAGCGCGACGAAGGTTCCTAATTCAATGCCGAGTCCCAACGGCATTTCCGCTCGCCGACCGCCCGCGAGGAACCCTGATCTTGTCGCGTCGTTTGTTCGTGCGTGAGGAGGCGTTGTCATGAACGTACGGGATGAGCACACCCGATCGCTCTGGATGGATGTTTCGGTCGCGGAGGCGCCGGCACTATCCGGGACGATAGGCACGGATGTCGTCGTTATCGGCGCCGGAATTGCCGGGCTATCGGTCGCCTATGAGCTGGCCTGCCATGGACGCTCGGTCGTGGTGCTGGACCGCGGCAGCATCGGCAGCGGGATGACGGCGCGCACCACCGCGCATTTGGCCACCGCACTCGACGATGGTTACGATGCCTTGGTGAAGGTACGTGGCCTCGACTGTGCGCGGCGCTGCTATCAGAGCGTCGCCGCCGCGATCGATCGCGCCGAGGCCATCCAGCAAGCCGAGCACATCGATTGCGATTTCAGGCGCCTCGATGGTTACTGGGTGCTGGCACCCGAAACGTCAGCATCCGAGCTGGACGACGAATTGGATTGCTGCCGCAAGCTCGGGATTCCCGTCGAAAATTGCGTCGATCCAACCCCGTTCCATGCCAGGGGGCAGGTGCGTTCGCTGCGCTTTGCCGGCCAGGCACGTCTGCACCCGACCAAATACCTCGCGGGTCTGGCGGGCGCGCTGAAGCGCCGCGGGGCGCAGCTCTACGCCGACACCTGTGTCGAGAGTATCCGCGAGCAGCATGGCGACATGGTCGTGACGACCGCCTCAGGCCACGAGGTCCACGCCACTGATGTGGTGGTTGCGACCAACTCGCCCGTCAACGTCGAGGTGGCGATCCACACCAAGCAGGCGCCTTACCGCACCTATGCGCTCGCCGCGAAGATAGCGGCCGGCGCGCTGCAGGATGCGCTCTATTGGGATACGCTCGATCCTTATCACTATGTCCGGCTCCAGCCGTTCTCCGATGATGAGGACATCGTGATCGTCGGCGGAGAAGATCATAAATCGGGTGAAGCGAACGACGGCGCGCAGCGCCTCGATGCGCTCGAGCGCTGGGCGCGCGAGCGCCTGCCGGATTTGCGCGAGGTTACCCATCGGTGGTCCGGCCAGGTGCTGGAGCCGGTCGATTTCGCCGGCTTCATCGGCCGCAGCCCCGACGAGGAGCATGTCTTCATCGTCAGCGGCGATTCCGGGCAGGGGATCACCAACGGGCTCGTCGCCGGTCTATTGCTGACGGATCTGATCACGGCGGGCGCAGGCCCCTGGGAGGATCTCTACGCCCCGTCCCGCAAAATTCAGAGAAACATCAGTGAGTTCATCAGCGAGAACATCACGCCGCTGAAGAATTTTGCGGAATATCTGACCGCGAGCGAGATTACGAGCGTCGAACGGCTGCGCCCCGGCGAGGGGCGCCTCGTCCGCAGCGGTCTGAAGAAGATCGCGGCGTGCCGGGATCGCAACGGACATTTGCATCTGCATTCGGCAAGCTGCACCCATCTCGGCTGCGTCGTGCACTGGAATGCACTGGAGCAGTGCTGGGACTGCCCGTGTCACGGGTCGCAGTTCGCGCCCGACGGCACCGCGCTCAATGGCCCCGCGGTGTCGCCGCTGGGCGAGATCGAGAAGCCCGCCAATCTCGAAGCCGCGGAGTGAGGTGAGGCTGGAGGCCGCACTCCGCGAGATTCGGCTCTCATTCTCAAACCGCGCCGGTGAATTCACCCCGCGCCGGGTAGTCGTTCTTGATGACGAAGTTGAGCGCCTGAACCATCTCACCGAAGTTCGGCCGCACGAAGGGCATCGACTGTACCGAGAGATAATAGATGGTCTTGTCGGGACGGATCAGGAAGACGCCCGGCTCGGAGAACAGCGCAGGCTCCTCAATGCCAATCGACGTCTTGCCGCGCGAGGCAGAAATGTAGAGGCCCCATTCGCGCGCTGTGGCAAGGCTCAGTCCATAGCCGAAGCGCAGCTCTGAAGCGCCGACCTTCTCGGCCATCGACCGCGCGCGCTCCGCGTTGTCGGAGCTGATCGCGATCGTCGTTACCCCGCGCTCGGCGAAGGCCGGCGTATGGCGCTCCAGCTCCTTGAGGTAGTTGGCGCAGATCGGGCAATGCAGGCCGCGGTAGAAGCAGATCAGCGTGAAACGCTGTGGCGCTTCATCGGCAAGATCGAAGCGGCCGAGGCCGAGCGTTTCGACCGACAGATCCGGCGCCTTTTGTCGGGGCGTAAGCATGGGAACTCCTGTTGGGCAGATTGGCCAGCTCTCCGGCCGGTTGCGAGAACCAGCCCTCTCTGTCACACTCCAGGATATGAAACATCCAAGTTACATGATCGAAAGTCCTGAAAGGCCCAAGCGCGATCGCCTGGCTGCCTTCTTCGAAGCTTTTGACCTGTCAGTCGCAATGCTCTCGCCGGACGCCGTGGGTGCGGCGGCTAATCTCGTCGTGACCGGCCAGGCCGGCGTGGCCGAGCGGGTGGTCCTTTACGCCAGAGCCGACAGCCGGTCGGAGCCCAACTTGCTCGTCGCCGCAATAGTCGATTTCGGCGGCCCGGCGAACCCGTTGATGAATGCTCTGCCTGAAACGGTGGACATCGATCTCGACGGCCGCCCGACCTTGCAGGCCTTGGTCAGCACCTTCGTGACCGAGGGGTACGGCAATCGCTGCGGCCAGCGCGTCGCGCTGAACCGGCTCTGCGAGTTGATCGTGCTGCTGGTGCTGCGGGAGGCGATCGATGCGGGTACGACGAAGCCGGGTCTTCTTGCCGGCCTGTCGCATCCCGCTCTGCACCGGGCGATCGTGGCGATGCATGATGAGCCGGCAAGATCCTGGACCGTCGAGCAACTCGCCGAGATCAGCGGCATGTCGCGCAGCCGATTCATGGACGTCTTTCCCAGGATCCTCGGCACGACGCCCGCTGCCTATCTCAACGCTTGGCGCCTGATGCTAGGGCAACGGGAGCTGATGCGCGGCGAGCAGGTGAAGGCGGTGGCTCGTCATGTGGGTTTTGGCAGCGCTGCCGCATTCGCGCGGTCCTATTCGAGGCTGTTCGGCTCGCCTCCGATATCTGCGCGAGCTACGCGGCTGGCGGTCGGCGGCGGCGTATCGGATCTCACAAAGATGGTCGATCGGGGCAAGGGCAGCGAGCCAGCGTCGATCTTGCCTGCAAGCCTTGCAGATTAAAGCGCGCCGCACCGCGTTCCGGGATACGACCCCTCAAAGAAGTTGCGCCCAGCCATTGGGGGATGGCTGGGCGCGCGCGAACCGGTCTGGGACGGGGAGGGGTGGGGATGTGACCGGATCGCGTAACTTGTCGTCTCGTTCCTAATCTCTTGCCTAGTCTCTGGCGCTGGCGGTGGAGACCGCCGGCTTGGTATCGCCGAGCGAGACCCAGACGTTGGGATCGCTCTGCGACTGGCGCTTGACGAAGCGGTAGCCGGTCTCCGTCCAGGCCACGACGTTCTCGTTCTGATTGTCGAGAACGAACTCGCCCTTGTCGGTCTTCACCGTCAGCACCGCGTGTCCTTCGCCCTTCTTGTCGCGCACGACGGTGATGAGCAGGGCCTCGCGCGGCCATCCGGCATCGATCAGCATCTTGCGCTTCAACAGCACGTAGTCTTCACAATCGCCGTAACCGTCGGTCGGCAGCGACCATTTCTCGATCACGCCCCAGTGCTCCTGGTCGGTCAAAGGCTTGACGGTCTCGTTGACCCAGCGATTGACCTTGACGAGGTCGCGCCATGCTCCCTGCGACATCACGATGTCGCGCGGCTGCGTCGGTGCGCCCTGGCACTGGGCGGCGTTGTCCGCACAGAATTCGACCCAGCCGATCGGTGCACGCGTGGTGTCACCGAGGCTCGCGTAGAGCAGGCGGCTCTCGCCGGCCTGCGCTGCCGCGCTGATCCCGAAGAGCATGGCAGCCAGCACCAGCCCTTTCCCCTGTCCCTTGAAGTCAAACATTGCGGCCCCCGTTTCTTGTTGGGACCACATTTCGCACGGAGCTTTTGAGTTGCCGCTAAGTCGACCAAGTCAAGTCGAGACGAATACAAGTAAAACCTGCGGCGAATTCGATCTATACTTGAATCGAATTCTCATAAAATTTGAAACAACTGCAATTGATTCAAATTTTATCGATTAACGCGGAAACGCTGGCGGAGCCGCTATTTCCATGTGCAAACCAGCCGCGCGTTAACCCGCGCTGGCGCTGTCACGGCGCATGAAAAAGGCGGCGTCCGCATTGCGGAGGCCGCCTTCGGGGCTGGAATACAGGGGGTTTTGGCGTTCGTGCGCTTTACCGCGCGGTAACGCTCTCTTCGAGTGTCTCGATCGGCTGCGCGTGCAAGAACTCCAGCGCGAAGCCGTCTTCGAGGTTTCGGACCACGCGGCCCTGGACCCGGCCGAGCAGGACCGTCGATTTCAGCGGCGGCCGGTTCTCCGCCGCGATGGCCGCACCCGACAGCGAAAGGTCGATGATGCGGCAGGTCATCTTGGTGCCGTCCTCGAGCGTCAGCACCGCGATCGGGTTGCGCGGCACGATACGGTCGTGACGGCGGTCCTCCGGCAGGTTGAGGATGTCGCGGTTGGCGAGCCAGGTCAGCTGGGCCGCGAGCTTGTCGCGCTTGCGGGGCGTGGCACCGATCGTCATGGCGAAGCCGTTGTCGATGATGCGGGTGATCTTGCCCTCGACGCGGCCGATATGGTCGAGATAGGCGACCACGCGGTCGCCGACATTGCCGATGCCGGGGGCGAGCAGCGCGAGACCGCCCGGTGACATGTTGATCACCTGGCAGGGGAATTCACGGCGGTCCGGCAGCATGTAGCGGCCGAGCAGGTGCACTTTCACCCGCTGGAAGCGCCGTCGCTCCTCGGTGGCCGGAAGAAATTTTCTGTTCGCCAACGCCATTTTCAACACCCGACCCCCCGCCCGGGCGGAGTCCGGGACGACCCTAAGGTGCATAGGGTTAATGCCGCGTTAGGATCGGCCACGGCGGCAATGGACAGACACAATGCGCTCGAAAAGCCACACTCAAAGGCTCGGCGCTCAAGCCGGCTTCGTCGCCCGTCGCTGCAGCAGGATCAGCAGCGCCAGCAGCAGCGCGGCCGACAGGCCGAGCGACCAGTGAATGCCGATCGCCGCGCCAAACAGTCCGACCGTGATGCCGCTGAAGGCCCGCATCCCGAGCCCCGCCATATTATAAAGACCGACGACGCGGCCGCGGATGTCGGACGGCGCGTTCAGCTGCACCAGCGCCTGTGCCATGGTGTTGAACGACAGCTCGAAGAAGCCGGCGCAGAACAACAGCACGATCGCGACCGGATAGATCCGCACCACGGCAAAGCCCAGCAGCGCCACGCTCCAGAGCATTGCGAGCATGATCGCGGTGCGCGGCGTGCCCTTCAGGCGTCCCCAGGATTCCAGCGCGATGGCGGCGAGCACTGCGCCGGCCGCATCCGCCGCCAGCAGCACGCTGTAGGAGGCGCCGGGATCGCCGTGGCCGAGATCGCCGGCAAAGCCCGGCATCTGGGCGTGATAGGCATTGCCGATCATGAAGGAGGTGAGGCCGGCAAGCCAGGTCATCGCCGTCAGCACCGGCTGGGTGCCGATGGCGCGGATGGTCAGCATGATGTCGGCAAGGCCGCGCACGGCAAAGCGCCGCATCGCCACGCTTCTGTCGCGCACCGGCGCCCAGAACAGCCAGAGCAGCATCGGCAGGTAGAACAGCGTGTTGAAGATGATGCCGTGCGAGGTGCCGAGCGTCAGCATGATCACGCCGCCGACCGCGGGCCCGACCAGGATGCCGAGATAGCGCGCCATCGCGTTCAGCCGCACCGCGCTCGGAAGGTCCGCCGGCCCGACGAGGTCGTAGAGCAAGAGCTGGTTCGGCGTCTGCCACAACACGCCGGCGCAGCCGTGAATCACCAGCAGCAGCATCGCGTGCCACATCTGGATCGTATCGGTGAGGAAGAAGAAGCCCCATCCGCTCGATGCCACGATGAACAGCAGCATGCCGCACTGGATGATGCGGCGCGGATCGAACCGGTCGGCGAGCCCGCCGACCGCGACCGAGAACAGCAGGAACGGCAGCCAGTGCGACAGCACCGCAAAGCCCGCCAGCGCCGGCGAATGGAATTCCTGGAACACCACCCAATAGCTGATCACGTGCTCGATATTGTCGGCCATCATCGCCAGCACATAGGCCATGAACTGAAGCCGGTACGGCACCGATTTCATCGCCGCGAACGAGCCGGACGCAACGACGGGATTTTGGGGAAGGGGATTCAAGGGATGACCTGGGTGGGACTTCGCCGTCCGTACACGGTCGCCGGTCGGCGCTCAAGACAATTGGATGTGCGTGGACATCTGCCATGCGCTGCGCTGTAGGTGGCGGTTGTGGCAGGCTCCGTAGCCCGGATGAGCGAAGCGATATCCGGGGCCGCTGCTCCCGCATGTCGCTGACGCTCATGCGGGCTACGAGACTTATGCTACGAGACTTGCGCTTGGCACGATCGCGCATCTCACATACGCTTCGCCCTACGCCCGCGCCAAGCAATCATAACAGACGGGCAATGAGGAAACAGCCATGCAACAGATCCGCGTCTGCACCCACGCCGGTCCCGGCTCGGAGCCCGTCATCCGCACCGTGCCGTGGCCGAAGGTCGGCAAGAAAGCCGCGCTGATCAAGGTCGGCGCCTGCGGCGTCTGCGGCACCGATCTGCATATCCTCAAAGGACATTGGCCGAAGCCGCTGCCCTGGCCGTTCACGCTGGGCCACGAACTCGGCGGAATCATCGTCGAATGCGGCGCGGAGTTCACCGAGGACTTCATGAGCAAGCCGCTGACCGTCGGCTCGAAAGTGATGATCCCGCCGCTGATGCCCTGCGGCCATTGCTATTACTGCATCCATTATCCGCAAACGGCCAACAAATGCCTGACGCCGGTCTATTACGGCCGCTATCTCGGCTTCGACAAGGCGCCGCACATGTGGGGCGGCTGGGCCGAATATGTCTATGTCGATCTCGACATGCTGCCGGGCACCAAGATCTACAAGCTGCCCGACGACATGTCGCTGCGCCTGGGCGCGCTGTCCGAGCCCCTGACCTCCTGCATCCGCGCCTTCAACCGTGCCAGCCGCGCGGGCGGTTTTTCCTGGGGCGATACGGTGGTGATCCAGGGCTCGGGTCCGATCGGCATTCTGGCGGTCGCAGCCGCCAAGGAGATGGGGGCGGGGCGCGTGATCTCTGTCGGTGCGCCGGAGCAGCCGCGGCTGAAGCTGGCGCGCGAGTTCGGCGCGGAGGCGACCGTGAACATCGAGGAGCTGAAGTCACCGCAGGAGCGCATCGCGCGCGTCCGCGAGATCGTTGGCGGCTTCGGCGCTGACCTCGTGATGGACTGCTCGGGCCATCCGACCGCGGGTCCCGAGGGCATCGAGATGCTGCGCGACGGCGGCACTTACGTCGAGATGGGCCAGTTCACCGATGCCGGCTCCATCGACACGTCCTGGCACCGCATCTGCACCAAGGATCTCAACGTGCTCGGGTCCTGGGGCTTTACCGGCAACGACCTGCCGCTCGGCGTCGACATGCTTTATCGCACGGCGAACAAATATCCTTGGGCGAAGATGCAGACGATCTATCCGTTCACGGAAGAAGGCGTCGCGCAGGCGGTGAAGGACGCGATGGCGATGAAGACGGTGAAGTCGACCATCGTGCCGTGGCCGGAGCTGGTGGACTAGAAAATGTCGTCCATCCCGCACGATCTCGCAGCCTTCCTGGTCGAGGCCAAGCGGCGCACCTATGCCGGCCTCGACGACGACGCGACAATGGCGACGCCGCTGCTCGCCGGCTCCAAGCAGCTCGAGCACCGCGCTCCACCTTATGCCTATCGCGATATCTATTTCGGGATGGGTTTTTTCGTCGGCCAGGAGACCGTGTCGCGGGACGACCGCGTCATCTGGTCGATGAGCTATAGCGGCGGCGTCCGCGCCGAGATCAGGGACCGGGAGAGCTTCCTCGCGATCTACAAAGTCCTGCGCCAGGCGCTGCTGGGTGTGCGCGCCGAGCAGCCCTACCGGGGACCGCCTTTGTTCGAGCAGGCCGGCATGGTCTACCGCAGCGAGGTTGAGGGCGCGCTTGGTCGCTTTCACGGCGTCGAGACGATTGCGTGGCAGGACGGCACCAAGCTCTACGAGCTGCGCTATAGTGGCGGTTTGTTGCGATAGATAACTCGTAGCCCGGATGGGCGAAGCGACATCCGGGGCTTTTGTTGCAGCGGTCCCGCATATCGCTTTGCTCATGCGGGCTACGTGCTTGCGGTTCTCGCGGCCTGCGCTTCAATTCTCTGCGAGAACGTTTGTCACGTGTTTCTATTTGACGTTGAGGAAGTTATGCTGCGCACCTCGAAAGCATCCGGTGTGTCATGAATAGACCTGCCGACATCCCGCATTCCGCTCTTGCCTCTCTCATTCCCGACATCGATCGGCTCGCCGCGGAAGCGATGGCCGTCTGGAAGGTGCCGGGCGTTGCGCTCGCCATCGTCCGGGACGGCGAGGTCGCGCTCGCGCGCGCCTATGGCCAGCGCAACGTCGAGGCCGATCTGCCGGTGACGCCGCACACTCAGTTTGTGATCTGCTCCATCACCAAGTCGTTTACCGCCACCGCCGTCGCGTTGCTGCACAATGACGGCGTGCTCGACTGGAGCAAGCCGGTCCGCGACTATCTGCCGGAGTTTCGCCTCTCAGATGCGGTCGCCACCGAGCGCGTCACCATTCGCGACCTGCTCAGCCATCAATCGGGGCTGCCGCGGCACGATTGGGTTCATTTGCCCAGCGACCTTGCGCCCGCCGAAATGCTGCCGCTCATGCGGCACCTTGAATTGAGCCGCGACATTCGCACCGGCTGGCAATACAGCAACCTCTGCTACAATGCTGCTGGTCTCTTGATCGAGCGGCTGAGCGGGAAGAGCTTTGAAGACTTTGTGCGGGAGCGGCTGACGGATCGGCTCGGCATGACGGTTGGCTTCTCGCTCGACGAGCTCGAAGCTGTGGCCGATGCGGCGCGGCCGTATATGATACATGTCGACACGCGGCTGCCGGGACTACGTCTGCCGATCCGGGTCACGGCCGCAGGCGCTATCAATACGTCGGTGACCGATCTTGCGAACTGGATGCGCCTGCATCTCGGCAGGGGCGAGTTTGATGGTGAGCGCTTGCTGCCGGCTGCGCTGGTGGAGCAGCTGCATACGCCTTTGGCGCACGTCGGGAAGTCGGAATTCTCCGAGTTCGGCCACGGTCATTATGCATTGGGGTTTCAGTCCAACACCTATCATGGCGATCGCCTGATGTGGCACGGCGGCGGCTGGAATGGTTGGGGCTCGCTGATGACGCTGGTGCCGGATGCCGGCATCGGGGTTGCCGTGCTGACCAATCGCAGTCCGAGCGCAGTGCCGCAGATCCTGGCGTGGTACATTGTCGACCGGTTGCGCGGACGCGAGCCGGTAGACTGGTTCACGCGCTTCCACAAGGTTCGCAATGACTTCATCGCACATATTCCGGCCGACAAGGAGGCGCGGGAGAGAGCACGCCACAAGGACACGCAGCCCGCACATGTGCTGTCCGCCTATGCCGCCGATTATGCGCATCCAGCCTATGGCGTGATGTCCGTCCGCGTGAACGATGGTGCGCTGCATTGGTCGTGGCGCGGCATGAGCGCGCCGCTTGCACATCGGCATTTCGAGACGTTCGTGACGCCCGAGGTCGTCGATCGGCTTCTGCCTGACAATCTTCCGATCACGTTCCACACCGATCGCGACGGCAATATCGTGCATCTCTCGGCGCCCCTGGAGCCGACGGCCAAGGACATCGTGTTCGAGCGGCGCGCCGCCGGCGATTGTATAGATGCTGCGTTTCGTCGGCGCTGCGCCGGGCATTTCAACAGCGGTGGCGTGAACCACCACGTGACCCTCGACGCCGATGGCCGGCTGATTCTGAAGCCCGACTTTCAGCCGGCCTATCGTCTGGAGCCGCAGCAGGGACGCAGGTTTCGTATCGTCGAGCTGGACGGTTTTGCCGTCGAGTTTCGTGGGGAAGACGGCAAAATTGATCAGATCGTCTTTCACCAGCCGAACGGCGTCTTCGTCGCCGACCGTGTGGTGGACCAGGAGTGACGCCGCCGATGGCGCCGCAGTCGAGCCGGCCGCGCTCCCCCTTCGACGCCATTCGCGCGATCGACTACACCGTCGTCTTCGTGCGCGACATGGCGGCGATGCGCCGGTTCTATGAGGACGTGCTCGCCTTGTCCGTGCTGCGCGAGCTCTCGCCCAACTGGATCGAGTACGGCATCGGCAGCAACACGCTGGCGCTGGCGAGACCCAGTCGAACCGCGGCGGATGCGCCAATCCCTCCAGGCAGCGCCGCATTGCAATTGGCCTTCAAGGTCTCCGCCGCCGAGGTCGACGCCTGCGCGGATGAGCTCGTTCGGCAGGGCGTGGCGCTGGTCTCGCCGCCGACGAACCAGTCGTTCGGCCATCGCACGCTGTTCTTCCGCGATCCCGACGGCAATTTGCTGGAGATCTACGCGGAAATCTGAGCGGGACCGATGCCGCAAAAGTTCCATCTGATGTCCCCGAACTATTCACGCCGAGGTGAAACTTAGGCCCAAGTTCCGGCTTTCACTTTGCGGGAGAGGTGCCGTGAAGCGAATCCTGAAACCCGTCACTTACATCCTGGCCGCGATCTACTTCCTGGTGGATGCGGTCTTCATGGCCGTGGCCAGGCCGATCGCCCGCTGGATCGGGCGGCATTTCGAATTCAGGCGTTTGCGCGGCTGGATCAGGTCGCTGCCGCCATATCCGTCGCTGGCGTTATTCTCTGTTCCGGTCATTATTCTCGAGCCGGTCAAGCCGATTGCTGCGTACCTCGCCGCAACCGGTCAGATCCTGGGCGGCGCGGTGATGTTCATCATCGGCGAATTGCTCAAGCTCGTGCTGGTCGAGCGCCTGTTCCATCTGACGCGGGACAAGCTGATGCGAATTCCCGCCTTTGCCTGGGCTTACGGAAAATATGCGGCGGCGAAGGCGTGGCTGCAGGAGACGGAAGCCTGGCGCGCCGTCCGAGCCCTGGCCCGCGCGGTCAAGGACAGTGTTGCGCGCGCGAGAGCCTGGCTGGCCGGCAGCCTCAGCGGACTGGCGACCTCGAGGGATTAGGCCGCGCAGGCGTGCTGCCCACTATGCGAACTTGCGCGCTGCCGCAGTTGCCTTGTCGCCCGTATTCGGCGTCCCCGTCGGCTCGATCAGCATCAGGTGAGCCTCCTCGCGCGCCACCGGGCGATGCTCGACACCTTTGGGCACGACATAGAGCTCGCCCGGACCAAGCGTCACCGTGCGGTCCCGCAACTCGATGTCCAGACGGCCTTTCAGAACGAGAAAGAAATCGTCGGTGTCGTCGTGCTTGTGCCAGGTGAACTCGCCCTTCACCTTCACCACCATCACGTCGCAATCGTTGAAGGTCGTGACCGTGCGCGGGGACCAATAATCCTCGAAGGTCGCGAGCTTGTCGGCAAGCGAGATGCTGTCGGCCATGGGTCCTCCAGTCTTCTTTTCCTGAGGCACGATTTGGGATCGAATGTCCGGCCAGTCAATCGTTCGCTTTCACGATTGTCGCGCCCACGACCTTCGTGCCCTCCAGCTCCCGCACGATCCGTTCGTCCGGCCCGACGACGCCAAGATCGAACTCGTGATCCGATGTGATGAGGAACATGCGTAGGCCAATGATCACGACCACCGTCATGTCGTTGCGTTCACCTTCGACAGCCCATGCACGGATGTCGCCGGCGTAGGGCTGCTTGCGCCAAGCGTCGGGAAAGCCCGGGTCGCATCGGACTTCGATACCGTCCTCGGACGTGGTCAGGACGAGTTTCGACCGGCTTGGCTTCCATCGCTCGTCGAGGAGATCGTTGACGAGCCACAGGCAGGCGAAGTCTTCACATTCCGCCGGTCGTCCTGCGTAGATCGCGCATCCGCGGCCGGGCCTGCAATGCCCGCACCAGGCGCTCGCCGGCTTGGCCAGCGCCTCGATGGCCATGATCTTGCAGCAGAGAGTGCAGTCGCCGCAGCGGCGTTTGGTGGAGGCCGTCACGTTCATTTTCCATAAGATCCGGTTGGTCTCAGGTTAGTGGAAGTGGCCGCAAAAATCCGCTGCAACCTTCGGGCGCGGCTCTCCTGGCCAAGCCATGCATCATAGGCATGGTGATTTCCGAACTCTTGGCGTAAAGAGCGGCCAGATCAAATCCAGCGTGTGGCCGGGCCGTTTGCCGCGCACGCGAGCTCGGGCCCGCCGGTTCACCGTTTGCGCGCCTGAATTAACCAAGGTTCTCCATCCCGTGTCTTTTCCGGCCCTGACCCCGCCGCTCGCCCGCGCTTTGGCCGAGCGGAACTATGATTCTCCGACCCCCGTTCAGCTTGCCGTGCTCGCGGAGGACGCCGCCGATCGCGACCTCCTGGTTTCGGCGCAGACCGGCTCCGGCAAGACCCTCGCTTATGGCCTAGCCATGGCCAGGGATCTGCTCGGCGATGCCGAGCAGTTTGCGCCCGCCGCCGCACCGCTCGCCCTGATCGTGGCGCCGACCCGCGAGCTCGCGATGCAGGTTCAGCGCGAGCTCGCCTGGCTCTATGGGCATGCGGGTGGGCGCGTGGTCTCCTGCGTCGGCGGCATGGATCCGCGCCGCGAGCAGCGCGAGCTCGCAGCCGGCGCCCATATCGTCGTCGGCACGCCCGGACGGCTCTGCGACCATTTGCGCCGCGGCCGTCTCGACATCTCCGAATTGAAGGCGGTCGTGCTCGACGAGGCCGACGAGATGCTCAATCTCGGCTTTCGCGAGGACATGGAATTCATCCTCGAGACCACGCCGGAGACGCGCCGCACGCTGCTGTTCTCGGCGACGTTCCCGCGCGGCATCGTCGCGCTGGCCAAGCAATATCAGCAGCAAGCATTCCGGATCGAGGTCGCCGGCGACGAAGGCGGTCACGCCGATATCGAATACCGCGCGATCCGGATCGCGCCCGCCGATGCCGAGCACGCCGTCGTCAACGTGCTGCGCTTCTACGAGGCGCCGAGTGCGCTGGTGTTCTGCAGCACGCGCGATCACGTCAGGCATTTGCAGGCCGCGCTCTTGGAGCGCGGCTTTTCCGTCGTCGCTCTCTCGGGCGAATTGACGCAGAACGAGCGCACCCTGGCGCTGCAGTCGCTGCGCGACGGACGCGCCCGCGTCTGCGTCGCGACCGACGTCGCCGCCCGCGGCATCGATCTGCCGAGCCTCGACCTCGTCATTCATGCGGACTTGCCCAACGACGCCGAGGTGATGCAGCATCGCTCGGGCCGCACGGGGCGGGCGGGCCGCAAGGGGACGAGCGTCCTCTTGGTGCCGCCGGCTCGGCGGCGGCGCGCGGAGCTGCTGCTCAATCTCGCGGGGGTCGACGCGGCCTGGGGCACGGCGCCGCAGGCGGACGAGATCCGCAAGCTTGATCATGCGCGCATGAAGGACGTGCTGTTCACGGAGGAGACGACCCCCGACGATCAGGCTCTGGCGCAGGCTTTGCTCGCCGAGCGGTCGGCCGAGGACATCGCGGCCGCATTGGCGCGGCTTTATCGGGCGCGCCTGCCGTCACCCGAGGACATCATCGATCCGGGCGAGCGGAGCGGCCGGCCGCGAGACGAGCGCGGGCGCGACAGGTTTGAAGGCGGCGACGATCGCGCCGCCAAGCCGCGATCGAAGTCCGGAAAGGCGTCGTCGAAACACGTCATGGCGGAGGGCAGCGTCTGGTTCCGCGCGGCGATCGGACGGCGCAAAAATGCGGAAGCGCGCTGGCTGCTGCCGATGATCTGTCGCCGCGGCGGCATCGACAAACGCGACATCGGCGCCATCAAGATCATGGACACCACAACCGAGTTCGAGATCTCAGCGCAGGCCGCAGAATCTTTCGCCGCAAAGATCAAGCGTCCGGACAAGGAAGACAGCATCCGGATCGAGCCGCTGGGCGAGGCGCCGCAGCGATCGGTGCCGTCGGAAGAGCGGTCACGTGCGCCGCGGCGCGAGAGCGACAATGGCGATCATCGCGAACGTCGCGACGAGCGACCGCGCGAGGCGCGTGAATTCAAACCACGCGGCAAACCGTCCGGCGAGCGCGGACCGAGATTCGACGATGCGCCGCCTTTTGGAAAGAAGAAGCATCGCGACAAGCAGGCCCGCGCGGAGCCGTCGGTCACGCCGTGGCCGGTGAAGGGCGCACCGGGAAAGAAGACGAAGAAGAAGAAAAAGCATCGCGGCTGAACCGCCGTCGTTCAGCACGGACGGCAATGATGCCGCCGGATTGCACCGGCGACATCATCCGAAAGGTCAGGTGGGAGTTCAGCGGCCGCCACCGCCGCCGCCACCACCACCGCCACCGCCGCCGCCGCCACCTCCGCCACCACCGGCATCGCGCATGGCCGAGCTGTAGCGCGGGTCAGACTGCTTCATGTAGGTCGGCGAGGTATCGTTGAGGCGAACGACGGTACGGCGTGCGCGGCCGGGGGTCGACGTGTCGGCGACGATGCCACAGCTTTCGAAAAAGGCGAACTGGCAGCCGTCGGTTCGGTGTTGTGCCGCGTTGGCGCTGGTCGTTGCGAACGCGCTCGTCGCAACGCATGCAATCAAAGCAACTTTCGACAAAGTAAGCTTCATGAATTTTCTCCAGCCTCGGTTCGGCGAGACCGGAACGGCTCGCACATCCCTTCGACGGAGGCTGGTCCAACCCGGTTCGAGGCGGCGGTTCACGCGCGCGTGAGCCGGGGGCGGTCGGGCAGGGACGTTACGTCGCAGCGAGGTCGTGGAGCATATAGGTCGCGCCTTCCCCGTAGCAGGCGAGCTTGGCGCGCAGGTCCCCATCGGCGGTGACGGCACGAAAGCCGAGATGTTCCCACAGCGGCCGCGTGGCGTAGACCGAGACCAGCGCGAGCGTCGCGATGCCGGATGCGGGCGCCAGCTCCGCGATCCCGGCAACATAGTCGCGCGCAACGCCGCCGCGCCGGTCTGGCAGCACGGCGACATCGTGCACGTAGAGGCATTCTGCGTTCTCGGGCAGGCGTTCAAGGAAACCGTCGAGCGGCGGGATCCGATGCAGCTTCCAGGGATGCGCGAGGCCGTAGCCGGCGATCGCATCCTCCGCGACGAGCACGCGGCAGCCCGGAGGATAGAGCTGCATCTTTTCCATGAACACCTCGGGCCTCTCGGGAAGATCAGGATGTAGCCGCGCCGCGATCGCGCTGATCGCGGGTAGGTCGGATGCGTGCGCGGGACGCCAATGCGGCTTGCTCATGTCTTTCCGTCGTTCGGTTCGGTCGGTCCAGTTTATTCCGCTGCCTCGAGGCGCGCAGCGAAAAATATCTTTGCCGACGTCTCAGGAATACCAGGCCGCGCCCGGCGTCCTACCCATGCAAGCCAATTGCATGACAGGAGATATCATGACGTCCTCGATCCGCCTCGCGCTCGCGCTGGCAATGTCGCTCGCAATCGTTCCCGCAGCCTTCGCCGCACCGCCGACCAAGACCGGCAAGACCGACAAGGGCAACGTGCTCACCGATGCCAAGGGCATGACGCTCTACACCTTCGACAAGGATGCGAACGGCAAGTCGGCCTGCAACGGTCCATGTGCGACGAACTGGCCGGTGCTGAAGGCCGAGGCGAGCGACGCCGCCGGCGACGGCTACACCATCATCACCCGCGACGACGGCTCGAAGCAGTGGGCCTACAAGGGCAAGCCGCTCTACACTTTCGCCAAAGACCAGAAGCCCGGCGATGTCACCGGCGACGGTTTCTTGAACGGCGCCTGGCACCTGGCGATGCCGTGAGAGCAGGCGTCTGAGAATGTCTGCTGCCCCAAGCGCAGCTCAGTACCGCGAGGTGATGAGCTGCAGGGCCGGGGCCGTCTAACCGCGATTGTTTTTGAGAGGTTAGGCCCCGACTCTGCGCAGCAGCGTTAGCTCGTTGCCGTCTGTCCGGGATACGAGACTATCTCAGCCCCTCATACACCATCAGCCCGCGTGCGACCTGCAACTTCCGGATCGCGCGCGGCAGCAATTTCTCCGGCTGGTGCAGATAGCGCCAGGAGGTGAGGGTGAAGGCTGAAAGCGCGCCGCACTCGTCGTCGAACGGCGCGAGCACGCCGGTCACACTCACCGGCGTATGCGGGCGGGCGTTGAAGGGCAGCAGCAACAGCTCGAGATAGGCCTTGCTGCCGTCCTCGCGCGCGGCCGTGACACCGGCGATCGCACCTAACGCCTCGTCGGCGACGATGGTCGTGATCTCCTCGATCTCGCTGCGGCTCGCATCAGCGAACAGCGCCGCAAAGCTCTGGTCCTTGAGGTCACACCCTGCCAGCGCGCAGACGCGCGTGCCGGCGACGCGGAACGGGAAGCCGAGATTCGGCTCGCAGGAGAGCACGAAGATGTCGCCGAGCAGGCCGCGGACCGCGGCCGGATCGATGTCGGCCCGATCAGGGGCCCGTGCGGCGCCACGCTTCTTGTCCCAATACGCGAAGAACGCGCGGCTTGACGGATGTTTCATGTCTGAACGCTTACCCCGGAGCGCAACCCCGAAGGGACAAACCTGTCCCGCTTCAGTGCAGCCGCGATCCCTTGTGTTGTTGTGCAGGAGGGGATTTGCAGCGTCCATGCCGAGGAGGCGTTTTCGCCTGCCTTGAGGCCGCCTTTGCGTCGTTAACGTTAAATTAACTATGGACTTTGCGTCGGCAGCGGCCCTGTTAAGGTGATCGCAGTCGCAAGCCCCGCCGCTTTTCTCCAGGTTCTCGGCGGGGTCGGTACACAGGGCGTCAAACAGTTTGGCCACGGGCCGGGGAGGGGTGGGGATACACCTTCATTCCTCGGGCGCGGAAAAGGCCGACACGGACAGGCAGGGCTTTCCCAGGGCCCTGCCTTTTCCTTTTGTGCACTTGCGCAAGGGCGGCAAAGGCGACTATCTGCAAGTGGATCGCTCCGATCGCGCCTGAAAGCGAAGCTGCCTTGGATTCCCCGCCGCAAGATTCGTCGCAAGATCCTCAGCTCGACCTGCCTGCCGCCCATGAGGAGGCTCCGCGCGAGCCGGTCCTGACGCTGCCCGGGGCGCTGACCGCCTATATCGTCCTCCTGGCGGGGATCCATCTGCGGGTGCTGCTGCCGCCGGACCTCGAGAACTGGACCATCGACGTCTTCGGCTTCATCCCGAAGCGCTACGATTCCTCCCTGCTCAATTTGCAGATCCCCGGTGGCACCGGGGCCAAGGTCTGGACCTTCGTCACCTATTCGCTGCTGCACGCCAATCTGACCCATCTCGGCTTCAACGTGCTGTGGCTGCTGCCGTTCGGCAGCGCGCTGGCGCGGCGCTTTGGCGCCGTCAGGTTCTTCCTGTTTCTGGAGGTGACGGCAGCGGCCGGCGCGCTCGCCCATCTCCTCACCCATGAGCATGCGGTGGCGCCGATGATCGGCGCCTCGGCCTCGGTGTCGGGCGCGATGGCAGCCGCAATCCGCTTCGCCTTCGTCCGCGGCAGCTTCCTGTCGTTCAACCGAACGGATGCCGATACCGCGGCAAAGGTTCCGGCGCTGCCGCTGTCGCGCGCGCTGCGCGACGGACGGGTGGTCGGCTTCCTCAGCGTTTGGTTCGGCGTCAACATCATCTTCGGCGTCGGCGCGATCGGCATCGATGCCGAAACCACGAGCGTCGCCTGGCAGGCGCATATCGGCGGCTTCTTCGCCGGCCTGTTGCTATTCACCCTGTTCGATCCCGTGCCGCGCGTGCGAAACGATGCTGCGGATGCGTCATCACAGGACGTTTCAGACCGTATTTGAAGCGGCGCTTGCGGCGCAGCCCGAATTCATCCATCATTTGCGGGAAGAATGTTCCGAAGCGACAAACCCATAGCGGCAACGCTTCGACAAGCGCGCGAGCGCGAAACCCGCGCCGAAACTGTTAGTTGAAGACTCGAAGAACAAGTCCTGACCGCCAAGAGGCGGAGGGCTCGGATTCAGGGAGGCGACAATGACGGTACGTTCCATTCTCAACACGAAGGGGCACCAGATCGTGAGCGTCGAGCCCGACGCCAAGCTGGCTGCCGCGATCAAACTGCTCGGCGAGAAGAAGATCGGTGCGGTGCTGGTGATGAACCAGAGCCGTCTCGAAGGCATCCTGTCGGAGCGCGACATCGTCCGCGTGCTCGGCGAGCGCGGCGCCGGCGTGCTGGAAGAGCCGGTGGCTCAGGTCATGACCCGCAAGGTCGTCACCTGCAAGGAGACCGACACGGTCGCCGAGCTCATGGAGACCATGACGACAGGCAAGTTCCGCCATCTGCCCGTCATCGACAACGGCAAGGTGGTCGGCCTGATCTCGATCGGCGACATCGTCAAACGTCGGGTCCAGGAATACGAGTCCGAGCAGGAAGCCCTGCGCGACTACATCAAGACCGCCTGATCAGGTCTGCTCGTCCGCTTTTGGCGCGGTGCCCGCGGGCGCCGGCGCCAGCACATGGATCGCCTCCTGGATCGAGGCGAGCGCGCGCTCGGTGGCGCGCGTGCCATGAGCGATCAAGTCTTCGGAGCGGTGGAAGTCGAACCAGCCGAACTGGCCGACCCGCGGCGTGATCAACAGATCCGGCGGATCGCCGGCGAGGCGGGCGCGGGTGATGCGGTCCTGCATGATGTTGAAGGCATCGACCATCACCGAGGAGATGCCGGGCCGGCCGTTGCCGCCGAAAAACTCACGCTTCACAGTCTTCTCGGGCGAGAACAGCCGCGGGAAGCGCCGCTTGGCCGTCGGTTCCTCCGCCTCCGGCGCGACTGGGGTGGGCACTGCGCCGTGTGAATAGATCGTCGTGGAATGGGTGAAGATGTCGCTGGAAAGATTTGCCGCGATGACGATTTCGGCGCCGAGCGCGCGGGCGGCGGAGACCGGCACCGGGTTGACCAGCGCGCCATCGACCAGCCAGCGGTCCCCGATCAGGACGGGCGCGAAGATGCCGGGCAGGGCGTAGGACGCACGCATCGCATCGACCACACGGCCGCGCGTCAGCCAGATCTCGTGACCGGTGCGAACCTCGGTCGCGACGCTCGCAAACTTGATGGGCAGATCCTCGATCAGGACTTGCCCGATCGCCGCCTCGAGCCGGGTCGCCAGCTTCTCGCCGCCGAGCAGGCCGGAGCCGTTGAGGCGGATGTCGAGATAGCCGAGGATGTTGCGCATGCCTTGCAGGCTGCGCCCCCACTCTTCGAACGTATCGAGCCGGCCGGCCGCATGGAGGCCCCCGACCACGGCGCCAATGGAGGTGCCGACCACGACGTCGGGCACGATCCCGTTGGCAAGCAGTGTCCTGAGAATTCCGATATGGGCAAAGCCGCGCGCCGCGCCGCCGCCCAAGGCAAGGCCAATGATCGGTCGACGGATGCTGCCGAGACCCACCTTCTCGCCATTCGAGCCGTTCGCGCCCCGACCTTTCAATCTGTCCAGCACCGAAACTCTCTCCTACGCCGGGGCCAGCCCGTAAGCTCAGACTAGGCATCGCACTCGCGCTCCGCCAGAACCAGGGCGAAGCATGGTTTATGCCGCTTTGGAGAGGGCACGGGGCAGGAGTATGGCGAGGGGCGTTGCCTCCGCGATAATCACGCAGGCCTCAACCGGGTTCCAAAGAACCGTCCGGGACCGTATTTCGCGGGGCTTTAGAGGCTTGAATTTGCCGCGTTTTCGGTGAAAAGCAGGAGGTATGACACGCGGGGGTGACGGCATCATCGGATGGCGGCGCAGCGGCAGGCTGCTGCCGGCGCTGATCTTCGCCGCGTGCCTCGTTACCTCGGGCCAAAACGCTGCGCAGGCGCAGCTTTTCTCCGATCGCCCGCCGCCGGTGCCGCCGGCTTCGGTGCCTGACCCCGGCGGCGCCGTCAGCCTGGCGCCGCCCTCCGGGCCTGGCGCCGGCCCTCCAAGCCTGCCGCCGACCCTGATGCAGCCGGCCACGCCCAGCATGCCGCCGCCCGCGGTCACCACCGTGCCGCCGGCCGCGCCGCTCAATGCGGCCGTGCCCGGACAGGGCGTGCTGTCGCTGACTGCGAAATACGGCAAGGACACACCGGCGATCACGAGCGGCCTGGTCTGGCGCGTGTTTGCCGACCGTCCCGACGAGAACGGCACCTTCAAGCTGATCCGCGAGGACCGCAACGCCACGCCCAACATCGTGCTGCCGCCGGGCAACTACGTCGTGCACGTCGCCTTCGGCCTGGTCAGCGCGGTGCGCACCGTCAGCCTGAAGGCCGAGACCGATCGCGAATCCTTCGTGCTGCCGGCCGGGGGCCTGCGCATCGAGGGCCGGGTCGGCACCAGCCGCATTCCGCAGAACCAGATTTCGTTCGCGATCTACAAGGGCAGCCAGTTCGAATCCGGCGAGCGGGCCTCGCTGGTGCCGAATGTCGCCGCCGGCGACGTCGTGCTGATCCCGGAAGGCACCTACTACATCATCTCCAATTATGGTGACGCCAATTCGGTGGTGCGCTCGGACATTCGCGTCCAGGCCGGCAAGCTCACCGACGTCACCATCACCCACCGCGCCGCCGTGATCACGCTCAAGCTGGTCAGCGACAAGGGTGGCGAGGCGCTGGCCAACACCGCTTGGTCGGTGCTGACCCCGGGCGGCGACGTCATCAAGGAATCGATCGGTGCCTTTCCGCGCGTGGTGCTCTCCGAAGGCGAATACCGCGCCATCGCCAAGAACGAGGGCAAGGTCTACGAGCGCGGCTTCAATGTCGTGAACGGCGTCGACGGCGAGGTCGAGGTCGTGGCGCGATAGGGCTTGGGCGGCGATGCCGCCCGGCGAGACGCTAGACCGATGCCCCTCGCACGACTCTTCTCATTCCGCGCACAATTGACCCATCTCCCATTACCACCGTCGCCCAACGTGCTGGTGCACGGAGGCTCTTCGGCAGCAAATCCAGTCTTCTGTTTTGAATACCCGTCAGCGCTCCAGGCTGCGGCGGGAGTGCATCAACACCGGCACCATTGGCTTATTCCTGATGCTTCGCGCGTTCATCACAGCCGGTGGAAGATACCTATTTCCGACAATCAATTTTATTCTCTTTCCGTCCTGCTGCGATATATGTCGGGGCCTCCGTCTGACGGAGGAGGCCGGAGCAGACTTGTGTGTCTGCGAGACCGGCAGGGAGCAGGGGACCAAGCTCGTCGGCATGTTCGAAGTGATCCTCACCAGGCGCAAGCGGTTCGGCTGGCGATGGCAGGTGTGCGACCAGTCCGGCAAGATCTTTGCCGACGGCTTCGAGCGCACCCGGCCGTCCGCCAAATATCACGGCGAGCGCGCGTTGTTCTTCCTGTTGTCGCAGGCCTATTTGCGCAACCGCTCGGCGGCGTCCAGCGAGGATTAGCAGCGGACGAGCCTTCGGAGCCCGGGTGAGCGCAGCGATACCCGTCGACGGAATCCCGGATGTCGCTGCGCCCATCCGGGCTATGAGCTACAACCTCAGACATCGACGACCAGCTTGCCGTTCGTCGCGCGATCGCGGATCAGCGCATAGGCATCGCCGACGCTCTCCATCGTAAAGCGCCTGGGGTCGAGCAGCGGCACGAGCTTGCCGGCTTCGACGAGGCGTGTGGCCTCCATCAGGATCTCCCCATGGTGCGCGCGGCCTTCGCCCGACAGCAGCGGCAGCAGCGTGAACACGCCGGAATAGGTGGCGGCGCGGAACGACAGCGGGGCAAGCGCGTGTGTCCCCCAGCCCAATGCGCTCACCACATGACCGAAGCGACGCACCGCCTCAAAGGAGGCGTCGAGCACCTTGCCGCCGACGGTGTCGTAGACGATGTCGAAGCCGCGGCCGCCGGTATGCTGCGCAACGTAGGCTTCGACCGGGCTGTCGCGGTCGATGAATATCGCGCCAAAGGCTTCGATGGTGACGCGCTGCGACGCCGAGCCCGTGGCGAACACGTCCGCCCCGAAGGCGCGCGCGATCTGAACCGCGACATGACCAACGCCGCCCGCGCCGCCGTGGATCAACACTTTCTGGCCCGCGTTCAGGCCCGCGCGGTCGATCAGGCCCTCCCAGGCCGTGATGACGATCAGGGGTAGGGCGGCAGCTTCCCGCATGCTGAGATTGGCGGGCTTCAATGCGAGAAGATCGGCATCGACCGCGGCGAATTCGGCCAGCGATCCCTGTACGCCGCCGACCCCTCCGGTCATGCCGTAGACCTCGTCGCCTCTCTTGAACCGCGTCACCTCGCTCCCGCTGCGTTCGACGATGCCGGCCAAATCAATCCCCGGAATCGCCGGCAGCGGATGGCGCGCATGCGCGGCCGTACCGGCATGAATCTTGGTATCGAGCGGATTGACCCCGCTCGCCCGCATCCGCACCAGCACCTCGCGCGGGCCGATCTCGGGTCTGGAAATCGTCGAGAGGCGTAAGGGGCCGTTGTGAGCCTCCAGCACGCCGGCGCGCATCGTCAATTGTGTCGTCATGACCGTCTTGCTCCGTTGTCGGCCCCAATATGCTCATGAAATTTTGCATGAGAAGGAACAAGGCTGTACGGTATCCATACATTTTTGTACGACAGGAGTTCTGATGGACTGGAGCGATCTGCGCATCTTCCTGGCGATTGCCCGCGAAGGCACGCTCGGCGCCGCCGCGCGGAAAATCGGCCAGACCCAACCGACCATGGGGCGGCGGCTTCGCGCGCTCGAAGGTGCGTTGGGGCAGACCCTGTTCCAGCGCACGGCGGATGGCTTCGTGCTGACCGACGAGGGCAACGCCGTGCTGCGTCACGCCGAGCGGATCGAGGACGAGGCGCTCGCGCTGGAGCGCCACGTGTCCGGAGCGACGACGCAGCTCGATGGACTGTTGCGCCTGTCCTCGTCGGACTGGTTCGGGACAGTGATGCTGTCGCCGGTGATCGCCGCGTTCGGCAAGCGTCATCCCGCCGTGACGGTGGAGCTACTGACCGATGCGCGGCTCTACAGTCTGCCGCGGCGCGAGGCCGATCTGGTCTTTCGCATCAAGCCGTTCAGCGAGCCCGAGGTGATCTCCAGAAAGCTGCTGCACATTCCCTACGCGCTCTACGGCAAGAAGGGCAGCAAACCGCCGCGCGCCGGCGACGGCAGCAGCGTTCGCGTCGTGACCATGAATGCGGAGTTCGCCGACATGCCGGACGCGGTCTGGCTGAAGCGCGTGCTGCCGAATGCGGGCGTTGCTTCGCGCAGCAACAACAGGCAGGTGCAGGCGGAGCTTTGCGCGAGCGGCGGCGGCTTTGCCGTGCTGCCGCGGCCGCTCGGCGACAGCGACCGCCGTCTGGTCGCGCTCGACATCGGCGCGACGCCGCCCGGCCGCGACACCTATGTCGGCTATCATCGCGATCTGAAGCGGCTCGCTCGTCTGCGTGCGCTGCTCGATCTGGTGATCGAACGGCTCGCGGGCCCAGCTCCGTAGCCGGCGATGTCGGAATTCCCGGTGAGCGTGTAGCCCGGTGAGCGCAGCGATAGCCGGGGCCGCTCTCGATGAGAATCCCGGATGTCGCTGCGCTCACCCGGGCTACGAGACCTTGCGTTGCCGACGGGCAAAACACGCGAGCCCTAGGTCAATCCGCGCTATCGAAAATATTACGCTTTACCGAAATTCGGAAGTCTCGTATGTGTCGCCGCAACCCGGCCCAAGGAGAGGGGCGTATCGCGATCGTCACGAACGCGGGCCGGGCGGCGGTGGACGCCGATTGCATCGGCGCGAAGAGGTTTTGCAGGGCGGGCAACCGTGAGCAAAGCCGTCGCGCACACGACCGGTGTGATTTGAGCGTACGGCAAAATCGTGTGGTCCTGGCGCCCGGGGTCTGCGCGCCAAGTGTTGCGGAGATGTGGCGGCCCAACCGGGCAGGCGCATCGATCATCCGCAAGGCGACGGGGGCAATAGTGCATCGCTCCCCGGGGAGAGCACGACATAAGCCGTAAAACCACTGCGCGGGGAAGGCCGGGATGTCTCCGGTTGCCCTGCTTTTCCGCTATGCATGAAGCACACGCAGTCTGCTCTTGGCATGGCGGTTCGATGGGAGCCAACCGGCTCCCGGCCTTCCCCGCGCTCTCTTCATTTTCAGAGGGTGAAGCATCGAGGCAAAGCTCGGGCGAAATGCGCCGCGAGGTTGCGAAGGTGGACCTCCCCTAAATCGGTGGACACCTATAGCTTAGGCAGCGAGAGGTGTCAGATGGCAAAACGGCAACGTCGGTCCTATTCGGACGAGTA
>NZ_LBJC01000020.1 GCF_004114535.1 Bradyrhizobium nanningense
AAATTGACTGCATAGGCTGCTCCTCCGAATCGTGGAGCCTCAAAACGGCACCCACTCCTTGGCACTCTCGTGCCGGTGGAGGAGCCGTCCACAACATCAATAGCGGAATTTGCCTCGGTCGATATCCTTCAGTTCTTGGGCTGGCCAAAATCGATCACCGGCGGCGGCAGCTCGATATCCGGGATTTCGATCTTGACCTTGTCCAGATCCACCTTGGTCGGGGCGTCCAACAATCCGGTGACGGTGATCGGGAACGCGATGACGACGGCAACCATGATCGCCTGCAGGCCGATCCAGGGCATTGCGCCCCAATAGATGTCTGAACTCTTGACCTCCTTCGGCGCCACGCCCCGCAGGTAGAACAGGGCAAAGCCGAACGGAGGATGCAGGAAGGAGGTCTGCATGTTGACGCAGAGCATGACGCCGAACCAGATCAGGGCAGCGTCCGCCCCGACGACGGGAGCGAGCAGCTTCTGCGCGATCGGCGCAATCATCGGAATGATGATGAAAGCGATCTCGAAGAAGTCGAGGAAGAACGCGATGAAGAAGATGAACAGGTTCATGAAGATCAGGAAGCCCCAGACGCCTCCCGGCAGCGATGTCAGCATGTGCTCCAGCCAGACACCGCCGTTGCAACCGAGAAAGACGATCGAGAAGCAGGTCGATCCGATCAGGATGAACGTCACCATGCAGGTGATGCGCATGGTGGTCTCGTAGCCCTGCTTGACCAGATCGCGGAGATCCGGAATCCGGACCGCCTCGAGGCAAACCCAGGCGACCGCAAGATAGGCGATCGCGAAGGCGATCTTGAACACCAGATTTGGCGTGAAGTAGATGCCGATGATGGTGCCGACACCCGCAGCCGCAACGCCGACGAGCAGCACCCTGTGGCCGGCCGAGCTGAAATCCTTGTGATGGATGACGGCGAGGACGATCGCGCCGACTGCGCCCATCGCACCTGCTTCGGTCGGCGTGGCGAGGCCGAGCATCATTGTGCCGAGCACCACGAAGATCAGGACGGCGGACGGGACGATGCCCAGAAGACATTTGCGCCAGAGCGCCCAGCCCTTGAGCGTCCTTGCTTCCTTGGGCACCGCCGGAACGTGGCCCGGCTTGATCACGCTCAGAACAAAGGTGTAGCCCGCAAAGAGCGCGATCTGGAGGATCGACGGCCCCCAGGCACCCAGATACATATCGCCAACCGACTTCCCAAGCTGGTCCGCGAGCACGATCAGAACCAGCGAGGGCGGCACAAGCTGGGTAATGGTGCCGGACGCCGCGAGCACGCCGGTGATGTAGCGCATGTTGTAGCCGTAGCGGATCATCACCGGCATCGAGATCAGCGCCATCGCGATCACCTGCGCCGCCACCGTGCCTGTGATGGCACCGAGGATGAAGCCGACGATGATCACGGAATAGCCGAGGCCACCGCGAATGGGGCCGAACAACTGCCCCATCGAATCCAGCATGTCCTCTGCGAGGCCGCATCGTTCGAGGATCGAGCCCATGAACGTGAAGAATGGAATGGCCAGCAGCAATTCGTTCGCCAGAACGCTGCCGTAGATGCGCTCCGGAATCGCCTGGAGGAAGCGGAAGCCGAAGAAGCCCTCGTGGATCGCCAGAAATCCGAACGAAAGCCCGAGAGCGGCCAAAGTGAAGGCGACCGGATATCCGATCAGCATGGCCAGGACCAGGCCGCCGAACATCAGCGGCGGCATCATCTCAATCGTGATCATTGGGTCGGGCGCTCGTATTTCGCGTCGATTGTGACTTCACCGCGCAAGGCCGCAGCTCGTTTGATGGCTTCGGAGACGCCCTGCAAAGCCACCATGAAGAAGCCTGCCGGCAAGACGAATTTGATTGGCCACCGAACAAGACCACCGGCATTGTTGGACATCTCGCCGATGATGAACGAGTTGTGGAACATCGCCCATGACAAATAGCTGAGGAGCAGGCACGCCGGGACCAGGAAAACCAAAGTCCCGATCAGGTCCAGCCACAACTGGCCGCGCTCAGACAGCATGAGGTAGAGGATTTCCACGCGGACATGCTCATTGCGCTTGAAGGTATAGGATGAGCCGAACATCACGATGACGGCGAACATATACCACTGCGTCTCGAGCCAGCTGTTGGAGCTGTAGCTGAAGGCATACCGGATCATCGCATTGACAGCGCTGACCATGCAGGCCGCGAGCACCAGAATATTGCAGACGTTGCCGACCTTTTCGTTCAGCCAATCGATAGCTGTACTCACCGCCAACAATGGGCGCATCGATGCCTTTTCCCCGCTCGCTGAGTGCTACCTCCAAGCAGGGAGGATCATGGCGACGCAATAGCCACCGTCCACGCCCATACGGGAGTTAGGTACCCCTCCTGATGCTTCCGCCCGTTCTTGTTGTCGGTTTTTGGCAAGCCATGGTCCGGTCTTGCCCGCCGCGTGAAGCAAGGCCACCTTTACCGTCGGCCAATTCCGGGTCAACAGGAAAATGGACAGTTTGCCGCAGCAGCGTCTAAGTTAGCGTCGCTGTGCTTAATTGGGTTGACCTTCGGGGCTTACCGGCAACGCGACCGCCGGAGGACAACCTCCAGTGAGATGTCACTGCTTCAGAGGGGGATTTCGTGATCGGCGCATTCCTGGTCGTCTTGTCAATCGCCCTCCTATGGGTCTTCCTGCCTCGCAACGGGCAGTCACATCGGTGGATGGAGCTGCCGTTCTTTGAGACAGGAGTTCCTCTGGTGATCATCATGTCCTTCTCAGCTGGTCTGACGATGGTGATCGACCGCATCTTCTGACCTGTGTAGATTGTCGAGGACGCCTAACCCTCGACATCGTACTGCTTGCAGAGGTGATCGCCGATCTGGACGAGCATTGCGACGCATTCAGGGTATCCCGGCCGATCCGAGGTTACCCGATCGGCGCTGGCTCGAAACTCCCAGGAACTACCGTCGCGGAGGACGGAAATGATCATGCCCTCGGGGCAGTCGGCGTGAACTTTCAATTCGGCCTTCGCCATAGCGATCAGCTCGCTTTCAGATTTTACGGGCTTGCTCATTTCGTTGCCCTTTGATCCCCTAGCGAACAACGCCAGCCGCGTCATCGTCGCTAGGCATCACCCAATCGAGGGCGAGCAAGCAAGCTTCCAGCAGGGCGAAAGCAACGAGGCCGCCGATTAGACCGAAAAATACGATCGAAAAGGTCCCGAGCAAAAGCGCACAGAAGACATCTGCAAGCACCTTAGACACGCGATCTGATTGGGTCTGCTTGGCTGTGAAGTACGGCATCTTCATCCTCCGGAGTTTGGCGCCAACTTAGCCACACCAGCGCGCGGCCGTCTATGCCGAAGGGACGGCTTAGCGGTCCAGCTAATGAATTGATGGGAACGTCCGCAACGGGTCAAAATGCGAAGAACTCAGGCTGAGCACATCAAGCCCGCTACGGTCCACTGAGCCGACCTCATGAGTGTGCAGTCACCTCGCGAGCTGATCGGCGAGGTCGTCGAGGTTTCTCGTACCGAAGCGACCGCCACTTGCTCTTTGCCCCGGTAAATGGGGTAGGAGCTATTTACCGGAGTTTACCGGCAAGCCAGCCCCCCGGAGTAGCCTCCGCCACTCGAACGCATAGGCGATGATTATAGGCCGAGCCGTTGGAGGTCCGTCTCGCTCAGCGCCGCGTCCGCGAGCCGCAATCCCCTTCTGCCACGTCCGCCGCCGCGTCGCCGCACCGCTGCCGCGCGCTCTTGGGCATAGGCTCCACGGAACAGCGCGAGAAATCGCACCCGATCAGGTCGCGAAAGCGCCCGCCAAGCCCGCCACGCCCGTTCTAACTCGCTCATCGCACTATCCTGTTGAATTCGCGATATTACCGGATGCAGCAAAATCGGAAAAGTTCGGGGCCAAATACGCCAAACGGGGGCCGTCGCGCGTCCCGGCATTTGATTTTGCGATCTCGGTAGGACCCACCAAAAGCCCGCGCAAAAAGGATTGCTAGGCCGCCTTAGTCGCGACGTCGCCAAACGGCGCGAACAGAAGATCAGAAGTCTTTCTTCAAACGGCTCTCCGGAAGATCTAGCCGATTATATTGCCTGATTAGCTCGTTCAATTCGAACTGGCATCGTTCCGGAAAGATTGGCGAAGTGGTTTGATTGACGGCCTTCTCCCAGATTGCGTTGACATCTAGCTCTGCTTCTTCGGATACGGCAGCCGAGCAGCCAGTGCATGGAGGCGGTGGAGGTTGTCGGCATGCCAAACGATCATCGTTCGACTGCGCTGCTGCGCTAGCCGCAAGTGACAGGGTGAAAATCAGCCCTATTGCGGCGCGAAAGATAAAACGTGTCGCAGGCAGCATGTTCGCTTTTCGTTAAGCCATCATCCTAAACCCGGAATGTATCGCTACATTTGCGGATGGTTATCCGGGGAAATGCGGTGGCTTGTTGGTCCTGCGCGGAACCGTCCTCGAAATGATGACGCGGGCAGAATAGTTCTCGGTGATCTTCCGGGATTGAAAGGTGAACAGGATCAGCCGCTATCAGCGCCTTGTTGTCCTGACTTGTGTGATCTCTCCGCTGCTCGCAGTCATTTTGCTTGCACTGCTAAGACGTGGAGACGATCCGTCGTACATGGAAGGACACGATGGCAAGGCGAGGAAGTGCCCGTTCTGCGCCGAGAATATCAGGCCCGAAGCCATCGTCTGCAAGCACTGTGGACGTGACGTGCCGCCGGTCGAAGTCTCGACTTCAAATGCAGAACCTGAGATCAATCGGCCGCGATCGTCGCCAACTGTCCGTTGAGTAGCGATCAACGGCTGGTTCTGTTCGTTGCGGCCTTCTTCGGGGGGCGCGGCGCACCATTGAGCACAACGCCGCACTAGCCGAATATATTGGCTAGCGGGCGCTGCTTAGACGCTGGGCCCCTCAAATCCCCAGCCGCAATAATCTTGGGCAAACTCAGGCGTGAAATTCAATGTTCCCTGTTGGAACACCGCAATCCCACGGAGAAGTATATAGCCTGCTGCCAGCGTCACCCGGGCGATTGTGCCAAGGCCGACTTCGCCGCGTGGACGGGCATTGAGATACATCAATCGTCGCGGGGGCGGTTTGGATGCATGCTCTCAGCGCGATGATCGAGACCGACGCAGATAGATTTCGCGAACAAGCTCAGGAGTGCCGTCAACTGGCCGCTAAGGCTATCCATGAGGTTGACAAACAGGCTTGGCTTCGGCTTGCCGCTGATTGGATCAAGCTCGCGCAAGAAGTTGAGGAAAGACGGAGCGGAGGGTCTTCCGCCTGACACGCCTTCACCTGCTTCCGTCGCGGTGCTGCAACGGCTTGTGATGGCGGTTGAACGCACGCACACAGCGATGCGCGCGAACATGGTGGGGCCGCTGAGACTGACCACGAGCAATAGCGCCTCGATCGCGGCCAGCCATTCCGGCGCATCATGCTCCTGCTTCCGCAACTTGGTGATGAAGGTGGCGGCATCGTGCAGCGTGCTCAGTGTTCGGCCATCGGACGACAGGATCGGATCGTCGAATTCGCGCCGCCAGCCGCGATCGGTCATCTTAGGGATCGCGCTTATGAGTGATCTCGCGTGCCGCCAAGCTCAACTCAAGCTCGGTCAGCCGCTCGATCAACCGCTCGACGATCTCCTCACAGTCAGATGGCGTTAGTGAACTCACACCTCGCCGGGCCAATTCGTTGGCGAGGATCGAGGTCATGATGGCTTTGACGGTCAATTCCGCCTCTCCGGCTAGAAATTCGATCGTGATCGAAATGCAATCGAAGCGGGTAGTAGACGCCAAACGGCAACCACGGGCAACAGCGTGCACCGCGCATCGGTATAACTACGGAGAGGCCGCCCGTTCGGCGTCTTAATCCCGAATAGGTGTCGTGGAGACACGCTGGCAGGGAGCGCATTTGTAGACGCGCACGCCCGGCCGATCTGCGATTGCGGACAGTTGCCCTACCGGCATCATGTCGCGCTCGCACCTCTCGCAGGCGGGACCTCGCTTGGTATCGGTTTTGGTCAGCATCTAGCGGGAGCGTTTTGGTAGTTTCGGGAGTTTCGCCGGGTCGAACCGTGGTCTCGGCTTGGTCGCTTCTGGCGCGGGCGTCTGTTGTTCGCTCAGAATAAGCGTTCCCTCAAGCACCACTCCCGGCACCTGATCCGCCGTGCCAACGTAACGAGCTATCTTGCCGGGGCACGTTCCCTCAAGCCGAAGCGTAAGGTCATCTGCGCCGAACACCGTGGCATGTCCTTCGGTGTGCCTCTTGATCGTGATGATCGCGGTGAAGCGGTCACCGTCGGTCTGGCAAGAGCCGCTGTATGTCATGATGCTATCATGACCCCAGATTTGCCCGTCCGCGACGTGGGCGATCCCGGTTCCGCTGCCCAGCGGGGTCCTAAACCACGCGCTGTATGTGCCGTCCTTCAACATGGGAGCGATCGTCCTGTTGCATCCGCAAGTTGAGGGTCGGACGAGCAGCACTAAGACTTGGTAAAATCCTGCATCCGGACGATCCCGGTGCAGGACGAATGGGTTAGGCCGGGTCCTTGGGGCTGAGCGGAGGCGTGCCGTTGTTCAGGAGTTGGGAAACGGCGGTGACCAGTTGGGCGGAGGCAAATGGCTTCTGCAAAAGAATGCTGTTTGGCACGCCTTGGGAGGGCCACTCGTGACCGGCACCGGCGGTTATGTAAAGAATGGGAAATGCCGGATCGATTTCTCGGGCTTGCCTAGCGGTCACCCAACCCGTCATTCTGCCCCTCAAGTTGATGTCCAGAACGAGCGCGCAATACTTGGCTGCGCGGCCCTTAAGCAGGGTGATCGCTTCCTCACCGGAGGCCGCGATGGCGGGCTCAAAGCCCCCATCGGCCAGGGCATCTTCGACAATGCGCTGTATGTCGGCGTCGTCCTCGACAACCAAGATTACCGGTTTCTCCGCCAAGGCGCTCCCCCGCTCCGGCATAACCCGTGAATACGCCCAGCGATTCACAAAGTTCCCGAAAAATCACCAAAGGTGCCATGCATATCTTGGCCGGGCAGTCGTCGAGCCAGTCGTATAGTCCGGAAACACGCCCAGCATCGGAGCCAGGTTGCCGACGTAGCGATTGACTACGCGGAATAGAGCGCGGATCGCCTCTTGGTTCGTGGTGACCGAATACAGATTGCACATGTCCGCTTGTCGTTGAGGCCATAGGGTTGGCGCGTGTGCAGCCGCTCTTTCCAATTGCTTTCGAGCGATATGACTTCGTCGGGCGGCATCGTGGGGAAACAAGTTCGAGGATGGTGAAACGAAAATTTGTTGGGTCACGCTGCCGCAGCAATCTGTTCCCGCCGTGCCCGGAGGTCCCATAGTTTCGCCATCTGCCCAACAGATTTTCCGCGCCATAAGCGGAGCCGACGTAGCCCTTTGCATCCGAGCTATCGAAAATGTAGTAGATGCCCCGCCATTCAGAGAGCTTCGCTTGCCAACGCTTCGGCAAAATACTGAGTTGGCTCCAAGTAAGGTCTAGCTCGTTCCACTTATGCATCGCAGTATCGAGCGCGCTATCTTCGAGAACAGCGTGAACCGACATCCTGTTGCGATGGGCGCGCCGCCACCAAGATCGCTCGGGCGGCGGCCAGTCCACCACCAATTTGCCTTTCCATTCGGAATAGAAGTCCAAGAGTTGCAAGTCGAACCACAGGCAAGAGCGACGGCCACTCACAAACCCGCGCATTCCTAGCTTCTTTAACTCGGTATTGGCCGGGATGCGCCAAAATTGCTGCTGCGTGAGAGGTTTTGGTTTGCCGATAGCATATGCGCCGATGAACAACGCTCTACCGGAGCCGTGCCGGATGAACGACGCTACATGGCTCGCGGATAGCAAGACCTTCTCGATCTTTTCGCTGTGCGCTCGTTGATAGGCGTTGAACAGGTCAGGCCGGTCGGCTGCCAGCAGAGGAAAGATTTTATTCAACTCCGGCTCCGTGGGGCGGTGCCGAAATACAAGGACGTTACGCGGGTCAATACCTTTGCCCGACAATAACTCGTTCAATTCCATATGCCCGATCCATGTTAGCGTCTCGGCTTAAGGCACATTAGATCAGGGCATATAGTTTTCCTGCCGCGCAAATGCTCTTGAGGGCCTTTATCCACGGTGAATGATCGTCCGTGTCGTCGTCTTGGGGACGTTCGGTCACCATGACCGTCCACCTAAGACACGGCCATTGGGCAGGCGGCGGCTGCTCTTTCTTGAGCCGGTACCGGGCGGCCCTGCCGCTCTAGGAGGCGCAGACGGTGCCAAAGCCCGTCATCCATGGTCGCTCACTCCCGATCCGGCCCGCCGCGAACGAAATGAGAACAAACGGCAAGCCGCGAGACATCGGGCGGGTGACCTTTGGGGGCGCTAATTCGGTAGTAATGGCCGCCGACGATCGCCAACCGCGCGATGGGCAAACTTGGGACCGTAAAAGGAAGAAGCCGCCACCTACCGCAGGAACGGTCGGAGTTCGCTCCCGTTACACCGGTTCACCCCAAGGGAGCACTCGCACATGTTGAAGATCGCTCTTGTGTTAGCCGCGACCGCAGCCGCGCTGACAACTACTCCGCTCGCCATTCCGGCCAACGCCCAAGGCGTCAAGATGGCCCAAGGCGTTGACGTTCAGATCGGGCGGGACCGCGAGGACCGCTACTACCGGGACCGTGACTATAGGGCACGCGACCGCTACGACCGCGACACGACAGTTGGCGTCGGGCCGGGCGGCGTTACGGTCGGCCCAAGACAGCGCTGCCGCACAGAGACCGTCACGGTCGAACGTGATGGACGCATGGTTACGCGCAGGGAGCGCCGCTGCGACTAATTCCGTCCGGGTGAAGGCGGAATTGATCCGGGCAACACCATGGTGCACGCCGCAAGAAAACGCGCGAGCTTGCCGCTTGACGCCTTATGTTGGCGGCCAGACGCCGATTTGAAAGCTCAATGCGGCACCGAAACGCTAGCAGTGCAAGAAGAACCGACGCGCACCGCCGGTTCAGCCGGTCCTACTCGCGCTGGATCGCGCCCTACATTGGAACGTGGCTAGCGGCGAGTTTGTTGGCTTTCCGTCCATTTTTGACAATGGACGGCAGGCCGGCCCCGACCCAGCGTCCCCCATTGCCCTTGGTGTCGGGGCCAGCCCGTGTGTGGAGAGAGACCTTGGATGGTAGAAGCACGGCCCGGATCGTCGGTTTCAGCATCGCGGGTATATACTTCGTTTGCATGGTACTCGCGGCGATCAGCATGAGCTGACTACCTTCCGGCCTTCACGACCCATGCTTCCGCCAGGAACAAGTGCGCCAATTAGCGCGTTGGCGTCATTACTTCGACGCTTACTGCCGGGCCTCGGAGCGTTTGCCACGTTGTGCGACCTCAAGCGCGTCCGACGGCGGCCATCTCATAGAGCAGTGATGGGCGTGCAATGGGAGATCGCGGTCAGGCAGACAGCCGTACGACTGTTCTGTACCAACGCCTTGAGGTGCTCGTTGCTCAGCGGGCTGAGCTTGAGAACCTTCGCAGGCAAGTTCTGACTGCGGAGGAAAGAACCGTAAGCACAAATCGACAACCCATTTTGGGGAACACCAAAGTGGGCCAAAAGGGCGAGCAGAAGCTCTAAGCCGCGCGTTCAAATGGATTGCCCCTGGCGCTCCGCCGAAGCGGCACGGGCCAGATTGAGCGGGGGCCCTATGCGTCACGTTTTGTCACGCGTTCTCTAGGCCACCATCCACACGCAGGCCGACTGCGGCGAGGCCGAGCAGAGATAGACGACGTAGAAGTGACAGTCCGAAGCCCAATAAGAGTAGAAGCATTGCATTGCGCCCGTGGGTGACGCTCAATCGGCCGAGCGTCAATTGGGACTTTTCCCAGTGCCGCATGAGACCTTCGACGTAAGTAGAAGCCCGGTATCCAAGTTGCGGCGCAACTCGCGCTAAAACACATTCGCACCGGGGCTGGCAATTTCAGTACGGAAAGATAATTCATTCCGGTGGGCCGCAGAGCAATCTGCGGCCATTTTGCCTTGGCTCCCATCGACGATGCGATCGGCTGCATGATCACGCGCTGCGGCGGGACGAGGGACGGCAGTTCGGCTTCAATCAGGCGTCATACTGCGCAAGTCCGCACCGGTTCAAGAGTGCGACCTGTCGCTGTGTAGTCCCTATGAAGCGCAGCAAGCCATCATCGCGAAGCACTGAAAGGGCACGCGATACGGTTTCAAGCGTCAGACCCAAATAATCAGCAATATCGCGGCGGCTCATCGGCAAAATCATCACGTCGGGATGAGACTGCCGGTCGTCCATTTCGAGGAGGAATGCAGCTACTCTCTCCAGCGCTGTTTTACGACCCAGCAGAAGCATGTGGTTCTCAGCGTGCTGCAGGCTTTGAGTGACCAGACGGAGAAGGTTAGTTGTGCTGCCTTCTCGGCTTGCCACCGTATGAAGCAGGCTGCGCTGTCTCATGAGGCGAACTTTAGTTTCGACGAGAGCCTCGGCAGAAAAGCGGTGAGAGGCACCGTTCTCAAACCCAAACATATCGCCCGGCAGGTGAAATGAGTTGATTTGGCGGCGACCATCTGCGAGCAACTTGTACGTCCGCACCGCTCCAGTGATGATTTGATAGACGTATTCCGCCGCATCTCCCTCGCCAAAAACCTCGGTTCCCTTGCGGTACTTAAACTCGCTAGAGAAGACGCGCTCCCCGACGAGGACAGCTAGGGGCCCGTCATTTAAACGGCGCATCGTTTCGTTGGTTCTGACCAGCATCATCGAACTCCCCGAAGTTAATAAACGCTAAGCAGGCGGTGCATCCGTGGATTTGATCTGACGCAAGTTCCAGCGCGGCCCACGTAGTTGCCCGGAGTGCTCTCGGGGTGAGGCCGATCGGGATTGCGGAGAAAAAGAGGAGCCGTCAGCCCTTGGGAAGCTGACGGCTTTACTTTGGGGGGCTGCGTAGTTGGGGGCTACGCTGTTTTTAAATAGGCCTCTGCCAAGGATCACATATTGATCAGCATCAAAAAGGCACTGGCGATTGCATTGCCAAATTTGGATTTGCGTTGATTAGGCGACGAGACGCAATCCGGCTTCCGCTTGCTCGGCATTCGTGCCGATGATGCGCCGAAGCTCGGCGGCCCACGCCTGCAAGACTTCGCGCTTCTCTTTCACCTCGCGATCCTCGGCGCGGACATAGTGCTTGCCGGTGACGGGCGGCAGCTTGATGCCGTCCTCCGTCGTCACGCGATGATCCAAGCAGAGCGCGATCTTCGCCATCGGCTGGCCGATCCGGCGCGCCCAACTCGCCGCCGTCCGCCGCAGATCGTGTGGCGTGAACGGCTTCAACCCGAGCAACTGGCAGATGCCGGGCGTCCTGACCTTGCCCTTGCGCCTGTCGCCGCGCAGCGCGTCCGCCATCGCCTTGCGGTGCAGCGGCCTGTTGTCGAGCGGGCTGGCGAATACGAAATCCTTGTTGTTGCCCTTCAAAGCCTCCTTGACGATCTCCACCGCGAGGCTCGGCAGCGGCTGTTGGATCATTCGTCGTTTCTTCACCCGCTTGAGTGGCACGTCGAGGCGCGGCTGCTCGCCGTCGAGGTCGATCAGTTCGTTGCGGTGTGCGCCGAGCAGTTCGGCCGAGCGCAGCATGGTCGCCAACTCGAACTTGAGCGCGAGCCGGGTCCTACGGTCCCATGACGTCATTAAGTCGTCGCGGTCGAGGCCGTGCCAGAAAATCCTGATCTCGTCCTCGGTGAGAACGCGGGTGCGCGGATGCTCCGGGTCGAGCGGCTCCAGATCACTGCAAGGGTTGACGGTGATGTACTCGCGCCGCAATGCCCACCGGAACATGCCCGATGCCGCCTTGCGCATGTGACGCGCATTGCTGACCGACGGCTTGCCGCCGTGCCGACCCGCCACGATGTCGTCCGACAACGCCTGAATGTCGCCTCGGGTGACGTCGGCTGCGATCTTCCGGCCGAGCTTCGAGCCGATGAAGCGGCGCAGATGGCTCGCGGTGTTTTCCCAACTTTCCAGCCGGGGCCGCATCTCGCCATCCGCCTTCCGGACCGGCGTCTTCATCCAGTCGATCCGCTCCTCGATGATCTCGGCGACCGTCTTGCCGCGCTTGGCCTGCCGCTCTCTGCGGTCGCGGAACGTCTCGGCAATGGCGTCGCCACCCTTGCCCTTGAGGCCGTAGACCTTGCTCCGGGCGTCGTCGACGGTGAAGGTCTCGGGGTTATAGAGGCCGAGCCAGCCGGTGCGCTGCTTGCCGGTCTGCGGATCGGTGAACTTAATCGAGAAGGTCGCCACGCCCGCCGTGGTGATGCTGACATAGAGGCCCGGGCATTTGCGATCGTAGAACTTGACCCGTTTGGGCACCCGCCTTTCGCAAAGGCGGTTGGTCAGGATGACGCTGCCGTTGCGGGCGCGCTTGCCAGCGGGGGCGGCGGTGATGGTAGTATCCATTTCGGTTTCGGCTCCTAAGGCTTGGGACCAAAGGGCTCGGCTTTGGGTCTTTCAGTTTGTCGTGCGGACGCTGAAAGACTTAGGGCCGGGCCCTAGTTTTGACGAAACCCGCCGAAGCGCCCCGAAACAGGCTAGTCGAAAAGAGCTTGTTTTAAAGGATTTTTGTAGTTTCGGCGTGTTTCACCGAATGCCAAAATATAGACGTGTGGTCCTGGCCGTCGTTGCTACGGTCAAGCCTTTCGCGGAGATGCGAGCGAGCCCAACCGGGCAGACTGCATCATCCAATTCGCGGGGTGAGGGAGGCCAGAAGGAAAGTTCGGCTCCCGGGAGATCACGGCATAAGCCGTCCGACCATCGCGCAGGGAAGGCCGAGTGATCGGCACCACCTGTATGCTGCTGTGCGGTCTTCTCTGCGTGTGCATTTCGCGCAGCGGACCGCGGGTGCGATGTCGGCACCCGGCCTTCCCTGCGCCCTCTTTCTGGTGGGGCGAGGAATGCAAGCAAAGCTCGGGCGAACTAAGCCACGAGGCTGCGAAGGCGTGTCTGCAAGCGAGATGGAGCGGAAGAGCGGAGCCGTTGCGTCACACTCCGTCATTGCGAGCGAAGCGAAGCAATCCAGAAATCCCTCCGCGGAAAGATTCCGGATTGCTTCGTCGCAAGAGCTCCTCGCAATGACGTGGAGAGTGTGTGCCCCACACGCCGCTCTCGTGCCCCGGACGCGGCGCAGCGCCCTTGCGGTGCGCTGCAGAGCGGGCCCATGTCTCCGAGCAGGCCGTGTCGCCTTCTGGGTCCCGGCTCTGCGCAGCAGCGTTGCACGCTGCAGCGCGTCCGGGACACGGCTCCCCTCACACTTCCCTACGGCTCAAGAACGCCAGCCGCTCGAACAGATGCACGTCCTGCTCGTTCTTGAGCAGCGCGCCGTGCAGCGGCGGGATCAGTTTGCGCGGGTCGCGCTCGCGCAGCTGCTCGACGCTCATGTCTTCGTTGAGGAGAAGCTTGAGCCAGTCCAAGAGCTCCGAGGTCGATGGCTTCTTCTTCAGGCCGGGCACCTCGCGCACTTCGAAGAAGATGCGCAGCGCCTCTTCCACCAGGCGCTTCTTGATGCCGGGGAAGTGGACGTCGACGATGCGGCCCATCGTGTCGGCGTCGGGGAACTTGATGTAGTGGAAGAAGCAGCGGCGCAGGAAGGCGTCCGGCAGCTCCTTCTCGTTGTTGGAGGTGATCATCATGATCGGGCGCTGCTTGGCCCTGATCGTCTCGCCGGTCTCGTAGACATGGAATTCCATGCGGTCGAGCTCGAGCAGCAGGTCGTTCGGGAATTCGATATCGGCCTTGTCGATCTCGTCGATCAGAAGCACCGGGCGCTGCTCGGCCGTGAAGGCCTCCCACAGCTTGCCGCGCTTGATGTAGTTCTTGATGTCGGAGACGCGCGCGTCGCCGAGCTGGCTGTCGCGCAGGCGCGACACCGCGTCGTATTCGTAGAGGCCTTGCTGCGCCTTGGTGGTGGACTTGATGTGCCAGGTCAAAAGCGGGGCGTTCAGCGCCTTCGCCACCTCCTCCGCCAGCACCGTCTTGCCGGTGCCGGGCTCGCCCTTGATGAGCAGCGGGCGCTCGAGCACGATCGAGGCGTTGACGGCGACCTTGAGATCGTCGGTCGCAACATAGTCCTTGGTGCCGGTAAATTTCATTGCGTGTCCTTGGGTCATTGTCGGCGAGAGGCGCTCGCCTCGTCGCGACAAGCGAACGGCCGCTCGCGGCGGCCGTTCCTGGTTCGGTCAGGCTTTCAGACCCGTTTTATCAGCGAAAGGATGACGAGCACAATCACCGCGCCGATGGTGGCGTCCACGATGGCGCCGAAGGTGCCGGTGGCAAGCCCGATGTGGAGCTGTGGCAGCACCCAGCTCGCAACCAGCGCGCCGATGATGCCGACGACGATGTTGCCGACCAGCCCAAATCCCGCCCCGTGGACAATCTTGCCGGCAAGCCAGCCTGCGATCGCGCCGATGATGAGCGCTGCGACAATTCCCATTGCAAACGTCCCCCAAACAACCCCGTGAGGGCGCCAATTCTAGAGCAAAAAGCCTGCCGGTCCAGAGTCCCGCGAAGGACCCCGCCCCTTGACGTTCGCCCCCCGACGGGCAATCTGTCACCCATGTTCCTGCAATTCTTCACCTCTCTGCGCGACGCGCAGGTCCCCGTGACGCTGCGCGAATACCTCACGCTGATGGAGGCGCTCGACGCTGACCTTGCGGACTACACGGTCGAGAACTTCTACTACCTGTCGCGCGCCTCGCTGGTGAAGGACGAACGCAACCTCGACAAGTTCGACCGCGTCTTCGGCACGGTGTTCAAGGGGCTGGAAAACCTGCTCGACGCCATGGAGAAGGCGGAGATCCCCGAGGAGTGGCTGAAGAAGCTCGCCGAGAAATATCTGACTGAAGAAGAGAAGAAGCAGATCGAGGCCATGGGCTGGGACAAGCTCATGGAGACCCTGAAGAAGCGCCTCGATGAGCAGAAGGGCAGGCACCAGGGCGGCTCGAAGTGGATCGGCACCGCAGGCACTTCGCCGTTCGGCGCCCACGGCTACAATCCCGAGGGCGTGCGCATCGGCCAGGAGAAGAACCGCAACAACCGCGCCGTCAAGGTGTGGGACAAGCGCGAGTTTAGGGATCTCGACGGCAATGTCGAGCTCGGCATCCGCAATATCAAGGTGGCGCTGCGCCGCCTGCGCAAGTTCGCGCGCACCGGCGCGCCCGACGAGCTCGATCTCGACACCACCATCCGCGAGACCGCCAATCACGGCTATCTCGACGTCCACATGCGCCCCGAGCGGCGCAATGCGGTGAAGCTCTTGGTGTTCTTCGACATCGGCGGCTCGATGGACGCGCATATCGAGCAGGTCGAGGAGCTGTTCTCGGCGGCGAAGAGCGAGTTCAAGCACATGGAGTATTTCTACTTCCACAATTGCCTCTATGAAGGCGTGTGGAAGCAGAACAAGCGCCGCTTCACCGACCGCACGCCGACCTGGGACGTGCTGCACAAATATCCGCACGACTACAAAATCGTGTTCGTCGGTGACGCCTCGATGTCGCCTTACGAGATCATGGTGCCCGGCGGCTCGGTCGAGCATGTCAACGAGGAGCCCGGCTCGGTTTGGCTCGACCGCATCATCCGCACCTATCCGCATGCGGTGTGGCTGAACCCGGTCGCGCAGAAGCATTGGGATTATTCGGAATCGACCACCATCATCAAACGCATCTTCGCCAATCGGATGTACCCGATCACGATCGAGGGGCTGGAAGGTGCGATGAAGGAATTGACGCATTGATGCGTGATTAGTCCGGCTCGATCGGCGACGGGACTGCGCTCCCTCCCCCGCCTGCGGGGGAGGGTTGGGGAGAGGGTCTCTCCACGAGCGACGTCCCCCAAAGAGGAGAGAGCCCTCACCCGCCGCGCTCTTCGAGCGCGCCGACCTCTCCCGCAAGCGGGAGAGGTTACCTCCACCTCCGGCAGTTCGCCCGGAACGGCGACGTAACAAGAGGGAGAACCACATGCCCCAAAACATCACCCGCGGCATCAAGGCGCTGATTGACGAGGCCAATGCCGAAATCGAGACGCTCACCGCCAAGGATGCCATCGAGATCTCCAGGAACGGCGACGTCGTCATCGTCGACATCCGCGATCCCCGCGAGATCGAGCGTGACGGCCGCATCCCCGGCGCCTTCGCCTGCACCCGCGGCATGCTCGAATTCTGGATCGATCCGCAGAGCCCGTACGCCAAGCCGATCTTCCAGGAGGACAAGAAGTTCGTCTTCCACTGCGCCGGCGGATTACGCTCCGCGCTCGCGGCCAAGACCGCGCAGGACATGGGCCTCAAGCCCGTCGCCCACATCGCCGGCGGCTACGCCGCCTGGCGCGACGCCGGCGGGCCGGTGGAGAAGTGGGAGCCGAAGAAGAAGGGGTGAGGGTACGACACCTACACCACACACTCCGTCATGGCCGGGCTCGTCCCGGCCATCCACGTTCTCACCTGCGGGTCGAAAGACGTGGATGCCCGGGACGAGCCCGGGCATGACGACCGAGAAAGCTGCCGGAGAGTACATCAATGACTGACACCGCCACCGACCCCCTCGTCTCCACCGAATGGCTCGCCGCCCACATGGGCGACGCCAACGTCAAGATTCTCGACGCCAGCTTCAAGCTGCCGGGCGTGCTGCCGCTGCCGAAGGACGATTATCTCGCCGCGCATCTGCCGGGCGCGGCCTTCTTCGACGTCGATGCGGTGTCAGACCATTCCAACCCGCTGCCGCACATGTATCCGAGCGCCGAGCAGTTCGGACGTGACGTCGGCAATCTCGGTATCTCCAACGCCGATACCGTCGTGATCTACGATGCCGGAGGCTGGGTTGCCGCGCCGCGCGCGTGGTGGATGTTCCTGGCCTTCGGCCACGACAACGTGCGCATCCTCAACGGCGGCCTGAAGAAGTGGCGGGCCGAGGGGCGCCCCGTGGAGAGTGGCGAGGTGAAGCCGAAGCCGGCGACGTTCAAGGCGAGCTACGATCCAAAGCGCGTGCGCAGCATGCAGCAGCTGATCGCCAACGTCGAAAGCCGTGCCGAGCAGGTGATCGACGCCCGCGCCGCCGACCGCTTCGAGGGCCGCGCGCCCGAGCCGCGCGCGGGCATCCGCTCCGGCCACATCCCCGGCGCCCGCAACGTGCCCTACAATCTGCTGTTCGACGCCGCGACCGGCACGATGAAGCCGCTCGAGGATCTGCGCGCCGCCTTCACCGGCGCCGGCGTCAAGCTCGATGCGCCGATCGTGACCAGCTGCGGCTCCGGCGTCTCCGCCGGCGTGCTGACGCTCGCGCTCTATCGCTTAGGCGTCACCGACACCGCGCTCTATGACGGCTCCTGGTCGGAATGGGGCCAGGAGGGCGGCCCGGCAATCGCGATCGGGCCGGCGTAAATTACTGGCGCGACCTCGTGGCCGTCGTCGTCGCAAACGTCTGCTGCTGACCGAACGGATCGAGCTGCTGCTGCAACTGCTGAGGCGGCGGACGGCGCACGACGCGGTGCCGCTTCTTCGCTTTCGCCTGCCGCTTCGTCGCCTTGCCGTCAGATTTGCTGTCCGCCTTGTCAGGCTTGGCCTCAGACTTAGCCTCAGACTTAGCCTCGGACTTGGCCTTCGCCGGCACGTCCTTCACGACCGTCGTCGCCGGGGCGTTCAGCGCCGCAACCTTGTCCGAGGCGATCTCGAGCGCCGAGGCGGCGGGGGCGGCATTGGAGTTGGCGGGAGCCGGCTCGCTGGCGGCCGCGACAGGCTGAATGTCAGGCTTGATCTCGGGAATCGATGCCGTGGTATCGGCCGGGGTGAGCGTGTCGGGGGACGCCGGGACGGTGGCTTCCGCCGTGGTCTCGGTCGGGACCGGCTCGACGGCCGCCGCTTCCGCCGGAGGCGGAGTGAGCTGCGGCTGAAGTTCGGCCTCGGTTGTCGGCGCGCCGGCTTGCTCAGGCTCACTCGCCGGCAATCCAATGGTCGGCACGAGGTCGCGCAACGACGGCTCCGGCTCGGCCATCACCTCGGGTTCGGCGCGAAGGACCGCCAGCACGGGCGGGGCAGGCTCGGGAGCCTGGGCGAACCTCTGCTCCTGCGGCCCGTTCAGCCAGGACGAGTTGTTGGCATACTGCTCGTGGCTCGCCCGCAATAGCGCGGCGGCGCCCAGGCCGAACACCAGGATGGAGGTTGACAGCAGGATCGCGGCAAACAGGAAGCGAAAGCCGGGAAGCATCGAGGGGTTACGAATTTCCGCCCCGGCGGCGTGGGTGCCAGGGCCCATGAGCCATCTGAACGCGGTGACGGTACTGTTTGCCGCGTTCGCCGCGCGGAGATCGGGAGCTCAAATGGGCGGCGAATCAGGCTGATTCGAACATACCGCAACGATTCCGACCCGTTCCCTTAAATTCGGGGCCGATGTGTCAGGCAATTCACGACACGATGCGATTTCCGCCCCGTGATGCAACGGGGCAACGGTAGTCTTGCGGATCACAAATCGGCAAAACCGGCGCAAATATGCCTGATATGTCTTGAATGTGCCGCTATCTTCCGTCATCTGGCCGTTAACGGTCCGATCGGGCTTGGGGACTATACAAGAGCGATGATGATCAAACATTTTCTGACGATATGCGCTGCGGCAACAGTCGCTGCGGCGGGAACCTCGCTCGCGCAGGCTCAGAGCTATCCGGTCCAGCAGGCCCCGAGCTACGGCGCCCCGGCCGAATATCGGCCCGGCGACCGCACGCCCAATTTCGACGCGCTGGATGACGAAGACGACGCGGCGCCCCAGGCATCGCTGCCGCCGCCCGGCCCGGGCGACGATTCGCGCTATGGCCGCCCGGCCGGCGCGCCCCCAGTCTACTCGGCCGCGCCGCAGGGGCCGGTGATGTCGCCGGATGATCCGCGTTATGGCCGCCCCGCTGGCGCTCCGCCGGTCTATTCGGCCGCCCAGCCGCAGGGCCCCGTGATGTCGCCCGACGATCCCCGCTATGGCCGCCCCGCCGGTCCGCCGCCGGTGATCTATGCCAATCGTCCGGATCAGCAGGGACAGGCCCCCGCCGGTGACGGCGTGCGTCCGCCGGAGGCTGTCGGCGGTCCCGCCGCGACCGGAGCGGTCCAGGCCGGCCAGCCGCCCGTCGGCACCGATGGCCGTCCCGTGACGATTGCCTCGCTGCCGCCCGAGGAGCAGCCCGACGCTGCGCCGGCGCAGTTGCCGCCGAACCTGCGCCGCCAGGAGGTTTCGTTCCAGACCAAGGAGCCGGCCGGCACCCTCGTGGTCGATACGCCGAACACCTATCTCTACTACGTGCTCGGCAATGGCCGCGCGATCCGCTACGGCGTCCGCGTCGGCCGCGACGGCTTCACCTGGACCGGCGTGCAGAAGATCACCCGCAAGGCCGAGTGGCCGGATTGGCATCCGCCGACCGAGATGATCGAGCGCCAGCCCTATCTGCCGCGCTTCATGGCCGGCGGTCCCGGCAATCCGTTAGGGGCCCGCGCGATGTATCTCGGCTCGACCGTCTACCGCATCCATGGCACCAACCAGCCCTCGACCATCGGCAAGTTCGTCTCGTCGGGCTGTATCGGCATGCTGAACGAGGACGTCTCCGACCTGTTCGATCGCGTCAAGGTCGGCACCCGCGTGGTCGTGATGCCGGGCGGCCCGCCGCCGGGAACGGCGACCGCGTCCGCGGCGCCCGCCTCCGGTGCTGCTGCCGGTCCGGCTCCGATGGCCGCTCAGGCTGGTCCGGTCCCGGGCACGCAGCCGACCGTGGTGCCGCCGCTGCCCGCGCCGGTCACCGTGCGCTAAGGGCTTCGCGAGAACTGGATTGCAGAAGGGCGTGCCGTCGGCACGCCCTTCGTCGTTTCAGACGAGCTTGCGCGGCAAATCACTGCCTTTGGTGAAGGCATCGATCGCCTCGACCATCTGACCGTAATGGATGCCAAGACCATCCTTGGTGGCGTAGCCGAGATGCGGCGTCAGCACGAGGTTGTCGAGCTTGCGGAAGGGATGGTCGACCGGCAGCGGCTCGACTGCGAACACATCTAAGCCGGCGCCCGCAATCCTGCGCTGCTGCAACGCTTCGAGCAGCGCCTGCTCGTCCACGATCGGCCCGCGCGCGGTGTTGACGAGAAAAGCCGTCGGCTTCATCCGGGCCAGGTCCTCGCGGCTGACGAGACCACGCGAGCGCTCGCTCAGCACGACATGGATGGTGACGATATCGGCCTTGGCGAACAGCTCCTCCTTGGTGGCGTAGCCGACGCCTGCGCCTGCGCACTTCTCTGGCGTCAGGTTCGGGCTCCAGGCGATCACATTCATGCCGAACGCCTTGGCGATCCCAGCCATCTTGCTGCCGAGCTTGCCGAGCCCGATGATGCCGAGCGTCATGCCCTCGATCTCGACGCCGGCAAAGGTCTGCCAGGCTTCGCCCGAATGCATGCGCGCATTCTCGCGGCCGATGCCGCGGGTCAGCTCCAGGATCAGGCCCATGGCGAGGGGTGCGGTCGGGTCACGCGAATATTGCGTGCCGCCGACGACGATGCCGCGCGCCCTGGCAGCTTCCATGTCGATCGCGGCGTTGCGCATGCCGGAGGTCAGGAGCAGCTTCAGCTTCGGCAAGCTCTCGAACAGGCTCTTGGGGAATGCGGTGCGCTCGCGCATCGCGCAAATGATCTCGAAGTCGGCCAGCGCGCTGGCCGCGGCGTGTTCGGAGGCAAAGGGATGGCTGAACACGGTGACGTCGACGCGGTCGGACAGTTTCTGCCAGTCGGCGGCGTCGAGCGCGAGGTTGAAATAGTCGTCGAGAATTGCACAGCGCAGCCGGCTCATCAGCGTTCATCCATGGCGAGAGGCGAGGGCGCCGGGTGGGCGCCATCGTCGAAATCAGGCCATGGTTGCGCGCAATCGCACCCGCGCGCAAGTCGCTGCGGTCTTCAAAAGTCCGATAGGGAAAGGCCGCTCAGAGGTCGCGGGGCTTCAGGCGGAACGGCGCATCCATGCCGTGCTTGGCGCGCCAGGCGGGGCCGGGGCCGCGCATGTAGTGCAGTTCGGGCCGATAGGGATTGAAGGCGGTGGCGAAGAAGCGCTTCCAGAATCCCTTGATCTCCGAGGCGAAGTCGGAGACGTGGCCGGCTTCTGCCGGAACAGGAAGAGAATGGGTCTCGATCAGAGCCATGATGCGGCCTCGCTGTGCTCCCGTTCGTTCTGAGCGGGTGGCGCTGTTTCCGCGCGAAACCGAGCTTTCGGCCTGATTTATTAAAAGATGGTTTCAATTGTCCGGATCGATGGCCGGATGGTGTCCGGTCCGTATTCATCCGTGGTGAACGGACGGAAAACGTTGCCCTTTTGGGACGGGATCGCTACATCGCAGGCGAAGCAAATTTCCTCAAATCGAAGGTTTTCGGGACCGATGGCGCGCCAGTTCATCTACTTCATGCAGGGCCTGACCAAGAGCTACCCGACCCGGAAGGTGCTCGATAACATCCATCTGTCGTTCTACCCGGACGCCAAGATCGGCGTGCTCGGCGTCAACGGCTCGGGCAAGTCGACGCTGCTCAAGATCATGGCCGGCCTCGACAAGGAATACACCGGCGAGGCCTGGGTCGCCGAGGGCGCCCGCGTCGGCTATCTCGAGCAGGAGCCGCAGCTCGATCCGAAGCTCTCGGTGCGCGAGAACGTCATGCAGGGCGTCGCCAAGAAGAAGGCGATCCTCGATCGCTACAATGAGCTGGCGATGAACTACTCGGAGGAAACCGCCGACGAGATGACCAAGCTGCAGGACGAGATCGAGGCCCAGGGCCTCTGGGATCTCGATAGCAAGGTCGACCAGGCCATGGACGCACTGCGCTGCCCGCCCGACGATGCCGACGTGACCAAGCTCTCCGGCGGTGAGCGTCGCCGCGTCGCGTTGTGCAAACTGCTGCTCGATCAGCCCGAGCTTCTGCTGCTGGACGAGCCCACCAACCATCTCGACGCCGAGTCGGTGTCGTGGCTGGAAGGGCATCTGCGCAACTATCCCGGCGCGATCCTGATCGTCACCCACGACCGCTACTTCCTCGACAACGTCACGGGCTGGATCCTCGAGCTCGATCGCGGCCGCGGCATTCCGTACGAGGGCAATTACTCGTCCTGGCTGGTGCAGAAGCAGAAGCGTCTGGAGCAGGAAGGACGCGAGGACGCCGCCCACCAGAAGACGCTCGCCCGCGAGCAGGAATGGGTCGCGTCCTCGCCGAAAGCGCGCCAGGCCAAGTCCAAGGCCCGCTACCAGCGCTATGAGGAGCTGCTCAAGCAGGCGAGCGAGAAGCAGACCCAGACCGCGCAGATCATCATTCCCGTTGCCGAGCGGCTCGGTGCCAACGTGGTCGATTTCGAGGGGCTCAGCAAAGGCTTCGGCGATCGCCTCTTGATCGACAATCTCACCTTCAAACTGCCGCCCGGTGGCATCGTCGGCGTCATCGGTCCCAACGGTGCCGGCAAGACCACGCTGTTCAAGATGATCACGGGCCAGGAGAAGCCGGACTCAGGCACGATCACGGTCGGCGAGACCGTGCATCTCGGCTATGTCGACCAGTCGCGCGATGCGCTCGACGGCAAGAAGACCGTGTGGGAGGAAATCTCCGGCGGCAACGAACTGATCCTGCTCGGCAAGAAGGAAGTGAATTCGCGCGGCTACTGCTCGTCGTTCAACTTCAAGGGCGCGGACCAGCAGAAGAAGGTCGGCGCGCTCTCCGGCGGTGAACGTAACCGCGTGCATCTGGCCAAGATGCTGAAGTCCGGCGCCAACGTGCTGCTGCTCGACGAGCCGACCAACGACCTCGACGTCGACACGCTGCGCGCGCTCGAAGAGGCGCTGGAGGACTTTGCCGGCTGCGCCGTCATCATCAGCCACGATCGCTGGTTCCTCGACCGTATCGCGACCCACATCCTGGCCTTCGAAGGCGACAGCCACGTCGAATGGTTCGAAGGCAACTTCCAGGACTACGAGAAGGACAAGATGCGCCGGCTCGGCCAGGACAGCATCATCCCGCACCGTATGAAGTACAAGAAGCTGACGCGGTGATGTCGGCACGCCGGCCACCTCCGGGGGCGTTGGCTGGCATTTTCATCAGGTCAGGTCCGTGATAAAGTGGATCGATGGTTGAGCCTGACAACATGGTCCTCGAGCTCCTGCGTCCCATTCGCGGCGCCGTCGACGATGTGCGAGATGATATTCGTGAGATGAAGCAGCGTATTGGCAATCTGGAGAGCCAATACGCCAATATGTCGAACCGGCTCGACCGTATGGATGTTCGCATTGAGCGAATAGAGCGACGTCTCGATCTGGCTGACGCGTGAACGGGCTGAGCCGATCGAGTTTGGCGGCCGTCGCGTCCGCTCTGTTCCTCGGATTGCTCGTGCCCACTTCGGCCTCTTCGGCCGACGCCGCCTTTACCCAGTTCATCGCCTCGCTCTGGCCGGAGGCGCAGGCAGAAGGCGTCTCGCGCACGACGTTCGACGAGCAGACGCGCGGTCTCGAGCCGGACTACAAGCTACCCGACCTGATCTTGCCCGGGCGTCCCGCGACTGGCGCGCCATCGCAGGCCGAGTTCGTGCAGGTGCCCGCTGATTATGTCAAGGAAGCCTCGATCGCGCGGCTCGCGGGCGAGGGACAGCGGCTGCTGCAAAAATATCGCGCCGCGCTGAGCGAGATCGAAAAGAAGTCAGGCGTGCCGGCGACCGTGATGCTCGCGATCTGGGGCCGCGAGACCGATTATGGCCGCTACACGCTGCCTTACGATCTCGTCCGCGTGCTGGCTACGCAGGCCTATGTCGGGCGCCGCAAGGATCAGTACCGCACCGAGTTCATCCTCGCGCTGAAGATCCTGGGCGACGGCGTGGTGACGCGCAAGGAGATGCGCTCGTCCTGGGCCGGCGCCACCGGGCTGACGCAGTTCCTGCCGTCCGAATATTACAAGCACGGCGTCGATTTCGACGGCGACGGCCGCATCGACATCTGGCACTCGGTGCCGGATGCGCTGGCCTCGGCCGCGCAACAGCTTGTCAACAAGGGCTGGCAGACCGGCGTGCGCTGGGCCTACGAAGTGCAGGCGCCCGCGAAGATCGATTGCACGCTTGGCGTGCCCGAGGTGACGAAGCCGATCGGCCAGTGGCTGCGCGAAGGTTTTGTGCCGGTGCGCGGCCAAAAGCTCAGCGCGGCGGAGCAGGCGCAGCCGGCCTCGCTGCTGCAGCCGGAGGGCATCTACGGCCCGTCGTTCCTGACCACGAAGAATTACTTCGTCATCAAGGAATACAATTTCTCCGACCTCTATGTGTTGTTCGTGGGCCACCTCAGCGACCGCATGACGAGCCCGCTGCCGTTCGCAACGCCCTGGTCGGCCTCCAAGCAGCTGCGTACGAAAGACGTCGAGACCATGCAGCGCGGGCTGACGCGCGTCGGGCTCTACAAGGACAAGATCGACGGCAAGGCCGGCATGCAGACGCGTGCGGCGCTGGGCGCTTATCAGAAATCGGCGGGGCTCAAGGTCGATTGCTGGCCGAGCGAAGAGGTGCTGCGCTCGATCCAGGCGGCGCGATAGCGCAGCGGCAAAAAGAAAAAGCCCGGCCGATGGTCTCGGCCGGGCTTCAATCGCGACGCTCGTGAGCGCGGTGCGATCAGATCAGTAGCAAACGCGGACCGGACGGCTCACCCAGCCGTAGCCGTCCCAATAGCGCTCACGGCGCCAGTAGCATGGCGCGGGCGGCGGGGGCTCGGCGACGTAGACGGGCCCGCCATAGGCGGGACGGCTCGACGCGATGGCGCCGCCGACGATGGCGCCGCCGATCAGGCCGGCCGCGATGCCGGCGCCGACGCCGTCACCGGCTTTCGCGGGCGGCGTGGCGGTAACCAGCGAACCGGCGATCGTCGCAACCGTGAGGGCGGCAACTAAAGTCTTGTTCATGCTCTTGGCTCTCCTGGGAGATGGGTTCCTCTTGTTAGAGGCGCCCGGGTTTCAAAGGTTCACGCACACGCTGAGGGAATTGGCCGTGCAGCTAGGAAGCGCGCAATTGGTCAACCCACGGTAAACGCACACGGAGCTGTGACGTGAAAAAGCGGTCTTTTTCAGGCCCCGAGATGAACAGCGCATCCGTAGTGAACCGGTCCAAACGAACCCTGCCCGCGGCGCCTCAGCCACAGACTCTGACGCGGCGGACGCGCCAGCCATAGCCGTCCCAGAAGCGCTGCTTCTGCCAGACGCAGCCGCCGCCATAATAGTCGTCAGCGACATAGCCGGGACCCGGTGCATAGTAGCGGGGCGGGTAGTAGCCCGGCTCGTAATAGCCCGGGCCGGGTCCGTAATAGTACGGAGATGCCAGCGCGCCGCCGACAATGGCGCCGCCGATGATCCCGGCCGCCACGCCCGCGGCGACACCGCGCTGGGCCTGGGCCGGCGTTCCGGCCGCAACGGCCAAGGTGGCGACGGCGGCGACCGCCAGGAGCAATTTCTTCATTGGCTTGACCTTTCGTACAAACACTCTGGGACCCTTTGGGGGGAGAGTTCCATATTTCGCTTGAATGATCAATGAACGGCACCTTTGCCGGGCACGACCAATTCAATGGACCGCGGCTCTGCCAGGGAGGCGATAATGGGCAACGCGATGATAAACGCATTGATCGCTGCCGGGATCGTTTTTGCGATCGGCTATGGCTGGTTGACCCACCTCCAGAACCGCGGCCGACGCTCGCGCGCCGGCGCTGGTGGCGACGGCGGGAGCAGCAGCGACACCTCCTGCAGCGGGACGAATGACGGGTTCTCACTGGGGAGCTGGTTTTCCGGCGACGGTTCAGGGAGTTCGACAGATGGCGGCAGCTGTTCCAGCAGCGATAGCAGCGGTGGTGGCGGGGATTGTGGAGGTGGCGGCGACGGTGGTGGGGGCGGCGGCGACTAGATCCGCTCTAATCTTGATTCAGCGCAACGCCGGGTTTTGAAGCCGCTCTAGGTTGCCAATGGGCCAGTTTGGAATAGCTTCAAATACCGGTTTTTCCTTTTGCATCCGGCCGGCTCGTTAAATATCGATGATGTCGCATCACCGAAGGGCCTGCCGCTTCCATGATCGTTTGTTCCTGTAATGTGCTGAGCGATGACGACATCCGCGCCGCCGTCGCCGAGTCCGACGACGCCGTGCGCCATGCCAAGCAGGTCTATGGATGCCTCGGCTGTAGCGCCGAATGCGGCCGCTGCGCGCGGACGATCAAGACCATCATCGACGAAGCGCTTGGCCCCTGCGCCCAGTCCTGCTGTACCGGCTGCCCGCACAACCACACGGTGGCCGCCAATGACGAGACGGCCGAGCCCGCCCAGTTCGCCCTCGCAGCCTGCTGAAATCTTCCCGCCGGATTGGCTGAGCTTTTCCCCGGCTGCGTTCTCGGTAGCCAGTTGCCCTCATCCGCAAACTGACTTAGAAACGTTCTAAAGTCGGTTAGGACCGATTTGGACTGCAAGAGCTGGAGTGAATCATGCAGGGCGACGCAAAAGTTATCGACTATCTCAACAAGGCGCTGCGTCACGAACTGACTGCGATCAACCAGTACTGGCTGCACTACCGCTTTCTCGACAATTGGGGCCTGCTCGACATGGCCAAGGTCTGGCGCAAGGAGTCCATCGAGGAGATGGAGCATGCCGACAAGCTCACCGCACGCATCCTGTTCCTCGACGGATTCCCGAACATGCAGGTGCTCGATCCCCTGCGCATCGGCCAGAACGTCAAGGAGATCATCGAGTGCGACCTCGCCGCCGAGATGAGCGCGCGGGCGCTCTACCAGGAAGCGGCGACCTACTGCCACGGCGCCAAGGACTATGTCACGCGTGACCTGTTCGAGAAGCTGATGAGCGACGAGGAGCACCACATCGACTTCCTCGAAACCCAGCTCGACCTGATCGGCCGCATCGGCCTCGAACTCTATACCCAGAAGCACGTCGGCGGGCTCGAGGGCGAGGGGCATTAATTCGACGCGCTAGCGCTGCCACACACTCGGTGTCGTCCCTGCGAAAGCAGGGACCCATAACTCCAGGGAGGAGTGTGGCGCGAGGCTGGTAACTCCGAATCTTCGCCAAACGCCTCCCTGTGGCTTATCGCGACGAGCGCAAGCGCTCGCGCGGAGGTCCCGGATCTGCGCTGCGCTTGTCCGGGACGACACCGTCATTGTAGCAGCGCTCACAACTGCGTCTTGTAAATCTCTTCCACGGTCTCCTGGCTCGCCGGTTCGCCGAGGCCGGTCTGGTCGTGAATGACCGTGACGATGCTCGGCATCACCGAGCGCTGCACCTTCTCCGACGACCATAGCTTCGAGCGCATCAGCGCCTTGCCGCAGTGGAAATAGACTTCGTTGACGGCAACGTTCAGCACCGCGCGCGGCGGCTTATCGAACTCGACCATGGACGCGAGCAGACCCGGGTCGGCCGACAGCGTGCCGCGTCCGCCGACGCGCAGCGTCTCGTCGATGCCGGGGACGAAGAACAACAGCTGCACGAAGCCCGAGCCTTCGACGACGTTGCGAAAACTGTCGATGCGGTTGTTGCCGGAGCGGTCGGGCATCAATAGCTGGTTGGGGCCGGCGACGTGGACGAAGCCGATGCCGCCGCCGCGCGGTGAGGCATCGACGCTGCCATCGCTGCCCGATGTCGCGAGCACGCAGAACGGCGACATCTCGATGAATTTCTTCGCATGCGCGTCGATCGCGGGACGCGCCTTCGCAATCACGCGCGGGCTCGGCTTGGCATAGAAGGTGGCGAGGTCTTCGGCGCAAAGATCGGTCAACGGCGTGCCTCCGCATCGGATTGGCGGCAACCTACCCGATCGGGCCGCCGCCAGCCAATGGAATCGATAAAGACGCGTTACACGGCATCCGCCGGCACGAAGCAGCTGATGATGATGGCTCCGCGGTGGTGAACATACCACACGACGGCCTCGCCGACCGGATTGCCGCGGTCACGGATGATGGCGCGCTCGGGCACCTCCATCCATTGTCCTTCGATTGGCACCCAATAGCGGCCCGCGCGCACGTCGTAGTCGGTGCGATGGCCGTCGGAGATGTCGCAGCAGGGCACGCCGTTCGGCGCGATCACGCTCTTGAACCAGGAACGGATGTCGGGCGGGACGTGATCGTACTGCCCGTTGTCAAACGCGAACGCAGCGCTCGTCAGCGCGGCCAGCCAAACGCACAGTGCGAACCTGTGCATGCGATCCTCCCCCATCGCGTGTCGTGCCGTGGCGCGCCATTGTTCCGCGCCTCGATTCGTATCGTCGACGCGATTAAGCCCGAGCTGTCGGCGCATTGCATGCTCAAATAATATGCGGCGCCGAGACGCCGCACATGATGCGTTGCGATATGAGTGGTCTGCCGTCTTACATCGTCCGCTCCGGTGCGGTCTGCAGCAATTGTCGGACCTGCTCGCTGTAGAACTTTGCATTGCTGGTGGTGCCGTGGCCGCGCGTCTCGGTGCTTGCGGGGATGAGATACAGCTTGCCGTTCTTGACCCGCTTCATCGCTGCGTCCGTGATACCGGTCTCGGGCGGGTTGCGCTCGTCGTCGGCGGAATTGATCAGCAGAAGCGAGGCCTCGATCGCTTCCAGCTTCTCGCCGGCATTATAGTCGTGCGAGGACTCCCACTGGTAGACGAAGTCGTTGGCATCGGCCGTGATCGGTGCCGCCAGTCGGTCGTCGACCATCTTGTCGGCCTTGGCCGCGGTCGGCGCCTGCGATTGATAGGCCAGCGTTCCACCGATGCTCGCGATGCCGTAGGCAGTGACGGCGTATTTCATCATGCGCGGCTGGCTGGTGTAGTTGCCGCCATTGTACTCGGGATCGCTGCGGATGGTGTCGAGCATGATCCGCCGCATCATCCAGTTGCGCGATGCCATCTCGGTCGGCTGCGAAGCCATCGGCACCAACGCGTCCATCTCCTTCGGATATTTCTCGCCCCACAGCCAGGTTTGCATGCCGCCCATCGAATTGCCGATCACGAGCCGCAGATGCTTGACGCCGAGGCCTTCCATCACCAGGCGATGCTGCGCTTCGACCATGTCGTCGTAATTGTATTTCGGAAAGCCGGTCTTCATGCCGTCGGACGGCTTTGACGATTTGCCATGGCCGACCGCGTCGGGAATGATGATGTAATATTTGGAGGCGTCGAGCGGTTGCCCAGAGCCGAACAATTCGCCCGCGAAGGCCGCTGACAGCATGCTTGCGCCCGAGCCGCCGGTGCCGTGAAGCACCAGCACCGGTTGGCCGGTCGGCTCGCCGACGGTCGTGTAGTGCAGCTTCAGCTCCGGGATGATCTCGCCGGTGTGGAACTTGAAATCTTTGGCGATCCAGTCGCCCTGCTTCGGGGCCGGATAATCTGCGGCCAATACGGATGTCGAGACGGATAGCAGGATGGCCGACAACGCCGCGCAAGTGGCTTTCATGTTTCTCTCCCCGTTGCGGCTCGTCGTCGGCGGCCGCGTTAGGACGGAACTTAGCAGAAATGCCGGGAAGGATGTAGGATTTCGGCTCCGCCGATCGTCTTCATGGAAACATCCGGAGAGAGGCCTGCATGTGCCGCAACATCAAGACGCTGTTCAACTTCGAGCCGCCGGCGACAAAGGATGAGATCCACGCCAGCGCGTTGCAATTCGTGCGAAAATTGTCCGGCTTCAACAAGCCGTCGCAGGCCAACGAGGCGGCGTTCGACCGTGCCGTGGCGGAGGTCTCGGAGGCCGCGCGAAAACTGCTGAGCTCGCTGCATACCCATGCGCCGGCGCGCGACCGCGAGGTCGAGGCGGAGAGGGCCAGGGAGCGCTCGCGGCTGCGCTTCGGTTAGTGGGCGCCGGCCACTCGTTCCGTGATCTGGCTCACGGTATGGGGCGCCTGACTCCGCAATGATGTCTGCCGGGGTTTTGACAGCCCGGAGCACGACCATGAACCGCCCCCTACTTCCTCTGAAAGCAGGTGCCATCGTTTTCACGCTGCTATGGACGGCGTGGATGATGTGGTGGAGCGGCTCGGCCTCGCGCGCGAGCGTGATCATCCTGGCCCTGTGCGGCGCGGCGGTCGGCTATCTCTGGTACCGCGCCATGCGCTGGCAGTTCGAGCGCATGGGCATGCTCCCGCACAAGGATGATCCATCGGCCTGAACCGAGGCTCGTGTCCCGGACGCGGCGCAGCGAGTCAGCGCTGCGACGCAGAGCCGGGCCCAGAAAATCGCAAGTTAAGCTCCTGGTTAGATGGGCCCCGGCTCAGCCGCGCAGCATTGCATGCCGCGCTGCGTCCGGGGCACGCAACCAACTTGCCGCTTACTTCTAATCCTTCTGGCCGTGCTTCTTCTTTTTCTTCTTTTTCCTGGGCTCGTCGCCATCGCCGTCGTCGCTCTCGTTGTCGACGATCGCTGCGTCGGGCTCCTGCACGGCGGCTGCGAGTGCCTCGCGCTCGGTGGCTTCACGTTCGCGCTGGCGGCGGCGCTCGTCCCAGGCGTCGAACAGTTGATCGAGCCACGGCAGCACCTGTTCGATCGAGGGTAATTGACCGGCAGGTCCCGGCTCGCCGCGCGGGCCTTGCGGCCCCGCAGGTCCCTGCGGTCCAACAGGCCCCTGCGCGCCGATTGCCCCGCGCGGGCCGGCCTCGCCCTGCTTGCCTTGCGGACCGGGCTTGCCCTGAGGTCCCGCCTTTCCGATCGGCCCCGGCTTGCCTTGCGGACCCGGCTTGCCACGCGTGCCGTCGGGGCCGCGCCGGCCCGGATGACCCTGCGGTCCCGGCCGTCCCGGCTCGCCCTGCCGTCCGCGCGGTCCTTGAGGTCCCTGCCGTCGTCCCTGATCGTCTGCCACGCCGCTGCTCCCTTGACCGGAAGCAAGTTACTTAGCGGCGTTTGACGACAGCAGCAATTCCGCCCGCGCGGCACGCCGGGCTTGATCAACATCAATTGGCGGCACGCGCCCTGTGCCATCGATCCCACGGCCAGACCCAACTCTCGCGAGGACCGACCGATGCGCGCCGCGTGGAAAGTCTTTTGCCTGTTCGCCGTCGTCCTTGCAGCGGCGCTCGGCGTCGCTCACCAACTGGTGCCCGACGTCGTGGCGGTCGCATTCGCCGAGGAGCCGCAGCCGTCATGGGCTGTCATGACGGCCTTCTTCCTCCGTGCGGTCGAGATCATCGCCGCCTCGGTCGCGATGATCGCGCTGGCGGTCATCGTCGGCGGACTGGTTCGGCGGCGACTTCTCGGACGCTAATCCTGGTAGGCGGGCACGTCGATGCCGGAGGCGGCGTAGAGCTTGATCTTGTTGCGCAGCGTGCGTACCGACAGGCCGAGCACGCGCGAGGCGCGCGTACGGTTGCCGTCGCAGCGCGCGAGCGTCTGGAGCACGAGCTCGCGCTCGACCTCGTCGACCGTGGCGCCGATCAGAAGCGGAACGATCTGGTTAGGAGCAAGAAATTGCGCGCCCGGCTCGGACGCAGCGACATGAACAGTGGTCATCAATACACTCCCCGATCAACGCCCGCTTCCATCGTTGGAAGCGGATCGAGAACAAACGACCCCCAAGCCGTGGATCTACGGTGGTCGGGTTTGGTTAATGAAAGGTTAATTCTCCGCGGTCAGCACCAGATGACCTCGGGAATGCCGCGAAGCCGCCGCGATTGGCAGGAGGTGAATGGTGATGCGGACCTATCTCGCGCGGCAAATACGGTGTCATCGTCCGCGAAAGCGGACGATCCAGTACGCCGCGGACTCTCGGCGTCTCACTGTCGTCTCTGGAATACTGGATCGCCCGCCTTCGCGGGCGATGACACCGAGCAAATGGTGAGAACCTCTGATCACACCGTCCGATAGCCGCCGTCCACCATCACGATCGTTCCCGTGACATAGGCCGACAGATCCGAGGCGAGGAAGAGCGCGGGTCCGACGATATCCTCGGGCTTGCCGGTGCGCGCCAGCGGGGTGTGGTCGACGAAGGCCTGCACCAGCGCCGGATTGGTCGCGCGCACATTGGCGTTGATGTTGGTCTCGATGAAGCCCGGCCCAATCGCGTTGACGCGCACGCCTTCCTTGCCGAGCTCGACCGCGAGCGCCTTGGTGAAGCCGAGCACGCCGTGTTTCGAGGTCGTATAGGCCGCCGAGCTCGGCGTGCGCAGATGCACGAAGGACTGGATCGAGCCGATATTGACGATGCGGCCCTTGCTGGCGCGCAAGGGTGCGAGGAAGGCCTGCGTCATGTTGAAGACGCCGTTGAGGTTGAGCGAGATGATGTCGTTCCAGTCCTTCGCCACCGTCTCCGTCTCGGCGGTGAAGGCGTTGCGGCGGGTGATGCCGGCATTGTTTACGAGGATCGAGACCTGTCCGACCTTGTCCGCGACCTGCTTTGCCAGCGCGAAGCAATCCTCGCGCCGGGTCACGTCGAGCGCAAAGCTCTCCGCCGTGCCGCCCGATTTTCGGATCTCCCGGGCGGCCTCCGCGACGGTCTCGGAATTGACGTCGAGCAGCACCACCTGCGCGCCTTCCCGCGCATAGCCGGCGGCGATCGCGCGGCCGATGCCGGAACCGGCCCCGGTAACGACGGCGATGTGGTTTGCAAGCAATGCCATGACATTTTCCTCCCGATTTCTTGTCGAAGTTTCACGAAACGCTAACTCGAAATTAAGGGGTCGGAAACGGCAGCCTTGGCATACTGATCTCGATTGCTAAACGTTGCGCGCATGATGGAACGGCTCGACTCCTGGAAACTCGCCCTTGAACGGCTGCGGTCGGCGCCATCGGCCGACTTCGCCGAGGCGGTCCGGCTCGTGGCCGAGATCGCGCGGATGAGCGTTGACCCCACGCTGCGTCAGGCGGCGGAGCAGGCGCTTCCGGTGCTGCGCCAGGCGGTCGACAATGACGACGACGGCGTCACGCTGGCGGCGCAGCGCCGTCTCGGCGTGGTGCTCGAGGTCGTCCATGATTTGACCGCGCCGCGCTTCGGCCGCCGCAACGCCAAGCCGAAGCAGCTCTCCAGCGAGGATCGCGCCCGTAAGATGCTGGGCCTGCCGCTCGCGGTGCAGCTGACCTGCGAGGACATCAACCAGGCCTATCGCCGCGCGGCCAAGGGCATGCATCCCGACCACGGCGGCAGCACGCAAGCCTTCATCGACCTCGCCGCCGCCCGCGACGTCCTGATCCATCCCGGCGCGCACAAGGACGCGTGAGAGCGTCTCATCAAAAACGAGCGGGCAAGGACGCTGGCGCCCTTGCCCGCCCTTCGTCCGCCGATCGAATTACCAGCTGCAGTGGCCGTTCTTCAACGCATGATCCTTCAACATGAGCGCGTCACCAAGGGTCGGCACGCTCGCGCTGACGCGGGAATAGTCGGAGGGCCACGGCGTGGTCGGGATGCTCTCGTCCCAGATCTGGCAGAAGCCGGTGTCCTGCCAGCGGATCAGGTGATAGCTGGCCTCCGCGGGGCTCGCCGCGACGAACGAGGTGACGGCAAGTCCGGCGGCAGCGCACAGCAGGGAAATACGACGCATGATTAGCTCCTCGAAATGAATGATGTGATGCGCCTCCCGGCAATGACGGGGAGGGCTGGTGCCGGACGCTTTTGGGGATGCGCGCCGGACAAGATGTGAGTAGTTGGACGTGTTGATCAGGTTCAAAGAACGCGCGCGCCATGGCTGACTTCGGCGGGACAAATCCGCGGTCCTGCAAAAAGAAAAGGACGGACCGCTTGCGCGATCCGTCCTTGAAATCCGTCTTGTCGCGTCAAGCCTAGAGCGTGCAGCGGCGTTCGGCGCGCAGCTTGATCTGGAGGTCGGACGCGGCCTGGAAGGTCGGCAGCGGCTTGCTGACCACCTTGTAGGTCGACACGCCAAACTGGAACGGCTTGTACTTCAGGTCCTCGTTCCAGACCTGGCAGATGCCGGTGTTGTCCCAGCGGATCACGTAATAGCCGACCGCCGCGGATGCGGGCCCGGCGAACACGGACGAAGCGATGCCGGCAACGGCACAGAGCGCGAGAACGCGACGCATGGAATATCTCCTTGTGGGGAAGAGTGACCCGAAAATTCGTGCGGTAAAAGCAGGTCCTTTGCAAGCCGGGGAGCGGCCGTTCACGGATATGTCAGACTGCGCAGGGCACTTGGTTTGGCGGAGTGCCCGGCAAGTCACACGCGCAAGGCGCGGCTCACTTCGCTAGCGAGGCCACCGCCTCGATTTCGATCAGCATCTTTGGATCGGGCAGCGCATGGACCACGCAGGTCGTGCGCGCCGGATAAGGCGGCGGGCCGAAGGCGCCGGCATAGAGCGCATTCATGGCGGCGACGTCGGAGGCGCGGGTCAGGAGCACGTTGACCTTGGCGAGGTCCCGGATTCCGGCGCCGGCCTCGTCCAGCACGCGCTTGATGTTGACGACGACATTGGCGAACTGCGCCTCGAAACTATCAGGCAGCGCGCCATTGACGTCGAAGCCGGGAATGCCCGAGACGAACAGGAGATCGCCGACGCGCGTCGCAAAGGACAGCGGCGGCGCCTTGACGTGCGGCGGGGGCGCGAAATGCTGGATCGGCATGGGATCACCTCGAAAGACGTTCGCTAAGGCCTGAGGGTAGCCGCAGGCGAGGGGCGCTCAAACCAAAAAATGCGAAAACAACCCCATGCACAGTAGGCATGAGATGGAAATCATTGAGCTTTTCAAATTCGGGAAGAGCGAAAATGAGGATTTGCTCCGTCGGGCAAGACAGGGGCAGAATGGCATGATGCGGTTGGCTTCGACGATGGCCCCTCACTCCGTCGTCATGCCCCGGCTTGACCGGGGCATCCAGTACGCCGCGGCAGACGTGGCGAGAGCGAGCCCTCCGACGAAGGCCTCTGGAATACTGGATCGCCCGGTTGAACCGGGCGATGACAGCTGAGTGTCTGGCGAACAACCCGACTGACGCCGCCCCCATCATGTTGCCGCCCCGATCAATCAGATACATTCGCCGCGTCTGATTCGAGTCCCCCCTAAAAAATAGCCCCCCGGAGACCCCCATGAAGCTCGCATCCACCCTTCGCGCCGCGCTGGTCGCCATTGCCGCCCTGGCCGGACTTTCGACCGCGGCAGAGGCCGACAGCGGTTTCGTGACGCTGACGATCTACAAGGCGGGCTGGATCATCGGCGGCTCTGGCGGGAGCGGAGTCCTCAGCTTCCGCGGCCGCACCTATGGGCTCTCCACCGGCGGCCTCGATTACGGCCTCGTCTTCGGAGGCTCCAAGACCGTGCTGCGCGGCCGCGTCAGCAACATCAACCGTCCCTCCGACGTCGCCGGGGTCTATGGCGCCGCCGGTGCCGGCCTTGCCGTCGGCGCCGGCGCCCGCGCCATCGTGCTGACCAACCAGAAGGGCGCTGTGCTGGAGCTGTCGGGAACGCAGGTCGGCCTGATGGCGAACGCAGATCTCAGCGGCCTTGCGATCACGATGCGGTAGGGCGGTGCGTAGGGTGGGTTAGTCCTACTGAGGATTAGTCCTGCGATTGCGCGAAGCGTAATCGCTCGGCGTAACCCACCACTTCAGCGTCCGCGGTAACAGAAGCGGTGGGTTACGCCGCGCGGGCTCCGCTTCGCGCCGCCGCGCAGCTAACCCACCCTACGAGCGCGATGCGGCGGTGAACACCGCCAACTGCGCATCGAACGCCCGCCGGAACGCCGGCCGCGCCTCGCCGCGGGCCACATAGGCGGCGACAAGTGGATAGCCGTCCAGCAAACCCGAATTGTTCAGCCGGCGCAGCACCGTCACCATCAGGAGATCGCCGGCGCTGAACGCGCCGTCGAGCCAGTCGGCATCACTGATGTGGCGGGACAGTTCGCCAAGCCTGGTCCGGACGCGTTCCTGCAGCATGGGGAGCCGCTCCGCATACCAGCTCTTGTCGCGCTCGAACAGCATGGCCATGGTGAGCTCGACGATCGGCGGCTCCATTGTGCTGAGCGCGGCGAACATCCAGGCGATCGCGTGGGCGCGCGCATTGGCATCTTTCGGCAGCAAGCCATCGTGGCGCTCGGCGATGTGCAGCACGATGGCGCCCGACTCGAACAAGGCGAGATCGCCATCCTCATAGGTCGGGATCTGCCCGAACGGATGCAGCGCGCGATGCGCGGGCGCCTTCATCGCCGCGAAGGAGAGGAGGCGAACGTCGTAAGGTTGGCCGACCTCTTCCAGTGCCCAGCGCACGCGCATGTCGCGCGCGTGGCCCCTGCCGCGGTCGGGCGAGGATTCGAAGGCGGTGATGGTGGGAGGCATCGGAAGGCTCCGAGTTGATCGCGGTTTAGCTTGCATAGGACGAACGACGAGGGCGGATTCCGACATCGGTTCGATCCTTTCCACGCCTGATGCCAAACCAACAATGTCGTCCCGGCGAACGCCGGGACCCATACCGCGTGATTTATCTGTGCGGTTAGTCTCAGTACCGATACGCCGAGTCTCCGCCAAACTACTCCCTGGGGTTATGGGTCCCCGCGTTCGCGGGGACGACAGCGGAATGTGACGCGCTATTGTTCGCCGAACCTACGCGGCGATCCACGCCGCCAGCTCGCGCCACGGCTCCAGTGTCCAATGCCCCGACGCCGCGCCGGACGGCGACGGCAGCACGAAGATCTCCGGCAAGCTCTCACGGCGCTGCTGCCGCCCGAGCGCAATCCCGCTCGACGGCCTGCCGTAAAACAAGCTCGCCGCCTTCTTGCTCGTGAACGCAATCGTCCGCGGCCGATACGTTTCCATCTTGGCCCTGAAGCCTGATACGTCGATCGTCTCCGCCGCGATCTGGTGATCCATCCCGGCGCCCGTCTTGGAGAGATCGGTGAAGCCGATCCCGAGTTCGATCAGGCTCGCGAACTCGCTTGGCTGATAGCGCCGCGGCGTGATGCCGGCCTCATGAATCGCGCGCCAGAAGCGGTTGCCGGGATGGGCGTAATAGTGCCCGAGCTCCGCCGAGCGCGTCGAGGCGGCGGTGCCGACGAAGACGAGGCGGAGGTTGGGGCGGAGTTGGTCGGGGAGGCGGTGGGGGGTGGGTAAGTGGATCGTCGCTGTAAATGAGAATATGCCAAAATCACTTATTTCCCAGTTGCTGATCGCGGTCAGCGAGTTTGAGTTTGATGGCTTCGTCCTTTGGACGCCGGTGCGAGATGTTGGCGAGACCGAAGATGTATACATCGGATCGTATGGTCAAAGCGACTATGTCGAGTTTGCTCCAGGATTTGCAGACGTCGTGAAAGACGAATTCAGCTTTAGTGAATACGTGCTCAAAAATCAGCACCGCAAACGGCACTAATAGATTCTATCAATTACAGAGAAATGGGAACGAGCAACTGCTCGGTCCCATTTCATCGTTCATTTAGTGGTCTCACAACACCCGATTACTCTCCTTCACCTTCTCCGCATCCAGATAAACGCTGCTCCCCATCTCCTTAAACTTCGCGCTCATCCTGGCCATGCCGTCCTCGGCGGTGCCGGCCAGCGACATGCCAACGCTGTTCGGATCGTTCAGCGTTGCCGCGTAGTCGCGTACGTCCTGGGTGATCTTCATTGAGCAGAATTTCGGACCGCACATCGAGCAGAAATGGGCGACCTTGTGGGCTTCCTTCGGCAGGGTCTCGTCGTGGAAGTTCTTCGCGGTGTCGGGATCGAGGCCGAGGTTGAACTGGTCGCTCCAGCGGAAGTCGAAGCGCGCGCGGGAGAGGGCGTCGTCGCGCAGTTGCGCGGCGGGGTGGCCCTTGGCGAGATCACTGGCGTGGGCGGCGATCTTGTAGGTGATGACGCCGGTCTTGACGTCGTTGCGGTCGGGTAGCCCGAGATGCTCCTTCGGGGTGACGTAGCAGAGCATGGCGCAGCCGAACCAGCCGATCATGGCGGCGCCGATGCCTGACGTGATGTGGTCGTAGCCCGGCGCGATGTCGGTGGTCAGCGGTCCAAGTGTATAGAACGGCGCCTCGCCGCACTCCTTGAGCTGCTTGTCCATGTTGATCTTGATCTTTTGCATCGGCACGTGGCCGGGGCCTTCGATCATGACCTGGCAGCCCTTGTCCCACGCGATCTTGGTGAGCTCGCCGAGCGTCTCCAGCTCCGCGAACTGCGCGCGGTCGTTGGCGTCCGCGATCGAGCCGGGACGCAGGCCGTCGCCCAGCGAGAACGAGACGTCATACTTGCGCATGAGGTCGCAGATCTCGTCGAAATGGGTGTAGAGGAAGCTCTCCTTGTGATGCGCCAGGCACCACTTCGCCATGATCGAGCCGCCGCGCGAGACGATGCCGGTGACGCGGTTGGCGGTGAGGTGGATGTATTGCAGGCGCACGCCGGCGTGGATGGTGAAATAGTCGACGCCCTGCTCGCACTGCTCGATCAGCGTGTCCTTGTAGAGCTCCCAGGTGAGCTGCACCGGATCGCCGTTGCACTTCTCCAGCGCCTGGTAGATCGGCACGGTGCCGATCGGCACCGGCGAGTTGCGCAAGATCCATTCGCGGGTGGTGTGGATGTTGCGGCCCGTCGAAAGGTCCATCACGGTGTCGGCGCCCCAGCGGATCGCCCACACCATCTTCTCGACCTCTTCCTCGACGGAAGACGTCACCGCCGAGTTGCCGATATTGGCGTTGATCTTGGTGAGGAAGTTGCGGCCGATGATCATCGGCTCGAGTTCGCTGTGGTTGATGTTGGAGGGGATGATGGCGCGGCCGCGCGCGATCTCGTCGCGAACGAACTCCGGGGTGATGAAAGCGGGCACGGAGGCGCCGAAGCTTTCGCCGTCGGCCAGGGCTGCTTCCGCGCGCTCGAGCTGTTGCTTGCGGCCGAGGTTCTCGCGCGCGGCGACGTAGATCATCTCCTTGGTGATGATGCCGGCACGGGCGAATTCGAGCTGGGTGATCTTGTGGCCGTCGAGGCCGCGCAGCGGCTTGTGATAGGCCGAGAAGGCGCGCGCGGCCTTGTCGGTGGAGACGCTGCCATTGTCCTCCGGCTTGATCTGCCGGCCCTCATATTCCTCGACGCCGCCGCGCTCCAGCACCCATTGCTTGCGGTTGCGCGCCAAGCCGGCATTGACGTCGATGGTGACGCTGGGGTCGGTGTAGGGCCCCGAGGTGTCGTAGACCGGCAGGTTCGGCTCGCCGGCGCCTTCGGACAGGATGATCTCGCGCAGCGGCACGCGCAGATCGGGCGCGGCATCGGGGGACGCGAAGATCTTGCGCGAGGAGGGAAGGGGACCGGTGGTGACGGCGGGGATGGTCTTGTCGGGGTTGGAGCGGATGTTCATGGGATCCTCCGTTTTAATTCGTTCATGTCGCTGCGCGAGAGGCAAATACCGCTGTCATCCACGCGAAAGCGGGGATCCAGTATTCCAGAGGCGGTGCGGCTAGAGCCGAGAAGCCGCGGCGTACTGGATCGCCCGGTCAAGCCGGGCGATGACAGTGGAATGTGGGGTGGGAACGGGACATGCATCACGCAGCCTCCGTGGACAGGCCGAGCCATTGCCGCACGCGCGCATCCGGATCGGCGTTCTGCGTGACGTCGCTGACAACAGCGATCGAATCCGCGCCCGCCGCAAAAATCTCCGCGGCGTGCTCGAACTTGATGCCGCCGATGGCGACCAGCGGGATGGTGCCGATGCGCTGCTTCCATTCGGTGATCTTCGGAATGCCCTGCGGCTCGAAGCGCATCGATTTGAGCGTGGTGAAGAAGATCGGGCCGAGTGCGACGTAATCCGGCTTTGCTGCGAGCGCGGTTTCAAGCTCGGCATCGTCATGGGTGGAGATGCCGAGTGACAGGCCCGCTTCGCGGATCGCCTTGAGATCGGCGGCGGCGAGGTCCTCCTGGCCGAGATGCAGATATTTGGCGCCGGCGACGATCGCGGCGCGCCAATAATCGTTCACGACCAGCTTGGCCTGCGTGCCCTTAGTGATCGCGAGTGCATCGGTGACCATCTGCAAGGCCTGCCCGTCGTCGAGCTCTTTCGCGCGCAGCTGGATGGTGCCGACGCCGAGCTTGGTCAGGCGCTCGACCCAGCCGAGGCTGTCGACGACTGGATAGAAACGATCAGGATACGGCATGCCAGAACGGGGTCCCAACGACAGGGGTGGAAGGGGAGGCGAAGTCGCGGGCGTTCATCAGCCCGGCCTCGAAGGCTATGCGGCCGGCATCACAGCCGAGGCGGAAAGCCTTGGCCATCGCGACCGGGTCGGCGGCTTTGGCGATGGCGGTGTTGAGCAGCACGGCATCAAAGCCGAGCTCCAGCGCCTGCGCCGCGTGGCTGGGCGCGCCGAGACCAGCGTCGACCACCAGCGTGATGTCAGGCAGCCGGTCGCGCAGCAGCTTCAGCGCATCGCGATTGGTGATGCCCTTCGCGCTGCCGATCGGCGCTGCCCACGGCATCACGACCTTGCAGCCGGCATCGACCAGGCGGTTGGCAACAGAAAGATCCTCGGTGCAATAGGGGAACACTTCAAAGCCGTCCTTGACCAAGATGGTCGCGGCCTCGACCAGGCCGACGACGTCCGGCTGCAGCGTGTCGTTGTCGGCGATCACTTCCAGCTTGATCCAGGACGTCGCGAACAATTCGCGCGCGAGCTTGGCCGTGGTCACGGCCTCGCGCACGCTGCGGCAGCCGGCGGTGTTCGGCAGCACGGTGACGTCGAGCTCGCGGATCAGCTTCCAGAACGCGTCCCCGGTCTTGCCGCCGGCGGATTCGCGCCGCAGCGACACGGTGACGATGTTCGAGCCGGAGGCGCGGATCGCCGACTGCATGATCGCCGGCGAGGGATAGAGCGCGCTGCCGATCAGCAGGCGCGAGGCGAAGGTTTTGCCGTAGAAGGTCACCATGTGGGAGGTGTCTCCTTTGATTGCGGTGTCATCCCCGCGAAAGCGGGGATCCAGTACGCCGCGGCAGGGTGGCTAGAACCGTGAAGCCGCGGCGTACTGGATCGCCCGGTCAAGCCGGGCGATGACAGCGGAGTGTTTGGCAGGCGTCGCGGCGACAAATAGAGTGCATTCATCATCCTCACCCTCCCTGCCGCGGCGTGATGATCTCGATCTCGTCGCCGGCCTTCAGGCTCGTCTCGGCCCAGCGGCTCTTCGGCACGACGTCGTAGTTGAGCGCGATCGCGAAATGGCTGCCCTCGTAATCGAGCTCGGACAGCAGCGCGTCGACGCTTGCGGAATTCACCTCGCGCTGCTCGCCGTTGACGATCACAAGCATTGCATCACCTCGTTGTCGATCTGGCCGCGCTCGACATAGGCGAGTGTCAGCTCGGCGAGCGCGGGGGCGATCAGGAAGCCGTGGCGATAGAGGCCGTTGACGGTGATCCTGCGGCCGCGAATGCCGATGCGCGGCAGATTGTCGGGATAGGCGGGGCGAAGCCCCGAGCCGAACTCGACGATGCGGGCTTCGCCGAAGGCCGGGTGCACGGCATACGCCGCGCCCAAGAGCTCCAGCGCGGAGCGGACGCTGACGCCGGTGTCCTCGGCCTCGATCGAGGTCGCGCCCAGCATGAACAGATTGTCCTCGCGCGGGATCACGTAGAGCGGCCAGCGCGGATGCATCAGCCGCACCGGGCGGGCAAGCTGCACCTCGCTCGTCTCGATCAGGATCATCTCGCCCTTGACGCCGCGAAGCTCGCTCTGCTCGTCGCGCGCGCCGAGGCCGCGGCAGTCGATCACGATGCCGTCGAGATCATTCGCGGTGACGTCGCTTTCGAACTTGATGGTGCCGCCGGCGGCGCGGATGCGCTCGTGCAGCTGCGGCAGCACGCGGCGCGGCTCGACATGGCCCTCGGCGGGGAAGAACAGCGCGTCGCGGAAGCGGCCCTCCAGCGACGGCTCCAGCTCGGCGAGGCCGGCGGCGTCGAGCCGGCGGTGGTCCTCGGTCATGCGGGCAAAGCGCTCGAAATCGTTGCGTTCGCGCGCATGGGCGACGACGAGCGAGCCGTTGAACGGCGTGTCGGGCAGCTCGCGCCGCCAGATGTCGAGCGAGCGCAGCCCCAGGCGGCTGATGATGGGTTCGGCGACCTCGGCCTCGCAATAGGGCGCGAGCATGCCGCCGGCCCAATGGCTGGTGGCGTCCGTCATCGCCTCGTCACCGCGCTCGTGCAAGGTCACGGCATGGCCGGCCTGCGCAAACAACAGGGCTTGCCAGGCTCCGGCAATGCCTGCGCCGATGATGGATACCGGTGAATCCGGTCGCTTGGTGTTCTGCAACATCCCTGTCCCTTCGCCGGCATGACCCGGATCAGGTTCAAAGGGTCACCGCGGTCCTGGGCGGTATTGCCCATTTAGCGGTATCTCAGCTCCTCCTCGGAGCACCCCTCGGAACGGGTCTAATGTAGGACAGCGGGACGGGGTGGTCAACGCGTTAGGTGGGAACCGCAGCTGTGCCCCGGATGCGATGCAGCGCGCCCCTGGCGATGCGAAGCATCGTCCAGCGCGGCGTGATGCGTCGCAGAGCCGGGGCCCATGCTTATGTGGGACGCTCTTATGTGGGACGCTGGGTCCCGGCTCTGCGCAGCAGCGTTGCACGCTGCCGCAGTTACTTCATCGCCTGCGCCCGCGCGTTGCGGAGGCGCTGGGCGAGCTTCCGATGCGGCACGTTGCCGAACATCGGCTGCGGATTGCCGTTCGGTTCGAGCCAGGGTTGGCCCATATTGCCCATATTGGTGTCGCCCATGCTGGCGACCTGCACGGCCTCCTGCCGCTGGCGCTTGGCGGCGTAGTAATAGCCGCCGGCGAAATAACGCACGGCGCGGGCGTGGTCGCCGTTGGCGGCGCGATAGGCGCCGGCGAGGTATTTCACGGCATAGGTGAGGTTGGTGTTGGGATCGCGCAGGCCCGCGGCATCGCCGGTGTAACCAACCCCGCGGGCGGTCGCGAGCTTGATCTGCATCAGGCCGATGGTGCCACCGCGGCCGACGAGGTGCGGCTGATAGCGGCTCTCGCGCATGATCACGCGATGCACCAGCGCTTCCGGCACGCCGTTGGCGCGGGCATGGGCCGCGACCATCTCGGCATATTCGGCTTCGCCGGCGAACGCGGCCTGCGGCAATGTCAGTCCGGCCGCGAGCAGCGCGGCAATGCGTAAAATTTTCATCAGATATCCCTGAGGCCCCTTAAATGAGGCCCCTTAAATGACCTGCGCCCGGCTGCCGTTAGGCCTTCCGAACGCGGCGATGATGTGACCAAACGCCGCCGCTTGCGATTTTGCGGCGCCGAGCCGTTGTTACGACGCAATGCCGGCGTATCGGTTCCCTCAGGGCGCGGTCCGCTCGCGGCAGCAAAGCTGTCTATTCGCGCGGGCGCGCGAAAGCGAGTAGGAAGACGCCGCAAATCGGGAGAGGTGCCATGACAAAAGCAATCCTCAGCGACATCCCTAGGCAGAATCCCTGTGCCCAATGCGGCGCGCCGATCCCGCAGCCCGACTGGATCGAGCCGGGCGAGGGGTGCGTCCGCTATCTCTGGACCTGCCACGCCTGCAATTACCGCTTCGAGGCGGTGGCCATCTACGACGAGGTGGCCGTCGAGCATCCGCCGCTCGCAGCGTAAGGGGCGATCTTAAGCCGCCGCAAGCCTAGGCTGCTGCCAGAGCGGCAATTGCATCCGCACGATCAGTCCGTGCGGGGCGCGGTCGTGCAGGGACAGCTCGCCGCCATGGGCGAGCGCGATGGCGCGCGCGATCGACAGGCCGAGCCCGAAGCCGGTGGACTCGTCCATGGTGCGCGCATCGTCCCCGCGCACGAACGGCTCCAGCATCTCCTGCTTGCGCGCATCCGAAATGCCGGGACCGTCGTCCTCGACGTCGATGACGAGCCTGCTGCCCGAGACGTCGAGGCGGATCGTCACCTCGGCGCCGAAGCGCACCGCGTTCTCGACGAGGTTGGTGACGCCGCGATGCAGATCGTCGGGCCGCGCGGCGGCGGTCGCGGACGCCGGTCCGTCATAATGCACGACATGGCCCATGTCGCCGAACTGGTCGGTGACGAGCTGGAGCGTGCTGGCGATGTCGACCAGCGTCACGGCTTCGACCTTGCGGTCGTTGCGCAGCAGCGACAGCACGCTCTCCAGCATCGCGCGCATCTGGTCGAGGTCGATCAGCATGCGCTTGCGGTTGGTCTCGTCCTCGATGAACTCGGCACGCAGGCGCAGACGCGTGATCGGGGTGCGCAGATCGTGGCTGATCGCGGCCAGCATGCGGGTGCGATCCGACATCAGGCGGGCGATCCGCTCGTGCATGCGGTTGAGCGCGCGCGCCACCGAGCGGATCTCTTCCGGACCGCGCTCGGGCAGGGGTTCTGCCCCGCCGTCCAGGCTGAAATTCTCGGCGGCCTTGGCAAAGGATGACAGCGGAGCGGCCAGCGCCCGCGCCGCCCACAGGCCGAGCACGGAGACGCAGATGAAGGCGGTCATCAGCGCCATCAGCCAGGGCGCCCCCCAGAACCATGGCCGCGGCCCGCCGTCGACATGCCCGGCGATCATGGTGCCGTCGGGCAACTCGACGCCGACGCGGGATTGGGGGCCGCTCGAGGCCAGCTGGACCGCCTTGTAGCCGCGTCCGAGATGACGGCGCATTCCGCGCAGGGGCTGATTGTCGCTCTCCTCGACGCTTACGGTGCCAGGGGCGAGCAGTTCGATGCCGAGCTTGGGAAAGGCGCGCGCGAGATCGGCGACGAGGCGCGGCCGCTCGCCGGCCTCGGCCGAGCCGAGCAGCAGCGCGGCATCGGTCAGTTGATGCGCGCCATCCGGCGGCATGTCGGAGCGATCCGGCCGGCTGATCAGGAAGGCGGTAGTGACGACGAGATGGAGCGCGACGGTCGAAGCCAGCACCAGCGCGGCGATCTGCCCGCCGATCCCCTTGAGGTGAAAGAACCCGAACGGCCTCATCGTCGGCGTCCCCTTCAATTGCTCAGGGGCGCCGCAACCGCTTCAGTGCTCGCTGCTTGAGGGCTTGCCGCTTGAGAATTTGCCGCTTGAAGGACTGCGACCTGCGTTCGCGGCGTGAACAGATAGCCGCCGGAGCGCACCGTCTTGATCAGGGTGGGATCGGCCGGGTTGGGCTCGATCTTGCGGCGGATGCGGCTGACCAGCACATCGATGGAGCGCTCGAACGAGCCGGTGTTGCGGCCTTGCGTGAGGTCGAGCAGGCTGTCGCGCGACAGCACGCGGCCGGGCCGTTCGCAGAACGTGCGCAAGAGATCGAATTCGGCGCTGGTCACCGCGACGCGCGCACCTTCCGGATTGCGCAATTCGCGCAGCCGCAGATCGATGTGCCAGCCCTCGAAGGTGAGCGTGGAGGCGCCTTCGATCGAGCTTGCCGCTTGCGCCGCGGCCTGGCGGCGCAGCACCGCGTTGATGCGGGCGAGCAGCTCGCGCGGGTTGAAGGGTTTGGGCAGATAGTCGTCCGCGCCCATCTCGAGGCCAACGATCCGATCGACGTCCTCGCCGCGCGCGGTCAGCATGATGATCGGCGTCTGTGCCTCGGCACGCACCTTGCGACACAGGCTGAGGCCGTCCTCGCCGGGCAGCATGACGTCGAGAATGATGAGGTCGATGCGGTGATCGGCCATGGCGCGCGACATCTCGCGGCCGTCGCTCACGGCGGTGACGTTGCAGGCGTTGTTGCGCAGGTACTTCGCAATCAACGTCCGCGTTTCGCGGTCGTCCTCGACGACCAGGATGTTGGGATTGGGAATGGCCATGCGCTTTGTTTGTCCAAGATTCGGGCCAAATGGCGAAGATTTTTGTTTCGGATTGTTTCTGCCCAGCTTCCCGCAACAGGCGGCAATCGCGCGCCTGCGGAGCGGCAAGGTCTCGTTAAGTCCGTTAACCATACCGTGGCGTGGTCCGCGACGAAACCCCGCAATATCCACGGAGCCATCCATGACCTCGATTTCGGCGGCCTCCGCCGGCAACTACCAGTCGCCGCTGCAGCGGCTGCAGCAGGAATTGCAATCGGAAGTGTCCGCCGGCACGATCTCGTCGTCTGATCAGTCCGCGCTCTCGACGGCGCTGACCGACATCGACACGGCGCTCCAGCAGGGCCGGTCGAGCGACCAGTCGAGCGGCACGCGCCCCTCCAAGGAGGACATGCAGTCGAAGATCGACGACCTCATCTCGAATGAAGTGTCCAACGGGACGCTGACCTCGGACCAGGCCGAAGCGCTCAAGGGCGTGTTTCAGTCCGCCTTCGCGAGCGGAGCGGGTGGAGCGGGTGGCCCCGGCGGCGCAGGCGGACCTCCGCCCGGCCCGCCGCCGGACGACAGCTCCTCGGATTCGTCGTCCTCCACCGACACGACCAGCAGCACGTCCAGCGACCAGACCACCGCCGAGATCCTCCAGCAATTCCTCCAGGCGCTGCAGCAATCGCAATCCTCGGCATCGTCCTACGGCGCCAACGGCAGCTCATCCATGGGCTCCGACTTCTCCGCGCTTTTGATCGACTACAAGAGCTGACCCCGAGCGACGCGGGTCGGCGCGGTCCTCGCCGCGATCTTGCTTCATCCAGGGTGCCTGATCGTCGGCGGGGAACCGTGCGCCGCAAAATGTTCCTGAGTGACGCAGGAACAGTCCTTGCGGGTTTTTTCGCACTCGCGCATCGCGCGACGAAATTGCCGCGCGCAAGGAACTGCGTGTGATCAGCGCTGTTTTCTCCACACGAGTTTCTTGTGAAGGAGAGGACAACATGCTGACGAAATCGATCGCCGCCGGCCTCGCCGGCACCGCACTGCTTGCAACCGTTGCGTTCGCGCAATCGCCGACCGCCACCACCGACAAGGCGCCGGCCGCGGCGGCCACCACGACCACCACCACGGCGTCGGGCGAATGGCGCGCCTCGAAGATGTCGGGCCTGAAGATCTATAACGAAGCGAACGAGAACATCGGCTCCATCAACGATCTGTTGATGGACAAGAGCGGCGCCATCAAGATCGCCGTGATCGGCGTCGGTGGCTTCCTCGGTATGGGCGAGCATCTGGTCGCCGTGCCCTATGAGAAGCTGAAGTTCGTCAATGAGGCCGTTGCCTATACCGGCGCTGCCACGAATCCGGGCGCGAAGCCCGCGGCGACGACGACCACGGGCGCTGCGACCGGCACCGACAAGACCGCGACGACCACGACGTCGTCCTCGTCGAAATGGTATCCGGATCACGCCGTGTTCAATGCCAGCAAGGACGAGCTGAAGAACATGCCGGAGTTCAAGTATTCGGAGTAATGCGGTCCTGAGCGAGTAGACGAAGCGCGCCCGGTTTTCACCGGGCGCGCTGTCGTGTCTGTTTCACCTCGCCCCGCTTGCGGCCGCAGGCGGGGAGAGGGAGAAGTTGCACCGCCGCTTCAGCCGCCGGCCTTGAGCCGTTCGTTGCGGCGGCGCAAGGCTTCCATGGTGGCGAGGAGGATGACCGACACCGTAGTCAGGATCAATGCCGCGGCGGTGATGGTCGGGCTGATGTTCTCGCGGATGCCGCTGAACATCTCGCGCGGCAGGGTGCGCTGCTCGGGACCCGCCATGAACAGCACGATCACCACCTCGTCGAAGCTGGTCGCGAAGGCGAACAGCGCGCCCGATGCGAGGCCAGGCAGGATCAGCGGCAGGATCACGCGGCGGAACGCCTCAAGCGGCGAGGCGCCGAGCGAGGCGGCGGCGCGCGCCAGATTGGTGTCGAAGCTTTGGAGGGTCGCGCCGACCGTGATCACAACGAAGGGCGTCGCCAGCGCGGTGTGGGCGAGGATGAGGCCGAGATAGCTGCCGGTCAGTCCGATCGGCGCGAAGAAGAAATACAGGCCCACGGCGGTGATGACGCCGGGCACGACGACCGGCGACAGCACGAAGGCCAGAACGAGCGGTTTGAGACGGCTCTTCCACTGCGCCAGCCCCAGCGCGGCCAGCGTGCCAAGCACCATGGACAGTGCCGTCGAGGCCACGCCGATGATCACGCTGTTCTTCAACGAATTCATCCAGCGCGGCGACGTGATGAAGTCGTCGTACCAGCGCAAGGACAGGCCCGGCAGCGGATAGGTGAGGTACGAGCCCGAGCTGAACGACAGCGGCATGATCGCCAGGATCGGCGCGATCAGGAAGATGAACACCAGCGTGGAGACGACGATGGTCGCCGTCCACGCGATGCGCTGGCTCTGTGTGCGCAAGGAGGAATTGTCGCTCAATTCTTCATGCCCCCCGTGACCTGCTGGCCCTGCACCAGCTTTCCGTAGACGAGCGCCAAGAGAATGGTGGCCAGCAGCAGCACCGCACCGAGCGCCGAAGCCAGACCCCAATTGGCCGTTTCGGTCGTGTAGAGCGCGATGAAGTAGCTGATCATCTGATCGGCGGCGCCGCCGACGAGCGCCGGCGTGATGTAGTAGCCGAGCGCCAGGATGAAGACGAGCAGGCTTCCCGCGCCGATGCCGGGCAAGGTTTGCGGCAGGTAGATCCGCAAGAAAGCGGTGAGGGGTGGTGCGCCGAGCGAGGCGGCGGCCCGCAAGTAAGCTGGCGAAATGGCCTTCATGCTGCTGTAGAGCGGCAGGATCATGAAGGGTAGGAGAACGTGGGTCGTCGCGACGCAGACGCCGAAGCGGTTGTAGATCAGGCGCAACGGCTCGTCGATGATGCCAAGCCAGCGCAGGCTGTCGTTGACGACGCCCTTGCTCTGCAGCAGCACGATCCAGGCGCAGGTGCGGACCAGAAGCGACGTCCAGAACGGCAGCAGGACGAAGATCATCAAGAGGTTCGACCGTTCCGGCGGCAGCGTCGCCAAGAGGTAGGCGACCGGGAAGCCGAGGATCAGGCAGAGCAGGGTGACGCTGAGGCTGATGATGAAGGTGCGGGTGAAAACCTGGCGGTAAATGGCCTGGTCCGGCAACGCCGCGACGATCGCGCCGTCCGCATTCCGCGTCAGATCGAGCGCCGCCAGAAGGTAGAAGCCCGTGATGGGACCGCTGGCGTCCTTGATCGTCGTCCAGGTGGCGCGTTCGCGCCAGGCCGGATTGATCTTGCCCAGAGTCTCCTTGGCGGTGCCGGGTTCGGGCGCGGCCTTCAGATTGCGGGCGGTGCTGGTCAGGATCGTGCGAAAACCGTTCAGCGCGTAGTTCAGCCGCTTGGCCGCAATCGCAATGGTGCCGGCGGCGCGTGCCGCCAGCACGTCGCTTGCGAGCGCCGCGTACGCCTTTTCGTCCGGCAGGTCCTTGCCGTCCCAGTCGGCGAGAGCAGCTATGGTTTGAGGCAGGACCTGACGCACCTCGCGGTCATCGACCGCGCGCCACAGCATGCCGGCGATGGGCCCGGCGAAGGTGAAGAGCAGGAAGACGAGGAGCGGCGCGACCAGCGCGAGCGCCTTGAGCTGCCGTGCCCGCTCGGCGCGCCTCAATCGCCGCTTCAGCGGCACCCCGGGCGGCGCGCTGGCGCTGGTCAGGAGCCCATCCGTCACGGCGCCAGCCTCTTTGGCCGGACATCCCTCGCCGCTTCAGGTTTGGAGCGGCCCGAGCGCGCGCTTCGTCCTTCGAGACGACCGCTTCGCGGTCTCCTCAGGATGAGGCTCCTCGACATCGGTGCGTGTAGAATCGCTGCCACAGACTCAGACCTCATCCTGAGGGCCCGCCGTAGGCGGGCGTCTCGAAGGATGCGCGACGGGCGAGGTATCCGCCACGCATCCTCTACTTGCTCCCTGCACCATTTCGGCCGCGCGCTACTTCGCGGCCCATTTGTTGAAGCGCTCGGTCAGGCGGTCGATGTTCTCGAGCCAGAACGCGACGTTGATCTCGACCGCGTTCTTGATGTTGTCGGGCGCGGTCGGCAGGTCCTTCAGCACGGCGGGCGAGAGCCTGCCGGCTGCGTCCTTGTTGGAGGTGCCGTAGGCGATGTTCTCCGACAGTTTCGACTGGTTCTCCGCCTTGCCGACGAAATCCAGGAACTTGTAGGCGGCGTCCTTGTTCGGGCTGCCCTTCAGAATGACCCAGCTGTCGAGAGTGAACAGCGCGCCGTCCCACACCATGCTAAAGTTCTTCTTCTCGTTCTTGTTGGCGGTGTCGATGCGGCCATTGTAGACCGAGGTCATCGCCACCTCGCCGGAGGCGAGCAGTTGCGGCGGCTGGGCGCCGGCCTTCCACCAGACGATGTCACCCTTGATGGTGTCGAGCTTCTTGAAGGCGCGCTCGACACCCTCGTCGGTCGCAAGCACCTTGTAGACGTCCTTCGGTGCGACGCCGTCGGCCATGAGCGCGATCTCCAGCGTGGTCTTCGGGCCCTGACGGAGGGCGCGCTTGCCCGGAATCTTCTTGGTATCGAAGAAGTCGGCCCAGCCCTTCGGGGCGTCCTTCAGCTTGTCCTTGTCGTAGCCGAGAACAAAATCGTAGAGGATGGCGCCGACGCCGCACGGATTGACCGATGGCGGGATATAGGCGGCCTCGCCGCCGATCTTGGTGTAGTCCAGCTTCTCGAACAGGCCTTCCTCGCAGCCGACCGCCAGTTCGTCGCTCTCGACCTGGACGACGTCCCAGGTGGCGGCGCCGCCCTGCACCTTGGCCCGCAGCACGCCGACACCGCCGTCCCAGGACTCGTCGTTCATGGCAATTCCGGCCGCCTTCTTGAACGGCTCGAAATAGACCTTCTTCTGGGCCTCCTGGTACGCGCCGCCCCACGACACCACGGTGAGGTCACGCGCCTGTGCGACCGTCGCCAGCGCGGCGCTGGCACCGAGCGCGGCGGCGAAACCCAGAGCAATCTTGCCAATCTTGCGCTTCAGCATGGTCTTGGTTCCTTCTTTCATGTGAGTGGCGTTGAGGTTGATTGTTCTCAGGCCCGCTTGCGCTGGATCAGACGGGATCGAGGGCGAGGCAATCGTCCGGGCGGAAGCTGATGAAGACGCTTTCGCCATGTGTGAGATCATGATGCGCCCCCGGCTGAAGCTTGACCATGAACTCGGCGTTGCCGGCGACGTCGAGCACGGCCAGCGCATGGTCGCCGAGATAGATGGTGTTCTGCACCTTCGCCGGCAGGCGGTTTGCTCCGTCGCTGGAGCTGCCGTCCGTGACAATGGCGATCCGCTCCGGCCGTACCGACAGCGAGGTCGATGCGCCCGGGCCCGATACATTGATCGCCCGGGCGGTCACGGCGCCGCCGCCGGTCAACGCGACGCGGCAATAGTCCTTGTTGACCGTCTCGACGGTGCCGGCCAGCACATTGTTCTCGCCGATGAAATGGGCAACGAAGCTGTTCACCGGATGCTCGTACAGCGCGTCGGGCCTGTCGATCTGCTGCACGATGCCGTCGTTGAACACGGCGATGCGGTCCGACATGGTGAGCGCTTCGCTCTGATCGTGGGTGACGTAGACGACCGTGATGCCCATCCTCTCGTGCAGTTGTTTGATCTCCAGCTGCATCTGCTCGCGCAGGCGCTTGTCGAGGGCGCCGAGCGGCTCGTCCATCAGCACGAGCTGCGGGTTGAAAACCAGCGCACGGGCCAGCGCCACGCGCTGTTGCTGGCCGCCGGACAGCTGTCCGGGCCGCCGGTGCGCCAGGGCTTCCATCTTGATCATGCGCAACGCCGATTTGACGCGCTCCTGCGCTTCCGCCTTGCTCGTCTTGCGAACGGATAGCGGGAAGGCGATATTCTCGGCGATCGTCAGGTGCGGAAACAAGGCATAGTTCTGGAACACCATGCCGATGTCGCGCTTGTGGGGCGGCATGTTCTTGATGGGCCGTTCCGCGAGGTAAATCTCGCCATGGGTCGGCACCTCGAAGCCGGCCAGCATCATCAGCGTGGTCGTCTTGCCCGAGCCCGACGGGCCGAGCAGGGTGATGAACTCGCCCTTCCTGATGTCGAGATCGAGGTTTTTCACCACGAGGTGCTCGCCATCATAGGTCTTCTGAATGCCGGAAAAGCGCACCAATGCCGGCGCGGGCGTGACCATGCCGGCTTCCATGTTGTCCTCGGCTTGCCGCTACAATGCTTGTCAGAACCTCGTTCGAGGTTGCGAGGGGCAGCTTAGCATCCTCCGATGAGAATGCCAGCGGCGCAAGCGATGAAGAGGCGCGGGAGTGCAGGCTATCGCATACGATTCGCGGCGGCAGCTTGTGCGCCTCGTCCTTCGAGACGACCGCTTTGCGGTCTCCTAAGGATGAGGCTAAGCGGCATAGGTGCTCGTTGAAACGGCTGCCGCACACTCCAGCCTCATCCTGAGGGCCCGCCAAAGGCGGGCGTCTCGAAGGATGGGCGCAGGGACAGCTCTCAAATGCGACAGCCATGCCGTGAGCGCGCGCGCTACATTCCCGACAGCTTGCTCACATACACATTCAGCGAGCCGCCGGCCTCCGCGACCACACGCAACGTTTTGGAATCGAAGGCGATGTCGGCCAGCGTCAGGCTGTCGATCTTGGCGTCGACCTTGAGGCCGTCCTCACTCTTCTGGTAATCGGCGATCGCGGCGGCGATCTTCTCGCGGGCGTTGGCGGCGATCGGCTTCAGGTCGAGCGTCGCCTTCTGCAGCAGCGCCTGCTGCATCTGCGGCACGACGGCGCGCGCCGCGGCGCCGAGCAGGCCGAACGCAGCTTCGGATTCCACCGCGAGCTGGATGTCGGTGAGCCGCAGCGTCTGTTGCGCCTGATCGAGCACCGGCCGCCCCCAGATGTGGACGGTCGCCTCGGCGCCGAGGCCGAGCCAGCTCTTCTTCTCCTTGGCGCGGACCAGCAGCGAGATCAGCAGCCGGTCGCCCGACGGGATCACGTTGGCGCTCTTCACGGTGACGTCGACCGGGCCGGAGCCGTCCTCGGGATAGGTGCGGCCGACCATCTGCGCGCTGATCAGCTTGTTGATCTCGGTGAAGGGCACGTCGATCGGCACGCCGATGTTCACGCCGGTGCCGGTCGGCGGCACGATCGAGATCTTGTCGGGAAACGGACAGTCCGGCTTGGTCGGCGTCGAGGTGACGCGGGTCTCCGCTTCCAGGCCCATCAGCAGCGTCACCGCCTGCGCGTCGACGCGCGGCTGCGCGGCGATGGCGCGGATCGGTTTCATCTCGAGCCAGAGCGGCGGAAGCGTGGCCGAGGAGCTAGATCCCTGCAGCGGGATCGAGCGGCACGCCTTGGCCCATTGCAACTTCGCATTCTCGCGCAGGCTCGGATCGTTGCGGATGCGTTCGGAGACGATGTTGATCTGCTCGCCGACATTCTTGTCGATCAGCGGCTTGACCTGCGCCGGCACGTTGACCTTGGCGCCGGCCACCGCAAGGTTGGTGTCGCCGAGATTGACCTGGGCGCCGAGATTGGGCTCGAGGTGCCAGTTGGCCGCGAGCTTCGGGCGGGAGGTGACGACCACGTTGCCCTTGATCTCGGCGCTGGCATTCAAATTCTTGATGTTGACGGCGCCGATCCGTTTCGCAGCATCACCGCCGAGCACGCTGCCGAGCGCCTCGCCGAGCGCGCCCGTGGCCTTCGCCGACAGCGAGCCCGTCACGTTCAGCTTGCCGGACAGCGGCGTCGAGATCGTGAGCACGTCCTTGTCGCCGGCCGCCGCCATCGGCCCGCGCACAGCGGACCAGCCGATGTCGGCGTTCTCCAGGATCTGCGAGATCGGGTTGTCGGCCTTCCCTGAGAAATTGCGTGGCGCGGCCTTCTCGGCCTGCTCGCGGATCGCCGAGATCGCGATGGCGACCGGCGCGATCACGATCGAGCTCTTCGCGACCGGCGGCAGCGGCGGCAATTGCGCGACCGGTGGCGCCGAATTCGTCGCGCGCGGCGACAGCCAGTCCATCGCCTTCAGGCTGACGAAGAACGACGCCGCGAGCACGGCGACGCCGACCAGGATAGTCTTCAGATTCAACGTTAGCCGCATCAATCCCCCAAGCCGCCCCGGCCGGGATTCTACAGGGCGAGCGAGAAGGGCGCTAGAGCGCACCGATGGGGTGGAATTGCGGCGAATGGGTTAACGGCGCCGGTTTGAGGTTCTACACAGGTGCTTCGCTTGCAGGGAGCCCTGTCCCGCAAGCCGGGCAATCGCACATAGCCGCGATCTCGACTGTGGCCATCCTTCGAGACGCCCGCCGTCGGCGGGCCCTCAGGATGAGGACCGAGCGGGCGGCGCCAGTTTCAACGAACGCCGATGTTGCTTAGCCTCATCCTGAGGAGACCGCGAAGCGGTCGTCTCGAAGGACGAGGCGCGCGCTCATTTCACCGTGACTTAGCTGCGCCTGGGACGGCGGACTGCTCTCACCTTGCCGGCGGCGCCGCCGCCGCAGAACAGGCGATCGCCGCCATCGGATTCCAATCCTGAAACCATCGTCCCGGCCGGCAGGTCGAGCTGCTCGAGCACCTTACCCGTCTCAGGGTCGATCCGTCGCACGTCGCTCTCTTCGTTCTCCCAGGTGCCGTGCCAGAGCTCGCCGTCGACCCAGGTCACCCCGGTCACGAAGCGCTTGCTCTCGATGGTGCGAAGAACCTTGCCAGTGTCCGGATCGACCTGATGGATCTTGCGCTCGCGATATTGCCCGACCCACAGCGATCCCTCGGCCCAGGCCAGGCCGGAATCGCCGCCGCCGCCGGGCGCCGGAATGGTGGTGAGCACCTTGCCTGAGGCCGCATCTATCTTCTGGATGCGATCCTCGGCGATCTGGAACAGGTGCCTTCCGTCGAATGCCGTGCCGGCATGCGCGGCCACGTCGATGGAGCGCGCGACCTTGCCGCTGGCCGGGTCGACCGCGTTCAATTTGTCGCCGGATGCGAACCAGACATGGCTGCCGTCATAGGTGACGCCATGCACGGCCTCGACGCCCTCAAACGGTCCATACTCCCTGACGATTTCGGCGGCTGAACGCTTCATCTGCTCGTTCCCTGTGATCTTAACGTTACATCTTCAGCAGCGGCGCGGGGAGTAACAAGCCTGTCGGGAAACCCGGGACGGGCGGCGTCATCCAGCGCCGCGCCCGGCCATGTCCGAAGCATTGCACCTTGTTCGACCGCGCCAGTTCGTCGAGGGCCCGCTGCACCGTGCGCGCGCTCGTTCCGAGCGCCAGCGCGAGCGCCGAGCTCGACCAGGGCTCGCCGTCGGAGAGGAGCGCGAGGATAGCGGCGTGCTTTTCCTCCACCGGCCGCGCCAGCACGAGGATTTCGCGCGTCTTGCGCGGCGCCAGCGCAAACCCCTGTTTCGTTGCGCAGACGTCGGCGAGCGGTTTGAGCTTGGTGCGGAGCCGTCCGATCTCGACGCGCAACCGCGCGCGATGCGATTCATCGAAATGTTTGGCGTGAAACGCACCTGCGATCAGAATCTGCCGCGAGACGTCCGCAGGCCAGGCCTGCGCCAGGATGCGAACGAGGGCGAACAGCACCGGCCGGGTGCCGAGCGGCACGACGGTGCCGCGCCTGCGGACCGAATGATGGAAGGTGTCGACGACGAGCGCCTCGGATGCTGCGAGATTCTCGATTCCCTCCAGCAGCAGGGGCCGCTCGTCGCCGTGCACGATCAGGCGTGCCGCCGGCGTGTCGAGCACGCGGCTTGCGCTTTCGACCTCGGCCGTGAGCGCGGGGATATCAGCCAGTTGCGCCGCGCGGGCTGCCCGCGCGAGCGCCGCGCGCGCATCCTTGGTTCTGAGCCGCCGTATGGCGATGCCGGCCAGCACGAGCTCGCGAACGACTTGTGAGGTGGGCGGGAGCGGGGCGGGGTTAAGCTCGGCGAGCGTATGCTCTGCCTCGTCGACATGTCCGAGGAGGAGAAGACGCCGCGCCGCAATGTGTCCGGCATGCGCCGCGTTGGCGAGATCGCCATGCTTTTCGAGGGCCGCCCGTGCCGCGGCGAGCGCCTTGTCCGGCCAGCTTAGATCGCGCGAGACCAGCGCGATCTCGGCTTCGGCGACCACGCATCTGGCGCGCGCGACCGCCTCGCGCGGGCCGAACGCGCGCGCGGCGCTTCGCAGCAGCGACTTGGCCTTGGCGAGATCGCCGAGCTGCGCCATCGCGATGCCGCGCAGCGCCAGCGACGGCGCGTCGTTGCGCAACGCAACCCGGTTCAGCGCGCCGAGCGGATCACCGGCCTCGAGCGCGCGCGCGGCGGCCGTGATCAGAGATTCCATTCAAATCCCGCCACACTTGTTACTCCCACCGCGCAACCGCGCGGTGCCAGAAATCGTTGTCGAACCGACCATGTGCGGTGAGGGGCGAGCGGTTCTGGAAGACGCAGGCCGATCGCCCATGCAGGAGATTTGGAGAGTCATGATGACATTAGCCCAAAACGAACGGAATAACGGACAGGCTGGCATGCAAACACCGCCGGTGGTGTCGCCGCAGGACTGGGAGGCAGCCCGTCAGCAACTGCTCGTGAAGGAGAAGGCGCATACCCGTGCCCGCGACGCCCTGGCCGCCGAGCGCCGGCGCATGCCGTGGATGCAAGTGACCAAAACCTATGCGTTCGAGGGGCCCGGCGGCAAGCTTAGTCTGCTCGACCTGTTCCAGGGGCGGCGGCAGCTGATCGTCTACCGTGCCTTCTTCGAGCCGGGCGTGTTCGGCTGGCCCGATCACGCCTGCCGCGGCTGCTCCATGGTGGCCGACCAGGTCGCCCACGTCGCGCATTTGAATGCCCGCGACACCACGCTGGTGTTCGCCTCGCGCGCGCCGCAGGCCGATATCATCAGGCTGAAGCAGCGGATGGGCTGGATCATGCCGTGGGTCACCGTCACCGACAGTTTCGATGCCGATTTCGGCGTGGACGAATGGCACGGCACCAACGTGTTCTACCGCGACGGTGACCGAATCTTCCGCACCTATTTCGTCAAGAGCCGCGGCGACGAGCAGATGGGCGGCACCTGGAACTACCTCGACATCACCCCGCTCGGCCGTCAGGAGGTCTGGGAGGACTCGCCCAAGGGATATCCGCAGACGCCGACCTACAAATGGTGGAACTGGCACGACAGCTACACGGAAGATGCGGCGCCCGACAAGAAGTGGGTCGAGATTTCCGAGGCCGGCGAGAAGGCCTTTCGCAAAGAGGCGGCGGAAGGACGTGACTAGTCCCGTCAGCGCAACCGCCGGCGCCGGCCGCAAGGGCGTTGTGGCCGCGCGCCACGTCGCCCGATGGCTGGCCTTGGCGGCCACGCCGACCTTCGCGACCATGGCCGTGTTGACGGCCGTGGCCGGGAGTGGGCCGGCGGACATGCTTTGCGCCGCCGGGCACGGCTCGGTGCTCGGCGGGATGGTGCCGATGTATCTCCTGATGAGCGCGTTTCATTCGGCGGCATGGCTGAGGCTGATCGCGGAGCGGCGAACTTCCGCGGGTGTGAACGCCTCGTCCTTCGAGACGCGCGCAAGGGCGCGCTCCTCGGGATGAGGCTAACTGGCATCTCGTTCATTGCCGGCAAGCATTGGTGGGAGCAAAAGGTCTTCCGTCGAGCTGCCGGAAGCCACACACTCAGCCCTCATCCTGAGGGCCCGCCTCAGGCGGGCGTCTCGAAGGATGCGCCGCGACTTCCGATGCAAGCCCAAAGCCGGCGCAGGTGCCGCTATTGCGATCCTGCCGCCTGCAAATACGCAACCACCTTTGCCGCTTCCTCCGCCGAGATGCCGCCATAGGGCTGCATCTTGTTGCCCGACACCACCTCGTCCGGCTTGACCATGAAGCGCGTGAGCTTGTCCTGGTCCCAGACGAAGCCGGCTTCCTTCATTGCGGACGAATAATTGTAGTCCGGCAGCGAGCCGGCCTTGCGCCCGACGATCTTGTTGAGGTTAGGGCCGAGACGGTTGTCGCCTTCTTTCGCCGAGTGGCAGGTGCGGCAGGAATTGTTGAAGGCCTGGTGGGCCGCCTCATCGCTCGCCGGCTGCTGTGCGAGCGAGGAGGGAGCGGACAACAGCAGCGTCAATGCTCCGGCGCCGGCGATCGCGCGCGGCCATGTGCTTGGCAAGACGAGCAGGCGTGATTGCATCTGCGCCTCCATTGGGGATCGCGCCGCAGCAAGCGCGCGCGTCGACATGTCGAGGGCAAACGAAAGCGGCCCCGGTGGGTTCCGGGGCCGTTTGCGTCACAATGTCCTGCCAATTCAGCGCGTCGCGGTTCCGAGCTCGGCGCGGCGCTCCGTCATCGGCAGCACCACGACCTTGGTGCCGACGTTGACGCGCGAATAGAGGTCGGTGACGTCGTCGTTGGTCATGCGGATGCAGCCGGAGGAGACGTGCTTGCCGATGGTCTCGGGCGCGTTGGTGCCGTGGATGCGGTAGATGGTGCCGCCGAGATACATGGCGCGGGCTCCCAACGGATTGCCGGGGCCTCCGGCCATATGGCGCGGCAGATAAGGCTGGCGGGCGATCATCTCCGGCGGAGGCGTCCAGTCCGGCCACTCTGCCTTCTTGGTCACCGACTGGATGCCGGACCAGGTGAAGCCATCGCGACCGACGCCGATGCCGTAGCGCAGCGCCTGGCCGTTACCGAGCACGTAATAGAGATAGGTGTTCGGCGTATCGATGATGATGGTGCCCGGCGCCTCGCGCGTGGCGTAGGAGACGGTCTGGCGGCGGAAGCGCGCCGGCATCTCGACCTGGTCCTGGTCCTCGGACGGCGCGGCCTGATAAGGCGTCGTCTGGTAGGGCTGATAGGGCTGCAGCGGCTGCGGCGCGGCCATCGGCGGCAGTGGCTGGAAGAACGGGAAGAGCTGCACCGGCGCGGCCTTGGCCGAACCCGAAAATGCGATTGCGGAGATCGCGACTGCGCCGAGAGCAACGGCGCGCGAAAACGTCTTGAACGTATCCCGATTGAACATGTGATCGCCCCTGTTTGCTCGGTGGTCTCGGCCACCGCGGCACCGTTTCGGTGCTCCGTTGCCTGACTTCCTAACGGCAAAACGTTTCGGGACATTTGCGCGGAAAACCGAAAACGGTTTCACGGCGGCAAGGATTGTTTCATGACAGTTTCGTGGCCGTGCCGGCCCGTTAACGAACAAAACAGCCCGCCGACACTTCTATGACGTCACACGCCTGAAATATCCTTCGTTGATGGTCGATGCCTGAGAATCATCAAACTCTCGGGATTTTCCCATGCGGGTATTAATCGCGACCGATGCCTGGCATCCGCAGGTCAACGGCGTGGTCCGGACGCTGACCTCGCTGGCGAATGCGGCGAAGGGTCTCGATGTCGAGATCGACTTCCTCACCCCGGACGGCTTTCCGTCCTGGCCGCTGCCGACCTATCCGGGCCTGCGCTTTGCGCTGCCTTCGGGACAAGAAATCGCGCGGCGGATCGAGAAGGCCGCACCTGACGCGCTGCACATCGCGACCGAAGGTCCGATCGGCTGGGCGGCGCGGGCCTATTGCCGCCGCAACCGGCTCGCCTTCACCACCTCCTACACGACGCGCTTTCCCGAATATGTCGCGGTGCGGACCGGCATCCCTGCCGCCGTCGGCTATGCCGTGCTGCGCCATTTCCATGATGCCGCCGCCATGACCATGGTGGCGACGACGTCGCTGCGGCAGGAGCTGACCGAGCGCGGCTTCAAGCGGCTCGGCTTCTGGACCCGCGGCGTCAACACCGAGCTGTTCCACCCTGACGCGCCGGCCAGGCTCGACCTGCCGCGCCCGATCTTCATGACCATGGGCCGCGTCGCGGTGGAGAAGAATCTCGAAGCGTTCCTCTCACTGGATCTGCCCGGCACCAAGGTCGTCGTCGGCGACGGTCCGCAGAAGGCGGCGCTCGAAAAGAAATATCCTGATGCCGTCTTCCTCGGCGAGAAGAAGGGCGCCGATCTCACCGCGCATCTCGCCGCCGCCGATGTGTTCGTGTTTCCGAGCCTGACCGATACGTTCGGCGTGGTGCAGCTCGAGGCGCTGGCCTGCGGCACGCCGGTTGCTGCGTTTCCGGTCACCGGCCCGAAAGACGTCATCGCCGATCATCCGATCGGTGCGATCGACCACGATCTGCGCGCCGCGTGCCTGCGCGCACTCACCATGTCGCGCGAGACCTGTCGCAATTTTGCGCTGGAGCGTTCCTGGGAGAACAGCGCGCGGCAGTTCGTCGGAAACCTCACCTCACTTCAGCCCAGCCGCGTCCTGCGCGCCTCGCCTCGCATGGCGCGGCGGCCGGTGCGCGGTTGATCTTTCATCAGAACCACAGCGAGAACCTCATCGATGGCCAAGATCATGAACCTTGACGGCACCCAGCAGCTCGACCTCACCCGCGGCACGGTCGAGCAGGCCTACGATCGTTGGGCGCCGGTCTACGATCTCGTGTTCGGCGGCGTGTTCGCCAAGGGCCGGCAGGCGGCGATCGCGGCCACCAACAAGATCGGCGGCCGTGTGCTCGAGGTCGGCGTCGGCACCGGCATCTCGCTGCCGCTCTACGCGCCGAACCTGCGCATCTTCGGCACCGACATTTCGGAAGCGATGCTCGACAAGGCGCGCCGCCGCGTCGCCGCAGGCAATCTGAAGAACGTCGAGGGTCTCGCGGTGATGGACGCCGAGAAGCTCGAATTCCCCGACAACTCCTTCGACGTCGTCATGGCGCAATATGTCGTTACCGCGGTGCCGAACCCCGAAAAGGCGCTCGACGAATTCGCCCGCGTGCTGCGCCCGGGCGGCGAGCTCATCATCCTCACCCGCGTCAGTGCCGACACCGGCATGCGCCGCTTCATCGAACAGAAGCTGCAGCCGGTGGTGCGTCCGCTCGGCTTCCGTACCGCCGAGTTCGCCTGGTCGCGTTATGCGAAGTGGCTGGCCGGCGCCCACGGCATCGAGCTCGCCGAGCGCCGTTTGATCCCGCCGCTCGGTCATTTCTCGCTGGTGCGCTTCCGTAAGGTCGACATCGCCAAGGCGGCGTGACGTCGTGCGCGGGCGTCGTGCGCCATCGCGCCGCTACGTGCCGTCACATGACAAGATGATGTTGTCACACGGCGTACATCGAATCCATTTAACCCCGTATCCGAAAGCATCTTGGGGAAGAGCATGATCAAGAATTATCTCGAGCAGCTGCGGATCCAGCGCTGGGACGACCATCGCTACTATCACCACAGCCGCATCAATCAGAGCCTGCACTTCGTCAGCGCGCTGAGCTTCCTCTTCGCCTATGTCTGGCTGTTCGTCGATCCCGTGATCTCCGCGCTGGTCGGCTGGCTGGTCTCGATGACCTCGCGCCAGGCCGGTCACTTCTTCTTCGAGCCGCATACTTACGACCACATCAACCAGGCGACGCATGAGTACAAGGAAGAGATCAAGGTCGGCTACAACCTTCAGCGCAAGGTCGTTCTGATGGCGATCTGGGCGGCCTCGCCCCTGGTGCTGTTCCTCGACCCGACGCTGTTCGGCCTGTTCTCGCCGTGGGTCAGCGCGACCGACTTCATGCGGCAGGTCGCCAAGATCTGGCTCGTGGTCGGGGGCGGCGGTCTGTTGTTCCGCACCGTGCACCTGTTCTTCATCCGCGACGTCGAGACCGGTCTCGTCTGGATGACCAAGATCCTGACCGATCCGTTCCACGATTTGATGCTCTACCGCAGTGCTCCGCTTGCCCTGATGCGCGGCGAGCTGATGGATCCCGGCCTGCACCTCAACCCCGAGCACACGCTGGGTCTCATCGGCGAGCCCACGCTCGAAGAGCAGCACGCCTGATACGGCCCCTGCCCAGATCGCGAATGTGTACGGTCTACGTCATGCCCGGGCTTGTCCCGGGCATCCACGTGTTGGAGCCATCGTGCGGAGACGCGTGGATGGCCGGGACAAGCCCGGTCATGACGGCTTCGGAGTATGGAGCATCAGTGCCCAAAACGCTTGGTCAGCATCTCTTTCAAAATCTGCCGCTTGATCTGCTTGTTGGTGAGCACGCCGTCGTGCCACCAGAAACCGTCGGCCTTCATCTTCTGCGTGGCGCGGACGAAGCGGTCGGCGACCTCTCCGAAATCGGCGTCGGTGTAGTTCAGGCTGAAGATCAATCGGCCGGTGCCGACCCAGCTCAGCGCCAGGCCTTCGGCACGCAGATAATATTGCAGCATCCAGTTGTAGCGGGAGGGCGTCGTGTATTTCACCGTCCAGATCGACGAGACGTTGGCGAACCGCACCGGCAGGTCGGCGTCTTCCATCATCCCGTTGAGCTTCTTCACGCGGCCGTTCCAGGTCTCCTCGAGGCCCTCATAGATCGCACGGAAGTTCGGGCTGGCGAGCCGGCTCAAAAACTCGTCCATCGCCGTCATGACGTAGGGATGCGAGTTGAAGGTGCCGCGGGCGAAGCAGATGTCGGCGGGACGATCGTCGCGGAAGCGGCGCATCAGCTCGCGCTTGCCGCAGACGACGCCGACCGGCAGTCCGCCGGCGAGGCTCTTGCCGTAGGTCACCATGTCGGCCTTGACGCCGAAATATTCCTGGGCGCCGCCGGCGGCGAGGCGGAAGCCGACGAAGACCTCGTCGAAGATCAGCACGATGCCACGCTCGCTGCAGACTTCGTGGAGCTTCTTCAGCCATTCCGTGTAGGCCGCGCGATCGAAATGGCCGCCGCGGGAGGAATCAACCAGCGCGGAATCGCCGGGCGCGTTGGCGTTGGGATGCAGCCCCTGCAGCGGATTGACCAGCACGCAGGCGATGTCCTTGCGCGTCTTCAGCACGTGCAGCGTCTTCTCCGACATCTCGGCGAGGGTGTAGGTCTCGTGCGCGGCAATCGGGTTGCCGACGCCGGGCTGCACGTCGCCCCACCAGCCGTGATAGGCGCCGGCGAAACGGACGAGATGCGTGCGCTTGGTATGGTAGCGCGCCAGGCGCACCGCCTGCATGACGGCCTCGGTGCCGGACATGTGGAACGAGACTTCGTCGAGGCCGGAGATCCGGCAGAGCCGCTGCACGTTCTCGAGGATGACGGGATGGTAGGGGCCGAGCACCGGGCCGAGCGCATGCGCGCGCTTCTCGGCGCCCTCGATGCATTCCTTGTAGAAGTCGTTGCCGAAGATGTTGACGCCGTAGGAGCCGGTGAGGTCGTACGACGTGTTGCCGTCGACATCCGTGACGGTGACGCCGCTGGACGATTCCACGAAGGTCGAGGTGCCCAGCTGCTCGCGGACCAGGCGCGAGAACTGGAACGGCACGCGGTAGCTCTCGGTGAAGTTCAGGTCGGAGATTTTGTCCGCGGCCTCCTTCGTCATCGCGCGGCCCTTCGGGTAGCGCTTGGCGTAGAGGGCGGCGAGACGGAAGAAGCCGTCCTTGCGCTGCGCGGCGATGTTCGCCGGCGCGCCGTCGCACGAGAAGTAGTCGTTCTCTCCAAACTCGTAGAACGGGAGCAGCTTTGCCACCCGTCGCGACATCTTGGAGTGCCCGGCCAGCGAGCGATGCTTGGCGCGGGACAATTCGACCCGCGCCTTGATCTTCGGGAGGATGGCGGCAGCAGATGCTGCGGCGGCCACGGACATCGAGAGAATCGGGAGTGTCGTTTCCATGTCAACAAGCGCTAATACTGTGAGCTGACAGATTCATGACAGTCAAAGCCCTCATCGCCTCCTTCACCCAGCAGGAAGACCTCAACTTCCTGTTGACCAACCGCATCCCCCGCGCCGCGCTGACCCGCTTCATGGGCTGGTTCTCCAAGATCGAGAACCCGCTCGTGCGGGACTTTTCGATCGCGCTGTGGAAGCTGTTCTCCGACCTCGATCTGTCGGAGGCGCGAAAAGACCATTTCAAGAGCCTGCATGACTGCTTCACCCGCGAGCTGAAGCCGGGCCTGCGGCCGTTCGATCCCGATCCTTCCGTCGTCGCCAGTCCATCGGACGGCATTGTCGGCGCGCATGGGAAGATCGCCGACACCGAGCTGTTCCAGGTCAAGGGCGCGCCCTATTCGCTGCTCGACCTCGTCGGCGATTCCGCGCTGGTCGATCAGCACCGCAACGGGAGCTTCGTCACGCTGCGGCTGACGTCGAGCATGTATCACCGCTTCCATGCGCCCTTTGATGCGCATATCGAGCGCGTCACGCTGATCCATGGCGACGTCTGGAACGTCAACCCGATCGCCTTGAAACGGGTCGAACGTCTGTTCTGCAAGAACGAGCGCGCGGTGATCCGCACGCATCTTTCGACCGGCGAGGCCGTGACGCTGGTGCCGGTCGCCGCGATCCTGGTCGCGAGCATCCGGTTGCATTTCCTCGATATGGTGCTGAACGCGCAGACGCGCGGCCCGGTCAATTTCCCCTGTGACGTCAACGTGGCCAAGGGCGAGGAGCTCGGCTGGTTCGAGCACGGCTCGACCATCATCATCCTCGCGCCCGGCGATTTCACCTTCTGCGACGGCATCGCCGAGGGTACGCGCATCCGTGCCGGCCAGGCGCTGCTCGGAAGAAAGTAGCCTTCAATCCGCCGTTCCCGCCGCCTATATCGTCGGCGGGGACGATGTGACGACGACGGATTTGGCAATGGTGCGAGCGCCGGTGATGGCGGCGGGTGGTATCGTGCTGCGGCGTGGTTCGACGCCGCTGATTGCGGTCGTGCGTCAGCGCAAGCGCAACGAATGGGTCTTGCCCAAGGGCAAGCTCGACGACGGCGAGACGCCGAAGGAAGCGGCGCACCGCGAAGTGCTGGAGGAGACCGGCCACGACGTCGCCATCCACGAATTTTTGGGCACGTTGGTCTACCAGTCCGGCGGGCGCTCGAAAGTCGTGCATTTCTGGCGGATGGAGGCCGACGGCGGTCCCGTCCGCAAGCTGACGAACGATATCAAGGCGGTCGACTGGCTCGCGCTGGACGACGCGATCGCGCGGCTGTCGCGGGAGTATGAGCGTGCGTTCCTGACCCAGACCGGCCCGATCGCGCTTGCGGCAGCAGGGCTGGCGGCGTCGCCGGAGCCGGCGCCTGCCGCTGACGACTTCGATGCAGCCTTGCAGACGCTGACACCCGCCGAAGCCGCCTCGATCGACGAGTTGCGGCACGGCCTGTTGCAAAAGGTGAAGGCCTGGCTGCGCGGCGAGGCGTGATGTCTTGCGCCGCGCTGCTCGCGCGTCTGGAGACATCCACGAGTTGATATGCCTGTGGAACCGTGGGCTCCCTCCACGTCGTCATTGCGAGCGTAGCGAAGCAATCCAGAATCTTTCCGCCGAGGGACTCCCGGATTGCTTCGCTGCGCTCCGCAATGACGGAGGAGAGAGCGGCGTGCTCGACGTTGACCCTCATGGTGAGGAGCGCGCATCGCGCGCGTCTCGAACCATGCGGCCCGACTGTGGCCTCGCCCTTCGAGACGCTTGCTTCGCAAGCTCCTCAGGGTGAGGGGCGGCACTGTCACCGCCGCTCCTTCTCCTTCGAAGCGGGCGCCGGTTTGCGCGGGGCTGCCGGGCGCTGTGCGGCCGGGAGGCGCTGCTGGAATCCGCCGGGGCGCTGCAAGCCTGGCGATTGAGCCGCGGGCGGCTGGCCGGGTTGCATGCCGGTCCGCGGCAGTTGCGGCTGTGGGCCCGGCTGCTGCGGCGGTACGACTCCTCCGGGCTGAATTCGTCCGCCGCGCGGCGGCTGGGTTTGCGGCGTGCCGTTGGGCGCTGTGCCCTGTCCCGTGCGCGGTGCACTTGGACGTCCGGCACCTTGCTGCTGACCGGGTTGCGGCTGACCCTGTCGCTGCTGGCCTCGCTGCGGCCCCTGACCCGCACGTGGGTTGCCCGGCTGCACCGCGCCGCCTTGCCGCTGCGGCTGGGCGCCTTGCCGGCCCGGCGCGCCCGGCTGCTGCTGACCCGGACGGTTGTTCTGGCCGGGCGGCCCGTCCGGTCGCTGTGGCTGCTGACCGGGTACGGTCGCCGGCCGCAATTGCTGTTGCTGCGGCGGCTGCGCCGGCCGCGGGATGCGGCTCTGCGCGGTCGGATTGGCGCGGCGGAAGTCGCGCTGCTCGGTGACGATCTGGCGGCCCGTGGTCTGCGCCAGATGGACCTGGCTGACGAAGCTGCGGTCGCGCGCGATCTGCTGCGCGGGAATCGTGATCGGCACGGCGGCGAAGCGCATGCCGCCCGCGCCAGCGGCGCCGGGCCGGATCGCAAAGCCGCTCGCGCCTTGCGTCAGCGCGCCGAGCCGCGTGCCGCTGGTGCGGTCGTCGACGTCGATGTGACCGACGCGGCCGTCGGCGTCGGGATAGAGCTTGATGTTGACGTTGCGCGCGCTGTTCGCGGCCGCGCCTTCGGGCACGTCGACGACGCCGGTGGTGCCGCGGATGCCGAGCGTCGCCGTCGGCGTCGTGATCTTCATGTTGCCGGTCTTCGCCACGGCAGCAGCAACGAAGGCGACCGTGCCCTTGCCGATGTCGAAGATTCCGGAGTTCTGCTTGCCGCCGTCCTCATAGACGTAATTGTCGATGGTGATCTTCGAACTGGCGGAGAGGTTGAACGTGGTGGCGTCGTTGAAGGTGATGCCGAGCGTGGAGTTCGACGAAGTCTGCACGATGTCGTTCAGGTAGATGTCGTCGCGCACGCGGAGCGGATAGGAGTTCTTGTCACGGATCACGGTTGCGATCCCCGTGACGGTCGCGACGTTGCCGATCGGCTCGACGGCGGTCGCTTGCGCGTCTGCCGCCGGAGCCGGCGAAGCCGAAGGCGTCGGGGAGGGGCCAGGCGCCGGCTCTGCCTGCGGCTGCGCCTGCGCGATCTCGATTGCATCGGATGCATACACCACGCTGCTGCCTGCCAGCGGTAATGCCAGCAGCGCAAGCGCGAACACGAAGCGGCGCCAAGCCAGCATAGATGTCACGAGGAAGTCCCGGTGAGAACGCGAGGCGAGATCGGCCGATTTCAGCCGGGGAGACCTGAATGGCGGATGAACGTGTGTCGCATGCGCTGGGCGAACGTCAGAGGCTAGGCGACGCTAGCGAATTGGGCTCGAATATCTCTACGCCGTCATGGCCGGGCTTGTCCCGGCCATCCACGCCTTGTTTTGCGTCACTAAGAACGTGGATGCCCGGGCCTTCGCCTCGCCGAAGCGGCTTCGGCCGCGCAAGCGGGACAAGCCCGGGCATGACGAAGAGTTGTGGGTATCGTTGGGTTGACGCTCCGCCCTTCAGCTCACCCGCTTCCAGGTCTGGCCGCCGCAGAACATGCCGCCGAAGGCGCAGCCCTGCACGCGCATCGCATTCGGACCCTTCATCGCGATGGTCGAGTCGTAATTACGGCCCGAGTTGGGATCGTGGATGCGGCCGGTCCACTTCGCGCCCTCGGGCTTCATGTTGATCAGGATGCGCTCGTTGGTCTTCTCGGCGTAGCCGCAGAGATCGGCGCCGCACTGCTCGACGCGGACATTGCCCTTGCCTTCTTCGGTCGCCCACACGCCGATCGGCGAGTTCGGCGTGGCCACAGGCGCGGCGGCCACTGGAGCCGGAGCGGGCGCGGGAGCAACCGCGACTGGCGCGGGTGCAGGGGCGGGAGCCGCAACCGGTGGGGGCTGCGTCGTCGTATCGACGGACGGCGCGGCGGCAACCGTCGCGGCCGGGGCGGGAGCGGCAGGCGCGGCCGGTGCGGTCGCCTGAAGCGGCGCCTGCTGCACGGGCTGCTGCTGCACCGGAGGCGGCGCGGGCTGCGCGGTCGTGGCCGGAGCCGGCGTGGTGTCGACGTCATCATCCTTGGAGCCGCCGAGGCCCTTGAGATTGATGTTGTTCAGCTTGATCGGCTTGTCCGACAGGCCCGGCGCGACGATGGTCACGCAATTAAGCGAGGCGCAGTTGCGCGGCGTCTCGATGCGGATGTGCTGGCCCTCGATCTGGAACGAGATCGAATTGCCGCCGGCATCGGCGGCGGCGGTCGACGCCAGGAAGAGCGCGGTGGCGGCGATGGCGAGCTTGTTCATGACAACCTCCGAAATGGCGTGGTCCCGATATGGACTGAAGTCGCTGGTCGATGACGCGCGGTTCGATCCTATGCCGGACCGGCCGGGCGTTCTGTGATGAACGTCACAACGCTGGCGCGCTGTCTGGGCGAGGCAGCCGGCGAGAGCGTGGTGGTCAACATGAAGCCGAAATCGCACGACGCCTGGACCGGCAGCATCTACAGCCGCTCCAGTGGCAACACCTATTGCGCGACGGTGACGCTGAAGAGCTTCGGCAGGCTTCAGGTCGAGGCCTGCGCGCTTGGCCGCTTCTGGTGCTCGGGCAACGACTGGACGCGGATCGAGGCACCGCGCGAGGGGAGAAGGGCGGGCCCGTGTGGTCGACTGCTGCCGTCTAGATCATGCCGAGCACGATGGCGCCGACGAAGGCCATGGCGAGGTAGGCGGTGACTACGCTCAGTCTCCCGGCGAACGTCATGAGGTCGCTCCCTCCACGCGCGCCAGTTTGCGCGCGAGCATCATAGTTAACAGAGAGACTCGTCGTGAAAAAGTCAGCCCTGCTGTCGCTCAGTTCTGCCTGGGTTCGGCAGGCGCGCGCCTACATGGTTAAAGATCGGTGAAATCAACGTGTTGAAGAGTCTTTAAGTAAATTCACCGAACCTGCGTGCATGACGCGCGGAGTTCGTTTGTATCTCGTCGGCTCCATCGTCCTTGTTTCGCTAGCGGGTTGCGGACGCGGCTTCTTCCAGGCCGAACGCGAACCGTGGCGGGCCGAGGCGGAAGCCGCATGCCTGAAATCGGGCGCGGTGAAAGAGGGGCCGGATCTCGTCCGGATCGACCCGATCTCCGGGCCCGGCATGTGCGGCGCCGAGTTTCCGCTGAAGGTCGCGGCCCTCGGCGAAGCCTCGGGCAGCTACGGCTTTGCCGATGAGGAGCTGCGGCCGCCCGGCAGCATCGGCGGCCAGCCGCGTTGGCCGGTGGCGCAGCGGCCGAATTATCCGCAGAGCCAGAATTATCCGGCGTCGTCCACTCCGCAACGGCCGAACTATCCCGAAAGCACGGTGGCCCAACCCGCCGGCTATGGTGCTTCGTCCGGGCCGATGTCGCTGAACGCGCCCGGCGTGGCGGCGCAGGAGGACGAGATCGACCTGCCGCCCGATGGCACCGACGCCGCAGGCGCGGCGCGCTACATGAATGCGCCGAGCTATCCGGCCCGGCCGGCGCCTTACTCGCAGGCGCCTGCGCAGCAACCGCTGCCGCGCCTCGGCCCCGCGCAGGGCAATCCCGTCACGGCGGTCGGTCCGGTCGCGATCAAGCCGACCGCGACGCTCGCCTGTCCGATCGTATCCGAGCTCGATCGCTGGCTCGCCGACACCGTGCAGCCTTCGGCGATGCGCTGGTTCGGCGTCCGCGTCGCCGAGATCAAGCAGATCTCCGCCTATTCCTGCCGCGGCATGAACGGCAATCCGCATTCTCATATCTCCGAGCACGCCTTCGGCAACGCGCTCGATGTTGCCGCGTTCGTGCTCGCCGACGGACGCCGCGTCACCGTGAAGGACGGCTGGCGCGGCATGCCGGAGGAGCAGGGGTTCCTGCGCGACGTGCAATCGGGCGCCTGCGCGCATTTCACGACGGTGCTCGCGCCGGGGTCGAACGTCTATCACTACGATCACATCCACGTCGATCTGATGCGCCGCGCCAGCCGCCGCCTGATCTGCCAGCCTGCCGCCGTCTCCGGCGAAGAGGTCGCTGCGCGTGCGCAGTCGCGCAGCCCCTATGCCAATGCGCGCGATCCGTCCGTCACCGGTTCGCTCGGCGCGCGCAAGAGCATGGCGCGCAAGCGCGAGGAAGACGACTACGCCGACGATTGAGCGGACGCGATTTGCCTTGTAGCCTGGATGAGCGCAGCGATATCCGGGACACGGTATTCCCGCATATCGCTGCGCTCATGCGGGCTACGATCTCAATCAAAATGTCCATCGTCCGCTATCTCACCCATCCGCAGGTGCAAATCGACCCCTCAGTACCGGTGCCGCAATGGGGCCTCAGTCCGGTCGGACGCGCACGAACTGAAGCGCTGGCGAACGCGGGCTGGCTCGCGAACACCACGCAGATCGTCGCGAGCAGCGAACGCAAGGCGATCGAGACCGCCGAGATCATCGCCGCCAAGCTCGGTGTCATGATCGAGACCCGCGAGGCCATGCACGAGAACGACCGCTCGGCGACCGGCTTCCTGAAGCCGGCCGAGTTCGAGCAGGTTGCCGATCAGTTCTTCGCCGAGCCCCATCTCAGCGTCCGCGGCTGGGAGCGCGGCGTAGATGCGCAATCGCGTATCGTGCGTGAGGCGGAAGCGGTGCTGTCGCGCAACCGTGCGGGCGACGTGCTTTTCGTCGGTCACGGCGCCGTCGGCACGCTGCTGTTCTGCCATTATTCCGGCCATCCCATCGATCGTGCCTACGATCAGCCGGCGGGCGGCGGCCACGTGTTCGCGTTCGCGCGCGAGACGCGCCAGATCCTGCATGGCTGGCGAAGACTGGAAGAGCTGACGCGGTAGCTCCGCGGAGCTAGAGCCGTATCTTGAGGTCGGCCTCGCAGATCAAAACACGTCGATTGTCGGGAAGCGCGGCTCTCCGGTGATGCAATCCCAAAGGTAGATCGCGAGGCCGACGTCGCCGGTCCAGAGCGAATAGCGTCCGCGGCCAACGGCGGCCTTGGTGCCGCGATACTGGACAATAGCCGTCATGGCGAATTGGCGTGCGCGATCGAGCCAGACCGGATCGCTCGTGCGGCGGTAAAGCTTGAGGAAGGCGTAGCCGTTCCCGCCAGTACCGTGGCATAGGTTCGAACCCTTGGTCAGCGGTCTGGCGGCCCAGGTGAACCGGCCGCCATCCAGGAGAAGTCCATCAAAGTCAGGTGTCGCAAACGGCGCGTCGGCAAATGTCGTCACCATGCCGGGAGCGCCGTGACAGTGTTGACACAAGGTCGGTGGCGTCCCGCGCTTGCTTCTCGCACCCCAATTCGTTCCGAGCTCAGACGGCCACGCATTCGCCGCTAGGGTCTTCGGCACGATATCGGCCACTTGCGCCTGCTGTGCCGGCGTCAACCAGTCCCATCCACGCAGCAACGGGATGATGTTGCCGGCGAAGCCATGCACTGGCCCGAGCCAGCGGTCCTTGGCGCCGTAGAGATCCTGGGTCCAGAGCAGGCCTTGCGACGCCTCCTCCAGATCATCCAGTAGCCGGGCTGCTTGCAATTCGAACAGGCCGCGCCATCGCGGCTCGCGCGTCATCTCGGTCATCTGGATCGCCGCCAGCATGGACCCGGGCATGCCCCACATCAGTTCACGGATGGGCAGCCTGCTATTGGCTTCGGCGCGCAGATAGACGAGATCGGCCAAGGCTGGCGTCGGATCAAGGCGCATGGCGAGAAGTGCGGCGCCCATGTCACCAAACAGCAGCGAGCCGTGTTTGGCGTAGCCGGCCGGCGCATTACTCTCGAACCTGGCGGTCGTCAGTTCGAGTAGTTTCGGCAGTACCGGGCGAAAGTCTTGTGCGACCAGGCTGGCGCCGACACGACGCAAATAATCGAGCGCCCAGATGACGCCTGCCGCGCCAAAGTAGAAGCTGGGGTTGCCGTCGCCCACCCCGTCGTCGCCGGGGTGACCGGGCCAAAACGCTTCGGGATCGAAATCCGCGACGGCGTCGGCGACGATGTCCGCGATCGCGGTGCGGACAGCCAACTCGCTTCAGGCGTCCTGCACAAGCGCGCGATGGCGTCCAAGCGTGATCATGATTTGGGTTTGGCGATGCCCGTTGACGGCGCCAGCCCCATGCAGCGCTGCACCTCCCCCGGGACATTGTAAGTGCGCATGATGTGACGGCTGTCGCGCAAGCCGGTCGCTTCACGCTGCACCACGAACATCCAGAGAGCCTCGCCGGCTTCCAACACCAGCTTGCGCCTGGTCGGCTGCATCGAGGTTACAGTTCCCGTCGTGGCGTGGGCAGCGTCAAACTCGCGCAACCGCACCAGTGCCTGTTCGAGTGTGCGCCCCATCCGCCCAAGCGCCGAGGCCTGTTCCTGGACGATCTCGTAATGGAGAATATCGACAGGCGGGCGAAGATCACGGGACATGGGCGCAATATAGTGCGGCCGGCCCGGCCTGCGCAACGCGCGGCTACTTCGCCTGATACGCCGCCAGGAACATCCGCGTCGCGCTGTCGACCACCTCGGTCATGCGCTGTTCCGACGGTGCGGGGGCGGCCTGGAAAACGAAAGGCAGGAAGAGCGAGGCCTTGCAAAGCTCCATGAACTGGGAGGCCGCAAGATCGCAATCGTCGATTCTGAGATCGCCGGAGGCGACGCGGGCGTCGAGATAACCGGAGAGCCGGTTGATGCTCTTGTCCAGCACGCGCGCATAATAGCGGCGGCCGACATCGGGCATGCGCTCGGCGATCGCCATCACGGTACGGATCGCCGATCCGCCTCCGGGACGGCAGAGCAAGTGGATGTAGGCCCGGCCGAACTCCTTCAGCGTGGTCTCGGCATCGCGCGCGGGATCGAAATTGAACACGACCTGGCCGTGCTGGAGCGCCTCCTGCTCGAGGATCGCTTCGAACAGTGCGGATTTGTCGGCGAAGTAGACGTAGAGCGTGCCCTTGGAGACCTGCGCCGCGCGCGCGATCTCGCCCATGCTGGCGCCGTCGAAGCCGAGATCCATGAACACCTTGCGGGCACCGTCCAGGATCTGGCGACGTTTGGAGCCGTCCTCCTCTTGGACGACGTGCAGATGGTCGCTGGCAGCTACAACCATTGGTTCAGGGTCTCGGAAGGTTTTTGAGTCGGGTCCTGCGGCCATGAAACCCGAATAAAGGATTAGTCAGTAAGGATCCGGCCGGGAATATTATGTATATTGACCGAACCGTTCGGTCAATGGTATTTAGATCAGAGAGCGGAGAGCGCGCCATTTGCGTGCCGTCTCCTGATCGCGCTTTTTTGGGGAGGCCTTGATGGCCGTATCGAGAGATCAGGCCGCGCGCGTCCTTCGCCAGGAAGCGGTGGAGGAGCACGCGGGCGATGCGGCTGCGGCCGAGACCTCTGGTCCCCTTGCCGAGCAGTTGCGCGTCCAAATGGTCGAAGAAGCCAAGCGCCGCAGCAGCGAGGCGCCGGAGAAGCCCGTGACCGACAAGCCGGCGGCACCTGCGCCGGACGCACCCGCTGCCAGCGCTCCCAAATCCGGCAAGCGCAGGTTCGTCCTGATGGGCGTCGGCCTGATGCTCGCGCTCGCGGCCGCGAGCTATGCCGGCTATTACACCCTGGTCGGCCGCTTCTACATCTCCACCGATGACGCCTATGTCCGCGCCAACAACACCATGCTGGGCGCGCGTGTTGCCGGCCACATCTCCTCGATCCTCGCCGGCGACAACGCGACGGTGCGCGCCGGCGACGTCGTCCTGCGCATCGATGACGGTGACTACAAGATCGCGGTCGATGCCGCCGCCACGAAGATTGCGACCCAGCAGGCCACCATCGACCGCATCGGCCGCCAGGTCGCAGCGCTCGACAGCCAGGTCGTGCAGGCCAAAGCCCAGCTTGTCTCGGCCGAAGCCGGCCTCAAGCGCGCCGATCTCGATTACGAGCGCCAGCAGGCGCTGAGCAGCAAGGGGTTCGCCTCGCGCGCCACCTTCGAGAGCTCGGAAGCCGGACGCGACCAGGGCGCCGCCGCGGTCAAGGCCGCGCAGGCCGCTTACGACGTCGCCGTCAGCAATGTCGATGTCGCCAAGGCGCAGCAGGCCGAAGCGCAGGCCCAGCTCGCCGAGCTCAAGACCGCGCTCGCCAAGGCGGAACGTGATCTCGGCTTCACCGCGGTGCGCGCGCCGGTCGACGGCACATTCTCCAATCGCCTGGTCAACACCGGCGACTTCGTCGCGGTCGGCCAGCGCCTCGGCAATATCGTGCCGCTGGACGCCGTCTATATCGACGCCAATTTCAAGGAAACGCAGCTCAAGCGCATCCGTCCCGGCCAGCCGGTGACGATCAAGGTCGACGCCTACGGCATGCGCAAGTTCTCCGGCGTGGTCGACAGCATCGCGGCGGGCGCGGGCTCGGTGTTCACGCTGCTGCCGCCCGACAACGCCACCGGCAACTTCACCAAGATCGTGCAGCGCGTGCCGGTCCGCATCCGCGTGCCGAAGTCGGTGGCGAAGCAGAACCTGCTCCGCGCCGGCATGTCGGTCTATGCGACCGTCGACACCAACAAGGGCGCCGCCGACGCCGACAGCGAGGTCGACCTCGACGATCCCACCGCGATCCACCCGCAGTAGGTGCGGTGATATGAGTTGCGCTGCAGCCGCAAATGCAGGTGCGCTCCCTCTCCCGCTTGCGGGAGAGGGCCGGGGCCTTCGGCGCGACCTCTCCCGCAAGCGGGAGAGGTGTACCCAACTCGCAGCGTGCTCTAATCCGAGCTGAGACATGGCCAACGCCACCACCGCTTCACCTGCCATGATGGCGGCGCCGGCTTCGGAGCGCATCGCGCCGAAGCGGCTGTTCGCCTTCATCATCATGGTGTTCGGGATGTTCATGTCGATCCTGGACATCCAAATCGTCTCGGCGTCCTTGAGCGAGATCCAGGCCGGCCTGTCGGCAAGCTCCAGCGAAGTCTCCTGGGTCCAGACCGCCTATCTGATCGCCGAGGTGATCGCGATTCCGCTGTCGGGATTCCTGTCGCGCGCCTTCGGCACGCGGCTGTTGTTCGCGATCTCGGCGGCCGGCTTCACCGCCTCGAGCCTGCTCTGCGGCTTTGCCACCACCATCGAGGAGATGATCCTTTGGCGCGCGCTGCAGGGATTCCTGGGCGCGGGCATGATCCCGACGGTGTTCGCCTCGGCCTATACCGTGTTCCCGCGCACGAAATTCCACATCGTCGGCCCCATCATCGGGCTGGTCGCGACCCTCGCACCCACGATCGGGCCGACGGTCGGCGGCTACATCACCGACCTGATGTCGTGGAACTGGCTGTTCTTCATCAACGTCGTGCCCGGCATCGGCATCACCGTCGGCGTGCTGGCGCTGGTCGATTTCGACGAGCCGCATTTCGAGCTGCTCGACCGCTTCGACTGGTGGGGCCTGTTGTTCATGGCCGGTTTCCTCGGCACGCTGGAATATGTGCTGGAGGAGGGGCCGCAATACGAATGGCTGCAGGACACCTCGGTGGCGATCTGCGCCTGGATCTGCGCGCTCTCGGCGATCGCCTTCTTCTGGCGGGTCTTCGCGGCGGCCGAGCCGATCGTCAATTTGCGCACCTTTTCCGACCGCAATTTCGCCGTGGGCTGCACGCTGCAGTTCTGCATCGGCATCGGGCTCTATGGCCTGACCTACATCTATCCGCGCTATCTCGCCGAGGTGCGCGGTTACAGCGCGCTAATGATCGGCGACACCATGTTCGTCTCCGGCATCACCATGTTCCTGGTGGCGCCGCTGGTCGGCCGGCTCATGGCGAAGCTCGACATGCGCTACATGATCGCATTCGGTCTCGTCGTGTTCGCGCTCGGCTCGTACCAGATGACCTGGATGACGCGGGACTATGATTTCTATGAATTGCTGGTGCCGCAAATCCTGCGCGGCATCGGCATGATGTTCGCGATGGTCCCGACCAACAACGTCGCACTCGGAACGCTGGCGCCCGACAAGGTGAAGAACGCGAGCGGCGTGTTCAACCTGATGCGCAATCTCGGCGGCGCGCTCGGCCTCGCCGTCATCAACACCGTGCTCAACGACCGCACCGACCTTCACATCAGCCGCCTGCAGGAGCGCGTGACCTGGGGCAACGCGACCGCCACCGAAACCCTGAGCACGTTCATGCAGAAATTTCAGGGACTTGGCGATTCCACGCTGATGGCCATGAAGCAGCTTTCCCAGCTGGTTCATCGCCAGGCCGTGGTGATGAGCTTTGGCGATGCCTTCTTCATCCTGACGCTGTTCTATCTCTCTCTCAGCTTCCTGGTGGTGCTGCTGAACAGGCCGCCGTCGCCGTTCGGTGCTGGTGGCGACGCGCACTAATTTGCAACACTGGTCCGTGATCTCGCGCGAGCCCCGTTGCAAAGCGCGAGCGATGCATCTATAAAGCGCACCTCATTCAATCGAACCGGGAGGGATTTGCATGATTTCGTCGCATTCGCAGATCGTACGCCCGCGCTCGATGGTGTTCTGGCTCGGTATGTACGCGGCCTGTTAGAGGCCTCTTCCGCCAGCTTCGATTGGGCCAAGGTTTCGACCAGGGGTCCCGATCGCTCCGCTTCCCAAGTCAAAGTCAGTTTTGAGTGACGCCGTTCCGGCCCTCCTGGCCGGCCTGCGTCCATCGATGGAGCCGGCCCGCGCGTGCGGCCGGATGATGTCATGACCGCTCTGTCCAAGAAACCCGCCGCGATTCGCGTGGTGCTCCCCTTCGTGTTCCGGCACTGGCTGAAGCAGCCGGGGCGCGGCCTCATTGTGGCCGGCGGCCTTTTGGGTGCGACCATTGCCGATTTGTTCATGCCGGTGTTCTCGGGACATTTGGTCGACGCGTTGACGCGCGGCCCGTCCGATCTCGACGCGCGCCACGCGGCGCTGACGGCATTCGGCGCCATCGTGGCGCTGGGCGCGGCCTCGATGGTGCTGCGGCTCATCGGCCTTCAGGCGATCGTGCCGTTCACGCTGAAGATCATGTCTGACTTGGCACAGGATGCTTTCCTGCGCGTGCAGCGCTTCTCGACCGACTGGCACGCCAATTCCTTCGCCGGCTCCACGGTGCGCAAGATCACCCGCGGCATGTGGGCGGTCGATCTGTTGAACGACACCATCCTGCTGGCGCTGCTGCCTTCGCTGGTCGTGCTGATCGGATCGATGATCCTGCTCGGCGTGCACTGGGCTTCGCTCGGCGCGGTGATCGCGCTCGGCGCGCTTGTCTATGTCACGATGACGGTGCTGTTCTCGACCCGCTACATCGCGCCGGCCGCGCGCGTCTCCAATGCCTGGGACACCAAGGTCGGCGGCACGCTGGCGGATGCGTTGACCTGCAATGCGGTGGTGAAATCCTTCGGCGCCGAAGCGCGCGAAGACGCGCGGCTCGCCCGCGTCATCGGCCGCTGGCGGGTGCGGGTGCGGCGGACCTGGTTTCGCTACAACTACACCGCCATGGCGCAGCTCTCGCTGTTGCTGGCCTTGCGCGCCTCCGTGATCGGCGGCTCGGTGCTGCTGTGGATGTCCGGGCATGCCTCGCCCGGCGACGTCACCTATGTGCTGACGAGCTATTACATCATCCACGCCTATTTGCGCGACGTCGGCATGCACATCAACAACCTGCAGCGCTCGGTCAACGACATGGAGGAATTGGTGGCGATCCATGACGAGCCGATCGGGATTGCGGATGCGTCCGATGCGCGGCCGATAGCGATCGAGGGCGGCGAGATCGTGTTCGACGACGTCACGTTCCACTATGGCGGCCATCGCGCGCCGCTGTACGACGGCTTGTCGGTCAGGATCCGCGCCGGCGAACGCGTTGGCCTCGTCGGCCGTTCCGGCTCCGGCAAGACCACCTTCGTCAAGCTGGTGCAGCGGCTCTACGACGTCAGCGGCGGTCGCGTGCTGATCGACGGGCAGGACATCGCGCACGCCACGCAGCAATCGCTGCGCAGCCAGGTCGCGATCGTGCAGCAGGACCCGATCCTGTTTCACCGCTCGCTTGCCGAGAACATCGCCTATGGCCGGCCCGGCGCCAGCCTGGAGGCGATCGAGCAGGCGGCACGGCTTGCCAACGCGCACGACTTCATCCTGCGCCTGCCGAAGGGCTACGGCACGCTGGTCGGCGAGCGCGGCGTGAAATTGTCGGGCGGCGAGCGGCAGCGCGTGGCGCTGGCGCGTGCGTTCCTGGCGGACGCGCCGGTGCTGATCCTGGACGAGGCGACCTCGAGCCTGGATTCGGAATCGGAGGCGCTGATCCAGCAGGCGATGGAGCGGTTGATGAAGGGCCGCACCTCGATCGTGATTGCGCACCGGCTGTCGACGGTGAGGAGCCTCGATCGAATCCTGGTGTTCGACCGCGGTGAGATCGTCGAGCAGGGCACGCATGCTCTGCTGGCGGGCAAGCCGGGCGGCATCTATCGCGGCCTGTTCGAGCGCCAGGTGGTGGAGCTCGGGCATATCGTGGCAGCGGAATGAGGCACGCGGCAGCGGGGCGAACGTCCCGCTGTCACGCCGCCAAGGAATGCGTCAAGGATGGAATGAAATGAAGGACCTGACGAACGGCTCCATCGTGAGACACATACTGGCCATGGCTCCTCCGATCATGGTCGGCATGGTCACGATCATGATCTGCCAGCTGGTCGACCTCTACTTCGTGTCGGGCCTCGGCGATGCGGCCGTCGCGGGCGTTGCTGCGGCCGGCAATGCCGGTTTCCTCGTCAATGGGCTGATGCAGGTGCTCGGTGTCGGCGGAATGGCGCTGATCGCGCATGCCGTGGGACGCAAGGACCGGCCGGATGCGAACCTGATCTTCAACCAGGCGATGGTGCTGTCGGTGCTGTTCGGATTGTTGACCCTGGCAGCAGGTGCCGCGTTGTCGCGCGCCTACATGCATGCGGTTGCCGCGGATCAAGCCACGATCGAGGCGGGGACCACTTATCTGCTGTGGTTCACGCCGGCGCTCGCGCTGCAATTCGCGACCCAAGTGATCGGATCTGCGCTGCGCGCCACCGGCATCGTGCGTCCCACCATGCTGGTGCAGGCGTTCGCTGTTGTCGTCAATATCGCCCTGGCGCCGGTCCTGATCACGGGCTGGGGCACCGGCCATGCCCTCGGGGTAGCCGGCGCGGGGCTGGCGAGCTCGATCGCGGTGGTGATCGGCGTGCTGATACTGCTGGTGTATTTCCGCAGGGTCGAGCGCTATGTCGCCTTCAATCCGGCGCAGTGGCGTCCGCAGCCGCGCCATCTGAAGCGGATCCTCAATGTCGGCCTGCCGGCCGGCGGCGAGTTCGCGATGATGTTCATCCTCATGGCAGTGGTCTATTACGTGCTGAGCGATTTCGGTGCGGCGGCGCAGGCCGGCTTCGGCATCGGGCAGCGCGTGCTTGGCCTGATCCAGATGCCGGCGCTTGCGGTGGCGCTGGCGGCCGGGCCGATTGCCGGCCAAAACGTCGGCGCCGCCAACGGCGCGCGCGTGCGGGAGACCTTCGTCAAGGCCGCTATGATCGTCACGATCGTGATGGTCAGCTTCATGATCTTTGCGCAGATGAAACCGGAGCTGCTGCTTGCCGGGTTCTCGAACGACCGTGAGACGATGGAGATCGCCTTCCTGTTCCTGCGGATCATCTCGCTCAACATGGTCGCACAGGGCCTGATCTTCACCTGCTCGAGCATGTTCCAGGGGCTCGGCAATACCAAGCCGGTGCTCCTGAGCTCGGCGACGCGTGTGCTCACCTATTCGCTGCCGGCGATTTGGCTTTCGACATGGCCGGGCTTTCGCATCGAGCACGTCTGGTATCTGTCTCTCGCCGCGACCACGCTCCAGGCGGGCTTGAGCCTGTGGCTGCTGCGCCGCGAGTTCAGGAAACGCCTGACATTGGCGCCAAAGGAGAAGGCCCTCGAGCAGGAGAGCTCCGAAGCCATTGCGCCTCTCGCCCGCGAGCCTGCGTAACGACAGCTTGTTCCCCCTCCGGCTGCTCCGGCTAGCTTGCCGGGCGGTATGGATGGTGGGCTGCAGAAGGGTCGCGGGTCGCAGCGGCATGGCGCTCGCGCGGAGGGCGTAAGAGCTAGAGCGCGCCGAGACTGTTCCAGACGAGGGTGAGGCCCGACAGGAATAACAGGCCGAGCACGACATCGCCAAAATGCTTGTCGTTGAGGGCGTGATAGACGCGTGCGCCGGCCCAGGCGCCGATCAAGGTGCCCGGAAAGGCGACCAACGCGAGCCAGACCACTTTGAGCTCGACGAGACCCGATGCGGTCTGCAGCACCAGTGCGGTGGCGAGCACCGTGAAATTGAACAGCTGGAAGATGCCGCGCCGCTCGTGCTTGTTCCAGCCGCGGATGTTGGCCCACAGGATCGGCAGCGGACCGGACAAACCGGCGAGGCCGCCAAGAATGCCACCGGCAAAGCCGACCGCGCCATCGGCGATCCGGCCGCCGAACTTGATCGCGAGCGGCCTCTTGTTCAAATACATCGCGCTCGAAAAGATCAGGATCAGCACGCCGACGCTCAGCTTGAACACTTTGGGGTCGGCCGAGGCGATCATCATGGTCCCCAGCGGCACACCGATCAGCCCTCCGATCAGGAACGGCCAGACCAGCGAGAGGTCGAAGCTCTTCCACATCGAGGGCAATGTCGAGGTCTGCGCGATCACCGAGCAGATCAGCACCAGGGGCACCGCGAGCGAGGGCGGCAGCACGTAGAGCCAGATGCCGAGCGCCATCAACGCCGTGCCGAACCCTGCCAGCCCCGAAACGAAGCCCCCGGCCAGCGCGCCGAACAGCAGCAGGACATAGGTGAGCGTTTCCAACAGATTGTCCTCTTCGCGGGGGCGATCCCGAACAGTTGATCGCCATCGCTCGCATAACACGCTTGCTGCCGTGCAGGTCAATCCATGCTGCACGCAGGCGTGATCTGCGGCATCGGGCATTCGCGGAAGACGCGCCTACATGACGGTCGTACTTCAATCCGGGCCGCTACCCGACGTGGTCGTCCGCTCGGTCCCGAATGCGATGACGGAGAATGACCATGACCCGCACCAAGATCGCCGTTGCAGCCGCGCTGTTGGCGGCAGTGCTGATGCCGACGATGGCCCAGGCGCAGTTGTCCGAGCCCGCGGCCTATCAGGCCGCTCATCCTGACCGCGATGTGCTCAATGGCGGCCAGCTTACGCCTGCGGCGCGTGCGGCTCTCGGCCAGCACGGAGCGCCTGATGATGCCTATGCGTCGCAGGCCTATCCGTCGTCCGCGGTGCCGGTCGTGCGCTCCGGCCATCGCCATCATCGTCGATGATCTAGACGATCTGTCTGGTCTCGGCGGGCTGCCGCAGCGCGCCGACCAGGATGCGCAACGCTTCCGTCAATTCGGATCTGTTCCGGGCCGCTCCCAGCGAGACGCGTGCCGCGTGCGTCGGTGTTCCACCGACTGTGAACGCATCGGCGGCGACGATCGCAAGTCCGTTCCGGAGCAGATCTGCGGCGACATCGGGCCGGCGCTCGGGCAGTCGCAGCCACAGATGATGCGCGGCGGGCCTGGCCAGGAACTGGAAGCCCTTCAGCGCGCGTTGCGCGAGCTGCTGGCGGCCGACTGCTTCGTTGCGGATGGCGGTGATGATGCGATCGGCAACGCCGCTTTCGATCCAATGCGTTACCAGCGCGACCATCAGCGGCGCCGGCATCTGCACGGTCGCCTGCAAGGACATACGCATTTCCCGCTGCGCGGCGCTGTCGGGCGTCACCAGATAGGCGACGCGCAGCGCCGGCGCGATGCATTTTGACAGCGTGGTCGCGAGATAAGTCCGTTCCGCAATGAGATTGGCGATCGGCGATGCCGAGCGGTCGAGCAGGCCGTAGGCGTCGTCCTCGATCAGGACCGTGGCGGCGTCGCGGATGATCTTTGCGATGGCACTGCGCCGCTCGGGAGAGAGCGTCGCCGTGGTTGGGTTATGCAACGTCGGAATGAGATAGACGGCCTTAGGCCGATGCGTGCGGCAGGCCTTTGCCAGCGCATCGGGCAGGATGCCGCCGTCGTCCATGGCGACGCCGACGAGCTTGATGCCGAGCCGCACTGCTGCCGCCTTGATACCGGGGAAGGTGAGGGCTTCGGTCAGCACGATATCACCAGGCCTCGCAAGGTGCGCGAGCACGTTGAACAGGATCGTCTGCGTGCCGGGAAAGATCACGAGCTTGTCGGCATGCGCGTCCGGCACCCGTGCACGCATCCAGCGCGCGGCGACGTCACGCTCATGCGCGCTGCCGCCGGGCGGCTGGTAGTTGAGATACGCCGTCAGGCCGGATTGCGCGCGGATGGAGTCCAATCCGGCGATGATGCGTTCGTCGAGCTGCGCCTCCAGCGGATGCGGCGGCACGTTCATCGACAGATCGATCGCGACGGGATGCGGCAGGTCGACCGCGCGGCGCGCGCTGGTCTCCGACACGAACGAGCCCTGTCCGACCCGCGCCTCCATGATGCCGCGCCGCCGCGCCTCGGTGTAGGCGCATGTCACCGTGGTGAGATCGAGAGCGAGCGCCTTTGCCAGCGCGCGCTGCGTCGGCAGCTGCTGGCCGCGCACCAGCCGGCCGGCGGCGATGTCGGCCTCCATGGCCTCGACGATGCGCTGGTAGCGCGGGCCGGATAGCTCCGAGATTGTCGGGGTCCAATCCATGCAATTAGGCCCATATCCTTTGAATGTATGGATGCAAATTCTTATTGTATGGATCGTCGAAAGGGAAGAGGTGTGGTCATGGCGGCCGGTTCGGTCTCTCTGGGGAAGGCGATGTGGCGTGGCTTTGGCGGCAAGTGCCCGAATTGCGGCGAAGGGCACCTCTTCGGCCGTTTCCTGAAAGTCGCCCCCGCTTGCGATCATTGCGGCGAGGAGCTGTCTCACCAGCGCGCCGACGACTTTCCCGCCTATCTCGTAATGGTCGTGGTCGGCCATCTCGTGGTGCCGGCGATTCTCGCGGTCGAGACCGCCTACGCGCCGGCCGTCTGGCTGCAATTGGCGGTGTGGCTGCCGGTGACGCTGTTCGCCTCGCTCGCATTGCTACAGCCGACCAAGGGCGCCATCGTCGGGCTGCAATGGCAGATCGGCATGCACGGCTTCGAGGCGAGCAAGCAGCGGCGCGAGGCCGTCGAGCTTGCGCCCGTCCTCGTGAAGGCGGACACGCGCGCAGCCTGAGCAGACGCAGCATCGCGCGGGCTGCCGCTGAACTCCATCGTATCAACAGCAATGAAAATGGTGAGGGGCCCGGCGCAGTCACGCCGAACCCCTCGTTGCAAGATATCAGCCGGCCTGTAAGCCGGGTTCTGTAGGGCACCGCCCGCTTGCGCGAACGATACGTGACGGCCATTCCTCTGGGACCGTGTTTGCACACGGCCTCGAGCAACCTACCCGGACGGCGGGCCTGACATCGCCCCGCGGCGTTATCGCTTTCGCGAACAGCCCGCTACGCCGTCCCTATTCGGTCTTGCTCCCGGTGGGGTTTGCCATGCCGGCTCCGTTGCCGCAGCCGCGGTGCGCTCTTACCGCACCTTTTCACCCTTACCCCGCGAAGCCGAAGGCCAAGCGGGGCGGTTCGTTCTCTGTGGCACTTTCCCTGGGGTCACCCCCGCCGGACGTTATCCGGCACCGCATGTCAAGGGAGCCCGGACTTTCCTCCCCGGCGGCCTTTCGGCACCTGCCGGAGCGGCCGTCCGGCCGACTGACCGGTAACGCATGGGCATTTGTGACGGTTTCGTCAAGCCGATATCGCTGAGCACGCGGCCTGCAAATAATTTATCCTGAAGATGTCGTTTGGAGCGTGCCCCGTTCGACTGGATGCCGGCGACACAGCCGAACAACAGGAGTGAAGCGATGCAATATCTGCTGATGATCTACCAGAACGAGGCCGAGTACGCGAAGATTGACACGGGAACCAGCCAGAAGATGTCGGCGGAATATGAGGCCTTTACGCAATCCATCATCCGGAACGGCAATTTCAAGGCCGGCGATCGGCTCCGCCCGACCACGACCGCGACCACGGTGCGCGTGCGCGATGGCAAAACGCTGACGACCGATGGTCCGTTCGCGGAAACGCGCGAGCAGCTCGGCGGCTACTACCTGATCGAGGCCAAGGATCTCAATGCTGCGATCGAGATCGCCGCGCGAATTCCGAGCGCGCGTGTCGGCTCGATCGAGGTGCGGCCGATCTGGGTCTACGACAAGTGACGGCTAGCCTGCGCATTGACGCATGAATCCGGGCGAGATCGACAAGATCTTCCGCGACGAGGCGGGGCGAGCGCTGGCCACGCTGATCCGCCTCGTCGGCGATTTCGATCTTGCCGAGGACGCGCTCCAGGATGCCGTTGCGGTTGCGCTCGAACGCTGGGCAGCGTGTGGGCTGCCCGACAATCCGCGCGCGTGGCTGGTCAATGTCGCCAAGCACAAGGCGATCGATCGGGTGCGCCGCCAAGCGGTCTTCCGCGGCAAGCAGCAGGCGCTCGTGCACGAGCTCGAGCTGAACGCGCAAACGGTCGACGAGCCGCCCTCGATACTCGACGACGACATGCTGCGGCTGATTTTCACCTGTTGCCATCCGGCGTTCGCAGCCGAGGTCCAGGTCGCGCTGACGCTGCGTACCGTCTGCGGGCTGTCGACCACGCAGGTTGCGCGCGCCTTTCTCATCAGTGAGGAGGCGATGGCGCAGCAGCTGGTCCGCGCCAAGCAGAAGATCAGGCTCGCCGGTATCCCCTATGAAGTGCCCGAGCGCGACGCGCTGGCGCCGCGACTCGATGGCGTGCTCGCCGTGATCTATCTGGTCTTCACGGAAGGCTATGTCGCGACCGAGGGCGCGGATCTGATGCGACCCGATCTTGCGGCTGAGGCGATCCGGCTCGGCCGCCTGCTTGACCGGCTGGTGCCGGATCGCGCCGGCGTCAAGGGCCTACTGGCCCTGATGCTGCTGCACGATGCGCGCCGCGCCGGGCGCAAGACGTCGGCCGGCGATATCGTGCTGCTGGAAGAGCAGGACCGTATGTTGTGGGATCGCGCGCAGATCGAGGAAGGCCTGCGCCTGGTCGACGATGCGCTGCGGGTCCCCGGCCGACCGCAGCCTTATGCAGTACAGGCCGCGATCGCCGCGCTGCATGCGCGTGCGCCGAGCTTTGCGCAAACCGACTGGCGGCAAATCGCCGGGCTCTACGAGGTCTTGCTGCGCATCGGTTCCTCGCCGGTGATCGAACTCAACCACGCTGCCGCCGTGTCGATGGTCGATGGGCCGGCACGCGCGCTCGATCTCGTCGATGCGATCAGTGCCCGAGGCGGGCTCCGTGGCTATGAGCTGTTGCCCGCCGTGCGCGCGGATCTGTTGCGGCGGCTTGGCCGCGACGACGAAGCGCGCGAGGCCTACCGCGCGGCGACGCAGGCGACACAGCTCGAGCCGTTGCGGAGATTGTATGCGCGAAGGATGAGGGAGATGGGGTAGGGCTCTCGTGCGCTGCAGAGCCGGGGCCCATCCTGCAACGAGCCGTGGCGCCGACTGGGTCCCGGCTCGCACTTCGCGCGTCCGGGACACGAGAGCGAACCGCGGAGTTTACGCCGTCACTTCGATGCGACCGGCGTCCCCTCCGGCGGCAGGCTCGCCAGCAGCGCCTGCAACGTGGACAGCGTCGAGTGATCCGCGACCCCATCGAGCCGCGCCGGGCGGAAATGGCGCTGGAAGGCCGTGACGACTTCCATGGTCGCGGCGTCGTATTTGCCGGTCAGCGGCACGCCGTAGCCGTATCTGGCGAGCGCCTGCTGCATGCTCAGCACCTCGTCGCTGATGGTGCCGAGCATCAGAGTCTCGCCGCGCACGACGGGAGCGGGCGTAACCCAGTGACCGACGCCGGAATTGGCGAGCGAGTGCCACGGAAACTTCTCGCCGGGGTCCTTCTTGCGCGCCGGCGAGACGTCGGAATGGCCGAGCACCCGGTGAGGCGGCACCTTGCGGCGGAGCGTGATGCCGCGGCACAGCGCGATCACGGCGGCGATCTGGCGCAGCGGAAACTCCGGATAGCCCCAATCATGGCCGCGATTGATGATCTCGATGCCGATCGAGCAGGAGTTGATGTCATCTTCGCCGGCCCACGAGGAAACGCCGGCGTGCCAGGCGCGCTTGGTCTCGGACACGCATTGCACGATGCGGCCGTCTTCCAGCACGACGTAATGCGCCGACACTTCCGTCCCGGCCGTGCACAGCCGCGCCAGCGCGCCCTCGACATCGGGCATGCCGGTGTAGTGCAGCACGATCATGTCGGGCTGCCGTCCCTTGTTGCGCTCGCCATAGTTCGGCGAGGGGATGATGTCGGAGACGATCGAGGAGTCCGGCTCGAACGTCCGCATGTTCGCCGCGGTCTTGGGAACCGGGAGAACGCGTTGACGCTTCGAATCGGATCCAGACGGCGTGGACGAACCGGATGGCGGCATAGGCAACTCAAGTCGGATGAGAATGGGCCAAGCCCTTCTCTTTACTATTCCTTTACCCTCCATTGTGCGCAACCGCGCGGCGCGGTTAATGGATCTATTTTGGCGTATGTGTGTGGATGGAGCATCACCACCGCGTCACCTTTCGACTTGTAACCAGCCGATCAACGCTTTCTTAACGCTAAGGGCCGTTACTGAGAGATGAAGAGCCGACCCGCGTCCGGAGGCGGCCAAAGCGTATTTTGGCTCGAAATCCCATGGCTGCCCGACAAATTCCACTGGCAACACTGGGTTTGCAGCCCGGGATGGCCGGGCTCGGTAACCATGCTGGACTGGGGCTTTGTCGTGGAACCGCCGCGACGCGGAATGATTCGAGGCGTTATGGGCAGTTACGCCCCCGATCTGGCTTGGTCGTTCGGCAGGCTTGGCGCATGAGCTCCGCCCCTCACATTCCCGTGCTCGGCCGCGAGGCCATCGATCATCTGGCGCCGCGCGCGGGCGGGATCTATGTCGATGCCACTTTTGGCGCCGGCGGCTACAGCCGCGCCATCCTCGACGTGCCTGGAACCCGCCTGATCGCGATCGACCGTGACCGCACTGCCATCGCAGGCGGTGCCGAGCTGGTCCAGCGCTCCGAGGGCCGGCTGACGCTGGTCGAGGACCGCTTCTCCAATCTCGCCGATGTCTGCGCGGCGCAGGGCATCGACACCGTGGACGGCGTCGTGATGGATGTCGGCGTGTCCTCGATGCAGCTCGACCAGGCCGGCCGCGGCTTCTCGTTCCGCCTCGACGGTCCGCTCGACATGCGGATGGGGCAATCAGGGCCGACTGCGGCCGACATCGTCGCGCGTGCCTCCGAAGGCGATCTCGCCGACATCATCTATCAGCTCGGCGAGGAGCGGCATTCCCGCCGCATCGCCCGCGCCATCGTGGCCGACCGGCAGGAGACCCCGTTCACGACCACGCGTGCGCTTGCCGATCTCATCGGCAGGGTCGTGCGCTCGAAGCCCGGAGATATCCATCCGGCGACACGGACCTTTCAGGCGTTGCGCATCTTCGTCAACGAGGAACTCGATGAACTCAAGACCGCGCTGGCCGCCGCCGAGCGCGTGCTCAAGCCGGGTGGCCGCCTCGTCGTCGTCTCGTTCCATTCGCTGGAAGACCGCATCGTCAAGAACTTCCTGTCTGAGCGCTCGAAGATTGGCGGCGGCTCGCGGCATCTGCCGGAGGTGGCGCAAGCACCGCCGAGCTTCCAGCTGCTGACGCGGCGGCCCGTCGTCGCCGGCGACGACGAAGTCGCGCATAATCCGCGGGCGCGTTCCGCAAAATTGCGCGCCGCCGAGCGCACCTCGGCGCCCGCGCATCGGGATGACGAGCAATCGTCCTGGCCAAGACTCTCCGACGTGATGAGGGGTGGCTAGCGCATGCGCATCATTCACCTCCTCGTCATTGGCGCGCTGATCTTCGCGGCGGCCTATGTCTACCGGATCAAGATGGACTCCACGGCGCGCACCGAGAAGGTGCTGCGGCTGCATGCGGAGATCCGCGAGCAGCGCGACGCGATCGCGGCGCTGCGGTCCGAATGGGCCAAGCTCGATGCGCCGCTGCGCCTGCAAGGCCTGTCCGACCGGCATCTGCAGCTGAAGCCGGTCAACGGCACGCAATATGACTCGCTGAAGAACCTGCCAGAGCGTCCGCCACGGATGTTCAGGCCGGGCGAGCCCGATCCGATCGGGGCGATGCTCAACACCATCGAAGCCGCGAGCGATCCTGACAACGTAACGGGCTCCGTGCCTCAGCCCGAGGACAATCAATGAGCGCTGCGATTCCTGCCAAACCCGCGGAACCCTGGCGGCAGCGTCTGATCCGCAGCCTGCTCTACGGGCGCAACGTCGACCGCGCCGCGAAGGCGCGCGCGCGCGTTGGCCTCGCCATGCTCGCCTTCGCTTCGGTCTATACCCTGATCGGCGGCCGGCTCGTGATGTTTGCGATCGGCGCCGATGCTCATGGCGCGCGCCGCGCCGCGGCGCAGGAGGTGGTGGCGACGGCGCGACCCGACATCGTCGACCGCAACGGCGCCATCCTTGCGACCGATGTCAAGGCGGCGAGCCTGTTCGGCGAGCCGCGCCGGGTCATCGACAAGGACGAGGCGATCGAGCTTCTCACCGCGACCGTGCCCGACCTCGACGAGGCCGAGGTGCGCGAGCGCCTGAGGACGCGCAAGGGCTTCGTCTGGCTCAAGCGCGAGGTCACGGCGCAGCAGCAGCAGGCCATCCACAAGCTCGGCATCCCCGGCATCGGCTTCCTGCGCGAGAACAAGCGCGTCTATCCGACCGGCAACGAGGTTGCCCATCTCATCGGTCTCGTCAACATCGACAACCAGGGCATCGCCGGCATGGAGAAGTGGCTCGACAATCAGGGCCTCGCCGATCTCCACCGCGCCGGATTTGCCACCGACCGGCTGCAAAAGCCGATCGAGCTTTCGATCGATCTGCGCGTCGAGCACGCTTTGCGCGACGAGCTTCTGAAGGCCAAGGACAAGTTCCACGCCAAGGCGGCCTCCGGCATCGTTTCGAACGTCAAGACCGGCGAGCTCGTGGCGATGGTTTCCTTGCCTGATTTCGACCCCAACAATCCGAAGGAAGCGCACGATCCCGATCGCATCAATCGCCTGACCACCGGCGTCTACGAGATGGGCTCGACCTTCAAGGCGTTCACGCTGGCGATGGCGCTCGATTCCGGAAAGATCAATCTGAACTCGTCGTGGGATGCGCGCGGAAACCTGCACTATGGCAAGTTCACCATCCACGACAGCCACGCGCTCGGACGCTTCATCAATACCAAGGAAGTGTTCACCTACTCGTCCAACATCGGCGCCGCGCGGATCGCGCTGAGCCAGGGCGTGGAGGCGCACAAGGCGTTCCTCGCCAAGATGGGCCAATTGACGCGGCTACGCACCGAGCTGCCGGAGAGTGCGGCGCCGCTGGTGCCGCGACGCTGGGGCGAGCTGAACACGGTCACCATCGCGTTCGGCCAGGGCATGTCGGTGGCGCCGCTGCAAGCGGTGATGGGCATCAATGCGCTGGTGAACGGCGGCTATCTGATTCCGCCGACCTTCTTGAAGCGCAGCGAATCCGAAGCCGCGGCGATGGCCAAGCGCGTGATCAAGACGGAGACAAGCGACAAGATGCGGTTCCTGATGCGGCTCAACGCCGAGATCGGCACCGCCAAGACCGCTGACGTCAAGGGCTACTATGTCGGCGGCAAGACCGGCACGTCCGAAAAGGTCATCAACGGCCGCTACGCCAAGAAGCGCGTGCTCAACTCCTTCACCGCGATCATGCCCTGCGACGATCCGAAATATCAGATCCTCGTCATGCTGGACGAGCCGCAGGCAATTCCGGAAACGAAGGGTTTCATCACCTCGGGCTGGAACGCCGTTCCAACCGGGGGCAAGGTGATCGAGCGGATTGCGCCGCTCCTGGGCGTCGAGCCACGGTTTGACCTGCCGCCTGCGGACCGCCTTATTCTTGCAGCATCCAGGACAACCCAGTAATCAACAGGGTAGGCCATCGCCGCTGCTGAGTCGGAATTTTCCCACGGGATTCGGCTTTCCGGCAGGGCATGTCGACTGGAAGACCATGAAGCTGCGCGACCTCCTAGGTCAGGATATTCTGGGCAATGATGCCGCGATCGAGCCCACTGTGGCGGCGCTCGACGTGACCGGACTTGCGCTCGACAGCCGCGTGGTCAAGCCGGGTGATCTCTTCTTTGCGCTCGCGGGCAGCAAGACCGACGGTGCGCGCTTCATCGATGCGGCCATTGCCGCGGGCGCTGTGGCCATCGTCGGCGACCATGCCCCTGATGGCAGCAAGGTGCCGTTCGTCGCGGTTGCCAATCCGCGCCGAGCGCTCGCGCTGGCTGCCGCAACCTTCTTCCCCGCCCAGCCGGCGACCATCGCCGCCGTGACCGGAACCAGCGGCAAGACCTCGGTTGCCGCGTTCACGCGTCAGATCTGGGAGCAGCTCGGCCATGCCTCCGCCAGCATCGGCACCATAGGCCTCGTCTTGCCCAAGCGCACGGTCTACGGCTCGCTGACGACGCCGGATCCGATCGCGCTGCACCGGCAGATCGATGAGATCGCGCGTGAGGGCGTCACGCATCTTGCCTTCGAGGCGTCCTCGCACGGGCTCGATCAGTACCGGCTCGACGGCGTGCGTATCTCCGCTGGCGGCTTCACCAATCTGTCGCGCGACCACATGGATTATCATCCGACCGTCGCGCATTACCTTGCCGCGAAACTCCGCCTGTTCCGGGAGTTGGTGGCGCCTGATGGAGCGGCGGTGATCTCGGCCGATCATGATTGCTCGGCGGAGGCGATCGATGCTGCGAAGGCGCGCGGCTTGCGCGTCATGGCGGTCGGCCGCAACGGCGACGGGGCAGGCGAGGGCATCCGTCTCATCGAGGCCGTGGTCGAGGGCTTCTCGCAAAGATTGACGCTCGAACACGGCGGCAAGCGTTACGCCGTCAGGCTGCCGCTGGTCGGCGAATTCCAGATCGAGAACGCGCTGGTGTCGGCGGGGCTTGCGATCGGGACTGGCAGCGATGCAGCCAATGTGTTCGCAAGCCTAGAGCATCTCGAAGGCGCCAAGGGACGATTAGAGCGCGTCGGCGAGCGCAACGGCGCGCCGATCTTCGTCGATTATGCGCACAAGCCCGATGCGCTCGCCAAGGCGCTGCAGGCGCTGCGGCCCTATGCGAAGCGCAGGCTGGTGGTCGTGTTCGGCGCCGGCGGCGACCGCGATGCCGGCAAGCGTCCGATCATGGGCGAGATCGCGGCCGAGAACGCCGACGGAATCATCATCACCGACGACAATCCGCGCAGCGAGAAGCCGGAAGCGATCCGCGCCGCGATCCTCGCTACCGCCAAGGGCGCCCGCGAGATCAGCGACCGTGCTGCTGCGATCCGTGCCGCGATCGAGGAATTGCAGGCGGGCGATGCGCTGCTCATCGCCGGCAAGGGCCACGAGACCGGGCAGATCGTCGGCGGAGAGGTTTTGCCCTTCAGTGATCACGAGGCGGTCGCCGCCGCATTAGCGTCGAGGGTTGCATGAGCGCGCCGATATGGACGGTTGCCGAAGTGGCGCGTGCGCTGGGCGCGGACGGATCGTTCCCGGACACCCCAATCGATTTCGTCACCCAGGACAGCCGCCTGGTGAAACCAGGCAGTCTGTTCGTTGCGCTGAGCGGCACGCCGAGCGGCGGCTTCGTCTCGGCCTTCGCCAGCGCGCGCGACGGCTGGGAGTTCGCGGACAAGGCCGAAGCTTCGGGCGCGGTCGCGATGATCGTGCCGCACGAGATCGCGGGCATCCGCATTCCGCAGATCGTCGTCGAGGATACGCTGATCGACGGCCTCTGGGGCCTCGCACGCGCCGCGCGCGCGCGTTTCGACGGGCCGGTGATCGGGCTGACCGGCAGCGCGGGCAAGACCAGCACCAAGGAATTTCTGGCGGCCTATCCGAACGCCTATGCGAGCCCCTCGAGCTTCAACAATTTCTGGGGCGTGCCGCTGACGCTGTGCAATGCGCGGCCCGACGCCAGCCTCTGGGTCGTCGAGATGGGCATGAACCAGAAAGGCGAGATCGCGCGGCTCAGCGAATTGACGCGGCCGACGGTCGCGCTCGTCGTCAACGTCCAGCCCGTGCATCTGGAAAAGCTCGGCTCGCTCGAAGCTATCAGGCACGAGAAGGTGTCGATCGCGCTCGGCCTGCCCGAGGACGGGGTGCTGGTGCTGCCCGCCGGGCTCAAGGCCTCGGAATGGAAAGGCAAGGTCGTGCGCTTCGGCGAGCATGCCGAGGTGCATGAGGTCGCGCACGCACCGCATGGCGAGAGCTGGCAGATCGTGGCCATGATCGGCAAGAAGGAGATCGCCTTCAGCCTGACGCCGGGTGCGCCGCATCGCGTGCAAAACGCGCTGGCTGCGCTCGCCGCGATCCGTGCGGCGGGTCTCGATCCGGCGACGCTCGCGATCAAGCTCGATCGGGTCGGCATCATGACCGGCCGCGGCGTCGAGCAGGCGATCGGCGGGATCACCGTCATCGACGACAGTTTCAACGGCAATCCGGCCAGCGTTGCTGCCGCGCTGCAAAGCCTGCAGGCGCGCCACATGACCGGAGGCCGACGCATTGCGGTGCTCGGCGACATGCTGGAGCTCGGCGATGATGCGCCGGACTACCACACCGCCCTTGCCAAGAATCTCGACGGGATCGACGGGGTCTACTGCGTCGGCCCTCTGATGCGCCACCTCCACGATGTGCTGCCATCAGGCAAGGGCCTCGGCTGGCATGACGATCCCGCCACGCTGAAGCCGGGCGAGGTCGCAAATCTGCTGCAGGCAGGCGATGTCGTGGTTGTCAAGGGCAGCAAGAAGATGTTCTGGGTCAACAAGTTTGTGCCGGGCCTGGTGGCCGCCTTGCAGGCAAAGGCGTAAACTGCTTGGAAGGCGCCGTTCCCGAATCCCACCCTTTGCGGCGCGAAGCCGTCCGGTTTCCCCGAGGTCGCGCGACCATGATGAAGACCAGCGAATGCGCGTGAGGCACGTTACGGCCGGTATCGAGGCCAAGATCGTGCGTGCAAAGGCGCCATAGGACCGTCTGAATGTTTTACTGGCTGATCGAGCTCTCCAACACATTTCCGGGCTTCGGTGCCGTTCGCACCTTCCTGAACGTCTTCCGCTACATCACCTTCCGCACCGGCGGCGCGGTGGTCACCGGTGCGCTGTTCGTGTTCCTGTTCGGGCCCTGGATCATCGATCACTTACGCATCCGCCAAGGCAAGGGTCAGCCGATCCGGACCGACGGTCCGCAATCGCATCTTGCGAAGAAGGGCACGCCCACCATGGGCGGGCTGATGATCCTGTCCGGCCTCACCGTGGGCACCGTGCTTTGGGCCAATCCGCTCAACCCCTATGTCTGGATCGTGCTGGCGGTGACGCTGGGCTTCGGCTTCGTCGGCTTCTATGACGATTACCTCAAGGTGACCAAGCAGACCACGACCGGGTTCGGCAGCAAGCTGCGCCTCTTGATCGAGGCGGCGATCGCGCTGGTGGCCTGCTACGCCCTGGTGCGGCTGAACCGCGATCCGGCCTCGACCGCGCTGACGATACCCTTCCTCAAGGACACCGTGCTGCATTTCGGCTGGTTCTTCGTCATCTTCGGCGCCTTCGTCATCGTCGGCTCCGGCAACGCGGTGAACCTCACCGACGGTCTCGATGGCCTCGCCATCGTTCCCGTGATGATCGCGACCGCGAGCTTTGCGATGATCGCCTATCTCGCCGGCAACGCGGTGTTCGCCGAATATCTCCAGATCAAATATGTCGCCGGCACCGGCGAGCTCGCGGTGCTCTGCGGCGCGCTCTTGGGCGCCGGCCTCGGCTTCCTCTGGTTCAACGCGCCGCCGGCCTCGATCTTCATGGGCGACACCGGCTCGCTCGCGCTCGGCGGCATGCTGGGCGCGATCGCGGTCGCGGTGAAGCACGAGATCGTGCTTGCGGTGATCGGCGGCCTGTTCGTGCTGGAGGCGGTCTCCGTCATCGTGCAGGTGGTGTCGTTCAAGCTGACCGGCAAACGCATCTTCCGCATGGCGCCGATCCATCATCATTTCGAGCAGCTCGGCTGGACCGAGCCGCAGATCGTGATCCGCTTCTGGATCATCTCGGTGATGCTGGCGCTCGCCGGCCTCTCCACGCTGAAGCTGCGGTGATCGCTCGATGATCCCCGTCACCTCCTTTGCCGGCAAGACCGTCGCGGTGTTCGGCCTCGGCGGCTCGGGGCTCGCCTCCTGCCACGCGCTGGAGGCCGGCGGCGCCGAGGTGATCGCGGCCGACGACAATGCCGAGAACGTCGCCAAGGCCGCGCAGGCCGGCTTCGTCACCGCCGATCTACGCAACGTCTCCTGGGCAAACTTCGCAAGCCTCGTGCTCGCGCCCGGCGTCCCGCTCACCCATCCGGTCCCGCACTGGAGCGTGCTGAAGGCGCGCGAGGCAGGCGTCGAGGTGATCGGCGACATCGAGCTGTTCTGCCGCGAGCGGCGGCGTCACGCTCCGAACGCGCCGTTCGTCGCCATCACCGGCACCAACGGCAAGTCGACGACGACGGCGCTGATCGCGCATCTGACCAAGGTCGCCGGCTACGACACCCAGATGGGCGGCAATATCGGCACCGCGATCCTGTCGCTGGAGCCGCCGCGCATGGGCCGCGTCCACGTCATCGAGATGTCGTCTTATCAGATCGATCTCACGCCCTCGCTCGATCCCTCCGTCGGCATCCTGCTCAATGTCAGCGAGGACCATATCGATCGTCACGGCACCCTCGCGCACTACGCTGCGGTGAAGGAGCGCCTCGTTGCGGGCGTGCAAGACGGCGGCACCGCGATCGTCGGCGTCGACGACGGCTTTTGCCGCGACATCGCCGACCGGCTCGATCGCGCCGGCAAGAACGTTGTGCGCATCTCGGTCAGGAACCCGCTGGCCTCAGGCATCCATGTCGAGCACGGCACCATCGTGCGCACTGCGGGCGGCGCCCGCAGCGAGGTCGCCGCGCTCGGCGGTATCGGCTCGCTGCGCGGCCAGCACAACGCGCAGAACGCGGCCTGTGCCGCCGCCGCCGCGCTCGCGATGGGCATCAGCCTTGAGGTGCTGCAGAACGGCCTGCGCAGCTTTCCGGGCCTCGCCCATCGCATGGAGCAGGTCGGCCGCCGCGGCAACGTGCTGTTCGTCAACGATTCCAAGGGCACCAACGCCGACGCCACCGCGCATGCGCTGTCGTCGTTCGCCGACATCTTCTGGATCGCCGGCGGCAAGCCCAAGGCAGGCGGCATCACCAGCTTGACCTCCTTCTTCCCGCGTATCCGCAAAGCTTATCTGATCGGCGAGGCCGCGCAGGAATTTTCCGGCACGCTCGGCTCGGTCGCGCACGAGATCAGCCAGACGCTGGACGTTGCCGTCGAGCATGCGGCACGCGATGCGGATGCCGCGGGCCTCACTGATGCCGTCGTGCTGCTGTCGCCGGCCTGCGCCTCCTTCGACCAGTACCGCAACTTCGAGATCCGCGGCACCAAGTTCCGCGAACTGGTGCAGGCGCTGCCGGGCGTGAATCCGGTGGTGTGAGGATGTCGCGGCGACGCTGGATCGGACTTGTCGCTACTCTTGCAGTTCCGGTCGGTTTCCTCTGTGTTGTCCTCATTGATAGCGTCATGCACGAATTCGGCGCGTGCCGCGTCGTTCGCCAGCGTGCATTTGCCTCCCCAAGCGGCGGTCAGCTGGTTGTCGTGGTCTGGAAGTCGTGCGGAGCGACGGTGCCCGACAGCACGCAAGCCAGCATCGTGGCGCGCGGACGGACATTCTCGCCCGAGAGCACGCCGACCTTCATCAGTGTGCGCGGGCATCTTGATCCCGTGGTTGCCTGGAGCAGTGAGCGGGCAATCAGGATCGGTTTCATTCCCGGGCCAGATAAGATCTACAAGCGCGATCAGCGCGCGGGGGATGTCACAATCAACTACGAGTGAGCGTATGGCCGCGCGCCGACGGTGCAAAGCGCACTTCGCTCCCCCACAATCTCCGCTGTCGTCGTTCGGCTCGACCGGGCGACCCAGTATTCCAGAGACCATGCTTGAGCCGAGGGGCCTCGGCGTACTGGATGCCCCGGTCAAGCCGGGGCATGACAGCGTGTTTTGTGGTGGCCGCGGAGATCATTCCAAACATCCACGATTCATTAACCCTGCAGTAACCAACCTCGGCGACCAATGGACGGACCTCTGTCCGAAAGCGGCCGCCCATGCTCTCCCGTGAAGAACGCACCCCCTTTTCCGAGTGGTGGTGGACCGTCGACAAGCCGCTGATGGGCGCAATCCTGGCCTTGATGCTGACCGGCGTGATCCTGTCGCTGGCGGCGAGCCCACCGGTTGCGACCCGCATCGGGCTCGACCCGTTCCATTTCTTCAGCCGTCACGTGATGTTCCTTCTCCCGTCCTGCCTGGTGCTGCTCGGGGTGTCCTTCTTGTCGCCGCGGTCGATCCGCCGCTCGGCGCTGATCATCTTCGCGGCCAGCATCATCCTGATCGTGCTGACCCTTGCGATCGGCCCCGAGGTGAAGGGCTCGCGGCGTTGGATCACGCTCGTCGGCGTCAACATCCAGGCCTCCGAGATCGCCAAGCCGTCCTTCGTCGTCATCGCCGCCTGGCTGTTCGCGGAATCGACCAAGCGGCCGGAGATGCCTGCGACCTCGATGGCGCTGGTGCTGCTGTTGATGCTGGTCTCACTGCTGGTAATGGAACCGGACTTCGGCCAGACCATGCTGATCCTGATGGTGTGGGGCTCGCTGTTCTTCATCGCGGGCATGCGCATGATCTGGGTGTTTGGCCTTGCGGGCGCTGCCGCGGCCGGCCTGTTCAGCGCCTATCTGTTCGTTCCGCACGTGGCGGGACGCATCAAGCGCTTCATGAACCCGGCCTCCGGCGACACCTTCCAGGTCGATACCGCCATGGAGGCCTTCTACAATGGCGGCTGGTTTGGGCTCGGACCGGGCGAGGGCATCGCCAAGCGCAGCCTGCCGGACAGTCACACCGACTTCGTGTTCGCGGTCGCCGCCGAAGAGTTCGGCATCATCCTGTGCCTCGCCATGCTGGCGCTATTCGCCTTCGTCGTGATCCGCACGCTGTCGCGCGCCTATGCCAATGAGGACATGTTCTCGCGCTTCGCCGCGTCCGGCCTTGCGATCCTGTTCGGCGTGCAGGCCGCGATCAACATGTCGGTCAACCTCCAGCTCATCCCTGCCAAGGGCATGACGCTGCCGTTCATCTCCTATGGCGGCTCCTCCATCGTGTCGCTCGCCTATGGCGTCGGCATGATGCTGGCGCTGACGCGGCTGCGCCCGCGCACCGAGGTCGAAGCCAGCGGCCACGCCGAGGCGATGCGGAGTTACGCGTAGCCGCACGTGTCCCGGACAAGCGAAGCGCAGATCCGGGACCCAGAATGCCGCAACCAATGGGCCCCGGTTCAGCAGCGCACCACGCTGCGAAGGGCAGCGCGCTGCGCTGCGCCCGGGGCACGAACACCTTGGTTGTCGCACTCGCAATGACGAAAAACTCCCTGTAAAACTCCCCCACCATGGACTCTTCCCCCCTGATTCTTCTCGCCGCTGGCGGCACCGGCGGCCATCTGTTTCCGGCCGAGGCGCTCGGTGTCGAATTGATCCGGCGCGGCTATCGCGTCCGCCTCGTCACGGACGAACGCGCGCTGCGTTATAGCGGGCTGTTCAGCAAGGACATGATCGACGTCGTCAGAAGCGAGACCGCGCGCGGCCGCAATCCGCTTCAGCTCGCCTATGCCGGGCTCACGCTCGCCGCCGGCACGCTCTCCGCCTACGCGCTGATCAAGCGCCTGAAGCCCGTCGCCGTCGTCGGTTTCGGCGGTTATCCGACGCTGCCGCCGCTGGTCGCGGCAAAATTCGCCGGCGTGCCCGGAATCATCCACGACGCCAATGCGGTGCTCGGCCGCGCCAACCGGTTCCTGTCCGCCCACGTCCGCGCCATCGCGACGTCCTTGCCCGGCGTGCTCGATCGCGATCCCGCGCTGTCGGGCAAGACCACGACCGTCGGCACGCCGATGCGGCCGGCGATCCTCGCGGCCGCCGCGGTGAAATATGCCGCGCCCGAGGTGAACGGCCCGCTGCGCCTGCTCGTCGTCGGTGGCAGCCAGGGCGCGCGCATCATGGCCGACATCGTGCCCGGCGCGATCGAGCGGCTCGAGCCTGCGTTATGGAGCCGGCTCGTCCTCACCCAGCAGGTGCGCGACGAGGACATGAGCCGCGTGCGTGCAGTCTACGACAAGCTCAAGATCAAGGCCGAGCTCGCGCCGTTCTTCACCGATCTGCCGGCGCGGCTCGCTTCAAATCACCTTGTGGTATCGCGCTCCGGCGCCGGCACGGTGGCCGAGCTCGCGGCGATCGGCCGGCCCTCGATCCTGGTGCCGTTGCCCGGCTCGATCGACCAGGACCAGTTCGCCAATGCCGGCGTGCTGGTCAAGGTCGATGGCGCGGTCCGCATCCCGCAGGCCGAGTTCAGCTCCGACCGATTGGCGTCCGAAATCTCCGGCTTCGCCGCCGAGCCCGCGCGCCTCGCCGCCATGGCCGAAGCGGCCCGCGGCGCGGGCCGTCTCGATGCGGCCGAGCGGATGGCCGATCTGGTGATCAAAGTCGCGGGAATCTGACGCCAAACCGACCAAATTTCCTACTTTTGCCGTCATGGCCGGGCTTGTCCCGGCCATCCACGTCTTGCAAGAAGTGGTAGGGATTCGTGGATGCCCGGGACAAGCCCGGGCATGATGACGGAACCATAGGATAAAGCATGAGACTGCCGCGCGAGATCGGACCCATCCACTTCGTCGGGATCGGCGGGATCGGCATGAGCGGCATCGCCGAGGTGCTGGTCAATCTCGGCTATGCGGTGCAGGGCTCGGACGCCTCCGACAATTACAATCTCGACCGTCTGCGCAAGAAGGGCGCGAAGGTCTCGGTTGGCCACAAGGCGGAGAACGTCGACGGTGCCGAGGTCGTCGTCGTCTCCACCGCAATCAAGCGCGACAATCCGGAACTGATGGCGGCGCGCGAACGGCGCATTCCCGTAGTGCGTCGCGCCGAGATGCTGGCCGAGCTGATGCGGTTGAAGAGCTGCGTCGCCATCGCCGGCACCCATGGCAAGACCACCACGACCACGATGGTTGCAACGCTGCTCGACGCCGGCGGCCTCGATCCCACCGTCATCAACGGCGGCATCATCAATGCCTACGGCTCCAACGCGCGGCTCGGGGCCGGCGACTGGATGGTGGTGGAGGCCGACGAGAGCGACGGCACGTTCCTGAAGCTGCCGACCGATGTCGCGATCGTCACCAATGTCGACCCCGAGCATCTCGATCACTTCAAGACCTTCGACGCCGTGCAGGACGCCTTCCGCCATTTCGTCGAGAACCTGCCGTTCTACGGTTTTGCCGTGATGTGCATCGATCATCCCGTGGTGCAGAGCCTCGTCGGCAAGATCGAGGATCGCCGCATCATCACCTATGGCGAGAATCCGCAGGCCGATGTGCGGTTCGTCGATCTGACCCCGATGGGCGGCGGCTCCAAGTTCAAGGTCGCGTTCCGCGATCGCAAGACAGGCAGCGTGCACGAGATCGCCGATCTCATGCTGCCGATGCCGGGGCGCCACAACGCCTCGAACGCGACGGCCGCGATTGCGGTCGCGCGCGAGCTCGGCGTCTCGGACGAAGCGATCCGCACCGCGATCGCCGGCTTTGGCGGCGTCAAGCGCCGCTTCACCAAGACCGGCGAGTGGAACGGCGTCACCGTGATCGACGATTACGGCCATCATCCGGTCGAAATCGCGGCGGTGCTGAAGGCGGCGCGGGAATCCACCAACGGCAAGATCGTCGCCGTGGTGCAGCCGCATCGCTACACGCGCCTGCAATCGCTGTTCGAGGAATTCTGCACCTGCTTCAACGATGCGGACGCGGTTGTTGTCGCCGACGTCTATGCCGCCGGCGAAGCGCCGATCGACGGCATCGACCGCGATCATTTCGTGGCAGGCCTCCGTGCCCACGGGCATCGCGAGGTGGTGCCGCTGCCGGCGGCTACGGAGCTCGCGGGCATCGTCAAGGGCGTGGCGAAGCCGGGCGATCTCGTCGTGTGCCTTGGCGCGGGCAACATCACGCAATGGGCGTATGCCTTGCCCAGCGAATTGAAGGCGCTGGGGTAGGGTGGTGAGTTTCCCCGACATCACGCCCACTCTCAAAGTCGCGATGCCGGAGCTGCGCGGTCGGTTGCTGGCCAACCAGTCGCTCGCCGAGCTCACGTGGTTTCGCGTCGGCGGTCCGGCGCAGGTGCTGTTCACGCCGGCGGATGAGGACGACCTCGCTTACTTCCTCGCGCATCTTGCATCCGACGTTCCCGTCTATGTCGTCGGCGTCGGCTCCAACCTCATCGTGCGCGATGGCGGCATCGCGGGCGTGGTGATCCGCCTGGCGCCGCGCGCCTTCGGCGAGGCTAGCGCGAGCGGCGATGTCGTCACCGCCGGCGCTGCGGCGCTCGACAAGCGCGTGGCGGAAGTGGCGGCCGCCGCCAATATCGGCGGGCTCGAATTCTATTTCGGCATTCCCGGCACGATCGGCGGTGCGCTGCGGATGAATGCGGGCGCCAATGGCGGCGAGACCAAGGACGTGCTGATCGAGGCGCGGGGCGTCGGGCGTGACGGCACCAAGCACGTGTTCTCCAATGCCGACATGAAGTTCGTCTACCGCAATAGCGGCGCTGATCCTTCCATCATCTTCACCTCCGCGCGCTTCCGCGGTGAGATCAGGGACGCGGAGGCGATCCGCGCGCGCATGGCCGAGGTGCAAAGCCATCGCGAGACCGCGCAGCCGATCCGCGAGAAGACCGGCGGCTCGACCTTCAAGAATCCGCCCGGCCATTCTGCCTGGAAGCTGGTCGATGCCGCCGGCTGCCGAGGCCTGCGCGTCGGTGGTGCACAGGTCTCGGAGATGCACTGCAATTTCCTGATCAACACGGGCGATGCAACCGCGCACGACATCGAGGCGCTGGGCGAGACCGTGCGCGAACGGGTGAAGGCAAATTCCGGAATTGAGCTACACTGGGAAATCAAGCGGATCGGGATTCCGATTTAACAGTCATTCCGGGGCGCGCGAAGCGCGAACCCGGAATCTCGAGATTCCGGGTCTGGTGCTTGCGCACCATCCCGGAATGACGAAATGCGAGGAAACATGCGCATCACCATCCTCTTCGGCGGCTCCAACCGGGAGCGTCTTGTCTCGGTCGCCTCGGCTCAGGCGCTGCATCAGGCGCTGCCCGAGGCTGATCTCTGGTGGTGGGACATCGAGGACAAGGTGCATGTGGTCCAGTCCAAACAATTGCTCGAGCACGCCCGCCCCTTCGAGGACGAGTTCAAGCCGGGCACGCGTGGCATTCCGCTGGAGCAAGCGCTCGACCAGGCCAAGGTTGAGAGCCGGGTGCTGGTGCTCGGCCTCCACGGCGGGCGTGCCGAGAACGGCGAATTGCAGGTGATGTGCGAGGCGCGCGGCGTGCCCTTCACCGGCTCGGGCTCGGCTTCCTCGCATCTCGCCTTCGACAAGTTCGCGGCCAAGCGCTTTGCCGCTCTCGGCGGTGTGACGCCGCCGGCAAACATTGCGCTCGATGACATCGACGAAGCTTTTGCCGAATACGGAAGGCTGATCGCAAAGCCAGCGCGCGACGGATCGAGCTACGGTCTGATCTTCGTCAACGCCAAGCAGGATCTCGTCGCCGTCCGCAATGCGGCGAAGCACGAAGAGTATGTCATCGAGCCCTATATCGCCGGCATCGAGGCGACCTGCGGCGTGCTGGAGCGCACCGATGGTTCGATCATTGCGCTGCCGCCGATCGAGATCATTCCGGGCGAGGGCAGTTTCGACTACGCCGCAAAATATCTTTTGAAGTCGACCCAGGAGATCTGCCCCGGGCGCTTCGCACCCGAGATCACCGCCGCGCTGAAGGCGCAGGCGATGCTGGCGCATCGCGCTATGTCGTGCACCGGATATTCCCGGTCGGACTTCATCGTCTCGGACAAGGGCCTCGTCTATCTCGAGACCAACACGCTGCCCGGGCTGACCAAGTCCTCGCTCTACCCCAAGGCGCTGAAAGCCGAGGGCATCGCATTCGTCGACTTCCTGCGCGGCCTGGTGGAGCTCGCCAGGCGGGGCGTGCGGAAATAATTAGGACTGGTTAACGGCCGGATGGCCGAAACGGGCCGGTTTGGGCTCCAAAACCGGTAAAATGCCGGACATCGCGGCATAAATGCCTCACATAGCGGGGCAAAATGCGCCGGACGTTAACGAACTTTACCTTTTGTTTACCAGGACGTCCGAAGGTTAACGCTGGCGGCGCATATGGCGCTTTGGCTGCCGGCGCGTGAGCTGTCGCGGGTGATGTCACCTCCAGCGAACGCTTTGAAGGGGAGAGGTTTTCTTCTGCTGAAGACCAGCACCCGGCCCGGCATGTCCAAGACGTCATGTTCGCCAGGATCCGCGCGATGTCGCGGGCAAACTGTTGACGAGCTCGTGCAATGGATGGAGCAGGAAGCCTCACCCGGTCGCTTTTCAGATCGCTGAGGCCCCAAGCTGACCTGAAGGCGGCCGCGATCGGAGCGGTCGTGCTTCTGCGCGAGTGGGTGCAGGACAAGCACGCCGAGGCGCGCGCCGCGGCCAAGGACAAGAGCAAGACGAGGGCCAGGGCCAAGGCCGTCGTCGAGCGCGAGCCGCCGCCGCGCGTGGTCGCACTGGTCGAGCGCTATTTGCCGCGCCGGGTCGGGATCAGCATGACCGTGCTGCTGCTGATCGGCAGCTGCGGCTTCGGCATCGTCAAGGGCGGCCATCTCCAGGACTTCGTCACCGCGGGCAGCGATGCCCGCAACGCGCTGGCCAATTCCGCCGGCTTCCGCATCACCGCCGTCGTGATCAACGGCCGCAAGCAGCTGACCCAGGACGAGATCCTGGCGATCGGCGGCGTCAGCGGCCGCTCTTCGCTGCTGTTCCTCGACGCCGATGCGGTGCGCGACAAGCTCAAGGCCAATCCCTGGATCGCGGATGCGACCGTGCTGAAGCTCTATCCGGGCCAGCTCATGATCGAGCTCACCGAGCGCAAGGCGTTCGCGCTGTGGCAGGAGGCCGGCCGGCTTTCGGTCATCGCCGATGACGGCGCCGTGCTCGAGCCCTACGTCTCGCGGCGCTTCCTGTCGTTGCCGCTGGTGGTCGGCAAGGGCGCCGAGACGCAGGCCCGCGACTTCCTCGCGCTGCTGGCGCGCTATCCGCAGGTCAATGCGGTGACGAAAGCTGCGATCTTCGTCGGCGAGCGGCGCTGGAATCTGAAGCTCAAGGACGGCCTCGACATCCGCCTGCCCGAGCAGGACGTCGGTAACGCGCTTGCGATGCTGTCCAAGCTCGACAAGGAGGACAGGCTGTTCTCCCGCGACATCGTCGCCGTCGACATGCGCCTGCCCGATCGGCTGGTGGTGCAGCTGTCCGAGGACGCCGCCAAGGCGCGCGAGGATCTGTTCAAGGACAAGAAGAAAAAGAAGGCCGGGGATTCCGCATGACCGGTCTTGATCGCACCCAGACGCCGAAGACACGTCCGATGCCGCACAAGCGCGGTGGCCTCGTCGCCTGCCTCGACATCGGCACCAGCAAGATCGCCTGCATGATCGCACGGCTGAAGCCGTCGCCGCCGAGCGAGGCGCTGCGCGGCCGCACCCATGCGGTGGAATTGATCGGCTACAGCCAGATCCAGTCGCGCGGCATGAAGGCCGGCGCGGTGATCGATCTCGGTGAATGCGAGCAGGCGGTGCGTCAGGCCGTCGCGCTCGCGGAGAAGATGGCCAAGGTGCGGGTCGAGTCCGTGCTGCTGTCGGTGTCCGGCGGCCGGCTCTCCGGCCAGCTGGTCGAGGCCGCCGCCGACATCCGTGGTGGCGCCGTGACGCAGGCCGATGTCAGCCGCGTCACCTCCACCGGCATGCGTCACGCCACCGGCGAAGGCCGCACCGTGCTGCACGCGCTGCCGGTCGGCTACACGCTCGACGGGGTCAAGGGCATCCGCGATCCCCGCGGCATGGTTGCCCATCAATTCGGCGTCGACATGAACGTCGTCACCTGCGACGCCACCGTGGCGCGGAACCTGATGCTGGCGGTGGAGCGCTGCCACATCAATGTCGAAGCCATGGCGGCGAGCCCTTATGTCGCCGGATTGTCGGTGCTGACCGACGACGAGGCCGATCTGGGCGCAGCCGTCGTCGAGATGGGCGCCGGCACCACCACGATTGCCGTTTATTCAGGCGGCCGTTTCGTGCATGCGGCGGGTTTTGCGGTCGGCGGGCAACACATCACGATGGATCTCGCGCGCGGACTCTCCGCGACCATTGCCGATGCCGAGCGAATCAAGACGTTATACGGGACCGTCATCACCGGCGGATCGGACTCGCGTGAGCTGATGTCTGTGCCGACGGCCGGTGACGAGCAGGATCTGCCGCAGATCGTCTCCCGCGCCACCATCGCCAACATCGTCAAGCACCGTGCCGAGGAAGTCTTCGAAATGGTTCGGGACAAGCTGAAGGATTCGCCCTTCGCCTCAGAGCCCAACGGCCGCGTCGTGCTCTCGGGCGGGGCCTCGCAGCTCACCGGCCTCGTCGAACTCGGAACCCAGATTCTCGCCCGGCCCGTGCGGGTCGGACGTCCGCTCGGCTTCGGCCGGCTGCCCAACGAGGCGAAGAACGCCGCGTTTGCGGTGCCGGCCGGACTCCTCGTCTACCCGCAATATGTTCACCTCGAACATGTCGAACCGCGGCATACGCGGCAGCAGGTCAAGACAGGGACCGGCGGTTATTTCGGAAAGGTCGGACGATGGCTACGCGAGGGCTTCTGATGATTCATTTCCGCAATTCCCGACTTTCACCAACTCCCGCGGCCGCCGGCCGGGGCGAACCCACACGCGCGTGATCGAGAGGCAACCATGACCATCAGCATCAATGTTCCTGATATTCACGAACTGAAGCCCCGGATCACCGTGTTCGGCGTCGGCGGCGCCGGCGGCAACGCCGTCAACAACATGATCACTGCCGGCCTTCAGGGCGTCGACTTCGTGGTCGCCAACACCGACGCGCAGGCGCTGACGATGTCGAAGGCGCAGCGCATCGTGCAGATGGGCACTGCGGTCACTCAGGGCCTCGGCGCCGGTTCGCAGCCGAACGTCGGCGCCGCGGCGGCGGAAGAGGTGATCGACGAGCTGCGCGACCATCTCTCGGGCGCCAACATGGTGTTCGTCACCGCCGGCATGGGCGGCGGCACCGGCACCGGTGCTGCTCCCGTGATCGCCAAGACCGCGCGCGACATGGGCATCCTCACCGTCGGCGTCGTCACCAAGCCGTTCCACTTCGAGGGCGGCCGCCGCATGCGCACGGCCGAGGCCGGTATCAACGAGCTGCACAAGGTCGTGGATACGCTCCTGATCATCCCGAACCAGAACCTGTTCCGGGTCGCCAACGAGAAGACCACCTTCGCCGACGCCTTCGCGATGGCCGACCAGGTGCTCTATTCGGGCGTCGCCTGCATCACCGACCTGATGGTCAAGGAAGGCCTGATCAACCTCGACTTCGCCGACGTCCGCGCCGTCATGCGCGAGATGGGCAAGGCGATGATGGGCACCGGCGAAGCCTCCGGCGACAAGCGCGCGCTGACTGCCGCGGAAGCCGCGATCGCCAACCCGCTGATCGACGATTCTTCGATGAAGGGTGCCAAGGGCCTCCTCATCTCCATCACCGGCGGCAAGGACCTCACTTTGTTCGAGGTCGACGAAGCCGCGACCCGCATCCGCGAGGAAGTCGACCAGGACGCCAACATCATCGTCGGCGCGACCTTCGACGAAGCGCTCGACGGCCTGATCCGCGTCTCCGTCGTCGCCACCGGCATCGAGCAGGCCGCGATCGCACGCAACAGCCAGGCGACCTCCGCCCCCGTCGCGAACGCGGCGCCGCAGGCACAACAGGCGCCCGCAGCTCCGGCCGCAGCCGCCGAGAGCCGTCTCGCCGATCTGACCGCGCGGCTCCGTGAAGACAATCGGCGGATGGCAGAGCGCGCCCAGAAGCTGGAAACGCAGATCCCGGCCGCAAGCCAGGCACCGGTCGCTGCCGCGCCGATGGCGCCCCGTCCGAACGTCGAGCGCGCCGCGCTTGCCGCCATCGCGGCTGCCGTTGCGGACGTTCCGCAGGCGCCGGCGCCGATGCAGACCTACGGCGACGTCACCGTGCGCCCGATCGCGCAGAAGCCGACGCTGTTCCCGGAGCCCGACATGGCCCCGGTCGCGATGCAGGAGCCGATGACGCCGGACACCTTCATCCCGCCGCAGGCCGAGCGTGCGCCGGTCCGCGCACCGCGGATGCCCCGTATCGACGAGCTGCCGATGCCGGCCCAAGCCGAGCTTCGCCAGGCTCGTGGCGAGGTCGAGGAGGAGGCGCCGCAGAAGAGCCGCTTGTCGCTGCTCCAGCGCCTCGCCAATGTCGGCCTCGGCCGTCGTGACGAGGAAAGCGAGCCGCCGGTCGCCGCCCGCACCGCCGGTCCCGCGATGCCGCCGCTGCCCGAGCGCCGGTCGCAGAAAACCGTGGCGCAGCAGGTCGCATCGAGCGATCCGGTGTCTGAGTACGCCCGCCGTCCCGCCCCGCAGGGCTTGGACATGCATGGCCGTCCTGCGCCTGTTGCGCCGGCGCCACAGGGCGACGACCATCTTGATATCCCGGCCTTCCTGCGGCGGCAGGCGACCTGAGGATTGTTACAATAAGGCAGACGAAAAAAGGTCCCGGCAACAAGCTTGCCGGGACCTTTCCTTTTGTCCCGTGCATACCCGGATTGCGCAGTCAAGCAACTGATTTTAAATCATTAATTACGTGTTCGGGTGTTCGGTAGAATTGCCGGCAGCAGCCCAAAACCTCCGTGCAATTTGGTTAAGCCTTGGCGCGAATACGGCGGGTTTGGGGTAACAATCGGTAAAAAAGCGTGAGTTGGCGCTGTTTGGGGCAGTGACTATGGTTTGCCGTGACTTGGGGATACGGATTCGCAGGGGTGTCGGCACTGGCCGGCCAAGCGGGTCTCGTATAAGTCGCAGTGGGTCGTAGTGGGGCGGTTCCTGATGAAATTTAGCCGGCAAACAACGCTTCGTGCGCAAGCCTCCGTGGCAGGCGTGGGCGTTCATTCCGGTCTTCCCGTCACTCTCACACTTGGGCCTGCGCCCGTCGATGCCGGCTTTGTTTTTATCCGGACGGGCCTTGAGGGAAGTGATCGTGAAGTTCAGGCGACCGCCGAGCAGGTGATCGCGACCGACCTCGCCACCGTCCTCGGCGATCGCAGCGGTCCGCTGGTATCCACCGCCGAGCACGTGCTTGCTGCACTGCGGGGCATGGGTGTCGATAACGCCATCATCGAGATCGACGGTCCGGAAGTGCCGATTATGGACGGCAGCGCCGCGGCCTTCATCGCGGCGATCGACCAGGCCGGCATTGTGACCCAACCGGCACAGCGCCGCTTCATTCAGGTTTTGAAGCCGGTCTCGGTCAAGATCGGCGACTCCTTCGGCGAGATCAGGCCCTACGCCAACGGGTTCTGCGTCGAGGTCGAGATCGACTTCACCAATCCCGTCATCGGCCAGCAGGCTTACGCTTTCGACCTCAGCCCGGAACGTTTCCGCCGCGAAGTTGGACGGGCCCGCACCTTCGGTCTGATGTCCGACGTCGCGCGGCTCTGGAGCGCGGGTTATGCTCTCGGCGCCTCCTTCGACAACACCGTCGTATTCGACGACGAGCGGCTGCTGAACACCGAGGGTCTGCGTTACGCCGATGAATGCGCCCGCCACAAGGTGCTGGACGTGATCGGCGACCTCTCGCTGGCCGGCCTGCCGCTGCTTGGCGCCTACCGCTCGGTGCGTGGCGGCCACAAGCTCAACCACGCTGTCCTGACCGCGATGCTGGCCGACCGGACCGCCTGGCGGGTGGTCGAGGGCGAGGCAGTCCGCCGGACCACGCGTCCCGTGGGCGAAGTCGGTCGCGGTATCGTCGGCGGCCGGGTCGCTGCGGCCTACGGGCCGGACGTGTCCTGAACAGAGTTGTCGCCGCTGGCCTCTGGCAGCGGCGGACCCCCGGGAAACTCCTGGTAACCATGATCGGCTAGGATTGCGGCAAGTTCGCCTTAATCCGGGCGAAATGCCTGCCTATCCGGTTGGTTAAAGATCGCTTTTCGGATCCATCGGCGTGGTCGCATGGCAGGCACCACCACGGCACCATTTCGCGCCCATGACGAGGTTCATGGGCTGGCGGGCACCGCTCACAGGGCGTCAGGGCTTAAACTCATGTCGGCACAGCGTATGACGCGCGGATATTTCTCGGTCTCTTTGCGAGCCCGTGGGCTGCTTCAGGCCGTCACCTTCATCCTGCTCGCGATGCCGCTGGCCGGCTGCGGCACCGGCTCGCTCTGGGACAAGTTCACCGCCAAGGACGACACCTTCGTCGAAGAGCCCGCCGACAAGATCTACAATGAGGGCCTGTACCTCATGAACGAGAAGAAGGACATGAAGGCGGCGAACAAGAAGTTCGAAGAGGTCGACCGCCAGCATCCTTATTCCGACTGGGCCCGTAAATCGCTGCTGATGTCCGCTTACGCGTCCTACCAGGGCGGCGACTATGACGGCTGCATTGGCGCGGCCACCCGCTACGTCACGCTGCATCCCGGCAGCCCGGATGCGGCCTATGCGCAATATCTGATCGCGGCCTCCCATTACGACCAGATCCCGGACGTCAGCCGCGACCAGGCCCGCACCGAGAAGGCGATCGCCGCGCTGGAAGAGGTGGTGCGCAAATATCCGAACTCGGAATATGCGACCTCGGCCAAGGCCAAGATCGAGGGCGCGCGCGACCAGCTCGCCGGCAAGGAAATGAATACCGGCCGCTACTACGCGCAGAAGCGCGACTACACGGCGGCGATCAACCGCTACAAGACCGTCGTCACGCAGTACCAGACCACCCGCCATGTCGAGGAGGCGTTGTACCGGCTGACCGAAGCCTATATGGCGATCGGCATCGTCGGCGAGGCGCAGACCGCGGCGGCCGTGCTTGGCCACAATTTTCCTGACAGCCGCTGGTACAAGGACGCCTATAATCTAGTAAAATCCGGCGGTCTCGAGCCGAGCGAGAATCAGGGGTCCTGGATCAGCAAGACCTTCAAGAAGATGGGCCTCGGCTAGGAAATTTGGTTCCATGCTGGCGCGTCTATCGATCCGCGACATCGTCCTGATCGAACGGCTCGATATCGAATTCGCGACGGGCCTTGCGGTTTTGACCGGCGAGACCGGTGCGGGCAAATCCATCCTGCTCGATGCCTTTGCGCTGGCGCTCGGCGGCCGCGGCGATGCCGGCCTCGTGCGTCACGGCGCGGAGCAGGGCCAGGTCACCGCCGTGTTCGATGTCCCCAAGAATCACCCTGCGGCGAAGATCCTCGCCGAGAACGGCCTCGATGACACGAGCGTTGAAGAATCTTGCGAGATGATCTTGCGCCGCGTGCAGCTGGCCGACGGTCGCACCCGCGCCTTCATCAACGACCAGTCGATCAGCGTGCAGACGCTGAAGGCGGTCGGCGCCGCCCTGGTCGAAATCCACGGCCAGCATGACGAGCGCGCGCTGGTCGATGCCGCCACCCATCGCCGCCTGCTCGACGCCTTCGCCGGCCTGGAGAAGGACGTCGCCGCGGTCGAAACGCTCTGGGACGCACGCCGGACCGCGAGCGCCGCGCTGGAGGAGCATCGCGCCAGCATGGAGCGCGCCGCGCGCGAGGCCGACTATCTGCGCCACGCCTCCGGCGAGCTGAAGCAGCTCGCGCCCAAGGAGGGCGAGGAGACCTCACTCGCCCATCGCCGCACCACCATGATGCAGGGCGAGAAGATCGCCTCCGATCTGCGCGAGGCGCAGGAGGCGGTCGGCGGCAATCATTCGCCGGTCGGGGCCCTCTCGGCGGCGGTGCGCCGGCTGGAGCGCCGCGGCGTCAATTCGCCGGCACTGGTCGAGCCTGCCGTGAAGGCGATCGACGCCGCGATCAACGCGCTGGAGGAGGCCGACCAGCATCTCCAGGCCGCGCTGGCCGCCACCGATTTCGATCCGGCCGAGCTCGAACGCATCGAGGAACGGCTGTTCGCATTGCGCGCCGCCTCGCGCAAATATTCGACGCCGGTCGACGGGCTCGCCGCGCTGGCCGCCAAATATGCCGCCGACGTCGTGCTGATTGACGCCGGTGCCTCGCGCCTGAAGAAGCTGGAGCAGGCTGCCATCGAAGCCGACGCGCACTATGCCGCCGCCGCCAAGAAGCTGTCGCTGGCGCGGCAGAAGTCGGCGGAGAGACTCAACAAGGCCGTCAACGCCGAGCTCGCGCCGCTCAAGCTCGAACGCGCCAAGTTCATGACCCAGGTCGAGACCGACGAGGCCGCACCGGGGCCGCAGGGCTTCGACCGCGTCGAGTTCTGGGTCCAGACCAATCCGGGCACCAAGCCAGGTCCGCTGATGAAGGTCGCCTCCGGCGGCGAGCTGTCGCGCTTCCTGCTCGCGCTCAAGGTCGTGCTGTCCGACCGCGGCTCGGCGCCGACCCTGGTGTTCGACGAGATCGACACCGGCGTGGGCGGAGCGGTCGCCGACGCCATCGGCGGGCGCCTGGCGCGGCTCGCCGGCAAGGTCCAGGTGATGGCCGTGACCCACGCCCCGCAGGTCGCCGCCCGCGCCGACCTGCATTTGCTGATCTCCAAGGACGCCCTCGACAAGGGCAAGCGCGTCGCCACCCGCGTCAATGCGCTGGCCGCCGACCACCGCCGCGAGGAGATCGCCCGCATGCTGGCCGGCGCCGAGATCACGGCCGAGGCGAGGGCGGCTGCGGAACGGCTGCTCAAGGCGGCGAGTTAGACTTCGTGTCCCGGACGCGCGCAGCGCGAGCCGGGACCCAGAATGCCCAGCCACATAGGCCCCCGGCTCTGTAGCGCACCGACCGGCCGATGCTTCGCATCGCCGGGAGCGTTGCGCTGCGTCCGGGGCACGAGATTTCCACACGCCTTTACCCCGCCGCCCGCTCTGTCGTATCCAAGCACCATGGCCAGAGCAGCAAAATCCAAAGCAACACCGCTTCGCGACGTCGCCGATCTCACCAAGGCCCAGGCCAAGGTCGAGCATATGCGGCTCGCGCTCGAGATCGAGGGGCACAACGAGCGCTATTATCAGGAGGACGCACCCACCGTCACGGACGCCGAGTACGACGCGCTGCGCCAGCGCTTCAACGCCATCGAGAAACGCTTTCCGGAATTTGTCACGGCGGATTCGCCCTCGCAGAAAGTCGGCGCAGCGCCGTCAGGCCGCTTCAAGAAGGTGCGGCATTCCGTTCCCATGCTCTCGCTCGACAACGCCTTTGCCGAAGAGGACGTGCGCGACTTCGTCGGCCGCATCGTGCGCTTCCTGAAGCTCGACGATGACAAGGTCGATTTCTCCGCCGAGCCGAAGATCGACGGCCTCTCGATGTCGTTGCGCTATGAAGGCGGCGAGCTCGTCACTGCGGCGACGCGCGGCGATGGCGCGGTGGGCGAGGACGTCACCGCCAACATCCGCACGCTCGAAGACGTGCCGCAGAAGCTGAAGGGCCGCAACGTCCCCGACATCTGCGAGGTGCGGGGCGAGGTCTACATGACCAAGAAGGCGTTCCTCGCGCTCAACGAGCGGCAGAAGGCCGAAGGCGGCACCATCTTCGCTAATCCGCGCAACTCGGCCGCGGGCTCGCTCCGGCAGAAGGATCCGACCATCACGGCCTCGCGGCCCCTGGGCTTCTTCGCCTATGCCTGGGGCGAGATGAGCGCGATGCCGGAGGATACGCAGAGCGGCATGATCGGCTGGTTTGAGCGCTGCGGCTTCAAGACCAACCCGCTGACCAAGCTCTGTCACTCGGTCGAGGAACTGCTCGCCTTCCATCATGCGATCGAGGAGCAGCGTGCAAGGCTCGACTATGACATCGACGGCGTCGTCTACAAGGTCGACCGCATCGGCTGGCAGGAGCGTCTCGGCTTCGTCTCGCGCACGCCACGCTGGGGCATCGCCCACAAATTCCCGGCCGAGCGCGCCATGACGGTGCTGCGCGACATCGAGATCCAGGTCGGCCGCACCGGCTCGTTCACGCCGGTCGGCAAGCTCGAGCCGGTCGGCGTCGGCGGTGTGATCGTGCAGAACGTCACGCTGCACAACGAGGACTACATCAAAGGCATCGGCAACAAGGGCGAGGTGCTGCGCGAGGGGCGCGACATCAGGGTCGGCGACACCGTCGTGATCCAGCGCGCCGGTGACGTGATCCCGCAGGTGGTCGACGTCGTGCTCGACAAACGGCCCAGAGGCGCCAAGGAATTCCACTTCCCGAAGAAGTGCCCGTGTCCGCTGCACACCGACGTCGTGCGCGAGGAGACGGCAGCGGGCGAGGAGGGCTCGCGTGCCCGCTGCACTGGCGAGTTCGCCTGCCCCTATCAGAAGATCGAGCATCTCAAGCTGTTCGTCTCGCGCCGTGCTTTCGACATCGACGGGCTCGGCGAGAAGCAGCTCCAGTATTTCTTCGACGAAGGATGGGTCAGGGAGCCCGCCGACATCTTCACGCTGGAGAAGCGCAATGCCAAGCTCAAGCTCGAGGAGATTGAGGGCTATGGCGCGACCTCGGTGCGCAACCTGTTCGGTGCCATCGAGAGCCGGCGTAAAATCGCGCTGGAGCGCTTCGTCTATGCGCTCGGCATGCGCCATGTCGGCGAGACCACGGCGCTGGCGCTGGCGCGCGGCTACGGCTCCTGGGATGCCTTCCACGACGCCTGCCTCAAGGTCGCCAAGGGCGACGAGGAGGCGATGGCCGACATGGACGCGCTCGACCAGATCGGTGACACCGTGATCAAGAGCATCGCCGATTATTTCGGCGAGAGCCACAATCGCGGCATCGTCGAGCGGCTGACCAAGGAGGTCGAAATTGTCGACGCCGAGAAGCCGAAGAGCAATTCGCCCGTCGCCGGCAAGACCGTGGTGTTCACGGGATCGCTGGAGAAGATGACGCGCGACGAGGCCAAGGCCACGGCAGAGCGTTTGGGGGCGAAGGTGTCCGGCTCGGTGTCGAAGAAGACCGATCTCGTCGTCGCCGGCCCCGGCGCGGGCTCGAAGCTCGCGGAGGCCAACAAGCACGGCGTCAAAGTGCTGACCGAGGACGAGTGGCTGAAGCTGATCGGGGAGTGAACTCTCTCCCCGTCATTGCGAGGAGCCCTTGCGACGAGGCAATCCAGAGTGCCGCCTCGGTGGCAGCCTGGATTGCTTCGCTGCGCTCGCAATGACGGGGAGGGAGCGTCGCCTCCCTACATCATCCCGCTCTCTTCCTCCTCGGCCTGCCCGATCAGCGCCTCGCTCACGACGACTTCGCGGCGGGGGACGACGAAGATCATCATGCAGGCACAGAGCAGCGAGATGGCGACGACGGCCGAGGTCAGCGGCAGCGTCGTGGCCGAGTGGCCGCCGAGATAGGCCCCGAATTGCGACATCAGCGCGCCGATCCCCTGTTGCAGAAAGCCCATGGCGCCCGATGCGGCGCCGGCGGCTTCGGGGCGGATGCTGATGGCACCGGCCGCGGAATTCGCCATCACGAAGGCATTGCCCACCATCACGATCATCTGCGTCCCGAACAGCCAGGCGGGCGCCTCGTTCCAGCCGGTGAAGCTCCACAGCAGGTTCAACAGGCTGCCGGCGAGCTGCAGCGCGAGCCCGAACGAGATCAGCTTCTCCAGGGAATGCCGCGGCGCAAAGCGCACGCAGAGCAGGTTGCCGACCAGATAGGCGAAGCCCGTTGTGGCGAACCAGGCGCCGTACTCGGCGCTGCTCCGGCCCATCTGCGTCACCACGATGTAAGGGCCGCCGCCCGCGAAGGTGAAGATGATCTGCGAGGCCAGCACCTGGCACATCACATAGCCGACGAAGGCGCGGTTCGTGATCAGGATGCCGACGTCGCGGCGAAAACCGCTGCCGGCGGCGCGGCTGCGGCGCGTTTCGGGCAGCGCCACCGCGATGCCGACGGCGACAAAGATCGCGGCGACGGCGATGGCGTAGAAGATCGCGCGCCAGCCGAACGCGGTTTCGATCAAGCCGCCGGTGAGCGGTGAAACCATCTGGCCGATCATCAGCGCCGCGACCACGAGGCTGATCATCGAGGCGACGCGGTCGCGCTCATAGATGTCGCGGATGATGGCACGGCTCACCACCATGCCGGCGGCGCCGCCCAGGGCTTGAAAGAAGCGGGCCGCGATCAGCTGCGGCAGGGTTTCGGCAAAGATGCAAGCGATGCTGGCCGCGACCATCAGCGCCAGCCCTCCGAGCAGCACCGGGCGACGCCCGAACCGGTCGGACAGCGGTCCCATGATCAGCTGCGACAATGCGATTCCGACCATGTAAAGCGACACCGTCATCTGCGCGATCGAGATGTCGCTGCCGAAAGTCGTCGCCAGCACCGGCAGCGCCGGAACCAGGATGTAGAGCGAGATCGGCGCAATCCCGGTCATCACGACCAGCAACAGCAGCACCCCGCGCGAGGTCGCAAGGTTGGTTGCCGCTTTCGGCGGCTTGCTGATCATGCCGTGCATGCGGGCCCATCTCGTTGCAATTCGAATCCGACTGTAGCTTGCTCGCGCAAGACCGATATCGGCGTTTCGGAATGCGGCTATACGGATTCCGGGATGGTTGTTTTGGCGGCGTGCGGAGCTGCTATGCTACGAGGCGCGGAGGGCCGGGATGTTGTGCGCTCGCCCCCTCATCCTCGGTGTCATTCCCCGTGAAGGCGGGGAATCCAGTATTCCAGAGGCCGCCCTGATTGAATCGAGAAGCCGCGCCGTACTGGACGCCCCGCCTTCGCGGGGCATGACAGTGAGTTCGAGGGAAGAGCCTTGCGTTAATCGCGTAGCTGTATGCGCTACGTCAGCTCCGCCGTGGCCTGATCGAGCCAGGCCCGGGTCGCCTCGTCGAGCGCCGGCCCGACCTCGGCTCGAACGCGCGCATGATAGGCATTGAGCCAGTCGAGCTCGTCGCGGCTCAGCATCGCGACATCGACCAGCCGGCGGTCGATCGGTGCGAGCGTCAGCGTCTCGAACGCATTCATCGGCTTCTCGGCGCCCTTGATGTCGGCGGCGACGACCAGTTCGAGGTTCTCGATGCGGATGCCGAAACCGTCGGTCTTGTAGTAACCGGGCTCGTTGGAGAGGATCATGCCGCGCTTCAGCGGCGTGGTGCCGAGCTTCGAAATTCGCGCCGGCCCTTCGTGCACCGAGAGATAGCTGCCGACGCCGTGGCCGGTGCCGTGCTCGAAGTCGACGCCGGCGGCCCAGAGATATTGCCGTGCCAGCGTGTCGAGCTGCGCGCCCGTGGTGCCGTCGGGGAAGACCGCGCGCGCGATCGCGATGTGGCCGCGCAACACGCGCGTGAAGCGGTCGCGCATCTCCTCGGTCGGCTCGCCCACGGCCATGGTACGCGTGACGTCGGTGGTGCCGTCTTCGTACTGCGCGCCGGAATCGATCAGTAGGAGGTCGCCGGGCGCGATGCGCCGGTTGCTCTTGCGCGTGACGCGGTAGTGCACGATGGCGCCGTTCGGGCCGGTGCCGGAGATGGTCGGAAACGACACGTCCTTCAGCGCGCCGGTGTCGCGGCGAAACGTCTCCAGCGCCTCGACCGCGTCGATCTCGGTGAGCTTGCCGCTTGTAGCCTCGCGATCGATGAAGGCGAGGAAGCGCGCCAGCGCTAGGGCGTCGCGCCGATGCGCCGTCTGCGTCCCCTTGATCTCGGTCGCGTTCTTGACCGCTTTGAGCAGTGCAATCGGGTCGCTGCCGCGCACCGGCTTGCCGCCGGCGCCTGCGATCAGCCGGCTGAGCGCGTCGGCCGCGGTGGCACTATCCAGTGCGATCGACCCGCCGCCCTTGGCGAGCGCCATCAGCGTCGGCGCCATCGCGTCGGGCTCGCGCACGTCGGCGGACTGCTCGAGATGGTCGCGCGTGAGGTTGGAGAGCTTGCGGTTATCGATGAAGATGGTCGGCCGTCCGTCTTTCGGCACCAGCGCATAGGACAGCGGCAGCGGCGTATGGGCGACGTCGGCGCCGCGGATGTTGAAGGTCCAGGCGACCGCGTGGCTGTCGGACAGCACCAGCGCATCGACGCCGAGCTTGCCGAGCTCGCTTCTGATCTGCGTCAGCTTCTCGGCTTCCGTGACGCCGGCATGCTGGAGTCCGTGCACGGCGACGGGGGCGAGCGGCGGCTGCGGGCGGTCCTGCCAGATCGCATCGATCGGATTGCTGTCGAGCGCGACCAGCTCGGCGCCGGCCTTGGCGCAGGCGGCGGACAGGCGCTCGGCTGCCGCAAAAGTGTGCAGCCACGGGTCGAATCCGAGGCGGTCACCGGCTTTCAAATGCGCCGACACCCAGCTCTCCGGCGGCGGGTCGATCAGCGATTCCACGGTCCAGGCCTTTGCATCGACCTGCTTGGCGGCCTGAAGCGTGTAGCGGCCGTCGACGAACAATGCGGCCTCCTGCATCAGAACCACCGCGAGTCCCGCCGAGCCCGTGAAACCGGTCAGCCAGGCCAGCCTTTCTTCCGACGGCGGCACATATTCGTTCTGCTGCTGATCGGCGCGCGGAACGACGAAGCCGGCGAGCTTGCGACGGGCGAGTTCTTCGCGAAGTGCGGCCAGCCGTGCGGTCAATGCGACGCCGGCCTCCGGCTCCTCGAATGTCTGGAAGTGTGCTTCGAACATGGTGGATCACTTTAGGATCATGGGGGCGAGTCCGCAATCTGGACGCATTTGCGTCGCATCTGGCATGGACTGTGCTTGAATGGTTCCATTCGAATTGAGTGGAGTAAAGGATGCGGCAGCCGCGCTTCGTCCGGATGACAGCGAAATTCGAGCAGGTGGTTCATCTCAACGACGAGGGGACACACGATGCCAGCGTTCACGTTTGAGAAGATTTCGCCGCCGGCGCGCCGAGCGCCGACTGCGGCGGCACCGAAGAAGCCGCGCAGCGTCATCAGCCAGATGATCGACCGACTCGCGGACCGCCGCGCCAGGCGCGCCGTGCAGGACGAGCGGGCGATGCGGCGGAACGAGAAGCCGGCGGAGTAGCGGCGGTGTTTGTTCACCTCGCCCCGCTTGCGGGGAGAGGTCGGATTGCTTTGGCGCGCAATTGCGCGCCTGAGCAATCCAGGTGAGGGGGACTCTCCGCGAGTCCAGTTCTCACCGTCCCCGTGGAGACTCCCCCTCTCCCCGCAGGCGGGGCGAGGGAGCGCACCGACGCCGCGGACGCACTCACCCCACCTTCCGCAACAACAGGCTGCTCCACCCTTCGATCCGCAGATGCTTCAGCGGCACGAGGCCGCGCGCGCGATAGGCGGCGATCACGGCGGGCGCCTGGTGCGTCAGCAGGCCGGAGAGGATGACGCGTCCGCCGGGCGCGAGATGCCGTGCCATCGGGCCCGCCAATTGCCTGAGCGGGTTGGCAAGGATGTTGGCCAGCACCAGGTCGAACGGACCGGCCTGTCCAAAATCCGGCGCGGCGAAGCCGGTCGCGCGGATCGCCCGCACATAATTGCCAGCTTCGTTCAGCGAGGCGTTCTCGGCCGCCACCCGCACCGAGGGCGGATCGATGTCGGAGGCGAGCACGTGGCGATGCAGCGCCTTCGCCGCGGCGATCGCGAGCACGCCGGTTCCGGTGCCGAGGTCGAGCACGCGGCCCGGCCGCGCGCTCTTCAGGACATGGTCAAGCAGAAGTAAACAGCCACGCGTGGTGCCGTGATGTCCGGTGCCGAAGGCGAGCGCCGCTTCGATCTCGATCGCGAGCTTGTTCGGCGCCACGCGGTCGCGATCATGGCTGCCGTGCACGACGAAGCGCCCGGCCGGGACCGGGACGAGATCTTCCAGGCTGGCCTTGACCCAGTCCTTGGCCTCGATCGTGTCGAAGGCGAGCGTCGCGGCGATCTCATTTCCGGCTGAAATTGCAATGAGTTCGCGCAGCCATGCCTGATCGGGCGCCGCGGCGAAATGCAGCGTGACGTCCCATTGTCCGTCCGGCCGCTCGAAGGCGGCGACCGCGGCATCGCCCTCGAAAAACACCTCGGTGAGCACGTCGACGACGCGCCTGGCGTCGGCCTCGCTGCCGATCGAAAAGCTGGCGCGATGGGTTGGAGCAGGCTGCATTCAGGCTTCCGTTGAGTTGAATTTTTGGAACTTTTGTCGGCAATTTTCCCCGCAAGTTGCGGTTCCCGGATTAACCTGGCCGAAGGTTGTGCCCCGTACATTTTCGGATGTCGAATTAAGCCAACACAGCTTGGAATTGAAACGGAGGCGAGTCTTGAAAAGCATGATTCTGAAGTTCTGGTCGGATGAGTCCGGTGCGACGGCGATCGAATACGGTCTGATTGCCGCGGGTATCGCCCTGGCGATCATCACCGTGGTGAACAGCCTGGGCTCGACCCTGAACGACAAGTTCACGTCGATTAGCACCTCCTTGCAGTAATTTCCGCCCCCATTTCCCAACGGGGGCTGGTTTTTCTCCGAGGCTATTCCTGATCACCGCCCGCGAGGGGAATTCCCCCTTGGCGGGCGAGGTCATTTTGGCGGGCCTCTTTGATATTCACAGGTTGTCCGCTCCTTTACCGGGACGCTATCCGCCCACTTATCCCGCAATTGTCCCCGCGATTTTCCACTGACTTTCCCCGATTGTCTCGAAGTTCTGATCCTTGCGTCCTCGGCCTGTCCACAGACGGTTCAATAGTCTGTCCACAAGAGATCCACAGGCCTATCCACGGCTTCCGAACAGCGACCGGTGATCCCTCAGGATCGCCTGCGCCGCATTGTGGCCGGGCGCACCGGTGACGCCGCCGCCGGGATGGGCGCCTGAGCCGCAATGGTAGAGACCCTTCAGCGGCCCGCGATAATCGGCATGGCCCAGCATCGGCCGTGCCGAGAACAGCTGGTTCAAGGTCAGCGCGCCGTGGAAGATGTCGCCGCCGACGAGGCCGAATTGCCGTTCAAGGTCGAGCGGGGATAGGATCTGGCGGCCCAGCACGCTCGCCGAAAACCCCGGCGCGTACTTGTCCACCGTCGCGATCATGAGATCGGCCACCTCGTCGCGATGATCGTCCCACGACTTTCCTTCGGGCAGCGTTGGCGCGACGTGCTGGCAGAACAGGCTCGCGACGTGCTGTCCCGCGGGCGCCAGCGTGTCGTCGAGTGTGGAGGGGATCAGCATCTCGACGACGGGCGAACGGCTCCAGCCTTCCGCCCGCGCATCGAGATAGGCGCGGTCCATGTAGGGAAGGCTCGGCGCCAGGATGATGCCGGATGAGAGATGATCGCCCTCGCCCGGCAGCGCCGTGAAGGAGGGTAGGCGGTCCAGCGCCACGTTCATACGGAAGGTGCCGGAGCCGTTCTTCCAGTGCCGGATGCGGGCGAGGAAGTCCGCAGGGAGCGCCTCGGCTGCGATCAGGTGCGTGTAGAGCAGCTTTGGATTGACATTGGCCGCGACATATTTCGCGCGGATCGCCGAGCCGTTCTCCAGCAGGATTCCGACCGCGCGGTCGCGCTCGACGATGATCTCGCGGACGCCCGCGTCGGTGTCGATCACGGCGCCGCGGTCGCGTGCGGCGCGCGCCATCGCCTGCGTGATCGCGCCCATGCCGCCGATGGCATGGCCCCAGACACCCTTCTTGCCGTTCACCTCGCCGAAGGCGTGATGCAGCATCACATAGGCCGAGCCGGCGGCGTAGGGGCTGGCATAGTTGCCGACGATGGCATCAAAGCCGAACAGCGCCTTGACCAGATCATGCTCGAAACGCTCATCCAGCATCTCGCCGGCCGAGCGGGTGAAGAGATCGAGCAGGCTGCGGCTCTGTTCAAGGGTGAGACCGCGCAGGATGTTGGCGGTCTTCCAGGCGTTGACGCCTTCGCGGATGGCCGCCGTGCCGAAACCGTCGACGAGGTTCGGCGGCGCGCGCAGCACGAACTGCCTGAGCACGTCGGCGATGTCTTCCAGCTCGCGTGAAAACCCGTCGAGCGCACCTGCGTCATGCGCGCTCAGCCGCGCGACGGACGCCTTGGTCCGTCCCTCGCCGGTGAGGAGATAGCTGCCGTCCGGCGCGGGCAGAAAATTCTGGGCGCGCCGTTCGACGATGCGCAGGCCCTGCTCGGCGAGCTTGAGGTCGCGGATCACCTGCGGATTGAGCAGGCTTACCGTGTAGGCCGCCACCGAATTGCGGAATCCCGGGTGAAACTCCTCCGTGACCGCGGCTCCGCCGACCACCTTGCGGCGCTCGACCACGCGCACGCGCAAGCCGGCCATCGCGAGATAGGCCGCGCAGGTGAGGCCGTTATGGCCAGCGCCGATGATGACGACGTCGGTTTCGCTCATGAGGCTTTCAAGTTGTTCCACCGTCATTCCGGAATGGTCCGAAGGACCAGACCCGGAATCTCGAGGTTCCGGGTTCGATGCTTCGCATCGCCCCGGAACGACCCTCTAATATCAAGCAATCCTCGCTGCAACATCACGCGCCCCTTTATTGCCCGCTCAGGCGCCTTGTGCTCCATTGCGCGCGTCCGGCGCCCGCCGGGTTTTGAGCCGGAGCTTCCATGGATTCGATCGTGCAACCCGCCGCCACGGAGCAGCCGTCCGCCTCGCGCGACCGGCTGGTGCTGACGGTCTACACCGCTGCGATCTTCGTCAGCGCGCTGCTGTTGTTCTCGGTGCAGCCGCTGTTCACGAAGATGGTGCTGCCGCGGCTCGGTGGCTCGCCGGCAGTGTGGTCGGTGGCGATGGTGTTCTTCCAGTCGCTGCTGCTGGCGGGCTATGCCTATGCGCATCTGCTGATGCAGGTCAAAAACCGCACCGTTCCGGTGGCCGTGCATCTGGTGCTGCTGATGGCGGCCTTCGCTACGCTGCCGCTCGGCATCGCCTCGGCCTATGGCGAGCCGCCGGCGTCCGGTTATGCGTTCTGGCTGCTCGGGCTGTTCGTGGTCTCGATCGGCCTGCCGTTCTTTGCGCTCGCCGCCAACAATCCGCTGTTGCAGGCCTGGTTCGTCCGCACCGGCCATCCCGCCGGACACGATCCCTATTTCCTCTATGCCTCCTCCAACATCGGCAGCTTCCTCGCGCTGCTGTCCTATCCGTTCCTGCTGGAGCCGGTGTTCACGCTGCACACGCAGAACCGGCTCTGGACCGCAGGCTATGGCCTATTGATCCTCTTGATCGCGGTCTGCGGCGTGCTGCTGCTGCGCTCGCCGACGCTGCCGGTGGTCGATGCGCGCATCGAGGACGTCAATGCGCCGGCGCCAGCTTTCCTGACGCGGCTGCGCTGGATCTTCCTCGCCGCGGTGCCCTCGGGTCTGCTGATTGCGGTGACCGCGCATATCTCGACCGACGTCGCGGCAGCGCCGCTGCTGTGGGTGCTGCCGCTCTCGCTGTACTTGCTCACCTGGGTCGTCGTGTTCCAGTCGCGGCCGCTGCTGCCGCACAAATGGATGCTGATGCTGCAGCCGGTCGCGATCGCAGGGGTCATTGTCCTGCTCGCCTTCGGCGGCGAACAGAATCTGCTGTTGACCCTCGGCGGCCATCAATTGTGCTTCTTCGTCATCGCCATGGCCTGCCACGGCGAACTAGCGCGGACCCGGCCGGCCGCCAAATATCTCACCGGCTTCTATGTCGCGCTGTCGTTCGGCGGCATGGTCGGCGGGCTCTTTGCCGGCCTGGTCGCCCCGTTCACTTTCTCGTGGATCGCCGAATATCCGATCCTGATCGCGCTCGCGGCATTGTGCCGGCCGGCTGCGAACGAGCGGCTTGCCGGCATCGTCAAATGGTTTTGGCTCGCACTCGCCGCGCTCGCGGTGGCGCTGGTTGTGCCCTCCACCACCACGGGCGGCCTCTCGACCTGGTTCGAGGATCACCGCGTCTGGGTCGCTGGCAGCGTCGGCGTGCTCGCCGCGCTGCTTGCGCTGGCGCTCAATGCCGGACGCTGGAAGATCTTTGCCACCGTCGTGCTCGCGCTGGCGTTGATCCGCATCTATCCCGCCGACGAGGGCCGCGTCACGACGGTGCGCAGCTTCTTCGGCGTGCATAAGATCGTGGTGACGCCCGGCGGCTACTTCCATGTGCTGATGCACGGCACCACCATTCACGGCGCCGAACGATTCCGCAACAATGACGGCACACAGGTCGCCGGCCGGCCCGAGCCGATCACCTATTATCACAAGGACGGCGGCATCGGTCAGGCCGTCAGCGCGATCCGCGAACGCAAGGGCACTCCGCTCAAGGTCGCCGCGATCGGCGTCGGATCGGGCACCCTCGCCTGCGCTGCTGACCCCGGCGAGGACTGGAAATTCTTCGAGATCGACCAGTCGATGGTGGATGCCGCGCGTGATCCCAAAAATTTCCGCTACATCTCGAGTTGCATGCCGGATATGAAGCCCGTGATCGGCGATGCGCGGCTGACCTTCGCCAAGGAGGCCGGCGGCGCCTACGATCTGATCATCGTCGATGCCTATTCATCCGATGCGATCCCGATCCATCTCGCCACCGAAGAGGCGATGAAGATCTACAAGGACAAGCTCGCGCCGCACGGCGCCGTGGTGATGCACGTCTCCAACCGGCATCTCGATCTCGAGACCGTCGTGGTCGGCATTGCGGACGCCAACGATCTCAAGAGCTGGGTCTTCAACGAGGATTCCGGGCGAGATGGTGACTACATCTTCTCGACCGACGTCGTCATCTCCGCGCGGGAGGAGGCCGACATCGGCAGGCTCGCCGCCTCCAAATCGTGGGAGCAGACCGAAGCCGACGACAGGGTGCGGGTCTGGACCGACGACTATTCCAACATCCTTGGCGCGCTGTACCGGCGGCTGCGGGACGGGGAGTAGGCGCTGCGAATTGTTCTCGTGCCCCGGACGCTGCGCAGCACGAAGTGATGCGCTGCAGAGCCGGGGCCATCGCGCGGCTTGCTGGGTCCCGGCTCTGCGGAGCAGCCGTTGCACGCTGCACCGCGTCCGGGACACGAGACTGAGGCTACGGCTCGACCGGCGTCCCCGCCGGCAACGCAATCCCCTTTTCGCCGGCGACGTCACGCAACAGGTCGGGTCTGTCGGAAATGATCCCGTCGGCGCCGAGCTCGATCATGCGCGCCATGTCGTCGCGCTTGTTGACCGTCCACACCACAACGCGCAATCCGAGTCCGTGGGCCTCCGCGACGAGCGCCGCGGTCACATCGCCGAAATAGGGCGACCAGATCGCGCCGCCCGCCGCTTTGATCGTCCGCGGCAGCGAGCCGCCGTGATTGGCCGGGCTGAACCCGGCCGTCCAGTTCGTCGCCTTGTCCAGCGCCACCGTCTGGCCCGTGCCGCGTTGGAGCGTCAGGTACACCGTCGGCATCTTCGGTGCCTGCTGCTGGACCAGTTGCAAGGTCCGCCAGTCGAAGGACTGGATCATGACCCTGTCGGAAAACGCTTCGGACTCGATCAGTCCCAGCAGCTTCGTGACAAAGGCCTGCGGATCGAGCGTTTCGTCCTGATGGTTCGGGTCGATCTTGGTCTCGATGTTGAAGCGCACACGCGAGTTGCCGGACTTCCTTACCAGCGCGAACAGCTCGCTCAGGGTCGGAATCCGCGTCCCCGGCACGGCACGCTGGTCGGGGAATTGCTTCGCGTAAGCACTGTCCGGCCGGATCCGGCCGACGTCGTAGGTTCTGACCTCGTCCAGCCGCAGCTTGACGAAAGGGGTGCCGGGCGGAGTGATGTAAGCGCCGTCGGCATTGCGCGCGAGATCAGGATTGAGCCCGCGCTCATGCGAGACGACGATCTCGCCGTCCGCGGTCACGCCGACGTCGAGCTCCAGCGTGTCCACGCCCATCGACAGCGCGTTGGCGAAGGCAGGCAGGGTGTTTTCCGGCAACAGCGCCCGCCCACCGCGATGCGCCTCGAGATCGAAGGCCATATCAATAGCCATGGCTTGTCCCGCGGTGAGAACCGAGAGCACGGTCAGGATCGTTGCGGCACGTGACGGCATCAAGGTTCTCAGCCCGAGTGAAAAGCAGAGCTTATGAAATCTTTGCGCGTTTCGTCCAGTCTCGCGGTTGACGGCAGCCGTGGAAGGCGGAAACTGCCCCTCAAAAAGCAACGGTTCAGGGGGGCACGCACATGCGGCTTGTCTTCATCGGAGCGATGGCGGTTTTCATGATCGGACAGGCGGCAGCCAGGGACGCGCTCTCGGGCGCGAGTCTCTACGAAGATGTGGTGCGCTATGCCTCCTTCGGTCTGCACCGCTTCGGCTCTGCGGGCGATCGCGCGACCGCCGACTGGATCGCCGACGAGCTGAAGCAGGCGAGTTTCGACGTCAGCTTCCAGCCTGTCGTGCTCGGCCGCCAATATGTCGTCGAGCAGGCCAGCGCCGAAGCTGGCGGCACGGTTGTCGAGGCGACGCCATTCTGGTGGCCGCCGGAGGACAGAGCTAGCTTCCATCTCAACGCGCCGCTCGCGCGGGATGGTGATGTCACCGGCAAGATTCTCTGGTTGGAGCTGCCGTTCGACCGGGGTGCCTATCTGGGGCCGATCCATCGTGCGGCCATCACGGCAGCGGCAGCGAAGAAGCCCGCGGCCATCCTGCTGATGATCGGAAATCCCGCCGACGACCGCTTCGCCTACAACGTCACGCAGGAGGATGCGCCCTGGCCGGTGCCGGTCATCGTGGTCGGCGCGAAGTGGCGGCCGGCGTTCGAGCGCGCACTCGCTGCGGGCACGTCTGTCACCTTCGACGTCAAGGGCCGTTACGAACGCGATGTCGCCGGCCGCAACGTCATCGCCGAGACGGGCACGGGCCGCGGGCCGACCATCGTCGTCTCGACGCCAATGACGGGCTGGTACACCTGCGTCTGCGAGCGCGGTCCGGGCATCGCCAACTTCCTTGCTCTTGCGCGCACCGTTGCTGCGGAAAAATGGCCGGCGCATTTCGTCTTCATCGCCACCGCCGGCCACGAGATCGGCCATGGCGGCATGGAGCTGTTCCTGAAGCACGGCGCGCCGGCGCCGAACGACACGCTGGCGTGGATTCACTTCGGCTCGTCGAACGCGTGCTACGCCTTCGCGGACGGCGCCCGCACCGATCGGCCCGAGGAAGAACGCTATCTCGTGCTCAGCAAATCCGCGGTTGCGCTGACCAACGAGGCCTTTGCCGGGGTCGCGGCGAAACGTCTGGTGACGGAGAAGCAGGCGGTCGGCGAATTGCGCGACGTGCACGCGGCGGGCTATGCCAATTTCCTTGGCATGGCGGGCCGCCATCGCACTTTCCACACGCCCTCGGACGAACTCTCAGTGACCGGACCCGAGATCCTGGAGCCGGTCGCGCGCGCCTTCGTCGATGCTGTGCGAAAGATCGTGGAGCGCGACAATGCCGCGTTCAGATAGCGCATGATCCGGAAACGATCATGCTCAGATAACAGCGTCAGTTCTGGTAATAATAGTCTCGCGGCTGATAAACCTGCCGCGGCTGCGGCTGATAATAGGTGCCCTGCTGGCCGTAGCCCTGGTCGTAATAGGGCCGCGGCTGCTGCTGATAGACCTGCGCGTCATAGAGCGGGCGGGTGGCGGAACGCGGCGCCGGATAGCGCGCGCCGGTGTCGCTGCCGTCGGCGGGATAGATGTAATTGTCATCCTGCGGCATGTAGCGGCGGGCGGGCTGCGCCGGCGGCGTCAGGTTCACGGGATCACCCGTTGTGGCATATTGCTCTTCGGCGGGCTGTTGCGGAGCGCGGGCCACCGCAGCGTTGCCGCGGCCACGCGGATTGCGCGCCAGCGCCACCTGCGCTGAGCCGGTCAGCGTCACCGTGGTGTTGAGCACGCCCTGCTGCTGCACCAGCGCATAGAGTGTCGATGCGTTCTGACGCGACAGCCGCACGCAGCCATGCGACGCTGGCGAGCCCAGACGGCCGACTGAGTCGGTACCGTGGATGGCATGGCCGATCTTGGTGAAGAAGATCGCGTGCGGCATCGGCGCGTCGTCGAATTCCTTGGAGTAGTGATCCTCTTCCATCCGGAAGGCGCGGAAGGCACCGTTCGGCGTCTCGCGCGAGGGGATGCCTGTCGATACCGGCCAGTGATAGCGAGCCACGCCATCGACCGCGACGGTCATCTGCTGATTGTCCTTGTCGACGGTGATCTCGACCTTGGCCTGCGCGCTGCCCGCGCTCAAAAGCATCAGGGATGTGAAAGCAATGAAAAATGAACGCATCTGGAAACGCATTTGGATCCTGGCCTCCGGCCTCGTCACGCTAGCCGCCGCGGCTCTCCGTCCCCGGCATGCAATATGCCTTTAATCCGGCTTTCGTTCCAGCGGCCTGCCAAGCTAACCTTTCTGCCATCGTTAACGCGATGCGGGGCGTAAGCAAGGCCGCTTTGTGCCGCGCCGCGCGCGACGGCGCTGACATTTCCGCGAGCAAGGCGTGTGTTCACAACGCCGACAATTCGTCATAAAGGCGCAACCACCCGGCTGCCCCGGGCGTTGACGATGGCCTGCTTCGACAGGCGGCTTTCGCCGCCATTCACCCTTCGTAATCTCCTTGGGACCGAAGATGAAAAAAGCCCGTCTCGCCACCGCGCCACTGCCGGCCAATTTGCCCGCCCGCCTGCTATTCGCAGCTGCCGCCTTCCTGCTCGCGCTGCTGTCACTGCCGCAAGCCAGCCACGCCCAGGGCATCGTGCGTGGCGCCCAGGAAGGCTCCTATGAGGGCAACCGGATCGGCGGTCCCGTGGGCGGTGCAGTCGGAGGCGTCGTCGGTGCCGGTGTCGGCGGCGCCGTTGGTGCAGTCGAGGGGGTGCTCGGCATTCCCCACCGTCATTACCGCCACCGCTGTCGCGGGTATTACGACGGGTATCACCACTTCCACTGCTACAGGTGAGTCCACCGCCGTCATTCCGGGCTCGTGCTTCGCACGGCCCGGAATGACAGTTTGAGTCAATTCTTCAGCCGATACCCGGTGCGGAAGATCCACCAGATCACGACCAGGCAGATCACCAGAAATGCAATCGTCATGCCGATGCTGACTGCGACGCTGACGTCGACGATTTCGTAAAAGCTCCAGCGGAAGCCCGAGATCAGATAGACCACCGGGTTGAGCAGCGCCACCGTGCGCCAGGTGGGCGGCAGCATGTCGATGGAATAGAAGCTGCCGCCGAGGAAGGTCAGCGGCGTCACCACCAGCATCGGGATCATCTGCAGCTTCTCGAAGCCGTCGGCCCAGATGCCGATGATGAAGCCGAACAGGCTGAACGTCACCGCCGTCAGCACCAGGAAGGCCAGCATCCAGATGGGATGATGGATGTGCAGCGGCACGAACAGGCCGGCTGTCGCCAGGATGATCAGGCCCAGAATGATCGACTTGGTCGCGGCGGCGCCGACATAGCCGAGCACGATCTCGAAGTAGGAAATCGGCGCCGACAGGATCTCGTAGATCGTGCCGGTGAATTTCGGGAAGTAGATGCCGAACGAGGCGTTGGCGATGCTCTGCGTCAGCACCGAGAGCATGATCAGGCCCGGCACGATGAAGGTGCCGTAGCTGACGCCCTCGACCTGGCTGATGCGCGAGCCGATCGCGGCGCCGAAGACCACGAAATAGAGCGAAGTCGAGACCACCGGCGAGACGATGCTTTGCAGCAGCGTGCGCCAGGTGCGCGCCATTTCGAACAGGTAGATGGCGCGGATGGCGCGATGGTTCATGACGTCCTCACGAGGTCGACGAAGATGTCCTCGAGCGACGATTGCGTCGTGTCGAGATCGTTGAAGCGGATGCCGGCGGTGCGGAGGTCGCCGAGCAGGCTGGTGATGCCGGTGCGCTCGCCCTTTGTGTCGTAGTCGTAGACCAGTGTCGCGCCGTTATCGCAGAGCTCGAGCTCGTAATGATGAAGGTTTTCCGGCAGCGCGGCGATCTTGCCCTGCAGATGCAAGGTCAGCCGCTTCTTGCCGAGCTTGTGCATCAAGGTCGTCTTGTCCTCGACCAGCACGATCTCGCCCTTGTTGATGACGCCGATGCGGTCGGCCATCTCCTCGGCTTCCTCGATGTAATGGGTGGTGAGGATGATGGTGACGCCGGATTGCTGAAGCGTGCGCACCACCTCCCACATGCCCTTGCGCAGCTCGACGTCGACGCCGGCGGTGGGCTCGTCCAGGAACAGGATCTGCGGTTCGTGCGACAGCGCTTTGGCGATCATCACGCGGCGCTTCATGCCGCCGGAGAGCGTGATGATCTTGTTGTCCTTCTTGTCCCACAGCGAGAGGTCCTTCAGCACTTTCTCGATGTGCGCAGGATTCTTCGGCTTGCCGAACAGGCCGCGGGAGAAGCTCACGGTTGCCCACACGCTCTCGAAGGCGTCGGTGTGCAATTCCTGCGGCACCAGGCCGATCAGCGAACGCGCCTTGCGGTACGAGGTCTGGATGTCCTCGCCGCCGACGAGGACGCGGCCCTCGCTCGGGTTGGCGATGCCGCAGATGATGGAGATCAGTGTCGTCTTGCCGGCGCCGTTCGGCCCGAGCAGCGCGAAGATCTCGCCGCGCTTGATGTCGAGATTGACGTTCTTGAGCGCCTTGAAGCCGGACCCATAGGTCTTCGACAGATTGGCGACGGAGATGATGGAGGACATGATGGCCGCAAGGCTGAGGGGGCAAACGCCGGGGGGAGGGGGCTGGACCGGTCCCGAAAGGGAGGTCAGCGGAGCCCTGAAATAGGAACGCACTTGCCTGCCCGCAATTCCCCGGAGAAAAATGGTCTCAAAACAGGCCCTTCGGGGGCAGGTTTCAGGCAAGTGTTGCGCGATGGTCACGGGCTGTGGCTAAGATTGCCGTTCACGCGGCTCTTTGTTGCGTCTGCGAGCAGGCCATGGCTACGATTCCGGCCAATCGCAAAGCGTATGTCCCCAGGGAAAACATCGATGAGACCGAACGGCCGTCACACCGCCGGCGCCAGCCAGTTGTCCGCCCTCCGCGTCTGGGCGGTGGGCCTGCTCCTGCTGTCAGCTGTTGCCATCAACCCGACCCCCGTCAGGGCCGCGCCGAGCCAGGCCGCGACCACCCACGTCTATCTACTCCGTGGCGTGCTCAATATCTTCTCGCTCGGGCTCGACACGATCGGCGCCCGGCTGCAGGCGCAGGGCATCCCGGTGACCGTCGCCAATTTCGTGTCCTGGTCCTCGCTCGCCGACGAAGCCGCGACTGCCTACAAGGCCGGCCGCCTCAAGACCATCGTCCTGGTCGGCCATTCCTCCGGCGCGACCGCGCTGCCCGACATGATCGCCAAGCTCAACCAGCTCGGCGTGCCCGTGAAGCTCGCGATCGGTCTCGATTCCGTTTTCAAGACCAAGCTCTCGACCGGCGCGGAGCGCTACATCAACATCTATATCGGCGACGGTCCCGGCGAGCCGGTACGGGCCGCGCAGGGCCTGCGCGGCAAGCTCGACAATGTCGACGTGCGCGGCACCGGCGTCGGCCACATCTCGATTGACAAGAACGAGGCGATCCAGCGCCGCGTCATCGCCGAGATCGACGCCGCGATCATGCGCTCGCGCGCTCCGGCCTTGCCGGTCGCCGAACACGGCGCGCCGCGGCAGGCGCGCTCGGCGGCAGCGGCCGCTCCGGCGAGGAACTGAAACCTGCCAAAGCAGCTCGAGACTTCGTCTGTGCCGCCGTCAACCTCGGGTTGACGGCGGCATTGCTCTATGGCCGGTCCTCGCCGCCTGGCGCTTCCGGCTTCAGGTAGACGATCAGGCAGCAGCAGCACAGTGCAAGTCCGGCAACAGGGTATCTCAGGGCCACGGCCGCTGCGAATGCGAAGATCGCGAGCGTGACGACCGAGCGGATCCGCATGATCCTGCGCTCGCGCGGCGGGACCTCGTCCGCCGGCGCCCGCCCGACGAGGTCGAAGATCAGCGCGACATAGGTCGCGTTCACCAGGAAGAACACCGCGGCGTAGAACGCGACCGGCTGCGGTGCGAGCTCGCTGACCGCCATCCAGGCCGTGGAGAGCGGCAGCAGAGATACCGAGAACAGGTGCGCGAAGTTGAACCACATCAGCCGCGGCGTCGCTTCGCTCGCATAGCGCATCAGATGGTGATGGTTGGCCCATACGATCGCGATGAAGACATAGCTGACGGCATAAGAGAGCCATGTCGGCCAGAGCGCCAGCAATGCCGCAAAAGTCGGAATTTCGGGCGGACGCAGCTCCAGCACCAGCACTGTGATCAGGACGGCGAACACGCCGTCCGAAAATGCGCTCAGTCGTTCCGGAGATCGCCTCGTGTGGGCCATGGCCAGGCTCCCGTCATTTCAGGAACGCGCGAATGCTCTCCGCGATCTCCCTTGCATGCGTCTCCAGCGCGAAATGGCCGGTGTCGAAGAACTGGACAACCGCGTTGGGATTGTCGCGCTTGAACGCCTCAGCGCCGGGCGGGATGAAGAACGGATCATTCTTGCCCCACACCGCAAGAAACGGCGGCTTGTGCTTGCGGAAATAGTCTTGGAATGCGGGATAGAGCGCGACGTTGCTCTTGTAATCGCCGAACAGGTCGAGCTGCACCTCGTCGGAGCCCGGCCGCGCCAGGTAGAAATTGTCGAGGTTCTGCCCGTCCGGCGACACAATCGCCGGATTGGGGACGCCGTGCGTGTATTGCCAGCGCGTCGCTTCCGGCGTGAGGAAGGCGCGCAGCGCCTCGCGGTTCGCCGGAGAAGGATCCTGCCAATAGGCCTTGATCGGAGTCCAGCCGTCGCTGAGGCCGTCTTCATAGGCGTTGCCATTCTGCGAGATGATCGCCGTGATCCGCTCGGGATGGCGTAGCGCGAGCCGAAATCCGGTCGGCGCGCCATAATCGAAGACGTAAACGGCAAAGCGATCGAAGCCGATCACTTCAGTGAATCGCTCGATCACGCGTGCGACGTTGTCAAAGGTGTAATTGAAGGTTTCGCGCGCAGGCATGTCGGACTGGCCGAAGCCGGGCAGGTCCGGCGCCACGATGTGAAATCTGTCCGCGAGCGGCGGGATCAGGTCGCGGAACATGTGGCCGGCGCTCGGGAAGCCGTGCAGCAGCAGCAGCTTCGGCGCGTCCTTAGGGCCGGCCTCCCGATAGAACACCTTGAAGCCGTCGACGTCTGCGGTGCGGTAGGTAATCGCGGTCATGGATGGTCTCCCATTTTGTAACCTGTTAAATCCGCTTTTAGAGGTTAGTTCCGCCAATAGTAACTTGTCAACGGCGATTTTAGTGGTTACCTGGTTGTTGCCGTTTGCCGGCAGCCAGGACCCGCTCATGGACAGACCGCCCGCCATGTTTATCGCCGACTCGCTCGGCCTCGATTTCCTCAACTCGGTCGCAACACCGATCGACACGCCCGTCGACTGGATCGACGATGGCGAAGGCCTGATCGACTGGCTGTCGCAGGCGAAGCTGGTACCGGCGGAGGAGCTGGATGCGCTGAAGGCGCGGGTGAGGCGGGGTGAGCTCGACGAGGTGGCCGACCAGACCCGTGCCTTGCGCGAGTGGTTCAGGGGCTTCGTTCTGAAGCATGCGGGGCGGCCGCTGACCGCGCAGGCGTTGCAAGAGCTCGGCCCGTTGAACAGTTTGCTCGGGCGCGACGAAGCCTTCAGTCGGATCGAGCCCGCGCAGGAGGGCGGCGGCGTCCTCGCGCTACAAAGGAAGAGGCGCTGGCGATCACCGGAAGCGCTGATGCTGCCGGTTGGTGAAGCGTTAGCGAAGCTGGTGTGTGAGGAGGACTTTTCGAACGTGAAGGCGTGCGAGGGCCATAACTGCACAATGGTGTTCGCCGATCACACCCGCAGGCATGCACGGCGATGGTGCATCATGGCGGTCTGCGGCAACCGCGCCAAGCAGGCCGCACATCGGAGCCGGCTCAAGAGCAGGCAATGAGGGATCGGGCGCGTCCTCGTCCGTGCGATCACGGGGCTTTGATGTGCGCGGCGGTGCGTCGTGCCCCAGTTCCCGTGCCCCAAAATCCGCTAAATCGGTCGTCACTAAGCCGGTTGGGGGAGAGGACCTTCTCCCGTGGTGGGACTGCTGGACTGATGATCGATCTGAGGCGACTCCTCGCGCTGGCAGCCGTTGCACTGCTCGCCCTGGGCCCCGGCATGGCCGCTGCCTCACCCGCCAAGTCCAAGACCACGGCGGCCGTACCTGCCGCGCCGCCGCCCCCGCCGTTCGAGCCATTGCCGCCGCCGAAGATCTACCTGTTCCGTGGTGCCATGGGACCGATCTTCTCGACCGGCATGGACCGGCTCGAGGAGAAGCTGACAAAGGCCGGCTTTTCGGCCAACGTCTATGAATTCACCATCTGCCGATGGATCGGCGATCGCGCCATCGCCAGCTACAAGGAAAGCCCGGCGCCGATCGTGCTGATCGGCCACTCCATGGGCGGGCTGTGCTCGATCGTCATCTCCGAGATGGCGGCCAAGGAGAATATCCCGATCAGCCTCGTCATCGCCATCGATCCCGCGCACGCGACTGGCGACGTGCCGCTCAATGTCGAGCGCTTCATCAACATCTTCCTGTCCGACAGCGTGCTCGGCGGCGGCGACGTCGTCGCGGTCCCCGGCTTTCGCGGCCACTATGCGAGCTACGACCTGAAGGAAAACGCGCGCGTCTCGCACATCAACATCGAGAAGTCCGACGACATCCATCGCCAGATCGTCGAGATGGTGACGCAGCTGCCGCGCATTCCGCCGCAGACCGAGGCCGATGCCGTGCCGCTGCGCTATCTCGTGCCTGCGGATACGTTGGTCGAATTGTGGGACTCCGGTGTGCGCGTTCCGGTGCGCCGCGGCGACACCATGGAGAGCATCGCCGCCGCCAATCGCGTTCCGCTGTGGACGCTCGCGCAGAGCAATTCGCTTGCAGAGAATGCACCGCTCACGCCGGGACAAACCATCATCGTCCCGCGCCACCTGGCGCCGCCCGAGCCTGCAGCCGCGATGGCAGCGCCGCCGGCTCCGGCGAGGCGGAAGTAGAGGAAGTTCTTCGCCTCTCCCCGCTTGCGGGGAGAGGCCGGAATTTGAAGGCACATTCCGGGTGAGGGGGAGCCTCCGCGAGTCCGTCTGCCACTATTTTTTGCGGAAGCAGCTCCTCACCCCAACCCTCTCCCCGTAAGCGGGGCGAGGGAGCCGACCGTCGCTGCGGCGCCAGCTTGCCTCACACATTCGCCCCATGGATCGCGTCGATCACGGCGTCCGTGACCTCCTTCGTCGTTGCCTTGCCGCCGACGTCGGGCGTCAGCACGCCGGCCGCGCAGACGCGCTCGACGGCCGCCATCAGCCGTGACGCGGCGTCCTTCTCGCCGAGATGCTCGAGCATCTGCGCGCCGGTCCAGAAGGTCGCGACGGGGTTGGCGATGCCCTTGCCTGTGATATCGAAGGCCGAGCCGTGGATCGGCTCGAACATCGAGGGGAAGCGGCGCTGCGGATCGATATTGCCGGTCGGCGCCACGCCGAGGCTTCCCGCCAGCGCGCCGGCGAGGTCGGAGAGGATGTCGGCGTGCAGGTTGGTCGCGACGATGGTGTCGAGACTCTTCGGATGCAGCGTCATGCGCACGGTCATGGCGTCGACCAGCATCTTGTCCCAGGTCACGTCGGGGAATTCGGTCGCGACTTCTGCGGCGATCTCGTCCCACATCACCATGCCGTGGCGCTGGGCGTTCGACTTGGTCACGACGGTCAGGAATTTGCGCGGGCGCGACTGCGCGAGCTGGAACGCATAGCGCATGATGCGGGTGACGCCGACACGGGTGAACACTGCAACTTCGGTGCCGACCTCTTCCGGCAGGCCCTTGTGCGCGCGACCGCCCATGCCGGCATATTCGCCTTCCGAATTCTCGCGCACGATCACCCAATCGAGATCGCCGACGCCGACATTGCGCAGCGGCGAGGCGACGCCGGGCAGGATTTTTGTCGGCCGAACATTGGCGTATTGGTCAAAGCCCTGGCAGATCGGCAGGCGCAGGCCCCACAATGTGATGTGATCGGGCACGTCGGGCGCGCCGACCGCGCCGAAATAGATCGCGTCGAACTTCTTCAGCTCAGCGAGGCCGTCGGCCGGCATCATGACGCCGTGCTTCTTGTAATAGTCCGAGCCCCAGTCGAACGTCTTGACGTTGAAGGCAAGGTCGCCGCCGCGCTTTGCCAGAGCCTCCAGCACGCGGATTCCGGCCGAGATCACCTCGGGGCCGATGCCGTCGGCGGGGATGGCTGCGATCGAATGGGTGCGCATGGAAATGCTCCGTTTGAGAGATCAGTGGGATTGTGGGACGGGTTCGACCGGCGCAGTTTTCGCGCGCGACAATAGCAGGGTCAGGACCGCCGAGAGAACGAGCAGGCCGCTGACGAAATAGAGGCCGCCGACGAAGCTGCCGGTCTGGTCCTTGATCCAGCCGATCATTGCAGGGCCGACGAAGCCGCCGAGATTGCCGATCGAGTTGATGGTGGCGATGCCGGCCGCCGCCGCGGGGCCGGACAGGAACAGCGTCGGCATGCTCCACAGCGGCGGCTTTGCCGAGGAGATACCGATGTTGACCAATGTCAGCGCGGCCAGCACGGCAACCACGCCGGCCGCAAGCCCGGCATAGGCGAGGCCGGCGGCGGCGATCAGGCAGGCCCACACGACATGCCAGGTGCGTTCGCCGCTGCGGTCCGAGTGCCGCGCCCATAGGATCATGGCGACGACGGCGGCGGTTGCCGGCAGTGCATTGAGGAAGCCGACCTGGAGCGAGGACATGCCGAACTGCTTGATGATCTGCGGCGCCCAGACGCCGAGCGTGTAGAGGCCGGCCGAAGTGCCGAAATAGATCAGCGACAGCGCCAGCACGCGCGGATCGGCGAGCCCGCGCCAGATGCTGTGGCTCGCGCTCGCGGCCTTGCTGGTGGTCTCCACGTTCATGGTCTCGACCAGCCAGCGCCGCTCGTCCTCCGCGAGCCATTTTGCCTTCTCGGGGCGGTCGGTCAGAAAACCGAGCACGACGAAGCCGAGCAGCACGGCCGGCAGTGCTTCGAGCGCGAACAGCCATTGCCAGCCCTTGAAGCCGAAGAGGCCGTCCATCTCGAGCAGCGCGCCCGAGATCGGCGAGCCCAGCACGGTCGAGAGCGGGGCGGCGGCCATGAACAGTGCGGTGACCGCGGCGCGCTGGCGCGCCGGAAACCAATAAGAGAGATAGAGGATGATGCCGGGGAAGAAGCCGGCCTCGGCGACGCCGAGCAGGAAGCGCAGGACATAGAAGCTGGTCGGCCCCTGCACGAACGCCATCGCCGCCGAGACGAGGCCCCAGGTGATCATCACCCGTGCGATCCAGATCCGCGCACCGATCTTGTGCAGGATGATGTTGGAGGGCACCTCGAACAGGAAATAGCCCCAGAAGAAGATGCCGGCGCCGAAGCCATAGACCGCGGGGGACAGGCCGATGTCCTTGTTCATCGTCAGCGAGGCGAAGCCGATATTGACGCGGTCGATGAAGGCCACGAAGTACAGCAGCATGATGAAGGGAACGATGCGCCAGGTGATCTTGCGCAGCACGCGCGTCTGAATCTCGCTCGCCACCTTGGCCTCCTCGGTGCTGGTTTGTCGTTGTGTCGACGGACCTGGAGGTCTACGCCGGCCATGAGCCTAGGCGGGGGGAAGAGGCACACTCAATCGGCGCTGGTTTATACAAAAAAATGATATAATCCTCGCCGGGCGAGACGAGAGGACCTTCAATGGAATTGCATCAGCTTCGATGCTTCGTGGCGGCGGCCGAACAGCTGCATTTCGGCCATGCGGCGCAGCAGCTCCAGATGCTGCCCTCGGCGCTCGGCCGGCAGATCAGGTTGCTGGAGCAGGATCTGGGCACGCGGCTGTTCGCCCGGACGACGCGCGCAGTGTCGCTCACCGAGGACGGCACGACGCTGCTGCGCGATGCCCGCGCCATCCTCGCCAAGGTCGAGGCGGTCGAGAGCAGTCTGCGCAGCCGCTCCCGCGCCGGCACTGCGCGGCGGCTGCGGATCGGCGCCGTCGACAGCGCGGCGGCAGGGTTGCTGCCGCCGCTGCTGCGTGATTTCCGCGCCAGGCATCCGGACATCGCGGTGCAGCTCCTCGAGGACAAGACGGTCCGGCTGCTGCCGAAGATCCTGACCGGTGCACTCGATCTCGCCTTTGTCCGCCCGCCCGATCGTGCGGACAAGCGGCTCGAATTCCGCGATCTGCTCCAGGAGAGTGCGATCGTGGCGTTCCCGCAGCGGCATGCGCTGGCCAGGCGCAAGTCGGTCACGCTGGCCGACATCGCCGACGAGGCGATGCTGGTGCCGGACCGCCGCTCGCGGCCGCATAGCCATGATCTCACGATCAAGCTGTTCGAGCAGGCTGGACTGACGCCACGCATCGTACAGGTCGCCGACGAGAAGCAGACCATCATCAATCTGGTGGCCACGAAGCTCGGCGTTGCGATCGTGCCCCGCTGGACCACGCGGATGGCGGTGTCGGGGGTGCGTTTCGTGCCGCTCCGGCCGAAGCAGAGCGGTCCCGTCGGCCGGCTGCCGCTCGCCGCCGCCTGGCTGCGCGGCTCGCGCGATCCAGCGCGCGATGCCATTCTGGCGGTGCTGGAGGCGCGCCTGCGCAACTATGCGCGGGAGGCGTGACGGTTTAAGACATTGGACCGGACAGAGGGGGACGCGATGACGGATCAAAGGGCAAAGAGCGATCTGCGAGTTGCCATTGCCGGGTTAGGCTCGATCGGCACCAAGATCGCGACCGCGCTCGATCAAGGCATCGAGGGGCTGACGCTGTCGGCTGTCGCGGTGCGCGATCCCGCCAAGCATCAGGCTTTCATCGGCGGCTTGCGCCGCCCGCCGCAGGTGCTGTCGATCGAGCAGCTCGGCGAGGCCGCCGACATCGTGGTCGAATGCGCGCCGAGCCATCATCTGCGTTCCATCGTCGAGCCGGCGGTGAGGCGCGGCAAGGCCGCAATCGTGGTCAGCGTCGGCGGCCTGCTCGACAATTTCGATCTCGTCGATCTCGCCCGCGCCAACGGCGGCCGCATCATCGTGCCGACCGGCGCGCTGATCGGGCTCGATGCCGTCAACGCCGCCGCAATCGGCACCATCCATTCGGTGAAGATGGTGACGCGTAAGCCGATCGACGGGTTGAAGGGCGCGCCGTTCATTGTACAGAACAACATCGACATCGACAATTTGCGCGAGCCGCTGAAATTGTTCGAGGGCAGCGCGCGCGAAGCCGCAAAAGGCTTTCCGGCGAACGTCAATGTCGCCGTTGCGCTGTCGCTGGCGGGCATCGGACCCGATCGGACCCAGATCCAGGTCTGGGCCGACCCGACCGTGACGCGCAACGTTCACCGCATCGAGGTCGAGGCGGATTCGGCGCGGTTCTCGATGGGCATCGAGAACATCCCGTCCGAAAATCCCAAGACCGGGTTGATCACCGCGCTGTCCGTGATCGCGCTGCTGCGGAAGCAGCGCGCCACGCTGTGTGTGGGAACGTAATGGGGTGAGGCCCGACCTGCCTCAATGGCGGCGCGCTCTATCACCGTCATCCTTCGAGGCGCGCCATGGGACGTGGTGCGTCCCATGCCTCGCACCTCAGGATGACGGAAGGCAGATGCGATCGCCGTGGCGCCTGCCTCAAGATATTAGGTCCGGTTACGCGCCCGTCACGCGCCAGATCACGTTGCCGACGTCGTCGGCCATCAGCAGCGACTTCTTGTCGGGGCCGATTGCGACGCCGACCGGGCGACCGTAGGATTCCTTTTCGTCGGGGGACAGGAAGCCCGATAGGATGTCGCGACCGGGACCGGACGGCTTGCCGTTCGCGAACGGGATGAACACCAGCTTGTAGCCGGACAGCTTGCTGCGATTCCATGAGCCGTGCTGGCCGATCACCATGCCGTCTCCGAAGCCGGGCAGGGTCCCTGCCGGCATCCAGCACAGGCCGAGCGAAGCGGTGTGGCCGCCGAGCGCATAGTCCGGTTGAAGCGCCTTGACGACCATCGCCGGATCCTGCGGCACGCGGTCGTCCACCGTCTTGCCCCAGTAGCAATAGGGCCAGCCGTAGAAACCGCCGTCGCGCACCGCGGTCAGGTAATCCGGCGGCGTCTCGTCGCCGAGGCCGTCGCGCTCGTTGACGACGGTCCAGAGCGCATTCGTGTTCGGCTCCCAGGCAAGGCCGACGGGATTGCGAAGGCCGGCGCCGAAAATGCGATGCGTGCCGGCAGCAAGATCGAGCTCGTAGACCGCGGCACGGCCTTCCTCGACCTCCATGCCCATCTCGGCGATGTTGGTGAGCGAGCCGACGCCGGCATAGAGCTTCTTGCCGTCGGGACTTGCGAGCAGGCTGCGCGTCCAGTGGCCGCCCGGCTTGAAGGTGGTGAGCCGTTTGCCCGGCGCGGTGATGCGGTCGTCATTTGCGACGTAAGGGAAGGCCATCACCCCATCGGTGTTGCCGACGTAAAAAGTGTCGCCGACCAGCGCCATGCCGAACGGCTGGTTGAGATTTTCCATGAAGGCGCCGCGATGTTCGGCGACGCCGTCGCCGTCCTTGTCGCGCAGCAGCGTGATGCGGTTGGCGGAGACGCCGAGCGCCGCGGCGCGGCGCATCGTCGCCTGCATCGCATAGTGAAACACGCTGCGCGGGGCGCCTGCGATCTGCGTCGCCTCCGCAATCAGCACATCGCCATTCGGCAGCACCTCGATCCAGCGCGGATGGTCGAGGCCGGTGGCGAACGCATTGACCTTGAGACCCGGTGCGACGGTCGGCCTCTGGCCCTCGCTCCAGCCGCGCGCGGTCGGCATCTTCAAGGTCGGGATCGCGCCTTGCGGCTTCGCTTCGGGGATCGCGGGGGTCTGGCCCCAGGCCGGCGCGGGCTCGGTGCCCGTCATCTTGCGCCATTGCAGTGCGATGCCGCCGAGAATCGCGACGAACTGCGCGAAGATGCTGGAGAAGGTCATGAGAAGCCCCTATTTGCGCGCGCATCCAACTGGCTGACGGGGCCGGCGTCAACCGGTGTGGCCCTCCGCCGGGGTCTATTCCCGCGGAATGGCAGCCGATCGAATTTGCATGGGACGAGCGCCGACAGGTGTCCTTCGAGGCTTGCCTCGCGATGCTTGCGCATCGCGAACCTCGCACCTCAGGATGACGGGACTAATAGGGGCGTCGCACGAGAAAGCGGAAGGCTCGCCCTCACCGGGGCGACAAAAACGGGATGATCATCGGCACGCGGCGGCAATAGGCGCCGTAGGCGTCTTCGCCGAGCTCCTTGGAGAGGAACACCTCTTCCATCCGGCCCTTCTGCCACATGCCGAGCGAGATCAGGATCGCGCCGAGGATCGTCGTTACGAGGCCGATTGCGATGCCGGTGACGAGCATGCCGAAGATCAAGCCGGTGTAGATCGGGTGACGCACGATGCCGTAGGGGCCGGTGTCGATAACGCGGTGATCTTCTTTGTGGGTGATGGTGTTCGACCAGAATTTTCCGAGATGCAACCGGCCCCACCAGGCGAAGGCGATGCCGGCTGCCGAGAGGACCGCGGCGATGTAGATGCCGGTGTTGCCGAGCACCCAAAGCGGCTTCCAGCCCAGGAGCTGGGCAACCCACGGCGTGTACAGGATGCCGCCGACCAGGATCGGCAGGCGATAGCGCTGCGACTCCAGCGTCATGACCTGCTTCTTGGTCCGCCCCTGCCAGAACGAGGCGCCGACCCAACTGGCGAGAAAGGCGAGCCAGACCAGGGCCAGGAGTTCGGTCGGCCAGGCTGTGGTCCAGCCACCCCAGGCGACAGAGAGAAGCTTGCTGAAATCGAAGGACATGAAGGTTCTTTGCGTTGGGCGGCGGCTTCAGCCCGCGCGCGAGGAGAGCGCGCGATGCTCGATGGCGCCGGTGGGCTGCTGGCCGTTGCGGGCGAGCAGATGGGTGATGGTTTCGCGCAGCACCGGCTCGATCGGACGTGGCGAATAGCCGAGCTCGTTACGGGCTTTGCCGATCGAAAGATCGCTCGCGGCGAGCGCGATGCGCACGCCCTCTGCGGTGCCGTTGGGCGGCCGGCGCGTGAATTGATCGGAGATGTACTCCAGCATGATCGCGGAGAGCTCGGCGATCTTGCCGGGGACGACGACCGGAAACTGCCGGCGGCCGCTCATCGCCGACATCATCCGCAGGATGCGCCCGAGCGGGACGCAGTCCCCGCCAAGGATGTAGCGCTGGCCGAGGCGGCCGCGCTCCATGGTCAGCACCAGGCCCATGGCAACGTCGCGAACGTCGACGAGGTTGACCAGGAAGTTGAGATGCGGCTGCACCTTCTTCTGGAGGAAATACCAGAGCATCGCGGTCGGCGGCGTCAGATTGTGGTCGGCAGCACCGATCGGCATGGTCGGCGTGCCGATCACGAGCGGAAAGCCGCTTGCCGCGGCCTTTGCGGCGCAATGCTCGGCGAGCGACTTCGAGCGCGTATAGGCACCGGGCATTGCGTCGACCGGCTGCAGCGCTTCTTCCGCGGGGACACCGTTCAGGTCGGAATAGGGGAACAGGATGGATTCCGTCGAGCAGTGCAGGAAGCGCGACACACCGCGCTTCATCGCGGCCGCAAGCACGATCTCGGTGCCGCGGCAATTGACCTCGTGAAAATCCCGCTTGTTGGCGACCCACATGCCGGGCAGGCCGGCGAGGTGATAGACCTGATCGACCCCGGCGACCGCAGCATCGACCGCGGCGCCGTCCAGCACCGAGCCGTGCACGTGTTCGACCTCAGTGTTCGCCGCGGCCGGCGCACGGACGTCGAGAACACGCACCCGCTGCCCACGGGCGCGGAGCGCTTCGACGAGATGATGTCCGATGAAGCCACTGCCACCGGTAACCAGGACGAGAGCCATGCAGAAGTTTTGCTGTTTCGCTTCTAGAGCTATCGGGTTGAAAGGGAATTGGTCGGAAGAGGCGCCAGAATCGCGGCAAGGTCGCGACGGAAGCCCAATGCAATGAATAATTTTGCCATCACGAACATCGGTCCAAGCAAAAGATGCGAAGGAAAAGTGAACAGCGAGGCTTCGCGGCCCTCAAAAACCTTATGGCCGATGGTCTGCGCGGCGAGGCCGAGCACCACCAGCGCGGCGAAAATCGCCCACATCGTCGCGATGCTGACGTGCGCCGCAATGCTCGTCGCAATCGAAAACAGCACGATGGAGACCGCCAGAATGCCGATCCCGAGCGCCACATCGAGCAGCAGCCAATAGATCAGAACCGGCAAGGCCAGGATCACCGCCAGGCTGACATCGAAACCGAACAGCGGAAGCCTGACCAGCGTCAGCGGCAGCACCGCGCCGGTGAACAACAGAAGAATACCGACGACATGCATCGCCGTGTTGCGGGGATCGCGATGGTACTCGACGTAAACGGCAAGCTGGCGCTGAAAAAAGCCACCCATTTTGGTCTCATGCAGCACGGGATCGGGAAGGGCGAACAGTGGCTATAGCACTGGACCGGGCGGTGCACAAACCGGCGCTTTTGTCGCGCAAAGCCGTCTTGCTGCGCCCCGGACAGGCACCAAAACGATCAGAACTTCAAAGGGTTCCGTCAGGCGCGAAGCCGTGTCCGCTCAGCGCTTCTTGGCGGGCTTTTTCGCCGCAGGTGCAGGCGCCGCAGCCGGATGTGCAGGCGCCTCGTCGGGCACCCTGGCATAGGTCATGATTTGCAACTGGCCGTTGACGGCCGAACTTGGCTTGGCCCGGTCGAGAAACTGCTCCTCGCCGAGGCCGATCGGATGCAGCCGCTTGGTCGAGATCTTGAATGTGTTCACCAGCACGTCACGGATCGCGTCGGCGCGGCGCTGGCTCAGGATCGCATTGGCCTCGCGCGTCTTCGAATTGGATTCGACGTGGCCGACGATCAGGAACGTGTAGGGCAGCAGCGAAGAGTGCACCAGCGCGTCCGCGATGCGGCCGACGGTCTGGTAGGAGGCCGGCTGGATGATGGGCGTGTCGGCATCGAACTGGATCTGTGCGTTGAAGGCGGGCAGCTTGGCCAGATCGGGCGCGATCGGCGGCCGGTTCACCGGGCCCGGGTCATTCTTGATCCTGGCCTTGGCGCGCTCCATCACCTGCTGCTTCAGCGCGGGAAGATCGACCTCGGCAGCCTCTTCGAAATGGTCGAGCTTGCCGACGATGTCGTCGCGGGTCGGCGCCGCCGTCTGGGCGGCGGCTGCGCCCGCGAGCAGAGCGAGGCCGAACGCGAGGGCCGGTCCGGCAAAGAAGAGCCTGCTCGCATGCATCAGCGATACCCCGCGTCGTCGACGGCCTTCAGGCAATTGTTGCTGATGCCCTTGGGGGTCGAGACCAGGCAGGGGATCGACTTGCTGGTCTCCTTGGTCGAGCCGCCGCACACCTTGACGATCTCGCGCTGGCAGGCGTTCGCCACCGTGACGCGCGCGGCGACGCGCTTCTGGATGGCGTCGAAGGCGCCGAGATAGTCGCTCGCGCACTGCGGCGAGAGCACGTCGCGGTTGCGCGACAGGCATTCCTTCAGGCGCGTCGAGTCCGGATTGACGCCACGGCAATTGGCGACGATTTCCGCACCGCAGCTCTTGGCCAAGAGCCCGATCGAATCGCCAAAGCTCATGGTCTCCGCCGCGCTGAGCGACGGCATCCCCAATGCCAGCAAGATCAGTGTGATGGAGCCCCGGACCATGGCTTTATCTGATACGGGGAAGTTCGCGATGGTCAAGACCTGTTCGGAGGAGAACCGTCGAAGGCCCGGCGAGTGCGGCGAACAGTCCTCACTCCGCGGCGTCGAGGGGCGGCCATTCGATCAGGGCGACGGTATGGTTTCTGAGGTCGTCGGCCACATCGGGGTCGGCCTCGAGCTCGGCCAATGTCCGAGGCGGGGGAAGCTGGCGGCCGTCTGCGGCGAGGTCCTGAGCGTAGAGCGCCAGTGCCTCGGGCGCATTCTCCAGGGCCTCGTCGATATCATCGCCTCCTGAAAAGCAGCCGGGGAGGTCGGGAAACCACAGGCCCACGGCTTCCTCCGGATCGGTATCCTCGATGATGGCAACGTACTGAGCCATATCGCGGGCCTCACGCCCGCTGCACAAAACTGTCCACGACCTTCTTCTCGCCGGCCTTGTCGAAGGCGATGGTGAGCTTGTTGCCGTCGATCTTGGTGACGCGGCCATAGCCGAATTTCTGGTGGAAGACGCGGTCGGACAGCGAGAATTCGGACGTCGTGCCGGTCGATTTGGCGACCAGCTCGCCCTCGATCGTCAGGGGACCACGACGGCGCGAAGAGAAGCTGCCGAAATCGGGGCCGGCCGATGAGGAGGACGAGAACGTCGCGGCCTCGTCCTCGAAGCCGCCGTGGCCGCCGCTGCCAGAGCGACCACCGCCGCGATTGCGGTTGGCCTGCGCGCGCTGCCAGCCCGGCGTCGAATAGCTGGAGCCGAAGGCCTCCAGGTCGTCGAAGCGCGAGGCGCCATAGCCGCCGGTGCCGCCCCAGGCCGAGCCGCCCTTGGACTCCGTGATCTCGACGTTGGCCGCCGGCAATTCGTCGAGGAAGCGCGACGGGATCGTGGTCGACCAGGTGCCATGGATGCGCCGGTTGGTCGCGAAATAGATCATCGCGCGGCGGCGGGCGCGGGTCAGGCCGACATGGCCGAGCCGGCGCTCTTCTTCCAGGCCGGCGCGGCCCTGCTCGTCCAGCGTGCGCTGACTCGGGAACAGGCCTTCCTCCCAGCCGGGCAGGAACACGTTGTCGAACTCGAGCCCCTTGGCCGAATGCAGCGTCATCAGCGACACCGCATCTTCCTCGGCGCCGCCGTCGCGGTCCATCACCAGGGAGATGTGCTCGAGGAACCCTTGCAGGTTCTCGAACTCCTCCATCGAGCGCACCAGCTCCTTCAGGTTCTCCAGCCGGCCCGCGGCGTCCGCCGAACGGTCCTTCTGCCACATCTCGGTATAGCCGCTTTCGTCGAGCACGATCTGGGCGAGATCGGTGTGGGCGGTGACCTCGCGCTGGGCGCGCCAGCGGTCGAACTGGGCGACGACGTCGCGAAGCGAGCCGCGCGCCTTCGGCTTCAGCTCGTCGGTCTCGACCACCGCGCGGGCCGCTTCGAACAAAGGAATGCGGCGCTTGCGGGCGTGGTCGTGCAGCATCTGCACCGTGGCATCGCCGAGGCCCCGCTTGGGCACGTTGACGATGCGCTCGAAGGCGAGGTCGTCGGCCGGCGAGTTGATGACGCGCAAATAGGCCAGCGCGTCGCGGATTTCCGCGCGCTCGTAGAAGCGGGGGCCGCCGATGACGCGATAGGGCAGGCCGAGCGTGACGAAACGGTCTTCGAACTCGCGCATCTGGTAGGACGCGCGCACCAGGATCGCGATCTCGTTGAGCTTCTCGCCGCGGCGCTGGATCTGCTCGATCTCCTCGCCGATGCCGCGCGCTTCCTCTTCGGAATCCCACGAGCCTGTTACCGTGACCTTCTCGCCGTCCTGGTCCTCGGTGCGCAGTGTCTTGCCGAGCCGGCCTTCATTATGCGCGATCAGATGTGAGGCGGCGGCGAGGATGTGGCCGGTCGAGCGGTAGTTGCGCTCCAGGCGAATGACCTTGGCGCCCGGGAAATCGTGGTCGAAGCGCAGGATGTTGTCGACCTCGGCGCCGCGCCAGCCATAGATCGATTGGTCGTCGTCGCCAACGCAGCAGATGTTTTTGACGTGGTTCTTCTCCCTCGCCCCGTCCTTCACGGGGAGAGGGTCGGAGTGAGGGGCTGTCTCCACGAGCGCGGCGCTTGGAGCGTCCCCCTCACCCGCATCGCTTTGCGATGCGACCTCTTCCCGCAGGCGAGGAGAGGCGAAGGAAGACGGCGCCTGCGACAATAGCCGCAGCCACAGATATTGCGCGACGTTGGTGTCCTGATATTCGTCGACCAGGATGTATTTGAAGCGCTGCTGATATTGCCGGAGGATATCCGGGTGCTCGCGGAAGATGCGGATGTTCTCCAGCAGGAGATCGCCGAAATCGGCCGCGTTCAGGATCTTCAGCCGCTCCTGGTAGCTCGCATAGAGCTTGCCGCCCTTGCCGTTGCCGAACACGGCGGCTTCGCCCGAGGGCACCTGCGACGGCATCAGGCCGCGGTTCTTCCAGCCGTCGATCAGGCCGGCGAGCATGCGCGCCGGCCAGCGCTTGTCGTCGATGTTCTCGGCTTGCAGCAGCTGCTTGAGCAGCCGGACCTGGTCGTCGACATCGAGCACGGTGAAGTTCGATTTGAGCTGCGCCAACTCGGCATGGACGCGCAGGATGCGGCCGCCGATGGAGTGGAAGGTGCCGAGCCACGGCATGCCCTCGACGGCGTGGCCGAGCATCTGGCCGAGCCGGTGCTTCATCTCGCGCGCGGCCTTGTTGGTGAAGGTCACCGACAGGATCTCGGCGGGGCGGGCGCGGCCCTGGCTCAGGATATGGGCGATGCGCGTCGTCAGCACGCGGGTCTTGCCGGTGCCCGCGCCGGCCAGCACCAGGACCGGACCGTCCAGCGTCTCCACCGCCTCGCGCTGCTCGGGATTGAGCCCGGAGAGGTATTTCGGGCCTACTGAGGCGCGCGCACGCGCGGCGATGCCGCCGGCTGCGGGCTGGTGGTCGGGTACGCTGGTGATCTTGCTCGGCTCGGTCATGCGAATCATTGACCCCACGATGGCACCGCGGGGAGGCGGAAGGGAGCCTTCTAACAGGGATGGTGCCTATATGGGGCGGCGAAAAGAGGTTTTCCACGTGCGCGGCGGGCCAAATTGTTCCTGCGAATCTTGCGAATTTCCACTTGGGGCGGGCCGGAACCATCGTTCCCACCCCGAGATTGTCTGGACAGGTGGCGCGGCGAGCCTGCGCCGGACGCAGACAACATCAAGACGAGGGATTGACCATGCTAGGCTGGGTTGTGACGTTTCTGGTTATCGCACTGATCGCCGGCATCCTGGGCTTCGGCGGCGTCGCCGGCGCTTCGATCGAGATCGCCAAGATCATCTTCTTCATCGCGGTCGTTCTGTTCCTGGTCTCGGCCGTGGTCGGCTTGGCGCGCGGCCGCAACAGGGTATAGCGCTCACCGCTTCGAGGGCATCGCCACGTTCCGGCCGATGCCCTCGGGGCGCGCTACCGCGCTGTGGGCCTTTATGACTGCAGCGATACGCTCGCTTATATCGGGCGGAAACGGCGCGACGCGCCGCGCATTCATGTCCATGTGCAGTGACATGTTCTCGGACGTGGCCGACAGCCATCCTTCGCTCGCGTGCCGCATCTCCTCGAACGTGTGCAGCCGCTTGTCGTCGGCCTCCAGCAGCCAGACGTGGATCTGCACGGGATCGCCGAGGTGGATTTCGCGCAAGTATCGCACATGGCATTCGGCGGTGAAGGTCGAGCCGCCTCGCTCCTTCATGTAGGTCGGCCCGATCCCGAGCTCGAGCCAGAGCTGGTCGACGGCGCGGTCGAACATCACGTTGTAATAGGCCATGTTGAGATGGCCGTTATAGTCGATCCATTGCGGCTCGATCTGCATGATCGCGGCGCGGAACGGCTCGGCTTTGGGCGTTGAGGCGGCAGTCTCCGGCATGTTTCCTTCCAGCTATGCGTCCGGTCGCTTGACTTGACCGGTTTTATGTCCTTTGCCACGGTTCTTCTGTCGGGAGGAATTCCGTGGGTACGACCATCACCAATAATCCGCCGCGGCCGGAGCCGAAAGCCCTCGCGAGCGCGCTGGAGCAGCTCGCCGCACGCTTCGGCAACCGCCTCATCACCTCGCAGGCCGTGCGCGAGCAGCACGGCCATACCACCACCTGGATTCCCAACCAGCCGCCTGACGGCGTGGTGATGGCGCAGGAGACCGCCGACATCCAGGACGTGGTGCGGATCTGCGCCAAGAACCGCGTCCCCGTCATTCCCTTCGGGACCGGCACCTCGCTCGAGGGCCAGGTCAACGCACCCGCGGGCGGTATCTCGATCGACCTGCGCGACATGAACAAGGTGCTCGCGGTGCATGCCGAGGACCTCGACTGCGTGATCCAGCCCGGTGTGACCCGCAAGGCGCTCAACGAGCACCTGCGCGACCAGGGTCTGTTCTTCCCGATCGATCCCGGCGCGGATGCCTCGCTCGGCGGCATGGCCTCGACCCGCGCCTCCGGCACCAATGCGGTGCGCTACGGCACCATGCGCGATAGCGTGCTGGCCCTGAAGGTGGTGCGCGGCGATGGCGAGATCATCACCACGGGCACGCGCGCCAAGAAATCGTCCGCGGGCTACGACCTTACCCATCTGTTTGTCGGCGCCGAAGGCACGCTCGGCATCATCTCGGAATTGACCATTCGCCTGCGCGGCATCCCCGAGACGATCGCGGCGGGCGCGGTCTCGTTCGAGACCGTGCACGGGGCCTGTCAGGCCGTCATCCTGGCGATCCAGACCGGCATTCCCGTGGCGCGCATCGAGCTGCTCAACGCCGCGCAGGTCAAGGCCTGCAACGCCTATTCGAAGCTGACGCTGCCGGAGACGCCGCTGCTGCTGATGGAATTCCACGGCAGCGAGATCGAGGTCGCCGAGCAATCCAAGGCGTTCGGCGAGATCGCGAGGGATTGCGGCGGCGGAGAATTCTCCTGGACCACCAAGCCCGAGGATCGCACGAAACTGTGGCAGGCGCGGCACGATGCCTATTGGTCCGTGAAGGCGCTGCGGCCCGGCGACAGCATCGGTGTGGTCGCGACCGACGTCTGCGTGCCGATCTCTCGGCTCGCCGATTGCGTCAGCGAGACCGAGGAGGATTTGAAGCGGCTCAACCTGCTGTCCCCGATCGTCGGTCATGTCGGCGACGGCAATTTCCATTGCTCGCTGGTCTGCGACGTCAACGACGCGGACGAGATGGCGCGCGGCGAAGAGTTCATGCATCGCCTGGTCGAGCGCGCGCAGGCCATGGACGGCACCTGCACCGGCGAGCACGGCATCGGCCAGGGCAAGCAGAAATATCTGAAGGCAGAGCTCGGCCCCGAAGCGCTCGATGCGATGCGGGCCCTGAAAAAGGCGCTCGATCCGCTCAACATCTTCAATCCCGGCAAGATCGTGCCGGAGGCGTAGCGCCGGCCGCAGCGGGGGACCGGGAACTTTCGGCAGGCCCGCCGGTTCCAATTCCCGCCAAGTTCCGATGCCTCAATGGCAGGACGGCACGCGGGGAGGGTGAGATGGTGCGACCGGTCATTGGAATTGCCGCGATGGCGTTTGCCTGCATGTTGGCGGGCGCGGCGCTGGCGAAGGGCGGACACGGCGGCGGCCATGGAGGCGGGCACGGCGGCGGACATCACGGCGGTGGGCATTTCCGCGGTCATGGCGGTGGGCATGCGCATGGCGGCGGACATCATCGCGGCATGGGGTTCACCGCAGGTGCCAGACGCGGCGGCCCCAATTTCGGTCAGATCCGCAATGCCGCGATCCGGCCGGCGACCTTCCGCAATGCCCTGAACTCCAGCGCATTCCGCAATGGCCGGCTGATCAGCAATCCGGCGGCGCGTGCGCAACTCGCCGCCGCGGCCGCGCTGGCCGGCTGGAGCGGCGTGAGCAGCGGATGGTGGCAACACGCGGGTGGCGGCTATGGCTGGGTCGGGCCGCTGTTCTGGCCGTTCGCCTATAACGATCTCTACGATTACACGATCTGGGGCGACGGGCTCGGCTTCTGGGGTTACGGCTACCCGGACATCTATGCCGGCATATTCGGCCCCTATGGTTATGATCGCCTGTCGGCCTATCTGCCGCAGCAACCAGAGCGACGACGGCGGGCGCGCAGCGCACCGCTCGATCAGCTGTGCGGCAGTGGCCGCCGTGCCATCGCCGGGCTGCCGATCGATCAGATTGCATCCGCGGTGCAGCCGACCGATGCGCAGGGCGCCGCTCTTGATGCGCTCGGCAACGCCTCCGTCGACGCGGCAGCGCTGATCCGCACGTCCTGTCCGATGCAGGCCGCAGCGACTGCGCCCGGCCGGCTCGCGGCGATGCAGCAGCGCATCGAGGCGATGCAGAAGGCTGTCGATCTGGTCCAGCCCGCGCTCGACCAATTCTATGGTTCGCTTAACGACGAACAGAAGGCGCGCTTCAATGCGCTGGCCGAGGATCAGCGGCGCGCGAGCGCATCGAACAATGCGAGCGGATCGCCGGTGCAAAACTGCAGTGTGTCCGCCGCGTTCGATTGGCCCGGCGCCACGATCGAGGAGAGACTTCGTCCCAACGACACGCAGCGCGCAGCGCTTCAGGTTCTCCAGGATACCAGCGCCAAGGTGAGCGCCTCGCTCAAGGCAGCCTGCGAGCCCAATGAGGTGATGACACCGCCGGCCCGCATGGCCACAATCCGCAAACGGCTGGATGCGATGCTGGACGGGATCAAGTCGGTGCGTGCGGCGCTCGATGACTTCTACGCCACGCTCAACGACGAGCAGAAGGCGCAGTTCGAGGCGATCGGACCGCGCCGCACGTCCTGAACGGTGTAGGCAACGACCATTGGTGGGGGCAATGAAGTGGTTCGCAAGGCGGCAGCCGGTCGACATCTGGGATGAGCCGATCCAGGGACCGCTCGGCGATATCGAAGCGGCGGAGCGAATTCGCAACATCTGCGAGGCTGCGCAAGCGGGCGCGGAGGCCGTCGGAGGCTCCGCACAGACTGCCAAGCGCGAGCGCTATGAACGCGCGGCCCGCGTCGCGATGGAAATTGCGATGAAGATCGCAGACGATCTGATGCGCGACGATGCGGTCCGCCGCATCGTCGACCTCTGCATGAAGGCGGACGACGCCAAGACGGCGCAGATCCTGTTTCGCGCGATCCAGGCCGGCTGGATCCGGGAGGCCGTTCAGCGCGATTATCCGGCGCTGGCGCAGTAGACCTGGCTCGCGCGATGGGCGCGAGCCGGTGCGATGTCGATGCTGGACCGTCTCAGTATCTGCGGTAGTCGCCGCGATAATGGTCGCCGCCATGGCCGCCCATCCCGATGCCGATACCGACGCCGATGCCCTGCATCACGGCGCCGGGCGGCAGGCCGGGAGGCGGCTCACGCTCGTAGATCACTTCGTCGGGCGGCGGGCGGCGCTTCGGTGGCGTCTCGACCACCTTGCGCTTGGGCGGTGTGTCGTCGACGCGCTTCTTGATGATGGGCGCAACGCTCGGATTGACCGGCGTTGCCGGTGCCTGTGGCGCCGAGCACGGGCAGGTCGGTGCCATCGCGACGGCGACCGGGGCGGGGGATGCCGCGGCGACAACGGGCGGGCCATAATTGCGGTTCTGCACGCGGAGCAGCAGCCGGCGCGCAGTCGCAGCGAGGTCGCTGTTGTCCCAGTTGGCCAGATAAGCCTCGAACGAAGCGCGGGTGTTGATCGCTGTGGCCCGCTCCCAGGCCAGCATCTGGCGCCGCCGCTCCAGCACCGTGCGCAGGCGCGAGGTGCGGGTGTCCTGCGCGTACAGCTCGATATAGGCCTGATAGGCCGGCACGGTGTCGTCGGTGATGACGAGTTCATAGGCGACCATGGCCGGCTTGCCCTGCAATTCCTTCCGCCAGTCCTCGAGGCTGCGTGTGCCGCTGGCAAGCGCCATCGAATCTGCGCCCGGAAGGGATGGCTGCCGGCCGCTGCTCTCGCCGAAGAACTTGAAGTCGGTCGTCAGCGAGGAGCTTTCCCACGGGATCTGCCGTCCGTCGGTCGATTGCGCGACGGCGACGCGGATGCGCTTGAACACTTCCTCGATCGGCAGATTGGGCTGCTTGGCGATGGTCAGCGCGGCCGTGGTGTAAGGGCTGTCGATGCCGCTGCCGTCCTCGGCTTCGGCGCCGGGCGAGGTCGAATAGGAGATGAAGGAGCCGGGCGCGCCGGCCTTGGTATCGACGATCGCAAGCCCGTGGCCGGCGCCGCTCAGCGCCGGGAACGGATTGTTGCGGCAGGCATCGAGCATGAAGATGCGTGCCCGCGTCGGCAGTGCGCCGAGCGTATTGAGCAGATCGTTCAGCCGCACGCCCTGGAGCGGAATGTCGGCCTCGCGCTTGGGATCGAGATCGACCGGCACCAGGTAATTCTCGCCGTCGATCTGCAGGCCGTGGCCGGCATAAAACACCAGCGCGATGGTGTCGGCGCCGCTGGCGCTGACCTTGCCGGCGAAATCCGAGATCGCGGCGCGCATCTCGTTCTGCGCCAGGTTCGCCGCCGTGGTGACAGTGAAGCCGGCATTGCCAAGCAGCTCCGTCATCCCCTTGGCGTCGTTGGCGGCGTTGGGCAGCTCGGGCACGGTGCGATAGGCGGATTGGCCGATCACCAGCGCGAGCCGCGCTTCGGCGGCAGCGTGCGTCGGTGTCACCAATTGCGCGAATGCAATAAGGCCGGATGCAAGCAGCAAATTCGAAAAGACTGGACGGCGCATGATGTCACCTCCAATGGCAATACGCGCGATGATGTCACTTTTCCTAGGGGGGCGCCATCTGCCCGTCTGTGCACTGGATCACGTTCGTCATTCGGCAAGATGGGGCAGGGTGTCTGCCGGAGGCGGAAGGCATCGTTCCAGGCCGATCCATGTGAATTGTGCATTGATCCATGCTCCGATTGGATCGATGTCAGCCCTGCGCGACTGCGCCCATTGCGCGGACGCGGCTGCAGGCCAATCCTCTTTGCAAATCCCAGGGGATCGTTCTCGTTCAGCCGCGCGTGCGGACAGTTGCACGCGCGTCGTGCCGCTCTGCGGCTGCCGGCCGTCACGCTTGCCTGTCCCGTCGCTTTAGCCATACAGTTCGCGCAACAGGCCGCTAGCAACGACCGCGGCGAACAAGAACAATGTGGGAGAGACCGCACCATGACCATCGTGCCCGTGAACCGTCGCGCGTTCATCAAGTCATCGGCGGCGGTCACCGCCGGTCTCGTGTTCTCTCCCGCAATCATCGGCCGCGCCGAAGCTGCGACGCTGAAGCTGAAATGCTCCTCCTCGCTGCCGAACGATCCCAAATTCGCCAACGGCCGCGTCTACTACGACAATCTGGTCAAGAGCCTGAAGGCGAACGGGCTCGGCGAGCAGATCGAGGTCGCGTTCTTCCCCGACAACCAGCTCGGCCAGGAGATCGACGTCATCAACTCGGTGAAGCTCGGCGTCATCGACCTCATGGTGTCGGGCTCGTCGATCTCGGCCAATCTGGTGCCGCTGGTCGGCACCTACGATCTCGGTTTCCTGTTCTCGAGCTTCCCGCAGCAGACCAAGGCGTTCGAGGCCGGCGCGGCCAAACCGATCGAGGACGCGCTGCTCAAGGGCGGCAACATCCGCATCATCGCCTGGGCCTATAATTTCGGCTCGCGCAGCGTGCTGGCGAAGAAGCCGGTGAAGACGCCGGAAGATCTCGCCGGGCTCAAGATCAGGACGCTGCCCAACCCTGTCATCACGGAATGCCTGCGCCTGATGGGCGCCGCCGCGACGCCGCTGGCGTTTGGCGAAATCTACACGGCCCTCCAGGCCGGCGTGCTGGACGGCCTGGAGCACGATCCGCCGACCATCCTGGCCAGCAAGTTCTTCGAGACCGCCAAATTCTACGCGCTGACGCAGCACAATTTCTCGCCGCTTGCGATCTATTTCAGCGATGTGACCTACAACCGCATGGATCCGAAGCTGCGCGAAGGCTTCCTCGATGCCGCCAAGAAGGCTGCGGCCGACACCCGCACCCATGGGCTTGCGGTCGAGAAGGAGGCGCTGGCGGCCCTGACCGAGAAGGGCGTGACGGTGGCCGAATGCGACCGTGAGGCGTTCAAGAAGCGCGTCGCGCCGCAGACCGAGAACTTCATCAAGGCTCGGCCGGAATCCAAGGCCGTCATCGACATCATTGGCGCGACCCAAGCCTGAGATGACCAAATCTGAGCTGGCGATGACAGCCGCCGCGCCCGTCTCGGGCGGCCGCCATGGCAGCATCGCCCTGCTGCTGCGCGGCAGCGACGCGATCGCGGCCATCCTGCTCGCCGCCGATCTCGTCGTGGTCTGCGCGTCCGTGCTGCTGCGCTTCTTCTTCAACGCGCCGGTCGAATGGTCGGACGACGTTGCGCGCGGGCTGATGGTCGGCTCGGCCTTTTTCGGCGCGGCGAGTGCGCTCGCGCGCGGCGAGAATGTCGGCGTCTCCTTCTTCCGCGATCTCTTGCCGGTGCGGCTGCGCGCGCTGGTCGACGCCGCAAGCGCGCTGTTGATCGTGCTGATCTCGGGCTACGTCGCCTACAACGCGATCAAGCTGGGCTCGCTGACGGCGGGTCAGACCACCGGCTCCGGACTGCCACTGGAGCTGACCTTCTACCCCATGGGCATGGGCGCGCTGTTCATGACGGTGTTCGCGATCGACCACCTCTGCGCAAGGCCGCTGCCGGACATCGTCAGGGGGCTCGTTGCGGTTGTCGTCGTGACCGGCCTTTATCTGGCCTGGGACTATCTGTCGCCGTCCTCGGTGCCGTCGGCGGGCACGTTGATGCTGATCGGCTTCTTCGCAACCCTGTTCGGCGGATTGCCGATCGGTTTTGCGCTGGCGCTCGCCGCGCTGATCTTCATCTGGGTCGAGGGCGCGCTGCCCGGCGTGATCTTCGCCCAACAGATGGCGCGCGGCATCGACAATTTCGTGCTGCTGGCGATCCCCTTCTTCATCCTCGTCGGCTACCTCATGGAAGCCAACGGCATGTCCTTGCGGCTGATCGAGCTGCTGCAACGCGCGGTCGGACGCATGCGCGGCGGCCTCAACGTCGTCATGGTCGCCTCCATGGTGCTGTTCTCCGGCATCTCCGGCTCGAAGATGGCGGACGTTGCCGCGGTCGGCTCCGTGCTGATCCCGGCCGCGCGCCGCTCCAGGCAAAATCCGGGCGGCGCGGTGGCGCTGCTTGCGGCCTCGGCGGTAATGGCGGAGACCATTCCGCCCTGCATCAATTTGATCATTCTCGGCTTTGTGGCCAATCTGTCGATCGGCGGCCTGTTCGTCGCCGGGCTGCTGCCGTCGGCGCTGATGGCGGCCGTGCTGATTGCGGTCTCCATCGTCTTCGGCAAGCGGCCGGACAAGGTCGAGGACGTCGAGCCGCAGATGCCGGTCTCGGGGCTGTGGAGCGGCGCGATCGCCTCGTTCGGCCTGATCTTCATGATCTTCTTCGGCTTCAAGAGCGGCTTTGCCACCGCGACCGAGATCTCGGCCTTCGCGGTGGCCTATGCGCTCGCCGTCGGCAGCGTGGTGTTCCGCGAGCTCAGCTTCAGATCGGCTGCGCAAAGCTTCGTGCAGGCGGCGACGCGCGCGGGCCTCGTGCTGTTCATCGTCGCCGCCGCACAATCGCTGGCCTTCACGTTGACGCTGCAGCAGGTGCCGCACGCGGTCGGCGATTTCATGCTGGGATTGTCAAAGACGTCGGGCGTCTGGCTCTTCATTCTGCTGGCGATCGCCGTGCTGATCGTGATGGGCTCGGTGCTGGAAGGTGCAGCCGCGCTGATCATCTTCGGGCCGCTGCTGTTGCCGGTCGCGGTGCAACTTGGCGTCGATCCCTTGCATTTCGGCGTCGTGCTGGTCATCGCCATGGGCATCGGCCTGTTCGCGCCGCCGCTCGGGCTCGGCCTTTACGGCGCCTGCCTGATCGGCAACGTGCCGATCGAGCAGACGGTGAAGCCGATCATGGGTTATCTCGGCCTGTTGTTCCTCTGCCTGCTCGTCATCGCCTTCGTGCCATGGCTGAGCACCGCGCTGCCGCGGGCATTCGGCTACTGAAGGAGTTTTGTCATGAAGGTTCTGCTCGCTCACACGCCGGAGATGCGGCGCAACTATTACGGCGATCGCAGCCTCAACGGGTTGCGGGCGGCCGCCGAGGTGATCCTGCACGAGAGCGACGAGACCCTGGACGCCGCCGGCCTCGTGCGTGCGGCGAAAGACGCCGACATCATCGTCGCCGATCGCATGACGGAAGGGCGCGGCGAGATCTTTGCGCAGCTGCCGCGTCTGCGCGCCTTCGTCCGCTGCGCCGTCGATATCCGCAATGTCAATGTGGAAGCGGCCTCAAAGGCCGGCGTGCTCGTCACCCGCGCCGGTCCCGGCTTCGTGCAGGCCGTCGCCGAGCTCGCCCTCGGCTTCATGGTCGACCTCTCCCGCGGCGTGTCGCGGACGACGGCGGACTACCAGGCCGGCCGCAAGGCCGAGGCGCGGATGGGCCGCCAGCTCGCCGGCAGCAAGCTCGGCATCATCGGCTATGGCAGCATCGGGCGCTATCTCGCCGAGATCGCAAAGGTGCTGCGCATGGAAGTGCTGGTCTCCGATCCCCACGCGACCGTCAGCGATGCGGCGATCCGGCAGGTCGGTCTGGACGAGCTGCTCGCCGCCTCGGACTACGTCGTCTGCCTCGCCATCGCCAACGAGCAGACCGAGAATTTGATCGGGGAGGCGGCGCTGGCTCGCATGCAAAAGCATGCGTTCTTCGTCAATCTCTCGCGCGGCAATCTCGTCGACGAGGCCGCGCTGGCACGTGCGCTATTGGAGAACCGCATCGCCGGCGCCGCGATGGATGTCGGCCGCGCGCCGGACCAGATGCCGACACCCGAGCTGGCGAAGCTTCCGAACGTGATCGCCACCCCGCATGTCGGCGGGCTGACGCCGCAGGCGATCGAATATCAGTCGCTCGAGACCGTGCGGCAGGTCGAAGCGATCGTCAAAGGCGAGGTGCCGCCGGGCGCGGTCAACGCCGACCGCTGGACGCGGCGGCCCTGAACTGCCCTACAGCCGGTCCACCGCCTTGAACGTTCCGTCCTTCTGGATCACCGTCAGGAATACCTTCGGCGGCGCGTCGATCATGCGGATGCCGACGTTGACGGTGCTGCCGCTGATGTCGAAGCCGCCGACATCGTTGATGGCGCGGAGCAGGCTCGCGCGCGTCGGTTCCGGTCCGGCCTGTTCCAGCGCTGCAGCTGCGAGGCGACCGGAGAGATAGCCTTCCAGCGACACGAAGTCCGGTGTCTGTGTCGAATCAATCGCCTTCTGTGCCGCCTGGTAGTCGGCGACCAGTTTGAGCGAGCGGTCCCACGGAAACGGCACGACCTGCGAGACGATGACGCCTTCGCCTTCGGGGCCAAGCTCTCTGGCGAGTGCATTCGCGCCGACGAAGGAGATGTTGACGAAGGTCGGATAGAAGCCGCTGCGGTGCGCGAGCTTGATGAACTCCGCGCAGGGCCCATAGGTCCCGACCATCACGATGGCCTCGGGTTCTGCGCGCTTGATCACTCGCCAGGCGGCCTTGACCGCGCGGGTGTTGCGCTCGAAGGTGCCTTCGGCGGCAAGCTCGAGGCCGCGCTTGGCGAGCGCGCGCTTCACGCCGACCAAACCATCGCGGCCGAAGGAATCGTCCTGGTAGAAGATGCCGATGCGGGTGAAGTGGCGATCCTCGGTGAGGTGCTTGATCCACGCTTCGGCCTCCGCACCATAGCTCGCGCGGATGTTGACGACGTTTGCGAGTTCGAGGTCGCGCAGGAATTCGGCGCCGCTGAACGGGCCGATGAAGGGAACGTTCCTGGCGCTGGTGATGGGAATTGTCGCCATCGCAGTCGGCGTACCCACCGCGCCGATCAGCGCGAACACCTTGTCGTCCTCGATCAGCTGCAGCGTCTGGGCGACGGAACGATCGGGGTCGTAGCCGTCGTCGCGGCTGATGAGCTGGAGCTTGCGGCCGTGGACGCCACCCTTGGCGTTGATCTCGGTGAATGCTGCGACGATGCCTTGTCGCATGCGCTGTCCGAGCGCGGAGGAGGGACCTTCCAGCGCGGCGGCCTGGCCGAACAGGATCGCATCCTCGCTGACGCCGACCTCGCTGCTCCTGGCCGCGAACGTGGTCGCTGCCATGAGCACGCAGGTCAGAACGACGGATCTCGTTGATCGAAACCGATGCATCGGAAGGTCTTGCTGGATCGTTGGAAGAAATCTTCCGCAACATATCGCTGCGAGCCTGAATAGCTCGCTAAGCGGCACTGTATCGACGCCCCCTAGTACTCCGGGCAAAGTCGGCAACTTGTTTCCACAGTGCCGGGTCATTCGCGCACTTCATTAACTAATCCATGCATTGCGGAACGATCCGGTTCCGAAATTGTGCAGTTCTTAACCGCGGTCTTGTTCCGATAGCCGAACCTGAACCTCAACCAGAGGTTCGGCTTGTCGCGGGATAGGGGACAGCGGCTTCAGGATGGGCGATCGCGATCAAATTGATCAGGATCGGAGGCGTATGACCGGATGGTGGCGTGCCGCGCCGCTGCTCGGGCTCTATCGCCCTGCGCTCGTCGCGGTCGGCGTCGGTCTTCTGTTCTCGGTCGTGGGCGCGGCCGCCGTGGCGCGGTGGGAAGATCGCGTCAACAGGATCGAGTTTGAGAACGCCGCCGAAACCGAAGCGATCGTCATGCAGAACGGCATGGGCGAATACATCTCAAGGCTCGTCGCGCTGCGTACGCTGTTCGAATCGACCAACGACGAAGTCACCCGCAGCGAGTTCGAGACCTTCAGCGCCCGCCTGTTCGAGCGCCATCCCGGCATGCTGCGCATTGCCTGGCTGCCGCGCGTTAACCGCAAGGAGCGCTCCGATTACGAGGCCGCGGCGATCACGGACGGTGTGTCCGGCTATCGCATCAAGGCGCTCCAGGGGGAGAGCTTCGCGACTGCGCCGCAGAGCGATGAATATTTTCCCGTGTTCTACTCGACCCAGCCGAAGACCTCGTCGGTCTATGGCATGGACTACACCACCGTGCCGGAGCGCCGCGCGGTTCTGGAGCGCGCGCGCGACAACGACGGCATCGCAGCCATCCGCACGCGCCTGTTCGAACCCAAGGAGGGGGGCCGGCTGCCCGACGTCCTCGTTGCCGTTCCCGTCTACGCCAAGGGAACGTCGCGCGAGACGGTCGCGGACCGGCGTCGCAATCTTGCCGGCTTCGTGGTCGGAATCTTCGACCTGCCGCTGCTGATTCAGGCCATTCGCGTGACCACCGGAGCAAGCCCCGCGGTCAGCATGAACGTCTATCCGCCCTTCACGGGGCAGATCGCCAGCCTGGAGCAGATGCTGCCGGACTATTCCTCGGCGGCCAGGGCGCCGCAGTCGATGCGGGACGTCGCGCGGGCGCTGCACTGGTCGGGCAGCCTCAAGATCGGCGATACCGATTGGCAGGTGCGGGCCGTTCCCACCGCCGGCGGTCCGCTGGAGACGACTTATGATCGCGCGGGCGCGGTGCTGATCGTCGGGCTGCTGCTGACGCTGTCGCTATCGACCTATCTCATGCTCGCGAGCCGCAATTCGCGGCGGCTGTCACTGGCCAACCGGCGGGTGCTCGAGCTCGCCCAGACCGACATCCTGACCGGACTGCCGAACCGCGCCTTCTTCCTCACCCGGCTCGACGAGATGAACAGCCAGCTCGGCGTGCGGGGCCTGCCGTTCTCGATCCTGATGCTCGACCTCGATCGTTTCAAGAACGTCAACGATTCCCTCGGTCACGGGGCCGGCGATGCGCTGCTGCGCCAGGTGGCACAGCGGCTGAAATCCACGGTGCGCGCGGGCGACGTGCTGGCACGGCTCGGCGGCGACGAGTTCGCCATCATCCAGGAAGCCGGCGCGGATCAGCGCGCCTGCTCGACCGAGCTGGCGGCGCGGATCGCCAAGCTCTTGACCGAACCGTTCCTCCTGCCCGGTCACCGCATCGAGATCGGCACCAGCATCGGCATCGCCATCGCGCCCGATCACGGCAGCGATCAGGAGCAATTGCTGAAGAAGGCGGACCTTGCGCTCTATCGCTCGAAATCGGCGGGCCGCAACTGCTTCACCATCTACGACGAGGCGATGTCGGCCGAGCTGGAGGCCCGCAATACGCTGGAGGGGGATCTGCGCGATGCCATCGCACAGTGCCAGCTGGAGGTGCATTACCAGCCGTTCATCGACGCCCTCAGCGGCGCGCGGCGAGGCTTCGAGGCGTTGGTGCGCTGGCGGCATCCGACGCGCGGCCTGATCCCGCCGGATCAGTTCATCCTGCTTGCGGAGGAGACCGGGCTGATCGTCCCGCTCGGCGAATTCGTGCTGCGGCGCGCCTGCGCGGATGCGGCCGGCTGGCCCTCCGATCTCGCGGTCGCCGTCAACCTGTCGCCGATCCAGTTCAAGGAAGCCGAGCTGTTCGAGGTGATCTGCGCGGCGCTCGCGGATTCCGGCCTGCCGCCGCACCGACTGGAGATCGAGATCACCGAATCCGTCCTGCTGGAGCGCGGCGGCGAGAACCACGCCTTCATGGAGCGGCTCAAGCATCTCGGCATCGAGCTCGCGCTCGACGATTTCGGCACCGGCTATTCCTCGCTGAGCTATCTGACCGCGTTCCCGTTCGACAAGATCAAGATCGACAAGTCGTTCATCCGCAATCTCACGCATCAGCCGCGCAGCTCCGCCATCATCTCCTCGATCGTGACGCTGGCGCGCGGGCTCGACATGTCGGTGACGGCCGAGGGCGTCGAGACCCGCGAGGAGTACGAGCGGCTGAAGGCGCTCGGCGTCAATTTCGGGCAAGGCTATCTGTTTGGCCGTCCGCAGCCGATCGAGCGGATCCTGTTCGACGCCCCCGTCAAACCGTCACGCCGCGACGCCGCCTGAGCGCGCGCTCGTCCTTCGAGACGACCGCTTCGCGGTCTCCTCAGGATGAGGCTAATCCAGAGTGAGTTCCACGCACACCGCATTACCTGCGCTTCTTTGCCGAATGTTAAGCATGTCGCGGCTTGGCAAATGCGAGGGGGATTGCAAGAACGTCTTGGACACCATCGGAGCGTTAGCCTCGGGCCGATTTGCTGCTTCTTCCCGATGCCCCGGGTCCACCGATGTCTGCTTCCGATAGTCTTGTGACAGAAACTCCGGACGTGCTGTTGGCTGCACTGGAACGCGCCGACGATGGAATCGTCATCGTCGACAGCGCGCATCGCGTCACGCATTTCAACGCCAGTGCGGAGCGGATCTGGAAACTCGCGCGCACCGACGTGGTCGGCCGCGATGCTGAAATTCTCACCCTCAACTGCCTTCAGGCCGATCCGGTCTCGGAGTTCCGCGACGAGATCAGCCTCGTGCGGCACGACGGCAGCCGGATCCGTGCGGCCATATCGCTGTCGTCCATTGCGCATGACGGCGCGCCCCATCGCGTCGTGTTCGCGCGCGACGTCACCGCGGATGCCGAGCGCCGCGTCAGAATCGGGCTTCTCCACGCCGTCTCCGATCAGACCAACCGGGCGGTGATCATCACCGACACCGAGCAGAACATCGTCTACGTCAACTCGGCCTTCACGACGCTGTTCGGCTACACCAGCGGTGAGGCCGAGGGCCGCCACGCAGGTGAGCTCATCGCCGGCTGCCACACCGACCGCAAGGCGGTCGCGAAGCTGGTCAAGCGTCTGATGCATGGCGGCCGCCGCGGCGAAGCCGAAGTGCTTGCCTACGACAAGGAGGGCGAGGAGATCTGGGTCTGCGCCAGGATCGACGCTTTCCGCGACAAGAAGGGACGGGTCAAGCACATCTTCGCGCTGCTCGAGGACATCACCGAGACCAAGCAGTTGCGGTCGCTGCAGCAGCTCATCATGGGCGCGCTCGCGGACGAAGTTCCGATCACCGACATCGCCGACAGGCTGTGCCGCCGCGTCGAGGAGATCGCGCCCGACGTCGTCTGTTCGCTGCTCCACGTCGATGCCGCCGGCTTGATCCACCCGCTCGGTGGTCCCAGCCTGCCCGAGGATTATTCCCGCGCATTGGACGGCATCGCGATCGGCCCCAATGTCGGCTCCTGCGGCACGGCCGCCTTCTACGGCGAGCCGGTGCTGGCGACCGACCTCGAGACCGATCCCCGCTGGCAGCCCTACAAGGCGATGCCGCTGGCGATCGGCCTGCGCGCCTGCTGGTCGACCCCGGTCAAGGCCAAGGACGGCCGGGTCATCGCGACCTTCGCCTTCTACTATCGGGAGCCCCGCGCGCCGAGCAATTGGCATCGGCGCATCGTCGAGGCTTGCGTCAGCCTTGGCGCCTTCGCGATCGAGCGCAAGGAAGCGCGCGCCGAGATCGCGCGGCTCGCCTATCACGATATCCTCACCGGCCTGCCGAACCGCGCGCAGCTGCGGCACCTGATCACCACCGCCATCGATGCCTGCCCGACAGGCAGCCATATCGCGCTGGCCTTCCTCGACGTCGATCATTTCAAGGACGTCAACGACACGCTCGGTCACGCCGCCGGCGACGAGCTCCTGATCCAGCTTGCCCAGCGCCTGCGCGAGCAGATCGGCCCAGAGGACATGCTGGGGCGGCTCGGCGGCGACGAATTCGTCATCTTGCTGCCGCAGCGCAACGCCGAGAGCGCCGCGCGCGTCGCGGCCGACATCACGGAGGCGCTGGGTGCCCCCTTGAGGCTCGGATCGAGGCTGATGCCGATGTCGGCCAGCATCGGCATCAGCCTCTATCCCGATCATGCCACCGACATCGATACGCTGATGCAGCAGGCCGACGCCGCCATGTACATGGCCAAGCAGGCCGGCCGCTCGACCCATCGCATCTTCAGCGCCGAGATGAACGGGCTCACCGAGCAGCGTTTGGCGCTGATCGCCGCATTACGCCGCGCCATCGCGGAAGGAGCACTGAGCCTCAGCTACCAGCCGCAGATCCGCAGCTGCAACGGCGCGATCCACGGCGCCGAGGCGCTGGCGCGCTGGCATGATGCCGTGCTCGGCGACGTCTCGCCGGCAAAATTCATCCCGCTCGCCGAGGAGTGCGGCCTGATCGAGCAGATCGGCCTGTGGTCGGTGCGCGAGGCGTGTCGGCAGATGGCGAGCTGGCGCCGCGCCGGACTCAACATCCCCTGCGTGTCGGTGAACCTGTCGCCGATCAATTTCCGCAACGTCACGCTGGCCGCACGGCTCAAGGACATTCTCGCCGAACACGATCTGCCGGCGGACGCCTTGATGCTCGAGATCACTGAAGGCGCTTTCATGCAGGACAGCGTCGCCGCGCTGGAGACGATGAACGCGATCCGCGAGCTCGGCGTCGGGCTTTCGGTGGACGATTTCGGCACCGGCTATTCCAGCCTCAGCCGGCTCGCGCATCTTCCGATCCGCGAACTCAAGATCGACCGTAGTTTCATGCGCGACATCGAGAGTGACGCGGGCGCGCTCGCGATCGCCACCGCCGTGGTGCGCGTCGGCCAGGGCCTCGGCATGACCGTCGTCGCCGAAGGCGTCGAGACCGAGGGCCAGCGCAAAACGCTGGCCGAGCTCGGCTGCGACGTCGTGCAGGGCTTCCTCTACGCCCCCGCGCTTGCCCCCTTCGCCTTCGAACGCTGGCTGATCGAGCACTGCGCCGAGCAGGCGAGGGCGATGCTGGGGCGGCTCGGGGTGGGACCGGTCGGCGTGGCCGCGGTGAAGCGGTCGGCGTAATTGCCGTTCGGCGATATTCCGGCCCAATAGGAACGTATCGGGAAGCCGGCGGTTTGATCTATGATATCTGCCGGAGGGGGCGCCACGCCGTATCCAGTTTGGAGAATGCATGGGCCCGATGAAAAGACCGGAAAACGCCACCCCCTCGGTTCGATCGGCAGGTTTTCGACCTTCGCAATCGCTGCTCAGAGCCATCACGGCGTGGATGGCACTTCAGGAGGAAAGGCCCAGCCTGTCCCAGGCAATAACTCGTTTGGTGGAGCTGGGACTTGCGCACGCCGACCAGGATCGACAGAAGCTACGTGCCCGCGAGATGGCCGGCGATACAATCGATCGAATTGGCGACGCAACGACGACGGAGGACGATCGGGCAATCCGCAAGCGGGATCTGCTCGATGGACCCAAGGAGTTCGATCGCGTGCGGATTGATCGAGCCAACGCAGCAAGCCGATCCAGTAAAAAGGGCGAGCACCAGGAAGCTCCGACACCGGAGGACCTCGAGCCGCCAGAGACAGGGAGGACGTAAGATGAGACGGCATTCCCAATCGCATGCAGCGAATGAGGCGAACAGCCACTTCAAACCGGCCGCGGCGAAGCCGGCGACCGATTACGAGAAAGCGGAACAGGCTTTCCAGGCAAATCGGGAGCGACTGAAGGCCGAACGGTTGGCGAGGGAGGCCGAGCGACGAAGCCGGTCCGAGAGGACGCCTTAGGTGTCGCACTTCTACTTCGACATCTGGGATGGTGAAGCGCTCGTCGTCGACGAAGAAGGCCTGGATTTGACCAGCCAACGGGCCGCAGAGGTCGAGGCCGCGCTGTCTCTTGCCGACGTCGCCAAGCAGCTCGAGCCGTTCGCCAGCAGCGACGGCTTGGCCATCAATGTTCGGGATGCGAGCGGACCGGTATTGAGAGCGATATTCGTCCGCGAAAGAGTTCAGCCGATCAATTGAGATCGCCAGGACGCGCCGATACCCGGCTAGAGCATCGAAAGCACGACGATCCCGTCTTCGAGTTCTCCTGACGCAAGCCGCCGTTGCCGGAGATCAAGGCAAAGGCCGAGTAGAGACGACCCCGGGGTTGGGTCCGATCAATGGAACCGCGACGATATTGGATCCTTCCGCTACACATCCGCCGTCGCGGTGCTGCCGTTCCTATGGCCTGAATTCGATGCCACGTAGCACGATGCCGGGTGGCGTGCCTTCGAACTCCGTCGCGCGATATTTGCTCGCCGCGCGTGCTTCGATGCGATCCCGCAGGCGGGTGAACTGAGCCTCCCGTTGTTCGGGCCTGACCTGCGGGCCACGCTCGAGATAGTCCATCGCGGAGGTCGAGACGGCGCAAGGAATCTCCCTGGTGCCGTGATGCATCGAGAACCGAACGATCATCCGGTCGTATTCGTGGCTGATAAAGCGGCCGCTGGTCAATGTCATGGCTTGCTCCGTTGCGTGATCGGCAGGCACGATCGCACCCCTCAAATCAGCGCGGCGACCGGCCGCCTGCTTTCCCGTCGCGCATGACACGTGTCGAGAATGCAGGCGGCGGTCGTTCGCCTCAGCTCTCCCCCGACAGCCGGGCGAAATCGTCGAACAGCGCCGCCACCAGCGCGCGGTGGCGTGTGTCCTCGGCGGGCAGGCTCGCGGCGTAGAGGTTGAGCAAATGGCGCGCTTTCACCGCGGCCTCCGACCAGGACGCGGCGGGCACTCGCTCCTGGCGCGGCAATAGCCAGCACTATCGTCACCGCGCCGCAGGCGACGGTGTCACGGATAGACGCACGCGAGGCATTTAAGCGCTCGCTATCGCCTCAGTGCGGGCGTAAGGTTGCGGCCATCACCGCACGTCTCAACGGCTTCGACCGGTGACTGAGGGGCACGTGTGCTCCCGCCGAAGGCTTCGCAGGAGCGTTCGATGTCGCGTGTTCGCATCTCGGAATCGATCGTGCCGCCGATGATCGTTCCACTGTTTCTTCTGCTTCTCGTGTGCGGAGCCGCCATCCTCAATGGGTAGGGCGATACGCGTGCCGTACCTGGTCAGTCGGACCAACGAATACGGCAGTTCCAATCTGGGCCGCGGCACCGCGGCGGTCGCGCTACGCCTCGCGCGAAGACTGTTGCGCGAAGGCTACATGGACGTCAGGGTCTGCACCCGGCGCGGCCGGATCCTGCAACCAAATGAATTCGACCAACTCGAACCGGCAAAGGAGAGCGACATGGCGAAGGGCCAACAACGCGGCAACCGCGAAGCCAAGAAGCCGAAGAAGGAGAAGTCCAAGGTCATCGCCGCGGCTCCGAGCCGCAAGGAAGCCGCCTGGCAGCCGGATTTCGGACCTGCAAAGAAGAAGTAGGCACGATTCCCTTGCCGGCATAGCTGGTGAGAACCCGCCTTCGAAAGTCGGACCGACCGGGAAGCCGCTCCGCCCCTTCGTCTCCGGAGCCGCTTGTCGGCCGTCCGTCCGGGCGTCGTTACCCTGCCGCCAATCCCGTCCTCCGCCTGAGATCGGTGATCGCGCGCAAGAAGCTGTCGGCCGGCGTGGTCTCGGGATCGATCAGCCGGTGCAGGCGAAAGCCGTCTTCGAGCGCCAGCACGACGGAGGCCATCCAGGGCGGGTTCAGATTGCTGTTACGTCCGTTGCTCTTCAACGTCGCCTCAACGATGTCGGCGACCAGCTTGCGGCGCGCGCGCAGACGTTTGGCGAGCTCGGGCCGGCGCTTCTCGGCGCGCGCGACGAACAGGATCATCTCCATGTGCAGGAGCGGCGAGCGGCCGAGCGGATCTTGCCGCGTGCGGTCCAGCGCCTTCAGCGCTGCGATGAAATCGTCGAGATTGTCGTGCTGGGCGAGGATGTCCATGTTGCGCCGGATCGACTGCTCGACATGATCCTCGATCATGGCGATGATCAGCTCGTCCTTGCTTGTGAAGTTGGAATAGAACGCTCCGCGGGTGAAGCCTGCAGCGGCCGCGATCGCTTCGATGCTGGCGCCGCCGATGCCGTCCTCCTCGAACACGCGCGCGGCCGCCTCGAACAGCCTGCCGCGCGTATCGTCCCTGGTCGGCCTGGTTCTCACCCTTGACATCGGACCAGGGTAGGGCAGAATGCAACTCGATACAACAATGTATCGAGTTTATAAATTCAAGGGATGGTTACGCCGGGCAGTGGGGCTGCGCTCGGCGTATTCGTTTCATGCGGCAACCGATTGAGGTCACCATGAACGAGGACGTGCAAGGCGCCGGCGGCGCGCCGTTGTTCAACCCGCTCTCGCCGGACTTCATCCGCGATCCCTATCCGCATTACGACCGGCTGCGCACGATCGATCCGATCCATGTGACGCCGTTCGGCCAGTTCGTTGCCAGCCGCCATGCCGACGTCAGCCTGGTGATGCGCGACAAGCGCTTCGGCAAGGATTTCGTCGAGCGCTCCAAACGGCGCTATAGCGAAAAGATCATGGACGAGCCGGTGTTCCGCAGCATGAGCCATTGGATGCTGCAGGCCGATCCGCCCGACCACACCCGCCTGCGCGGCCTTGTCGTGAAGGCCTTCACGGCGCGTCGGGTCGAGGACATGCGGCCGCGCATCCAAGAGATCGTCGATCAGGCGATCGATGCCGTGATCGACCGCGGCCACATGGACCTGATCGAGGATTTCGCCTTCCGCCTGCCCGTCACCATCATCTGCGACATGCTCGGCATCCCCGAGGACCATCGCGAGGTCTTCTACAAGAGCTCGCGCGACGGCGGGCGGTTGCTCGACCCCGTGCCCCTCACGCCGGAGGAGATCAAGAAGGGCAACGAGGGCAACCTGATGGCGCAGATGTATTTCCAGCAGCTGTTCGAGCTGCGCCGCAAAAATCCCGCCGACGATCTCACCACCCAGCTGGTGCAGGCCGAGGAGGACGGCAACAAGCTCACCAACGAGGAGCTGACCGCCAACATCATCCTCCTGTTCGGCGCCGGCCACGAGACCACGGTCAACCTGATCGGCAATGGCCTGCTCGCGCTTCACCGCAATCCGGACCAGCTTGCGCTGCTCAAGGCGCGCCCCGAGCTGATGGAGGGCGCGATCGAGGAGTTCCTGCGCTACGATTCCTCGGTGCAGATGACCGGCCGCGTCGCGCTGGAGGAGATCGAGGATCTCGGCGGCAAGAGGATCCCCAAGGGCGAGACCGTGCTGTGCCTGCTCGGCTCGGCCAACCGCGATCCGTCGGTCTATCCTGATCGGCCGGACCGGCTCGACGTCACCCGCCAGAACGTGAAGCCGCTGTCGTTCGGCGGCGGCATCCATTTCTGCCTGGGGGCCCAATTGGCGCGCATCGAGGCCGAGATCGCCATCGCCACGCTGCTGCGGCGGCTGCCCGATCTGCGCATCGACGACGTCGAAAACCCGGAATGGCGGCCGACCTTCGTGCTGCGCGGCCTCAAGCGGCTGCCGGCGAGCTGGTGAGGCGGCCCAGCGTTAACCTCCGCGCGCAACAGTCGCTGTGACTTCGCCACACTTCCCCCTATATAAGGGGCTGTTCCGGCACGCCTGAAGTCCGCGAAGGCCAGGGTTTGGTCCGGGTGCCGATTTGGCCGAGGGGAGACCCGTGCAGACGACGCTGCTCGGATTGGCGATTGCCTTCATCATTGCGCTGCTGGCCGCGCTGATCGGGCCTTACTACGTCGACTGGAACCAGTTCAGGCCCCAGTTCGAGGCGGAGGCTGGCAAGATCATCGGCGTGCCGGTGCGGGTCGCGGGCGAGCTGGACGCGCGGCTCTTGCCGACGCCGACGCTGCGGCTGCGCCGGGTCACCTTCGGCGGCAACAACGATCTCGGCCGCCTGCGCGCCGACAAGCTCGACGTCGAGTTCAGCCTGGGCTCCCTGATGCGCGGCGAATGGCGCGCGACCGAGCTTTCGGTGGGCGGCATGGCGGTCGATCTCGGTCTCGATGCGCGTGGCCGGGTCGATCTGCCCTCCACCGCGAGCGGCACCTTCAATCTGGCCTCGCTCGCCATCGAGCGGCTCAATCTCACCGGCCGCATCGCCCTGCACGATGCCGCCAGCCGCTCGACGCTGGAGCTGAACGACATCGCCTTCTCCGGCGATGTCCGCTCGCTCGCCGGCTCGGTGCGGGGCGACGGTGGCTTCACCGCCAATGGGGTGCGCTATCCGTTCCGCGTCTCGTCCGGCCCGAGCGCCGACGGCAACGCCACCCGTCTCCACCTCAACATCGATCCCGGCGCGCGTGCCGTTCTCGCCGATCTCGAAGGCGTGCTCGCCTTCGACAATCGCCTGCCGAAATTCGAGGGCGCGCTGACACTGGCCGTGCCGCCGGTCAAGAAGGCCGGCGAGGCGGGGCCGACGCCCTGGAAGCTCACGACCAAGCTTAGGGCGGATCCGGCCGGCGCGAGGTTCGAGCAGATCGACGCGAGCTTCGGCCCCGAAGACAGCGCGCTGAAGCTCGGCGGCGTCGGCGATCTCAAGTTCGGCGCCTCGCCGCTGCTGCGCGCGGTGCTGTCGGCGCGCCAGGTCGATGCCGACAGGCTCGCCGCCAAGGATGATGCCGAGCCCCTCCGCATCCTGCCGGCGTTGCGCGCGGGGTTAGCTGCCATTCCGCAGGCGCCGATCCCGGCCCAGATCGAGTTCAACTCCGACCAGATCATGCTCGGCGGTCGTCCGCTGCAGAACATCACGGCCGAGCTTCAGACCGACGGACGGTCCTGGACCTTCCAGCGGCTCGAGCTGCGCGCGCCCGGCATGACGCAGCTCTCGCTCAACGGCGCAACACCGGGCGCCGACAGTTTCAGCGGCCGTCTCAACGTCGAATCCTCCGACCCCGATACACTGGTGGCCTGGCTCCAGGGCCGCAGCGAAATCAACCGCCGCAGCACGCGGCCGCTGCGCCTTGCCGGCGACGTCACGATCGCCGCCAACCATCTCGCCGTGGACAGGCTGAGGGCCGACATCGAAGGCGGTACCGTGGAAGGCCGCATCGCCTTCGTGCAGACAGGCGCGAGCAACGGCTCGCGGATCGACGCCGATCTCAAGGCCGACCGGCTCGATCTCGACGCCGCCGCAAGCTTCGTGCGCGCGCTCGCGGGACCGCAAGGCGAGTGGCCGGAAGAAGCAAAGCTCTCGCTCGACATCGGCCGCGCCATCTCCGCCGGCCAGGAGCTGAGGCCGTTCGCGACAAAGCTCGCTTACGGCCCCGCATCGCTGTCGCTGGAGCAACTGCGTTTCGGCCAGGCCAGCGGCGTCACCACCGAGGCGAGCGGCAGCTTCGACCGCACCAAGGCCACCGGCAAGCTCGCGCTGAAATCCTCGGCCAATTCGCTGCGCGAACTCACCGCGCTGCTCGAGCCGTTCGCGCCTTCGGTCCGCGCGCGGTTCGATGCCATCCCGGCATCATCAGGCGCGACCCGCCTCAAGCTCGATCTCAGCCTCGACAAGAACGCCGAGCACGCCGATCGCAGCGACGCCCGCGCCGTGCTCGAGCTCGACGCGCCACAGCTCAAGGCGACCGCGACGCTGGCCGCGCAGACGCCGGCGGCCGCCATTGGCGGCATCGACCTCGATCGCCTGCAGAGTAGCGACTTCTCGCTGGAGTCGAAGGTGTCGACGCCGCAGGCGGGCGCGCTGCTGGCGCTGCTTGGGCTCGATCGCGTGGTGGCCGCAGGCGAGGGCGCTTCGCAGTTCGAGGGCAAGCTGACCGGTGCCTGGCGGCGGCCGCTGCAATTGAGCGCGAAGCTCAGCGGCGGCGGGCTCGATGCCGACGCGCAGGGCAGCGTCGAATTGTCGGAGCCGAAAGGCAGCGTGAATTTGCGCGTGCGCAACGTCAATCTGGCGCCGCTGCTCGGGACCAGCCGGGCCGACAAATCGGCGCAGAACGTCAGCCTGTCCTCGCGCGTCGGGTTGACAGGTCATCGCCTGACCTTCGACGATCTCGACGGCAATGCTGCCGGCTCGCATCTGCGCGGCCATCTGGCGGTGATGCTGGATCCCGAGAAGAGCCTCGACGGCGAAGTCGGTCTCGATACGCTCGATCTGGCGCCGGCGCTCGCGATGGCGATCGGCGCAGCCGGGCATGATACGAGCGAGCCCCTCAGCGCGGGGTTCATCACCACCGGCTGGCGCGGCCGGATCGCCTTCCAGGCGTTGCGTGGGACGTTGCCCGGCGGCATCGAGCTGCGCCCGTTCGGCGGCACGATCCGCAGCGACGGCCAGTCGCTCGCGCTTGATGCGCTGAAAGGCGCGGTCGGCGGCGGCGAGATGTCGGCAAGCTTTGACGCGCGCAACGGTGCCAATGGCCTCGCTCTGAATGCGCGCATCGAGCTCGGCAATGTCGATGCGGCGGCGCTGCGCTATCGCGATCTCGCGCTGCCGAAGGGACGCGTCTCGGTGCAGATGGCGCTGAGCAGCCAAGGCCGCAGCGTCGCCGCGCTCACCGGCGCGCTCGCCGGCAACGGCACGGTGACGCTGGCGTCAGCCGAAATCAGCGGCCTCAATCCGCGCGCCTTCGAGATCGCGATCCGAGCCAGCGACGGCGGCCAGGTCAGTGACGACAACCGCTTGCGGCAGCTGGTCGAGCCTGCGCTTGCCGCCGCGCCGATTGCGGTGGCATCGGCGCAGATTCCGTTCACGATCCGCGACGGACGCCTGCGCGTCGGCGCGACCCCGCTGGAAGCGAAGAACGCCCGCGCCATCGTGTCCGGCGGCTACGACATTCCCGCGGACCAGGCCGACATCCGCGCCAGCCTGACGCCGATCATGACCGGCCTCTCCGGCGCCCCGCCGGAGATCCAGTTGTTCGCGGCAGGTCCGCCCGACAGGCTCAATCGCACGATCGATCTTGCGCCGCTGTCCTCCTGGCTCGCGGTGCGCACGATCGATCGCGAGACGCGCCGGTTAGACGCCATCGAGCGCGGCGAGCCGCCGCCGGCGACCGCGGCGCTGCCGACGCTGGTGTCTCCGGATGCGGCGCCCGAGCAGGCGCCCGCCAATGTGCCGCTGCCAGGTCAGGATCCGCGCCGCGCGCCGTCAAAGCCTAAGGCCGCGCCGACGCCGAAGGCGCCGCAGGCCGCGCCCGCCGCGCCGAGCCCGCCACTCGCGAGCCAACAGCTCGCGCCGCTGCCGCCGGCCATCGACGTCAAGCCCGCCCCGGGCCCTGCGCCTGCCAAGCCCAGGCCGAAGCCGCCGCTGGTGCTGACGCCGCAGAATCCGTAGGCGGATTGGTTTGCACCGACCGAGCCGCGGACTCGCCTAACCTCTCCCGCTTGCGGGAAAGGTCGGCGCGAAGCGCCGGGTGAGGGCTTTCTCCTCTAGGGGGGCCCGCTGCGGAGACACCCTCTCCCCAGCCGCAAGCGGGAGAGGGAGCGCACCGTCTTCCTTCTCCAACGGTTAACCCATTCCCTCGCATTTGAATGAATTTTGCCCGGCAAAACTGATTTGCCAATTTTACTGAATTCTCGCGTTTCATCTCTAACGTCGGTTTCAGAGGAATTCGGCGTCGCGTCAATTGAGACGCAACGGTTCGCAAAAGAACGGCCAAGAACTGGGGTGATCGAGATGAACGGGGCGAAATCGCTTCTGCAGGATCTGGACGACGCGATCGCGCGCGGCACCGACGAAAGCCGGGTGAAGGCGTTGTGGCATGCGACTGACATTCTGATCACCGGCCGCTACAGCGACGACGAGATCAGCACGTTCGGCGAGGTGATCGGCCGGCTCGCCGAGGAGATCGAGGTCGCCGCGCGGGCGCAGCTCTCGGATGTGATGTCGGCGTGCGATCATGCGCCGCTCAACGTCATCGAAAAGCTTGCGCTCGACGACGAGATCGAGGTCGCCGGTCCGGTGCTGCGCGACTCCAATCGCATCGACGAGAAGATGCTGGTCGAGAGCGCCATGACCAAAGGCCAGTCGCATCTGCTCGCGATCGCCCAGCGCAAGTCGATCGGCGAGGCCGTGACCGACGTGCTGGTCAAGCGCGGCAACCAGGAGGTCGTGACATCGGTTGCGAAGAACGAGGGCGCGCGCTTCTCCGGCTCGGGCCTGCTGCATATGGTCCGCCGCGCCGAAGGCGATTCGATCCTCGCCGAGCAGATCGGCCTGCGCAAGGACGTGCCGCGCCACGTCTTCCAGCAGCTGATCTCGAAGGCCTCGGAAGACGTCCGCCGCCGTCTCGAGACCGAGCGGCCCGAGATGATGGCGCAGATCCAGAGCTCGGTGACCGAGGTCACCGGCGACCTTCAGTCCAAATTCGGGCCGTCCTCGCGCAGCTATTTCGTCGCCAAGCGCGTGGTCACGACGCAATACCGCCAAGGCAACCTCAATCAGGACTCCATCTCGAACTATGCGCGCCAGCACCGCTTCGACGAGGTGCAGATCGGCCTGTCGCTGCTGTCGTCGCTGCCCGTCGACGTGATCGAGCGCGCGCTGATGGACCGCAACCGCGAGATGATCCTGGTGTTGTGCAAGGCCCTCGACTTCTCCTGGGATACGACGATGTCGCTGCTGTTCCTCGGCGCCAAGGATCATCTGATCACGGCGCGCGAGCTGCAGGACAACGAGCGCGAATACGGTCGGCTCAAGATCGAGACCTCGCGCAGCATCTTGAAGTTCTACCAGTCGCGCAAGACCGGCACGGGTGCCGATGCGGGCCGTCAGCCCGAGCTCCAGGTACACTAAGGACAGGGGAGTATCTGCAATGTTGCCTCAATTCGGCACCGCCGTTCGCAAGAAGAACCTCACCAGCGCCGTCACCACCGATCTCGGCGGCGGAGCACCGGACAAGGCGTCGGTGGACGCGGCCTGGCTCGTGCTGGAAGCCGCCAATGATCTCGGCGATCATGCCGCGATCGAAGCCTGTCGCCGCGTCATCGACGCCGAGCTGACCGGCACGGTGGCCCGGAGTGCGGATGTCGATCTCGTGCTGGGATATTTCCGGTAAGAACTTGATGCAGCTTCTTCGGACGCGAACAAGGGCCATGAGCGCGGCGTAGCGGTTCTGTCGCGCAAGGCCGGACCTTTCCGAGCCTCGCGAGGTCAGCAGGAACTGGAACGCTTGGATTGTGCGTTGCGCCGAAGATTCGACTTCGCCGTGTTCAAGGCTGCGGCGAGATCGTCGATGTGATAGGGCTTGGCCAGAATCTCGATACCCGCGTTCTCCGCTTCGTGGATGGACGCTTCGGCATATCCGCTGGTCAGCAATATCGGGATGTCACTTCGTCTCTTCTTGATCTCTCGCGCAAGCTCGACCCCGTTCATGCCGCCCGGCATCATGATGTCGGAAAAGATCAGATCGATGGAGCGGCCGTCTGCCAGGGCACCAAGCGCTGCGGCGGCGCTGGAGGCGCGGGTGACGTCGTAACCGAGCTGGCCGAGCATCTCGCTGACCAGCGCGGCAACTTCGTCATCGTCTTCCACCAGCAGGACGTGGCCCTGATTGCTCCTCTTCGGCCGTACCCTGGTGAGGTCGATCAGGTGTCGCTCGCTCGAGGGAACATCGAACGATCGCGGCAAGTACAGCTCGATGCTGGTGCCTCGGCCGACCTCCGATCTAATTCGGACTGTGCCCCGCGACTGCGTCGCAAAGCCGTGGACCTGGGCGAGCCCAAGTCCCGATCCCTTGCCGACGTCCTTGGTCGTGAAGAACGGCTCGAAGACACGCGACAGGATCTTCGAAGACATGCCGACGCCTGTATCGACGACCGACAGCCGAACATAGTCGCCGGCGATCTCCCCGTCATTCAGATCATGCAGATTCTCGCCGCGGACGACGATGGTGCCGCCGTTGGGCATCGCATCGCGCGCATTGACGGCCAGATTGAGAATGACCAGCTCGAGCTCGCCGGGATCGACCTCCACCGGCCAAAGCGCATCCGGGAAGTCGAATTCGACGTGAACGTCGCCTCGCAAGCTTCGATCGAGCAGCTCGCGCATGCCGCCGATCTGCATGGCGACGTCGACGGGTTCCGGCCGAAGCGTCTGCCGGCGTGAGAATGCCAGCAGCTGCTTGGTCAGGCTGGCGCCGCGCTGCGCGGCCTGGATCATCCCGTCCATCAGACGCCGGCGACGGTTCGGATCTGTCTGGCGGTCGAGCATGTCGAGGCCGCCGGAAATCACCATCAGCAGATTGTTGAAGTCGTGCGCGACGCCGCCGGTGAGCTGGCCGATCGCCTCGATCTTCTGGGCCTGGCGGAGCGTCTCCTCGACGCGGGCACGCTCGTTCATTTCGAGACGCAGTTGCTCGTTGGCTTCCTTCAGCTCGCGTGTCCGCTCGACCACCAGCTTCTCGAGCTCCTGCGCCGTCTGCTCGCGCGCCTGGAGCAGGGCCCGGATCTCGTACTGGCGCCGCCGCGCCCTCATCGCGGATTGAACCGCGCTGGTCAGCGTGATCGGCTGAACCGGCCGTTCGAGCAGCGAAACATTGCGGAGAAGCTCGACGATGCTGCGTCGCCACGCAACGACAGCCGGCTGCTCGCGATGGCTGGTGAGGACGACAAAGGGGAGGTCCGACCATGGCGGTTGCGCCGCGATCCATTGGGCCAGCGGGGTCGTGTCCTTCCCAAACAATCCTTCCTCGGCGAGAAAGACGGTGCCCACGCCGGCTGTCATCTCGTTGACGAGCTCGGGCAGGCTCCGGCAATTGGCCGCATCCAGGTTGGAGCTGCGGAAGAGCTCGGCTGATGCCGGTCCGTCGCGTCCGATCGGGGCGAATATGAGGACGCGGCTATCCCGGTCCGCGTTCATTCGATTGGTCCTTCCGGGAGTGCCGTGCCGGTATAACGCGGATTGCCGGAAAAGATGCCGCTGAACTCCTGGAGGGGCGGGCCGAGCTTGATTCCGGTGCTGCCGAGCCGAAACTCGCGGATGGTATGCTCATGGTTGCCGCTTCGCTTCTTCACGACGGACAAGGCGCGCCGCACCGTTCCGCCGAACTCGAAATAGCGCAGCATCAGCACCGCATCGCTCAAATAGCTGAGGTCGATCGGCGTTTCCATTGGGCCGACGAGCCCATGCTGCGCGAGGATCAGGATGGTGAGCACGCCCTGCTGTGCCAGATAGCTCAGAAGTTCGTGCATCTGCAGGATGAGAAAACGCTCATCCGGCATCGCGTTCAAATAGCCGTTGAGGCTGTCGATGACCACCACGCGGGCGTTGTCGACCTCGACGCTCCGACGCAGCGTCGCCGCGAACTCACCGGGCGACAATTCGGCGGGATCGATTTGTTGAAATCGGATCTTGCCGGAATCGAGATATTTCTGCAGAGGCAGGCCGAGCGTAAGAGCGCGTGCTTCGACCGTTCCACGGCCCTCATCGAACGCGAAGAATACGGCGTGCTCGCCGCGTTCGGCCGCCGCGATGGCATAGGCCAGCGCGAGCGAGGACTTGCCGACACCGGCTGAGCCGAGGAGAAGTGCGTTGGTGCCGCGCTCGATCCCGCCGCCCAGCAGCCGATCGAGCTCGACGTTTCCGCTGGACATGGATTGGCCGGGGAACGGCTTGTGATGCTCGGCCGCGACGAGGCGGGGGAAGATGCGCAGGCCTCCTGCCGAAATTGTAAAATCGTGGTAGCCGCCCCGAAACCGGATGCCGCGCATCTTGATCACGCGAAGCCGCCGCCGCTCGGCCCCGTAGTCGATCGCGAGCTGTTCCAGCATGACGACGCCGTGTGCGATCGAGTGCAGCTGCAGATCGTCCTGAGACGATGAGAGATCGTCGAGCAGGACGACCGTGCAGTTTCGATTGGTGAAGAAGTGCTTCAAGGCCAGCACCTGGCGTCTGTAGCGCAGCGGATTTTGGGCCAGCAGGCGCAATTCGGACAGGCTGTCGAGCACCACGCGGGTGGGATTGAGCCTTTCGACTTCCTTGAAAATCAGATTGGTGGTTTCGCTCAGCTCCATCTCGGCGGGATGGAAGACCGTGAGCTCCCGATCGGGATCGAGCGTCGTCTCCGGCGGGACCAGTTCGAAGATGTCCACGCCTTGCAAGGACCAGCCGTGTCGATGCGCGACAAGCTCGAGCTCCCGCCTCGTCTCGGAGAGGGAGATATAGAGCACGCGTTCACCGTCCCGCACGCCCCTGAGCAGGAATTGCAGCGCAATCGTGGTCTTGCCGGTCCCCGGCCGTCCCTCATAAAGATACATCCGGTTGGGATCCAAGCCGCCGGCCAGGATGTCGTCCAAACCGTCGCTGCCCGTGGAAATTCTGGGTAAATCCCGGGGGGCGCTATCCGAAGCAGCGCTCGATGGACCAGTCATTGAACCCCCTAACGCATATGCCGGGACGGCTGCCATTGCCCCAGGCACGACGAGCCGGAGCTTGGACCAGGTAGGTCCGTTGAAGGAACTCTTGAGCAGCGGCTGGGTTCCCGGCGAGGCGAGGGTAGCTGCTGACGGTTCGCGGCTTGGATTCAGAATTGAACACAGCAAGTCCGCTCGGCGCTACCGGTCCACTCACTGTGACCTTTAGCGCCGGATGCGGTAGATCACGACGTCCTCGCCGCGACTGTTCGCGCTCCGCTCGAGGAGATAGTCTGATCTCTCCAGCACGCGGCGGGATGCGCCGTTCCTGACATTCACGACGCCGATGAGAGATGGCAGCGCGAGCTGTAACAGCCCGATGTCCGTCATCGCGGCCGCAATCTCGCTTGCAAATCCCTGGCCCCAGAATTCGCGTTTGAACGCGTAGAAAATCTCGATCTCGTCGATGTCGTCGACCAGGATGTGGCGGATGCCCGCCCGTCCGGCGAACGCCCCCTCTTTCGTCCGCAGGGCCCACAGGCCGAAGCCGTGTTGATCCCAATGGGCCATGTTGGCGACGAGATAGTTCTCCGTTTTTTCCGCCGAGCGCACACCGCCGAGATAACGGGAGACCTCGGGGTCGAGATGCAGCGCGACGAGGTCGGCGAGGTGATCTTCGCGTAGACGCTCGGCGGTTAGCCTGATGGTGGTGAAGTGATCCATGGAGTCGGATGGACGCATTCCAGGTCGATCACTGTGCCGATGAGGTTGATGATGCCATTGTGCCGGTGTTTTGCCCGACGGATCAACCGGTTCGTCGTCTGGATGGAGCCTACGGTCGGATCACTTTCGTGCACGCGTAAGCCATTGATTTCACAACCCCCGTCTACTGTGCATGGGGTTGTTTCGCGAGTTTTGTTTTGGAGGGAACGCTAGCCGGCCCCGAGCGCCACCGCGACGTTGTAGGTCAGGAGGCTCGCGGCATAGGCCAGCACCAGCATGTAGGTGAAGGTCACGGCCATCCAGGCCCAGCTGCCGGTCTCGCGCCGGATCACGGCCAGCGTCGAGGCGCATTGCGGGGCGAAGATGTACCAGGCCAGCATCGACAGCGCGGTGGCGAGCGACCATTTCGTCGCCAGCACCTGGCCGATCTGCTCGGCCGCTTCCTTGCCGCCTTCGATCGCGTAGACGGTGCCGAGCGCGGCGACCGCGACCTCGCGTGCCGCCATGCCCGGGATCAGCGCGACCGCGATCTGCCAGTTGAAGCCGACCGGGGCGAGCAGCGGTGCGAGCGCCTTGCCGATCATCGCGGCGAGGCTGAAGTCGATCGCGGGCTCGGTGGCGCCTGCCGGCGGCTGCGGGAACGAGGCCAAAAACCAGATCAGCACCATCATCGAGAAGATCGTGGTGCCGGCGCGCACCAGGAACATCTTGGCGCGGGTATAGATGCCGATCGCGATCGATTTCGGCCGCGGCATCTTGTAGTCCGGCAGCTCCAGCATGAACGGCGCCGGCGCATAGTCGCGCAGCATGAAGAACTTGATCACGAACGAGACGGCAAGCGCGCTGACGATGCCGGCGGCGTAGAGGCCGAACATCACGAGGCCCTGCAGGTTGATGAAGCCCCAAACGTCATTCGCCGGAATGAAGGCGGAGATGATCAGCGTGTAGACTGGAATGCGCGCCGAGCAGGTCATCAGCGGCGCGATCAGTATCGTGGTCAGCCGGTCGCGCTTGTTGTCGATCACGCGCGTCGCCATGATGCCGGGAATGGCGCAGGCAAAGCTCGACAGCAGCGGAATGAAGGCGCGGCCATGCAGGCCGGCGCCGCCCATGATGCGGTCCATCAGGAACGCGGCGCGCGCCATGTAGCCGAAATCTTCCAACAGCAGGATGAACAGGAAGATGATGATGATCTGCGGCAGGAACACGATGACGCTGCCGACGCCCGAGATCACGCCGTTCTGCAGGAAGCTCTGCAACAGGCCATCGGGCAGGGTCGTGTGGACGAGCTCGCCGAGCGCATCGAAGCCGGATTGCAGCAGCTCCATCAGCGGCCGCGCCCAGGCGAACACCGCCTGGAACATCATGAACAGGATCAGCGCCAGCACGATGAGGCCGCCGACGGGATGCAGCACGACCCGATCGATCCGCGCGGTCCAGGTGTCGGGTCTAGCCGGCAGGCTGACGCAGTCGGCGATGATGCGGTCGGCCTCGCGCTGGGTCGCGCGCAATTCCGAGACGCTGAGCGCGCGCCAGCTGTTCGCCTCCGCCTCGGCGGCGAGTTTTGCCGAGATCTCGTCGGTCAGCCTCAAGAGGTCGGACGTGCCGCCCTTGCGCACCGCGATCGAGGTGACCACGGGCAGGCCGAGCTCCTTGGCGAGCCGCTCGACGTCGACAGTGATGCCGCGGCGGGCGGCGATGTCGAACATGTTGAGCACGAGGACCATCGGCCGTCCCGTGCGCTTGAGCTCGAGCAGCAGGCGGATGGTCAGCCGCAGATTGGTCGAATCGGCCACGCACAGCACGAGATCGGGCACGGTTTCGCCGGAGGCCTTGCCGAGCACGAAGTCGCGGGTGATCTCCTCGTCCGGGCTGCGGCCGCGCAGGGAGTAGGTGCCGGGCAGGTCGACCACCGACACCTGGCGTCCCAAGGGGGTGACGAAGAAGCCTTCCTTGCGCTCGACGGTGACACCGGGATAGTTCGCGACCTTCTGCCGGCTGCCGGTCAGGGCGTTGAACAGCGACGTCTTGCCGCTGTTTGGCGTGCCGACCAGGGCGAGATGCAGCAGGGGTAATTCCATGTGATCAAGGCCTGGCAAAAGGCTGGGATGAGGCGTCCGGTCGCTGTCTAAGCGACAATGACCGCCATGGCTTCGCGGCGGCGGACCGCGATCGTGATGCTGTCGACCCGCACGGCGATCGGGTCGCGTCCGACCAGCCCCTCGTGCAGGACCTCGACCCGGGCGCCCTCGACGAAGCCGAGCTCGATCAGGCGGCTCTCGAGCTCGATGTCCGAGAGCGCCGAGCCTGTCTCGCCAGCGGACAGGTGCTGGATGACGCCGGTATAGCCGCGCTGGGCCAAACCCAGCGGCATGTGCGGGCGCATGTCATTGGTGTCGGTCATGCCCTGTATTTTCAACGCAAGGCAGTGAGGTCAAGCGCGCGCGCTCGCTGAAACCGCACCTTAGAGCGATTTTAAAGTGCGGGCGGCGGGGCGCCCTCCAAGGCGCCCCCGAGGCTGGCTATTGGGCCGGGACCTTGTCCGGCTGGGCCGCCATAGCCCGGCTCTTGAAGTAGTCCAGGACGAACAGACGGATCGCCGACGACAGATTGCCCTGCTGGCGGTTGTTGTCGATCTCGCCGACCAGCTCGGACAACGTCATGTTGCGCAGGCCGGAGATCTCCTTCATGCCGTTCCAGAATGCCTCTTCCAGGCTGACGCTGGTCTTGTGCCCGGCGACGACGATCGACCGTTTCACGACCGGCGACTTCATTGCTGCTCCTCGCGATCGATCTGATGCTGATCCAGGTGCGCCTTCGCCTTGTCCGCGCGCGTCTCCTCCGCCGACCGTTCCGCCTTCGTGCGGCCGAACTTCGTCCGGTTGGCGTCCGCCCGTTTCGCCGAGGCTTGGCGCTCGACGCGCTTCCTGAAACGATTCAGGTTGATGACGTTCCCCATGCCGCGTCTCCATCATCCGATCCTCTTCAGGCTGGATGAAACATTCCGAAACAGGGTGCCGCGTTGCGCCCCACAAGACTTGATCGCCATTCGCTTGTCCTCGTCAATCGGCCCCTCGGGCCATCAAACGATGAATTTGGCCCCGTCAGGGGGCGGAAAGGCTGCGTAGCACGCCGTCCCGCCAGAACATTGACGGTAATCAAATCCCGCCCCCAAAGCCGCACATTTCTGGGCGTCGAGGGTCCGTATCATTACGGATGGCAATCGGAATTCGGAATTTTATCCGGGGCTGGTCATCTTCTCGGGACGCACCAGGCGATCGAACTCGTCGGCCGAGACGAAGCCGAGCCGCAGCGCCTCCTCCTTCAACGTGGTGCCGTTGGCATGGGCCGTCTTGGCCACCTTGGCGGCGTTGTCGTAGCCGATCTTCGGGGCGAGCGCCGTCACCAGCATCAGCGAGCGCTGCATCAGCTCGTTGATGCGCTTTTCGTCGGCACGGATGCCGCTGACGCAATGCTCGGTGAAGGATCGCGCGGCATCCGCCAGCAGGCGGATCGAGTGCAGCATGTTGTAGGCCAGCACCGGCTTGTAGACGTTGAGCTCGAAATGGCCCTGGCTGCCGGCCACCGTGATCGCGGTGTGATTGCCGAACACCTGGCAGCACACCATGGTCATCGCCTCGCACTGCGTCGGGTTGACCTTGCCCGGCATGATCGACGAGCCCGGCTCGTTCTCCGGCAGGATCAGCTCGCCGAGCCCTGAGCGCGGGCCGGATCCGAGCAGGCGGATGTCGTTGGCGATCTTGAACAGGCCCGTCGCCACCGAATTGATGGCGCCATGCGCCAGCACATAGGCATCGTTCGAGGCCAGCGCCTCGAATTTGTTGGCGGCGCTGGTGAAGGGGAGTTTCGTGATGCCGGCGACATGCTTTGCGAACAGCTTGGCAAAGCGCGGCTTCGAATTGAGGCCGGTGCCGACGGCGGTGCCCCCCTGCGCCAGCGGATGGAGGTCCTTCACCGCGATCTTGAGCCGGGCGATGCCGCTTTCGACCTGCGCGGCGTAGCCGGAAAACTCCTGGCCGAGCGTCAGGGGCGTCGCATCCTGGGTGTGAGTGCGGCCGATCTTGACGATCTTGGCAAACTCTTTCTCCTTCTTGCGCAGCGCGCGGAGCAGCTCATTGAGCGCGGGGACGAGGTCGGCATGGATGCGGCTTGCGGCCGCGATGTGCATCGCGGTCGGGAACGAATCGTTCGATGACTGGCTCATGTTGACGTGGTCGTTGGGATGCACCGGCTTCTTGGCGCCGAGCTCGCCGCCCAAGAGCTCGTTGGCGCGGTTGGCAATCACCTCATTGAGGTTCATGTTGGTCTGCGTGCCGGAGCCGGTCTGCCACACGACGAGCGGAAAATGATCGTCCAGCTTGCCCTCGATCACCTCGCGCGCGGCGCGGATGATGGCACCCGCGCGGCGCTGGTCGAGCAGGCCGAGCTCGAGGTTGGACTGCGCGGCGGCGAGCTTGACGATGCCGAGCGCGTGCACGAGCGCGATCGGCATGCGGTCCGTTCCGATGCGAAAATTCTGGCGCGAACGTTCGGTCTGCGCGCCCCAATAGCGATCGGCGGGGACCTCGATGGGACCGAAACTGTCGGTCTCGGTGCGGGTCGCGGGGCGGGCGGTCTTCGAGCGGGACGCTTTGGCCATGAGCACATCCATTCCGCCGCGCGAAACGCCGCGCGGCCTCTTCAGGTGCTCTTCTATATAGACAGTTTGGCCGGGCGCGACGGCTTCAAAGCCAACCTAGATCATTTCTTGCGGAAACGATCGAGCCGCACCACCTCGGCGCCGCCCTGGTTAGGCGGGGGCGGCTCTTCCGCGGTTTCCGCCTTTTCAGCGGCGGCGGGCACCGATACGGCCGAAGGGGCAGGGGCCGCCGGCAATGTCTCCGGCGTGACTTCGGCGACATCGGACGTGTCGAACTGGAGGCCGAACTTCACGGACGGATCGAGGAAGCTCTTGATGGCGCTGAACGGCACCACCAGCCGCTCCGGAATGCCGCCGAAGGACAGGCCGACCTCGAAGCGGTCCTCGAGCACAGTCAGATCCCAGAACTGGTGCTGCAGGATGATCGTCATCTCTTCCGGATATTGCGCGAGCAGCCGTGGAGACAGCTTCACGCCCTCGGCCTTCGATACGAAGGTGATGAAGAAATGGTGCTCGCCGGGCAGGCCTTGGGCCGCGGCATCGGTCAGCACCTTCCGCAGCACGCCGCGCAGCGCGTCGCGGGCCAGCACATCGTATCGGATATGATCGGTCGCCATCGTGGTCCTGTTGCATCCCCGAAGCCGGACCCTACCGGCTCGACTCGCCAAGCCGCAACAATATCGCGCCTAACGGGTCAGCAGGAGTCCCCGCCGGGCAAGAAATAAAGGCAAGTGGAGGCTTCTGTTGCCAGGTGCCTCCGAACCCCGCCTAGCGGAGCTTAACCCGCTAGGACTTTAGAGTGGTCTTTCAAACTGCGTTACGCAGCCTGAGCAACCGGAGCAAAGTTGTCGTTGGCAACTATTGCAGTAGCCCGATAACGGCGGAACAATACCGGGAAAAAGTACGCCCTTTACGCCCTCGTCGATCCTATTTCGCCCCCGCCAAAGCCCGCTTCCGGGAGAGTCCGTTGGTGGGCTTTGGTGGAGGCGCCGGGTACCGCCCCCGGGTCCGAATGGTTTATTGCGACGACCGTTTATTTCCATAGCCGGCGAACCGGCATCCCTAATATAGGGCGCAAAGGTTTCGAAAAACAGGGGTTTTGAGTGTCCCTCGCCAGGTTCCCGTTGGATAGGTTCCGGGCGGACGTGAGCTTGATCTTGGCCGCCTCGCGACCGGCATTCTAAGTTTCTGAGATGTCCGAGGATTCAGCACTGGCGGTCCAAGAACCAGATCCACTGCCGGACCATCCGGCGACCGGCGCCGCTCCGCCCGGCCTGCTTGCGCTGTTTCTGGCCTTCGCCAGGATGTCGCTGGCCGGTTTCGGCGGGGTTTTGGTGTTTGCCCGGCGGCCCATCGTCGAGCAGCACCGCTGGATGAATGCGGACGAGTTCAACGAGACCTTCGCGCTTTGCCATTTCCTGCCCGGCCCCAACATCGTCAATCTGTCGATGGTGTTCGGTCAAGGTTGCGCGGCATTGCGGCGGAGTTGCCGCCTTTGCCGGGCTGTTGCTGCCGCCGACGCTGATCATGATGGTGCTCGCGATCATCTACGCCCGTTTTGGTGCTGCGCCGCAGCCTCGCCGGCATCTCCTGCGCGGCGGTCGGCCTCCTGATCGCGGTGGTCTTCCGCATGATGGCGCCGGTGCCGAGGCGGACGGATCCCCTCGCGCTGATCCTGATGCTCGGTGTGTTCCTCGCCATCGGCGTGCTCCGCCTGCCGCTTCCGGCGGTGCTGCTGGTCGCGATCCCCGTGAGCATCGGCGCCACTTATTTCCTGCGGCGGAAAGTAGCAGCATGAACGCCGAGAATCCGATCTGGGCCTGATCGCCACCTTTGGCCTGATGTCGCTGTTCGCGGTCGGCGGCGCCGCGGCGGCGGTGCCCGAGATGCACCGCATCGCGGTCGAGGTGCATCGCTGGATGACCGACAAGCAGTTCACCGATGCCTATGCGATCGCGCAGCTGTCGCCGGGTCCGAACGTGCTTATCGTGACGTTAATCGGCTATGCCGTCGCCGGCATCCCCGGCGCGCTCGCGGCGACGCTGGCGATGTGCCTGCCGACGGCGCTGCTTGCCTATCGTGTCAGCCGGCTCTTGAATCGGCCCAGCCAATCGCGCTGGCCCGGCCTGATTCAGGCTGCACTGGTTCCACTCTCGATCGGATTGATGGCCGCGAGTGCCCTGATCCTGGCCCAGTCGACCGATCGCACACTTGCTGCACTGCTCCTGACCGCAATGGTTGCGCTGATCGCATCGGTCTCGCGCCTCAATCCACCCTGGCTCCTGCTCGCCGGCGGGATGTTGGGTTTTGCTGGCATTGTGTGATGAAAATCGCTAGGCAGTGATCCGGGCGGGGTATCCAGTTCCAGCCGATTTAGAACAACAGTGCTCGTGACTTACGGGTCGCGGAGGAGACATGCATGGCCGACACGATGGGCCACTCAGCGACTGCCACTCGAAATACCCGGTTGGTGGTCGGCTTTTGTCTGCTGGCGATTGCGCCGCAGATCTTCGAATTGATCTGGTCGATCGGGACGATCTTGGGGTGGGGGGCCGGCCGCGGCCCGGGGACGGTGGTCACCAGCCACCTGACGGCGCTGCTCGCAGGCGCGCCTAGTGCCATCTTCGGATCGTTCGGCGGCGGCACCCAGAAGATGTCATCCGAGGTGCTGCTCGCGCTAATCTATTCTTACCCGCTGTTCGTGGTGGCGATCCTTACGATCTTCATGACGATCAGATCGGCGCAGGACTATGTCGGTGGGATCGTTCTGATGGCGTTGGCCTTGTTCGCGCTGTGGGCAGGAAGCGACTTGCAGGGCATGCGCGGCTTCTCCTTCGGCGCCGGCACGGCGCCGCGGATGTTTGGCGGGCTGCTCGTCGCACTTGGCGCCGGCATCGCGTTGACGGGACTGCTGACCGAGGGGCCGGGGATGGCGCATTATGCCTGGCGCGGGCCCCTGTTCGTGATGGTCTCGATCGTCTTCTTCGCGCTGGCGATTCGTCCGCTTGGAGTGGTGGTTACGGCGTTCGCGAGCTTCATGATCGCAGCGATGGGCACGCATGAGACGCGCTGGGTCGAAGCGATGATCGTCGGCGCCTGCCTGACGCTCGGCTGCGCGCTGCTCTTCCCCTACGTGCTCGGCCTGCCGATGCCGATGTTCCCGCGCTTCCTGGTTCAGTGAGGGTGTGATGTTCGATCTCTTCCACAATCTGGGCCTTGGCTTCGGTGTGGTGTTTCAGATCTCCTGGTGGTCACCCTGGTGGCTCTACGGCCTGTCGCTCCCGATCTCGATCAATATTCTCATGTGCCTGATTGGCGCATTGGTCGGCACGCTGGTCGGCGTGCTGCCTGGTATCGGCACCGTCGCAACCGTGGCGATGCTCCTGCCGATCACGTTCGGATTGCCGCCGGTCGGCGCGCTGATCATGCTCGCCGGCATCTACTATGGCGCTCAGTATGGCGGCTCGACCACCTCGATCCTGGTCAACATTCCCGGCGAGGCGACATCGGTTGTCACCGCGATCGACGGTCACCAGATGGCCAAGCAGGGCCGTGCCGGCCCGGCGCTGGCGATCGCGGCGATCGGCTCGTTCTTCGCAGGCTGCGTCGCGACCGTGCTCATCGCCGTGCTCGGTGCGCCTCTGACGAAGCTCGCGCTGGCGTTCGGTCCGGCCGAATATTTCTCGCTGATGGTGCTCGGCCTGATCTTCGCGGTGGTGCTGGCCAAGGGCTCGGTGCTGAAAGCGATTGCGATGATCGTGTTCGGCCTGTTGCTGTCGATGGTCGGCTCCGACATCGAGACCGGCGCCTCGCGCATGGCGTTCAACATTCCGGAACTCGCCGACGGTCTCGGCTTTGCGACGGTGGCGATGGGTGTGTTTGGTTTCGCCGAGATCATCCGCAATCTCGACGCCGGCGCCGAGATGAATCGCGACCTCGTCCAGCAGAAGATCACCGGCCTGATGCCGACCAAAAAGGACATGATCGACTCGACGCCTGCGATCCTGCGCGGCACTGTGCTCGGCTCGATTCTGGGCATCCTGCCGGGCGGCGGCGCCGTCATCGCGTCCTTCGCGTCCTACACCCTCGAGAAGAAAATCGCCAAGAACCCGTCGCGGTTCGGCCGCGGCGCGATCGAGGGCGTGGCGGCACCGGAAAGCGCCAACAACGCTGCGGCGCAGACCTCCTTCATCCCGCTGCTGACGCTCGGCATCCCGCCGAACGCTGTGATGGCGCTGATGGTGGGCGCGATGACCATCCACGGCATTGTGCCGGGTCCGCAAGTGATGCAGAAGCAGCCCGATCTCGTCTGGGGCATGATCGCCTCGATGTGGATCGGCAATCTGATGCTGATCATCATCAACCTGCCGCTGGTCGGAATCTGGGTGCGGCTGTTGCGCGTCCCCTATCGGTTGATGTTCCCCTCGATTGTGATCTTCTGCGCGATCGGCATCTACTCGGTGAACAACGCGCCAGTCGACGTCATCCTCGCCGGCGTGTTCGGTCTCGTCGGCTATTGGCTGATCAAGCACGATTTCGAGCCGGCACCCCTGCTGCTCGGCATGGTGTTGGGACCGCTGATGGAGGAGAACTTGCGCCGTGCGCTGCTGATCTCGCGCGGCGACTGGAGCGTGTTCCTGACGCGGCCGCTGTCGGCCGTGTTGCTCGCGATTGCGGCCTTCCTCCTGGTCCTCACGGTGCTGCCCACGTTGCGTGCCAAGCGCGACGAGGTGTTCACCGAATCCGAGAATTGAGGGGCTGGACCCCGGTGGGCAAGTCGGCGACTTAATCAGCAGGATCAAGCTGATAGGCAAGGGGCGGGACGCTGAGTTCCGCCCCTTGTCGTTTGCGCCGGGAAAGCTCACTTTTCCGGGTATAATCGGTGCGGACAGCGAATCGCCGCTGTTGCAGCGCGGGGGCGGCCGCTAAGTTCGCCGCCTCCCCAAAGGCCTAGTCGCACATGCACCAGTATCAGGACCTGCTCGAGCGGATTCTTTCAGACGGCGCGGAGAAGACTGACCGCACCGGCACCGGCACGTTCTCGGTGTTCGGCCATCAGATGCGCTTCAATCTGTCGGCCGGTTTTCCGATGCTGACGACCAAGCGGCTGCCGCTGAAGGCGATCGTGCACGAGCTGTTGTGGTTCCTGAAAGGCGACACCAACATCAAATATCTGCGCGACAACGGCGTCACGATCTGGGACGAGTGGGCGGATGCCAATGGTGATCTCGGCCCGGTCTATGGCCATCAGTGGCGCTCCTGGCCGGCGCCTGACGGCCGCAGCATCGACCAGATCGCGAACGTGGTCGACATGATCAAGCGCAATCCGGACTCGCGCCGCCTGATCGTCTCGGCGTGGAATCCGGCCGACGTCGACAAGATGGCGCTGCCGCCGTGCCATTGCCTGTTCCAGTTCTACGTCGCGGGCGGCAAGCTGTCCTGCCAGCTCTATCAGCGCTCGGCCGACGTCTTCCTCGGCGTGCCCTTCAACATCGCCTCCTACGCGCTGCTGACGATGATGGTGGCGCAGGTCACCGGCCTGAAGCCCGGCGACTTCGTGCATTCGTTCGGCGATGCCCATCTCTATTCCAACCATCTGGAGCAGGCAAAGCTCCAGCTCAGCCGCGCACCGCGGCCGCTGCCGGTGATGCGGATCAATCCTGAGGTGAAGGACATCTTCTCCTTCCGTTTCGAGGATTTCGAGCTCGTCGGCTACGACCCGCATCCGCACATCAAGGCGGAAGTCGCGGTCTGACGCCGATGTCGTTGACCATCCGCCGTGCGCAGCCCGGAGAAGCCGGGCTCGTTCTCTCCTTCATCCGCGAACTCGCCGAGTACGAGAAGCTCTCGCACGAGGTGGACGCGACCGAGGCTAACATCGCTGAGGCGCTGTTCGGCGAGAGACCGCAACTCTATTGCGCGATCGCCGCGTGGAACGGCGAGGCCGTCGGCTTCGCGGTCTGGTTTACGAATTTCTCCACCTTCAGCGGTCGCCACGGCATCTATCTCGAGGACCTCTACGTGCGGCCGTCGCATCGGGGCAGGGGCCTCGGCAAGGCGCTGCTGGTCTATCTCGCGAGGGAATGCGTCGACAACGGCTGGGCGCGCCTGCAATGGGCGGTGCTCGACTGGAACGCGCCGTCGATCGCGTTCTACAAGTCGCTCGGTGCCGTCATGATGGACGACTGGACGCTGTGCCGCGTCACCGGACCGGCCCTGAAGCGGCTTGCCGGGAGTGCGCCCTGATGGAGATCGTCTTCGTCGTCGCGATCGCGGAGAATGGCGTCATCGGCGCGGGCAATGCGATGCCGTGGCGATTGAAATCCGACATGGCGCGCTTCAAGGCGCTGACGATCGGCAAGCCCGTGATCATGGGCCGCAAGACCTTCGAATCGCTGCCTCGCCGTCCCCTGCCGCGCCGCACCAACATCGTGATCACCCGCGATGCGGCCTATCGCGCCAATGGGGCCATCGTCACGACATCCGCCGCGGATGCGGACGCGATTGCGCGCGGCGATGCCCTGCGGCGCTCGGTCGCTGAGATCGCGGTGATCGGCGGCGCCGAGATTTTTCGGCAATGGCTCGATCGCGCCGATCGTCTCGAAATCACCGAAGTCCATGCGCGGCCCGAAGGCGATACGCATTTCGACATCGACAAGGCGGAGTGGGACGAGGTTGAACGTATCCGCCATCCTGCCGGCCCGGACGACAGTGCCGACTTCTCCTATGTGACATATCGTCGGCGGCGCGGCCATTAACCGCTTTCGTCAATGTTTACATTGACTTTTTCGTGCCCGAGCATAGCTCGAAGGACGGTCAGGGCTGCGTTGTAAGGGACCTGCCCGTCCCCTATAAAGCCGGACCGGACAAAGCGGGCGGGGGCAATTCTACCCTGCCGAGGAGAGCGTCGAATGCCGTGGAAGAATCAGGGCGGTGGCCCATGGGGCTCGGGTCCAAAGGGACCATGGGGCTCAGGCCCGCAACCGGTCGGGCCGAGGCCGCCGGATCTGGAAGACCTTCTGCGCCGCGGCCAGGACCGCCTCCAGCAGATCATGCCGGGCGGCTATTTCTCCGGCGTTGGCATCACGCTGATCATCCTGCTCATCATCGCGTTCTGGCTGCTGTCGGGCTTCTTCCGCGTGCAGTCCGAGGAACAGGGCGTCGTGCTGCGCTTCGGCAAGCATGTCCGCACCGTGGATCCGGGCCTGAACTATCATCTGCCCTATCCGATCGAGACCGTGCTGCTGCCGAAGGCGCTGCGCGTCAACACCATCTCGATTGGCATGACGCTGATCGACGATCCCGCACGGCGCGGCCGCTCCATCCGTGACGTGCCGGAAGAGAGCCTGATGCTGACGGGCGACGAGAACATCGTCGACGTCGACTTCACCGTGCTGTGGCGCATCAAGCCCAACGGTGTCGGCAATTTCCTGTTCAACATTCAGAACCCTGAGGGCACCGTGAAGGCGGTCGCCGAAAGCGCGATGCGCGAGGTGATCGGCCGATCGCAGATCCAGCCGATCCTGACCGGTGCGCGCAACGTCACCGAGCAGGGCGTGCAGGAGCTGATCCAGAAGACGCTGGATAGCTACGGCGCCGGCATCCAGATCAGCCAGGTGCAGATGCAGAAGGTCGACCCGCCCGCGCAGGTGATCGACGCATTCCGCGACGTCCAGGCGGCGCGCGCCAATCTCGAGCAGCTGCAGAACGAGGCGCAGACCTACGCCAACCAGGTCGTGCCGCAGGCGCGCGGACGGGCGGCGCAGATTCAGCAGGCCGCCGAAGGCTACAAGGAGCAGGCGGTCGCCGAGGCCAAGGGCCAGAGCGCGCGCTTCCTGAAGGTGTACGACGAATACAAGAAGGCGCCCGACGTGACGCGTGAACGGATCTATCTGGAGACGATGGAGCGGGTGCTCGGCGGCGCGGACAAGCTCGTCTATGACGGCGGCTCCTCGGGCCAGGGCATCGTGCCCTATCTGCCGCTGGGCGAATTGACCACCAAGCGGCCGCCTACCACCGGTCCGCAGTCGGGCGGAGGCAACCGATGAGGTCTCCGGTCACAGGTTTCGTCACGCTGCTCGCGCTCCTGCTCGTCGTGATTGTCGGCTACATGTCGCTTTTCACAGTGCAGCAGACCGAGCAGACCATCGTGCTCCAGTTCGGCCGCCCCGTCGACGTCGTCACTGCGCCCGGTCTGCACTTCAAGGCGCCATGGAATTCGGTGATCAACATCGACAAGCGGATTCTCGACCTGGAGAACCCGTCGCAGGAAGCGATCGCGTCCGATCAGAAGCGGCTCGTGGTCGATGCCTTCGCACGCTACCGCATCAAGGATGCGCTGCGCTTCTATCAGAGCGTCGGCTCGATCCAGGCTGCCAACATCCAGCTCACCACGCTCCTGAACGCGGCACTGCGCCGCGTGCTCGGCGAGGTCACCTTCATCAACGTGGTGCGGGACGACCGCGAGAAGCTGATGCAGCGCATCCGCGACCAGCTCGATCGCGAGGCCGACGGCTACGGTATCGAGGTCGTCGACGTCCGGATCCGCCGTGCCGACCTGCCGGAGCAGAACAGCCAGGCGGTCTATCAGCGCATGAAGACCGAGCGCGAGCGCGAAGCGGCCGAGTTCCGCGCGCAGGGCGGCCAGAAGGCCCAGGAGATCCGCTCCAAGGCCGACCGCGAGGCGACGGTGATCATCGCGGAAGCCAACTCGCAGGCCGAGCAGACCCGCGGTGCGGGCGATGCCGAGCGCAACCGCCTGTTTGCGGAGGCCTACAGCAAGGACGCCGACTTCTTCGCCTTCTACCGGTCGATGACGGCCTATGAAAACGGGTTGAAGTCGAACGATACCCGCTTCCTGCTGCGGCCGGACTCGGATTTCTTCCGGTACTTCAGCAACCCGTCCGGCAGGATGGCCACCGAGACGCCGGCGAAGCCGTAAGCTAGACAAGGGCGGCGGATCTCGCCGCCCATTGTCCAGACAAGAACAGCATAACGGGAGGTTCCAATCCGATGAGGTCCATTGCGTTCGCCGACTTCCTCATCGGCTTGGGCATCCTGTTCGTGCTGGAAGGCTTGATGTTTGCGGCGAGTCCGAACTGGATGCGCAAGGCCATGAAGAGCGCCATCGCCACGCCGGATAACATCCTGCGGGCGGTCGGGATCGGCTCGGCCGTGGTCGGCCTGGTCCTGATCTGGGTTATGCGGCGTCCGGTCTAGAGCTCGCGCCAACGCCAAAGTGAAGCCGAAAGACCGGTTTTCGCCGTATTATCGGGGTCTTGAGGCCGTTAAGCTCCGTGCTTGCGCCGTGCCCCCGTTCGAGCGCAGTCTGGACCCGAATCCTTTTCTCTGGAGATACCAATGCCCGCTGCCACCATTGCCCCGACCCGCTTGCGTTTAGGGCTGGCTGCGCTCGCCGTCACTGCTTTCAGTGCGTTCGGCACGCCGGTCCAGGCACGCGGACCGGAGGGCATCGCCGACGTCGCCGAGAAGGTGATCGACGCGGTCGTCAACATCTCGACCTCGCAGACCGTGGAGGCCAAGGGCGGCGGCAGCAACACCATGCCGCAATTGCCGCCCGGCTCGCCCTTCGAAGAGTTCTTCGACGACTTCTTCAAGAACCGCAGGGGCCCTGGCGGCGGCGGCAAGGGCGGCGATAACGGCGGCGCCCCGAAGAAGACCAACTCGCTCGGCTCCGGCTTCATCATCGACACCTCGGGTGTCGTCGTCACCAACAATCACGTCATTGCGGATGCCGACGAGATCCACGTCATCCTCAACGACGGCACCAAGATCAAGGCCGAGCTGGTCGGCGTCGACAAGAAGACCGATCTCGCCGTGCTCAAGATCAAGCCGCCGAAGCCGCTGGTCGCGGTGAAGTTCGGCGACAGCGACAAGCTGCGCCTCGGCGACTGGGTGGTCGCGATCGGCAATCCCTTCAGCCTGGGAGGCACGGTGACCGCCGGCATCGTCTCGGCCAAGAATCGCGACATCTCCTCGGGGCCCTACGACAGCTACATCCAGACCGACGCCTCCATCAACCGCGGCAATTCCGGCGGTCCGCTGTTCAACCTCGACGGCGACGTCATTGGCGTCAACACGCTGATCATCTCGCCCTCGGGCGGCTCGATCGGCATCGGCTTCGCCGTGCCGTCGAAGACGGTCACGGGCGTCGTCGATCAGCTGCGCCAGTTCGGCGAGCTGCGCCGCGGCTGGCTAGGGGTGCGCATCCAGAGCGTCACCGACGAGATTGCCGAGAGCCTCAACATCAAGCCCGCGCGCGGTGCGCTGGTTGCCGGCGTCGACGACAAGGGCCCGGCCAAGCCTGCGGGCATCGAGCCAGGCGACGTCGTCGTCAAGTTCGACGGCAAGGACGTCAAGGATCCGAAGGATCTCTCCCGCGTCGTCGCCGACACGGCGGTCGGCAAGGAGGTCGACGTCGTCGTCATCCGCAAGGGCCAGGAGCAGACCAAGAAAGTCACCCTCGGCCGCCTCCAGGATCCCGAAAAGGTGCAGGCCGCGGTGAAGACCGACGAGCCGGCGCCCGAAAAGCCGGTGACCCAGAAGGCGCTCGGCCTCGATCTCGCCGCGCTGAACAAGGATCTGCGCACGCGCTACAAGATCAAGGACAGCGTCAAGGGCGTGGTCGTCACCAATGTCGACGCCAATTCCGACGCCGCCGAGAAGCGCCTGTCGGCCGGCGACGTCATCGTCGAGGTCGCGCAGGAAGCGGTGTCGAGCGGTGCCGATATCCAGAAGCGGGTCGACCAGCTCAAGAAGGACGGCAAGAAGTCGGTGCTGCTGCTGGTCTCCAATGCCGACGGCGAGCTGCGGTTCGTGGCGCTGAGCGTGCAGTAGCCGCAAGGTACGGTCCTGTAGGGTGGGCAAAGCGAAGCGTGCCCACGTCTTTCTATCGCTGCAACGAGAATGGTGGGCACGGCGCAAAGGCGCCTTTGCCCACCCTACGGCTGCCGTGCATGCGGAGAGAGTCTACCCCTCCACGAACTCGTCCCGCCGATACCCCTGCGCATAGAGCAGCGCGGTGAGATCGCCGTGATCGATCCGCGCAGCTGCCGCAGCCGCCACGGCCGGCTTGGCGTGATAGGCGACGCCGAGCCCCGCCGCCTGGATCATCGCGAGATCATTGGCGCCGTCGCCGACCACGACCGAGTCGATGTCGTCGAGATCGAACGATTCCATCAGATCCACCAGCGTCGCGAGCTTTGCCGCGCGGCCCAGAATCGGCTCCTTCACCTCGCCGGTGAACTTGCCGTCGCGCACGACGAGCTCGTTGGCGCGGTTCTCCTGGAAGCCGATCTTGGCGGCGACCGCGCTGGTGAACAGCGTGAAGCCGCCGGAGACGAGGCAGGTATAGGCGCCGTGCGCGCGCATGGTCGCGACCAGTGTGCTGCCGCCCGGGGTCAGCGTGATGCGCTTGGCCAGCACCTCGTCGACCACGCTGGCCGGGAGGTCCTTCAGCAGCGCGACGCGCTCGCGCAGTGCCGGCTCGAACTCGATCTCGCCGCGCATCGCGCGTTCGGTGATGCCTGCGACATGGGCCTTCATCCCGACCAGATCAGCGAGTTCGTCGATGCATTCCTGGCCGATCATGGTGGAATCCATGTCGGCGAGAAAAAGCTTCTTGCGCCGGGCGCCGACTGGTTGCACGACGATGTCGATGGGCAGGTCGCCGCGCAGCTCGCGGAGCCGCTGTTCGATGGCGTGGCGGTCACCTTCGAGGTTACTGTCGGCACCGAAGGGGATGTCGACCGCAACCCCGTCGAACAGCCAGTGCGCCGGAGTTGCCTGGGGCAGCACGGCGCGGGCGCCATCGACGATGGTCGAGTCGAGCGCGGGATTGTCGGGGTTGCAGATCAGCGTGGCGACGAGGGACATTTGAGGTTTTCGTGAGCGAGGAGCAAGTCGGCAGAAGGCCTGTTGGCGAGGCCGTGCTTATCGCAGGCCCGACCGCCAGCGGCAAGTCGGCGCTGGCGCTGGAGCTTGCGCTCGCCACCGGCGGTATCGTCATCAATGCCGATTCCATGCAAGTCTACCGCGACCTGCGCATCATCACGGCACGGCCGACACGGGATGAGGAAGCGCGCGCTCCGCACCGTCTCTACGGGCATGTCGATGCAGCCGTGAATTTCTCGGCCGGGGCCTGGGTGGCCGACGCGGCAAAGGCGCTCGACGAGGCCCGTGCCGAAGGTCGCCTGCCGATCTTCATCGGCGGCACCGGGCTCTATTTCAAGGCGCTGACGGCGGGGCTCTCCGTGGTGCCGCCAATCCCTGCCGAGGTGCGCGAGGAGGTGCGCGCGCGGCTGGAACGGAACGGTGCGGAGGCGCTGCATGCGGAACTGGCGCGTCGCGATTCCCGTGCGGCCGAGCGATTGAACTTGCGCGACCGCACCCGGATCGCGCGCGCACTCGAAGTGGTCGAAGCGACCGGCCGTTCGCTGCTTGACTGGCACCGCGAAGGCCAGCCGCCGCTGCTGCCAAAGGACAGTTTTCGCGCGGTCTTCCTCGCGCCCGAGCGCGACGCGCTCTATGCCCGGATCGATGCCCGTTTCGAGGCCATGCTGGGGGCCGGCGCACTGGACGAAGTCGAGCGGCTCGCCACGAGACACCTCGATCCGCTGCTGCCGGCGATGAAAGCGCATGGTGTGCCAGCCCTGATCCGGCACTTACGCGGTGAGCTTAGCCTGGAGCAGGCCGCCGGAATCGGCCGCGCCGACACCCGCCATTATGCCAAGCGGCAATTCACCTGGTTCCGGCACCAATTGCCCGAGTTCGAATGGGTCAAGCCGGAGCAGGCGAGGGGATGGCTCGCCGCTGTTGTGAACGCGGCCCGCGCCCCCCGCTGACGCGCTTTTCCGTCCGGGTTCCACAATTTACCTCTCGCCGAACCTTGGGAACACCGCTACACTGCCAAAATCGCGCGGGAACGGCCGCATCGCCTTGACATCCGGGCTTTGGCCGCTATGTTTCGCGCAACCTTTGGGAAGCCGAGCGCCTGCCATGCGTAACTTTATTTCCAAACTCCTTATCGCCGTCGTACCCAGGCACACCGCCGGGGATGGCTAGCTGCCATCCACAAGACAGGCGGTGTGCATGGGCCCTCTTCGGGGCCTTTTTTATTTCCCGAACCCGACACGAACGAAGCCGCTGACAACAGCGCATCCGGAGCAAGCCAAATGAGCGACAAGAGCCACGATCCGAACCAGATGACCGGTGCCGCGATGATCGTTCGCGCGCTCATCGATCACGGCGTGACCGACATTTTTGGCTATCCCGGTGGCGCCGTGCTTCCGATCTATGACGAGATCTTCCAGCAGAGCGAGGTCCAGCACATCCTGGTCCGCCACGAGCAGGGCGCGGGCCACGCCGCCGAGGGCTACGCGCGCTCGACCGGCAAACCGGGCGTCGCGCTGGTGACCTCCGGCCCCGGCGCCACCAACATGGTGACGCCGCTGACCGACGCGCTGATGGACTCGATCCCGCTGGTCTGCATCTCCGGCCAGGTGCCGACGCACCTGATCGGCAACGACGCGTTCCAGGAATGCGACACTGTCGGCATCACGCGCCCCTGCACCAAGCACAATTGGCTGGTGCGCGACGTCAATGATCTCGCCAAGGTGCTGCACGAAGCCTTCTACGTCGCCACCTCCGGCCGTCCCGGCCCGGTGCTGGTCGACGTTCCCAAGGACGTGCAGTTCGCGACCGGCACCTATCATCCGCCGCGCAAGTCCGACGTGCACCGTTCCTATGCGCCGCGCGTGAAGGGCGATGCGGCGCAGATCCGCAAGGCGGTGGCGCTGCTGGCGGGTGCCAAGCGCCCCGTGATCTACAGCGGCGGCGGCGTCATCAATTCCGGCCCCGAGGCGACCAAGCTCTTGCGCGAGCTGGTCGAGGTCACCGGTTTCCCGATCACGTCCACGCTGATGGGCCTCGGTGCCTACCCTGCGTCGGGCAAGAACTGGCTCGGCATGCTGGGCATGCACGGCACTTACGAGGCCAACATGGCGATGCATGATTGCGACGTCATGCTGTGCGTCGGCGCGCGCTTCGACGACCGCATCACCGGCCGCGTCGATGCGTTCTCGCCAGGCTCTAAGAAGATCCACATCGACATCGACCCGTCCTCGATCAACAAGAACATCCGCGTCGACGTGCCGATCATCGGCGATTGCGGCAACATCCTCGGCGATATCCTGCAGGTGTTCAAGGCTGAGGCGAAGAAGCCCGAGATCAAGAATTGGTGGCAGCAGATCGCGCAGTGGCGCGCCCGGAACTCGCTCTATTACAAGAAGAGCAACGACGTCATCCTGCCGCAGCATGCGATTCAGAGCCTGTTCGAGGCCACGCGCGGCAAGGATACCTACATCACGACCGAAGTCGGCCAGCACCAGATGTGGGCGGCGCAGTTCTACGGCTTCGAGGAGCCGCATCGCTGGATGACCTCGGGCGGTCTCGGCACCATGGGCTACGGCCTGCCGGCCGCGGTCGGTGTGCAGGTGGCCCATCCCGACAGCCTCGTCATCGACATCGCAGGCGATGCTTCGGTGCAGATGACGATGCAGGAGATGTCGACGGCGGTGCAGTACGAGCTGCCGATCAAGATCTTCATCCTGAACAACCAGTACATGGGCATGGTGCGGCAATGGCAGCAGCTGCTGCACGGCAACCGCCTGTCGCATTCCTATTCGGAGGCGCTGCCGGATTTCGTCAAGCTCGCCGAAGCCTATGGCGCCGTCGGCCTTCAGGTGCACAAGCCCGGCGATCTCGACGGCGCCATCCAGGAGATGATCTCGGTCAAGCGCCCCGTGCTGTTCGACTGCCGCGTCGCGGCGCTCGAAAATTGCTTCCCGATGATTCCGTCCGGCAAGGCGCACAACGAGATGCTGTTGCCGGAGCAGGCCAATGACGAGGCGACCGCGAAGGCGTTCGCCGGCGGCAAGGCGCTGGTGTGACGAGAAAGACTTGAGGGGACGACAATGAACCAGCCCGCATCCGCTTACTTCATCGAAGAGCGCCACGATCCGAACGAGACGCACACGCTTGCAGTGCTCGTGCAGAACGAGCCGGGCGTGCTCGCGCGCGTCATCGGCCTGTTCTCAGGCCGTGGCTACAACATCGAAAGCCTCACGGTCTCGGAGACCGAGGCCCAGAAGCATCTGTCGCGTATCACCATCGTCACCACGGGAACGCCGATGGTGATCGCGCAGATCAAGAATCAGCTCGATCGCATGATCCCGGTCTATCAGGTCGTCGACATGACCCAGACGCGGCGCTCGATCGAACGCGAGCTCGCCATGGTGAAGGTGCGCGGGCAGGGCGAGCATCGGGTCGAGACGCTCAGGCTTGCGGATGCGTTCCGCGCCCGGGTGATCGACGCCACCACCGAGAGCTTTGTGTTCGAGATCACAGGCAATACCGACAAGATCAACCAGTTTATCGACCTGATGCGCCCGCTCGGGCTCGTCGAGGTGTCGCGCACCGGCGTTGCCGCGATCGGCCGCGGGCCCGAAGGGATGTGAACCATGCTGGCGCGCGACTGGTACTACAACGAGCGGAACCGGATGGGGATCGAGCCCGCTGTGGCCTCGATCTACGACGCCCACGACGATGCCGATCTGCGGGCGCGCGCCGCGCTGAAAATGCTTGGCGTCCAGCGCGGCTGGCGCATCGCCGATATCGGCTGCGGCAACGGCGTGCTGGCGACCGAAGCGGCGCTGATGGGTGCCGAGGTCGACGCCATCGACATCTCGCCGGCGATGCTGGCGCTCGCCGAGATCTACGCCCGCGACCGCAAGGCGCCCGTGCGCACCCAGTCTGCCGGCCTGCTCAGCTTCGCCTATCGGCCGGAATCCTACGACCTGATCGTCAGCGAATTCACGCTGCATCACCTGCCGGATTTCTGGAAGGCGGTGGCGATGTCGCGGATTTTTCGCGCGCTCAAGCCCGGAGCAACGTTCTATCTGCGTGACATCGTCTACTCATCGATGCCCGACGCAATCGAGCGCGACGTCGAGCAATGGGCCGACTTCCAGATCAAGAACCACGACTTTTCGCGCGAAGGCATCGTCACGCATATGCGCGACGAATATTCCACCTTCGGCTGGGTGATGGAGCGGATGCTGACCGACGTCGGCTTCACGCTGGTCTCGGCCGATTACCACGCACCGATGCACGGCACGTATCTGCTGCGCAAATCAAGAGCCGGCGAGCAAGGCTAGACGAATAACAACAGGGCTGCACGACAGGGCAGAACCGAGAACAACAATGAAGCCGGCCGATATCCTCATCGCCATCCTGGTGGCGATCATCTGGGGTCTTGCCTTCGTGGCGAGCCGGATCGCGCTCGACGAGCTTTCGCCGGAGCTGATGACGGCGCTGCGCTTCAGCGTGGCTGCGGTCCCATGCCTGTTCATCCGCAAGCCCAAAATCGCCTGGTCGCTGCTGATCGCGATCAGCTCCACGTTGTTCCTCGGCCAGTTCCTGAGCCAGGCCTATGGCATCGCTCACGGCGTGCCGGTCGGGCTGACCAGCGTCATCGTGCAGAGCCAGGCGCTGTTCACGATCGGTTTTGCCGCGATGGCCTTTGGCGAGCGTCCGACACCGATGCAGGCACTCGGCATCGGTATCGCTGCAATCGGCCTCCTAATGATCTGCGGCACGGTCGGCTATGATTTCAGCGTCGCTGCGTTTGCAGTGCTGATGATCTCGCCGCTCAGCTTTGCCGTCGGCAATCTGCTGCTGCGCAACGCCCGCGGCGTGCCGATGTTCGACCTGTTCGCGTGGTTGTGCCTCGCCTCGGCGGTGCCGCTTTTCGTGCTGGCGCTGATCGCCAATGGCCCGGCGCCGACCTGGACATCGCTGAGCCACATGTCGCTGACATCGGCTCTCTGCATGTTGGCGCTTGGCGGCATCTCGACGAGTATCGCCTATTGGCTGTGGGGCCGATTGCTGCGCGACTATCCCGCCGCGCAAGTGGTGCCATTCGCGCTGCTGGTCCCGTTCGTCGGCTCGGCCGCCTCCAGCATCGTGTTCGGCGAGCGGTTCGGACCCTTGCGCCTTGCCGGCATGCTGACCGTGATCGGTGGTATCGCCGTGATGGTGCTGGCGAAGCGGCCCAACGCGTTACCCGAAGAACCGTTGCCGAAGACGGCGTGAGGTGAGCATGTCCCAGTCGCTGTTCTATGCCTTCCTCATCTTCATGGTCGTGATGTATTTCACGCCGGGGCCGAACAACATCATGCTGCTGTCCTCGGGCCTGACCTACGGCTTCCGGCGCACCATCCCTCACATCGTCGGCATCGTCCTCGGCTTCGCTTTCATGGTCGCCGCTGTCGGCCTCGGGCTCGGCTCCGTGTTCCTGGCCTATCCGGTCCTCCAGACCATCCTGAAATATGCCGGTGCCGCCTACCTGATCTATCTTGCCGCCGCGATCGCCATGTCCGGCCCGACCAAACCGCGGGAGGGGAATGGCCGCGGCCCGATGACCTTCTGGGGCGCGGCGATGTTCCAATGGATCAATGCCAAGGGCTGGGTGATCGTGATCGGCACCATCACCGCCTATGCGGCCATCGCCCAATTCCCGCTCAATATCGCGATCCAGACCGTGATCAGCCTGATGGTCGGCACCGTCTCGACCGTGGTCTGGGCCCTGTTCGGCTCCGCATTGCGGCCGGTCCTGACCTCGGAGCGGCTGGTCCGCGCCTTCAATATCCTGATGGCGCTCCTGCTGCTGGCCTCCCTCTACCCCGTTTTCATGGATGCATGATGTCGCGGATTTCCATGCAGAAACGGGTTTCCCTCAGGGCTGAAAATGCTCTAGACAGCCCCCGAAATCCGCAAATTTCACCCTTCGGACACTGACCATTGGCCGATTTCGGCCCTGAACGAGGAAACGACCTATGCGTGTTTATTACGATCGCGACGCCGACCTGAACCTGATCAAGGGCAAGAAGGTCGCCATCGTCGGCTATGGCAGCCAGGGCCATGCCCATGCGCTCAATCTGAAGGATTCCGGCGTCAAGGAAGTCGCCATCGCGCTGCGCAAGGGTTCAGCCTCGGCCAAGAAGGCGGAAGCCGCCGGCTTCAAGGTGCTGGAAGTCGCCGAAGCCGCCAAATGGGCCGACCTCGTCATGATGCTGACCCCGGACGAGCTCCAGGGCGACATCTATCGTGAGCACCTGCACGACAACATGAAGAAGGGCGCTGCCCTGGTGTTCGCGCACGGCCTCAACGTCCATTTCAACCTGCTCGATCCCCGCGCCGATCTCGACGTGCTGATGATCGCGCCGAAGGGCCCCGGCCACACCGTGCGCTCGGAATATCAGCGCGGCGGCGGCGTGCCCTGCCTGATCGCGATCGCCAAGGACGTTTCCGGCAACGCCCATGACCTCGGCCTGTCCTATGCCTCCGCCATCGGCGGCGGCCGCGCCGGCATCATCGAGACCACCTTCAAGGAAGAGTGCGAGACCGACCTGTTCGGCGAGCAGGTCGTGCTTTGCGGCGGCCTGGTCGAGCTGATCAAGGGTGGCTACGAGACGCTGGTCGAAGCCGGCTACGCCCCGGAGATGGCCTATTTCGAGTGCCTGCACGAAGTGAAGCTGATCGTCGACCTGATCTATGAAGGCGGCATCGCCAACATGAACTACTCGATCTCCAACACCGCCGAATACGGCGAGTATGTCACCGGTCCGCGCATCATCACGGACGAGACCAAGAAGGAGATGCGCAAGGTTCTGGCCGACATCCAGGGCGGCAAGTTCGCCCGCGACTGGATGCTCGAGAACAAGGTCAACCAGACCTCGTTCAAGGCGACCCGCGCCAAGCTCGCTCAGCACCCGATCGAGGAAGTCGGCGCGAAGCTGCGCGACATGATGCCCTGGATCAAGAAGGGCGCGCTGGTCGACAAGTCGAAGAACTAAGCATTTGTGCCCCGGACGCAGCGCAGCACGGTGGTGCTGCGCTGCTGATCCGGGTCCAATGCGTCTGCTGGGTCCCGGCTTTGCGCTTCGCTTGTCCGGGACACCAGGAGAAATCCAAGGCATGACCGCGGGAACCTGAGGGAGGAGGGACCATGCGATCTGTCGTCGTCACCGGTGCGTCCACCGGCATCGGCTGGGCCACTGCAAGATTCCTGATCGGGCGCGGCTATCGCGTCTTCGGCAGCGTTCGCAAGCAGGCCGACGCCGACCGGCTCAAGGTTGAGTTCGGTGCCAATTTCACGCCGCTGCTGTTCGACGTCACCGACGAGGCTGCCGTGCTGGCGGCTGCGCGAGAAGTCCGCGAGGCGCTGAACGGCGAGACGCTGGCGGGCCTCGTCAACAATGCCGGTGTCGCGGTGGCCGGCCCCGTGCTCGAATTGTCGGCAGACGATTTCCGCCGCCAGATGGACATCAACATGATCGGCCCCGTGATCGCGACGCAGGCGTTCGGGCCGCTGCTCGGCGCCGACGCCTCGCTGAAGGGCCCGAAGGGGCGGATCGTGATGATCAGCTCGGTCGCGGGCAAGAACGGCAATTCGCTGTCGGCGCCTTACTGCACCTCCAAGCACGCCGTCGAGGGCTTGTCGGAAAGCCTGCGCCGCGAGCTGATGCTGTTTGGCATCGATGTCATCATCGTCGCTCCCGGCGCCGTGAAGACGCCGATCTGGAGCAAGGCCGAGCAGATCGATCTCTCCGTCTACCAGAACTCGCCCTACCTGCCGGCGCTGAACAAGGTCATGGCCTTCATGATGGACCTCGGCGCCAAGGGCCTGCCGGCCGAGCGGGTCGCCGAGATCGTGTTCGAGGCGCTCACGGCGGCGAGTCCCAAGGTGCGCTACCAGATCACCCCTGACCCGATGCGCCATCTGATCGCGGCCGTGCTGCCGAAGCGGACGGTCGACCGCATCATCGCCAAGCGGCTCGGGTTCCTGCCACAGTAAGGCAGGGGCTTCAGCCCGCCGCTACGGTCTGCCCACGGGGATGGCGAGCCATCGCGCGCATGGCGGAAGGGGTGATCGACCTGTTTATCGCCGGGATCGCAAAGCCCTAGCACCGCAAGCGGCTTTTGCCCACCGCCGTGCAGCACGTCCCGGCTCGCGAACGTTAAGCGAAGGTGGGACCACGACGCGCGTTGCCTGTCCTTGACCGTTTCGTTACAGTTTTATGACACGGTGCAGGCTTCCGGCTGCGCCGGAGGGCCCTGGCCGTTTTCGGCTGGCCAGAGGGCTTGGCATCACCGCGCCGGACCAGAGTTGCGTGTCGTCGATGGCGTCCGCGCCCAATCCAGGTCCTTCTGCCACGACCGCCGTGCTGGCGAGCGTCGCCGCGCTCGGCATCTGGCGGCTGCTCGCCGTTGCCGCGCCGCATCTGGCCGCGCTCGCGCTGATGTACCAGACCGAGACCGATTTCGGCTCGCGCCTCTCCTTCGTGCTGGCCTGGGGCATCCTCAACTTCTTCTGGATCACGCTGCTGCGCCGGCCGGCGCTCTCCGGCGCGCTGTCGCTGACCATGGTGGTTGTGCTGGTGCTGTTGTCGCGGCTGAAGCACGACGTCGTGCAGATGACGGTCAACTTCATCGACCTGATGATGATCGACCGCGACACCGTCGCCTTCCTGTTCACGATCTTCCCGAATTTGCGCTGGTCGGTGATCCTGGCCGGCTTCGTCACGCTGCCGCTGATGTACGCGCTGTGGTGGCTCGATCCGTTCCGCATTCGCCGCCTGCCCGCGCTCGCCTGCAAGCTGGCCTGTCTGGCCGCGCTGGTCGGTTATTCGCTCTATCATCCCGATGAGGCCTGGCGCGGCTATTACGACGACGGCTATCTGTCGAAATTCTTCCGCTCCGGCGTCAGTTCGGTCGCCGATTTCGTGCAATACGGCTTCATGGAATCGGCCGCTGCGACCAATGAGCGGCTCAATCTGCCGCTGGTCGATTCCTGCCACCCCGCCGGGCGCCGGCCGAACATCATCATGATCCATGATGAATCGAGCTTCGACATCCGCGCCGCCGGGGGCATCAAGGTCCCGCAGGGCTATGGCAGCCACTTCAAATCCTGGGACGGCAAGCAGCGTACGTTCCTGGCCGAGAGCAACGGCGGGCCGAGCTGGTTCACCGAATACAACGTGCTCGCGGGACTGTCCTCGCGTTCGTTCGGCCGCTTCGCCTATTTCGTGACACGCATCGCCTCAAACCGCGTCGAGCGCGGGCTGCCGCTGGCGCTGCGCCGCTGCGGCTACGACACGATGTCGCTGTATCCCGCCTATGGCGGCTTCATGGGCGCACGCAGTTTTCAGATGACGACCGGCGTCGAACGCTTTTTCGACTCCAAGGATCTCGGCGCCAAGGACGTCGAGCCCGACAGCTTCTTCTACAATAGGGCGCTGCAGCTGATGGGCCAGCAGCCGCCCAACAAGCCGCTGTTCACCTTCATCTATCTCGGCGCCAATCATTTCCCCTGGGAGACGCGCTTCCGCCCCGAGCTGCTGCCGAACTGGCGCGCGCCGGGCAATGTGGCGTCGATCGACGAATATCTGCGCCGGCAGGCGATGAGCGCCGAGCAGTACAAGGCGTTTATCGCGGGTCTGAAGAAGACGTTCCCGGGCGAGCCCTTCCTGATCGTGCGTTACGGCGATCATCAGCCGGAATTCGCGCCGCAGATCCTCGAGCCCGGGCTCGATGAGGGCGCTCTCGGCAAGAAGCTCGACGCCTACGATCCGCGCCTCTATGCGACCTATTACGCGATCGATTCCGTCAATTTCGAGCCGGTGAAGAGCGATGCCGTGATGGACACGATCGACGGGCCCTATCTGCCGCTGGTCATCCAGGAGGCCGCGGGCATCCCGCTCGACCCGTCCTTTGCCGAGCAGAAGGAGATCATGCTCCGCTGCAAGGGCGTCTTCTACGGTTGCAAGGACGGCGCCGAAGCGCGGCGACTGAACCGCCTGCTGATCGACGCGGGGATGATCCGGGGGCTGTAGTCTCTCGCTTTACCCCAACCACTACTCATTGACCGTCACCCTGAGGTGCTCACCGAGCGGCGTCAGCCGCTTGGTGAGCCTCGAAGGGCGACAGCCGGGCTGCATCCACAACCGTGGCCGTGCATCCTTCGAGGCTCCCCATGGGACGCGTTGCGTCCCATGCCTCGCGCCTCAGGATGACGGAGCTTGAGCGGAGCTAGGCCTACCGCCCTCCCACCTTCTCCCACAACCACCTCGCCACCGCGTCCGGCGATGAGTTGGCGTCATTGCCGCTGGCGCGCAGGTTTGCCTCGCGCATCGTGGCGATGTCGATCTTGCCGAGCAGCGGCCTGAGCGCCGCCTGCAATCTCTCGTCGCCGGCGCGCTTCGGTGCGAGCAGAAGGATCGCATCGTAAGGCGGAATCGCGTGCCTGGGGTCGTCGAGCGCGACCAGGTCGTATTTCGCGATCAGGCCGTCGCTGGTGTAGCCGGCGATGACGTCGACCTCGCCGCTGGCCACCGCCGCATACATGAAGTCCGGCTGCATCTGGCGCTGGGCGCGGAACGAAAGCCCATAGGCCTTTTGCAGCGCCGCCCATTCCGGCCGTGAGAAGAATTCGTAGTCGCCGGCAATCGACAGCGTCGATGCGTGCGCGGCGAGGTCGGTGATGGTGTGGATGCCAAGCGCCTCGGCACGCTTCTTCGGCATCACCAGCGCATAGGCGTTCTCGAAGCCGAGCTCGCCGAGCAAAACGATGTTGTCCTGCGCCAGCGCCGTCTTCAGCTCCGCTATCAACTCGGCGCGCGGCTTGATGTCGGTGCGGTGCAACTGGTTGGCCCAGAGCGTACCGGAATAATCGACATAAAGGTCGATGTCGCCGGCCTTCAGCGCCCCGAAGACCACGCTGGAGCCGAGGCCGGAACGCGTCGTGGCCGGGAGGCCCGCCGCCCGGAGGCGATCCCGCATCAGCGCCGACAGCACATATTGCTCGGCGAAGGTTTTGGCACCGACCACGTAGCCCGACGACGAGCGTCCCATGGTCGGCACCAGCGTTGCCGCGACCAGCGCCGCGATGCCGGCCGCGCCGAGCCCGCTGCGCAGGCGGCTGCGCTGGCGCAGGCCGCCCTCGATCAGGCCGAGCAGCTGATCGACGGCGAGTGCCAGCGCGGCGGAGGCAACGCAGCCGAACAGCACGAACACCCAGTTCTGGGTCTGAAGCCCGGCAAAGATGTAATTACCGAGGCTGGACTGCCCGATCGGCGTCGACAGCGTCGCGGTGCCGATCACCCACACCGCGGCGGTGCGGATGCCCGCCATCATCACCGGCAACGCCAGCGGCAGCTCGACCATGATCAGCGACTGCCGTGTGGTCATGCCGACGCCCTTGGCGGCCTCGACCAGCGCGGGATCGATGCCGTTGAGCCCGGTGATGCCGTTACGCAGCACCGGCAGCATCGAATAGAGCGCCAGCGCCAGCATCGCCGGCAGGAAGCCGAACGCCGAGAAGGACACGCCGAACCAGGCCAGCGTCACGGACGCCGCCAGCAGCAGCAGCGGATAGAACAGCGCCAGCAGCGCCAGTCCCGGCACCGTCTGCACGATGCTGGCGAGTGCGAGCAGGACGGTGCGCGGCGCCGGGCGGTTGCGCGTCAGGATCGCCAGCGGCAGGCTGACGGCGAGACCGAGCACGAGCGCGGCAAGACTCACCCGTACATGGTTGCCGAGATAATCGGGCAGATGCGACAGCGCCTCGCCCCAGCGCGGATCGGTGAAGAGGCTCATGCCGCACCGCCCTGCGGCAGCAGCGCGTTCAGCCGTTCGACCTGGCGGCGCGGTGTGCGCAACAGCTCCAGCACGTAAGCGTCGCTGCTGTTCGACAGCTCGGCGGGTGTGCCCTGGGCGAGCAGCTTCCCGCCGCGCATCACCGCGATGCGGTCGGCGAGCAGGATCGCCTCCGTCATGTCATGCGTGATCATCACCGTGGTCAGACCGAGCTTGCGGTGCAGCGAGCGATAATCGTCACCGAGCGCGTCGCGGGTGAGGGGATCGAGCGCGCCGAAGGGCTCGTCCATCAGTACGATGCGGGGCTTTGCGGCCAGCGCCCGTGCCACCCCGACGCGCTGGCGCTGGCCACCGGAGAGTGCCTCCGGCAGGCGGTCGCGATGCGCATCGCGGTCGAGCTGTACGAGCGCAAGCAGTTCGTCGACCCGCGCGGCGATGCTCGCCACAGGCGCGCCCAGCAATTTGGGCGTGATCCCGATATTGTCGGCGACGCTCAAATGCGGAAACAGTCCACCAGCCTGGAAGACGTAGCCGATCCGCCGCCGCAGCGCGACCGGATCGACATTCCTCACGTCCTCGCCCTCGACCGTGATGGTGCCGCCGTCGACCTCAATCAGCCGGTTGGCGAGCCGGAGCAGGGTCGTCTTGCCCGAGCCGGAGCCGCCAACGATGGCCAGGAACTCGCCCTCGGCAATGTCGAGCGATACGTCGTCCACGGCTGTGAGAGAGCCGAACCGCTTGGTGATGTGGGCGTAGCTAATGGCCGGCTTGGAAGGCATTCGACGCAGCTCATTCTTACCCTCCCTTGGAGGGGCAGGGCATGCGTAGCACGCTTGGCCGATTGATTGAACTTGGCCGCGCGAGCGGCTAAGGCATCAAGCGAAATTTGGAGGAAGCATATGTCGACGCCCACGGCAGTGGCGCTGGAAGATGCCAAGGTCGCGTTCCGGCTCGGAGACGGGCGGATCTATACGGCGGTGGAGAAAGCCCATCTTGCGGTGGCGCAGGGCGAGTTCGTGGCCATTGTCGGCCCCACGGGCTGCGGGAAATCCACGCTGCTCAACGTCGCGGCCGGGCTGCTGAAGCCGGCCGCCGGCAGCGTCAGGATTTTCGACCGGCCGCTGGCGGGACTGAACCGGGATGCCGGCTACCTGTTCCAGGCCGACGCGCTGTTCCCCTGGAAGACCGCGCTCGACAATGTCGCGATCGGTCTCGAGATCAAGGGCACGCCGCGAGCTGAAGCGCTGCCGCGGGCGCAGCAATGGCTGACCTCCGTCGGCCTTGGCGCCTTCGCGGGTCGCTATCCGCACATGCTCTCCGGCGGCCAGCGCAAGCGCGTGGCGCTGGCGCAGGTGCTGATCCGCGATCCGAAGATCCTCTTGATGGACGAGCCGTTCGGGCCGCTCGATGCGCAGACCCGCCAGGTGATGGGCAATCTGCTGCTCGACTTGTGGAATGCCGATCGCAAGGCGGTGCTGTTTGTCACCCACGACCTTGAAGAGGCGATCGCGCTCGCCGACCGCGTCGTGATCATGTCGGCAGGGCCGTCCTCGCGCATCATCGGCGACTGGCGCGTCAGCTTGCCGCGCCCGCGCGACATCTTCGAGGTGCGGCTGGACAAGGAGTTCCACGAGCTCCATCGCGAGATCTGGAGCGTGCTCAAGGACGAGGTGATGAAGGGTTACGCGCAATCGACGCACGCGGCGGAGGCGGTCTGATGTCGCGCCCGACGCTCTTCGCGCTGCAAGTGCTGGTCGCGGTCGTCTGCATCGTGCTGTGGCAGGTACTGTCGACCGTGCCGGTGTTCGGCAAGATCCTGCTGCCGCCGTTCTTCTTCTCCAACCCGTTCGACGTGTTCAGCCAGATCGTGAAATGGTTCGCCTCCGGCGTGATCTGGAAGCATCTTGGCATCACCTTGGCGGAATCGATCCTGGCTTTCGTGATCGGATCGCTCGGCGGCGTGCTGGTCGGCTTCTGGTTCGCGCGCCAGCCGCTGGTCGCCGCGGTGTTCGACCCTTACGTGAAGATGGTCAACGCATTGCCCCGCGTGGTGCTGGCGCCGATCTTCGCGCTGTGGCTCGGCCTCGGCATCTGGTCCAAGGTCGCGCTCGGCGTGACGCTGGTGTTCTTCATCGTCTTCTTCAACGTCTATCAGGGCGTCAAGGAGGTCAGCCGCACCGTGCTCGACAATGGCCGCATGCTCGGTATGAGCGAGCGGCAGCTGATGCAGCACGTCTATTGGCCCTCCGCGCTGTCCTGGATGTTCTCCTCGCTGCACACCTCGGTCGGCTTCGCCGTGGTCGGCGCGGTGGTCGGCGAATATCTGGGATCTGCGGCGGGCCTTGGTTATCTTATCCAGCAGGCCGAGGGCGTGTTCGACGTCGCCGGCGTGTTCGCCGGCATGTTCGTGCTGTCGGCCTTCGTGATCCTGATCGATTTCGGCGTGACGCTGGTGGAGCGGCGCCTCCTGGTGTGGCGGCCGACCGCATCGGATGGGCGGGGCTAGGAATCAAGCCTCATCGCAGGTGCGCTCCCTCCGCCGCTTGCGGGGGAGGGCGGGGGAGAGGGTCTCTCCCCAATGGGATAATCTCCAAGAGGACAGAACCCTCACCCGGCGCTTCGCGCCGACCTCTCCCGCAAGCGGGAGAGGTCGAAGCAACAGTTTAATCCAGCAGCTTGACGTCGTCAGGCGCCTGCGGCGGCGTCTTGATCGCGATCGCCTTGACTTGGCCGGTGATCGGCTTGGTGCCGCCATGCGGCGTGCCCTTCGGGATGATGACGAGGTCGCCCGGCTTGACCGTCACTTCCTTGTCGCCGAGCCAGATCGTCCCGGTCCCGTCAAGGATGTACTGGATCTCGTTGGTGTTGGGATGCAGGTGCTTCGGCACGTTGCCGACCTGGATCGACACGGTGGCGCCGTCGGCGGTCATGAACGTCTTGGAGCGGTAACCGACCTTGTTGGCGGGGCCCAGAGCGTCGCCTTCCATCTCGCCGGTATGGATGATCTGCGCGTTGATGTTCTCGGCGGCAAGCGCCGGCCCGAGCAGGTAGGTTGCGCCGCATCCGGCGACGAAGGCGGCCGTAATCGACAGTCCGGCTGTAATGCGATTCATGGATGATCCTGCCCATCGAGAATTATTCTTGTTTGGACATGCTATTGCGCCGAATGGCCGATGGCCAGTGCCTCCGGCCACGCTTCTCAAGCCAGCCGGGCTGCTCTATGGTGCCGCCCGGCCGAACGGAGGAAACCAATGAAGAACACGATTGCCAGGCTTGCCGGCGCGCTGCTCGCGCTGACGCTCACCACTGGATTTGCCGCGGCGCAAAGCAAGGTCACCATCGCGGTCGGCGGCGGCTCCTGCCTGTGCTATCTGCCGACGGTGCTGGCCAAGCAGCTCGGCGAATACGACAAGGCCGGCCTCAATGTCGAGCTCGTGGACCTCAAGGGCGGCTCCGACGCGCTCAAGGCCGTGCTCGGCGGCAGCGCCGACGTGGTCTCCGGCTATTTCGACCATTGCGTCAACCTGGCCGCCAAGAAGCAGGAGCTTCAAGCCTTCGTGGTCTATGACCGCTATCCCGGCCTCGTGCTCGTGGTCGCGCCCTCGCGGACCAACGACATCAAATCGGTCAAGGATCTTGCCGGCAAGAAGGTCGGCGTCAGCGCGCCCGGCTCCTCCACCGACTTCTTCCTGAAGTACATGCTCAAGAAGAACGGCGTCGATCCCACCAGCGCCGCCGTGATCGGCGTCGGTCTCGGTGCCACCGCCGTCGCCGCGATGGAGCAGGGCCAGATCGATGCCGCCGTGATGCTCGATCCCTCGGTCACCGTGCTGCAGGGCAACCACGGGGATCTGCGCATCCTCTCCGACACCCGCACGCAGAAGGATACGCTCGAGACCTTCGGCGGCGAATATCCCGGCGGCGCGCTGTATTCGACGGCGGCCTGGGTCAACGGCCACGAAAAGGAGACGCAGGCGCTCACCAACGCGATCCTCGCCACGCTGGCCTGGATCCATTCGCACAGCCCCGAGGAGATCATGGCGAAGATGCCGGAGGAGACGGTCGGCAAGAACAAGGACCTCTATCTCGCCGCGCTGAAGAACACGATCCCGATGTACTCGGAGACCGGCAAGATGGACCCGAAGGGCGCGGACGCCGTGCTCGCGGTGTTCAGCGTCGGCTCGCCCGAGGTGGCCAATGCCAAGATCGACGTCAGCAAGACCTTCACCAACAAGTTCGTCGAGCAAGCCAAGAAGACCACGGGGAACGTCAAATAGTTGACGCGAAGGCGCGATAATCGTCCCTCATGACGTCACCAATCATTCATCGCGTCACGACGCTCGATCTTGCCGTGCGGCCGATCGTCTGGCCGTTCGCCGAGGAGCGTCGCGCCGAGATCGCGGCGCATTTCGCCGAGAAGCAGCGCGAGCGACCGAAGATCTGGAACGGCCGCGTCCTGCTCGGGCGGGACGCGGTGTTTGCGGACGGCCATCTCTCCGCGACCTATTTCGAGACCGATTTTGCCAGCTTTCTCGCCTGGCGAGACTGGAGCTTTCCCGACAAGGCGGTGTTCAACGGGTTTGGCATGGGCGCGCTGCGCACTTCCGACGGCGCCTTTATCATGGGCGAGATGGCGCAGCACACCGCCAATGCCGGCCGCATCTATTTCCCCTCGGGCACGCCCGACCTCGACGACGTTGCGGAGGGTGCGCTCGACATTCCCGGCAGTGTTATCCGAGAGCTTGGGGAAGAGACCGGGCTGACCACAGCCGACTATTGGGCTGAGCCGGAGTGGCACTGCGTCGTCAGCGGCCCTGCGATTGCGATGATGCAGGTGCTCAACCTGAATATGTCCGGCGAAGAGGCTCGCGCCCGGATCGAAGCCAACCTCGCCCGCGAGGACGAGCCCGAATTGTCAGCCATCCATCTTGTGCGCGGGGTGAGCGATCTCAGGCCGACCATGCCGCGATTTGTCACGGCCTTTGTCGAGCAGCAGTTCGCTTCGCGCTGATGCGCAAGGCTTGACATCCCTGCGCTCAGCCCATGTGATGGGGGCAAGCAAGATCAAGACGAATGCAATGCACAATCGTCCAGGGAGGGTTTGATGCGCCTGCGCATGGCTGCCCGTTTGCTACGTGGGCTGTTGGTCGCGATATCTGCGACGGGCTTGGCAATGTCCGCCCAGGCTCAGGACAAGAAGATCAAGATCGGCGTCGTCTTCGATTTGACCGGGCCTCTGGCCGGCGGCGGCTCCGAACTCAACTATGTCGGCACAAAGATCATCCTCGACCATTTCGCCAAGACCGGCGTCGAGGGCTACAAGATCGAGGCGGTCTATGCCGACGCGCAGAGCAAGCCCGACGTCGCCATCAACGAATCCGTTCGCCTGCTCGAGCAGGAGAAGGTCGACATGGTGCTCGGCTTCTTCTCCTCGGCGCAATGCGTGCCGGTGGCCGCCCGCGTCGAGCAGCTCAAGAAGTTCATGTGGATGACGACCTGCATCTCGTCGGCCGTGTTCAACGAGAAGGGCTACAAATACGTGTTCCGCCCGCAGGCGAGCGGCGACCAGTTCGGCATGATGACGATGGATTTCATCGCGCAGAACGCCAAGGAGAAGTTCGGCAAGGAGGCGAAGGACCTCCGCGTCGCCATCATCCACGAGGACGGCGCTTACGGCGTCGACGTCTCCAAGGGCAACGAGCTCGGTGCGAAGAAGGCCGGCTTCAACGTCGTGCTCAAGGAGGGCTATTCGGCGACCGCCCCCGATCTGTCCGCGCTGGTGACCAAGCTCAAGCGCGCCAAGCCCGACGTGATCTTCCACACCGGCTACAATCCGGACATCACGTTGCTGCTGCGCCAGGCTCGCGAGCAGGGCCTGAAGTTCGGCGCGCTGATGGGGCATGGCGCGGGCTATGGCGTCTATGAGAAGCTGAAGGAAGGTATGGGAGCCGACGCCACCTATATCTTCAACACCGACCCGATCTCGATCTGGCTGGCCAATCAGAAGACCATGGATCCGAAGCTACCGCCCGTCATCAAGATGGTCGGCGAGGAGTTCGACAAGATCCGGCCCGGCGTTGCGATCCGCTCTGCCCATGTCGGCATCGGCGCGTCCAACACTTACGTCTTCATGGCGGATGTGCTGCCGCGGGCGATCAAGAAGTACGGCGGCGTCGATCCCGACGCGCTGCGCAAGGCGGCACTCGATACCGACATCCCCGAGGGCGGCACCATGCTCGGCTTCGGCGTGAAGTTCTACGGCGAGGGCACGCCCATGGCCGGGCAGAACGAACGCTCGTTCCCCGTCGTGATCCAGTATCTCGAAGACAAGTCCCACGTGGTGTGGCCGAAGAGCCAGGCGCAGCGCGAGGCCGTGCTGCCGCTGCCGAAGGGCACCACCTACAGCAACCAGTAGCAGCGGAGGGCCTTGGTGCTGGAAGTCAGCGGGCTGGTGAAGCGGTTCGGCGGCTTCACCGCGGTGAACAACGTGTCGTTCAAAGTCGATCAGGGCGAGATTCTCGGCCTGATCGGCCCCAACGGCTCGGGCAAGAGCACGATCTTCAACATGCTCTCCGGCACTCTGGCGCCGACATCCGGCTCCATCCTGTTCGGAGGCACCGAGATCGCGGGCCTTGCGCCGCACCGGATCATCAACAGCGGCATCGGACGTACCTTCCAGATTCCGCGCCCCTTTCGCCGTTTGACCATCTTCGAGAACGTCGCACTCGCCGGTTTCTACGGCCAGGGACGCCACAGCCGCGCCAAAGCCGGGGAGGCGGCCGAGCGCTCGCTGGCGATGGTCGGCCTGCCGACCGATCGCCATGCCAGCGTCGATGGTCTCGGCGCGGCCGGTCTGAAGAAGCTCGAGCTCGCCAAGGCGCTCGCGACTGGGCCAAAGCTGCTGCTCGCCGACGAGAGCCTCGGCGGTCTCGACGAGGCCGAGATGGACCAGGCCGCCGACATGCTGCGCAACATCCGCGACGAGCTCGGTATCACCATCATCTGGGTCGAGCACATCATGGGCGTGTTGATGCGCGTCGTCGATCGCGTCATGGTGCTCGATCACGGCGAGAAGATCTCGGAAGGCTTGCCAAGCACCGTGGCGGGCGACCCGCGGGTGATCGAGGTCTATCTCGGCACCGATGCCGAGACCACGCAGGCCGCGGCCGCCGAAGCGCGCCGCCGCGCGGGAGGCGCCTGATGCTCGAGCTCCGCGCCGTCAATGCCGGCTATGGCACCTTCCAGGCGCTATTCGACGTTGACCTCGACGTCAAGGCTGGCGAAGCCGTCGGCGTGATCGGCCCCAATGGTGCCGGCAAGACCACCTTGATGCGCGTCATCTCCGGCCTGATCCGGCCCTCGCGCGGCTCGATCAAGATGGAAGGCGTCGACGTCGTCGCAACGCCGCCGCACAAGATCGTCAGCCTCGGCATTGCGCATGTGCCGGAAAACCGGCGGCTGTTCCCCCAGCTCTCGGTCGACGACAATCTCAAGATGGGTGCCTTCATGAAGGAGGCGCGCGACCATTATGCCGAGCGGCTCGAGGTCGTGTTCGACCTGTTTCCACGCCTGAAGGAACGGCGGCACCAGATGGCCGGCACCATGTCCGGCGGCGAGCAGCAGATGTGTGCGATCGGCCGCGCGCTGATGTCCAATCCGAAGCTGCTGCTGCTCGACGAGCCATCGGCGGGCCTTGCCCCGGTCGTGGTGCAGCAGGTGTTCGAGCTGGTGAAGCGGATCCGCGCCAGCGGGCTGACCGTGCTGATCGTCGAGCAGAACGTGCAGCAGGTGCTGAAAGTGGTCGACCGCGCCTATCTGATCGAGGCGGGCACGATCAGGGCGTCCGGCACCTCGGCCGAGATGCTGGCGAGCGACACCGTCAAGGAAGCGTATCTCGGGGTGTGATGGGCATGCAGGCGTTCCTGGACATTTTCGACATCTACCTGCTGGAGGCCGTGATCAACGGCATCCTGCTCGGCGGCGTACTGGCGCTGCTCGCGCTCGGGCTCAATCTGATCTTTGGCGTCATCGACGTGACCTGGATCTGCTACGCCGAGCTCGTCATGATCGGCATGTATGCCATGTACTTCATGGTGCAGGTTTACGGCATTAGCTATTTCATTGCCGCGCCTCTCACGGTTCTGCTGGTCGCGATGCTCGGCGCGGCGCTGCACTATCTTGTGATCGCGCCGCTCTTGACCGCGCCGCCGATCAACCAGCTGCTCGCGACCGGCGGGGTTCTGTTCGTGCTGCAGAGCTTCGCCACCGTCGCCTTCGGCATCGACTTCCGCAATCTCGGCATCCGCCTGCCGGTGCTCAGCTTCGGCGATATGAATTTCAGCTACGCGCGGCTGCTGTCGTTCCTGGCGGCGCTGGTCGGCATGGTCGCGGTCTATCTGTTCATGACGCGCACCTTCACCGGCACCGCGATCCGCGCCATCTCGCAGGACCGCCAGATCATGGCGCTGATGGGCGTCGACACCAGGCGGATCTATCTCATCACCTCTGCAATCGGCGGCGGGTTGGCCGGGCTCGCCGCCTGCTTGCTGGTGCTGCAATATGACGTGCACCCCTTCGTCGGTCTGTCGTTTGGGCCGATCACCTTCCTGATCTGCGTGCTCGGCGGGCTCGGGAATTTCATCGGCGGCTTCATCGCAGCCTTCGTGTTTGCCGAGATCATTTCGCTCGGCGGCCTGTTCTCTGATCTCGAATGGGGCTACGTGCTCGCCTTCGCCTTCTTCATCGTCATGATGTTCATCCGGCCCGCGGGCCTCTTGGCGAGGCGCCGATGACGGGGCAGGGGCGGCTGGCAGCGTGGGGGGTGGGGCTGGCGGCGCTGGTCGCGCTGCCCTTCGTCTATCGCGATCCCTATCATCTGCACATCCTGGTGCTGATCCTGATCTGGTCGTTCGCCTACACCTCGTGGTCGATGATGGGGCGTTTCGGCCTGGTCTCGCTCGGCCATGGCGGCTTCATGGGGATCGGCGCCTACGTCACCGCGCTCTTGTGGAATCATCTGGGCCTGACGCCGTGGATCGGCATTCCCGTCAGCATGGTCGCGGCCGGCGCGCTGGCGCTGATCGTCGGCTATCCCTGCTTCCGCTTCCGCATCACCGGCCACTATTTCGTGCTCGTGACGCTGGCGCTGTCAGGCATCGTGCTTCAGGTCATCACGGCGACGCGCGACTATACCGGCGGCTCGCTGGGCTACACGCCGAACCGGGCATCTAGCAACAAGCTGCTTGCGCTGCAATTCGACGACAAGACCATCTGGTACCTGATCGCGCTCGGGGTCTGGTTGTTCGGCATCGTGGTCTGGCACTGGGTCGACCGCAGCATGGCCCGCTATGCCCTGGAGGCGATCTCGGAGGACGAAGACGCGGCGGCGGCCGCCGGCGTCGACGTCACCGCGGAGAAGCTGAAGATCACGCTGCTCAGTGCCCTGATGACGGCGCTCGCGGGCGCGATCTACTGCCAGTACCAGATGTTCATCACCCCCGACACCGTCAGCGGCATCGCGGTGTCGCTGCAGATGGTATTCGCGGCCATCGTGGGCGGCCTGTTCGTCTCGCTCGGCCCGACCTTCGGCGCCATCATCACCATTCTGCTGGCCGAGACCCTGCGCATCGGCTTCGGCACCAAAGCGGTCGGCTGGGACAATCTCGTCTACGGCGTGCTGCTCGTGCTCTTCATCATATTCCTTCCCAAGGGCATCCTTGGTAGCCTGCTCGATCGATTGAAGCCGCAACGCAAGGTGCCCCGCGCTCATGAGCAAGAAGCCGTCCAAATCGCTCGCCCAGGAGCTTGACCGCTACATCACGCCGTTCCGCTACGATGGCTCCGGCAAGTTTCACCTCAAGGACCACAAGACCAACGAGAAGGGCGATCTCGACAAGGAGAAGGCGCAGGAGCTTCTCGACGTCAACAAGAAGCGGCTGATCGAGTTTCAGGAGAAGCTCTACGCCCAGGACCGCTGGTCGCTTCTGATCGTATTCCAGGCCATGGATGCCGGCGGCAAGGATAGTGCGATCAAGGCGATCTTCGAGGGCATCAATCCGCAGGGCTGCGAGGTCCATGCCTTCAAGGCGCCGAGCAGCAAGGAGCTCGACCACGATTTCCTCTGGCGCCATGTGATCGCGCTGCCGGAACGCGGCCATATCGGCATCTTCAACCGCTCCCATTACGAGGAATGCCTGGTGACGCGCGTGCACCCGGAGCTCCTCGCCAAGGAGAAGCTGCCGCAAAAGCTCCTCACCAAGAGCATCTGGAAGGAGCGGTTCGAGGACATCTCGGCCTTCGAGCGCTATCTCTGCCGCAACGGCACCGTGGTGCTGAAGTTCTTCCTCAACGTGTCCAAGGACGAGCAGCGCGAGCGCTTCCTCGACCGGCTGGAGGACCCGGCCAAGCAGTGGAAGTTCTCCATGGACGACATCAAGGAGCGCGCGCTGTGGCCGCGTTACCAGGCGGTCTACCAGGACATCGTCCGCCACACGGCGACGTCTCACGCGCCGTGGTACGTCGTGCCCGCCGACCACAAATGGTTCGCCCGCGTCGTGATCGGATCGGTGATCAATGCGGCGCTCGAAAAACTCGACCTGCGCTTTCCCCGTGCCGACAAGGCCTCGCTGCGGGAGTTCGACGAGGTGCGCAAGGCGCTGGAGCAGGAAGAAAAGAGGGGCCATACGAAGAAATCGCGAAAACAACCCCATGCACAGTAGGCGGCCACAGCGAAATCAATGGCTTGATGGTTGTCGGAAGGTGGTGCGGAATTCACGAAATCGATTTGCTGCGTCGGGCAAAACAGCGGGATGATGGAACTGGCAAATCCAATTGTGATAGCCGACTTGATTGATCCCGCTTGACAGTCTGATGACACAGGAGGACGATCTCTAAGGTCGCAAACAAGCGACACGCAACGTCCACCTCATGAGCAAGGGGAGGTCTATGACACCACCTCCGCAAATCCAGCCGCGTTAAGTGCGATGGAGCTCGTTCGGACTATCGCATAGCGGCAGAAACCGCGAACGGCACGCCGGGTCAAGGTTTAGCGGGCTACATCAGTAAGGCAGAGCCCCTACCTTCCCGGCGCTGTATTTTGCATCACATTGATCGTGTGGACGGCCGTGATGAGGCCGACCGCGACAGCTGTTTTCGACATCCTGTTTCTCCTCCTTCCTCCTCGCCGTCATTCCGGGCCGGCGCCCGGAATGACGGGAAGCAATTGCGGATGACCTGTGCACGCGGGCACGCTGGTCTCCACGCCGTCATGGCCGGGCCTGTCCCGGCCATGACGGCCTTGGCCCGAGGCACGAAGAGCGTGGATGCCCGGGACAAGCCCGGGCATGACGACCTTGTAAAGCCGAGCTGCGGAATCCCGCAGAAAGACGGATCGCGTTCCGTTGGCGTTTGGTCTCTGCTGAGACGCAGTTCCCCCATCTTTGCATTGCGGCAAATGCCAAGAGAATGTCGCCTCGAAGGCCAACTTCCGACACAGGCTAGGGGCGAATAACGGGCATCCGACATGACGCATGTGTTTCGGCGGTCCCGACGCCGCCGGCGCATGCATTTTTTTCAGGGAATCCTCGTGTCGCATAAGCTGGTCCCGGCGGTCCTCGCCGTCGTCTTCCTCGCGATCTCCTCTCTCTCCGGCGTCCGCGCCGAGCCGCCTCGGCCGGCGACGAACAATGCTGCCGCGTTGTCGCCCGAGGAAGCCAGGCGCGCGCTTGAGACGCTCCAGGACGACAAGAAGCGCGGGCAGATGATCGATACGCTGCGCGTGATCGCCAATGCGTCCGGTCCGCAGCAGCCGGCGACGCCCGCACCCGAGCAGAAGTCGCCGATCCCGCTCTCGGCCGACGGTCTCGGTGCGCAGCTCCTGCTCACGGTGTCCGAGGAGATCGGCGAGATCTCGAGCGAGATCGCCAGCGTGGCGCGGACGATCACGCATTTCCCGGCGTTCTATTACTGGATCATGCGGACGGCCAACGATCCCGCGGCCTATAACCTTCTGATCGAGATCGCCTGGAAGCTCGCATTGGTGATCGGTTGCGCGCTCGCGGCCGAATGGGTGCTGTTCCGCCTGATCCGTCGCCCGGTTGCCTTCCTGGAGGGACGGGTGCCGCAAACCGCGCATCTGCCGGCGCAGGTGCTGCCGGTTGCCGATCCGCCGTCGTCGCTCGTCGATGTCACCCCCTCGCCCGAGCTGCACAAGCGGCGTCACAGCCTTGCACGCGTCTGGCAGATCATGCTGCGGCTGCCCCCCGTGTTCGGCCGCCTCGTCCTGGAATTGCTTCCCGTTCTCGTCTTCGTGGGTGTCGCGACGGCGCTGCTCGGCACCGAGATCGGCCAGCCTACCATTGTTCGCCTCGTGATCCTCGCGGTCGTCAACGCCTATGCGTTCTCGCGCGGGCTGATTTGCATCGTCCGGGCGCTGGCCGGGCCGTTCGGCCTGTTCCCGGTGCGAGCCGAGACCGCGGCCTATATCGAGATCTGGGCGCGCCGCATCGTCGGCGTCGGCGTCTCCGGCATCGCCTTTGCCAATGTGGCGCTGCTGCTCGGTCTGCACCGCGCCGGCTATGCCGCGCTGCTGCGCATGGTGATGCTGATCGTGCACCTCTTCGTCGTCGTCATCATCCTGCAATGCCGTCGCCAGGTCGCCGAGGCCATCCGTGCACCGGCCGACCGGCAGGGCATTGCAGCCCGCCTGCGCAACCGCATCGCCGGCGGGTGGCATTATCTCGCCATCGCCCTCGATCTCGCGCTGTGGGCGGTATGGGCTCTCAACATTCGCAACGGCTATTCGCTGCTGCTGCAATATTTCGTCGGCACCATCGTGGTCGCTGTGATCACGCGCGTCGCAATCATGCTGACGCTCAGTCTGATCGACCGCGGCTTCCGCATCCAACCGGAGATTCTCCAGCGCTTTCCGGGTCTCGAGATCCGCGCCAACCGCTATCTGCCGCTGCTGCGCAAGATCGTATCCGGCGTGATCGTCTTCATCGGCTTCGTGGCCGTGCTGGAGGTCTGGGGCGTCGATGCCATCGTCTGGTTCTATGGCGGCCAGATCGGCAGCCGTCTGATCTCGGCCGTGGTGACGATCGGTCTCGCCGTCGCCATCGCAGCGGCGATCTGGGAAGCCAGCAACGCGCTGCTGGACCGCCAGATCAACACGCTGTCGCGCGATGGGCATTACGCCCGCGCCGCGCGCTTGCGCACTTTCCAGCCGATGCTGCGCACCGCGCTGCTCTGCCTGATCGCCACCGTCGTCGGCCTCACCGCGCTGAGCGAGATCGGCGTCAACGTCGCGCCGCTGCTGGCGGGCGCCGGCATCGTCGGCATCGCTATCGGCTTCGGCTCGCAGAAGCTGGTGCAGGACCTCATCACCGGCCTCTTCTTGCTGCTGGAGAACACGGTGCAGGTCGGCGACAATGTCAGCGTGTCAGGGCTGTCCGGGGTGGTCGAGAACGTTTCGATCCGCACCATCCGCCTGCGCGCGGGCGACGGCGCCGTGCACATCGTGCCGTTCAGCGCGGTCACGACCATCACCAATGCGAGCCGCGGCGCCGGTAACGCCTCGGTCAGCGTCAACGTCGCCTACAAGGAAGACACCGACCGCGCCAGCCAGATCCTCAAGGACATCGTCGAGGAGATGCGCCGCGAGAGCGAATTCCGCGCGCTGATCCGCGGCGACCTCGAGCTGTGGGGCGTCGACAAGGTGGACGGCGCGATGGTGTCGATCGTCGGCCAAATCCGCTGCACCGAAGCCGGGCGCTGGCCGGTCCAGCGCGAATTCAACCGCCGCATGAAGCTGCGCTTCCAGCAGAACGGCATCGACGTCGCATCCGCCACCCAGACCATCCTGATGCATGTCGCGCCGCCGGCCGATGGCTCGGCCAACCTGACGCCGCGGCGGGCGGCCGGATAGCGGTTCGATAATCCGGCTTGCCTCCGCGCGTCCGGCAGCGTTCACTCTGCCTCCAGCCCGCTGCCAACATGCGGGCGACGAAAATGGATGGGCGGAATGATACGAGGGCTGTGGGCTGGCTTGCGCGGCCATGTGATCGTCTTGTGCGCCTTGGCCGGATCTGCCCCGTGGATGGCACCGGGTCACACGCAGCCGTTTCCCTCGCGCCCGATCACTCTCATCGTACCATTCGCGGCGGGAGGTCCGACCGATACGCTGGCGCGGATCCTGTCGGAACGGATCGCCGCCGAGCTGCACACGACAATCGTGGTCGAGTGTGGCCGGTGCCTCCGGCAGCATCGCCGGTAGCCGCGTCGCGCGTGCGGCCCCCGACGGCACGACGATCACGATCGGCCATTGGGGCACCCATGTGCTGAACGGCGCGATCTTCAAGCTGCCCTATGACGTCGTCGCCGATTTCGAGCCGGTCGCGATGATCGCGATGGGAACGCAGCTCATCGTCGGCAGGAAGTCGCTTGAGGCGGCCAATCTGAAAGAGATGATCGCGTGGCTGAAGGCCAACCCCGGCAAGGCTACGGCCGGGACGGCCGGGGCTGGCACGGGCGCCCATGTCGCCGGCGTCTTCTTCAAGGACAAGACCGGCACCGACTTCCAGTTCGTGCCCTATCGCGGCGCGGGCCCCGCCATGATCGATCTCGTCGCCGGCCAGATCGACATCATGTTCGATCAGGCGTCGAACTCGCTGCCGCACGTCAAGAACGGTGCGATCAAGGCGTTCGCGGTGACCTCGCCGACCAGGCTTCCGTCTGCACCCGATGTGCCGACCGTCGACGAAGCAGGTTTGCCTGGCCTTTATATTTCCTACTGGCACGGCATCTGGGCACCGAAGAGCACGCCGAAGGACATCATCACCAAGCTCAACGCGGCCATCGTCGCCGTGCTTGCCGACGCTTCCGTCAAGCAGCGCTTTGCCGAGCTGGGCCAGGAGATTCCACCACCGGAGCAGCAGACGCCCGCAGCGCTCGCGACGTTCCAGAGGGCCGAGACCGAGAAATGGTGGCCGATCGTGAAGGCGGCCAACATCAAGCCTGAATAGCGCTGCCTCACATGTGCCCTCTCATTCTGAGGAGGCCGCGCTGCAGGCGCTTGCTCCGCCTCTCCCGCTTGCTTGCGGGAGAGGCCGACGCGCCCCCGGCGATGCGAAGCATCGTCCCGAGCGCGGCGGGCGAGGGTTCTCGCCGCGCAGGCACATTCTCGACAATCCCGACGCGGAGACACCCCCACCCCAGTCCTCCCCCGCAAGCGGGAGAGGGAGTCCAGTCCCGATGCCGAAGCATCGTGCATATCCAATGCGAGAGTGGGGCCTTCATGGTTCGCCCGGCGATGCGAAGCATTGTCCGGAGACGGCGCTGACGCGCCTCCTCACCATGAGGTGCACGAGTCTTGCCGCGTTAACCTTTGCGTCTCGCGCAACTGCCAGTCGTTCGCGAGAGTCTCGCTGCATTGCGAGATCACAATCGACGCTTCAGTCTCTACGTCCTTGATCTCAATGGAGCGCTGGCCGACAATGTCCGTAGTTCAATGTGAAGCTTGGGGGAATTCGTGAATAGACCTGCCCGGGTCGTTGCCCAATCGACGTCGTCCAATCCGCCGCAAGGCATGGCGCTGCTGCGCGATCCCTTGCTCAACAAGGGCACCGCTTTCACGGAATCCGAGCGCGCCGCACTCGGCCTGCGTGGCCTGTTGCCGCCTTGCGTGCTGACGATGGAGACGCAGGCGCAGCGCGTTCTCACCAATCTGCGCACGCTGCCGACCGATCTGCAAAAATATGTCGCGCTGAACGCGCTGCATGACCGCAACGAGGCGCTGTTCTTCCGCATCGTCGTCGACAATATCGACGAGATCCAGCCCATCATCTACACGCCGACGGTCGGGCTCGCCTGCCAGAAATACGGCCTGATCTTCCAGCGGCCGCGCGGCATGTTCATCTCCTCGCGCGATCGCGGCCAGATCGCCGAGCTTCTGAAGAACTGGCCCTATCAGGCCAAGCTGATCGTCGTCACCGACGGCGAGCGCATTTTGGGCCTCGGCGATCTCGGTGCCAACGGCATGGGCATCCCGGTCGGCAAGCTCTCGCTCTATTCGGCCTGCGCCGGCGTGCATCCGGAAACGTGCCTGCCTATCGTGCTCGACGTCGGCACCAACAACGAAGAGCTTCTCAACGATCCCTATTATCTCGGCCTTCGCGAGCGCCGGCTGACCGGCGCGGCCTATGACAGCTTCGTCGACGAGTTCATGCAAGCCGCGCGGAAGATCTTTCCGGGCGTGCTGATCCAGTTCGAGGATTTCGCCAATCATTCGGCGTTCAAGCTGCTGCACAAATATCGGGATGAAGCCTGCGTCTTCAACGACGACATCCAAGGCACCGCCGCGGTGGCGCTGGCCGGTCTGTTCTCGGCGCTGCGTGTGAGTGGCGGCAAGCTGAAGGACCAGAAGATCCTGTTCCTCGGCGCGGGCGAGGCGGCGACCGGCATCGCCGATCTCGTGGTGTCCGCGATGATGGCGGAAGGCACTTCCGAAAAAGACGCGCTCCGGCGCACTTGGCTGGTCGATTCCCGCGGCCTCGTCGTCGGCGGCCGCGAGGGTCTCTCCGGCCACAAGCTGCGCTATGCGCATGCCGATCAACCGCCGATCTCCGATTTCCTCACCGCGATCAAGACGCTGAAGCCGACGGCGATCATCGGCGTCGCCGCGGTCGGTGGCGCCTTCACGCCGGAGGTGCTCAAGACAATGGCCGAGCTCAACGAACAGCCGATCGTGTTCGCGCTCTCCAACCCGACCTCGAAGGCCGAATGCTCGGCGGAGGATGCCTATCGCTACACCGAGGGCCGTGCCCTGTTCGCCTGCGGCAGCCCATATGATCCGGTGCAGCTGGGCGGCCGCAGCTTCGTGCCGCGCCAGGGCAACAACTCCTACATCTTTCCGGGCGTCGGCCTCGGCGTCATCGCCAGCGGCTCGAAGCTGGTGACCGACGAGATGTTCATGGCGGCGGCCCATACGCTCGCCGATTGCGTCGGCAAGGAGGACCTCGCGCAGGGCAGTCTCTATCCGGCGTTGCCGCGCATTCGCGAGGTCTCGGTCCGCATCGCCGCGGCCGTCGCGGACGTCGCCTATCAGCGCGGGCTCGCGGACGGACCGGCGCCCAACGACGTCAAGGCGCTGGTCCAGTCCCAGATGTACGAGCCGCATTACTGAGACACCGGCTCGGCCGGCCACCTTGCGTGGCCTGTCCCGATTCAGGACGCGTCACTGTGGTGGAATCGTCACAGCTGGCGCGAAACGGCGGTGGCCCCACGCCTGCTTTTGTTCCGACAAGGTTCTGCCCTCATTGCCCACCGAAAATCGCCCCCGTTCGGAGGGGCGTACCATGTCTCGCATTGCACGTGCCGAAACTGCCCGGATTTCCTTCGCAACCTCGTGCCGGCTGCTGCTTGCCGTCGCCGGCGCCGCCTCGCTTGCGGCTTGCGCGCAATCGCCGGTCGGCCGCCAGAAGGCCGATCTCGCCGGCGTCAGCCGGCAGGCCGTGGTCGAGCGCCCGCACCGTGTGGCGGCGCTGCATCCACGTCCGATCAGCCGGGCGCGCGTGCCCGACGCGACGGGCGAGGCAAAGCAGGCTGCCTCGCACGGCATTGCCAGCTTCTATTCGGATACGGAGACCGCGAGTGGCGAGAGGTTCGACAAGAACGAGTTGACCGCGGCGCATCCCACCCTGCCGTTCGGCACCAAGCTGCGCGTCACCGATACCAATTCCGGCCGCTTCGTCACGGTCAGGGTCAACGATCGCGGTCCCTATGTTCGCGGGCGTGTGGTCGACATCTCGCCGTCCGCGGCCGAGGCGCTCGGCATGGTCGACAAGGGCATCACCAACGTCCGGCTCGAGGTCGTGCAATAGCGCGCTCGTCAAGACAAGGCGGCGCGCTTAACCGGCTGTTAGCGGCTTCTCAAGCACCATGCGTGTCCGAACAATTTGGGGCTGTTGGGGAGGCGGACGCTTGAACACGATCCAGTATCTCGAAGATCAGGCCGCACGCGCCGAGCGGCTCGCCAAACGGATCACGGATACGCTGACGATCGAAAAGCTCCTGGCCTTCGCCGACGAACGCCGCCGCGAGATCGAAGTCATCGCCGGCAAATATCGGCGCGCATAACTCCCGCAAACCATGCTCTGATCGCATTCGTGCTTCCTGCGAAGCGAGGAACTTCTTCGTCTCTCCTGCGTCATCTGGGCAGGAGAGAGGAGGACATCATGGGTTTTGGACGAGGTGCTTTGCTTTGGTTGCTTGGCGTGCCGCTGCCGATCATTCTGCTGCTGGCATTGTTCTGGCACCATTGAGGTGACCACACCACACGAAAAGCGCCGCGGAAGCGGCGCTTTTTGTTGCCCGCGTAAATCGGCGCAAAGCGCTTTCAGGAATGGCTTTCGACGAAGTCGCTGAGATAATCAGGCAGCTCTATTCCGTAGAGGTCGCAGCGCGCACGGATCTCGCCGGCGACGTCGGTCGAGATGTCCTTCATCCAATGTTCGAGCGTGTTGAAGGAAATCACCTTGATGGGGTCGTTGAAGCAGCCGGCGACGAGCTCGCCGATCGTGGCGTCGAGGTCGTTGCGTTCGATGCGGATTTCGGTCTTTTCATCGCGGCGATCGACCACCACGAACAAGGTCTGGTCCGCCCCGTAAGGTACGATCGGTGATGACACGCCAGCTTCAAGCATCCTCAGGCACTCGCGACTTGGCTTACGACTTGGCTTCCGATCCCCGTTAACGGGAAAAACCGGAAGAATGTTCCTGCGCGATTCCGTGAAGTGTCGTCAGAGAAATTCTCTCAAGCGCGAGAGCTCGATGACGTGCTCGGACGAGAGGATTTCGGTGACGAGTGGCGGTTGCGCCACGGTGCGGATCTCATAGAGGTGCCGAGTTGCCGCCGGCTTGCTCATGAACGCCGAGATGCAATCGTCGAGGGTGCCTTCGATGATCTGGTAGGGCTCCCGGTCCAGCCGGCGCTGGTTTGCGAGCGATGGCCATTTATGCAGGGCGGCAAGCGCACCGAAATCGACCTTTGATTCGCCAACAACGTCCCCCATCGTCCCGCCTCACGCAAAGAACGCCCCAGCACGCGGATTTGCGTGCCGGGGCTTACACCTGTCGCTGCATCTCAATGCCACGCCAACGCAACGCAGCAGCCGCGAAAAGGTTCCCGGCCGCGCTGTCGCGATCAGCTCGCCGCCGCCGCGATTCTGTGCCCTGGGCTGGCCTGGCCGTGGCCGGACTCGTCGCGCCTGACCTCCGGCGGCAGCCCGGCGAAGCGCCGCAAGGCTTCCGCCATCTGCACCCGGCCCGGCACGGCGGTGATCACCACGTCGACCATGGTGAAGGACGAGTGGAAATGGCCGTGCGCCCGGAGCTGCTGGACCGGGACGCCCGCGGCCGACATCGCCTCGGCGTAAGCGACGCCTTCGTCGCGCAGGGGATCGAACTCGCAGGTCACGACGAAGGCCGGTGGTAAGCCGGCGACCTTGCCGCGCAGCGGCGAGACGCGTGGATCGGTGCGGTCGGCGGGCGAGCAGTAGAGGTCCCAGAACCAGTACATCAGCGAGCGCGTCAGGAAGTAGCCCGTCGCATTGTCGTTGTAGGAGGGACGATCGAAGGTGCAGTCGGTGACCGGGCAGATCAGGAGCTGACCGGCGATCTCGGGCCCGCCCCGGTCGCGCGCGAGCTGGCAGGTGACGGCAGCGACGTTGCCGCCGGCGCTCCAGCCGGCGACCAACACCGGGCCCGGGCTGCCGCCGAACTCTTCGGCATGCTCGGCGATCCAGCGCGTTGCCGCATAGCCGTCTTCGGCGGCGGTCGGGAAGCGATGCTCCGGCGCGTGACGATAGCCGACGCTGACGAACATCATGCCGGTCCGCCGCACCATGTCGCGGCAGAACGGCTCGTCCGACTGCTCGTCGCCGAGCACCCAGCCGCCGCCGTGGAAATAGACCACGACCGGATGCGGTCCCGGCGCCGCCGGCTTGTAGACGCGGTAGGGCAACGCGCCGCCCGTGACGGGCAGGGTGCCGTCGACGATGTCGCCGATCGGCCGCCCCGCGGGGCGCCCTTTGTTGAACTCGTTCACGAACTCGCGAGCGCCGAGCGCGCCCATCGACTCGATCGGCGGCAGATTGAGTGAGGTGAGCAAGTTGAGCACCAGCCGCACATCCGGCTGCAGGCGCACCACCTCGCCGTCATTGCATTGCGCGGCGCCGTCCGGGCCGCTGAGCTTGAAGCCGAGCATGCCGCGGCTGACCACCTCGTCGCAGATGCTGCGATAGGGGCCGACGCCGCCGGTATAGGGCATCAGGCCCTGCACCTTGCCGGGCACGTTGGCGCCCGTGTACCAGGTGTTGGCGAGCCGGTGCAGCGTCAGCATCGAGCAATCGGCCATGTGCCTGTTCCAGCCGGCCTGGGCCGTCTCGGTCGGCTCCATCGTGGTGAAGCCGGCATCGCGTAGCGCAGCCAGGCGGTCGACCACCCAGTCGACATGCTGCTCGATCGACACCGCCATGTTCGACAGCACCGACGGGCTGCCGGGGCCGGTGATCATGAAGAAGTTCGGGAAGCCCGCGACGGTGAGCCCGAGATAGGTCTGTGGCCCCTGCGCCCAGACGTCGGTGAGCGACTTGCCGCCGCGTCCGGTGATCGGATGCACGGCGCGGATCGCGCCGGTCATGGCGTCGAACCCGGTCGCGAACACGATGACGTCGATGTCGAAGCTGCGCTTGCCGGTCGCGATTCCGCCGGTGCTGATCGCCTTGATCGGCTCCTGGCGCAGATTGACCAGTGTGACGTTCGGCCGGTTATAGGTTGCGTAATAGTTGGTATCGAGGCAGGGACGCTTGGCGCCGAAGGGATGGTCGTGCGGCATCAGCGCCGCGGCGGTTTCGGGATCCTTCACGGCTGCCGAGATCTTCTCGCGGATGAGATCGCAGATCAGCTTGTTGCCCTCGACGTCGACCGCCTGGTCGGCCCAGAGCTGGGTGAGGATGTAGACGAGATCGCCCTTGCCCCAGGCTTCCTCGAACCGCGCGCGGCGCTCGGCATCGCTGAGCTGCCAGCTCACCGCCATCTGCTGCGGATAGGGCACGCCGGCCATCGACTGGCGCGCCTGCTCTCGATAGGCCGCGCGGTCGGACTGCAGCAGGCTCATGCGCTCCGACGGCGCGGGACCATTGTGTGCGGGCAGCGCGAAGTTCGGCGTGCGCTGGAAGACGGTCAGATGCGCCGCCTGCTCGGCGATCAGCGGGATCGACTGGATGGCCGACGAGCCCGTGCCGATCACGGCGACGCGCTTTCCCGCAAGATTGACGCCGCCGTGCGGCCAGCGTCCGGTGAAATAGACCTCGCCCTTGAAATCCTTGACGCCGTCGATCTCAGGCGGCTTTGGCGCCGAGAGGCAGCCAGTGGCCATGATGTAATGGCGGCAGGAGACCGCTTCGCCATTGTCGGTGGTGATGAGCCAGCGCTCGGCCGTCTCGTCCCATCTGGCTTCGGTGACCTTGGTCTTGAAGCGGATGTCCCGCCTGAGATCGTAGCGGTCGGCGACGAAGCCGAGATAGCGCAGGATTTCGGGCTGAGTCGCGTACTTCTCCGACCAGGTCCAGGCCGTCTCGAGCCCGGGATCGAAAGTGTAGCTGTAGTCGATGGTCTGGATGTCGCAGCGGGCGCCAGGATAGCGGTTCCAATACCACGTGCCGCCGACGTCGCCGGCCTCTTCGAGGGCGACGGTCGAGAAGCCGGCCTTGCGCAGGCGATGCAGGAGATAGAGGCCGGCAAACCCGGCGCCGACCACGGCGACGTCAACCTGTTGAGCGGTTCCGCGCTCCTCGACGGCACGTGTGGCAACCATGGCATCAGACATCGCATTTCCTCCCGTATGTTTGTTTTGCCGGCAGGCTATCGCTGCAGGTTCAGCTTGTCATCAGAGCAAGTGCAATCTTCGGTAGTCGTTTGCGGCAGCATCGTGGCCACGCGAGTGTCGCGGCGCTACACGCATCGCGATGCACAATGGCCGTGATTACCCGGGCTAATCATGCCCGATCCGCCTGTGTATGCTTGCGGTTACAAGCCACGCGTAGTGACCGAGTGTCATGCCCGAGTTGAGTGAGCGGACCAAAGCGAACATGGACGTCGTCCTGGAGGAGACGTGCCGCCAACTGCCGCATGGCGGCGACCACGACAGCCGCAAGTTCATTGCCGAACGCCTGATCGAGGCGGCGCAGGCAGGACACTCCACGCTGGGTGAACTCGGCATCGTCGCGCGCCGTGCGCTGGCGGAGATTCTCGCAAAGCGCGGTGAGTGAGCCGCGAGGCTTGCCTCCCGGCGCCTCGGGGACATAACCTCAGGGGAACCCGTCCGCGCATCGAAATGCCCAGAAGATGCGATCCGTGCTTGCGCTCATTGCGGCTTCCGCATTCCTTTTGCTCGCCGGCCCGGCCGTGGCTCAGCCGGTCGGACAGTTTCCATTCGCGCTGACGCGCGAAGGACAGATGCTCGGCGCCGTCGAAGGCGAGGTGGCGTCGTTCAAGGGACTGGCCTACGCGGCGCCGCCGCTCGGCGCGCTGCGCTGGCGCCCGCCGCAGCCGACGCCCGAAAGCTCGGAGATGCACACCGCCTACGATTACGGCGCGCCGTGCCTTCAGCCGGCGCTGCCTGAGGCGAGCGAGGATTGTCTCACGCTGAACGTGTTCCGTCCCTTCGGGGTCGATGGCCCGCTGCCGGTGATGGTGTTCATCCATGGCGGTGGCTTCGCCCGCGGCACCGCGAGCGATCCGCTGTTCGACGGTGCCAGGCTGGCGCAGGCCGGCCTCATCGTCGTGACCGCCAATTATCGCCTCGGCGCGCTCGGCTGGCTTGCGGATCCCGCGCTGTCGGAAGGCGGCTCCGGCAATTACGGTCTGATGGACCAGATCGCCGCGCTGCATTGGGTTCACGACAACATCGCGGCGTTCGGCGGCGATCCTCGTAACGTCACCCTGTTTGGCCGCGACGCCGGCGCGACGTCGATCGGGCTTCTGATGTTGTCCGCGCAAGCGCGCGGTCTATTCCATAAGGCCATTCTGCAGTCGATCCCCGCGCGCACGCGGCTGCGCTCGGCGCAGGAGGCGGAGACCGTCGGCCGGCAGTTCGTGGCGGCGCTGGGACCGCAGGCGAATGTGCGCGCCGGAGAGCCGCGACGCCTGCTGGCCGCCGAGAGCCGTCTCTTGCAGACATCGCGGCGCAGCTTCGCGCCGATGATGGATGGAGGTCTGGTGACCGAGGATATTGCCGCCGGCTTTGCGGCCGGACGCCAAAGCCGCATTCCCCTGATCATCGGCTCGAACGATGACGAGACGGGTTTCGACAGCGAGCTCGATATCAAGGAGGAGGTCGCATCGTCGGGACTCACGAGCGATGAGCTGCGCGAACTCTATCCCGGTCTCGTCAGGCCTTCAGACCTTGCGGCGAGGTTCTATACCGACAAGGTCTTTACCGAGCCCGCAAGATTGTTAGCGCGCCTACACGCCGCAAGCGGCGCGGCAACCTTTCGCTATCACTTCGCCTATGTGCCGGAGGCCCGGCGCGCCAATCCCGAAGGCGGGTCCGGGCGGGAGTTGCAGTTCATTTTCGGTGCGGAAGGCGTGCCCGGGGCGGGCATCTTCTCGCGAGATGATCGCAAGGTCGCAAGCCGCATGCGGTCCTATTGGATCAACTTCGCCAGGAGCGGCGATCCCAACGGTCCCGATCTGCCGCATTGGGACGCTGCGGCGGCGGACCGCGATCGCCTGCTGCTGATCGCGAACGACCGCATCGCGAGCGGCGACGATCCCTTCGCGGAGCGTCTGGACCGGCTCGCGCGCTAGCGCGATAAAATAGCGTGAATTTAAGCCGCGAGCTCGACGCGGGGAGCCGGTGTCAGCCGGTCTTCCTCGAGATAGTCCATCGCGCCGTCCTTCTCGACGGCGTAAAACTGCTGGCCTTCGCGGGACTTGAAGGCGGCGCGCACGATGCCGCGGCGGCCCTTGTCACTGTTGACGACGTCCCCCAGCGCAAACTTCCTCATCTCACGTCTCACTTGTCTTCAGGCCGACTGCTTCGGCCACAGCTCGGATTTTGGGCGGCAAATCGTTAACGACTTGCTAACCATGCCGGTTTGCCTATGCTCGCCGCCGGTCGCGCGGGCACTGGCGCGCGCATATTGCCGATGAGACGAGCCCATGACGCGATTTCCGACGCTCTTCCTGTCGCACGGCGGCGGCCCCTGGCCATTCATGGAAGACAGGCGGGTGCAATATGCGAGGACCGCCCAGGAGTTCGGCCGGCTGCCGCAGCTGCTGCCAGCGAGGCCGAAGGCCGTGCTCGTCATCACTGGCCATTGGGAGGCCGACGCCTTCACCGTGTCGACCTCGGCGCATCCGCCGATGGTGTACGATTATTACGGTTTCCCCGAGCATACCTACCACCTCAAATATCCGGCGCCGGGCAGGCCCGAGCTCGCCGCGTGCGTGAAGGCGCTGTTGAAGCACGCGGGCCTCGATTGCCGGGAAGATCCCAATCAGGGCTTCGATCACGGCACCTTCGTGCCGCTCGGCCTGATGTATCCGAACGCCGACGTGCCGATCGTGCTGCTCTCGCTGAAGTCCGCTTACGATGCGGCCGAGCACATCAAGGTCGGCGAGGCGATTGCCCCGCTCCGCGATGAAGGCATTCTGATCGTCGGCAGCGGGCTGACCTATCACAACATGCGTGGCTTCAACCGGCCCGAGTCCAAGCCGGTCTCCTACGATTTCGAGGCCTATCTGAACGAGGCGATCAGCAACCCGGATCCGGCCCGCCGCAACGCGATGCTGGTTGATTGGGAGAATGCACCCAGCGCGCGCCTGGCGCATCCGCGCGAAGACCATCTGCTGCCGCTGATGGTGGCCGCCGGCGCCGCCGGCAGCGATGTCGGCAGGCGAGTCTTCGTCGACGAGGTCGCCAATGTGGCCATGGCCTCGTATGTGTTTGGATGATTTCGTAGGGGGGATTGGCGAAGCGTAATCCACCCTACGCGGCAACTACCTTCACCCGTATCTCAGCTTCATCACCAGAATGCCGCCGGCGAGCACCATGGTGATGGCGTTAGCGGCGACCAGCGGAGCATCGCCAGAGAGCAGGCCGTAGATCAGCCAGAGCGCCAGGCCCAGCACCATGACCAGGAACATGCCGAGCGAGATGTCGCCGGTGGAGCGGGTCTTCCATACCTTGATGGCTTGCGGCGCATAGGCCACGGTGGTGCAGGTCGCGGCGGCAAAGCCGATCAGCTTGATCACGAAGGGTTCCATGCCGGCTCTATAACATGGATTCGATCACGGTCATGCCTCACGCCCGGGCCGCCACCAGTCCGCGATACAGCGCGGCATAATCGCCAGCGCGCTTGCGCCAGGAGACGTCGGTCGCAAGGCCGTTTCGTTGCAGCCGGCGCCAGGCCGGCTTGTCGTGGAAGGCGGCGTTGGCCTTGCGCAGGCTGCCGGCGAGGGCTTCCGCTGTCACGGGTGCAAACTTGAAACCGGTGGCGTCGCGGCCGGAGGCGTCGGCCTCGCCGATGTCGACGATGGTGTCCTCGAGCCCGCCGACGCGTGAGACGATCGGGACCGCGCCATAGCGCAGCGCGCAGAGCTGGGTCAGGCCGCATGGCTCGAAGCGCGAGGGCACGATCAGCGCGTCCGAGCCGGCCTGGAGCAGGTGCGCCAGGATTTCGTCATAGCCGATCACGACGCCGATCCGGCCGGGATTGGCGCGGGCCGCGGCCTGATAGCGCTCCTGGAGATCGCGGTCACCGCTGCCCAGCAGCGCGAGCTGCATGCCTTCGCGCAAAATGGTCGGAATCGCCTCGAGCAGGAGATCGAGACCCTTCTGCCACGACAGCCGGCTGATCACGCCGAGCAGCGGCGCCTCGTCCGAGGAATCAAGGTTGAATTGCTGCTGCAGCACCGCCTTGTTCGCGGCCCGGAACGTGAGATCTTCGGCGCCGTAGCGGTAGGCGATGTGCGGATCTTCTTCCGGATTCCACACCGCGATGTCGATGCCGTTGAGGATGCCGCTCAGCACACTTGCGCGTGCGCGCAAGAGGCCGCCGAGCCCCATGCCGCCTTCGTCGCTCTGGATTTCCCGCGCGTAGGTCGGCGACACCGTGGTGATGCGGTCGGCGAATTGCAGGCCGGCCTTCAGGAAGCTGATGCCGCCGAAATATTCGAGTTCATTGACGTTGAAGGAATGCCAGGGCAGGCCGATCGATCCAATCAGTTCGGGAGCGAACTTGCCCTGATAGGCCATGTTGTGGATGGTCATCACGGTGGCGGGCCGCGGGCGATTGTCATAGTGCAGATAGGCGGGGGCGAGCCCTGCCTGCCAGTCGTGGGCGTGCACGACGTCGGGGACGAACGCGGGCACGAGGCCGTGGCCGATATCGGCGGCGACGCGCGACAGCGCCGCGAAGCGCACGCCATTGTCGGGCCAGTCGACGCCCTCGGTGGTGACGTAAGGGTTGCCCGGCCGCGCATAGAGATGCGGCACGTCGAGCACGAACAGATCGAGCCCCTCGTGGAAGCCGGCGAGCAGCCGTCCGGGACCGCCGAAGTAATCCGGCCAGGTCCGGATCTCCGCCGCGCCTGAGACCAGTCGCATCACGTCGGGATAGCCCGGCATCAAGGTGCGCATCTCGACGCCGTGCGTCTTCAGCGCGATCGGCAGCGCGCCGGCGACATCCGCGAGGCCGCCGGTCTTGACGATGGGATAGACTTCAGAAGCGACCGCGAGGACGCGAACAGGCGTCATTTATTGAGCCCGTCGATCATCGGTTGGGTGATCAGCGAGATGCCCTGCTCGGTGGTGCGGAATCGCTTCGCGTCGAATTCGGGATCCTCCCCAACGACGAGCCCTTCCGGAATTTCGACGCCGCGGTCGATCACGACGTTCTTGAGGCGCGCGCCGCGGCCGACATTGACATAGGGCATGATGACGGCGTTCTCGACATTGGCGTAGGAGTTGATGCGCACGCCGGTGAACAGCAGCGAGCGCCGCAGCGAGGCGCCCGAGATGATGCAGCCGCCGGAGACCAGCGAGCTCACGGCCTGACCGCGCCGGCTTTCCTCGTCATGGACGAATTTCGCCGGCGGCGTGATCTCCGCATAAGACCAGATCGGCCAGGCACGGTCGAACAAATCCAGTTCCGGCACCACGTCGGTGAGGTCGATATTGGCGGACCAGTAGGCGTCGACCGTCCCGACGTCACGCCAGTAAGCGACGTTGTTGCTGCCGGAGCGAACGCACGAGGTCGAGAACTGGTGCGCGATCGCGCGGCCGTTCTTGACGAGGTATGGAATGATGTCCTTGCCGAAATCGTGGTTCGAGTCCGGGTCTTCGGCGTCGCGCTTGAGCTGGTCGAACAGGAATCTTGCGTTGAAGACGTAGATGCCCATGCTGGCGAGCGAGACGTCCGGCTTGCCCGGCATCGGCGGTGGATCTTTCGGCTTCTCCAGAAACTCCTGGATCCAGCCGTTCTCGTCGATATGCATGATGCCGAAGCCGCTAGATTCCGCGCGCGGCATCTCCAGGCAGCCGACCGTGACGTCGGCGCCGCTCTCGACGTGCTGGCGCAGCATCACCTCGTAATCCATCTTATAGATATGGTCGCCGGCCAGCACCACGATGAAGCGGCAGGCGTGGGATTCGATGATGTCAATGTTCTGGTAGACCGCATCCGCCGTGCCGACATACCACATGTTCTCGGAGACGCGCTGGCTGGCGGGGAGGATGTCGAAGCTCTCGTTGCGTTCTGGGCGGAAGAAGTTCCAGCCCATCTGAAGGTGCCGGATCAGGCTGTGGGCCTTGTACTGGGTCGCCACCGCGATACGGCGGATGCCCGAATTGACGGCATTCGACAGCGCGAAATCGATGATGCGGGACTTGCCGCCGAAATAGACGGCGGGCTTGGCGCGCCGGTCAGTCAGCTCCAGGAGCCGGCTGCCGCGTCCGCCAGCCAGGACGAACGCCAGCGCCTGACGGGCGAGCGGCTCATTACCGACGGCACTCATGTCATCCTCCCACTCACCCCCCGGCGCAGGCCGAGGCCATTTGTCGCGAGAAGCCCCCGCGCCCTTGGAACCGATAGTAACGGTACGCATAGTAAATCGTGAAGTAGGTTGTTGGTTGCGAACGCGGGAAGCTTAATGCTTTGCCTTGGCCGCGGGCTCCGGAATCGCACCACGGTTACGTGGGGCGGAGCAGGGCGGCGGCCCGCCTCGCAAGCCGACGGTCGTCTTGCAACGAGGCATGAATGAGACTTGTGCGCCGCACGCAAATCCGGGCTTTGAAGATCCGGTCTTTGACTTGGCGCAAGGATGCCCGATCATGTCGCTGCGATCCTTTTCCAAGCGAAACGTCAGACAGGAGTTGAGACGATGAGGATCTGGAAAACGGCAATTGCCTGTTCGCTGGCCGGCGTTGTCATCGCCGGCCAAATCCAAGAGGCGACGGCAGCCCCGCTGCCGACCAACGTCGCGACCATGAAGGCCGCGGCCGGCGACGACGTCACACAGGTGCATTGGCGCGGCGGCGGGTGGGGATTTGCGCTTGGTGGCCTCGCGGCCGGCGCGATCATCGGCGGCGCCATCGCCGGCGGCGCGCCGTACGGCTATTATGGTGGACCGTATTACGGCGGCTACGGATATCCCTACGGCTACGGTTATGGTTACGCCCCGGCCTATTACGGCGGCTACGGCTACGCGCCGGTGTATCCGCGATATTATCGGCCTTATCGTCCGTATTATAGCTATGGCTATTACCGGCCGTACCGGGTCTATCACCGTCACTATTATCGCCGATATTGGTGAACCCTCGCGGGTTACAGCGAGAGTCACACGATCAGGCTCATGCAGGCAAAATGCATGAGCACGATCGCGGCGAGACGCAGCAGGCCGGCTTCACGGCAAAGCCTGCGCGTCCCGCCGTCGTACGAAACGTCTTCAGCTGAACGCGGACGGATCGTCACAGGCAAAAAGGCAGGGCCTTCACAAACAGAAATAATCTGTGATGGCACTACGGCGCATTGCGCGGCAGTCTCCCTGGAACTCGAGGGAACAAATCGACGTTTGCAGCGCCGGGCGGGGCCAACCGGGAGCGGTGCCGTGCGAGCGCAAACCACGCTATTCTTCTCTTTAGCCAGTTTTTCGCTTTCTGCCATTTCTGTTGCCCATGCCGAAACTGGGCTTGCTTCATACTATGGATACGGAAAAGCCGGCAAAGGCGGCGAACTGACCTGTGCACACCGCACGCGTCCAATCGGCAGCATGCTAAGAGTGTCCTGGAGCGGGCGCACGATCCAGTGCCGCGTCAACGATCGCGGCCCCTTCATTCGGGGGCGCATCGTCGATCTCTCGGTGCCGGCCGCCCGTGCACTCGGCATGATGAGCGCCGGCGTGGTGCGAGTTGCCGTGGAATAGGCCGGCTCGCGCGCTATAGTGCCGCCCAAGCAAGGGAGGGGCTATGGCCAGGATCAGGGTGGGACTCGTCGGCTGCGGCTTCGTGTCGGAGCTGCACATGTATGCGTTCCGGCGCGTCTATGGCGTGGATGTCGAGGTTGCTGCGGTGGCCGCGCGTGGCGATCGCGTCGTCCAATTCGCCGGCCATCACGGCATTCCGCGCGTCTACCGCAGCTTCGCCGACCTGATCGCCGACCGCGAGATCGACGTCGTCGACATCTGCACCCCGCCCAATCTTCATGCGGAAATGATCATTGCGGCGATGCAGGCCGGCAAGCACGTGATCTGCGAGAAACCGTTCGCCGGCTATTTCGGCCGCGACGGCGACGCGCAGCCGATCGGCAGTCATGTGCCGAAGGCGGTGATGTATCAGCGCGTGCTGGAGGAGATGGACAGGACGCGCGCCGCGATCGAGCGTACCGGAAAACTGTTCATGTATGCCGAGGACTGGGTCTACGCGCCCGCGGTGGCCAAGACCGCTGAGATCATCATGGCGACGAAGGACAAGATCCTGTTCATGAAGGGCGAGGAGAGTCATTCCGGCTCGCACGCGGCCCACGCCGCGCAATGGGCGATGACCGGCGGCGGCTCGCTGATCCGCATGGGCTGTCACCCGCTCTCGGCCGTGCTTTATCTCAAACAGGTCGAGGCCAAGGCACGCGGCGAGACCATTCGCGTCGCCAGCGTCACCGGCGATGTCGGCAACGTCACCGCCGGTCTCAAGCCCGAAGAGCGCACCTGCATCAAGGCCAATCCCGTCGACGTCGAAGATTGGGGCACGCTCACCGCCACCTTTTCCGACGGCACCAAGGCGACCGTGTTCTCCGGCGACATGATCATGGGCGGCGTGCGCAACCTGATCGAGACCTACACGTCCGGCGGCTCGCTGTTCGCCAACATCACGCCGAACAATCATCTGATGAGCTACCAGACCAGCGAAGAGAAGCTCGCCTCGGTCTACATCACAGAAAAGGTCGACCGCAAAACCGGCTGGCAATATGTCTGCCTCGAAGAAGAATGGACGCGCGGCTATCTGCAGGAGATCCAGGATTTCATGGAGTGCGTGGCGAGCGGGCGGCAGCCGCTCTCCGACCTCGCGCTGGCCTACGAGACGATCAAGGTGAATTACGCAGGGTACTGGGCCGCGGAGGAGGGGAGAAGGGTGGTGTTGTAGGGGGAAGAAGTCGCCGCAAGTACACTGCAAACCCTTCTCCCCTTGCGGGAGAAGGTGGCGCGAAGCGCCGGATGAGGGGTTCTATCCGCGCGCTTGTTAAGAGTTGGACTCGGGAGGGAACCCCTCACCCGGCTTCTCTTCGCGAAGCCACCCTCTCCCACAAAGGGAGAGGGTGCACCGTCTTCGCGGCGAGCAAAGCTATGCCCCGTAGGTCGAGCCCTTCGGCAGCGGAAACACCGGGTCCTGCGTGCGGATGTTGGTCGGCCACACCACCGAGATGTGCTCGCCGGCGTTCTGCATCACCACCGGGGTCGAGCGTTCGTTCTGGCCGGACAGCGGCGTGCCCGGCGGGAAGAATTTCACGCCATAGCCCTGGATGGTGCCGCCAGCGGGAATGTCGACGTCGAGCGCGGCCTTGCGGATCGCCTCTGGCTCGAAGCTGCCGTACTTCTCCTTGGCGACCGGCAGCACGTTGTTGAGCAGCACCCAGGTCTGGTTGAAGCCCATCGAGCAGTGCGGCGGCACGTCGGTGGCGCCGGTCTTGGCCTGATAGCGCGAGACCATGGTCTTGATCAGTTCGCCCATGCCCGGCGCGAGTTTTGCGGGATCGAGCAGCTGTGCCGGCACCGGATCGATGTTGCAGAAATTGTCGATGTCGGCGCCGAACGTGGCGCGCAGCTTGTCGAGCTGGCTGTAGCCCGCGCCGGCCCCGAACAGCATCTTGAAGCGCAACCCGCTCTCGCGGGCCTGGCGCAGGAACAGGGTGATGTCGGGGTTGTAGCCTGCATGCGAGATCACGTCGGCCTTGGCACGCTTGATCTTGGTGACGAGCACCGACAGGTCGGGCGCGGAGGCCGAATAGCCTTCACGCAGCACCACCTGGATGCCGGCCTGCTTGGCATAGGCCTCGTCGGCGGCGGCGACGCCGACGCCGTAGGGCCCGTCCTCGTGGATCAGCGCGACCTTGACGTCCTTGGGATCCATGCCGAGCTTGGCTTTCGCGTGCTCTGTGATGAAGCTGGCAAAGGCCTGGCCGTATTGGTCGGAATGGATCTGGGCGCGAAATACGTATTGCAGGTTCTTGTCCTTGAACACCGCGGTCGAGACCGCGGTCGTGATCCAGAGGATCTTCTTCTGCTGCTCGACCTTCGCGGCCAGCGGCACCGCATGCGAGCTCGCATAGACGCCGTTGAGGATGTCGATCTTCTCCTGGCTGATCAGGCGTTCGGCCTCGTTGATCGCAACGTCGGGCTTGCTCTGGGAATCCGCGGCGACCGGTACGATCTTGGTCTTGCCGCCGATACCGCCTTTCTCGTTGACGAGATCGATGGCGATCTGCGCGCCGATCGACGAGGCGACCGAGCCGCCGGCGGCAAAGGGGCCGGTGAGATCGTAGATCAGGCCGATGCGCAAATTCTCGGCCTGCGCCCGAGCCCTGGTCCAATCGAGGCTGAGTGTGGCGGCGGCAGCCGCCGTACCCTTCAGCAGCTGCCTGCGTGAAGTCGGCATCCTATCCTCCCTCAAAACCGTCTTATGATTGGTTGTTATCTTTTTGCGAAGTATGGGGAGGGGGATAGTGGAAAGTCAACATGGCGAAAGTCGAGGTCCGTCGTCCGGCATAGAACGCAAATGCGAAATGACGGCGACGGGCCAGGCGATGTGTCGTCACTGCGCCAGGCGGCGGGCCAGATAGCGCGCCGTCTTTCCGCTGGCCTTGGCGACCTGTTCGGGCGTTCCCGATGCGACGATGCGGCCGCCCTCGTCACCGGCGCCGGGGCCGAGATCGATGATCCAGTCGCTGTGCGCGACGACGTCCATGTCGTGCTCGACTACGATCACGCTGCTGCCGCCGTCCACGATCCGCTCGAGCTGGGCGATCAGCCGTTCGACATCGCGCGGGTGAAGGCCGGTGGTGGGCTCGTCCAGGACATAGAGCGTGTGACCGCGCTGCGGACGCATCAACTCGGTCGCGAGCTTGATGCGCTGGGCTTCGCCGCCGGACAATTCGGTGGCGGACTGGCCGAGGCGGATATAGCCGAGACCGACCTCGCGCACGACCGAGAGCGACCGGTTCAGCGTCGCATCGCCCTCGAAGAACGCGAAGGCCTCGTCGACGCGCATCGCCAGCACGTCCGCGATGGACTTTCCGCGGATCTTCACCTCGAGCGTCTTGTCGTTGTAGCGCGCGCCCTTGCAGGTCGGGCAGGGCGCGTAGACGCTGGGCAGGAACAAGAGCTCGACGCAGACGAAGCCCTCGCCCTCGCAGGTCGCGCATCGTCCCTTGGCGACGTTGAAAGAGAAGCGTCCGGCGTCGTAGCGGCGGGACTTTGCCTGCGGCGTTGCCGCGAACAGCCGGCGCACATGGTCGAACAGGCCGGTATAGGTTGCAAGGTTGGACCGCGGGGTGCGGCCGATCGGCTTCTGGTCCACCACGACGAGACGGTTCACCTGGTCGAGGCCGGCAACGATCCTGCCGCCCAGTGTCACGACCGTCGGGGCCAGGCTGTCGTCGTCGGAATCGGTAGCAAGCGTGTGGCCGAGATGCGCGGCCACGGTGTCGACGAGGAATTGGCTGATCAGGCTCGATTTGCCGGAGCCCGACACGCCGGTGATGCTGGCGATGATGCCGAGCGGAATGTCGACGTCGAGGCCGCGGAGATTATTGCGGACGACACCGCTGATTTTCAGACGCCCCTTCGGCTCGCGACGAACAGCCGGCAGTGGCTTTCTCGGTCGCGAGAGATAGTGGGCCGTTCGCGATTGCTCGATTTCGCCGAGTCCGGCCGGCGGCCCGCTGTAGAGGATCAGCCCGCCGCCTTCGCCGGCGTCGGGCCCGACGTCCACCAGCCAGTCGGCGTGCCTGATCACCTCGATCTCGTGCTCGACCACGAAGATCGAGTTGCCCGCGCGCTTCAGCCGGTCCAGCGCCCGCAGCAGCGCCTCGGTGTCGGCAGGATGCAGGCCCGCGGACGGCTCGTCGAGCACATAGACGACGCCGAACAGGTTGGAGCGGACCTGCGTCGCCAGACGCAGCCGCTGCAACTCACCGGGCGACAGCGTCGGCGTGCTCCGTTCGCAGGCGAGATAGCCGAGGCCGAGGTCGAGCAGCACCGCCAGCCGGGCCGAGAGATCCTCGCAGATTCGCCTGACGACGACGGCCTTCTCCGACTTGTCCGTTGATGCTCTTGCAAACGGCTTGATGAGCTGGTGCAGCTGCGTGAGCGGCAGGTGCGACATCTCGGCAATGTTGAGCCCGGCGAACTTGACCTTGAGGGCCTCGGGCTTGAGCCTTGTACCATGGCAGGTCGGGCAGTCCCTGGTGATCATGAATTGCGCAACGCGGCGCTTCATCATGGCGCTCTCGGACTTGGCGTAGGTCTGCATCACGTAGCGTTTGGCGCCGGTGAAGGTGCCCTGATAGCTCGGCTCTTCCTTGCGACGCAGGGCGCGTCTGACCTCGGCGGCATCGTAACCGGCATAGACCGGAACGGTCGGCTGCTCCTCGGTGAACAGGATCCAGTCGCGGTCCTTCTTCGGAAGCTCGCGCCAGGGCTTGTCGACGTCGTAGCCGAGCGTCGTCAGGATGTCGCGGAGGTTCTGTCCCTGCCAGGCGCTCGGCCAGGCCGCGACGGCACGCTCGCGGATGCTCTTGGTGTCGTCGGGCACCATCGACTTCTCGGTCACGTCGAGCATTCGGCCGATGCCGTGGCAGGTCGGGCAGGCGCCCTCCGGCGTGTTCGGCGAGAACGCTTCCGCATAGAGCATCGCTTGTCCGCGCGGGTAGTCGCCGGCACGGGAATAGAGCATTCGCAGCAGATTCGAGATGGTGGTGACGCTGCCGACGGATGACCGCGTCGTCGGCGCCCCGCGCTGCTGCTGCAGTGCGACCGCGGGCGGCAGGCCTTCGATGTCGTCGACCTCGGGGATCTGCATCTGGTGGAAGAGACGTCGCGCGTAGGGCGACACCGATTCCAGATACCGCCGCTGCGCCTCGGCGTAGATCGTTCCAAAGGCGAGCGAGGATTTCCCCGAACCCGACACGCCCGTAAACACGACGAGGGCGTTGCGGGGAATGCGGAGGTCGACGTTCCTGAGATTGTGCTCGCGCGCGCCTCGCACCCGGACGAAGCCATCGTCCTGCATCAGGCTGTCGGTTCTTTTGGGTCTATCGTCCATCTGACTGCTCCGGGCCGCGTCGGGATTAACGGCAGGATCGCAGGATGGGTCCCTCGGTGCCAGTGCGCCTGGTTGCGTTCTGCACGACGCGAGGCCGCTCGGGGTGACAGCGAGGGCCTTGTCATAAGCGTTCGGCGGACAGCAAGCCGCGCCTCAGACGATGAAGTCCCTGGCGGTGAGATCGGCGGCGTGGATGCCTTCCAGCGTGATCGTGTCGTTGGCCGTCAGCTGGATCACCGCATTGCCGACGCTGTCGTCGCTGATCAGGCTCTTCAGCGCGGCCCAGTCCGCAAAGCCGTAAGCGTGGACGTCGATGACGTCGTACTCGGGTGCCGTGCTGCCTCCGGCCTTGTTGCCCTGATCGAAATCGTTGATCAGGTCCTGGCCCGAGCCGGCCTCGAACACGAACAGGTCGTTGTTCGGTCCGCCCCAGAGCTGATCATTGCCGCCCCCGCCGTTCAGCAGGTCACGGCCACCAGTGATCGAGCCGTCCACGGCTGGGGCGTAGATGTGTGCGTCGCCATATAGCCAGTCGCCGCGCGCGCTGCCCACGAGGATGTCGTTGCCGCCATGCGCGCTGCCCGACATGTTCGAGGCATCGCCGAACATGGCGATCGACGTTGAGTCGGGGTTGCCATCGACGGCTGCGACCAGCACGTCGTCGCCGCCGCGGGCGTTGTCACTCAGGTAGTCCGCGTCGCCAACCATGAACGCACCTCCGGATCGCGCTTCGGTGCCTATCGTGTAGATGAGAATATCGTTGCCGCCACGTGCCTCGCCGCTCATGTCGATCAGTGCATCGCCCGAGATCGATGCCGCGCCATAGACTCCGGCCTGGGTGACGTTGATGATGTCGTTGCCGCCCCGAGTATCGTCGTTCATGGTCGTGCCCGCATCGCCGACGAACGTCCCGTACGCCCTGTCTCCCATCGTGCCCGTGATGACGTCATTGCCGCCGCGCGTTTCTCCCGTCATCGCCATCTCGGCGTCGCCGAAGAGGGAGGTGCTCGTATAGATCGAATCCGTGGCGTCGACGTTCAGAACATCATTGCCGCCATGGGCATGGCCGGACATCGTCCGCGCGTCGCCGTCGACGGTGACATAAACCCCGAAGCCCACGACATCGGCGACGAAATGGTCGTTCCCGCCGTGCGACCGTCCCTGCAAGTCCTCATCGTCGCCGACGAGCAGCAGGGTGCTGGGCCCGCCATCGACCGTCGCGATCATGCTGTCGTTCCCGCCGCGGCCGTCGACCGGCAGGCCGGGGTCCCCGAATACGAGCACGAGCTCCTGACTTCCGACGCTGACGAAGATCGTGTCGTTTGGCATATGGCGCATCTTGCAACTCCCCGGTCCATGTCGGGCGCGGATCGAGCCGAGCATCATGCTCGCGCCCCGCGCTGCGGCCCTGCCGCGTCACGCATCATCTTCGGTTTGATGGCGGAGATGGGCCAGCGGTGCAGCTTGATTGCGGCCGCGGAACCGGGCCGGAGCAAGCGCGTCGTCAAGCTGTCATGAAACGCACAAGCGCGGTGCCGTAGGGTGGGCAAAGGCGCAAAGCGCCGTGCCCACCATCTCGTTCCGTATCCAAGGGATCGTGGGCACGCTTCCGCCTTCGCTCTTCGAGCGACGGCGGACAAGTCGCTTTGCCCACCCTACGATAGCGGGGCAAGCCTGCAGAATGCAGCGGGCTCGGCTCAGCCCGGTCCCGCGCCTTGCGTCGCCGTGAACACCGCGTAGAGCGACTGGCTCGCGGCCATGAACAGGCGGTTGCGCTTGGGGCCGCCGAAGGTGATGTTGCCGCACACCTCCGGCAGGCGGATGCGGCCGAGCAGCTTGCCCTCCGGTGACCACGCCGTCGCGCCGCTATAGCCGACGGCGCGGCCGGCATTGCTGGAGGCCCAGACATTGCCGTTGACGTCGCAGCGCACGCCATCCGGCCCGCACTTCACGCCGTCGATCACGCAGTCGGAAAAGCGCTTCTGGTTGGACAGCTTGTTGTCCGCGCCGACGTCGAACACGAAGATCTCGCCCTTGCCGCCGGGGCCGGTGTCGCCCGGTCCCTTGCCGGTCGAGACCACGTAGAGCTTCTTGAAGTCCGGCGAAAAGCACAGGCCGTTCGGATCGGGCACCTGGTCTTCGGTGACGACGAGGTCGACGCGGCCGGAAGGGTCGATGCGATAGCAATTGGTCGGCAGCTCGCGCTTGCCCGGTGTGAAACCGGCCGGTTGTCCGATCCGCGGATTGAGCTTGCCGCCGGCATTGCTCGCCCCGCCCGCGGCATCCGGCTCGCCTTCGTAGAGCTGACCGCCATAGGGCGGATCGGTGAACCAGTAACTGCCGTCGGGATGCGCGACGACGTCGTTCGGCGAGTTCAGCTTCTTGCCGTTGTAATTGTCGCAGAGAACGGTGGCGGTGCCGTCATGCTCGTAGCGCGTCACCCGGCGGGTCAGGTGCTCGCAGGAGAGCTGGCGGCCCTGGAAGTCGAAGGAGTTGCCGTTGGAATTGTTGGACGGCGTGCGAAACACGCTGACGCGGCCGTCGTCCTCGCTCCAGCGCATCTGCCGGTTATTGGGAATGTCGCTCCACAAGAGATATCGTCCTTGCGCGCTCCACGCCGGGCCCTCCGCCCACAGCACGCCGGTGTAGAGACGTTTGATCGCGGTGTTGGGCTGCGCGAGATCGTTGAAGGACGGATCGACCGCGATGATGTCGGGGTCCCAGAAATAAGTGGTCGGCGCGCCATGGGGACTGAAATCGCGCGGCGGGGTGGTGATGGTGGTCGGCGGTGCGGCGGGTCCCGTCTGGGCCAGCGCAGGGCCGGCGACGGTGGCCGCGGCGCCAAGCGCAAGCCCCCGGACAAGTGTTCGTCGTGAAAGCGCAAGCTCCTGCTCACGCTGTTCTTGGCGTGTCATCGCGTCCTCCCAGTCATGTTCGGCTGGCCGGTTGATCCGGCCGAGCAACCGGAGGTTAATGCGGTCCAGCGCCGGTTGCGAGGGGTGGAATTATTCTCGCGCGATGCCGGGGCCGCAATCCCGTCATATTCGAATGCGTTTGGAGCGGACGCGCTTCGCGTCCGTCTTGCGCCGTTTGCAAGTCTCGGAAATGTTCCACAGGCTTGCACAAAATTTGCTTGGCGCAGATGCCGGCATGCAACGCATTCGGCCCGGTTCAAGCCATGATTTCGCGCGGATTGCCACGCAGAAGCCGTCCGGGGGCGATGAACGGAGTTGAGCGTGGCTGGCGTCATCGTATTGATCGTATTGCTGGGGATCGCATTCGCGGCCGGCTATTACACGCGTGAATACATCTCCAACAAACGACGCGCGGAAGCCCGTCGCTGGCGCGAATATACCGAGCCGGATTGGCTCCCCGCCAACGCGCCCGCCAACACCAACGAGATCGCAAGCGCCATCACGGCGATCCCCGTGGTCAACGGCGAGCTTGGCAAGATGCTGGACCGCTGGGAGACGAGGGCCCGCGCCCGCCGCGCGGGGTAGCAATTTTGCGCTGGTGCGACGAAGCCATCCGAAGCCATCCAGAGTCTCTCCGCGGAAGGATTCTGGATTGCTTCCGCCTTCGCCAAGGCTTCGGCGGAAAAGTCGCTACGCTCGCAATGACGGGCGAGAGAGTACGTGCATCGCACTCCACTCTCGTGCCCCGGACGCAAGTGTAGCGGCCCGGCGATGCGAAGCATCATCGGGGGTGGTGCGCTGCAGAGCCGGGGGCCGATCTCGCCACGTGCCGTGCTGCCTCCTGGGGTCCCGGACAGCGCTGCAACGCCAGGGCGTTGCAGCGCCGTCCGGGACACCAGGCCCCCAACCAGGTCAGCCCCCTTGACCATCTTTTGGCGTTGCAGTTGCTGCCATTTCTCGTCTAGAAACAGGCGACTGAGCCTCCCGGCAACCAACCGTCAACGGTTTTGACCGAGGATTTCTGGGCTCAAAAGGGTCTGGCAATGCTGATTCGCGGCCAAATCGAGGGGATTTCGGGGGAGGTGGCTCTGGCCGCCGCCACGATCCCGGCCGCGCTGCTGCCCACCCTCCTGATTGGCGGGCTTCTTCTTAGCTGCCCCTGAGGGCCGGCTGGGCGCCATGCGCCTGGGCGCTCAGGGGTGGGTCGAGATCACCGGACACCTCAAGCGCCAGGAACAGACGGTCTGAACGGCGCAAAAGCTCAAAAGGAAATTTGAAATGGCCACCGTGAACAAGTCCGAGAAGGACCGCGTCATCATTTTCGACACCACGCTGCGCGACGGCGAGCAGTGCCCCGGCGCCACCATGACCTTCGAGGAAAAGCTCGAGGTCGCCGAGCTCCTGGACGATATGGGCGTCGACGTCATCGAGGCCGGCTTCCCGATCACCTCGCAGGGTGACTTCGAAGCGGTGAGCGAGATCGCCCGCCGCTCCAAGAATTCCGTCATCGCCGGCCTGTCCCGCGCCCATCCGGCCGACATCGACCGCTGCGCCGAAGCGGTGAAGTTTGCCAAGCGCGGCCGCGTCCACACCGTGATCGCGACCTCGCCGCTGCACATGCGGGTCAAGTTGAACAAGACGCCGGAGCAAGTGCTCGAGACCTCGGTCGCCATGGTCGCCCGCGCCCGCAACCAGATCGACGACGTCGAATGGTCGGCCGAGGACGGCACCCGCAGCGAGATGGACTTCCTGTGCCGGATCGTCGAAGCCGTGATCAAGGCCGGCGCCACCACGGTGAACATCCCCGACACCGTCGGCTACACGGTGCCGGAGGAATACACCCACTTCATGAAGACGCTGATCGAGCGCGTGCCGAACTCGGACAAGGCGGTGTTCTCCGTGCACTGCCATAACGATCTCGGCATGGCGGTCGCGAACTCGCTGGCCGGCATCATCGGCGGCGCGCGCCAGGTCGAGTGCACCATCAACGGCATCGGCGAACGCGCCGGCAACGCTGCGCTCGAAGAGATCGTGATGGCGATCAACGTGCGCAATGACAAATTCCCGTACTGGAACAAGATCGACACCACGCAGCTGACCCGCGCCTCGAAGCTGGTCTCGGCGGCGACCTCGTTCCCGGTCCAGTACAACAAGGCGATCGTCGGCCGGAACGCGTTCGCGCATGAGAGCGGCATCCATCAGGACGGCGTGCTGAAGGACGCCTCGACCTACGAGATCATGCGCCCGGAGATGGTCGGCCTGAAGCAGTCCTCGCTGGTGCTCGGCAAGCATTCCGGCCGCCATGCCTTCGTGCACAAGCTGGAGGAGATGGGCTACAAGCTCGGCCCCAACCAGCTGGAGGATGCGTTCACGCGGATGAAGGCTCTGGCCGACCGCAAGAAGGACATCTACGACGAGGACATCGAGGCGCTGGTCGACGAGGAGATGGCGGCGTCCCACGACCGCATCAAGCTGACCTCGCTGACCGTGATCGCCGGCACCCATGGCCCGCAGCGCGCGACCATGAAGCTCGACGTCGACGGCCAGACCAGGATCGAGGAGGCCGAGGGCAACGGTCCGGTGGACGCGGTGTTCAACTGCATCAAGCGCTTGGTGCCGCACGAGGCCAAGCTGGAGCTGTACCAGGTCCACGCCGTCACCGAAGGCACCGACGCGCAGGCGGAAGTGTCGGTGCGGTTGTCGCAGGATGGCCGCTCGATGACCGCACGCGCGGCGGATCCGGATACGCTGGTGGCCTCCGCCAAGGCCTATCTCGGCGCGCTCAACAAGATCGTCATGAAGCGCCAGCGCGACAATGTGACGACGGCCGCGGCGAGCTGAAGAAACGAAGTTGGGAGTTATTGCACCTCTCCCGCTCTTGTCCGCCGAAGCCTTGGCGAAGGGGGATGCGGGAGAGGTCGGCGCATAGCGCCGGGTGAGGGCTCTCTCCTCCGAGGGATTGTCCCGTTGTGGAGACACCCTCTCCCCAACCCTCTCCCGCAAGCGGGAGAGGGAGCGCAGCCGTGCGTGCGGCATCCACCATGAATACCTGCCCTGCTAACGGCCAATAGCAGCGAAGGCCGGCGGCCTGTATTGATGCTGCCGGCATGAGGATTGGCTGCCCGCACGCCGGGCGGCCCAAATAGCAACAGGGAGAGAATATGCGCACCTTCGCGATCGCCGCGTCCATCGCGGCATTGGCACTTGGCTTGACCGGGCCGGCGTCGGCGCAATCACCGATCATCATCAAGTTCAGCCACGTCGTCGCCACCGACACGCCGAAGGGCAAGGGAGCGGAGAAGTTCAAGGAGCTGGCCGAGAAATACACCGGCGGCAAAGTCAAGGTCGAGGTCTACCCGAACTCGACGCTGTACAAGGACAAGGAAGAGCTCGAAGCGCTTCAGCTCGGCAGCGTGCAGATGCTGGCGCCGTCCAACTCCAAGTTCGGACCGCTCGGCATCCGCGAGTTCGAGGTGTTTGATCTGCCCTACATCCTGCCCGACCTGAAGACGCTGCGGAAGGTGACGGAAGGGCCGCTCGGCGCAAGGCTGCTCAAGCTGCTGGATGCCAAGGGCATCACCGGCCTTGCCTATTGGGACAACGGCTTCAAGCAGATGAGCGCCAACAAGAAGCTGGTCACGCCCGCCGACTATCAGGGCGTCAAGTTCCGCATCCAATCCTCGCGCGTGCTGCAGGCCCAGTTCAAGGCGCTCGGCTCGCTGCCCCAGGTGATGGCGTTCTCGGAAGTCTACCAGGCGCTGCAGACCGGCGTGGTCGACGGCCAGGAGAACACCTGGTCGAACATCTATACCCAGAAGATGCACGAGGTGCAGAAGTACATCACCGAGACCAATCACGGCTACATCGGCTACGTCGTGATCGTGAACAAGAAGTTCTGGGACGATCTGCCGGCCGACATCCGCGACCAGCTCACCAAGGCGATGAAGGAAGCGACCGAATTCGGCAACGCGCAGTCGCAGAAGGAGAACGACGACGCGCTGGCCGAGATCAAGAAGAGCGGCAAGAGCGAGATCATCAAGCTCACGCCGGAGCAGAACGAGGCGATGCGCAAGGCGATGGAGCCGGTCTACAAGGATGCCGCGAGCCGCGTCGGCCAACCGCTGATCGACGAATTCCTCAAGGAATCCAAGAGTACGACGAACTGATCCATCCGAACGACGAACGAAGGGCCTCCGTGCGATCTGCACGGAGGCCTTTTTGTTGCGAATGATTTCCGGATTGCGGCTGGAGGTAAAATCGGTCGTTACATCTTGGTAAGGACGCGCTCCCTGTCCAAGTTGTAAGTTGCGCCTCAGCCGCACCGCGCCCATCTTCATGGACGTCCTTCCAGAGGAGGTTCGGATGAGGAAATTCACCATCGCCGCCATCGCCGTGCTCAGCATAGCCGGCTCGGGCGCGGTCTACGCCCAATATCATCACCCGTGGATGGAGCACATCCGCCACATGCGCATGAACCCGGAGGACCGCGCCGCCCTCGTCGACGCGCGGATCGCCGCCGTCCATGCCGGGCTGAAGCTCAATGCCGAGCAGGAGAAGCTGTGGCCGCCGGTCGAGGCCGCCGTGCGGGACTTCGCCAAGCTGCGCATCGACCGCGCCAATGCACGGATGAATGCCGGTCCCGGTGACGCCGACAAGCCGGACGACCCGGTTGCCCGCCTGCGCCAGCGCGCCGACGACATGGGCGCGACCTCGGCGGCTCTAAAGAAGATCGCCGATGCCGCCGATCCGCTCTACAAGACCCTGGACGAGGGCCAGAAGCGGCGCCTCGCGGTGCTGACCCGCCACCGCGGCCCGTTCGGCGGCGGCGAGGACGGCCCGCCCCACCACTTCATGGAGGGCGGCATGGGCCGCATGATGGAGCACTTCCACCACGACCGTTTCGACCGTGATGGCGGCGAGGGACGAGACCGCGAGGGCCGGCTCTGAACAAAGCGGGTTTTTGCGGGGATCAACCCCTGGATTGACCTTGGCGAAGCCGCTGGAATCCAGCGGCTTTTCGCTTTTGGGGGACTGTGGAAAAACCTTCACCGCATCGCTTGCCAGACCCGGATCGCTTTGCTAAACGACCGGCCTCGCAAGGCATTGACCGCCTTTCGGGCGCATAGCTCAGTTGGTAGAGCAGCTGACTCTTAATCAGCGGGTCCCAGGTTCGAGCCCTGGTGCGCCCACCACTCTCAAGAGATTGGCCCACAAGGGCTTTTTTCATTTCTGCGGATAGAACAAAATGTGGCCGTGCGACGCTTTTTGTGGTCGCACGTCGCACGCCGTGCGACGAGTCTGTATCGTTCTCTGAATGTTCTTTGTGGCACTTTGTAGGAGACGGTTGCAACCGGCGAGGGTATCACCGACATAAACAGAGCACACGGGCTGTCGCCGAACGAGGTTCGGCCGGTCCCGCAGTCAGCCCTTCATCCCTTCCTTGCGTACCTGCAATTCGAGCCGGTCGATGCCGGCGTCGGCGCGATCGGCATTTCGGGCGCGGTAATGCTTCACGATGGTTTGCGCGCTTCGATACGAGTGCCCGGTGATGTCGCAGATGGTCAGCAGGTCGCAGCCGGCGCGATCAAGCAGCATCACACAAGTATCGCGCAGGTCCTGGTCGTGTTTCTGGTCGAGTTCGCCGGCCACATTGACAAACATTAGCGACGGGCAGGGCTTCAGGCGCCACGCCGCCGTCTCCCCATTGCTGTCGCGCGTTGCCTGCGCATCCAGCCATCGCGCCAATGCACCCGCGCGCTGATCGACCGCGCGGGCCCGTTTCGCTTTGTTTTCTGAATCGAGTGAGAAAGGCGCGAACAGTGTGTCGACGGTATTGATCAGTTCGGAGGTCAGCCGCTCAGCGCGGACGACCGCCTGACGCGCGGTATGACTTGCGAGAAAGCCGAAGACGGCGACGGCCCGCGCGGTTGATACCCAATGGCGATAGGTGCTCTCGTCATATGGCTCGCCATTGTCCTCGTTGATGACAAGTTCGAGCGGTACTGTCTCAAGCTGAAGCCGCAGCTTGAGCGCCTTTATCCTGGCGCGCGAAGCGCTTAGCCTTGCGCTAAGTTGTGGCGCCTCCTTGATGTCGACGAGTTCGCCAGTCTTGCTTTGCCGGAACGCGTGCCGTCCCTCGACGTCACCCTCGTCACGCATGATCAGACGATCGGTCTGGCGCTGCCCGGTGAACAGGGCAAGATAGAAGCTGTCACCAATCGAAGGCCGTTCGATTGCATCGGCTGCAGCCACCCATGCCGAAAATTCTCGCATCGCTACCAGCACGATCCGGCCGTCCGGATGATCGAACTCCATGCCCTCTCGCGGGTTTGGTCCGAGGCGCCACAGGATGCTTTCCTGACCCCAAGTGAACGCGGCAGACAGCGTCGCGATCATCGACAGCGCCATGTGATGCCCGCGCACTGATTTCGCATAGTTATAGAACGCGCGGAACTCCGGCTTGCCAATCGAAGATGGCGTCGCGGTCGCGATCGCCTCGAGCTCTCGCGCGGGCTCCGCCAGGCCGAGCAGTCGGGCGGCTCGGATCTCCGCACGCATCCGTGCAGCAGCCTCGCGCGTCTGCGGTCGATACAGGATGGCGGAGATGCACTTCCGGTAGGATGATTGCGAGGCGGCCGACAATGCCTTGAACTCAGCCGATTTGCTCCAGTCGTCTAGAAGATCTCCAATTGTGGTACGCTTCCTTACAGTTATCTTTTTGGGCAGTTTGCCGGCGCGCCGCGCCGCATCGATTTCCGATCTTCGTCTATCTGAAAAGTCAGAGGCCTCCTGGAGATTGAACCATGCACCGACCGGATGGCCTTTTTCATCGTGGGGCGGATGGCGCAAGTCGGAATCGAGGAAGCCAAGTGCTCTGGCGTAAGCGCCATGCGATGAACGCGGGCGACCGTCACGCCACTTCACGTACGGAAATTTCGGATCCGCCATAGCAAACCTTGGTGCCGAAGTAAGAAAGCACCTATTGGACTCTGGGGCGATCTACGATGTCAAGCGCGATGATTGCCATAGGCCGTTCTCAGCCGCTCGCGATGTTCTGCATCGGTTGCTGCTGGTGGTGGCACGAATGTGTCATTGGCGATCGTCTTTGGACGCATGGGGTGATGTCGGGTCAGCCAGGCGTCGAAGCCCGTGCGCTCCCATTTGAGCGGCCCCCGCGCGCTGATCGGCGCTGGCAAGCCGTCGCGCTCGTGTCGGATCTGACGCGTGCGATAGAAAGTGTCCAGCGAAATGCCCATCGCTTTTGCGACTTCAATTGAAGAATAGGGCGGCTCCATGGTCTGTGCGCTATTTGGCGAGCGCAGCTGCATAAGTCCGCAACGCCGCGTCACTTTTTTCTCCGTTGAACGATTTCGATGCAACATGGAAGCAGACAAGAACGAACATGAAAAGCGTGCCCTCCTAATCGTAGCGAATTCGGCTAATTTCGCGTGCAAAATAGGATGCAAGGGTCCTCTCGCGTCGCGTCTTCACGCACCGTGCTGAGGGAGAACATTCATGGGAGGAGCCCAAAGACCGCCGATGCGATTGCAAACCGGATAGATGGGGCTTCTCAGTCGCGGAGTTTATCGTTCCGTGCGGTGATGCATTCCCAACAAAAATCAATTATCGGGCGGCACGAATTGAAACAGGCATTCTTATTTCGTCTGCATGGTTGACGCTGGTCGGCTACTCAACAATGTTGAAGTGCCATGACGGGTTCATGGCTACCGAAAATTGAGAGGAGCGCGATGACGTTTTTGAGCTTCCGGTGCACCTCCACTCGAATCACATGTGCCGCGTGATGACGTCAGCGCTTGAACGTGAGCTTCACCTTGGTTTGAACCTGCACGGCGCTGGGGGACATGCAGCGGCGTGGCGGTGGCCCGGAAATCCTCCTGGGGCATTCTACGACGTTGAACATTACGTACGAGCCGCAAAGCTCGCCGAGCGTGGAAAGCTCGACGCGGTTTTCCTCGCCGATACGCCAGCGCTCAATCCAGCAATCGACAAAAGCCCGCCGCTCAATGGCATCGAGCCGACGATTACGCTTGCCAGCATCGCACGAGAAACAAAATTTGTCGGGTTAATCGGCTCGGCATCCACCACCTACAACGAGCCCTATAACCTCGCGCGCCGATTTCAGTCGCTTGACGTTGTCAGTGGCGGCCGTGCGGCCTGGAATGCAGTTACGACATCCAATGTCTATACGGCCAGGAGCTTCGGCGGCCAGGAGCAATCACGTGATGACCGTTATCGCCGCGCTGAAGAATTCGTGGAGGCCGTGCGAACCCTTTGGCAGAGCTGGGGAGAAGGCGCTCTTATTCTGGACCAGGCCTCGGGGCGTTTCGGTGATCCGAGCCGGCTGCAGAGGGTAAGACATGCCGGCGAGTTCTTCGACATCAGCGGGCCACTGACACATCCGGGCTCAAGACAGGGACAGCCGGTTATCTTCCAGGCAGGCGGATCGGATCAGGGGCTTCAGTTCGCTGCCCGAAGCGCCGACGCCGTGTTCTCGTCGACAGGCAATCTGGAAATCGCCTTGCGCGAGGCCGATCGCCTCAGGTCGTTTGCTTCTCAACATGGACGACGGGCGCCCCTTGTGCTGCCGGGCATCGTCACTTTCATTGCCGGAACGGAAGAGGAAGCAATCAAGCGCAAGGCAGGGCTTGACGAGCTTATCAACTTTGACGTTGCCCTTGATGTGCTGTCCGGTCGTTTCGGTATTCCTGCCGAAAGGCTGAAGATCGACGAACCAATCGACCCCAACTTACTGCCGCGACATGCGGACGCGGCTTTTTCCATCGGCCAGTATCGCACTGTGGAAGCGCTCGTGCGCTCCGGCAAAACGGTCCGCGAGATCATCGTCGAGGCGCCTGCTTACGGTCACCGGGTGCTGGTTGGATCGCCGGAGCAGATTGCCGCTTCCTTCGAAGAGTGGTTCCGGGCTGGCGCAGTGGACGGGTTCAACGTCATACCGGATGTTCTGTCCGACGGCACGCCTGCGTTCGTCGACCATGTTGTTCCCGTTCTGCAGCGGCGCGGCTTGTTCCGTTCGGACTATCGCGGCGAAACGCTGCGCGAGCATCTTGGCATTCCTCTGCCGGGCGAGCGCGCCGAACAGGTCTCCGCCGCCTGAGTTCTTCTCCCTTCATATTCGGAGCTTATCATGTCTAAGCCGGCTGCCGTTCGTTCGGCGTTTCTTCTCAAAAGTATGAATCGTCGTCTGAAGTCTCACGCCGCAATCATCGCCATCGCGATGTCTGGCCTTACCATAGCGGATGCCGTGAAGGCGGAAGATGCTTCTGCTGGCAAGCCGCAATCGGGCGGGATCATCCGGTACGGTCACTTCCAGGAGCCGCCGTGCCTCTATGGTGGCTGGGTGCAGCAATGGTACCTGCAGCGTCAATTCAGCGACAATCTGGTCGCCAGGGCTGAAGACGGAAGAATCCTGCCTTGGCTTGCGACCGCCTGGAGCGTTTCGGATGACCGCAAAACCTACATTTTCCAGATCAAGCCCGACGTCAAATTCACGGACGGGACGCCTCTGGACGCCCAGGCGGTCGTCGATAACATCAATGGATGGCTGAGCGACAATCCGGAGCTGGAGAACCCCACAGCCGGCCCTTATCTCAAGGGCGTCTTCGAGTCCGCGGCGGCGGCTGGCCCGCTGACGCTCAAGATCACCTTGAAGACGCCATTCGAGCCGCTGCTGAATGTCTTTGCGCAGTCCTCGCAAGGTATCCTATCGCCGACGGGGCTGAAGCGTGGCAAGGCCGTGAACTGCGAAAGCCCTGTCGGTTCGGGACCGTTCATCGTGGAGAAATGGAACCGCGGCAAGAACGTCATATTCCGTCGAAACCCAAACTACAATTCGGCCCCGGCCACTGCCAAGCATCAAGGCCCAGCCTATGTCGAAGGAATCGAGTGGCGTTTTCTCGCTGACCCCACGATACGCTACGGCTCGCTTCTGTCCCGCGAATCCGACGTTGTCTATCATATCCCGGCCGTCAACTGGCAAGACGCCAATTCCCGCTTCAAGATCGTGCGTCACCTCACGGGCGGAACGCCGCTTCGGCTTGCGTTGTTCTCCGAGAGACCGCCGTTCGACGACGTGCGTGTCCGGCAGGCTTTTGCTTATGCCTCCGACCGGCGTGCTGCCGTGCAAGCGGCGTTCCTTGGCTCGCTGCCCTATGAGGGCAATTTCGCTTTGAGCCAAAGCTCGCCTGAATATGTCGGCGAGCTCTCAAAATCCTATTCTTATGACGTTGAGAAGGCGAACAAGCTGCTCGATGAGGCCGGGTGGACGGTGCGCGATGCAAACGGCATTCGCAGCAAGAACGGCAAAGCGCTGATCATACGCATCACCTACACCAACGCCTTTTCGCCTCCCGATGGCGATCAGGTCCTGCAGATCATCCAGCAGCAAGCGAAGGCTGCAGGCTTCGACGTGCGCCTCCAGCCCACCAATCAGGCTGATTTCTGGGCCGGAAAGAATCTTGGTCCAAATGACTATGAGATCGTGCCCCTGTATTGGGTTGCGCCCGGCGCCGAGATCTATCGCATCTCGTACAAGCCCGACCTGAATGGTGTCCGCAATCCTTTCAATCCCTCCCGCTATCAGGATCTGCCCCTGTGGGACATCATCCAGAAGGCCGAACAGACCGCTGACAAGGAGCAACGCACCGCGGTTTATCAGCAGGCGGAGCGCCGGATCGTCGAGAACGCGCCGTCCCTGAGTTACACGGTTTTGGATGTCACCCTCGCTTTAGCCGATAATGTGAAGGACATCTGGCTCGACAGCGGGTCGGTGGGCGAGCCCGTTTTCTCGGACGCATATTTCACCGATAAGAAATGAATGCGGCGAAGATGATAGGCCATCAAAGCCTTTGGCTGGCGCGCCGGCTCTTGTCCGGCGTGATCGTGGTCTGGGCCGCGGCGACATTCACCTTCTTTGTGCAGTTTCTGATGCCCGGGGAACGCGCCCAGATCATCTTCAATGCAAATAGCGGAAACGTGGGAGAGATTCCTCGGGACCAACTGCTCGCCATCAACGCCAAATATGGCTTCGATCAACCCGTCATCGTGCAATATGGAAGGTATATAAGGGACGTGATGCACGGAGACCTTGGGCAGTCTTACGTTCAATATCAACCTGTCACGGACCTGATTGGGCGCCAGATCGGACCGACGATTGCGCTCGCCTTTGCCGCCGTGTTGACGGCCTGGATCATCACCATCACAACCACGGTTCTTTTCGCTGGGCGTGACAACATATGGCCCAAGGCGCTGGGCGGGCTTCAGGTCTTCTTGGCAACCCTTCCGCCTTATTGGCTGGCGACAATCCTGTTGGTCGTTTTCGCGATCCAGCTTCGCTTGTTTCCTGTCGTAGGCGGCAACACCCTCATGGGCCTCGTTCTGCCGACGATCGCCCTGGCCTTGGAAATCTATGGCTTCCTTGGTCAAGCGGTTTTGAGTGAATTCACGCGGGTTCTTGATCAACCTTTCATCACCTCATCGAGAATGCGCGGCACAGGGGATCTCGGTATCCGTCTACGTCACGCTCTGCGCCATGCTGCCTTGCCCGGGATCACCCTTTCCGGCTGGATTATAGGCAAGCTGCTGTCCGGCGCGGTATTGATCGAAGCGGTCTTTGGCCGTCAGGGGCTGGGCGGCGTTCTCGTCGCAGCAACCTCCACACGCGATGTCCCGGTCGTGTCAGGGGTGATTCTGGTTTCGGCTGCGCTGTTTGTCGCTACCAGCTTGTTCGTGGATCTCACGGTGCAGCTCATCGATCCCCGGATGAAAGAGGCATGAGTTTCGCCACTAGCTCCGCCGGACATGCTAAGGCGTTCATAACTGCAAGAGTGCTGACGGGCGCCCGTAGATTTCCAGTTCGGGTCTATGTCGCGGCTTTTTTTATGGCGTTCTTCCTCATCGCGGCGATTGAGCCGAAACTGCTTCAGACGCATGATCCTTTAATGCTGAGCCTGACGTCACCTCTGAAGGCCCCTTCCTTGACGCATTGGCTGGGGACGGACCAGTCCGGACGGGATCTCTATTCCCGCATCGTGGCAGGGACAGGTCATTCTCTCTCGATTGGGCTGGGTGCGACTGCGCTCAGCCTTGCCCTCGCGCTTATACTCGGCGTGACGGCGGGCCTGTCTGGCGGCTGGATCGACAATGTGCTCAGCCGGCTGTTCGACGCCTTGTTCGCTCTCCCCACTCTGTTTCTTGCGCTTCTCTTCGTTTCGTTGTTGGGCACCTCGGTCCCGACGCTGGTTATCGCCGTCGGCCTTGGAACATCGCCCGGATATGCGCGGATGGTGAGGGTGCAGGTTCTGAGCGTTAAAGCGACCAGTTATGTTGAGGCGGCAAGGGCGCTAGGACACTCGCCGAGACGCATCCTGTTCAAGCATATTCTCCCCAACGCAATCAGCCCACTTGCGACAATGTTCACGCTCGGTGTCGGGCAAGCCATCATTTGGGCATCCGGCCTTTCCTTTCTAGGCTTGGGAGTTGCGCCCCCGTCATCGGAATGGGGCGCGCTGCTCAATGCCGGGCGTAACTACGTGATCTATGCGTGGTGGCTCGAGGTCATGCCCGGTATTGCCATCGCTGCCTTAGCACTCTCAGTTACTGTTGTCGGCCAGTACGTGCAGCAACGCCTGGAAGGAAGGATTGAGCTTCCATGAACGTGACCTATCCCGCAGCCTCCTTCCGGCAAAATGCCACACCGCCCGCGGCTAGCGTCCCGTTGCTCGGGGTACAAAACCTCAACGTTTCCTTCGGGCCGGCGCATTCGCGGCGAGATGTGGTAAAGAGTGTCTCTTTCACGGTTGAGAAAGGCCGGTGCGTCGCGATCGTTGGTGAATCAGGATCAGGCAAGAGCGTTACGGCCCGGACGTTGGTTGGTCTTACCGGCGCGCGTTCTCATGTCCAAGCTGACCGCCTGACTTTTCAAGGGAAGAGTATCGATCACCTGGGTGACACGGAATGGAGAGCCCTGCGCGGCAAGGGTATCGGCTTCGTGTTACAGGACGCACTGGTGTCGCTCGATCCGCTAAGACCGGTTGGCAAGGAGATCGGTGAAGCGCTGACTGTTCACCGCGCAATCAGGACAGGCGCAGAGTTGACAGAACGGGTGCTTGAGCTTCTGAAGCTCGTCGGCGTGCCCGAGCCGGCGGTCAAGGCGCGGCAGCTTCCACATGAGCTGTCAGGCGGACAACGACAACGAGCCTTGATTGCGACGGCGATCGCTCTCGATCCAGCTCTCTTGATCGCAGATGAGCCCACGACGGCGCTGGACGTTACGATCCAGGCGCAAATCTTGGATCTGCTCAGCGAAACCCGCGAACGCGGGAAGGCCGTGATCCTCATCAGCCACAATCTTGCCGTGGTATCGCAGATGGCCGACGAAGTCATCGTGATGCGACACGGTGAAATCGTCGAGCATGGCTCATCAGAACAGATTTTTGGCAATCCAAGACACGATTATACCAGAAGCCTTCTTAAGGCGATCCCATCCGTCCAGTCACGCGGCAGCCGTCTTTCGTCCTATAAGGCGCCGCGCTTCATCTCGGCTGAACGCGACGTGACCAAAGCGCTGGCCCAATCGGATATCGCACAGCGTAGTAGGCCGCTGCTTGAAGCGGAAGGGCTCGTCAAGCGCTTTCGTGGACCGGACGGCAAGCTGCGTACCGTTGTCAATGATGTCTCGTTTCGCCTCGGCCATGGAGAGACGCTTGGTATCGTCGGCGAGTCAGGGTCCGGGAAGACGACCGTGGCACGCATGGCGCTCGCGCTCGAAAGGCCGGACCTGGGAGAGGTGACGCTCGAAGGTGCGCTGTGGACTGCAGCGACTGAGAAAGAGCGCCGCCAGCGGCGATCGGATATCTCGGTCATCTACCAGGACCCACTAAGTTCATTCGATCCGCGCTGGAGCATCGAGCGCGTCATTGATGATGCCTTGGCAAGGCGCCGCGGAGATCCCCTCGACAGAGCCAGTCGACGATCCGAGGTCAGTGAGTTGCTCGATCTTGTGGGGCTTTCATCAAGCTTCAGGAACAGGCGCCCACTCGAGCTGTCGGGAGGTCAACGCCAACGGGTTGCGATCGCCCGCGCGATTGCTCCGCGCCCCAAGATCATCGTGTGTGACGAGCCGGTCGCGGCACTTGATGTATCCATCCAGGCGCAAATTCTCGATCTGCTTGGCGATCTCAAGTCTCACTTGCGCGTCAGCTATCTATTCATCTCGCATGATCTCGGCGTCGTGCACCACCTGAGCGACCGTGTTCTTGTCATGAATCACGGCGTGGCCGTCGAAGCCGGCGCAGCAGACGACGTATTTTTACGGCCTCGGCAACCCTATACGAGGAAGCTGGTTGCGGCCGTTCCACAATTGCGCTTCCAGGCGGCTTAAAGTCTCAAGGCCAGCCACTCCCCGTCGGCTCAGCGCGAGGCTGAGCGCACGACAAGGCGCTGTGCAAGGCAGCTAGATCGGGCCGTGGCTCTCCCATGCATGCATCCGCGCCAGCGGAAGCCCGTCTGCCTATTCGGACGATGCAAATTCCGTCCTTTAAGGGGATTCACTGCCAGACCGAAGTCCACAAGATGCGATGGCCGATCACCACACCGGCGCAGGTGGGTCTAGACTAGCCGCAACGGAGCTCACAAGCTTCGGCCGAGCGACGGAGGCGATGGGGGTGTCGCTTCAAGCTGGCGCGCCGGTCAGACCTGCGCAAATGCGTGGGCAAAAGCCTTGCGACGGGACATTCGCCGGAGCAGATCGCCGGCCGCCTGGTGCTGAAGCATGGTCGCGCCATCATCAGCCATGAGTCAATATCGTCTCATCTAACGTCGGACGGCCCAGAACGATTACTGGTACCGCCTGCTGCCACTTCACAAGAAAATACGAGGGCACCCCGGCAGAGACCTAGGTAAAGCTTAGGGCAAGGTCACCAGGGACTTCTAACTGGATAAAGTTGGGGCAAACTCACTCCTCATTCTGTTTGCCTGAATTGATCTCCCGACAAGACATCGATGGCCTGGAGTCTAGACTCATACTCCTCGTACGTGCCGAGCAGGGTATCCCCGACCGCCAAATTGTGCACGGGATCGATGAGTGAGGGGGCAGTCGTAAGTTAGGGAAACCGGGCCAGTAAAAAGTACTTCGGCGCCCCGCTCGTCTCGTCGGAACCTTCGGTCCGTGCACCATTTCACGAGTTGCGTTACGGCTCCCTTTCCGGACTCTGTTAGTGGCAGATGGCGAACCGAATAGAAGTTCGTCCGCGTAGGCTACATCTGCCGCGCACCCGAGCTCATGCGTTGATTTGGTTGAGCAGTGATGGTTAGCAGACGCTTGCCAGCCCGACGTTCGAGCGTGCCCTGAATCGGACCAGCTTCCCATGTCAGTCTGATGTGCGCCAGCTTGTTTGGAGCACCAAGGACCTCCCGTCCCGAAGCGAGCGCTGCATCATTCGTTGTCACGTAGATGCATGGAATGTAGTAGCCGGTCTGCCCGCCAGGATTGCGAACTTGGAGTCCTGAGTAGTGCTCTAAGTACGCTCCGACTGTGCTTAAGCCATAGCACGCTACGCCCACAATACCGATCGCCGGGTTTGCTGCAGGTACTAGCTCCTCCGGCAGTAGACGAGTCGCGTCCCTTGTGATGCTGAACATGACATTTACGGCTTGGCAGTTAAGAAACGCGCTACCCTGCTCGTCGCCCCCGTGGTAAAGCGGCGCATCAAACGGAATGCCTTTGACTTCGTGCATTGCTGCAATCCTCCTGATTGTTCTACTCTATGATGTGAACTCAACCTTCACATCGCTAGCGGATCCTCAGGCCAGCCGAGATTTGTCCGGGCGAGTAGGAGGGCCGCGCAGCCACTTTGGCGATTGCCGATGACGGCCGGGAGAGGGCATGCGGATGCCGGCGCATGACTTTCCGAACGATGGCCGCTTTCGCGTGGGTAACACACGAGAGATGCTGGTCCTGCTCTGTGTCACGCTGGAAGCGCACCAAGTACACGGGATGACCTTCGCGCAATGCAAGTCCACCTCTCGCCGGCTTTGTGGCCGCCGACGCCCGGACTGGGTCCCGCTCGCGTACAGATAATCATAAAAGGGCGACGGCCGTAGCCGACGGTGACGTTTTCAGCCGGAATGACGTGCATTAATACGTACCTGCGGTCCTTCCATGTCTGTGTCGTAGTCGTGGAATAGAACGGGCGGACAGCCTGCCGACTCATGTTCGGGGAAGACTTCGCCAAGCTCGCGGAGAACATCCGCGCGCTCACTTGCGTCACGCCGGTATCCCGTCCTGGCAACGCCCCGCATTCCATCGTCGCGCATCTTACGTAGAGCCTCAGCCGGACTTTCATCGTCTGCCAAGAGATTGGGCAGGAGCGTAGACATGCGGTTGCAGATGCGCTGGACGCGCAGCAACAGGGCGCCTGCAACAAGTCACGGGTCTTGCCGCTCGCTTCGATGCGGGGCGCGTTTTCGTACGATCGCTGTCGCTGCTGTCGATCAGGTTGGCACCAGCCGTGTGCACTCCACGACAACATTTTCCGGAATGCTGTCCAGCGAGAAATTGCCGACGGCCCGATAATGCCAACGGGCGATCGAAGCGCTCATCCCTTCTGGGAGTAAAGAGTCGGAATTCGGTGGAGGAACTCGCCCGGACGTCAACAGCGGAAATCAATGGGGCCGCGAGACGATGCAGTCCCGCGGCCTCGCCACCGGAATTTAGTGAAAAGACAGTTTAAGTATGAAATCCCTCAGCCGGTGTTCTTACAGTAGAACACCCTGTTAGACACTTGACAATCCGGACGGCTACGGGGAAACGCGTGCAACCGCAGACCAATGCGGCCGCGAGATCGATGAAGAAGCCGGCTAAAATTGACGGTTCGCCTGTCCTATTCGCCTGTATAACGGGTGCCAAGCGTCGAAAGAGTGTTCAGCGAAGAAGCAGCGCTCGATGCTATTGCGCTGTTCGTAGTCGTCGGCTTCGTGCAGGAATGGTGATCCTGCCGGTGCCGTTTGAGCGTATCATTGCTGTTGCGCTGATTGCGCCGATGTTCGTGCATAACTGCCGGTTGCCGAGGCCCGCTTCAGCGTCATACGGCTTCCGTTCGCTTAAACCATTTCCTCGGTAAGCCAATGTAGTAGCCGCGCCTGATCTCGACCTGCAACTGCACGCTGCCGCGAAGGCGATCTCCGATAGGTTCCAGCAACCGCCTTGCGTAGGACGGACGCGGGTGCCGGTCAGATCATCAGTTAGTGCCAACCCGACCAACCCCTGTAGAGGCCGACAAGCACGATCTGGCGGCGGAGAACGTTGGCGCACGGTGCGCGAAGCGGCTGAAGACGCTCCAATGGCGCTCAATCCGGCGAAGGCTGAGGGGGGCGGCGACGCCGGCCGAAACCATCGTGATTGCAAGGAAGCGGAGGACCATAACTGAGCCGAGGCTGAACTCCTCCAACTAGATGCAAAGCAGAAGCACGGTGATCGCGGTCGGGCACGGGATCAGGCGGCAATTGGGAGTTGGTTTCGTTCGTTGGCCCACGGGTCGCGCCGTCTCCAAATGGCTCGAAGCCGAGTGAGATTGACGGCCTGCCGGCGATTCCCTGCTGAACGCATCCAGCAAGGGCTATTACATCTGCCTCGTGCGGCAGCTCTCGGGCGCGCAGAGTAACGAGGCTGCCGCGGCGATCATGTCGGCATGCCGCGCGTCCAATCCGCTTTGATCCCCCCGCTCAAGCCGCATTCAGCGCCTGGGCGAGGTCCGCGATCAGATCCGACGGGTTCTCGATGCCGATCGACAGCCGGATGGTGGAATCGAGCACGCCGATCTTTTGGCGGATGTCGGCGGGAACGCCGGAATGGGTCATCGTCGCGGGCAGGCTCGCGAGCGACTCGGTGCCGCCAAGGCTCACCGCCAGCTTGAGGATCTGCAGCGCATTGAGGAATTTCACCGCCGCTTCCTTGCCGCCGACGATGTCGAACGAGAAGGTCGATCCCGCCCCCAGGCATTGCCGCGCGAACACGCGGCCCTGGGCGGAGTCCTGCTCGTGATGACCGAGATAGTGCACCTTGGCGACTTTTGGATGGTCGCGCAGATAGCTCGCCACCAGGCGCGCATTCGCATCGGCCTTTTCCATGCGCAGGCTCAGCGTCTCGAGCGAGCGGTTGATCATCCAGCACGAATGCGGATCGAGCTGGGTGCCGATGGCGCCGCGCAGCGCCTTGATGCCCTTCATGATCGCCTTCGAACCGAGCGCGGCGCCCGCGATCAGGTCGGAATGGCCGCCGACATACTTCGTCAGCGAATACAGCGACAGGTCCGCGCCGTGCTCGATCGGCCGCTGAAACACCGGGCCGAGCAGCGTGTTATCGCAGGCGATGATCGGCGTGTGTCCCTGGGCCTTGCCGACGGAATCGGCGATGCGGCGGATCATCGCGATGTCGACGAGGCCGTTGGTCGGGTTGGCCGGGGTCTCGATCAGGATCATCGAAACCCGCCCCTTGCCCGTCGCCTCCTCCGAGGCTTGCCTGACGGAGGCTTCATCGATGCCGTCGGCAAAGCCGACCGCGCCGATCGACAGGCGCGCCAGCGTGTTCGTCAGCAGGGTTTCGGTGCCGCCATAGAGCGGCTGCGAGTGCAGGATGACGTCGCCGGGGCGGACGAAGGCGAGGATCGTGGTCGCAATGGCCGCCATGCCCGAGGAGAACAGCGCGCAGCTCTCGGTGCGCTCATAGACCGCAAGCCTGTCCTCGACGATCTCGCTGTTGGGGTGGTTGAAGCGCGAATAGACGAGGCCCGCCCCCATGCCTTCTGGCGGCTCGCGCCGGCCGGCGACGTAATCGAAGAAATCCTGGCCGTCTTCGGCGGTCTTGAACACGAAGGTCGAGGTCAGGAACACCGGCGGCTTGATGGCGCCTTCCGACAATTGCGGATCATAGCCATAGGTCAGCATCAGGGTTTCCGGATGCAGCATATGGTTGCCGATATGGGTCTTCGACGGGAACGGTTTTGCCATGGCCTGTCTCGCTGTTCTGATGCTCGCCGCGCGTTGCGGGCCGAATCGGTGGTACACCGCGGTGGTCACAAAATCGACCCTGTATGCAGGTTCGTCAGCACCTGCTCCGGCAGCGGATTTCCAGACACATCTGACTCGGCACCAGCGCTCAAATGCGTCAGTAGGTTCTCGGGTAGGCTGGTTAGCTGGTTATGGTTAGCGAGGAGGAGCACGAGCCCGGGCGGGCGCGCTTCAGGTAAGCTGGTTAGCTGGTTGCCCCTAACGGCGAAAGTATGGAGCATAGCGGGAAGCCCTCCGGCAGACTCGTCAATTGATTGTCGCTGAGCTCGAGATACTGGAGCGAATCAGGGAGGATCTCCGCTCCTGCCCTTTTGTTCGTTCGAAGAGATCCCATCGCCGCGCAGAATCTGTCCTGCCTCGAAAGGATCCATTCCATACTCCCTTGCCAGGACTGAGTAGACTTAGTCCATACGATACGTTGTAACCTCTGAAGCACTTACCTGTCGGTAAGCTGACGAAGAAGCTATCGCCAGGTGGCGACCATAGGAGTTGGAAAGGCGGTGATCGTTGCGCCTGCCCGAAGCTGCTCGACCATTTCGGCACGATCATCATATGACAGGGACGTATCCGCGTGGAGGCGTCTGATTTCCTCCTCGCCGTCCGACCGTGCCACCGCCGCCTTGGTCTGCGCGGCCGTCCCCTGTCGCTGCCTGAACTGTTCGGCTGCCCGCGCCGCACACATCGCGCGCTGGCTCTCGGCGAAAACGAGGCCGGGGCGCACCGGGACGGAGTGCTCACAGTCTATGACGTGGCAGATTCAGCTCATGCGGAGGATGACGTAGACCAGAGGGTTGAAAATTGGGCTGCCGAACGGGACGTGGGCCCGCTCGAGGTTCGAGAAGACCTAACGCGATTAAATCTCTCCGAGAGAGATCAACATCTTCGATCTCGGATCGTTGTCGGTGTCGACGCTTCAAGTTGTCAGGCTGATGACGTATCCCAGCGGATCGTCACCGTAATAGTTGCGCGTCGGATGGTACGTGTCGATTCGAGCGCGATCTCCTCGAGCTCCTCTTTCGAGACCTAGATGTACTGACCCTTCTCGAGCTCGTAGCCCCTGACGATTCTTCGTTCGGCACCTCGTCGCCGGTGTCGGCGTCGACCTTCACGTACTTGATGCGGTGTCCCGTCTGGCGGTTGAGCTGGTCGAAGGCGATACTGTGTTTCCCAAACCGAAGGACCAGGCCTTCTTCCTCAGCTCGCGAGGCTGCCGTCTGTCGGCGACCGGCCTGCAGAGCGTCAGCAAAGATTGCGTGAGTCAGCCACCACATACGATTCCACGGCGCGGCCAAAATGAATGCGAGCGACGATAGCCGACCCATACGCTACTCAGAAGGAGGCAATCCGCGCCGCGGTCGATGCCGCCCACGCGAACGGAAAGGCAGGGCACGACGCTTAGGTTCTCGTTCAAGGGGAAAACTACCAATTTAGAATCGAGTGGACACATGGCCACGACCCCATACCACACCAGCCGGCTAATCGCGGACCACATGAGATCGGCGCCGACCAATCCTGGTAGGTGCCTTGCAGTCCTTCTCCGCGATAATTGGCAGCACCCTTTGGGAGTTCAGTCTCTCGGGGGCCGAGGTGGCCAGCCTTCCTAACTCCGAGGGCGACGGCTGGTGGTAGGGACAGTGCTTTCGGGGCGAGCGCCGAAACACGTCTGCGCTGCCCGTTTTTCGGAGCGCCCCGCCTTTCCGCTGAATCTTCACCAACGGTGCGAACTGGAATCGCTGCTTCCAACCACGGTCCAAAGGAAACCTGATATGATCCCTATTGAGCAGTCCTTTATTCGAGCGATAACGTTGCTTGACGGACCAAAACCGACCGAGCAACGGGCTGAAATCGTCGCCCACCTGGATACTATTGTAGACTATGCACGCGACGATGCCGAGGAGCGCCTAGCCCATAGTTTCAAAGCGATGGCCCTGAACCACCTCGACAGTATCGGTCGAGATACGTCGACTATTGTTAAGGAAAAAATGGAGCTGGCTCTGATCGCCACTGAAGAATTGATTATAGCTATCGTTGAGCGCAACCGGCGGGGAATAAGATCCGAGCGACGTCCATGCAGGAACGTTGCAACTGGGCAATACGCCGGCCGGTGGTCGCGATCAGATAAGCATGACCGATGACGACCTCCACCGGCGCTTCAGGTCTTCCTGGTAAAACTTCACCGCCAGATGGATCATCCTTCCGGCGACCGCGATCGCATCCGTTTCAGACGGTTTTATTAAGATCTACGCGAATGGACTTATCTCATCACGGGGCAAAGACCATCGTCTGGTATTGACAATCAACGGTGACTATCAAAGCTACGTCCTGATGAGTGGTCACGCCAGCGCAGATGAATGGGACGATTGCGGCATCCTATCTTGGAGGAGTGGGTTGGGGGCAAGACGCAGATTTCTCAACGGAGATCACCGCTGCCATCCATCGCTGGCGTAAAGACGCTCGGCAGCAGAACCTGTGGTCGTGATGAGCGTCAACAACATCTTTCCCTCTTTTTGTGCTAACTCGCTGACAGCCGAGAGCAGCCAGCGCCCGATACCGCGACGGCGTGCACTTCTTCCAACCAGGAGTTTGACGACTTGAGCGCTATGCATCTGGTTCGCAAAGGCGGCAGGTACCATCTGGACTGTGCCAACAATCTGACCTGTGCTATCTTCCGCAGCTAGCAACACGCTTTCATTGCAAATGACCGCGTCCGCAATGCTACGCCAGTACACCAGCGCACGTCGTCGAGATACAAGCTGACTGAGTCGCCGTGGGCGACGCAGTCGATGAGGATGTCAGCGAGACCCTCCAAACGCCTATCGACTTCGTCGGCGTCGATGCGCCGTACCTGGATATCGTCTGTCATCTGATTCTGGAGAGAGCGAGCCGATCACCCTCGGCAAGGCCTCACGCGCTTGCTGCCGGTGGCCTCGAGAACGGCCGAGGCGAACAGAACTGGATCTTCACTTTGAGGTCACGGTCCAGTTATTGAACTTGAAGTCCATTCCGCCTGGGGACGAGGTGATCTCGACGCCGTATTGGACGCTACCGACGTTTATGTCGCCGAAGTAGCCTTTCGACTTGATCCACTCTAGGATGCCTTTGATGTCCACTGTCCCGCTATTGCTCTTCGAAGTGGGCACGAGCGAGATGACGTTGTGACCATTGTTCCCTTCAAACACGTTCCAGGTCGTCCCTCCCACCTCGACGTTAGTGTAGACCGGGATCGCGGCCCCGGAGGGATCCTGCCGATAATGATAAGAAATCGGCTTAACGTTGCCGCTACCGTCCGAGTTTCCAGTGTAGTTTGTCCAGATCATGATCTCGTGCTGGTTTGAGCTGTCCCAAATATCATAGGCGGTGTCCCAAGCGCCGCTTTTAGGAACGTCCTGATTGAAGGTCGAGCTCAAGGTGTTGATTGCACTGAGCGGCTTCCCGATATGGACGGCCTCATGCGGATAGCTCTTGATGCCACCAGTTCGAGGCTGGTTCGACCACACGCTCCACCGGTTCGCTCCATACACCGAAATGGTCTGAGGCCCGGCACCACTGCCCCACACGTCGTTGTTCCAGGAGTAGCCATCGCGTGCAAAGTTCCCGTACGGAGCGCTCGAACTCCAAATCGGGGGCTTTGCCGGTACAGCGGCGACCGGCCGCCCGACGTCTTTTACAGCTTGCCTGAAAAGCTCATGATGCTCCTGTGAGTGGGCGTACCCCGTTGGGGACTCTGGCAAGCCGGCACCGTTTATCCGATTGGAATCCATTATGCTCTCCCTTGCTCCTATGAGAACAAAGCCTCTTCGGTTGGCCCTTAAAGATCGGCTTCGAATTCTAGGACGGTTGGCTTTCGAGAAGCTGACTAGTGCGCGAGTGCACGGTACGCGCCTGGCCGCTACTTTTCCAACCCACGCACGTGGCGCAACGAGAAGGATTTCCCGATGGTCATCGCGAGCCCGCCGGGATCATGATCGGGCGCGACTCTGGCGCCATCTGAGTGACGCGGGCAATTGGTCAGGCCGCGCTGCTTCCATTTCCAGCCCGTTGCCGACCACATGCGCCGCCATCTGGCAGCGGCGGATCGCTTGTTCATGGATTGAAACCACGGCGCCGGTGCTCGATCGCGGGCGTGGTCAAACGAAGAAGGGCTGCTTCTGGGCGATCGTCTCCGACGACCGCAGCCATAGTGGCCCAAATCCGCCGATCGTGCCGTTCCGATATGCCCGGATGCCTTCGCTGAGCAGTTCCTGGACGCTTCAACGGACACTTCCTGCAACGCGATGCCTATGACGGTTATGATCGGCTGATCGAAGTTGTCCGACCGCAAGGGCCGTGGTGCTCGTACATTGCTGGAGCCATTTGCGCCGGCGCTTCGTCAGATTGGCCCTGGCTGACGCGCTTCCTCGATGACGAGCGTCTCGAGCTCGACACCAATCCGGTTGAAAAGGCGATCCCGCCAATCTGCTTGACCAAAAATAAACGCGCTCTTCGCCAGTCATGAGGTCGGAGCCGAAAACTGGGCCTTGCTCGCACCCATCGTGGCGACCTGTAAGCTCAACGACATCAACCCGGTCGCCTACATCGCCAAAACGCTCACGGCGATCATTGCCGACCATCCCCAAAGCGAAATCGACGACCTCATGCCATGGCCCTTCCGCAAAACCTCAAGCCAGCATCAATAGGGTTGCGGCTAAGCGCTTACGATCATCGAGCGCGGCGAGCCAAAAATGGTGGTCAGCGACAACGGCACTGAATTTACCAGCAACGCCATCGTGACATAGGCCGGTCGGAGCCGCGTCGCCTGGCACTACATCGCGCCCGGCAAGCCGAGGCAGAATGCCTTCATCTAAAACTTCAATGGCCGTCCGGGATGGCCATCTCGAAGTATACGTTTAGACGCCGCTCCTGCGTTCGAGCGAGCTTTGCTGAGCGCTCAAAAAGAATATCAAAAGCGCTCCGGTGCAAGCCCCAAATCATCTCGTCCGGATCTAGGTATGGTGCAAAGTCCTCACGCCACATCGCATATGCGTAGTGCTTTGCGGCAACCGTTAGCGGCATCACGTGCGTGCGGCCGTTCTTGGTCACTTCGCTCGGAAGTGTGATGTTCTCTGTGATCCAGTCTTTGGCTATCGACCAGTCGTTGCGGGACTGGTTTCGCGGCGCCTGACCATGCGCCTGCACTTGATCATCTCCCACCGCTTCGTGAAGCGGCTCGTGCGACGTTGTCTTCTTGACTTACCCAATGTTACCCAACTTCGATCTGAATGGGCGTATATGGGCCGAAAATGACGGTTAGCGTTCCCGATACTCGCGACCCTGGAAGAGGAGGGGGACGCGAGTTGGCGGGCCAAAGAGCCCGGAGGAGGGATTAATGCCAAGGACGCAAGCCGCTTTGCGCGGCCATTCGGCTCATTTGTTCAAAACCGCTCTGATTTGCTCAGCTCTCTTGGCTGGGGCGGCCGCATCTTTCGGCCAGGCCAAAGGGGACGATATCAACTGGCGCCAGTTCGAGGGCGCTTCGATCGTGTGGGCATATGACATCCATCCCTATGCTGACGCGGTCGCAGCACAGCTGCCTGACTTCGAGAAGTTGACAGGCATCAAGGTGACGCCTGAGCTTTATCCGGACGACGCCTACTGGAATAAGCTGACCATCCAGCTGAGCACAAAGTCACCCTCGTGGGACATCGTCGGCATGGGGATTCAGCCGGCTTGGGATCTCGCCCCCGGTCAACTGCTCGAGCCGCTCGATCGTTATTTGAACGATCCCAAGCTCACCTCGGCAAGCTATGATTATAAGGACTTTTTCCCCGCACTACGTGACGCGCTGACATGGGAGATCAACGGCGGGCAGATCGAGGCCGGCCGGGGTCAGGTGTGGGCCATCCCGCACGGTTTCGAAAACATCCAATTGTTCTACCGCAAGGACATTCTGGATAAACACGGTATCAAGGTCCCCACAACTCCGCCGGAGATGTCCGCGGCATGCGAAAAGCTGAAATCTGCGGATCCCGCGATCACACCCCTGGGCGTGCGGGGAGTGCGCTTTTGGAGCAGTATCCACACGGCCGCCATCTCGATTGCCAAGTCCTATGGTGTGCACGACTTCGTCGTCAAGGACGGCAAGTTGGAAACCGGTCTCGATTCGCCCGAGTCGCTCGCCTTCCACAAGGACTATGTGCAGATGATCAAGAAGTGCGCTGCTCCGTCCTTTGCCAACGACAACTGGTACCAGGTGGTCGATGGCATCAATTCGGGCCGGACCGCGATGGCGATCGATTCCAACATGTTCGGATTCTGGAACGATGTTGCCGGCAAACCCGCTTCGGGCAAGATCGCATTCGCTCCCCCGCTGCGCGCTCCGAACGGCAAGAATTTCGAATCGAACATCTGGATCTGGTCCCTGGCCATGAATGCTGCCTCCCAGAAAAAGGGAGCGGCCTGGCTGTTCATTCAGTGGGCGACGTCAAAGCAGGTCGAGCTGAACGGAGCCGTCGCCGGGAAGCTCGTCAACTCTCCGCGCGCTTCGACCTGGAGCGACAAGGTTTGGCTCGACTATGCGGCTAAACCGGAATTCACGAACTTCGTGGATACCTTCAAAAGCGTGCAGGACAGGGCGGCGCTCGCCTTTACGCCGCGCGTAGGGTTTGCCGAGGCCATGAACGCCTGGGCAGTCGCCATGCAGAAAATGGTCAATGGCGCGGACGTGAAGGCGACGTTGACCGGCCTCGCCTCCGAGATCCGCTCTTCCATGTAAGGCGATCGGGGGCGGCATAAGGGTTTGCCGCCCCCATCACGCCCGAGTAGCTTTTGAGAAGTGAGCGATGGACCTTCGAGGCACCGACGCAACCGTGACGTTACAATCATCGGCAGGCCAACTGGCATCGTCCAAAGACGAGCAGGTGCAAAACGCCGAAAAGCATGGGCTTGACTGGTGGAGCCTTGCTGCGATTGCGCCCGCGATCATTATCCTGCTTGGATTTCTTTTTCTGTTTTTCTATGGGATCTTTCAATCGCTGACCGATCTCAAGTTTGGTCGTCCCCTGGTTCGCTTCATTGGATTCACCAACTATGAAGTGGCGATCAAGTCCCAGGATTTCTGGAACAGCGTGCGGGCGACAATGGCGTATGCCTGCTCCGCCGTGCTCGCGGAAGCGTTGTCCGGGCTTGCGCTTGCCAAATTGTTCGCAAGTGGGGTGTTCCTTGCCCGGCTGATGCGACCCGTCATTCTCCTTCCCTTGGTTCTGCCGCCAATGAGCGTCGCCTTGATGTGGACCACAATGATGGATCCGCAGAATGGGATCCTGAACTACTTGCTCTCGCTTATTGGGATCGGCCGGTTGGCATGGATTTCGGACGCCAGCACAGCGATGTTGTCGCTGGTTCTCATCGACATATGGACTTACACGCCATTTTTCGCGCTGATCATCTTCGCCGGCTTGCAGGGCATCGACCATGAGGTCAGAGAAGCCGCGCGGGTCAATGGTGCGAAGGGTTGGGCAACCTTCCTCCATATCGAGCTTCCGCTCATCGCGCCATACATCCTGATCGCCGCTGTATTTCGGCTGATCGAATCGCTCAATCAGTTCGATATCATCTTCGGGACAACGCAAGGAGGCCCGGGTGACAGTACCGCCGTGCTCTCGGTCCGCGCCTACATCACAGCCTTTCAAAATCTTGCCTTCGGGCGTGGTGCCGCGCTCATGGTCGTCAACTGGTTGATCGTACTTCTCGGGACCTTGGCCATGGTAAAATTGTGGCGCTTGGTCCGGCAGCGTGTCAGTTAGAGGAGGCTTGAGATGCGTTTAAATCGCTCAACGCCGGCAAGCTTATTCCTCAATCTGCTGGTTGTTGCCTGTACGCTGATCCTGACATTTCCGCTGGTCTGGATCGTGATCATGTCGCTGAAGCAGCAGGCCGAGGTCATGACCTGGCCACCGCGCTTCATCTTCACGCCGACTTTCGAAAACTTCCGCGTTTTGTTTGATGCAGCCCAGGCCGGGGCAACCAGCTACGGCACCATCAAGGTTGATTTCCTGGCGCCGGTCACCAATAGCGTTGTGATCTCGCTTGGTGCGGTGCTCGTATCGCTGATCGCCGGGGTGCCTGCAGGCTACGTCCTGGCGAGGCGTGATATCCCTATGAAAGAGGACATCGCATTCTTCATTCTGGGCTTCCGCTTCGCGCCGGCGCTACTTGTGGTCATACCGCTGTTCAGTGTGTTCCAAACAGTCGGCCTTTATGACACCTATTTCGGTATGATCTGGGTCTATCAGGTCGTCACGCTGCCGATGATCATTTGGCTCAGCCGTTCGTATATCGAGGACATCCCAAAGGACATTGAGGAGGCCGCCGCCATGGATGGTGCAAAACCATTCCGCGTGGTCTGGCACATCGTCCTTCCGCTTCTAAAGCCCGGCTTGATAGGCGCTTCATTGCTCATTTTCCTGCTTGCGTGGCACAACTTCGCTCTCGGCCTGATCCTCAGTTCGACGAAAGCGCCCGTCACCGTCGCTCTCCTCAAGCTGCTCAATCCGGGCGTTCAGTTCTATCCAGTCATGGCTGCGGGTCTGGTGGTGACCATGATTGTGCCGGTCGTCCTGATCATCCTTGGCCAGCGTCATCTCGAACGTGGTCTTACCTTCGGGGCCGTGAAATGAGCCCGAGACGATTGATGTTCTTTGGAACGACCAATCTCGACCTCTGCTTCACCGTCGAGCGGCTTCCAACGCCCGGTGAAAGCCTGATGGGAGGCTTGAAGCGGAATGCGGGAGGCAAGGGCGCCAATCAGGCGGTCGCCGCCGCTCGATTGGGCGTTCGGCCGAGCTTCTACACCCGACTTGGCGATGACGATGCCGGCCGATCGTTGCTGCAAGCGCTGCGTGAGGCAGGTGTCTGTCTCGATGCAGTTGCGGTGTGCCCAGGGGAGATATCGGGTTCAGCTCTCGTCCTGGTCGGTGACGACGGCTCCAACATGATCGTCATAGACCCCGGAGCCAATGCAAATGTCACACCAAGCATGGTCGAAAAGGCCGCCGAATTCATTGAACGGGACGCAATTGTAGTTGCCGAGATGGGCATGCCGGTCGGCGCACTCAATCACCTCTTTGCAATGAAGAGCGTCAAGGGATTCGAGCTCATTTTCAATCCGGCCCCCGTGAGGGCCGGCCTGTCGTCGGAGGCGTGGAGAAGTGTCGATTTCGTCACTCCAAACCAGGCCGAGGCTTTCGAGCTCACCGGCGTCGAGGTGCACGACTTCGACAGCGCCGCTCATGCGGCCGGAAAGCTCCTCGATCTCGGCCCGAGAGCAGCCCTGATTACGCTTGGTGCGCAGGGGGCCTACTACGCCGATGCCAGCGCGTCTTTTGCCCTCCGGGCATTTCCTGTGAAGGTCGTTGATACGACTGCGGCGGGCGATGCCTTCAATGGAGCCTTCGCAGCCTCCCTTGCTCAGCGCCTACCGATCCGCCAAGCGGTCAGGAAGGCCCTTGCCGTAGCGGCGCTGTGTGTAACGCGACGCGGCGCGCAAAGCGCAATGCCAAGCAGCGAAGCCGTCGACGAGTTTCTCAAGTCTCAAACTATCCTGGAGTTGGAATGACCGAACAGTTCTCAGTTGCAGACAGGACCGTGCTCGTGACCGGTGCGGGTGGAGGCATTGGCTCAGCCATTGCAAATGCTTTCCGTCAAGCCGGTGCGAACGTCCTGGCAACCGACGCAAATGTGGAAAACCTCCGTAGCATTCTGACGCACCTGCCGTACGGCAACGGCATCCTGCCGATGAGCATGGATGTGTCACGAGAAGACGATGTCGGCAGGGTGCTTGATGAGATCGCCAGGCGCTTCGGCAGGCTCGATGTCCTGATCAACAACGCCGGAATAAAATCGGCTCAGCCGCTTCTGACCGGCAATGCCGATCGAATTGAAAAAACCATCCAGATCAATTCCGTCGCGGTGCTTCGCTGTGCCAAGCTAGCGATCGAGCGCTTCATGAAGGCCAAGGGCGGCCGCATCGTCAATGTCGGGTCCTCGTTGTCATCTCAAGGCGCGGTTTTCAACTACCAGGCTGGCGGTGCCGACTATTGCTTGTCAAAAGCCATCGTTCACGATGTGACAAAGCTGCTCGCTTATGAATGTGCTCCGCTCAAGATCAACGTCAACGCAATTGCACCCGGGATTATCGATACGCCCATGCATGGGCGTCCGCGAGAGGAGACCGAAGCGCGTCATAGTGGCCGGATTCCACTGGGCCGGGTCGGATTGCCGGAGGATATCGCAGGCCTCGCGGTTTTCCTGGCTAGCCCCGCAGCCTCCTATATGACCGGGCAGATTGTCCATGTGAATGGCGGGATGCTGATGAATGGTTAGCAATGGCTGCGACATCGGCTGGCCGCCAATAGAAGGGATCATCTCCGACCTGGATGGCGTCGTCTATCGCGGCAGCACCGCAATCGCGGATGCGATAGAAGCGTTCACGCGATGGCAGAAAGTCGGCGTGCCGTTCTGTTTTGTGACGAACAATTCCACGCATACCCCGGAGGACGTCGTCCGCAAGCTGACAGGATTCGGGCTTGTGATCTCGCCGTCACAGGTCGTGACAAGCGCTATCACGGCTGCAGAACTTATTCGAACGAATTATCCGCAATTGACGCGCGTCTATGTCATCGGAGCTCCGTCGCTTGTCACGGCCATGCGCGATGTCGGGCTGGAGGTCACTGAGCGAAACCCCGAAGTTGTCGTGATGGGGCTTGACAGGGATATTACTCACGAGAAGATGCGAATTGCCGTTGAGGCGATCCTCAACGGCGCTGTCTTCATCGGAACCAATCCTGATCTTCTCTTGCCCACGGCCAGCGGGTTCGAGCCTGGGGCAGGAGCTGCGATTGCGGCTGTGGCTGCCGCGACGCAAGTGCAGCCTTCGATCGTCGGAAAGCCGCAAGTGCCGATGATCGAGACAGCGCTCTCACGCCTCGGTACGAACCGCGCTTTGACGATTATGATTGGAGACCAGATTCCAACGGATATTCAAGCCGGAAAAGTAGCGGGGCTTGCTACGGTGCTGGTTACAACTGGTGTGCCGATGCGTCATGACCCGTCCCTAATGGCCCCCGATTTCACCGTAACGACCTTGCGCGACGTTGAGGTAAGTGCCGCGCGCTCGGGTCGCCCGCAACAGAGGAGGGCATAATGGCCGATGTTCGCCTGGAAGGCCTCAGGAAGGCCTATGGGACGATCGAGATCCTGCGCAATATCGACCTTGCGATTGATCACGGCGAATTTGTCGTCTTCGTCGGTCCATCCGGGTCAGGCAAGTCAACGCTTTTGCGCATGATTGGCGGGCTCGAGCCCATCAGCGGTGGGCGGCTCCTCATCGACAATGAGCTCGTCAACGACATCGATGCGGCCGATCGCAACCTCGGCATGGTCTTTCAAAGCTACGCTCTCTATCCGCATATGACGGTCAGAGAAAATCTGGCCTTTCCTCTGCGCATGGCCAAAGCCTCGAAAGCCAAGATCGCCACCAAGATAGCCAAAACTGGCTCGCTATTGCAGATCGACCATTTATTGGATCGCAAGCCTCGACAACTCTCAGGCGGCCAACGCCAGCGCGTCGCAATCGGGCGCGCCATCATGCGCGAGCCAAAAGTGTTCCTGTTCGATGAGCCGCTCTCGAACCTGGACACCGAACTACGCGTGCAGATGCGGGTTCAGATCGCCAAGCTCCACAAGCAGCTCGGAAATACCATGATCTATGTGACGCATGACCAGGTCGAGGCCATGACCATGGCTGACAAGATCGTCGTGCTCAAGGACGGCAACATCGAACAGGTCGGCAGCCCGCACGATCTGTATCACAACCCCGCTTCGCACTTTGTGGCGGGATTCATAGGCTCGCCGAAGATGAACTTCCTGGGCGGTATGGTCGCGGCTGCCCGCGAACATGGCGTGGACGTCCGGTTGGACGCCGGTCCGACGATCTCCGTTCCGGTTCATCCGGACCAGATGCTGGTTGGCAAGCCGGTCACCCTTGGAATTCGTCCGGATGACTTCTCCTCGTCCGCGCCTGGGCAGCAGGAGATCGCGATTGAACTCGGAGTCGATTTCGTTGAGCATCTCGGCAGCGTCACGTATATCTACGGTAATGCAGGAAACGAAACCGTAGTAGCCAGGGCACCACAATCCGGTTGGCCCAAAGGCGCTAGCCGGCTCACCCTCACCGCCGCTCCAGCCGATTGCCACTTGTTCATGAGCAATGGAAGGGCGGTACGGCGGTTGCACGCACCGGCGAGTTGGAGGTAGTCTTGACGTAGAGCCGTACGATGATGCGCGGCTCAGAATGGACACGCGGACGGCTGAGGTGAAGGGAGCCGGTATCAGGCAGTTCTTCCGCAATTCCCGTTCGTTTGTCCTTGGTGCGGGGATCGGCTCGGGCATGACCGCCAGGGCCGCCGAGCGGGCGGGGGCCGACTTCGTGCTCGCGCTCAATGCGGGCCGTTTTCGTGCCATGGGTGGGGCCTCGCCTGCCTCGATCCTTCCAATCCGCAACAGTAATGAATTCGTAGCAAACTTCGGACGGACCGAAATCCTCCCAAGTACCAAACTGCCAGTCTTCTTCGGCGCCTGTACCTTCGACCCTGAGCTCGATCTTGATCGTTGGCTCGATCGGATCATCAAATGGGGATTTGCCGGTGTGACCAACTTCCCATCGGTCATACACATCGACCATGAGCGCAGGTCATTGCTCGAGAAGTGTGGTCTTGGTTACTCCCGGGAAATCGAGCTCCTCGTGAAAGCTGCAAAACGCGGCTTGATGACGATTGCCTATTCGCGCAGTCAATCCGAAGCGCGTCGCATGGTCGAGGCGGGCGCCGAGGCCATTTGCATCAACTTCAATCTCAACCGCGCGGTTGAAAGCGGAGCCGATCCGTCGATCAGCCTGTCTGAACTTGCAGCGCGTACGAATGCCGTTGCGCGCGTTGCTCAATCGGTCAACAAGAGCACCATCTGCCTGCTTGGGGGCGGCCCCATCACCAAGCCGGACGAGCTCCTCGACATCTGCCGCGAGACCGGAATCCAGGGGTTCATCGGAGGCTCCTCGCTGGACCGCGTGCCTCTCGAGATGTCGGTCCTCGAGGTAACATCAGGCTTCAAGACCATCCACCTGTTGCGCGAGAAGGTGGATCTGCTCGAACGACAGCTGCAGTTAAGTGGTTTCAGGCACGGCGTGATCGCGCAGTCCTCGGCAATGAAGCGTATCCTTGAGATCACCAAACGCGTTGCGGCGACCCCCAGCCCAGTCCTCATCTGGGGGGAGGCTGGCTCCGGCAAGCGGAGAATAGCAACCCTGGTTCATGCGTTTAGCGACCGCAGGCACGCCAAAACGGCGTTGTTTCATTGCCGCCTCGGTCCGGCGATGAATATACTTGGCCCGTTGTTCGGCGCCGAGCGTCTTGAGAGCGGCAGACGCCAATTGTCACTCCTGGAGGCGTCGAGTGACGGTGCCGTCGTGCTACTGCATGTCGACCAACTTTCGCGCGATGGACAGGAGCGGCTTGCCGATTACCTCGAGACAGGCGGATTTACCCCTCTGAACGGGGTAACTGTGATGCGTTCCAATGCCCGGATCATTGCGACCGCCACGGTCGAGCGCGGCGCTGGCCTTGAAACGGTTCTGTGCGCGCGGCTTCTCGCCCTTTTTACCGGCCTCGATGTCCAATTACCTTCGCTGCCCGACAGGCTTGAAGATTTGCCGCAACTCATTCAACACTTCACGGTCGAAGCAAAGGGGGATTCCAGCGCCCAGACGCTCACAATCGAAAACTCTGCATTTCTCGCGCTCGCCGGGCACGACTGGCCGGGCAATTTGCGCGAGCTGCGGCAGGTCGTGAACCAGCTCGTAACCCTTCCAGCAAGTCACATCACCGGTGAGGTGCTAAGGCCGCTTTTGGACACAGCCTCACATGCAAGGCCGCCCGTTTCTCTTTCGGAGCGAGACTGGATTATTGAGGGCTTGAAGAGAAACAGGCTTCACCGCGGCAAGACTGCCCGCTCTCTCGGGCTTTCGCGAAAAACCCTCTATAACAAAATCAAGAAGCTGCGGATCCTCGAATAACGCTTCATGCTCGTCGAAGCGGCTGTTTGGATGTGGCTGCATGCTCCAGCGCGAATTTCGGTACGGACGCTCCTTGAGAGCCAAGGCTTACGAGCGTTATGTCCGCTCCAATCGGCAGCGCAAGCGCATCGGGACGCAGATAGACGAACCCACCCAGCTGCGAACCCAAGCGTTGTTCTGCTGCTCTCATCTCCGACTCGTTTGCCGCGACAAACAGGACTTTGAACCCGCGATTTGCAAACCACTCCATTCTCCGAAGCTCGAGCTCCTGACCGCGATCGATCGGCACTCCTGCCGGTGTCCGTTCAATCATGGAGGCAGGCGGAAAGTTTGTCACTCCGGTCATCTTTGCATCCTGTAACAGATCTACCATGTCTTCCCAGCAGGCAAACGGATCGATCATGACGATCGCCGCGTAGCAGGAAGGGGGCGCTTTGGGGCTCGTTTGCAAGTCTCGCAGGAGACAGTCGTTCCAGTCGATGACGGGAAGTGTAGCCATGACGAACATGGCATTCTGCGGAAGGGTCCGCAGTGACGGAGCATAGATCGTCATCTGATCACCGCGAGACGAGGAGAGACTTGCGACAAGGCGACCTAAGACATTGGCTCTCACGGTTCTACCCAATTCTACCCATTTGAACGTTTCGCCGATCTTACACGCCGCTCCATCGAGGTCTAGACCACCACTGTCGATCTTGGAGGAGCAATGTCATGTCTTCCCTCGGCGAGGGAGCCGGGCTCGGCTGGAAGCGATGGATGCTAAGGGCCGTCATCACTGTTCATGCTTGCGGTATGCTTGAGTGGCCTCTCCGCGTCTGTCCTCGCCTGCCGGATACGATTTGCCGATGCTGGCCCGAGCTCGGCTCGTTCTGAAAAAGGGCCCGTGAAGCGTCTGGGCTAAAAATTGCGGGCGAGCTATCGCTGCGCCTGACGAATCCGCTAGCAGACCGGTCGTCTGCTTTCCTCCCTGACTCAGCGCCGCTGCTGGAAAACTCCGGCAGCGGCATCTTTTTGTCTCGGAGCGCGCCGCCATGCGGGGGAGCCCAAACCATCAAAGCGTCGCCAGCTGACGCTCGCCTCAGTCCATCCAAATGGGAGGCGGCTTCCATCGTCACACGGCCCTCAATCACCTCGCTTCGAAACCGCTGTACCTCATCGGGGCACCTTCATCGAAGCACAGGGGAAGCCTTCTGCCCGCCCCATTGCCTGTGATCCTTCTCAAGGATGCGGCAGGCGCCGGAGCGCTCTTGGCTCGCCAAGGACGTCGCCTTGGTCAGCGCTCTCAGCGCTGTACGGCTATTCAACGCCACCTGCAAACTTCTGGACGTGCAATCTGCTGTTAATCGGACCTTGAGCCTCTCGGGAAGCGGCTGCTGCTGCTACGGCCGCTTTGCACCTACCCAACTTTACCCAATCGCGCTCGTATCCGGGCTTATGTGCCATTTTACTCCGATCTAGACCTCCAGGTGTCCAGAAACGTCCAGGAGGAAGATCGTGTCTCACCATTGCGCGGACGACCAGAGGTCAGTCCGGGATGGTCACCCGTCCGATCCTGCCGGCAAGGTCGCGATCGTCGCAACCCTGGACACAAAGGGCCGCGAAACCGCTTATCTTGCGCGCGTCATCGAACAGTGCGGCCGCAAGACTCTTACGATTGATGTAGGCACATCAAACAGGAGAGGCAGAAGCGCGTCGGACTGCAGCGATGCACGGGTGGTCGCACCCGCCGAGCTCTTACGGGAAATAGCTGCAAGTGCGCGTGAAGAGGTGAAGGAGCTCCTGCGATTAGGTGCGATCGACGCCATCGTCGGAGTAGCGGGCGGCAAAGGCAGTGCAGTCTTCGGTGAAGTTGTTTCGGAGTTGCCGTATGGATTCCCGAAGCTGCTGGTGAGCAGCGCAAGGCCAGCCCTCCTGGCCGAACTGGCCCTCCAAAACGACGTCATCCTCTATCCGACCCTGGTCGATCTCTTCGGAATCAACGCGTTCACCGAACGCGTTCTGGACAATGCCGGGCGGGCCATTGCGGCGATGCGTTATGTACCGGCTCAAGGTCGGCAGAAGAGAAAGATTGTTGCGATCACGGCCTTTGGGGTCACGACGCCGGCGGCAAATCGCTGTGTCGCGCGGCTGGCAGAGGCAGGCATCGACGCGATCGTCTTTCCGGCCAATGGCGCGGGTGGACGCAAGATGGAGCAACTCGTGTCCGCCGGTGAGTTCGATGCGGTGCTCGATCTGACCACAACCGAGCTTGCTGACGAGCTCGTCGGCGGCACCGCCAGTGCAGGTCCGGATCGGCTCAAAGCAGCTTCTCACCGCATGATTCCGCAGCTCATCGCGCCGGGGGCCGTCGATATGGTGAATTTTGGCCCGCCCTCGAGCGTGCCTGCCGAGTTCAAAGGGCGCCAATTCTATGCGCATACCCCCTTCACGACGCTCATGCGCACGACCGTCTCGGAGAACGAGCGCATAGGAAGGCTCACAGGCGCGCGCCTTTCGCAAGCAAAGGCGCCCGCTCTCGTTTTGTGGCCGGCCAAGGGGGTGTCTGACTATGACCGGGACGGCGGCATCTTTCGAAATCCTGAAGCCGATAGAGCCTGGTTCGACGCGGTCAGGCGGCATCTGCCGCGCTCGATCATCGCTCGCGAGCTGGATTGTCACATCAATGATCCGGAATTTGCGGAGGCGGCCGCATCGTGGATCGTCGAACAATTGACACAAGGAGGTTCATCCCGTGCGGATGTTTGATCGGCCCGAAATACTTGCAAAGATCACAGCTCAAGTTGCGGCGGGGAAGGCAGTGCTTGCCGCGGCAAGCAGTTGCGGCCTCGTCGCAAAATGCGCAGCTCTCGGCGGCGCCGACATGCTCGTGGTCTACAGCACCGGGCTGTCGCGGTTGATGGGGCTGCCGACGAGCCGGATCGGTGATTCCAATGCGCGCACGCTCGGGCTCGCGGCGGAGATCCGCAACGTCGTCTCCTCCGTTCCTGTTATCGGCGGTATCGAGGCCTGGGATCCCCTCCGGCTCGATCTCGATGATCTCTTGGACAAGTTCTGGGCTGCCGGCTTCTCCGGCGTGATCAATTACCCGACCATTTCAACGATGGGTGCGAAATGGCGCGATCGTCGAGGCCGCGTCGGGCTCGGCTTTGAACGTGAGGTCGAGATGATCGCAGCGGCCCGCAGGAAGAGCATCTTCTCGCTCGCCTATGTCGCAAGCGCGCACGATGCCAAAGCGATGGCAACCGCAGGAGCCGACTGCGTCGTCCCACATGTCGGCGCAACGCGCGGCGGGCTCGTTGGTCATGAGGAGGGACAGTCGATTGAAGAGGCCATCAGACGCATCAACGAGATCAATGCTGCGGCTCAGGCCGTTCGCCCGGATGTCATCCTTCTCTGCCATGGCGGGGCAATCGCTGAGCCCCAGGATACCTCGGAAGTCTACCGATCGACCGGATGCGTCGGCTTTGTTGGCGCCTCCTCCATCGAACGGATCCCGATCGAGCGGGCGGTGAAGGCTGCAGCCGAAGAATTCAAAGCCGTTCCGCTCCCGCGAAAGCGACAGCATTCACTGCAGAGTCTGCACCGAGGCACGAATGAATAACCAGATCACTAAATTGAAGCCCAATACCGCTTCCTTCTCCCAAACGCATGATTGGGAGACGGACGTGCTCGTGATCGGCAGCGGCGCGGCCGGACTGTCGGCGGCGCTCTATGCGGCAAAGGCCGGTCTTCGCGTGACCGTGTGCGAGAAGTCTGCCCGGCTCGGTGGCACCACTGCCCTGTCGAACGGCATGATCTGGGTTCCATGCTCAATGCAGGCTCGAGCGGCGAAAATTGATGATTCGATCGCGAAAGCGAAGACCTATCTGCAACACGAACTTGGCAACTATTATCGCGCTGAGTTCGTAGACGCCTATCTTGAAGACGGCCCGACAGCGCTCGCCGGCCTGGAGAATGGGAGTGAAGTCAAATTCACACTGGCCTCCGCCCCCGATTATCATTCGAGCCAGATCGGCGGGGTTGACAAGGGCCGGGCGGTGAGCCCCGCACCTTATGACGGACGGCTTCTCGGCAAGGATTTCGACCTGATAGGTGATCCGATCCGGGTCGTGCTCGGCGGGATGATGATTTCATCCAGCGAGGTCAGAAGCTTCCTCAATCCCTTCCAGTCGGCTGCCGCGCTCAAGCACGTCCTGCGCCGCGTCGGCCGCTACGCAAGCGATCGGCTGCGCTACAGGAGAGGCACTGAACTCAGCGGGGGCAATGCGCTGATCGCGCGGTTACTGGTCAGCCTGCGCAGATATGGCGTTGAAATCCGGCCAAGCTGCCCAGCGGTTGATCTGACGAAAGAGGGCGGGAGAGTCACTGGCGCAATCGTCAAGCGTGATGGCGCCGATCTCCGCATCCGCGCCTTTCACGGGGTGATCCTGGCAACTGGTGGCTTTGCGCGGAACGGTCAGTTGAGAGCCCAGCTCAGCCGAGCCCACCAGCACAATGATACGCTGGCCCACAGCGATGTCACTGGAGACGGCATTGCGCTCGCAGGCAAGCTCGGAGCTGCGATCGATAATGACGTTGCATCGAGTGGATTCTGGACGCCCGTGTCGATCCTCAGGAACGGCCGCTCCTCGCAAGTGGTCCCGTACGGCTGGCTCGATCGTGGCCGTCCAGGTGTCATCGCCGTAGGGCCAAACGCCAAGCGCTTCGTCAATGAATCCAATTCCTACCACGACATCTGCCTTGCCATGTTCAACAACGGCTATCCGGCGGACAAGCGGTTCTATTTCATCTGCGACAAGGAATTCGTCCGCCTCAGAGGCATGGGACACCTGCTCCCCTGGCCCTGGACTTTGAGCATCAAAAAATATGCCCGCATGGGCTACATCGAAATTGGCCGGACGATTGCGGAGCTTGCGGCGGAATTGGGGCTCGACCCGAAAGAGCTGCAAAAGACCGTTGAAGAACATAATGCCCACGCAGCTGAAGGAAGCGATCCGCTCTTCAAACGCGGTGAATCGGCTTTCAACCGAACCCTGGGAGATCCGTCGGTCGGAAAGAAGAACCCAAACCTTGGGGCTATCAAAAACGGGCCATTCATCGCGCTTCCGATTGTCCCGGCAACCCTCGGAACGGCGACCGGCCTGTCAACGGATCCTGGCGGAAGGGTCCTGAATGGAAACGGCGTGCCGATCGCAGGTCTTTATGCCTGCGGCAACGACATGACCTCACCGATGCGTGGGATCTATCCTGGGGCAGGCATTACGATCGGACCGGCCATCGTGTTCGCCTACCGCGCGGTGAACAGCATCGTACAATCCACTCATCAAGGACAGACCGCGGCAGCATCCGGAGCGTAAGTGCGGTGTTTTCACCTCTTGGTCCAGCAACGACGGACGGCGGAGAGAGCGAAAGTGCGCAACGTCGGCCAGCTCGCTTTGAATACCTTATGGGCGGCCGTATCCCGCTTGATACCGGGCTTATCTTCTGACCTGGAGGGGCACGATGCGCCGCTCACGCCACGCTAAGATCGTTGTAACCGTTGGTCCAGCGACCGCGTCGCCTGAAAAGCTTCGTGCGCTTTATCTTTCGGGGGCTGATACTTTCAGGCTGAACTTCAGCCACGGGACCCATGACGATCACGCCCGTGTGCTCGCCTCGATCCGTGCGTTGGAGCTGGAATTCAATCGGCCGATCGGTGTGCTGCAGGATCTGCAAGGCCCGAAGATCCGGATTGGCCGGCTCGATGAAGGGCAAGCTCGCGCGGGATGCCGGGGAGACGGTCTGCTTCGCGCTAAGAAGGACAGGCGGGAAGCAGTCAATCCCGCTGCCGCGCGGCATGAAGGGTACCTATCAGCATTGCGCCGAGAAGCATTTGCACCGATATTTGAACGAGTTTGATTTCCGCTGCAGCAATCGCGTTGCTCTTGGCGTGAACGATCTCGACCGTGCAGAAGTGCGTTGAAGGGTGCCGCTGGAAAGCGCCTCACCTATAAGACAACTAACTAGCCAAGAGGCGCCCTACGGCAAAAGCCGCCGCTCCCCCAAAAGGGAAAAAGGCAGAGCCAAAAACGAAACTGACCGACAAAGAACAATCCGAGCGATTCATGCAAACCGCTCGTGAGCTTGGCGTTGACGAGAGTGGCGAAAAGTTTGAGCGGGCCCTAGGAAAAATCACTTCGTTAACAGCCGCGAGGTCGGGTCGGGCAAAGTCATCCTGGCCCCTTCACGTCGCCGACTTAGCCACCGCGCCGCATCTTGCGGTCCGGAGAAAGCACTCATCACGGATTTGGTGAAAGGCATCTTTTTTACTGCATCAGCAAGAGTCCTGCGGATGCCGCTTTCCTTCAGGTCTATATGGATTTGAGGTATGTCTCTCTTACATCCCCAGGGAAACTGATAGCTCTGGATAGCCTCTCGATTCCCTTCATTGTGCCATTTCCTGATCCACCATGCGTACAGGTCAGCGGCTTGGAGCGGCATAAATCTTTCATCTGGTCTGAAGATTGGCGTGCTGCCGATACGGCCTTGCGCCGCTGGATTCATCAATACCTTCATCCAGTCCCACATCTCCAAGATATGAACCTTTTCCGACTCGTCATCGAAGATGAAATCTACTGGATCGTTCCACTGCATGAATTTCTGCTGATGTATGGCCAAAATCTCAATGAGGCCGCGCGATGCGATGTAATATGGATTTTCAAGGTTTTCTCGCCCGAGCACGGTTTCTGTAACCAATTCGCGAACGGCCTTCTTGAGGGCGGCCGTATCAACCGCAATTGAGATGGCTGCTTGCATGTTGTGCTTTTCAATCAGTCGGTAAAAGTACGCAGCTATTTCTAGCCGCTCTTTCATCTCGAACATTTTGAACCGCGCCATTTGGGCATGGTCCAGTTGCGCTTTCCAATCATCTGAAAAGCTGGCCCACGTGTCAGCATCGGCAATATAGCCGGCCAAAACAAGCGACCGCTTATCGCCGGTACCACTGCCATCAATGTACGCCTGCAGCACCATCAGATGACGCGAGGGGTTTCCATTCTGGGCAAGCCGCTGACGAGGGCCCATGCATCTGCGGCGGCATGCCGGGCAGCCTTCATGGCCTACCCCGGGCCTGCATACCACTTGGGTACGGCAACTACAATGTGCCCAGACCGGCAGCCCTTCCTCGATGGACAAGACCCGAAAGTGTCCGCAACTGATTGCAGCTCGCCTGATCACGAGCCCACATTGCTTGAGCGCCGGCAGCATCAGCCTGGCCGATATACTTCCCTTTATCGAAGAAAAGCTGTCGATCGGCCTGTGGCGGAGCAATGAAAGTGGGCAGATGCAATGGTCTCCCGGATTCTACGAAGTGTTCGGACTGGACCCGCGTCAAACAGAGCCGTCCCCTGCCGAGATCGACAGGAGAATTCATCCCGAGGACGGCGGCCGCGTCCGCAGGTTCGGACAGCGATCAATCGCCCATGCGACACTCGAGGGTGAATTTCGGATCATCCGGCACAACGGCACCTTGCGCAGGATTTGCGCCCGAGCCGAGCCGTTGCCGGACCCGACCGCAAGCCGCAATGGATGCTTGGCCTTGCTGCCGATGTCACGGAAAAGCAAAACTTGTCCGAGGCTCTCAACATTGCAACGGAGCGCTCGAGAGCTCTGGCGCGGCTCGTTCGGGGGCTGGTATGGGACGGCCAGTTGTGATGGTCACATCAGCGCGTTTTCCGATCCAGACCCCTGCGTGGAATACGGCAATCCGGGAAAGTGGGCGGACCTTCTCCATGACAAGGAATGCGAACCCGTTTTGAGGGAGTGGCAAGTCTCCTTAGCAACGGGACAGCCATCCGAGGTGGAGGCCCGGTTGCGGCAGGCAAATGGAGCTTACCGTTGCCATCAATGCACGGCTGTACCGCTCGGCAACAGCAATGGCGGTGTAAGCGAGTGGCTCGGCTTGTGGATCGACGCGCATTAGGATAACTCGCAAGGGAGCGGAAAGGCGCATCGAAGCTCACGGGGAGGCAATTGCGAGCCGCACGGGGGATGCTGAACTGGTCGGTGAAGCAGGTGGCCAAGCGAAGCGGGTTTTCATGCGCCGTCATCAGGCAGCTCGAAGAGTACAATGACACGCTTCCCGGATCCGACGATCTGCTACAGACTCTGTTGACCACGTTTGCGGGTGCGGGAATTGAATTCACATTTCCGCTGGTCGGCAAGCAAGGTGTTCGGCCACAATGACTTGATACCTTCTCGGTGCCGAACTCACTGCCTGCGGCCATCGTGAAGTGGTGCGTCAGCTCGTCTGGTTTCCTCCGATAGTTCGGCAAGCGCTAACGACGCGCGTTTGCGAGCGCCTGCGGTGAGGGCATGCGGATAGCTCTCTGTCGCTTTTGGCTGCATCGAAATTGGGCTGGCGAGAACGGCCGGCGACCCGCCGGGGCCTCTTTAACGTGTCCCGCAATGTCGGTCGCCTGGCCAACATTACCCAACATTACTCAAATCTTCCTGCGTTGATCTAGGCAATCTCGTGCCGCATGTCGTGAATGAAGCGCCGACAGGCGGGCCGCCCAAGAGGCTCACCATTGCCTGCAACTCCCCTTGTCGGGATGACCTTCCAGGAGCGCTCTCGTGTCAGCAGCCCTTCGCATTCCAACGTGCAGCTCACGCCTTCGAGCGCTCGGCGTGAAGATGATTTGCTCCCAAGCCCAAGGAATGTGACGCAGCAACATGGATACGCTACTTATCGCGGCCTTCGAGATTTTGAGCTTTGGTGCCATCGTTGTGCTGGTCGTGCTCGGGCTCGGGATCATTGCCAGCATGATGGGCATCTTCAACTTCGCGCAAGGCGAGTTCGTCCTGCTCGGCGCGTACGTCACTTATCTCGTGCACAGCGTCGGTTTACCGGTCCCGCTCGGCATGCTTGCCGCGCCCGTCGCGGTCGGCACGCTTGGCTTCGTCCTGGAAAAACTGGTCGTACGACGATTCTATGCCGCTCCAATTGTCGCCATGCTCGGCACCTATGCGCTCGGGCTGATCATTCGCGAAGCCGTGCGCGGCCTGACCGGGGGGCTTTATCTCTCGGTCCCGGAGCCAATCAGTGGCTCTATTACGATCGGTAGTCTGCATTTCGCCTCCTGGCGCGGCGTCATCGTCATCATCACTTTGCTGGTCATGGCCGCGAGCCATGCACTGCTCGCCTACACCTCGTTCGGCCTGCGAGTCCGCGCCTCGCTGGAGAATCCACAGCTGGCGCGTGCCTCAGGCATCTCCACGGGCATGATCTACAGCGTCACCTTTGCCTTTGGTGCGGCGCTCGCGGGTCTCGCCGGCGCGCTGATCGTGCCGGTCTTTTCACTATTTGCCGATCTCGGCATCCGCTTTCTTATCCAGGGTTTCGTTGCCGTGATGGTCGGTGGCGTCGGGTCCTTCGCGGGCCCGGTCGCTGGCGCCAGCGTCATCGGTACGTTCAGCGCTTGGCTGCCTTGGCTGATGTCACCGGTCATCGCCGACGTTCTGGTGTTCGTGCTCGCCATCATTTTCATCAAGTTCCGGCCGCAAGGCCTTGTTTCGGGAAGAGGGGTCAATCGATGATCAACGCCAGCCGTCAACTGAGCCGCCGCCGCTTTCTCGGCAATCTCGGCTTCGCCTCCGCCGCCATCGCGGCGGGTCCGGGCAGCTGGGTGATCCGTCCGGATTGGGCAAATGCTGCGGAAGGTCCGATCAGGCTCGGCATTGCGACCGACCTTACGGGGGCACTCGGCTTTGCCGGCAACACCGACGCCAATGTCGCTCGCATGCTGGTCAAGGAGATCAATGACTCCGGCGGCCTGTTGGGACGCCCGATCGAACTCCTGATTGAGGATACTGCCTCCGACGAATCCGTCGCCGTAGGAAATGTGCGCAAGCTGATCCAGCGAGACAAGGTCGATCTGGTGATCGGCGGTATTTCGAGCTCGATGCGCAATGCGATCAAGGACGTCATTATCTCTCGCGGCAAGACGCTCTATATTTATCCCGAGGGTTACGAAGGTAAAGAATGCACACCCTATCTGTTCTGCACCGGCCCGGTACCGGCACAGAATTGCGACCAGTTCATTCCCTGGTTGATCAAGAATGGTGGCAAGCGCTTTGCGCTGCCTGGCTCCAATTATGTCTGGCCGCAAACGATCAACGCCTATGCGCGCAAGGTGATCGAGAGCAGCGGTGGCGAAGTCGTCTTCGAAGAATACTACCCGCTCGATCAGATCGACTTTTCGTCGACGGTCAGCCGCATCATATCCAACAAAGTCGACGTGGTGTTCAACGCCATTGTGCCGCCGGGCGTGAGCCCGTTCTTCAAACAGCTTTATCAAGCCGGCTTCTCCAAAAACGGCGGGCGGCTGGGGTGCGTCTATTACGACGAAAATTTCCTGGAAATGAACCAGGCCCAGGAGATTGAAGGGCTTGCGAGCAGCCTCGACTACTACAAGGTGCTCGCGGCGGAGGATCCGGTGAGCGCCAGGATTCAGTCGGCTTACGACAAGCAGTTCCCTGCCAAGTTCCGATTCTCTGCAGGCAGCGCTGCGACCGGCACCTATCGAGGATTGAAGCTGTGGGAGGCTGCAGTGAAGGAGGCCGGTACAATTGACCGTGACGCGGTAGCCGCCGCGCTCGACCACGCCAAGATTGCGGAAGGGCCGGGCGGGCCCGCCGAAATGGCGCCCGGCAAGCGCCACTGCAGGATGAACATGTACATTGGAGTGGCGAAGGGCGGCCAGTACGAGATTGTCGCGCGTAGCGCCGGCCTGGTCGATCCGAAGGAGTGCTGATGTCATCGACCGGCACCGGCATACAGCCCCCGCCACACGTGATTGAAGCTGCTCGTTCGCCCGGCATGGCATCTGCCTTCGCCGGGCGAATGAAGGTGCTTCCGATTCTCGAAGTGGCATTGCTCATTGCAGCTTCGATCGCACCGCTCGTCCTGCGGGATTACATCACTGTCTATGCGACGCGAGTGCTCATCCTGTGCCTCTTTGCGTTGTCGTTCGACCTGGTGTGGGGCTATGCCGGGATTTTGAGCTTGGGTCAGTCGTTGTTCTTCGGCATGGCCGGCTACGGAGTGGCGCTGCTTTCACGCGACTTCGGAGTCGGATCGATTTTTGCCGTCCTCCCGGCTGGAACCCTGATCGGTTTTGTGGCGGCATTGTACCTGGCTGGTTTCCTGCTGCTTGGCCGTCACCCCTCCAGTGTGGTCTTCGTTTCGCTTGGTACGATGACCGGAGCTTACACAGCTGACCGGCTTGCGAGAGGCTCTCATTACCTTGGCGGCCAGAACGGTATCCCTTCGATCCAACCGATGACAATCGGCTCATACCAACTGAGCGAGGGACCAGGGTTTTACTACCTGGTGCTCGCCATTCTGGTTCTGATCTACCTTCTGTCGCGCTTTTTGTTGAGGTCGCAGTTCGGTCTGGCGCTGGCGGGATTGCGAGAGAACGAACAGCGCATCGCCTTCTTCGGGTACAAAGTGCAACATTTGAAGGCGATCATATTCGCAATCAGCGGCGCGATCGCAGGGACTGCCGGCAGCCTCTATGCGTTTCACGAGGGGTTTGTCTGGACCAACATGCTGGGCGTGGTCATGTCGACCCAGGTCGTACTCTACGTCCTGTTCGGCGGCTCCGGGACATTGATCGGCGCGGTCATCGGCACCGCGATTGTCGAGGGCCTCAGCTTCTGGCTCTCCGACAACTATCGCGATATTTGGCCGATCATACTCGGCGTTCTGCTGTTGCTCGTCATTTTGTTCCGGCCACTCGGCTTGATCAGCCTGGTGCTGGGCGAGCGGGAACGTGTAGGTCATTTCGGCCCGAGCCTGAAGGAAAAGCGCAATGCCGCTCCTTGAAGCCGTGGGCATCTCCAAGGTCTTCGGCAAGCTCACCGCGCTAGACGGAGCGGCGCTCACGGTCGGCGAAAGAGAGTTTCATGGCCTGATCGGGCCGAACGGCTCGGGCAAGAGCACGCTGATGAAGTGTCTTGCAGGTGCGCTGGTGCCGACGCAGGGCAAGGTGACGTTCATCAATACTGACGTCACCTCGTTGACGCCGCCAGAGCGTGCGCGAGCGGGCATGAGCCTGAAATTCCAGATCACCGCCGTGCTACCTGCCCTCACGCTTTACGACAACATCCTGCTCGCGCTGCAGGCCCGGTCCTCACTGCTGGATCTGGCGTTCTCGCGTAGTCGGGGACGACTGCACGAGGAGGTCATGGCGATGCTCCTCCAGTTCCGGCTCGCCGATCGCGCCTTTGATGCTGCGGCGACCCTGTCTCATGGGCAGCAGCAATGGCTGGAGATCGCGATGGCGCTCGCTTGCCGGCCGCGCCTTCTGCTGTTGGACGAGCCGACCGGTGGCATGAGCCTCGAGGAGCGCCGCGTCACGGGCGAGTTGCTGCAGCCGATCAAACAGCATTGCTCGCTCCTGATCGTGGAGCACGACCTAGATTTCATCCGCGACATCTGCGACCGCCTGACTGTGCTCGATCAGGGCAAGGTGCTGGCGTCAGGGACGGTTGCCGAGATCCAGGCCAACAGAAGTGTCCAGGAGATCTATTTGCGCCGTGCCTGAATTCCTCAATATCAAGCATCTCGACGCCGGCTATGGACGCAGCCAGGTCTTGTTCGGCGTCAATATGGCCGTCCCGCCGCGCGGCGGTGTGGCCGTCCTTGGCCGCAACGGCGCCGGAAAGAGCACGCTCATGAAGGCGATCGTGGGCGAACTGCCGGCATGGAAGGGCGGCGTGCAGTTCGGCGGCCGGGACATCGATCGCCGCCGCACCGAAGAGCGGGTGCGGGCCGGTATTGGATATGTGCCGCAAGAGCATTCGGTGTTCGCGCGCCTGTCCGTGCGCGACAATCTCGCCGTCGGATCGCTTTTGCACCGCGATGGATCGGCAGTGGACCGGGTCATGAGGATGTTTCCAAAACTCGGCCAGCGCCTGGATCAGCCGGCCGGAACGCTGTCCGGTGGCGAGCGCAAGATGCTCGCAATCGCCCGCGCGATGCTCGGCAACCCTAAGCTTCTCCTATTGGATGAGCCGACCGAGGGTGTCTGGATCGGCGTCATCGAGGAGATCACCGAGCGCTTGATGGAGCTGGCCAGAGAGATCGCCATCATCATCGTTGAGCAACATCTCGATCTTGCAATGCGTGTCGCGGAGCACGCCTATGTGCTCGATCGCGGCCGTGTCGCGCTGTCGGGCCCCTCGCAGCAATTACGCGACGACCCGCGGCTCCTGACGTATCTGGCGCCGTAGAGGCGTCCCCGGCTGCCATCACAGCCCGAAAGATGGCGCCTTGAAGTTCCTTGCGATGGCCGAACAGAGAGGAACGATGTCCAAAACCATGAGCGATTTTGTGAATGCGTGCCAAGTCGTCGATGTCCATGAACATCACATACCCGAGGTCGCACATAGCCGGGACGTAAATCTGTTGAAACTGTTTCAACAGAGCTATGCGGCTTGGACAAGCAACGTCCTGCCATCCGAGCCCAAGGCGACGGGCGACATGTTATCTACCGCTACCGAGCCGACCACCTGGGAAGCCCTTGCGGCGTTCCTGGAGAAGAGCGGATCGAACGCATTCGTTCGCAACCTCGCCGGCGGTGTTGCCGAGCTTTACGGCGTCGCCGAGACCGGAATCACGCGCGACAACTGGGAGGCGGTAGACGCTTCCGTGCGCTTACGCCACAAGGAGGCGACATGGCCAAGTGAAGTCATTGGGCGCGCCGCCATCGGGCGGATCGTAACGGACCCTTTTCTCGATCCGTTGATGGATCCGCGCCCGGGTCTTGGACAAAACTACGATGCGGTCCTCCGGATCAACGCATTCGCCCTCGGCTGGCACCCGGAATCCCGCGATCACAATGGAAATTGCGGCCATACGTTGCTGCGGCGCCTTGGCATGGAGGTGAAAACCTTTGACGATTATTGCAATGCAATCCGCGAGCTGGTAGCCGGCTCCGCCCTGCGCAATCACGTTGCGCTCAAAAACGCGCTCGCCTATGACCGGGACCTAAGCTTTGACGAACCGAACGAGGACCTGGCTCGGCAGGCCTGGGGACAAAGGTCTCCATCCCGTGCGGCGCGCAAGGCTTTCTGCGACTTTGTCGTCGACCTGTTTTGTCAGCTCGCAGGCGAGGCCGACCTGCCAGTCCAAACGCACCTTGGAACGGCAATCATCAGCGGCTCCCACCCGCTACGCATGATCGGGTTGATTGAGCGTCATCCTCGGACGCGCTTTCTGCTGATGCATTTGGCCTATCCCTGGAGCCGGGACTTATTGGGAATGGCCTTTGTGTACCGTAATGTCTGGCTTGATTTGTGCTGGTCCTTTCTGTTGAGCCCGTCACATTTCAAGCTCGCCCTGCACGAGGCCATTGAAGTCTTGCCGGATGAATCGCGAATGATGATCGGAGGAGATTGTCTTCACGTCGAGGAGACGTTTGCCGCGGTACAGGGCGCACGCCGGCTCATCGGCGAGGTTCTGAACGAAAAGGTCGCGAAGGGTTACTTTCGATCCCGAGACGCAGAGCGCCTGGCGGTCAGAATCCTTGGCGAGAACGCGAGGGAGTTTTTCAGACTGTCCTGAACGCTGCCCTTTGTTACGCGATTTTACCCAAACGCGAGCGTAAGAGGCTGCTTGAAACCAAAAGGGACGGATAGCTTTCCGCCTACCGCGCTCCCCGAGGGAAAGAGCAGGGCGCGTGATTTAAGGCCATGAGCCAAGGGGAGGTCAGTTCGATGTTGAATGATCACCGGCAACTCAGCCGCCGCCGCTTTCTCGGCAATTTCGCCTTTGCGTCTGCGGCCGTTGCGGCCGGCCCGGGCAGCTGGGTGATCCGTCCTGACTGGGCCAACGCCGCCGAAGGCCCGATCAGGATTGGCATTGCCACCGACCTTACGGGGGCACTCGGCTTTGCCGGGAATACCGACGCCAATGTCGCTCGCATGGTCGCGAGCGAGATCAACGAGAACGGTGGTCTCCTGGGACGCCCGATCGAGCTCCTGATCGAGGACACTGCGTCCAACGAGTCGGTTGCTGTCGGCAATGTCCGCAAGCTGGTTCAGCGAGACAAGGTCGACCTGGTGCTCGGCGGCATTGCGAGCTCGATGCGCAACGCCATCAAGGACATCATCATCTCTCGTGGCAGGACGCTCTACATCTATCCGCAGGCCTACGAAGGCAGGGAGTGCACGCCCTATCTGTTTTGCACCGGGCCGGTACCGGCGCAGAATTGCGACCGGTTCATTCCGTGGTTGATCAAGAACGGTGGCAGACGCTTTGCGCTGCCTGGCTCCAACTACGTCTGGCCGCAAACAATCAATGCCTATGCGCGCAAGGTGATCGAGAGCAGCGGCGGCGAGGTGGTGTTCGAGGAGTACTACCCGCTCGACCAGATCGATTTTTCATCCACCGTGAGCCGCATCACGTCCAACAAGGTAGACGTCGTATTCAACAGCGTTATCCCCCCGGGCGTCGGCTCGTTCTTCAAACAGCTTTATGAAGCGGGCTTTTCCAGGAATGGGGGACAGCTGGGCTGCGTCTACTATGATGAGAACACGCTCGAAATGAACCAGGCTCACGAGATCGAAGGCCTCGCCAGCAGCCTCGACTATTACAAGGCGCTCACCGTGGAGGACCCGGTGAGCGCCAAAATCCAGTCGGCCTACGAAAAGCAGTTTCCAGGCAAGTTCCGGTTCTCAGCAGGCAGCGCCGCGACCGGCACTTATCGAGGACTGAAGCTGTGGGAAGCCGCAGTGAGGGAAGCCGGTACAATTGACCGCGAGGCCGTCGCCGCCGCGCTTGACCACGCAAGGATTGCGCAAGGGCCTGGCGGGCCGGCGGAGATGGTGCCGGGCAAGCGCCACTGCAGGATGAACATGTACATTGGTGTGGCAAAGGCCGGCCAATACGAGATCGTCGCCCGTAGCGCCGGCCCGGTCGAGCCGAAGGAGTGTTGAATGCCGCATGTTGCGCGGGCGAGCATCGCCGGCGCCGCCTGCGGGCAAATCGTGGTGGCTATGTCCCGCGATAGTTCGGCGGCCTCTTCTCAAAGAAGGCGTTCATTCCCTCCTGCTGGTCAGCTGTCCTGAAAGCGTGACGTATCGCTTGCCGCTCGAACTCGAGCCCGACGTCCAGCGTGGTCTGAAACGCTGCGAGAACGGCCGCTTTGGCAAGTTCAGCCGAACGGGGAGGCTTTTGCGCAATCAGATCGGCTATTTCGAGCGCTCGCGTCTGTGCCCGGCCGCTTTCGACAACTTCCGCGACAAGGCCTGCCTGCATCGCCATGCGGGCCGTAATGGACTGGCCGCTCAGGATCATCAGCATGGCCAGAGATTTGCCAGCCACACGAGTTAGCCTTTGCGTTGCGCCGTCACCCGGCAATATCCCGATGTTGATCTCAGGCTGCGCAAAGACCGCCCCTTCGCCTGCTATCACGATATCCGCGAGCAGCGCCAATTCGTGGCCGCCGCCGAAGCAAATGCCCTCGACCGCGGCAATGAGGGGCTTGGGGAAATTGGCTATGTCCCGCCAGGCAGAACGTCGCGCGGAATTGTCGATTGCCTCAAAGCCGCGTTCTCGCATCTCCTTGATGTCGGCTCCGGCAGAGAAGAACGCATCGCTGCCACAAAGCACGACACAGCGGACATCCTCATCGGTTGCGGCACGGCGCAAGGTGGCGCCAAGCTCGCCGATCAGCTGGTTGCTCAAGGCGTTTCGTTTCGATGTCCTATTCAGCGTCAATAGGCGCACGTGGGGCGCGACAGATGTCGACAGGATGAGATCGGGCGTCTCGGTCATGGAGCGATTCTCCGGAAGGAATATGACGTCACGCCTTAGACTGAAATCGATTTCTTAGCAACGGAGCTTTTCGGGGCTTCATTTTAGCTAGTTTGGCTCTTGGGGCGCTGGCTCGACGCGGCTTCGCCAGCAGTGTGGCTGACCTGCCCCTTAGAAAATGGCTTGACTCGTGGTTCCAAATGCTTATCTTTTATGAAATCGATTTCATGGATCGACGGAATAGATACCCGATACTGCGGGAAACCGGAAGCGTGCGGCCGGCGTGAGTGGGCTGCATCAGAGGGATCTCATTGACGCTGCGACGCGCTCTTGTGACGCCGCGCTGTCCAACAAGAATATCGGCTTCTTCAGAAGCGCGCTTTGAGCAACAGAGGAAGGCTGGCCATGAGGATGGCATGGAATCTGGCGCGCGCTTCATGCGAGCCGCCGCGCAAGTCGCAAGCAGCAATGGAGGCGTCCTGCGCGACCGAGGCCGTACGATGGCCGCTCGTGAGGCGAGGCCCGCAAATAAGTGAGGCGAGGCAGGCTTATCGCCAGCATGCCGGCCACCTTTTGCGCCTGCGCTTTCGCCGGCCGGCCTGCTCGATGCCGCCGCTCTCGTAGACCCCGCCGCGGCGGGCGCAGTTGAGCCGACGAGCGGCTGCTCGTTCTCGCCCGACCCGCAATACCATTCACGTCATCAATAGAGCCCGAGGACCCATGAACATTGTTGCTCAGCCCAGCGCTGCATCCATCCAGCTTGACAGTCCAGTCGCGAATAGACGGATGACCGCCGGCCTCGGAGGAGGCGTAGCTCTGGAGTGGTACGACTGGAACATCTATGGCGCGATGGCGGCGTTTCTCTCGCCTCACTTCTTTCCTTCTGATGATCCGACGACTTCGCTGCTCGCGGGACTGGCGGTGTACGGGGCGGGTTTCTTCGCTCGGCCCCTGGGCGCGGCGCTGCTGGGGCCGGTCGCCGATCGCATCAGCCACAAACGCGTCATGCTGATCTCGGTCACGGCCATGGCGGTTTGCTCGCTATTGATATCCTTATTGCCGACCTACAAGGACATTGGCGTCACGGCGGCCGTGGCGCTGCTCATCATGCGACTGATTCAGGGGCTTGCAACGGGCGCTGAAGCTGGTGTCGCCAACGCCATCGCGATTGAACTGGCGCCGCCCGGGAAGGAGGGACGTTTTCTTGGTCTAATCGGCGGCACGTTCATCCAGCTGGGAAACCTCGGATCCAGTCTGGTTGCCTTCCTGGTGAGCGCCTCGGTGGCTCCCGATGTGATGCGCGAGTGGGCTTGGCGCATACCCTTCGCGGTCGGTGGCGTGCTGGGCCTGTTGATCATCTATCTGCGCACCGCGGTGCCGGAAACCTTGATCCATCGGGCCATGCATAGGCAGGATGAGGCTTCGCGCATTCGGGAGACGACGGGCGGGGTGTGGAAGACGCTGTGGAGCGTGCGGCTATCCCTGCTGACTGTCATCCTGGTGATCGGGTCGATGCAGATTGCCAATTATGCCTGGAATGCCGGGCTGCCCAACATGGCCAACACTGTGTTCAAGGAGAACAGCACCTCTGTGTACGGGATCATGACATTGATGGTCCTGACCTGGATGCTGTCCGCACCTTTTGTCGGCGCCTTCGCGGACAAGGTACGGCCCTCGCGTGCTTTCACGCTGCTGCGGCTGCTGCTCATCCCGTGCTTCTTCCTGACGCTGCTCTACTCCGAAAAGAGCATCTCCACGTTTTTCTTTGTCACGGTATTCGGGGGCGCCATCGTGGGCTTCAACATGGCCCTCTACAACTTCATCGCCACCACGCTGATGCCGCGTGCGGTACGGACAACGGGAGTAGCTCTTGGCTATGCACTCGGTGTTTCGCTGTTTGGCGGAACGTCACCCTATCTGATGGTCTGGCTGCAACGCGAGCAAATTGCCTGGATGTTTCCCGTGTACGGCTCGTTCGTCGCGCTGCTCAGCGTCGTCGTCTACCGGGTCGCCAAGAAGCGCGGCCGCGTCTACATCGGTGATTGAAGGCGCTTTGCCTGCTGCATTCCGCTGCGCCAAGGCAGACGCAAGTGTTTCTTATTCGAGGCAAGGCAATGATCGCGGCAAACCTCACTTGCGGACCGGCGAATTCCTGAACTGGAGTCCAATGAATGAAAACGCCTTCATCGCCGCACTTCACGCCCGTGGACTTGAAGCCATATTTCAACGCCAGGCGTGCAAATGCCGGTGAAGGTTTTGCCAGCCGCCCGGGCGACACTGGCTGGATCGATTCCCTTCGCGGTCCGAAGATCCATCGCGGCATGCCCTTTCTCTTCGGCAGCGATACAGGGCCGGATGTGCTGGAGCTGCGCCCCGGGGCACCTCCTGTTGCCATCGCGCTGCCACCGACAATGGCGAGCTATGTGTTGTTCGTGCAAGTGGCGGCAGACCGACCCAGCGCAAGCCCCATGGGTTTCGGAGAGATCGGCCCGGCCACGCTGCCTGTGGAAGGCAATCCACTCGGCGATCTGGTCGCGACATACACGCTCTGCTACGCCGACGGCAGCGAGACCGACGTGCCGGTGCTGCGCAGGTTCGCGATCCAGCAGAACCACATCTCCTGGAGTGCGAGTGCGTTCGCTGCCCTGCCGCTACGCGCACCGATCGTGCACGCAAGCACCGGCGAGGACTTCGTACTCGGCAGAGTGCCGGGTGCGAGCTTCTTCCTGGGCGAGGCCCGCACCGAATCCGGACGCATGGACCGGCAAGGCGAGAACCTGTGGCTTTACGCGCTCCCGAACCCCTATCCAGACAAGGAGCTTTCCGCGTTAAGTTTGCGCGCGGGACAGGAACTCTCGCTCGTCTTTGCGGCGACCACGACAATCCTCACCCAGCATCCGCTGCGCCTTCAGGGCCGCCGCAAGCTCAAGGTGCGGCTGCCGCCCGGGGGCCATCTGAACAAGCTTGGCGAGCTCGATGTCGACGATCGGGGCGAGCAGATCGGCATGGACCTCGGCACGGTCATCTCGGCCCGCGCAGTGCTCGAGTACTCCAGAGCGGATTGGCTTGGCGCCAAAGTTGATGTGCAGCCCGTGCGCTCCGGGAACGAAGTCATCGTCGAGTACTCCGCACATCCGGACGCAAGGCTCTATCTGCGCTCTGACGATGGCCGCTTGCACGTCTTCGAGCTTCGCTCGCTGGAAGCTGCCGGCGATGCAGGAGGCGCGCCGCTCAATGTGACCACAATCGAACCGGCCACAAGGCCGGTCAGGATCCGCATCGTAGAGAAGGGCAGTGGCATGCGTGTTGCCGCGCGCCTGCATCTGCACGGTGCGCACGGGGAGTATCTGCCGCCCAAGGGGCATCACCGCAAGGTCAACACCGGCAGGTTCGAAGACTTCGCCGGCGAGTTTGCCAACGGGCTGAACCAGTACGCCTATGTGGACGGCAGCTGCGAGGCGGACCTGCCGCTCGGGCCCGTGTTCGTCGAGATCTGCAGGGGCTTTGAGGTGATTCCGCTACGCACCATCGTCGAAATCACTGCGTCCACCGACAATCTCACTTTTGAGCTCGATCGTGTCCTGCGCTGGCGCGAACAGGGATGGGTCAGCTCCGATACGCACGTCCATTTCCTGAGTCCGCAGACAGCTCTGCTCGAGGGCAAGGCTGAGGGTGTCAACGTCGTCAACCTGCTCGCGGCACAATGGGGCGAGCTATTCACCAACGTCGCTGATTTCGACGGCCGCACGACGATCGGGGCAAAGGATTTCGGTGGGGACGGAGAGTTTCTGGTTCGGGTCGGCACGGAGAACCGAATGCAGGTTCTGGGGCACATATCGCTGCTCGGCTACGAAGGCGAGATGATCAATCCGCTCTCTTGCGGCGGGTCCAACGAAGCTGCGATCGGCGATGTCCTTGAAGCGACCATGGCCGACTGGGCGGAGCGCTGCCGTCACCAAGGGGGACTGGTCGTGATGCCGCACGCGCCGAACCCGCAAGCCGAGCGGGCGGCCGACATTGTGCTCGGCCTTGTCGACGCCATCGAAATGATGTCGTTCAACCCGCGGACCGCGCAGATCAGCGCGTTTGGCCTGGCCGACTGGTACCGCTATCTCAACATCGGATACCATCTGCCGCTGGTAGCCGGCTCCGACAAGATGGACGCGGCCGCACTCCTCGGCGGTTCGCGGACCTATGTGCGGCTGGGCGAGCGCGACTTCACCTATCGCAATTGGATGGAGGCCGTGCGTCGCGGGGATACGTTCATCACCGTCGGGCCTCTGGTTGAGATGATCGTCGAAGGCCAGCGTCCCGGGAGCACGATCCCGCTTTCCCGTTCAGGCGGCACGCTTGGCATCGACTGGCGCATCGAATCGGTCAGCGTCGCACCGACACGGCTGGAGCTGATCCGTAACGGCACGGTGGTCGAGGAAGTCCGATGTGCCAGCTTGTCGTGCAAAGGTCAGCTCTCGCTGCACATCACCGAGTCCTGTTGGATCGCGCTACGCGTGCGGGGCAGTGTCGCTGGACGCGAGGCTGACATCGCGGCGCACACCAGTGCTGTCTACGTCACAGTTGGCGAGATGCCCATCTTTGCCACTGCGGACGCCGTGGCGGTCCTTGCGCAAATCGAGGGGTCGATCGCCTATATGGATACGCTTGCCCCGAAGTCCAATGAGGCGCGACACGCGCGGCTGCGAGCCACCCTGGAACTTGCGCATCATCGCCTGCATCACAAGCTGCACGAGCTCGGCGCCAGCCACCACCATGCGCCCGTTCACTCCGTTCACGCTGAACGCGAGCATTGAAAACCTCTGTGCCGTCGGCTCTTGGGAGGTGTCGTGGCATAGTCGCCGATCTACTTTTCGCGCGACAATGAATGGGCGGGCAGCACTGCGTTTCGACCGGCTCCTGGGGCCTTGGGGAGGTCAAACTACCTCCTTAACTGAAATCGTTTTCAAGTGGTGGGCGCAATCATACATCTCGGCTGCGCCGCCGGCGGGCGGGCCCTTCGCCAGAGCGTGGCGGCGCGCTCGATGAGCGCATGACAAGGCGGTAAGGCAACAGGACGCTTTTGGGAACCGGACTTCCGGCGATGGCATTGATTAGGTAATCGGCGGCCCCTCGGCCGATTTCAGCTGCCGGAACACTGACGGTTGTGAGCGGGGGGTCCATTTGCGCCGCGAGCTCCACATCGTCGAATCCTGTGATGGATAGCGCAGTCGGAACGATCAGCCCCATTTTTCGAGCCTCTGCCATGGCACCGATGGCAAGCGTGTCGGTGGTGCAGATCACCGCTGTCGTATCAGGGTGGTCGGTCAGGAGTTGACGAAGGGCGCTGCGGCCCTGGGCAAGCGAATAATCCGCCTTGATGATCTGGGTCGGCTTGAGCGGCAGGCCCGCGTCGGAGAGTGCGCGCTGAATTCCCTCGAGCCTGGCGCGGGATCTGTCGTTGGAGGTTGCAACAACATTGGCGATCGCGCCGAATCGGACATGTCCAAGCCTTAGGAGATACTGGGTCATCTCCCGGGTGGCGCTTTCGTTATCGATCCCTATCGCGGGGATACCGCCACCTGCCTTGGAAACATAGGTCGTGATGACGGGTACGCCGGCCTGTTCGATCAGGCTCCTCAGTTCACGTCCATGGGAGCCGCCAACAAGTACGATTCCATCGATGCCGCGTTCGACAAGGCTCTGCAGTTCCTGGAATTCCCGCCGCTGGTCATACTGCGAATTCGCAATGAACAGCGTGTAACCGCTTTCGCTGAGGCGGTTCTGCAGCGCCTCCACCCCTTCCGCAAAGATGCCGAGCGCCAGCGTCGGGACGATGACGCCGACAGTCCGCATGCGTCCCGATTTCAAGGCCCTGGCCGCGCTATCGCGCGTATAGGAGAGGTCATTGATATGCCGCATGACCCTGTCGCGAAGCTCCGGCCGCACGATATCGGGATGATTGAGGACGCGCGAGACGGTCGCCGGTGAGACATTTGCCTTCCGGGCGACGTCCTCGATCTTCACGCGCGGTTGCTGGCGGCCTTTGGGGTCGATGACAGGTTTCTTGTCCATCTGCTCTGGTCAATCGCGAGCAGGAGAGGGTCTCCCGCTCAAAACTTTAACCACCCCGAGTGCCACATGCTCAAGTCCTGTGTGTGGACGATCCCGCGCTATCTGTGGTCCTCCCAGCGCGGACGGCAGGTGAGCTGGTCGGGCGGCATTCGAAAAATCTGTTGATCCGCTTGACTCCGTTCGAAGGAGGGAATAATTCTGAAATCGATTTCAGAAATGAAGTAAGAAAATACCGTCATCTTCACGAAAGCCGAAGGCACGAACGTATGGTCGATCTCTTGAAGGGCATTCGTGTCCTGAGCTTCAATCACTTCCTGATGGGGCCGGTCGGGGTGCAGTTTCTGGCGGACCTCGGCGCTGACGTGATCGCCGTAGAACCTCCCGGCGGGGCCTTTCAGAGGAAATGGGGCGGAGCGGACAAGCGGGTCGACGGCCAGTCGATGTTGCTTCTCACCGGAAACCGCAACAAGCGCAGCCTCACGCTCGATCTGAAGAAACCCGAAGCCGTGGCCATTGCCAGGCAACTGATCGCGCAATCGGATGTGATCACAGAAAACTTTCGCCCGGGCGTGCTCGACAAGCTTGGCCTTGGCTATGAGAATGCAAAGAAGATCAATCCTCAGATCATCTACGCTGCCGCCTCCGGCTACGGTCCTGACGGGCCCTACGTCAATCGCCCCGGCCAAGATCTCTTGATCCAGGCGCTGTCAGGACTTGCGATGATCACCGGAAGCCGCGAGCAGGGGCCGCGGGCTGTCGGCGTTTCCGCCATCGATCATCACGGCGCTGCCTTGTTTGCGGCGGGAATTCTGGCTGCCCTGGTGAGAAAAGCGCGCACGGGGCAGGGCTGCCGCGTCGATGTCAGCCTGCTGTCGGCAGCGCTCGACCTGCAGATGGAATCTTTTACCTGCTACCTGAACGGCAAAAGGCCTGACGACGTCCGTCAGCCAGGCCCCGTAGCCGGCTGGTACTACGGAGCACCTTACGGCATCTATGCGACGCGCGATGGACACATTGCGATCTCTCTGGGATCGCTGGAGGCGCTCTCGGACGCGCTCGGCCTGCCTGCCGATCAGCGAATTCCTGACCAGGAGGCGTATCGCCGGCGGGATGAAGCCTCGGCTCTGATTGCCGCCAACGTCGCCAAGCGCTCAACCACGGAATGCATCGTCCTATTCGAAGCGCACGGAATTTGGCACGCCGCGGTCAACGACTATGCCGAGGTCGTTGTCGATCCGCAAATCGCGCACAACAAAAACTTCCAGGTCGTCGCTGGTGCAACGGGGACTCCCATCACGCTCGTCAGCCATCCCGTGCGCTACGACGGGGAGCTGCCGGACGTGCGTTTGCCGCCGCAAAAGCTTGGTGCGCAAACGGAAGAGATCCTGAAAGAGCTCGGCTATGACGCCCGGCAATTGAAGGATCTCTACGAGACGGGCGCCGTCGGCGCTGCAGAGTAGCATTATCAAACAAAAATAAGCTTCCCGAAAGAAGCACGCTTTTACACCAGGAGGGACCACGGGAATGGGACATAAACCTACTCGCGCGCGCTTTTTCGGCGACGCTTCCAGCAATGTTTACTCTTCGACGTCAGCGCAAGCGGCGATGCCGCTCGGCGGAGAGGTGAACACGTTCGTTCACGTCAGTCCCGTGTCCGATGCGCCTGAGGGGCAGATTGCCACCAGGACAATGACGGCAGGCCTCGGGGGAGGGGTTGCGCTCGAATGGTACGATTGGAACGTCTATGGCGTGATGGCGGCGTTCTTGTCGCCTCATTTCTTCCCATCGAATGATCCCACCACCTCGTTGCTCGCCGCGCTCGCCGTCTATGGAGCAGGCTTCTTCGCGCGGCCGCTGGGCGCGGCCCTGCTCGGTCCGGTCGCCGATCGCATCAGCCACAAACGGGTGATGATGATCTCGGTGACGGCGATGGCGCTGTGCTCGCTCTTGATCGCGCTTCTGCCGACTTACAGGGATATCGGGGTCGCCGCGGCGGTTGCGCTGCTTCTCCTTCGTCTTGTTCAAGGACTGGCGACCGGAGCTGAAGCCGGCGTCGCTAACGCCATCGCCATCGAGCTGGCGCCGCGCGGCCGGGAAGGGCGTTATCTGGGCCTGATCAGTGGTACGTTCATCCAGCTCGGCATCTTCGGATCCAGCATGGTGGCCTTTCTGGTGAGCGCGTCGGTCGCCCCCGAGGTGATGCGCGAATGGGCCTGGCGTCTGCCATTCGCCGTCGGCGGCGCGCTTGGCCTCTTGATCATTTATCTTCGCAGCACCCTTCCAGAAACCTTGATCAATCGCGCGATGCACCGGCAAGATGAGCTGTCGCGCATTCAGGATACGACAGGCGGTGTCTGGAAGACGCTTTGGAGCGTCCGGCTCTCCCTGCTCGCCGTCATTCTGGTAATCGGGTCGGTGCAGATCGCGAACTACGCCTGGAACACCGGTCTGCCCAACATGGCCAACACCGTGTTCAAGGAGGATAGCACGTCAGTCTACGGCATCATGACGCTGATGCTCCTGATCTGGATGTTTGCCGCACCCTTGGTTGGCGCGTTCGCCGACAAGGTCCGGCCCTCGCGCGCTTTCACGCTGCTGCGGCTGCTACTCATTCCGTGCTTCTTTCTGACGCTGGTCTATTCGGAGAAGAGCATCTCCACGTTCTTCTTTGTCACGGTGTTCGGCGGCGCCATCGTGGGCTTCAACATGGCCCTCTACAACTTTATCGCCACGACGCTGATGCCGCGTGCCGTGCGGACCACGGGGGTGGCGCTCGGCTACGCGTTGGGCGTGTCGCTGTTCGGCGGGACGTCACCCTATCTGCTCGTGTGGTTGCAACGTGAGCAGATCGCCTGGATGTTTCCTGTCTATGGATCGTTGATCGCGCTGCTCAGCGTCGTGGTCTACCAGATCGCCAGGAGGCGTGGCCGCGTCTACATCGGCGACTGACCCCCAACCTGCCTCCCCACCGCGCCTATGACGTAAAGAGAACTCTGTAGGACCAAGAATGATGTCGAGAAGCGAATATCTTTCCGCGCGGGAGCGCATGCTCACGCGCATTGCACAGACCCGGGACGCTGCACGCTCTGGCCTACCACACTGGGCGAGCACCGTGGACGGAACCTGGACGTTCACGCCCGACGGTGATTGGACTGGCGGAGCGTTCGTCGGTGAGCTCTGGCTTGCGCATCTCGCTGACCCGAGGCGGTTCTCAATCGAGGATGCGCATGCCGCGCTAAGTCGGATGTTGCCACGTGCCGAGCGGCTTACGGCCTTCAAGGGTTTCGGCTTCTATCATGCCGGCGCCCTCGGCAGCATTCTTTTTGCGGATGAAACCGCGCGCGCGGCGGCTATGACAGCAGCAAGGTCGCTCCGGGACATGTTTGATCCACGCCTCGGACTGATACCGTTGGGCGGGGATGCCGAGGAGGCAAGCGCAGTCGGAGCCTCCGAGAGCAGCATCGACTCGCTCCAGGCGATAGGCCTGCTCTATTGGGCCGCAGACGAGCTTGCCGATGCCCGGATGGAGGAGGTTGCCAATGCACATATGCGGCGCGTCCTGGAGATCCACGTGCGGCCGGATAATTCGGTCATCCAGTCCTCCACGCTCGACCCGCACACCGGAAAGGTTCTCAGAACACACACGCACAAGGGATATAGCGATATCAGCACCTGGGGCCGGGCGCAGGGATGGGCGATGCTCTACACCGCTCACGCGGCCATGGTTCGCCCGAAAGAGCCGTTATGGCGCGATTACGCGGTGCGGGTTCTTGGCTGGTGGATCGACCATGTCCCTGCCGACCTCATTGCCTACTGGGATTTCGACGACCCGGCGATCCCCAACACCAGCAGGGATACTGCGGCCACTGCTATCGCCGCTGCCTCGGCGTTGCGGCTCGCATCCGCACTTGGTCCTGAGGAGGGCGCCAAGTATCGAGTGTTTGCAGAGCGCACAGTAACGCAGCTGTTGAAATACCTGACACCGACTGTTCCCGAAGACCGGCGCCCGCCCGGAATCCTCACCGGCGGCTGCTTCACCCGAAAGGCGATCGTGCGCGATATCGATGCGGCGGAGAATGTCGAGCTGATCTTCGGAAGCTATTTCCTGTTTGAATGTCTTGCCATCCTGACGGGGCTGCTCCCATCTGGGCGGATCTAGGAGCGATGAGCGAAACGTCCGGTCGCGATCGGCAGCATCTTCGAGCAGTCTTGCTCGGACGCCACGCCGCTCAATTTGTTCAGTAGGTTCGGCACTATCTGCTGCACTCCTTCAATGTTTCCGATCGACTGATCGAGCTCGAAAGCAACTGACTGCCTTCTGTTTGGAATCCTCTGCATGAGAAATGCGAAAACTCCCGTCTATCGCGGCCTGTTCCCGGTCGCTCCGACGCCCTTTACGAAATCCGGAGATCTCGATCTGGAAGGGCAGCGGCGCGTGCTGGATTGCATGATCGATCAAGGCGTCGACGGGATCTGCATTCTGGCCAATTATTCCGAGCAGTTCCTGCTGTCGGATCAGGAGCGCGATATTCTGGTCGATCTTTGCCTCTCGCATGTCGCGGGCCGCAAGCCCGTCATGGTGACCTGCAGCCATTTCAGTACGCAGATCGCGGCGCAACGCGCCCGCTATGCGGCCGAACGTGGCGCAAGCCTCCTCATGCTGATGCCGCCTTATCATGGCGCAAGCCTCAAGGCGGATGAAAGCGCCATGATCGCGCATTTCGGCCGCGTCGCGGACGCGGCCGGGATTCCAATCATGGTCCAGGACGCGCCGCTCTCCGGCGTTACATTGACGGTCCCTTTTCTCGTCCGGCTTGCTTGCGAGGTGCCGCTCGCCAGATATTCCAAGATCGAGGTCCCGTTTGCGGCTGCCAAGCTGCGCAGCCTGATCGAGCTCGGCGGTGAGGCCATCATCGGTCCATTTGACGGGGAAGAAGCCATCACCATGATGGCAGACCTCGATGCCGGTGCGACCGGAACGATGTCGAGCGCGCTGCTGCCCGATCTGCTTCGCCCCGTGCTCGATCATCACAAAGCGGCACGTAGGCAGGAAGCCGCTCTTGCGTATGCAAGGGTGCTGCCCCTCATCAATTTCGAGAACCGCCAGTGCGGCCTGCGCGCAGCCAAGAGCGTGATGGCTGAAGGTGGTGTGATCAAATGCGAGGCCGTGCGCCATCCGCTCGAGCAGCTCCATCCGGCGACGAGAGCTGGATTGATGGAGCTTGCGCATGAGCTCAACCCGCTGGCTCTTCACTGGGGACATTGAGGCATGAAGAATCGGGAACAAGCGCTGCAGACACAACCTGTGTACCCCCAGATCAAGATGTTCATTGCCGGGGAATGGACGGAAGGGCGGGCGGATCGCTCTGAAGAGATCCTCAATCCCGCGACCGGACAGCCCATTGGCGAGACTCCTTATGCGTCCCGCGTCGATCTTGATCGCGCCCTCGCGGCCGCCGCGGAGGGCTTCGAGATCTGGAGAAAGGTATCGGCCTTCGACCGGTACAGGATGATGCGCAAGGCCGCCGATCTCATACGCTCGCGCGCAGCCGACATCGCGTCGATCATGACGCTCGAACAGGGTAAACCGCTGAGCGAGTCGAGCGCTGAAACGCTCCTCGCCGCCGATATCATCGACTGGCTCGCCGAGGAGGGGCGCCGAGCTTATGGGCGGATCGTACCGGCGCGCTTTGGCAATGTTGCCCAGCTGGTGACCAAGGAGCCGGTCGGGCCGGTTGCGGCATTTACGCCGTGGAATTTTCCGATCAATCAGGCCGTGCGGAAGATCTCCGCAAGCCTTGCAGCCGGCTGCTCCATCATCGTCAAGGGACCTGAAGAGACGCCGGCGAGCTGCATGGAGCTGGTTCGTAGCTTCGCGGATGCGGGCTTGCCGGCCGGCGTCGTCAATCTCGTTTTCGGCGTTCCGTCCGAAGTGTCAGACTATCTTATCCGCCATCCCATCATCCGCAAAGTATCCTTCACCGGCTCGACCGTGGTCGGAAAGCATCCGCAGCCCTTGCCGGCGCCCATATGAAGCGCGCCACCATGGAGCTTGGCGGGCACGCGCCTGCCATTGTTTTCGCGGATGCCGATGTCGGGAAAGCCGCCAAAATCCTCTCGGCGAACAAGTTCCGTAACGCCGGCCAGGTCTGCGTCTCGCCGACGCGTTTTCTGGTGCATGAGAGTATCTATGAAGAGTTCGTCGACAGGTTTGTTGCCGAGGCCAGCGCGATCAAGGTTGGCAATGGCCTCGAAAGGGATAGCCGGATGGGACCGCTCGCCAACTGGCGGCGGGTCGACGCAATGGAAAACCTTGTCGCGGACGCTCTTGGTCGCGGCGCACAGTTGCGCATCGGCGGCAAGCGTATCGGCAATGCGGGATACTTCTTCGAGCCGACGGTCCTGACCGATGTTCCACTCCAAGCGCGCATCATGAATGAAGAGCCGTTCGGCCCCGTCGCCCCGATCGCGCGGTTTAAAACCTATGACGAGGTTGTCACGGAGGCCAATCGACTGCCTTACGGGCTCGCCGCCTACGCCTCCACGCGATGCGCCGCTACGATGGCCGCGATCGGGGCCGATCTTCAATGCGGCATGGTGTCGATCAATCATCATGGGCTTGGGCTTCCCGAAGTGCCTTTCGGAGGAACGAAGGAGTCGGGGTTCGGTTCGGAAGGTGGCCTCGAGGCAATCGAGGGCTATCTTCACACCAAATTTGTGAGCCAGGCGAGCTAAAACCGGAATACCAGACGCCAAACCGGCGGAGAGCGACTTCGTTCGACAGTGTCGCCGGATCGCCTCGAGCGCTCCGCCCCTTCTCCGCTGGCAGGCCGGTAAGTCTGCCGTCTCCCAAGACTTGAGCCGCTGTTGGAGAAATCCGGCAGCGATCCTTTTCTTTGCTGGACTGACACCTTCTTCTCCATTCAGGCGGGAGCAGAACGAGATACTTTGCCCAGAAAATCAGCCCGTCGTGGACAACAGTTACGTGTGCAGGAGCGCTCAAATATTCGCGCCAATGATAGCCGGCGAGCAACCACCAATACCGGCGTTTCTGTTGCAAGCGTAACGCGTTCGAATCCGCCTTGCCTGGAATGTGCTGCCGGAGGTCTTCAAGCGCGGGCAGCTCTAAGTCGAGCCGAACAAGGAGGCAAGGAAGCACCCGTGAGCGATGTGAGCTATTCGTTGCTTCCCGTCCGCGTGCCGCCCCACCAGCACCGGTTTGGATTACTCGCCAAACGCGTTACGGGTTCGAGCACGCGCTTCATGATCGCTAAACCACCGCCTGCAATCGCGAGCGCCCTGGCTCAGTCCGGTGCGCTGCACCTCCTGACACCGCCGCCGGATTCGCTTGTGCTGAGGCCTAATGTCATACTCATCGAACACGCGGCGGCACGCGCCGAAACACGGACACCAAGGCACGCGGAAAGATGGCCCCGTTGACTTATACCAAGCCGTTTACGATCGCCAAATGTGGCAGGGTCAGTTCACCTTTGCCTGCGACAACCGCGAGGTTGAATTCCTGCGCGGCAGCATCCAGGACCGACACGGAAACGGCTCTCTCGCGCGCTAGGCGCACAGCACACTCGATATCCTTTGCAGCATTTGCAATCGAGATGGCGAGTGCATCTGGTTTTTCGCCTAACAAAAAGGCGGCGAAAGCTTGGAATATTCCACTGTTAGTCGAGCCGCGACCGACCAAAGAGCGTAGCGTCACAAGATCTATCTCTAGACTATCCGCGAACTGACAGACCTCAGCGGCGACGGCAGCTATGCCCATCGTCATGCTGTTGTAAACAAGCTTGAGCTTGTGGCCGTCTCCGACATCTCCAACATGCAGAACGGTCTCGCAAAACGCAGCAAGAACGCGTTCGGCGACGGGAAAGAGTGTTGCATCCGACCCAACCATCGCGTTGAGAAGGCCCAGCTCTGCTTGCTCGGGGCTCCGTGTTACCGGAGCATCAACAAAGTTTATACCCCGGCTTCGCGCCTTTCTCGCCAATGCAATGGTCGAGGTAGGATACGAGGTCGTGCAATCAATTATCAGACCTCCTCGGCACATGTGAACAAACAGTCCATCGTGATCGAGGCACACCGTCTCGACTTCGCGGCTGGACGGTAGGGATAACACCACGACACTTACGTGCTGCGCCAATTCAGCGATCGATGTATGCTCGCGGGCCCCTCCACCTGTCAGGCGATCAGCACCGAATCGGTTCTTGTTGACTTTGATGTGGAGCTCGCTTTGGCGACGCAACAGGCTAATGCCTATACCTGTTCCCATGCGCCCCGCTCCGATAAGCCCTACGCTCTGCTTGATCGCTTTGGGAGCCGCGTTGGCTGATGATCGCTTGCTCATGATTTAGCATTCCGAAAAGAAGCCATGCTTTTGTAGGATAGGCAACAGCTCGTGATGGTTGTTGATCGTGTAATCTGGATGCGCGGCTTGCAGGCGCGACGCCGAAACAAAACCTCCGGTAATGGATATGCTTGTCAGCCCGAGATTACGCGCAATATCAGTCTCGACGGGCATATCGCCTATGATGAAGGTTGACGACGGATTCAGGCTGTACTTGTGCATATAAAGGCGAAGCCGCTCTCCTTTGCTCATCGATTTGTATTGGGTGGCGCGGCTTTCAAAGGCGATCACATCGGTGATGTAGTCATCCACGCCAAGTCTCCTCAGCTGGGACTGTAGAGGCGCGACTATGTGGTTGCTGACGATGATGAGTGGAGCGGATTCTCGGCGCGCCAACTCGAACACTCTGCGAGCGCCCTCACGTAAATCGGCTTTATCGGCAAGAGGCTCGTACGTGTCATGAAACAGTGCGCCCTCGTCACGCTCTATTGCCTCAATCTCCTCCTGCGACATTCCAAGGCTATGAAAGAGACGAGAGAGGGGAACATCACAATGCTCTCGTAAGGTGTCTATATTGATGCGCGGACGACCAAAGCGGTTCAAAATTGCGTTGGTCGTATCGAGCAGCGCGTACGTGTCATCCAGCAGTGTTCCGTTCCAGTCGAATACGAGAGCGGGTTTCATGATCCTGACCTCAGACGGGGATTGACGGAAAGAGCGGCCAGCAACGCGTCCAAGCTTCTGTCCGCGCGCTGCCGTCCAGCGGGAGTTGGCATCTCGAATGTGAAGGGTGACAAATCGATGCTGTCTAGCCTGTCAGCCAATATGGATACTAGGGCGCGGAAGGGCAGATAAGTTACCGTCGCTGCTTGGATCGCTCTCGCAATGTTGGTTTCAATGGTTCTGAGGGCTGGCAAGTCCATCCTGTGGAAGCGAAGGCACTGGGCGCGCAGTTCAGGCGGAAGTCGCTTCAATGCCTGCCAGAATGCGAGCTCATCTGGCGTGTCAATACCCATGCCGTAGTAATTTGGGGCAACTATAGGCGGCGAACCAATCGCCCAATGTACGGCTTTGGCTCCAGCGGCAAGAAGCATGGTTGTGACGGCTTGGCTGGTATCGCCTCGAATGAGTGCCTCGTCAACAACGACGATGGCTCGTCCAGCGACGCCAGCTTCCGACACTCGATACTTTTGAGCAATGCGAGATTGGCGGCCCCTGGGTCTGCCCAGCAGTGTTCGCTCAAGAAATTGCGTTGCCACTACGTCGCCACGCTCGGCACGCACGCCCTGTTCGGCGAGAGAGTCAAACAGACCATCGGCGTACGGCCCTCCAGTATTTGGCATGGAGGACACGATTGGCGGCATCAAGAGTGCCTCTGCTTGAACTCGCTCGGCAACAATTCTCCCCAAGGCGAGCCCGATGTTGTAACGGGTTTGGAGATGTGAATGGCCCTCGACCGAGGTGTTCGGACTTCCCAAATATAGAGTTTCGTAGGCGCAGAGTTTGGCTTTATATCGTCGGCTGTTCAGGGCATGGTCAACGCTGCCGCCTGTCTTGGCGTCCACGCGCCGTATGCTCCCCGGCAAGAGCTGCTGGGTCTTACCTTCCGAGCCAGCGAAGGCACAATTTTCAGAAGCAAAGAGCAACAATCCATTGTTCGTCGACATAGTCTCCAATGGGCGCAAACCGCTTCGATTGCGGTATGCAACAAGATCTCCGTTCTTATCTAGCAAAAGCGCGCTAATGGCGCCGTCTATACGATCATCCAGCTCGCGAAAGATGGCTTCGTAGTTTGCGGGCAAGCCGTGACGCCAATATTCTCGTTTGCAAGATCGTTCAATCCACCTCAGCAAGAGCTCGGCGTCAGTGTTGGTGTCTATCAGTTGGCCTTGAGCGATTAGTTCGCTTCTGAGTTCATGAGCGTTGACCAAGGCGCCATCCAGAGAAATTGCAAAATGGCGGCTAGTGCCTGCAGCGGCGGGAATTGACTGCACATCGTCGTCACCCCCACTTCCACAGGATCTGCTACGGATCTGCGCGATCGCAACATGAGGCCGAAAGCGCGACTCCTGTTCGATGCGGTCAATGCGTACTGAACTATCGGCCGATTGAAATGCCCTTCCATATCGGATCCCACGCTTTTTCATGAAAGCAGCGACTAGGACACCTGCTTGCCCACGGAGTGCAAGTGTCGGAATCATTTTCTTCAGCTGATCAACAACACGCGGCGATGGTTCGTTTGGAGAGCAGAGAAATGCACCGGCGACACCAGACATATAACACCCAACTTCTTAAGGAGCCGATCTGGCGGGGCGCCTCCCATGTGCATATGAGGGCGGGACTTCGCTTCATCCTTAAGCAAGTGTCGTACCAGCCCTTTGGACGCACTGGCTGGCATTTCTGGAGCGAGGAGAATTGGAGGACGAGCCATTCTAGCCGTCAGGGAGGCTTCGTTCAGGCCCTCACACGTTTGTTCAAGATGCTACGGCTGTGTGCGAAAAGTGCTACACCGGAGCGAGAAGGTACGAACGCGTCAAGTCGGCGAAGGCCCTCTAATCTTCACTTATGCGCTCCATTCTGCGGCCAAGCGAGCAAAGCGGCTCTTTAGACGACCAGCACTAGATTCGGCAGATGATGCAGAGCGAGTGCATCGCGCGGTGGCGGACACACCGACGAGCCGGGGCCTCGACAGCCCAAGTGCGCCCGCCCCGTTTGCGCGACAGAGTAGCGTAGGCACCTGGCCCAGCGTTCTTTAGCCAACTCACATGTTGGTCGCCGCCGTGCGCACGCTGCTCCGACCAAGGGTTTGAACTAGGGGCGCGCCCGGCTTACTAGGGACTCTTGGGCGTAGCGCGCCGCCTGACCGATCTCGCGGCCCATGTTTTTATTGCTTGCGTTAAGAGCCTTCAGGCGCCTCCGGAACGGCCGCGCCATCAACCACTACCCCAAGCTAGGGCCCTCTTTCTCCATTGACGATGGAGTCTGCGACCGCGAGCCGACCTGCGGCGCCAGCAGAAAGGTACCTAAAGCGTAGACGGCCTCCGCTTAGCTGCTAGAGCTAACTCTGGGCGATGTAGTGATAGCTTGCGGGCGTTAGCGTCTCCTCGGGGCCGCTTAGAAGTGTCCGCGTCTGATTGCCTGGATCGGTCGCAACATCTTAGCGCTTTTTCGATGCTCGCCGGATCAACTACTAACACTGGTCATTGATTGGGAACATAGTTCCTGGCGATGACACACCGTGTCGCCTGTGCGCATCAGGCGCATGACGATGCACCTTCAACAAGTGTGGCTAGAGCAACTGCATTATGTCACCGTCAACGGCTCTGTCGCGAGGCGCGCGGGCTAATGCTCGCGTTTACGGTATCCTTTTGAGTCCGAGGTCAGTATCACGTGCTGGCGGCAAAACGCTTCACAAGTAGGACGATAGCAGGAGCCCGTGCTCGCAAGCAGTCCAGGATGGCCTATACGCCGATAGTCGAGCCGAAGATCAGTCCGTTTGATGCCCGGCCAAAATTGTCTCACCAAGCACTCAGGGTGGAGCGACTGCCATTAGGCTGCTAGCGTTGTGTGTTGGGGGGACTGTGTCGGTCTAGGTGAGATCGTCGGCCTCGCCGGATATGGATCGATGGCTAAACCGGGAGCGCACGGCGGTTGCGAGCTTTGGCTCGCTTCGAGTTCGACGACCGTGGGAGGTCACTTTGCCGTCACGATTGATATCGTTCGGTTCTACAGAGCGTGCGTCCGGCGCCCAGGGCGCGGCCACCGGTTCTGTCGGTGGCGGAGATCAGTTCATCGATCTCGCGAACGACGAGATCATCCAGCCACTCTCATCAGTGCACGAGAGGGCGATGGTTACCGTCGATTCTGGGTCGAGCGGCGTCGTGGATCCCATTGGCCTTATGCCGCTCCGCAAAGCTGTTGCCGAAAGGCTCGCGGCCCAGACAGGCCTCGATTGGATGGCGGAGGAGATCGCAATCACTGCCGGCTCAAGGGAAGCACTGCTTTATGCGGCGTTGGCCGTTTTAGAGCGGGGCGATGAGGTTATCATTATCCGCCCCTGGCAACCGTGGGTCCCAGCGCTGGTTCAGGCCGCTGGCGCAGTACCGGTGTTCGTCGATGCTCAGCGCCCGCGATATACTCCTAATGTCGGCTCAATCCGAGCTGCCGTTACATCGCGGACTAAAGCGATGATTATCAATTCACCCAACAATCCGACGGGCGCAGTCTACAGTCGAACAACATTGCAGGAGCTCGGCGAGCTTGCTGTCGAATTCCGAATATGGATCATTTCGGACGAGCGCTACTCAACATTAGTATTCACCGGTTTACACCGCCATGAGTCGATCGTCGTGGCGTACCCCGCCGTGCGACCGCGAACGATCATAGTCAATCCATGTTCGCAGGCGCTGGCGATATCAGGCTCTCGCTTGGGTTATTTCGCGGCTCCCACCGCCATCGTTTCCGCCGCAAGAAAGCTTCAGGGCTATGCAGCGATAACACCAAGTCGAGAGGCGCAGCAAGCTACGCTGAGCCACTTTCAGGTCGCCGGCGGCCGGATTGAGCGGGAGACATACCAACGGCTTTTCGGCGCTCGCGACATGGGTCTTAACATTCTTTCTAATCTACGTGATGTAACCCCACCTCGTGCCGACGGGGCATTCTTCTTCTATCTTGATCTGAACAGGCTTGCATCTGCTTTGCAGGACGAAGGTCGCGTTGGAGTGACGGATGATTTTGCAGGCTGGCTCCTGAAGCATACTAATGTGGCTTGCCTTGCGGGAGACGCGTTTGGAGACGTCAACGGCCTGCGACTCTCATTCGGCGCCCCACCGGGGGCATCGGCGATCGGACTGAAGCGCATCGTCCAGGCGCTAAATAGCCTTAGGATCAGATAACCGCCGGTCCAGTCCCAGACGAAAGGCATGGATATGAATATCTGCGCTTCAGCTGATGATGGCACTCCGCAATGTACGCAGCTCCTATGTCCGTTAACGGCGAGCATCGGTTGAATTGTGACATCAAAGACCGCGATTCGTCGCCGCCTCTGGAGGTCACGTCTCCTGATCTGGTTTGGAAAGGATCGGTTAATGATCTCACTATCCGGTAAAGAGTTCCGCTGCACTCGTTCGCTCGACGTCGAAGGCAGCAGGTCGCATGCACGCAAATTGTCGCCGTAGGCGGGAGTGCTTGGTCCGAAACCGAACGCGTCCGGTGTCACGAATCGATCAAGTCGCTTCAAACTCCGACTTTGATCAGACAATCGCCAGCGATTCCTCTGATTGGAACTGGCCCAGAGCGTGCATCGTGACAGTGGGAGCCCATCTGAGTCTTGCGACACGAGCAATAGTTGCGGCGCCTTCAAATCGGATGGATCACCGACGTTAGGTTCGGAGACAGTATGCGCATCTGCGGCATTAAACTGACCCATGACGGAGCAGTCGCCCTTATCGAGGACGGACGGCTTGTCTTTTGTATCGAGCAGGAGAAGCGGGGCAATAATCCGCGATATCAAAAAATCAACAATCTCGATGCGGTTGTTGTCGCCTTGGCAGAGCACGGTTTAGATCCGCGGGACGTTGATCGGTTCGTCATCGACGGATGGTGGGGCGAGGTTGAGTCACAATTTGAGGTTTTCAGTGGGACTGTACCCATTACCCTTAAAGGGGCGCCGTATGTTGAGGGCGATGCCGAAGGCCTCCTCATAGCGCACGACGGCTCTGGGCTGCTGCTCAACGAGAGCGCCTTCCCTTACAAAAGCTATCCGCACGTGACAGCCCATGTGGCTTCCGCTTTTTGTACCAGCCCCTTCGCCAAGGCCGGGCAGCCCGCGTTCTGTCTGGTGTGGGACGGAGCTTCCTTTCCACGTCTCTACCATGTAGAGCGCCGCGCCGCCAGGTTCCTCGAGTGCCTCTTCCCGCTGATCGGGCATGCTTATGCTGCCGCGGGCTATCACTTCGGACCATACAAGCAGGCGAACCGGACCAAGTGGGACCTCGGTGTTGCGGGCAAGTTGATGGCCTACATCGCGCTCGGTTCAGTCGATGAAAGCATTGTCGGGGTGTTTCGGGAGCTCTACGAAAAGCACTTTAGCACGTTTACGGAGCCAGTCGGTCGTTGCAGCGAGGACGCCGCGCTTGAGCCTGTCCACGAGTTCTTCGATGCCAGCGCGCTACGGTTCAAAGCCAAAGCTCCCGAAGATGTGCTTGCTTCCTTTCATTGGTTCCAAGAGCGTCTGCTCGTTACCAAACTCGCGAGCGCTATACAGAGACATTCGAGGCTTCACGTGCGCAATCTGTGCATCGCCGGCGGCTGCGGTCTCAACATAAAATGGAATAGCGCACTACGAGCTGCCGGCTTGTTCGATGCTATCTGGGTGCCACCCTTTCCGAATGACAGTGGCTCGGCAATAGGTGCCGCTTGCTCCGCATTGGCGGCGGACCAAGGCTTTGTACCATTGGAATGGTCCGTCTATAGTGGTCCAGCCGTGGAACGAGGCGGCGTGCCGCCCGGATGGGGCGGCTCACCATGTAGCATGCGTGAACTTGCAACGATTCTCGCCAGCAACAAGCCCGTTATTTTCCTTGCTGGCCGCGCGGAGCTTGGACCTCGGGCTTTGGGTAGCAGAAGCATACTGGCCGCGGCGACATCGCCGCGAATGAAGGACCGTCTCAACGACATCAAACTTCGCGAGCGCTTCCGGCCTGTAGCGCCAATATGCCTAGAGGATCGTGCGCCGGATATTTTTAGTCCTGGAACGCCAGACCCTTACATGCTCTTCGAGCACCTAATACGAGCAGAATGGCGGGACAAGATCCCCGCTGTTGTGCATCTGGACGGATCTGCCCGATTGCAGACGATTTGTCGGACCTCTCAGCACAAAATCGCCGAACTTCTTGTCGAATACGAGGCCCTCACGGGCATTCCGCTACTATGCAACACAAGCGCCAATCGCAATGGACGCGGGTTTTTCCCGAATGTGGCATCTGCCTGCCAGTGGGGCCGCGTTGACCACGTGTGGTGCGATGGTGTGCTGTGGACGAAACTCGCGGGCGGAGACTCAGCGCCGGCCAACGGCATTTTTCTCTCTCAGCGCGCGGAGGCGGGACCGTACGACGAAGAGCGGATAACTCCCGCCACAGGTCGTCTTGTTTGACGAATGCGATCGCCGCCGGCCTAGGGTAATCTTGGGAGAAGGCCACGATTTCGAGGGTCGAGATGATCACCTCGCTAGAGGGGCGGCGCGGTGATCGCTGGATAAGAAGGAGCGGCTTGTTGCAGTATCGCCCGCGCCCGGCGCCAGTTTCCGAGGCAACTCGCATCGTCGGTTTCATGTGAGCCAGCTGTTCAGGTGGCGCCAGAGCTTTGGAAGCACGTTGAAGCGAGTATAGCGCCGTTCGTGGGGGGCGAGATTGGATCGTCTGTGCCGCCGCGGGAAGTGGCCGAAGCTCCATCGACGACGACGGCGGCACGTCGACGAAGGGGCCAGGGAGTCATCGTGGTTGATCCTGGTACCGGGCACCGCATCCGGATCGATGGCGAGGTCGGCGCAGACGCTACTTCGCGTTCTCCATGCTTTGATCCGGTCCAGCACGTCGCGAATTGGGGCTTCCGCTCCGTGAGGGGAGACGCCTGCTGGCGGGTTCTGTCGGGCGATATCAGAAGGCGCGCTCTCGTGCAGGCGGATGGTCCTATCTAACCGTGCTCCTCGCATTCGCGGATGGCGCACGCTTCCTCCAGCACGTGGATCCTCTATCCCGCAGCGTCCGTGTTGTCGGCCTAGCTCAACAGTCATCACCATTGAAATCGACCCCGAATACGACGAAGGCCGCGTTTGTTCCGGCTGCCCCGATCTAACAAACAGATCGTCACCCACCAAGACGCAATAGACGTACTCTTCGTCTCGGCGACGGTGCGGGTATCGGCGGACGTACCCCCCTACCGCGAGGGCGAGGGCATCGATCGCTGATTTGTCGCGCGTCGTCTTCGCGTCGAGCGACACGATCGGCGGGAGCCGGGGCCTATTCATCCAGCGCCGGATTCAAGGACGGCCGGGGCTCAGCGCGCCTTGTATCTCCAGTGCCATTTGGGCAGGGCGAAGCGTCAATCCACGCGGTGCGCCGATCACCGCGCTCGGGGAGGTGGGACTAGCGCGGTTTGGCGACTCACGTTACCCATCATTTTGAGCCACCTCACTACACAATGGGAATGAAATGGTTGCAGCTACCCGTGAACCGCCGGCCTCTGGTTACGCACTCGAAGTGGATGGCCGACTCAAAGCCGAATTTGCAACCAGAGACGGCGCCAGGGCAGGTGGAGAAGAACTAAAGAAACGTTTTCCCATGCTTCAAATCAGGATCTATGACGCGCAGACGCATGCGCGCGAGGAAATCTAGATCTTCAGACTAGCGGAATTTTCCGCTTTGCGCGTGCGGCTTCCGCCGCACCGGGCTCTCGTGAACCGAGCCGCTTTGCGTCTCGGCCATCCGGCTTCGATCCCTCGCGCAGGACTGGGGAGTTCCTCGCCGGGGGCACTCGGGAAAGGGGCTCGCCTCTCGGCGATCGCTATCGCTGCCCCGTTCCCGGGTGCCGCTATTGAACCGGTCTCGTCGCTGCACTCGGACCCGCGTGCCCCTTCGGGTCGCTATGCTCACGCTCTCCGGGTGCCATTTTGCGTTGAGGCGATGCGCCCTTGGCGCGCGCCGGGTGGGGCCTGCGGCCCCTAAAGCACCTCGAGGCCATCCCGAAGAATGGAACGAAAGACGGAGCGCGTCGCAGATTTCGCATTCTGTCATCTGTGTGCGTGAGGAGCTCTCGCAAATCACGCGCCCTCGATTTCCCCTGAAAAAGCTTAAAGTGAGAGTGCCGGCCGGGTTTTGCCGTGACGGGTTACAGGCTGCGAGAGAGGCTCGCGGCGCCCGTCGCGGAGATCCGTTATGTCCAGACACTATCTTCGGGCACGCGCCGGCGAGGACCGGACCAGCCTTTATGACGAAATCACCAACAAAATTATCGGCGAGCTTGAAGTCGGCCGCGTCCCGTGGGTACAGCCTTGGGGTTCGACGGCGGCGGCGTCATTGGCCATGCCGAAAAGCGCCGCCACTGGCCGTCAATACAGCGGCATCAACGTCCTAATCCTTTGGGGGGCTGCCACCGAACACGCATTCACCGGTCAGAGCTGGCTCACCTTCCGCCAGGCGCTCTCGCTTGGCGGTCACGTCCGCAAGGGCGAGCGCGGCACGAGCGTCGTCTATGCGGACCGCTTTGTGCCGGCCGACGAAAAGCGGCGCGCCCGCGAAACAGGTGACGAAGCCCAGGCCATCCCGTTCCTCAAGCGGTTCACGGTCTTCAATATCGACCAGTGCGAGGGCTTGCCTTCGGAGATCGCAACGACGCCACCTCCGCCGCCTGGCCTGATCGAGCCAAAGATTGAATACCTGATCAAGGCGACCGGGATCGACTTCCGCATTGGCGGCAACCGCGCCTTCTATATGCCGGCAGAAGATTATGTGCAGGTACCGCCACCACAAGCCTATTTCGAGCCGATCAACTGGCATCGGACGGCCCTTCACGAGCTGGCGCATGCTAGCGGCCATACATCGCGTCTGAATCGCGATTTGTCGGGAAGCTACGGAAGCAAGAAGTATGCCTTTGAGGAATTGATCGCGGAGATATCGTCCGCATTCGGATGCGCCTCGCTCGGCATCGTGCCGACGGTGCGGCACGCCGACTATATCGGCTCCTGGCTTGAGGTGCTGCGAGAGGACAATCGTGCCATTGTGCGAGCTGCCTCGCAAGCCAGCAAGGTTGCGGACTATCTCCTTGGGTTCTTGCCGGAGGAGGTTGGCGACATGACGACGGAGAGAGCGGAACAGGAGGCAGCGTGAGGGTCTCCTCGGCCACCGCGAGTAAGCGAGTGAGAGGGCAGGGTCGTTTTTCGCGACGGGTTGAAGGCCGAGAGAGAGGCTCACGGCTGCCCGTCGTGGAGAATCGACATGACGAAGGCTGTCCAAAAGATCACCCTGTCGCCCTCACGCGACATTCCGTTCAACAAGCTGGTGCTGAGCCAATCCAATGTTCGCCATGTGAAGGCGGGCATTTCGATCGAGCAACTCGCCGAAAGCATCGCGGCGCGCACGCTCCTGCAGAGCCTCAACGTCCGTGCCGTCGTTGATGCCGAAGGGAACGAGACGGGCATGTTCGAAGTGCCTGCAGGCGGCAGGCGCTATCGCGCCCTCGAACTGCTGGTGAAACGAAAGAGCATGGCGGAAACGCAAGCGGTTCCGTGCGTCGTCCGGGACCAGGGTATCGCGGAAGACGACTCGCTCGCGGAGAATGACGAGCGAGTCGGCCTCCACCCCCTCGATCAGTTCCGCGCGTTCCAGCGCCTCCAGCAAGGTGGCATGAGCGAGGAAGACATCGCTGCCAGGCATTTTGTGACGCCGGCTATCGTGAAGCAGCGACTTCGACTGGCCTCGGTTTCCAACAAGCTGCACGAGATCTATGCCGAGGACGGTATGACGCTCGAGCAACTGATGGCGTTCTCGGTGACAGCCGATCATGCTCGCCAGGAGCAAGTCTGGGAGCAGGTCAGTCGTTCGGGTTACGACGAGCCATACCAGATCCGGCGCTTGCTGACAGAACAAACGGTCCGTGCGTCCGATCGCCGCGCTCGGTTCGTGGGCCTTGAGGCTTACGAACAGGCAGGCGGCGGCGTTTTGCGTGATCTGTTCGAGCATGACGATGGCGGATATTTGCAGGACCTTGCCTTGTTGGACCGTCTTGTTACCGACAAGCTGAAGCTCGAGGCGGAAAGGATCGCGACCGAGGGTTGGAAGTGGATCTCAGTGGCGGTCGATTTCCCCTACGGCCATACCAACGGCCTCCGCGAACTCGAGGGCAAACCTGTGGATCTCACCCCGGAGGAGCAGGCCACCATCGACGCACTCAACGGCGAGCATACTAAGCTTGAATCGGATTATCAGGATGCCGACGAACTGCCCGATGAGGTCGACCAGCGGCTCGGCGAGATCGAAGCGGCACTGCTCGCATTCGAAGACCGATCGATGATCTACGAGCCGGCCGAGATCGTCCGCGCTGGCGTCTTCGTCAGCATCGATTCCGAAGGGCGCCTATCGGTGGATCGGGGTTATGTCCGGTCGGAGGACGACATGTCCGCGATCGATCCTGAAGTCGAGCAGGGCACCGATGCGCAGCCGGTCGAGGGGAAGGAGGCAGGTCGCTCTATTCAGCGCACGGTCATCGCGGTCGCAAGTAGCGCTGCTGACGCTGCAGAAGATGATGAGGACGCGGCCAAACCTTTGCCGGATCGGCTGATGATAGAGCTGACGGCGCATCGCACGCTCGCATTGCGGGATGCGCTGGCGGAAAATCCGGCGATCGCGTTCCAGGCGGTGCTGCACAATTTCGTGCTGACCGCCTTTTACCGGTTCTCGTCGACGGGGAGTTCCCTTGAGATCGGACTTCGCACGCCGACCTTTCCCGCTCAAGCCCCCGGCCTGAGGGAGAGCGCGTCCGCGAAGACCGTCGAGGCGCGGCATGAATCCTGGAAAGCACGGTTGCCGAAAGGTGAGAAGGACCTGTGGGATGCGCTCACAGCTCTCGACGGTGCCGCTCAGGCGTCCCTGTTCGCTCACTGTGCGTCATTTGCGGTCAACGCTCTCTACGAGCCAGCCAGCCGCTACGATCAGGGCCGTGTCTCCGCCCATGGTGTTCGCGCGCGTCTCGACCAGGCCAATGTGCTGGCGCGCGCGGTCGGGCTGGACATGGTGCAGGCCGGCTGGCGACCCACCGTCGACAACTATCTTGGCCGGGTCACCAAGCCTCGCATTCTGGAAGCTGTGCGAGAAGCAAGGGGCGAATCTTCCGCGCAGTTGATCGACCACTTGAAGAAGGCCGACATGGCCAAAGAGGCCGAGCGTCTTCTTGATGGTTCAGGCTGGTTGCCGGAACCGCTGCGTCTCGTCGATCCCAATGCGGCGCCAGTGGAGCGGGAGGTTGAAGCAGGCCCGCTACCCGAATTCCTCGCCGACGATGAGGATCGGGAGAACGCCGGCGACGATGACCCGCAACAGCTCGACGCGGCTGAGTGACACAGAGCGGGATGGCTCGGGCCATCCCGCAGTTGCCTGGGGACCGGTGTGCAACGCCGGTCCCCATTTTTATGGGCGAGCGCTGAGAGGGAGAGCAGGGCCGGCGAGGTTTGAATTGCCGTGGTCTTAAGGGGAGCGCCGCGCGGTTCGATCTGTTCCTGCTCTCCCGAGAAATCCTGCCATGACCGAATTTCTTGCGGGCGGCGCTGCCGCCGCGCCGCTCTCGATGCGTGCCGCTGCTACTGTCACCTCTGCCGCCCTCAAGGCCGCCCGACAGATCTTGACTGATCTTGAACGCGGCGGTCGCATCGATGCGGCTGTCCTGCGTAGTGCCATGGAAGCTGCCTTCGGCGCCTCGGACGCGGCCGGCGCATGGAACTGGAAGACCGCCTATGACGTCTGCGAGGCGGCAACCGTTCTCTTCCTGCGCAAGTTCGGTCCGGCCATGCGCGCCAAGGCTGGCTCGACGGCTGCCATGCTGCCAATGCTCGCGAGAATCGCGAGCTGTCTGCCGACCCATACGCGGCGTTCCGAGGACAGTCAGGGGCTCCAGCAATTTTCGACGCCGATCCCGCTTGGGCTGGCCGCATGCACCGCAGCAGGCATTACGCCTGCCGACCGCGTTCTGGAGCCATCCGCGGGGACCGGCTTGCTCGCCATCCTGGCCGAGCTCGCCGGCGGCTCTTTGATGTTGAACGAGTTGGCCGAAGGCCGCGCGGCGCTGCTCGATCATCTGTTTGCCAAAGTTGAGGTTACGCGGTTCGACGCCGCGCAGATCGACGATCACCTCGACGCGAGCCTTGTGCCGAGCGTCGTTCTGATGAACCCGCCGTTCTCCTCGGTGGCGAATGTCGATCGACGAATGGTGGACGCCGCTTTCCGGCATATCGCTTCGGCGCTCGCGCGTCTTTGCGATGGTGGGCGCCTCGTCGCCATCGCCGGCGCGGGCCTTGCGCCGGATAACCCGGCGTGGACCGGTGCCTTTGTTCGGCTCCAGCAGCGGGGACGGGTCGTGTTTTCTGCCGCGATCGAGGGCGCCGTCTACGCCAAGCACGGGACTCACACGGACACGAGGCTGCTCGTTATCGACAAGTGGCCCGCTGCCGATCCAAAGGCTTTTCCCGCCTCGCAGGGCATGGCCGGCGATGTCGCCACCTTGCTCAACTGGGTGACCCAGCACGTGCCTCCAAGGCTACCTGTCGCCGCGCCGGTCGTGGCCGACATCGTTAGGCGTCCTGCAACGCCCCGACCGGCCGGCGCCATTACACCAAGCCCGTCGTCCAGTTCGGAGAGCGCGCCCGAAGGTGTGGAACTTGCGTACGAGACCGTCGACTGGTCGCCGCCTGAAGGCGTCCGTCTCACCGATGCGCTCTATGAGGAGTACGGATTGCAGTCGGTCCGTATTCCCGGATCGTGCGCACATCCGACCAAGCTCGTGCAGTCCGCTGCGATGGCGTCCGTTGCGCCACCGAAGCCATCCTACCGTCCGCATCTGCCTTCAAGTCTGCTGGCAAAGGGAGTTCTGTCGGACGCCCAGCTCGAGAGCGTCATTTATGCGGGCGAGGCGCATTCCGAATTCCTGGCGGGCTCCTGGGCCGTCGATGCGACCTCTGACGTTGTGGCCGCCGCGAGCGACGACGCAGAGAATGCCGTCCGCTTTCGTCGCGGCTGGTTCTTGGGCGATGGCACCGGTGCGGGCAAGGGACGGCAGGTCGCAGGGATCCTGCTCGACAATTGGCTCAAGGGCCGCCGCCGTGCGGTCTGGATCAGCAAATCCGACAAGCTAATCGAAGATGCCCAGCGCGACTGGTCCGCGCTCGGCATGGAGCGGCTGCTCGTTACGCCCCTGTCCCGGTTTCGCCAGGGTACCGCGATCCTGCTTTCGGAAGGCATCCTTTTTGCCACCTATGCCACGCTACGCACCGACGAGCGTGGCGAGAAGCTTTCGCGTGTCAGGCAGATCGTTGAATGGTTGGGCTCCGACTTCGACGGAGTGATCGTCTTCGATGAGAGCCATGCCATGCAGAATGCGGTCGGGGGCAAAGGCGAGCGCGGCGACCAAGTGGCCTCTCAGCAGGGGCGCGCGGGCCTGAGGCTCCAGCACGCCCTGCCCAATGCTCGCGTGGTTTATGTGTCGGCGACGGGCGCTACCACGGTCCACAACCCAGCTTATGCCCAACGCCTGGGCCTTTGGGGCGGCGCCGACTTCCCATTCGCCACGCGCGCCGAGTTTGTCGAGGCAATCGAGGAGGGTGGAGTCGCGGCGATGGAGGTGCTGGCGCGCGACCTCAAGGCGCTCGGTCTCTATGCCGCCCGCTCATTGTCCTATGAGGGCGTCGAGTACGAACTCGTTGAACACCAGCTTACGCCGGAGCAAGTTCGCATCTACGACGCTTATGCAGAAGCGTTCAGCATCATCCATAACAACCTCGACGCGGCGATGCGGGCCGCCAACATCACCGGCGAAACCGGAACGCTGAACGGGCAGGCAAAATCCGCGGCCCGATCCGCCTTCGAGAGCGCCAAGCAGCGGTTCTTCGGTCATCTGCTGACCTCGATGAAGACGCCGTCGCTCATCCAATCGATCGACCGCGATCTCGACGCCGGCCATGCCGCTGTCATCCAGATTGTCTCAACGGGCGAAGCGCTGATGGAGCGCCGGCTCGCCGAGATCCCGACCGAAGATTGGGGCGACGTCCAGGTCGACATCACTCCGCGCGAGTATGTGCTCGACTATCTCGCCCATTCCTTCCCGGTTCAGCTCTACGAGCCCTTTACCGACTCGGAGGGCAATCTCTGCTCTCGGCCTGTCTATCGCGATGGCCAGCCGGTCGAGAGCCGGGAGGCCGTCGCACGACGCGGTCGCCTCATCGAGAAACTCGCCTCGCTGCCTCCAGTACCTGGCGCGCTGGATCAAATCGTCCAGCGCTTCGGCACCGACATGGTCGCCGAAGTGACCGGCCGCTCGCGCCGCGTCATCCGCAGCGGCGATCGGCTGACGGTCGAAAACCGCGCCGGCTTGGCCAATCTCGCTGAGACCTCGGCCTTCATGGACGACGTTAAGCGCATCCTCGTGTTCTCCGACGCCGGCGGCACGGGGAGGAGCTACCATGCTGAACTATCGTCCCGGAACCGCCGTTTGCGAGTCCACTATCTGCTCGAGCCCGGATGGAAGGCGGATGCAGCGATCCAAGGGCTCGGCCGGACCAACCGCACCAATCAGGCTCAGCCGCCGTTGTTCCGGCCCATCGCGACCGACGTGAAGGCGGAAAAGCGCTTCCTCAGTACCATCGCCCGTCGGCTCGACACATTGGGAGCGATTACGCGCGGCCAGCGCCAGACCGGAGGGCAGGGGCTGTTCCGGCCTGAGGACAATCTCGAAAGCCAGTACGGGCGCGATGCGTTGCGTCAACTCTACACGCTGCTCGCGCGAGGTAAGGTCGACGGCTGCTCGCTCGAGAAGTTTCAGGATGCGACCGGCCTCAAATTGACGGATGCCAATGGGCTCAGGGATGAGCTGCCGCCGATCACGACCTTCCTGAACAGGTTGTTGGCGCTCACCATCGACCTGCAGAATGTCCTATTCACCGCCTTCGAGCAGCTCTTGACCGCCCGGATCGAGGGCGCTGTCGCGTCGGGCACCTATGACCTCGGGTTGGAAACGCTCCGCGCCGAAAGCTTTGTCGTCAGCGGCCGGAGGACGATCTACGTCCATCCGCGCACAGGCGCCCAGACGCGGCTGCTCACCATCGTCCAGCGCCAGCGTAACCATCCTGTTGGTTTGGATGACGCCCTTGCACGTTTTTCCAATCATGCGGTCCTGCTGATCAACGAGCGCTCGGGACGGGCCGCCGTGCAGCTTCCGGCCCCGAGCATCATGCTCGACGACGGCGAGATCGAGCGCCGCGTCCGCCTGATCCGGCCTATGGAGCAGCACCAGGTCCCCTTGAACATGATGGTGGAGAGCCATTGGGGTGAAGCAGATCGCGAACGTTTTGCCGCGGCCTGGCTGGCGGAGCTTGCCGAGGTGCCTGAGTTCACGGAAAGCACGATCCACGTCGTTGCTGGCTTGCTGCTACCAATCTGGAAGCGATTGCCGAACGAATCGACCCGTGTCTATCGGCTCCAGACCGATGCGGGCGAACGCATCATCGGCCGCAAGGTTTCTGCCGCGTGGGTCGCAAACGCCATCTCGGCGGACACGCCTACGCTATCGCCGGACACTGCCTTTGCGGCGTTGATGGAAGGACGCACCCTCCTCGATCTCGCGGAAGGGCTCCAGCTTCGTCGCGTCCGGGTGATGGGCGCATGCCGCATCGAGCTATCGGGATTCAACGACACGATGCGCGATCGTCTCCGTGCTTACGGCCTCTTTGGAGAGATCATCTCCTGGAAGCTGCGGATGTTCGTCCCCACAGACGAAAGCGGCGTCGGGATCCTGACAAAGGTGCTCGAAACCTACCCGGTCGCGCGCGTTAGTGAGCGGGAGGCCGCGTGATGTCCGCCGCGCCTTGCGAATTGGCACGCCGCCTCGCGCGCGAGGCCGAGGCCGTGTGCCGATATTATCTCTCCAATGGCAAGCGGGCGGGGCGATACTGGGTGGTCGGCGACGTCCGCAACACGCCGGGCCGCTCGATGTTCGTGCGGCTTCAGGAATCACCGAAGGGCCCCGCCGGCAAGTGGACTGACGCTGCGACCGGTGAGCATGGCGACCTCCTCGATATCATCCGCGAATGCCGGGGTTTACGCGATTTCAGCGAGGCCGCCGAGGAGGCGCGACGGTTTCTGAAGCTTCCTCGTCCTGAGCCGCAGCCGGCCTCGAAACCCGTTCGTTCGGTGGCGCCCGCTGGATCGCAGCAAGCCGCCCGTCGTCTCTTTGCGATATCCAGTCCGATCGAGGGGACGGAGGCCGAAACGTATCTGCAAAGTCGCGGCATAACCCGCATTCACCATGGTGGCAGCCTGCGCTTCCACCCTCGTTGCTATTATCGGCCGGACGAGCATTTGCCGGCCGAAAGCTGGCCGGCGATGATTGCCCGCGTCACGGACCTTGAGGGGCGGATCACCGGAGCGCACCGAACCTGGCTCGATCCAGACGGCTTTGATCGCATTCGTCTCGGCAAGGCTCCAATAGACACGCCACGACGGTCCATGGGCAACCTGCTCGGCAACGCCGTTCGCTTCGGCGTCGTGGACGACGTGCTCGCCGCCGGCGAGGGGATCGAGACCATGCTGTCGCTGCGCTACGTGCTGCCGACATTGCCGATGGCAGCTGCGCTTTCGGCCAATCATCTCTCGGCCATGGTGCTACCGGCTGGCCTGCGTCGGCTCTATATCGCGCGCGATGCCGACGCCGCGGGAGATGCCGTGCAGGCGTCTCTCGCCCAGCGAGCAAAAGACGCCGGCATTGAAGCGATAGCGTTGTCACCCCGGCTGGGCGATTTCAACGAAGACCTGCACATCTTCGGTCCCGAGACTCTCCGAGCAGAGTTGCGGCCTCAACTCGTACCAGAGGACGTCGTCCGCTTCCTGCGTTTGTCGACAGTAGCGGCAGAATAGGTCGGTGCTTCGATCGACGTTGATAGGTCGCTCATAACGAGGCCATTGCCGGAAGAGGACGCGACCTCGGCCTTCTAGAGGGCGATCGGACGGCAAGCGGACCGGGCCGGCAATGGCTGCGCCCGGCTATTTTCCGCCGCGCGCCGGCGATGAGCAGACACAACAGCCATCAAACCGGCGCACTTTGCATCGCGAAGCAAAATAGCCGGCCTCCGCCATCCTCCGCTGCCGCTTCGGCCCTTGCGGGTTCTGGCCCGTTCCGCCCGCCGTCTGAGTGATCGCCACGAAGGCCGCGATGGGCGCGGCCGATCCGGCAAAGGATCCCTCCAATGACCGACCGTGACGACATCGAACCTCCGCACGCCTCTTCTCCAACTGACCACGTCCTCAACGAGCTACAGCTCTTCGGCTACCGTCCCTTCGACGACCAGCCCGATCCACGGCCACTTCCCGAGGCCAAGATCATCGCGGGTGCCGTCGCCGACATCTTCGACGCCCTGGTCGCGACGTTGAGCGACACGCGGCTCGAACCGGACCTTGACGATCTGCTCTGGTCGACGGTCAACCTGTTCCATCGTGCCGTCGACCGCATCGAGCGCCACCTCGACGACAACGAACAGGCGCAGCAGAAGAGCCAGCGCGAGCAGAATGGCTCTGAGGTTCGATCGGTCGAACTCGAGCGCCTGACGGCCGAGGGCATCACGCTGATCGAGCGCCGCAACTGCCTGGAGCTCTTCCGCGACACGGCCATCGAGCGCTTCGAGACTCACACCGGATCGTCCTGGCGTCCTCGATCGGGATCGCTGGTCAATCACCGCGCGCTGACCGCCGCGATGATCGACTCCCGCGACTTCATCGCAGCGAAGCGTCGCGCTGAAGCCGAGCTCTTGTTGCCAGAAGGACCGAAGATCGCACTCACCGGCGGGCTCGACTTTAATGACTACCACCTCATCTGGGACCGCCTCGACAAGGTCAATGCCAAGCATCCCGACATGGTCCTGCTCCATGGCGGCTCGCCGAAAGGTGCGGAGCTTATCGCCTCCAAATGGGCGACTAATCGCAAGGTGCCTCAGATCGCATTCAAGCCTGACTGGACCAAGCACGCCAAGGCGGCCCCCTTCAAGCGCAACGATGCTATGCTCGAACTCCTGCCGATCGGCGTCATGCACTTCCCGGGCACAGGAATCCAGGACAATCTCGCTGATAAGGCGAAGCGGCTCGGCATCCCTGTCTGGAGGTTCGGCGGCGCGTGAGCGCCGTCTTCTGCCTGCAAACCGAAGTGGGGTTGCATGCGCCGCAACTCCGCCTCCTTTCGGTCTCATGTTCAGAGTTGCGCCGTGGTGGTGGTGGAAGGCGCGATTGGTACATCTATGCACATGGAGCCACCACCATGCTTGCCCTTGGGCTTGCCATCAACACACTCGGCATCGGCTTGTTCTGCTGGGCGATCTTTGCGCTCGCTGTGTATGCACTGCCGTTTTTCGTCGCTCTCAGTGTCGGAATGACTACGTTTCGGAGCGGCGCCGGCCTCATTGGTGCGGTGCTTATCGCGACGGCCGGCGGTGCGCTGACGCTCGTCCTCGGCCAAGTCGCCGTCGCAATTACCCGGTCCTTGGCTTTGCGCATCGCGATCGCGACAGCATTTGCTATTCCCGCCGCCGTTGCCGGCTATCATGTGGTGTTCGCCCTGTCCCAGATTGGGTTGCCTTCGTTGGTTTGGCGTGAAGTCTTCGCTTGCCTGGGCGCGGTTTGCATTGGCGTCACGTCATGGACGCGCTTGATCGTTCCGGCGGAGAGCCGCCCGTTCGAGCCGGGTAGGGTGGTGGAGAGTCCGTCCTAACCAGTTCTTACGGCCGGAAGGCCTGAGAGATGACCATTTACCTCCTTCGTCGAACAGGTTCGCATAGATCGGCGCGCTGAACGGGGATGATCGAGCGCGGGAGAGGCAGTCCGCCTCGGAGCTCTCGATCAAGCCGCCGGCATTCGGATCTGGCCCACGCAGCCGCGGCGGAGCGGTGTTGCCCCGATCCATTCATGGGAGCCGATACCGCCCTTTGCAGCAGTTTGTTTCTGTTTCTGCGCTGAATCGTTCCGACCTCTTGTTCAGCAAAACCGATATGAGTCATGTCTTCTCCTGAGATTGCGGTTCAGCACGCGGACGCACGTGGCCTCATGGATGGCTTGATCTGGCCGAAGACCGGCTTCGCCTCGATCGTCTGAGCCGCAACGCCGTTGATGCGACTTTCTTCCCCTGGGCTTCGCCCATTCCTCGCGAGTCAAGAAAGTCGCCACAACGGCGTCCTCCGCTGCGCTCCGGCCCGCGGGCGGGTGCGTCGCCGATCGTCTTCGGCCCTAGATCGCCATCGAGGCCGCGGTGGTCGCGGGCTCGAAACACAACAGGAGAAGTGACATGGCTAACATCGGTTCTTTCAAGAAGGTCGGCAACGATTTCCAGGGCGAGATTGTCACCCTGAGCCTGCAAGCCAAGGGCGTCCGCATCGTCGCCGAGACCAACCGGTCCAACGACAACGCCCCCAGCCACCGCATCTATGTGGGGCGCGCGGAGATCGGCGCAGCCTGGTCGAAGCGTTCCGAGGAAGGTCGCGACTACCTCTCACTCAAGCTCGACGACCCCTCCTTCAACGCTCCGATCTATGCGAACCTCTTCGAGGACGAAAGCGGCGAAGGCTACACGCTCCTCTGGTCGCGGCCGCGTAAGAACGGTGAGTAAGCTCGCTCAATCAAGCCCCGCCCGGTTCGCCGGGCGGGGCACTTCGCGCCCGGGCTGAGGTGCGGATTACGATTTGCTAAGCCGCGCAGCCCTTTTGAGCGGGTCTCCCGGCTCGCATCCTAATGCTTCAGCAATCTGCCCGAGGACGGTAACGCTTGCTGATGCGTCGCCGATGGCGCCGACATAACGGCGATTAAACCCGCACGCTCGGCGAGCTCCTCCGGCGTCATTTGTGGATCGTGGCGTTTCCGACGCAGAGTCACAGCCACGACGCTCTTGAGATCCATGGCCATATGGGATCGTTCTAGCAACGATCGTTTCTATTCGTGTCCGAACATGCTATCGATGTGACGGCGCTACGTGCGCGACCGAGCTCGGCCGTCGTGTCTACCGAAGGAATATCCAGGATTCCAACGGTCGTTCCGGTCAAAGTCGTAACGGGGCAGGTCGCCGTCTCAGCCACTGCTCGACCTTACAGCTGGCCAAATGCGCAACGCTGTCGACGGCTGGCATGCCCTGCTTGGCATCGCTGCGGTAGATCACCGTGTCTGGTCCAAAGCGACGCCGGTACTCGGCTGGTCATATGCGGCCGAGCTGCCAGCTGACGGCGATATAGAAGCGCGCGCCTATGCAGCCCGGCGGCTGTGGCGCGCGACGAATGGACGCGCGCCAGCCTTTCATCAACTATCGAAACGACCGCTTGAGGGCTGCGATCCGTGCGCTCGAGGCGCACGGCGCGGGCGCAAGCTATCGCGTTATCGCCGAACTACTGTCCGGCAAAAAGCGTATCCCGATCGCGCCTGGAAGACGCATGATCTGCGCAATCGAACGATCCGCTTCGTGCAAGGCGGCCTCACGTTGATGCGCGGTGGTTACCGCAAAAAATCCTGCGGCCTGGGCGCAGGGACGGGTAGCGTCGTTCCCCAGGGTGCCGAAAACCGTTCCCTCCATATTCGGCATCCCTCTCCGAAGTCTTGCTCCTCCATGATGACCGCACACACGCCGGCCTAGCCAAGCGTAGTGCGTCGTCTTCTTGGAGTTCTCAAATGCCCGATCCGATGGCCGGTGTTCCCCCGCGATTCCTGCGTACACCTGAGGCCGCGCGCTATCTTGGCCTGTCCGGTCGCACGCTGGAGAAGCACCGCACGTACGGTACCGGACCAACATATCGGAAGATTGGCGGACGTGTCGTCTACGCCGTCGATGACCTGAAAGCGTGGGCCGACCGCGGCGCCAGGACGTCGACGTCCGATCCCGGCAAGGGGACCGTGCTGCCCGCCAAAAAGCATCCGGCCCTGCGTCCCTATGCAGGTCAGGAACGTCGCTGATAGCCGCGTGAGAGCAGTGACTATGCGGCGCAAACTTCATTCCGAGCGCGACCAGCTTGAGCTCTTTCGGGCGCTACCCGGCGATCTTGCGCCCCGCGACGCGCAAGATCTGATGGCCTATCCGTTCTTCTCGCTCGCAAAAACGAAGCGGATCGTGCCGATCGATTTCCGCGCGGGTGCGATCGCAATTCGGGTCGAAGCAGTGCCGGAACACGGCATGGCGACCATTTGGGATGCAGACGTTCTGATCTGGGCTGCGTCCCAGATCGTCGAAGCGCGTGACGCCGGCTTGAAGACGTCGCGCCTGATGGCCGCAACGCCTTATGAGATTCTGACGTTTGTCGGCCGCGGCACCAGTGCACGCGACTACGATCGGCTGAAGGCGGGCCTCGACAGACTCCAGTCAACGACCGTGATGACGTCGATCCGCCAACCGACAGAACGGCGACGGCATCGCTTCTCGTGGATCAACGAGTGGAAGGAGACGGCCGATGCAAATGGCCGCCCATTCGGGCTCGAGCTGATCCTGCCGGATTGGTTCTATGCAGGGGTCATCGATGACGCGCTCGTGCTGACGATTGACCGCGCCTATTTCGATCTGACGGGTGGGCTCGAGCGCTGGCTTTATCGTCTTGTGCGAAAGCACGGCGGCCGACAGGACAGCGGCTGGAGCTTTGATCTTCTGCACCTCCATGCCAAGTCCGGCATCCTCTCGCCGCTCAAACACTTTGCTTACGACATCCGTCAGATCGTCCAGCGCCAGACGTTGCCCGGCTATCAGCTCGTTCTTATGCGCGATCCTGATGGCACCGAGCGGCTGAACTTCACGCCTATGCCTGTTGATCCCTTAACGGCACGCCTGCGCCGCCGCGGTCTCATTCCAAATTTGGAGGACAACCTGTGAATCAGCTCGTGCTATCGGGGACCGCAACCCTCGTGCTATCGGGGACCCGATCCTCGTGCTATCGGGGACCGGAATCGAGCTTAACAGCTTGTTTCTCCGTGCTTTCCAGCCGCTCTAACTTTACTAACCAGAAATCCTTCGGATTTCTTCTAACGGACCAAGCCGCAAAGCGCATGGGAGGTGGCCGGCAAAGTCGGCCCGTCCGTCCTGCTGGCGTTCGCAAGCCGTACACGCACTTCCCCGCCGCCAAAGCGAACGGCTCCCAGTTAGAGCGTGGGGGAGCCACGGCATGAGCGATCTGACCGAAGTAGAAGTGCTGTGGCTCGAAAAACGTATCGAAAATCTCATTCGGTTCGGTCGTATCGTCAAGGAACGGCAGCTTGATCGCCATCGGCGCCTCCTGTCGTTTGCGCCCGGCAGCATCTTTGCCTTCGTCCGATGGACCTCGAACGACTTTGGGGCAATCATTTCGCGGATCGACATCTTGCGCGCAGTCGCGCCGGGACAACGCTGCTCGACCGTCCCTTATGTGACACCCGGCGGAGAGATTTTGCTGCGTCTGTCCGGCTGGCCGAAAGTCGAGCGAGTGCTGCAAATGGCCGATGCCGTTGAGGCGCTCGGCATCGATCCAGCTGACGTCGCGCCTGATCATTGGCATCACGTTCATAACCGCCTGTCCGTCAACGAAAACCCGCGCCCGTATACTAAGGCGCGCCATCAGGCCTGGCTACACCGCCAAAAGGTGATGCGATGACGGGCCGCCTGAAGACGCTGACTGCGACGTTTGGGGCGGCTACTGCGCTCGTCGTGACGATCGTCCTGGAGCCGCTTCCGCTTTACATCTGGAACGCATCGGCAAGCGTGCCGATCGGTCTCTACCGCCTCCGACCTGCGGACCAATTCCAAGTCACTGAATTGGTCGCCGTGCGGCCGCCGGAGCCGCTTGCGACTTTCCTTGACCTTAACGGTTATCTGCCCATTGGCGTTCCCATGCTGAAGCGCGTGCTCGCACTTCCGGGGCAGAGTGTTTGCAGAACCGGCCTCATGATTTCGGTCGACGACGTCGCGGTGGGCGAGGCGAAGGATCATGACGGACGAGGCAGGCCGCTGCCGAAATGGCAGGGCTGCCGCGTCGTCGGTGACGGCGAGCTGTTTCTGATGAACTGGCAGTCGGACAACTCTCTTGACGGCCGGTATTTTGGATTTCTTCCGGCATCTAGCGTGATCGGCCGCGCGATGCCGGTGTGGACGTGGGAGGAGTGATCGTGCGTATTCGACGTGTTCTCCTCGCCATTCCCTTGTTCGATCGGTCGCGGGATCATTCCTCCGTCGCGAGCGATTTCTGCAAGGCTGGCGCGAGCCCGACAGCGTGCTTGGGTCGGTTGGGCACGCGCGTTTGTGCTGTGGTGCCCCTTATGTTTCTTCTGACCACGTCCGACAGTGCTGCTTTGGCCCAGAGCACATCAGCTGGACGACGGGCCATCGGTCAGACAGTTAATTCGTTTGAGAGCTTCATCACTGAAGCCTCACAACGCTTTGCGATTGCGCCGATCTGGATTCGGGCAGTTCAAAGCGTCGAGAGTGCTGGTGACGTGCACGCCAGATCGCCACAAGGCGCAATGGGCCTGATGCAAATCATGCCGGCGACCTGGGCGGAGCTTCGCGAGCGCTACAATCTCGGGAACGATCCCTACGACCCGCACGACAACATTCTGGCCGGCACGGCGTACTTGCGCGAACTGCTCGACCGGTATGGCTCGCCTGGCGTGTTTGCCGCGTACAACGCGGGACCATCTCGCTATGAAGAGCATCTCGCAGGCGGCTCTCTGCCAGAGGAGACGCGAGCATACGTCGCAAAGCTTGCAAATCTGCTTGCCATCGAACTGCCGCCGAAGTGGATGTCCAGCGGACGGTCATCAGCAGTTGCGACGCTATTCGTTAAGCGATCCGATCTCATGAAAACGCGCGATCGGTTGCTTGCGCTCATGCCGCCGGGCGGTGTGACGACCGCAATCTCGGCGTCCGGTGTTTCACCCATGGTTCCCCGGCCTAGTGGCGTGTTCGTCCCTCGATCGGATTCGGGACAATCGCAATGACCAAGTGTGCGGGTTCGCAAGCCTTGGCGTGCTTCACCGAGCGAGTGTCACGTGCTCATGGCGTATGGGCGATGCCTTCGGCCCGCGCTCTACTCGTCGCTTCGCTCCTCACCGAGCCACCCTTCGGGTGTCTCGGCCCTTCGGGTAACGATCGCTATCGCAAGCGCTCGGAAGCAGTCGGGGCTTCGCGAGTTGGCTGCCAAGTCGCGGCGGCTCTGTCGGGAACCCGCGACCGGGAGACCACGACGGCAGGACGGCGAGATAAAAGGGGCTCGCCGGTCGAACCGCAAGCCATTGGCATGGCTTGGGTTCTGGCGTGCCGGTCAGTCGGGGCGCGTGCCGCGCCTTGCATTTTGTTTAATGCAATCAAAGGCGTTTTCGGCACCGTGCGCGCTTTTGATCGTTGGGAGGCCCTGCCGTGAGCGTGGGCGACAGCGACCTGCGTGTTCGGCCTGGGCGCATCCGCAGCACTCGCTCGCCTAAGCCGAAGAGCTTCATCAACCAGGTGCTGCGGGCGGCGAAGAAAGCAGGACACACCTCGGGTCAGACCGGGACCGGCAGGCGTTTGGCGGCCTATGGGCGCTCGACGTTTGGCCGCGGGCGCCTCGCATTTAGCCGCAGCCGATTGTTCAGCCCGACGCGGCGCGTCGTGGTGAAGGCGCGTGTGGTTCGTCACAAAGGGCGAGCCTTCCGTTCAGCGCCACTGACCGCCCACCTCTCATATTTGAAGCGCGACGGCGTGACCCGGAGCGGCGAGCGGGCCGAGATGTTCGATGCTGGCAGCGACCGCGCCGACAGCGCGGCTTTCGCGGACCGGTCCAAGGACGACCGGCATCATTTCAGGTTCATCGTCTCGCCTGAGGATGCGGCGGACATGACTGACCTGAAAGCCTTCACGCGCGATCTCGCCAGACAGATGGAGAGTGATCTCGGCACGCGGCTCGATTGGATGGCTGTCGATCACTGGAATACCGACAACCCTCATGTTCATCTTCTCGTTCGGGGAATAGATGAGGACGGGACGGATCTCGTGATCTCCCGTGACTACATCAGCCGAGGCCTGCGCGCGCGCGCCGAGGAATTGGTCGCCATTGAACTCGGTCCAAAACCGGAGCACGAAATCCGCAATTCGCTGGAGAGCGAAGTCACGGCTGAACGATGGACGCGGCTCGATCGGGAGATCCGGCTGGCGGCCGATGAGACCGGCCATATCGATCTACGTCCCGAAAATCCCGGCAGGCCCGATCCCGAGATCCGGCGCCTGATGGTCGGTCGCCTCCAACACCTGGAGAAGATGGGCCTTGCCGCATCCGCCGCACCAGGGGAATGGATGGTTGGGCTTGAGGCCGAGCGTAGCTTGCGCGACCTCGGTATGCGCGGTGACATTATCAAGACGATGCACCGCGCCTTCACAGAGCGTGGAGAAGTCCGCGGCGTTGCCGATTTCATCATCGAGGGAGGGCAGCCGACGTCCCAGATCATCGGACGGCTGGTCGACCGTGGACTGCATGACGAACTGACCGGAGAGGCCTATGCCCTGATCGACGGAACAGACGGGCGGGCGCACCATGTGCGCTTTCGAGGCTTAGAGGCTTTCGAACATGCACCGCCGGCCGGCGGCATCGTCGAGGTCCGACGCTTGGGTCAAGCAGGCGGTCCGCGACCGATCTTGGTGCTCGCGACCCGTTCCGATCTCGATCTCGGTGGGCAGGTCACCGCAAAAGGGGCCACCTGGCTCGACCACAGGCTGGTCGAACGCGACCCGATACCGCTCGCCATGGGTGGATTTGGCCGCGGGACCCGCGACGCCATGGAAGCCCGTACCGAGCATCTGATCCAGGAGGGCCTGGCACGGCGGCAGGGCCAACGGATCATCCTGCAGCGCGATCTCCTGGACACGTTGCGCAGACGCGAACTGGACGAGGTGGCAGCAAAGGTCTCGGCTGACACCGGCCTGCCTCGCGTGAATGCCGCCTCCGGGGAGCATGTGGCGGGCACGTATCGCCAGCGCCTGACGCTCGCCTCGGGACGCTTCGCCATGATCGATAATGGGCTCGGGTTCCAGCTCGTGCCCTGGTCGCGCGAACTCGAAAAGAGGCTCGGCCAACACGTCACCGGCGTCGTGAAGGACGGCGGCGGCATCGAATGGGGCTTTGGTCGGAAGCGCGACCTCGGCCTCTAGCTATCTCGCCAATTCAGTTGCAGAAGGGCGCTCAGAATGTCCGGAACCAAAATCCTCTGGGGACAGGTGATCGTTGTCGGCCTGATCGTTTTGCTGGCCATCTGGGGAGCAACCGAGTGGACGGCCTGGCGACTTGCCTACCAGCCCGAGCTTGGACGGCCTTGGTTCGAACTGTGGGGCTTCAAAGTCTATTATCCACCGATCTTCTTCTGGTGGTGGTTCGTCTTTGATGCCTATGCCCCGCAGGTCTTTGTCGAGGGGGCCTTCATTGCGGCGTCGGGGACTTTCGTTTCGATCGCGGCGGCGATCGGCATGTCGGTGTGGCGGGCGCGCGAAGCCAAGAACGTTGAGACCTATGGTTCGGCGCGCTGGGCTGGCGCGGAAGAGGCTCGAGCGGCCGGACTTCTCGGTCGGGATGGTGTGGTGCTGGGCAAGCTCGATCGCGACTACCTCCGCCATGACGGGCCGGAGCACGTGTTGTGTTTTGCTCCCACCCGGTCCGGCAAGGGTGTCGGACTCGTCGTTCCCTCGTTGTTGGCATGGCCGGGCTCGGCTATCGTGCACGATATCAAGGGTGAGAACTGGCAGCTGACCGCGGGTTTCCGCTCGTGGCATGGCCGCGTCCTGTTGTTCGACCCGACCAACCCGGAATCCTCGGCTTACAATCCGCTGCTCGAGGTCCGGCGCGGGGAATGGGAGGTTCGCGACGTCCAAAACGTGGCCGACGTCCTGGTCGACCCTGAAGGCTCCCTCGACAAGCGGAACCATTGGGAGAAGACTAGTCATTCGCTCCTGGTCGGCGCCATCCTCCATGTCCTCTATGCCGAGGCAAACAAGACTTTGGCCGGGGTCGCCGCCTTCTTGTCCGATCCGAAGCGGCCGATCGAGGCGACGCTGAAGGCGATGATGACAACGCCGCATCTTGGCGAGCAGGGCGCCCATCCCGTGGTCGCCTCGACCGCGCGCGAACTCCTCAACAAATCCGAGAATGAACGTTCCGGTGTTCTGTCCACCGCGATGTCGTTCCTCGGACTTTACCGCGATCCCGTCGTGGCCCAGGTGACCTGCCGCTGCGACTGGCGGATCGCCGACCTGATCGCAGATAGCCGCCCGACGACACTTTATCTCGTGGTGCCGCCCTCCGATATCTCGCGCACCAAACCGTTGATCCGCCTGGTACTGAACCAGATCGGCCGGCGCCTGACCGAAGATCTGCACGCCCGCGACCGCCGGCATCGAGTCCTGATGATGCTCGACGAGTTTCCCGCACTTGGGCGGCTTGATTTCTTCGAATCCGCGCTCGCCTTCATGGCTGGGTACGGCATCAAGAGTTTCTTGATCGCGCAGTCGCTCAATCAGATCGAGAAGGCCTATGGGCCGAACAACGCAATTCTCGACAATTGTCACGTCCGCGTCAGCTTTGCGACCAACGACGAGCGGACCGCCAAGCGGGTGTCCGACGCGCTGGGCACGGCGACCGAGATGCGGGCGATGAAGAACTATGCCGGACACCGGTTGAACCCTTGGCTGGGGCACCTAATGGTTTCGCGGCAGGAGACGGCAAGGCCGCTCTTGACCCCAGGTGAGGTCATGCAGCTTCCGCCGATGGATGAGATCGTCATGGTGGCGGGGACGGCGCCGATCCGGGCGAAGAAGGTCCGCTACTACGAGGATCGGCGATTCACAGAGCGGGTACTGCCGCCGCCTGATCCGGCGACGGCTGGCCAGTCATCGCGAACGGACGGATGGTCAACGTTCGGAGCGTCAAAGCCGGCGGGGAGTCCAACTGAAAAAGCCGCGAAGGCCGAGCAGGACACGGCGAATAGCGGACTCCGTCGTGAGCCCGAACTCCCCGATCACGTCGCGATCGCCAAGGAAACGAGCGAGCCAACGCCAGCCGAGGAATTTTCCGCCGTGCTTGACGATGACGAGGACGCGGTCCGCCAGTCCCGGCTTATACGTCAACAGATGCGCGGTGTCGCCCGTCAAGTCGCCATGGATCCGAATGACGGTATGGAGCTCTGAGGCATATGCGCGACCGGATGAACGTCTACTTCCCACCAGAGCTTCTGAAACAGATCTCGGAGCTCGCCGATCGCAAGAAGCTTTCCCGGTCTGCCATTGTGGAAGCTGCGGTCGCCTCCTTTCTTTCACCCGACGGAGTGGACAGGCGGGAGGCAGCGTTTACCCGTCGCCTGGATCGGCTTTCCCGTCAAGTGCAGAGGCTGGAGCGCGACGTTGGTTTGACGGCGGAGACCCTGGCTCTTTTCATCCGCTTCTGGCTAACGATCACGCCACCATTGCCAAACGAGGCGCAGGCGGCCGCACAGGCCAAGGGCAGGGAGCGCTTTGAAGGCTTTGTCGAAACGCTCGGGCGTCGGCTTCAAAAGGGACAAGGCTTCTTGCGCGAGATTCCTGAAGATATCCTCCGTGAGAAACCGGCCGGCGAAACGTGACCGAGCATCCCGGGTATGTTATCACGCGCCTTCCCTTCTTTTCCACACCAACCTGCGACCACAGGAACCGGGCGTAGCTGGCAATGAGCTCGACGCGCTATCGGCTCGAACAATCCGTGCTTTGGTCGCCAATCAGCTCGGTTTTGGTGCTGCTGTTCCTGGGGTGCCTGCCTAAGTCTGTTTGCCGATGTTTCGTGGCTGCTCAATCCCTGCCGGCATTTTGTCGGAGCATTATTGCGCCCGTCGCGCGCTCAAGTGTCGCGGTCGAGCTGCGTCTGCGCGACAAAAATCATTAGACAAACTCCAGATCACAATTTAGAATTGTAGTAAACGATCGCATATTGGACGGGCTAACTCCTGAATTATTGGTTTGCTGCTGCTGCTTTGAAGGTCTTTGAACTTCTTTGAGCGTTGATGGCTGGTCGCTACGCGCGCTAATGTTGAATTGCTTTGCTTCCGAACGGACAGTGCGACGCCGAATGCTGTGATCGCTGATCAGGATAACGGCGCTCGATCTTACTGACAGATATTCGGCGGTTGATCCGTGAGTAATATTTTGAATCTTCGGTACGGCGGCGGCTCGCTCGCTCTGAACAAGAGCAGCACCCTCGCAGCTGTCCATTCCGGCTCGTTGCTTCAGCCCGCTGCAGAAAATCAAATCGCTTCTCGCTCCGGTTCGTATCAAATCCGGAAGCGCAGCGACCTTGGAACCATCAAGGCGCTCGGAGACGAAACGCGAAGGGATTCGAAGAGCCTCGAAAGTACGATCGGCAGGCTGTCACGTCCCGCGGAAATTACCAACGTCTATCACAGCTCTCCCGATATGGTGCCTTTCGTTCCGACCGGAACGGTCTATCTCGAATTTCATGAAATGGCCGATGAGCAGACGAGGAATGAACTGATCACCCGGCACCACTTAAAGCTGGTAAGACGGGAATTCGACGGCGGGTTGACGCTTCGTGTGGACGATCATCGACGGGACGCAGTCGAAGTTTGCACCGCCTTGCAGCAGGAGCCATCAGTCAGGATCGCCGAGCCCGACCTGTCGACAGAGGGTGAGGTGAAGGGCTTTGCCGTCCCGAACGATGCCCTGACGGATCACGAGTGGTACCTCGAAAATACCGGCCATAACGGCGGCGACACTGGCAATCTGAAAGCTGGCGCCGATGCGCGAGTGATTGCCGCATGGCGTCTGCTTCAAGGCTTCGGTTCTCCCGATGTGGTGATTGGAATTATCGATGACGGCTTCGACTTGAGCCATCCCGATCTTGCGGATCGATCGGTGCATCCCTGGGACTTTGCGCGCAATGCGGCCAACGTCGCTCCCGAACCCAACCTCACGTCGCCGCAGTTGGGAAACTGGCATGGCACGGCATGTGCCGGGATTGCCATTGGGGCCGTCGGCGCCGGCAAAATCGTTGGCGCCGCTCCTGGATGTTCCTGGATACCGGTGCGCTGGTCGAGTCTGGAGCCGATAGAGATCGCGAAATGGTTTGACTATATGCGTGAGCACGGAGCATCGATCGTCAGTTGCAGCTGGGGCGCTCGGGCGACCAACTACCCACTGTCGACGCGGGTTGCCAAAGCAATCAGCCGTTGTGCCACCGAGGGGCGTGAAGGCAAGGGCAGCATCATCGTCTTTGCCGCCGGTAATGAAGGCCGTGACGTCAATGACCCGGCCCACAGCAGCGTGAATGGATTCGCCATCCATCCAGACGTCATAGCGGTCGGCGCTTCCGACAGCCTGGATGAATATGCTTCCTATTCGAACACCGGCAAGGAAATCTGGATATGCGCGCCCTCGAGTAGTGACAGCGGTCGTGGTGTTACGACTGCCGACGTGACCGGAGAATTCATCGACTCGATCGGAGCGACGCGCCCTTTGGGCTATGTGCCAGGTGATTACAACGAACACTTCGGCAAGACGTCGAGCTCCTGTCCGCTGGTTGCCGGAATCTGCGGGTTGGTGCTGAGCGCCAATCCAGGACTGACCGCGGCGGAGTGCCGCGAGATCCTCAAGCAGACCGCGCGTCGGATCGGTGATCCTGGTTCCTACGATGCTGATGGCCATTCACGACTCTTTGGATACGGATGTGTTCACGCCGAGGCGGTGGTTGCCGAGGCGAAGGCCCGGTTGTTGCAGGCTTAAGCCAATCCGCTGCCTGCAGATCAAGTGTTTGCCCCAAGGGCGCGAGTTGTAACGCAGGAGGAAGTTATGTGGGCATTCCGGGCTTTCGCGATGATGATCGCCGTCAACGCGAGCTTGCATTCGGTCAGCGCGATGGCACAGGAGGCATGGAAGGAACCGCAAGATTCCGCCGCCGCGGTCACCGATCCGGACCGGTATGCCTGGCGGCTTTTCGTGGCCCTCAATTGGCCGGCAAACGTTAAGCAGAGGGCACCGGATTCAACCAAGAAGTTCGGAGATGCGGCACCGGGACCGGTCGTTTGGGAAACCTGGCGGAGCGCCAATAACAATGCAGCCGATACGGCTTACCCCATCGACGGTTCTGACCCCGGCACCTGGCTCGACAAAGAAACGCCCGCCGACAAACCTATCGCTGGTCTGGACCGTGGCGCGGAGCAGCAACGAATCCTGCTGGAGTCGATGAAGCGGGGAAACACACCGCTGCCGGCATTCGAAGAGGACATCGCAAGAGCCTTAGAGAACGAAGAGACCGTCAACGAGACCAGATTAAATCAGGCAACGTTCGAATTTGTGAGGTCAAAGAAGCTCTACAACGTCGACGAACAGATCAAGCTGTTTACGAACCGGGTCCAGACCATCGACTTTCCGCTGGCAGCCAAGGAAGTGAAGGCGCAATGGCGCGAGATCCAGGAGGCCGACAAGCCGCGCTACCACTGGGTCAAGTCCGACAACGGCAAGATCTATGGACTGACGGCGCTCCATATCACGACAAAGGATTTACCGAAATGGCTTTGGGCGACCTTCGAGCACATTGACAACAAGATTCCGGAATCCCAGGGCGGGCGCAAATTCAATATTGGCTGGAATCTGAAGTCGGTGGATCACTTTGCTTGCCCTCAGGCGCCGCATGATTGTGAACAAGCGCCGGCCAATATCGGTCTCGAAGGCACCAAATGGGCAAACTACCGGCTTCGCGGAACGCAGATCGATTTCGTCGACAGCCGCGGCAACATCACGCTGCTCGCGAATTCGCAGCCCGAAGGCGGCTTCCAGAACACGTCGTCCTGCATCACGTGCCACGCCCGGTCGACGATCGGCGCAACGGCACGCATGTCGGTCTTCAAATGTCAGGGGCAGGGTTCGACGGGTATGCCCAGCCCGGCGTGGTTCGTCGACCCGGCCAACAATCTCAAGTTCGTGCAACTTGACTTTGTCTGGTCTCTTTTCCGAGCTCGACGGGCAAATCATAGCGGAGCTCCCCCGGCTCAGGACCCGCTCTGCTCGAATTAGATCGTTTTGCCTAGGGAGAATGAGATGACAACGAACATTCCCGGTTTCGTACAAACCATCAAAGTCAACGATTTTCTGCCGGGTGATCCACCAATCGACATAACTGACATCGTTCGTCAGGCGGATAGCGGCGCAACTCCGCGGATACTTGCGCGGTTAGAGACGGATAAGCCAGATGGAGAGCAACCGCCGTCACCGCCAAAGTTCTTTTCGATTGCACGGCGATGCACGCATGCCGGCTGCAATATCCTCAAGGGCAGTCCGAACTGGGCGACGGCTGACCGGCCCATTGTGTTCAGCATGCTTGGGGAGGGTGCTACGGCTTATCCGGTCATCCAGTGTCCGTGTCATGGCAGCAGATTCGATCTGACCAGTGGCAAGCGCTTGCTGGGTCCGGCGCCGCCCGGTGCCAATCTGGCTCAATTTGAAACCAGGATCGAGACGGTGGGCGAAGATTCCTCTGTGTTTGTGGCGATAAACGCCATGCCCTGACGGGACGAGTTGGCGGTATTTGGCGGAGGCTGACAATGGCAGCAGCTTTGAAATGGACGGCGACGGGGGCGACACCCAGCCAGCGTTACGACGATGTCTGGTTCTTCAATCCCACTGTCGGATGGGCGGTCAACAGCTCGGGATACGTCCAGAAGACGACCAACGGCGGACAGACATGGGAGACCAAGTTCAAGACACCTATCCTCCCCGGGACTAATCGGCCGGTCTACCTTCGCTGCATGGCTTGGCCGAGCGAGCAGGTGGGGTGCGTCGGAACGCTGACAACCGAGCTCCGCCTCTATCGCACCACGGATGGTGGCGAACACTGGAATCCGGTCACTCTACCGGCCGCCGCGCCAAAGAAGGTCTGTGGATTGTATGCGGTAGATCAGTCCGTCATCTACGGTTCGGGGACCAACGATCCCAGCGACGGAGCTGCAGTGATCAAGAGCAGCGACGGAGGAAATAGCTGGATCGCGATCGACATGTCAACGCACGCGTCGAATTTGATCGACATTTACTTCCAGACCAGGGAACGCGGCTGGGTAGTCGGCGGCTTCTCCGACAAGGCGCAGCCCACATATGATGACGTCAAGCCGGTGATCCTCTTTACTGAGGACGGGGGTGAGACATGGGTCGACCGTCTGAAAGACATGCGCTCCCAATTTGTGGAGGGCACCTGGGGATGGAAGATTCAGTTCCTGAATGACCGGCTCGGATTTGTCTCGCTGGAGAACATGACACAGGCCTTCATTCTCAAGACCGAGGATGGCGGCAAGACTTGGTCGAAGTTTTCGGTACACGGCAATGCCAATATTGAAGGCATTGGCTTCCTCGATTCATCCACCGGTTGGGTCGGCGGGTGGGGCGATGAGGACTTTGCCTCGGGCAAGAGCAGCGTCACGAATGATGGCGGCCAGAGCTGGCAGAATGCGGATTCGATCGGAAAGTTCATCAATCGATTTCGCTTCTTCGGCAACCCCGTCAATCTCGGATACGCCGCGGGACGGACCATCTACAAATATGCACCGGACGTGGCAATCAAAGGCGTCGCACCGGTTGCCGTTGCCGCCGCCGCCCGCGCGGAAACCGAAAGCACTCCGTCCTACGACAAGCAGGTGCCGATCAGATTCCAAGTCCCCGCCGGGAGCGAGCGCGCAACGCTCCATATCTGGAATCGCTTCGGCAAGGAGATGCGAACGCTGATCGATGAAAAGAAGCCCGAAGCAGGGTCTCGGGAAATGGTGTGGGACCGCAAGGACGACCGCGGAGAGGCGGTTCGCCATGGCGTCTACATCTATCGCGTGACGGTCGACGGGAATGCAGAGAGTGGCGTGTTCGCGTTGCGCTAGCCGAGATATCACGCGGAAGGCGTAATCTGTATCTGTGTGGGGCGATTGTGTAGTGATGATCTAGGGAGGGATACGTGATGCAAACGCGCTTTGTCGCTGCCGGAGCTCTCCTTGCCACAATTCTCATGAATGCTCACGCCGCATCGGCGCAGGGAGCGCCGGATGTAACGCCCAAGGTGCTGCCGGACCGGATCGACGATGTACCGGACGCTGATGGGAGCCCGTTTCCGCGCTTCGACAATTTCAGTTGGCGGGCCTTCATCGCCCTGAACTGGCCGGCGCTTGAGGGGCCTGAAAATCGCGGCATGCCGGACCGGACCAAAAAGCCGGGTGATAGCGGACCGCGCGTGTGGGAGACCTACAAGGCGCGCTACGAGGTTTTCGCACCGGGGGCACCAGAACCGAAGGGCTGGACCAGTTACGAGGGGGCGAATCCGTGCGGCGGGGTCGACAACGAGACCAAGACACTGAGCGCATTCAGTCATTTTGCGGACTACAATCAGGCATCATTCGTGCTGGGGAGGCTGGCTAATCCGCTGATCGACCAGAGCAAGATGTATACGCGTTATGAGGTCCGCTTTAGCCGCGAACAGTTTGAGTCGATCGTGGATCCGAACAACAAATGGTACATCAAGCAGAATTTGCCGACGGCGGCGAAGCCTGGGACTTTCAAGGATGGCTCGGTTGAGATCAAGGCCGCCTGGCGCGTGCTCAATCCTGGTGATGGCACCGTTCGCAGCCGCTTCTACATCAACAAGGCGATGGTGTTCGATCCGGTTGCGACGGATCAGCAGGGGACAGTCGTCTGCAATGAACATGAAATTGCGCTGGTCGGATTTCATATCGTCATCAAGACGAAGTTGAGGCCACAATGGATCTGGAGTTCTTTCGAGCACGTCGACAATGTGCCGCCCAGGACTGACGAACCCGATGCCAAGGCCGTGCCTGTCCGATACTCATTCAATTCCGGGTTGCCGCCGCAGGTAGTGGCGCCGATGCCGGCGCCAGGGATGATTTCCGAGACCAACCGGCCCGACCCGAATTTGAAGATGCAGGTTATCCGCGCGCAACCGATTCAGCCGGAAACGATGCAGATGAATCGGAATTACTGGAATCTCCCTGACATCAAGGAGACCGTTTGGGCCAACTACATGCTGGTGATGACGCAGTGGCCGAGAATACCGGGCACGCCCGGCATCGGCAACGCGGGAACGCCATTTCCGACCGGTGTTTCATCCACCCTCGCGAACACGACGATGGAGACCTATCAACAGAGAAACGGCAGAAGCTGCATCGAGTGCCATCAAGAGGTTTCCAACTCGCTGGGCAGGGATTTCGTTGCCTTCATGGGCTTCGACGCTACAGATCCTGTGCAGCAGGCGATCGCCGCGACAGCATTCCGGGCCAGTTCCATCCGTGCTGCGAACGCAACCAGGAACTCGCCGAGCCTGGACTCTGTAAGGGGTCCGTCGCGAACTGCACTGGATGATGATCCATCGGTGCAGGCTTTGGTCCGGATCCTTCAGGAGCCGTGAGATAGAACGCCGAACAGGAGGGCGAAGAATGGCCGGCAAGATTAATACATACGGGGAGTTTCAGGACTTCATGGACGCCTGCTGCGTTAAGGTCCAGGCCGATCCGGACCTCTCGGGGCATGGGCGGTGGTGGCGGCAGATGGATCACAATGAGTTTGTCACCACCGGCGAGGTCAAACATCGGCGCGTAGTGGTGGTTGGCGATCCCGACAATTCAGTTATGGTCCAGGCGCTGCGAGGCGTCCCGCCGGACTTTGCCGACGATCCCGGCGCATTGTTTGGCCGTATGCCGCAAAATGCTGCGGCATTTTTCGATGTGGCCGATATCGACGAAATCGCAGACTGGATCAAACGCGGATGCCCAAACGGCGGGGGTGGCGTACCGGCTTCCTGACATGGTGACATTTCTCGGGAAGGGCTGCTCCGGGCGAGTCCGTTCGTGTGCTTCAGTACCTTATTGAGCGCGGTCCAGGCCGGACGGAGGTCGAGCTGGCCAAGGCAATTCATGGTGACAAAGGATATCAGCGACAGGTCAACCAGGACCTGGTGTTGTTGCTGGGAAAAGCAACCGTCACTCGGCGCGGTGAACCATGGCGATACTATCCCGCCTGACTTTTTCCGCTTCGGAATGCTTCAAGGCCAAGGTAGCTGGTTCTGCCTGCGGTCTCAGTAGCCCGGCACGCGATCCGTCCTGCAATCGTATGGACCGTCCTTACCCGTACCCTCAACCCTCGTATCGTAGAAATGGCCCGTGGACGGAGCGGCGAGCCATTCGTCAACAATCGGCTTCGGCATTTCGAAATAGTGGTAGTAGGTCGTTTTGAGCCGGACGACGACGTACTGATTTGAAGCGTCGTAGCAGAGCCTGTTGACGACACTGCTCCGGGTGATGTCCTGGCAAGTGAAGGGTTTGAGTTCAACCGGCCCGCGATACTTCACATCGACAGACTCTGAATCGGCCCAGGTGGCACTCATCAAGAGGAAGATCAGAGACAGGTAGCGCATTGATTTGCTCATTCATTCGAGTGGGCTGCGACTGTAAGCCTCTGGCCGCTGGCAACGTGATCGGCCCATCCGATGCACGTTTTGTCGCCCTCGATTGCTGGGAATCTACGGTGACAACCCATTCCATGCTGTTCAGTTGGAGGCGGAGATCTTGCGCCGCGCGCACGCTCAGCAGCGCGCTGGGCCGCACCGCGTATACGTGGACGACGACGCAATTCGTCCAAGTCATGCTGAACCCTGACGGTCGGCAGTGGATCAACGAGCTTTGGCAGGCCGAGTGAAAGAAGTGAACGGTTCTGCTGCTGATAGCGATCGAATCCTTGACTTGGTGAAGCACCATGTCGGGCGAAGGTCTCACTGGGACCCCGTTTACAAGAGCGGCAGGCTTGTCGGCTAGATCTGGGAGATATCTTTCGTCACATCAAAACAGCGGCCTGATTGCCCACGTGGACGAGTTGCTTCGCCGGTCCTTTCTTTTTCTACGCCAGCCTACGACCGCCGCAATTTAGCCAAGCCGACAAAAAGCTGGACGCGCTATCGGCTCGAATGAGCAGAGGAGCAAGAAGAGCTAGCATGCGGATTTCAGGGACATGGCGTCTCATCGTGCGCGTTTTTCTCCCATTTGCTGCTGGATACTATCTTTCCTACTTTTTTCGAACGATCAACGCTCTGGTCTCTGATCATCTCGTCTCGGATGCCGGGTTCGGTACTGCCGACCTCGGGTTACTCACGTCGGTCTATTTCCTGGTGTTCGCAGCGGCCCAGATCCCAATCGGTATATTGCTAGACCGCTTTGGCCCGCGTCGTGTGCAAAGTGCGTTGCTCTCGGTCGCCGCCGCAGGTGCTGGCCTATTCGCGATATCCACGGGATTGCCGTCACTCTTGATTTCACGAGCAATGATCGGTCTTGGGGTAGCGGCAGCGCTGACCGCTGGGTTGAAGTCCATTGTTCTTTGGTTTCCCAGAGAACGAGTGGCCTTGCTGAACGGTTACATGATCATGCTGGGCTCCCTCGGAGCGGTAACCGCCACGACTCCCGCCGAGCATCTGCTCACCTGGATCGGCTGGCGCCAGCTCTTCGAAATCCTGGCGGCTGCGACTGGTGCCACGGCCGTGCTCATCTATGTGGTGGTTCCTGAACGAGTCGTCGCCTCATCAACAGTACCAACGCGCGTCACGCTAAGCTCCGTTTTTGGCGACAGGCGTTTCTTGCGAGTTGCTCCGTTATCAGCGACTTGCGTGGGATCGGCCTGGTCCCTGCAGGGGTTGTGGGCCTCGCCGTGGCTGACGGACGTGGAGCGGCTCGATCGTGCGAGCCTTGTCGGGCAACTCTTCACGATGTCGATCGTGCTCTGCGGTGGTGCCTGGTTGTTCGGTACGATGGTCCATTACATCAGACGAAGAGGAGTGAAAGCGGAAACAGTATTAGCGATTGTCGCGGTGCTGTTCATCGCTGCCGAGTTTACCTTGATTCTGCGCGTGCCTCTGCCGTCCATTCTGCCTTGGTCCGTTGTCGCAATTGTCGGAACTGCGACCGTGGTCAGCTTCGCGGTCATCGGTGATTACTTTTCGCCAGAACTCACCGGTCGTGCAAACGGTGCCTTGAACGTGCTGCACTTCGGTTGGGCATTTCTGGCCCAATACGGCACTGGCTTGGTCCTCGAGCAATGGCCCACTGACGATGGTCATAAGTCCGTCCTGGCCTATCAAATTGCCTTCAGTCTCAACGTAACAGTACAGATCGCGGCGTTCGCATGGTTCGCGCTACCGTGGCTCCGATCTCTCAACCGGTGGATGGGTTCGGTTCCACTCTTCATGCCGGTTGGCGGTTCCGACGCACTCGAGCCTACCATCTCGAACGAGCAAGCGGTAGTACTAGTGCCCGCTGACGACGACGCGGAGTGGTGAGCAGCGAACTGCAACGTTTAAACTTTGCCGACGAGCATTGATCAACAACTCTCCGAACCGAACGCGTCCGGTCGAGCAGTTGTAGTATGCTCCCAGTCCTTCTTTTTCTACGCCAATCTACGATCCCCGTAAGCGCTTGTTGCGCCAAGTCAGTCGGTGCCTTTTCTAATCATTCCCATCTGAGGACGCTCTTTAATACCCTCATTCGGTGGGGACGACCGTGGCAATCCATTCCTTTCAATCTGAGGCGAATTCGCGAGGTGCGCGAATGCTTCGTAGCGCGCTTGGCACAGCCATTGCGGGCTACTTGGAAGACGACGCGATCATCGAAGTCATGCTCAATCCGGATGGTCGGTTGTGGATTGATCGACTGTCAAGTGGGTTGGTTGACACTGGAGAAACTCTGTCTGCGGTCGACGGCGAGCGCATCGTTCGTCTGGTGGCACACCATGTGGGCGCCGAGGTGCACGCCGGAGCGCCACGGGTTTCGGCCGAACTGCCCGGGACAGGCGAGCGCTTCGAAGGTCTCTTGCCTCCGGTCGTTGCAGCACCGGCCTTTGCTATCCGCAAGCCCGCCGTCGCCGTGTTTACGCTCGACGACTACGTCGCCAGGGGGGTCATGACCTCGGAGCAGGCGAAGATCCTGAGGGCCGCGGTCGATGCACGGAAGAACATCCTCGTCGCCGGCGGGACCTCGACCGGCAAGACGACGCTGACGAATGCCCTCCTGGCCGAGGTGGCGAAGACCTCCGATCGGGTCGTGCTGATCGAAGACACGCGCGAACTGCAATGCAAAGCACCAAATCTCGTGGCGCTGCGGACCAAAGATGGTGTGGCTACACTATCGGATCTCGTTCGGTCCTCGCTGCGACTGCGTCCTGATCGTATTCCGGTTGGCGAGGTCCGCGGTGCGGAAGCGCTCGATCTGCTCAAGGCTTGGGGTACAGGCCATCCCGGCGGCATCGGCACTATTCATGCGGGCACCGCGGTCGGCGCGCTACGGCGGCTCGAGCAACTCATCCAGGAAGCCGTCATCACAGTTCCGCGGGCCCTGATCGCCGAGACGATCAACGTTATCGCCGTACTGGCGGGGCGCGGCGCTGACCGTCGCCTCGCTGAGCTCGCCACGGTCTCAGGGCTCGGTACCACCGGCGACTACAGCCTTTCAACAGCAGGAGACTGACATGCGTCAGCAATTTCGCTTTCTTCGAGGTACGTCGTTGGCCGCCTACGGCGCCCTGTTTTTGGTAGTTCAACCCGCATGGGCGGCTGGTTCGAACATGCCGTGGGAGCAGCCGCTCAATCAGATTTTGCAGTCAGTGGAGGGGCCGGTCGCCAAGATCATCGCCGTCATCATCATCGTGGTGACCGGGCTCACGCTCGCGTTCGGGGATTCCTCGGGCGGTTTCCGCAGACTGATCCAGATCGTGTTCGGTCTGTCGATCGCGTTTGCGGCCTCAAGCTTCTTCCTGTCGTTCTTCTCCTTCGGCGGTGGCGTGGTGATCTGATGGATGAGGCGATCACAGGCTTTGTCGTGCCCGTTCATCGCGCGCTCACTGAGCCAATCCTGATGGGCGGCGCGCCGCGATCGGTTGCGATCGTCAACGGCACGCTTGCGGCAGTCCTGGGTCTGGGGCTGCGGCTCTGGATCGCGGGTCTGGTCCTCTGGTTCATCGGCCACATGGCCGCCGTCTGGGCCGCCAAGCGCGACCCCGCTTTTGTCGATGTGGTGCGCCGACATCTGCGCATCCCCGGTCATCTCAACACCTGAGCTCTCGGTCATGATGAACCTTGCTGAATATCGCCATTCCAACGCGCGGCTCGCCGACTTCCTGCCCTGGGCAGCCCTGGTCGACGAGGGAATCATCCTAAACAAGGACGGCTCGTTCCAGCGGACGGCGAAGTTCCGGGGGCCTGACCTCGACAGCGCAGTGCCGGCTGAACTTGTCGCCGTCGCCGGTCGCTTGAATAACGCCTTGCGTCGCCTGGGATCCGGCTGGGCCGTGTTCGTCGAGGCGCAGCGACATTTTGCAGGAGCCTATCCTCCGAGCACCTTTCCGGATGTCGCATCCGCGCTGGTCGACACGGAGCGTAGAGCTCAGTTTGAAGAGGCGGGCACCCACTATGAGTCCAGTTATTTCCTGACCTTCCTCTATTTGCCACCGGAGCAAGGGGCTGCCAAGGCAGAACGACTTCTCTATGAGGGTCGGGATCGCACCGTTGGAGCAGACGCGCGTGAGGTTCTCCGCGCATTTATTGACCAAACCAACCGCGTGCTTCAACTGGTCGAAGGGTTCATGCCGGAATGCGCCTGGCTCGATGATCAGGGCACGCTGACCTATCTGCACTCGACGATCTCGACCAAGCGTCATCGCGTTCGAGTACCCGAAATTCCCATGTACATCGATGCGCTGTTGGCCGATCAGCCGCTTACCGGCGGGCTCGAGCCGATGTTGGGCTCAGCCAACTTGAGGGTTCTGACGATCGTCGGCTTTCCGGGAGCGACGACGCCGGGGATCCTGGATGACCTCAATCTACTGCCGTTTTCGTATCGTTGGTCGACCCGCGCGATCATGCTCGACAAGACCGATGCCGCCAGGCTCGTGACCAGGATCCGCCGACAGTGGTTCGCCAAGCGGAAATCCATCGGAGCCATCCTCAAGGAGGTCGTGACAAACGAGGCCTCGACGCTGCTCGATACCGACGCCCACAACAAGGCGCTTGATGCCGACGCGGCGTTGCAGGAACTGGGGTCCGATCAGATCGGACAAGCCTTTGTCACTGCGACCATCACTGTCTGGGACCTTGATCCCAATGCCGCTGATGAAAAGCTGCGCTTAGTCGAGAAGGTCATCCAAGGCCGCGATTTCACCTGCATGATCGAGACGGTGAATGCCGTCGAAGCCTGGCTCGGTGGCTTGCCGGGCCATGTGTACGCCAATGTGCGGCAGCCACCGGTGTCGACCCTCAACCTCGCCCACATGATTCCGCTGTCGGCCGTGTGGGCCGGCGAGGTGAGGGATCTGCACTTCAAGGGTCCGCCGCTCCTGTTTGGGAAGACCGAGGGATCGACCCCATTCCGATTCTCCCTCCACGTCGGCGACGTCGGCCACACGCTCGTGGTAGGGCCGACAGGTGCCGGCAAGTCGGTCCTTCTAGCTCTGATGGCGCTACAGTTCCGTCGTTACCCGAACTCGCAGGTCTTTGCGTTCGATTTCGGCGGTTCGATCCGGGCGGCCGCGATTGCCATGGGCGGCGACTGGCATGATCTCGGCGGTGGACTGTCTGACGGGGACGAGAACCCTGTGGCTCTGCAACCATTGGCCTGGATCGATGATCCCTCAGAGCGCGGATGGGCCGTGGAATGGATTGGCGCGATCCTGGCGCGCGAAAAGGTCGAGATCACGCCGGAGGTCAAGGATCATCTTTGGTCGGCGCTCACCTCTCTCGCTTCGGCGCCGAGGGAGGAGCGCACCCTCACGGGCCTCTCAGTTTTGCTGCAATCCAATTCCCTGAAAAGGGCCTTGCAACCCTATTGCCTAGGTGGTCCCTCTGGACGCTTGCTCGATGCAGAATTCGAGCGCCTCGGCGAGGCGTCGGTCCAGGCATTTGAGACCGAAGGCTTGATCGGAACGAGCGCTGCCCCGGCCGTGCTGGCGTATCTCTTCCATCGTATCGGTGATCGTCTTGATGGTCGGCCGACACTCCTCATTGTCGATGAAGGCTGGCTTGCCCTCGACGACGAGGACTTTGCCGGCCAGCTCCGCGAATGGCTGAAGACGCTTCGGAAGAAGAATGCGTCTGTCATCTTCGCTACCCAGTCGTTGTCGGATATCGACGGCTCCGCGATCGCGCCCGCTATAATCGAAAGCTGCCCAACTCGTCTGTTACTACCGAACGAACGGGCAATCGAACCGCAGACCACCGCCATCTACCGCCGCTTCGGTCTCAACGATCGCCAAATCGAACTTCTGAGCCGGGCAACGCCAAAGCGCGACTACTACTGCCAGTCGCGCCGGGGCAACCGCATGTTCGAACTTGGGCTTGGTGAAGTCGCGCTCGCCTTTACGGCAGCTTCTTCCAAGACCGACCAGGCTGTCATCGCGCAACTCTTTGCCGAACATGGACCTGACGGCTTTGTGCCGGCTTGGCTCCAGCACCGTGACGTCGCGTGGGCCCTCGACCTGATCCCCAATCTCGTCAATCTGGAGAAATTGCTATGAAGCGTCTTGGTCTATTGGCGGCTGCTGGCACGGTCGCGCTGATCCTGGGCGTCACGGCGCCTGCAAGGGCGCTGATCGTCTTCGATCCCAACAACTACGTTCAGAACGTCCTGACTGCCGCACGAGAGCTGCAGCAGATCAACAATCAGATCACCTCGTTGCAGAACGAGGCGCAGATGTTGATCAGCCAGGCGAAGAACCTGGCAAACCTGCCGTACTCGTCGATACAGCAACTGCAATCTTCCATCCAGCGGACTCAGCAATTGCTGGCCCAAGCCCAGCGCATTGCCTACGACGTCCAGCAGATCGATCGTGCCTTCTCGACGAGCTACGCGCCAGCTACCAGTAGCCAGTCGGATCAGTTGCTGATCGCCAATGCTCAATCGCGTTGGCAGAATTCATATGCCGCAACGCAAGACGCGCTTCGTGTCCAGGCAGGCATCGTTGGCAACCTCGACACCAACCGCGTCCAGACCTCCGCGCTCGCTAGCTCGAGCCAAGGCGCTATCGGTGCCTTGCAGGCGACACAGGCCGGCAATCAGATTCTGGCATTGAACGCGCAGCAGCTCGCCGACCTCACGGCTGTCGTGACGGCGCAGGGCAGGGCGCAAAGCCTTGAAGCCGCGCAACGCGCGGCGGCCCAGGACCAAGGCCGCGAGCAGCTTCGGCGGTTTCTCACGCCAGGGCAGGGCTATCAATCATCCAACGTGCAGATGTTCCACTGATGACCGATATCCGGGCATTCACGGCGTTGTCGCTGCTTACGACAATCGGCGTCCTGGTCGTCACTGCCTGCACGATTCAGCTTCGCGGCGGAGACGGTCCTCCGCCGCCGAAGGCGGAGCAAACGGCAGACGCAACCAGCTCAGACCTCGCGCCCTGCCGCAGCGTCACTGCGGAGCAAGCAGAGCGTTATGAGCGTTGCAAGCAAGTTTGGGCCGAAAACCGCCGTCGCTTCTTTGGCAAGATGGACGGTGCCGCAGTTCCAGGCCGCGACGAATCCGCCGCCGGCGTGGCGCTCGCTCCAAAGGATCAAAGCCGGATCCCCCAGGGATATCCGAACCTGGCGACCCCTGAGGCGAGCAAGCCATGACAGGTACGGGGATCATTGACCAGTTTCTTGAAACGTTCACGCGTTATATCGACAACGGTTTCGGACTGCTCGGTAGCGATGTCGGATATCTCGCAACGACTCTTGCGGCGATCGACATCACGCTCGCCGCATTGTTCTGGAGTTGGGGAACGGACGAGGACGTCATCGCGCGCCTCGTCAAGAAGACGCTCTTCGTCGGCGTCTTTGCCTACCTCATCGGTAACTGGAACAGCCTGGCACGCATCGTCTTCGAGAGCTTTGCCGGTCTCGGGCTGAAAGCATCGGGCGCAAGCCTATCTGCATCGGATTTCCTAAGACCTGGAAAGATCGCTCAAGTCGGCCTTGATGCCGGCCGACCATTGCTCGACTCGATCTCCAACCTGATGGGCTACATCAGCTTTTTCGAGAATTTCGTCCAGATCGTCGTTCTCCTGTTCGCGTGGGTCGTGGTGCTGCTCGCCTTCTTCATTCTGGCGATCCAGCTCTTCGTCACCCTGATCGAGTTCAAGCTCACGACGCTAGCCGGCATCGTGCTCATTCCCTTTGGCTTGTTTGGCAAGACCGCCTTCGCGGCGGAGCGAGTGCTGGGCAACGTGATATCTTCCGGCATCAAGATCCTGGTCCTGGCCGTCATCGTCGGCATCGGCTCCACCCTGTTCTCGCAGTTCACCGTAGGTTTCGGCGATGCACAGCCGACCATCGAAGACGCGATGACGCTGGTGCTCGCGGCGCTTTCCTTGCTGGGCCTCGGCATCTTCGGCCCGGGTATCGCAAACGGCCTAGTGTCGGGCGGACCTCAACTCGGCGCCGGGGCCGCGATTGGAACAGGCCTTGCTGCTGGCGGCATTGTTGCGGCTGGCGCGGGACTCGCCGCTGGCGGTGCCGGTCTCGCTGGCGGTGCGGTTGCAGGCGCCGCGCGCAGTGGCAGCGCTGTCCTAAGCGGAGCATCAGCCGCATATCGAAGGGGCGGCGTTGCTGGCATCGCGGAGGCCGGCAGCTCTGCTGCGATGAGCCCTTTGCGTCGAGCCGCGGCTGCCTTCGGAGGAGGGCGAGCAGGCGAGCAAGGCGCGAGCACCTCGGCTGAAGGGCAGCCTGATTGGGCGCGCCGCATGAAGCGTGCTCAGACCATTCGGCATGGTGCCTCGGCCGCTGGCCACGCTGTCCGCTCGGGCGATCACGGTGGCAGCGGCTCCTCCGTCGATTTGTCCGAAGGAGAACGCTGAGACGCACCACTGCATCTCCGCCGCACAGCAGCGCCTCAAATCCACCTAGCGCACGACTTGAAACCGATCACTCGATATCAAGGGCAACCCGATGTTCAAACGACCATCAGTTCACTACGGGCGCATGCCCGAGCCGATTACGCCTTATCAAAAGGCCGCACAGGTTTGGGACGAACGCATTGGATCGGCGCGCGTGCAAGCCAAGAACTGGCGCCTAATGGCGTTTGGCTGTTTGATGCTGTCGGCCGGTCTCGCTGGCAGCCTTGTCTGGCAATCGAGCCGGGGATCAATCACGCCGTGGGTGGTGGAGGTCGATCATCTCGGCAAGGCCCAAAGGGTCGCGCCGGCAAACATCGACTATCAACCGACAGATGCCCAGATCGCCTACCATCTGGCGCGCTTCATCGAGGATGTCAGAGGCCTGCCGGCCGACGGCATCGTTCTGCGCCAAAACTGGCTCCGGGCCTATGATTTTACGACCGATCGCGGCGCCGCTGCGCTCAACGACTACGCGCGCAACAATGATCCTTTTGCCAGACTTGGCAAGGCGCAAATCTCCGTCGACGTCTCGAGCGTCATTCGCGCGTCGTCGGAAAGCTTTCGGGTCGCGTGGACCCAGCGCATCTACGACAACGGCTCGTTGAGCTCGACTGAGCGCTGGACTGCAATCCTAACGATCGTGATCGAGACGCCGCGCGATGCCGAACGTCTGCGCAAGAATCCCCTTGGCGTCTATGTCCGCGCCATCAACTGGTCAAAGGAGTTGGGTCAGTGACCAAGACGCCGTCTGACGTTCATTCGAAATGTTCCATTCAGAAAAGCAGGCTCAATTCGGCTTGGCCGGAGTTCGTGAGCTCGAAGCGTGCACTTCTATCCGCTCTTCTGCTTTGCTCGTCCGTGCTCGGTGGGTGCGCGACCTACATTCCGCCGGAGATCAGCTATGACGCTGAAGTTCCTCCGCTGCCGGCGACGCCCGTCGCTCTCGACGACAGATCGCGACCTCTTCACGTTCCGCCCCTCTGGAAGCCTGCTCTCGGCGGCAAGTCGGGAGGGAAAGAAGACGCTGAACCCGTGAGCCGGGTTGAGACCGCAAACGGCGCAGCCCGCGTGGAACCGCGCAAGCGGGGGTATTTCAACGCAGCGCAAATCTACGCCTACAGTCCTGGGGCGCTCTATCAGATTTACGCAGCGCCGGGGCAGATCACGGATATCGCGCTCGAGGAGGGGGAGCAGTTGACGGGATCGGGGCCAATCGCGGCCGGAGATACCGTACGCTGGGTCGTGGGCGATACCGAGAGTGGAAGCGGCGACACGCGGCGCGTCCATATCCTGGTCAAGCCGACCCGAGCTTCGATCGAGACCAATCTCGTCGTCAATACCGACCGGCGCACCTACCTGATCGAGCTCCGCGCCCGCGAACGGCCATATATGCCGTCTGTTGCCTGGTACTATCCAGAAACTGCACGGGAACGATCGCGTTCGGTCGCTCTGAGGCCCATTCTTCCGGACCCGGCGCGGCGCATCTCCCGCTATGCCATCGAAGGGGACAGTCCTCCCTGGCGTCCGATTGCTGCATACGACGATGGGCGCAAGGTCTATATCGAATTCCCGCAAGGCATCGTGCAAGGTGAGATGCCTCCGCTCTTTGTCATCGGTCCGGATGGCAAAACCGAGCTCGTCAACTATCGCGCTTACACCAACGTATTGATCGTCGATCGGCTGTTTGCTGCCGCTGAACTCAGGCTAGGCGGTGAGCACCAGCAGAAGGTCAGGATTGTCAGGACTGACGGGAGGCCGTCGTCATGAACACCCGGAATGTAAACGATGGGGAGCAAGCAGTTCCCCCGGAGACACAATGGGAGCAGTCAGAAAGTTTCCGCTTGAGAGCAGAGCATCCGCGCGTGACAAGATTGTCACGAAAGGTCTTGGCCGGCGGGATCGCGTTTGCCCTGCTTGTCATCGGCGGAGCGGTGCTGTGGTCGCTGCAGAACAATCGCTCCCGTAATCAGGCGGCCGATGAGCTTTACGGTACCGACCATCACAATGTTGCCGACGGAATTACGACGCTGCCGAAGGACTATGCTGGCGTTCCGCGCCAGCCAATACCGCAGCTTGGCCCGCCGCTCCCCGGGGATCTCGGTCGACCGATCCTCGCGGCCCAGGGCCAGCCGCCGACGATCGGCGCTGATCCGGACCAGCAGCGTCGAGAACAAGAGACCGAAGCTGCGCGTATCAGCCGTTTGTTCGCTTCGACCAATGGAAGAGACGTGCGTCCGCCCGTCCCTGCGGCGGTTGGAAGTGACCGCGTGGTGCCACCGAACGCAACGAGCACTGGCGACGATGGATCTGCGCAGAACGGCCAGGACCGCAAGCTTGCCTTCGTGAACGCCTCTGTCGACCGTCGCACGGTAAGCCCTGACCGTGTCACCAGACCCGCTTCACCATACATCGTGCAGGCTGGGACGATGATTCCAGGGGCGCTCATCACTGGAATTCGATCGGATCTGCCAGGCCAAGTTACAGCGCAGGTAACCGAGAATGTTTTTGATACGCCGACCGGCCGCTTTCTTCTTGTGCCTCAAGGAGCGCGCCTGATCGGGATTTACGATAGCCTGGTCACTTTCGGCCAATCCCGTGTGCTGCTTGTCTGGACCCGGCTGATCATGCCGAATGGACGTTCAATCGTTCTGGAGCGGCAGCCTGGCGCTGACACCGCAGGATATGCAGGCCTCGAAGATCGGGTTGACAATCACTGGGGCGAACTCTTTAAGGCTGCGGCACTATCGACGTTTCTGGCGGTCGGGACAGAACTGGGGGCCGGTTCGGACTCCAACAGCAACGACAGCGCCATCATCCAGGCATTGCGACACGGCGCCTCCGACTCATTAAGCCAAACTGGACAGCAGGTCGTTCGGCAGAGTCTCAACATTCAGCCTACTCTGATCGTGCGCCCCGGGTATCCGGTTCGCGTTCTCGTCAATCATGACCTCATACTTACGTCGTATAGAAAGTGACAACATGCCGAAACTCAAAATAGGAGAGCTTCCAGACGACAAGCCCGTCAAAGTGAGCACAGAACTGCCTGCGGCCGTGCATCGTGATCTCATTGCATATGCAGAAGCGCTTACGCGTCAGGGTGGTCAAGTGGTCGATCCGACTAAACTCATCGCGCTCATGTTGGCGCGCTTTATGGCGACGGATCGAGGATTTTCTAAACTGAAACGTGAAGGCCACGCCCCCTCCACTGACGAAGGACAGTGACGCTTAAGCGTCCCCGAAGCTGTTGGTCGACGCAAAATAGTTCCGTAATCAACCCAGGCGCTGCCGAGTTGGCGCTAACAGCTGGATATCGTATCGGAAAGTGTGTTCCCGCGTCTGCCCGGAACAACTCCGATTACCGGGTTCTCTCTGTTTTCAGACGCGAGAGTGCTGGAGTCTAGGTGCGGCTATTCGTTACCTTCAGGCGCGTTACACTACTCCGGCCATCGACGCTGACAGGCACGTCACCCTCGATCGTGGCCCGACGTACGATGCGACGCTGGTCCCCGTAGTCGTTGACCGCGTAATGCTGCGTTGCCCGGTTATCCCATATCGCAATATCGTCCTCTAACCAATTCCAGCGCACGGTGTTTTCGGGTGCGGTGATGTGCGACTGGAAAAGATCAAATAGTTTTTGTCCGTCGTATTTGGAGACCCCAACAAAGTGCTTCACCAAGGCGCCGAGCACTAGCGTCCGCTCGCCTGTTTCGGGATGGACGCGTACGACGGGATGCTCGGCCTCGAAAACTGTTCTGGTGAACACCTCGTCAAAGTGTTTTTTGTCGACATCGCGGACACGTGCCATCCCGGCGTAATCGAAAACATTGCTGTGAACGGCCCATAGGCCCTCGGCAAGCCGTTGTAGCGGCGGCGGCAGATCAAGATAAGCGGCAGCTGTGTTCGACCACAGGGTGTCGCCTCCGAACGTTGGCATTACTACTGCCCGTAGGACCAAAATCTTGGGATAGGCGTCGGCGAAAGTCCCATCTGCATGCCAAACGTCGGCGCGACCGCCGCCGCGAGTGGAATCCAACTCGAGGAGCGACCCCATCCCCTTGGTAGCACCGAGCATCGGATGTGGCACTAGCTTTCCGAGGCGAGCGGCAAAGCGCTCCTGCTCGGCGTCATTGAGATGTCCTTGATTGCGGAAGAAGATCACCTTGTGCTCGAGCAATAAGCTGCTGATCGCGGCGATCGCGTGATCCGGTAGATCGCCTGATAGTTTGATATTTTTGACTTCGGCACCGATGCGCGCTGCACGTTTCACAACATCTGTGCTCGGGATGAAGCCACCGATCAAAGCCATTGCGCTCATCTTGCTTTTCCAAGTCCTGGCCGCTCTTCCTCGCCTCTTGAAGCGAGTAATCTTCAGCAAGCATCGTGCCAAGTACCCGTCAATGCGCACTGAACGAACGGTGGTATTTGGCGCGAGCCATAAACTGAGCCGATGGTTGGGCATGCCAGGCGACGCTGGGAAAGCTATGCCGAATGGACTTTAGCTTACTATGCGCGCTGTACTGGATCTGACACCAGCTTGTGCCTCTGTCAGAATACGGACAACTGTTTCTAAACAGTGCGGTAAGTCCGAGCTGACTGTTCCGTTAGTGAATTTCGCGAGGTAATCGATGGCCCGACCGCTGGAGCCTGGGAGAGCTGTAGATGCAACATCAGGTCGAGCGGCGCTGTTGGCTGGTCATGCACATTTGTGTTTCAGTCCTGAATCGGGATAAGAGCTGCGACTTCCTGGTCCCGCGCCAGTTTGCTCGCCGCTAGGCCGGTGGCGACACCAATGCGATCTGCCGCGGGGCGGTTTTGGCTCATCTTGCGCTTGCCTTCGACTTTGGTGATCGGGATGCGCACGCCGACGATTTCACGCAACTGGGCGGTTATGAAATCCGCGGGCGCATCGCTGACCGCCCAGGGCGTCGCACGTGACGTCTCATGGATATTCGTCAGACGCGTCACGATCTCGAGCAGGCGATTGGGATCCTCGAAGAACTCAATCGGCCCATGGGCGTGGACCGCGATGTAATTCCATGTCGGAACCACATGTTCAGCTTGTCGCTTGCTGGGATACCAGGATGGCGTCACATAAGCGTCCGCGCCAGTAAAGATCGCCAGAGCTTCTCCAATCGGGGCCGTGCGCCATTGTGGATTGCCCTTCGCCAGATGCCCGTACAGCGCGCCGTGTTCGCCTTCGCTCTCATTGAGGAAGAGCGGAAGAGGGGTCGCAAGTGGCCCATCTGATGTCGCCGTGATCAGGTTGGCCAATCGGGCGCAGCGGATTGTCGCTCGAATGTTCTCGATGTCGTCGTCTCGAAACGGGACTGGTATGTACATGAAGGCTCTCCACTGGCAGCGTGGAGATAAACCTAAATCAATATGCTAGAAAACTGCCAGTTTCAGTCGTTCCCCTAACCGTGTTTCAAAACCACTACGTCCTGGCCCCGTCGAGTTGAGCAATCAACGCTGATTATCGTCATTGCTGCAGTGCTAGCAGAGCTTCTTCCGATCAGCTGGGGCAAGCTGGGTAAGACTATCCGCGGCTCGATCGCGGGCACGGCCACCGCGATTCATCACCTGCGCCCACCCGGCGGGCCCGCATCGGATCTGCCTTCCGCGTTGTTCACATATCTTGCAAATGAATTGAGGTCCTAATGTCGTTCACTTATCGCCCTATGCTCAAGACGCAAACGGGTGAGGTTGCTGCCCTGCTCCAGTTGGTCGCGCCCCAACGCGGCGCCTTGCGGCGCGACACTCGATGTACCCGGGCCGCATCGCCGAAATGATCCTGAACGGCGCGCTGAAACCGGCGACACGTTTTGCGAGAACCTCTTGGATCTGGACGACGAGTAATGACGTCGTCGCCTGTAACTCGGCAGGCTGAAACGCGGCGCACGCCAGGTCGGCATCGCGGCCGTTCTGGCTTATAGTGAGCCTATACTCTATCGCGCACTCACGGGACGACGTTTAACGCCAAAATTGCGATCACCGCCGTCACCACTGTGACCGTCATGGTCACGGTTTCGAAGCCGATCCCCCAGCTTCCGTTTTCACCAAGGTCCACCACAAAAGAACCAATCCAAATAGTACGCACGCGCCGCCGTTAACGACGACGCGATTATCTCTTATATCGACAACGAAGGAACCAAGAATGGCTATTCCCAAAATGAGAAGCGCTACTCCTGTTGCGGCAGTCAAAACGTTAGAACCGTTTTTTCGGGGCATCGCTGCTACTCCGATCTTAGTTAGTCCGAATGGTGACAAGCCTGCTTGCAACTTCGGAGCGTAATTACACTCCGCTAAATGTCTAACCGTTTCCAGTCGCAGCGAACGGCAGCAGAGCCGCCGCCATCGAAGTCTGCTGCAACCGTCTCGATGCTGAACGGCCGCGGATCCGCCTCATCCGCCGGGCTGTTGGTCCTTCGCCGAACTCCAGTCAGGACCGTGGATGCGGACCATCTCGCGATGGGACCACTTGATGAAGGCACGCTCAACACAAAAGGCGGCGGCGACCCCAGCGGCCAGCGCAAGGCCGCAGGCGATGTAGTCGTTCGTGAAATTCCAATAGATATTGCTGCCGGCGACCACGACAAAAGTGAGTGCCATCGCCGTATTGCGAAATGCCTTGACCATTTTGCCCCCAGCAAATTGCCTACGAACTTCCTAGCATTGCGACCCTGAGGATCAGCAGCGTCGATGGGGCGTCCTGCGCCGTCTTTCTGCACGGACCCCAGAAAGCCACGCCCGCATCCGAATGCCGGCAGCGGCCCGGCGATGGTTTCGCCTCGGTCGGGCAGCGCCGCTAGGCGTCCACTTGGGCGCGCTTGTGCAGCGACGTCCCGGCGATACGGTCCAGATCGGGGCCTAGTTTCCGGCCGCGCGTAATATCGCGCTCGACGGTCCGAGGCGGTGTCCTGCTCTTTGCCGGTATCCATCACGCCGATCAAACCGCCATTTTGGCGGTTTGATCGGCGATGGATCCCCGCTGTGCTGCGTCTCCGGATGCATCCCTTCATGAGCCGCCTTCCGCTTCGCGATCAGCTTCGCGCTGCGCCGACGTCAGGTCGCGGCGGATCAGGTTTCGTCGGTTTCGGTTAACGCTGCTTGCCTCGTTATCGCACGAACTAAATGGACGTCCACAAGAATGCGCCTCTGACCCAGAAAGGTCGAGAGGCCATGGTGTAGGGTTGTTGAAGGAGGGGTACGGGAGATTGCATCGATGGAAACGTGGTGTCCAAAGCCAATGGCGCGTTCCCCGACCTGGGGCAGGGGCAACTCGCCTTGGACAGCTTCAGCTACACGATCTCCGACGGTACGCTGGGCGATACGGCAAGCACTAGATGATCTTGGAATCGCGGTCGCTGAGAAGAACCTCGTAGAACAGTTGACCTTTGTTACTCTTCAGGCGCGGCCCACCATTGATTGACCTCGTCATGATTTGCGTCAACACAAGGGAATCACGCTCGCCGGCTCGCCTCGGCCGAGGGAATATCCGCTCCCCGGGGAGGACCGGAGTTGATCGATACAGACCCAAAACGACACGATCGACCCGTTCGGACCTTCGATCGGCACCGGAACTACGGGCGACAATGACTTTGGTGAGCGTTGTTTGAGCTGCTCTGGCTTAGGCGCAGGACTTGATAAGGTATCTTAGGTGTGGTGAGTGTGGGGAAAGGCGGTAGCGCTCCCCCGCTATCAACGATCCCCCCGACATAGCCATGTTTGGGAATAGGGCTGGATTGCCGCAGAGGGCCGCTAGCCGCCCCTTGATATCAATCCGCACACTCCGGTCATCCTCGGCATTAGCCTTTGTCCCGGCACCGCCCGGTCGGCTGGGACTGGCATGCACGACAATGGCCGTCACCAATTCGCGGATGGCCGCGAACTCGGTCGGGGCACCGCGCTTCAACTCTGTAGCCAGTTCCACAACGGCGCGCTTGTAGCGGTCGAGCGCCTTGGGGGCAGGGCGATGATGTTGTCGCCTTCTTTGGCGCTTTCGAGCCCGGCTGCGACCATGATCTTCTCTGCCTCAAGTTCCTGCATGCGGGCGACGAGCTGCTCCGGCGGTATGCCGGCAACTACGAAGCAGTCAACGATCCGCGGCCGAGTTGGCGGCCGAGCGCTTTCGTGCAGCATGTGATCCACGCTGATACGGCAGCCGTGCGACGTTCTGCACCAGATCGCGTGCGGTAATCGACGACATCGGGGATCAAAAGGCACAGCGGATGTAACCGGCTTGATGACCTTGAAGGGCCCCGACGTGCAATATCGTCGGGGCCGTTGCCTAGGAAGCACGCGCAAATCCGTTCTTCATCTATTCAGCGGCTCTAGGAAATGTTTCGTTCGCTGTGAGGCGGCCCTGCGCGCATTGAGTGACTTCGCAAGCACCCGTGCTTTGCGTTATTTTGACGCAAACCTTTGCTGGGGTATCCTGATCATATTGCTCGGAATACCGCCCCGGGTCGGAACTCGAAAACTGCGTCACTGAGCGAGTTTTTTGAACAAAGTAGCCGCCCGGGTGCTTTGGATGGATGCAGTCCCCCACCTGTCCGGCGCTGCAACCCGGGTTGGGGCCGTGCGAACAGGTCTTCATTACGGTATCCGAGGTTACAGGCTGAGTATCCCATACAACCTGGGGCGGATCCCTTACGATGACCTTGGAGTTCGTTTCACCGCCGACCTTTAGCTGAAGAAAAACATCGCCGTTGCCAGTACGCTCAATGACTATTTGCTCCGTTTTTCCCTGAGTCCACTTCTCGGGCTTGCTGACTAGGGTGCCACCTTTTACGAGAGGTGGTGCATCATAGTTTGCATTTGCATCGTCGAGGTTTCTTCCAACCCAGAACGCCTCGAACGTGAGAAAATCTCCCTCTCTACTGCGCAACCAGATAGGCAGCCCCGCCGATTTGTGATTGAGGCAGCTTTCGTAAGCGGCTATGGCCCGCGCCGAGTAAGTTTGTGAAAAATAGCTTGTCGCATAGGAGCTGCGGTAGTCAAATTTCGTAGCTTGAGCTATCCGAACAGCTTTTTCCTTGGCTTCAGCGTAGCTGCCCGAGCCGGAAATCAACCCATAGGAACCACTCAAGGCGCCGCTCTTTTTTGCTTGATCGAATTCCTCCTGACTTGCGGTAAGAACAAAGGCCAGCTCGGTTTCTCCCGTGGCGCGAATGTCCTTCATCTCTTGAACCAAGAAAGCTCGCGGGTCACATTGCGCTTCTGCGTAGTTTGTGAAAGCAAACAATGCGACGGCGCTTGCGCACATAGCGCAAAGGAACGCACTGAGGCGGGTCATTTTCCTAACCTCCGCATGAGATGATTAAACAACCAATGCTTGAGCGCCGCTCACCGCTCGTCAAGGGCGAACGTAACTATTCTTAGTACTTGACATTGCGGCAACGGATGCGTGTACATCAACGGCAGGTCGCCCCGCGTGTTGGAAAAATGCCGCGAACCCAAAAACTCGCCCCAGGGATCGACTGAAAGACCTCATCGCAACACGCGCAGCTAACGCGCGCGTCCCATGCGCGTGATGAGGCGCACGCGATCGCCGTCGCGCTCCATGCGGAGGCGATATCCGTCGTACTTCACCTCATGGAGCCAATCTGGGCCGTTCGGGACCGTGGTGCCTTTGGTTGGCAGGCAAAATTCGAATGAACGCATGCGGGAAAAATAGGCATTCTCGCCTGATTTGCGAGGGCGACTTCGTGAGCGCGGACTAATGGGCTGTGGGCTAGGCTCCACAACCTCTGGCAGAGACATTGCTACCAAGCTACTTGGAATAGACTTTTTTCAGTCAGACGCTTTTGTATAGCACTTCCTTGGTTTGGCCATGCCGCACCTTCCGAACCTCAATCCGGTTCGCCCCGGTCCCGGTCCTGAACAGCGACTGCGCAACTTGCAGCGCAGGTTCCGTGCGGTGTCGTCGCGTCATGATCGTGCTATCAAGCTGCGCCGTGTCATGAACGCGGCGATGGCGATCTCAGCCGTTACACTAGCTGTTGCGGTCTTCGGGGTCTTGGCTTCGAGCCCTTGGCCGGTCACGACAACGCTCAGACATATCGCGTCCGCGCCCAACTGTGAGTTTGCCCGCTTGTTTGGCTTGGCACCGGCGAGGCTGGGAGAGCCGGGGTACTGGAGACATCATGATCGCGACAGGGACGGAGTTGCTTGTGAGCCATGGCCGTCGCGGTAGTTTAAGGTTCGTGTTTCGGCCAATTCTCTAGCGGCCCAAGGCTGAGCTCCAAGACATTTAATGGGGCCCCCAGCCGGAAACATGTTGAAACGGGAGGAGGTAAATGTGGGAGCTTACCTACGAACTGATAAAAGCGCTGATCGTTGAGGCTTTGAAATGGGGAATTCTCGCCCTTGGCGGCTGGCTAATCCTGAATGTTGCGCCAATCACAAGATCGATTGCCAAGAAGGGCATTCCTCGCTCTATGGTCATCACCATCATTGCGGCTGTGACCATATCTGGCTTCCTGAATGGCGCTATCACAATACTCTACAACGATTACCAAATAGCTCGCCTTGGCGAGTGGGGCCAGGATCCTGGTCCCTTGGACCCCAAAAACGTCAACGGCGGTTATGGGCCAGTCACGGCGACTTGTCCAAAAGGCTCTTACGTCGTGGGCGTCCGCAACTACGGTAACACGGCTAAGCCATATTGCATCGGGTGCTTCGTGGCCGTTCAGGTATTGTGCCGAAAGCTGAATAACTGACCTTGTTGTTTGCCCACATGTGCAACCTTTACAGCATCACCACCAACCAAGCCGCCATCCTCGCGCTCTTCCGCGTGGTCAACCGCTACGTCGGCAACCTACAGCCAATGCCCGGAGTCTTTCCGGACTACCCGGTGCCGGTGATCCGCAACACGGAAGGCGGGACTGAGATGACGCTCATGCGCTGGGGCATGCCGCCGCCGCCGCGCGCGGGTGGCCCGCCAGTTACTAACATCCGTAATACGTCATCACCACATTGGCGCGGCTGGCTAAAGCCCGAGAACCGTTGCCTTGTGCCGTTCAACAGCTTCGCCGAATAACCGCTTCCGACGAAGCCGCAACTGAAATCTATCGACGGCTGATGGAGCAACTACAGCGGGCGGGATTGCGGCGGAGCGGTTACATTATTTCCCTCATGATCTGGGCGATAAAGAACAAATCGCAAAGTGAGATATTAAACGAGGCGGTCCTTTTGCAGAACTTGATCGACTATGTTCTGGGGCGCATGGATTACACATCAGTTCTGCGACGAGAGTTTGATTTCCACTCTAAGGGGGCATGCTCATCTCTAAAGTGAAGAAGAAGGCGTACACAGGCAGCTCGAAGCAGCCTGAGGATTAGGCGGGTTTTCTATCCGATCGCGCCGCCCTCGATCCGGTGTGGACGTCATTCACCGATGGATACCAGATACTCAGGTTAGCTGTGTCGGGGGGAACGCAGGTAGCGCTCCCCCGCTACCAACGCTTCAGTATGGCGTTCACTTCGATAGTCCGTCCGATGCTCAGACAAAAGCGACGCATCTTAACGACCTCGCTGCGGTGGCGACGACGAAATCGAACATGACGTTCGAGGACGTTAAGGAGTTGCCGTTCCCGCTCATGCAGGGTTACCGCATCATGCGCCTTTGCAATCGCGCCCTATATGAAGTGAGGGACGCGAAGCCCGATGGTGTTTCGCGGATCGAAGTCAACGTGGTTCAGCTCGGCATTGCAAAGGGGGAGTTCTAGTGGAGCGAATCCAGTACGCGCCCCGGCGGGGCGCAACGTATGAAGCGTCGCTGGACATCCTCGTGCCTGCGCTCGCGAGGCTGCGTGAATGTCAGACCTCGATTGATGCTCTCGTGCTAATTGACTCGCTGCCGGACATGATCTTGCCCGGCTTGGCTTACGTGGCTTCGCGCCGACAGTACGTTCCGCGCGACGCGGTGCAGGCCGTGGTGACGTACTGCGGGCCGTTGTTCCTAGAGCGGTGCCTGGGGCGTCGTCGTTCGCGAGAACTGCTTAAGCGCTGCCCCAAGCGGGCGGCATGCTCAGGCCTCGTGAGGTACGATGCCTGACAGTCTGTAAGGTTTGTCGCCTCACAAACCTTACGTTCTGGGCGCCTATTATCGTTGTGACACGCGCGTCGTCTAGGTAGCGAAGCCCTCGCACGCGAAAAATAAAGCCGTTGTCGATCCGGGTCAGTTCGCACAAAAGTCGGTCGAGCCGCTGATTCCAGGGCGGGTCATTTATCAAACCGAGGGTATGGGGCAAGGGGAATGCAACTAATCGCTACAAGGCACTACCACGACTGTAATCCCGTCACGCGTGAAGAATACGAGCTGCAAGACCGGATGTACCGTAAGTCTGACGTTGATTTCGTCCTGAGGGTGGCAGGCTCCCTGCCGGGCGATCCCGCAATCGAACAGTCGTACGGTCTCGAAGGTGTATTTGAGTGGCTGCGAGAATGTCCGGAGCAGATCGAACGGACGGTAATCGAGAAGACCTAGCTCGACTCATGGAGCTGGTAGTCACGCGGCACATATGGGGCCGGGGCCTGACCGCGGAGCAGATGCAAGACACCCTTGCGTCTGCTCTCGACGAAGGCCGACGCCACTTAGTGCGCGTCCGCAAGGGACCGGACGAGCAGATGGAGATTGAATTTAAGGCTGAACTAGGGGATGTGGGACGCGCGTTCGTTGAAGCGTCCAAGAGCGCTCCCGACAACCGGCCTAGTTGAACGCCATGAGCTTTGACGGGTTACCGGCGCTTTCGCACTCGCGGTAACAGGCGGGTACGCGATTGTCCCGAGCAAAAATCGCTCGCCGCAATTGAAGGCGAGGCCTCCGTAAGATAGGCTACGCGAGCAGCCATCCGGGAGGCGGCCCATGACAGGCAAAACCTTCAAGCAGCAAGTCATCGGAACGATCTTAATAGTGCTCCTACTTTCCCTACTTTCGTTAGCCGCTAGTTGTTGGGGTAACCCAAATGCTAGCGACCCATATAGCAGCGCCCTGCGGGTCGTTCCTGCGGTTTTGATTCCTATCGGGGCTGCTTGGCTCGCGTTCTGCGTTCAGCGGAGGGTTGCTTTCACGAAAGCCCTCTTTGATGTGTGGCAGAAAATTGTGGTTACAGTTCAGGACTCAATACAGTACACGCATTCGCCAACGCACACGCAGGCTGAATACGCGAAGGTCATGCACAGCCTAAGTTGCCGAATAGATGATGTACGGGGTGCGTTTCGGAATGTAGGGGAAGAGCGCACAGCTTTGTCCCATGAAACCAGAAAATTCGTTTTGGCCATTCAACATGCTAAATCACTAAGCGCCTGCGCAAGTGCGTTGGCGACGTACGGCTTCCCAGAAAAGAAATCTATCGGTCTTTATCCATTCGAAAGTCTAAAGCAGATTTCTGCCGTCATCTCACGCTTGGGCTACGGCAGTTCGATAACGTCGCAAGACTCCGAAATCGCACGGGATACAATATTAGCACTCTGGGGGATACTCCGTGGAGAGTTGTTGAAGGAGCTCGACAGAGATTATCCTGATTACCCTGATACACCGTTCAAAGCTTAGTGGCCTCATCGATGTCACGCTTCATGTGCTCAGCCCGAATATGTATTGAACCTACCGTGCTTGACGCCTCGAATGTACCCGCGCGACACCCGCTCTTCCATCTCGCGCTCTAAGAACTCATTCGCAATCAACAGCGCCTTCACAGCTTCGCGGGCGCGCCGCAAGCTGCGATTGCCTGATCGGCAGCAGCGTCTAAGCTGGCCGCATCTGCTGAGAGATTCGGTGCGTGCCGGCGCACCTGCCACGGATCGAGGTCGTCGTCGACATCGAGGACAAGACCTGTCCCTGCTGCCAGGGCGAGTTACACCGGATCGGCGAGGATAGAAGCGAGCGGCTCGACCTAGTCCCGGCGCAGTTCCGGATCCTCGTGACCCGGCGTCCCAAATATGCCTGCCGTGCTTGCGAGGATGGTGTCATGCAAGCGCCGGCCCCGGCGCGGTTGATCGAGGGCGGACTGCCGACCGAAGCAACCGTCGCCCAGGTTCTGGTGTCCAAATATGCCGATCACCTGCCACTCTACCGGCAGGCGCAGATTTACGCCCGCCAGGGCATTGAGCTCGATCGTTCGACGCTGGCGGACTGGGTGGGGCAAGCAGCCTTCCACCTGCGTCCGTTGCATGAGCGCCTCCTCGGCAAGCTCAGGCAACGGCCCAAGCTGTTCGCCGACGAGACGGCGATGCCGGTGCTCGATCCCGGCCGCGGGCGTACCAAGACCGGCCAGCTCTGGGCCTATGCGGCGGACGACCGGCCGTGGGGCGGTGCCGATCCACCGGGCGTCGCCTATGTCTATGCCCCCGATCGCAAGGCCGATCGACCGATCGCCCATCTGGCAGGCTTCAAGGGAATCCTGCAGGTCGACGGCTATGTCGGCTATGGCAAGCTCGCCGAGCGTGGCGACGTTCAGCTTGCATTCTGCTGGTCGCACATGCGGCGCAACTTCTACGAACTTGCCGCCCCCGGTCCCGCGCCTATTGCAAGCGAGGCGCTCAAGCATATCGCCGAGTTCTATGCCATCGAGAAGGAAATCCGTGGTCGCAGCGCCGACGAGCGACATCTCGTTCGACAACAGAAGAGCCGGGCGCTCGCCGACGCATTCCAAAGGTGGCTGCGAACGAAACTCGGTTTGATCAGCCAAAAGGGTAAGCTGGCCGATGCCATTCGGTATGCGCTCTCACGCTGGGAGGGCCTGACGCGCTTCATCGAAGATGGCCATATCGAGCTCGACAACAACACCGTCGAGCGCTCGATCCGCCCGATCACGCTCAATCGGAAAAACGCACTGTTCGCAGGTTCTGACGGCGGTGCCCAACACTGGGCCGTCATCGCCTCCTTGATCGAAACCTGTAAGCTGAATCACATTGATCCGCTGGCCTACATCACCGATGTGCTCACCAGGATCGTCAACGGTCACACGAACCGCCAACTCGACAGTTTGTTGCCATGGGCCTACGGAAACGGCTAGAATCCGGCCTGGGCGAAGAAAATCGACCAACCGACATTCTTGAGGCGCGCCGATGAGCGACAAGAACATCTTGTGGCAACAGGACGGGGTAGATCCCGGTTGGTTTATAGCCGAACAAATCGGGTCGATTAGGAACAGCACGAGTTACCGCCCGGGCGGTTGGTGGTTCTTGCCTGCTTGGCTGCCCGACACGCAAGAACACGACGTTGGTCCGTTTAAAACCAAAACTGCGGCACTAGCTGAGGCGGAACGGCTGGCAGCCCTCCACAAACGAAAAACATAGAGATCAGCTAACGTCTCGAACCCGTGTGTTCGGAACAGCGCTTACTGTTTTTGCATCCCGCTTTTGCAAAAGACCTATTGGGACAGGCCAGCCTCATTGATGGCGACACGCTAGAGATTCACGGCACCCGTATACGGCTGTGGGGGATTGATGCGCCTGAAACCTCGCAGCTCTGCCGGGGTGACGACAGCTTGCCTTATCGCTGCGGCGTTAAAGTGGCGAGCGCGCTAATCGCGCCGTGTTCGATGCAACCCGTCAACATCTTTGGGCACATAGCTGCGGGCGTATTCCACCAAGGTCTTTAAGTCGCGGCCCAGTTTCCATTCCCACGTATTAGGTGCATTCAAATAGCTTTCTCCGCCAAAATTCTTGCCTATGGCGCGGTCAAGAAGATGGTTTGCGAACGCGTCTATATTGTCTGCAAGTTCAGCGAAGTTATGATGTTCGGGCAACTTCCTGTAAGCCCGTCCGAGACGTGACAGACGATTGAACAGTCTCATACTCTATCTCTCTTTCCACGCGCGCTGTTCACTCGTCCCCGTTAAACCAGTCGGGGTGTTGCTGCCGCATGCGTCCTTCAACCGCTCGAAATTGATTGACCATCATCAAGTCTGATTGAGGGTCTGGGTGGTTCCAGCTTAGCTGGCTCAGCGTTTCTCGGTCGCTCTCAGCTCGCCAAAGATTATGATTGTGGAGAGCAGAATCCAAGAAGTGCTCTCGGTCTGAGTCCGCGAACTTGGACCACGACGGGAAGTCGGTCGGCCTGAAGCGGCGATAAAAGGAAGACCGTAGAGCCGGATCACGGGCGCCAAGTAGCGCTTCGTCCGCCTTCAGCAAGTCAGCTAGCCGCGAGCGTAGAAAGTATCCCGCGTCCACTTGATCGGCGCTTTCGGTTGAAAAGTACCAGCGCCTAATCATCGCTGTTGGGTCCACACCACGCGCGGGATGGCATGCGTTCAAGAGGTAGTACAAGACACTCGCCCACCGGGGTGTAACGGGGACTGTTGCTGCTAGCTGCCACGCGCAGGAAAAGACCTTGTGATACGAATAATCGCTGTATCCGTCCAAATATGTTTCATCGTACGGAGTGGACATGCGGGGATTTTTTGCGAGTGCGATGATGGCCGACTCGAACGTTTCATCGCTCAATGAATCGAAGGGGGATTTTCGTTCGAGAAGTTTTTCGAGGATGCTGTCGCTTAATGTTGAATTCGAAAATAGCGCGCAAAGCTCCTGGGTGTCAGTAGGCAAAGAAGCGTGAAGTAAAAATCGATCACCAAAGGGGTCAAACCCACCGCTTGGAAAACTAGCTAGGAGCGTGCAACGGATGCCCCGGTGTTCCCGTTCGTATATTCGTTGCGCGACGCCTGCGTTAACGCCGTAACGGGCTAGGCCGAACTCAATGAATGCGTCATTGCGGAGGTAGAGGATTTCTTCTTGGTGCTTGTTGTCGTCGCGCATGAGAAGCGGCGTTTTGCTCGCGCTCTCTCGCCTTCGTTTCAGCCACTCGACTGCCTCTGACGGTGGGCAGACTTCCAAAAAAGCTCCTTCGATTATCTCTTCCGTGCTCAATGCCATGGTAGACGATCAGCCCCCGCATTCAATTCAAGCTACAATCTCGCGGCGCAGTTGCTTCTCAGCTTCGCCCGCGCCATCAAGCGAATTCGTTTGTTCTTATGGCTGGTCCGCGAGGCCTTAATCTTCGGCGGTTGTCGCGCGATCAGCGGCCGGTTCGAGTTCTAAACTGAGCTGAGCCTTTTCAGGCGGCAGGGGTAAATCAGACAAGCTAATGACCTTGATCTTCGCGAGCGCCCCGAGCGCGGCAACGTCTCCATCGTCGGAGTAAATTTCGGTCGCGCCGTGAACCCTCGCGATGGCAACAATCTGACGGTCGACTTTCACCTTCTGCCAAGGGGCTTTTGTTGGCCCTCGCTTATTCCCGTTTGCGAGCGCTGTGCGCAGCATCGCTGCGGCTTCCAAAGCAGCGCGGGTATCAAATGGCTCGATTGCGAACACGGCGTACTTCTGCAAGTCCTCTACGATTTTCTGAGAGGCTTCCGGCCCGGCTGTGACTAGGGCCTCGCTGAGCGCGGGCGTCGGTATGATGATTTTCGATTTGTCCTGACTCAGTCGGTGCACCAAGTACTGGATTCTATCCCGAGGGCGGGTGATGGGCGCGCCGTCCGCTCCATTCGGAATGCGGGTACCTGGGCGCAGCAACAGCAAGAGATTCGTGGAGTCAATGACCACCATTCTTGCTGCCTCCCGGTCCCTTTCGCATATCGATCAGCTCTTGATATGCGTCGTCTCCCCATTCGGTGGGAATGTCGCGTAGAGCCGCGAGCGCGTCGGTAAGCTGAGTCTCGCGGAGAGCTTCAAAGCTCTCCACCCGGAAGCTCTCAAGTGTCCAAGTGCCGTCCGCATCGCGAGTCCACTTGCCCTTGCCGAACAGTCGCACAGGCTCGAAGAGCTTAGCCCCGAGCTGTTTGGCTATGGCGCGTGTGGTTTCGCAGCCGCTTATCTGTTGAGTTTCGGATTGCAGCGTTATGTGGATGGAGCTGTCTTTGCCGCGAATGCCGGTGACAATGCCGTCAATCGAGCCTTGCTGTTTGACGGTGAATCTATCCTCCACCGCCTCGCGCCCGGGGAAGCGGATAATAACCCCACGGGGCGCGGCGTCTCGCAGCACGCCGACCGCGTTGTCGGCCTTAAGAAGCTTGTTCAGGCTGTTGAAGGCCCGGAGGGTGTCTCCGCTAGCATCCCCCGCGCGTACGGCTACCACGCGTGCGCGGACCTTCGGCATGGCCTCCCGGTCAACACGCGCGTTTAGGATCGTGCTGCCCTTTGTGAGGCCTCGAAAGTGCACCGCGTCCCGCTCGCCAAGTAGCGTTGCTAATTCTGCCATGTACTGAGCTAGCCGTCCCATCGGCATGGTTGCCGGGCTATAGGCGTCAATCCTGAATTGATATTCGCTGCCGTGCGGGCGGGTCGCTTTGTTCGGAGGCTTTGCCATCGGCGTCAACTCTTAAGGGGCGCAGGCCAGTAAAGCAGAGCCGCCTTAATATTACTACCAATGCGGGCGCGAACCGACGAAAGTAGAGCAGGGCGCGCAATCGCCCTGCGCCAGGCCGGACGCGGGGTACTTAAGTCAGGCCGCCCGGTAAGTCTTTGAAAACAATGGTTCGAATTGGGTGGGGGACCGTTCGTAGCGCTCCACTGACTCGAACCCCCGACGGTCAGGAACGACTCTGGCCGCACCTCTGTCCTGATCCTGGAGCCGGGCAGGAAGCCTTGAAAGCCTTACCGAATTTGCCGACCGCGAGATACATCACCGGTGCATCGATTACGGCGATTGGCACGTGTGCGGAAGCGAAGATTGGCTGGTCCATGTCGCGACGAAACAATACAAGCCGATCCAGGTCAACGAACAGTGCGAAGTCTTGGGCTCTTGGGCGATTTGGCAGAGGGCAACGACTGCAGGGCCAGCCTGCATTTACACGCTCCACCGACCCTGACGTCGCGGATGGCCTGGTCGAGAAGGCTCCGGACCTGAAAAGAGATGGCCGAGGCGAAGCCTCCCGACGGCAGCGGCTCGATGGCACCGGACCCGGCGATGGTCAGTCCGCGAGGAACAGGCGCCTAGGTGTATTCACTAGCGCACACCGCAGTTCTCCGGAGGAGAACGGAACATCCGGAGGCGGGGGAATATGGCTATCATCTCATGTTGCTCGCATGGCTATCATCTCATGTTGCTCGCGCTGTTATTGCCAAGTCCAAGCCGTGGTGTAGAGTTCGCGAGATTTTGAACACTCTTAAATTCGACGCCGCCGCGATTGCGTTACGATAGTTTTTTCTTCTGGGGGTTCCCCACCACCGCGCTTTTGCGCGCGGTTCTGGACGAGGTCTGTGAAAAAGTCTTCCGGGCCGAGACCGGAGCCCGTACCCACGTGGCGTCGAAAATTCTGGAAGCTGCGACCAGAGGCGACACATCGCCGGACCGCCTCAAGCAGTTTGTTCGCCAAGCTCTCTCGCAAGCGCCGACGATGTGGCGCTGACCGGCCGAGGGGGCGGGGGTGAATTTCCAGGTCACGGTACTAAAGATCCTGGTGAGCTACCCGGGCGGATTTGCCGTGATGGCCGACCTCAAGCGCGACATGGCGATCTTGGCGACCAGCGGTCGCGATTGGGCCAATCGCACCAAGCGGATGGCTGAGCGCATTCCGGAACTCGACATCTTTTCGCAAGGCCTCATTGAGCGCGAAGACGGCGGCCGGAAGATCACCGCCAAGGGGCGCGTCGTGCTGGAATTCATGGAGACCGCCCCGCCGCCGAGCCGCCGATGGAGTCGGGACCGGCCGAGCAAGAGGATGCGCCAGTGCCACCGCTCCCGCAGCCCGCCGAACGGGCCAGGCGGCGGCGCGAACGTCGCGAGCGCCGGCGCGAGGCGCGCGAATGGGCGAGGGCGAACGCTTCCTAGCAGCGTCCTTTCAGAAGAAGCCTGGCGCATCTCGACTATAGCTCAGTGCGACGGTGCCAATAGACCGCATATACAGGGCCCGCGCGAAGGAGATTGCTCAGGGGTGTGCTGGTCTTCGCCTTCGGACCCGGTGAAACTCCAAGAACCGGATACCCGCAACCCCAGGCAAAAATCCGAACCCAGTGGGCGCCGTTCTCGGCGAGAACGGCCGCAACGAAATCGCAACGAATTAGGCGAAACGACCGTGAACAAAGCGTGTCGAAAACGGACGCCATGCCGAGAAAAATCAATAACTTAGAGGATATACGCTGCGTTCGGGACGCAGGGGTCGCAGGTTCGAATCCTGCCACTCCGACCATTCTTCCAAAAGTCGACGTTTTCCAGAGGCTTGGCCGACCGGCCGCCGGCACCTCGGAGCGCCTTTCTGCAACGATTTTCGGGGCGGGTCCACGGCGGATTTGGCCGGGCAGGGCGGCTTGTCGCGGCGGCATGGCTTTGCGGCCGCTCCCGTTGGCTGTCCACCAATGAACGGACGGCTCGGCGTTCCCTTGGCAAGCCCCGTTATCCGCCGCGGCGCCGGTCGCGCGATGTGATACCTAGCGATATCGTCCCGATCCGGAGCGCAGATGCAACCTCCTCGTCCAGCCCTGCTGCGGCAAACGCTGATGGGCGCCCTTGCGCTCGCGGCGATCGCGGCGGTGGGCTGGCTGACCTACGTTCTTGCCCTGGATGCCGGGTTTGCGCGCATGCAGCGGGAGGCCAAGGACCGGCTCGCGCTGATCGCCAGCACCTTCGACGCGACGGTCGCGCGCTATCGCTATTTGCCGGCGGTCCTGTCGCTCGCCGATCCCATCCGCGAGCTCTACCGCGATCCCCACGATGCGGCCGCGACTGCCGCCGCCAATCGCTACCTCAAATCGCTCAACCAGGGCGCGCGATCTGCCGAGCTGTATGTTCTCGACAGCACAGGCCTTGCGCTGGCGGCGAGCAATTTCGACCAGGATTCGAGCTTCGTCGGACACAATTACGCCTTCCGCGCCTATTTCGTCGATGCGATGCGAACCGGCGAGGGCCATTACTACGCCGTCGGCGCCACCACGGGACAGCCCGGCTATTTCCTGTCGCACCGGATCGTGGAGGGCGGCAAAACCCTCGGGGTCGCCGTGGTCAAGATCGATCTCAGCGCGCTCGAGGCCGACTGGGCGCGGGCCGGCGACCTCGTGGCGATGGAGGACGAAAACGGCGTGATCTTCCTCGCCAGCCGCGAGGACTGGAAATATCGTCCGCTGCTCCCGGTCCCCGCCGAGCGGCTTGCTGAATTGAACGCCGTGCAGCAATTCGGTCAGGCGATCGATGCAGCTCCGGTCTTCGTGCCCGAGCGGGACCGGCAGCGCGTTCAGATCGGTCGCGCGCGCGGCAGCGGCAATGTGGAGCTCGGCGAATACGCACTTCAGGTCCATCCGCATGACCAGGGCTGGAAGCTGCTGCTGTTCTCGGACGTCGCGGATGCACGGCGCAGTGCGGCGACTGTTGCGATCGCGGGCGTCCTCGCTCTCGTCGCTTCGCTGCTGGTCGTGCTGGTTGCCTATCAGCGGCGGCAGGCCGTCAGGACGAAGCTCGAGGCGCATGACGTTCTCGAGCGGCGCGTGGCCGAACGCACGGAAGAGCTGCGCCGCACCCTCGAAAGTCTCGTGCAGAGCGCCAAGCTCGCGAGCCTCGGTCAGGCGCTCGCCGGTGTCGCGCACGAGATCAACCAGCCGCTCGCGGCGCTGATCACCTATGTCGCGAGCAGTCGCGTCCTGCTCCGTCGCAACGAGGTCGATCGTGCCGCCGCCAACCTCGATCTGATGTCTTCGATCGCCGAACGCATGATGGCGCTGATCGATCACTTACGGATGTTCGCGCGCAAGGAGACCGGCACACGCAGCGCCGTCGAGCTCGCGCCTGTCATCGACAATGCGGTTCGCCTGCTGCAATACCGGATCAACAACGAGCATATCGAGATGGTGCGCACTGCGCCCGCCGAGCCGCTGCATAGTCTTGCCAATCCGATCCGGCTCGAGCAGGTGATCGTCAACCTGTTGTCGAATGCGATCGACGCGATGCGCGATTCCGAGCGGCGGGTGCTCGAGGTCGCGCTCGGCCGGCGGGGCGACAGCGCCGTGATCGAGATCAGCGATACCGGTGCCGGCATTGCGCCCGAGCACATCAAATCGCTGTTCGACCCGTTCTTCACCACCAAGGAGATCGGCGAGGGGCTTGGCCTCGGGCTTTCGATTTCGTACGGAATCGTCAGGGAGTTCGGAGGAAATATCTTGGTGGACAGCGCGCCCGGCAGGGGCTCGACCTTCAAGGTCGTCATTCCGGTCATGGATGCCGCGCCGGCCCCGGAACATCGGGAATTGCAGGCGTGAGCGGTTCCGTGCTCGTCGTCGACGATGAGGAGATCGTCCGCAATTCGGTGCGGCAATGGCTGGAGCTCGGCGGCTTCACGGTCCGGGTTGCCGCCGGCGCGGACGAGGCCATTCGCCTCGTGAAGGAAGCTCCGCCCGAGGCCGTGCTGACCGATTTTCGCATGCCGCACCGATCCGGGCTCGAATTGATGGGTGACATTCATCGCGCCGACCCTGATATTCCCGTGGTGCTCCTGACCGCGCATGGCGACGTGCCGCTGGCCGTGGCTGCGATGCGGGAGGGCGCCTACGACTTCCTGCAGAAGCCTCACGATCCCGAACTGCTTTCGGCGGTCATCACCCGCGCAATCGAGCGGCGGCGGTTGAAAGTGCAGCTCAGCCAGCTCGCCGATCGTCTCGCCGCTCCTGGCGCGATCGATGCCCGCCTGATCGGCCTGTCGAAGCCGATGGCCGCGGTGCGCGCCAGCGTGCTCGAGCTCGCCGGTCACGATCGCGACGTGATCGTCACGGGCGAGACCGGAACCGGCAAGGAGGTCGTGGCGCGCGCGTTGCACGATTTCGGACCGCGCGCGAAGGCGCCTTTCGTCGCCGTGAACTGCGCCGCGATTCCGGCCGAATTGTTCGAAAGCGAATTGTTCGGCCACGAGGCCGGTGCCTTCACCGGCGCCCGTGGCGCCCGCATCGGAAAGTTCGAACACGCCAGCGGCGGCACGCTGCTGCTCGACGAGATCGAAAGCATGCCGCTTCCGTTCCAGGCCAAGATCCTGCGGGCGCTCCAAGAGCGCGCGATCGAGCGGGTCGGGTCCAACAAGCTCCTGCCCATCGACGTTCGGATCATCGCGGCTGCCAAGGGCGATCTCGCGGCGGACAGCCGCCAGGGACGTTTCCGCTCCGATCTTTACTTCCGTCTTGCCGCGGCGGAGATCCGCCTGCCGGCGCTGCGCGAGCGCGACAATGATGTCCTGCTGCTGTTCGAGCATTTTGCCGCCGCTGCCGCCAAGGGCGCGGGCCGCACGATGTCGCCGCTGCGGGCGGACGATCTCGACGCGCTGCTTGCACATGACTGGCCCGGCAATGTGCGCGAGCTGAAGAACGTTGCCGAACGTTATGCGCTGGGACTGGTCGCGACCGGCCGCAGCGTTGCCGAGATCCTTCGGCGCGGCGAACCGGGAGCGCCGCAGCGGTCGCTCGCCAACCGTGTTGCGGCCTATGAGCGCGCGCTGATCGAGGCTGCCTTGCGCGAGCATGACTGGTCGATCGCTGCCGTCACCGAGGATCTCGGCGTGCCACGCCGAACGTTGAACGAGAAGATGGCGAAATACGCGCTGACACGGCCCGGCCGCAAGGAGTCCTGAGCCGGCGGCGATCGGCGGAAATCCGCCGATGCGGACATTCGCGTCGGCGGATTCCTGCCGATGTTTTGGCCCTCGAGAGGCCGTATTCCTCCAGAATCCGCGCAGTTCCCGGCAATTCTCCGCGTTTCCGCACTCCGCACGCGATTGGCACAGCCGTTGCTGAAGGCGTGCCGAAACCATCCGGTTTTCCAATAAATCTGCGGAGGACGTCGTGAGTTCACAGGAAGCCTCAATTCAGACTGTCGGAGCGCCCCTCAGGGAATCGCGTGCCGATGTCAGCGACATGAAGCGCCGGTTGCGCGCGATCTTCGTCGGCTCGGTCGGCAATCTCGTCGAGTGGTACGATTTCTACGCCTATGCGGCGTTCTCCCTCTATTTCGCCAAGGCGTTCTTCCCTGATGGCGACGAGGTGGTGCAGCAGCTCAACGCGGCGTTGCTGTTTGCGGCGGGCTTCCTGGTACGTCCGCTCGGTGGCTGGCTGTTCGGCCATCTCGCTGATCGCTATGGCCGGCGCAATGCACTGACACTGTCGGTCGTGATGATGTGCTTCGGTTCGCTGATCATCGCGGTGACGCCGACTTATGCTTCGATCGGCCTGGCCGCTCCTGTCATCCTCGGCCTGGCGCGGGTGCTGCAGGGGCTGAGTCTCGGCGGCGAATACGGCACCAGCGCCACCTATATCAGCGAAGTCGCCGACGAGAAGAACCGCGGCTTCTACTCCAGCTTTCAGTACGTGACCCTGATCGGCGGCCAGCTCTGCGCCATCCTCGTGCTGCTTCTGTTGCAGAAAGTCTTTCTGTCGACTGACGAAATCCGCGCCTGGGGCTGGCGCGTGCCGTTTGCGTTCGGCGCCGTTCTCGCCGTCGTCGCGGCCTTGATGCGCAGCAATCTGCACGAAACCGATGCCTTCAAGAGCAGCCAGGCCGCGGTGAAGAAATCCAGCTCGATCCGCGCGTTGCTGAACTATCCGCGCGAGCTGATGCTGGTGGTGGGACTGACGATGGGCGGTACGGCGGCCTTCTATACCTACACCACCTACATGCAGAAATTCCTTCGCCTCTCGGTGAAGCTGACCGACGACCAGACCACCATGGTGACGGCAGGAAGCCTCGTCTTCGCGATGGTGCTGCAACCGGTTTACGGTGCGATCTCCGACCGCATCGGGCGCAAATGGCTGCTGATCGGCTTCGGCGTGTCCGGCACGCTGTTCACCATCCCCCTGTTGACGACGCTGCAGGCCACGCACGATGCATTTTCCGCCTTCCTGCTGATTGCCGCTGCCTGGATGATCGTATCAGGCTATACCGCGATCAATGCGGTGGTGAAGGCGGAACTGTTTCCGACCAGCGTGCGCGCGACGGGCGTCGGCGTGCCCTATGCGCTGACCGTCTCGATCTTCGGCGGCACCGCCGAATCGATCGCGTTGTGGTTCAAGTCCATCGGTCACGAAAGCTGGTTCTACTGGTATCTGACCGGCTGCATCGCGGTTTCGCTGCTGGTCTATCTGACGATGCGCGACACCAAGGCGACGTCTGCAATGGACCGTCACGAATAGGGCGGGGACGTCCAGCGGGCGGTGGATCTTCTCACCGCCTCGCCACCAACACCCCCACCAGAAACGCCACCATCAGTGCCGGCAGGGGCGCCTCGCGGACCATGCCGCGAAGGACGTCCGGCCAGTGCTGCTCGGGGACCAGTCTTGGCGATCGCACGTTCGGCGCCGGCGCGATGCCCCAGTGTGATGCGAGCTCGGCAACTTCGCTCGACGCCAGCCGCACGTCGTCGCGCACGCGGAAGATCGCGGCCTCCGCGCGCTCGCGCGGCGCGAGCTGCATCAGTGTCGCGACGGCCGTGCGCAACGTCATTTCGCCAAAACCTTGCAGCCTCACCTGCTCCTCGGGATCGGACGTCATGTGAAATCCCTCACAGCGCCAAATTCTTCACAACGCGAAGTGGCGCGCGAGGGCGAAGGCGGCCGTCGCGCACAGGACCAGCGTGGACACCGCGCCGGCCACGCCGCGCGCGAGATGGGCTCTTGTCAGGTGCCTGGTCATGATCGTGCTCCATGCTCTCATGGAAATGGCGGCACGTGACGTTGGTTCCTTCAGCGCCCCGAATCGACGAACTCGCCGTGTGCTGATTATTTCCGCAGCAGCTCGCTCAAGGCCGCCGTCGCCTCGGCGCAGCGGATGTCGTCGATCTCGCGCGACAGGCTGAGCGCGCTCGCTCTCAGCTCTTCGAGCTTCCAGCTCTCCGGATGCTGGCTTTCGAGCTGACCCAGACGCTTGTTCAGATCGTCCAGTCTGGATTGGAGCTGCCCGATGCTGGCATCCCCGTTCACTTTCCAAACGCGTTGTGCACGCATCGCCGTTCCCCTGATAGTCTCACGGCCTTGTGAGAGCGGTTCGTGGCCGGAATGGGAGTTTGTTTTGTCCGGCTTCAGACGGTGGGGAACCGTTGCATATCCGCAACGAAGTTCCCGGACTTTCGCGAATGATCGCGCGGCGCCGCACGATGATACCCATAGGCATGGAATTTGATTGTGTCCCGTCAGGACGATGGGGAAGCCGGCCTGTGCATGCGGTGCGCCGCTCGATAGGCTCAGACCCGACGCACTCGGAAACGAAGGAATGACGCGTGGCGAGATTTGTGACTGTTGCAGCCGGCCAGCTTGGCCCGATCGCCAGGACCGAGAGCAGGACCCAGGTCGTGGCCCGGCTGATGGCCTTGATGCGCGAGGCGAAGGCTTGCGGCTGCGACCTGATCGTCTATCCCGAGCTTGCGCTGACGACGTTTTTCCCGCGCTGGTATTTCGAGGATCAAGCCGAGATCGACGGCTTCTTCGAGCGCGAGATGCCGGGCCCGGAGACGCAGGCCCTGTTCGACCTTGCGCGCGCGACCGGCATCGGCTTCACCCTCGGCTATGCCGAGTTGACGGTCGAAGCCGGAATTGTCAGGCGCTACAACACCTCCATTCTCGTCGACAAGAACGGCGCCATCGTCGCCAGATATCGCAAGGTCCATCTGCCAGGCCATGCCGAGCATGAGCCGTGGCGAAAATTTCAGCATCTGGAGAAGCGCTATTTCGAGCCGGGCAGCGGCTTCGGTGTCGTCGATGCCTTCGGCGGCGTAATGGGCATGGCGATCTGCAATGATCGCCGCTGGAGCGAGACCTATCGGGTGATGGGCCTGCAGGGCGTCGAGATGGTGATGATCGGCTACAACACGCCGGTGCACAATCCGCCCGCGCCCGAGCATGACGATCTCTCGCTGTTCCACAACCATCTGGTCATGCAGGCCGGCGCCTATCAGAACGGCACCTTCGTGGTCGGCGTCGCCAAGGCCGGCGTCGAGGAGGGCGTGGACCACATCGGCGGCAGCTGCGTCATCGCGCCTTCGGGCGAAATCATCGCGCGGTGCACGACCAAGGGCGACGAGCTCGCGCTCGCCCGCTGCGATCTCGACCTCTGCAATTCCTACAAGCGCACCACCTTCAATTTCGACGTCCACCGCCAGCCGCGCGCCTATGGGATGATCGTGGAGCGGAAGGGTGTGACGACGATGGCGGATGGAACGCCGGTGCGAGTGAGGTGATGATCTCTTCTTGGTAGCCCGGGTGAGCGCAGCGATACCCGGGACAGTGCTTGCGCAGACCCGGATGTCGCTGCGCTCATCCGGGCTACGGTTCCGTCACCCTGAGGCGCTCGTCTCCGACCGAGCGCTTGCAAAGCCAACAGACCGGTGAGCGGACGGGGTCAAGGCCGTTAGCCGCCGAAGGCGGGGGCGCGCCAGCGCCAGCCTTGAGCCTGGCCGCTCACCGGTCTAACTCCAGCACAGTTGCTCTTGGCTTTGAGGGCGGGGTGATCAATCAAACCTCGGGCGAAACGCGCCGCGATTGCCAGCCAATTTTGTCGCGAGCTCCTCGCAATGACGGCGCGGAGAACGCCTGCGTCCCACTCCGCTCTCGTGCCTCGGACGCAGGTGCAGCGGCCCGGCGATGCGAAGCATCGTCCGGGGTGGTGCGCTGCAGAGCCGGGGCCCATCCATCCGCATTGTGCCGTGTCGCCCTGGGTCCCGGCTCTGCGCCGCAACGCTCAACGCGTTGCAGCTTGTCCGGGACACGCGCACCCGAGCCAGCCTGCAGGCCTCCCGGAGTGGTGCTTTGCGGCTCGTTTACCAATCCCGTGGGGGTGCAATTTCCATCTCGCGGTTTGCCTGCCGCTGTAGTACTTTCGTCTCAATCGGACCCGGTTAACGGGCAGCAGGGGGAGACTGATGAAGCGTGCGGGGCTGTTTGGCGTACCGCGGGTACGGCCGTGGTCGTGGCAGGCGTTTCTGCTTGGATGCGTCGTTGTCGCTGTGTCGGCTGTGCTTCAGGGCATCTGCGTCGCGCTCGGCGCAAAGCTGTATTTTGCAGTGTTCCTGCCCGCCCTGTTCGTGCTCGGCCTGATAGCGGGCGCGCCGGCGGCGGTGTTCGCCGCGCTGTTCACCGTTCCGCTGGTGTGGTGGGCATTCATTCCGCCCTTCTTCGAATTCAACGCGCTATCCAGCGCAAATACCGATTCCATCAACCTGTTCTGCCTGCTCGCCGTGCTGCTGATCGGCCTTGCCGATCTTTGCCGCGAGACGATCAGGATCATCCGCCGTGGCGGGCTGAATCCCCCGGGCGAGAGCGCGGCAACGAATCCGCAATAAATCGCTATCGAGATCGTCCTGGCACGACGTTGCGCGTTGCGTGCGCGCAACAGTCCGGCAACCATCCGCGAGCTTGTCGCGCGCCGCTAACTTTTCGAAAAAGATTTGACCGCAATTTCTCCCGCGGGAATGACGAGGGAGTTTTCGGACATGAACGGTCACGCCATCTTGGAGAACGTGCGACGCTATCGCGGCATCGCATCGCTCTATCGCCAGACCGCTGCATTCCGCCCGGGCCAGAGCTGGTCGCTGCTGGAGCAGGCGCGGGAGTGGGAAGCGCGGGCGCTGTCGGAGCTGGAAGCCTATTTCGCGTTGCGCACGGACTACGCCGCTCCGCTCGCAGCCTGATCGTTAACGACCGGCGCAGCCGTGAACCGGCCCGCCGCAGGCGCGATCGCCCTCGTGGCAATTACGGAGTTGTCTCGCGCGGCGCCTGTGCTAGCAACGGGCCGATCGAAATCTCCTTCACGCCGGCCGGGGCAAGCAATGACCACCTTCAACCGCATCTTCACGACGGAGCGCCTGCTCCAGATCATCGTGATCCTGGCGGCCACCGTCGCGATGAAGCTGATGAGCTGAGCGCCGGCGGATTATCCTCCGCCGAACTCGGGCACGTCGGGCAGGTAGTTCGACCCTTCCGAGCCCAGAAAATCGAACATCGCCTGCGCCGGCGGCAGCAGTACCTTGTCGCTGCGGCGGATCACGTACCATTGCCGCACGATCGGCAGGCCCGCGACGTCGAGCACGACGAGCCGGCCCTCGGCGAGCTCATGCGCCACCGTGTGGGCCGAGATGAAGGCGATGCCGAGCCCGGCGATGACCGCCTGCTTGATGGTTTCGTTGCTGCTCATCTCCATGCCGATGATCGGCTCGAGGTCGGACTTCTGGAACATGCCCTCCATCAGCGTCCGCGTGCCCGAGCCGGGCTCGCGGGTGAGGAAGGTTTCGTGCACGAGATCGGTCAGGTTGAGGCCGGAATCCTTCTCCAGCCAGTGCCCCTTGCGCGCGACGATGATGTGCGGGTTGCGCCCGAGCTGGCGGACGTCGACGGAGACGTCGGCCGGTGGCCGACCCATCACCGCGAAATCGAGGTCGTAGCCGTGCATGGCCTCGCGGATCTCCTCGCGATTACCGATGGCGAGCTTGATCTCGATCTTGGGGTACCGCTTGGAGAACGCCGCGATCGCATGCGGCACGAAATATTTCGCGGTCGAGACCGCGCCGAGATGCACGGTGCCGCCGGTCCGGCCCGCGAGCAGGTCAAGCGCGCCCTGACAGTCCATGATGGCGGCCTCGACCCGCTCGGCCAGCGTCAGCACCTCCTTGCCCGCCTCGGTCAGCAGCATGCCGTCGCCGGTCCGCTGCACCAGCGGCAGGCCGGCGAGATCCTGAAGCTGCCGCAGCTGCTGGGTCACGGCCGGCTGGGTCAGCCCGAGATGCCCGGAGGCCGCCGTCACGCTGCCCTTGACCGAGAGCGCCGCAAGCGAGCGCAGCTGCCGGATCGTCAGATGCCGGAGCTGAGCCGCCGCATGGCTGGGGCCATTATAAGAAAATTCTTTGACGCTCATTATGAATAGAAATTTTCCTTATTAAGCCGCCCCTGTCAATCTCCTGATGCCGGGACTGATCGCACCAACCTCCAGCGGGGAGGCAATTGGAGGCGGCGCCGGCAAAGGGGATGGACGCAGATGACCGGGCAACTCAGGCTGGACGATCACCTTCAACGGTATTCCGAGACCGCGCCGCATGCGCTGGCCGTGGCAGCCGCGGTCGATGCCATCGCGGCGGCAGCCATCGAGATCGCCGACCTCATCGCCGCGGGCGATCTTGCGGACGCCTCCGGCCTGACCACCGGCCGCAACAGCGACGGCGACCTCCAGCGCGACCTCGACGTGCAGGCCGATGCGATCCTGCGCCGCTGCCTCAGCAAGATGCCGATCGCAGCGCTCGCCTCGGAAGAGATGCGCGAGGCTCAGATCGGCGATCGCGAGGCAAAGATCTGCATCGCGATTGATCCGCTCGACGGCTCCTCCAACATCGACATCAACATGACCGTGGGCACGATCTTCTCGATCCTGCCCGCCCCGGACGACCTGACGCTCGCCTTCCATCAGCGCGGCTCGGCGCAGCTCGCGGCGGGCTTCGTCACCTACGGTCCGCAGACCTCCCTGGTGCTGACGCTCGGCGAGGGCGTCGACATCTTCACGCTCGACCGCAAGGCGGGCTGCTTCCGCCTCACGCGCAGCGGCGTGCAGATCGCCGAGGCCTGCGAGGAATTCGCGATCAATTCGTCGAACCGTAGGCACTGGGATCCGCCGGTGCGTGCCTTCATCGACGAATGTCTCGCCGGCGTCGATGGGCCCGCCAACCACGATTTCAACATGCGCTGGGTCGGCTCGCTGGTTGCCGAGGCCTATCGCATCCTCACCCGCGGCGGCATCTTCCTCTACCCTTCCGACGCGCGTCCCGGCTACGGCGACGGCCGCTTGCGCCTGACTTACGAGGCGCACCCGATGGCGATGATCATCGAGCAGGCCGGCGGCTCCGCCACGACGGGACGCGAGCGCATCCTCGACCTCTCAGCGCAGAGCCTGCACCAGCGCGTGCCGCTGATCATGGGCTCAAGCAACGAGGTGCGCCGCGTCGAGGAGCTGCATTGCGATCCGCTGCTGGTCGCCAGCGTCTCCGCACCGCTGTTCGCGCGGCGCGGCTTCTTCCGGTTGTGAGCGAGGCGTCCCATGTCCAGGAAGCATCCGATCATCTCGATCACCGGCTCCTCCGGCGCCGGCACCACCTCGGTGAAGAAGACGTTCGAGCAGATTTTTTTCCGCGAGAAGGTCAACGCGGCCTACATCGAGGGTGACGCCTTCCACCGCTACGACCGCGCCGAGATGCGCGCGCAGATGGCCAAGGAGGCTGATCGAGGCAACAAGCATTTCAGCCATTTCAGCCCCGAGACCAACCTGTTCGAGGAGCTGGAGCGTGCGTTCCGAGATTATGGCGAGACCGGCACGGCGGTGACGCGGCACTATGTTCACGACGCCGAGGAATCGGCGCTGCACGGCGTGGCGCCCGGCACATTCACCGATTGGGAGAAGCTGCCGGAGAACTCGGACCTGTTGTTCTACGAGGGCCTGCACGGCGCCGTGGTTACCGACAAGGTCAATGTCGCGCGCTATGCCGACCTCAAGATCGGCGTCGTTCCGGTCATCAATCTCGAATGGATCCAGAAGCTGCATCGCGATCGCAGCGCGCGCGGCTATTCGACCGAGGCGGTCACCGACACCATCCTGCGGCGGATGCCCGACTACATCCACTACATCTGCCCGCAATTTACCGAGACCGACATCAACTTCCAGCGCGTGCCGACGGTGGACACCTCCAATCCGTTCGTCGCGCGCTGGATCCCGACGCCGGACGAATCGATGGTGGTGATCCGCTTCAAGAACCCGCGCGGCATCGACTTCCCTTATCTGCTGTCGATGCTGCCGCAGAGCTGGATGTCGCGCGCGAATTCCATCGTCTGCCCCGGCGCGAAGCTCGATCTCGCGATGCAGCTGATCCTGACGCCGCTGATCATGCAGCTCATCGAGCGCAAGCGGAACCTGAAGTGACGAAAACCAACGACAATGGGAGGATCCGATGAACATCTCGGTTCATGCCGAAGCCGACCTCAATGCGGTCGCGCACAATGATCTCGCGAACGCCGTCCGCTTCCTCGCGGTCGATGCCATCGAGACGTCGCAGTCGGGCCATCCCGGCCTGCCCATGGGCATGGCCGATGTCGCGACCGTACTGTTCTCGCGCTTCCTGAAATTCGACTCGGCGCATCCCAATTGGCCGGACCGCGATCGCTTCGTGCTGTCGGCCGGTCATGGCTCGATGCTGCTCTATGCCCTGCTGCATCTGACCGGCGGCGACGTCAGCCTCGACGATATCAAGGCCTTCCGGCAATGGGGCTCGAAGACGCCGGGCCATCCGGAATACGGCCATACGCCGGGCGTGGAGACCACGACAGGGCCGCTGGGGCAGGGGATCGCAACCGCGGTCGGCATGGCGCTCGCCGAACGGATGGCCAATGCGCGGCATGGCGACGGCCTCGTCGATCACTTCACTTATGTGATCGCCGGCGACGGCTGTCTCATGGAAGGCCTCAGCCAGGAGGCGATCTCGCTCGCCGGCCATCTCGGGCTCGGCCGACTGATCGTGCTGTTCGACGACAACGGGATCTCGATCGACGGACCGACCTCGCTGGCCACGTCCGACGATCAGCTCGCGCGTTTCGCCGCCTCTGGCTGGTCGGTACGCAGCATCGACGGGCACGATCCCGAAGCGATTGCGCAGGCGATCGCAGAGGAGCGGGAGACTGCAAAACCGTCGCTGATCGCCTGCCGCACCATCATCGGCTACGGCGCGCCGGATCGGCAAGGCACGGAGAAGGCCCATGGTGCGCCGCTTGGGATCGAGCAGGCCGCGGCAGCGCGGCGGGCGCTCGGCTGGGACTATCAACCCTTCGTGGTGCCGATGCCGGTGCTAAAGGCATGGCGGATGATCGGGCAGCGCGGACAAGTCGATCGGCTCGCCTGGCTCGATCGCTATGAACGCGCGACACCCGAGCAGCGCGATCTGTTCGTCGAGGGCAAGGCCGTCGCTCTGCCTGCCGCCTATGCGCTGGCCGCCGCGAAATTACGGGAGCGCTTTGCTAGCGAACGTCCGAAGCTCGCGACACGGCAGGCCTCGCAACAGGTGCTCGATGGCATCGCCGGGACGATTGCCGGTTTGGTCGGCGGCTCCGCGGACCTGACGCATTCGAACCTCACGCACGCCAAGGCGCAAGCTCCCGTCAAGCGCGGCGCTTTCGCCGGCGACTACATCCACTACGGCATCCGCGAGCACGGCATGGCCGCCGCGATGAACGGCCTCGCGCTCCATGGCGGCTTCATTCCCTATGGCGGCACCTTCCTGGCGTTCTCCGATTACAGCCGGCCCGCGATCCGCCTTGCGGCGCTGATGCGGCTGCGGGTCATCCACGTGATGACCCACGACTCGATCGGCCTCGGCGAGGACGGCCCGACGCACCAGCCGGTCGAGCATCTCGCCTCGCTGCGCGTCATTCCGAATCTTCTGGTGTTCCGTCCCGCCGACGCGGTGGAGACACTCGAGGCCTGGGACTGCGCGCTCAGCTCCGAGAACCGTCCGTCCGTGCTGTGCCTGTCGCGGCAGGCGCTGCCGACCTTCCGCAGCGATGCGCGCGGCAGAAACCGTGTGTCACGCGGCGCCTATCTCGTCGTCTCGCCGGACGGCGGCCGCGACGTGACGCTGATTGCGACCGGCTCGGAAGTGTCGATTGCCTTGGAAGCCGCTCGCTTGCTTGCGACTGAGTACATCCGTGCAGCCGTGGTGTCCGCACCCTGCTTCGCCCTGTTCGAGGAGCAGCCGGACGATTACCGCGCCACGGTGCTCGGCACCGCGCCGCGCGTCGGAATCGAGGCGGCCGTCGCCGGTGATTGGCATCGCTGGCTCGGCGCCGAGGGCGAATTCGTCGGCATGCGCGGCTTCGGCGCCTCGGCGCCGGCGCCGGTGCTGTATCGCGAATTCGGCATCACGCCGCAGAGTATTGCAGAGGCGGCCAGGCGCTCCGTCGCACGTCGGAACCAGGGAAAATCAGCATGAGCTTGCGTGTCGCCATCAACGGGTTTGGCCGGATCGGTCGCAACGTGCTGCGTGCGATCGTCGAGTCCCGCCGCAACGATATCGAGGTGGTCGCGATCAACGATCTCGGTTCGGTCGAGACCAATGCGCATCTGTTGCGCTTCGACTCGGTCCATGGCCGCTTTCCGGGCGACGTCAAAGTCGACGGCGATACGATCGATATCGGAGGCGGTCCGATCAAGGTGACTGCGATCAAAGATCCGGCGCAGCTGCCGCATCGTGCGCTCGGCATCGACATCGCATTGGAATGCACGGGCTTGTTCACCTCGCGGGAGAAGGCCGCCGCGCATCTTGAGGCCGGCGCAAAGCGCGTGCTGGTCTCGGCGCCGGCGAGCGAGGTCGATCTCACCGTCGTATTCGGTGTCAACCATCTCGCGCTGACCGGTGATCACATCGTGGTCTCCAATGCCTCGTGCTCGACCGACTGCCTCGCGCCGCTCGCGCAGGTGCTGGACGAGGCCGTCGGGATCGAGAAGGGCTTCATGACCACGATCCACTCTTACACCGGCGACCAACCGACGCTCGATACGTTTCACAAGGACCTCTATCGCGCCCGCGCCGCGGCGCTGTCGATGATCCCGACCACGACCGGTGCGGCCAAGGCGGTGGGGCTGGTGCTGCCGGCCCTGAAGGGCAAGCTCGACGGTGTGGCGATCCGTGTGCCGACGCCGAACGTTTCGGTGGTCGATTTCAAGTTCGTCGCCAGGCGCGCAACGAGCGCGAAGGAGGTCAACGAGGCGGTTCAGGCAGCTGCCAAGGGACGGTTGAAGGACATTCTGGGAGCGACCGACGCGCCGAATGTCTCCACCGACTTCAACCACGATCCGCGCTCGAGCATCGTGCATCTCGACCAGACCAAAGTCATGGACGGCAATCTGGTGCGGGTCATGAGCTGTTACGACAACGAATGGGGCTTTTCCAACCGCATGGCCGACACCGCCGCTGCGATGGGCCGGCTGATCTGAGCTGACGGAAAGACAGGAAACGGAGAATTCCCTTGGCACGTATTACCCTTCGACAATTGCTCGACCACGCCGCGTCTCATGGCTACGCGGTGCCGGCATTCAACATCAACAACATGGAGCAGGGCATCGCGATCATGCAGGCAGCCGCCGAGGTCGATGCGCCCGTGATCATCCAGGCCTCGCGCGGCGCGCGCAGCTACGCCGGCGATCTCATGCTCTCGCACATGATCGACGCGCTGGAGCGGACCTATCCGGACATCCCGCTTTGCATGCACCAGGATCACGGCAATGACGAAGCGACCTGCGCGTCCGCGATCGCCCACGGCTTCACGTCCGTCATGATGGACGGCTCGCTCAAAGCCGATGCCAAGACGGCGGCCGATTACGACTACAATGTCGCGATCACCCGCCGCGTCGTCGATCTCGCCCATTGGGTCGGCGCCTCCGTCGAAGGCGAGCTCGGCGTGCTCGGCTCGCTGGAGCACGGCGGCGGCGAGCAGGAAGATGGTCACGGGGTCGAGGGCAAGGTCAGTCATGACCAGCTCTTGACCGATCCCGACCAGGCGGTCGACTTCGTCCAGGCCACCAAGGTCGATGCGCTCGCCATCGCGATGGGTACCTCGCACGGCGCCTACAAGTTCAGCCGCAAGCCGGACGGCGACATCCTGGCGATGCGAGTGGTCGAGGAGATCCACCGCCGTCTGCCAAACACGCATCTGGTGATGCACGGCTCCTCCTCGGTGCCGCAGCCGCTGCAGGACATGTTCAACCAGTTCGGCGGCGAGATGCCGCAGACCTGGGGCGTGCCGGTCGAGGAGATCGTCCGTGGCATCAAGAGCGGCGTACGCAAGGTCAACATCGACACCGATTGTCGGCTGGCGATGACCGCGGTGTTCCGCCAGGTCGCCGCGCAAACGCGCTCGGAGTTCGATCCGCGCAAATTCCTCAAGCCCGCGATGGATGCGATGCGCGAGCTTTGCCGCGAACGTTTCGAGCAGTTCGGCACGGCCGGCAACGCGAGCAAGATCAAGGTCATTCCCTTGAGCGAAATGGCACGGCGCTATCACGCGGGCGAGCTCGATCCGCGCGTCGACGCCCGCGAGCCGGTTGCGGCCTGATCAATCAGAAAGAGCAGAGAAGAAGAACAGGAGAGAGACATGAACGCACATGCAGGTACGGTCCGCGGCAAAGAGCGCTATCGCTCCGGCGTGATGGAATATAAGCGCATGGGCTATTGGGAGCCCGATTACACGCCAAAGGACACCGACGTCATCGCACTGTTTCGCGTGACGCCGCAGGAAGGCGTCGACCCGATCGAGGCGTCGGCCGCGGTGGCCGGTGAATCTTCGACCGCGACCTGGACCGTGGTGTGGACCGATCGCCTGACCGCCGCCGAGAAGTATCGCGCCAAATGCTACCGCGTCGATCCGGTCCCGGGTGCGCCGGGTTCGTATTTCGCCTACATCGCCTATGACCTCGACCTGTTCGAGCCGGGCTCGATCGCGAACCTCTCGGCCTCGATCATCGGCAACGTGTTCGGCTTCAAGCCGCTCAAGGCGCTGCGGTTGGAGGACATGCGATTCCCCGTCGCCTATGTGAAGACGTTTCAGGGGCCGGCGACCGGCATCGTGGTCGAGCGCGAGCGGCTCGACAAGTTCGGCCGGCCGCTGCTCGGCGCGACGGTGAAACCGAAGCTCGGGCTTTCGGGCCGCAACTATGGCCGCGTGGTCTATGAGGCACTGAAGGGCGGGCTCGATTTCACCAAGGACGACGAGAACATCAACTCGCAGCCCTTCATGCACTGGCGCGATCGTTTTCTCTACTGCATGGAAGCCGTGAACCGCGCGCAGGCCGCCTCCGGTGAGGTGAAGGGCACGTACCTGAACATCACCGCGGGCACGATGGAGGACATGTACGAGCGCGCCGAGTTCGCGAAGGAGCTGGGGTCGTGCGTCGTCATGATCGACCTCGTGATCGGTTACACCGCGATCCAGTCGATGGCCAAATGGGCGCGGCGCAACGACATGATCCTGCATCTGCACCGCGCCGGCCACTCGACCTATACGCGGCAGAAGAGCCATGGCGTGTCGTTCCGCGTCATCGCCAAATGGATGCGCCTTGCCGGCGTCGACCACATCCATGCCGGCACGGTGGTCGGCAAGCTCGAAGGCGATCCCAACACCACGCGCGGCTATTACGACGTTTGCCGCGAGGACTTCAATCCGACCAAGCTCGAGCACGGCCTGTTCTTCGACCAGCACTGGGCGAGCCTGAACAAGATGATGCCGGTTGCCTCCGGCGGCATCCATGCCGGCCAGATGCACCAGCTGCTCGACCTTCTGGGCGAAGACGTCGTGCTGCAGTTCGGCGGCGGCACCATCGGTCACCCCATGGGAATTGCGGCCGGCGCGATAGCCAACCGCGTAGCGTTGGAAGCGATGATCCTCGCCCGGAACGAGGGCCGCGACTACGTCCACGAGGGCCCGGAGATCCTGGCCAAGGCGGCCGAGACCTGCACGCCGCTGAAGGCCGCGCTCGAGGTCTGGAAGGACGTCACCTTCAACTATCAATCCACCGACACGCCGGACTTCGTGCCGACGGCGCTCGAAACCGTTTGAGGAGATTTGACATGAAGCTGACTCAAGGCTGCTTCTCGTTCCTGCCCGATCTCACCGACGATCAGATCACCAAGCAGGTGCAATATTGCCTGACCAAGGGTTGGGCGGTGAACATCGAGTTCACTGACGATCCGCATCCCCGCAATACTTATTGGGAGATGTGGGGCCTGCCGATGTTCGACCTTCAGGACGCCGCCGGCGTGATGATGGAGCTCGCCGAATGCCGCAGGGTGTACGGTAACAGCTACATCCGCATCAGCGGCTTCGATTCCAGCCATGGCTGGGAATCGGTGCGGATTTCCTTCCTCGTCAACCGGCCGCCGCAAGAGGCGGAGTTCGAGCTGGTGCGGCAGGAAGTCGGCGGCCGCGCGATCCGTTACACCACGGTTCGGAAGCCGGCCGCCCACGCCTCTCAATAGCCATTCTCTTCTCTCTTCCGCGCGGAGCTCTCCCTGCTCCGTATCCTTGGCGGACCACTGCTTCGCCGCTCCCCCGCGGCGAAGCTCTTTTCTTCGAGGGTAGCTATGCTGGATGTTCCCCACGCAACCACGACCGAGCCCGGCGAGACCCATTTCGATCTCCGCAAGGAAGCTGAAGCGGCCGGGATCACCGACACGCTTCAGCAGCTCGAGCGGGAGCTGGTCGGATTGAGGCCGGTGAAGAGCCGCGTGCGCCAGATTGCCTCACTGCTGCTGATCGAACGTATCAGGCAGCGCGCGGGCCTGGCCTCCGCGCCGCCGACGCTGCACATGTCGTTCACAGGCAATCCCGGCACCGGCAAGACCACGGTGGCGCTGCGCATGGCCAAGATCCTCCACGGCCTCGGCTTCGTGCGGCGCGGGCAGGTGATCTCGGTCACACGTGACGATCTCGTCGGCCAATATATCGGCCACACCGCGCCGAAGACCAAGGAGATCCTGAAGAAGGCGATGGGCGGCGTGTTGTTCATCGACGAGGCCTATTACCTCCATCGCCCCGACAACGAGCGCGACTACGGCCAGGAGGCCATCGAGATCCTGCTCCAGGTGATGGAGAACCAGCGCGAGGACCTCGTCGTGATCCTCGCCGGCTATGGCGAGCGAATGACGAGCTTCTTCGCTTCCAATCCCGGCTTCCGCTCGCGCATCGCCCACCACATCGAATTCCCCGACTATGCGGAGGCCGAGCTGCTCGTCATTGCCGAGCTGATGCTGAAGGAGCGGGGTTATCGCTTCTCGGCCGCGGCACGGGAGGCGTTCGAAAAATACATCGCGCTGCGCCGGACCCAGCCGTTCTTCTCCAATGCGCGCTCGATCCGCAATGCCGTCGACCGCATCCGGCTGCGGCAGGCCGATCGCCTGGTGTCCGATCTCGATCGCATGCTCGATGTCGCCGACCTCGAAACCATCGATCCCATGGACGTCCTGGCGAGCCGCGTTTTCAGCGGCGGCGCCGATACGCGGAGTGCAAAGCCATGACCAGAGAGATCATCATCGCCCCCTCGATCCTGGCTGCGGATTTCGCGCGTCTCGGCGAGGAGGTCGCGGCAATCGACACGGCCGGCGCCGACTGGATCCATTGCGACGTCATGGACGGACACTTCGTGCCGAACATCAGCTTCGGTGCCGACGTCATCAAGGCGATCCGGCCGACGACCAAGAAGATCTTCGACGTCCATCTCATGATCGCGCCTGTCGATCCTTATCTGGAATCGTTCGCGAAGGCCGGAGCCGACGTCATCACGGTGCACGCCGAAGCCGGCGCCCATCTCGACCGCTCGCTGCAGGCGATCCGTGCGCTCGGCAAGAAGGCCGGTGTCAGTCTGTGTCCCGCCACGCCCGAGAGCGCGATCGCCTACGTGCTCGATCGCGTCGATCTCGTGCTGGTGATGACGGTCAATCCGGGATTTGGCGGCCAGTCCTTCCTCGAATCCCAGCTCGCGAAGATCGAACGGATCAAGGCCATGATCGGCGACCGGCCGATCCGGATCGAGGTCGACGGCGGTATCACGCGCGACAATGCGGCTGCCGTGGCGGCCGCGGGCGCCGATACGCTGGTGGCGGGTTCGGCCGTGTTCCGCGGCAAGGGCGCCGCCGACTACGCCACCAATATTGCGGCCATTCGCCTCGCTGCCGAGGCCGGCCGAGTTCCGCACGTGCAAGTCAGTTCTGCGCAGCGGGTACGCGTAGGCGATGGAGGTCGTCTCCGGTAGACTATGTCCAATCTCGAGGCGACGCCGCAATCGGCCGAGACTGTCCGCCCTTGGCGGGGGGGGGGGGGGGGCCGAGTGTCGGTCGGCGCCAATTGGAACTTTCGCCTGAATACGCATTTCAAGAGCGGGCCGAGATCAGGTGCGCGGTGGGCGCAGCAAATCTTTTGCATAACCGCCATTTGCCTGACGCAAATAAGGGCAATAAGCTCTGCAAATGCGAGGGAGGGTCTCATGGAGAACGTACGTCGCTACCGGGCGCTGGCGTCCCTCTGTCGTCAGCAGGCGGCCTACCGGCCGCTCCAGAACTGGCAACTCCTCGGCCAGGCCGAGCATTTCGAATATCTCGCCGAGGTCGAGCTCAAGGCGCATTTCGACGCCTGCAACGTGAAGCACGACGATGGCGCCGCGGCGCCCGCGACATGGGAGGCCCCAGTCGCGGCATGACGGCGCCTGTTCGTCTCAATGCGACATCAGCGTCGGGACCGTCATGGCTTCCAGCATGGCGCGGGTGACGCCGCCGAGAACGCGTTCCTGCAATCGCGAATGGCCATAGCCGCCCATCACCAGGAGATCGAGCCCCTCGTCGGCCGCCAGCGACAGGATGGTGGGCTGGATGTCGGCGCGCGTCGCCGACAGGCCGACCGTGCGGGTCGACAGTCCACGCCGGCCGAGATGTCTTGCCAGATTGCTCGCTGAAGCTTCGTCCGAGACCGCTCTGGTTTCGTTGATGGTGATGATCACGATCTCCTCGGCGCGTGCCAGGAACGGTGCGGCGTCGTGCACGGCCCGCGCCGCGACGCGGCTGCCGTCCCAGCAGATGCCGATCCGCCCCGCCTTGAACGCTCCATGGAAGGTGTAGGGCAGGAACAACACCGGGCCGCCCGACTGAAACAGGATTTCGCCCGGCACGTCGTTGTCGAACGAGCCGTGCGCAGGCTCCGGCTGAAGCACGACGCTGAGGTCGTGCAGCCGCGCCATCTCGCCGAGCGAGCCGGCTGCGTCCACCGGGATCGCGCCGAGCGGGTGGCAGGCGTAGGAAATGCCGGCGTTCGCCGCTTCGATCCCGAACACCGAGAGCGCGGCCTCGGCCCGCTCCACGGCGCGCTCGCGTTCCAGCTCGAACACGGCCGCCACCGCGGCGCCGCCCTCCATCACGTAAGCTGCACTTGTCGCGACATAGCCGATCGCGACCGCGTCGAGATGGGCGTTGAGCTGCGCCGCCAGCGAAATCGAGCCATCGATCGCGGAACGCATGGGACGTTCGGTGGGGATGTGGACGAGAATGTCTTTGTACATGGGGCGCCTCCGATGAATATCATCCGGTGGCCGCAGTTTTTCACTGCCCGCAAGACCTGCGTTGAGCTGCATCAAATGCGCGGGGACGATCTTCCCGCTTGTGTCCGCTCGCATGTTGTTTGCCAAGATTTAATCGGACGGACGGGACGTCGTAAGGTGACGATGTCCATGTTTGGTGCAAGGCGACACCTTATCCAACATGGACATTTCGACATGAACGATCGCGCCAATTCCGACACCACGACGTCCCGCAAGATCTTGAAGCCACGCCGGCTCGCGCTGCTCGGCACCGTGGCCGCGCTCGGCGTGGCCGTGCTGGCGGCTTCTCCCGGCTCTTCAAATTTCGGTACGAGCTCCTTCATCGCGCCAGCCCAGGCCGCCGAATCCGCCGCGACGCCGCCGGGCTTCGGTGATCTTGTCGGCAAGGTCAAGCCGGCCGTCATCTCGGTGCGGGTCAGGATCGAGCAGGACAACGACAAGAGCGCCATGCTGCAACAGAACCGGATGGACCAGGACGAGGCGACGCCGTTCGACCAGTTCTCGCGGCAGTTCGGCTTCCGCTTCCCCGGCGGCCCGAATGGCATGCCGCGCCAGCGCCATCAGATGATCACGGGCGAAGGCTCCGGCTTCTTCATCTCCGCCGACGGCTACGCCGTGACCAACAACCACGTCGTCGACCACGCTGCGTCGGTGCAGGTGACGATGGACGACGGCACGAGCTACACCGCGAAGGTCGTCGGCACCGATCCGAAGACCGATCTCGCGCTGATCAAGGTCGACGGCAAGACGGACTTTCCGTTCGTCAAATTCTCCGACCAGAAACCGCGGATCGGCGACTGGGTGGTCGCGGTCGGCAATCCCTTCGGTCTCGGCGGCACCGTGACCGCCGGCATCGTCTCGGCCAGTGGCCGCGACATCGGCAACGGTCCCTATGACGACTTCATCCAGATCGACGCGCCCATCAACAAGGGTAATTCCGGGGGCCCGGCCTTCGACATGAGCGGCAACGTGATCGGCGTGAACACCGCGATCTTCTCGCCCTCCGGCGGCTCGGTCGGCATCGGCTTCGACATTCCGGCTTCGACCGCAAAACTCGTCGTCGCGCAGCTGAAGGACAAAGGCGCGGTGACCCGCGGCTGGCTCGGCGTGCAGGTGCAGCCGGTGACGTCGGAGATTGCCGACAGCCTCGGCCTGAAGGAGGCGCGTGGCGCCATCGTCGACAATCCGCAGGATGGCAGCCCGGCGGCGAAGGCTGGCATCGAGGCGGGTGACGTCATCACCGCCGTCAACGGCACCGCGATCAAGGACTCCCGCGACCTCGCCCGTACCATCGCCACCCTGGCGCCGGGCAGCTCGGTGAAGCTCGACGTCTTCCACAACGGCACGACCAAGACGTTGACGCTTGCACTCGGCGAGTTGCCGAACGAGCGGCAGGCCAAAGCTAATGGCGGCGCCGACGAGGGCAGAGGGCAGCCGAGCGCCGGCGCGCCGCGTCTCGGGCTTGGCCTGGCTCCGGCCGGCGACGTCCAGGGCGCTGGCCAGAAGGGCATTGTCGTCACCGAAGTCGATCCGCAAGGACCTGCGGCGCAGCGCGGCATCCAGACCGGCGACGTTATCCTCAATGTCGGCGGCAAGGCCGTCGCCAATGTCGGCGACGTCCGCTCGGAGCTGGCGCATGCCAAATCGTCCGGCAAGCGCAGCGTGCTGTTGCAGGTCAGAAGCGCCGAGGCGACGAGGTTCGTCGCGGTGCCGCTCGCCTGAGGCGAACATCTATCAGCCAAAATCAAAAAGGCGGCCCTCGGGCCGCCTTTTCCGTTCGCCCTTGGGATCTGCGAGGGCCACTCGATAACATTCTCGTTAACGGCAGAGATGGTGACCCGGTTCGTCCGAAAAAGCCGTGTTCGCTCATCACAGTTCCGGATCGTGCATGTCTGGCGCGGCAATGACGCCGTCCAGACTGAGTTGCAAGCGTGGAACTTCGAACCCCCTAGCCGCTTTGTGGAACTGGCCGGTGGTTCGCATTTGATCGGTGCCGACATGGATCGATTGAAGCTCTCGCTGAGGGGGGCGCTGCTTGCGGCGCCGTTGCTGCTTTGGGGTGGCAGCGCGCTCGGGCGGGATGACGGCCGCTATGCGGACTCGCCCCTCAAGCCGTGGTTCGACAGCCTGCGCAGCCATCTCGGTCCGTGCTGCTCGGACGCCGATGGTTTTGCCGTCGCTGATCCCGACTGGGAATCCCACAACGGACATTATCGCGTGCGTCTGGACGGGGAATGGGTCGAAGTCCCGGATGAAGCCGTCATCACCGAGCCGAACCGCGCCGGCCGCACCATGGTGTGGCCGGTGAAGACGGCCTTCGGGGTCTCGATCCGCTGCTTCATGCCGGGCAGCATGATCTGAGACAGGTCAGCGTCAACGCTTGCTGGATTTGCGCTTCGATTTCTTGGCTGTTTTCTTCTTCGTCGTCCTCTTCTTGGACGTCTTCTTGCTGGCCTTCTTCGGGACCTTCTTGCCCTTCTTGCGCGCCTTCGACAGCCCGATCGCGATCGCCTGCTTGCGACTCTTCACGCGTCCGCCGCGGCCTTTGCGACCGCTCTTGGCCGTGCCCTTCTTGTAGCGGCGCATCTCGCTTTCGACATCGCTGCCAGAGCTGCGTGAGTAGCGGCGCTTCTTTGCCTTACGTGCCATGCATGTTCTCCCTTGGCCGAGGAGAACCATTCGACACGGGCATGGTTCCGAAACAGCGAACGGCCTTCCAGGCGAAAGCCTAGAAAGAGTTCGCCAGCTCGATCTCCGCTTCCAGCACCTGGATGCGCCGCGCGGCCTCGGTGAAGGACAGATCGCGCGCATATTGTGCGGGCTGATAGGCCTCTTCGCTCAGTCGTTTCAGCCGCAGCCCTTGTGCCCGGGTCATCTGCTCGGCGAGAAAGATCCGGGCGTTGTACTTGCCTTGAACCTGCATCTGGCTTCTCCATCCTGAAATCGTGGCTTGACTATATGTTCTTATTTTGTTCTAACAAGCTATGGACAACCGAATTAATGAAATTCGACGTAAAATCAGTGCCTTGAGGCTGGAGATGGCCGACGTCGAGGCTTCCGTGCGCGATCGCATCAACGGCGATCGCGATTGCACCGAACAGGCCCTGGCGCAGATGGATCTGCGCCGAAAGATTAACTGATCGGCGAATGGAAGGCTGCCGGCGGCGGCGATGTCCTGCCTGACGGGCGCGACCGGGTGCGCCTTCGTCTCGTGAAGACAGTTGGTATTCCCGGCCGCACGAGCACACGGCGCTGAAATCTCTGAGGGGGGCGCCGTGGATGGGGACCCGGACACTTACCGGATCTTGAGGTTACGCGCCGAGATTCTCGAACTGGGCTCTGCCATCCGGCAATTGCAGCGCGCAGGTCTCGATGATGCTGCGGCCCAACTTCTGATCGGACGCAAGCGGGCGCAGCTCGAGCATCTCGTGAAGACGAATGCTGCGGGCCGCGGGCTCAACCTTGAAACGCGCCGGCCGCAATGAGCTGACGCCCGACGATGTGACGCTCGGTCGCCGATCGAGCATCAAGAAGAAGGCCCCGCGTCGCCGCGGGGCTTTTGACGGCGTGCCGGCCTGAGCTCACTTAGTGTTGCTCATGCCCTTGCTGGTCTTGTTCGTCATGGTGCCGCCCTGGTCTGATCCGGGGCCCGAACCGCCCTGGCCGGAGGGATCGGCGCCCTTGGACGCCTTGGTGTTGGCGCCGGTGGTCTGCGACGACGACATCGAAGACCCATGTTTCGCCTTGTGCGACTTGGCCTGTGCGGCGAGCGGCGCGGCGGCGAGGCCGGCGGCCACCATTGCGGTGAGAACGAGCTTGGTCGTTGTCATGCGAGGGAACTCCCTGGGTTAAATTGACGCAGGCAGCCAACCGCCCTGGAGCGCAGGAGTTCCCAACAAAGGTTCGCCGTCACGCATGGCGCCCGTTTCAAGACCGCTTGTCTTCGGCCAAGATGAACACCACGCCGGTGAGTGTCGCGCCGATGGCGAACGTCGTCACCAATGTGAGAGCGAAGACGATCGCGGCCTGGCTCCCGCCGTGATTGAGCAAGCTGGCGACGGCGGGATTGCACAGGATCAGCGCGAGACTGAAGGCGAGGCCGAGGGCTGCGCCCATCATGGCATGCGTCATCAGCTTGATGAGGCCGGTCGCAGAGATCAGGTCCGACGACTTTTTTGCGCGCATGGGAACTGTATCCCGATCTGACATGCAAACGCGGGCGATAATCCGCTGGTTCCATATGAATGAAGGAATTGTCATCGCTGGCTTCATCGGACGTTCATGCCGGGCTTGCGAGGATAGGCGCCAGCAAAACGGGAACATCGATATGGGTAAGGTTGTCTTTCTTTACCGCTCGCTGGCCTATCGCAACGCGGCTGCGGACATTCTTCGCAAGGCGCGCAAGCTGCCGCGCGGCGCGGAGCGAAGCGCCGCGCGCCGCTATGCCAGGGCGCTACGCGATCTCGCCCAGACGGAAGCCTGGCTCGAGGGGCGGGTCGCGCGCGAACCGCGGACGGCGCGACGCATGACGAGCGCGGCGTCCGGCTAATGGTTTTTTCGCTCCGTCAGAATCGGAACGGAAGCTCTCGCGTCTCGCCTTGACGCATTCTCTCGCAGTGAACGGCTCGTTCTTTCGCCGGAAAGCGCTCTAACCGGATGCGCGCTGCAATTCGGCGGAGCTGGCGTCCTCGAACTTGGCGGATGCGGTCGTCGCCACCGTCTTGCGTGTCAACGGCACCTCCAGGCGGCACAACAGGCCTTCGGCTCGCCAATCGAACCGCGCTTGTCCGCCGAGCTGGGACTCGACGCTCGCAAGCAGGCTCCGCGTGCCGAACCCGCGCGATTTCGGAGTCATGACGAGCGGACCGCCGGATTCATCCCAGCTCAGCGTCAGCAATTGGTCCTCGACCTGCCAGCCGATCGTGAGCCGTCCCGACCTGGTCGAGAGGGCGCCGTACTTGGCCGAGTTCGTGAAGAGCTCGTGCAGGGCGAGCGCCAGCGTCTGGGCCGTCGCCGGCAGCAACTGGACCTCCGGACCTGCCAAGATGATCTGGCCGCCGAGCGAATAGGGCGCCAGCTCCTCGTCGATCAGCCTGGAGAGCTCGGCACCCTGCCAGCTCGACAGCGACAGGATGGTGTGCACGCGCGCGAGCGCATTGATGCGTCCCTCGACGGCGTTGACATAGGCCTTGACCTCGTCGGCCCGGGTGAGACGCACGATCGACTGCGCCAGCGCCAGCGCATTCTTGGCGCGATGATCCACTTCCCGCGCCAGCAGATTCTGCCGTTCCTCGGCGCGCTTGCGCTCGGTGATGTCCACGGTGACGCCGCTCACGCGCACGACGCGACCGCTATCGTCCACCGTCGCCGCCGCCGTGCCGACGCACCAGCGCACTTCTCCGTCGGGGCGCATGATGCGGAACTCGGTCTCGTAGGCCCGCGTGCCCCTGTTGAACTCGGCGATCGCCTTGCGCAACTGATCGACGTCATCGGGATGCAGCAGCGCCTGAACGTTGGCCGGGTTGACCTCGAAGCTCTCGGGGCTGACGCCAAAGATGCGATATTGCCCTTCGTCCCACATCCAGTCGCCGCTGATCCAGTCCCAGTCCCAGGATCCCATCTTGCCGGCCGCGATCGCCATGCTGCGCCGTTGTTCGCTCTCGCGCAGCTTCGCCGTGGAGTTCTCCAGTTCCGCCGTGCGGGCGCGGACGCGGTCCTCGAGCTCCTGGTTCAGTCGTTCGAGCTCGCGGGTCTTGCGGTAGAGCTCGGCAAACACCTTGATCTTGGCGCGCAGCACCTCGGGCACGACCGGGACCGGTACGTAATCGACCGCGCCCATCTCGTAGCCGCGCAATCGGTCGATGTCGCTGACCTGGATGGCGGAGATGAAGATCATCGCGGTCTTCTGGAAGCGTGGATGCTCGCGGATCATCGCGGCGAGCTCGAAGCCGTCGAGCTCGGGCATGCAGACGTCGACCAGGATCACCGCGATCTCGGTCTTGAGCAGGACCTCCAGCGCCTCGCGCCCCGACGAGGCGATCACGAGGTTCTCACCGAGCTCCTTCAAGATCACCTCATAGGCGAGCAGCTTGGCCGGCTGGTCGTCGACGAGGAGGATGTTGACCTTTTCGTGGTCCATACGCGGATCCAACTCAGCGGTGCAGCCACATGCGGATCGCAAGCAGCAATTGATCGGTGTTGACGGGCTTGGCGAGATAGTCGGACGCGCCGGCCTCCAGACACTTCTCGCGGTCACCCTTCATCGCCTTGGCCGTCAGCGCGATGATCGGAAGGCGGGCGAAAGCCGGGTTTTCGCGAATGACACCGATGGTCTGATAGCCATCCATCTGCGGCATCATGATGTCCATCAGGACGATGGCGATTTCCGGATTGGATTCGACCAGCGCCACCGCCTCGCTGCCGGTCGTGGCCGTCAGCACTTTCATGCCGCGCCGTTCCAGCACGCTCGACAGCGCGAAGATGTTGCGGGCGTCGTCGTCGACGAGCAGGGCGGTCTTGCCGATCAGGTCCTCGTCGGAGCTGTTCAGCTTCTCCAGCATGCGCTGCTTCTCGACCGGAAGTTCGGTGATCACGCGGTGCAGGAACAGTGCGGTCTCGTCGAGCAGCCGTTCCGGCGATTCCACGCCCTTGACAACGATGCTGCGTGCCATGGTGTGGAGTTCCGCGTCCTCCTCCGCCGAAAGCTCGCGGCCGGTGAAGACGACCACCGGAACGTTCGACAGCGCCTCGTCGTTGCGGATCTGGTCCAGCACCTCGAAGCCGCTCATATCGGGCAGGCGGAGGTCGAGCACCACGCAGTCGCAGGGGGTCTCACGCAGCGTCGAGAGCGCACCGGCGCCGGTGTCCGTCGTCACGATCTCGATATCGTCGTGATGCAGCAGCTCGCGGATCGAGAGCTGCTCAGCCTCGTTGTCCTCGACGATCAAGAGCCGCTTGCGCCGCGGCCGAGCATATTCCTTGATCTGCGTCAGCGCGGCGGAAACGCCTTCGGTGGTGGTCGGCTTGTTGACGAAGGAGAACGCGCCGCGCGCCAGCGCATGCTGGCGATCCTCGTCCAGCGTGATGATCTGCACGGGGATGTGGCGGGTCAGCGGATTGTGCTTGAGCTGGCTCAGCACGGTCCAGCCGAGCATGTCAGGCAGGAACACGTCGAGCGAGACGGCTCTCGGCTGGTATTGCTTGGCGAGCTCGAGCGCCTCCGCGCCGCGGGCGGCGACAAGCACCTTGAAACCCTTGTCGCGGGCCAGGTCGACCAGCACGCGGGCGTAGTGCGGATCGTCCTCGACGATCAGGAGGATGGTGTCACCGGGCTCGAGGTTGAGCCGGTCGTCGGGAAGCTGCTCGATGACACGCTGCTGCTCAGGTGCGGCCGTCTGCAGCGCCGGCGGCTGGCTGTGTTGCTGTGACGCGGGCGTCGCGCGCGGCGCGAGCGTCGGGCCGGAATATTTGAGCGGCAGATAAAGCGTGAAGGACGAGCCCTTGCCGGGCGAACTGCGCAGATGAATCTCGCCGCCGAGCAGGCTAGCGAGCTCGCGGCTGATCGCAAGTCCGAGGCCGGTGCCGCCGTATTTGCGGCTGGTGCCGGCGTCGGCTTGCTGGAACGCCTCGAAGATCAGCTTCTGCTTCTCCAGGGGAATGCCGATGCCGGTATCGGACACTTCGAACGCGATCACGGCCGGTGCGGAGTTCAGCACCGGGTGATCCGTTCCCCAGCCGCCGACCGCGGCGGTGACCTTCAGGCGCACCTCGCCTTCGGCGGTGAACTTGAAAGCGTTGGAGAGCAGGTTCTTCAGGACCTGCTGCAGACGCTTGGAGTCGGTGACGATGCTGCGTGGAAGGGTCGGATCGACGTCGATCTTGAACGACAGATTGCGGTTGTCCGCCTCGTGCCGGAACGGCCGCCCGACGGTCTCGAGCAGGTTCGCGGTCAGGATTTCCTCGGCGTCGACCGTCACCGTGCCGGATTCGATCTTGGACAGATCCAGAATGTCGCTGATGAGATTGAGCAGGTCCGTGCCGGCACCGTGGATGGTGCGGGCGAATTCGACCTGCTTGGCCGAGAGGTTGCCATCCGGATTGTCGGTGAGCTGCTGTCCGAGGATCAGGATCGAGTTCAGCGGCGTGCGCAGCTCGTGGCTCATGTTGGCGAGGAACTCGGACTTGTACTTAGAGGTCAGCGCGAGCTCGGTCGCCTTTTCTTCCAAGGCGCGGCGGGCCTGCTCGATTTCCTGGTTCTTGCGTTCGACCTCGACGTTGCGCTCGGCGAGCTGCTGCGCTTTCTGCTCGAGCTGGTCGTTGGTCTGCTGCAATTCGCGCTGCTGGGTCTGGAGCTCGCCGGCGAGCTGCTGCGACTGCTTGAGCAGGCCTTCGGTCTGCATCGTCGCCTCGATCGAATTGAGCACGATGCCGATGGAGTCGGTGAGCTGCTCCAGGAACGTCATCTGCGAGGTCGTGAAGGAGACGAGCGAGGCGAGCTCGATCACGGCCTTGACCTGACCCTCGAACAGCACCGGCAGCACGACGAGGTTCTTCGGCGCGACGCGGAACAGCGCCGAGTTGATCGGCACCACGTCGGACGGAATGTCGCCGACGACGCGCGGCCGCTTGTCGAGCGCGCACTGGCCGATCAGGCCTTCGCCGAACTGCAGCACGCGCGGATACGGATAGACGCCGTCGCTGGCGTAGGAAGCCAGCAGCAGAAGCTGCGGGTTGTCCTCGCTCTCGACCTGGTAGATCACGCCGGTATGCGCGTTGACCAGCGGCGACAGCTCGGTGAGCAGCAGCCGGCCGACGGTGGCGAGATCGCGCTGGCCCTGAAGCATGTTGGTGAATTTCGCCAGATTGGTCTTCAGCCAGTCCTGCTCGGTGTTCACGTCCGTCGTGAGACGGAGATTCGTGATCATCGTGTTGATGTTGTCTTTCAGCTCGGCCACCTCGCCGCGGGCGTCGACCTGAATCGATCGCGTCAGGTCGCCCTTGGTGACGGCGGTCGCGACCTCGGCGATCGCGCGGACCTGCGAGGTGAGGTTGGCGGCGAGCAGGTTGACGTTACCGGTGAGATCCTTCCAGGTGCCGGCGGCGCCCGGCACGTTGGCCTGACCGCCGAGCCGGCCTTCGACGCCGACTTCGCGTGCCACCGACGTCACCTGGTCGGCGAAGGTTGCCAGTGTCTCGGTCATGTTGTTGATGGTGTCGGCGAGGGCGGCGACCTCGCCCTTCGATTTAACGGTGAGATTCTGCTTCAGATCGCCATTGGCGACGGCCGTGACGACCTTGACGATGCCGCGCACCTGCTCGGTCAGGTTGGCCGCCATGAAGTTCACGGTGTCGGTGAGGTCCTTCCAGGTGCCGGCGACGCCGGGCACCTGGGCCTGGCCGCCGAGCTTGCCTTCGGTGCCGACCTCGCGCGCCACGCGCGTGACTTCGCCGGCGAAGGCGTTGAGCTGGTCCACCATGGTGTTGATGGTGTTCTTGAGCTCGAGGATTTCGCCCTTCACGTCGACGGTGATCTTGCGGGAGAGGTCGCCGCGCGCCACCGCCGTGGTCACTTCGGCGATGTTGCGGACCTGGGTGGTGAGGTTCGCGGCCAAGAGGTTGACGTTGTCGGTGAGGTCCTTCCAGGTGCCGCCGACGCCGGGGACGACGGCCTGACCGCCGAGCCGGCCCTCGGTGCCGACCTCGCGCGCGACGCGCGTCACTTCGGCGGCGAAGGAGCGGAGCTGCTCGACCATGGTGTTCAAGGTGTCCTTGAGCAGCAGGATCTCGCCGCGCACGTCCACCGTGATCTTCTTCGACAGGTCGCCGCCGGCGATTGCGGTCGCGACTTCGGCGATGTTGCGGACCTGGGCGGTGAGGTTCGAGGCCATGAAGTTGACGTTGTCGGTGAGGTCCTTCCAGGTGCCGGCGACGCCGGGCACCTCGGCCTGGCCGCCGAGCTTGCCTTCGGTGCCGACCTCGCGCGCCACGCGCGTGACTTCGCCGGCAAAGCCGTTGAGCTGGTCCACCATGGTGTTGATGGTATTCTTGAGCTCGAGGATTTCGCCCTTCACGTCGACGGTGATCTTGCGCGACAAGTCGCCGCGCGCCACGGCGGTGGTCACTTCGGCGATGTTGCGGACCTGGGCGGTGAGGTTGCCCGCCATCGAGTTCACGCTGTCGGTGAGGTCCTTCCAGGTGCCGGCGACGCCGGGCACGTTGGCCTGACCGCCGAGGCGGCCCTCGGTGCCGACCTCGCGCGCGACGCGCGTCACCTCGCCCGCGAAGCGGTTGAGCTGGTCGACCATCGTGTTCAGCGTGTCCTTGAGCTGAAGGATCTCGCCGCGCACGTCCACGGTGATCTTGCGCGACAAGTCGCCGCCCGCGATCGCGGTCGCGACTTCGGCGATGTTGCGGACCTGGGCGGTGAGGTTGCCCGCCATCGAGTTCACGGAGTCGGTCAAGTCCTTCCAGGTGCCGGCGACGCCGGGCACGCCGGCCTGACCGCCGAGCTTGCCGTCGGTGCCGACCTCGCGGGCGACGCGCGTCACTTCGCCGGCGAAGGCGTTGAGCTGGTCGACCATCGTGTTCAGCGTTTCCTTCAGCTGAAGGATTTCACCCGACACGTTCACCGTGATCTTCTTCGACAAATCGCCCTTGGCGACCGCGGTCGCGACCTCGGCGATGTTGCGGACCTGGCCGGTCAGGTTCGAGGCCATCGAGTTGACGCTGTCGGTGAGATCCTTCCAGGTTCCGCCGACGCCGCGCACGACCGCCTGTCCGCCGAGCTTGCCTTCGGTGCCGACCTCGCGCGCGACGCGCGTGACCTCGCCGGCGAAGGCGTTGAGCTGGTCCACCATGGTGTTGATGGTGTCCTTCAGCTCCAGGATCTCGCCGCGCACGTCCACCGTGATCTTCTTCGACAAGTCGCCGCCGGCGACAGCGGTCGTCACCTCGGCGATGTTGCGGACCTGGGCGGTCAGGTTCGACGCCATCGAGTTGACGCTCTCGGTGAGGTCCTTCCAGGTGCCGGCGACGCCGAGCACGTTGGCCTGTCCGCCGAGCCGGCCTTCGGTGCCGACTTCGCGGGCGACGCGCGTGACTTCGCCGGCGAAGGCGTTGAGCTGATCGACCATGGTGTTGAGCGTCTCCTTCAGCTGAAGGATTTCGCCCGAGACGTTCACCGTGATCTTCTTCGACAGATCGCCGCTCGCGATGGCGGTTGCGACGTCGGCGATGTTGCGGACCTGCGCGGTCAGGTTCGAGGCCATGAAGTTGACGTTGTCGGTGAGGTCCTTCCAGGTGCCGGCCACACCGGGCACCTGGGCCTGTCCGCCGAGCTTGCCCTCGGTGCCGACCTCGCGCGCCACGCGCGTCACTTCCGAGGCAAAGGAGTTGAGCTGGTCCACCATGGTGTTGATGGTGTCCTTCAGCTCCAGGATTTCGCCGCGCACGTCCACCGTGATCTTGCGCGACAGGTCGCCGCGCGCCACGGCGGTGGTGACGTTGGCGATGTTGCGGACCTGCGCGGTCAGGTTGCCGCACATCGCGTTGACGGAGTCGGTCAGGTCCTTCCAGGTGCCGGCGACGCCGGGCACGATGGCCTGGCCGCCGAGCTTGCCGTCGGTGCCGACCTCGCGCGCCACGCGCGTCACTTCGGAGGCGAACGAGCGGAGCTGATCCACCATCGTGTTGATGGCTTCTTTGAGCTGGAGGATCTCGCCGCGGACGTCGACCGTGATCTTCTTGGAGAGGTCGCCGTTCGCCACCGCGATCGTCACCTCGGCGATGTTGCGAACCTGGTTGGTCAGGTTGTTCGCCATCGAGTTGACGCTCTCGGTGAGGTCCTTCCAGACGCCGGTCACCTCAGGCACCTGGGCCTGTCCGCCGAGCTTACCTTCGGTGCCGACCTCGCGCGCCACGCGCGTCACCTCGGAGGTGAACACGCCGAGCTGCTTGATCATGGTGTTGACGATGGTCGCCGACTGCAAGAACTCACCGCGGAGCGGACGGCCGTCGACGTCGAGCTTGACGGTCTGGAGCAGGTCGCCCTGGGCGACGGCGGCGACAGCGCGCGTCACCTCGCGCGTCGGCCACAACAAATCGTCGATCAGCGTGTTGACCGAACCTTCCATGTCGGCCCAGGAGCCCGAGGCGAGGCCGAACTTCACGCGCTGCCGGGTCTTGCCTTCGCGGCCGACCACCTGGCCGACCAGCTCGAGCTGCTGCGCCATGCGCTGATTGGCGGCGATGATTTCATTTAAAGTATCGGCGATCTTGCCGTCGATGCCGAGATAGTCGCCGCTCATGCGCACCGAGAAATCGCCGCTGCGCATGGCCTGCAGGGCCTGCAGCAATTCGGCCCGAGAATCCGGATCCGACAGACCGTTGGTTTTTGGCTTTGGGACGCGACGACCGGAGCGTGATGCAGTTCCGGGATCGAGGTCGCTCATACGATTTTTCCCCCGCAGGCGTCGGCCGAATCCAGGCAAGACGCGATTGGTCAAAATAGAGCGTCAGCCAAATTCGAAATCAAGCGCCAAGGTTGCGACGCGAGGAAATGGAACCTGTCTTGCTCAGCCCAACGAAAACAACAGCGATCCGCCGGATTGGTTCCCTGCGGGCCCAAAAGAATGACGCCGGCCATCCCGGACGTCTCCGTTGGTCTATCCACGCCTGCCCCGGAACGGAGCGCCAAGCCTCGCGGTTAGCCCGCAAATGAGGAGAACGGATATGAAATCAGCACTTGTCGCGATCGTCGTCATGCTATTTGCCGGGTCGGCCTTGGCGCAGGGCGGTGCGCCCAGCGGCCGCGGGGCGGTGACTGGCGATCCCGCCGCCAGCTCCGCCAGCCCGCAGGCGGATCCACCGACCACGGGGGCGGCGACCCGGTCCAACCCGAGCGGGAGCGGTACCTCGACGTCGGGCGGCAAAGACGACAATGGCGATGCGGGCCGGGACAAGATGCCGGAGAGCGACCGCACCGTGCGGCCGCAGAGCCAGCAACATCATCCGAACGACAAGTAAGACAAGTAAGGAGGCTACTTGTCCGCCATGGTTCGCTCGGCATCCTTGACCTGCGCGCGCAGCAGCGGGAGCTGCTCGCGCGCGAAGGCTGCGAGCGCAGTGTTGTCGGGCGCCTTCAGGTAGCTTTCGAGCAGCTGGATGGCCGATTCATATTCGGGAATCTGCGAGGCATAGAAGCTTCGGACGTAAGTCGGTCCGTCCGAAGTTTCGGGCTCGATCAGGCTGGCGCCGACGGACGTCGTCTTGCCGACGCGGGGCTCCGCGCCGATCGCCTCCTGAATCTGCTTCAGCGCCTTGTCGCGTTTGGCCGCTTCCTCGGCGCGCAAGGCGGCGAGGTTCCTGACCTCGGCGTTGCCCTTCAGATCGGTGCTCTCCAGCAGGCCCTGCTGAAAGCGGCTGAAATTATATAGGCCGCTGATGACTTCGGTTGCGCCCGGCGGGCGGTCGCCAAGCTTTCGTTCGCCATTGCTGTCGGCAAGCGCAACGGTGCTGATCAATGCCAGAATGATGGCGACGAGAACTCGCATCGCGATCAACTGCGGATGGCGGGCGAAGTTCCCCTGACGTTACGATGCGGTAAGGGCATTGCGACCCGGGAGTTCCGTCCCCACGTCTTTCTCATGAAACAGTCTGACATCTTCAGGGACAACGCCGACAATTGCCTTCAGCTCGCCGAGCGCGCCGAAGGACAACCCGCCCACAAGCGCTATTCGCGCATGGCGGACGCCTGGACGGCGCTCGCCCACGAGCAGGATTGGCTGGATGGCGAGATTCCGCCCATTGCGGGTCGTTTCCCTCACCAGCGGGACGCGTGAACGCTCTCGGTTTCGTGAATCCGCGTGTGAGACCGCTCACGGAATGCAAGCGACCAATCCAGGATGATCGGGAAATCGTCAATCGCGTCGGTTTTCATTCCAGAAGGAGGTTTTGCGATGGCTCCACGTCTGGCTCTGCTTTCATTCGTTCTCGCCTTTGGCGTCTCGGTCGCATTTGCGACGGTGACGACGGTGCGTCAGGTGCATCTGGAGAATGCATCGGCCGCGGTCCACGCAACGCACAGCTAACACCGCGCCGGAACATTCGGCGCCACTATGCGTAAGCGCTTCGAGACATCAGAAGAGGCGAAGGCACATCATGGCCCATTCCGACCACGGCATCGTCAGGGACAAGCGGGCGGAGCAGCAGCCGCGCGACAAGCAGCGCGCGCAGTCCGTGCACAAGACTGATCCGCAAAAGCCGAATTCGAAGGGCTCGCCGTCGCGAGAGGCGACGCGCGATCCCAAGCTGAACGACAATAGCAAGACGCCGGGGTCCGGCATGACGCCGGACGATTCCGGCGACGCGCCGAGCGGCTAAAGCATGATCCGGAAAAGTGCGCAGCGGTTTTCCGAAAAGATCATGCTCAAACAATAACCCAAAGCGCGATGACGATTCCTCTAAACTCATCGCGCTTTAGACGAAACGGCAGGTTTCGCACGAGGAACGAATCCCCGCGCGTGGAGTCGACAGGTTGCTTCCGGTTGTCATGCCCCCGGTGCGCCGGAAGCAATCTCCAAGGACGGCCCCGGCACCCACCGTGCCGGGGCCGTTCGCTCGTGGAAGGCCTCCGGGCTCAGTCCTCGGTACCGCCCTCGGAATCTGCCTGAGTATGTCCCTGAGGTCCGCGGCCGAACACGCCGAAGCTGCTCGACTTCACACCGGCGGCTGCGTCGACGCCTGCGGCAGCCAGTCCGAACTTGAGGAGCTCGCGGACCGCCGCTGCTCTCGTCGGCATGCGATGTTTGAACCGGAAATTGTCAACGGCGGCCAACTCTTCCGGCGAGAGCATGACCTGGAGGCGGTCGGCGCGAAGCTCGTTCATGGTGATCACGCAAATTGAGTAGGTTGAGTAGTTTACTCAACGAGCCAATTTGGCGGTAGTTCCATAAGAGGCGAGGAAGCCCCCAAATGAGTATGAATATGCAATAAAATCAATGCGTTATTATGAACGACTTTCGCCTGAGCGCATTCTCCTGGAAAGGGAGAGAAGTCATGACCGACGAAGTCAGGTTGCCCCGTAAGCTTTCCGAAGAGCCCGAAGCTTCCAAGCCGGTGCGGCCAAGCCACCAGAAGGTCATGGAACAAGTCGAGCGCTGGGCCAACAGCCCGGAGCTGCAGCCACCGAGGACGGAAGATGCGAAGACGATCTGAGCCACATACGTTCGAACAGCGTCTCGAGGCGCAGAAGCTGCGGCTCGAGCACGAGCTCTCGGGTTTGCCGGACGGCCATCAGCGCAACGTCGTTCTTGCGCGCATCGATCAGCTTCAGACGGCTGCCGAGATGTATGGCTTTCTGATGCTACGGGAAGATGCCGCGGCCCTTCGCTGATCGCGCGATGCGCCCGGTCTGCAGCGTACGGGTGATGCGAAGCTTTCGTCTCAGCCACCACGCCAAGACCGACACGGCCGCCCACACCAGAATGGCGGCGACGAACGCGCCGATTGTGGTCGTCGGAACCACGACGTAAAAGACCATGGCGAATGCCGCAAGACCGATGCTTCCAAGGCCAGCGCCCGCAGCATCGAGCGCTGCGGCCTGCTGTCCGCGCCTGCTCCCACTGAGGCCGGCCTTTTCCTTGGCGCGGCGCTCATGACTTTCGATCAGCGTTGCGCTGGCGCAGAAGATGGCAGGGAGCGCGAGGAAGAGCCCGCCGACGGAGACGCCGAAACGTGAACTCAAGATCCCCGTGAGGACCGTTGCCAGCCCGCCGAGCACAAAGCGAACGCCATACTCGTACCATCGGGTCTGTTTGAGCGCCGACGAAGACAGCTTGATCGGCATCAGGCCGCGCCTCCGAAACCCGCGAGCAGGCCGAAGGCGACGACGAGCCATACGGCAAAAGCGGCGATGGTGGCTGGTAGCGCGCTGAGATGAAATCTTATCAGGAGCTGGCAGACGGCGACGCTGTAGCAGGCGAGCGCAATGGCACCATAGATCATCGTCCAGCTTTCGGCGGCGGCATATTTTGGGCCGTGCTGGACGACGGCAATGCTGAGAGTGGCCAGCGCGACCGACGGCGCCGCGCCGAGCAGCCCGGCAAAACTCTTCGGTTTGAGCATGTCTCCCAGGATCGCGAAGGCGGAGACGATGACCCCGCCCGCGATGAAGCGCAGGAGATATTCCGTCATGACCGCACCCGCGAGGCAGCAGGCCGCTGCTGCCGTAGCTTTGCGAGCGTGAACGGCCTCAACAGTCGCTCGATGACGATGCCGAGGGTGAAGCCCGCCACCACGTCGCTGGCCCAGTGGGCAAGCACGACGACGCGCGTCAATGACAGAGCCACGGCGAGCGAGCGCACCAGCCGGCGTGGGACGGGGTTCAGCAGCCCGGCTGCCGAGGCCAGCGCGCCCATGTGCAAGGCATGGCCGGAAGGGAACGCATCGCGGGACCGCCCCGAAATGGGAACGCCGTGTGCATGACCGCGCACCGTCAGTCGGTCGGGCCTTGTCTGGTCAAACAGGGACTTCAGCAGGTGCGGCAGCACCGCAGTCGCCAAGGAGACCGCCAACACGTGATTTGCTGCTGGGCGCGCTTCGGGTCGCCGGATCTGGGCATAAAGCCATCCAGCCGCAGCGAGCGCGAGCAGCACGTGCTCGTCCGCAGCCCAAGTCAAAGTCTGGGCGGCTTGCTCGATGCCTGAATTGGTGTCGTGCGCGATTTCGCTTGCGAGCGCCTGATCGATCCGAGTGGGTTTTACTTTCACGAGTGCCATCGGTCTGGCGAGATATCTTTCGTGGCTGTCTTGTAAATTCTGTATGACAATGAATGTTCCGGTGACGTGCCGCCTCGCATATCTCCCGTTGGTCGGCGTCGTTGCGGGACGAGGAGGACGCCGAGCGGCGGCCTCCTCAGCGACCCCGTTATTTGGACTGGCCGACGCTCGGCGCCTTGCCGAGCTCCTTGGCCATGTCGAGATGGTGCTTGAGCGCCGGCAGAGTCTTGCCGGCCCAATCCTTCAGCGCGGAATTGTCGCCACCCTTGGCGTAGCGTTCGAACAGCGACACGGCGTCCTCATGGGCGCTGACCTGATAGGAATTGTAGTTCGAGCTGAAGTCCTTGCCCGTGGCGCTCTTGAGCTTGTCGAGCTTGCTCTGGTGCGAGCTGTCGAGCGCCGTCGGAAGCGTCGCATCAACCTTCTTGTCGCCGACCAGGCCTTTGAGTTCGGTGCTGGTCTTGGTGTGGTCGGTCACCATCTGCTGCGCGAAGCTCTTCTCCTGCGCGTTACCCTTCTGCTCGGCGAGCTTGCTCGACTCGATCTCGAACATGTCGCTGATCGCGACCTCCTTGACGAAGTCGGCGGTCGCAGGCGCGACGCCGAGCGCCGAATTGACGCCGGTCTTCTCGCCCAGCGACTGGGCGAGTGCGGGGCCTGCGAAGAGCACGCAAGCAAGTGCGATGACGGCACGTTTCATGTCTGGTCCCTCCAATTGGACGCGCGGCCGCTTGCCGCGCCATGTTGCGCCGATCAACACGCCGCAGGGGCCGTGGTTCCTAACGACTAATCCGCGGGATTTCGTCCGGTGCGCGGATTGATCGGGTCGGTCGGTTTGCGTCGAAGCCGCTCGGGCAGGAACGGCTCGGCGGGGGCGGCCGTGGCGTCGGCACGCACGTCGGCATGGCGCTGCGCGCGCTCGTGCGGCGTCCTGTTGTCGTTGAAGTGGTACTTCACGTCGACGCCATCGACAGGATCGTTGACGCCGTGCTGGATATCGCGGAAATCGCTCATGGTTCACCTCATTCCTTTCCGGGCAGGATCGTTTCGAGCACCTGCCGCGCTGCTCCCTTGATCATCCCGCCTTCGTCCGGATCGCCCTTCATCAGCGCGAGGGAGAAGTTCTTGGCCTGTTGCAGCGTGATATGCGGCGGCAGCGGCGGCACTTCGGGATCGGTCTTCACCTCCAGCACGACCGGCATCTCGTATCCCAACGCCTGCTCCCAGGCCGAGCCGAGCAGCTCTGAGCTATCGACGAAGATGCCGCGCAGGCCGATGAGCTCGGCGAAGCGGGAGTAGGAGACGTCGGGAATGCGCTGCGAGGCCTCGAATTTCGGATCGCCGTTGATGATGCGCTGCTCCCAGGTCACCTGGTTGAGGTCCTCGTTGTTGAAAACGCAGACGACGAAGCGCGGATCCTTCCAGTTGCGCCAGTACTTCGCGGCAGTGATCAATTCGGCCATGTTGTTCATCTGCATCGCGCCGTCGCCGACGAGGGCGATCACTGGCCGATCCGGATGGGCGTACTTCGCGGCGAGCGCATAGGGTACGGCGGCACCCATCGAGGCGAGGCCGCCGGAGAGCGAGGCCGTCATGCCGCGTCGCATCTTCAGATCGCGCGCGAACCAGTTGGCGCAAGAGCCGGAATCGCTGGTGACGATCGCGCGGTCGGGCAGGCGCGGGGACAATTCCCAGGCGACGAGTTGTGGATTGACCGGCGCCGCCGGCTGATGTGCCTGGCCGTCCAGCGTCTTCCACCATTTTGCGACGTCATCTTCGATCCGCTGACGCCAGGCGCCGTCACTCTTGGGTTTCAGTCGCGGCAACAATGCGCGCAGTGTCTCGGCGGCATCGCCGACGAGGCCGACCTCCATGGGAAAGCGGATCGAGAGCATGCTGGCGTCGATGTCGATCTGCACGCCGCGCGCGGCGCTCTCCTTGGGCAGGAATTCGGCATAGGGAAAGGCGGAGCCGACCATCAGCAGCGTGTCGCATTCCATCATCATGTTGTAGCTGGGCTCGGTGCCGAGCAGGCCGATCGAGCCGGTGACCCATGGCAGGTCGTCGGGCAGCGCGGCCTTGCCGAGTAGCGCCTTGGCGCAGCCGGCCGACAGCCGGTCGGCGACGGCGATCACCTCGTCGGTGGCGCCAAGCGCGCCGGCGCCGACCAGCATCGCAACCTTCTTGCCGGCATTGAGGACCTCCGCGGCGCGATCGAGATCGGCCTCGTGCGGCGTAATGCTGGGTGCGCTGTAGCCGATGCCGGAATGCAGGGTGCCGTGTGCGTGGGGCGGGCTTTCGTAAGGCTCCTCCTGCAGGTCGTTGGGCAGGATGATGACGGTGGGGGTTCGCCGCGCCAGCGCGATCCGAACCGCGCGATCGATCAGGTGCCGCACTTGTGCGGGCGAAGATGCCTGCATGACGTAGGCTCCGGCGACGTCCTTGAACATCGAGAGAAGGTCGAGCTCCTGCTGGTAGTGCCCGCCGAGGGCGTTGCGTGCCTGCTGACCGACAATCGCCAGCACCGGCTGGTGATCGAGCAGCGCATCGTAGAGCCCGGTGATGAGATGCGAGGCGCCGGGTCCGGAGGTCGCGATACAAACGCCGAGCCGACCGGAGAACTTTGCGTAAGCACTCGCCATGAATGCCGCCATCTCCTCGTGCCGCGCCTGCACGAAGCCGATCTTGCCTTCGGCCCGGTTCATCGCGCCGAATACCCCGTTAATGCCGTCGCCGGGATAGCCAAAGATGTGGCGCACGCCCCATTGATGCAGACGCTGGACGATGAAGTCGGAGACGGTCTGGGACATCGCGCGGTCCTTGGTTGTGCATGAAGCTCAGAGAACGGCTCCTTCCCTGCGATGTTCCTGGCTCGCCGCTGGAACATCGGTGCCGGAACGATCGCTGGTTGATCCGGTTGATTCACATTGGCTGAGTGGAGAATCGAGATGCTGAATCAAGGCGAGCTGGGCCGCAGCGAGATGGGCCGGCTGATCGGCAGCGATAAGGTCGAGGGAACGTCGGTCTACGGCGCCGATCGCAATCGGATCGGTTCGATCGAACGCGTGATGATCGACAAGGTCAGCGGCAAGGTGTCGTACGCCGTGCTCGGATTCGGAGGGTTCCTTGGCCTCGGCAACGACCACTATCCGTTGCCCTGGCAATCGCTGAAATACGACACGGAGCTCGGCGGGTACGTCACCGGCATTACCACCAAGGAGCTGGAAGGGGCGCCGAAATACGGCGAACGAAGCGATTGGAACTGGGGTGACGATGCCGCGGTGCGCGGCATCAACGCCTATTACGGCGTTCCCCTCGCTTGAGGTTTCAGGGAACGCTTCGCTTGAGGTTTCAGGGAAAGATAGATCGATGAGCAAAGAACGGCCCAATGACGATCCCCGGCAACAGAACGACTGGGGTTCGCACAGACAGACGGACAAGCCCTGGAAGGGCAATCCCGAGAAAGAGCAGGGATCGGGCGAGGTGAAGCCCGATCTCGAGAAGTGGCACGAGACCAAGACGCACTGACGAAGCTGTTCTCGTCCTGCAGCTTTAAAGCGAGCGCGGCATGAACGATGCCGCGCTTTTTGAGCGGTGCGATCACGAATGATCGCGCTGGTCTTGCAGAGCGGAACCATGCTTCCGCGCGGTCGTTGGGCTCCGGCGTGCGAGTTCGGCTCAAGCCGCTGATCGCCGGTTCAAATCCCGAGAAAGGTATCGGCCGTGGATGCTCAGACACGGGAGCGTGGACCGTCCGCGGAGCAGCCGCTGCGGACGAAGGAAGCTCCAATGACCGCCCCAGGTCCGGCGCAGGACGCCCAGGAGAAGTCGGCGAAAACGCCTTCGCTGCGTGACCGGCTTCGCGAGCATTGGCTGATCGCAGCTCTCGGCACCATCGTGCTGATCGCCGCGCTCGTCGGCGGTCTGCGCTACTGGCTCGAGATACGCCATTACGAATCCACTGACGATGCATTCGTCGCGGCGCGCAGCTTTTCGGTGGCCTCGAAGGTCGGCGGCTATGTGACCGACATCCCGGTTACGGACAATCAGCACGTCAGCGCCGGCGATCTTCTCGCCAAGATCGACGAGCGCGACTATCGCATCGCCGTCGATCAGGCCAATGCGCAGGTTGCCAATGCCAAGGCGAACAACGCCAATGTCGAGGCGCAGATCGATTCGCAGCAGGAGCAGATCAAGCAGGCTCAGGCCCAGCTCGAACAGGCCGAGGCCCAGCTTCAATTCTCGCAGGAGGAATTCGCGCGCGCCCAGGATCTGGTCGAGAAAGGCGCCGGCACCGTGCAGCGCCAGCAGCAGACCCGCTCGGATCTCCAGGCGCAGCAAGCCAACACCGAACGCGCCAAGACGGCCGTGACTTCGGCGCAACTCGGTATCAAGACGCTGCAGGCCCAGCTCGAAGGCGCCAAGGCGCAGCTCGCGCAGTCGCAGGCGCAGCTCGATCAGGCCAGGCTGAACCTGCAGTACACCAGCGTCGTCGCGGCCCAGTCCGGCCGCGTCGTCAAGCTCTCGGGCGCCAAGGGCACGTACGTCACGGCGGGACAGAGCCTCATGATGTTCGTCCCCGATGAGGTCTGGATCGTCGCGAACTACAAGGAGACGCAGCTGAACGACATGCGACCGGGCCAACCGGTCGAGATTCGCATCGATGCCTATCCCGGTCGCAAGCTCACCGGCCATGTCGATTCGGTGCAGCCGGGCTCCGGCACCGCCTTCAGTCTGCTGCCGGCTGAGAACGCGACCGGCAATTACGTCAAGGTCGTGCAACGCGTGCCGGTGAAGATCGTGGTCGACAGCTGGCCGGCCGATCTGCCGGTCGGTCCCGGCATGTCGGTCGTGCCCTGGACCAGGGTGAGATGACCGACGTTGTGCAAGGCGGCGCGTCAGCGGGCGGCTGGTCGCCGGAGCGTTCGGCGGCCGGCGGGCACAATCCCTATTTGATCGCCTTCGTGGTCTCGATCGCGACCTTCATGGAGGTGCTCGACACCACCATCGCCAACGTCGCGCTGCGCCACATCGCCGGCGGGCTCGCGGTCGGCATCGACGAGAGCACCTACGTCATCACCAGTTATCTGGTCGCCAACGCGATCGTGCTGTCGATCTCGGGCTGGTTGTCGACGGTGATCGGCCGCAAGCGCTTCTACATGATGTGCGTTGCGACGTTCTCAATCGCCTCGCTGCTGTGCGGCTTCGCCTGGAATTTGCAGTCGCTGGTGCTGTTTCGCATTCTTCAGGGCCTCGGCGGTGGCGGCATGGCCACCAGCGAGCAGGCGATCCTCGCCGACTCCTTCCCGCCGCACAAGCGTGGCCAGGCTTTCGCGATCTACGGCGTGGCCGTCGTGGTCGCGCCGGTGATCGGTCCAACGCTGGGCGGCTGGATCACCGACACCTACAGCTGGCACTGGGTGTTCCTGATCAACGTGCCGATGGGGCTGCTTTCGCTCCTCCTGGTCGGCACGCTGGTCAAGGAGCCCTCAGGCGCGGAGGCGGAGAGGGAGCAGCTGCTGAGCAGGGGCCTGCGGGTCGACTATGTCGGCTTCGCCCTTGTCGCCCTCGGACTCGGTTCGCTCGAATTCGTGCTCGATGAAGGCCAGCGCAACGACTGGTTCGGATCGAACATGATCATCGTCTTCGCGCTGCTGGCCGCGGTCTCGCTGCTGGCGCTGATCCCATGGGAGCTGACGCGGGAGGATCCGATCGTCGATCTTCGCCTGCTCAGCCGACGCCAGTTCGCCGCCTGCTTCCTCGTCATGCTCGGCACCGGCGCGGTGCTGATCTCGACCACCCAGCTGCTGCCGCAATTGCTCCAGACCGAGCTGAACTACACGGCGATGCTGGCGGGCCTCGCGCTGTCGCCTGGCGGCATCGCGACCCTGGTGCTGATGCCGGTGGTCGGCCGTCTGGTTGGTACAGTTCAGCCGAAATACCTGATCATGTTCGGCGCTGCCGTCGTCGCGTTCTCGATGTGGCATCTCACAGGGCTCACCGGCGACATCACCTACGGCTACGCTGCGTTGTCGCGTATCTTCCTTGCGGTCGGTCTGCCCTTCCTGTTCCTGCCGGTGACGACAGCCTCATATGATGGCGTTCCGCCGGACAAGACCAATCAGGCCTCGGCCCTGATCAATGTCGCCCGCAACATCGGGGGATCCATGGGCGTCGCGCTGGCGCAGACGATCCTGGCGCAGCGCCAGCAATTCCACCAGAGCCGCCTGGTCGAGCACGCCGCGCCGTCAGATCTCGGCTACCAGCAGACCATCGACGCGATGACGCGCTACTTCCAGGCGCAAGGCTCGAATGCGAGCGATGCGGCCTCACAAGCGCTCGCCTGGGTCGGCCGCACCTTGCAGCAGCAAGTGGATCTGCTCGCCTATGTCGACGTGTTCTGGACGCTTGCGATCATCGCGGTGCTGATGATCCCCACGGCGGCGGTGCTGCGGCCGATCAAGCTGGGTGCGCCGGCGCGGGGGCATTGAGGGATTGGGGGATTGGGGTCCTGATCTTACCGCACCCAACGCTCTATCTCGTCACCCTGAGGTGGTCGCTTCTTCAGCGGCCCTCGAAGGGCGACGGCCCTGTCATAGCTTGGCCGTACATTCCTCGAGGCTCCCCATGGGACGCGTTGCGTCCCATGCCTCGCACCTCAGGATGACGGGGCTGCAGCTCAAACCTGGCACTCACCCCACCGCCTGCTTTTGCCCTGGCCCCGCATGCACGTGCACTTGCTTGGCATGCAGCACCTCGCCGCATTCCGAGCACACCATGACCGGATCGAACAGCTTGCCGCAGGTCTTGTGCTGATGCAGCAGCGGGCGGCCGCGCTCGTCGCCCATATGGGTGTCGCCCCAATGCACCATCGCCATGATGATCGGGTAGAGGTCGAGGCCCTTTTGCGTGAGGATGTATTCGTAGCGCTTCGGCGCGTCGGAATAGGGAACGCGACGCAGGATGCCGAACCGGACCAGCTTCTTCAGCCGCTCCGAGAGCAGATGGCGCGTGATCTGGAGCGAAGACTGGAACGCCTCGAACCGGCGCACCCGCAGAAAACATTCGCGCAGGATCAGCAGCGTCCAGCGATCGCCGACCACGGCTACTGTGCGGGAGAGCGAGCAGGTCTCCTCGTCCAACATGTCCCACTTCATGATCCCGACTCCGTTGTCATCAGTTTGAAAAAGGAACTGATGTGAAATATCAGATCAATTTCGAAATAAGGCTATCACTAAAGCTCATAATTTGACAGTTCTATTTTAGAACGATAGCCTCTTGCCAATCACACCACCACGCTCACCGGAGGAGGCGACCTTGCCCAAGCGAAACGCGACAGCCGCCGTGATCGGGGCCGGCGATTTCATCGGCTCCGAGATCGCCAAGAAATTCGCGGCGGAGGGGTTCACGGTTTTCGCTGGCCGCCGCAACGGCGACAAGCTGGCGCCGCTGGTGAGCGACATCGAGGCCGCCGGTGGCGAGATCCACGCCCGCTCGCTTGACGCGCGGAAGGAGGATGAGGTCATCTCCTTTCTCAACGACGCCGACAAGCACGCACCGCTCGAAGTCTGCATCTTCAACGTCGGCGCCAACGTCAATTTCCCGATCCTCGACACCACCGAGCGCGTGTTTCGGAAAGTGTGGGAGATGGCCTGCTATTCCGGCTTCCTCGCAGGGCGCGAGGCGGCGCGGCTGATGCTGCCGCGCGGTGGCGGCAACATCTTCTTCACGGGCGCCACCGCCTCGTTGCGCGGTGGCAGCGGATTTGCGGCCTTTGCCAGTGCCAAATTCGGCCTGCGTGCGGTGGCGCAGGCGATGGCGCGCGAGCTCGGGCCGGAGAACATCCATGTCGCCCATCTCATCATCGATTCCGGCGTCGACACCGAATGGGTGCGGCAGCGTCGGCTGGAGGCGCTCGGTCCGAACGCGCTCGATAATCCCGATCTGTTGATGCCGCCGTCGTCGGTCGCGGACGCCTATTGGCAGCTGTATCAGCAGCCGAAGAGCGCCTGGACCTTCGAAATGGAGATCCGTCCGTTTGGAGAGAAATGGTGACCGCGGCGCAAAAGTCCGGCTAGACTGAATCCAACCTAAGCAAATTCCGGGAGGAGAACTTACGTGAAGACCGCGATCACCGAACTGTTCGGCATCGAGCATCCCATCATCCAGGGCGGCATGCATTTCGTCGGCTTTGCGGAGCTTGCCGCCGCCGTCTCCAATGCCGGTGGGCTCGGCATCATCACCGGTCTCACCCAGAAGACGCCGGAATTGCTCGCGAAGGAGATCGCGCGCTGCCGCGACATGACCGACAAGCCGTTCGGCGTGAACCTCACGTTCCTGCCGACCTTCTCGGCGCCGCCTTATCCGGAATACATCGCCGCCATCGTCGAGGGCGGCATCAAGGCGGTGGAGACCGCGGGCCGCAGTCCCGAACAGTACATGCCGGCGCTGAAGGCGGCCGGCATCAAGGTCATCCACAAATGCACCTCGGTCCGCCACTCGCTGAAGGCCGAGCGCATCGGCTGCGATGCCGTCAGTGTCGACGGCTTCGAGTGCGGCGGTCATCCCGGCGAGGACGACATTCCGAACATGATCCTGCTGCCGCGTGCGGCGGAGGAATTGAAGGTCCCGTTCGTCGCCTCCGGCGGCATGGCCGACGGGCGCAGCCTCGTCGCGGCGCTGTCGCTGGGCGCGGCCGGCATGAACATGGGCACGCGCTTCATCGCCACCAAGGAGACGCCGGTGCATCAGAACGTGAAGAACGCGCTGGTCGCGGCAACCGAGCTGGACACCCGCCTGATCATGCGCAGCTTGCGCAACACCGAGCGCGTGCTGAGAAATGCCAATGTCGATCGCCTCATCGAGATCGAGCGCGAGAAGGGCGAGAAGCTGAAGATCGACGACATCCACGACCAGGTTGCGGGCGTCTACCCCAAGATCATGCTGGAAGGCCAGATGGACGCCGGCGCCTGGAGCTGCGGCATGGTCGCAGGCTTGATCCACGACATCCCCTCCTGCAAGGAACTCGTCGACCGAGTCATGGCTGAGGCGGAACAGATCATCCGCAGCCGTCTGATGGGTTTCCTGGATGGGACGGGGGCGACGCGAAAGGTCGCCTGACACCGCCAAACTTCTTAACCACGGCGGCACTTGGCCGCTGGAATTGCGCGCGACGCCTCCTAAATAGGGGTAAATTACCCCTTTCATCATGGAATTTCAGGAGGCGTCCGTGGTCCTGAAAAGCGGTTCTTTTGCAATTGCCGTTGCCCTCGTTATCGCATGGGGCGGCATGGCGCGCGCCGACGACTACAAGCCAGACGAATATCTCGGTCTCGATCTCTCCAAGGCTGTGCTGTCTCCAAAACGTCTCGGGCCCGAGACGCAGTTCGCACCGGTCGCACTCGAAGCGCGCGGCGGCAACGAGGCGCAAGCGCGCGCGGAGCCCGTCGATGTGCCGAAGAAGGTCGCCGCCGAACGCGTCCGTGTGGCCGAGCCGAAGGTCGCGCATGCGAGGCCCGCGGAGCCGCGCGGCGCAGCCCGCGCGAAGCTGGCACACCGCCACGGCAACCCGCTCGACGCACAAGCGATGGACACCCGCATCCAGACCTGGCCCTGCCGCACCGGCGGCATCTGCAACTGGAAGCGCTGAGGCGTGATGAGATCAGACTTGATTGCTCCAAGGCAGGTGCGCTCCCTCTCCCGCTTGCGGGAGAGGTGAACGACCCGCAGCAGTCGATTTGACCTAAACCCATTCCGCGCTAGGCAGCGACGCTGCGGCCGCTTCACCTCGCCCGTCATCCTCGCGTCGCAAAACCGTCGGCGGGGAGTCAAGAAAACGTAAGCTGGAAGTCAAGGAGCGCAGGCACCTTCCGTCGCGATTCGACGAAGGTTTCCTGAATGGCGACGCTCCGCGCTTCGCGCGCATGGACCCGGCGGCAATTCCTGGTCCGCTCGACTTCAAGCCTGGCGGTTGCCTCGCTCGGCGCGCTCGCGACACCGTACCTCAGCCGCGCCGCCGATCGTCCGCGGATCGCCGGCGGCATCCAGTCCGGCGACGTCTGTGATGGCTCCGCCGTGATCTGGGCGCGCGCGGACCGTCCCGCCCGAATGCACGTGGAGTGCTCGACCGTCGAGAGCTTCAAGTCCATCATCGCGTCGTCCTCGCGCAACGCCCTGCCGGACGCGGATTTCACCGCAAAGCTGCAGCTCGACGACCTGCCGTCCGGGCAGGACATCTTCTATCGCGTCCGCTTCGACGACATCGCAACCGGCCTTCGCGGCGAAAGCCGCCTCGGCCATTTCCGCACTGCGCCGGCAGCCAGCCAGTCGATCTCGTTCGTGTGGTCCGGCGACGTCGGAGGGCAGGGCTGGGGCATCGACGTCGCGCGCGGCGGCTATCGCAGCTATCGTACCATGCTCGACAACCGCCCCGATTTCTTCATCCATTCCGGCGATCACATCTACGCCGACTGCACGATTCCGGCCGAGCAGAAGCTGCCGAACGGCGAGACCTGGCGCAACCTCGTGGTGGAGGAGAAGTCCGAAGTCGCGCATACGCTGGCGCAGTTCCGCGGCAATTACAAATACAACCATCTCGACGAGAAGTTTCGCGCCTTCCACGCGGAGGTGCCGATGTTCGCACAATGGGACGACCACGAAGTCACCAACGACTGGTCGCCGACCGGCAGCTATGATGACGCTGGCTTCGAGGATGATGGTACCCCGCGCCTGGTCGCGCGCGCCCGCCGTGCCTTCTTCGACTTCATGCCGATCCGCAATATCGGCGCGCAGCAGGGCCGGGTTTATCGGAAGATCGGCTATGGCCCGCTGCTCGACATCTTCATGATCGACATGCGCAGCTATCGCGACGATAACTGGAACAAGGGCAGCGACCATCGCGGCTGGATCCTTGGTGCCGAACAGCTCGCCTGGCTGAAGCGCGAGCTCGCCGCCTCGCGCGCGACCTGGAAGGTGATCGCGGCCGACTTGCCGATCGGTCTGATCAGCCTGGACGCCGTCGCGCTCGGCGACGGGCCGCCCGACCGGCGCGAACACGAGATCGCCGATCTTCTCTGCTTCATCAAGCGCGCCGGTGTGCGCAACATCGTCTGGCTCACCGCCGACATGCACTACACGGCCGGGCATTATTACGATCCGAACAAGGCGCAATTTAGGGATTTCGAGCCGTTCTGGGAGTTCGTCTCCGGACCGCTGCATGCCGGGACCTGGGGCCCGGCCGAGCTCGATAACACCTTTGGGCCGGTCGTGATGTACCAGAACGGCTGTAGCGCAGCGCAGGGCGATAATCTGGCGCCCTGTTTCGGCCTGCAATTCTTTGGCCGCGTCGACATCGACGGCGGGAGCTGTGTGATGACCGTGACCTTGAAGGACGTGGACAATCGCAGCCTCTGGTCGGTCGACATCGCGCCGCAGTCGCAGGCGCGTCCGGCAGTGGTCGCGCAGCATTCGTGAGGGGGCACGATGCGCTCCGGCGGCGAGGCGTGGATGGCCGGGACAAGCCCGGCCATGACGATGGAGAGGCACCGCATCTAACCCGATCTTGATTGGCCGCGCTGCGTCTCCCGGGCTATACTGTCCGCCCCGCCATCTCTTTTCCATCACCGAAAGGTCTGCTCGCGCGGCAACGCCGCGCGAATCCGGTGGGATGAACGACGTCAGGAGCCTGTTCATGGACAATCTGAAGACACAAGGCATCAGCATGCCCAAGCTCGGCCTCGGCACCTTTCGCATGCAGGGCGATGTCTGCCGCGCCGCGGTCGAGACCGCGCTGTCGATCGGCTATCGCCACATCGACACCGCCGAGATGTATGCCAATGAGGAGCCGATCGGATCAGCCATCGCCGCGTCCCGCCTGCCGCGCGGCGAGCTTCACGTCACGACAAAGGTCTGGCACGAGAACCTCAGCCCCGACGCGATCCGTCGCGCTTTCGATGCCAACCTGAACAAGCTTCGGCTTGACCATGTCGATCTCTATCTCGTGCACTGGCCCTCCAGGGCTGCGGACTGGGGCGCGGTGTTCGAGACCTTGATGACGCTCAAGGAGGAGGGGCGCGTGCGCGCCATTGGCGTCGCCAATTTCACCACGGCGCTGCTCAAGATCGCGGTCGAGGATTTCGGGGCGCCGATCGCCTGCAACCAGGTCGAATATCACGCGATGCTCGATCAATCGAAGGTGCTGGCCTATCTCGCGGCGAAATCGATTCCGCTCGTCGCTTATTGTCCGCTGGCGCAGGGGCGCATTGCCTCGGATCCGGTGCTGGCCGAGATCGGCGCCAGGCGCAACGCGACCGCCGCGCAAGTCGCGCTGAAATGGCTGCTCGACCAGGACGGTGTCGCCGCGATCCCCAAGGCCTCGCGCCGCGAGAGCCAGCAGGCCAACCTCGATGCGCTGAAGATCACGCTGGACGATGCCGATCGCCGCAAGATCGCCGCGCTGCCGAAGGATCGCCGCTGCGTCAATCCGAGCTTTGCGCCGGCGTGGGACTAGTCCGAAGGGCTTTCAATACGCAAAGAAATGACCCCGCGAGGGGCCATTTCCACGTTGCGCTCTGAATTAGTCCCAGTGATGGTGGCTGCGCTTGACCACGACGACCCTGTCGCCATGGTGACGCCAGCCGCGATGCCAGCCATAGTCGCGATGCTCGCGGAATTCGGCGCGGGCGCCGTACGGCCCGTGATGATGATAGCCGCGCTTGATCACCACCGTCTCCGCGCTTGCCAACGTCGGCGCCGCAATCACGAGCGCGCCCAGGGCCGCAACCACATAACCAAGCTTCTTCATGATGTCCTCCTCCAATCGAATGCACATCTAAACCGGGCATTCACGCGAACGTTCCGGGCGAATCGCAGGAGAATTCTGAACAGCTGTTCAGGTGACTATTCGCAACGCTGTTGTGTCGGCGTCGGGGCGCCCGTCGCGACGTATTTGCCGTCCCGGATCGTGTACTCGCCGCGCTCGCTGCGATTGTAGATCGCGCGCAGGCTGCCGTCCTTTAGGAGCAGCAGCCCGAACTCACGCGCCTGGCGCAGCGAGGGGAAGTACACCATCACATTGAGCAAGCCCTCGGCGTTGACCGTGGCCGACACCACCTCGCTCTCGTCCCTGGCCTCGCCGAAATTGCGCCGGTACATCACCCGGCCGTCCTGCCGGATCTCGTAGGTCAGCAGCGCGCCCTTGTCGCGGTCGGGCCGGGCGGCGCAGTCGACCGCCCATGATCCGAGCAGGCCCCATTGCTCGACCGTCGCGGCCAGTGTCTCGGCACCCGCCGCGGGGGCGATCGCCGCCCACAGTAGGGCAGCCGCGATCCAGCGGCTCATACAACGCGTCATGTCCTGAAGAAACCCCGCCTCGAAGAATTCCAAAGTGTAGCATCCCGCCCGCTTCCGTCCATGGCAGCCGCCGATCGCTCGCGAATTTGATCCGCGTCAATGAGGGCGGTCTTTTCCCGCGTAAGATGACGCTTCCCGAAGGCGAACCTGGATAGACCAATGCTGAATCAAGTCATGGATTTTGCGGGCGAAGTGCTGCCGGGGAGCTGTGCCGTGCCGCCTTATTCCGAGACCGAGTTTCTGACCGAGCTGGGCGATCGCCTGCGGTCCTCGCGCATGCGCTGCGACCTGTCGCGCCGCGAGCTGGCCCGTCGTTCCGGGATTTCCGAGCGCTATATCGCCCAGATCGAGGCCGGCAAGGGCAACGTCTCGATCGTCCTGTTGCTGCGGCTGGCCTCCGCGATCCACGGCAGTCAGCCCCAGGCGGCCTGACATTTCGAGGTGACCGCCATGGGGCAGCTCGTACTCGCCGCCAAGGTCACCCACGTTCCATCATTGATGCTGTCGGAGCAACCCGGCAGCCCGTTGCGCGCCGCGCGCGAGCCGGCGGTCAGGTCCTTGCGCGAACTGGGCCGGCGGGCCAAAGAGCGCGGCGTGACCTGCTTCGTGGTGTTCGACACCCACTGGCTCTCCAATTTCGGCTACCACATCAATGCCAATGCGCGGCATCGCGGCTCGTTCACGAGCCACGAGGCGCCGCAAATGATCCAGGATCTGCGCTACGATCTGCCGGGCGATACGGGCTTGGCGAAAGCCATCGCTGATAGGGCCGGGGATGCGGGCCTGAACGTGATCGCCCATCAGGTGGCGAGCCTCGGGCTCGAATACGGCACGATCGTGCCGATGCACTACATGAACCCGGACGGCTTCGCGAAGGTCGTCTCGGTGGCCTCGCCGCTCTTCACCTCATTCGAGGAGAGCCGGATCCTCGGTGAAGCGACCCGCCGGGCGATCGATGCATCCGATGAACGGGTCGCCGTCATCGCCAGCGGTTCGCTCTCGCATCGGCTCTGGCCGAACAAGAAGCTGGGCCCCGAGGCGTGGACCTCAATCGCCAGCGAGTTCAACCGCCAGGTCGACCTGCGCGTGCTCGAGCTGTGGCAGAGCCGCCGCTATCGCGAATTTCTCGACATGCTTCCGGACTACGCCACCAAGTGCAACGGCGAGGGAGGCATGGCCGACACCATCATGCTGTTCGCCGCGCTCGGCTGGTACGACTATTGCGGCGCCGCCGAGCAGCTTTGCGACTATTTTCCGTCCTCCGGCTCCGGCCAGGTCAACGTGGAATTTCACGTCGAGGCGTGAGGCGGCGCCTCAGGCCCGCTTCTCCACGTTGGCGCTGCGGGCCGGCACGCCGAATTCCTTGCGGCAGACCTCGGCCAGCACGGCGACGCCCTCGCGGATCTGCTGATGCGTCGGACTCGCAAAGCACAGCCTGAGCCGCGAGCTGGAATGGCCCTTGTTGGTCGACCATTCCGGCCCCGGATTGATCGAGACGCCCGCCGCGAGCGCGGCCTGATACAGCTTCAGCGCATCGACCTGGTCGGGCAGCTTCACCCAGAGGAAGATGCCGCCCTTGGGCTCCTCGAACTCGGCGGCCGTGCCGAACTGCTCGTTCAGCGCTTCCATCAGTGTGTCGAGCTTGGTGCGCAGAGCCTTGGTCAGAGCCGGCACGTGGCTTGCGAAATGCGGTTTGCAATACGCCGCCAGCACCATCTGCTCCAGCGCGCCTGAGCCGGCATCCGTCTTCAGCGCCAGCATCCGCGACATCACATCCCAGGGCGCGACGATGAAGCCGACGCGCAGCGCCGGCGCGATCGATTTCGAGAACGAGCCGATATGGATCACGCCGCCGTTCGGGCTCATCGCGTAGATCGCCGGCGGCCGCTGCCCCGACCAGACGAGGTCGGCATAGCAATCGTCCTCGAAGATGGGCACACCATACTCGGTTGCGAGCCGTACCAGCTCGGCGCGGCGGCTCTCCGGCATGATGCTGCCGGTCGGGTTCTGGACGGTCGGAATGGTGTAGACGTATTTCGGGCGGATGCCGCGGCTCTTCAGATCGGCCAGCGTCGCGGCCAGCAGGTCCATGCGCATGCCGTCCTTGTCGAGGGGGACGCCGACCACGTTGACACCGAGCCGGGCCAGCCGGGTCAGCGAGCCCTGATAGCTGTCCTGCTCGAAGATCACGGTGTCGCCGCGGGTCAGCAGCGTCGCGTTGACGAGGTCGAGCGCCTGCAGCGAGCCGGAGACGATCAGGAGATCGTCGACGGTGCAGGTGAAGCCGGCATCGCGCTTGAGCTTGGTGACCAGGAATTCGCGCAGAGGCAGGTAACCCTGCGGGCCATGTGCCAGCCCGTAAGTGGCGAGCGAGCGGCCCTCTCGCCGCAGGACCGTGTTGGTCGCTTCGATCAACTCGTCGAGCGGCACTTGTTCGGAATCGTTGTTGCCGCCGACGAAGCTGTATTTGGCAAGGCCTGTCCAGCGCGCAGAGGGGGCCGGCAGCCCTGCCGGAAACAGGGGCGCGAAATCGAAGCTGGACGTCATGGGGCGTTCCTCGTTTCTGTTCTTGTTGAGCCGGCCGGCGTTGCACCGGCCAGCCTTACTTCCTGCCAGCCGTCCGGGTCGGACGGCCTTACTTTTTTGTGGCCGTCCGGGTCGGACGTCCCTGGCTGATGAAAGCGTAGTGCGCATTGGCGACGCCGCCAACCATCAGGGCCTCGACCACGGGCTCGGCGATCTCGCCAGTCGCGGCCCAGTCGACCAGGAAATTGGCCCCGGTCCCGCCGCGCACGTCGTCGGTCGGAATGAAGATCGAGACGGTGGCCAGCGGCTGCAAGGCCACCGGCGCTTTCAGATAGCTCTCGACCTGCTTGCCTGCGGTGTCGAAATAGGCGATGCGTTTGATCACCAGCGGCTGGGTCTCGGAGGCGTTGTGAACACTCAAGGTCACCGAGAAGTCGACGCGCAGCTTGCCCTGGCTCATCGCGACGCTGGAGTAAGCGGGCACGTAGAACCCGCCGGAGACGGCGAGCTCCTCCTTCGGCATTGCGGTGAGGGAATCGGCAAAGTTCTGTTCGATATTGACCTTGGATTGTGCGGCGGCCGGCACGGCGAAGGCGAGGGGGCCTAGCAGCATTGCTGCGAACAGCCCTTTTCGCATGTGACGAATTGCTCGCTTGCCGCGCCGCAACCCGTCTCTAGGGTGCGGCAAAACGGACCAATTTGGTATGCACGAGCTCATTCGCGACATCACTCTCTGTATCTTGTTTGCCTGGATGCTGGGCCTGCTCGCCCATTTCTCCCGGCAGCCGCTCATCCTGGCCTATCTTATCGCCGGCTTCTTCATAGGTCCATTCGGCGCCGGCTGGGTCAAGTCGCAGGAATCGATCGGCGTCATCTCCGAGCTCGGCCTGATCTTCATGCTGTTCATGATCGGGCTGGAGATCGACCTGAAGAAGATCGTGCGGGCGGGAAAGGTGATCCTGTTCGCGGCGGGCGGCCAGCTGCTCGGCGGCTGCCTGCTCGGGGTGCTGTTCTTCGTCGGCATCGGCCTGTCGCTCGGCGGCGGGCACTTCGATGCGGTCTATCTCTGCGTCGCTTGCGCGCTGTCGAGCACCGTCATCATCGTCAAGGTGCTGTATGAGAAGCGCGAGCTCGACACGCTGCCGGGGCGCATCACGCTCGGCGTGCTGGTGCTTCAGGACATCTTCGCGATCCTGTTCCTGGCGGTGCAGCCCAGTCTTGCCAATCTGCAGGCCAGCGTCATCCTGCTCTCGATTGGCCGCGTCGCGGTGCTGGTCGCCGCCGCGCTGCTGGTCAGCCGTTATGTGCTGCCGCGGCTGTTCCACCAGATCGCCCGGCGCCCCGAGCTGATCCTGCTCGGCGCGCTGGCCTGGTGCTTTCTCGTCGCCGAGACCGCCGAACGGCTGTCGCTGTCGCGCGAGATGGGCGCCCTGATTGCCGGCGTCTCGCTCTCGACTTTTCCCTACGCGCTCGACGTCACCGCCAAGGTCACCACGCTCCGCGACTTCTTCATCACCCTGTTCTTCGTCGCGCTCGGCATGACCATTCCCGTGCCAGGTCTCTCCGTGATCGGGCTGGCGCTGATGATCGCAGCCTTCACGGTCGTGAGCCGCCTCGTCACCACCTTCACGCCGCTCTATCTGATGAAGCAGGGCTTGCGCGCCAGCCTGTTGCCGGCGCTGAACCTTGCGCAGATCTCCGAGTTCTCGCTGGTGGTGATCCAGACCGGCGTCACCGATCACCACATTGCAGCCGAGACGGCGAACGCCACCTCCTTCGCCTTCGTGGTGCTGGCGGTGCTCTCGACCTTCGCGATGAGCCGCAGCGACGAGATCACCCGCTGGGCGATCGGTCCCTTGAAGCGGATCGGCCTGCGCGACCTCGACCACGGCAGCGGCCACGCCGAGGAGGGGCACGTGGGCGGCCACGGCGAGGCCCGCCGTATCGTCATCCTCGGCTTTTTCCGTGCGGCGAGCGCGCTGCTGGCCGAGATCGAGCGGCAGACGCCGGTCCTGCTCGAGCAGATCACCGTGGTCGATTTCAACCCCAATGTGTACCAGACCCTGCTTTCGCGCGGCCTGCACGTGATCTACGGCGATATCAGCAATGTCGATACGCTGCTCCATGCCGGTATCGGCAAATCCGAGATGATCATCCTCAGCGTGCCGGATTCGCTGCTGAAGGGGGCCACCAACGAGAAGCTGGTCCGCCACGTCCGCGCGCTCAATCCGGCCGCCCTGATCGTCGCCACCGCCGACCTCTTGGCCGACGTCGGCGCCCTCTACGAGGCCGGCGCCAACTACGTCACCGTGACCCGGCTCAGCGATGCGCACGAGCTGTTCACGGTCATTGAGGCGGCCCAGGCCGGCCTCCTGGACGACAAGCGCGCTGAGCTCGATCAACGGCTCGGCGAGCGGCGAGAAGTGTTGCCCTGAGGGTGTCTGCGCCAGCCTTTTACCCGGCCCGTCCGCGCCTATATCCCTGGTATCTTCGGTGCAAGCCTGCCCCGCCTTGGCAGGCCTGCCAGCGGCATATGCGGTTGCGTCCAGGACACTAGCGCCCCGGCCCAAGTCCGGCTAAGCCTCCCGCCATAACCGATAGAGATTGGGAAATGCCCGATAGCGTTCAGGAAGTCTTGCAGGCCTTTGCCCGGGGTGAGCTCGTCGTCGTCACCGACGACGAGGACCGCGAGGGCGAAGGCGATTTGATCGTCGCCGCCTCGCTCTGCACCGCCGAGAAGATGGCGTTCATCATCCGCCACACCTCCGGCATCGTCTGCGCGCCGGTGACCACCGAGGACGCGCGCCGCCTGCGGCTCGATCCGATGGTGGCCCACAACGATTCCGCGCACACCACCGCGTTCACGGTGTCGATCGACTACAAGCCCGACGGCGGCACCGGCATCTCCGCCGAGGAGCGCGCCTCCTGCTGCCGCGCGCTGTCCAATCCCAATGTCGGCGCCAACGATTTTGCCCGGCCCGGCCACATCTTCCCGCTGATTGCCAAGGATGGCGGCGTGCTCTTGCGCTCGGGCCATACCGAGGCCGCCGTCGATCTCTGCAAGCTCTCCGGCCTGCCGCCGGTCGGCGTCATCAGCGAATTGATGAACGACGACGGCAGCGTGATGAAGGGCGAGCAGGTCGCGCAGTTCGCGGCCAGGCACAAGCTGAAGCACGTCACCATCGCGGACATGATCGCCTATCGCCAGGCGCGCGAGAAGCTGATCGAGCGGGTCTCGACCTTCGTCACCGAAAGCCCGATCGGACCGCTGCAAGGCTATGCCTACCGTTCGCCGTTCGATTCCATCGCCCACGTCGCGTTCGTCTACAACGGCGTCGGTGACGGCAAGAACGTGCTGACGCGCTTCCACAAGCCGAACATCGTCAGGGACACCTTCACCGGCCATAAGCGCATGGCGGCCGTGCTCGAGCATTTCAAGAAATCCGGCCGTGGCGTTCTCGTCTACTTGCGCGATGGCGCGGCCGGTGTCCCCGTGGCGCCGCTGCCGGACGAGTCGGCGACGGAGGCCGACCGCAACCGCCAGTGGCGCGAGGTCGGCGTCGGCGCGCAGATATTGCGCGACCTCGGCGTCACCTCGATCCGGCATCTCACCTCCTCGGTGCACGACTACAAGGGCCTGTCGGGCTTCGGCATCGAGATCGTCGCCAACGAGCAGCTCGAAAGCTGACAACGGCATTTCCGGTTCGCGTTGTTGCGCGACCCGGAAGGACCGCACCAGGACGCAATTGCACTTGTTGCCGCGGCGCTCTAGTTTGTCGGGCAAATTTTGACGGAACCAGACGAAAGGACGTTTCATGAGCGTGCGCCCTCAGGCCAAGGACAAGCCGGCTACGGCTTCTTTCCAGTGGGACGATCCGTTCCTGCTCGACGAGCAGCTGACCGAAGACGAGCGCATGGTGCGCGACACCGCCCGCGCCTACGCCCAGGACAAGTTGCTGCCGCGCGTCACCAAGGCCTATCTCGAAGAGACGACGGATCGCGAGATCTTCAACGAGATGGGTGAGCTCGGCCTGATCGGCATCACGCTGCCGGAGGAATATGGCTGCGCCAATGCGAGCTACGTCGCCTATGGCCTGGTCGCACGCGAGATCGAGCGGGTCGATTCCGGCTACCGCTCGATGAACTCGGTGCAGTCCTCCCTGGTGATGTACCCGATCTACGCCTATGGCGACGAGAACCAGCGCAAGAAGTACCTGCCGAAGCTCGCCAGCGGCGAGTGGGTCGGCTGCTTCGGCCTGACCGAGCCGGACGCGGGCTCCGATCCGGCCGGCATGAAGACGCGCGCCGAGAAGGTCTCGGACGGCTATCGCCTCACCGGAAGCAAGATGTGGATCTCGAACGCGCCGATCGCCGACGTGTTCGTGATCTGGGCCAAGTCGGCCGCGCACGACAACCAGATCCGCGGCTTCGTGCTGGAGAAGGGCATGAAGGGCCTGTCCGCACCGAAGATCGGCGGCAAGCTCTCGCTTCGCGCCTCCATCACCGGCGAGGTCGTGATGGACGGCGTCGTGGTTCCCGAAGACGCGCTGCTGCCCAACGTCTCGGGCCTGAAGGGTCCGTTCGGCTGTCTCAACCGCGCCCGCTACGGCATCTCCTGGGGCGCGCTCGGCGCGGCCGAGGACTGCATGCATCGCGCCCGCCAGTACACGCTCGACCGCAAGCAGTTCGGCAAGCCGCTCGCCGCAACCCAGCTCGTGCAGAAGAAGCTCGCGGACATGGAGACCGAGATCGCGCTGGGTCTTCAGGGCTCGCTTCGCGTCGGCCGCCTGATGGATGAGGGCAAGTTCGCGCCCGAGATGATCTCGATCATGAAGCGCAACAATTGCGGCAAGGCCCTCGACATCGCCCGCACCGCCCGCGACATGCACGGCGGCAACGGCATCTCGATCGAGTACCACGTGATGCGCCACGTCCATAACCTAGAAACGGTCAACACCTACGAGGGCACCCACGACGTCCACGCCCTGATCCTAGGCCGCGCGATCACGGGCATTCAGGCATTTTTCTGATTTGGCTCTTCGTCATTCCGGGGCGATGCGAAGCATCGAACCCGGAATCTCGGAGCCGCATAGCTCGTGTTCGTCGAGATTCCGGGGTCGCCCTTTGGGCGCCCCGGAATGACGCCAAGAACAAAGAAGAAGCCATGTCCGACAACGACGACGTCCCGTTCAACCGCAATTTCCCGCTGAAGCCCGGCATCGTCGAGGAAGTCCGACCCGGCTTGCGCCGGGTGCTCTGCAACAATCCGAGCCCGTTCACCTTCACCGGCACGGTCAGCTACATCGTAGGCCAAGGCAATGTCGCGATCATCGATCCCGGTCCGGACGATGAGGCGCATGCGGCTGCTCTGCTCGATGCCGTGCGCGGCGAGACAGTGAGCCATATCTTCGTCACCCACACACATCGCGACCATTCGCCGAACACCGCACGGATCAAGCAGGCGACGGGCGCGCCGGTTTATGCCGAGGGTCCGCACCGGGCCTCGCGGCCGCGGTTCGAGAGCGAGAAGCACAATCCGGAATCCGGCGCCGACCGCGATTTTGCACCGGACGTCAACGTCGCCCATGGCGACGTCGTCGAAGGCGACGGCTGGCGGCTCGAGGCCGTGGCGACGCCGGGGCACACCGCCAATCATCTGGCATTCGCCTGGCCGGAGCGAAAGTTCAACTTCGTCGGCGATCACGTGATGGGCTGGTCGACTTCGATCGTGGCGCCGCCTGATGGCTCGATGATCGACTACATGGACTCGCTCAACCGCCTCGCTGCACGCGAGGAAGATCTCTATTTCTCCGGCCACGGCCCGGAGATTCCCGACGGCCAGCGCTTCGTCCGCTTCCTGATCCGGCACCGCAAGGCGCGTGAGGCCTCGATCCTGCACCGCCTCGCCAAGGGCGAGACCGACATCCCGACCATGGTTCGCGCGATCTATATCGGCATCGATCCCAGGCTGACGACGGCCGCCGGCTATTCCGTGCTGGCGCATCTGGAAGATCTAGTCGCCCGCGGCGTGGTCGCGACCGAGGGCGATCCCGTGATCACGGGGACGTATCGGATGGCCTGAGGGCGAATAGCGAATGGGGAGTAGCGAGTAGGAGGTTTCCATTCGCTATTCGCTACTCAGCATTCGCCAATTTCACTTCTTCACCGTCTTCGCCGGTGCCTTCGGCGGCGTCACCGGCGTCTTCTTCACCGGCTTCAGCGCGTCGGCATCGGCGGCGGTATTGAGATCGTCGATGAATTTCTTGACGAGCGCGGCGTTGCTGCCGAGATCGCTGTCGAAATTGCGCGAGGCCGAGCGGATATCGACGCGGGAATCATCGCCGTCTGCCACGAACCTCATCGAAATGTCCTCGCGGAAACCCATGATCGGCGTGCGGGCCACCGCTTCGATGCGGCCGATCCGGCGCGGCGGCTGCGGCGCTCGCTCGTCGATGACGATCCATTTGCGCTTGTTGACGAGCTGGAGCGCGATCGCATAGGCGCGGTCGACGGAAATCTCGAGCTCGACGGGCTCGATATCGGGGTAAAAGTGGCGCTGCTGCTCCGCCGAATAGAGGCCGGCATAGACCGCGGGATTGGTGCCATCGCCGGTGCGCAGGCGCGCCAGCGCCTCGAAACGCGGCGGGTCGATCGGGTCGGTGGTGATGTCGTAGATCGCCGGCAGTTTGCGATATTGCAGACCCAGATAGGCGGGATAGGCGAGGATCGCTCCGTCGATCAGGAAAGCGAGCAGGATGCGCGCCATGCCGCGCGAGCCGTTCTGCCAGATCGCGGCAAAGCCGGCGAGCCCGAACAGGATCGAGAGGCCGGCGATCGCAAGCCCGCCGAAGAAGGTCGCAAGCGCCGGTTTCGGCTCCAGGAAGTCGAAGCGGACGATGATGATCGACACCACCACCGCCACCACCGCGAACACGGCCAGATTGCGCGCCCAGCTCGCGAGGCTGGACACGGGCTCCGACTGATAGGGAGCGGAAAACCTGCGGGCCATCGAGTGAGCTCTGCCGGGGTTGGCGATGCCGGCCGGTTGGGCGCGACGATGAGCCGTTGAGACCACGGCACGGGGGCAAATTCAAGGGATACCGGGCTGTTACGGCCCGTCATTCCGGGGCGCCCGAAGGGCGAACTCAGGTGCGCCCTGTGGCGCACCTGAGAATCTCGAGATTCTGGGTTCGATGCCGTTGGCATCGCCCCGGAATGACGGCGTGCTTGGGCCCGTTACGCTGCCGCGTTCGGGAAGCGATAATCCTTGAACTGGTCGCGTAGCGCCGTTTTCAGGATCTTGCCGGTGGCCGTGTGCGGAATACCTTCGACGAAGGCGACGTCGTCGGGCATCCACCATTTGGCGATCTTGCCGTCCATGTATTTCAGGATCTCCTCGCGCGTGGCCTGCTGGCCCTGCTTGAGCTGCACGATCAGAAGCGGCCGCTCGTCCCATTTGGGGTGGAACACGCCGATCACGGCGGCTTCCGCCACGGCCGGATGGCCGACCGCGAGATTTTCGAGGTCGATCGAGGAGATCCACTCGCCGCCGGACTTGATGACGTCCTTGGAGCGGTCGGTGATCCGCATGTAGCCGTCCTCGTCGATGGTCGAGACGTCGCCGGTGTCGAAGAAGCCGTCCTCGTCGAGGATGTCGGTGTCGACACGGTAATAGCCCTTGGCGACGGCGGGGCCGGAGACCTTGAGGCGCCCGAAGGTCTTGCCGTCCCAGGGCAGCTCCTTGCCGGCGTCGTCGGTGATCTTCATCTGCACGGCGAAGGGTGCGTAGCCCTGCATCTGCAGCACGTCGAGCCTGGCATCGCCAGTGGCATTCTGGAACGGCGGCTTCAGCGCCGCGACGCTGCCGATCGGGCTCATCTCTGTCATGCCCCAGGCGTGACGCACGTTCGAGCCCATGTCGAGGAACGCCTTGATCATCGAGCGCGGCATCGCCGAGCCGCCGCAGATCACCATCTTCAGGTCCGGCAACTTGAGATTATTGGCGGCCATGTGCTGGAGCAGCATCAGCCACACCGTCGGCACGCCGGCGGTGTGCGTCACCTTCTCGGTCGAGAGCAGCTCATAGACCGAGGCGCCGTCGAGCTTGGCGCCGGGCATTACCAGCTTGGTGCCCTGCGAGGGGGCGGAGAAGGCGATGCCCCAGCTGTTGGCATGGAACAGCGGAACCACCGGCAGCATTGTCTCGGACGCACTCGTGCCGAGGGCGTCGACATTGTTGGCCATCAGCGCGTGCAACACGTTGGAGCGATGCGAATACAGCACACCCTTGGGATCGCCGGTGGTGCCGGAGGTGTAACACATCGCGGCTGCCGTGTTCTCGTCAAACTCCTTCCATTTGAATTTGCCGTCCGCTTGCGCAATCCAATCCTCGTAGGCGATCACGTTCTTGAGCGTGGTCTCAGGCATGTGCGCCTTGTCGGTGAGCACGACGTAGCGCTCCACGCTCGGCAGCTTGTCGGCGATCTTCTCCAGGATCGGAACGAAGGTGATGTCGGCCATCACGATGCGGTCCTGCGCATGGTTGATGATCCAGGCGATCTGCTCGGGGAAAAGGCGAGGATTGACGGTATGGCAGATGGCGCCGATCCCCATGATGCCGTACCACACCTCGAGATGGCGCCAGGTGTTCCAGGCGATCGTTGCGACACGGTCGCCGAGCTTGATGCCGTCGCGCTCCAGCATCTGCGAGACTTTGAGCGCGCGCTTGTGGATCTCGGCGTAAGTGGTGCGATGGATCGGTCCCTCGACCGAGCGAGTGACCACCTCTTGCTTGCCATGAATTTTGGCGGCGTGTTCGATGATCCGGTGGCAGAGCAGGGGCCAATCTTGCATCAAACCAAGCATTCCGACGTTCCTCCGAGAAAGTCGCTGGGCGCGTTGTCGCTCTCAGCGTTGGGCCAAAGATTGCCATGAGTTTTAGCCTGCCGGACTTTCGCCGCAAATGGTCTTGTCGCGGCTATATGTCCGCCGGCGCGGCGATGGTTACTGCCGCGCTCGGACTATCGCTCGTGCTGGCCGAAAGGGCAGAGGCGCGGAAATATACGTCCCCGCTGGACATATTCGGTATCGCCGCACCACGGCCGCGCACAACGGTTCATTCCGCCAAGATCCCGCTCCCCAGACCGCGCCCCAAGGAGGCGCCCAAAGCGCCGGAAGAGGCCCCGGCCGAGGCCGAGGGCAAACCTTCCCCAGACAAGCCGTCTCCCGATAAGCCAGCGGACAAGCCCGCCGAGGCCGCGGCACCGCCCGAGAAGCAGGCCTCGGCCTGCCGTCTCGCGCTGACCGAGGAGATCGCGATCGCGCCCTCGATTCCGGATATCCGCGGCCCCGGCGCCTGCGGCGGCGAGGATCTGGTGCGGCTGGAAGCCGTCGTGCTGCCGGACAAGCGCAAGGTGACGGTCAAGCCGGCGGCGATCCTTCGCTGCCCCATGGCATCCGCGATCGCCGATTGGCTGCGCAAGGACATGGTGCCGCTGGCCAGCAGCCTCGGTTCGACCATCAGCGACCTCGATAATTTCGATTCCTTCGAGTGCCGCGGCCGCAACCGCGTCGCCGGCGCGCTGCTGTCGGAGCACGGCAAGGCCAACGCCATCGACGTCCGCGCCATCAAGCTGGCCAACGGGCAGTCGATCGGCCTCACCGATCGCACCCTGTCCCGCGACGTGCGCGAGCGCGTGCTGCACTCGGTCTGCGCGCGGTTTTCCACCGTGCTCGGCCCGGGCTCGGATTGGTACCATGAGGACCATATCCATCTCGACCTGGCGCAGCGGCGCAACGACTACCGGATCTGCCAGTGGAATGTCTGGGACCCACTGCCGCAGGTCGCTCCGCTGCTGCCGGCCGAACGTCCCGAGGAGGCGCCGCCGCGCGAGGTCGCGGCCAAGCCCGAGGCCAAGGAAGGAGCTGACGACGAGGCGGTGGAGAAGGCTCCAGCGCCTGCGGAGAAGCCGGCGGCCGAGAGCAGCAAGTCCCACTCGCACAAGCCGGCAACAAAAAAGCGCCGGTGAAAACCGGCGCTCTTGGATGTCAGGGGATCAGGAGGCGATCAGTAGCTGCCCGCCTGGCCAGTTTGGCCGCTGCCGAGCGCAAGCCGCGAATTGTAGGGCGAGTCGCCGTGCTTCGGCTCGAGCACCACGACGATGGTGCCGACCTTGACCCGGCTGTAGAGGTCGATCGCGTCCTCGTTGGTCAAGCGGATGCAGCCCGACGAGATCGAGGCACCGATATATTCCGGCTGGTTGGTTCCGTGGATGCGGAACAGCGTGTCCTTGCCGCCGGAATAGAGGTACATCGCGCGGGAGCCCATCGGATTGTCCGGACCGGGCGCAACATAGGTCGGAACGCCCAGGCGTGAGATCTCGCCCGGGGTCGGATGCCAGGCCGGCCATTCGGTCATGCTGCCGACCTTGGCGATGCCGGACCAGGCCATGGCCTCTTCGCCGACGGTGATGCCGTAGCGGATCGCCTTGCCGCCATCCAGCACGTAATAGAGATAGTGATTGTCGGAATCGACCACGATCGAGCCCGGCGACTCCTTGCGGTGGTATTCGACGATGGCACGGCGGAACGGCTCCGCGACCGGGGTGTTCTCGTACCGAACCTTGGCGAGCAGTTCCTTGTCCTTCGGCTTGAAGGCCTTGGTGTCGGTCGCCTCGAAATGCGTGGCCTGCATGCAGCCCGACAGCATCAGACCAGCGGCCAAAATCCCAAACTTAACTTTCAGCGACGACATGGTTTGGTTCCAATCAAAACAATACCGTGCGGAATGCCTGAGCTTAACGCCCAAGTTCCTCGACTCCATTAATCCCATTATCGTTGAAATCTGCCACAATTCCAGCACTGAAGCCTTTCTTCCGCGCTGCGAGAGCCCAGCTGTGGCTTTTCTGCCGCAATTTTTACGGCCCCGTGGAGGTTTTGGGGCGGGGAATGGCGGAGTGTCGATTCCGTGCCACAGTTGAGCCATGGCGTCGCCACAAATGCAAACGCTTCCTTAATGCAGTTGTCATCGTGAAACGGCCAGAATCGCGCTAAGGGCTGTCATTCTGTCGCAGGTCTCCGGAGTCGTGCATGTTTTCGGTGTTTGTTCCCTCCGAGTCCGCCCTGAAGAAGGTCGTGATCGAGGATCTTTCCGCATTGCCCGAAAGCGCTGTCTGGATCGATCTCGTCAATCCGACCGCGGCTGAGGACAAGGCGGTGGAACGGCTCGCGGGCATCGCCATCCCGACCCGGGAAGACATGCAGGAGATCGAGATCTCCAGCCGCCTCTATATCGAGAATGGCGCGCGCTACATGACCGCGACGCTGATGTGCCACTCCGATACCGACATGCCCAGGACCACGGCGGTGACCTTCATCCTCGGCGACCACCGCCTGGTGACGGTGCGCTACGATCTGCCGAAGCCGTTCGCCCTGGTCGAGGCCAAGCTGGCCCGCTCCTGCACGCCGTCCATTACCGGCGAGGCGGTGCTGATGGAACTGCTGGACGCCGTGATCGACCGTTGCGCCGACATCCTGGAGCGATGCGGCGCCGAGATCGACCAGGTCAGCCACGACATCTTCGAGCCGGAGAGCGAGCGCCACGGGCAGGCAAAGAGATATTCCCAGATCCTAATCTCGATTGGCCGCAAGGGCGACCTGACCTCGAAGGTTCGCGAAAGCCTCGTCTCGATCGGCCGCGTCGTGACGTTCCTGTCCGCGGTGGTGGAGGGCGTGAAATGGTCAAAGGACATGCGCGAGCAGCTCAAGACCATGCAGCGCGACGTGGCGTCACTGACCGACCATGCCTCCTATCTCTCCAACAAGATCACCTTCGTGCTCGACGCCATGCTGGGCGTCGTCAATCTCGAGCAGAACAACATCATCAAGCTGTTCTCGGTCATGGCCGTCGTCCTGATGCCGCCGACCCTGATCGCCTCGATCTACGGCATGAACTTCAAGGTAATGCCGGAACTCGAATGGGTGCACGGCTATCCGATGGCGCTGGTGATGATGCTGATCGCCGCGATCGTCCCGTACTGGATCTTCAAGTGGAAGAAGTGGCTCTGATCGCCTCGCGCTCTCGGAAAATAGCTACCGAGACCTTACGCCGGACGCAGAGACACGGTGAATCGTGTCGCAGAATAGATCGGGATTGAGGCGTCGCGGTGATGGGTGCACCGGGCCGCAATTCCTCCGGTAAAATTTGAGCGGTGGGCTGAACGTTTGCGCGAAACTTGTCTGCGATAAGCAGTGCGTAGCCGCGAGGAACAACCATGGTTGAAAAACACATAACGTCGCCCCGCAACGTCATCGATCTGGCGAACTACCGTCAGGTCCTGGCGAGCGGCAAGGCGTCGTCGATGTCGGCGCGGATGTGCCGGCACTGTGGTGCTCCGCTGCTCGACGGTGAGAACGACGACGACTGCTCGACTGCGTTCAGCTCGGCCGCCCCGCGGCCGCGCGACAGGTCACGTCGGATTCGAATCGATTGAGGAACGGAAGGCGAGGGCGATCCAGGTCTTGCGGCGGCGTTGTCTGGATCGCCTTGCTCCGTCCTTCGGCAAACCAGCTATCGCGTCACGATCTGCGCCGTTGAGATAAGGGTCTCGGCGATCGCGCCGTCTTTCGCGCCTTGCCTACACGTGCTGGCCGCCGTTGATGTGGATCTCGGCGCCGTTGACGTAAGAGCTGGTCTCCGTGCACAGCACGTAGATGATCTTGGCGACCTCGTCGGGCGTGCCGAGGCGGTGCATCGGGATCTGCTGCTCGACGATCTTCTCGGTACCCGGCGACAGGATCGAGGTGTCGATCTCGCCCGGGGCGATCGCGTTGACGCGCACGCCGACGCGGCCGAAATCGGAGGCCATCTCGCGCGTCAGCGAGGCGAGCGCGGCCTTCGAGGTGGCGTAGGCGGCGCCCGCGAACGGATGCACGCGCGAGCCGGCGATCGAGGTGACGTTCACGACCGAGCCCTTGGCCGCCTTCAATTCCTCGATCAGCCCGCGCGCGATCATGATCGGGGCGAAGAAATTGACGTGGAAGACATGCGTCCAGGTGTCGAGATCGGTGTCGACCGAGCCGAGCCGGGAGCCGCCGGGGCCCTTGGGCGAGATCGCAGCGTTGTTGACCAGCGCATGCAGCATGCCGCCCTCGAGCCGGTTGCGGATCTCGGCGATCGCGCGCGTGGTGTCCTGGGGATCGCCGAGGTCGACCTGGATGTGGTCCTCGGGGCCGGCGTCCCACGGGCAGTCCTCGGGGAAGGGGTGCCGCGAGCAGGTGATGACGCGCCAGCCCGCGGAGGAGAAGCGGATCACGGTGGCGTGGCCAATGCCGCGGCTGGCTCCGGTCAGGAGCAGCGTGCGGCGCGGCGCATTGGACGAATGCGGCATGGACATCTTTCAGGTCGGCCTAGAGCTCAAGACGAGGATCGAGATGAGGCTCAAGGGTACATCCGCGTCTTGGACCACTTCTGGCCGGCCGCGTCACGGCGAAATTCGATGCGGTCGTGCAGACGGAATGGGCGGTCGTGCCAGAACTCGATCCGGGAGGGCGTGATGCGCCAGCCGCTCCAGCCCGGCGGCCGCGGCACTTCGCCGATGACGTATCTGGCCGCGACTTTCGCGATGGCTTGTTCGAAAGCGAAGCGGCTCTCCAGCGCCTGCGACTGCTTGCTCGCCCAGGCGCCGATCTGGGCCTGCTTGGGCCGGGTGGCGAAATAGGCGTCGGCCTCGGCGTCCGTCACCGGCGTCACGTTGCCGCGGATGCGGACCTGACGGCGCAGCGACTTCCAGTGAAAAAGTAACGCTGCCTTAGGATTTGCGGCGAGTTCTCGGCCCTTCTGGCTGGCGATGTGACTGTAGAAGACGAAACCCTCGGTATCGAAGCCCTTCATCAGCACCATGCGCACGTCAGGCAAGCCGTCGGGGTCGACGGTTGCGAGCGCCATGGCGTTCGGATCGTTCGGCTCGCTCTTGATCGCCTCGTTCAGCCAGCTCTCGAACAGCGCAAATGGCTCGTCGGCGGCGGTGAAATCACCGGATGTTAAGGGTGTCTGGTGTTTCATCGAGGTCGTGTCGGTCATGTCTGGAGTCCGAGTTGCGTCCCGCGGCCCAAAACGCGTTGTTGTCCGCTACCGCCCTATATAGGGCATGGGGACGCGTTGGCCTATCGGCGATCCGGCCGTCAGGCTTTGTCATCACGATCATTCTCGTCGGGCTCGGGGCGGGGGGATGCAGCTTTTCCCGCAACGACCAGAGCGCCTATGCCAAGGCCGACGACAGCGACCTCACCGGCTCGATCGGGCGACCGGCGAAGGACGCCCCGCCGACCGAGACCGATCTCGCCTTCGCCCGCAACGCCGCCTCCGACGTCCTCAGCAAAGGCGACAAGGATTCCAGCCAGCATTGGGAGAATCCGGCGACCGGGGCGCGCGGCTCGGTGACGCCGATCGCGCAATCCTATGCCGCCGAGGACGGCCGCAAATGCCGCGATTTCCTGGCGAGCTACGTCAACGGGGCGACCGAGAGCTGGCTCCAGGGCGCCGGTTGCCAAAGCAGCCGTGGCCGTTGGGAGATTCATACGCTAAAGCCGTGGCGGAGCTAGGAATCGGCGCACGCCCCTAGTTGCAAAAATGCCACTCTCTTCCCACATGGATCGCAGGTGGGGCGGGGAGCCCTTTGAACAATTCGATTTCTTGAAGGAGACGTGACGGATGCGCGACCCCTATGAGGTCTTGGGGGTGCCGCGGAGCGCTAGCGCTGCCGCGATCAAAAGCGCCTATCGCAAGCTTGCCAAGAAGCATCATCCCGACAGCAACAAGGACGACCCGAAAGCCGCCGAGCGCTTCTCCGAGATCAACTCGGCGAATGAGATCATCGGCGACGAGGACAAGCGCAAGCAGTTCGACCGCGGCGAGATCGACGCCGAGGGCAAGCCGCGCTTCCAGGGGTTTCCGGGCGGTGGCGGGCCGCGCGGCCGCGCCGGCCCCGGCGGGTTCGAAAGCTATACGTTCCGCTCCGGCGGCGGCCCTGGCCAGGGCGGCGGCGCATTCGAGGATATCCTCAACAGCATGTTCGGCGGCGGGACGCGCGGCGCGCGGCCTGGGGCCGGCGGCGGCGCCCAGTTCGAATTCGACACTGGCGGCATCGGACTCGATCTCGACGTGAATGTTGCCATGTCCGTCTCGCTGGAAGAGTCGGTCAAGGGCGGCGAGAAGCGCGTCCGGTTGCCGACGGGCAAGGAGCTCAACGTCAAGATTCCCGCTGGCGTCACCGAGGGCCAGCAGATCCGGCTGCGCGGGCAGGGCGAGAGCGCGCAGGGCCATCCGCCCGGCGATCTCCTGATCACCATCAGCATCGCGCCGCACCCGTTCTTCAAGGTCGAGGGCGCCGACCTCAGGATCGACTTGCCAGTCACGCTCTACGAGGCGGTGCTCGGCGGGAAGGTCCGCGTGCCGACCCTCGGCAACGCGGTCGATCTTTCGGTCCCGAAAAACACCTCCAGTGGCCGGACCTTCCGCCTCAAGGGCAAGGGCCTGCCGAAATCTGGCGGAACCGGGGATCTCTTCGTCACCATCAGGATTATGCTACCGGACGGGAACGACGCCGAGCTTGAAGCATTGATGGAGAAGTGGCGGGATCAACACCCCTACAATCCGCGTAGCGGGCTTGGCTAAGCATGATCCGGAAAAGTGCGTAGCGGTTTTCCGGAAAGATCATGCGCAAACAAAGAGCTAGAGCGCGAGGCATCGCGCTTTAGGGCGCGATCGAACTGAAGGGGTCCTCCTAAAGGCCTAGGGCATCGTCCTGGAGATGATGCTCATCATGTGCCTGAGGCGTGGTAGCGCTTCATGAACTCGACGTGTCGGCTGTCCGGCGGGGCAGCCGATAAAAAGGTGCGGCCTCGAGAGGGGGACCAGCGCGGTACCAAAAACCCCAATCGAGGCCGCCCGCGTCGATCGGCGGATCGAACGCTGCTCATTTTCGCGTGATCATCCGGTGCGATAATGAGACGCGCCGATGTCTTCATTTGAAATTTTCAATGTCGGAATCTGGGCACCGTGATTGAGCGGTCCCTCAGGTGCCGTTTTTCTCGGCCTGGTCGTAGACCGCCTGCGCCACCTTGGTCAGCCGGTCGCGATCACCGCCGCCGCTGACCACGTAGCCGACGCCGCGCTCTGCCCAGAACAGCGCGCCATCCTTGTCCGTTTTGGCATAGCGCATTTGCGTTGCACCATTCTCGGTCTTGGCGGTGTAGATCGTATAGCGTTCGCCCGAGGCGCCCTCATACATCAGGAACGAGGCCGGACCGCTCGGCCCCGGCAAGAGCCGGCCGCCGACGAGCTTCAGCCCGCTGGCCTCCAGGTTCGGCGCGAACACGGTCCAGCCGCAGCGCCGGGTCAGCCAGGCCTGGAGGTGGTCGCGCTCATTGCCGCCGACCTCGACGGGGTGGCGGACCTCGACGACATAGAGGCGGTGAGCGTCGAGCGCGTCCGCGGTGAAGTTCTGGAAAGTCGAGGGGGCGCTGGCGGCGCCATGCGCGACCCAGCCAGCCGTGCCGCCGGCGACGAAAGCAACCAGCACAGCCGCGGCGGCGCCATAGAGCCATTGCCGCGGGCGGCGCTCCAGCCGCTCAAGCTCCAGCCGCGCCGGCACCGGCTCCTGGGCGATGGAATCGTAGCGGGCGTGCAGCATCTCCGCCATGGCGCGCCAGGACTGCACGCGCTCGGCCTCTTCAGGATGGGCGGCCAGCCAGGCCTCGACGTCGGCGCGGCGCTCGGCCGGCAGCTCGCCGTCGACATAGGCGTGCAGTTCGTCCTCGGTCACTGGGATCTTGCGCTCGTTCATTTCGATCGTCTCTGGCTCTGTGGCCCTAAATGTCGTTCAAAGTTCAACTTCGCGTAGCTCACCGGCATGCTGCAGGCGGACAATATGCGATGCATCAACCCTGCCATCATTTCACTCGCCTGAGTGTCGGGCGCTCGCCTTCCAGCGAGGCCTTGACGTGGGCACGGGCGCGGGCGAGGCGCGACATCACGGTGCCGATCGGCACGCCCTGGATGTCGGCGACCTCGCGGTAGCTCATGCCTTCCAGCATGACCAGGAGCAGCACCGAACGCTGCTCCTCGACGAGCGTCGCCAGCGCCCTCTCGATGTCGCGCCCTTCGGCTTCGGTGCCGCTGGCATCCGGGTTGTTCTCCGTCAGCTGCATGAACTGCGGCCGCCTTGCCAGCGAGCGCCGCCGGTTCTTGTTGAGGTTGGTCAGGATCGTGTAGAGCCAGCTCCTGACGTCGCCTCCGAGAAACAATCGCTCCGAACGCAGTGCCCGCACCAGCGTGTCCTGCACCAGATCGTCGGCCGCATCCGCGTCGCGCGTGAGCGCACGGGCGTAGCGGCGCAACGCCGGGATCATGGCTTCCACACTCTGGCGAAACGCACTCATTGCGGTCTTGACGTCCTGGTGTCAGGCGCGAGCGCCTATAGCGATCATAACACCCGAATGGAACGGCTATTCCGGTGCTCGAAACAGCGTTAACGCGACGTATTAGGGCTGTACCGCAGGGGAGGGCTGGTGTACCTCCAGACTTCAGCAAGAGTTCGACGGGACGTTCAAACATGGCGCAGAATTCAGGTCTGATGCAGGGAAAGCGCGGGGTGATCCTCGGCCTTGCCAACAACCGCTCGATCGCCTGGGGCATCGCCAAGGCATGCCACGCCGCCGGCGCCGAGCTCGCCTTCACCTATCAGGGCGATGCGCTGAAGAAGCGCGTCGAGCCGCTGGCCGCCGAGATCGGTGGTCTCGTCCTCGGCCATTGCGACGTCACCGATGCCGCGACCATCGATGCGGCGTTCGCGGTGCTGAAGGAGAAGTGGGGCAAGATCGACTTCCTGGTGCACGCGATCGCCTATGGCGAGCAACTCGACGGCCGCTACGTCGACACCACGCCGGAGAATTTCTCCAAGTCGATGCTGATCTCTTGCTACTCGTTCACGGCCGTGGCGCAGCGCGCCGAGAAGCTGATGACGGATGGCGGCTCGCTGATTACGCTAAGCTATTACGGCGCCGAGAAGTGGATGCCGCATTACAACGTGATGGGCGTCGCGAAGGCGGCGCTGGAGGCCAGCGTGCGCTATCTCGCCGCCGATCTCGGCGAGAAGAACATCCGCGTCAACGCGATCTCGGCAGGTCCCATCAAGACGCTCGCCGCCTCCGGCATCGGCGACTTCCGCTATATTCTGAAGTGGAATGAATACAACGCGCCGATGCGGCGCAACGTTTCGACCGAGGACGTCGGCGGCAGCGCGCTGTATCTGCTCTCTGACCTCTCGCGCGGCGTCACCGGCGAGGTGCACCACGTCGATTCCGGCTATCACGTGCTGGGCATGAAGCGGCCCGATGCGCCGGACATTTCGTTCGGCGGCAAGGACTAGCCGTTAGCTCTGGAACGCCCGTGCCCACCATCTACTTCCTTCGCCACGGCGAGACTGAGTGGAATGCACTCGGACGGCTCCAGGGCACCCAGGACGTTCCGTTGAATGCGCGCGGCCGCGGTCAGGCCGTGCACGCCGCCGGCGTATTGGCGGATCTCTTCAGGCGCGAGGGCAAGGACCGAGCGGCGCTGCCTTACGTGTCGAGCCCGCTCGGCCGCGCGCGGCAGACCATGGAACTCGCGCGCGGCAAGCTCGAATTGCCGCCTTCCGACTATTCGCTCGACGATCGCCTGCGCGAGATCGGCTACGGCTCCTGGGAGGGGTTGACGCTGGCCGAAAGCGAGGCGTCCGATCCGGACGTCTATGCGAGGCGCCTCGCCGACAAATGGACGGTCGCGCCCGCCGGCGGCGAGACCTACGCGGCGGTGCAGCTGCGCATGCTGGATTGGTACGAGTCACTGCTGGTCGACACTGTTGCGGTCGCCCATGGCGGGACCTGCCGGGCCCTGATGGTCGCCCTCGGCATCGAGACCCCCGCCAGCGCCGCAGAACTCTATATCCAGCAGGGCGCCGTCTACGTGTTCCGCGACGGCCGGCTGGAGAAATTTAGTTGACGGCGGCGCCCGTCCTCGCCGTCATGCCCGGGCCTGTCCCGGGCATCCACGAGCTTTCTTGTTTTTGGCAGCAAAGAACGTGGATGGCCGGGACAAGCCCGGCCATGACGACTGCGGTGGGCATTTGACCCTCATTTCAGGGCGCGTTACCACAAGTCAGCACTGACTTACGAGCTAGAGACGGATGTCCTTCAACACCTTCGGCCACATGTTCCGCGTCACCACCTTCGGCGAAAGCCATGGGGTGGCCATCGGCTGCGTGGTCGACGGCTGTCCGCCCATGATCCCGCTCACCGAGGCCGACATCCAGGGTGACCTCGACCGCCGCCGGCCCGGCCAATCGCGCTTCACCACCCAGCGCCAGGAGCCGGACCAGGTCAAAATCCTCTCCGGCGTGATGGCGCATCCGGAGACTGGCGTGCAGGTGACGACGGGGACGCCGATCGGGCTCCTGATCGAGAACACCGACCAGCGCTCGAAGGACTATTCCGAGATCAAGGACAAGTTTCGCCCCGGCCACGCCGACTTCACCTATGAGGCCAAATACGGTCTGCGCGATTATCGCGGCGGCGGCCGTTCCTCCGCGCGCGAGACCGCGACGCGCGTTGCCGCCGGCGCCATCGCGCGCAAGGTGCTGCCCGACGTCAGGGTGCGCGGCGCTCTGGTGCAGATCGGCCCGCACAAGATCGACCGCGCGAAGTGGGACTGGGACGAGATCGCAAGGAATCCGTTCTTCTGTCCGGACAAGGACAAGGCCGCGTTCTTCGAGACCTATCTCGACGGCATCCGCAAGAGCGGCTCATCGATCGGCGCGGTGATCGAAATCGTCGCCGAAGGCGTGCCCGCCGGACTTGGCGCGCCGATCTACGCCAAGCTCGATTCCGATCTGGCGGGTGCGATGATGACCATCAACGCAGTGAAAGGCGTCGAGATCGGCGCCGGTTTTGGCGCGGCAGAGTTGACTGGGGAGGAAAACGCGGACGAGATGCGCACTGGGAACGATGGCACGCGCTTCCTGTCCAACCATGCCGGCGGCGTGCTGGGCGGAATCTCCACGGGGCAGCCGGTGGTGGTGCGTTTCGCGGTGAAGCCGACGTCCTCGATCCTGCAGCCCCGCCGGACTGTCGATCGCAAGGGCGCAGACACCGAAATCTTCACGAAAGGCCGCCACGACCCCTGCGTCGGCATCCGCGCCGTCCCGGTCGGCGAAGCCATGATGGCCTGCGTGCTGGCCGACCACTTTCTGCGCGACCGCGGGCAAGTGGGGCGCTAGGAGGACGCTGAACCAGGGCGCTTCGCCAAGCGCCAGCAGCTTACTTGCGGCGCGCCTCCCCAGCATCGATCCGCGCCTGGTTCAGCAGCGCCTGCGCCGCCCACGCCGCGGCAGCGAGCGCCTCATCGACGCTCGCGCCGCCGATGTCCCGGATCGCCAGTGCGGCCTCGCTGCCCATCACCATCGACAGTGCGTGCGCCAGGCGCTTGCGCGCCGAAGGTGACAGCTCCCCTTTCAGCGACTCGACGATCGGTCCGATGTATTTCATGCGGCGACCGGGCCGCGGCGGCCGCGCGCTTGGATCGTTGTCGATCCAGACGGCCATGAACGAGCGTTCCATCACGTGCAGGCCGATTTCGTCATTCAGCATGAGCTTCATCATGTCGCGCGCGGCGCGTGAGATGCCGCCGGCAGGATCGTCGCCAGGGCGCCAGAAGTGCTCCAAAGGCAGCAGCCCGCGTTCCGTTGCCGTCTCACTGATCAGCGCTTCGACTGACGAGAAGTAGCGATAAGCGGTGGCGCGCGACACCAGCGCGCGCTCGGCCACCTCGGCCAATGTCGGGTTGTAACCCTCGTCACGAAACGCCATCGCGGCGCTGATCAGAGCCTGGCGCGTGCGGCGCTTCTGGTTTGCGCGGCCATCGCTCTCGACCTGATCTCCATCCGCGCGCCGGCTTGACTTTCGATTTGGCATATGTGAGACACTCGTCTTATTAAGAGGCGTTAGTCTCATTATAGACACTAATCCAATAAAAGGGAAATGGATGAACGACGAATTGAAGAAGACCTTTGATCGCATGATCGACCGCCACTTTCGCTTCGAGGCCGAAGATGACGTCGATGGCGTCCTGAGCACGATGGTCGATGACGTCGAGCACGATGTCGTCGGCTATCCGACCGGCCCGGTGCACGGTAAGACTGCCGCTCGCGGCTTCTACGATACTTTGTTCGCTGACCTCTCGGGCGAGAAGGTCACGACGCTGCGGCGCTACTACGGAGCGGATTTCGTGGTCGACGAGAGCCTGTGGGCCGGGACCGCACCCGGCGCGCCGTTCGGAATTCCCGGTCATGGACGCAAGTTGAGTTTCCGACTGCTGCATGTGTTCGAAATGGCACCGGACGGCCAGATCAAGCGCGAAAACGTTTGGCTCGATTTCGCGTCGATCCTGCAACAGCTCAATGCGCCGCTGGCCTCCTGAGGATCATCGAGGAGAAAGTGCCATGAACGACAACCCGCGCGCTCGCGCCTGGCTCCGGCTGGCGACCTTGTACTTTGCCGTCGGGGTGATCCTCGGGGTGGTGATGGGCGCGTCAGGCGACCATTCGCTGTTCCCGCTGCACGCCCATATCAACCTGCTTGGCTGGGTCTCGATGGCGCTGTTCGGGCTGATCGGCATCGTCTGTCCGTCCGTCAGCGTAGGGCGGATCGCCACCGCGCAGTTCTGGATGCACAACGTCGGCCTGCCGGTGATGCTGGGTGCGCTGGCGTTCAAGCTCAAGGGCACCGAGGCCGCCGAGCCCGTGGTCGGCGTCGCGTCCATCATCGTGGGCCTCAGCGTATTGCTGTTCGCCTGGCTGGTGTTTACGCGCATCGGCTCGCAGAGCCGGCCAGCGCAGTCTGCCAGCCAGCGAAGCGCCGTGACCTAGTCCATCGACGTCCCGGCCGAAACGACCGGGACGTCGATCAGGATTGCCGAGATTGACATATCAGAGTTGCCTTCGAAACCCACCAGCCCACCGCGCAGCTTGACGATCCCGCAACTTCGTCCGCAAATGCTGGCATGGAAAGCTCCGAGCTCCAGCGCATCACCAACTGGCTGATCGACGGCGCGAGATCGTCGGGAACCCCGGCCGAGATGATCGCGGACGTTTGCGAGCATCTGGTCGAAGCCGGCCTGCCGCTATGGCGGTTCGGCATCTTCATCCGCACGCTGCATCCGGAAATCTTGGGCCGGAACTTCATCTGGCGGCAGGGCGAGGAGGTCGAAATCGGCACCGTCGATTTCGACATTCTGGACACGCCTGAATTCGCCGCAAGCCCGCTCCGCATCGTGTTCGAGCAGGGGATCGAGGTCCGCGGACGGATGGACGATCCCGACAGCAAGCGCTTTCCGTTCCTCGATGACATGCGGGCTGAAGGCGTCACCGACTATGTCGCGATGCCGATGCCGTATCTCGACGGCTCGATCCACGCGACGAGTTGGGTCACGCGCCGTCCCGGCGGCTTCAGCGACGACGACATCGCGGCGATCCGGACCATCGTGACGCCGCTGGCGCGCGTCAGCGAGATCATCAGCCTGCGCCGCACCGCCGAGATGCTGCTCGACACCTATGTCGGCAATCGCGCCGGCGCGCGCATCCTCGGCGGTCAGATCCGCCGTGGCCACAACGACACCATGCAGGCTGCGATCTGGCTGTCGGACCTGCGCGGCTACACCGCGCTGTCGGACCGCCTGCCGGCCGAGACCGTCGTCCAGATCCTCAATCACTATTTCGACTGCCAGGTCACCGCGATCCGGGGCCATGGCGGCGAGGTGCTGAAGTTCATGGGCGACGGCCTGCTCGCCGTGTTCCCGATCGACGAATATGTCGGCGATGCCGCCCACGTCTGTTCGCGCGTGCTGGAGGCCGCGCGTGAATCCCGCGCCAGCGTCGAGGCGCTGGCTTTTCCAGTCGGCGAGGCCATCGAGCGCTTCCGCTTCGGCGTCGCGCTGCACGTCGGCAACATCCTTTACGGCAATATCGGCGGCGGCAACCGCCTCGACTTCACCTGCATCGGCCCCGCCGTCAACCTTGCCGCAAGGCTCGAGAAGATCACGGGGCGCCTGGGACGGACCGTCGTCGCCTCGGAAGGTTTTGCCAATGTCTGCCGCCACGACTGGCACGAACTCGGCGAATTTCCGATCGCGGGCTTTTCCAAGGCGCAGCGCGTATACGGCTTGGTGGAGGAAACGCCGGTCGTGATGGCCTAGCGGTCGGCGCCGTTAGCTGTCGGCGGCGTCAGCTGTCGCGAACATAGGACTGCTTCAGCCCGAGCGTGAGGACGCTCAAGGTGATCCACAGCCGCAGCATGGCGAAGCTGAAGATGAAGACGAAATAGATCAGGTTCTTGGTGAACTGCGTCGCCGATGAGGTCTGCCAGAAATTCCAGATCGCAGTCCGCACCGCTTCCTGTCCATGGGCGAGCGCGATGTTGACGACGCCGAGGATGATGACGGCGGCGCCGAGCCACAGCCCGCGCCGTGCGAATTCGCCGATCGCGGCGAACAGGGCGACCCTGCCGTTATCGCGTTCGGCGCGAACGATCATGAGCAGCACGATGGCAGCGATCCATGCGCTCCAGAATCGCCCGGGATGGGTGAACTGGTCGAACGCCATGCCGTCGAGGCCCGCCAAGAGATGATACGAAGTCTCGTAGCCGGCCGCTGCGGCGCCGAGCGCCGCCGCGATCATCACGAGCATGATCCGCCACAGGATCGAGAAGGAAAGCTTGAACTGCTCGCCCAATGTCAGCGTACCGAGCGAGGATTGGCCACCCGCCGCCTCGATCGATTGTTGTGCCGTCGCAAAGAAGGCCAGCAGCACCGCAATGTCCGCAACGATGATCGCGGGCAGCGCCGTCGCGCCGCCGCCGAACGCGATCACGCGCATCGCAGCCGCCAGGATCAGCCAGGGTAGGGCGTGCAGGAGCCTGAACGGACCGAACGAGGTTTCGGGGCGGGCCGGCTTGAGCGCGAGCTGTTTGCGTAGTGCGACCGTCATTGCATCGTGGTGACACAGGAGATTAAACCTGCGGTAGTGCGGATCGCTAAAATTGTCCCGAAGCGGGCAGGCGGCGCCTATTCCTCCGGCTCGGTCGTGAACAGCAATGGGTAGCCCTTGGCGCGGCCGGCGTCGGTGGCGCGCGTCGCCTTGGTCTCGGCGACGTCCTTGGTGAACACCGCGACAACGCAGGCACCCAGCTTGTGCGCGGTGATCATGACCTTATAGGCCTGATCCTCCGTCATGCGGAATTCGGCCTTGAGCACCATCGTGACGAATTCGCGCGGCGTGTAGTCGTCGTTGATCAGGATGACCTTGTGCAGCTTCGGCCGCTCGACCTTGGTCTTGGTCCTGGTTTTCGGCTTGGTGACGGTGTCGTTCATTCCGCCTCCTGGAATCGGCGGGCTCGGTTCCCAGCCGCGGCGATCAGCTCGCGGCCTTCGCACCATATTGCAGGACCTGGACCTTCTCCAAGGTGATCAGCCCGCTCGACATCATGCCGTCCAGGATGGGCAGGAATGCGTTGATGTTGTCTTCGCTGTCGACGATCTCGATCAGCAGCGGCAGGTCTTCCGAAAGCCGCAGGATCTTCGAGGTGTGCAGCCGGCTCGATTTACCGAACCCCATCGGCCCGCGCAGCACGGTGGCGCCCGCAAGGTGCCGCTCGCGCGCCGTCATCACGATGGCTTCATAGAGGGGCTTGCCGTCGAAGTGATCGCTCTCGCCGATGAAGATCCGGAGCAAAACGGCCTGATTGGGAATTTGCATGCTCAGCTCCTTGTCAAGCGGTTGTAGCGGCTCGCCATCATATGGCCGATCCAGACCGACACCAGCCAGCAGATCACGGATGCGACGATGTAGGCGAGCGCCGTGTATTTCATGCCGCCGTGGAACAAGCGGAAGGTCTCCAGGCTAAAGGTCGAAAAGGTGGTGTAGCCGCCGCAGAACCCGGTCATGACGAACTGCCGGTGCTCGGGCCGCGCCAGCATGCGGCCGTCGGGGCCGGTCAGCGTCGCGTAGAAACCGATGATCAGCGATCCCATCGCGTTGATGAACAGCGTCGCGACGGGAAAGCCCGGTCCGGTATCGAGCGCAAGCCCGACCAGATAACGCGTCAAGCCGCCGACGACGCTGCCCGCGGCAACCCAGGCATAGAGCATCGCAGTGCGCCAGCGCTCGGCGGAAGGGAAGTTCATCAGCCGCGGCCTGTTCTCCCTCTCCCCGCGCGCGGGGAGAGGGTCGGGGTGAGGGGGGCTCTCCGCGAGGGAGGTGAGAGTCGGACGCGCGGAGAGCCCCCCTGGTGAAGGCGCCGCACTGCCGATACGTCTCCAAATTCCATCCGCTAGCCTCCCAGACGATCCGCAAGGAGGAAGCCGCAACTGACGGCGGCAAGGCACAGCCCGACCGAGAACACGATATTGCCGAGCGCATGCGTCGGCTCGCCGCTCCGCGCGAGCGTCAGCGTTTGCAGGCTGAACGAGGACACCGTGGTGTAGCAGCCGAGAAAGCCGGTCACCGCGAACAGCCACGGCGTGGGCGCGGCGAAGGCCGAGCCGGGATGGGTCGCCAGCGCGCCAAAGATGCCGATCACGAAGGCGCCGGTGACGTTGATGGTCATGGTGCCCCACGGGAACGTTTCGCCCAGCCGCCGCGCGATCACACCGGAGACGAAATAGCGCGCGCAGCCGCCCAGGGCGCTGCCGATCATGATCGCGATTGCCCCGCTCAGCACGACGAACGCCCCCCCGTCATGATTTGTCCTCCGGCGCGAGACCGTCGCCGACGGCGAGCAACCCCAGTAGCGAGACCAGCGCGAAGCCGAGCCCCGCAAGGAACGTTCCCGCCGGACCATAGGCATCCCACAGCGCGCCCGCGATCACGCTCGCGGCCAGCAGGGCAAGGCCGGTGAACAGGTTGAAATAGCCGAACGCGGTGCCGCGCAGGCTGGGCGGCGCGGCGTCGGCGACGAGGGCCGAGAGCAGGCCTTGCGTCAGTCCCATATGCAACCCCCACAGCACGACGCCGAGTGCAAGGCCTCCCAGATTCGGCAGCAGCGCAAGCGCGAGATCGGCACCGGCGAGGAAGACGAGCCCGAGCGCGAGCAGGCCGGTCCGGTTGATCCGGTCAGAGAGCACGCCGGCCGGATAGGCCGACAGGGCGTAGACGATGTTCATCAGCACCAGCACCGCCGGCACCCACATCGCATTGAGCCCGATGTTCTGTGCGCGCAGGATCAGAAAGGCCTCGCTGAAGCGCGCCAGCGTGAAGACGATTCCGACGGCCACGACGCGCCAATAGATCGCTCCGAGCTGCCGCATTGCGGCGAGGTTGAGCGGATTCTCTGCGGGCTGCCGGCTCGGATCCGGATCCGGCTCGCTCACCGCGAACGCGATCAAGCCGAAGGACAGGAAGGCCGGCAGCACCGCCACCCAGAACACGGCGGTGAAATTGTCGGCGGTCCACCACATCAGGCCGATCGCCACCAGCGGCCCGACGAAGGCGCCGATGGTGTCGAGCGATTGCCGCAGGCCAAAGCTCGCGCCGCGCAGGCCGACGGGGGCGATATCGGCGATCAGCGCATCGCGCGGCGCGCCGCGAATGCCCTTGCCGACGCGATCGACGAAGCGCGCGGCCACCAGCCATCCGACGCTGGGCGCAAGCGGGAACAGCGGCTTGGTCAAGGCGGCGAGGCCATAGCCCAGTGCGGCGAGCAGCTTGCGGCGGCCGAGCCAGTCCGACAGCGCGCCGGAAAAGATCTTGGTGATCGAGGCCGTCGCCTCCGCAATGCCCTCGATGAAGCCGACGGTCAGCGTCGAAGCGCCGAGCACGGTGACGAGATAGACCGGCAGGAGCGCGTGGATCATCTCGGAGGAGATGTCCATCAGCATCGAGACGAAGCCGAGCACCCAGATTCCTCTGGGCAGCCCCGCACTCGCGGCATTCGGTGTCGTCGTCGTCACGTCTTCGCCTTCTCCGGCCTTCGTCGCCGGACAACAAAAAACCCGCCACGGGCGGGTTTGTCCAGGCTCCCGCCGAAGGCAGAGGCTCAAAGATTGCCCCTCCTCAAGCAGGAGTCATCAGCCCACAAGGTCATCGACCGCCGGGCGGTTATCGGGGAGACTCCTTCCCCATCTGTGCGGCCAACCTAGCACGGAAATCGCTTCGGACAAGTGGGCGGGGAGTTCTGTCCCCGTGCGCGTCGCTCCCGCTTCGCGCATCACGAGCCCGATGGCGCGAGCGCACGAGCGTGTTCCAGCGGCGCAAGCGCGGCAACACGGCGGCAGCATTGCGCAAGGCGCGTGTACGCCTAAGCCGCAGATCCTTAACTCGAATGTGAAGCGCAGGCGATCTTCGCGCTTTGCGGCAACGCGATTGCATGTCACCATCACGTCATACGACGGGAGGCTGCGATGCGCTTGCTGTTCTCGATCGGGGCTGTGCTGGTGGCCGGCATGTTTGCCGGAGGGGACGTCGCGGGCATCGCGGCACCAGGACCAAAATTTGAATCGCCCAAGAATCAGCCGCAGCGGCCAGCGGCCGACAGAGACGCGCAGACGGTCGATGTCGAGCTGGTTCTCGCGGTCGACGTGTCCTACTCCATGGACATGGACGAGCTCGCGATCCAGCGCGAGGGCTATGCGCAGGCGATCCAGTCGAAGGAGTTCCTCCAGGCGCTGAAGCTCGGTCCGAACGGCCGGATCGCGGTGACCTATTTCGAGTGGGCTGCCTCCAGCGACCAGAAGATCATCATCCCCTGGCGGCTGATCGATGGTCCCGAGACGGCGGATGCGGTCGCCGCCGAGATCCTGAAGACGCCGATCCGGCGCGCCTCGCGCACCTCGATCTCGGGTGCGATCACTTTCGCGATGCCGCTGTTCGACGAGGATCCCTATCGGGGCCTGCGCCGCGTGGTCGACATTTCCGGCGACGGTCCCAACAACAATGGCGGCCCGGTCACGGTGGCGCGCGATGCCGCGCTCGAGAAGGGCATCGTCATCAACGGCCTGCCGATCATGGTCAAGGAGCCGTCCTATTCGACCATGGATATCGACAATCTCGATTTCTACTACGAGGATTGCGTCATCGGCGGCCCCGGCGCCTTCGTCATCACGATCAAGGACCGCGGCCAGTTCAAGGAGGCGATCCGCACCAAGCTGCTGATGGAGGTCGCCGGCCGCACGCCGGAGCGTCCCGTGATGCGGGTCGCCGACAAGGAGCCGCGCGTCAGTTGCCTGATCGGCGAGAAGATCTGGTCGGACCGCTGGGGCCGCTGAGGCTCCGGCTGAGACCTTTTGCCCGTCCGTCCGATGCTCGAGCTTAACGGCTCGTTAACCGGTGCGTGGCCCTAATCGCATGGTTTCTGTTCGTTTCCGGTCGGCATCCTGACATTGCCGAAGCGAACGAAAGCGGGTTTGTCAGGCCCGTCTCCGAGCAATCCAATGGCCATCGTCTCATCGAGCACCAACCAGATTTCGCCCGCCAACGAGCGGCTGTATCACCAGAGTGCTCTGGTCGGCGACTGGAAGGGCAATTGGGTGGGCAACAACCAGCCCGTCGAATTCAAGGTCGTGAACATCCGCGGCGCCCGGGCGCAGGTCGAGTACACCCATAACGGCCACACCGAGCGCGGCTTCGCCGAGGTCAAGGGCACGCTTATCAACTTTGGCGGGCTCACGGTCGGGACCAAGGACGGCAAGAACATGGTGATGCTGTTCTCCTTCGGGGGCGCCGGCAAGCAGACCGCGAATCTCGAGAAGCAGGACCCGCCGGTCTCCGACAGCCGCCTGATGGGAAGCTGGGGCGGCTATTCCAGCGCCAACGGCAAGAGTGCGAGCTTCAAGGTGCTCTCGGTCGATGGCAAGGAAGCTCAGGTCAGCGTCACCACCGACGGCGTCACCCGTAAGGGCACCGGTTACGTCTACAAGAATGTCATCATGTTCGGGCAGGCGCAGATCGCGACCGATGACGGGCAGAACGGCAAGATCATCTACCAGGTCGGCACGAAATCCTTCATGGTGCCGGTGACGAAATATCCGCCGGCCGATTCATCGTCCTCCGTGGACCGGACCGCATAACTTTCACGACCTCGGTCCACCGGGCTGCGTCAGTGCCTTCAACTGCCGGTCGACCTGTCGCAGGATCGCGCAGGCCTGTGCGAAGCCGCCAACACCGATCAATCGCCAGATCTCGTCGGATTGCTCCACAAGGCGCGGGATCGTCAGCGGCAAGAGGGCCGCTTCGTGCAGCGCGCCCTTTTCGTTGATGAGATAGCGTTCGTTGAGCGCGAACAGCACCTGTGCGATGCACGCGATCGATCTGTAGAGAGATCCCGCGATGTGGGTTCGGTCACCGCGCGCAATGGCGAGCTCGGCGTTCGTGCGGCATCGGGTTCGGTTATCGGGGAGGCCCGTGGGCGTAACGTTGGCGCGGCCGCTGCGCTGGCATTGATGATATCAGGGGAGTATAATCTACAAAAGTGTTGACGGTAGCTTCAATGTCCAGCCTCGCCCGTTCTCCCGTTCTTGCAGCTCTGCTCTCTGTACTGTGCCTGACCGCAGCACCGGCTCACGCACAGGTCGCGCCGCTGAGATATTGGATCCCCGGCGGGCCTTTCGGCCTCAGCGGCGGCGCCGGCCAGAGTTCCGATACTTACGGCAATTTCACCAGCTTCAATGCCGGCGATGCGGACCGGCGCGGCGGCGCGACCAACGGCTTCTTCGTCGGCAGTCAGCGCGGCAGCCTCAATTGGAGCGGTCTCAGTCAGACCGGACTCAGTCAGACCGGACTTGCCGGCAATTTCAGCGCGCTCTCCTATGACAGCACGCAGTTCGGCTACACCACCAAGACCGCGGGCGGCTTGCCGGTGACGTTCTTTGCCGGTTTCGACACGTTGAAATATGGCAATGGCATCGGCAGCTCGGTTGCACCCCTGACCTCCGGCGCGGCACCCGGCTACAGCGCGTTTGCGGGTGTCGAATTCAAGCCGACCTCGAATCTCAGCCTGTCGTTCGGCGCCGGTTTCATCCAGCAGCAATCGGGGCGCATGGACAGCGATATCAACTCGTCGATGCTGCCCGGGGAGTCACCGGCATTGAGCGGTCTGCGTCGTTAGAGCTGCATCACGAGCTCCGGCGGACGCCGCAGCGATTTCGGCAGATCCGGGCCGGTTCCGAAACGCATCACGATATCGCACCGCCGTTCGCCGAGTCCGAGTGAGGTCGCAAATTGCGGCCTCAGCGTCGCCACCTCGACCGGTTGGTTGACGAAGGAATATTTGAGTCCCAGCGAGGTCGCCTGCAAGCCGAAGCGCTGGCAGGCGCGGCCGACAGCGATCCAATGCGACTTGTCACTGCGCTCGGCAGCGAGCACAACGACACCCGCGGAGCTGGCGAGCTGCTCGCGGTATTTCTTGTTTTCCCCGCTCTCGGTGAAGACGAGACCCATAAGCGGTCGCGCCAGCCATGACGGCAGGGAGGGATTTCCCGAGGCGGGCGCGAACAACCCGTCCATGGTCGCGAGCGCCTCCGCCTCGTTGAAGCGAATCCAGCTCACGAGCTCGCGCATGAAGGCCTTGTCGCGCATTTGCGCCGAGTTGCCTTCGAGCACGTAGTCGGTGACGCCGGCGATGGCGGCGCGCTCCGTCATCAGGATGGCCGTGACGTTGGGTTCGCGACAGGCGTTTTCGAGCCGGCGCAAGGTCTCCGGCGCGACCGGCCTGCCGTCGAACGCCGCGCGGGTGCATTGCCTGACCGGAATCGCGGCCGCCAACGCTGATGCCTCCGGCGGGGCTTGCTCGAGCGCGATCACGATCCGGTCGCCGTCGATGACCGGGTCGGCGTGCCAGCCCAGCGTGGAGGCAGCGAAGATGAGGTTTTCGGCGGCGCAGCCAAGACTGACAAAGAGGTGATGGTCGTCCGGATCGACGGCCGGACAGCGGCGCGAAAAATCCGGCGCAATCGCGATTTCGTTGCCACGAGCGGAGAACATCCACGGCTGGGTGTTATGGCTGTTGGCGGCGAGGGTGGCAAAGCGCACGAGCTCGCGATCCCGCGGCACGGTCCGCAGCGGAGCCCGTGACGCCGTCACCGCCTCGTCGTAGGTCATCGTTGTAGCAGCAGCAGGGAATCCGCTGACACCCGCCGCGGACAATCCCAGCGCGGTCGCGATGAACTGTCGTCGGTCAACCACAGGCGTCCGCTCCATGCCGTTGCGCAGGATACGTTTAAAGCAACGGACTTCAGAGCGATTGACCGGAATCAAAACCGGGTGGCGAATCCTGGTTCGGGTATCACGACAGACCCGCCACCAGCGGCCGTTGCAGGTGCCGGGCCATCAGGTCGGCCGCCTCGGTGTAGCGTCGCGTCTCCAGCACGTCGAGCAGGCGCAAATGCTCGCGCACATGCCGCCGCATGCCGTCGCGGTCGGCGAAGCTGCGATAGGCGAACAGACGTCTGATCGAGTTCACGCGCCTGAGCGCTTCGAGAAAGAATGGATTGCCAGCGCCGCGAATGATCTCTTCGTGGAATTCGCAGCCGGACTGAAAGATCTCGCCGATTGTCATCTTCTCGATCTCGTCTTCGAACACGCGTTGCTGGCGCTCGCGCAGGCGTATGATCACCTCCTGCGTCAGCGCAAAGCCGGGCTGCGCAATTGCCGCCGGCTCGATCACCGCGCGAAATGCCTTGGCCTGCGCCTGAGCCTCGGGACTTGAGACCGTCTCCGCAAAGCGCCAGCCATAGCCCGGCAGGCGCGCGATCCAGCCCTCGGCGGCGATCCGATCCAGCAGCCGCTGCAGTTCGGCGCGCGTGACGTCGTATCGGCGCATCAGCTCCGCCTCGGTGACGTCGGCCGGCAGCCGTGTTGCGAGCACGTCGCCGGCGATGGTCGCATAGACCTGCTCGTTGCGCCTGACCGCGGCGAGCGCGGGTTGGGCCGCGATGCTGGTTGGATTCTTCGCCAGCACAAAGCCGCGATGTGGCTCGCCGCGCGCCAGCCCTGCCGCTTCCAGCGCCTTGAGACCGAGCCGGATCGGCGCGCGCGAAAGGTCCAGCGCATCCGCAAGCCTTTGCTCGATCAGGCGGTCCCCGGCTTTCATGCCTTCGCGTCGGGCAAGCGCCATGATCAGGCCGGCGAGATGTTCGGCGCGTTCGGAACCGTTCTTGTCGCTGCGTGGTCGGGAACTGTCGGGTGGGCTCATTGCAGTGCACGCAAGTTTTAGGGCTTGACAGACTGTCCCACAGATTGTTCTTTTGTGCAACAATATACAATCGACGCAGGGAGAGAGCCGATGGCGCGCGCGCCCGATGTCTACATTTGCGAGGTTGCTCCGCGCGATGGTCTCCAGAATCTGGACATCTTCGTTCCGACCGAAGCGAAATGCGCGCTGATCGACGTGATCGCTGCCGCCGGCGTGCGCGAGATCGATGCCGGATCGTTCGTGCCGCCAAAGGTGGTGCCGCAGTTCGCCGACGTCGACGCGGTGATGGCGCATGCGCTCACGCACGAGATGACGACCATCGGCGCGCTGGTCCCGAACCCGAAGGGCGCCGAACGCGCCATCGCGGCAGGCGTCGACGCCGTCTATTTCGTCATCTCGGCGAGCGAGACGCACAACCAGGCCAACGTGCGCCGCTCGGTCGACGAGCAGATCGAAGCATTTCGCGCGGTCCGCGCCGCGATCGACGCCCGGCCCGTGGGCCAGCGACCGCAATTGATGGGCGCGATCTCAACCTCCTTCGGCTGCTCGTTGGAAGGTGAAGTGAGCGAAGCGGCCGTGTGCCGTGTGGCGCGCGCTTTTGCCGAGGCCCGCGCCGACGAGATCGGGCTTGCCGACACCGTCGGTTATGCGACGCCAAAATCGATCGGGCAGATCGTCACGGCGGTACAGCGCGAGGTCGGATCGCACATGACGCTGCGGCTGCATCTGCACGACACGCTCGGCGCCGGCCTCGCCAATGCGGTCGCCGGTCTCGAAGCCGGCATCCGCCGCTTCGACGCCGCGGTGTCCGGCCTCGGAGGCTGTCCCTTTGCTCCCGGTGCGCGCGGCAACATCGTCACCGAGGACCTCGTGTTCATGCTGGAGCGCATGGGATTGTCCACTGGCATCGACCTCGATCGCCTGATGCAGACGCGCGAGATTCTCGCCCGCCATATCCCGGCGAAACATTTGACCGGACATCTGCACGAGGCCGGCATCCCCAAAGTCCTGCGGAGCGCGGCATGAACAATGCTGCGCGTGAGACGGCTTCGGAGCTTCGTCCGCTGGCAGGCGTTCGGGTCATCGAATTCAGCCAGATGGTGATGGGACCGAGCTGCGGCTTGATCCTCGCCGATCTCGGCGCCGACGTGATCAAGGTCGAGCCGCCCAAGGGCGACCGCACCCGCACCTTCAAGGGACCTGCCGCCGGCTTCTTCGCCACCTACAGCCGCAACAAGCGCAGCATCGCGCTGGATACGTCGACCGCGGAAGGCCAGAGCGTCGCACGCAGGTTGATCGAGAACAGCGACGTCCTGATCGAGAATTTCCGGCCGGGCCTCTTGAAGCGGATCGGCCTCGACTACGAGAGCGTCGCGGCCTTCGCACCGCGCCTGATCTATTGCTCGCTCAAGGGGTATCTGCCGGGGCCCTACGAGAACCGCCTCGCACTCGACGAGGTCGTGCAGATGATGGGTGGCCTCGCCTACATGACCGGCTTGCCCGATCGTCCCATGCGCGCCGGCGCCTCGGTCAACGACGTCATGGGCGGCATGTTCGGCGTGATCGCGATCCAGGCTGCGCTCGCCGAGCGGCAGCGGACCGGGCGAGGTCGTTACATCCAGAGTGCGCTCTACGAAAACAACGTGTTCCTGATGGCGCAGGCCATGATGTGCGAGGTGGTCAGCGGCCAGCCGTCGATCCCGTATTCGATCAAGGACAGCCCGTGGCCGGTCTACGATCTGTTCGACACAAGGGACGGCTCGAAGCTGTTCGTCACCATCGTCGGCGAAGAGCAGTGGGAGGCATTCTGTCGGGCCTTCGATCGCCAAGCCTGGCTCGCTGATCCGCGCTTTGCGACAAGCAACGACCGCGTCGATCATCGCAGCTGGCTGATCCCCGAGATCGCGAAGATCTTCAAGCAATGGGACAAGGCCGATCTCGCCGCCCGTCTCGAGCAGCTCGATCTGCCCTACGCGCCGGTGAACAAGCCCGGCGATCTCTTCGATGATCCGCATCTCAACCAGTCGGGCGGCCTGACCGACATTCGTCTGCCTGACGGCAGAGAGGCCAAGACGCCGCTGTTGCCGATTTCGATGGACGGAAGGCGCCTGCTCAACCGCTACGATCCACCTGGGATCGGCGAGCACAGCGACGAGATCCTGAGCGAGATCGGCATGTCGTCGAATGAGATCGAAGCGCTGCGACAAGCAGGGACGGTCAAGGTCGCGCCGTCCTGATCGGTCGGCGCTATCGAACAAGAACCAAGGGAGGAGGAGCACATGAGCATCACCAGGCGCCAGGCGCTGATCGCGGGCTCCGCATGGGCCGGCGCATCGCTGCTGCCGGGACAATTGCGCGCCGAGGCCAAGCAGGTCTCGCTCGCTTTCGGACCGGTATCGCCGGTCTACGCCATCGGCATGATTGCGGAGCTGAAGGGGTACTTCAAAGACGAAGGGCTCGATTCCAAGCTCGTCACCGGCAATGCCGGCACATTCGGTCGCCAGACGCTGGCGGCAGGGCAGGCGCTGTTTGCCCATGGCGATGCCAGCCACCCACTCCAGCTCGGTGCGCGCGGCAAGCCCTGCAAGATCCTGCTCGCGACCGAGATGGTGTGCTCCTACGCCAACATCGTGGTCCGGCAGGACCTCTACGACAGCGGCATCAATTTGGTCGAGAAACTCGCCGACTACAAGCGCCCCGATGGCGCCAAGCCGATCGTCGCCGCGACCGCGATCGGGTCCGGCACCTGGGTGTTCGGCACTTATGTGTTCGAAGCGCGCGGGCTGGGCAGCAAGGTGAATTGGGTCGCCGGCGGCGGGCCCAACACGATGTTCCCTTCGCTCCAGACCAAGCAGTTTGACGCCATCATGGCGCCGCCGAGCTGGATCGTCGAGGTCGAGAAGAAGGGCTTCGGCAGGACGATTTACGACACGTCCAAGCCGGGCGTGTTCGAGAAGGATTTCGGCGGGACGCTGCCGGTTCTGGTGATCTACACGCTCCAGGACACGGTCGAGCAGGACAAGGCGATGGTGCAGGCCTATGTCAACGCGATCTACCGCGCCATGGCCTTGGTGAAGGCGACGCCGCTCGCGGAAGTACAGGCGCTGGTCACGCCGAAATATTTCTCAGGGATCGATCCCGACGCGGTCAGTGCCGAACTCGGCTTCGACAAGTCGACCTGGGCCTACGACGGTGTCATCGACAAGGCCGCGTTCGAACGCGGCGCCAAGGCCTGGTACCGCAAGGGCACGGATATTCCCGAGACCAAATACGAGGATGTCGTCGATATGAGCTTCCTCCAGGCGGCCAGGGCGAAATACAAATGATCGCCGCGCCAGGCCAAGGCCTTGCGATCGCGCGCGAGGAGGATCGAACATCGGCAGCGCGCACCCGCATCGCCGTGCAGCGTCTTGCCAAGCGCTTCAACGCGTCCGGCCGCGAGTTCGTGGCGGTGGATGACGTCTCCTTCGAGGTCAAGCAGGGCGAGTTCGTTGCGCTGCTCGGTCCATCCGGCTGCGGCAAGAGCACCATCCTCAACATGGTCGCGGGGCTGCTGCCGCGCTCCGGCGGACGCATCCTAATCGACCAGGACACGGTCGAGACCGGCAAGGTCAACCCCAGGGTCGGCTACGTCTTCCAGCGCGATACGCTGTTTCCCTGGCGCACCGTGGAGCAGAACATCGGCTACGGGCTGGAGATCGCCGGATTGCCCAAGACTGAGCGCACGCGGCGCGTTGCTTCGGCCGTCGAGAAGGCTGGTCTCTCGGGTTTTGGGCAGAGCTTTCCGCGCATGCTGTCTGGCGGCATGCGCCAGCGCGTCGCCTTGATGCGCACGCTGATCCTCGAACCTGAGATCCTGCTGATGGACGAGCCATTCGGCGCGCTCGACACCCACACCAAGCTGGAAATGCACAAGACGCTGCTGGAGATCTGGGAACGCGAGCGGCAGACCGTGCTGTTCGTGACGCACGATCTCGGCGAAGCCTTGACCTTGGCGAGCCGCATCATCCTGCTCTCGGCGCGGCCCGGACGTCTCAAGGAAGACTTCGACGTCGCTATCCCGCGTCCGCGCGACCCCGTTTCCGTGCGCGAGACCGCGGAATTCGGCCGCCTCTATTCGCACATCTGGCATTCCCTCGGCGAAGAGTTCCGCCGCACCAGGGCTGACTGACCATGTCCAACAGCCGCGCCGTCATCCTGTTCTGGCAACTGGCCATTCTCGCAGCTATTCTCGTCGTCTGGCAGTGGGGCTTCGAGTGGAGCAGGGCGCTGCTGCCGAAGGCCTACGTGCCGAAGGTCCTCGATCCTTATTTCGTCGCGAAGCCGTCGCTGATCTGGCAGAGTTTTTTGCGGCTCGGCTGCTTCGCCGATGCAGGCGGTTTCGCCACCTGCATCAAGAGCAACGACAACAATCTGTGGCTCGCCACGCTCGTCACCTTGAAGAACACCTGGTGGGGCTTTCTGTTCGGCGCGGCGAGCGGCATCGCGGCGGGCCTCGTCCTTGGCCGTTCGGATTTCCTTGCCCGCGTGTTCGGGCCCTACGTCGTGGCGCTCAACTCGATACCGCGCATTGCGCTGGTACCGCTCGTCATCCTGATCTTCGGCCTCGGCGACCTCTCCAAGATCGCCACCGCCTGGCTCGTCGTCTTCTTCGTGGTGTTCTTCAACACCTTCGAAGGGACGCGTGCGGTCGACCGCGATCAGATCGCCGCTGCCCGTCTGCTCGGCGCCAGCGAATTCACGGTGCTGCGCACCGTCGTGATCCCGTCCGCGCTGGCCTGGGTGTTCGCTTCGCTGCTACCGGCCGTGTCTTTTGCGCTGATCGGCGTCATCGTCGGCGAGTTCATCGGCGCCGAGCGCGGCCTCGGCAAGCTCATCATCGAGGCCGAGGCGCGGGCCAATGCCAGCGAGATGATGGTTGCCATCTTCGTCATGATGTTCGTCGGCATCCTGCTCGCGATCGCGGTGCGCTCGCTGCAATCCTATCTGCTGCGATGGCAGCCGCAATTTGAGCCGTCGGCGTAGAAGTTACCGGCTGAACCGCGCCACCAGCTCCACATGCGGCGTGTGGCGGAACTGATCGACCGGCACCACCGCCTCCAGCCGGTAGCCGCCGTCGATCAGCAGTCGCGCGTCGCGAGCGAAGGTCGCGACATTGCAGGACACCGCGACCACCACTGGCATTTTGCTTGCAGCGAGCTTCAGGGCCTGCGCCTGCGCGCCCTGGCGCGGCGGATCAAAGACCACGGCGTCGAAGTCGCGCAGCTCGGGAGGCACCAGGGGGCGGCGAAACAGGTCGCGCGATTCGCACTTGATCGGTTTCAGGCCTGGTGTGCGCGCTGCTTTCGCCAGTGCTGCGACGGCGCCGGCGTCGCTGTCGTACGCGGCGATGCGCGCCTTCTCGGCGAGCCGTAGCGCGAACGGGCCGACGCCGCAGAACAGATCAGCGACCTCCTTGGCCTTGCCGACGCGTTCGACAACGAGTGCGGCCAGCGTGTCTTCGCCCGCGACGGTTGCCTGCAGGAATGAGCCCGGCGGCAGCGTCACCTCGGCGCGGCCCATCTTCACAATTGGCGGCAAGCGTTGCAGCACCAGCTCGCCATGCCGCGTCAGCCGTGCCAGGCGATGCTGCTCGGCGACGCGCGACAGCGCAGTGACCAGCGGCGTCGGCAGCGGCCCGGAGCCGCGCACGTCGATATCGAGGCCGTTGGCGGTGGCGGTAACCTGGATGTCGAGCGGCTTGGTCACCGGCATCTTCGACGTCAGCGGTTCGGCGATCGCCCAGGCTGCATCGAGCGCGCCGTCGAGCGCGGGATCGAGGATCGGGCAGCGATCAATGGGAATGACGTCGTGCGAGCTCGTCGCGGAGAAACCGACCTTGAGGATGTCGTGCGTGCCGAACCGGCCGTGCAGGGTGATGCGCCGGCGGCCGGCGCCGTGGGCGTCGACCAGCGGCGCCACCTCACAATCGATGCCGGCCTGTGCCAGCGTCTCCACCACGATGCCGCGCTTCCAGGCGTGATAGGGCTCTGCCGCCCAGTGCTGGATCGCGCAGCCGCCGCAGACGCCGAAATGCGGGCAGAACGGTTCGATGCGTTCCGGGCTTGCGACCTCCACCGCGAGCAGCTTGCGGCGGTCGGGATGATGCCCCACGACGTGGTCGACCTCGACGGTCTCGCCGCCGAGCGTGTAGGGCACGTAGATCGCATCGCCCGCGGTGAGGCAAACGCCGTCGCCGCGATGACCGACATGATCGATGGTCAGACGCTCAACCACGGCGCGCGCCCAGGAAGAATTCGATATTGCCGTCACCGCCCGCGATCGAGGAGGGAAAGACCTCGATATCGGTGCAGCCGAGCGACGCGGCAAAGGCCGCGATGTCGTCGCAGATCTCCTGGTGCACGGCGGCGTCGCGGACGATGCCCTTCTTGTTGTGCTTCCTGTCAGCCTCGAATTGCGGCTTGATCAGCGCCAGCAGGCTCATCGGCGCGGCGGCGAGGGACAGTGCCACCGGCAGCACCGTCTTGAGCGAGATGAAGCTGACGTCGATGACGACGACATCGGGCCGCGCCGGCAGCCGCTTGCCGTCGTAGCTGCGGATGTCGGTCTCCTCCATCGACACGATCTTGGGATGATCGCGCAGCGAGGGATGCAGCTGGCTGGTGCCGACGTCGATGGCGAACACCAGGCTCGCGCCGTTGGCCAGCAGCACCTCGGTGAAGCCGCCCGTGGACGCGCCGACGTCGAGGCAGACATGATCCTCGATCTCGATTCTGTAGCGTTCCAGTGCGCCGGCGAGCTTGACGCCGCCGCGCGAGACGTAGGGGTGCGCCGGTTCGGCCTGGATCACGGCGTTCTCGGCAATCGTCTCCGACGGTTTTGAAACCTGCTTGTCGTCGGCCGTGACGAGGCCGGCCTCGATCGCCGCGCGCGCCCGCGCCCGGCTCTCGAACAGGCCGCGCTCGACCAGCAATACATCTGCGCGCTTGCGGGCAGGGGACATCACGCTCTCATGGTCCGCTTCTTGGGACGGTTGATGGGCTTATGTAGCCATCAATCGCGCGGCCGCCATCCGGACGCAAGCCTCGAACGCGGCCAGATCGTGCCAGACGTCGATCGGCATCACGGCCGGCGTCACCAGGGGGCAGCCATGCAGCTCCAGCGCATGGATCATCATGAGATTGTCGACGAGGCCGAAATCCTCGACGATCAGCCCCTGCGCGTCGACCAGCCGCCCGTCCTCGGACGTCACGTCCATGAAGCGGCCCACGCGGTCGGCATAGGTGGCGCCGTCGTTGGAATAGGCGAGACAGAACTTGCGGCGCCCGGCCATGTAGCCCAGCTCGTAGACGGTGCCGGGATCGGCGCCGGCGCCGCGGAACGGGGTGAGGTTGGCGATGATGGCATCGGCCTCGTCCATCATCGCCTCGTTGCCGCAGAAGATCTGCCGTGCGGCATCAGGCGCGGTGAGATCGATGGCGTTGTCGAGGGGATAGAGGCCGGTGAGGCCATGAGCCGCGCAAATCGCGACCTTCCGTCGGCCGATCTCGATCGCATCCGGCAGGAACACGTCGGGACCTGCCAGATAGATTTTCATGCGTCAGTACCGGAAAATCTGGGTCGAGGAGCAAGCCGGAGGGTGCCCGGTCTGCTCCCTCCCCCGCTTGCGGGGGAGGGGTGGGGAGAGGGTGTCTCAGCTAGCGAGACCCCCAAAGAAGAGAAAACCCTCACTCGGATCGCACTGGACGATGCTTCGCATCGCCAGGAGCGATCCGACCTCTCCCGCAAGCCGGAGAGGTGAACTCACTATCAGGCCAACTTGACCGTCTCGGCCTTCACGTCCTTGCCGAGCGCTTCGAACACCTTGGCGACGATGCCCTTGGCGTCGAGACCGGCACGGCCGTACATCGCGGCGGGCGTGTCGTGGTCCTGGAACACGTCGGGCAGCACCATCGAGCGGAACTTGACCATGCCGCTGTCGAGCACGCCCTGGTCGGTCAGGAATTGCGCGACATGCGAGCCGAAGCCGCCGACCGAGCCTTCCTCGATCGTGATCAGGATCTCGTGGTCACGGGCGAGCTTGAGCACCAGTTCGGTGTCGAGCGGCTTCATGAAGCGCGCATCGGCGATCGTGGTGGAAAGGCCGTGGGCGGCGAGCTCGTCGGCGGCCTTCTCGCATTCGGCGAGGCGCGTGCCGAAGGAGAGCAGGGCGATCTTGCTGCCCTGGCGGATCATGCGGCCCTTGCCGATCTCGAGCGGAATGCCGACCTCGGGCATCTCGACGCCGCGGCCTTCGCCGCGCGGATAGCGCAGCGAGCTCGGACGGTCGTCGATCGCGACCTGGGTCGCTACCATGTGGACTAGCTCGGCCTCATCGGCCGCCGCCATGATCACCATGTTCGGCAGACAGCCGAGATAGGCGTTGTCGAACGAGCCGGCATGCGTGGCGCCGTCGGCGCCGACGAGGCCGGCGCGGTCGATCGCGAAGCGGACGGGCAGGCTCTGGATCGCGACGTCATGCACGATCTGGTCGTAGCCGCGCTGCAGGAAGGTCGAGTAGATCGCGCAGAACGGCTTGTAGCCTTCGGTCGCAAGACCTGCTGCGAAGGTCACCGCGTGCTGCTCGGCGATGCCGACGTCGAAGGTGCGGTCGGGGAAGGCCTTGTTGAAGATGTCGACGCCGGTGCCCGACGGCATCGCCGCGGTGATGGCGACGATCTTGTCGTCCTTCTCGGCTTCCTTGACCAGGCTCTGGCCGAACACGTTCTGATAGGCCGGCGCGTTCGGCTTGGCCTTGGCCTGGGTGCCGGTGGCAACATCGAACTTGACGACGGCGTGGTACTTGTCGGCGGAGGCTTCCGCCGGGCCGTAGCCCTTGCCCTTCTGGGTCACGACGTGGACCAGGATCGGGCCGGTCTCCATGTCGCGGACGTTCTTCAGCACGGGCAGCAGATGGTCGAGATTGTGGCCGTCGATCGGGCCGACATAGTAGAAGCCGAGCTCCTCGAACAGCGTGCCGCCGTCCATCATGAAGCCGCGGGAATATTCCTCGACGCGGTTGGCGCGGTTGGCGATGATCTTGGGCAGGCGCTTGTTGATCTGCTTGGCCGCATCGCGCAGCGTGCGATAGGTCTTGCCGGAATAGAGGCGCGACAGATAGGCGCTCATTGCGCCGACCGGCGGCGCAATCGACATGTCGTTGTCGTTGAGAATGACGATCAGGCGCGAGTTCATCGCACCCGCATTGTTCATGGCCTCATAGGCCATGCCGGCCGACATTGCGCCGTCGCCGATCACGGCGATGACGTTGTTCTTGCCGCCGGAGAGGTCGCGCGCCACCGCCATGCCGAGGCCGGCGGAGATCGAGGTGGAGGAATGTGCGGCGCCGAACGGATCGTAATCGCTCTCGCTGCGCTTGGTGAAGCCGGACAGGCCGCCGCCGGTGCGCAGCGTGCGGATGCGGTCGCGCCGGCCGGTGAGAATCTTGTGCGGATAGGCCTGGTGGCCGACGTCCCAGATCAGCCGGTCGCGCGGCGTGTCGAAGACGTAATGGATCGCGGTGGTGAGCTCGACCACGCCGAGGCCCGCGCCGAAGTGACCGCCGGTCACCGAGACGGCATCGATGGTCTCCTGCCGCAGCTCGTCGGCGACCTGGCGAACCTGCTCGATCTTGAGCTTGCGCAGGTCGTCCGGCGTCCGGATGGTGTCGAGAAGCGGCGTTTTACTGTATGCGTTCACGGCGATTTCCAATTTGTCAGCCCCGGAAGGTCATTCCGGGGCGCGATGGGTTTGCACAATATCGGCGCAGCGCGAGTCCTAACCGTCGGAGCCACCTGCATGGGGCAAAGCCCCGTCTTCAAGCTTAGGTAAGCTTAAGTGCGCTCCGGTTCAGTCTCTGTGATCCCTGTCACTTAGATCGGCTTCGTCCGTCCCAAGCCAATTTCATTAGCAGTTTGAAGCGCTTGTCGTCGGTATTCAGTGCCCACGCAAGGCTTGCAAAAAGCCACACTCGGCGCAGCTTTACACCAAAGCTGGGGCCAAAGCCAACCCGCTGGACCGATTAGGGGTATGCAGATGCAACCGGCGGGCCAGAGTGGTTAACCGTGGCGCAGGACGTCTGGTTCCAGGCTTGCCTGGTGCTTGGTCAGGCTTTTTTGTGCAATTGGGGCCTCCCGGTGCCGATTCGGAGCCGGCCAATTCCCGATCCACAGCAATGGAACCGCGGCCCGTCGCAGAAGCGGCGCCGTGCGATCCTGAAAGCAATGGCAGACGCCGCGCTCCTAGCGAAGACGTTCCATGGGAGTGCGGTCAGAGACGGAGCGGGGGACCTCGGCCTACTGGACGTCGAGCGGAGCCGTGCCGGTGGCCTGGCCGCTGGCATCAGTGGTGATCTTGTCGACGCGCGCCTCGGCCTGGCGCAGCAACTCCTCGCAGCGGCGCTTCAGCGCCTCGCCGCGCTCGTAGATCGTCACGGATTCCTCGAGCGGCACCTTGCCATCCTCGAGCCGCTTCACGATCGTTTCGAGTTCCTCGATCGCGCGCTCGAAGGTGAGCCTGGAGACGTCGACTTGGGTGTTTTCGGCCATATCCGTTTCCGATTGCCCGATTCGCTTAGCCCACAATGAAGGCGGGTTTTGCGGGCTTTATGTGGCGAGTGCTTTCAAGCGCCCATCAGGGCGCCGACATGCGCCGTAACAGATTCTTTCAGTCCTTGCAGGTCATAGCCGCCCTCGAGCACCGAGACAACACGCCCTCCGGCGGTCTTGTCGGCGAGATCCACCAGCTTGCGCGTCACCCACGCATAGTCCTCCGCGCGCAAATTCAGCGAGGCCAGCGGATCGCGGTAATGCGCGTCGAAGCCGGCGGAGATGACGAGCAGCTCGGGGCTGAATTTTTCGAGCTGCGGCAGGATCAAATTCTCGAAGGCGGAGCGGAATTCCGGCCCGCCGTCCTCGGAGGCGAGCGGCGCGTTGACGATGGTGTCGTGATCGCCGCGCTCGCTCTTGGCGCCGGTGCCCGGAAACAGCGGCATCTGGTGCGTCGAGCAGTACATCACGGTCGGGTCCGACCAGAAGATGTCCTGGGTGCCGTTGCCGTGATGCACGTCGAAATCGACGATGGCAGCGCGTTTGATGCCGTATTTGCGCTGCGCATGGCGCGCGGCGATGGCGACATTGTCGAAGAAGCAGAAGCCCATCGGCTTGCCGATCTCGGCGTGATGTCCGGGCGGGCGCACCGCGACGAAGGCGTTGCGGTGCTCGCCCGCCATCACCGCTTCGGTCGCCGCGACCGCGCCGCCGACGCCGCGCATCACAGCTTCCCACGTGCCTGGCGACATCGACGTGTCGCCGTCGACATAGACCTGCCCACTGGTCGGCGCGATGTGGCGCAGTTCGGTGACGTAATGCTCGTTGTGACAGAGCGTGACGAGATCGAGATCGCCTTCCGGCGCCTGGTCGCGCGCCAGGAACTGGAAGCGCTCATGCGACAGCGCTTCCTCCACCGCACGCAGGCGATCGGGCCTTTCCGGGTGTCCCGGTGGGGTGACATGGTCGAGGCAGGCCTTGTGGGAAAGGAGAAGCGTGCTCATCAGGTCGGCCTCACAAGAAACGGGCTTTCGTCGTCGCTTGGCGCATCCGGCGCCAAAACGCAATGCAAAACCAATCTATGCCCTTGGGCGGCAATGGCAAAGGGGCGTGCGGGCCTGGTCGTTTGATCCCGATCAATTCACCCGCAGGATGCGGCTGGGCGGTAGCGGACCAATCGGTCCGTGGGCCCGGAAGAACGCGAACAGCGCGTCCGCGTCGTAACCGCCATATTGCGGCGAGGTGCCCTGTTTGGCGACGGAAAAACCGTCGCCACCGACGGCAAGGTAGTCGTTGAGGGTGACGCGGTAGCCGCTCCCAGGCTCGATCGGCCTGCCGCCCAGCGTCATCTTCTCGGGGATCACGCGCTCGCCGAATGGCTTCGACGCATCCCAGGCATAGCTGAATCCGTTCGAGACCTGGAGGATCCGCGGCCGCTTCGGGTCCAGCCATTGCTGCTCGAGCATGTCCTTGAGTTGGCTGCCCGTCAGCGTCATCGTAACGAGGCGGTTGCGGAACGGCTGGCTGGCGAAGACGTCGCCGAAGGAAATCGCGCCGTTCTCCTTCGGCACGATGTCGGTGCGGATGCCGCCGGGATTGGTGAGCGCGATGACAGCGCTGCCATCCTTGGCGTCTTTGGTCGCGGCGAGCTGCGCATCCGCGATGACGTCGCCGAGCGCGCTCTCGCCGGCCTCGTTCGGTACGCGCGACAGCGTCTGGGTCACCGATCCGGCAGGCCGGTTGGCGATCGGCGCCGAGAGCCTGTCATAGGCCTCGATCAGCGCGGTCTGCTCCGGGTCTCTCGCCAGCGAGGCATTGGCGACAAGTACGTTCTCGCCCCTTGCGCTGACGATGTCACGCGTTGCAGGATCGAGCTTCAGGTCGATTGCGGTGACCAACGTGCCGTATTTGTCACCGCTGGTGACGAGCCGCCCGTCGATGTCGCAGACATAGGCGCGGTGAGTATGACCGCTGACGACGACGTCGACGGCGCGGTCGAATTTCTTGACGATATCGACGATCGGCCCGGTGATCGCAGGGCATTCATTGTAGTCGCCGGCGGGCTCGCCGCCCTGGTGGATCAGCACCACGATCGCCTCGACGCCGCGCGCCTTCAGCTGCGGCACCAGCGCGTTCACCGTCTCGGCTTCGTCGCGGAATTCGAGCCCCTTGATGCCGGATGGCGAGACGATGCCTGCGGTCTCCTTCAAGGTCAGCCCGATGAAGGCGACCGGGATGCCGTCGAATTCCCTGATCTCGTAAGGCGGCAGCACGCTTCTACCGGTCGCGGTCTCGATGGTGGAGGCCGCGAGATAGCGGAATTTGGCGCCGGTGAAGGGATGCGGGCCCTGGCAGCCGTCGACCGGATGGCAGCCGCCATTCTGCATCCTGAGCAGCTCGGCCTTGCCCTCGTCGAATTCGTGATTGCCGACCGAGGTGATCGCAAGCCCCATCGTCGAGAGCGATTCGATCGAGGGCTCGTCGTGAAACATCGCCGACAGGAACGGGCTCGCGCCGATCAGGTCGCCGGCGGCGACGAAGATCGTGTTCTTGTGCCCTTCGCGTAGCTGCTTGACCAGCGTCGCCATGTACTCGGCACCGCCGGCCGCCACCATCACTTTTTTGCTTTTGTCCTCGGGATCTCCGATGCGGATGCCACCCGGCGGCGGCCGCAGATTGCCGTGGAAATCGTTGATCGCGAGCACGCGCAACTCGACGGGGGCTACGGTCTGGGCCGCGGCGGGGAGGGCGAAGGTGAGGGAGAGTGCGGCAAGGATGGATCGGTATCGCATGGAACCAAGATTAATCGTTCCGCGCGAAGTTTTCACGAAGCATTGTCGTGAACGCGCCGCGGCCGGATGAGGTTTCTGTGCCCGACCACGGTCTCGTACGGTGGGCAAAGCGACTTGTCCGCCGAAGCTCAAAGAGCGAAGGCGGAAGCGTGCCCACGTCTTTCGCCATCATCGGCAGAGGGTGGGCACGGCGCAAGTGCGCCTTTGCCCGCCCTACGATTCCGGACTCGCGGAGAAAGCTTTGATGCGTCTCCCGCACGGTGAGACGCAAAGTGCATTCTACCGCTTCTTCCTGTTCGCGAACGCGTTGAATGCCGCCACCGCCTCGTTCGACTTGAGCCGCTCGCCGAACAGATGGCCTTCCTGATCGATGCGGCGGGTGAGTTCTTCGGCCGGGGCGCGCAGCAGCTTGCGGGAGGTCGCGATCGCCTCGGCCGGCAGCCGGCAGATCTCGCGCGCCACCTTGCGCGCCTCGACCTCGGTATGTCCCGGCGACACCACGGTGTTGACGAAGCCGGCGGCATGCGCCTCGGCGGCGGAGAAAGTCCGCCCCATCACCAGCATGGCAAAGGCGCGCTGATATCCCATCGTGTTCGGCATCAAGAGGCTGGCTGCGCCGACCGGCACCAGCCCGAGATGAATATAGGGCGCGGAGAAGGTAGCAGCGTTCGAGGCCAGCACGTAGTCGCAGTGGAACAGCATCACCGTGCCCATGCCGATCGAGGCGCCGTCCACCGCCGCGATGATCGGCTTGACGTTGAGGGCGAGCGAATAGAGGAACTTGGCACCTTCGGACAGCATTTCGGGGCGTGAGGCGTCGGCGTGGAGAAAATCGTCGATGTCGTCGCCGGCGGTGAACACGCCGGAGCCGCCGGTGATGATCATGCAGCGGATATCGGAATTGTTCTGCGCGGTGTCGATCGCGCGGCTCATCTCCCGGTACATGTCCTGGGTGATCGCGTTCTTCTTGCCCGGGCGGCGCAGGGTGATCACGCGTGTTCCGCGCTCTTCGGTGACGATGATATTGCCATTCGGCATGACAGTCCCCTGCACTCGCCGCGATGCTCGCCGCGTCGCGAGTCCTCGCCAAGCATCAGCCTACATCATCTCGCAGGCGTGCCAATGCGCTGGGTCAAGCTTTTCGGCGCCGTTCCCGCATGGCACCATCGCGCATCGCGACAATTGGCGACAAAAGTAAAGAAAACCGGTGGTTGCCGGGGGATTACCTCTCGTGCCCCGGACGCAGCGCGGCGCTCCCCCGGCGCTGCGAAGCATCGTCCGGTTCAGCGCTGTGCTGCAGAGCCGGGGCCCATATCACCGCGATAGGCTCTTTTGGCCTGGGTCCCGGCTCTGCGCAGCGACGCTAAGCGTTGCAGCGCGTCCGGACACGTGGAGCAGCCTACCCCAACAGCACCGCATCCGCCGCTGCGACCGATTCCGCGCTCTCCGTCACGGTGCGCTCCAGCGCGCCGGCCTGCACGGTGATGTTCTCGGCGAAGAAGCGCGCGAGGGAGACGTAGCGCGCGGCGTCCGTGTTGCCGTCGGCTTTGGCGGCGAGCGCCTCGGCGGCGAGCAGGCAGCCGCCGAGCGTGGCGCCGAACTGCTGCAGATAGGGCGTCGCGCCGGCCAGCGCCTCGTTCGGTGCGGAGGTCACGCGCTCCAGCAGCCATTTGCTGCTGCGCGTCAGCGCCTCCAGCGCCTCGCGCAGCTTCGCCCCGGTGGTGCCGAAGGCGGGGTCGTTGGACGCCTCGACCTGCTTGACGGTTGCCGACAGCTCGTCGAGCAGCGCCCACACCGAGGCGCCGCCATTGGCCGCGAGCTTGCGCGTGACGAGGTCGATGGCCTGGATGCCGTTGGTGCCCTCGTAGATCGCGGTGATGCGGGCGTCGCGGTAGTGTTGCGCCGCGCCGGTCTCCTCGATGAAGCCCATGCCGCCATGGATCTGCACGCCGAGATAGGCGACTTCGTTGCCGATGTCGGTGGAATAGGCCTTGGCCATCGGCGTCAGCAACGCCGCGCGCGCGGCGGCATCGGCTCGCACCTTCGGGTCCTTGGCGCGTGTCGAGACGTCGATCGCGACCGCGGTCGCATAGCAGATGGTGCGCGCGGCGGCGGTCTGCGCCCGCATCCGCATCAGCATGCGCTTGACGTCGGGATGGACGAAGATGGCGTCCGAGCCGTCGCCCTTCTTGCCGACCGCGCGGCCCTGCTTGCGCTCCTGGGCATACGACAAAGCCTGCTGGTAGGCGCGATCGGCAACGCCGACGCCCTCGAGGCCGACGCCGAGGCGGGCCTGGTTCATCATCGTGAACATGCAGCGCATGCCCTGGTTCTCTTCGCCGATCAAAAAGCCGATCGCGCCGCCATGATCGCCCATAGTCATGGTGCAGGTCGGGGAGGCATGCATGCCGAGCTTGTGCTCGACGCCGCTCGCAAAGATGTCGTTGCGTGCACCAAGCGAGCCGTCGTCATTGACCATGAACTTGGGCACGAGGAACAGCGAGATGCCCTTGGTGCCGGCGGGCGCATCGGGCAGGCGGGCCAGCACGAAATGCACGATGTTGTCGGTCATATCGTGCTCGCCATAGGTGATGAAGATCTTCGTCCCCTTGATGCGATAGGTGCCGTCGGCCTGCTTCTCGGCGCGGGTGCGCAGCGCGCCGACGTCGGAGCCGGCCTGTGGCTCGGTGAGTTGCATCGTGCCAGTCCATTCGCCGGAGACGAGTTTTTCGAGATAGATCTTCTTCAGCTCGTCGCTGCCATGCGCGTCCAGCGCCTCGATCGCCGAGGCCGTCAGCAGCGGGCAGAGGCCGAAGGCGACATTGGCGGCGCTCCAGATCTCGGTGCAGGCGGCGTTGATCGCGATCGGCAGGCCCTGGCCGCCGAAATCCTCGGGGCCGGATACCGCATTCCAGCCGCCCTCGGTCCAGTGCTTGTAGGCGTCCGGCCAGCCCGGCGCGGTCGTGACCTTGCCGTCGTCGAGCTTGATGCCGTGCTGGTCGCCGACCTTGTTGAGCGGCGCCAGCACGTCGGATGCGAACTTGCCGGCTTCCTCCAGCACGGCCGCGACGATGTCCAGGTCGAAATCGCCGTAATGACCGGCCTCCACGGCAGCCTTGAGGCCGGCGCCATGGTTGAGCGACAGCAACATGTCATTGATCGGCGCGCGGTAGGTCATGGCTCACTCCCGAGGACAAATATTGGCGCCGTATTCTCATGAAACGGGGGCGGTCTCAATGGCCGTAAGGCCGGGCGGGCGCCCGCCCGGATCCCTCCGGGTTTCTCTATAAGAGTGAGACGCGGCGGATCGCCGGGGCCGTGTGGTATTTTGACCCTCCAGGCGGTTGAAATGCCGCGCCCATCCCTATAGACCGGCTGCGACCGAAGGGAATCTGCGGGTGCCAGTTCTTCCGTCATTCCTCGGTCGCCTGATGGGGCGTAGCCAAGCGGTAAGGCAGCGGATTTTGATTCCGCCATTCGGAGGTTCGATCCCTCCCGCCCCAGCCAATTGATATCACTCAACAATCGCGCTTTGTTCAGGGGGCTCATTCTGAACGCTGTTTTGCTGGTCATTCTGATTGTCTGTCGCTATTTCGTTCGCCAGCCTGTGCGCGTGCCGTTTGCGGGTTGCCGCCAGAACGCGTTTCTCGGTGCGCTTGGCGTAGCCGATGTAGCTCTGCTGCGTCCGGTGCGCTGATAGTGCGCGCCCCTGTCCGTCGGTTAGCTCTGCCTCTTCCAATTCGGTCATGCCGCCGTGCCGGCAGGCATCGAAAGTGAAGTGTGCCGGCAGCCCAAGCTTCACACGCATGCGCTGCACCTTGTGCTGCATCGTGCTGAAGGCGAACGGCTTAGCCTTGCCCGTTTCAACCTCGTAGAGGATCATAGGTGTGCCGAGGCGCTTCAAGTGCGAGAGCACCTCCTCGGCTTCCTCGTAGAACTTCACATTACCATCCTCGAGCGGATGATCGACGATCTCGCCGGTCTTGTGGTGCTCGATGCGGATGGTCGGGTTGGCCCCGGTGCGATAGCCGCTCCACTTGATGTGGCCAGCGATGACGTTCTCAGGACGCTGCAGCCACTCGAAGCAGATCACGGCAACGGCAGCCGCCTCGACCTCGCGGTGTTCGATACATCCATGCGCAAAAGCGTAGACCTCGTCTCGCGTCACGGCCGGCTTTTTCTTTTTTACACGGGTCTTCATGGTCACGCCGACCCAGGGGTTCGGAACGTCCTTCGGAAATTCGTCTGGGAATAGGCGACGGACGACACGCCACGCCTTGCGACAGAGCACGACCAGCTTTTCACCGGTCCGCAAGCGCTCTCCCTCCTCACGCTTGATAAACTTGTCGTATAGCTTGTCGGCGGCGCGGGGAGTGATCGTCTTCACAAGCCGATCGCCGATGCGATCCCCCTTGTTCGTCAGCGTGTTACACACCTGATCCATTGCCCATTCATAGTCATCGCGCGAGCGCACTGCGACCTTGTCGAGATAGGCCCTGCTGATCTTGTATTCGCGGAATAGCCAATCAACCGTGCCGTGCTTCGGCATGTTGGACGCGCTGATCGGGAGTCCTTTCCGCTGTGTATCCCACTCATCGAATTGGCCGTTCAAGACGCCAGCCCGCTTCGACATCAAGACGAAGTCTTTACCGAGCGGCTCGTTCTCGACCGGGCACTTCAACTTTCGGTATTTTGTTGGCACATTGTAGTAGTAGGCCGTCTCGCCGCCCGCGAGCGTTTTGGGGATCACGTGGCGCGGTAATTGCTCGGCTACAAATCCTCGGCGAGATCGCTTGGGACTATGTTTTGCGCTATCGCTGCGTCCAGATCGTCTATCAACCATAGCCGTCTACGCCCTTCTGCCACACGAGGCAGAGGATACTCCTTCCCGACTCGTTTGAGGAAGGCGTCTACCGTCGCCTCACCGCAATAACCTGCTGCCATTGCGGCGGACATACGGCGTGGCCACGAGCCCGCCGGAATGACTGACGAACGATTTTTGCGTGTCAAACCAACTGAACCTCTTGCGTCCTATCTCAGCGAGGGAGTTGCCCTGTGCACTTCGATGGTGTCCTGTCGGGTCCTTCAACAAAAACCGATTCGTGACACTCTCGATCAACGTGTTCACGCAAAATGCGCGTGTCGCATTGGCTTCCGTTCTAGAGAAAAGCTCCAGTCGCCTGATAGGCGGAAACACCAGAGGTGAAAAATCTACCGGTTGGAAGTTCATTTTTGGCTGAGACGGCATTTGGCGCCCTTGGCGCGGGAAAGGATTGTTGAGCCAAAAAAGCGAATGGGGAGGGAACCGGCGGTTCCAGGGGAGACTGTCCGAAATTTGTATATGAATTTCGGACCCTCGGCTTGCTCTTTGTCCGAAAAAGAGCTACAAATTTCGGACATGAGCAGCGACTCTGATGTGAAAGCAGCCATGCTCGAGCGCATCCGTGCGGATGCGCCGCGCAAGGTCTGGACGCCCAGCGATTTCGTCGATCTTGCCTCGCGGGACGCTGTCGACAAGACGTTGCAGCGGCTGACAAACGCCAAGATCCTCAGGCGGATCGATCGCGGGCTCTATGATCACCCTGGCTTCAACAAGCTCACCCAAAAGCCTACCCCGCCAGATCCGCGCTCGGTCATCGAGGCCGTCGGGCGCCGCGACCAGACCCGGATGCTTGTCGACGGTATGACCGCTGCGAACGATCTGGGCCTGACTGACGCGGTACCCGCGAAAATTGTGGTGCACACCGACGCCCGTCGTCGCGCGATCAAGCTCGGTAACGTGACGATCACCTTCCGCCCCACCGCGGCCAGCAAGCTGTTCTGGGCGGGGCGACCGGCGATGCGCATCGTCCAGGCGCTTTACTGGCTGCGCGATCTCCTGGCCCGTGAAGGCGAGAGCGATCAAGTCAAGCGTAGGCTCGCACGGCTTTTCGAAGATCCGACGGCGGGACCGCTCCTCACAGCCGATCTCGCTGCCGGTATGACAGCGCTTCCGACATGGATGTGGGTGTTTCTCAAGCCGCTCGTCGAAGGAGGTACCGGTGCTCGTCTTCGCCACGTCGATAACAATCGTGCTGCCGCCGATGATGCCGATGATGATGCTGATCATGTGAGCGCCAACCATGATCGTCGTCGACAACGAAGGGACGGTGATGATGATCAGCATCGCACTGCCGCCGCCCGTCCCAAGCGGAAATCGCTCTCCACCAGAAAGACACGAACCGTCAAGCGCAATGCAACCCGGAAGACGAAGACATGAATCCGGCTTTCGATGAGGTTCTCGAGGCCGGCTCGGACGCAATGTTGAGCGCCTTCGATACGACGGCACAACGTCTGGGCACAGCATCGCAGAATATCGAGAAGGACTTCTGGGTCTGCTGGACGCTTGATGTCCTTTTCAATGGCCTGAAAGAAGGAGGTCCCCGGCTCCTTTTCAAAGGTGGAACGGCATTGTCCAAGGGGGTCGGTCTGATCAACCGTTTCTCGGAAGATATCGACGTCACGGTATTTCGGGACGACATCGGTCAGCCAGCGACCATCGAGGAACTCGATGCGCTCGGCAAAAAGAAACGTCGTGCGCGCCTCGATTCGATCAAACACGCCTGCCAAGCCTATATCAATGGCCCACTGCGCGCTGAGTTGACGCAAATCCTGCAGGGCCGGCTCCAGGCGGCCGGCCGCGATGCCGGCGCGGCACGGGTGGATGCCGACGACGCGGATCCTGATGGGCAGACGCTGCTGATCTGGTATCCCGCGGCGACGCCGCGATTGGACTATGTGAGGGCGGCGATCAAGATCGAGTCCGGCGCGAAATCGGCCCTTGACCCAAACAGCGAAGTGCCGATCAAACCCTATGTCGACGATGATCTGCCGGCTCTCGATCTGACTGTGCCGGCTGTGCGCACAGTCGATCCCGAACGTACCTTCTGGGACAAGGTCGTTATTCTTCACGGCCTGCGGCGCTGGTTCGATACGCGCGGCGAGTTGCGCGGCGGCGGACAGCGGGTATCGCGTCACTACTACGATCTGCACCAGCTCGCCGCAGCACCTGTCGGGGCCGCTGCCGTTGCCGATACGGCACTCGGTGCGGACTGTGTCGCGCACGCCCGGATGTTCTTCAATAGGCCGGACTTCGAACTTGAGAGCGCCGCGCATGGCTCGTTTGCGCTCGTTCCGCACGATGAGATGATCGATAAGTTACGCGTCGACTACAGGGCGATGCAAGGCATGATCTTCGGCGATCCGCCGCCCTTCGAGGCCGTGCTCGACAGCATCAAGTTGCTCGAGAACCGCCTAAACGATAATGGCGCGGAGTGAAGTAGGGCAGGGCGATAAGCCATCAAGAACGCGATCAGTCCGTTGCCGATCTTGAAAAGGTTATCCTCAAACAGGGCTGCTCGATTTCCAAGGTCTGCTGAAAGACAAGCGTTTGCAAAGAAGTTCTCACGGCAGTGGGCGGAGAGGTCCCCGAAAGCCTCTTGACCATCCCTACTAACCTCCGCCGCGCGGTCAGCTGACCACGCTTTCTATCAGCCCCTAGCAAATCAGGGCTGAGGACTAAAAGGGCGGCAACGGCACGTTCTTCCGGACCGGAGCTGTCGGTCGCTCGATCGAGAGCTCTGTGGAGGGCGGAAGCGCCCCGATGTGCAATTGAGAAGCGCGCTCGTCGAGCTCTGCGCTCGTGCAACGTTGGTTGAGCCGCAGAAAATCGGCCCAGGTCGCTGTGCGGAATGCTTCAGCCTACCGAGAAGGGTCTAGAAGGTTGCGTAAGAGGGGCCACTGACGTGCGCCGATCCGACTTTGAGCGCGCCGGCGCTCGGATCGCTGACTTTGTACGGCGAGAAAAAGCGTGCCTGCTTCCTGCGCGACCGCGGCCCCAACGGCGTCGTGATCGTACGATCCGTACCGTCTTTCGATATCTATCTGGATGAGAGAGTATTCCGCGACTTCCCAAATGGGACTATCACTAGCGCTGCGTTTCACTAAAAGTTGACGCAATATGCCGACATTGGTGTCGCTTTCAGCCATGTGAAGCTTGGAGGAGGCGAGCACCAACTGATTTGTTGGATCTCAAATGCTCGATGCTCGCCAGGAAGCGTCCCTATCTACCAGTCGGCGATGACTCTCAAGGAGTACTCGAGCGTCCTCATTGCGCTCGACTTGATAAACCACCCCGCAATTTTGCTTGATCGAGACGGCGCAGTGTTGGCTGTGAGCGGCAAGGCCTCAAAGGTCTTTGACAGTGAGTTTTCCGTGCGTGGGCGGCGGCTCTATGTGGCAGACGGTCAATCGCGAACGAAGCTGGAAGCGCTGCTGGATCGCGCTCGGCTGGTCTCCGACAAGCAAGTGCCCTCAGTTTCACATCTCGCAGTCAATCGTGCCAGTCGTCGACCGATCGTGGTGGAAGCCATCCTGCGAAGTTCTGGATCGAGCAGCCTTCCTTGTGACGTGAGCCTTGTTCTTCTCCTGACGGACTTGGATGAAATGCCTGTCATTTCACGGGCGTCTCTCATGGAAGTCTTCGGCTTGACCCCGGTTCAAGCGCAACTGGCATCGTTGTTGGCAAAGGGAAAATCGGTGGAGGAAATCGCCCGCGAGATGAACATCTCTCCAGGAACTGCCAGAAACCACCTCAAGGCTGTATTTCTTCGCACCGCGACCAGGCGCCAGGGCGAGTTGGTCTCGCTGCTATCTCGGTTGCGATAAATACCTCAGATTCTGGCCACAACATAAAGCACACATATGCTGACCTACGGATAATGTCCGAGCGGAGCCGATGGCGGTTCCGACCTATGCCGACCAATTTATCAATTTCTTGCGCCGGGCGTCTCGTCTGTCCAGGGGGCCATGAACAAGCCGATTGATGGGGAGGAGCGTTCGCCTCCGGAGGACGACGAGTGGCACGATTGGCGTGATGGCTAACCGTGCGCGGGCCAGCGCCCGTCAGCTCACGCCGAACTTCGACACCGAGGCACTGACGCTCATTGTACTATTCAGCACAGCCGGCCTGTGTCGGTCGCTCGCCCTAGCTCTCTACTGGCCGGAAGTTACTGCCGGTTATCTAGGGCTGATCCCTCAGGGCGGCACCCGTGGTTGGAAGGCACACGGAAGAACGCGCTTTTATGGGGGGTGAGAATCAATGAACATGACGCCGATCCGTCTCTCTTTTCGCCAGACTATGCGGCAAGGCCGGCGAAGATGTTCAGCCTGAATAACTAACGCGAAAGTGTTCGGGAACCAGAGAGGACTGGCAATCTCGAAAGCAGCGCCGGTTTCGGAAAGGTTGCGGATCACGCAAGGCACGCTGCTACCTGAGAATTCGATAGTACCCGATTTGAGAACTCGACGCCTGAAGGAAATTCGATGCTCGTCCATGTGGGCATGCCGACGTGTCAGCAGCAGCACCGGCACGCCCGTCGCCGATGATGCGCGAAAGAGCCTCATCGACATGTCGAATTGGCATCACGGCCTTGGCGACGCCGTCGGTTTCGCAATTGAAACGCGCGCCAGAAGACCTTCCTTGCCTCCCGTAAGCCCGTACTCCTCTGCCGGCTTGCCGTCGAGTTTGGCCGCTTCGGCTACGCCCTTCGCGAGCATGTCGAAAGTATCGTCCGAAAGACGCAGGGCACCAACCCCAAGCCGTCGTCGCCATCTGGCTCCGCGTTCCCACGCTTCCATCCACGCAAAGCCTAGGTCGCTACTACGTTTGACGGCGTTGAATGCTTGAATGAGCGCGCCAGCCTGGTTGATGTCCTTTTTGGCCTTATCCGCAAAGAACACATTCCGTTTGGTTGCGATGATCAGTTTGTGGACGGCGTAGCGCTCCGGGGCCGGTACAAGGACCGGCACGCCGGCGTCGTGCAAGACCACAGCGCGGATGGGCTCATGGATCAGGTAGTCTAGGAACCGCAAAACCTGCGCCCCTACAGACGGCCCCAATGAAGGCATCTGCGTCAGTCTGGAGGAGTAGTCCTCGTCGCCACGGTTTGGTGTAAGGAATTCGACCTTGAAGCCGGTGGCATTGACAAAACCGCTGAACAGCTTGGTTTCATCAGGAGAGAATGAGGGCGCAAATGTCGGATCCACCTTTTTCAGGATCTCTTCGAGGTCGGGCATGCTTTCATCGATCGAGATCGAGATGCCGTAGAATTTCGCGATGTCCAAATCCTCGGTCGTCACGAGCTCGTCGGGCAGCTTGACGCCGAGTACGCCGCTGTATGTCTGATAGGCCATCGAACCGACGAGCGTGGCGCGAAGCCGGAAAAGTCCCGCGCGCGCGAGTTCGTTGACGACGAGACCTTCCATGTGGGGAGGGGCAGGGTAGCCGGCCCGCCTCAACTTCGCTGCCAGCTCGCGTCGCGCGCGATAGCCAATCTTGGTGCGCTGGAAAGCTTCCGCGCGTTTGGCAATCTCGGGATCATCGGCCGGACCGACATATTTGAGGGTCGTCTTCGTCGGTCCGTCGCCACCGGAGGGCTCGTAGGCCTTGTAGTAATAGTATTCGCGGTTGGCTCGCTTCTGTTTGAGAAAGGTCCCGTTTTCCGGGAAGTTCTCGTCGAAATCCGCGTCCGTCGCCTTTTGAACCAGGTCGGAGAACATGACTTGGTCGATGTTGGAAAACTGCTTCATAGGTGTTTGTTACCATTTTGGCGAAGTGGTAACAATGACTTTGTATCCATCCTGCCAAAATGGTAGCAAAGCCTTTGTATCCCTTTCGTCATAATGGTAACAATAATGAATTCAAGGGCTTGAGCCGATTGTTCCGCTTCCAGGGTCCGAAATCTACCGTTGGAGCCTCGACAGGGATCGAGCTGCCAAGCTATGGTGCTGTCCTAATTAGGACACCCGCGAGGGCAGATTAGGACACTGAATCCCGAATATAGAGGGACTTCAGAATCAGGAACATCGCCATCGGATCGCGCCGTTCGGACAACAGCCATACCATGATGTCATGCTCCAAATCCGAAGTCAGGCGGAATTCGAATTTTTGGCATTTATCGTCGCGTGAGATCTCAAAGGAATTGATTACGGCGACTACAAACTGGAAGGCAAAAAAGGTTCCGCGCCCCGCGTTGATGTCCAGCCGCGTTTCTCGCATGGCGTCCGAGGAGCCCGCAAATTCACCCTCATCATGTCCGCCGGTAGGGTCATATTCTTCCAGTTCCTGCACCCATTCGACGGATGCCAGGCTAACCAATAGGATCGACATGATCTTGAGGTGAGAAAGACCATTAGAGTCTTTCATCACGTAGTTACTTTCCCAGAGCTGACACTCCGCGCACCAACCTGCATGGGCTATTTTCAGCTTAGGGAAATCAACGTGCGGGTAGTATCCGCACCCCTTGGAGAGGAAATAGACATAATGCAAAAAGTCGTCCTTGAAAGCATCGTAGCTTCCAAGCCAATTCCCCAAACAATTTTCATCTAAATTAAGCATGACGATAATTCGCCTTTTCGACGAGTCGTCATGCCTACACGTCAGCGTTGCGCAATGCTAGTGCGGGAACCTACTTTTCCTCACATCGCAGCGCGGTAATGCGCTCACTGATCAGCACGCGAGTAGGCTGCGTGGAGACAGGCGCAAGCTTCCCGCCCGGAATGTGCGGGCGGCCATTGGTAAACAATAATTTAAAGCGCTCAGTATCCCGAGGCACCGCACGGGAAACAGAGCTATCAATATGCATTTTCTCGGCCATTTTGGCCTCTCCGACGCGTGACCCTTGACAGAGTCCGGATTGATCCTCGTTCCTTCCGCTCAACAAACGCTTAAGACTTCCAAACAAATTACCACGGAAGGCGTTCCTCCCCTGCGGTTTTTTCTCGATTCTTTGGCTGTCAAGCCTTGACAAAAAATATTCCCCGTGACCGTGACAGGAAAATCGGCGTTGCAGGTTGCCGTTCTTCCCATCAGAGCCACGCTAAGTCAAGGTCGGAAGCCCTTGTGGAATCGCGTCTTTTAGGCCCTCTGACGCGCTTCATCTTCGCTAACTGTGCGTAAACATGGGAAGATTTAGGAACTGAACAAGAATCCAATAAATAAAATTTCCCACACCTTTAGATAGTGGATTCTAGGCTTCTGTTGCAGGTTTCACACAATATCTAGTGGTTCCGAATCGCTCCGAAAAATATTTTCAATGATTCGTGATTCTACCGCTTCCCACCCGTAATTACACGGAATTTGCGCGTTACCCGAACCGGCCGGTTCGGCTCCAGCGGGAGCACCGCATCAATTAGGTCCCCAATCGTCCAGACCCGATCAGCGACACCAAGTGCGACGGCTGGCGTGGTCCGCAGCGCCTCATGAACGCGGCAGAGGTTGTAGTGGGACACGTAAAGGCTGACCGCCGCCGCGTGATTAGTGAGCTTCTTTGAGAAACCGTTGGTGAGGCGGGCGAACCGACGCTGCGTCATCCGCAGGGGTCAAGTTCTGGCGCGCTCAACGTGGCTGGTCGAGATATGGGCCGGGATGCCGCTCTATATTAGAACATACTAGGAACAGACCTTCCGGTTGTATTTTCAAGACCCACTCTCAATAACAATGTTGTCCGGCACATCATGCGTTTAGTGTCGCCAACTCAGGATAAAGTCGGGCCCAGGAGCCGCGTCATTGACCTTGTTTCGCCATTTGCATGACGACGCGTTTTTGGCCTTTTCGCGCGATCACAAGCACCTGTACGCGGCCTGTCTGCTCGACCTCCATGAACGCTTCTTTTCAGGCGCGCCGTCGTTTCCGACCCCGCAGCAGGTGGTCCATGCCATGTACGACGTCATGCGCGCCAACCCCGCCCTCTGGAATGAGGGCGATGATTTCGGCAGCCTGCCGGAAATGATCTCCGCGGGCCGCCGCCGCATCCGGAAGGCCGACGTCGCGCTCGCTTCCGAGAAGGGCGACAAGGCGCTCGGTCTTGCCCGACAACTGTACGCCCGGCTGCTCGCCTGGGGATGGCTTGAAGAGGAGGAATACGGGCTTCGCGTCACTGTGGACATGGCTATGGGACCGCTGCTCGTCATCCAGCGGCTCGCGAGCCTCAACAAGGATCTCTCGCAGCGATTCGGCGGCTTGATCGTGCAAATCCGCCTCAACCTAGAGGCCGTCGAAAAACTGAGGCCCGAGATCACCGACCGCAAACAGCGCGAAGCCGCGCTCGCCGTCCGCGAGGCGCGCAATCAGGCCGACCGGTTCACTAAGAGCCTGCGGGCCATTCTGGCCGACCTGAAGCGCGTCCGACGGACCGTCATGGAGTCGAAAACAGTCGCTACCCGGCTGGAAGCCTTTTTCGAGGAGTTCGTCGAACAGCTTCTGCTGAAGGATTTCGAGTCCATCCTCACCGTCAACCATCCGTACCGCTTCCGCGACGCCATCGTCGATCTCGCGCGGAGGATCTCCTACACCCCGGAGACCATGCAGGTCCTTGCCGAGGAGTACACAGCTTCCAGCATGGCAGCCGACATCGAGGACGGTCGAATGGCCGCGGCCGACGACCTGCTGGCCATCGAAAGCATCTTCGATCAGATCGGGGAGATGTTTGATAGGATCGAGGCCTTCCGCAGGCAGCTCGAAGCCAGGGTCCGCAACACCATTAAGTACGCCGAGCGGGGCGGCCAGGGACTCGTCGGCCGGGCCAGCGACCTGGTGCGGCGGCTGGATGCCCTATTGCGGGACGGCAGACACCACAACGCGACAATCGAATGGAGCATCGAGCCGCTGCGGTCGCCCTGGTCGGAGCACCATCAGGCGCCGGCCAGGCAGCCGCGCCGTCCCGTCGAAGCAAGGGAGCTCGCCGAGCCGCCGTCGGACCCGCTGTACGAACTGCGCAAGAAGCTCCGCCTCGAGTACATCGCGCGCATCGCGCCCCGCCCGGAGGATGTCAGACGATTCCTCGAGGGCCAGGTGCCTCCCTTCGCGACCAGGGAAGCCCGCTTCATGGAAATCGATACCGTGGACGACTTTCTCGCCTTCGATTGCGCCCGCCGATATGCGCTGACGGGCGAGATTCCGGTGCAGGTCGCGGCCGGGTTCGAACTCGAACCGTGCCCCGACACGCCACCACACGACAGCGAATGGCTCCGTTGCGCAAACTTCCTGGTCAAGCGATCGGGCGCACTCCGGAAGGCGAGGGTGGCTCATGCTCAGTGAATTCGAAAACGTCGAGCGCTCCCTCGGCGCGGAAAAGGCAGCCGACCTCCGCAAAGCGCTGCACTTCCTGCTACGGCGGCAGTTCGTGTTCGCGGGAGACCCCCGGACCGGGACAGTCTACAACACGATCATGGACGGCCGCTTCCGCGACGTGGTCGATGGTTTCTTCGATAGTTGCGGATACCGCGTCCATCGCGATCCGGAGGCGCAGTGGGCCGGCATCGTCGCCATAGACGAGGACGTGCCGCTGCCCCGGATGAAGCTCGACGAAACCATCGTCATGCTGGTGCTGGCGGCATACTGGCAGCAGGAGGTGAACGTCGGAGCAGTCGAGGACCGGGCTGTCGTTGTCGCCACCTTGAACGACCTGTTCGACCGGTACCGCGAGATGGCGCAACACGGCGGCGGAGGCGCGATCTCACCCGCCCGCTTCCGAGACATCCTGCGCGAGGCCGCCCAACGCAGTTTGGTCGAGATCGGTGATTTTGACGACGAGCAGCAGGACTGCGAGATCAGGATCCGTCCGATGATTAAGCTGATCAGTGGCGGCGATGCCCTCCAACGGCTTGAGCGCTACGTCCGTAGCGAGGAGGCGCGGTTTCCGCAGCCCGCAGGAGACGAGGCATGATGGAGCTACGCCACCTGACGATGGTGAACTGGCACCTGTTCGACGTCGCCGACATCGACGTGACAGGACACGTCGGGGTCCTGGGCGAGAACCGGTCCGGCAAATCCACAATCCTCGACATGGCGCAGGTCGTTCTCACCGGCGCGAGCCGGCGGTTCTTGCGCCTGAACGCGGTCGCCGGCGACAGCGGAAAATCGCGCAGCGGCTCGAAGCGGAGCGTCGTCGATTACTGCCTTGGGACGCTCGGCGAAGACCAGCGCCGGCGCGACGAGGCGCGCACCTACATCGCGCTAGGTTTCGAAGACACGGAAGGCGCCCGGCCACCGGTCACGATCGGCATGGCGCTTGAGGCGCGCAAGTCCGACAGCAGGGAGACCGTGCTGGCACTGTTCGTCGCCGTCGGGACCGTTCTGAGCTCCAAGGACTTCATCGAACAGCGAGGAAAGTCGCAATTCCCGGCGCCGTGGGAGGACGTGCGCGCCCGGATCGTCGCGGCGGTCGGCGAAGGGAACTTCGTCAATCATCGCGACCGGGCGAGCGACTACGTCCGAGAGTACATGCGCCATCTTCTGCCGCATTCGCCCTATGGCGAGCAGAACGCCAGCGCCCTGCAGAAATCAATCGTCAACGCGATGACGCTCGACCACAACCAGACGGCGACGCAGTTCGTGCGGAACTACATCCTCGAGGACAGTCCGATCGGCATCAAGGAGCTGCGCGAGTCGATCCAGACATACCGCAACATCAGCGAAACCATCCGAAAGATGCGCCTCAGGCTCGAAGCCCTGAGGGCGCTTCGGGTCGTCCTCGGCAAGCTTGAAGAGGCGCTCGAGACCAAGTTCAGGGAAGAGTGGATCGCAAAACGCGCGACTTGGCTCGCGGCGCGCGCGACAAACCTGGACTTCAAGACCAAGCGGCGTACCGAGATGGCGCGCCGGGACGCGGCAGCAAAAGAACTCGAATTCATCGACGGCGATGTCAAGGCCATCGATAACGAGATCGAACGTCTCACGGCCGCGATCGCCGAGCACGATGCCAAGACCGGCAGAAAGTCCCTGCAGCAGACCGCCGATGTGGCCGGGCAGGCGGCGCACCGCGCCTCGGCGGACTTCAACGCTCGCATGGAGAACATCCGTCGCCTGGAGCCGCTACGCGCAATGTGCGCGGACGGTTTCGAGGACTTCGTTCCTGCTCTTGAGCGTCTTGTGACCGCCACCGCCGGGGCCGACATCGGGGGCGTCTCCAACGAGGTCACCGCGGCCGAGAAGTCCTTCGCGGCAAGGGGCGCCAAATGGCTGCCGAAGATCGACGAAGCGCGTCAGACGATCATCGCGGAGCTTTCCGGGCTCCGAGGCCGGCGCGACGAGGTGCTCGAACGCATTCGACAGCACGCGGCGGGAGGGGCGCGCGCCTATCTTGGCGACGACACTGAACTTCTCTGCCGCAGGCTGCGGCAGAGGGGAATGGTCCCGCGCGTGCTCTGCGACATCGTCGAAGTCGCCGAACCCGAGTGGGTGGGAGCCGCCGAGGCGCTCCTCGGCCGCGACCGGGAAGCTGTGTTCGTGGACAGAGCGGATATCAGCGCCGCCACGTCAATCTTCAAGGAAGGTCGCCGCGAGTTTCGCCACGCATCGCTCGTGAGCCTAAACAAGCTCGAGCAGTTCAGGGCCAAGCCGGAGCGCGGCACTTTCCCCTCGATCTTCCGGAGCCAGGATCCGGATGCGATGGCCTTCATCATGCGCCGCTACGGCACGGTCCGCCTCGCGGACACGCTCGACCAGTTCAACAGGCCCGGCCGGGCTATCATGAAGGACGGCCTCTACGATGACGGACTCGTAAGGACCCATCGCTGGATCGAAGCCTCGCAGCACAAGATTGGAAAGGCGGCCCAGGCGAACGCCCTGCGCTCCCTGCAGGATCAGGCCGACGAACTGGATCGGCTCCAAACGGAAAAGAGCAAGCAGGCCCAGGCGGCAGAGCAGGCCTTCGCCGCTCTGAAGAATATCTGCGAGGGACGTGACGATCTGAAGGCTTGCGCCGCTGCCTTCGCAGCCGCGCAGACCGAGATCGCCGAAGCCCAGGCGAGGCTCGAAGCGCTCGACGGCGCGGGCGACGGCGGGCTTCGCGACAAGAAACGAGCGCAGCAGACGCTAAAGGTCAAGAGGCTCGACGAACGAAAGATCCAGCAGAAGGCGTTCGGCGAGCATGACGGTGAGGTCAGGTCGGCGGAGAGGAGGCTCGGAGAGGGCGAAAACGTGCCCGGCTCCGAGCTCAACCTGCGGGTCGCCCGCTCGATCTATCGCAGGACCTTCCCGCTATACTCCGCCGCGAAGGGCAGGATCGTGTACCGCGAGCGCCTCGATGCTGCAGCCCAGAAGGGCTTCGCGGAGAAACACCGCGCTATCGCCGACAGAGCGCTCAAAGATGCCGACGCTTCGGACGCCGAACGTCTCCGGATCGAGCGACGGGTCCGCGAACTCCTTTACGATTACTTCGACCAGTTCGGGATGAGCTCGCAAGTCGGCGCGGAGAGCGAGCCGCTGCGGGAGGTGAAGCCATGGATGGAACAGCTCATCTCGGATATCGAATCCAATGAGCTGCGCCAGTACGAACGGCAGGCGCGGGATGCGGCGGAAAAGGCGTCCACCCTGCTGCGCGGCGAGTTCATCAATGCGCTCACGGCCCGCATCGGAAAGATGGAGCGGGAGCTGCAATCGTTGAACCGTAGCCTCTACGCACATCCGTTCCATAACGAGCGATATTCATTCCATCGCACCCAGATGGTGGAATTCCAGCCCATCCTGAAGATCATCGAGATCTCCAAAACCTCTCCGGAGGCGCTCGATATGCTGTTCCGGGGCGACGTGCCCGACGACTTCCCGCACAAGGATACGATCGTCGCACTCGAGGCGCTGCTCGAGGACCCCGACAAGGATTTCACGCAGTTCGAGGACTACCGCAACTTCTACACCTTCGAGATCCACATGGAGGATGTTGCCACCGGCCGCTCGACCCGCTGGGAGCAGCGGCGCGGCACCGGGTCTGGCGCTGAACAACAGGTGCCTATCTACGTTGCCATCGGCGCTTCGCTGGCCGCCGTCTACGGCAGCGCGGAGCGTCGTGCCGGCAAGCCCGCCGGTTTCGCGCTCGCCATGTTCGATGAGGCCTTCTCCAAGATGGACGGCAAGAACCAGCGGCAGATGATGAGCTTTTACAAAAACCTCGGCCTGCAGTTCGTGATTGCTGCGCCATTCGAGAAGCGGGTCGCCGTGCTCGAGCACATGGACACCATCGTGGAGGTGGACCGGATCGGCGAGCAGTCCAGGGCTACCGTGGTGGAACTGAAAGAGAAGGCCAAGCGCGAGCTGATGGCCATCGATCCGGACCTGATGTCCGAAGATGAGCTCGCCACCCGTCTGGCCGCCGAGTAGCCATGGCTCGGCGTTTCACGGATGCGATCGGCCTGCTGAACGACCTGCTCAACCGCTTCGAGGCCGGGGCCGCAAGCCCGATCGCCCACCCGGACTACCCCGCCTTCCCATCAGTAGTCGCGGCGGACGCCTTCCTGAAACAAATCAGGGAAGCCGAAAGTGCCGGCGCGGTCTCCATTCGCTGGGGGCGCGGCGCCAACCGAGACCAAATGGCGCACGTGCGGTTGGTCTCGGCGGAGATCTTATACCAATATCTCGGCCGCACCCCGGCCTCGCGCATCGCGGAGCATGCCGCCGTGCGGCTTGTAGCCGGAGTGGCGCTGCACGAGTCCCTGAAGAACAGCGGCTCTCAAATCGCAGAGGTGTGGGCGCGGGGTAAGACGTGGCATGGATTCGGTTCGTCCGACGTCGACACGCTGCGCCACGCATTCGTTCTCGCCCAGGCGATCCTCGATAACAAGCATCTGGACGTCGATTACAAAACTTTCTCGCGACGTACGGTGGGGCACAGCAAGATACTCGAGCGCATCGAGGGTGCCGTGGTCCGACTTTTGAGCGGCATGATGGACTTTCCGCCTGGCGCCCGCCCCCGCGAGGCACTGCGAGCGATCGGGCTGGAGCGCTTCGCGCCGCCCCTTCTGATCGCGGGCAAGATCGACCTCGACGGAGCCGATCTTTCCAGGATATCTCCGCATTATCTCGGAATCACTCCCAAGGAAGCAGATCGCGTCCGGTTCCGGGAGCCGCCGGCCTACGTCCTAACGATCGAAAACTTCGCAAGCTTCAACCGGCACATTGCCGAGGCGGACCCCGGCCGATTAGGAACGACCATGTATGTCGGCGGGTACCCCTCGCTTGCCACCCAGCAGGCGCTGCGGACAATCGCAGGATTGGTATCCGAACAGACGCCGATCTTTCATTGGTCGGACATCGATCCGGACGGCACCTGGATCTTCCACACCATCGAGCGCGCCGTCGATCGACCAATCCGTCCCCACCTCATGAGCGTCGAAGTTGCCGAGCGTTTGGGACAAGTGCCGTTCAAAAAATCGGCGCCCGCTCGATGTCCACCGCACTCCGGTATCGCAGCTCTGGCAGCCTACCTGGCGAAAGATGGAGCCAAGACGCTCGAGCAGGAAGAACTCGATCCAGTCCTGCCAGAGTTTCATTAGGCTAAAATGCGCGCGGACGCTCGTGCTTGCGGCTTTGGCTGTCTCGCTCAAGACGTCGTTTGTTTCAAGCGCGACAACAGCACCGTCTGCAACTACGTGCTGCGGTAAAACCGACATCGTTTCTTCATAAAAACGCTCAACCGGCATTGGCATGCCGGTTGCTTGAAAATGTACGAAACCAGCTGTGACTATGATGCTCGTTCAGCATCCGGTTGAGGTATTCAGATGAAAGTTGTCCGCTTGATCGATGGCAGAGGTCTCCCCATGCGCTTTCCCAACGTGCTCCTGCCTTCGCGAACTCTGCCATCTTCGGATCGCGCTCCGGTTTGCCGGGCAGAAGCCGATTGTCTTGTAAGGGGGCTCGCAACGAATGGTGGTTCTCAACAAGAACGCCAGCGTAAAAGGCGTCCTCAGGACGATCGCTTGGCATCGCTTTAGCCCATGGCTCAGGGTGGGGCATCCGCGACATGCGGAGCCTGCGTTCTTGAAGCTAAGTGCCCGCCTTGCATCGGGGCTTGCAGATGGTCAATGAGCTAATGCAGAACGATTGGGATCTTGAGAAAATACTCAGGCAACAGGACGAGCTCAAGGTCAAGCTGCTTCGCGCCCAATCGGTTGTCGCCGAATGTAAGGCAGGATTGGCGTATCTGGAGCGGAGGCTTGAGCGTCGAGCGGTCTCATCGTCGATCGATGAACGCCAGCGCAGCTCTGCGCCAAACAATTCAATACGCAACGCACGACCGCCCAAATCCCGAACCGTCGATGATCCTGTTGACCCGGATGCAGCCGTGGCGTTTCCGCCTCGATCATGGGACCGTTGAAAGCTGCCGCCGCGCACGTTGACGGCGACAGGTTTGGTCACGGACCTGGCGAAGATCTGCCGCAAGGCCGGGATCAGCCAGGCGACCTATTTCAACTCGAAGAAGAAGTATGACGGTCTGCTGCCGACCGAGATGCGCCGACTGAAGCAGCTCGAGGAGGCGAACGGCAAGCTGAAGAAGCTGGTCGCGGACCTGTCGCTCGACAAGGAGCTGCTGCAGGACGTGATCCGCCGAAAGCTATGAAGCCTGGTCGGAAGCGCATGCTGGTTGACGCGGTCCGCAGCGAATGGCAGGTCTCGATCCGCAGGGCCTGTGACGCTCTCGAATTTGACCGCTCGACCTACCACTACAAGTCCCGTCGCTCCGGCCAGGCTGCCCTCGAACAGAAGATCAAGGAGATCTGCCATGTTCGTATCGCTACGGTTATCGTCGTGTTCACGTCCTGCTGCTTCGTGAAGGCTGGCGCCATGGCCAGAACAAGACGCGGCGCATCTATCGCGCATTGGGCCTGCAACCACGCAACAAAACGCCCAAGCGCCGGGTCAAGGCCAAGCTGCGCGATGATCGCAGGCCGGCCACACGATCGAACGAGACCTGGGCGATGGACTTCGTCCATGACCAGTTGGCGAGCGGACACAAGCTTCGCGTCCTTACGATCATCGATACCTTCTCCCGCTTCTCGCCGGCGCTGGCGCCACGATTCACCTTCCGCGGCACCGACGTGGTGGAGGTGTTGGAAAGGGCCTGCAAGGAAGTGGGATTCCCGGCAACGATCCGCGTCGATCAAGGCAGCGAGTTCGTGTCGCGCGATCTTGACCTGTGGGCCTACCAGCGCGGCGTCACGCTGGACTTCTCGCGGCCCGGCAAACCGACCGACCACGCGTTCATCGAGGCCTTCAACGGCCGCTTCCGAGCCGAATGCCTCAACACGCACTGGTTCCTCAGCCTTGCGGACGCCCAAGAAAAGTGGAGACTTGGCGCAGATACTACAACTGCGCATCAGAACACCCATCTGGCTATGTGATTGAAGAGAAGAGATTTTGTTGAGCGGGATGCGATCCCGCGGGGTATTTTGGGTTCTGTCGCGCTCGTTCGGCGATAGATTGAGCAGCAGTTGTTATCAGCCAGGTGCGGGCGAGGATCCAAGGACCATCCGGCAGAGGATGGATGGATTCGATCTCGCCGGCTTCAGCGGCCAGTCGGAGCGTCTTGGGCGCGATCTTCAGGAGCTTTGCGGCGTTGCCAAGGTTGAGCCATGGCTCGATCCCGTCCTCGGCGGGCTTGAACACCGGGATTTGGAAGTTCGAGCGCATTGATGTGACGCGCTCGCGGGTCCAGCGATTGCCGTTACCGGTCTTGAGGCCGTTGCGATTGAGGAGGCCGGCAATCAGATCGTCGCTGGCGATCAGCACCAGTTGACGCACGGCCTGGACGATATCGGCAGAGGTGCTGTTGCGCTGTCCGCGCCGGCGCTTCGGCAAGCGCAACTCGCTGTGGGCGCCCCCCACCCAATGGACCACGAGAATGATCTCCGAGGCAGGGTCGTCGATATCGGCCACGACCTCATGGATGAGGGTGCGCACAATGCGCTTCTTGAGGCGAGCATCCGTCGTCGGCGCATCCCAGACCGTTTTGAGGTTCGAGGCCAGAACGCCGAGCGAGGCTGGATCAGCAAGGCGGGCGGGCATCGCCGCATCATGCATGGCGATCTTGGCCTCAACCTCCGCCGCGTGAGCGAGCGCTCTGTTCCAGCGGGCTTCCAGCTCACCGGCCACCAGCCGGTTCGCGGGATCAGCGGCATCGTATTGCCGGAAAGCCCTGTCGGCGGCATAGCGCGCCGCTTCGAGGTCGCGAGTGAGGGCATCGCGTACCTGATCGCGCCGTTCCCTGGCCCCCTTGGCGGCAGCGGTTGCGGCAGCGACAGCGCCCGGACCGACGACTCCAAGCAGTGCTTCCTCGATGGCGTCATCGACGCGCAGTCCGCCGAAGGCGATGCAGTGGGCCCCGCCATTGTCCATCCAGGCGCGGCTGCAGCTGTAGCGCGGGATATGGTTTTCCATGCCGGAGTACCGGAGTGTGAGCTTGCGACCGCAGCGCTTGCAGCGGATCAGACCGGCCAGCAGCGCGTCACCATGCTTGGGCGCGCCGTGATGCCGACTGGTGGGAACATTGCTGCTGATCATGGTGCGAATCGCCTCGAACTTCTCCCAGCTCACATAACCTTCGTGAGTGTTGGGCTTCAGCGTCAGCCATTCGTTCCGCGCCTTGCGACGGATCTTCGCGCTCACGCCCGCGGTGCTGTATCCCGCCGCCACAGCTGTCTTACCATAGGCATAGGCGCCGCCTAGACCGGGTTCTCAATGATCCGGTGGATGGCAGAGTAGTTTGGTCGCCGCCAGGCCGTGTCGCCGTTGGTCTGCTTCACCGGCAGATCGAGATTGTACTCGTGGAGCCAGCAGAGCGCCTGTCGCGCGCTGCCCAGTTCCTCGACCTTGTCGAACACCAGCTTGATCGCTTCCTGGACGCGCCGATCCGGATCTTTCTCATAACGGTCGCCGGCCTTCACGAAGCCGACCGGCGCTGTCACAACCAACTCGCCCCGGCGCGCCTTCTCGTACCGGGCCGAGAGCGAGCGCTGGCGCAACAGATCCAGCTCGTACTCGTTGAGGCTGCCCTTGAGCCCGAGCAGCAGGCGGTCGTTGCCGTGCCTTGGCGCATAGACGGTCTCTTGATCGACCAGAACGGTATCGACCACGCGGCACATCTCGATGAGTTGCTGCCAATCCCGGCTGTTGCGGGCGAAGCGCGAGACCTCGCGGGCGCAAACCGCACCAACCTTGCCGAGGCAGACCTCCGCCACCATTCGCTCGAATCCGGCGCGTTGTATGCCGCCGGCGGCTGAACGACCGAGATCATCATCGATCACTTCAATCTCTGACCACCCGAGTGCCGTCAGCCGGTCTCGCATGGCGTATTGGAGCGCGCTGCTCTCGCGATTGTGCAACACCTGATGGGCCGAAGACTGACGCACGTAAAGAATCGCCTTGCGCTCCAGATGATGAGGCCTGACCTTGTCAGAGATCATGATCGACCTCCTTCGCGGGCGGCGTCGCTGTCATCGCTGCATGGTCGAGGATCAACTGCGTCATCAGGCTCGTGAGCGCTGCCCGCGCTTCTGCGGGCAGATCCAGCCATGTCGGCGCGCCGATGGCGCCGTTCGATAGGCCACTCCCGAACAGATCCATCTGCTGCTGCGGCCGCGGTTGTCGATTGTGTCGGTATCCGCTCGCTGGCACTGCCGTCTGCCGTGACATGAGTCTCTCCCCGATTCTGGTCGTGAGAGGCTCTGGATGCGCCAGAAAGCAGGGCAGCTAATGGCGTTCGATCCTTCAACGCCAGATCGAGAAGCGTAGAGAGCGCCGCAAGTGCTTCGATGCTGACAAACGGCTGAGCTGCCAAAAGCTCGGCGTCAGGGCATGCTGCCCGATCGAACATCCATTCTGGAACCTCCAACCATCGATCCGCTTGCGATCCATCCAGAGAGCAGCGGAAAGCGACATCATCAGCCTTCCCGACCGTTCCATGAACGCAAACTCGGCGACCAAACCAAGGATGAAATCGATAAAGAACCTCGCGAAGAACGGTTTTGTGGGCGTTCTTGAGTCTTGTTGTACAATGAAGAGCGGCCCCATGGCGCGATCGGCAACAGGCCGCCGATTTTGCTGCAAAACCACGTCGGCGCATCCAGCCCGGCAACGTGATCACGGCGAAAAACTCTAGTTCTGGATGGTCCAAAGTTCGGCCTCGCTGCAACCCCAACGGGGACTCTAACTGCGGCTGGATGAAACTTCGGTGGCAGGTCATGTCGCGAACGGTATGAGCGTGACGCCGTCGCTGAAAACTGAACTCACGCGGAGATTGTGTCGGCTGTGGCCTTCAGCCGCTTGGCGGCTGCGTGGTCGAATTGGAGCGCTGATTGCTGCCGCCTTCTATGATCCTATGATTCGTGAGTTGCGCGCGTTGTTGTCCAACCGTTGGCTCCTGCACCATGGGGCCGGGACCATCGTCGCACAGATCAAAAGCCCAGATCTGACCCGTTCGATTCTCGCGGATTTTCTTGCCGGAGATATCGATCATCTGCTCAATCTTGCCGAGATGCAGCCTGCAGTGAGCGCAATCGGTAATGAAGCTCTCGGCATGTAGGTCACTCGTGCCTGTCGCGACGGTGCGTCCGAAAAGGACCTGGAGGCAATATCTTCACTCATCGGACATTTAGATCCGACACAGCTATCCGACGAATGTCTGCTGGCGGTCGCGCTTGATGAGTGCTTGCCGATCTACATGCGTCTGGAAGCTTTCGCCCTTCGTTCCACACCAGTGGACCCGCGAGCCATGCAGCAACAATTTGAAGTGACCGCAAACCGAAGATGCTACCAGGAGGCGCGGCAGACCTCCCCTCGTCGGCCACAAAGCAGTACGTTCTATGCTTGAAAGGCCCGCCCTGTGGTCTATTGTCCTTAGTCCTAGGACAAAGGACGGAAGCGAATTTGCATGAAAAGTCAAGACCTTGTTGTATTGCTTAAGCTCGTGAGCCTTGAGCAGGCCAAGAATGAGCGCGATGCGCATCCTGGGGACGCTGCGTATCACGCTGACCCTTACTCAGTACGCAGCCTGGAATCAGCCCTTGGTATCAGCAAGACAGAGATCAATGCCTCGATCAACCGGAGCCTTTCGTCGGGACTTGCAGTCAAAGATCGGGAATCCGGCCACGCAAAGCCTAACCGCCGCAATCTCCATAATTTTGTGGTGCACGGATTGAAGTTCGTTTTTCCGGCTAAACCGGGTGCGATGACCCGGGGCATCCCCACCGCCTTTGCAGCCGCCCCCCTTAAAAATCTTCTTATCAGCGCAGGAGAGTACATTTATGTCTGGCCGTACGCAAAAGGCAAAGACATGGGGCAGGCGGTAGAACCGCTGTACAAAAGCGTACCCCAGGCCATTCAAAAAGACGATCGTCTGTATGAATATCTGGCCCTTATCGATGGTGTCAGGCTTGGAAATCAAAGGGAGGCTGGGTTCGCGGCCGAGCGTCTATCGGAAAGGCTTCTCAGAAAATGACCATTTCCTCGACGGGAATATCAAGGGACCTGAAGGCCGGGTCGATATTGCACGAGAGCGCTTTGTCGCCATAAGCCAGAGCGATGCTGGCGAGTGAGAGGGGAATGGAGATCAACTGGCGCAGTGAGCAAGGAAAGAGGACGCGCGATAACCGGGATTGCGGGGGAGTCGGAGTGCGCGCCGATGCCGTGTTATTTCTCCTTAATGTCGTAGATTGGTACGTCGCCACAGACATGCCGCAACGATAGAAAGCCTCAGCGCGTAGTTGCGCCGCACTCATCGCAGTTTATCTCCGCGGTTTCCGCGCGACAGCGCGAGCTACGTGCTCACCCACTTAGCGAACAGAGGGACGGCGCACGCTGGCGATTGTATGTTAGGAAGCCGCGAGCAAACCGGCGCGGTACATTGGTTCACCAAGCCGCATACGCTGGCCAATCCGATAGGTGAAGTCCCGTTTGACGAGATTGCCAGGAGTCCTGCCAGTCCGGCATCGCGTGAATGATACTGGCTGACGATGTCTCCCAAGCGGTCGGCTCCGCCGAGGTCGATCTTGCCCGCGATCAGCAGGGGCGGCGCGAAGCGCTCCAGCCCGATCGCTCGCAGTGCCTCGCGGGGGCGGGCGCCAGGCGGAAAGTCCATCATGCCGCTCAAAAGTCGGATCACGGCACCCTCGATGCGCTCGAGTATCTTGCTGTGCCCACCGTACGTCGCGAGAAAGTTTTGTAGCCGACGTCCAGATGCTTGTTGGCGCGGAGAGCGAGCCGCTGCGGGAGGTGAAGCCATGGATGGAGCAGCTCATCTCGGATATCGAATCCAATGAGCTGCGCCAGTATGAACGGCAGGCGCGGGATGCGGCGGAGAAGGCGTCCACCCCGCTGCGCGGCGAGTTCATCAATGCGCTCACGGCCCGAATCGGAAAGATGCGGTCCTGGAGGTGTCGGCTAACGGCGGTCAACTTAAGTCCGGACGTCAGGCGGAGCGTTGCCGGTGCGAATGCAATCCAGTCGTCAGCTTTTCGAAAGCTTCTCCGAATACGCACAGCCCACTGATCTCAGGACGGGAGGCTGGCGTGGACTCGCACAATTTCGCTATATCCAATGCTGCCTCTCCGCCATCGGGACAGCAAGCCGTTCTAGACGATCAGCAAGCGAACCAGGCGGAAGAAGATGCCTTTGAGCAACAATTGGATTCAGCACGCGTGGGCGATCCAATCGGCCTTGCCCGGCGCCCCGGCCGCAAACCGCGGTTGAATGTCTCGCGCGAGGATCATGATTACATTCAGCTCGCTAACACGCTCTTGAAGCAGAACAAGCACGTAGGTATGGCCTTGCGACCGCTTCAAGAACAGCGCGGGGTCAACAGCAACAGTCAGGGTCAGGCGCTTGCGTGCTTCGGCTCCGGGCCGTACTGGGCGCGCGCCAGTTGCTCCAAGTGACGCGGATGCGCCGCTTAGCGAACTCCTCATCCAGCAGCCGGCAAAGCTTCTGCGGTGTCTAGTGCAGTGAGCGCCCCTGTCGGTTCTTGCCGGGTGTTTTCGGTCGAATAAAGCGCAAAGGGTGCGCCTGCGCGGGCCAGTGACGCGCGCGGCGGCTCGATCGAGTTAGCGCTCCATACCAGACAGGGACGGGGCGGGGATGCGTGACAAAGTACGAGGAGGTCAATGACAAAGCGTTTTCGCAACTGGGCCCTACTGTCCACACTTATCTCCATGGTTGTCGTCCCGGCCGCGAAAGCGCAAGACCGCCGGATTATCACCGAACCTGTTGCACCTCATACGGTGTGCGATCGCCCCGTTCCGTCTGGCAAGGAAGATACGACCACGTTGCAAGATGCAATCGACCAATGCCCCTCCGGGGCCGCTGTGTATTTAGGGCGTGGCGAGTTCCGGTCGGGCCCACTTGAGATGAAATCGGGCGTGACCTTATGGGTGGGGCGCGGTGCGATCCTGATCGCCATTCCCGAGCCTGCTGCTTACGACAAAGGCCTCGGACAATGTGGTCGCGTTGCAGGCAAGGGTGACGGTTGCCGGCCGTTTATCAGCTTTTCCAAAACGCGTGGCGGTGGCATCTACGGGGAGGGCATCATCGATGGTCAGGGCGGCGCAACGATTGGCGGCGGAGCGGAAACTTGGTGGCAGCTGGCGCGCCGCGCCCAAGCGGAGGGCGGCAACCAGAACGCGCCGCGCTTGATCCAGATCGATCATGCGCAGGATATTACGCTGTCCGGTGTCACCTTGCGCAACTCTCCGAATTTTCATGTCGCGATGAACCGGGTCGAAGGTGCCACGTTTTGGGGCCTCACGATCGATTCACCGGCGGATGCCCGCAATACGGATGGTATCGACCCTGGCGCCAGTCAGGATGTAACCATCACCCATAGCTCAATCCGTACGGGTGACGACAACGTCGCAATCAAGGCCGGCGACAATGGCTCGAGCAGCCATATCTCGATCATTGATAATTATTTCGGCTGGGGGCATGGCATGTCGATCGGCAGTGAGGTGAATTCCGGGGTCAGAGACATATTGGTGCGAAATCTGACGCTCGATGGTACGACGTCGGGCCTGCGCATCAAGAGCGATGTTAGTCGAGGCGGTCTCGTCGAGAGCGTGACTTATGAGTACGTGTGCCTGAGGGGCAACCGGTGGCCGCTAGCTTTCGATACAAAATATGATCCGCGCGCACAAGGCACGAGGGTTCCGGTCTATCGGCAAATTGTTCTCCGTCACGTGCATGGCGATACTGGTGTGTTGCTGATGCGCGGCTTAGACGAGGGGCATAAACTTGACGTAACACTCGAAGATGTCCGGTTTGCCAATTCCGCGACTTGGCAGGTTGAACATGCCAAGGTCACCGCAAATCACTCTGACGTATCGCCGCCGCTGCCCGGCCGAGCTACACAACCGCTGCGCGGATCGGAGGTATGTTCCAGGGCATTCCGCGATGGCAATCGGTAAGCACTACCCCCGGCGCCGAACTCAGGTGGTGAGTTCCGCGTCCGGGCCGGGCACTGGTGTTGACGAAGGTCGGCCTTATGTCCCGAGTTGGTTGCAATTGGCCGACGATTGCGGAGGGCCGAAAAATGCGAAGGTGACGTGCAGGTTCTGATTTGGTGATGAAAATCTCTTGTCCAATGTGACGGCTATCCTGCTGAGATACGCTCTATCGACTGCGTCGAGCGTGCCGCTGGCTCAACGAGTGTAGGATCCATGCGTATTTTCGTTTCCTCCGCTGTGCTTCTGGCGGGATGTTTCTGCATCCCCGCGGCGTGCGCTGAGCCACTGTTGGTGTCGCATGCCGGAAGTGCAGACTATCACTCCGTGCAGCAGGCCATCGACGCATTGCCGGCGGAAGGCGGAGATGTCCAGATCGCGCCAGGCATCTATCGCGAGAAGGTCAAAATCTCCAAATCCGGTGTTCATCTCTCAGGGACTGGTAGCAATCCGGAGGATACCGTTATTGTGTATGGCGACAGCGCGATCAACGTAGGAGGAACCGCCCGCTCGGCTACGCTGGATGCCACTGGCGATGACTTTCGGCTCGAGAACCTGACCATCCAGAACGACTACGCCCTCAATCCGGTCAATCCACCCTCGCAGGCGGTCGCGCTGTCCCTTACCGGAGACAGGGACGTCGTTACGCGTGTCCGCTTGCTCGGAGCCCAGGACACGCTGTTTGCCGGCAAGGGACCAAACGGCAGAATGTCACGGCAATACTTCTCGAACTGCTACATCGAAGGGCACGTCGATTTCGTATTTGGCAACGCCAAGGCCTGGTTCCGGCGGTGTGAGTTACACGGCATCGCCAATCAAGCGGTCGTCTTTACCGCTCAGAGCAAGGCTGCACCGGATGAGGACAGCGGCTATGCTTTTGATCATTGCACCTTAAGTGCCGACCCTGCCGCGCGCTATATCGCGCTTGGCCGCCCCTGGCGGCCGTACGCCACAGTGGTCTTCCTGTGGACAAAGATAGAAGCACAGGTCATTGCGGAAGGCTGGCGCGAATGGACTCCCGGCAAGACCAGCAACTTGAGCACCAGCTATTATGCCGAATATAGATCCTTCGGGGTCGGGGCTAATCCCTCAGGCCGCGAACCTCACTCCCATCAACTGACGGATGGCCAAGCCGCGAGATGGTCGCTGGGAGCGTTCTTCGGGGGTGCCACAGATTGGCTGCCAATGGAACCATATCGATGGAAGAAAAAGCAAACGCTCACGGTGGGGGGACGACGGCGATCCTCGGATGAATGATGGAGGCGAGCGGACATAATTGAGAGTGGTGTGCAGCAACGAAACTGCTGGGAGTGTGAGGGGCAGCGCTTCGGCTGTTACGCCACTTTTAAGAGAGCTCGTTAAGACGCTCCATCTGCCAGCGCGCGTTACATCGGATCGCGGCTGAGTGAACCCGGCCGTGATGCTTGAATTCCTCGCACAAGCGACGGGCGATCCATCGGTCTTATCGGTTTACGAATTTCGGCGATTGGAACAGGCCTGCGAAGAGGTGCGAAAAATTGGAGTGCCCCGTCCTGTCGCCAGGCGGCGCCCATGCGAGGCTGTTAATCGCGGAGCAATGTCCTGATCTCGTCAGCTTTCCGAAAGGTTGCGGCTACAACAATCGACAATCGTTTTCTTCGTAGACGATCTGCTACCAGGCAGTACCGATTGCTGTAGGGCTTATACAAACATGAGGAGAGCAGGGTGGATCCGGTTGACCCATTCTTCGATTTAGGAGCCTGGATGCGGGAGTACGCCGCGCTGCAGGGGCGGACCGCGCAGCGAGGGGACAACTTAAGTGAGCACGGTGATTTTGAACGGCAGCTGGAGGGTTTGCATCTCGATCCCTCTGATGAGAGCAAGTCAAGTTCGCCTGATCGGGCTCCCAAAGGAGAGGGGCGAGCAGTCGGGCGGGAGAATTTCGGCGGGTCGATGCGGGTGCCGCCGCACTCGGCTTTTAGAGAGAGTGCGCTGGGCGACAGGCGCCGGAGCGTAGACATTCCCAGCTTTCAGCTTCCCGCTTCGGCGCAAGTGCCGCAGCCTAGTTTGCGAGATGATCTGTTCAGCAGCGCTCGCTACAGCTTTCCGTACGCAGAGTCTGCCGCGTCGGCCAAGAGCGGAAAAAACGGCGGATTATGGTCACGCTTCAAGTCGGGAGTCGGCAAGGCTTTTGGCGGGAGCAGCAGCGAAAAGTCCTCGCGCGACGCGGGACAGGCGGACACCTTTTCCACGAATCTTCGCATTGACTACGCTAGGCAGCCGGGCCGGACGCGCGGGGCGCCTGTCCCTGACGCGGACGAGGTGCTGATAAAAGATTTCAGAAACAAGGCGGCGGGTAACCTCACCGACGGCACGATCAAGAATGCGGCAGCCGAGCTGCGCCATTTGAGTGTGCGCCTGAGCACGGCCGGCAGGCCCTCAATTGCGGATCGAATTCGGCGAGAATTGGAAAACGCGCAGCAGGACAACCCGCAGGTGGAAAACGAGCAGCTAGAAGCTGAACTCGATCAGGATGTCGATACCTATGCAAAGGACCGCAGCACGCGCATCAAGGCGGCCTTGAAGAAGCTCCGTGAGGTCGTTGCCGGAAATGCCCTGGCGCCTGATCTCCGCCGACTGGCTCCTCACGGCGCGGACGCAACCCTCATCGGCATGTGGGCGGCGGCAGAAAAGGCAACACGCAGGATCGAGCCGGAGACGATCGACAGGCAAGCTCGCCGTATGTCGAGGCTGAGTGAGTGGCTGCAGACGAATAATAGGCCACCGATGGCCGGCCGACTTTCCACCCCCGCGCTTGTCCGGGATCTCGAGGAGTACAGGCGCGAAACCAAGGATAAGAAGATCAACGCTGATCTGGTCAAGCTTGGCCAATACGCGCAAATCCTGGAGGCGAACAGGGCGCTTGGATTGAGGCCTCCTGAGGATCCGGGCCAGCCTTCTCGGCAAGCTGCTCGACAGCCGCATTCACTGCAGGATCCTCCCGCAACGCGGGCTAGCCCGAGCGCGGGAGCCTGGGATTGGCGTGGCGAGCAGGTCCACGGGCCCAACATCTTGATGCCACCGCCGCCCAGCCATTGGCAGGCCGGTTCGTCGCAGCAGCTTCCCGCAACCCCGGCGACGCCGAGCGCCGGAGCCTGGAACTGGCTTGGCGAGCAGATCCACGGACCTGCCTCACCAGAGCCAGCGCCGCACTGGGCCGCGCAAGCGCATCCGCCACTTGAGCTTCCTGCTACACCGGCCACCCCCAGCCAGGGAGCCTGGGCCTGGCTTGGGCAACAGATGCAAGACCCCGCATCGCCGTCGTCCGTGAGGCCTCGATCGTCAAACATCTACGGCGGTCTGGATTCCTTCGTTGATCTGGATCCACCCACACCGCACGACTTGCGTGACGATGCGCGCTCTGCGCCAGCATCTGAATTTGCAGCCGCTTCGTCGTTCGCGGGACCGCCGGGGGCGGCTCCGGAGCTGCGGGATATTGGCGCGATCGTTGGCGCCGGCTGGCGCCACGGCTCTCAGGCGGCTTCAGACGTGTTGATCGATGTATTGGGCAATATCCATCTGCTGCCAAACCAGTTCGGGCCAAGTCAGTTTGTGATCAATGGGGAGCGCTATTCGGCGACGCTTGGACCGGGAGGCCGCAGGGATGTTCGCCTGATCCATCATCCCCGCCTGAGCCAGCCGGATGAACCTGGCCCGTCTCGGTCGCTCCATCGTCCCCGGCCGATCGTGCCAGCGGCGCAATCCGGTGAGGGGCCCGTTGATCTTGGGTATCTGATCCGCGGGGGATGGGAGCACCGCGAGCGATTCCTGCCGGATTATCTTGTCCGCGCCCTCGAAGGCCAGCGCATCATGCCCGAAGTTGGGCGCCCAACCTATTTCGAGATCCGCGGAGTGCCTTACAGGGGCGAATTGGTGGAAAGCGAAGGCCGCCAGCGCGTACGCATTTATCCTGAACGTGGCTGAAGAGGCAGCAGGGCGGCAATCGGGCTTTCGGCGGGGCAGCTCGCGTAAGGCGTTCTATGCGAGGCCTTTGGCAGGCGATGGATCGGTTGCAGGGGCACGGCCTGAACCGTCCTGCCTCCTCTTTGTAGAATCTGCCAAGGAATTCTACGAATTTGGTGCATGCCCGGACCTGCCTTCTGCATCCCTGATCCTTTCACATAGTCCGACAATTCTTGTCTTGAAAACCGCAGCTACTACAGATCGAACGAATTCGTGATTGATGGAGCACCGCGCCGAGTGCAGGCGATGGACAAGCGCCAAGAACATGGCCACCAAACGAAAGTTTGCTGACGAAGGCGTTTCCTGATGGCGGCCCAAATTCTTCGGCGGGCGCGGTACTTCGCAACGCATAGCTTAAGCCTTCACGCGCAGCTCAGTATTGCGCTATGTAAAGTCTCCTCGCGCTGCGCTGCAAACACCTGGCCTGCTCGGGAGTAGAGTGCAAGGTCCCGCTGGACCGGGGAAGCCGATGAAAGCGAGCTTGGTGCGACAAAAATCGATAAACCATCGTATAGCTCGTTTCCCCCTTCCTTTCGGTCTTTATCGCACAGTCAGCTATTGGAGCGTAGACTCTCGGTGACAATTATCTCCGCTGTCATCGGATATCTCGATTTCCATGCAAACAGACTACGCAACACGTGCCCTTAACAATAGGTGTTGGCCAACCCCAGCATGTATTCGGCTGGTTGGATAAGTGTGCCGAGATGTTGATACGTCATGCAACAGGAAAGGTTGTGCCTGAGACAGCGTACGATCGCGATCTCGCTTTGGACTTCATCAAAGGAGTGCTCATCATTTTAGTGATCGTTGGTCACCTGATCCAATATATCCTCTATCAAAACGCAGGATTTTGGGATTCGGCATGCTTCAAATGGATCTACATGTTTCACATGCCCCTCTTTATGGCGATAAGCGGTTATCTTTCTTGCCCAGCGCTACTGGTAAAGTCGTTCACGCAAGCTGTCGGCGATCGTGCGACGCAGCTCCTGGTGCCGATGCTGTTTTGGTGCTCTCTTCTGGAGTCATTGAAGTTTACCGTGTTTCCCCGATCGACGGACGCACCAGGCACCGTTTTGCAGTTCCTGAATGAGTTCGTCGGCACATACTGGTTCGTCTGGGCCGCGTTCATTTGTTTTATTCTCGTTAAATCTATTTCGATCTTCAATCGTTGGTCGCCCTGGGCCTTGTTCGTATCCGTCATTCTGGTCGTGCTTGCGCCTCTGACTTTTTCTATATTCCCTCTCATAAAGTATATGTACCCGTTTTTTTGCCTGGGATTCTCATTTGCGCAGTCGAGAGAACGGTGGACGAGCATAATGCGCTCTCACAGGCCGTTCTTGATTATGTCTGCCCCAATAGCGGCTATGATGTGCTCTCTGGCCTGGCGTAACGACACTTATGTCTACAACAATCTCGCTTTGGTCCAGGATTTGCAGTCGGCAAAAAATGTGCTCCTGATGTTTCTCGGCTCCGCAGCTGCCTCAGCGGTAATGATTGAGGTCATGCTTCGATGCTGGAATATTGGTCGCTCAAATCGGGTGGTCCGCTATATCGCCGCGAAACTGGGGCCGAGCACGCTCGTGCTGTACTTGATTCAGGGTACGGTATTCCGTCTCATGGATTCCATACAGTATGGAGAACTTTGGGACCCCACAATGAGGTCTGCCGCGGCTGCATTTCTCGGGACAATGATTGTTGCCGCCGCGCTAGCGGTTCACTGGAGCGTGGGCGACATTCCTTATCTGTCCCAGCTCATGCTCGGAGTGCCACCCCGCTCACACTGAGTAGCTGTAACCGAGATCTGATCGGGAGGCTCTCGCAAACCATCCTAGATTGCAGGGTGTGAACCTGCTGTCAGGCGAGACAATCTGGAAAAATGTCCTCGAAAAAAGGGTCGTTGCTCCACGTAATTTGCTTCCCTCGAACGTCCAGCGCAGATGCGGCCGATCCCTTCAAGGGGAGCGCGAAGGTCCGATCCCAATGCGTCACGATAACGTCGGAGCAGAACGGCGCTTGCGATGATCAGAAGAATATCAACGTAGATACCAACAGATTGAGAGCGTGTTCCGTTTGGGGCGTGTGTGTGATGCTTGTCGGGTAATGAATGTATGACAGTCCGACGCTTGCATATATCCCCGGAGCGAGATGCGCGATGTATGTTCCCGTGACTGCTGTGCTATCGCGGTGCGCAAGCTGGCCTTTAGCCAGAGCAGCATCCACTGCAAGCTTACTCCAGGCCGTGTTGGTCGCAACGAGAGCAATCAGATCACTGGGCCGGTTATCAAAAGGTCCCTTCGCATAAAGACGAAGCTCGCAATACCGGCTGATCCTGTTGCGCTCAGGTGGAGCTCCCATAACGGAAAAGCCGCCGTAGATGCCGCGAGACGGCGACCCAAGGGCGTCACTCTGCCAGAGCTGCCTGTCCGCAGCGATGTAGTGAAAATTATTTCCGGTCTCCCTTTGTTGCTTGGGATCCGCCAAATTCGTGTAGCGGCTACTGTTCAAGCCAACGCCCGCCCGCAGCCACGTGTCGGGTACGCCGGGAGCAGCCTTGCTCTTGTAGCCGGCTTCTTCGACGACAAGGATGCCTGCATTGGCCGTGCTCCAGTTCAAGCCGGTGGGATTCTCGGTTATATGGGCATAGGCACCATCTGGACTGATTGAGCGCTGGACGGAGACCTTGCTGTACAAGCGAGCGTCAAAATTGTACTTCAAGTTGGCCGCGGGCGTCGGCGCGGCATTGGTGCTCATCCCAGCCTGGAACAAGGCAGACATGTTCGATCCTGTGATCCCTCCGAACAATGTGCCGGTGAATTCATTCTGGTTTCTGAGGTAGCCAAGTTTGAGTTCTAGTGTCCTGTCGAAGAAGGTCTGATAGTAGGCGAGCGTATTGAGTCCCACTCGATCTGGCCCTGGGCGATCCCACGTCCAGTATTGCTGCTCGGCTCCTACGACAATCTGTCCGTCGGCAATGCCAAACCGGCTCAGATCGTAGGTGACGATCATGAAGTTCGCCGACGCGAAAGTCGGATTCTGGCCCATATAGAGCTGGTTTGCGATAGTGCTTCTGGCTGCATGCGGTAGCTGGTTGCTCGCAAAGGAGTTATGTGTCCACCCGATATAGCCGATGCCGACGTCCGCCAGCGCAGATCTAACGCCCCCCTTGTCCTGATCAATCGTATCTGCAGGACCAGGGATGGGGAACCACAACCCTTTTTCACGCAGATTGTCGTACCTTTGGAAGGGATCGACGGTTTTTTGCGGTCTCGTCTGAGTAACCCTGTCCGCATTGGCGCGCTTCTCGAAACGCACTCCGGGACCTGCTGCTGGCGCCGGGGCAGGAGGGCGGATTGCCTGACGGATCAGGTCGATCGGGAGCTTTGCGGTCCGGTCGGGAGTCTTTCCTCTTTTGCTGGCCTGATCCAGAGGGTGGTTACTAGGATCAAGTCCGCTCGCGGTTTGTGCCAGTACGGAATTGCCGACCAGACAAGCCGCTAGCGACACTGCGATAACAAGCCCAGATTGCTTTCCCCTTGGTCTGAAATGAAAAAAAAGTGCCGCCGTAGCCGCGTATGTCCGGGGCGAGGTCGTCGCAAGAAGGCAATCAGGCATGGCGTAGTTCGGGTCCATGTCTGCCGGCCATGAATAGATTGAACTGCGGCCTGATTGGCCCGGAGCGAGCTCCCGGCCCAGTGTGGCACGCGCCTGCTTCCACATCGTCATTGCGAGCGCAGCCAAGCAATCCAGAACCCCTCCGCGGCGGGGCGGTCTGGATCGAGCCGTCGCCAGCGCTCCTCGCAATGACGAGCAAGCGGCATCGCCGGCGTCGTTTCGCGTCCGAGGGTGAGGGGGGCACGCCAGAACTCGATCTATCCGAACAGAGCCACTCAGGCGTCCTGAACCTCTCAGCTCGCGGCGCGATGATGATCTGGTCCGAAACTTTGCTTGTGCATGACGCCGGTGCGCCGAGAGCCAGCGGAGAGCGCTGGCTCGGCAAATGCTCGCGAGCGCGCGGGGGCTTGCTGCCCTGGCCACCAGAACATTGCGAATGTCCACCTTGCTCATCGTGAGTCAGGCGAGTCTGGCGGTGCCGCGCATCTGCATCGAAGGCGGCTTTCTGGACCAAACGGCAGCTACCAGAAAGCAAGGTTCGCCGTGCAAGAGGCTTGGCTTTACGCAGCGCTTCATTGGTATCGTTGTCAGCGAAACACGAGACGATCGGCGGGTTTGAAGGCCAAAGAGCCTTTGAATTTGCGCACGCGGCAACCACACCACAACGTCCAACGTGATGGCCCATGAGACCAGAGGAATCAGCCATCGAGCAGCTTTGGCGGATATCGGCGAGTAGTTGCTGGCTGCCGTCGGCGCGGCAAAACCTGTCTTGCATCCAAAACCTTGATGTGCGCGGCGTTCGTCGGTCACGCTTGCCACGTGCTCGTCATCTCGAACAACCTGCCGGAACTGGTAGTTGATCAGGTGCAATGTTTGCCGGTCCAATCGCGCCATTGCGGCTCGATCAGCCGTGGCGCTTACGTGGCGCGTCCCAGACAAAGTTGCTGGTCTGGACAATGCGTGAGGCGGGCTCCATCGAACACTTGCAGGAATCAGTGGACGGTTTGCATTCGTGCCGGGGCACACAGTAAGAAAATCTGCAAGGTTCTTCTGAACGATGAGAGAATGCTGCGCCATCGCCGACAAAGTCGAGAACCATTGCTCGCTGGTGGCGCTATCATGGAGAACGTGCGCAAATTGTCGCGCTGCGTTGCTCGAGAAGGAGCGTTTCATAGGAGCAGGCGAAGCCGATCGGGCAACTCGCCAAGATTGATTATTGTCGACGCTGGCAGCTCCTGGAGCGCGGGAGCATCGCGGGCTATCGCGTCGACAAAATAAGCCTGCTGGCATGGGATCTTGAGCGAGGGACAATGGACTTGATTGATCTGGCGGCCGCTGCAGACTTGCGGCCGCTCTTGCGCGGGCCGTCAAGACGGATTCTCCCGGTTTTGGTGCTCCCGCTTATCCTCGTCGGCTCGTGTGCTGCCGGCGCCTGGCTTTGGGCTAACCTTGAAGAGCCTGTCGAGACGCCGGAAAGCAGCGAAGTCGCTTCAACGATGAGCCTGCCTCCGGAGGACAGGGCATCCTTGTCCGAGATAAAGTGGGCACAGCAGAAAACTGGTGATGAGATCGCAGAACTCAACCGCCGGATCGATGCCCAGCGGGATGTCCTCAAAGGGATCCTGGATCAGATCACCATGCTGACTTCGCGGATCGATGCGCTGCAGAGTTCAACATCTGTCCCTTCTGCTGCTTCCGAGCCTCCTTCTTCGCCAGGGCCGGCTGTTTCGAGCGTCGCCAGGAAACGCTTCGGGCGATCCAAACCACAGGGACCTGTTTCCGTCGGAGGCGCGCCAGTGATTGTCGGACCGAAGACACCCGATCCTTGAGTCTGAGACACTGCAGGCGTGGTCGAGTGTCCAACGGTGCTCGAGGAGGTGGACCGTAGCTTCGCAAAGCTGCGTCCAGCCGTAAAATTCTCGAAACTGGTGCGGGCGCCGGCGTCTCCAGCGGCACGTCGCTGAGGCCGTCACCATTATCAAGAGCGCTCAAGGGGAGGCGGGGCAGAGCCCTTTCGGCATGATCGAGCCGTGGCCCTGAACGGCGGAATCCGCTGCGCCTCTCCTTCAAATCGGCTTCCTTTTAGTCAGCCCTCCCGGTTTGGGACCATATCTGAGAGGTCGTTGTCGTGACACCGCCGCTCCATCCTCGAAATCTGGCCTGTCTGCCGGAGGTGCCTCTTCAGATCATTCCGTTCGAAGAGCTCAAATGTTTGAAATCTGCTCACATGCGCGGCTTAGTTAATAGGGGTACGGTCGAGATAGGTGTCGAATGCGGCAGCAACAGCACGAATGAGAAACCGGTGTTCCTGCTTGACCCGAATGAATCCCTCTTCAATGTCCACTATTCCGTCTTCGGCGAGCATTCCCAGCCGGTTGGCCGAATTGAGAAGAGGAATCGGATCAAATCCGTGAGCAGCACAGATCGCTGGTACGTCGGCCTGCAAATCGCACATCAGACGCTCGATAATTGCGGCGCGGAGGCGATCTTCGGGGGAGAGGCAGTAGCCTTTTGAGGTTGCCGGACGACCAGCCTGAATGTGTTCGTGATAGGAGGCGGTTGCGATCTCGTTCTGGACGTAACCCTCACGCAGACGGCCGATGGCTGACGGACCTAAGCCGATTACGGTTTTGCAGGTATCAGCCGAATAGCCTAGGGAGTTGCGGCGCAGCCGACCCGATTTCTGCGCGAGCGCGAGCTCGTCGTTGGGCAGGGCGAAATGGTCGAGCCCGATCTGGCGGTAGCCGGCCGAGACCAGCGTATCTGCAATGGCCGCAGCTTGCTCCGCGCGGGCGACATTGTCCGGCAGCGCCGTCTCATCGATCTGGCGCTGGCGTTTCATATAAGAGGGGACGTGAGCATAGCCGAAAACCGCAAGCCGGTCTGGCCGCATGGCCAGAGCCGTCCGTGTAGAGTCCACGCAAGACCGCACCGTCTGATGTGGGAGTCCGAAGAGAAGGTCGAAATTGATGCGGCTTATCCCATGCTGGCGAAGAGTTTCGACGACAGACACCGTCTGCACCTCGCTCTGCACGCGGTTCACCGACCTTTGAACCACCCGATCGAAGCTTTGCACGCCGATGCTCGCGCGATTGACGCCGGCCACTTGTAATGTTTCGACCATCTCGGCCGTGAACGCACGCGGGTCGATTTCTATGGCGATGGTAGCTGATTTGCTGAACGCGAAGCAGCGTCGCAGGAGTCCCATCAAGGCGAGGAAATCGGCCGGTGCAACGGTGGTCGGCGTCCCGCCGCCGAAATGCACGTCGCTGACCGGCAGAGCGCGAGGCGCTTGCTCTGCGACCAAACGTATCTCGGCATGCAACGCCGCCAAGTATTTGCGAATCGGTCGCTCGCTGCGAGTGAGGCTTGTAGGGAAGCCGCAATACGAACAGATAGAACGACAGAACGGAACATGGATGTATAGCGACACGGGATCGTCGGGCGGCAGCCGCCTCAACCACGTCTCACAAATCTTGGCACCGACAGTCGCGGAGAAATCCGGTACGGTCGGGTATATGGTGTACCAAGGCAGGCGAGCGTCGCAATATTTGTTCAGGAGAGACGTCTGCAAAGCCTAACTCTCTCGTGGTCAAGCGGCATGAAGCTGACCGATGCCCACTGTTATGTCTTTGCGCTATGTCAAAGGGGTCTAACGGTCCCTGAAGTTTGGCCTGCTTTCGATGTCACTGCTAAACGCAGCGTAGGGGTTCAGGCCTGGAAGTGAGAGCCGCTCCTCCGCGATTATTTGTACGTTTATGGTGGCATATGAATTTCTGCGAGGACGCTCGAATTGGCGCGGCGTGCCGCGGCTAGCCGCGCGCAGCATCAATCGCTCATCGGGCAGCGTCGTTTCCGCATTCCCTGGCGTGCTACCTCTTTGCGACGCAAACAGGGATCTTAAAACCTCAGCAGGGCAGCTGAGCTTGTTGCTGTTCAACCCGGCTTTCCGAGGAAAGGTCGACGTGGTTGCTCTGCAATGCCGTTCAAGGCCGGAGCGTCACGGAGATAAGTGACTTGCTAGATCAGAGCGCGATTTGCGATTGCAGCACATGACGTTACGTGCGATTCAAGTCTTTTGGAGCAGCTCAGAAAAACGTTTTTTGGTTTCAAGCATAAAATCAATGAGCCTCAATTCCGCCACGCTGCTTGTCTCATTGCGGGAAGCATCATCACGGATGTACTGATGATGTTGGGGTGGCCCCGGCGCACTTTACCGCCCCCCGCGAGGTGCGTCGGGACGCCTTGGTTCGCCGGCGTCTCGTTCAGATCCAAATACATGTCACCAACTCACAACGACTTGGACGTCGTGCTGATGGCAAACGCGAGCTCGGAACGATCTGCTATACGTTCTATTCTGCTTCATCGTTGAGGCGTTTCGTTTCTGATAACACCGTTGCAGCTGTTGATCGGCCAGATCGGATATCTGTGTAGTCTTCATTGGCGTCGCATCAATGCGATGAACCTCCAGATTCAGTTCCACATAAGCCTCCTGGTGAGGCGTCGCCGATCTCGGCTATGGCCTGGCGAGGCTTCAATCAAGTGTGCCGAACGAAGAGCACCTGATGGACGGCCTCGTTTGCTCGCCCGGCCTGCCCGACGTTGATCCTCCCGTCGATTGGAAGCGCGAACCGGATGCGATCTAGTACTGACCGTCCGGCTGAGGACCATCAGCCGGAACGCGCTCGGATCCGCCTCACCGTCGCTCGACCCTACGGCTTTTCGCCATCGTGTTGGCGGCTTTCAGAGTTGGGCAAGGCGCTCGGACCAGGCTTGAGCCGCGGCTTGCAGAAACCTTGTACTTCGATTTGACCGCGCTGGGATCCCCGCATGAAAGATGTCGTCTCGACTTCAAGCGCGAACCAATTGAATGCCGGCAACGAGCAGAACCGCCGCCTGTATGAATCTGATGGCTGTCTGGCTCAACCATTTCAGGCCGATTACTGTTCCGGCGACCGCACCCACCAGCACGGCGATTGCGTAAAGAGTCAAATCCGGGGAAGGAAATTGGCCAGTGAAAAGAGCTCCGACGAAGCCGACTGTGGAGTTGGCCAGGATAAAAGGGGGGGATAGCGCGACGGTCTGCCTCGGTGATGCCCAATTCAGTGCGATGAGCGTCGGGGCGAGGAACACACCGCCGCCCACCCCTGTCAGGCCGGAGACGAGGCCAAGGACCGCGCCAATGCTCACGCTTGCCCGGAGCGGAGTTTCGCCGACGCGATCGACGGCTTGTCCCCGGTGCATGATCATTACTGCGCTCGCCAGAAGAAGAACGAGCCCGGTCAGTGTTTTGTACATCTGCTCCTCGAGCACAATCAAGCCACCGGCAAGTGACGCTGGCATCGACGAAAAAAGAAGAGGGCGCAGGAGTGTCCAGTCAACGACCTTGTTGCGGTTGAACAGCCAAGTAGAATAGGTCGCGACAACAATGTTGAGACCAAGCGCCGTGGGGCGCATCTCTGTCGATGACATACCAAAGAATGCCATCAGCGAGAGGAATGCAGTACCGCCAGCCTGGCCAACGCTCGCATATAGCAGGGAGATGATCGCGAAGAGCAGGGAAGCCATGCTTCACCGATTTTGGCGACGACCTTCGCCCTGTTTTACCAAGCCCATCATGATTGGTGCATCTGGTGCGGCTCAAATTGTGTTTCCGATCGGGGGCGGCTCTAATCGTTTCCCCGAATCGCGCGGCCGGAGGTGCAGTCAGTTCAAGTTCCTTAGCGAGTGCCATGTGTGGACCCTCCCATCAATTGCCGAGGTTGGTGGTTGACTGGGCCCCAATAGGGGGGTGAGTCCCTGAGAGGACGGCACTCGAGGAGGGGGCGGCCGAGGTGAGCTGCATTTCTTGCTGTAGCTCACCTCGTGCCGCGGTTCGCGATGGTGCTGTCGCCTTCCCTCCCCATGTCATGAATGCTTCGAGGCACCTACCTCGCAACGAACCGTCCGCGTTCGAAGCCCTTCTGCGACGATTGATTTTGGCGAAATCAACAGTTGGTATGGCACTTGCTAGTCCGATCCGGGGGGCTTCCTTCTGGAGATGCGCATGCAAAATGTCTTCCGCATCAAGCAGGTCTCGCGACTGCGGCTATCTCTTGTTGCGCTTTTGACGTGGCCCTTTTCTGCCCGTTCGGTTCGTTTGTCCCGGGCCTGCCGGACGGGTCCGATGAAGCGTCGGACAACAATGTGGAGAGCATGGCGTCTGCATCGGATCTTCCGTGCTGCTCATCGATCGCGTCACCGGCGCTGTCACACGCCGACGATCAGCGACAGGTTAGCGATGGGCGATGTGAAAGATTGGGAAAAAAGATGACGCTTCTGTTGTCTTCATCTGAAAGCAGGGAATTGGTACTGACAAGACGCAGATCGAGTCCCGCACCGAAACGCGCGTGCTCTACCTTACGTGTATCGCGAAGTTCAGAGCCCAGGATCGCCGTGCTCGCATTCGAGAGAAAGCGAAGCGTCGTTCGGACGCAACTGCGTTTTCTCGCCATGCAAGCTAAACAGACCCAAGCATCTAGCCGTTAGTGCTGCTTGGTTCTTGTCGCCGGCACAGTCCCGGGGGCCCTCGGACCGTCTATCACTAGGGGCATGAGTAAGGTGGAGGCATCTTTGTGTTCGCACCGATTCGATCCACAAGGACGACAGGCGATGATCTCCGATTTCGCCAGCTCCGCCATCAGCGAGTACTTTGTCGATCGCCTCGGAGCAAGGATGATGACGCTATCTCGGCTGCCTGACGATGCGATCATCCTGGCGCAGTCGCCGGCAGAGCAACGAATGCGGTGAATGGCGTCGGAGAGGGAAAATCGTCATGGGAAATTGGGATGATCGTGGGAATCAGCGACAATGCAGTCATTTTTCATGTCGAGAATACGATGGGAAAGCTGGGCGCGACCAGCCGGATTCAAGCAGTCGCGATAGCTATTCGCCTCGATGTTCTTTGAATTCAGTTAAGGAACGAGCGCCAACTGTCACATCTTTGGCTCCCAGTTTCTGGCAAGTTGACCATGGCGCTTTCGGCGAACTCGCAGATATAACGCTCCTTTGGGCAAGTCTGCATCTCGCGCTGGGTGAGGCTCTGGGGCTTCGTAGGGTCGGTGAGATGTGGAATCGGCGGATCTAATGCTCACTGGTCGGAGCATGGCGGCCTCTCTCCATCGAGCGCGTGATCCTTTGCTCAGACGCGCTCGCAATCCTTGCTCCGGAAGTAGGACAGGGGTCCCTAGGGAGAGGGACAGCTGAGGAAAGAACCCCGACCGCCGGTCGGGGTCCCGATTCAAGCAAGCGCGGGGGGACCTTTATCTGGCAAACGGCGAGCCAAACTTGTAGTTGAGCCGTGCCGTGATGAGATCGATGTCCTGGTGCACGCGATCCGCGCCAAGGGCCGCTGGGAAGCTTATGTTGCTGCGCTGCATGAACAAGTGGTTATACTCGACGCCAGCCGACCAGCTCGGCGTGAGGCTGACTTCGGCACCGGCGCCCAGCACGCCACCCCAGCGAACATCACTGTTTTTGCCAATCTCTGTGCCAGTTGCCACCGAGTTGACGTGATAGGTGTTGCTGGTCAGCGCAGCGCCGCCCTTGCCATAAAGGAGGATAGCATTGAACGCGTATCCAATATGGCCCGTGAGTAGACCGAATGCATCTGTCGTGGTGCCAACGGTGTCTGCCGGGAAGGCGGTGCTGACATTGGAGCCGCGGAAGTCGGCCCAGTTGCCCTGGCCTTCGAGGCCGTACACCATGTTGAAGATGTGCCAACGATAGCCGATCTGGCCGCCAATCGTACCGCCAGTCGAATTGTGGCACCCCTCGGAAGCGACGCCATTGAAATCCCAGCAATTGCTGCTCGTTCCCCAGCCACCATTGGCGCCGATATAGTAGCCGGACCAATCGATGATCGGGGCTGCGACCGGCAGCGGTGCCGCCTTGACCTTGACAGGCTGCCCGGCCAGGTCCGTGCCGAATGAGGGAGTGGCCGCACCGAGTGCGCCCATAATGGCAGTCAGAATCAGAATCTTTTTCATTCGAGTGTCGTTTCCTTTCGGTGCCCCCCGGCGCCGTGCGTTTAACAACATGAACGCGAATTGCTGTAACTGCCGCACCACATGTCTTCGAAAGAAATGTCACCAATCGTACGTGGCGTCAGATTGCGGAGCCCGCAGCTTGCCGCTGTTCCGCTTCTACGGAGACGCTACGGCTCGGCAGTGGTTGCCCCGCGCGGATTGTTCTTTGACATGATCGTTCATGATGAGCTACGACGCGAAGCAATCTGGGAGGTGTTTGGCTCCTTCTGTCGCTAAGGAGCGACAAACCCAGGCCGCGCCCTACAATGCTGGACCGATGGCCCGCCTCGGGCGCTCAAGGTCATTCTTTCGGCACGGTGTGCTATCGCTTGAGCGATGCCGGCCGTTGCAGGCTCGATCGCTCTGGCTCGGGAACTACCACAAATCTAGCTAGCTCGAAGTCCGTAACTCTACCACCGATCGATGGGTCGCGAAGCCTGCTGTGGCTATGCTAGACAATGCTCTTGCTTGAAATTGCGCAAGCCCGGGCCGAGCTCAAGGTGAGGCAGAAAAGGGTGGTCGGCTTCCTGGCGCGAGGAATACTAGCGCGGCCGCCCCGTCTCGCCCCCGATTGGGCCTGTATTCAGCTTACTGGTCTTGCGGTCGCCAGAGGAGCGGCAGGCCTCAGCTTTCGGGAACGTTCTCGTCAACGGGGCCGCACATGAGCAGAGAAAAGTCCGCTCGACCACGTGCTGACCCGATTGTTCTACGATAAAGGCGCCCTAAATACCTCAACGGCGCCGGACGCTCTCGCCGGTCCATGTACAAGCGCCTGGTTGCTCGGGCGACAGCGCCAGTTCAGCCCGCAAGTTGCGTATCGCCTCGTTTGCCAGATTCAGAGTATTCCTTTCTCCGTTTCTTATCAAATGCTCGAGGTAAGTGCGCAGTCGGCTATGAAGGACGGCCTTGCGATTATGTGCCAGCAGCGGATCCTTCTCGACAAAGCTCCAAGCCTTCTCAAATGCGACGCTCACGACGGCATCTGGCACCTGCTGGGAAGAGAACTGATCCATTCAAACACTCCTCGACATCCTGAAAGGAAGTACCTTCGCAAAAGCAAACCGAGATTGTGTTGCATGTCTAAGCAAGAAAGACATCAGCTCTGCAAGACTTTCTACCGAGCTGCTCTCGGCGCTTTCAGGAGAGGATAAAGATGCTTGTTGAAGTTGTGATGACCGAACGTCGTGACGGGCACCATTCGAATAATTCTGAAACGAGTGAGACGAGTACGGGTTACCGTGCACTTCATTGCCGCAGTGGTCCTGTTGGTAGGTCACGAGTCACAAGTTGTGGCTCCTGTTCATTTACTCGGAAGATCGGCGCCCACCAGTCGCGACTAAAGCCGAGCATGATGAATTGGACCGCGCGCTCATTTTCCACCCTCAAGCCAAGAAGCGTCCAGACCGCAATAGTCCTTGTGATGTCGAATTGTGGATCATGTAGCGTGTTCCGGATGTGACTTGTCTGTCGGCTTTTTGACATGTCTCGATGGCCCATTGCCGGGTGAGTCACCTGCGCATGGCCTCCTGCTCCGGGTGTGGTGTTTGTTACCGGTCAGTCGCCCTAGAGAGGAGCGAGATGCAACGGCAATGGCGATGCTCCCATAATGGATTCTTTGTCGTCTGGCAAAGACGGTTCGGCCCCGTTCGCTGCGGGTTTGAGACAGACCGGCGTAGGGAAGCCGGCGCAGCGAGGGACCGGAAGCGGCGGTAGTCATCCGAGGTCTCGCACGTATGTGTTGGGTTGCGCTTCCGAGCTCTCGACCCCTGCAGCTGGCCACAGACGTCGAGAGACAGCAAGGTCCAGCTGGATGGAATATAATGTGTCGTCCGCGGCGCAAGATAGAGCGAGCCTGGTTTCGAACGTGGTGGCGAGCAGTTGCTATATGGCAAGCCAGCGGGAGCGGCGCGCCTACGGATGGTGAGCCCATAAATAGAAAATGTCGATCGCTGGTGCGTACGGCCTTAGCGCAACCGTCAGCCCAGCGATAAACGTTCGGTCAACGCCGTCAACCTTCAGAAAAAAGCAAATTAAATCTCAGTCCGCTGCTGCACGTGAAAAAATGAGTTTGGCGATCGTCATTCGATTGGCGGAAGTCCGCAGCGCGGCCGGTAATGCCGCGACAGTCTGATCAAATAGGCGTCCCAGAACCTGAAGGTCCTCGGGGTGGTAAACGCCACGGTCTCGCGACAGTCGCATTCGTCCGTCGCCGGTTCTCGTGTCGCCAAGCCGGCCGAGCTCCAATTCCGCCGTAATCATTTGGCCTATGAGCGCATTAAGTAATCGGATCGCTTCGAGCTCGTTATCTTCTTCGCGCATGAGGGCAGCCACGATCTCGAGTTGCAGGTCGATGCGATCCTCGAGGTTCTGTATGCGTGAATTGGAAGGGTCAAGTTCCACGGTATTTCTCCAAAGTGGTGAAATGCAGGACAGGCTGAGTAGAGGTATCGTTTCCCGTTCGGCAGATGCCCGACGCTTCGCTGGACGTGATTGCTGCACAGGAGGTGCGCTCGGTCCCATAGAGGCGGGCACACATGTGCCGCGAAAGGACTGCAAAGGCGGATGAGGGTCTAGGGAAAAACGAAGAGCGTTGTCGTTGGCGCGGGATTTGAATGGATTGTCGCGCTGTCCAGCGCGTCCGGCAATGGCACCGACTCCGTTGGGGGGCCAACAGCTGATGGTACTGCTTTGCTTGGAGGCCGCCGCGGGGGCATCGGATTGTTGACGCTACAGGCCTCGTCAGAGCGAAAAGTCCAGCCTGCACCGGTGGAAAGGGCAGCTCACCTGCCTGAGTTCTATGCTGCGGACGCATTTACCATCGCCGAACAGTGTGCGTGAGAGCTGTCTTCTTGGAGTCTTCAAGTATCGTGCCAAGGGGAGAGGCGACGACGTGATAGATTCCGCGCGAACTGCGATTGGTCATCGCACTGCATTCGTGCCCCGCGTGTCTCGCTGTCAAACATTGCTCGATGCAGCCACGACAGACCTGGGTGGCGCTGCGACCAAGCTGAAAAGGATCCATTATCGCGCGACATTCGTGAACTTTGCTTTCCGTAAGCCGGCGACCGACTTATGCGGTGATTGGGTTGAATTAGTAAAATAGAAAGTGTTGATGGGATGCATCCAGCTCGTTGATAGCGCCCGTGAGCAGCCTCAGTGCCTTCATCGGGAGTCGGTTAATTGGTGTTTCCTACGGTCTAGGTCTAGCGTGCATAAGGAATGCTGGGCAGCGCTGCTGATCTGCTGATGCCCGATCGAAATTGACCGGCACGAAGTTGCGGGGCGAATAGCGTTGAATCCAACCCTAAAACCCTGGATACTCCCAAGCCGAAGTCAGACAACGGTGCTGCTATTTGTCTATCATCGGATGTAGCACCTCCGGCAGCTCGACGCTGCGTAGCTCTGCGAGCGCCGCAGCGAGAGCGAAAAACGCTCCGAAAGCGGCAAGTATAAAAGAGCTAGCGAGTATCGCTGCAATCAAGTTCGGAGGACGTCTCATCTTGCGTATACTTTGCGGTCGGGAACGCGGCGTTCCGTGCAAATCAGTACCTCGTGACGCGTTCAACATGGCCGTTGCGCCAGCGGTAAACCAGAAATCCAGAAGCCGAGTTGTCTCCTTTTTTGTCGAACCGGACCGGGCCAACCACGGTATCGATCGGCCGTGAACGAAGTGCGCTGGCGACCCGCGCAGGGTCGAAGGAGCCGCTACGGTACACCGCCTCTGCCCAGGCTTGCACAGCTGCATAAGCGTATAGCGTGTAGCCTTCAGCGGACCGGCTGGAAGCTTTGAGGCCGGCGACCGCGCCGGCCGCGTTGGCATTCCCGGCGGGATCGGGCATGAAGGTAAACAGTGTGTCATTCCCAGTGCTGCCGGTAATGGCCCAGAATTCGGAGGTCATCAGGGGATCGTTCGCCATACTCTGAAGTCTGCTTTTGCTTCTGATGCCTGGCGTAGAAACAATCCAATTTCGGTATGATAACCGCCGATATAGGCGACGCGCACCCGATCCTTCTTCATTCTTGAGACCAACGCTCTGAAGTCCTTTTCGCCGGCAACATAGCTTTGCCGAGTGACTTGTCGTCCGAATCGATGAAGCCGGGCTTCAACCACGTCGGCAATTCGCTTGCCAGCAGTGCTCTTATCGTCGAGCACCGCGATATTCTCGTTGGGATAATTCATGTGAATGTACTCGGCGGCAACGGTTCCCTGTTGGTCGTCGCGGCCGCAGATCCGAAAGACAGTCTCAAGGCCGCGATCTGTAAGCTGAGGAGTTGACGAGCCTGGTGACACCTGAACGATGCCTGCTTCGGCGTAGATGTCGGAGGCGGGGATCGAGGAAGAGGAACAAAAGTAGCCAACCACCAACAGGACCCGCTCTGTCGTGAGCTTATTCGCGACTGCGACAGCTTGCCTGGGGTCGCAGGCGTCGTCAGCGACACTCAATACAACCTTGGCGTTATCGGGCAGTAGGCCCGAAACATTCAAGACTTCGACTGCCGCAGCCGCACCATCGCGCATTTGGGCGCCGAACGCGGCGCTGCTTCCGGTCATTGGGTCAGCCACGGCGATCTTTATTTCAGAGCCGCGCGCAGACGGACCGGCGAGAGCGCAGAAGAGAAGCGCTGCACTCGCAACAGAGGCGGGCCGCCTATTCACCATTGTAGAACTTCCAATGCTCACCTGAAGTGAACCACAGTTAGTTGTAAGCTTGCACGTCGGCAGGGCGAGGTTGCCTGCCGAGCAGACGTGCGATGGCTCAGTGAGCTTCCAACTGGAAGGTCTACAACTTGACGTTACGTGCGGATCAAGCCCTTTCGGGAGGGAGCGATGGAGCTGTCAGGGAAGCGAATCGATGGGCGATGACCATCTGCCCATTCCCTGAGACTCTCAGCCGCATCAGAGAGCGGCCGGTTAACCTAGCGCTTCTAGAGGTTGTCCCGGAGACGTGTGGAACCGGCCTTGAACGCGTCAGTACGGCTGATCCTCCAACCCGCTAAGGGCGAGATCGAGATATTGCATCAGGCAGGGATCCCAACCAGCCAGACTGCGGGGGGCGCTTAATCGTGCAAGTACCTTCAGGATCATCGAAACGCGTGAATCGGCGCCGGCGATTTCGCTGATCAGCAAGCGTGCTGCAACTGCGACAGTCTTTGCGCGCTCGCCGCAAGGGTGCTCGCCCCGATCCATGCAGTCGCGAAGGTCGTCGCGGATTCGGCGCCAGCGGTCCTCGCGCTCCGCAGCTAAATTGCAGGTGCATTCGGACGTCTGACTACGCGTCTCAACCCGCGACATGGCATTCAGGGTGGCAGGCAGCTCATGCACACTTACCTGCGCCTCGCCGTCGATGGTCATGTTGCGCAAACGGTCCCGTAACAAAGTTGCTCGCGCGACTTGAAGTTCTATGCGCTCTAGGTGTTTGCGCAGCAGGTCCGTGAGTGAGGTCGTGCCTTCCATAGCTTTACGGATCTCGATTAGCGAGAAGCCAAGCTCACGCAGCGCGCGAATCTGGTGAACCCGCTGCACGCTTTCGCGGTCATACATCCGGTGACCGCCGTCAGTACGCTCTGTGGCGGCTAGGAGTCCAGTGTGCTCATAATGGTGCAGCGTGCGTACCGTTACTCCGGTCGCCTCTGCAAGTTCGCCAATGCGCCATCGACGCCTTCTTGGTGTAGCTCTGTTCATGTTGTTCAATTTCAAAGCCTACAACCTGACGTCACGTATGATTCAAGCGGCTTTCTAAGCTCCAGCTGAATCGTCTTCCACCCCGACACGCGAGTGGTGACTATCCTTAGAATGGCGGCCGATCAACCCTTAGGGGAAATGGTGATCAACAACTTCGTCAGGCGTGCCAGTTGAGCCTCGCCAGCCGCTGTGCGCTCCAGGATGAGCTTGGCGATTGCCGTGCGGTTCTCTGGACTCCGCATCGATGGAGGAAGCGCGTTGACGGCGCCGTCATAAAGTCGTCCGAGGGCAGAAAGCTCTTCTGGATCGAACACCCCGCTGCAAAGCTTCAACGTTCAGCTCCTTGTTTGAAATTGGTCAGCGCAGCGCACGTCGTCAAGACGTTTGGCTGCGGTAGGGCCAAAACAAGTCATACCTGCGGCGCGGAGCAATGAAGGTGTGATGTACTGCTGGGTGATGCGCTAGCGCCACACGCGTGCGCGATGCTTGCTTCGACTGCGCGGCTGGTCCGACGATCTCTATGCGAGCAGTGGATGTTGGTAGGACTCCGAAGACGCTGATCGTCTCCGTTCATCGGGAGCAACGACTGACTGACACGACAAGAGCTGCCTGCCTGTCCTACCTCCTTGAGACAGGTGCGCCCGCACCCGCAGTTGCAACGGAAGCGCCTAGCTTCAACGCGAGCTCGTCGGTTTGTCCCCGTCCACGTCGCTAAAATCAGGCCGGCAGTCTGCCGCGCCTAGGCGAAGATGCGAGGAACTACATAACGTCCTACGAGCCGGTGGGTCGCGAGGAGCTTTATCCTCCGACAATGAGAGCAAGATACGCGAGGTGTGTTGAGACAAGTGTTGGAATGCGAGGACCGTAGACTTTACGGATGGGCTTACGGCAACGGGGAGACAGATCGTACGAGATGTCCCGCGGTGTCTGCTTCTTCCGAGAGGCTGGTGACAGGGAGCTCTTGTGTAGTTGCCATGCGGGTGGCCTCCTGCAACAATATATCCCTCATCCACAGACTTCCCGGGTCGCTGTTCTGAAGCGCGGGCCATTGGACCGCCTCAGTGAAGGCGGGGAATGGATGCGGAAGCTCGACGATCTTAAGGGGCATCGTTCTTTGGAAATGCCTCACGAGCCCTAACGGCATGGTGCCTATGCGGTTCGTCCCAACCAGGAGGGGCGGGATCATACTGAAGCTCTGCACGAGAATGTCGATGCGCCGAGTGGGGCCGAGATCCATTAAGAATGAATGCTCAACTGGCGTTTGGGGCGCACCTTCGTGCTTAACTGCAACGTGACCCATCGACATATATCGATCGAATGTAAGCCGGCGTTGTAATTCCCTGTTGGTGCAGCAGCCTACGCAGACGAGTCTCTCCTCGAATAGGGCCGCTCTTGGGTGCGTGCTGGACATGAAAAAATCTGGCAAGATAACAAAATCGACTTCGCCGCGGCGGAGGAGCTCCTCGTGCTCATCGGTCGGCGCCTCCAGTTGGAAGCTGACGGTGGGGGCTTCTCGCGTGACGCGCTCTACGACATTTCGGAAGAATACAACTGTTATAAAATCCGAAAGGACGATCTTGAATCGGCGGTTCAATCGAGCTGGGTCGAACGCATCCCGCGCCATAATCGAGAGTTCAATGTGCATTAGAGCCTCGCGCACAGGAGCCGCCAGCCCTTGCGCGCGTGAGCTCAAGACAAGTTCGCGCCCCCTCATTCCAAACAGCTCATCACCGAAATAGGAGCGCAGCCGGGCAACGGCCGCGCTCATGGCCGGCTGACTGAGATTGATCTTGCGTGCCGCTGAGGAGAGGTTGCGCTCAGCTATTAAAGCGTCCAGCGCGACGAGAAGGTTTAGATCCAGACCTTTGAAACGCATCTCTTCCTATCCGGCAGAAACGTCCTTGCTACGCAAAAGCGTGCCGTGACGGCTGCGTCTGGAGCAATCGTCTCGACTCGCCCGAGTTGACATCGCGCAATCCTGCTACCGCGAAAGGAAGCTCGCGAAATTCCGCAAGAATGGAGAGCGAACGCTAGGCCAATCGGCAGCGGCGCGTAAGCGTCAGGAGCCTCTCAGCTGATTGGTCTCGCCGGTTTCTGCCCGACAACGCAGCTGAGTCCGGTCGTTCGCTAATGGCAGATCAACCCACAGTCCGCGAGCTCGCCAAAGCGACCTGTCGAGGCTGCGTCGTGCAGCGTTAGTCACGACGGTGAACCTACAACCTGACGCAATGTGCGATTCAAGCCATTTTATTCGCGAAGCTATACATTTTTTACTGGAGGCATGTCCGGCCGCGACAGCGGCTGGCGTAGCCTGAATCCGGCGCAAGCGCATCAAAATAGACCTTCAGTTACCACGCTCACCGGGGAAGTCTTCGCAAGCGATTGCCGCAATTGCGAGGTCTGTGGCGGTTTCTCCGCAAAGGACCCTGAAGCGAGGAAAGGGACCGAGCACGTCGGAGGGGCAAGCGTGCCTAGGATGTCCAAAGCGTAGCTTGCGGGTAAGCCTAACAGCGCCTGCGAGCCGGAGGCGTTTGCTCCCCAGATGCCATGTTGGATGCCTCCTCGAGCAATATCCGCCGCATCCAGATGCTCGCCGGGTCGGTGTTGTGGAACGACGGCCACTGCACGGCCTCTGTGAATGTGGGGAGAGGGAGCGGCGGTTCGATGATCCGCAGTGGCATTCGCTTTTCGAAGTGTCTGGCCAGCCGTAAGGGCATCGTGCCGATGCGGCTCGTGTCTAACAATATGGGCGGAATCAGGCTAAAACCCTGCACAACGACCTCGATTCGTCTCCTCAGACCGTGCTCAAGCAAAAACCATTCTTCGAGGTTCGGTCTCAGGGCCCGTCCGAACTTGGCAGTAACGTGCCCCATCGAGATGTATTTCTCGAACGTAAGCTGCCGGGATAGCTGCTTATTCGTGCGGCATCCCACGCATACGAGGCTCTCATCGAACAGCGTCGCCTTAGGGTGCGAGCTCGACATGAACAGTTCCGGCAGAATGAGAAAGTCGACCTCGCCCCGCCGCAGCAGCTCATCCGGTTCATCAGAAAATGGCAGCAGTTCGAAGCGCACTGCGGGAGCTTCTTGTGCCATGCGGTCCACAATTCTGCGAAAGAAAACGATCGTCATGAAATCTGAGAGAATGACCCTGAAGCGTCGACTCGACTGAGCCGGGTCGAACGCGTCCCGTGATATGATCGAGAGTTGGATGTGCAGCAGGGCCTCGCGAACCGGGCCTGCAAGCGCCTCCGCGCCAGGTGTCGGGACGAGCTCGCGACCTCTCATAGTAAATAGTTCATCGCGGAAATAGGTGCGCAGCCGTGCGATCGCAGCGCTCATAGCGGGCTGACTCAGGTTAATTTTACGAGCCGCCGCTGTGAGGTTGCGTTCCGTCATCACGGCGTCGAGCGCAACGAGAAGATTTAGATCAAGTCCCTTGAACCGCATGCTGTCAGTCTATCCATCGCGTGGATGTGTTGCATCGAAACAATCGATTTTACCAAACTGCGGGAAATTGGATAGCAAACTGAAGTTTGCAAAAGTAATTGGGCGCGCCACGATGCTTTCCGATCGTTCACGTGAGCTAAGAGAAGAGCGTCCAGACGTGCGAGCGCACCATGGGCGCGCGCTGTTGCTTCTTCTTCTTAAGCTCGCCCGTAACGCCAAGCGCGTCCCGATAAACGTTGGTATGCGGATTTCATCCGTTTCCATATTTGACGTTTACCCGCGTACAATTGAGCGCGCGTTCAGCCTCATTCTAGTGTCGAGGAATAGCGGCAGACGCAGATTGCGGATGCCAAGAATTCCAGGCGCCGCTCCAAATGGCTCGGCTGTCCAGTGAATGCGGGGCGTGTCGAAGATGTATAGAAGCCAGTTTGATCCGATGCCGCTCCGATGCGCCATCGATGAGGCTTGCGCGTCGATGGCCAGCCCTCAGACGTCGAAGCGCCGGAAGACGATGCGACAGCAGGCGCAAAAGCTAGCTGATGCAGACAGGTTCTGGCTAGTCCAACCGCCTCGTCGGCACCTTCCGATTTATAGCGCGCGCGGCATTAACCGGACGAGCGTGCAATCAAACGATCGCTCCATCGTGCAAAGGCCAGCGGCGCGGAGCAGGCGAGCGGTGCCGAGCTCCGACAGAGCATGGCGGCGCATCTCAGCATTGATCGGCGGTTCGCCGAATAGCGAATTCACGTGACCATCCCTCTTAATTCCACCGGCGCAAGGAAGCTCGCCATGAACATTGCCGTGTCCCCGACTGCGGAAGTGCCTTCTGCTCGCGCCCAAGTGCAGTGGAGCCGTCGTTGGGAAAGTGAACTTCAGCTCTCCGATCATGCCGAGCTCGCGGAGTTCTTCCGCAAGAGCTACGGACCGACGGGTTCGTTCAATGCGCAGCCGTTTGAGGGGAACCGAAGTTGGGCCGGCGCAAGACCCGAGCTCCGCGTAATTGGTTACGACGCGCTCGGGGTAGCGGCTCACATCGGGCTACTGCGCCGCTTCATCAACGTTGGTGGAGCCGATCTCCTTGTGGCCGAGCTGGGGTTATATGCGGTGCGCCCGGATCTCGAGGGTCACGGGATAAGCCACGCAATGCGCGTGATGTATCCCGCACTGCAGGAGCTGGGTGTTCCATTCGCCTTTGGCGCGGTTCGCTCGGCGCTTGAAAAACATTTGACCCGACTGGTCGAAAGGCAGGGGCTCGCCACCCTGATGCGTGGCATTCGCGTCCGCTCCACCCTGCCGGACGTCTATCCAAATTTATCGCCGACGCGCATCGAAGACGTGATTGTCGTGGTGTTTCCGGTCGGACGCTCGATAAGCGAATGGCCGGCCGGGACTGTCATCGATCGGAACGGGCCTGAGTTGTGACAGAGCGTTCTACCCTATCTATTGTCCGCTGCGACTACGCTGACGCGGGCGAAAGTCGAGCTGTCTATTTGACCTTTGACGATGGGCCAAATCCATTTTGTACGCCAGGGGTGCTCGATGTGCTGGCGCAACATCGGGTCCCCGCGACATTCTTCGTCATCGGGACGTACGCTACGGAGCATCCTGAACTCATCCGACGAATGATTGCGGAAGGGCATGAGGTTGCGAACCATACGATGACCCATCCTGATCTATCCAGATGCGGACCTGCGGAGTTACACGACGAGGTGCTGACGGCGAGCGAGGCCATCCGTCTGGCGTGCCGGAAGGCCTCGCCCAGGCATATGCGAGCGCCTTACGGCAAATGGACGCAAGAGGTGCTCGCAATGGCGGCGAGCGCTGGTCTCACGGCTCTGCACTGGTCGGTCGACCCTAGAGATTGGTCCCGCCCCGGGGTTGATACAATTGTGAATACGGTACTGGCGAACGTTCGCCCGGGTGCAATTGTGCTCCTGCACGACGGATATCCTCCCGATGAGGAGAGACTGTGCGGTGATGCCACGCTGCGCGATCAGACCAAGACGGCGCTGGCATATCTGATTCCCGCACTGCAACGGCGCGGGTTTGTAATCCGTCCACTCCCTCAACTCCACTGAAAAAAACGACACCCCATGGACCTGCTCGCGACAACCAGTGCTGCCGCCGTTTCATCTTATGCGCTCCTCTCGACTATCTATAAGAGCGTGCAAGCGCTGTATGCCCAGCCGGCGATCGACTCATCGTTGGACGACCTTGGACAAGCAGAGGTGGTCCTTCCTGCTGTGGACGTCATCGTACCGTGCTTCAACGAGGATCCAAACACACTCGCCGAATGTCTGGAGTCGATTGCCAGTCAAGACTACGCCGGAAAGATACAGGTCTATGTAGTCGATGACGGATCGGCAAACCGCGACGTTGTCGCTCCTGTGCACCAGATATATGCGAGCGATCCGAGATTCAGTTTCATCTTGTTGGCAAGCAACGTGGGAAAGCGCAAGGCGCAGATCGCAGCAATACGCAGCTCATCCGGTGATCTGGTTCTCAACGTCGATTCCGATACGATACTTGCGGCCGACGTCGTCACGAAGCTTGTATTGAAGATGCATGACCCGGCAATCGGTGCGGCCATGGGTCAGCTGATAGCAAGCAATCGCAACCAGACCTGGCTGACCAGGCTGATCGACATGGAATATTGGCTCGCGTGCAACGAAGAGCGCGCGGCACAGGCGCGCTTCGGTGCCGTCATGTGTTGCTGCGGCCCATGTGCCATGTATCGGCGGTCCGCACTCACCATGCTTCTTGATCAATATGAAGCCCAATTCTTTCGTGGGAAGCCGAGCGATTTCGGCGAAGACCGCCACCTAACGATACTCATGCTCAAGGCGGGGTTTCGAACCGAATACGTTCCGGACGCGATAGCAGCCACAGTCGTCCCGCACAGTCTTCGGCCATATCTACGACAGCAACTCCGCTGGGCGCGCAGTACCTTTCGAGATACGTTTCTTGCTTGGCGCCTGCTGCCAGAGCTCGATGGTTATTTGACGCTAGACGTTATCGGGCAAAATCTCGGCCCATTGCTCCTCGCCATTTCATCACTTGCTGCGCTCGCACAGCTCCTGATCGACGGCTCTATACCCTGGTGGACCGGATTGACGATTGCTGCAATGACTATGGTCCGGTGCAGTGTGGCAGCGCTTCGTGCTCGCGAGCTGCGGTTCATCGGCTTCTCGCTCCACACACCGATCAATATCTTTCTCTTACTGCCTTTGAAGGCCTATGCGCTTTGTACATTGAGTAATAGCGATTGGCTATCGCGAAAAGTCACCGATGTGCCGGCGGAAGAGGAGAAACAGCGTGTCATTCTGCACCCTAATGCCGGACGAGGTGCGGCTGGTGTGGGGGTGGCGCCTGCTCCTATTCGTACGGCGCCGTTATCGCAGCCTCCGTCGAGCCTGGCGGCGACGGAGAGTGTTTCCGGTCGCGATCGTTCGACTGTCTACAAATAGGTGGTCGGCTCATGACTCAGGACGCAAACCATCAACTATTAGAGCGAGAGTTGGCTGTCGACGACCCATGGTGCCTCGACACTAGTGCGTTCGAGCAGGAGCGATACGCGCAAATGCTCCGGATGTCGCGTTGCAACGGAGATGCGGGGTCTGCCCTCGAGGTCGGATGTGCAGCCGGTGCATTCACCGAGATGCTGGCGCCGCTATGCGTGCGACTTACGGTCGTGGATGTCATGCCGCAGGCAATCGAGCGAGCGCGACTGCGGACTGGGAAGTGGTCACATATTACTTGGGTCGCCTGCGACATTCAGCGGTTCTCGACCACTGAGCAATTCGATTTGATTGTCGTGGCCGAGGTTCTTTATTACCTCAAGGACGTGGTCGAGATGCATGCGGCTATCCGCAACCTAGTGAGTATGCTTGCGCCAAGTGGCACTCTCATTTTCGGGTCTGCGCGCGATGAAATATGTCAACGCTGGGGGCATGCTGCTGGTGCCGAAACGGTGATCACTCTCTTCAAGGAGAGCCTGTCGGAGATCGAGCGTCGGCACTGCCGCACCGGGTCGGCGAACGAAGACTGTTTGATCGTCCGGTTTCGGAAGCCGAGCGACCCCTCAGAACAATCAAACGTTGGCCATTAGGCCAGGAGGACGTATGCGCATCTGCGGAATAAAGTTGACACATGACGGAGCAATTGCTGTCGTCGAGGACGGTCGGCTTCTTTTTTGCGTCGAGCAAGAGAAGCGCGGCAACAGTCCACGCTATCAGTCCGTCGACAATCTCGATGCAGTCGTGCGCGCCTTGGCGGAGCATGGCCTGGATCCGCGCGACATCGATCAGTTCGTGATTGATGGCTGGGACGGGGAGAATGAATCGCAGTTCCAGCTCCTAAGCGGAGAGTTGCCGGTCGCGCTAAAAGGCGCGCCATATGTCGAGCGTCATGCTGAGGGCCTCCTCGATTCCGTCGACGGCTTTGGCCTCATCCTCGAAGGCGAGGAGTTTCCATATAAGAGCTACCCGCATGTCACGGGCCACGTCGCGTCAGCATATAGCACCAGTCCCTTCGCCAGCGCGGGGAAACCCGCGTTCTGTCTGGTATGGGACGGCTGTATCTTTCCACGCCTTTACTATGTCGAACCTCAGGGGGCGCGGCTCATCGGATCGCTGTTTCCGATGATTGGCCATGCCTATGCTGCCGCGGGCCTTCACTTCGGGCCATACCGGCAGCCGAACCGCTCCAGTTGGGATTTGGGCATTGCTGGCAAGCTGATGGCCTACATCGCGCTTGGCTCCGTGGACGAAAGCATCGTGGAAGTGTTCCAGGAGCTTTATGAAACGCGGTTGGCGGCTGACACGGAGCAGGCCCGTCGCTACCGCGAAAACATCAACAATGCGGAAGCGTCCCTTGCAGCCATTCACGACTTCTTCGAGGCAAGCGCATTGCGCCTGACGGCCAAGCGCGCGGAAGACGTCCTTGCGTCCTTTCATGTGTTCTTGGAACGTCTTCTTGTTAAGGAAATCGCGATGGTTCTGCTGCGGTACTCGTCGCTTCCGGGAGCGCGAAATCTCTGCATCGCCGGAGGTTGCGGTCTCAATATCAAATGGAATAGCGCGCTTCGCGCGACGGGACTGTTCGATGATGTCTGGGTGCCGCCGTTTCCGAATGACAGCGGCTCGGCAATCGGGGCGGCGTGCGGCGCTATGGCAGCGCAGGATGGCTTCGGGCCGTTGGAATGGTCAGTTTACAATGGTCCGGCCTTGCAGGAGAGCGAGGTTCCGCCGGACTGGGAGGCGGCACCCTGCAGTCTGCGTGAACTTGCGTCGATTCTTGCCGACAACAAGCCCGTCATCTTTCTTTCCGGGTGTGCCGAGCTTGGGCCGCGGGCCCTGGGGGGTAGAAGCATTCTTGCAGCGCCGACGTGCTCGGCAATGAAGGATCATCTCAACGACATCAAGCGTCGCGAGCACTTCCGGCCCGTGGCGCCGATCTGTCTGGAAGATCGGGCGCCGGAGATCTTCAGCCCGGGGACGCCAGATCCTTACATGCTGTTCGATCACCAGACCCGGGCGAATTGGCGCGACAGGGTCCCCGCGGTGGTCCATCTTGACGGCTCGGCGCGGCTGCAGACAATTTCCCGCAACTCTCCTCACAAAGTTGCTGCGCTTCTCGTCGAATTTGAGCAACTCACGGGCATTCCGCTGCTCTGCAACACGAGCGCAAACCTCCACGGACGCGGCTTTTTCCCGGACGCTGCGGCGGCCTGCCAATGGGGGCTTGTCGAGCATGTCTGGTGCGAAGGCATCCTCTGGAGCAAAACGTTCGTCAAGATACCGTCGTCCACGGAACGACTTCTGTCAGCCTAAGATGAACATGTCCACTGTGGCAATCGACTTTTCCGGCGTGAAAAAGTCATTTGGCGACAAGCTCATCGTCAACGACTTGTCGTTCTCGGTTGCGCGCGGAGAGTGCTTCGGACTGCTGGGGCCCAATGGAGCTGGCAAAAGCACGATTGCACGCATGCTCCTCGGCATGATTTCGCCCGACGTTGGCGAGATTACAGTCCTCGATGAGCCTGTGCCTTCCCGCGCTCGTGCGGCGCGTGTGCGCGTCGGCGTGGTGCCGCAGTTCGATAATCTTGAAAATGAGTTCACGGTACTAGAGAATTTGCTTGTGTTTGGCCGCTATTTCGGCATGAGCGCTCGCAAGATCGAGGCGGTTGCGCCCTCGTTGCTCGAGTTTGCGCGCCTTGAGGCCAAAGCGGACGTGCGCGTCTCCAAGTTGTCCGGTGGCATGAAGCGGCGGCTGACGCTGGCGCGTGCCCTGATTAATGATCCGCATTTACTCGTGATGGACGAGCCGACGACTGGTCTGGATCCGCATGCACGTCACCTGATTTGGGAGCGCCTGCGGGTTCTGCTTGCACGTGGCAAGACGATCCTCTTGACCACCCACTTCATGGAAGAAGCCGAACGCCTGTGCGACCGGCTATGCGTGCTTGAGAGTGGATGTAAAATCGCCGAAGGCAAGCCAGACGCTTTGATCGACGAACATATTGGCTGCAACGTGCTCGAAATCTATGGCGGTGATCTACATCAACTCCAAGAGCTGATCAGGCCTTATGCGCGGCACATCGAAGTCAGTGGTGAGACGCTTTTCTGCTACGCGCAATATCCGGAGCAAGTCTGCGTGCATTTGCGCGGGCGAGCGGGCCTTCGCGTTCTGCAGCGCCCCCCGAACCTCGAAGACGTGTTTTTGCGGTTGACCGGGCGCGAGATGGAGAAATGAGCAATGAATGAGAGTTATGCGTCGGTGATGCCGGCTAACGCTTACAACTGGATCGCGGTATGGCGACGAAACTTCATGGCATGGAGGAAAGTCGCGCTTGCATCGATTCTCGGCAATCTCGCAGACCCCATAACCAATCTGTTTGGTCTTGGCTTTGGCCTCGGACTCATCGTGGGACAAGTTGAGGGAACTTCGTACATTGCTTTTTTGGCAGCGGGTATGGTCGCGGTCAGCGCGATGACATCCGCGACCTTTGAAACGCTATATGCAGCCTTTGCTCGCATGGACGCCAAGCGCACTTGGGAAGCAATCCTTTCTACTCAGCTCACGCTTGGCGATATCGTCCTGGGTGAACTGGTGTGGGCGGCCAGTAAGTCCGTTCTGGCCGGAACAGCGATCGGAATCGTCGCCGCCACGATGGGCTATACGTCATGGCCGTCCATTCTGTATGCGATGCCCACAATCGCCCTTACTGGCCTCGTATTCTCGAGCCTTGCGATGGTCGTCATATCTCTCGCACCAAGTTACGATTACTTCGTGTTCTACCAGACACTTGTCCTCACTCCTATGGTGTTCTTGTGTGGCGTGGTCTTTCCGACGAGCCAACTGCCCGGTTCATTTCAGCACGCTGCCGCCATGCTGCCGCTCGCACATTCGGTCGACCTTATTCGTCCAGCGATGCTTGAGCGCGGCGCCGACAGTGCTGCCCTGCACGTAGGTGCGCTCTGCGTATACGCGGTCTTGCCCTTTTTCGCGTCGACAGCGCTATTTCAGCGCCGGCTTCTGCGTTGACATGACATGAGCGAAACGGAGAAGGTCGAATCAATGCAGTGTCATGGTAGGTACCGCGGTAGCTCGCGAGTGACCTGGTCTGTGACAGCTTCTGCAATGACCTTAAGAAGCCACGATCGACCCAGCTCTACGGCCGCCTGTTCGGCCGATCGGTGTCGGACGTCAGCACCCTTATTTATGAGCTCCTGTCGCTCGGCGCCGAGACGGACCTTACAAAGTCGTGTTGTGCTGTCTGGCTTTCGCACCTGCGGAGCGTGACAGTACAGGTTAGATCGGTGGGACGGTGCAGTTTGGCCTTCCCGCCATGGCTAGTTGGAGAACGCAATGTTGTGCCTGGGACTGAGTGGCGGCCTTGACAGAATCTATGAAAGCTCTCCGGAGCTGCCGAATACATTTCTTCACGATGGCGCTGCGGTTCTTGTGCAGGATGGCCGCGTAATTGCTGCTGTCGAAGAGGAGCGCCTCAACCGCATCAAGCACTCCAACAAGTTCCCTAGCAATTCGATCCGGTACTGCCTTTCTACCGCAGGAGTCGAGCTCGGGGACATCGACCGTATCGCGTTCTACGCGACTGAAGCCTACTGCAAAACCATGCTCGAGCGCCTTTCTGTTTCTCAGCCCGTTCCGTTGGACGCCAAACTGTTGCTGCAGCAGCTGCTGGCACGGGAGTTCGGGGCTGAGATCGATTCGTCCCGGCTTTCCTTCGTGAATCACCACGAAGCACATGCCGTGAGCGCGTTTGCCATGTCCGGGTTCGAGCAAAGTCTCGTCTTTGCGATCGACGGAGGTGGAGATTTTCTCTCAGGCTTATTGGCGGTAGGGTCTGGCACCGAAATTGCGGAACTTGTAAGTTTCCCGGAACATAACTCCTTGGGGCTGCTCTATCTTGAGACGATCCGATATCTCGGCTACGGGATGTTCGACGAATACAAAGTGATGGGGCTCGCACCGTATGGTGATCCCGATCGCTATCGCGAACTGTTCGCGCAGTTCTACGAGCTGTTGGACAGCGGTGGCTATCGCGTTCACCTGGACCGAATCGGACCGGCCCTGGTCCGCAACATCCAAGTGCGGCGAAAGGGAATGCCATTCACCCAACAGCATCGAGATGTCAGCGCGTCGCTGCAGGAAGCACTGGAGCGGATCGTCCTTCACACCCTGCGGCACCATCGTGAAGCGACAGGCATGAAACGCTTGTGCCTAGCTGGCGGGGTGGCCCATAATTGCTCGCTCAATGGTAAGCTGCTTTATTCCGGACTATTTGACGACATCTTTGTTCAACCAGCGGCGCACGACGCTGGTTGCGCACTCGGCGCTGCATTAATGGTATCAAATGAGCTAGGTAGGCCAGCGCCGCGCGTGCGACTGCCGGACGTTTATTGGGGGCCCGATCTGGGGAACGAGCAAGCCGTAGAGCTTGAGCTCAACGCATGGTCAGGCCATCTCGACATTCAACGCAGTGATGACATAGCATCCAGTGCGGCAGACTTGATGGCAAATGGCGCTGTAATCGGCTGGGTTCAGGGCCGCTCTGAATTCGGCCCACGTGCGCTTGGTAACCGAAGCATTCTTGCCGACCCGCGTCCTGCGGAGAACAAGGACCGCATCAACGCGATGGTCAAGAAGCGGGAGGGCTATCGCCCCTTTGCGCCATCTGTACTGGAGGAAGATGCGAGCGAGTTCTTTGAGCTCCCGGACGGCGCGTGGCAGCTCCCCTTCATGAACTTCGTGGTTCGTGTGCGTGAAGCCAAGCGTAACGTGCTCGGTGCGATCACGCACGTTGATGGGACGGCTCGGCTGCAGACCGTATCGCGCAAGACAAACCCCGCCTACTGGGATGTAATTAATGCGTTCAAGAAGCGAACGGGCATTCCGATTCTTCTAAATACCTCATTTAACAACAATGCCGAACCGATCGTGCAGTCCGTGTCGGACGCGATCACCACGTTCTTGACGACTGACCTGGACGGACTTGTTGTTGGGCCGTTCCTCGTCAGGAAGCGACCAACATCACTGGAGGATTGGAGTGCGCTAGGCGTTTCATTGCCGCCGTATGCATCCCTTCATCGTGTTCGCTCCCACACAGCGCCAGATCGTCAGGACACGGTCTGCGAGATCCGCACGGGACATTCCGCCCACTCGAGTATGCGTATCTCACCTGAGCTTTTCGAGATGTTGATGCGAATCGAGGGCGAGGCGTCGCTCGGGTGGCTTTTCGAACCAGCCATGCTGGACCAGGCCAAGCGTGAAGATCTTGTGAAGGAATTGCGGCTCGTATGGGAACGGCGGTGCATTCGCCTGCATCCGCCGCGCGCGGCTTGCGGCCACAATGAAGTGCAAAGCGGAACATAGCCGTAAGTCATGAGCACGGCTATGCCTATGCGTGTATGTGAGGGGACCAGGCCATCCGATGCACAGCGGGCCATTGGGCGTCTGGACTTCGGGCTGGTCGATGCAACACCGCTGAAGAAAGTACGGAAAGTATTGAGAGAACGCGGTTCAGCACGGATAACCCCGCTATGAAGTTCTACCGACGCAGCTCGCCGGTACTGCGATCGCAGGCCCTGACGTCGGGCGAGAAGATGCCCGAGATGTCTGTGTTGACATCTCGTGTCCAACCAGGAGCGCACGAAAAGGCAAGGCAGATGGGTAGCGATTTGAGGAAGGATCGGTTCGTCGTGTCCCGGCGACGTACGGGGTTCGGCGACTGTCTGTGGTCACTGGCGGCAGCCTGGCGTTTTGCAAAGCAGACAGGACGGACGCTAGCCATTGATTGGCGGGGATCTTGTTATCTTGATGAACCATTCACCAATGCCTTTCCAGTTTTCTTCGAACCGGTTGATGACATTGCAGGTGTGCAGATAATTTGCGATGACGACATCAATCAACGTTCGTTTCCGGGCCCATTCTTTCCGGCATGGTGGAATAAGCCATCTATCGATTGCGTCTATCGCCCGGACGAGCAGATTTTCCGGGAACGCGACCAACTCGATCAACTATTCCAAAGTCAGAGAGATAGCGACGCTAACACGGTTGTCTGTGATGCCTGCCTGATGTGGCGCTGCGATCAGGAGGCGGAACGAGAAATCTTCCGGAGTATCAAGCCGCGACCTGAAATTCAGGCTCGGATTGATGCTATCTACCGCGAGCACTTTGAGCCGTACAGCGTCATCGGCATTCATGTCCGGCATGGCAACGGCGAAGATATTATGGGGCATGCTCCTTACTGGGCTGACGCGGAGCGCGCCTTGCAGCAGGTCTGTAATGCCATTGATAAGGCCAGGGGTTTGCGCCACGCAAAACCTGTGAGGGCGTTCCTGTGCACGGACAGCACGTTCGTCCTTGAGCAGGTTTCGGCTAAATTCCCTGATGTTTTCGCGATCCCAAAGCAATTCCAGGCCCCTCAAGCCGGCCCATTGCACAATCCGGCCCTCGGAGCCGAAGGTGGCTTTGCTGCCCTCACCGAGATGTATCTCCTAGCCCGCTGCGACACCGTGATCCGTTTTCCCCCGACGAGCGCCTTCACGCGCTATGCGCGTCTTTTCGCCCCACGCGTTATAGAATTCGATTTGAACGATCCGGGCCGCTTGATCCTCATTGAGGAAGACTCGCAAGAGCTCATGGCTTTATGAAAGTCGCAGACCCGCTTGATCGATCTGTCAGCCGCTCTGTACATCCAAGAGTGCTGGAAGATCTTTCCGTGCGACGATTTTTCTGCCCGTGTTGCAGTTGCCGCAAACTTTCAGCGGCGAAGAGAACGAAGCGGGGGGCGGACGCCCTCGGCTGAGGCGCGACTTCGACAAGAACGGCCCTAAACTGCTGCTTCAGCAAAGGAGGAGCACGTCGTCGTCTTCTTTTCGGGCGGGCCACAAATGGAAGCTAATCGGCGCTCAATCACGGATGAACATTTCAGCACGCCAGCTCGTGTTTGGAACCGACACGCCCGATCCCAGTGCTGCTCAGAGCATCGCGCGATAAATCAAAATCGACCGCCTGCCGAATCTAACGTGCAAGCCTGGTACGTCAGTTTTTCCCGAGCGATCTTTGACCTCGACGAGAGGTGCCGGCCAGCCGCAGGCTCGTACGGCTGCGCGATCAAGAGAGCGAACGCGGCTGGTCGCCCTTTCATGAAGGAGGCGAGTGTGCTCGCAAACTTACGTAGCGAATTCACCATCGCTGTCGGAAAGCTCACCGCCGCTGTCTTGAATCCGCCAAGCATTCCGCGTGCGCGACATTAGGACGCGAAACGGAAGTGGATTTACGTGCATCGCAGTGGCGCAAATCCTGCTACGGGTGCGCGGGAGCAACAGTAGAGGAGGCGGCTGTGGGTCTCGATCTGCCAAATGACAAACTGATCAGAGGCCCGCTGCCCGAAGCACATATGGATCGCCTCATTGAGGCTGATAAAGCGCATGTTGATCGTGGTGAACCGAAGGCGATGTTGCTCACCGGGGCATCGCGCGGAATTGGCCATGCCACCGCCAAGCTATTCTCGGAGGCGGGCTGGCGCATCATTTCTTGCGCGCGCCAACCGTTCGACGGTGAGCGATGCCCCTGGGGGGCTGGGAATGACGATCACTTCCAGATCGACCTGGGCGATCATCGAATGCTGCCGCGCGCGATCACCGAGGTCAAGAAACGCTTGGCCGGTGCGCCCTTGCACGCGCTGGTGAACAATGCCGGTGTCTCGCCGAAAACGCCCACTGGCGATCGGCTGACATCGTTGACCACGTCAACCGATACCTGGATGAGGGTCTTTCACCTTAATCTGGTGGCTCCGATCCTGCTGGCGCAGGGTTTGTTTGATGAGCTAAGAGCCGCGTCAGGATCGATCGTGAATGTGACGTCAATTGCGGGCTCGCGGGTGCACCCATTCGCCGGTAGCGCCTATGCGACCTCGAAAGCTGCGCTTGCGAGCCTCACACGCGAGCTGGCCCACGACTACGCGCCGCATGGCATTCGCGTAAATGCGATCGCGCCCGGCGAAATCAAAACCGACATGCTATCGCCGGAGACGGAAGCCCGTCTCGTTCCAAGTATCCCGCTGCGCAGAGTGGGGACCCCGGATGAAGTGGCCAAGGTCATCTTCTTCCTGTGCTCGGATGCGGCGAGTTATGTCACGGGTGCTGAGGTGCCGATCAATGGTGGGCAGCATCTGTGAATCGGCCGGCGCGGCGGCGAGGCTGACTTGAACTGCAGCAACCGCACTCGTGTTCTCCGCTGACGGCGCGCATACAATCAACAAAAAATGAATCGAAGGCACACCGCAAGTTTACTGTCGTGCCATGAAAAAGTGTCACGGTTCGATGTCATCTCGTCAACACTTGGCGCTAGATCGAGAGTGACATGCAAAACGAAGCTCGCCAATCCGGACATTGCTCCAGGGAGGATGATCAAGACAACGGAGACAGGCTCATGCTGCACATTCCTTCCTCGAGCGAAAGACCTGCCTCGCAACCAGAGCCGGAGCGTAAGCCCCCGGGGGAGCCGTCGCATGAAAGCGCGCTGACCGGCATCTTCGAAATATCGAACATACTCAATGCTCCTGGTCGGCTCGAAGTCACTTTGGCCAACGTCCTTGCTGTTCTGCAATCGTTTGTGCCGATGCGACACGGCATCGTCTCACTGTTCAGGGATGACGGCATGCCAGAAATTACAGTCGGCGCCGGCTGGAGCGAAGGCACTGGCGAGCGCTACCGGAGCTGCCTGCCGCAGAAAGCAATCGACGAGATTGTGACGACAGGTAGGCCTCTTGTCGTCGAGAACGTAGCCGCCGAGCCGGCCTTCAGCGCTGCCGACCGGGAGGTTCTCGGCGCCTCCGAGAGTATGCCGGTAGCATTCATCGGGGTTCCGATTAGTATTGATCAGGGGGTCGTTGGCACGCTGACGATCGACCGTATCCCGGAAGATAGTTCAGGTCTCCGGCTCGAGTACGATACGCGGCTGCTCACCATGGTCGCCAACCTGGTGGGACAAGCAGTAAAGTTACATCGCGTGTTCGCCAGCGATCGCGAGCCATTGTTAGTGGACAAAGACCGGCTAGAGAAGCAGATAGTTGACGGTGGGCCGCCCGCTCGCGAGCGCAAAAAGCTTCACGCCCACGCGATCATTGGCGACAGCCCGGCGCTGAGCGGGCTGCTCGAGAAGATTGCGGTTGTAGCCAGATCAAACAGCACGGTTCTGCTGCGCGGCGAATCGGGCACCGGCAAGGAGCTCGTAGCCAAGGCCATTCACGAGTCCTCGGCCCGTGCTAAGCGGCCGTTCGTTAAGCTGAATTGCGCGGCGCTCCCTGAGACGGTTCTGGAATCGGAACTGTTTGGCCATGAGAAAGGTGCCTTTACCGGTGCTGTCAGCTCCCGCAAGGGGCGCTTCGAACTTGCCGATAAAGGGTCGCTATTTCTTGACGAGATCGGCGAGATCTCAGCTCCGTTCCAGGCGAAGTTGCTGCGAGTTCTGCAAGAGCAGGAGTTCGAGCGCGTCGGCAGCAATCACACGATTAAAGTCGATGTTCGAGTTATAGCTGCGACCAACCGGAACCTTGAAGAGGCCGTGGCACGGAGCGAGTTCCGCGCGGACCTCTATTATCGTATTAGCGTAGTGCCCTTGTTGTTGCCGCCGCTGCGCGAAAGACGCAGTGATATTCCGCTGCTCGCCAGAGAGTTCCTCAGAAAGTTCAACAGCGAGAACGGCCGTACGCTCACTCTGGAGGCGAGCGCGATCGAAGTACTGATGAGCTGTGGCTTTCCGGGAAATGTCCGCGAACTCGAAAACTGCATCGAGCGAACAGCGACGCTGTGTGCCGGATCATCGATTGTGAGAAGTGACTTTGCATGCAGCCAAGACCAGTGCCTTTCCACGATGCTGTGGAAAAGCACATCGCACGGCAAAACAGACCAAGCGGCACCGATGCAACCGATGCCTGCAAAGCCTATCATTCCGCTAGCTGAAACGACCCCGCCGCCGCAGTCTGGCTGCGAACTGGCCTCACTGGCACCTCCTGGCACGGTTCTCGTTGGTGGTGCGAGGATGGCCGATCGCGAGCGGGTCATTGCGGCCATGGAAAAATCTGGCTGGGTCCAGGCCAAGGCAGCGCGCCTACTTGGACTAACCCCGCGCCAAATCGGCTACGCGCTGAGGAAATACGGAATCGAGATAAAGCGGTTCTGAACGACCACATCGGTCGGAACTGATACCGCCAAATCGATAGGTGAAGACGATCCGCCTAAGCCAGTCCATGCAATCTGAAGGGAATGGGTCCGTCCGCGGCGACGACCTGGCTGCGAGCGCTGCGACCGCGAGGAGGGCTGATCTGTTCGGTCAGAGATGGAGCGTGCGCCATGAGAGCCTCGCCTGCGGGTCATACAATCGCGAACCGCCGGTTGCTCGTCACGAAGAGCTATCATCCCGGTGCTCAATCAAACCGGATTAGCGAACCAAATGCTTATTGACCCTCGATCGGTCTGATGCGCGCAGGTGATTAGCGGCAGTCATCCCGCAAGCAGCCGTCATTTGCCTGGCGTGCGCTGCGGAACACGCTGTGTCGGAGCCCTGACTTGTGTCGTCATTCGTTCGTCAGGAAGAGCAGCCTAGAGAGGCGCATTAGCCGGTTTGAGCCTTTGTGACCGCAAGCCGAGTCCAAAACCGCGGGGATGGTACAACACTTGCTGTTCTCTTCGCAGCTGACGCAACTTTAGGAGCAACCCCGTGCATAATGTTGTCTGCATCAAACAAGTTCCGGACTCGGCGCAGATCCGCGTGCACCCCGTAACCAATACAATCATGCGTCAGGGAGTGCCGACCATCATCAACCCATATGACCTCTTCGCGCTCGAGGCCGCGCTGGAGCTGCGCGATCGGTTCGGCGGTGAAATTACCGTGCTTACCATGGGACCGCCATCGGCCGAGGAGTCCTTGAGAAAGGCACTGACCTATGGTGCTGATCGCGCCGTCCTACTCACCGATCGCTGCTTTGCGGGATCCGATACGCTGGCCACAACGTATGCACTTGCAACAGCGATCCGGAAAATTGGTAAGGAATATGGCCGGACAAACCTCATCTTCACGGGAAAGCAGACCATCGACGGCGATACTGCGCAGGTCGGTCCCGGCATCGCAAAGCGACTGGGCGTAGGCCAACTAACTTACGTTGCGAAGGTCAGATCCCTGGACGTCGCCAATCAAACAATAGAAGCTGAGCGACGCTCGGAAGGTGGTGTGCAGGTTCTGCACACCAGATTGCCCTGCCTCATCACCATGCTTGAGGCGACGAATCAGATTCGTCGTGGCGCGATGCCGGATGCCTTACGTGCCGCGCGTGCCCAAATCGTGAAATGGAGCGCGCAAGATGCCGGTATCGAAGACATCTCCAAATGCGGGCTCAAGGGCTCGCCAACTGTCGTCAAGCGTGTGTTCGCTCCCTCTGCGCGGGCCGAGAAGGCGGCGTTGGTCGAGTGCGCCGAGCAACCGGCGCAGGCGTTGATAGACGCAATTTTCTCGCATCAACCGAAGCTCGAAACCGATCTTGCGGCGCTTGCTCGTGAGGCTCGATCTGGAGAGTCCAGGCAATCGTAGCAGTTACGCTCCAAGGAATGTATCAATGCCGCGCCGTGTCGATGAGCGCGCAACATGTACCTAGGAATCTCGACCAGCTGCCAAGAGAGTCTGCTATGGCGTCCGTCGATCTCGCGATCAACCGGGGCCGCATGGTCCGTAGACGACGCTATGGTTACGGTCGATGCCCGGAATCGCACGGGTTTGTCGGGATACGGCCAAACGTGCCTGGGCATATTCCAGATCCTCCGTTCGGTCGTGTTCGACGGCGAAGGCCACTGCTTCCCCTTTAACGATCGCGAGCGAAGACGGAATACGTCAGCGACCCTCGTCACCATACTAGCGCAGCGCTGTGCGCGCCAAAAGCGCTGTCGCTGGCTTTAGGGCGCAAAGCCAATCTATGCGGCGCACTCGAGGCAATCTCCACGGTTCAGCAGCCCCGTACGCATGTGAACGGCTGCTGGCCGTTCGCTGTTTGGTTCCTAACGGCGGTGCGCAGCCTCTCAAGTGCCATGCACTTGCAATGAGGAGAGGTCACGAGCGTATAGCAACCTCTTCGGACTCTTGCGAACCGAATTCGAGGGTTGGCATGATGATTGCTGTGAGCCAGTAACAACTAAGAGGTGGTGATCGCGAACCCGACCCACCAGAGACCGGAGGCCATATGAGCTCGGTAGGTACGAATTGGATTTGCAATGCTGTACCAAGCTGACAGCGCTTCGATGAAATGGCAGCAGCAACCGCGAGGGCTTGGCTCATTCGCCCCGGATCGCGAAAGCTGCAAGCTCGCCGAGCGAGCAGATGCGCTACTCGCGCACGCGACATTAGCCTCAGCATGGCGTAGGCGGCGAAGTATCCACGATGAGCCTCCACGCGCATGCTGGCCGTGGCTGGCATTGCCGCATCGGATTGCTGGTGGACCGGAAACCAACGGATCCTCGCCGCTCCATCAATGAACGCATTCCGTTCGATGTGCATGAGCAGGACAGAGCATGCCGCTGTCTGCCCCGCCAAGGAAAATACGAAAGTCCGCCAGAAAGGTGAACGCAGTCATAGGCCCTTCGAAGTCAATGAACTCAGGACGGTTAATAGTGGGCCTGGATACGGAGTTGCTTCGTCAACGACCGGTTCGCTTCTCATCTGCAAGGGTCAAATGACATCTCGAGCGTCTCAATTTGCACCGGATCAGCCTCCGAGGATATCCTGCGAGTACTTGACCGAGCAAGCGCAAGCCTTGTTCGGTCCGCATCCGTTCGCTTCGCAGATGTCCAAAGATCAGGTCGCCAGCCTGCTGCCTGAATACCTGGCGATGTCACAGGCGTTCCCGTACCTACAGGCAGGGTCCCAAAGGGATCTCATATTCGATGCGATGAATCAAAATCGGGATCTTGCGAGGGACATTGAATTAACCAGCGTGGTCGCCAATTTTATCTGCTGGGATGAGACCGGCGGCCATGGCCGGATTCTCCAGGGCGGCAAGGCGGCGCTACCCGATATTCTTTTGACGGAATACTTTCACTCCAACCTCTTGAGAAAGGATGCCTCGCAACTACTCGGCAGAGCAATACTGCCCAACTATAGCGACAGGACGAAGCAGTACCTGCATTCTCTCTATGCCGGATTGTCATCGAAAGACGCCCTGGTTCGTTGCGCCTACATGGTCGCGTTTGAACTCCATGCTGCGGATATGATCCAGTCGCTGTGGACCAGTCTGGTAAAGACCTTCGAGGCGCGGCCGGACGATCTCGAGTATTTTCGCGTTCATGTCGGTGGAGAGGATCCTGCGGAGAGGTACCACGGAGAAATGACAGGCCGGCTGATTGGTAAACTCGTGCCGGCTGGGAGTAGTGATCGCTTTTTGGATGAATTCGGTCGAGCCTATGAGCTCAGCGTCCAGTGGTGCCGCGATCTGCTCGGAATGGCCGTGCGCACGGGAGATGATCACTCCGAGATCCAACATCGTGGGCGTTGTCATTGTGGCTCTATCAAGTTCCACGTCAGTGCGCCCCGAGAGCTGTCCGCAGTTCGATGCAATTGCTCAATTTGTCAAATGTCTGGATTTGTCCACTTGCTCGTAACTGGCGATAAGCTACGCATCGAGTGCGGTGAAGAATTCCTCACTACGTACCAGTTCAACAAGAACATTGCTCGGCACACGTTTTGCCGGCTTTGTGGCGTAAAGCCATTCTATAGGCCGAGGTCGAGCCCCTCCGGGTTCAGCGTAAATGTTCGATGTCTAGATAGAAGGACGATCGAGCGCATAAGAATAACTGAGTTCGACGGCGAGCATTGGGAGCAAGCATTCGCGTCAATGCACCGGGACCCGGAGTCATGCTTCGAAAATCAAAGGAGTGAGCTCGAATGGCGCGCGTAATGAATGATAAATCCCGTCTGCTTACAGAAGAAGTCCTGACAAAGTACCGCGTAGAGCTGTTAGTAAAAGGGACGGTCGTGATCGCCCCGCAGATATTATTCACGCAAGACGACTTGGCCAAGATCGATCAGCTGCAGGCTGATATCCCGGAAGAAGAAGTGCGGGAGGGAGATGCCGGCGACTTGCACAGGGTCTTTGTCAAGCGCGTGAGGGTAGACCCGCCGGGCCGCGCGCCTAGCAACGTGAGTGGGACAGCTGCACGGCAGATCATGGAGCTACTCGAAAGTAAAGACCGCAGCTTCGCGCTAAGCAAGATATTCGGAGCATCCTCGGATTACGTGGTTCGCCGATGCCAAATGCATCGTATGCCGCCGGGGTCCTTTGTCGGCATCCATTTGGACGCGGAGAGTGATCCGGATTTCGAGTACTCGGTGATTGTGCAGCTAACGAGAGACTTCAACGGCGGCGAATTCGTGGTATATCCAACGGGGTACGAACAACACGTATTCCGACCGCCATTTGGCGCCGTGATTGTCACAACATGTAAGGTGCGGCATGAGGTAAGGCCGGTGTTGAGCGGGGAACGCCGATCCCTCGTGTACTTCTGTTCGAAACGCGGCGGCGCGAACCGCCGGGTCATCGAAGGTCCTACCGCTCGGCTTTAGGGTGGCGCCTGATATGGTTCTCTGAGAATCGGGCGGCTCTCCGGAGAATTAGATTGCTTTCCCATCTTGTGGTCAGACTGACCTTCGTAAGGTCTGGGACAATTCTTGTCGGAAGAGATGGCTAACATTGATCTCTGTACGGCCACGACACATCATCCGACCAAAGCTTACTAGGTGCTTGTGGCCATCTTCGTCGCTGCGTGAAACCACGGGGGGGCGCGTCGGCGGTGCGCGATAGTGTACCCCCGGGCGGCGGCGCCAAAATGAGCGGCTGTCGGTTTGTTTGCTAGGACCTCAACAGTCGGTGTTGCTGATCGTGGGCCGCGGGCCTGTTGGGCGCAATCACAACACACTCCACAGTGCCAGCCTCTTCGTCGGCGGCAAGTGGGATCACGCCCTCCTTACGGGTGCGGTCAAATATAAGTCCGTCTTTGACGAAACGATCATGCGCGGCTTGGAAGGATGGTGATCGGACATTTCTTACTGACAAAACAACGTTGGAACCGGAATAGTCGAAGCCTAGCAGACGAATGGCGATGTCGTGTAACACCGAGCCGCCACCCCAGCGGCCGTTCGCTTCATTGAACAGCAACCGTCCATCTTTAGCGAAAATGGCGTCGATGTTGATCATTCCGCGATATCCCAGGTCGCGCGCTAGTGCCACAAATCGGTAGGCATGCGCCTGGGCAGCCAACCATTGCTCATTCTCCAGGTCGCTAGGAAGCTCGAGCCCGGTCCAGATCAGAGCTCTTTCGGATCGGTCTGTGCTTTTGCGCAGACGTATGCTTCCACTATTGATAAAGGCGATTGATGCATCATCCTGGATTGCATACTCGAGATAGAACAAAGATTGGGCCAAGTGGTACGATTCCACGACAAGCGTCTTACACGAGGCTGTTGTCATCTCAGACCAAAGTGCTTCGGGATCAAACGACGGCCACGAAATCCACCTTGTATCCCTGGCTCCAGGTAGCGGATCGCTCTTATTGCTGGTCAAGATGACATTTCCGACTCCACCAGCTCCATTATCCAACTTTACAATGATCCTGCCGGTCTCGGATTTGAGGGAGGTGACGGCTTCGAATAGTCCATTTGGGTCTGTCGCGACCGACCCATGAGGGAGCGGAAGTGCGACGCTGGTTGCCAATTGGCGGAAGTGGCTCTTGCGATTCAACAGATCAGGCCCGCGCTGCAAAGCAAACTCGTCACCGGTGTTCGGTATGCCTAGCATGGCCGCCAGGCGTGCGACGCCTTCGGTCGGGTAGCAGGGATACAATCGCCAGGCTGATTTCTGACGAAGATGTCTTTTGATTCGCTCGACAACAGTCTTGGACAGCAACGTACAGTCATCGAGGATCGTCGATTGGCGGCTCGCAGGTACAAGCAGGCGAAGACTCGATACATCGAAATCGAGCGTCCCGCCAATGAAGGATAGCAGATCCGCCGGGATGACGACCGGGGAGACTATCAGGTCGCCCTCCTGAGCAAACCACGCTGAACGATATGCCGAGTTGGCGGCCAGCGAAAGTTGAGCTTTTGTTAGATGGGCGCCCGACATCTGAGGCGTACCGGCATTCATAATTATGATTCGCGGCATTCTCGACTCCGGGTATCTGGACGTGATCAGGATGGGATCGCATGGCAACCATGATGTCTTTGCCATGCCGTGGTGAGGCTCTGAGAGAGGAGAGGTTTTTGCGCCGTCTCGAGTCACCTACGATGTAGCGCGAGAGAACGGCTTGTTTCCGATCTGCAGATTTCGCTTGACAGCTTGGTCGCGTGGCAAGTCGCTTCAGACGAGCTTTACGTCGCCTAGCGCGGTGTTCGGAGCCGTTCGCGTGAAATGATGTCGCGGGGGACACTAGAATGGGTTGTGACCTAATAGGTGCGATCAGCGCTTCCTCGATCCTGCCGCCCCGTTGCTTGGTCACATAACCGCCCGGTGCTTCTTCCCAGCGCGCATCGGCTCGACCGACCAGCTGCATTCGGCTGCAGCTGGATATTCCGTAAGCGCTCGCTCTATTCTTGCTATATGGATATTTTCGCTTGAAATAGTCGAGTGTTGTGTTGCCGCCGTGAAGCGGAAAAGTTCCATCGGTGTCGTAGCATTCAATGTCCCCGGCGACGCTGGGAATCTCGGGTCGGTCTCCTCTCTGGACACCAAAGCGGCTTTCGAAGGTACGAGAGGCCCGCTCTATGTGTCGACTGACGACATAGCTGGGCGTCTTCCGGTCGAAATGGATTACGGTCTTGTCGAGAGTATACGTATTTTGTCGCTCGACCAGGGTCGAGCAATCCAGTCGGCTATTCATGTGTATCAGGTCCGCACATTATGTCTGCGCCGACGCGCTTCAATGGAAGCCCGGATCCTGGCGATGCCCGGGTGATATGCTTCGGTTGCCCCTTGTACACGCTATGATCACAGCGTCTTGGCAGAACCCGGCTCTTGATGGCTGTCATGGGGTGCGACGGACGGATATCGCTCGAGGTAGATCTGCCGATCGATCACTCACTTCGCTCTGCTCTGCTGCGCTCGTGTGCATCTGTCGGTAATGATAGGCGCACCACGAAGAGGTTTTCTTGCCGCGCCTTTGATATACGGGCTCGCCGCACATATAGGCCGCTCTCATATCTTTATCCTGGAAGCCGATGATGTAACGGCACTGGCCTTCAATATGATCAATTAACAGGACCTTCTTAAGGCCGTCCGGGTCTTTCAACGTTCTGCTCCAGCATGCCAAGCAATGTCTTCGGTGCCGCGCTGGTTGCGCGAAGTCACACGCGCGGGTCACTCCTCGAAAACCTGCGCCGGCTCACGATCTGGCACACCTTGCGCGATCGAAATGCCTTGCCAGGTGCGGGAAGGCTTTTGAAAGTAGTGGGTTCGGCAAACTGATTTTTGCGTTGCTGCGCGAGACGAGGGGCTTGCTAGCAAAGCAGCGCCACCTAGGGCCGTAGGATAGAGTTCCACGCCGACAAATGCTGACCTTATCGGCTCTCTGGCGGAGCGGTCGTCGACAGCCGCATGGTTCGGATCAGAAATGCCGAACCATTTATGGCTACGTGCGAGCTCTGCCGCCGCACCTCGCTGCACAGCCCTCCCGAGCGACGGGTTATAGAGAATGAGGAGCATGAGCGGCCATCGGTCCGCGGATCTGACCAGCTGAGGCATTCGAAGTCCTTCAACACCCAGATGGGTGTCACCCCAAGAGCCTACGATTTAACGCTACGTCAGATTCAAGCCCTTTTTGGCGGTCTACGGGAAAGTGGCCAAGCTCACGCTGGCCCAAGCAGCCCGCCAAGGGGCTGTCGCAAGCAATCAGCGCTGCCCTGGTTGGGGTGTAGCCCTGTGAGGACTTTGATGAGAGGTTCGACGAATGCGCCGGCGGCTTTTCCAACGCACGTTGGTCGCCGACTTCCGACGAAAGTTAGAGTTTCGCACGGGGCGTATGCGGGAATCACCATCGGCGGTCAGTCTGAGAAGGGCGAGAGTTGCGGCGCGTAGCAATCTCGATTGGAGCCACCGCTGGACGAGCGAGCAGATCGAAGCCTGGCTTAGCGGCAAGTGTCTTAGGCGTCTGCGTAAAGCACGATGTCGACCTGGCAGTCTCTTCGACATGTCGGATCGGCGCGCCTAATGCGCTCTCAGGAGAACACGCCGTTTTGCCTCGAGAAGATGCTCATCCAGGGTCTCGTGCAGCGCACGCCGCAGCTCTGGCGGGATCGAGCTATCTGTATCGATCAATTCCCGAAACTTCCGAATGATGTGCTCTATCGTTGCGATCGTTCCGAGTGCTTCAGTCCTTTGCCAAGGCATCACCGATTATCTCCTTTGGCGCGCAACGCACGTTGCGGCGCGAGTCCTCACCTCAGCGACCTGGCCTCGAACAGCCTCTAGTAGATGAAGGGGTGGCTGTCGGGTCACGTGCTTAGCGCGAGTTGTTTTGACAAAGACTTGCGTCGGTGGGCTCACCCAAATTCCGCAGAACTGACGCGTATTGCGGCTGCAATATTTTCGCGCGCGTAAGCTGCACCTTGACGGCATTGATCAGGCATCAGCCAACTCGGATCTCAGGCGTTTGAAACCGCGATCAAGCGATTCAGTCGGGCGGCTGCCGCGCCGCGATCAAGTGCTTCTTGTCCAAGTGCCACGCCTTCCTGTAGGTTCGAGGCACGCCCGGCCACGACCAGTGCCGCCGCCGCGTTCAAAAGTGCGGCATCACGAAAACGTCCTGGCAAGCCATCAAGCACTTTTTGTAACGCAGCGGCGTGAGCCTCAACATCGCAGTTCTCCAACGCATCCGCGCGGTAGCGGGGGAGCCCGGCTTCTTCCGGCGTCACTTCGAACGTGCGGACTGTACCGGCCTCAACCGCAGCAACGAAGCTTGTCCCGGTGAGGGATATTTCATCGAGCCCGTCCGAGCCATGAACAACCCATACCGAATCGGCGCCCAGGTTGTTCAAGACGTACGCCAGAGGCTGCACCCATTCGGGAGTGAACACTCCAAGGATCTGCCGCTTGACCCCGGCCGGATTGGACAGGGCCTCGATCAGGTTGAACATCGTGTGGGTTCCAAGCACGCTCCGGATCTGGCTGATACGCTGCATCGCAGGATAGCCGGCTGACGCAAACATGAAGCCAATGTCGGCTTCGTGCACACAACGTGCAATCGCGTCAGGCTTGAGATCGACCTTTACGCCGAGGCGCCCCAACACGTCTGCGATGCTCGAGCGCAAGGATGCAGCGGGGCTGACATTCTTGGCGACGGGAACGCCGACCCCGGCGACGATGAAAGAGGCGCACGTCGATACGTTGAGCGAACACATAGCGGTATCGCTCGTGCCAGTGATATCGATGGGGTCGCATCGCATTTCCACCTTGGGCATTATATTTCGCATTGCGGATGCGGCGCCGGTGACTTCTTCGACTGTCTCGCCGCGGACCCTCATCCCAATCAACAAGCCACCGATTTGCGAGGGAGTTGCGTCACCCGTCAGCATGCTGTCGAACGCTGACGCAGCCTCTTCACGCGTCAGAGTGGCGCCGCTGGCAACTTTGGCGATGATCGACTTGAGCGGTTCCATCGAGCTTTACACGTTCCTTTGTCCAATCTGCGGCCTGACCGTTCAGCCAACGCGCCTTTGCAAACCGGATGCCTTGTCGCAGCTGCCGGTCTATTCGCACGCGCAGTGTCGCACTTGTCCTTGAGGCGGCCGTCAGCTGAACGTGGGCATCGGTGGCGACGCTACAACCTGACGCTACGTGAGGGTCAAGCTCTCTCCATCGATGGTGCCGTCGATAGGATAGTGGCGGCTAGTCTTGGCTTTCCGGGCGCCGGCGTAGCGGAGCCGCTGATGGGCTTCCCACGCACTATGAGTATATCGTGCTGAAGAGTTCAGGCCGAGCTCAGCTGGCTCTACGAAATAAATTCGCCGGGCGCAAATGAGCCTGTGCGCGACAGCCTTCAAGAAGCGAGGACGCGTCCTTGATCCGCCCGCATGAAGAGGTGAGCCGCCCGGCGCCCCTCGAGTGACGTGTTGCATGTCAAGCTGGGGCGACGTCTTTGGAGAGGAGGCGGACGGACAGGTCTCAGCATCTTCATTTCGAGCCGCTGCTCTTATTGCTGATGTCCCGCCCGGAGATCACGTCGCGACATTGCTGACTGAGGCGATCTTGCCTGGATCTGAGGCAGGCAGTGATAGCGGTGCGATCTGGTATTTGACTACTACAAAGGCGGAACACGTCTTCCATGCAGGCCTCTTTCTCCTCTGCGGTCGGCGTTCGATCACGCGCGTTGAGCGGCCCGAGCATTACAGTTGTCATTGCCAGGCCAAGAGCGACGGGGCGGTAGGAGAGTCTGAGGCACGAAGCCAACTGAATTCGTTGTTTTCGATTCATGACATTTCTTTGATTCGGTGGAGCTACTTATTGTTCTTCCCCGCGGAGCGATCACCTGCCAACCGTACGGAGCTCGTCATCTGTCCAGCATGACAGGGACGACACCTTCCATACCGGCAGAGCCTCACGAAAGGGGGAAGTACTAGCGGTTGCGCCGACGCAGCAGATGATCGTTTTGGAGCTGCTAGTGGTTGTGCGGCCGGTGCATGCCTCGATGTCTCGCGGCATTGCTTGGGCCCGCCTGACATGACCTGAGGGACTATGGGGCGGCCTAATCGTAGGCCGATGAGTGACGGAGGACTCGGCGCGATGCCGGCTCGAAGCGGCACAGGCCAGCTCTGGCGAGGCAAAGAGATCAGGCAAACCAGATGTGCTTAGGTCGTTGTTGATGGCGCATTCGGACTTGCAAGCGCGACGATGATGACGCGCTGAGACAATGTTTAGTATCATCGCCCTTCTGTTCCACTTTATGTGAAGAGGTTGGGTGGGGTTGTCTGTGAGGTAGGTCTCGTCTTGCGTTGGGTCAGGGGAGACTGCGGTGATAGGAGTCCTGCCGTGCAGACCCCGCAACGCGCGATTTCGTCCAGCAGAGACAGGAATAGCATTCGATCAATCGCGGGCAGGTCTGCATCGGAATGATGTTAGGCTCTCTATTCGATCGTCCTGGGCGAGTGTAGGTACTTGAGACATTGGCAATTCTCGTAAACTGTCAGGAATCACGCGATTGTCAGAGGTGATCTCCACTTGTCTAGAACCCTACAATCTGACGCTGCGCGCGATTCAAGTCTCTTCTCGGGACCGATGGTCTTAAGATGTCGGTGCCTGTGCATTGTTCCTACAAGGATCGTCTGCAACGCGTACTTAGCCGTTTCTGAATTATTAGCCTGGACTGGGCCTGACTGCTTCGGAAGCCGCGGCGGCGAGCGTGGCTCCTACGTGATGATACGGAGCGTCAGTGTCGCAATTCTTTGATCTACGAGTTGCATGCTCTCGGCATGAATTCGAAAAGCAAACTCTACCAGCCCGATCACTGGCTAGGCCGCGCGGAAGCAACGCGAAAGAAAGCGGCAGGGCTCGATGACGGAAAAGCCAAAGACAGGCTGCTTAAGATCGCCTTGGAATACGACAAGTTAGCGCGGCGTGCCCTCGTGTGGCAGATGCGCAAAAACGAGGACGATACGTGGCCTGAGCAAGAGCTTTAGAGCGTCGCTACCGCACATAAGGGCCTCAGCCTGTTATACCCGCTCCAATGGCTAGGCAGACATCGCTCAGCAAGCGAGTCAATCCCGCCTGCAGGGGCGTTGCGGGAGCCGGGACCTTTCACATGATGGGAATGGGGAGTACTCGTTCTCACTTGCAGTCAATCCGTTGCGCCTAACGAGGACGCCAAGATGCCAACTGCGTACGGACGCATTGACCTGCTACTGGTCAATGTTTGGCACTTGGTCGCGGCTGCAACGCATGTCAGTGTCGCCAATTTGAGCCATCGGGGTTATGCGTCGACCTTCCCTTTGCGACCGCCGGAGCAGCGCATTCTATATCCAGGTAGCAGTGAAATGCGCACTGGCATCAGCCCTGGTTGCCGCGGCTTGGGATAGGCCCTAGGAGCCGCCTCGCGCGGTTGCCACGCGCGAGATTCTTTCAGAAGAACGATGTGATGACCCAGTAGATTCCAGCCCAAAGCAGCGCATTTATGAGAAGTGCGGCGCAAAGGCCCCAGTTCAACCTCTTCCGGGGTTGCAGGGAGGGACGATCGGCGCCGAAATGCTTGACCATTGAGTGCCTTGTTGCGCGCCAATGTGTCGTTTCATCGCGCTCCGCGCCGGTCGACAGAAATATGCCAAGCTTTGCATGCCTCCTATCACTCATAAGTTAGCAGTCCTCTTTCGTAGGCAGTATGAGAATCGATGATAGTTGCCTGACGACCACTCGGCCGATTGATTGCTCATGCATCCTTGGTACAGCAAGGTCGCGTTCTGGCAGCACAGCAAGCGACATGCCAGGAGGTAGAACTGTCGACAGCGCGTTTGATGAGATGGGTTCACACACGAAGCAGTTGCGCGACGTCGAAGTCGCGACATTTATGTCGGAAACGACACCCCCATTATCAGCAAAGGGTGAGCGCTTCGCGAGTGACATGCCCTAGACAACGCGTTAAGAGCTACATCTTAGTGGCGCGGAAAAGATCGGGCGATACTCGCCGTTGCAGTCAATGAGATGACTATCCATTGTTCCTGACCGTTAGCTTACGACCAAGATCGCAGGCGACCCGCTGGATGTATCAGTTCGAAGAAGGGGCGTGCCAGACGTCCGCGGCTATCTGCACCGAGTTGGACGCCATAGAACTGAATCATTTTCACATAAGTGGCGCATTAGGAATGCTGAGCCTTGGCGAGGAGGCCGCGAGTCAGGAAGTACTCCCTCACGAAGCAAGTGGCCCCCACCTATCTGGTGCCGCTACTGGTGTTGCCAGCATCATGAGATCTAAATGTCGCCGCCAATCGGGGCGCGCCATGGTGAAGGCCAATTCGTTGAAGAGGAGGTGGAGCCTCAACAGCCGCCAACTTCGTGTGCTCGAGCGCGATGTGCGCTCTGCCGGCGATGAGCAGTGAATGCCTGGCAGCGATGGCAAACTGCTTCGCCTCGGAGAGGCTCAATGACGGATTTACATAAGCCGCAGGAAGATCCGATCGGTGGGTCAATTCGCCCAACGCGCAGACCGTGCTACCGCCCATGCTCGGGCAACCAGCGGCACCGAGGCCGCAATTCGAGCACGGGAGGAATAAGAGGCGCGTGAATGACGATAGACATCTACCGCTTTTGCGGATGGTGCGCTGTAGACTGATCCAGGAACGCTGGGCCGAGAACCGAGAAGCTTGACTTGTTGTGCGACAACGTCATCTACGTAGAGCTTAGTGCGATCCAAGACCCAAAGGAGCGGGCGTGCGAGCGCAGATGATAGACAAGCTGGAGGCTGGCCGTGTGCAACATGGCCAGTTCGCTACTGCTCCGGGATCAGGACCTTGCGGTGTGTTCTTTGTACAGGGGCCCTGCGGGTGTGAACTCGAGGTAACTGCATTTGTCCATCCTGGCTTGGAGCATGTCGCTGTTTCGACCCCGCGGCGTCGTCCAAACTGGGAGGAGATGTGCTTTGTCAAAGACCTGTTCTGGGATGAAGAGGGGAGCGTCATGCAATTGCATCCGGCACAATCGCGGTATGTGAATAACAGCCGATATTGCCTTCACTTGTGGAGACCCACTTATCGAGACATTCCGATGACGTCCCCGAGCTTCGTAGGCGTCGTTGGATTAAGTCCCTCAGATGCGGCAACGTTGTTCGCGCCGATCAGCGCGACAGCATGACGGGCTGAGTTAACAACGTTCGAGCAGACATGTCGGGCGGTTGCAGGAGCACAGGTTCCGCGTCCCGAAATGAGGTGTCACAAGCGGGTGCATGTCAGGCTCGCTCGACTGTTGCATTGTGCACGGCGGGCTGCTCTGAAATGCCGCTGTCAAACAGGAGCTGCTAATGCACCCTGATTCGGGGGGAATGTCTGCGCCATTGTTATAGAGAGACCGATAGATCGTAATTTGGGTCTTGGCCGGTTCAAACCAGTTTTTGCGGATCTGCGCTGAAGGTGCCTGAGCGGCAGCAACGGCATCTCGCTGGCCGATGGCCGATCACGGAGCGATTTGAAAGACGCGAATTGCGCACTCTTTGGAGGCGAAGTTGTGCCGGCCGAGCGGCGCCCGCGTCACTGTGCAAGAGTAACTAGCTGGTCGACCACTGCCTCAATGAAAGGGACTGCGGCGGTAGCTTCCGCAAGCTTGTTTGGTGGTCAGCTCTTCGTCAGTTTGCCGCGATATCAGCCGCAGGAAAGCTGCGCGCTCCCTCTGAGGACGCGTGCGCCGAAGAAGCAGGTGACCAGCATGTATAATCGAGTCGATGGCGAATACACACGCCCTGGCCAAGCTGATGAATTGAGTAGGCCCGCAGACAGTAGCGAATTTGCGCAAACACTCACCGAAGTCGCACGGCGGGAGAGCCTGCCTTCAGACGAATCGGTCGACCGAATGGGGCTCTGCTTCAGCAAGCCACATACCTCAGATGCAATCGATTCTAGTCCAAGCACCTCGCGCCACAGCACATCCTCTCTGTCCTCCAGCTCGGAGCTATCCTCAGCCGGTAGTCCTGTCCGTGATCTGTTCGATTACAGGACTGCTGAATTGTCCGAAGCCAATGTCAGCGGAATTTGTGTTGGATTGGTAGCGGAGTGGCTCCTTAGTCTCCCAAGCAACCCTTCATCCCGAATGAGGGCTCTGCTCCCGGGGACTGAAAATCACAGCTCAGCGGCAAGGCGGCAGGGGGAGTATGAACGGGTCTTGACTTCATTGAAAGAGGATACGGCGGAAGGGTCTCACAACCTCCAGGCAAAAAGCACGATGTTACGCAACGCCGGCCTAGAACCGTCTGGTGAACAGACGGGATATAGGTTTGGTACATCTTCGCGCATTGACAAGATCGTGAAGGAGGTCACCCAGGATGCGTCCCGCTATTGGGTCCGCTTGAATTTCGTCGGGGGTGGCGGCCACTCGATCGCGACGGCGACGTCGAATGGAACGACGACCCTCTTTGATCCCAACTATGGGGAATTTGCTGTTGCGTCAGATCGGGTCGGAGGGTTGTTCAAGAGTCTGGCGGAGCGTTACAGCAGCCCCCCGAACAACCTTGATATATCGACTGTCGTCACACAAAGGATAACGTGAGGGCTTCCGACGTTGCAACGGACTTGCCCGATGCCGCGCGGAACCTCATCGGTCGATGCGGGACAGTCGCATCGCCAACCGTGATGCACCCGCCGCGGTTCTGACGATGTTCAGTCGGTGTTTCTAGACGGAAGCTCTCTGGACGTAGTGCGGAGAGGGGCGAATGTTCAGCGATATAGGTTGGCCGATTACTCAAGTTCGTGAGCCCGCCCTCGCCCTTCAAAGCCTCAATCGCCTGCGCTTGCACTCAGGCACGATCGGCGGCCCGTTTGGCGAACCTGTTTCGTTACCTGCGCGCAATCGCGCGCTCAGGAATAAGGTTGGGACCAGGCATCCACAGTCGGCACGAAGCTCTAGTTCGTCTGCATCGGAATCGTCGCTTCTATAGTGGGTTCGTCAACCAGACAGCTGCTGCTGGGCACATCCGCATGCCCTCGCACCGGCGCACAAACCCAGTCCTCGCTCGCTAGGAGCTCCGCGACAATCCGCGTCTTCTCCTCGTTGCTGCACTTGACTTCTGGCTTCGGTGAAGGCCTCATCCGCGATCTGACTCAGTGATCTTACAGCACCCTTCTCGTTCGAAGCGTCTCAATCGAATTGTGCGCCGAGCTGGGCTACAAAGCCATTTCAGGATTAACTTGCCGATAATCGGAATGACATCCTGAAGCTAAGACTAGGAGCCCTCTCGGCCGCAGCGAGCGCAAGCGAGCTATTAAGTTGATTTGGAAGACCGTCGCCTGTGTGGATCTGATCCCAGTCTCACGGAAGCAGCGCGGGCGCGACTCGGCGCTGGTCGGGCTGGATGGACCAGACGTTATCTCTGCCACGCCCGCACTACTGGTTGAAGTTAGCAGAAACGTGACTCGGCGCCGAAATCCCCACGCATACTCGGGGCGAGCGCTGTCCCTACCACGCGCCGCTAACTTCAAGATCATTATACACCGACTAGCTGTCCAAAAGCTGACGGACCCGACGCGATGCATCAGGCGTAGCGGCCTGTGCGGATCGATGCCCTCCTGCCTTGAACCCTGCTGTCCGCCTAGCGGACGACTGGCTTAAGGGTATAGTCGAGCTAAGCACAAGCCCATCCCTTCAATGAAACTGGCATAGTGCCATGTGTCAGCGAGAAGTGGCAGGATGAAACATAACTAGCCCAGCGCTATTGGATCGCGCGGCTCCGCTGTATCAGCTACGGCAGAAAATGATTGTCTCTGTGACTTTCGGGCTAGGCGAGTCCATACGATCAGCATCGACAACGAATCCACCAGCACGTCCGATGGACGATCTTCCACTCTCGCTCAGTGCCCGAAGGAATGGTCACAAGAAAATTGCGTCCGAGTCCAGCCGCGGCGCACATGGATAGGCCGATGGCCCAATCCTTCCGCGGCTGGCAGGCTACAGGCCGCTCGATGCAAAAGCCCTGACATTATTGCCAGGGTTTCACATGTCATCGAGAACTTGAGAAGGGATCAGAAGTCCATACCGCCCATACCGGGGGCCGCCGGAATTGCTGGACCAGCCATCGCCTTCTTCGGCAGCTCGGCAACCATCGCTTCCGTCGTGATCAGCAGCCCGGCTACCGAGGAGGCGTTCTGGACCGCGATGCGCACGACCTTCGCGGGGTCAATGATGCCTTTGGAGAGAAGGTTGCTGTACTCGCCTGTCTGCGCATCAAAGCCAAAAGAGTACTGCTCGTTATCGAGGACCTTGCCGACCACTATCGAGCCGTCTTCGCCGGCGTTGATCGCGATCTGGCGGGCGGGCCAAGACAGCGCCTTGCGAACGATCTCGACTCCGGTCTTCTGGTCGTCGTTATTGGTAGGCAGGCCCTTGAGCTGCTCGGAGGCACGGAGCAGGGCGACGCCGCCGCCGGGGACGATGCCTTCCTCGACCGCCGCGCGGGTCGCATGCATCGCGTCATCAACGCGATCCTTGCGCTCCTTCACCTCGACCTCGGTCGCGCCGCCGACGCGGATCACCGCGACGCCGCCCGCGAGCTTGGCGAGACGCTCCTGGAGCTTCTCACGGTCGTAGTCCGAGGTGGTCTCCTCGATCTGCGCCTTGATCTGGGCCACGCGCGCCTCGATGTCGGCCTTCTTACCGGCGCCGTTGACGAACGTGGTGTTATCCTTGTCGATCGTAACCTTCTTGGCGCGACCGAGCATGTTGAGCGTGACGTTCTCGAGCTTGATGCCGAGGTCTTCCGAGATCGCCTGGCCGCCGGTCAGGATCGCGATGTCCTGCAGCATGGCCTTGCGGCGATCGCCGAAGCCCGGAGCCTTGACGGCCGCGACCTTCAGGCCGCCGCGAAGGCGGTTCACGACCAGGCTCGCGAGCGCTTCACCCTCGACGTCCTCGGCGACGATGACCAGCGGCTTGCCGGTCTGTACCACGGCCTCCAGCAGCGGCAGCAGCTCATTCAGCGAGGAGAGCTTCTTCTCGTTGATGAGGATGTAGGCGTCGTCCATCTCAACGCGCATCTTGTCGGCGTTGGTGACGAAGTAGGGCGAGATGTAGCCGCGGTCGAACTGCATGCCCTCGACGACGTTGAGTTCGGTCTCGAGGGACTTGGCTTCCTCGACGGTGATGACACCATCGTTACCGACCTGCTTCACCGCGTCGGCGAGAAACTTGCCGATCTCGGCATCGCCATTGGCCGAAATTGTGCCGACCTGGGCGATCTCCTCATTCGAGGTGACCTTCTTTGAGTTCTTCTGCAGGTCAGCAACGACGGCCTCGACTGCGAGGTCGATACCGCGCTTGAGGTCCATCGGGTTCATGCCGGCGGCAACCGACTTGGCGCCTTCACGCACGATCGCGGCGGCCAGGACGGTCGCGGTGGTGGTGCCGTCGCCGGCTGCATCCGCGGCCTTCGAAGCCACTTCGCGCACCATCTGGGCGCCCATGTTCTCGAACTTGTCGTCGAGCTCAATCTCCTTGGCGACGGTGACGCCGTCCTTGGTAATCCGAGGCGCACCGAACGACTTGTCGAGCACGACGTTGCGGCCCTTCGGGCCGAGCGTGACCTGCACGGCATTGGCGAGAATGTCGACGCCTCGCAGCATGCGGTCTCGCGCGTCCACTCCGAACTTGACTTCTTTGGCTGACATACAAATTCCCTCAATTCCTATTGATTCATCCTTTAGCGCGCCCGGTGGGCTCTCCTCAGGAGGGCTGCTGCGAACCCTGTGTCAGGCGGCTTTCTTCTTCGAGAACACCTCGGTGAGAACGCCCATGATGTCGCTCTCCTTCATGATTAACAGGTCTTGCCCATCGATCTTGACTTCGGTGCCGGACCACTTGCCAAACAGCACTCGGTCACCGACTTCGATGTCGATCGGAATCTGCTTGCCGCTATCATCGCGGCCGCCCGGGCCAACCGCAATGACCTCGCCCTGCGATGGCTTTTCCTTCGCTGTGTCCGGAATGATGATGCCGCCTGCGGTCTTCTCTTCGGCGTCGATGCGCTTAACCACGACGCGGTCGTGAAGCGGTCGGAATTGCATAGAAGTCTCCTGATTGAACAAGTTGGCGTTAGGCACAATGTGACCAGCAGCCTGTAGCAAGAGTCAGGCCAGAAATGCGCTGAGCGATCTATCCTTCCAGTTCTGCTGAAGCATTGACCGGACTGCGTGTGTGTTTGTCCGGAAGCAAACGTGCAGAGGAGCACGGCCGCCCTGCTGTCGTGAAATTGACATTGCGTTTCTTCGAGACACCTGCATCGGTCCTTGGGATACTTCAACTTTGCTCGGTTGGCGTTGCACCGACCGAAACGCCGCCGGTCGAGGACGGTGCCGGGATTGCACATGATGACCTGACGCATCATCTAGCAGCTGGGGTCGGCGCAGCGTGCAGTCCACGAGTAATATCGAAGAGCGCCTCGTCAAAGCTGTCGTAGTCGTGCATGCGAAGAAGTTTGAAACGATCTCGAAAAACCGAGAGCTGTTTCTTGTAAGACGCGGCGTGCTCCAAGCCAGGTCACCATCGTAGCGAATGATGCGTGTCCGGCCGCGGCGCGCCGCTCAAAGCCTATTGAGTTGAGCCTGGTTATCCCAGGGCCACAGCATTTTAAGAAATTTGAAAATGCCGCGAAAGCAGGATCACGCCTAGCAACGCGTGGGCCGGTGCTTTCACCGACTTCACTTCCTCACCGACGATTCCGAGGAAGGGATCGCCGGGAGCTACCGTCAGCCAATCTGAGGTGGCGGCCGTCAGTGGGCAAGGCACATTTTCGCACCACTCGTCATCGAGCGGAGTGGCTGTTGCTCTGCACGAGGGGCACTCTGATCGGCACGCGCCAGAAAACATTTCCGATAGGTGACGCTCGGACCAAGGCGCTCTTTCGGAAATTGGAAAAGTAGGACGACGATCTGGCTCTCCGAGGCCGCATTTTTCCGACGATAAGTTCGAGAATTGCATCGCGAGCTGTTCGACAGGCTCTCCGCTTGATGTCGATGGCATCCAAACGGCTGTCGTGGATCAAGGGGTGCTGGCGCATATATGAACTTTATACCTTGATATACGTTGTGCAGCGGCTTCTGACGTGTGATCGGTTTCGAAGTCGAAAATCATCCGATCTCCGCGCACCATGGAAGAGCAGCTGTGTCGTCCGTAGAAGTACATCAGCACATCCTCTCACTTCTTCAGAAGCCGAATCCGGTCATCCTGGATATTGGCTGCAATGATGGGACTGATACGAAAAAGTTTCTCGAGCTGTGCCCGCAACCCAGGCTCTACTGCTTTGAGCCGGACCCCCGAGCGATCGCGCGCTTCAAGAGGAAGCTCGGTCCATCCCTCGACAGGGTGAAGCTGCTTGAAATCGCCATCAGTGATCGAAACGGGACGATCGACTTCCATCCGAGCAATGCAGATGGGGATGCGAAGGATTGGGACTTATCCGGTTCAATACGCCGCCCAAAGAACCATCTTACCGAGTATGATTGGGTCCGGTTTGATCACCCTGTCTCGGTTGAAACACGGCGGCTGGACGACTGGTGCAGCGAAGCCAACGTGGACGCAGTCGATTTCATCTGGATGGACGTTCAGGGAGCCGAAGCCGACGTTATCGCCGGCGGAATGCGGACCTTGAGCAATACGCGCTTCATCTACACCGAATATAGTGACCGCGAGCTCTACGAAGGGCAGTTAACCTTGCAAGGCATTCTCAACTTATTGCCATCATTTGAAGTGGCGGCTCACTACCCGCGCGCAGTGGAAGGTGATGTATTGCTCAGGAATACGCGTCTCTAGCAGCTACTCATATCGAGCGTCTCATTAACGGAAGGCTTGGCCAGCGGGCTCTATGATGGTCGCAGCTGCACAACGGTGATCGTCAAGGCGAGCGGCCATCGCCAGCCGGACAGCCAGTGCGCAGGCTGGCATTGGGCCGGCGTGCACGTCGGCCGCTCGATCGGGGGCGGCCAGCGCCATGGCAGTCCTCGGGTCCACGCGGTCCCGAGCAGGCAGGCCGTGGTGCTGCCGCTGCGATCGAACGGGCGATGTAGCAGCGCGGCGCGCGCTCGTGGCGCCGCTATGTCGGTTCCGCTCTAGCGACAGTCGCTACGATTTAATGTTGATCAAGCCGAACCTGATCGCGCGACTTCACCGGCGCAGCCCGAACCGGTCCAGCTTGCCGATATCGCTCGATCGCAACGGCAGAGGGCTGGCTGTATTGGCGGCCAACATGGATCTCTTCAGCCGCAAGATAGCCGGTTGGGCGATGCGCGACCTCATGGGCCGCAGCTTCTCTTGCGCGCCGTCGATGCTGATCCGCCAGCAGCCGCCAAGGGCCGAATTGATCCATTAATTCCGATCGGCGGTGTACAGTACGCTTCATATCAATGTCGCACGGCGGTTGCCAGCGCGTTGGCGTGCCGCATCGATGAGCGCAAGGGTGAGCGCAATGCAGAGCGTCTTCCGCACCGTGCGCCCAAGCGGCGAGTAGGCAACGGGTGAGAATCGAGCCGCGCGCGCGGTCATTTGCAAAGTTCGTGAGTTGAACCGCGAGTCGTTGCGCAGAAGTTCAGGTGGATCCCGCTCGGCACGTCAATGATGGGGCAGGGCTGTAGAGGCTTATAAAGGCTCGCTATGTTTGGACAACGAACCTGCGCTCCAGGATATGAAGTGGGATTTTTGAAGAGGGACAGCCCAAAGCTGTCTTTGTCCACATTGAAACAAGGCGCCAAGTCCTCAGCGGCAGACCACATCATGACGCCGGTCCGGTAGTTCGTCCGCGTGGCGTGTGGCTTGCCCGTACGTGACCCACTTCATGGAAAGCCCGGCTGTATTGCAGTGCCGAGCAGAGCGCGGCCAGCGCTCTGAAGCGTTCCCTCGTTTAAAGCTGCGTGCTGGGCAACCACGAAGCTGTCGCACATGGCGCGTGCTAGATTGCCGGTGGTATAGAGCGCCTCAGTTCCAGCAAGGCCGCTCGCAATCCTGCAGACCTCAGCGCCCTGCCGCGCGGCGTTCGTCGCGGCGAGCCGCATCAGCATCGTGGTGCTCAGATTTACCTCACCCGTGAGCGCTTGCTTCCACAGCTCCTCCGTGACCTCGTAAAAGAAGGAACGAGCGGAACGTAGCATGGCTTCGGCTTTAGCGATCTCAAGCTGGACATAGCCGCGCTCAGCCATCACAGGCGCTCCAGTGATCGAGGCGCGGCTTCCGGCCATGGCGATCACCTCGTCGATTGCGGAACGTGCAATCCCGATGCCCACAATCGCATGGGCCTGCGCGGCAAAAGCCACGGATGGATAACTGTAGATCGGCCCATCAAGTGTCGCCGGACCACCGCGGATCAAGGTCCATTCCTCTGGCACAATGACGTCGCTGACAACAACGTCGTGGCTTCCAGTGCCTTGTAGTCCGATGACGTCCCAATTGGGCCGGATTGTTACCTTCTCGGCCGGGATCACCGCTACGCGCGGGAGGTCTCCGGTCGGATCGCCTTCCACTGTGATACCAACTCCTATCAAATCCGCCCCCGGCGAGCCGCTAGCGAATGGCCACACTCCGTTCACGACAAATCCATCGGTGCATCGCTTGGCGGGCTGGAGCGGGAAAAGCGCGCCCGCCAACACGACGTCCGGCCCATTGGCGTACACTTTTCGAAGCGTGTCGTCCGGAAGAGCAGCGAGGTAGCGAGCCCCATCCCCGAAGCTGGCAACCCAACCGGCGGATCCGTCGGCCTCGGAGATGCGCTCGATCAGGCGACAAAAATCGGCTGGCGTTCGCTCCTCGCCGCCGAATCGCTTGGCGACCATAGCCCGATAGACGCCGACACGCCTGAAGCCGTCTATGATCTCTTTTGGAATTTTCTGCGCTCGGCCAAACTCATTGCGACGCGCACGGATCTCGACAAGTAGGGGCGACAGATGAGCCCAGGTCGAAGCCGCAGCGTGGGTTTCGGGAGTTCTCTTTTCTGGTGGTGCGTTCATAAAACGTCCTCCGTGTCTTGTGCCGATCATTACCGCGCGTCATTCATACGCGCGCATGGCGAAACCGCGTGATTTGATAGCGAGGAGGGCATCCCTAAAGCTGTATGGAATGCATGAGATTGCGCACGGTAACTTCCTGGCTTAACGGCGCGGAAGCCTGACCGAGATATAGCTGTTGCCGTTGGTATTGAGGCTGGCTGGCAAAGCAGCCGATAGGCGGCGACATCGATCCGTCTTTGCCGCACTGGGTCTCCGGCGTTTGATCGGGCGCATGCGGCGTCATGTCTTCTCCACGGACGTGTGTCACACTTATGACAAGCCGGGTCAAACGAGGTTTGGAATTTCCGAGTTGTGCTCGGGAGGGCGCCAAGCCCGCGTCTTCTTTTCCATCTTCCCAGCAATCGACGTGCCATTAAGCATGTCTGCCGTCCCTGTCTGAATTGCGCGGGCCCCCACCGGCGTGCCGTGCCAGCGCATACTCGTGTCTTCATGTCCACTTTCAGGCGCGAATGTCATGAACTCAACAACCCGCAAGCAAAACGACAGAGGCGGACCTCTAGCGCCGACCGGATTCAATGTTTTTGCTAAAATGGGGGCCCGCTCCGATCTCCCGACGCGACAAAGTCCAATTTGCTTTTCGTGCGACTGCGGGAGAGCGCCTGGTTAGAAGAGGACCTCCAGACGGCAGGTATTCAACCGCACGGAGCTCAGGAGGTTGTAATTTCGCGATCAAGCCAGGTTCAAGGTGACTGCAAGATTGCCCCTCACATGCAAGCGAAGAGGAAGCGCTTCGGACAGGTTTAGGGAGTATTCGAGAGTCGCCAGCAACACACGAGCTATCTACGTTCTGTCGTACCGGACGCAAGAAATCGACGCAGATTCCTTTTCCTGGTGGACCCTTTTGCGGCCGCTGGCGCCTCTTTCTTCGGCGGGTTTCCAATGCTTCCGATCTTGGCCGAGCTTGCCAAAGTCGCGCAGCCACTATCCCCGCACGACGAGCGTTGCGACAGACCAGGCGCCCTACGTTCTGAAGCTAGTGCTCTGTTTCGCACTGAGCGACTTTCTGGCTGAAGAGCCTGCTTCCGGAAGCGCTCGGTTGCCAGATCATTTCCTGCTGCAGACGCGGTGTGCGACGCTTAAATCATTGTTGCTGGCCCACCGAATTCACCTAGGCGGATAGATCTGGCTCATTTGCCGAGTCCCGCAGGGACTAAGAACCTGAGAGTCGAACTCGTCATGGAGGACGGATAGTAGATTGTCCAAGTGGTCGGTCGTGCGATTGCGTGGAATGTCAAGCAGAGCGTATGCGAAATCGTAGCGAAAACAGCCATGCCTTCAACGGCATCATCAATGTGGGCCGCATCCTTGGCGACGAACGAGACGACCTAATAAATGATTGATGAGCGGCTGACTTTTCGAGGTCGACGTCTCCTAAATCGCTCAAGACTGGCTGTCCGGTCCTGATGCGGATGGCATGTTTCTTTACAGCCCCAGGGCTGCCAGTCGTGCTGGTGGTTCTATCTGATGTTCAGCCCTGGCTGAGCTTGGTAAAGCAGGACCATGGATGGTTTGCCCGATCTGGGCTGAGAAGCTCTCGTAATCGTCGCGTGCTCGGGAGTTCAAAGGCCAATGCTTTTCATTGTGATCTGCTGGCGGAACCACCTCTATTGGGTTGGCAACTCAATCTCGAGGCATGAATGCCGTCGGACGCGGTATGTGCGTTTCTTGATGCGGGCCGCGCGTTGCCAGCATGAGTGCGTAGAACAGGAACAGAATTAAGAGGCCACGCATACCGAAGGACTTCCCGAAGCGATGAATGTTGTGGAGCGGATGGTATCCGGCGCATGTGTTGCAGGCGATGGACCAACAGAGCAGCGCAGAAGAGAAGTTCTGCATCAGACGGCAGATAATTTGCCGCGGGTGTGAAGGTGCAAGCGTCAGCTCACAATATCGACCTTGCCGGTGTCGATCCGATACAGGCCCCCGACGACCTTCAGTCGGTTCTGCTCGACTGCAGCGTTCAGAATCGGGCCCGTCGATTTAAGTTTGTTGACATTATCAATCACATTTTGTCGGGTTGCGTGAGCGAATGTGTCACCGGCTTGCTGTAGAGATGCTTTCACTGCAGGAGCCAGTGCGGCGACCAGGGATGAAATGTGCCCCGGCGGCGGCTTATCTTGATGGAGAGACTTGATCGTGGCGTCGATCGCACCGCAATGATCGTGGCCGAGTACAAGAATCAGCGGCGTGTTCAGTGCTGCGACCGCATATTCCATACTGGCGAGCGTATCATCATTAGCGAAGTTTCCGGCGACGCGGCAGACAAACAGATCACCTAGTCCGCTGTCGAAGACAAGTTCGGGCGCCACGCGAGAGTCGGCGCAGCTCAGAACCGCCGCATATGGATTTTGGCCCTCAACTAAGACCGGACGCTCGCGCCTGAAATCGTCGACTCGTGATGCGCCCTGGACAAAGCGATCGTTCCCCCTCAGCAGCCGCGTCAGGGCAGCATCTGGCGCCAGCAGGTTGTCTGGCTTGGGCGGGCCTTTTGCTTCCTTCGCATCGACAATGCCATTGCCGAACCGCAGGGAAACTGCCAAAGCCGCGAACACCAACAGCGACCGGCGCGAACGCGCTATCTTGGTTAAATGGTACATGTTTGGAGTATGGGCTGCATGCATGTGTCGCCTCATCGCACGGCCTTACGCCACCCGGTGGCTTCGGCTTCCGCTTCGCTACAGAGCCAGCGTTCGCCGCGCCTCTTCGTCATGTCGATTTGGTCGTAACTAGGTTGCCCTGGCAGGTGATAAATGCGCTCGCCGCTGCGCTCGAGAGTGCCTTTTATCAGGCACTCGGGGGACGGCGGTTCCGATAGCAGATCGGATCCGAGAAGGACTTCCTGAGCGTCGATCGGAACCAAGGTCGCGCCGACGATAATCGTGCCCCTATTGCGGCGAGGCCAGTCCCAGGGCGCGATGAACGCCCCCGACCACAGCCCCGCATGGGCTGTGCTCGCCACCAACTCATAGACAGAGTAGGTATGGCGAGATGCACCAGCCGATAGTGCCCAGCCGGAGCGTACCATCCAGGCGTTCACATTCTCACCTTCAATGAAACAGCTGCCGAGGGCTCGCCTGTACTCGTCGGCTCTTTGAGTGTGACAATCCCAGGTTCGCCCATTCGAATGCTTGATGAGCTCGTCGCGAGCAGCTACGCCGCAGGCCCATCTCCGGCCCTGGGCGTCGAGGCAAATCTGGTCCGTCTCAGGAGCTCCGATACCTGAGAGCCGAACGTTGGTGTGCTCGATCTCGATAGTATTGCCGTCGAGGATGCGCGGAACACCGCTGAGTGTCGCGGCGCAGACCGGAGATGTGATGAGAGCGAGCAATGCGCATATGATTCCGCGGTGCTTCATCCCGAGAATAACCTTTCGCTCCTGATCCATGTTCACGCACGATACGGTGCCGATACATTCGACTGCCGACCGAATGATATCCGCTATCCCGCTGGCTTTTTCGACGTGCTTTATGAGAGCTTCGCGAAGCTACGACCTGACGCTGCGTAAGGATCAAGAGATTTCTTCCGCATTGCGTGCGGCGTTATTCTTCGAGCATCGACGGCTCTCTCACTGGGAGCGCACTGTACGCTCTCGACCTGAGAAGAAGATCGGCGTCGGACCCTGCCGAACTCGCGCTGATGGACAAACCCGAGCCTCGGAATGTTGTCTTTGCAAAAAGTTGCCGACTATGAAGCGTTGGCGCTCGCGGTCCAGTCAGGCGTGGAGGAGCAACCTTGCTGTAGTTGGTGACGACTTCGATCGGCAAACTGGACGCTGCCGACCCTCCCGACTAGGACAATGAAGTTCGCCCTAAGTCTTAACAGAAAAAAGATGTTCAAGAAGGTTCTGGTCTGAATCGCTCTGACGGATTTTAGAAAAAGACGCAATGGAGTGCGAGCCTCAACGCTCGCCGCACAAATGAACCGTTCTTGTTTGAGCAAACCGCACAAATCCGGTGCCTTCTTACGCCCGACCAGATGATCGCTGATGGCAATCGCTTTGGGGCTTTTGGCTCCTCCGCGCTGCGCCGTATTCCGTTAAGCGCTAGCTCCCAAACGTTTGTACAAGGACTGAATCATTTATGACTGAGGCCGCGCGACGGGCGGCCGCTCTTTGGTAGGGACGTTCCCCGCGATCTCAACGTGCATACCCAGGAGCGCTGGCATTAGCGTGCGTTTGCTCCACAAATTGTGAAGGCTGCGATATTGAGGCCCAGCTTTGCCGTAGACGCGCCGGAGAAGGGGAGGCGGCCCACGTGTTCGGACAATCGCGAGTACCATCCTGGTGCAATTCAGTGCGAGGCTTGAGTCTACAATACGCGTTGCGCATCACCGCACTTGGGGCGGATAGCTTCGGTGCGGCTGCCGACTCAGGCTGCGCATCATACTTAAGCACCTCGCTGCACTATTGGAATGACATGGTCGCGGCCGCTCGGGAACTACCGGTCTTTTGTTGCGCGCTTGAAGTGGATGGCCGACTCAGAGCCGAATTCGCAATCAGAGACGGTGCCAGGACGGATGGAGCAGAGCTGAAGACGCGCTTTCCCATGCTTCGAATCCGGATCTATGCGTGCAGACGAATGAGTGCGAGGAAAGCTAGCGGCCGAGCCAGTCTGGTCCTCCACGTTCTCGCGTACCGCCCCGGAGCTTCCCGCCCTGCGCACTCGGAAATGGGCAGGCGCTCAGCGGGTATGCCAGGGTCGCTATCGCTGCCCCGTTCGCGGTAACTTCCTCGTCGCTTTCGTCTCAGCACTGGGCCCTTGGTGCCGCCTCGAGCCGATATGCTTACGCTCTTGCGTATGCCACAGGGTCACGCGATGCGCGGCGCGCGCGCCGGATCGGCCTCGTGCTGGAGGCATCTCCACGGGTCCAGTGAAGAATGCGTGATAGCTGGTTCCCTCGCAAATCGGTGTCATTCTCACTGAGTGCGGGAAAGCCACATCTCGCAAGCCAGTATGCGCCGCTGAGCTCGACAACTGGCGGAAAGAACCAATCGCGCTGCCGACCTTTCCTACGACGGGCCGATCTGCTGCGAGAAAGGGCAGCCGGACAGTTGCGGAGCCCTAAACAACAGAGCGGGTATGTCTGCAGTAGGCTCCGACGCGCCCGGCCATGGACGGGCTGCGGCGCGATATTGCGCTGCACGATGGTTTACTAAGGCCTTTGCTCTCCTAAGTCTTCCTCTTCCTTTGGCTCGGTAGGTTGGAACCAGGAGCCAGGAGGGAATTTCGCGATGCGCTTGGCAAAGGAGGATTGTGGCTCCCAATCATGTCCTTCGCTCTTCTCGAAGGAGATGACCCCATTGTGTGTAAAATAACGTGGTCCTTGGATACTACAGTTCACCACGAGCAGAATGCGCCACATATCACCTTTCTCGGTCGGCTTGTCATTCCGCTTCGGTAGGTAGTCCACTCCAACAGGATCGATGATAGTGCAGCGGCCGTGCCGCAGAAGATCGCCGAGCTGGCCTTGCGGCGTACTCACAAAGTTGAAATTGGTCGGATCATGCAGAAAGTTAAGATTTGCGCCCCGTTCGCCATCTGCGACTTCAGTGGCGATCAACGAGAGCGCCAGGGCGCGCCAGCCCAACTCCATCGGCTTCGCATACGTTGAGGCGAGTTCAATCGTACCGTCGGGCGCGACTTTCCAGGCGATAACGTACTGTTCGTCTGATTTGTTGTCCCGGTGCCTGGTCCACGAAACGAAAACAAAGTCGTTTTGGCCAAGTTCAACAACGCCCCACATTTGAGGGACGAACTGGGCCACCATCGAAACATTGGAGATGATTTGTTCGATCGTCTCACCATTTTGCGCTCGCCAAGTTGACTTGAGGCGTTCGACAATGGGGCTGTCGCTGGCGCGAATATTGGTGCTCATGGCAGCCGGCCAGGCGAGGCAGATTAGAAATCCGCCCAGGCAAAGCCATGGCGCTGCTCTTCCAGACATTCTCTTCATAACCCTCAGCCTATCGCGTTTCATCCAGACATCTTTCAAAGCGGGCAACCTTGAACCTGCTATGAGCGAGCGCAAGAAATGTCCCGAGATGCTAGGGGGCACCGCTCTCCCGCGCCAGCAGGCGCTCCCCTCTATGTCACGCGCCGCTGACTTCCCTCGCCAGCGACAGCGTCAATTGGCTGAGCTGGACATGCCCAGCAGGAGGAGATTGGGCATGCCGAGGGATTGCATTCTTCGTGCCAGGCAATAGACAGAAATTTCCACGATTTCTGTGTCCCTCTTGTCGACTTTCCGACCTGCGCCCGTTTCGATGTCTTCATTCAGTGTATCCGCCGCAGCTGTTGTATCCTTGTGCCTTGGCCTATTCGATGTAGATCCTTTAGTCCGAAAACAGCTGGCCAACGGAGGTGCTGGGCGAGCCTCTGGAAATCGGAAGCCGCATCGAAAGCATTCTGCGCGAAACAGCGGTACTCCCCGCCGGCAAGCTGCTTCTGTCCCTTTCATCGGTCTGGCGCGCCGCATCGCCTCGAGGCACCTCCGATGCTCATTGAGACATCTGACAAAGACATGTCTGATTACTGCATCTCTGATTGGAGAATGTCTCTAGATGGTGGTGAATCATACACATGCACGCTCATTCGCCTAGCAAATGTCGCAGATTGGCTTGGCACACAATCTGAGAGGTTGACGGAAGAGTTCTCCTGCCGATAATCCACGGCCGTCGAGGTTCTCCGGTGCCCATTTAATCCGGAGCTAAGAGGGAAGCCGGTGCGAATGCCGGCGCTGCCCCCGCAACTGTAAGCGGCGAGCCGCTGTCCAACGATGTCACTGAAGCCTCCAAGGCTTCGGGAAGGCCGGACAGCAGCGATGACCAGCAAGCCAGGAGACCTGCCCCGACAAAATATTGGTCCACGGGCGGGGTGTCTCGGTGGTGCGCCAAGCAGCCGTCGCACGCGCGACTCCCCTGCCTGCGTCCGCCATGGCCTCTGTCCCCAACAGGGGTTGATGCTATGTCTCTTCGCTCTCTTCCAATCGCTACGCTCGGAACGCCACGCATCGGTCCAAGGCGTGAGCTCAAACTCGCTCTCGAAAGCTACTGGGCCGGAAAGATCAGCGAACAGCAGTTGCACGAGGACGCATCCGGCCTGCGCGCAGCGAACTGGGCTCGTCAGAAATCTCTCGGCGTCACGATCATTCCGTCGAACGACTTCTCGCTGTATGATCAGGTGCTCGATACAAGTGTCATGGTTGGGGCCATCCCGGAGATCTACGCCTCGAAAGGAGAATCCGTTTCGCTCAAGACGTACTTCGCCATGGCCCGCGGATCACAATGCGACGACCAGGATGCGAGTTGCGGTCAGAGCCCACGGGGATCTGGCGCACCCGCGCAGGGAATGACCAAGTGGTTCGACACCAACTACCACTACATGATTCCCGAGTTCTACAGGGGACAAGCGTTCAGACTGTGCTCTCGCAAACCCATTGAAGAGTACGAGGAAGCAAAGGCTCTTGGCTTTCAGACCCGCCCGGTCCTGATCGGGCCGGTCACATTCTTGAAGCTCGGCAAGAGTGCCGATAGCACGTTCCAGCCCCTCTCCCTTTTGGATAATCTTATACCGGTCTATATCGACGTTCTGCATGAATTGGCCGAACGAGGGGCTAGTTGGGTTCAGATTGACGAGCCCTGCCTGGCCCTTGATCTCGATGAGGCGGCGCGAAAATCTTTGCTACATGCCTATAACCGGTTCGCAAAGGAGGGACCGGCCATCAAGATCATGGTTGCCAGCTATTTCGGCGCGCTAGGCGACAATCTAAATACTGCCTTGAACCTGCGAGTTTCCGGTCTGCACCTCGATCTTGTTCGAGCGCCAGAGCTATTGGATCAAATCATTGCTGAGGGCCGAAGAGATCTCATCATGTCGCTCGGTGTGATCGACGGCCGGAACATATGGCGCTCGAACTTGTCGTCGCTCCGTCAGCGGCTGGATCCAGCGATTGCGAAGCTCGGCGGGCACCGTGTGCAGCTCGCTCCATCCTGCTCGCTGCTTCACGTGCCGGTCGATGTTGAACTCGAGACCGGGCTTACGTCCGAGGTCAAGAGCTGGCTTGCTTTCTCGGTTCAGAAGATGCGTGAGCTTGCGATCCTGGGGCGGGTACTCGCAGGCGACCAGAATGTTGGGCTAGCTCTTGCCGATTCGGAACGCGCTGTGACTGCCCGCCGGACTTCGCCGAAGATCCATGATGCCAATGTCGCTGTCCGGATGAGGACGATCGACCAGACGATGCGCCGGCGCGCCAGCCCATTTGCCCGCCGTTCCGAGATCCAAAGGAAACGCTTTGGACTACCGGATTTTCCTACCACGACGATCGGATCGTTTCCACAGACCACAGAGGTCCGAAATGCTCGTGCGGCGCATGCGCGAGGTGCGATGAGCGACGAACAATACGACAGGTTCCTCAAGGAGGAGATAGCCCGCGCCGTACGTTGGCAGGAAGACATCGGTCTTGACGTCCTCGTGCACGGCGAATTCGAGCGTAATGACATGGTGCAGTACTTTAGCGAGCAACTCGCCGGCTTCGCATTTACCAGGAATGGATGGGTACAGTCCTATGGTTCGCGCTGCGTCAGGCCCCCGATCCTGTTTGGGGACGTAGTACGGTCGAAGCCGATCACCGTGGAATGGTGGCGCTACGCGCAATCACTAACCAGTAAGCCGATGAAAGCGATGTTGACCGGACCGGTGACGATCCTGAACTGGTCGTTTGTTCGCGATGATATTCCTAGAAGCGAGGTCTGCCGTCAGCTTGCGCTCGCGATCCGCGACGAAGTCCGCGATCTCGAGAATGCCGGTGCGGCCATGATCCAGATCGACGAAGCTGCACTCCGCGAAGGATTGCCATTGCGCCGATCGGACTGGAAGGCATATCTCGATTGGGCCGGGGGTTGCTTCCGCATCTGCTCATCGGGAGTTGCCAATCAAACGCAAATCCATACACATATGTGCTACTCTGAGTTTAACGATATCATCGCTGCGATCGCTGCAATGGATGCGGATGTCATTTCGATCGAGTCGTCCCGCTCGAAAATGGAGCTACTGGATGCATTCAAGAAGTACGAATATCCAAATCAAATCGGACCTGGCGTGTACGACATCCACTCTCCACGCGTTCCCGAGGCGGGCGAAATGAAGGAGCTGATGGTGCTAGCTCGGACGCGTTTGCGGGATTCGCAGCTTTGGGTCAATCCGGACTGCGGCCTAAAAACGCGTAAATGGGAGGAGGTTCGGCCTGCGCTAACCAACATGGTCGCTGCCGCTCGCGAACTGCGCGCTGCAGCCTATCCGCAAAACCATTGATCCCGAGCCCGGGTCTGTTCTCGCCAAAGCTAATTCGCTTGTGGCCATTTGCGCTTTCCACAATGTCGAGGCAAGCCCTGGCGCCAACAAGAATGTCCGGTCCATTTCGTGGACCGGGGAAGGTGCAGGGTCGGAGGAACGAGGGTGACGCGTCGCGCTACTTTCGTCGGCCGAGGGAGAATAGCTGATGGTTCGATCAAGGCGACAACATTCGCCAAGGATCTGCGCCTATTATAAAGCACGAGTTTATCGCAGCTAAATTATGCGGTGGTATGCGACCGTACAGCCTGGGAGTTAAAAATCTACACCGACGTTTGTCGCTCCTGAGCACGATGGCAACGGTTGCGACAGCAACGAGAAAAGTCATGCTTGACTGAAAGCAAGGCACCCACCACGCTTCGGTCCGCTCGGAGATGATTCCCGTCAGGCTCGCTCATTCGATCGACGCTGCATAGTTTCCGAAGAGCGCACGGCAGGGCGGTCCCCGCCCAACTCACGCCAGTCCATTTTGCAGGATAGCGCCGCTATCGCGGCCAGATACGCCAATGCGTTGGCTGCACGGCGACGTGCTTTCCGGTATTCGCGTTGATCCATCCGCCGAAGACCCGACGGCAAGGAAAGACAACCCGGTGAATCGAATTACCCTCGATCACGGCAATCTCCAGATCCTGATCGTGTGGCGGCACCGTTTCGAGCCGCTCCCAGATCAGATCGCCATTGGATCCTGGTCGGTGTTCATTGCTGCGGGCTGACAAATTCAGATAACCTTGTGAAGACTACGCACGTTACTTGGGTTCCGCGCGGACAGGCTCGGCCCGATATCGCGCGGACGGCCCGGGGTGTCGATCGCGTTAGCCGCGGCGATAGGGCTAATCGGCCATGCGCTGTTGTGAACAGAACACGATCCGCTCGCGAACTGAAATATTTTGACTTCCGCCACGAAAGAACGCCCGAGCTTCCGTCGAATCGATCTGATCAGCTCAAGAACTCGGTTGTTGGTATTTGTAGCTGTACCGCACAAGCTAAACTGGACTGCAGCTCCAGCAATCTGGCCCGCGGCGGGGTAAATGGTCCGGCTTTCTGTCATGTCACGTCCCTTATTGGTGAGACATTCCCTGTCCTGCGGCGTCATCCTGCTGGGTGTGTGGGTGAGCTCGGCCGCGCCCTCGCGCGCGCCGCGCAGCCCATCCAGCGAGAGCGCAAAGACCTCGGATTCGCTTAACAGCATTAGGATGAGCGTAGCTCCGCTCGGAGCGCATAGTCGGGCCGGTCCGCAGGCCGATAAAGTGGACGCCGTCGCGAGCGGCGCAACCTATCATGTGCAGGTCATTGGCCCGCGGCTCGGCTGCGCCCGGCAGCAGTCCTAAAAAATGGTCGCTGGTACCCGGACATGAAAGCATCATGGGCGCCAAATCTTTCTGTCTGCCATGCGTCTGACCTTACTGGAAGATACTTCTATCAGGACGCAGCCGCCGTAGCGTTGATGCGGGTCAAAAAGTGGTGCCTGCCCGTTCGGGATTGGTCGAGCTCGAACGGACACAACGAGCCGCAGACGCCCGCGTTGACAGTCGACATGTCCGAACTCGCGCTTCCGCCAGCGCCTCGCGTTTCTCTGCAACGCCCAGCATGTTGATTTGAGGCGCAACTCACGCCCACGGGCTACGACAGCATTTTCCTCATTGCTCCGTACACCCGAATCGTCGATTTCGATGTTCCGCCTTTCATTGTCGGTAGCTTTGCCGGCGCTGATCCCACCCTTAAGCTTTGGCACTGAGGTCCTGGACCGGGCTCATCGACGACAAGCCTGATGATCGGCTCTGCTGTCGCGCCGGCAAGTGGACCGTCGGATGCAGGTTCGGGATGCGCATTGCCCCGCGATCGCTTGCGCGTATAGCAGCCCGTCGGCGCATATAGAAATCCGGCCGCGATGAGCCGGCAAGCGATCGCGGTTCTTCGCGACAACAGGAGGCTAGCGCCGCGCTGCTATACGACCTGTCTTCGGAGGAGCGGGCAGAGCTCTCGGGATGCTGCTTGAGGCAAATCAAATACTCTAAGGGCGAATGGCAGATAGTGAATGAGCGAACCACAGGAAGAGAGGGTCATGCCTTCATTTAACGTTCGGTTTATTAAGACCGTCTGCGACGATACCGGCGGTGAGCATCGTGCATGCCAGGCAGCATTCAAGGTCGATGCCGCCTCGCTGAGTGCTGCTGCACAGCAGGCGGAGACCGATTTCTGCAGGCAAAAGAGAGTCCGCGATTGGACAATCTTCGCCGATGTGTTGGAGCTTCGAACCCCGCCTGCATGCGCTAATCCGTCCACATCAGCCTTTTGAGCATCCCGCAAGGACGAGCTCTCCTGAATAAGCAAAGGGCGTTGTACTTCCCGATTGTTCCACGGAAGCTTGAGTCTTCAACACCGACTAAGTCTCGTAGTTTTCGCCCGCGACGTTTGTGCTCGCCAGTCATGGCATCGCCATCAGCGTAGACGGCTTGGGCGCCGGGCGCGACATCGTGGTCGTCGAGCATGCCTACGACACGTGTGTCCGACGCCCGCGTCTCGATCGGACGTACCTCGCTTTTTACAATGGCCAGCGTTCCCTTTGAACCTTGGTGGCGCCGCTCCGGATCAAGCTTACTTCCGCCCGCTGCCATTTCGTGCGGTAACCTTACTGTAGCACACGTTCCACTTATAGAAACGGCACGACGTCGGCAGTCGTGTTGGAATCCTGAAGAGACGGCCAATACGCCATCGCCCCGTGGCGAACCTCCCAAGTCAGATAGGTTGAATTGGTGGTATAGAGCACGTATCCGGCAATAGCGTAGCGCGCATCTGACCTATCGACCCAAGCGGGATCTCGGAAAAGCAGAGAGCGGAAGATCGCGCTGCTAGGAGGTAAGCGTGGCCTTAAATTCGTACGACGAGTGGTCGAGATTGAAGGAAGTCATAGTGGGTACGGCCACTAATTATGCGGCTCACGATCGCGAACTCTCTTTCGATCTATTCTTTTATGACAATCTTAAGGTCCGCTCGGAGTGGTATTATCCGCGTCTCTCGTCTGCGGTAGCAGGTACGGAAGCTGGCGCACGGGTCCGCCATCGGATCAAGGACCGCTACCTGGACGAATTGAACGAGGACGTCGAAGGAATCGTGAACACGTTGCGGGCGCTTAACGTGACCGTACATCGACCGATGACCCTCGATGCCTCCAGCGTGGAGGTTCGCACCCTTGCCTGGTCGGCGGCAGTCGTGCCGCCGCTCAATGTCCGCGACATAGCTTTGGTGGTTGGAGACGAAGTGATCGAGACCCCTCCTATGCTCCGCTCACGATACTTCGAGACACAATTTCTCAAACCAATCTTCGCGTCCTATTTCGACCAAGGCGCGCGATGGTCAGTGATGCCGCGCCCGTTGATGACCGACCGGTCATTCGACCGTTCCTACGTCCTATCAACGACCGGTGGCCCAACGGAACCGATTTCAAATCCCGGAACGCATCCCTATGACGTTGGCCTGGAGATGATGTGGGATGGTGCGCAGTGTTTGCGCCTGGGACGCGACCTCGTCGTAAATATCGCCACCGCGAATCACGCGATGGCATGTGATTGGCTAGAGCGCCATTTGGAGGGAAGATCTCGGATCCACCGTGCCTACAAGTTGAGCGATAGCCATATCGATAGCATGGTCATAGCGCTTGCACCTGGGCGGCTGCTCGTGCGATCTCGCGAGGTGGCCGACTATTTGCCAAAAGCAATGCGCAAATGGGACATGATAGTGGCGCCCGAACCACTCAAAAATAATTTCCCAACTTACGACGATGACGACCTTCTGTTGTCCAGTCTTTACATAGATATCAACGTCCTTTCGGTCGCTCCTGACGTCGTTTTAGTCAACGACGCCTGCCCAGAACTGGCCCGGATCCTCGAACACAATCGCTTTCAGGTAGTCCCGGTTCGGCACCGCCATAGGCGGATTTTTGGCGGGGGGTTCCATTGCTTTACTCTCGACACGGTCCGGGAAGGCGGCCCGGAGGATTACCTCAACTAGCACCGACGATATACGTAATCGTCTGCTTCCAAAGCAACGATCGTACAGTCGCTGCTTTGGAGCCTGATAGCTGGCGAAGGTGTACTCGCCAGGACTGGTCAAGCTTATGCTGGATCACCTAGTTGCCAGAATTCAAAATTAGGGCGTATGCTACCCAGCGCCGCAAAGTGGCTGAGCCAGTTATCATGTACTCTCCGCCGCGTTTGAGGTCGACGATCGTCGAGTGTCCTCCAGTGGACCGTAAGTTGGGACGCGAACGCGCTCACATCTTGCGGCGCGATCGTGCCCGTGAGGGTCTTCACGTGTCAGGACGGGAGCAATTGAATGTCATTTGTTCGTCCAGTGACTTTAAAGGAGACTGTTGCTTCGATATCACCAAATCGATGAACAGCCGATCTACGCTCGCGTCAGAAGAGACACCACATGTTCGACATTTATTTGAACCGAAGACACGATCTTTTGGTCGTTCCGAGAGGCTTTGCGATCCCCCCGGGACTGGACGGCAATTGGAAGCGAAGGAAGCGGGCGGTTCGTTCCGTGAGCGACGTCATTCGTCAGGACGTACAACAGCGTGGTTACCACCGGCGTCGTTTGATCTCAAATCCGTCGAAGGCGGCAGTTGAGACCTCGTCAAACTCCTAGTCACGCAGCTATCTAGTGCTGAACCGTCCTTCGGAACATTCTGGCAGGACCTCGCCGATGCCGTCTCGAAAGCGTTGCTTACCGCGGCGACGGCAGGCGGGTGTCCTGCATTAGGCTTCAGGAGAATCTTTCTCTTGAAAAGCGGCGCGCTGCTCTGGAGCTTGCCTCAAAATAAGCATTATGCGGCTTTTCCTTGACTCAATGGCGTGCGTCTGAGTTTTCACCTGTCTATGCTGAAGCTAATTGCCGGCCAGCCGCATGGTTAGGCGAGCATCGAAGTCGTTGAGCAGCATTTGGCTATCTATTATGGCAGCGGCCCGGAGTTGCCGGCTCGTATGAAGCGCTTCGGAAGCCGCGCGCCCCCACTCGATATTTTGGGCCAAAGGCTGATCGAGCGGAAGGCCGGGCTGGATTATCACCGAGGAGGGAAGGGATCAGCTCGAGACGCTCGCACAATTAGATCGGGGTACTATGCAGGCGGAGGTTGAGCGGGAGGTCGCGCAAGAGCTGAAAGCTGGGCAGCCGCCTCTCTGACTTCGCAGCTGGGAACGAACGCGCGCAGAAAGCGCCCCACGGCAAGCGATGGAGCCTACGTAAACCAATATGTACTTCGACCAGATCGCGAAGTTCAATTTAGAACACTGTGGTTGTGATGGGTCTTAGAGCGCGAGGTTTGTATGAAGTTTACAATTCCACAGCTGCACCAGTCGAGACGCCTCGCTCGTAAGACGTGACCGAGCTTATACCCTGGCGCGACTTCCTATGATATTGCCTGTTTTTTGCGGTCGTCGCGCCTCGAAAACCATGTTACAAGCCGCTCCTCTCAAAAGGAGCATTCATCGTGAAGAAAGCAACCAAGAAACGCGTTAAGCGGCGCGAATGGACCAAGGCAGATATCAAGGAGCTCAAAGTTCATTCGAAGGCCCGAACCCCGGTCATAAAAATAGCAAAGATGACGAAACGCAGCGTCGGTGCTCTCCGCCAGAAGGCCTTAAATCTTGGAATTGGACTCGGACATCAGCGGTAGCTTTGGGCAGCGCTGGTACTGGCGCGGCAGGGCGGCTCGCAGGCCGCCCTCACCCATGGAAATTTTGGCGCAAATTAGTTTTACCGATCCGCGCTGAGAGGATTTTTTGGATGGTGTTTCAATGTCGCGGTGGGGGGCTCGAGCATCCTCTCATTGATGGACTTTCTTAGAAGTGATCTCAGTTGTTGTGACCACTCGCCATCCCATATCGGCAGTAAAGACACCGTCTCGGCTATAGCCCTGTCAAGGATCTCCCACATGAACGGCCGAACAATCTGCCTCCGTCACTAGAGGTGCGGCCAAGCGCGCTTTGCTGATCGGGTAATCTTGTGGAGGTCCATCAATCTAACACTAACAATCTAACACTCCTTAGCGCCGGGCAGGGAGGAGAAGCGTTGCGAGGTCCGCTAACCTAAATACCTCTTACAGTTTGGACGAATGGGCTTGTGTAAAACAAGCTTGCCGGACCTATAATCCAGTGTGTTGACCGACCAACGGCGGCGCTCTGAGTCTGGATCGCTGCCGCGTTGAGAAGATTGCTGCTGTCCTGCCAGGTGTGATGTCCACGAAATGGTCTGCGTCTTTGCAGCACTGCGCTCATATGCCGAAATTGATTGGAGTATGCGGAGCCTCAGCGAGGTGCATGTCGCATTTACCTCTTCAATGCCCCCAGCATATGCATCTTCTGACTAAAGGTAGCTATCTTCCATGCCGCGCGCGGTCTTCGGCAAACGTCGGTATAGTTCTTTTCAACCTTCCCATATCCGCAGTCAACCTTCGTGCAATTGAGCTGTTGCTTGATTCGTCTTATTGGGTCGAGCGACCGGGGGAAGGGATTGCAGTTATCCCTTCCGTGATCCCACCCAATCGAACTGAACGGGTCTCAGGTCATGAGTGGCAGACAGAATCTTTGTCGTTTCGCCTCTTTGTACGCAAGCGGTTGTCCTCATGTGGTCCGCCGGCTGGCTTTGTTTGACCCAATCGAGCTAGCGCCAACAGGGGGGCGCTTGCCAAGCACGAGTGTCTGAACGATGAGCGGACGTCTTGGTCGTTCACCTGAGGTGTGCTTTCTCCTCGGTCTTCCACGATCCGGGACGACGCTCCTGGCACATTTGCTGCAGCTCCATCCGGACATTGTGGCTCCGCCTGAACCCTGGTTGATGCTGGCGCTTGAAGCGTTTGGCAAGGTGGATCGGCGCCATCCGGCGGGCAGCTCGCTGATCGAGGCCGCAACCTCCGAATTCCTGGGACGGATAGATCGCAAGATCGTTAGCCGCGCTTTTGCAGACGCAGCATACAATCAGTATCTGGCAGAAGCGGGCAAGCGCATCATCATAGACAAGACACCACGCTATTGGACGGTCCTTGATTTTGTTGAATCCGTGTACCCAGAAGCACCACACATCCTCTTGATGCGCAATCCCTACGCCATCGCCGCTTCACTGAAATCGACATGGGGCATCCCACTGCGGGCAGAAAGCTCGCGGCCGGTCAGCGTATCCAGTCTCGCTGAGCTCATGCTCCGTCTGCCTGATGGCATAATATCTTCACTCGCCGATTTGGTTTTGGGTCTGCCTAGGCTCGCCGCGCAACGTACTCGCCGGCAGACTCATTTGGTGCGATACGAATTGCTCGTGGCGCATCCGGACGAGGAAATCCAGCGTCTACTGGCAGGGCTCGGCTGTGATCCAGGAGGCGTCGCATTGGCGAGTATGGGACGAGCAGATTATCTTCAATCCAGCAGCTTTGGGGATCGAAAAATCCTGGAACGAAACGCCATCGACGAAAGCTCTGTCAAATCATGGCAATCTCAATTGAGCGTCGAAGAGATGCAAACCGTGACCGATCTGGTCGGTGCCGAGCTGTTGCTAGACCTCGGATATGAGCAGGAATTGCTGCATGCTCAGAAAGCCGGAGTTCTGGACAGGGGACGGGAGGTAACCGAACTCTATCGTCGGATGTTCCGAACCTGGTGGGATTTGCGAAGTGCCAAGGCAGGAGGATTGTCCAGCTCATCTCACGCTGGAGGGCCGGTCCACACTTCTTGGAATATTTCGGAAAACCGGGACGTGGCTATCGAGATGTTGCGAGGCGAGGTCGCGCGGCTTGAACAGATCCTCAGCATCTCCTAAGGACTCTGGATGCTTGTGATCAAGACACGCTGGTTGATCTAGCCAAGCTCGCTAATCGGCGCGGCGATCCCCCGATCAGGTATGACGCAGGCGCCGGCCGCACGAGCGGAAGAATGCGATATGCTGCCGCGTCCGGAAGTCTGCTGTCCAAGGGGCTCGACCGATGGACGAGCCATGCGTCTCCGCCGGTCGCTTCGCGGATATTGCCACTCTAGGGAGCCATAGAGCGGCGAAGAACAGAGATCCTCACGGAAAACAAGGTATCCCTCCGCCAAAGGCCGCCTTGTTTGACGAACGCGATCGCTGCAGGTCCTAGGGGTAATCCTAGGAGAAGCGCTATGACGATTTCGCGGGCGGAGGTGATCACATCGGTCGAGCGGCGGCGCCGGTGGTCGCAGGATGAGAAGGAACGGCTAGTAGCAGCATCGCTCGAGCCCGGAGCCAATGTTTCCGAGGTGGCTCGCGTGGCCGGCCTTCATGTGAGCCAGCTGTTCCGGTGGCGCAAAGAGCTTTGTAAGCAAGGTGAAGCGAGTATAGCGCCGTTCGTGCCGGTCGAGATTGGGCCGTCTGCGCCGCCGCGGGAGGTGGCCGAAGCGCCATTGACGACGACGGCGGCGCGTCGACGGAAGAGCCAGGGCATCATCGAGATCGATCTTGGTAGCGGGCACCGCATCCGGGTCGATGGCGACGTTGATGGAGACGCGCTACGTCGCGTTCTCGATGCTTTGGTACGCCGATGATCCCGGTTCCAACGGGCGCGCGAGTGTGGCTCGCGACAGGCTACACGGACATGCGCCGAGGCTTTCCGTCGTTGGCACTCCAAGTGCAGGAGGTGCTGCGCAAGGACCCGCTCTTATGTGTCGGACGAGATTATGTGGCGGAGGCGCCCTAACGCCAGCCAGGGCCGGCCACGGCTGGATTCCTCCGCCACATAATATTT
>NZ_LBJC01000021.1 GCF_004114535.1 Bradyrhizobium nanningense
CGGTCGCCGCCGTGGTGCCGCCGGCATTGCCGGAGAACAGCACGTTGGAGAGCGCAGTCGCGCTGGTGTAGGTCGTGGTGCCGCGGAGGTCGGTCGAGGTCGCACCCGCGATCGTGGTCGCGACGTTCGACTTGGTCGAGTAACCGACGGTGGTCTGCAGCGCCTGGTTGGCGATCGATTTGGCGGAATCGAGCAGCTTCTGCAGTGAGGTGATGCCGGTGTTGGCGGCCTGCAGCACCTGCACGCCGTTGGCGATGCCATCGAGCAGGTTGTTGATGTCGCTGGCGCGGTTGTCGAGCGACTGGGCGGTGAAGAAGTTGGTGGGGTTGTCGAGCGCCGAGTTCACCTTCTTGCCAGTCGACAAACGGGACTGGGTGGTGGCGAGCAGGTCGGCGGTGGACTGGAGGGAGAGCAGGTTCTGGCGAACCGAGGAGGAGAGAACGATACCGGACATACTGTTACCTTTCTGGTAGCTACGCGTCCTGTCTGACCGAGATTGATCAGACGACCGGCGGGACGGTGCGTCCAAGCCTCTAACAATCCGTGAAATGAAACCCCGGGTTTCTCTGCGTCGGACCTCCGAGAGCCCCTCAGGAGGCCCAAGTCCCGACAGCGCTCGAAACCAGCGCCTTGAAATCGTTCAATTTTCCGCCACGGCGGCCGGCGTTTACAAGCCGTTAACCACATTCAGCAAGGATTGGACCCAAATCAGGGCCAGCAGCCATCATTCAGGGCGCTCGCGCAAGGCTCGTTACAAAACGGTTGATGGAGAACAGGCATGGCTCTCAAGGTCGAGCTCAAACCACACGAACGCATCATCGTCGGCAACTCCGTGATCACCAACACCGATCAGCGCGCGCGTCTACTGATCGACGGCGAGAACGTGCCGATCCTGCGCGAGCGCGACATCCTCACGCCCGAGACCGCCGACACGCCTGCCAAGCTGGTGTATCTGGCGGTGCAGCTCATGTACATCTCGCCGGATCCGCAGACGCAGCACGGCACCTATTTCAACCTGGTGCGCGAGATCATGACTGCCGTGCCGAGCTCCTGGCCGATCATCGAAGGCATCAACAACCACATCATGAGCGGCGATCTCTACCGGGCGCTCAAGGAAGCCCGCAAGCTGATCGCCTATGAGGAGAAGCTTCGGGAGCAGTACGAGGCCACGCACCCTAAGGGCGACGTCAGCTCCGCCGCCTGATCCCAGACCCGACCGCGCATACGACAACGGCCCCGGACGATCTCCGGGGCCGTTGTCGTTTCAGCGGACCGCCGTTCACTGCGCCGCGAGCGACGGCGCCTCGACCTCGATCAAGCCCTCGCCGGTTCGGCGTGCGCCGAATTCGAGCACCGCCGCGACCAGCGCGTCGACATCCCTCTCGTCGGAGCGGTGGTTGACGATCGCGGCACGGATCGCAAATTTGCCGTCCAGTGTCGTGCTCGACGGCGCCGCTATTCCGAACTCCTGGATGTCGGCGACGATCTCGCGGTTGATCGCATCATCGGCGCGATAACGGAAGCAGACAATGTTGAGGTTGACCGGCGCCAGCAATTCCAGCCGCGGCTCGGCGAGAATGCGCGCTTCCAGATACTTCGCGAGCGCACAGCTTCGCGCGATCGTCGCACCAAGCCGCTCAGTGCCGAACGTCTTCAACGTAAACCAGGTCTTCAGCGCCCGGAAGCCGCGCGACAGATCCGGGCCGAGATCGCAGGGCCAGACCGCCCCCGCCGCAAGTCCCCTCGCCTCGCGGCGCAGATACGCCGCGGGCTGCGCAAAGGCCTGCCGATGCTGCTCGCCGTCGCGCACCAGCAGGAAGCCGGCATCGTAGGGCACCTGCCCCCATTTGTGGAAGTCGAGCGCGATGGAATCGGCAAGCTCGATACCACCGAGCAGCGGCGCGAGCTCGGGCGAGAAGATCGCGAGCGCGCCGAAAGCTCCGTCGACGTGAAACCAGATTCCCTCCTCGCGGCACAGCTGTGCGACGGCCTTGAGGTCGTCAATCGCACCAATGTCGACCGTGCCGGCGGAGGCGACGACCAGGAACGGCTTGAAGCCGACCTCGCGATCGACGGCGATCTGCGCGCGCAGCGCCTCGACATCGATGCGATGGTCAGCATCGACGCCGATCTTGCGCAGCGCATCGGTGCCGAGGCCGGCAATATCCATCGCCCTGGAGACGCAGCCATGCGCGGCCTGCGAGGTATAGGCCGTGAGCAGCACACCGCCATTGCCGATGCCGTATTGCCGCGCCAGCGTGCCGAGCGCAACGTTACGCGCCACCAGCACCGCCATCAGATTGGCCATCGACGTGCCCGTGACGAAGATGCCGCTCGCGCTGTCCGGAAAGGCGAACAGGCGACGCATCCAGTCGACGATCTGGCGCTCGACCTCGATCGGCATATGGTCCCGTCCGCCGAGATTGGCGTTGAGCCCGGCCGCGAGCATGTCCGCGAGCATGCCGACCGCGGTGCCGCCGCCATGCACCCAGCCCATGAAGCCGGGATGGACGTTTCCGGTCGCATAGGGCGCGACGTGCTCGGTGAATTCGCGGTAGACCTCGGCGAGGTCGCTCGCCTCGCGCGGCACGTCGGCCTTGAATGCCGCGCGGACGTCATCAGGGATCGGCTGCCAGACAGGGCGCGTCCGGACGTTGGCGATGCCGTCGATCGTCTCGTCCAGCATGCGATGGGCGAGCGCGCGAAATGCGCTCCAGTCCTGCGGGTCGAGCGAGGTGTGGGCGACGGAGCTTTGCGCGTTACGGATGATCTCGTTCATGTTGCGCTCTCCTCGCCCGCTCTTGCATGCCGCGATAGCATCGCCGCGAACGCCGCAAAGATCTTGCGCATCTGCGGCGGCTTGTAAGGAAACACGGCCGGCGAATCCATGTTGTGCACGACGGCGGTGTTGTCGGCTTCGAAGACCAGGAGTTCGCCAGCCTGGTTCTCGGCGCAATCGACGATGAAATAGTCGAGGCCGACGCGCCTGCTCATCTCCTCGAGCGCGCTGCTGTGGCGCACCGCGAAAGCGTGGTCGAAGTCGCGCATGAAGAGCGCCTCCTCTGCACGCTTCTCCTCGCTGAAGGCCATGTAGGCGTTGAGATACCAGATGTCCCAGCGCTCGGCGATCGCCATGTGGCAGGCGTAAGGTTTGCCGTCGACCATCGCGAGCCGATATTTGCGATAGAGCCCGTCGGGATTCACATAATCGACGAAACGCGCGACGAAGAAATCCTGTTCGTTCCGCTCGGCAAGATAAGATGCGAGCGCCGCCGCATCGTCGAGCTTCGCGAGCCCGACGCCGGCATGCGAGCCGCGCGGCCGCGCGATCATCGGAAAGCGCAGCTCGCCCGCGATGTCCTGGCAGGCGATCTGCCCGCGCGAAAGATCCGACAATTGCGTGCGCGTCGCGTGGATGGTTGCGGGAATGTCGAGACCCGGCACGCCGGCCAGCAGCCGATGCAGCTTGTCGCGATCGAGGTTGCCGATGCGATCGGGACGATTGAGCAGCGGCCGCGGCCAGTGCGGCGCGGCCTTCTCGATCAAGGCGAGCGCTTCGCGGCATTCCTCGGAGTCGGACGCGACCACGATGGCAACGTCGTGCTCGGGCAAATTCTGCGGCAGGCCGACGCCCTTGACCACGTAGAGCGTCAACAGCTCGATGTCGGAACCTTCGAGCAGAAAATCGATCGGCGTGTTGCCGCCCATGTCGATGTCGGCGGCAAGCGCGAGCACGCGCAAGCGGGGTTTCGGAGCGGCACTCGGCGTGCGAAACAATTGATGGAAGGTGAGCACCTCCGACTGGATCGCGAGCCCCTGAACCTTGTCGCCGAGAAGCTGGGTGATCAACGACAGATCCAGTCCCTCGCCCGCCAGCGCCGTCCCCGCCGCAATCCGCGCCACCAACTGGTCGCGCAACGGATGCAGGTCGACACCTTCGAAGGCCTGGCGCGTCAGCTGCGCAAAGCCGATGCGATCGGCATAGTTCGCCGCGATCATGCCGATTGGCGCGGAAACCGGATGCTGCATCTCACACCTCGAACGCGAAGTTTACCGGCGCGGCCGCGACCGCGCCACGGTCAAGCAGCAGCTCGATCTTTACCAGCACATGGGCGATGCGATCGAGAACGTGCTGCACATTGCGTTGCGCCTCTGTCGCGTCCGGCGACCAGGCCTCGGTGACGAGCCGGGCGCCGACGCAAAGGCGCAGCACGGCCTGCGGTGCCGCGGCCTGCCGCTCCAGACGGACCGGCTGGCCGATCAGGCAGCGCTGCGCGGCGACCTGCCGGTCGGCCGCGCTGCCGCTGATCTCCTGGCTCATGTCACGCGCCAGTGCCTGATGAACGGCGTTGGTCTCGGCGATCGAGACCGGTTTGCCGCCGCGCAGAAGCATGAACGGAAAGATCGTAGTTTGCGCAAATTCCTCGTCATCCAGATCGGCCGTCCTGGTCGCGGCTGCAACGGGGCGAAGCGACGGCGACAACGCGATCATGCTGTCGATGCCGGCGGCGAGCTCGGCGAGCACCTTGGCGCGGAATGCGCCGGGCACGGCGTAGTAGCTGCCGATCTCGGCGAGCGCCGCCTCCCAGCGCAGCCATTGACCGAAATTCGGACGGCGCTCGAAGCGCGAACGCAGCATCGTCCAGGCCATCGGCCAATCACAGCGACCGGCATAGTCGAAGATGCCAGGCGCAATCCCCTCGATCCGGTCGAGCGGTCGCGACGGGCCCTTCGGCACCAGCAGCGCACCGCTGAAGGCAGGCCCACCGAAGAATTTCGAGCCTGACATCAGCACCATATAGCCGCGGTCGAGATAGGAGCGCAGCCGGCGGCGGCCGAGCCTGGCCTGACAGGCGTCGACGACGATTTGGACCTTGCGCGGCCAGCGCCGCGCGATCTCGTCGAGGCAAGCCGCGCTCGGTGCGCGCCAGCCGAGCTTCGATGCATCCATGATCTGGAGCAGCACGGGCGCGCCTTGCGCGATCGTGGCCTCGACCGCATGCAACACCGCGGCATCGGCATCCCCGCGCATTGCAATCGCGGGGCCGGTCTCGAGCAGCGGCAACGCGAGACTGGCGCCCGCGAGCCCCGCAACCGCGCCGTCCTTGCGAACCGCAAGGCCGTTCGCCGTCATGGCGCTGAAATGGTGCCCGCGGGCGGTATGGATCGTCCCGCTTCCGGTCTGGTCGGCGCCGACCACGATCGTCACCGGCGGCGCCCCGAGCACCGCGCGCGCCAGGAACAGGGCGTGGAGCTGGGAGTCCGTGCCTGAGGGCGAGAAGACGATTTCAACGCGCGGCGGAAGCTGGAGGTGGCCGCGCAGCTCGTTCCGCATGTCCTCGCAACGCGCGTCGAAGGCGACCTCAACTTCGTCGAACAGGCATTTGTGCACCAGCTCTTCGCGCGCCAACGCGGCGCGGTCATAGGCAGCTTGCGAGATCGTCGACGCGGTCGAGGACGCGAAATTCCAGATCTCAGGCTGCGGCGAGGCCGCGCAGCCATACACGTTGACCCGCTCCCTGGCGTCGAGCGCCAGCCGCGGATCTCCGCCGGAGACCAGCAGCGTGTCGAGTGGCGTGAAGAGATCGCGCAGGCGGTAGCGCGAATCATAGTCGGGTGCGCGTTCCGGTTCTGGCAGACGGGATGCGCCGGTGCTCATCCCGGAAGGCTCACGCGGCATCGGCCGCCGCCCTTGTGGGGGCCGGTGCGAATTGCGAGGCGATGTCGCCGTGGAACACCGACGGGCCGACGTGATCGAGCGAGCTCTGGATGTCGGCCCAGATCTCGCCGCCGACATCGGTCCAGCGCTTGCAGAAGGCGAAGTCCTCGGAAAGATAAGTGCCAGTGGCCGGATCGATCATGCATTCGAACAGCGCAAAGCGGTTCTGGCTCGCGGCCAGCGTGTCGTGCGAATGCTCGCGGAAGAACTGCAGGCTTGCATAATCCGGATGGCGGCACATCGCCTCCAGCACGCGGCGCCGGATCATCAGGAAGCCGGTGCCGGCGTAGCGTACGCGGGTGAAGCCGTTGACCACGACGATACGGTCGGGATCCTCGATCTCGAGCACATAGTCCAGCGAAGCCGCCGCCACGTCGGCACGGCCCGACTGGATCGCCCGCGCGGCCTTGTCCCAATTGACCCGCTTGATCGGATAGCAGCCGGCGACGACGTCCGCGCCGCATTCGATCAGCCGGAATACCTGCTCGGGCTTGAAGCCGATATCGGCATCGATGAACAGGAAATGCGTTGCCTTGGGATCGTCCAGGAACATCGCGACCAGGTTGGCGCGGGCGCGGGTGATCAGCGCGTCGCCGTCCCGCAGCAGCACCTTGAGCTCGAGATTGGACATGCCGTGCACGGCGCGCTGCAGCGCGAAGATCGAGCTCGCATAGATGCTCGACACCTGCCCGCCGAAGCATGGCGTTGCCACCACCAGTTGCATCTTGTCCGACATCGCAGCTCCGCCCCGCTCCAATCCTCACCAAGAGGTAAAGAGCCATGGTTAACGGCGCCTTAACGCGCCCTTACAGGAACTTGACGAGCGAGAGCTGCGCGAGGTTCGAGGTCACCTGGTAGGACGCCTGGAGCGCGTTCTGCAGCGAGAGGATTTCGCTCGCCACCTGGTCGGGCGAAGCCGATTCCGCCTGGTCGATGATGGTCTGGAGCTGCGCCTTGGCCTGGGTCTGGCGCGTGGAGGCGTCCTTCATCGTGTTCTGGGCCATCGCGATGTCGGTCTGGATGTCCTCGATGCGCTGCTGACCGGGCTGCTGGGTCAGCGCCTGCGTCACCCGCAGGCTCAGCGCGGAGACCTGCCCACCCGAATACTGTCCGGTCGGCGAGGTCGAGAACGTCCCGAACACCGCGATCGCCTGCAATTGCCGGCGGATCGCGTCCTCGTTCGCCTGGGCGCCATACTGCACCGTGACGGAATCGTCGACCCGCGCCATTGCGGTCGAGCGCGCCGAGCCGGGCCCGTCATTGCCCAAGTACCATTTCACGGTGGTGGCCGAACCGTTGACCAGCGTCGTCGCCGAACTCGCGGGCGAGGAGCCGACGCGCAGCGGCGGCTGCGTGGCGGTGATGGGCGATGAGCTGAAGCCGAGGGCGCCGAGCGCGGCGATGGCGCCCGGGGTCGAGCCCGAAATGCTCAGGCTCGCCGCATCGTCGGTGTTGATCGTGATCGAGCCGCCATGGATCGTCGACGGCTTCGAGGTCCCCGTGATCCGGTCGATCTTGCCGAGCAGGGTCTGGATGCTGTCGGTGACGTTGAGCTGGTTGCCGGTCGCGCCCGAGGCGACGAAGCTCAGCGTGGTGCCGTTGACGGTGAGGGTGTCGCCGGCGGAGAAGCCGGGCGAGATCGAGTCCGAGGGCGCGGTGCCCGACAGCGCGGTGGTGCCGCTGATCGGTGCCGCCGGCGTCGCCTGGTTGTTTTTGGCGGCGCCGATCGCCGAGCTATCGGTGTTGAAGAAATTATCGCCGGCGGTGACGGCGGATGCCGCGACCAGCGAAGTGTTGGCGAGCTTCGTGATCGCGGTGTTCAGCGCGGTATTGAGATTCGCGGCCGTGTTGTTGGGGTTGACCGGGGTGCTCGCATCGATCGCGAAGCTGCCGAGCGGCGTCGGCGTCGCTGAGGATGCGGTCAGCTCGATCTGCTCGGTCGTGCCGTCCGGCAGCGTGAACTGGATGCTGAGCTTGTCGCCATTGTTCGGGTTGATGCCGTTGAGATCGACCGAGAACGACACCGGCGAGCCGCTCGGGCCGGTCACGGTCGCGCCCGTCAGCGTCGAGGAGACCGCCTTGATCTTGAGGCCGAACGGCGAGCCCGCGACATCTTCCGACATTTGGATCGAGCTCGGCGTCGGCTGCGTCTGCACCAGGCGACCCATGCCGTTGGCCCCCAAGTCGGCGGCCTGGCGCTCCGCCATCACGGTCTTGAAGCCCGCCTGCGTCGTGGTGCCGTTGATGATGTCGCCGGAATCCGCGACCGACTGCGTGTTGACGGCGGTTCCGGAGAACAGATAGCGGTTGCCCGTCTGCGTGTTGAGGACGCCGACCATCGAGCCGAACTGGGCCGCGGCGGTGTTCTGCGCGATGGTCTGGCCGTTGACGTTGAGATCCTGCGCGGTGTTGGCGGAGCCCGTCTGCACCGTGCTGCGGATCTTGGTCAGCGACTGCAACGCGGTATTGGCGAGGTTGATGCTGACATTGACGTTGGTGATCGTGTCGGTATAGGCGGCGATGTTGGAGAGCTGCGCGCGCCCGGCGATCGCGAAGCCCTCGTTGGTGCCCATCCCGGAATAGTTCTGCGACAGCTTGCCGGTCGAGAGCTGCGTCGACAGGTCAGTGAGCTGCTGATTGATGTTGCGGATCTGCGAGCCGAGAACCGACGAGGAGTAGTTGATACTGCTGATCGACATGTTTCAGAGCCCTGTTACTTGTTACGCTTGAGCCTGGATCAACGTGTTCATCATGCTCTGCACCACCGACATGACGTGGGCGTTGGCGGCGTAGGCATTCTGCAGCTGGATCAGGTTCGACATCTCCGAGTCCAGATTGACCTTGGAGGTCGAGTCGAACTTGGCCTGCAGCGTCGAGACCACGACGCTCTGGCCCTGCTGGAGCTGGGTCGCCTGGGTCGAGGCGTTGGCCTGCACGCTCAGGAACTGCTGCAGATAGTTCGAAACGCTGCCGGTGAAGGGCTGGTTGGCCGAGCCGAGGCCGCTCTGCGGTGAATAGGAGAACACCGCGCTGGTGAGCTGCGAGTAGAGATAGTCCGAGCGCGTGGTGTCACCCGCGGGCGTCACCGGCGAAGTGTTGTACACCGACATCCTGGTCGGGTCGGCGGCCAGCTGCGTGTTCACCTTGATGCGTCCGGCAAAGCCGGTCAGCTGCGAGCCCGAGGCCAAGATCGCGCCGGTGTAGAGCGCCTGCCCGCCGTCGGTGAACAGCGGCAGTTGCGGATTGCCCGAGGTCAGCGACGACATCGTCTTGCTCGTCGAGGCCGAATTGACCTTGGCAAGGCCGCTATTGTCGTCGGTGATCCGCAGCGTTGTGGCGGTCGCCGGCGACGGGGCTGCAGAGAAGGACAGGTGCGAGCCCGAGAGCGCGGTGTTGAGCACGGAGGCGATCGTGCCCATGCCGCTCGCAAAATTCACGCCGATCTGCATCGGATTGGCGTTGGTGGCGTTCTGGAGCGGCAGCGCCGCCGGATCGGTGACGTTGACCAGCGTGATCTGGCGCTTCGTATTGGTCGCCGTGTCGGTGTAGGTGAAGCTGGCGGTGTTGCCCGGCAGCGCACCGGCAAGGTCGATGTCGAAGCCGGCCGGTGGACCGGACACCGTGGTGCCGGCGGTGGTCTTGTCCGACAGCGCGCTCGACATCGTGGCGGCGAGCTGGTCGATCTGGTCCTGCGCCTGCACCAGCGTCTGGTCGCGCAGCTTCAGGTCGGCCGCGATCTCGCCCGACGAGACCACGTTGTTGGCGACGACGTCGACCTTCGAGCCGTTCGGCAGCACGATGTTGAGCTCGCCGACGCCGGACTTGGCGGGATCCGTGTTGTACAGCGACGTCGCCGAAATTGCGCCTGCGGAAGCGAAGGTGAATTGCGAGGCGAGCCCGGCGCCGACCAGCTGGATGCCTGTGGTCGTGTAGATGTTGGCCTGGTTCGAACCGTCGGTGGTGACGCGGACGTCGACATATTTCGATAGCGTGTTGATGGCCTGGTCGCGCTGGTCCATCAATGTCGCGGCCGAGGGGTCGTTGGCCGACAGACCCTGCAGCTTGGTGTTGATGGTGGCGACCTTCTGCATCGCCGCGTTGGCGGCGGCCGCCGAGGTGCCGAGATCCTGCTCGACGTTGGAGCGCAGCGACTGGATGCCCTTGGTGGTGACGTTGAGCTGCGTGGCCAGCGCCTGCGCCGCGCCGAGGGCAACCGTTTGCGCTGACGAGGCACCCGAGCTCGTCGACAGCCCCTGCAGCGCCGTGGTGAAGTTGTTCAGCGAGGTTTCGAGCGTGCCGCTGTTGCCCGGCGTGCCATAAACATTCTGAAGCTGCTTCAGGATGCTGGCCATCTGGTCGGCGTAACCGCTGCCGCCGGTTTCGGTGCGCAGCTGGTTCTGCACATAGGTGTCGAGCTCCCGGCTGACGCCGGTCGTCATCGCCGTCGAGCCGAAGTCGCCGGTGGTGACCTCGATCTGGTTCGGCGTCTGGACGACGTAACCCGGCGTCTGCGCATTCGCGACGTTCGAGGAGACGATCGAGAGCGCGGCCTGGTTGGCACGCAGGCCGCTCATCGCACTGGCGAGGGCTGAACTCAAACCCATGTTACTTACCGCCTTTGGTTACGTTACGCGCCGATCAGCGCAACACGTTCAGGAGGTCCTGCACCATCGAATTCGCGGTCGTGATCACCTTGGTGTTGGCCGAATAGGCCTGCTGGGTCACGATCAGCTTGGTGAATTCGTCGGCGATGTCGGTGTTCGAGCCTTCCAGCGACGAGCCGCTGATGGTGCCCGAAGCGCCGTCGATCGCAGGTCCAGACTGCTCGGTCGCGGCATAGGCGCCGCCGTCGAGCGCCTTCAGGTAGTTGGTGCCGTTGAAGTGCGACAACGAGACCTGCGCGAGGTCGAGGTTCTGGCCGTTGGAGAAGGTACCGACCACGAGGCCGTTGTTGTTGACGGCGACGGAGCGGAGCTGACCTGCGGCGTAGCCGTTCTGGGTGATGGTGTTGATGGTCACCGCGCCACTGGTGCTGGCATATTGCGTCAGGCCGCCCTGAGAGATGTTGAAAGCGAGCGAGCCGAGCGACTGACCGCTGACGCTGACATTGTTGATGGTGATGCCCGAGGTGCTCGGGGAGGTCAGTGAGCCGTCGGCGGCGAAGGTGAAGGCCTGCCCGGTATTGACCCAGCCGACCGTCGTGCCGGTCGCGTTCGGATCGGTCTGGTAGAACAGGTTCCAGGTATCGGAATGGCCCGTGCCCAGCGAGGCGCTGTCGGTCTTGGCCCAACGCAGCTGCAGGTTCACCGGCGTGCCCGCGGCGTTGTAGGCGGTCACCGCGCCGCCGCTGATCGATTCCTTGGTGAAGGTGGCGATGTCGTTGCCGATCACGCCGCCGGTGCCGGCCGTGCCGCCGCCGCCGCGGTTCTTGGAAATGGATGACGTAAAGCCGAGCGCGGCGAAGGCGCTGCTGTTGTTGCTCGTCACCGTCAGGGTCGGATTGGCGATACCGGTATTCAGGGTGATCACGCCGTTGCTGATCGACGAACCGCTCGCACCGCTGAGCGTGTCGATCCTCTGCAGCAAGGTCGAGATGTCGTCGGTGATGTTGATCTGGTTCGGAGCGACAGCACCGGAATTCACGAAGGTGATTGTATTGGCAGGGCCGGTGCCATTGACCTGGATGTAGTTGCCAGCCACGAACGGCGTCGAGAGGACTTCCGGGCCGCCGGGCGTCGCGCTGCCGCCGAGCACCGTAGCACCCGTAATCGCGGGGGTGGACAGCACGTTACCGCCGCGCGTCACACTGCTGACGCCGAGCAAGCCTGCCGCGGTGCCGCTGATCGTGACGTCGGAGGTGGTGTTGGTCGTGATCTGGATGTTGCCGCCGGTGGTCATTATCGCGGCGGCGGGGGCGCCGCCGGCACCCAGGGTGATCGCATTCAGGATGTCCGACATCTTTGCGCCGGTCGGCGAAAGCAAACCGATCGTGGTGGTCGTGCCGACCGTGGAGGCGCCGGAAACGGTGGCGTCGAAGTTGATGGTCTGACCGTTGACCGTCAGCGTCTTGCCGGCCAGGCTGGTGAGAAGGGTGTTGTTGAGATGCGGGGACACGGCGGAATCGAGCGACGTGCCGCCAGATACCGCCGCCGAGGCGCTGTCCAGCAGCGTCACCGTGCCGGTCGCGGTCGTCGCCGTATAGGCCGAGCGCAGATTGCCGGTGGCCGCGGCGCCCGAGATCGTCGCATTGGTGTAGGGCGGCGGCGGCGTGCCGATGATCAGCGGGTTGGCGGCGAAGTCAGACGGGTTCAGGCCGCCGGCCGCCAGCAGCGTGCCGGTCGCCGCGGTCGAGCTGGCCGCCGTATTCGGCACGCTCGGCAGGTTCGCGGCGTATTGGATCGAGGTGGTCGCCTGGGCCGGGATGAAGTTGTTCTGGAATTTCAGGACCGTCGCCACGTTGCCGGTCGGGTTGCCGGTCTTGGGATCGACCGTGGTGCCCATCAAATAATAGCCGGCGCCGTTGACCAGATTGCCGTTGGCATTGAGCTGGAAGTCGCCGCGGCGGGTGTAATAGGTGACGCCGCTGAACACCGGAACGTTGTCGACGACGCCGGTCGCCTTCTGAATGGAGAAGAAGCCGTCGCCGGTGATCGCCATGTTGGTGGCGACGGTGGAGCCCGAGATCGTGCCCTGCGTGGTGATGGTGGCCTTCGCATTGGCCGTCACGCCGCCCGCGACCTGCTTGCTCGGAACCGAGGAGTCGGGAATGAGATCGACGAAGCTGGTGCCGATGCCCTTGTAACCGGTGGTGGATGAGTTCGCGATGTTGCCCGAAATGTTCTGTAGCGCGTAGGACTGCGCCTGCAGGCCACCCACCGAGGTGTTCATTGCATCGAAGATACCCATAACTTTGTCTCCAAATCCGATCTCGGCGGCCGGTCGACCATGGCCGCAGTCGGAGGAGACAGTCGCAAGGGCTATGCCAATGCGGGTATCTTCAGAAATTCAATGACTTAATGAAATTGCCCCGCCCTGACGACCGGGGCACAATTGCCGGGACCGGCAACAATTGCCGGGCCTTCCTTACGTCGCCGATGCCGCCGCGGGATGGAAGACCAGCCCGAAACCATCAATGCAATAGCGCAATCCGGTCGGCTTCGGACCGTCGTCGAAGACGTGGCCGAGATGGCCGCCGCAGCGCCGGCAATGCACCTCGGTGCGCACCATGCCGTAGGCCCGGTCCTCGGTCTTGCCGACATTGCCCTCGATCGGCTGGTAGAAGCTCGGCCAGCCGGTGCCGCTCTCGAATTTGGTCTCGGACGCAAACAGCGGCAGATCGCAGCCGGCGCAGGCGAAAATGCCCTTGCGATGCTCCTTCAGCAGCGGGCTGGAGCCCGGCCGCTCGGTGCCGTGATTGCGCAGGATCTCATATTGCTGCGGCGTGAGCTGGGCGCGCCATTCAGCCTCCGTCTTCGTGATCTCGAACTTTTCCGCGGCCTTCTCGCCGGCCTCGGCAGGCATTCCTCTCAGCCAGCGGAAGGCCCCAAGGCCGAACAGGCCGGCGGCAGTCGTCAACAGGATGCGGCGGTCAAACATCTCATTCTCCGTGCGGGAGCTCCACGCCCTGAGATACGGGCTTTAACGGCCGACGTTACACCTCCAGGCGGAATTTTTCGCGGGTCTATCGCGAAACGCCGACGTCGTGGGAGGCCGGTTCCGAGGGCGGGTCTGCCGCTTCGACCGCGGGTTTCGGCGCCGGGGCCGGCCGCGGCCTGACGCCCGGCGGCGGACGGCGCGGACCGGTGCCGGCGGCCCGGTTGGCCTCGGCAAGGCGCGCCTCGCGCTCCCTGTTCTTGACCCTGGCACGCTCGCGATAGCGGGCGAGCGAGCCTGCAGCGGCGGAACTCGCCCTGCCCCAAATCCCGACCAATTGGCCTGCGACCCGTCCCGTGGCGCCGCCTGCCCAGACCAGTTCGAACGGCGAGAACAGCCGCCAGCGCTCATCGCCCCACAGGATGCTGCGCGCAATCATCTGCCCGGCCATCGCCGAGGTGTTCATGCCCTGACGGCCGAACCCGCTCGCCACCCACAGCCCTTTGCGCAACTGGCCGATCTGCGGCATGCCGTGCACGGTCTGGCCGGTGGCGCCGCCAAACATGTCCGTGACCTCGACATTGCCGAGCGCTGGAAGGATCGTGCGGATCCGCCGCCTCACGGCGCCCGCAAAGCGCTGCGGACCGGCGGCCCAAGTGGTCTCCGGGCTTTCCCACATCAGCCGGTCGCCGTCGACGATGCGGAAATGATCGACACCGTCGGAGTCCATCACCGATCCCTTGAAGGCGATGATCTCATGCACGCGCTCGCCGAGCGGCGCGGTGATGCCGGCATAGCGCCAGACCGGCAGCAGCGTCTCCGACAGGCGCCTTAAGGGCGCGCCGAGATGGATGTTGCCCGCGAGCACGATGTGGGTGGCGCGCAGCCGCGCCGAGGGCGTGACGATGCGTTTGCGGATGCCGGAATGATCGATGCTGACGACCGGCGTGTCCTCGAAGATGCGGGCGCCTGCCCGACGCGCCAGCCCCGCGAGGCCGTGCACATATTTGCGGCCGTCGACCTGAAACGCTTTGGGATAATACACGCCGTGGAAGTAGCGATCGGTCTTGAGCACCTCGCGGACGCGATCGACCTGCCAACCCTCGACCTCGGTGTCGAAATCCTCGTTCAGCATCTGCAACCGGCTGATCAGCCGGTCGCCGGCATCGACGTTCGAGACCTCCAGCACGCCCTCGCTTCTGGCGATCCCTGGCATGTTCTCTTCCGTGGCGTTGGCCCGGACGAACTCGGCGCCCTCCTTCGACAGCCTCCACAATTCACGCGCGTCCTCGAAGCCGATGCGCTCGATAAGCTCGGTGAGCGGCAGCGCAAAGCCCGGCATCACCGTGCCGAGCTGGTTGCCGGACGCGTTCCAGCCGACGTGGCGGCCTTCGAGCACGGCGACACTGGCCCCTAACCGGGCCGCCTCCAGCGCGATGGTGAGCCCGGCGAGCCCCGCACCGATGACGCAGATGTCGGCGTCAAGCTCGAACGACAGCCGCGTGCGGTCGCGAAAGCCGGCTTCTTCCTGGGATACGCTTGTGTAAGTCTCGCTCATGCCGTTTTCTTATTAAAGGACCGATCGGGCGCCTGTCACCTTGTCCTCAACCGGCGCCTGTAGATTATTCTGGACGTGGAACGATTCGGGAATGCCATGCGCCGCTTGATGTTGCTGCGTCACGCCAAGACAGAGACTGACGCGCCGAGCGGCCGTGACCAGGACCGCCGGCTCGACGACCGCGGCCAAAGGGATGCTGCGCAAATCGGCGACTGGATCGCCGCCCATCCGCCCTTCCCCGATACCGTGCTGGTGTCACACGCCGTCCGGGCCCGGCAGACCTGGGACATCGCCTGGGAGGCGATGAAGGACCGCGTGCCGGCGCCGCAGGTCGAGGTCCTGCCGGAACTCTATGGCGCCGATCCGGCGCAGATCCTGGAGTCCATTCGCACTGCAACGGCCCCGGCCAACCCGAAGCGATTGCTGCTGGTCGCCCATAATCCCGGCATGCACGAGGCCGCGCTCATGCTGATGGGCGGCGGCGATCCGGCCGGCGCCAGGGCTCTCGCCGACAATTTGCCCACTTCGGGACTTGCGATCTTCGACTTTGACGTCAAGGATTGGGGTGACGTGGCCTACCGCCGCGGCAAACTGGTGCTGTTCACCAGCCCCAAGCTGCTTCGATCGGGATGAGAGGCGTGGCCCGCCGCCTCGACCGGTTGATCCGGTGCGATCAAGGGGCTGAAGATTTGGAGGCGCAGATGTTCAAGTCCATCCTCGTGCCCATCGACCTCGCCGACACCGATCTGGCCAAGCCGGCGATCGCGACCGCGGCAACGCTGTCGCAGACCTGGAGTGGCACGGTGCGCCTGCTCAACGTGCTGCCGATGACGCCGGTGATGCTGGCCGAATACGTGCCGGCCGATTTCGACGAGCAGCAGCGCCAGACCTCGGAAGAGGCACTCGCCATCGTCGCGCGCGAATCCGGCATCGAGGCAGGGCGGATCTCCAGCGTGGTGCGCCAGGGCGGCATCTACCACGAGATCCTGGAGGAAGCGGCGCAGATGAAGGCCGATTTGATCGTGATGACCTCGCACCGGCCGGCGATGCGCACCTATTTCCTCGGCTCCAACGCCGGCCACGTCGTGCGCTACGCCAAATGTTCGGTGCTGGTGGTCAGGCATTGAGGGCTGGATCAATGCCCTTGTAGCCCGGGTGAGCGAAGCGATACCCGGGGCCGCTCGGAATGAGGATCCCGGATATCGCTTCGCTCATCCGGGCTACAAAACCTTGCGTTGCCCATCGAGGCTGGGCAAGAACTCGGCATTTGGGGGAGTTGGTGTACGATTCTGCTGATGACGAATCGCACATTTAAGACCGGCGAGAACCGCGAGCAGGCCAGTCTGCTTCCTGCTCGGATTGAGGATTATGTCGGGCCGAACAACCCGGTTCGGGCGATCGAGAGCTTCGTCCGCGTCCTCGACCTTGCCAAGCTCGGCTTTTGCCATGCGGATCGCAAGGCTGAGGAGGTCGGTCAGCCGCCATACGATCCGGCTGATCTGCTGAAGCTCTATCGGTTACATCAACCAAATCAGGTCGTCGCGCCGGTTGGAGCGGGAGGCCTGCCGCAATCTGGAACTGATCTGGCTGCTGAGGAATCTGAAGCCGGGTTATCGGACGATCGGCAACTTCCGCAAGGAGAATTGGGCGGCTCTGAAGGCAGCCAACCGCAGTTTCGTGCTGTTGATGCGCGAGCTCGGTCTTGTCGGCGGCAGCGTTGTTGCGATTGACGGCTCGTTCTTCCATGGCGACGCCAGCAAGGCCAGCATCTTTACACGCAAGAGGCTTGCCGATCAGATCGCAAAGCTTGACCAGGAGATCGAGGCTTACGGCAAGTCCCTAGAGGACAATGATGCCGCAGAAGCCAGAAAGCCGGGCAAGGATGGGCCCGATGGCGGCGGCGGAGATGACGGCGACATCGGCGCGAAAGTCGCGGCGCTGATGGCGAAGCGCGCGGGCGCACAAACCGATCTTGCTCGGCTGGAGGAGAATGGCCAGACGCAGCTGTCCCTGACCGATCCGGATGCCCGGCTGCTGGTCAAGAGCGGCCAGGGGGTCGCAGGCTACAACGTGCAGACCGCCGTCGACGACAAGCACAAGCTTATTGTCGCCAGCGAGGTGGTGAACGCCAGCAGCGATGTCGGCCAGCTACATGCGATGGCCATGGCGGCAAAGGAGGCCCTTGAGGTCAAGACCCTGCAGGCGCTGGCAGATGAGGGCTATTACAGCAGTCGCGAACTGAAGGCCTGTGAGGACGATGGCATCACGGCCTAAGTGCCGGTACCGGAGGCCAACGCCCGGCTCGAGAAGCAAGGCCGCTTCGCCCTCAAGGACTTCAACTATGATGACGCATCCGACACCTACCATTGTCCTGCTGGCCAACTGCTGCATCCGATGAAGAGCAGGCAGAAGAACACCAGCGGCCGCGTCGAGATCCGCTACGCGGCGCGCGGAGTGATCTGCAGGACCTGCCCGCTCAAGCTCCGTTGCCTCGGCTCGAACGCGGCCTACCGGACGATCGGTCGCTGGGAGCATGAAGACGTTCTTGAACGTCATCGCGCGCGGATGCAGGGCGCAGGCGAGCTGATGCGTCGTCGTTCTGGCATCGTCGAGCATCCGTTTGGCACGCTCAAATGCCGTGCCGGCTATCGTCATTTCCTGGTCCGCGGCTTCGACAAGGTCCGCGGTGAATGGAGCCTGATGGCGCTCTGCTACAACTTCACCCGCGTGCTCAACATCCTTGGGGTCGACGCGTTTCTGGCCGCGCTCGCAAAGACGTTTGCTCCTTGCCGATGCACCCTCGCAGCCCTGCTGACGTGCATTCAGGTTGCTCTGGCGACCTTCTGGACAAATCCGCCGCCGATGCCCGCAATTGGCCGACCCAACCCGGCCTGACCCGCGAACCAGTAATTCTTGCTCAGTCTCATCGGGCAAAACACCCAAATACTTGGTCAATCCGCATCGCCGAAAATATTCCACTTTACCGAAATTCGGAAATATCGTATGTGTCGCCGCAACCCGGCCCAAGGAAGAGAGGCGTATCGCGATCGTCACGAACGCGGGCCGGGCGGCGGTGGACGCTGATTGCATCGGCGCGAAGGGTTTTGCAGGGCGGAGAGCCGTGAGCAAAAGACCTCGCGCACACGACCGGTGTGATTTGCGTACGGCAAAATCGTGTGGCCTTGCTGCAAGCGATTTTTTCGGCCTGTTGAAATCGCCGGAAGCGCCTGAAGATAAAAGTATATTTCTGTTGCTGCCGGACGGGCGAGAGGCCCGTCCGAACCTGCTGGGCCCTAACAAGCCCTAGTTTCACGGTTGCGTTGTGCGGCCTTCCTGCGGCCATTGGAACGCCGGGACCGGCACGAGGTTAGATGGACGTGCACCATCGCGGCGGCGCTGACCGCGCGCTGGATCGGAGGCAGCACATGATCATCGTGGACGAAGACGGCGAGATCATCGCCACAGCATCCGATGACCATACTCTAATCGGCGGCCACCACCGCCTCGCGATGGCGGCCAGCCTTGGTAAAAAACTGTTCTGGCGACATACCGGCGAACCAGTGAAGCTTGATAACTTTTTCAAGCATTATGGAAGTTCTCTTCGACATTCAGCCTAAGCCGCTCGACGAGAGATAATGTCTCGCTCACTTGCCCTGCATCGTGTGCTGATCAAGCGCCCAGTCGGAGATCTTCGGCGCGCGCCAAGGTTACAGCCCATCGTGTGCCTGATCGCGCCCGCCGAAGCCGCCCTTTGCCCTGCCACGATTTCGGATCGCACTCATTGACCGCGTTCCGCCAAGCGACGATCTCATCCTCGTGCCCCCGCTGAACCCGGATTAGTTGCGCCGCTGCTCCATTCGTCGAGAGCTTGGAGACACGCCCAACCCAATTGTTGATGGTTGGCGAACGCATTAATGCACACAATTCCTTTGCGCGCAGCGGTCGTGCGGCCCCCTTTGCCATGTCATTTGCTCCCGACTTGTAAACTGAGCGCCCATTCTCCACAGCAGCAATAAACTTCCTTTCAAGATCGGGCATTTCACCGATTGGTCGCCAGGTCGCCGCTTTTGCTGCTGTCACGGCCTGCGCTCCGTCCTGTTTGACAGGGGCGTCGCTAGGACCAAGCATTTTCCAGAGAGCAAGGAGAACGCCTAGTGCGACCAAGCCTCTCCAAAAACCAAATTTGCGCCGCGCCAGCATTCGGGGCGAGGTTCGTCTTGCGCATGGACAACGGCAACTTGCGGACATCTTCGCCGTCGGAAACGAGAATGTCGAAGGCGTAGAATTGGACTTCGTGATTGTGCTTGCGGGAATGCAGGCCGTCGAAGTCGCTGATGCTTGATGGCGGTCGGGGACCGCGCGGCGGGGTGGTTGGTGTCGATACCGCGCCGCAGCAATGGCGGTGGCGAGCCATTGGCTCGCTTGCTCTAACTGCGTATGGTGCGCATTGAAAAGTCAGAGGTCGATCATGCCCTTGCCGCGGCCCGTGCCTTTTGTAAGCCAAGCCTATGATCCCACAGGTTGCTGGTGGGCATGTGCACGCATGCTGCGCTTATACTACGGGGGCGGATATGCCACTCCGCAGCGGTTGCCGGAACTTGAGAACGAGGACGGCACTCATCAACGACTGGGAGGGGACGCGTATAACAAATTTATGAGAAACGAGGGTTTAAGCTTTCTTCACAAGGACGTTCCGACGTCCACAGCGAACGATATCGACCTAGCGCTGACCGCGCTCGGGCCAATCATGGTCAGCTGGGGCGGAGGTCTACACGTATCGCTGGTCGTTAGCGTCCTCGGGCTAGACTTGTACCACCATGATCCCGCCGTTGGACCCTATCAAACCATGCCGGTGAACAGGTTCAATATTTATCGCACCGGTGGAGGCGGCGTCGTGGGTGGAATGCTGGTGCGCGACCCGCAGCTCAACCAGTGGGCTCGATACCAGAAAGAAGTCGTTCTCGCATCAGACGGAGTGACAAAAAAAGATGGATGGCCGACGGGCTGGTGGCGCGTGTGGGACGGCAGCACATGGTACTATTACCTCGGCAACGGCAATATCGCGATGTCGAGTAAGACGGCGCCGTCCTCGCCCGGCGCCCCGGCCAAGCCACACAACACCGGCAGGTGGGTTTTCACTGAACCGAGTACGCTCACGATCACTTGGAGGCAGGCCGCCGGCACTACGAAGCCGTGCGTGGAAACGTTCTGGAACGCGTCGCGCGAGTGCGAGCGGATGAACGCGAACTCGAACCTGTACTCACCGCTTGCGGCGACACGGTTCGGGAAGTGAGACGGTGTTCGAACAAAAAAAACCCAACGCCTTCGTGGCTTGCCCTCGATCGACCCAGCACGCTGACACGGTGAGAAAGCTGGCGCGTCGGCCTCGCCCATTTCGCCCCGACCGGGCCAAGACAGCGGGAAATCCAGTGCTCGCGGTGCAAGACACCCCGAAGCCTTGATCTAGTCGCCTTGCGCATGTGGTACATCTTCCGTGAACGTCTCACGGCTTTCGACGACGTCAGCAAGGGCGTCACAATTGCCATCATTCCTGACGAAAAACTTTGCTGGACCGCCGTCTTTCCGAAGGGGCACCGTGGACGGGCCCGCCCCATGCCACAAGAGCACGTGGACCGCGTTCAAAGGGAACTTCGTCGGATATATGAATTGCCAGGCGATTAAACCCGCGAGAAGTCGGCAGACGCCAGCGCAACCATGGAACGTTGGATCGTGACTTTGTTGTTCGGGTCAGCTGCACCGCCGCTTGCTCGCGGGCCTTGCGCCGACCTTTGCCACGACCACGCGCGGGATCGAAATGCGGATCGCACTCGGCAATCGCCTTCTGCCAGGCGATGATCTCGTCCTCGAACCAAATCCGCCGGTTCGGCGAGATATAGGTCGATCTCGGAAACCGACCCGCCTTTTCCATTCGCCACAACGTCGAACGCCCGACCGGCACGATCTCAAGAACCTGCTTTTCGTTCAGCATGCGTCGAGGTCGAGGCCAGTTATCAGGTGCACTGTTCTTTTCGGGCTCACCTAAAGCGTGGCATTCGGCGCAGACCTGCATGCGGTGTCGCTCGCATCCGTTGCGGGCCGTCAAAGAGAACTCAGTCTCTGGCTTTTCCTGATTGCATGTCACGCAGAAGCGCTTCGCCAACTCTGTACTTATCATGACAGCCATCAACCTCCCCGGAAGTGATCCGGGGTCCATCGTCAATGTCTACGGTCGAGTGGTGCCGCCCGCTGAGACGAAGCTGCGAGCAGTGACGCCGTGGCAACGGGCGCTGTTGTTATTTTCGAACGCCTGTTGATGGATAATTCTCAATCTGCTTTGCCAGCGCAGTCAATATGTCGGCTCAAATAAAAGCCGATAGAGAGGAAACTTGCCGCGAGAGGCAACAGCGGGATCGCATGACGAAGCATTGGAAGCTTCGATTTACGCAATTGACCGACATAGATCGCAGTTTACGCATGACACGCGCAACAATCTGAGCCACCTTTACGCCATGGGGCTGCATGAACTCGCGCCGCGCGCTCATCATCAGAGGTTCGCTATCGTGCCGCACATCATCGCAAGCTGTTCACGACCCCTCGGGGTCATGCCTGATCGGCTTCCCGTTGCCACCACGCGCGGCTCGGCGATCATTCCCCTATTCGCCGGGCGGTGCCGAACGCAAGGGAAAGACCTATGGAAAAATCAGCCGCCGCGACGAATGACTTCGATGTCAAGATAACATGCAAGGTCCTCAGCAAGATCGAGAAGGCCGATCTCGCCTCGTTGAATGATCTGCAGCTCCGGTGCGCGACCACCGTGAGCGCGATGGGAGCAGCCAGCGTGCCCGTCCAATAGCGGGGCGCGTGCCGTGAGCAAAGCAGTCGTTGTATTCGACAGTGCAAGGCCGTGGCAGGATTACGTTGGCAAGAACAGTGCCGCCGACGCTCGTTCCCGTCCGATCGCCGCTGTCTCCGCCAGCCTCGCACGCACCACCCAACCGGCGTGCGACAACTCCCGCTCTCGCGCCCCGGACGCAGCGCAGCGCCCTCTTCGGCGGTGCGATGCAGAGCCGGGGCCCATGTGGCGGCGTGTCGTGCGGCCTGCTGGGTCCCGGCTCTGCCGCCGCAACGCGAAGGGCGTTGCAGCGCGTCCGGGACACAGCTCAAACGCTTTACAGATACCGCGTCAGCTCGGTCTTGACCTGTCCGTAGACCGCGTCCTCGATCTGGCTGCGCGTGATCCCGATGTCGCGCAGGGCGCGGTCGTCCAGCTCGCTCAGCGTCTTGACGGCGGAGCGGCGCTCCAGGCGGTCGAACAGCGCATAGGCGGCGTGGGCGAGCGTTGCAAAAAATCCGCTCGAGGAGGATGGGCCTAAACTCTGCCCGGCAGTTTGCGAGATCGTGGTCATTTTTCTTCTCCGGCCTGTCGTTCCGCGCGGCGAAGCAGATGCCATTGCCGCGGACGCTTGTGGGCGTCTGCACCTCATTTGCCGTCGGATTGCTCTCGCTCTCCTCGGCTCAATCGCGGGCCTTGATGGACCTTAAATGCTTCAGTACACTGCTCGGAGCAAGTAAAACATTGCTCTCGGTGCAATAATGTCCAAGTTCGAGTACGTGAAGCTTGCCGATGCCATTGCCGCAGACATCTCTAACGGCACGTTAAGACCCGGTGACCGGCTGCCGCCGCAGCGCAATTTTGCCTATGACCGTGGCATTGCGGTCTCGACCGCGAGCCGGGTTTATACGGAATTGCTTCGCCGCGGCCTCGTGGTCGGCGAGGTCGGCCGCGGCACGTTCATTTCCGGCGACATCAGGCGCGAGGTCGAGGCACTGAGCGAGCCGCGCGACGCGCGGATCGATTTCGAGGTCAATTACCCGCTGCTGCCGCAGCAATGGGCGATGATCGCCAAGAGCCTTGCCGGGCTCGAGCGCGTCGATGCGCTCGAATCGGCGCTCCGCGTCTCGACCAGCACCGGCACCAAGAGCGTGCGCAATGCAGCCGCCGCCTATCTCGCGCGCAAGGATTTCGCACCGCAGGCCGAGCAGATCGTCTTCACGGCCAACGGCAAGCAATCGCTCGCGGCCGCGCTCGCGGCGCTCGTTCCTACCGGCGGACGCTGCGGGGTCGAGGCGCTGACCTATCCTTACGTCAAGAGCATCGCGGCGCGGCTCGGCATCACGCTGGTCCCGATTCCGATGGACGAATTCGGCGCACGGCCCGATGCGATCCAGAAGGCGCATCGCGAGGCGCATCTGTCGGCGCTGTATCTGCAGCCCATCATCCAGAACCCGCTCGGCGTCACCATGAACGCGACGCGACGCGCCGACATCATGCGCGTCGCCGAAAAGCTCAACCTTACCATCATCGAGGATACCGTGTACGGCTTCCTCGCCGACGACACGCCGCTGGCCGCGCTCGGGCCGGACCGCTGTATCGTGGTCGACAGCCTGTCCAAGAAGGTCGCGCCCGGCGTCGCACTCGGCATCCTCGTGGCGCCGCCGCAACTGCGCGAGAGCGTGATGAGCGCGGTCCGCACCGGCGGCTGGATCGCCTCCGGCCATGCGCTTGCGGCCGGGCAAAGACTGATGGCCGACGGCACCGTCGCCGAGCTCACGCGCCTGAAACGCATCGATGCCGCGCGCCGTCAGCAGACCGCGGCAAGGTTGCTCGCCGGCTACCAGCTCGCCGCCGATCCGCGCTCCTACCATCTGTGGCTGACGCTGCCGCCGCATTGGCGCTCGCAGACTTTCGTCGCGGCTGCGGCCCGGCGCGGCATCGCGCTGACGCCGTCCTCCACCTTCGCGATCGCCCATGGCCATGCACCGAACGCGGTGCGCCTCGCACTCGCCCCGCCCTCGTTCGAGCAGCTCGATTCCGGCCTGCGCACGATCGTGTCGCTGCTCGGCACCAAGGAAGAGGATTTTGATTCCACGGAGTAGCGTTGCGAAACCTCGTGCTGTTCAGGCCTCCGGCCATTCAGCAATGAAGCCTTTCGCCTTGTACGGCTCGATCTTGTCCCATTCATGCAGCATGCGGCGGCGGAATTCGGCATCGGTGTGCCAGAGTGCGCGCGGCGTCGCGAAGCTGTCGACGGTGATCAGTATTTTCTCGACCTCCGGCCAGTGCCGATGCAGCGTCATCGGGTAGCGCCGCGCGGTCCAGGTGTTGCCGAGACAGATCACGCTGCGGATGTTGGCAAGGCCGAGCGCCGCATCGATGATCGGCAGCGAGAAGATCACGTTCTCCCCGGTGTTCATCGCACGGTGCTCCTCGAGGACAAGTTCCGCCGGAATGCCCGCCGCAATCATCGCCGCCTTGATGAGCGTGCACTCGGATTGCTCCGAGCCAGGCGTCACCCCGCCGCTGACAATCGCCCACCGGAAATAGCCCTCGCGCCACAGCTTTGCTGCGGTATCGGCCCGCAACGCGACATCCTCTCGGCTCCCGAACATGAACAACAGATCGGCCGGCACGAGCGGCGTCTCGATCAGATGCGTGTGGTTGATCTCGGCGATCTCGTCCGCGGTCGGCAGACGAGCACCATCATCCCTGGTTGACATGGCCTGCACGATGCAGCGGCAGCGCGCGGCTGCGAAGTCACGTTTGATTGCGGCCGGTTGCAAAGCTACGGCAGCAACGCTTCCGGCAGATGCGCCAGGGTATAGGAGCGCGGCTGGTTGCGCCGCACGAAGCCGCCGACCTGCCAGGCGAACAGCGCGGCAAAGCCGAGGATGAACAGCGCGCCGGCGAATTCGCCGATCACGAGCGCGCGGATCAACAGGCCCGCCATCGCCACCGTCAGCACCGCAAGGAATGCGAGCACCGTCGCATAGGCGGTGCGGCCGAGTCCCGAGGTCAGTACGGCGCGGCTACCCGCTTTCGCCATCCGTGCATGCAATTCGACAATGAACGCGCGAAAGCCGTTGTCCTGCGGCGCCATCAGCGCCGCGGTCTGCCAGCTCGTCGACAGGATCGCGATGCGGCGACCGCCAGTGTGCGTGACATCGGCGCGGAAGCGGTGCTGCTGCATCGACACCGGGCGGAACGAGAGCCGGATCGCGCTGATCTCGTCATAAGGCCACAGGGCGGACCGGCCGCCGATGTGCCAGGACAGCCCGTCCTCCGTCAGCGCAAAGCGATGCGCCGAGCCGATCAGCGACGCCTTGTAGGCATAGCTGGTGACTGACGCGGCCTCGGCTTCCGAACCCTGCATTGCCGCAATCGATCCCGTCCACGAAAACCCCGCGGCGATCGGCTTGCGCGATCGCCCTCGCCCATCCTACAAGCGAGGCATGGTTGAGACGACCTTTTTTCCGCGCCGTCTGATTCTCGGCGCCGCAATGATCGCCGGCGTGCTGCTGGCGCTCGCGGTGCACATGCTGGGCGCGCGCTACGGGCTCGACCTCGGCGCGCTCTGGCGTTCCGACGCGGCCGAGTTCATCCCCGCGGGCGCGGCAATCGCCTGGTGGCTGATTGCCACGGTCGGATTCTCCGGCGGCTATTTCACCGCGACATTGATGCAGAGCGCCGTGTCCGGCCAGATCTCGCAGCGGATGCGCCAGTTCCTGATCGCGGTCGGTGTGCTGCTGCTCGCGGGGGCGGGTCAGGTGGCTTCCGCGCCGAGTCCGATCCCGACCGTCTCGGGCGTACTGGCTGGGCTCGCCGCGCTGTGCCTCGGCGCCGTCATGGCATTTTGCGGCGCCCATTTCGCACTGCGCCGCGGCTGACCTTTGCGCTGAGCGCAAGTCGCTCACGGCCTACTTTCGCGCGCACCGAAGCCGATCACCGCTGCGCCCAGCAACAAGACCAGCGCGGAGATGACGAGCGACAGATGCAATCCCGCCATGAAGGCGTCCTGCGCGGCCACGAGCGAGCCGAACAGCGCAACAACGCTACCGGTCTGCCGCGTCGCGTTCAGGACGCCTGCCGCGATGCCGGAGCGCGCTCTTTCGACACTGCCCAGCAAGGTCGAGGTCAGCGGCGGAACCAGCAGCCCAAGTCCGCCGCAGATCGCGATCATCTGCGCGCAAATCATCCAATAGCTTGTGTCCGGCGCGATCCACAGCAGACCGAGACAGCCGAGCGCCGACACGCAGGCCCCGACGACGATGGTCGGACACGCGCCGATGCGCTCGGCGAGGCGTGGCGCCAGCAGGTTGATCGGCAGCACCGCCCCCATCATCGGCACGAAGGCGAGCCCGGTCCACCACGCCGACAGCCCGTTGATCCGCTGGAAGTACAGGCTGAGCACGAAGATCAGGCCGTAGATCGCGATGTTGACGAGCAGGCCGACCAGCGAGGTCAGCGCGAACAGCCTGTGGCCAAACAGCGACAACGGCAGCATCGGCTGCGCCGCGCGCCTCTCGCGCAAAATAAAGAGCGCAGCGAGAATTGCGGCGCCGACAAAGCCTGCGATCACGGCCGGATGTCCCCAGCCCAGCGCTCCGCCTTCGATAATGGCGCCGGCCAGCGCCCCCAGCGCGCCGATCGCGGCAAGCTGGCCGGGCAGATCGATCTCGCGCGAGCGCGCCCGCGTGGTCTCGCGGGCGTAGCGCCAGCTCAGCCACAAGCCGGCGAGCCCGATCGGCAGATTGACCAGAAAGATCGCGCGCCAGCCGACCAGCGTGATCAGCGCGCCGCCGACGAAGGGGCCAGCCGTGAGCGCAAGGCTCGCTCCGGCAGCCCAGACCGCAACGGCGCGGCCGCGCGCGCGGTCGTCCGCATAGGCATGATTGAGCAGCGCGAGCGAATTCGGCACCAGAATCGCTGCCGCCAGCCCCTGGACCAGCCGCGCGCCGATCAGCACGGTCGCATTAGGCGACAGCGCGCAGGCGAGCGAGGCCGCGGTGAAGATGGCGAACCCCGCCATGAAGATACGCTTGGCGCCGATGCGGTCGCCGAGCGCGCCGGCCGTCAGGATGAAGGCGGCAAACGCGATGGTGTAGGCGCTGACCACCCATTGCAACTCGGCGACGCCGCCGCCGAGCGTCCTGCCCATCGCATCGAGTGCGGTGTTGACGATGGTGACGTCGAGCTGCACCACGCCATAGCCGAGGCTCATTGCGGCCAGCGTGAGAGAGGTTGCAAGAGACGACGAGGTGCGCGACGTGCCGGCCCTGCCGTCGAGAGTTTCATATCTGATGGTGCTCGCTCGCATGCTGCCACCTCGGTTGCAGCCCCGTGCGAAACATACGCTCTCACCGCCACGCCATGTTTCGATAACGACCGAATGATGACGCAAGGCATGCAAGCGCCGCGCGGAGTGACCGCGCGGCGCCCTGCCGGTTCAGCTTGCGCTTAGCTCGCCGCGCGCAGGTTCACCTTGCTCTCGGCGAGGGTCGTTAGCTTCTTGTCGGTCGCCTTTTCCTCCTCGAGCGTCTTGGCCAGCACGGCGGCGCAGTCGTTGCGGCCGAGTTGCTTGGCCCAGGCGATCAGGCTGCCATAACGGACGATCTCGTAATGTTCGGCGGCCTGCGCCGCGTTGATCAGCGCGGCATCGAGCACCGCCTTGTCGGCGACCTCGCCGGCGGTCTCGTCGGCTTCCTCGATGATGCCGTCGATCGCCGGGCAGTCGACCGCCTTCACGGCAACGCCGTGCATCTTGAACACTTCCTCGAGCCGCGTGACGTGCTGCTTGGTTTCCTGAAGGTGCGTCAAAAAGCCCTGTTTCAGCTGCGGATCAGTGGCCTTGCTTGCCATCTTCGGAAGCGCCTTGGTCAGCTGCTGCTCGGCGTAATAGATGTCCTGGAGCTGGTGCACGAACAGGTCGTTCATGGTCTTGATGTCTTTTGTGAACAGTCCCATCGTTCCGTCCTCTTTCGGTTTCTGGAACACGAAGGCAGCGGCTTGCACGAAAAGCCGCTTATTCCGCCATGTTCGGTTGCTGATGGGGCCCAACGAGCGCACGGCATCGACGTTCCAAAAAGACCCGTACGACTTGCGCTGGAACAATGCGGACGGCGTCGGGATCCGAAATCATGGGCACATATGAACACACGAGCCGGGCCGGTTTCACGACTCATATGCTTAACGCGCCTCCGATGTGAACCGCGTATGACAAAAGTGGCCGGTCCGACGCAGAACCTATTGTTGTCAAGGGCTGCACAAGCCGCTGTTTTTGCCTTAAATGAGCTGGATCATGCCTAGCGATCGATGCCTGCCTTTGGCCATGATTGGTACCCGACTGGCCAATGCCTGGCTCGGTCGGTCTTGCCCCCCGCCGGGAGGATGAATGTACGGACTGCTGACCGCGTTGAAGCGCGGCTTCAAGAGATGGATCGGCTGGCGACGCCTCGGCATTGCCGCGAGCGTCTTCATCATCGCCTTCGCGATCACCACGCTGGTGCGGACCCTCAAGGGCATCGATACCGGGGTCATCCTGACCGCGCTAACCGAGATTCCCCGCGGGAGCATCGGGATGGCGGCGATCTGCGTCCTCTTCGCGTTCTGTACGCTGACCTTCTACGATTTTTTTGCACTGCGAACGATCGGCAAGAAGCAGGTGCCCTATCGCATCGCGGCGCTCTCCAGCTTCACGTCCTATTCGATCGGCCACAACATCGGCGCCACCGTGTTCACCGGCGGCGCGATCCGCTTCCGGATCTATTCGGACTACGGGCTGAACGCAATCGACGTCGCCAAGATCTGCTTCCTGTCGGGCCTGACCTTCTGGCTCGGTAACATCTTCGTGCTCTCGATCGGCATGGCCATCCATCCGGATGCCGCCTCCTCGATGGATCAGCTCCCCTCGTCGATCAACCGGCTGATCGCACTCGGCGGCCTCGCCTCGATCGGCGCGTATCTGGTGTGGCTCTGCCTGGGCGAAAAGCGACGCGAGCTTGGCCAGAAGGGCTGGAAGGTGGTGCTACCGTCGGCGCCGCTGACACTGGTTCAAATCCTGATCGGGGTGGTTGATCTCGGCTTCTGCGCCACGGCGATGTACCTCTTGATGCCGGCCAATCCGCCGATCGACTTCATGTCGCTTGCCGTGGTGTTCATCCTGGCGACGCTGCTCGGCTTCGCCAGTCATGCCCCCGGCTCGATCGGCGTGTTCGATGCCGCCATGCTGCTGGCGCTGCCCGAATTCGGCCGCGAGCAGCTTCTGGCGACGCTTCTGGTGTTCCGCATCCTCTATTTTGTGATCCCGTTTGGCCTCGCCATCTCCATCATGGGCACGCGCGAGCTCTGGATGAACGTGGTCGAGCCCTGGCAGGAGCGGCGGCGGCTGGCAGAGGCGTGCGCGCAGGCCAATTTACCCAAGCAGGTGACGCCGATGGAGCGCGAGCGGTTGCTGCGGCAGGCCAATAAGCGCTGAAACAGGCAGCCCGGACCAAAGGGTTGCGGACGGAAGAGCAATCCTCTCTTATTTCCGCCTCAACTTTGCCGTTGAAGACGCGGGCCATGATCCCTGTATTCCTTCGTACCCTCTCCGCCGGCGCCCTGCTGCTGGCCGGGCTTTTGACCGTTTTGCCGGCCGAGCGCGCCGCCGCGCAGGACGCGGGCCTGCAGATCAGTTGGGAGGTGCGTAACCGCTTCCGGCTGTTCCGTGAGGAGCGCGACTTCCTGCTCCATGTCGAGAATGCGCGTAACCGCAGCATCCTGGCCGCAGAACAATCGCTCGAGCTCCAGAGCGAAGGCCGCGGCTGGGCTCGCAATATGGTCAACCGCCTCTGCATCGACCTTCAGGGCCGCGTCAACCAGCCCTGCACCCGCGACAACACCAAGGAAAATTACCTCACCCCGATTGATCATCCCATCACCGTACGTCTCGTCGGCGCCGTGCCTGTCGGCGCCACCTGCGCCTGGTCGTTCGACGACGGCGACGGCCCGCAACAATCGACCTTCGACTGCGCCGAGCCGATCAACTTGCGCGTCCGCTATGGCAAGCAGACGGTCGCGACCGTTGATGTCTCCTCCGGCTCCGATCCGACCCAGCGGGTCCAGACCGAGATCCAGGTCCGCGACATCTTCGTTGCCGGCCTCGGGGACAGCATCGCCTCGGGCGAGGGCAATCCGGACCGGCCGCTGGCACTGTCCGACGAAGGTTTCTGCTTCCGCTCCTATCTCGGTACCGCCGGCGCGCAGTACTACCGGCCGAGCCGCCACGGCTTCAAGGGCGGCCGCGCTTGCGAGGCGCCCGACACGCTCGCGAACTGGCAGCGCTACGGCGCGCTCTGGTTCAACTCGCCCTGCCACCGCTCGCTCTACAGCTACCAGACGCGGACCGCGCTCGCGCTTGCGGTCCGCTACACCCACATCGCGGTGACCTATCTGCCGCTCGCCTGCACCGGCGCCAGCATCGGCGACGGGCTGCTCGGCTCGCAGCGCGCCCGCGAATGCCCCCCCGGCAAGACCGGCGTCTGCAACACCAGTGTGACCGCCCAGGTCGCCGAGTTGCGCGAGGCCCTTACCGCGGCGAAGAAGCGCCAGCCCGACCGCACGCTCGACCTCGTGCTGCTCTCGGTCGGCGCCAACGACGTCTATTTCTCCGGCCTCGTCGCCGACGTGATCGTCGACACCGCGACCGAGCGGGCGCTGTTCCGCCGCTCCGGCGTGATGGCGAGCGTCGATGATTCCCGCGATGCGCTGGCCCGCGAGCTGCCGCAGAACTTCGTCAAGCTGCGCGAGGCACTGAAGCCGCTGGTCGGCGGCGACCTCTCGCACGTCGTCTATGTCTCCTACGCCAATCCCGCGCTCGCCGATGGCGGCGTGCCCTGCCGTGGCGGCCGCGCCGGGTTCGACATCCATCCGGCCTTCAATGCCGACCCGCAGCGGCTTGCCCGCGTCTCGACCTTCGTCGACACCGAGTTCTTGCCGCAGCTGAAGGGGCTCGCCACCTGCACCCGCGGCGCGCTGTGCCGTGATCCCGAAGCCGACCGCATGACCTTCGTCGATGCGCACCAGGCCGCGTTTGCCGATCACGGCTTCTGCGCGCATTCCGGCAACGATCCAGAATTCGACCGCAGCTGCTTTGCCGAGAATGGCCAGAGCTTCAATCCTGATATCGTGAGCGCAGCGAGCCAGCCGATGCTGTGCGGCCGCGGCGCCTCGGAATATCGCGCCTACCTGCCCCGCGGGCGCTGGATCCGCGACGCCAATGACAGCTATTTTTCCGCGATGACCTATCCGCAAGGGCTACCGGCGGCGAGCCAGCCGACCGACATCCACGACGCGACCTGGGGCGTGCTCTCCGCCGTCTATGGCGGCGCGGTGCATCCGAGCGCGGAGGGCCATGCCGCGATGGCGGATGCCGCACTGCCGGCCGCGAGCGCGGTGCTCGGGCTGGACGCCGTACCGCCGGGCGTGACGCGGGGACTGCTGCCGCAGCTGTTGCCAAGCGCGCAGCAGTAGAAGCAAGCGCGAGCTCTCTCCTCGCGTCATTGCAAGGAGCGCTTGCGACGAAGCAATCCAGACTATTTCCGCAGATGGATTCCTGGATTGCTTCCGCCTTCGCCGAAGGCTTCGGCGGACAAGTCGCTGCGCTCGCAATGACGAGCTTGGGTTCGCACTTTCCACACTCTCGCTGTCGTCGCCCGGCTTGACCGGGCGATCCAGTACTCCGTGGCAGCAGTGATTGAATCGAGATGCCGCGGCGTACTGGATTCCCCGCCTTCGCGGGGAATGACAGCGGAGTGCGCGGCATTGTCTTGCGCATCACCATCGCTCGCACGATCTCGTCGCACCAGCATCGTTCCCCTCACCCGCCGTTCCATCAATCCAAAAACGGCATCGATCGATACTGCCTTGAACTTGGACACTTCGCCGCGCTCGCCTCTAGGAGTCGCCTTGAGGAAATGTTCGAGTTTTAAGGAGGCGCCTGATGAGCGCAGTGGTGTCCGCAGCGGACGTGAGGAGGTCTCGCGTCAGGCTGCTCATCGTGACCATGTTGTTCCTGGTCACGACAGTGAATTATGCCGACCGCGCCACGCTGTCGATCGCAGGTCCCGCGCTCTCCAAGGAGCTGCATCTCGATCCCGTCGCCATGGGCTGGATCTTCTCGGCGTTCGGCTGGTCCTATGTCGTGGCGCAGGTGCCGGGCGGCTGGCTGCTCGACCGCTACGGCTCGCGCCTCGTCTATGCTTTCAGCATCATCATCTGGTCGCTGTTCACGCTGATGCAGGGCTGGGTCGGCTTCCTCAGCGCCGGCGCTGCCGTCGTCGTGCTGTTCGCGCTCCGCCTCCTGGTCGGCATCGCGGAAGCACCGTCCTTTCCCGCCAATGCCCGCATCGTCGCGGCGTGGTTTCCGGGCAACGAGCGCGGCACTGCCTCGGCCTTCTTCAATTCGGGGCAGTATTTCGCGACCGTGATCTTCGCGCCGCTGATGGGCTGGATCGCGCACGCTTACGGCTGGCGCTTCGTGTTCTTCGTGATGGGTGCGCTCGGCATCGTCATGGGCTTCGTCTGGCTCAAGACCATCTACGGCCCGAAGGAGCATCCTTCGATCAACGAGGCCGAGTTCGATTACATCAGGGAAGGCGGCGCGCTGGTCGATCTCGACGCGCCCAAGAACGATCTGCCGCGCGCGCGTGCGGCCGAGGCCGGCTCCGGATGGGACCACATCCGCCAGCTGCTCTCCAACCGCATGATGCTCGGCGTCTATCTCGGCCAGTACTGCATCAACACGCTGACCTATTTCTTCCTGACCTGGTTCCCGGTCTATCTCGTCAAGGAGCGCGGCCTGTCGATCCTGCAAGCCGGCTTCGTCGCAACGCTGCCGGCGCTGTGCGGCTTCATCGGCGGCGTGCTCGGCGGCATCATCTCGGACGCGATCCTGCGCAGGACCGGCTCGCTGACCATGGCGCGCAAGATCCCGATCGTCGGCGGCATGCTGCTGTCGATGTCGATCATCGCCTGCAACTATGTCGACGGACAGGCGCTGGTGGTCGGCTTCATGGCGCTCGCCTTCTTCGGCAAGGGCATCGGTGCGCTCGGCTGGGCGGTGGTCTCCGACACCTCGCCGAAGGAGGCCGGCGGCGTCTCCGGCGGCCTGTTCAACACCTTCGGCAACCTCTCCTCGATCACCACCCCGATCGTGATCGGCTACATCCTGGCCGCGAGCGGCTCGTTCAACGGCGCGCTGCTGTTCGTCGGCCTCAACGCGCTGGTGGCGGCGTTCGCCTACCTAGTCATCGTCGGCAAGATCGAGCGGGTGACGCTCAAACGTTCCTCCTGAGCGCTCCCATGGGAGCTTGACCAGGCAACTCAACGGCGGCCCTCAAAAGCCGCCGTCTTTGTTTTGGGGGTGATCGATGCTAGAAGTGCCGGGGAAACGCCTTATTCATCTAAGGCATGTATCGATGTTCGACCTCAACCAGCTCCGCTGTTTCGTCACGGTGGCGGAGGAATTGCATTTCGGCCGCGCCGCCGCGCGGCTGAACATGACTCAGCCGCCGTTGTCCCGGCAGATCCAGGTGCTCGAGCACATCATCGATGCGCCGCTCTTGGAACGCACCAGCCGCTCGGTCCGCCTCACCCCGGCCGGGCGCAGCTTCCTGCCCGAGGCGCGTCGCATCCTCAAGCTTGCGGAAAGCGCCTCGCAAGTCGCCCGCCGCATCGCGCTCGGCAAGATCGGCTCGTTGAAGATCGGCTTCACGGCAGCCGCCGCTTACGGCTTCCTGCCCGAGCTCGTCGCCGCCTGCCGCGCCAAGCTGCCCGAGGTCGATTTCTCGCTGAAGGAGATGGTGTCGGGCGACCAGTTCGAGGCGCTCACCTCGGGCCAGATCGACGCCGGCCTGCTGCGGCCGCCGATCGCGCGGCCCGAGCTCGCCAGCCGCCGCGTCGTCGCCGAGCCCCTGCTCGCCGCGATCCCGAAGAAGCACCCGCTGGCGAATGTCGACAGCATCACCATCAAGGATTTCGACGACCAGCCCTTCGTGATGTACTCGCCCTATGAGAGCCGCTACTTTCACGATCTGCTGGTGGCGCAATTCACCCGCGCCGACGTGCTGCCGCGCTATGTCCAGCATCTCAGCCAGATCCACTCGATCCTGGCGATGGTCCGCGCCGGCCTCGGCCTTGCCATCGTGCCGGCCGCGGCTGCGGGCCTGAAGATCTCCGACGTGCGGTTGCGGCCGCTGAAGCTGAGGGGCCGCGTGCCGGTCGAGCTGTTCATGGTCTGGCGCCGCGACGACGAGAATCCGCTGCTCTCGGCGCTGGTCAAAATCGCCGGTGAATTGTCCTCCGCGGAGGTGGCGGAGGATTGATGCTCAATCCGCATCGGTCGATATAGGCTTTGGCTTGGACCCGCATCGAACGGTCTCTTAAACCACGGCGCATGGACGCGCAGGCCGAAAGGCCAGCGTCCTCCACAACACGCACCAAGGGAACAGCGCCCGTGAGCAAGATGACCCCACAGGAGATGGCCAAGAAGATCGGATCCGGCCTTCTGTCCTTTCCCGTCACGCCGTTTAAGGCTGACTATTCCTTCGACGAGGCTACTTACCGCGCCAACATGGACTGGCTGTGCGGCTACGACGTCGCCGGCCTGTTCGCTGCCGGCGGCACCGGCGAGTTCTTCTCGCTGACGCCGACCGAGGTTCCGCAAGTCGTGAAGGTTGCCGTCGAGGAGACCAAGGGCCGCGTGCCGGTGCTCGCCGGCACCGGTTACGGCACGGCCATTGCCCGCGAGATCGCGATCGGTGCGGAAAAGGCCGGCGCCGACGGCCTGTTGCTGCTGCCGCCCTATCTCACCCATTCCGAGCAGGACGGCCTTGCCGCCCATGTCGAGGCGGTCTGCGCCGCCGTGAAGATCGGCGTCATCGTCTACAACCGCGACAACGCCATCCTCCAGCCCGATACGCTCGCCCGCCTTGCCGAGCGCTGCCCGAACCTCTTCGGCTACAAGGATGGCATCGGCGACATCGAGCTGATGACCCGCGTCTACACCAAGCTCGGCGACCGCCTCACCTATGTCGGCGGCCTGCCGACCGCGGAGACCTTCGCCCTGCCCTATCTCGACATGGGCGTGACGACCTATTCCTCCGCCGTGTTCAACTTCGTGCCGGAATTCGCTACCAATTTCTACGCGGCCGTGCGCAAGCGCGACCATGCGACGATCCAGGCCGGGCTGAAGGATTTCATCCTGCCGCTGATCGCGATCCGCAACCGCAAAAAGGGCTACGCGGTCTCGATCATCAAGGCCGGCATGAAAGTGATCGGCCGCGATTCCGGCCCCGTCCGTCCTCCGCTCACCGACCTCACCGAGCAGGAGATCGCGGAGCTGACCGCGCTGGTGAAGCAGCTGCCCGCCATCCGATCGTCACAACAGGCTGCTGAATAATAGACACAACAGGAGGAGCGTGCGATGGCCGAGACGAACATCTCCGGTGCACCGGTCGTCACATCGATGCAGGTGATCCCGGTCGCAGGCCGCGACAGCATGCTCCTCAACCTCAGCGGCGCGCATGCGCCGTTCTTCACCCGCAACATCGTCATCCTCACCGACAATGCCGGCCACACCGGCGTCGGCGAGGTGCCAGGCGGGCAGAAGATCTGGCAGACGCTGCAGGACGCCAGGGATCTCGTGATCGGCAAGACCGTCGGCGCGATGAACAACATCCTCGCCGACATCCGCACCGCCTTTGCTGATCGCGATGCCGGCGGCCGCGGCAAGCAGACGTTTGATCTTCGCGTCATGATCCACGCCGTCACCGCCGTGGAATCCGCTCTGCTCGATCTGCTCGGCCAGCATCTCGGGCTGCCGGTCGCCGCGCTGCTCGGCGAAGGCCAGCAGCGCAGCAGCGTCGAGACACTCGGCTATCTCTTCTTCGTCGGCGATCGGCGCAAGTCCCGCCTGTCCTACGTGGAAGGCGAGGCCGGCAAGGCGGAATGGTTCAACCTGCGCCACCAGGAAGCGATGACGCCGGAGACCGTGGTGCGGCTCGCCGAAGCCACCCACGACCATTACGGCTTCGCCGACTTCAAGCTGAAGGGCGGCGTGCTGCGCGGCGAGCAGGAGATCGAGGCCGTCACCGCCATCGCAAGACGCTTCCCGAACGCCCGCGTGACGCTCGACCCCAACGGCGCCTGGTCGCTGGATGAAGCCGTCGGCCTCTGCAAGAACATGCATGGTATCCTCGCCTATGCCGAGGACCCCTGCGGCGCCGAGGCCGGTTTCTCCGGCCGCGAGATCATGGCCGAGTTCCGCCGTGCCACGGGACTGCCCACGGCAACCAACATGATCGCGACCGACTGGCGCCAGCTGTCCCACGCGCTGCGCCTGGGTGCGGTGGACATTCCGCTGGCCGATCCCCATTTCTGGACCATGCAGGGCTCGGTGCGCGTCGCCCAGACCTGCCGCGACAACGGCCTGACCTGGGGCTCGCACTCCAACAACCATTTCGACATTTCGCTGGCCATGTTCACCCATGTCGGCGCCGCCGCACCCGGCAAGGTCACCGCGATCGACACTCACTGGATCTGGCAGGACGGCCAGGCGCTGACCAGGGAGCCGCTCCAGATCAAGGCCGGCAAGATTGCGGTCCCGGACCGGCCGGGCCTGGGTATCGAAATCGACAGGGCCGCTATCGACGCAGCGCATGAACTCTACAAGCAGCATGGACTTGGCGCCCGGGATGACGCTATTGCCATGCAGGATCTGATCCCCGGCTGGACCTTCGACGACAAGCGTCCCTGCCTGGTACGGTAAAACACTCTGGAGGAAATGATGACTGCGATCCTTAAAAACTTCATCGGCGGCGAATGGGTCGACGGCTCCGGCGTCACCAGGAACATCAACCCCTCCAACACCAACGACGTCGTCGGCGAATACGCCAAGGCCGACAAGGCGCAGACCGAGAAGGCGATCGCCGCAGCCAAGGCCGCCTTCCCCGCCTGGGCGCAGTCGACGCCGCAGGCACGCTTCGACGCGCTCAACAAGATTTCGCTCGAAATTCTCGCCCGCAAGGAAGAGCTCGGCCGCCTGCTCGCCCGCGAGGAAGGCAAGACCCTGCCGGAAGGCATCGGCGAGGTTGCCCGCGCCGGCCAGATCTTTGCGTTCTGCGCCGGCGAGGCGCTGCGGCTGATCGGCGAGAAGGGCGCCTCCGTCCGTCCCGGCCTCGACGTCGAGCTCACGCGTGAGCCCGTTGGCGTCGTCGGCATGATCACGCCCTGGAATTTCCCGATCGCGATCCCCGCCTGGAAGATCGCGCCGGCGCTCTGCTACGGCAACACCGTAGTGTTCAAGCCGGCTGAGCTGGTGCCCGGCTCCGGGCACGCGCTCGCCGAAATCATCACCCGCTCCGGCATTCCCGCCGGCGTCTTCAATCTCGTGGTCGGCTCCGGCTCGGTGGTCGGCCAGACCCTGCTCGAGCACCCGGATGTCGCCGCGATCTCCTTCACGGGCTCGGTGCAGACCGGCCGCAAGATCGCGCAGGCCTGCGTGCTCTCGAACCCGATGAAGAAGTTCCAGCTCGAGATGGGCGGCAAGAACCCGCTGGTCGTGCTCGACGACGCCGACCTCAAGACCGCGGTCGAGGTCGCCGTCAACGGCTCCTATTTCTCGACCGGCCAGCGCTGCACCGCCTCCTCACGCCTGATCGTCACCGAAGGCATCCACGACCGCTTCGTCGCGGCGATGGCCGAGCGCCTGAACGGCCTGTCGGTCGACGACGCGCTCAAGGCCGGCGTGCATATCGGCCCCGTGGTCGACCAGAGCCAGCTCGACCAGGACCTGCGCTACATCAAGATCGGCCAGGACGAGGGCGCCAAGCTCGCCTTCGGCGGCGAACTGCTCAAGCGCGAGAACCCCGGCCATTACCTGCAGCCGGCGCTGTTCACCGAGGCCAACAACAACATGCGCATCGCGCGCGAGGAGATCTTCGGCCCGGTCGCCGCCGTCATCCGCGCCAAGAATTACGAAGAGGCCCTTGCCATCTCCAATGACACCGAGTTCGGCCTCGCCTCCGGCATCTGCACCACCAGCCTGAAATACGCCTCGCACTATAAGCGCAACAGCGAGTCCGGCATGGTGATGGTCAACCTGCCGACCGCCGGCGTCGACTATCACGTGCCGTTCGGCGGCCGGAAGGGCTCGAGCTACGGCGCCCGCGAACAGGGCTCCTACGCGCGCGAGTTCTACACGACGGTGAAGACGGCTTATACGTTCCCGGGCTGACGGAGATCGTAGGGTGGGTTAGCCCGCGGCTGCGCAAAGCGCAGTCCGCTGGCGTAACCCACCTCTTCTGCCTCCGCGGACAGAGACCTTGGCGGGTTACGCTGAGTGATTGCGCTTCGCGCAATCACAGGGCTAACCCACCCTACACTTCGGAGTCTCCCATGGACCAAGACGTTGCAGCGAAAGAGCAGCCCCGCTACATCAAGCTCAACGAGCGCGACAATGTCGCGATCGTGGTCAATGATTTCGGACTTCCTGCCGGCTCCCGCTTTGCCAGCGGACTGACGCTGCGCGCCTTCGTGCCGCAGGGGCACAAGACGGCGCTGGTCGATATCGCGGAAGGCGCGCCGATCATCCGCTACGGCGAGATCATCGGCTACGCGCTGTCGCCGATCCTGGCCGGCGAATGGGTGGACGAGGCGCGCATTCGCATGCCGGAGGCCCCCGACCTCGACAAGCTCGAGATCTCCACCGCCGTCCCTGCCCCGCTGCCGCCGCTCGAAGGCTTCACCTTCGAAGGCTACCGCAATCCGGACGGCTCGGTCGGCACCAAGAACATCCTCGGCATCTCCTCCTCGGTGCAATGCGTCAAGGGCACGATGGAATATGCGGTCAAGCGCATCCGCGCCGAGCTGTTGCCGAAGTACCCGAATGTCGATGACGTCGTTCCGCTCACCCACGCCTATGGCTGCGGCGTCGCCATCACCGCGCCCGATGCGGTGGTGCCGATCCGCACGCTGCAGAACCTCGCGCTCAATCCGAATTTCGGCGGCGAAATCCTCGTCGTCGGCCTCGGCTGCGAGAAGCTCGCGCCCGAGCGGCTGGTGCCGGAGGGCGTCAGCGATGCCATCGTGCGGATGCAGGACGAAGCCTTTGACGGCTTCGGCGCGATCGTCGATGCCATCATGACCCAGGCCGAAGCCCGGCTGAAGGTGCTCAACACCCGCAAGCGCGAGACCTGCCCGGCCTCCGATCTCGTCATCGGGCTGCAATGCGGCGGCAGCGACGCCTTCTCCGGCGTCACCGCCAATCCCGCCGTCGGCTTTGCCGCGGACCTCCTGGTTCGCGCCGGCGCCACCGTGATGTTCTCGGAAGTCACGGAAGTGCGCGACGCCATCCAGCTCCTGACCCGCCGCGCCATCAACGAGGACGTCGGCCGCGCGCTGGTGGGCGAGATGGCCTGGTACGATTCCTACCTCGCCCGCGGCGGCGCCGACCGCAGCGCCAACACCACGCCCGGCAACAAGAAGGGCGGCCTCGCCAACATCGTCGAGAAGTCGCTCGGCTCGATCGTCAAGTCCGGCTCGAGCGCGATCACCGGCGTGCTCTCGCCCGGCGAGAAGGCGACGCAGAAGGGCATGCTGTTCGCGGCAACGCCGGCCTCCGACTTCATCTGCGGCACGTTGCAGCTCGCCTCCGGCATGACGCTGCAGGTGTTCACCACCGGCCGCGGCACGCCCTATGGTCTTGCGGCGGCGCCCGTGATCAAGGTCGCGACCCGCAGCGAGCTCGCACGGCGCTGGAAAGACCTGATCGATTTCGATTCAGGCAGTATCGCCACCGGCGAGAAGACCATCGAGGAATGCGGCTGGGACCTGTTCCGCCTGATCCTCGATGTCGCCTCCGGCCGCACCAAGCCGTGGTCGGACCGCTGGGGCATCCACAACGATCTCACGCTGTTCAATCCGGCGCCGGTGACCTGAGCCTAGCGTCGCCGCGAAACCCTCCGGAAACATTGACGCGAAAAACGTCGTCATCGTTTCATCCTGTCGCATCACGCAATCAATGGATTCGCGTCCCGACACACGAATGTTCGCACACGAGCGAACCTCTTCCCGCACCGTCACGACCAAACCTCCGATTGACATCTTCAATGGAGATTTTCCAATGCGTGTTCTCACAATGATTGCCGTCACCAGCGCCGTGATTGCGGGCTCGACCAGCGCGTTCGCCGGTGAGCTTCCCTCTTACGAAGTGAAGTCGTTGCCGATCTCGGCGACCCAGGTGCAGGTGCTCGGCGGTGCCGGCGTCGAGGAGCAGCCGGCCGCGCCCACCATGATCGTCGCCGGCATGCCCGCCTCGCCCGCACAGATCTCGGTGCTGTCGCCGCGCGTGAAGCGGCTTGCGAGCGCGGGTTCGGGCAGCGAAGCGCGCTAAGCCTTTCGCATGGCCTGCGGCGCCTGCATCTGGTGCGGGCGCCGTCGGCGTTTTCAGGTCATGCTGCCCGGCATGAAGCAGCGCACGCGCGGATGACCGTCGATATAGTGCTTCCACACCATGGTGCGCCCGATCTTGTTCGGCACGGTGATCAAGGCACCCTCGGGCACCACGACCCATTCGTCGTCGATACGGACGCGGTAGCGGCCGCGATCGGACTCCCAATCGACGTCGGCAATGACGTAGCCGTCGGCGTCGGTGCAGCACTGACCGAATTCGCTATGCAGGCTTTCGAACCAGGGTTTCAACGGTGAGTTGGCGTAGCGCCCGTCGTCGCGCGCCTGTGCCGAGAATGTCAGAAGCGCCGTCACGCCCAGCAGCGTCCCTGCGCACAATGATGAAAATTTCATCTCGTCGTCCCGCGATCAAAATGATCCGTGCGGGGGGACGACAATGCCATCCGTTGTCCGCGCCTTGAATCAGGCGCGGCACCGGCGACTCGTTCCCCCAGCAGCTGACGACAACTATGCAAATCCGCTGCCAGCGCGCATTCCGGGGAACTACTGCCGCAAGGCGTAAAGCCATGCGTCTTTCGACGGATGCGGCCTAGGATCAAAATCCGAGGCCGAGAAGACGATGCTTCAGAAATGCGCCTATTGCTTCGCCGGTGCCATCATCGTGCCGCCACCCCTCTTCGGCGCGGGTGCCGGCGGCTTGGTGGCCGCGGCCTGCGCGGGCAGATATTTTGCCACGATGGCGGGATCGACCTGGGCGATGTTGGCGTCAGGCAGGCGCGTCCAGCTCTCGTCCTTGCCGAGCAGCGAAATGCCGAGATAGCCGCGCAGGGTCAGGGTCTGGCCGTCGGGACTGACCTTCATGTTGGCCTTCCAGATCTGGCCATCGCGCGGATTGAGCACGTTGCCGCCTTCGTACTTCAAGCCTTCGCGCTTCATGTTGCGGACGAAGGAGATGCCGAGCACCGGCGCGTTCTTGCGGTCATCGGTGCACTTGCTGCAGACCTCGTTCGGATCGTCGCCGGGGCGCGGGAAGGTCTTTGCGATCACGCCTTCGAAGATGCCGTTGTGGTCGACGAAGAGAAACCATCCGACCGTCTTGCCGTCTTCGACCTTCTGCCACAGGCCCGCCGCCGTGGGCTCGGCGGTCTGCGCCGCAGACGGCGTCACCGTCGCGAGCGACAATGCGAGCGCGAGGAGGGGGGGCAGCCGAAAGCTGGAGAAATTCCGCATTAGATCACCTTGTTATTCCACGACCGGAATGGCCGCAGACTACGGCGATTTCGCGAACGGTTCCAGCACCAGAAACATGGGGCATCCCTTCCCGCCCCGTTGCGTCAACTGACACCCAGCTTCTTTTGCAGGCTGGAGGACGAGGTCGTGTACTGGAACACGAGCCGTTTCTCCGGATAGACGTAACGATGGGCTTTTTGCGACATCAGCGCGCCCTCGTGGAAGCCGCACAGGATCAGCTTGATCTTGCCGGGATAGGTGTTGATGTCGCCGATCGCGAAGATACCTGGCACGTTGGTCTCGAACGCGGATGTCTCGACCGGCACCAGATTGTTCTCCAGCGCAATGCCCCAGTTCGCGACCGGACCGAGCTTCATGGTCAGTCCGAAGAACGGCAGCATGGTGTCGCAGGCGATTTCACTGATGCTGTTGTCGTTGCCCTTGATGGTGGCGCCGGTGAGCTTGCCTTCGTCGCCGGAGAGCGCGGTGACCTGACCGAGCCGCAGATCCATCTTGCCGCCAGCAACCAATGCGCGCATCTGCTCGACGCTGTGGGGCGCGGCGCGAAACTCGTCGCGCCGGTGTAGCAGCGTGATGCGCTTGGCAATCGGATGCAGGTTGAGCGTCCAGTCGAGCGCGGAATCGCCGCCGCCGACGACCAGCACATTCTTGTCGCGGAACGTTTCCATCTTGCGCACGGCGTAGTGGACCGAAGTGCCTTCATAGGCCTCGATGCCCGGCACCGGCGGACGCTTGGGCTGGAACGAGCCGCCGCCGGCCGCGATCACCAACACCTTGCACTCGAACACCTTGCCCGCATCCGTGGTGCAGCGAAACATGGGATCGCCGATCTTCTCCACGGTCTCGACCATCTCGCCGAGATGGAATGTCGGATGGAACGGCTTGATCTGCTCCATCAGCGCGTCGGTGAGGCCCTGCCCCGAAACGTGCGGGATGCCGGGAATGTCGTAGATCGGCTTTTCCGGATAGAGCTCGGCGCACTGGCCGCCGACCTTGTCGAGGATGTCGACGAAATGCGCCTTCATGTCGAGAAGGCCAAGCTCGAAGGCGGCGAACAGACCGCAGGGGCCGGCGCCAATAATCAGCACATCGGTTTTGATCGCGTCGCTCATGTCGTCTCTTTGTCTGTCGTTACTGTTGGACGGTGCCCTGTGGGCCGAGGTGACCCTGCCTGTCTAGCCAACGGGGATGGATCAGGGAAGGCATAAAAGCGGGAGCGCCCCGCGGCCGCGCCCACTTGCCGGGGCAGGATAACTGAGCTGTAACGAGCAAGGATATGACGGAGATCAATCGGTGAACGCACCAAGTCGCCTCGATACGACGCCGCGCCTGGAGGACTTTCCCTACCGCCTCAGCGACAACGTCCGCTTCGGCGATCTCGATCCCAACCAGCACGTCAACAACGCGGTCTACGCCACTTATTTCGAGACCGGCCGCGTCACGCTGATGAAGCTGCCGGAATACGGCCTGACGCCGCCGGGCCTCGCCTGGATCATGGTGCGGCTCGACATGCATTTTCGCGCCGAGTTGCGCTGGCCGGGCGCGATCGAACTCGGCCTCGGCGTCGTGAAGCTGGGACGCACGTCCGTGACCTTCGAGCAGGTCGTGTTCTCGGAAGGAAAATGCATCGCCTCGGCGACGTCGGTCGGCGTCTTGCTCGACGAGGCGACGCGCCGGCCGGCACCGCTGACCGCGGAAGTGATCGAGAAATTCAGACCCTGGCACAAGCGCGGCATCGAGGTCGCGCCGCCGAGCAGTTAGTCTTGTCGAGGGACGATCAGGCCTGACGTTCCGGCGTCGTCACGACGAGACCGTCGAGATCGTCGCTGACCTTGATTTGGCAGGACAGGCGCGAATTCGGGCGCACATCGAAGCCGAAATCGAGCATGTCCTCTTCCATCGGCGTCGGGCTGCCGACCTTCTCGCGCCAGGCTTCGTCGACATACACATGGCAGGTCGCGCAGGCGCAGGCGCCACCGCATTCGGCCTCGACGCCGGGAATGCTGTTGCGGATCGCGGCTTCCATCACGGTTGCGCCGTTCTCGATTTCCACCGTGCGGGTTTCGCCCTTGTGGTCGACAAAGTGAATCTTGGCCATGTGTGCTCGTGCTGCCGCGGTGCTGGGAATGAAGGAGGGTCCGGGCTGTCCTATAACGGGTCGATCAGCCCGGCGCCATAGGGTTTTGCTGCGAAGTGAATCCCGCTTTGCGGCAAGAAAATGCGTCAAAACAAGAGACTAGAGTCCGGCTCGGCCGCGTGGCCTCAGGACTTCAGGATCGTCTCGATAGCGGCGCGGGCCTCGGTCACCGCTTCCTTCAGCGCGGCGAAGGCGTGGCGCTCGTTATGACCGATCTGGATCGCGGTCTCCAGGCTTGCTGCGGCATCGGCCACTGCAAAAGCGCCGATCCCGCGGGCCGATCCCTTGAGCTTGTGGGCGAGCGCGCCGGCCTCGGCCGGCAATCCCGCCATCGCCGCCATCAGGCGGACCGCCTGCTCGGCGAACATGGCCAGCACTTCCTGCTCCAGCGCGGCATCGCCGAGCGTCATCCGGGAGAGATGGTCGAGGTCGAGCGGGCTGTCGATGGGTGCAAGCGGGGGCGAGGGCATCCAGTCCATCCGTTGCAGTTCAGGCATCATGGCGAAAGGCCCCGGCATCGCGCGACGGTTCCGCCGGTCCGGCGGTGAGTTCACCTCACCCAAACATGGAAATGGTTAACGAAATGTTTGGGGTCAGGGACGCAGTTCTGCCAGTTTATTGACGAAAAGTTGCCGCAATCGGCCGAGTTCCGTGGAGAATTTCATTTATTGCTAAGGCGTTACGGCGCGATCCTGTTAACGATGATTAAGGATGATTAAGATTGTCTTAATCGCGGGCATTTCATTCGCGACGCTCTGCCAATAGGATGTTGCAGAAATTGGCGGACAAGCCGTCCGGGTGGGGACGGCTCGGCGATCCGCGCAAGCGGCATGATCCGGTCTGTGGGCTTGCGTAGCGCGCAGGGCTCGCGGGGGGACGCGTATAAGTAACGAGGGCTCGGACTGAACATGGCGAACACTCCGAAAAAGGTCAAAGACCCCACAGAAGTTGCGCTTTCTGCGATCCAGGAAGCCCTGAACATCAGCGACACGGCCGCGGACACCAGCCGCAACGCCTCGATGCGCAACGAGACGGCGCCGTCGGTGGCACCGCCCCCGATCTTCGACGAACCGAGCTTCGAGCCGCGCCCTGCCGCCAACGAACGGTCGACCGTGTTCGACCCGGTCGAGGAGCCGCGCGCTTCGCGTCGCGCCGCCAACGACGACCGCGAGACCATCGGCCAGCTGCTGCAGGCGCTTCAGAAGGGCCGCCCTGCCCGCAGCGTCTATACCTTCGCCACCATCTTCGCCGGCGTCTGGCTCGCTGCCTGCGCCGCGCTGACGTTCGGCTTCCTGCCCTCGATCCAGGCCGCCATGGGCCAGAGCGGCGGCGTGCTCGTCATTGCCGGCCTGATCGCGATGTTCTTCGCGCCGATCATGCTGTTCTACTTCCTCGCGAGCCTGGTCTGGCGCGGCCAGGAAATGCGCATGATCGCGCAGGCGATGGCGCAGGTCGCGATCCGCTTCTCCGAGCCCGAGGGCTCGGCCTCCGATTCCATGGTCACCGTCGGCCAGGCCATCCGCCGTGAAGTCGCGGCGATGGGCGACGGCATCGAGCGCGCGATCGCGCGCGCCGGCGAGCTCGAGACGCTGGTCGCCAACGAGGTCGCCGCGCTGGAGCGCGCTTATTCCGACAACGAGGTGCGCATCCGCTCCCTGCTCCAGGACATCGCGCATCAACGCGACAATCTGGTCGGCCAGGCCGAGCAGGTCCGCAGCGCCATCTCCGGCGTGCAGATCGATTTGCGCCACGACATCGCGCTGATCTCGGACGCGATCGCCTCGCGCGTCGACGAGGTCGCCAAGTCCATCACCGGCGCGCTTGAGGAGCGCGGCGCCCACATCACCAGCGCGCTGAGCAATGCCGGCGACAACATGATCCTGGCGCTCGGCGAACGCGGCGGCGACCTGCTCGACCGCCTCGAGGAGGCCAGCAACGAGACGACGCGCGCCGTGCTCGACGCCAGCGAGCGGCTGACCACCAGCCTCAACTTCAAGACCGGCCACGTCCACGACGAGTTCGTCGACCTCGCCGACCGCGTCCACGAGATGCTGAACGAGCGCATCGACCGCATCACCGGCGAATTCGAACAGCGCTCCGCTGCGATCGTCGACGGCATCTCCGAGCGCACCGAGCAGGTGCACGATTCCTTGAAGAACTCCTCGGACTCGCTGCTGCTCGAGCTCGAGCTGCGCTCCAACGACCTTTCCGCCAAGATCGACGACGCAGGCAACCGCCTCGCCGGCCAGATCATGACGAGCGGCGACAAGGCGAGCGAGGCGCTCGACGCCACCGTCAACACCCTCGTCGCCAAGGTCGTCAGCCAGACCGAGACCGCGCACGACTCGCTGTCGCTGCAGATGAGCGCGTTCGACGAGCTGGTCAGGAACCAGGGCACCGAGCTGGTCGAGAAGTTCGCCCGCGACTCCGGCACGCTGGGCGCCCTGATCACGCGCCACATCTCCGAGTTCGACCGCACCGTGAAGACCTTCGGCGGCGAGATCGTCGAGCGCATGGGCCAGCGCACGCAGGACATCCACGAGTCGCTGAAGACCTATGTCGACAATTTCGACACCCGCTTCACCGCCAACGGCGGCGAGATCACCGCGATCCTCGACCAGCGCCTGGTGCAGTTCGAGACCACCATCGGCGAACGCGTCAGCAATTTCGACGCCTCTCTGAACGGCAAGATCGCCGGCCTCGACTCCACGATCGAAAACCACATCAAGACTTTCGACGAACAGATCGGCGGCCGCGTCACCGCGCTCGAACACTCGTTCGACACCCGTGCGCAGTCGATGACCGAGACGATCGACGGGCGCATCAACACGCTCGCCTCGTCGCTCACCGACGGCGCCGCGCAGGCGATCCAGTCAATCGACCGCCGCCTCACCCACCTAACGGCGTCGCTGACCGACGGCGCGTCCCAGACCATCCAGTCAATCGACACGAGGCTGACCCATCTCACGACGACGCTCACCGGCGGCGCGTCGCAGGCGCTCGAGTCCATCGATAACCGCCTCACCTACCTGACCACCACGGTGACCAACGGCGCCTCGCAGGCCGTACAGTCGATCGACACGCGTCTGACGCTACTCACCTCAACGCTCACGGACGGCACCGCGCAGGCGATCGAAGCGGTCGACCGCCGCATCACCGGCGTCGCCGAGATCATCGACGGTCGCAGCATGCATCTGACCGACACGGTCACGGCGCGGTTCCAGGATATCCAGCAGGCCATCGAGACCAAGGTCGGCTCGGTCGCGAGCGACATCGACGTCCGCGTGGCGCAGTTCGAAGACCTGCTCGGCTCGCGCGTCGAGGCCGTTGCCGGCCGCATCGAAAGCAGCGGTCGCCAGGCCAGTGAGGACATGATGTCCCGCGCCGAGATGATCTCGACCGCGATCCGCTCGCATGTCGAAGACGCCGAGCGCTCGCTCACCAACCTCGTCGTCAACACCAGCGAGACGATCCAGACCGGTGCGCGCACCGCCCAGCAGTCTCTGATGACGGTTTCCTCCGACGTCAACGCCCAGCTCAAGATGACCTCCGCCGAGGTCGAGCGCGCGCTGACCGCGGCCGGCACCGGTTCTGCAAACTCGATCCTGAGCAGCGCCCGCGAGGCGCAGTCGACGCTGGTCGCAGCGTCGGGCGAAGCCTCCAACCAGATCAAGGGGCTCGCGGCCGACGTCGAGCGCACGCTGTCGGCGGCAGGCTCGGCCACCGCGGCCTCGATCCTGGCCGGCGCCCGCGAGGTGCAGACCACCCTCGTCACGGCGTCCTCGGATGCGGCCAACCACGTCAAGACGCTCACCGCCGACGTGCAGCGCTCGCTGTCGCTGGCCGGCACGACCACGGCGGAATCGATCACCGCCGGCGCCCGCGACGCGCAGAGCACGCTGATCGCGGCCTCGGCCGAGACTGCCAACCAGATCAAGGCGCTGTCCTCGGACGTGCAGCGCTCGCTCAGCATGGCCGGCACCTCGACGGCCGAAACCATCATGGGCGGCGCCCGCGAAGCCCAGAGCACGCTGGTCACGGCATCCTCGGATGCGGCCAGCCAGGTCAAGTCGCTCGCGGCCGAAGTGCATCGTTCGCTCTCGCAGGTCGGTCAGTCGACCGCCGAGACGATCACCACCAGCGCCCGCGACGCCCAGAGCACCCTGCTCGCGGTCTCGGCCGAGCAGACCAGCCAGGTCCGTTCGCTCGCGGCAGAGATGCAGCGCGCGCTGGCGACCGCCGGCGGCGCCACCATCGAGGCGCTCACCAGCGGCGTGCGCGAGGCCCAGGGCTCGCTGATCTCCGCGTCGACCGACGCGGCGAGCCAGATCAAGTCGCTGACCACGGACATCGAGCGCACGCTGACCGCAGTCGGCGCCGACACCGCCTCGACCATCCTCAACAGCGCCCGTGAGGCCCAGACCTCGCTGACCTCGACCTCGGCGGACGCCGCCAGCCAGATCCGCACGATCTCGACCGAGATCGAGCGCACGCTGAGCGCGGCCACCGCGAACGCGACCAACGACATCCAGACCAGCGCGCTCAACGCCCAGAACGCGCTGATCTCGGCCTCCAACGAGGCGAGCTCGCGGGTCAAGTCGAGCTCGGCCGACGTCGAGCGTTCGGTGCTCGCCGCCAGCTCCAGCTTCGGCCAGGCCATGACCGGCAAGACCGACGAGATCGTCACCTACGTGCAGCAGCAGGCCGACCGTCTGTCGAACATGATCGACGCCAAGCGTGGCGCGCTGGTCGACGCGATCGGCTCGAAGACCAGCCAGCTCACGCTCGACATCGACCGCGTCACCTCGGACGCGCTGAAGTCGATCGAGACGCGCGGCCAGGCCTTCTCGCAGACCATGATGGGCAACGGCTCGGAAGTCGCCCGCACCATCAACGCGGCGAGCGAGATCGCCACCAGCGCGGTCGGCAAGTCGCTCAAGGATCTCGAGCAGGCCTCGCGTTCCGCGATCGACCAGTCGCGCCAGGTCTCGGTCGCGGCCGTCACCGAGATGCAGGAGACCAGCAAGATCCTGCGCACCGACACGGTCGCGCTGTTCGAGCGTCTGCGCGAAGGCAACATCCTGCTCCAGGAGGTGCTGACCGGTGCGCACGACAACCTCAACTCGCTCGAACGGGCGCTGGTGACGCGCGTCGCCGACTTCGTCTCGGCGATGAACGACGTCACCTCGCGCAACGGCGCGGCGACGCAGAACCTGGAAGAGCAGCTCAACGTCTTCAACAGCAAGACCACGAAGGCGCTGCAGGATCTCGGCGAGCTGTCGACCCAGTTCGACGCGCACGGCAAGGCACTGGTCGACGCCGCGCAGGTCGTCGAGCAGAGCAACAAGAATACCACCGCCTCGCTCGCCGAACGCAAGCAGGCGCTGGAATCGCTGGTCACCACGATCGACCTGCGTACCGCCGATCTCGACCAGCGGCTGTCGCGCTTCACCGGCCTGCTCGACGAATCGCTGGCCGCGGCCGAAGAGCGTGCCCGCGACATCGCCCGCGTCGTCGCCGAGACCGCCGGCGCAGGCTCCGCCGCGATCACCCGCCAGTTCGAGGCGGTGCGCGTGGCGTCCGAGGAGGAGCACCGCCAGACCATCGAGGCGATGCACGACATCTACCGCCAGACCACCGACGAGGCGGATGCGATGTTCAAGCAGTCGACCGAGAAGTTCACCAACCTCGTCTCCAGCATGAAGCAGATGGCCTTCGAGATGCACAACGAGCTCGAAGCCACCCGCAACGAGCTGCGTCGCGGCGTGCTCGAGATGCCGCAGGAGGCCGCCGAGAGCACGGCGCAGATGCGCAAGGTGATCGTCGACCAGATCGAGGCCCTCGCCGAGCTCAACCGCATCGTGGCCCAGCACGGCCGCGGCCTCGACGTCTCCACGGCGGGCCGCGCTTCCGTCGCCGTCCAGCGCCAGGATGAGCCGATGATGGCCGTTGCGGGCGCTCGCGCCGCCGAGACCCGCATGCGAGACACCGGCAGCGCCTCGACGCTGCCGCCGCCGGACCTCGGCATGCCGGCGCCCTCGCGCCGCACCGAGGCGCCGCCGGTCGCGCCCGCGGGCAGCGACCAGGGCCGTGACGGCTGGCTGTCGGACCTGCTCAACCGGACGGACGCCAATCAGGGCGCCCCGACCGGCCGCGAGGCCCCGCGCGGCCGCGCCGCCCCCGCGCCGCAGCCGCAGGCCCCGCAGGCAAGCGCCAATCCGCTGGAATCGCTGTCGCTCGACATCGGCCGGCTGATGGACCGCAACCTCGCCGCCGAGATGTGGGACCGCTACCAGCGCGGCGAGAACAAGGCGTTCACCAAGCGCCTCTACACGCCCGCCGGCCAGAAGGCCTTCGACGAGGTCGCCCGCAAGTACCGCACCGACCGCAACTTCAAGGCCACGGTCGACCGCTACGTCGCCGAGTTCGAGCGCCTGCTCGACGAAGTCGCCCGCGACGGCCGCGGCCCGCAGGAGCTGCGCAGCCACCTGACCTCGGAGACGGGTCTCGTGTACACGCTGCTGGCGCATGCGGCGGGACGGCTGGGGTAGAGCAGCTCGCGATTGGCGAGTGGCGAATAGCAAATGAAAAACGGAGCTCCTCGCGGGGCTCCGTTTTTGTTTTGCGTCATTCTCGCTCCCGTGCGCCGGAGGCAGCGCAGCACGTCGCCCCTTGCGACGTGGTGCGCTGCAGAGCCGGGGCCCATGTCGCGGCGGCGTACGGTGTGGCCTTCTGGGTCCCGGCTCTGCGCAGCAACGCAAGAGCGTTGCAGCGCGTCCGGGACACAAGAGTGATTACGTTGCGGCGGCTACACTCTCGTCATTGCGAGGAGCCCTTGCGACGAAGCAATCCAGACTGCTTCCTGGGAGACAGTCTGGATTGCTTCGCTACGCTCGCAATGACGAGGTGACAGCGGCGCGAACTTACTCGCCTCTTACTCCTACCGCCGGCCGCTCGCGGCCGCCGCCGGCTTCGGCGGCTCAGGCGGCGGAGACGGCGCGCTGCCGTTACTGGCGCCGAACAGCACGCGGGTCGGGTTGCGGTCGAAATTGTTCACGGCGCGGCTGATGTCGCCGAGGGTGCGGCGGCCGTCGGCCATCAGCGCGCCGGAGCGCTTGTCGAAATCGTCGGCGAGCTCGCGGATCGACTTCACCGCTTGGAACAGCTCGCCGCCGTCCTTGCCGCCGGCGAGCGTGTTGAGGCCGAGCATGAGATTGTCGGCCTTGAGCATGACGCCGTCGACCTTGGCCATCACGCCGTCGATCTTCTCGGAATTGCGCGCGAGCGAATTGGTGAAGGTCTCGAGATTCTTCAGCGAGTTCTTCACGGACTCCTGATTGTCGGCGACGATCTTGTTGATGTTCTGCAGCGTGCCGCGGATCGCCTCGGTGACGTCCTGCAGCTTGTTGGGATCGGCGGTGAGCGTCGGGATGCCGTCCTGGTCGAGCGGCGGCGAGGCCGCCGCTTCGTCGCCGCCCTTGAGCGAGATGGCGGCAACCCCGGTGAGGCCCTGGAATTCGAGGCCGACCAGGGTGTCCTTGCGGATCGGGGCGTTGTTCTCGATCATGGCCAGTGCGACAACCCGCCGCGGGTTGTCCAGCTTCACCGAGACCACCTCACCCACCCGGATACCGTTGAAGTTGACGCTGCCGCCATTGCGCAGGCCCGCCGCCGGGCCCTCGAACACGACGCGCAAGGGGCTGCGCTGCTTGGTGGTGTGCAGCGACTGAAACCACAGCACGAAGCCGATCGCCGCGGCGATCACCGCCAGCGTGAACGATCCGATCAACACGTAGTTCGCCCGCGTTTCCATCAGGTGCTCCGGCTACTCATCCCAGCTACTCAAGCCATGACCGCGCGGGCGCGCTTGCCATGGAAATACTGCCTCAACCAGGGATGCTGCGAGGCCTGCATGTCGGCGATCGACCCTGCCGCAATGATCTTACCGTTCCCTAAAACGGCGATGCGGTCGCATGCGGTGTAAAGGCTGTCGAGATCGTGGGTTACCATGAAAACCGTCAACCCCAAAGTGCGCTGGAGCGTCCTGACCAGCTCGTCGAAGTCGCCGGCGCCGATCGGATCGAGGCCCGAGGTCGGCTCGTCCAGGAAGACGAGGTCCGGATCGAGCGCCAGCGCGCGCGCCAGCGCCACGCGCTTGATCATGCCGCCGGAGAGTTCGGACGGGAAGCGCTCGGCAACCTCGGGCTTGAGGCCGACCATGGTGAGCTTGGCCATGGTGATCTCGTCCATCAGCCGCTGCGAGACCCGCAAATATTCGCGCATCGGAAACTGGATGTTCTGCCGTACGGTCAGCGAGGAGAACAGCGCGCCCTGCTGGAACAAGACGCCCCAGCGCCGCTCGACGTTGCGGCGCTGCGAGGTGTTGGAGGAATCCAGGTCGACGCCGAACACCTCGATGGAGCCTGCGACCTTCGGCACCAGGCCGATGATGGTGCGCGTCAGCACCGACTTGCCCGCGCCGGACGGACCGACGAAGCCAAGGATCTCGCCGCGCTTGACGTCGAGGTTGAGGCCGTCGAGCACGCGTGTCGAGCCGAACTGCACGGTGATGTCGCGGACGCGGATGATGGGATTTTGAGTTTCGCTTTGAGCTTCTCTTGCCATCGTCACATCCCGATCGAGGCGAAGAAGATGGCGAAGATGCCGTCCATGACGATGACGAAGAAGATGCCCTTCACCACCGAGGCCGTGGTGTGCTGTCCCAGCGATTCCGCGCTGCCCTGCACCGCGAGGCCTTCGACGCAGGCGACGATGCCGATCACGGCGGCCATTACGGGCGCCTTGACGATGCCGACAATGAAATGATCGATCGAGATGGCATCGCGCAGGCGCAGCAGGAAGGCCTCGGGCTCGACCCCGCCATAGAGCCAGGCCACGAGCCCGCCGCCATAGAGCGCGGCCATCGCGCCGAGGAAAGCCAGGATCGGCAGCGCCAGCACGAGGGCCATCATACGCGGCAGCACCAAAACCTCGATCGGATCGAAGCCCATGGTGCGCAGTGCGTCGATCTCCTCGCGCATCTTCATCGAGCCGAGCTCGGCGGTGTAGGCGCTGCCGGAGCGTCCTGCGACCATGATCGCGACCAGGAGCACGCCGATCTCGCGCAGCACCAGCACGCCGAGCATGTCGACCACGAAGATGTCGGCGCCGAATCTCCGGAAATGGAAGATGCCTTGCTGAGCGATGATGCAGCCGATCAGGAAGGTGATCAACACGATGATCGGCACCGCGCGCCAACACACCTGCTCCATGTGATGCACGGTCGAGGTCAGGCGGAACGAGCGCGGATGGATCAGGATGCGAAATCCGGCCGCGAGCACGGCGCCGAGCATGTCGATGAGGCCCGCGACCGTGCCGGCCACGCCGGCCACGCTCCGGCCGATCTGCTCCAGCATGCCGGTGATGGTGATCGGGCTGCTGTCGACCACCGCCGTCGCCCTGACCCGCCGCACCTCGTCCACGAGGCTGGAATAATTGGCCGACAGCCCCGCGATCTGCGCCTCGACCGGCCCTTTGGTCAGACTGCGGCGCAGCCGCTCGATCAGCCAGGCGCCGAACGTGTCGAGCTTGGCGATTTCGGAGACGTCGATGAAGATGCTTTGCGGGGTGCCGGCGAGCTTCTCGGCGTCGGCCACCATCCGCTCCAGGACCGGCGCAAAGCTCGCGGTCCAGGTCCCAGTGGCGCAAAGTGCCAGCGCGTTGCCCTTGGCAATCCGTTCCAGCTTCGGATCGCTGTTCAAGATGTCCGCTCCCGTGCCGGGGCGGAGAAAATCAGAGAGTTGCGCACGCGCCCTTACCCAGAGAAGGTATCCCCAAGTGGTTAATGTTAGTTGCTAGAGGTAACTAGCAGGTTCAGATTTCGCCAGAGTTCAAAATGACTTCCATGAAATTTGCTGCCCTGGCGGCGCGAATCGAGCGCTTCCCGATCGCGGGCAGCTTTACCATCAGCCGCGGGGCCAAAACCGAGGCCGTGACGGTTATCGCGGAGGTCAGCCGGGAGGGGCTGACCGGCCGCGGCGAGTGCGTGCCCTATCCCCGCTATGGCGAGACGCCGGAGGCGACGCTCGCGGCCATCCAGGCCATGCAGCAGGCCGTCGCCGACGGTATCTCGCGGCAGGCCTTGCAGGCCGCCATGGCGCCCGGTGCGGCCCGCAACGCCCTGGATTGTGCCCTGATCGACCTGGAGGCCAAGGCGGCCGGCCAGCGGGCCTGGAACCTGCTCCAGCGCCCGGTGCCGGGCGAGCGGACCACCGCCTACACGATCTCGTTAGGGACCCCCGAGGACATGGCCGCCGCGACCGCCAAAGCGGCCCACCGGCCGCTGCTCAAGATCAAGCTCGGCGGCGACGGCGATGGGATGCGGATCGCGGCGGTGCGCAAGGCCGCGCCCGAATCCGAGCTGATCGTCGACGCCAACGAGGCCTGGACCGAGGCCAATCTGGAAGCCAACCTCGCCGCCTGCGCCGCCGTCGGCGTCACCCTGGTGGAGCAGCCGCTGCCGGCCGGCAAGGACGAGGCGCTGGCGCGGATCAAACGGCCGCTCGCCGTCTGCGCCGACGAGAGCGTGCATACGCGCAGCTCCCTTGCCTCCCTACGCGACCGCTACGACGCCGTGAACATCAAGCTCGACAAGACCGGCGGCCTCACCGAGGCGCTGGCAATGGCCGATGCGGCGCAGGCGCTCGGCTTCGAGATCATGATCGGCTGCATGGTCGCGAGCTCGCTGTCGATGGCGCCGGCCATGCTGGTGACGCCGCAGGCGCGCTTCGTCGATCTCGACGGCCCGCTGTTGCTGGCGCGCGACCGCGACCATGGGCTGCGTTACGATGACAGCCTGGTCTATCCGCCGGACGTCTCGCTCTGGGGCTGAGCCATGAGCCGGTGCCGCGCCGACCAGATCGCCAGCGCGCCGCCAGCGGCCATCGCCGCCATGACGTAATACAGGCCGTCGCCGATGCGGGCGTAGATCGCGCCTGACGCGATCGAAGTCGTGGCGCCCAAGAGGCCGTTGCACGCGGCATAATAGCCCTGCCCTCGCGCGATCTGATGCGGCGGCACGCGCTGCACCAGCAGGTTCATCGTGCCGACGATGGTCATGCCGAAGGTGAAGCCGTGGCCGAGCTGCACGATCGCGAGCAGTGCGAGCGGCGGCTCATTGGCGGTGACGATCCAGCGCACCACGGCGCTCAAGCCTCCGATCGCGATCATGGTGGACGGATGCAACGAGAAGCGCGGCGACAGCGCGAACACAACGATCTCCGCGATCACGCCCAGCGTCCACAGCCCCGCGATCGTCAGCCCACTGATTCCATGGAGCTGCCAGTTGATGGCCGAGAAGGTGTAATAGGCGACGTGGCTGCCTTGGATCAGCGCCGCCGAGACGATGACCGCCCAGAAGCCGGCATCGCGCAGCAGCGCCTTGCCGGCATGCCTCTCCGTCGTTTTGCGCCTGATGTCGTCGAGCGGCTGAAGCAGCAGGCTGGCTGCGACCGCAACGACGGCCCATGCGACGATGATCCAGATCAGGTCGCGCGCGGCGATGACGTCGACGAGATAGCCGCAGGCGAGCGAGCCGGCGGCGAAGGCCGCCGAGCCCCACAGTCGCAACGGTCCGTAGTCGAGCCCGTAACGGGCGACGCCGCGCAGCGCATAGGCATCGGTCAGCGGCATCGTCGGCGTCCACATCATGCAGGTCAGCGCGTAAATCAGGAACAGCGCCAGCGGCTGCTGCTGCAGGCCGACCGCCGTAAAGCCGATCGCTGTCGCCAGCACCGACACCATGATGGCGGCGCGGATGGCGTGTCGCTTTTCGGCAAAGGCGGTCACTTGCGGCAGCGTGGTGAAGCGCGTGATCGCCGGCAGCGCGTTGATGAGCCCGATCCAGGCCGCGTCGATGCCGTTTCCCTTCAGCCACACCGGGAAGAACGGCAGATGCGTGCCCGAAACCGCGAAGACGGCCGAATAGAACAGGGCGAGGCTGACGGCGAATCGCCGCTTCCTGGATGCCGCGATGGGGATTTGTGATTCGGAGGGCATCAAACCAATTGCGATTCGGTCGATATCGTGGTGATCGTTACAATAACGCGCAGTGATTTGCGCGACGAGATCGCCATGGCCAACGAAGCATTCGCCCTCTCGCCCATGTCTGCCCGCGCGGCGGAGCCGAACGAGCAGGATTACGACGCGATCCGCGAAGCCTTCATGGAGACGGCGCGCGGCCGCTGGTTCCTCGGCGAGTACGCCAAGCGCAACCGCAATGCCGACACCCGCATGGTGCTCGACGCGGTCGCGAAGATCGAAGAAACCCTTGCGGCGCAGCGACAACCGGTCGTCGAGGACCGCCTGCCCGAGGCGCTTGTCGAGATCCGCCGCGCGATCCGCGAGGCCGAGACGATTGCGCTTGCGGCGTTCGACCCCGCGGCGATCGAGGCGAGCCTCGCGCCGATCCCGCGCGGGGTACGCATCATCAAGGAGATCTCCTGGCGCTGGCGCGAGATCGGCGCCGACGGGCGAATCTGCGACCTCATTGATTCGCAGCTCGCCTCGATCGAGGCCGCCTGCGGACAGGCCTCCACCATCGATCCCCGTGTCGAGCTCAAGATCGCCTTCGACCTGCTGAAGGATCGGGTCGACCAGACCGAGGGCGGCGCAAAGCAGCAGGTGGCAGCTCCGGTGCAGGAAGCCCCGTCATCCGCCGCCGAAGCGCCTGTCGAGACCGCGCCGGCGGCGATGGCCAGCGAGGCACCCGTGGCTTTTACGGAGCCGCTACAGGACGTCGCAGCAAGTGCCCAGCCCGAAGTAGCAGCGGCCAGCGTCGCCGAAGCGTTCGCCGCTGCCGAGCAGGCACTGGACACGGCCGTCGCGCCGGAGATTTCGACTGAAAATCAGACCGCCGTCGAAAACGCCGCGCTCGGTCAGGTCGCGCTGGAAAATGTCGCGCCTGCAGATCCGGCGGCTGAAGACGCCTCGTTTGAAGAGCCGGGGACTGAACCTACCGCCTTCGCGGAAGTCGCCGACGCGTTCGCACTCGATGCGGCCGCGCAAGCCGAGGACGACGCCGTGCTCGAAGCCATCGCGCTCGAGATGGCTGCGCCCGATCCGGAGTTCGACGAGATCATCGCGCCGGTCGAGATGGAAGCGGCTGTTCCGGAGCCGATGCCCGCGGAGCCCGCAGCGCCTTTCGCCGCCGAGCTTGCCGAGCCGATCGCAACAGAGCCAGTCGCCGCCCCGGTTGCGGAAGAGCACCCGGCGGACGCGCCGATCGCGATGGACTCGCTCGCGCGCCTCACCGACGCCATCGCGGAGGCCGCCGCCGAAGTGATGGAGCAGCAGGCCCCGGCGATGGCGGCCAGTGCCACCTTCGCCGCGGCGCCAGCCACGACGCTGACCGCGCCCTCGCCTCTGTCCGCGTCCTCGTCCGAGCCCTCGCTCGGGGCCACCATCCTCGCCAGCGGCATTCTGCAAAAGCCCCGCGCGCCCGCCAACGATCCCCTCGCGCCGATCCGCCGCATGACCCAGGCCGAGAAGATCGCGTTCTTCTCGTAAGGGGAGCTGCGTACTCACTTTCGTGTCCCGGACAAGCGAAGCGCAGATCCGGGACCTAGGAGCCACGAGTTCTACTGCAACATGGGCCCCGGCTCTGCAGCGCACCGCTGACCGGACGATGCTTCGCATCGCCGGGTTAGCGCTGCGCTGCGTCCGGGGCACGAGGCGAGTATTGATGCGCGCGCTCTTCCCGCATCGTCATTGCAAGCGCAGCGAAGCAATCCAGAGTTCTTTCCGCGGAGGGATTCTGGATTGCTTCGCTGCGCTCGCAATGACGGGAACACGCTGCGCTCGCAATGACGCGTACGCGCTGTCAGCGCCTCATCACCCGCAATTCCACACCGCCCCGATCGGCGTGCGCGTCCAGCACGGGCCAAAACTGCCGCCATTGTAGCGGCCGCCGTTGAAGCCCGGGCGGCCGAAATAGTGCCACTCGCCGTCCCAGCGGTAATATTGCGGAACCGGATCGATGTACCAGTGGCGCCGGTCGGCGCGCGACACTCGGCGCATCGCATCCTTCTGCTTGTAGAGCGGAATGCTGTTGCTCAGCGGCTGGCGATAGCCCGGCAGGAAGCCGTAGCCTTGCCAGGCCTGCTTGGGGCGCTTTTGAGTTGACGCAGCGGACGCGACAACCGGCAGCAGCGACAGGACGATGGCAACAATTAGACACACAATGCGCGACATGAATCGACAATAGTCGGTCGGTTGCGCGGAGGCCATTCAAATTCGGGTGCAGGTCCTGCGCAACCTCGCGCAGAATGATTCCGCCTAACCGATCACGCCCTTCCTGATCAGGAAGCAGCCGTACCCCCTGCTGTCGCCGACCTGCACCACGCCAAAGCCCGCCGCTGCCGCGCGATAGAAATCCGCCCGCGAGAGCTTGCCGGGACTGACGGGACCGCCGCCGGCGCGTTCGATCTCGGCCAGCACCGCGCGCTGCACGTCGGGCACGCGATCGGGATCGTCGATCGGTGTCATCACGCGCACCGGATCGGGATCGAAATCGTCGAGCGGGTAGACCGACATGATGGCGCGGACGGCCGTCTCCATCGTCATGCCCGGCAGCTGGATCAGGCGCTGCGACGATGTAGAGCGGGCGATGTGCGTGGCCGGGTGGTTGGCGTCGACGACCACGAGATCGTCGCCGTGGCCCATGGAAGCCAGCAGCCAGAGCAGGTCGGGCGTCAGGATCGGATCGATCGATTTCAGCATGTGACGGCGGTTCCTCTCATCGATCGCTAACCATAGCACGTTCCAAGCGTGATTCAGATCACGGAGGGATCATGGTGACAGCGATCACGGACTTTAAACTCGAACGCGGCCAGCCTTCGCCGCAACCAAACTCGCATCGAGATCAGTGCCAAAGGAGCACGCCATGTTCCGCCTGAAGCCTTTGCTGATGACGGCCGGCCTTGTGGGAAGCCTGTTCGGCTTCGCCTGCGGCCCCGTTTCCGCGCAAGTTGCCCCGGTCCAGCCTCCCCCCACCGCACTGCAAGGCCCGGAGCAGCGGGTTGCGCTGGTGATCGGCAATGCGAAGTACCAGAATGCGCCGCAGCTTGCGAACCCCGACGATGATGCGCAGTCGATGGCGCAGTTCCTGAACTCCGCCGGCTTCGACGTGGTCGCAGCGACCGACCTGACCCAGAACGACATGCTGCGCGTGGTGCAGGACTTTTCCGCCAAGGTCGCTTCGCGCGGTCCGAACACGGTGGCGATGGTCTATTACGCCGGTCACGGCGTGCAGCTCGCCGGTGAGAACTATCTCGTTCCGGTCGATGCGAAGGTCTCCAATCCGACCGAGCTCGTCAACAATTCGGTGCGGCTCGTCGACGTGATGTCGACGCTGGAGACCATCCCGAGCCGCATGCGCATCGTCATCCTCGATGCCTGCCGCAACAACCCGTTCCCGCAAGTCAACGACGCCGGCCGCGGCCTTGCCATCGTCGATGCGCCGAACGGCTCGATCGTCGGCTACTCGACTGCGCCGGGCGCCGAGGCGCTCGACGGCACGGGCGGCCACAGCCCCTACACGCAAGCCTTCCTGAACGTCGCGCGCGAGCCGAACGTGCCGATCGAGCAGCTGTTCAAGCGCGTCCGCCTGCAGGTGAACCAGACCACCAGCGGCGCGCAGATCCCGTGGGAGAGCTCGTCGCTGACGAGTGACTTCACCTTCTTCGGTGACACCGTGGTCGCCGCCAACCGCGCGCCGGTCAGGGCACCCGTCGTGCAGACGGCCTCCAATCTGCCGAACCGTTCGACGCGCCAGGCCTATGACTACGTCGTGTCCGAGGGCCGGCCGGAGTACTATCAGGAGTTCATCCAGATGTATCCGCAGGACCCGCTGTGCGACCACATCCGCTGGCTGCTGTCGAACCTCCTGCTCTCGCAGGCCTGGCACAACGCCGTGCTCGTGAACTCGCCGCTCGGCTACAAGACCTTCTATGACAGATACGGCAACAGCCCCTATGCGCAAATGGCGCTGAAGCTCCAGGCGCAGCCGAAGCAGATTCCCCTGATGCAGGCGACCCAGTTCCTGGCTCCGCAAAACATTGCTCCGACCTTCAAGATCGGCAATCTCGGTCAGCCCAAATACATGCCGCTGATGCAGCAGGGCAATGGCGGCGGCCAGATCACCGGCAACCTGCCGGTCGTGCAGAAGCCGGTCGACGGCAATGTCATCGGCAAGCTCGGCAATGGCGGCCAGATCGTCAACCTGCCCTCGGGCAACAACAACCAGCCGAACCAGCAGAACGGCACGCCGTCGCAGATCCCGGGCAAGATCATCATCCTGCCCGCGCCGACCAACACGACCAACAATGGCGGCACCGGCAAGATCGTCACCTTGCCTGCGACCAACACCGCACCGAACGGCAGCAACGCCAACGGCAAGCCGGGCAAGATCGTGAGCATGCCGGTGAATGTCGGCAAGGGCGGCGCGACTGTCGGCGTGAAGCCCGTTCAGACGCAGAACAATCCGATCCGCGTCAACAACGGCAACACCGGCATCGTCAAGCTCAACGACAACCCGGTGAACAAGGTGCAGGTGCAGAACACCCGTCCGCAGCTCAACACGACGCCGAGCCGCACGTTCAACAACAACTTCCGCCAGTCGATGAACCAGGCGCCGAGCACGGGTGGCGGCGACACTCGCCGAAGCTTCATGCACTGATCGCGCGAAGTGCGCCCCCTCTCCCGCTTGCGGGAGAGGGTTGGGGAGAGGGTCTCTCCACAACGGGACAATCCCCAAGGGGAAAAAGCCCTCACCCGGCACTGCGTGTCGACCTCTCCCGCAAGCGAGAGAGGTTGCACCGAGCAAGCGGATAGTTCGAAGCCAACGGACACAAAGAAAGGGGCAGAGCGGCGACGCTCTGCCCCTTCTTCATCTCACGCCTTGTCATTCCGGGATGCGCCGTGAGGCGCAGGCCAGGGATCCATTGTGCGGCAGAGACGGTGGGGAAATGGATTCCGGGCTCACGCTTCGCGTGCCCCGGAATGACGGCTAGGCCACCAACTCGGCGAACAGATCCGCGTCCACATTGCCACCGGAGAGCACGATGACCACGTTCTTGCCCGCGACGTCGAGGCGGCCCGCGAGCAGTGCGGCGAGGCCCACTGCGCCGCCCGGCTCGACCACCAGCTTCAGCTCGCGATAGGCGAACGCGACGGCGGCTCCCACTTCAGCATCAGACGCCGTGACGCCGCGCGCCAAAAGCTTGCTGTTGATCGCAAAGGTCATCTCGCCCGGGATCAGGGCCATCAGCGCGTCGCAGATGGTGCGGCCTGCAGGCGGGTGCGGCTCGCGATGGCCCGCGCTCAGCGAAATGCCGTGATCGTCGAACGCCTCGGGCTCGGCCACCACGATCTCGGCCAGGAGATAGCGTGCCTTCACCGCGGTCGCGACGCCCGCGATCAGGCCGCCGCCGGAGGCCGGCGCCACCACGATGTCGGGGCTTAGACCAAGCGTTGCCATGTCTTCCGCGATCTCGCGGCCGGCGGTGCCCTGCCCTGCGATCACGAAGGGATCGTCGTAAGGTCTGACCAGCGTCGCGCCGCGCTTCTCGGCGATGCCGCGCGAGATCGCCTCGCGGTCGTCCTTGTCACGATCATAGAGCACGACCTCGGCGCCGTATGATTTGGTGCGCTCGCGCTTGGACAGCGGCGCATCCGCAGGCATCACGATAGTCGCCTGCATGTCGAGGATTTTTGCCGCCGCCGCCACGCCTTGGGCGTGGTTGCCGGAGGAGAACGCGACGACGCCACCGGCGCGCTTGTCCTGCGGGATCGAGAACACCTTGTTGAAGGCGCCGCGGAACTTGAAGGAGCCGGTGCGCTGGAGCATCTCCGGCTTCAGGAACACCTTCGCGCCAACCCGCTCGTTGAGAACCGGAAAGGATAACAGCGGGGTGCGGATGGCGTAGGGCGCGATCACGCGCGCTGCGGCATCGATGTCGGCCGGGCCGATCGGGAGAAGCTGTTCGGTCATGACCGACCTTATCGCGGCCATTGAGCCGCGGGCAAGACACCTCCGCGCGAGGAAATCGTCCTTTAGGCGACGAAGCGCGACTGTTCCGTGCCGTCCCGGCCCGGCCCGGCCCCCACCGCCTGGATACTGTCAACAAAAGCCCTCGCCGAGGCTTCCCAGGTGTAGTTGGCGGCGAATTCGACACAGTCCTGCCGGGAGATATCGAGCGCCGCGAAGCAGGCGCTGCGCAGATCGTGATCGAGGGCGCCGACCGGGGCGTCGCCGATCACGTTGCGGGGGCCCTTCACCGGAAAGGCCGCGACCGGCAGGCCGCTCGCCAGCGCCTCCAGCAGGACCAGGCCGAACGTGTCGGTCTTGCTCGGGAATACGAACACATCGGCAGCCGCATAGATCTCCGCCAGCGCCTCGCCGTGCTTCTCGCCGAGGAAGATCGCATCGGGATAGGCCTCTTCCAGCGAGGCACGCGCTGGACCGTCACCCACGATCACCTTGGTGCCGGGCAGATCGAGATCGAGGAAGGCTTCGAGATTCTTCTCCACCGCGACGCGGCCGACCGACAGGAACACCGGTGCCGGCAGGCAGAGGTCGATGGCGCGCGGATGGAACACATGGGTGTCGACACCGCGCGGCCACAGCACGACATTGTCGAACCCGCGCTCGGTCAGTTCGCGGGCGAGCGCAGGGGTGGCCGCCATCACGGCGCGGCTGGGGGCATGGAAGCGGCGCAGCGCCCGCCAGATCAGCGAGCCCGGCACCGGCACGCGGGCGCGGACATATTCGGGAAAGCGGGTGTGGAAACTGGTCGTGAACGGCAGCCTGCGCTGGCGGCAATAGCGGCGGACCATCAAGCCGATCGGCCCCTCCGTCGCAATGTGGATGCTGTCGGGACGTGCCTCCTCGATCAGCTTTGCGATTCTGGCGGGCCTTGGCATTGCGAGGCGCACATCGCGATAGCTCGGCATCGCGAAGGTGCGGAACGATTGCGGCGTCAGGAACACAAATTCGACGCCGAGCCCCTCGGCAGCATCAGCGAGCTTGGTCAGCGTCCGAACCACACCATTGACTTGCGGGTGCCAGGCGTCGGTCGCGACCAGGATGCGCATCAGGCGGCCTCTGTTATGCAGCTCTGGCTGCAACCTGCGGGACGGCTGCCGGCTTCTGCAGATGATCCGCCCAGGTGATGATCTCGAAATGGCCGTCGTCGTGCTCGACGAGCGCGGTGCAGCTCTCGACCCAGTCGCCGCAATTCATGTAGCGAATGCCGCCCTCGTCGCGAATCACGGCGTAGTGGATGTGGCCGCAGATCACGCCGTCGGCGTCGTGCCGCCGCGCCTCGGCAGCAAGCGCCTGCTCGAATGCGCCGATATAATTGACCGCGTTCTTGACCTTCTGCTTGGCCCATTGCGACAGCGACCAATAGGGCACCTTGAACAGGCGGCGGAAGAAGTTGACCAAACGATTCATCTGGATCGCGAAATCGTAGGCCTTGTCGCCGAGATGGGCGAGCCAGCGCGCGTTCTGCACCACGAGATCGAAGATGTCGCCGTGGATGACGAGATAGCGCTTACCGTCGACGCCGGTGTGGACGGTATTCTCGACCACGTCGATGCCGCCGAAATGGGTGCCGTAATAGTTGCGCAGGAACTCGTCGTGATTGCCGGGGATGTAGATGACCTTGGCGCCCTTGCGCGCCTTGCGCAGCAGCTTCTGCACGAGGTCGTTGTGCGATTGCGGCCAGAGCCAGCTCGATTTCAGCGCCCAGCCATCGACGATGTCGCCGACGAGATAGATCGTGTCGGCGTCATGGTAGCGCAGGAAGTCGAGCAGAAGATCGGCTTGAGAACCGCGGGCTCCGAGATGAACGTCGGAGATGAACAACGTGCGAAAGCGCCGCTCCGGGCTCTCGTCACTCACATCGTAACTTCCCATGCGCCAGCCTGTAACAATGTCCCGTGACAGGGGGATGACCGATTGGACCCTCGAGGCACGCTCAGATACGAATCACACCTAGCCTCGCCCTTCCTGCGAATATCAGCCGCATGCGACAATCAGGCGACATGGCGCCGCAGGAGGGCTCTCGCCCCCCAGGAGGGCAGGCCCACGGCGGATGGCGCTTTGCGCCACCTGAGCGGCGAGATCGCTAGGGAAGGCCGTCAGTAGAACCTGTGAAAATGATGGATCGGGCCGTGGCCGTGTCCGATGCTGAAACGGTCGGCGGCGGCGATCGCCGCGCTGATCCAGGCCTTGGCGTTGCGCACGGCGCTTGCCAGATCCTCGCCCTTGGCCAGCCCCGCCGCGACCGCCGAGGATAGCGAGCAGCCGGTGCCATGGGTGTTGCGGGTCGCCACGCGCGGCGCGGTGAGCGCGAGCATGTTGTCGGCATCGACGAGATAGTCGATACTTTCGGCGCCCTCGCCGTGGCCGCCCTTGATCAGGACCGCACGGCAGCCGACGGTCAGCAGGCGCCGTCCCTGGCTTTCGATCTCCGTCTCGCTCGCCGCGACCGGCTCGTCGAGCAGAGCCGCGGCCTCCGGCAGATTCGGCGTGATCACCGACGCCAGCGGTATCAGTTTTGTGCGCAGGGCATTGACGGCTTCCGCGGCGAGCAGACGATCCCCTGACGTCGCAACCATCACGGGATCGAGCACGACGTGCCGCGGCGACCAGCGCGACAGCGCGGCCGCGATCGCGTCGATGCTGCCGGCCTGGGGCACCATGCCGATCTTCACCGCGCCGATCTCGAGATCGGAGAACACCGCATCGATCTGCTCGGTGACGAATTGCGCCGGCACCGCGTGGATGCCGCTGACGCCGCGCGTGTTCTGCGCGGTCAAGGCCGTGATGACGGACGCGCCGTAGACGCCGAGCGCGGCAAAGGTCTTCAAGTCGGCCTGGATGCCGGCGCCGCCGCTCGAATCGGAACCGGCGATGGTGAGTGCGACCGGGGTCGTCATCGCCGGGCACGTTTGCTGGATACGGACGCCATGGCCTGTCCTAGCGCGGCCGTGGAACACCGGCAAGCCGCCGGCGGCAGCCGGCCTGATTCGCGCCGTGGCGCCCAGTCCGAATCAGGCGGACACGGCGGGCCCCAGCGCCCGCAACGATACGGGCTTGAAAATGCAACCTCGCCGCGCCCTTGATATAGTCGCGAACTGCTTCGCCGATGCGTGAGACGTCAGTGGCGGAACTGCCTGGCGACACCGCTGTCCCGGGCCGCCCCGGCCCGGGGACCGCCTGGAATGGAATGCTGGGGTGGAACGATGTGGGCCTTCTTCGAACGTCTCCTCGACTCGTCCATGCTTTCGCCGCACGGCATCTGCCTGTTGTGGGAACCCGAGCTGATCTGGCTTCACGTCGTCTCCGACGCCTGCATCGCTGCCGCTTATTTTTCGATCCCGTTTGCCCTCGCAATTCTGGTCACCAGGCGGCGCGACCTCAAATTCGGCTGGGTCTACTGGGCCTTCGCGATCTTCATCATGGCCTGCGGCCTGACTCATGTGCTGTCGATCTACACGCTCTGGGTCCCAGTCTATGGCATCGAGGGCATCGTCAAGGCGGCGACCGCGGTGGCATCGGTGGTCACGGCGGGCGCGCTCTGGCCGCTGCTGCCGAAGATCCTGACGATCCCCTCGCCGTTCGAGCTGCGCCAAGTCCAGGCCGCGCTCGAGGAAGAGGAAATCAAGAGCCGCGACGCCACGCTGCTGCTCCAGCAGGTCAGCGACGCGCAGCGTGCGATGCGCGAGAGCGTGACGCGCCTCACCGCCATCGTCGAGACCGCAGTCGACGGCGTCATCCTGTTCGATGCGCAGGATCGCGTCCTGCTGTTCAATCCGGCCTGCGAGCGCCTGTTCGGCTACACTGCGGACGAGGTGATGGGCCGGAACGTCAGGATGCTGATGCCCGAGGCGGGCGCTGTGCCCGACAGCCCTGCGAGGCATTTCGCGACTGCCGGCGAGGCCACCGGCCTGCGCAAGGACGGATCGACCTTTCCGATGGACGTGTCGGTCGGCCAGGCGCGGCAGGATGGCGAATTGATCTTCGTCGGCATCGTCCACGACCTGACCGCGCGCAAGCTGACCGAGCGGCAGCTTCAGCAGGCGCAGAAGATGGAGACGGTCGGCCAGCTCTCTGGCGGCATCGCTCACGACTTCAACAATCTGTTGACCGTCATCATCGGCAACGCCGAGCATTTGAGCGAGCAGCTCAAGGCGAGGCCCGATCTGCGGCGCTTCGCCGACGACATCTCGCAGTCGGGCGAGCGCGGCGCCGAGCTGACGCAGCGGCTGCTCGCATTCAGCCGCCGCCAGTTGCTGCAGCCGCAGACGATTGACTGCCGGGGCCTGCTCGAGTCCATGTTCAAGCTGCTCAAGCGCACCTTGCGCGAGGACATCGAGATCACGACGGCCTCCGGGCCCGGCACGATCCTGGCCTTCGCAGATCGGGCCCAGCTCGAATCCGCCGTGCTGAACCTTGCGCTCAACGCCCAGGATGCCATGCCGGCCGGAGGTCACCTGACCCTGAGCACGGAGTCGACGACGCTCGACGACGATTATCGCGCCGTGCACCCCGAAGTCGCCTCCGGCAGTTACGCGTTGATCTCGATCACCGACGACGGCGAAGGCATGACGCCGGAAGTCGCGCAGCGCGCCTTCGAGCCGTTCTTCACCACCAAGGAAGTCGGCAAAGGCTCGGGTCTCGGCCTCAGCATGGTCTATGGCTTCGCCAAGCAATCCAATGGCCACGTCTCGATCTACAGCGACACACGCCTTGGGACGACGGTCCGGATCTACCTGCCGCGCGCGGACACCGGACAATCACAGGCCGACCTTTCCGACGGCGAGGACGCAGCGCCGCGGGGATACGAGACGATCCTGATCGCCGAGGACGATCCGTTCGTTCGCTCCTCCGTCATTCGACGGGTCGAAGCCCTCGGCTATCGCGTCGTCGCCGCGGTCAACGGCAAGGAGGCCTTGCAGCAGCTGCGCACCGACCCCAGCATCGACATGCTGTTCACCGACATCGTGATGCCCGGCGGCATGAGCGGCTGGGAGCTCGCCGATCAGGCGCGGCAGATTCGCCCCTCGCTGCCGGTCCTGTTCACCTCGGGCTACGCACTGGAGACCCTGGTCGAGCAGGGCCGCGCCCACCCGCAGGCGATCGTGCTGACCAAGCCCTATCGCAAGGCCGAGCTCGCCCAGCGGCTCAGAGACGCATTCGCCGCGGCGCCCGTGGCGACCTAGAGTCGCCGGACCCGGCATCTGGCGGCCAGCAAGTCCGCTTGCTAAATCGTGCCGGTTTTGGCCTATTAGCCGCCAGATACGCTTTCGGAGTGCCCGCAATGGTTCCTTTTTTCGTCCAGATCAAATGCAAGCTCGGCCAGTCCTACACGGTGGCCAATGCGCTTGCCGAAGCCGAGATCGCCTCCGAGATCTACTCCACGGCCGGCCAATACGACCTCCTCGTGAAGTTCTACGTCGACAAGGACACCGACATCGGCCATTTCGTCAACGAGAAGGTGCAGGTGCTGCCGGGCATCCAGGACACCCTCACCATCATCACCTTCAAGGCGTTTGGCGCCAGCTAGCCCGCAGCTAACCAGCTTCCTTGCCGGCTTCCTTGCGTTTGGGTCGTGGCGGACCGTCCACCGGCGGCAGCGACTTGAGGTACTCCGCCATCGCCGCAATATCCTCGTCGGACAATTGCGAGGTATTCTTGATCACGCGCGTCATCGCGCCGCCGATGCTGTCGCCGTCGGGCAATTCGCCGTTCCTGAGGAAATAGGCAATGTCCTTCGTGCTCCACTCGCCGAGGCGCTTCTGGGTGATGTTGGGCACCCAGCCCTCACCTTCCGGATTGGGCCCGCCGGCAAAGCGCTGGCTCGAGATGATGCCGCCCAGCGCGTTGCGCGGGCTATGGCATTCGGCGCAATGGCCAAAGCTGTTGACGAGATAGGCGCCGCGATTGAATTGCGGTGACTTGCTGCCGTCGGCAATGAGCGGCTTGTCGTCCAGAAACAGGAATTTCCAAATGCCGACATTGCGCCGGACATTGAAGGGAAAGCGCATGTCATGGTCGCGCACCTTGCCGGTCACGGGCGGCAGCGTCTTCAAGTAGGCGAAGAGATCCAGCACGTCCTCGCGCCTGGCGTGCCGATAGGACGGATAGGGAAAGGCGGGAAAATAATGCTGCCCACCCGGCGACACGCCGTGCATCACTGCGTTGACGAAGTCGGCCTCCGTCCATTTGCCGATGCCGTCGTTCGGATCGGGCGAGATGTTCGGCGCGTAGAACGTTCCGAACGGCGACTTGATCGCGACGCCGCCACCGAGCCTGCTACGATCGGGCTGGTCGGGCGAGGCGTGGCAGGACGCGCAGCCGCCGGCGTTGAACATTGCTTCGCCATTGGCAAGGTTGGCCACATGGCCCGGCGCGTTGCCGGCGGCCGCCACCACCGGCGCGCTGAACCACCAATAGACGCCCGCGGCAGCGAGCGCCGCGAGCAGCCCTACGAGAATTGTTCGTTGCAACATGCAGATCCATTCACCCGTCGCGGCAAATCTAAGACCGATGTCGTCGCGGCTCCAGCCACGAAGAATTTAGCCCGCTCCGGCCGGAAACGGGAATAAACTGAAATTCCGGCTGTTGGAAGTTTGGCAGCCCGAACGGGTTCAGCAGGGAGAACGTCATGAACAAGACCGTCATTGCCGCCTTAGCGCTCGGTGCCGTTACCTTCGCGGGCCCGGCCAGCGCTGAAAAGCTCAAAGCAACGCTCGACGGCAAGTCCGAGGTGCCGGCAACGAGCAGCAGCGGCACCGGAACCGCCGATCTGAACTATGATGCCGCCAGCAAGAAGCTGTCCTGGACCGTCACCTATTCCGGGCTCTCCGGACCCGCCACCGCCGCGCATTTCCACGGGCCTGCCGAGGCCGGCAAGAACGCCGGCGTCGCGGTCGCGATCCCGAATGCGACCGCAAGCCCGGTCAAGGGCGAAGCGACGCTGACGGACGCGCAGGCCGCCGATCTGCTCGGCGGCAAGCTATACATCAACATCCATACCGCGGCCAATCCGGGCGGCGAGATCCGGGGTCAGGTGACGAAGTAAGCCGCAACGCTGCTTCGTGGCGCGAAGGCCGGGCGCAGGAGGGAGCGCCCGGCCTTTTCGTTTGGTGCCGCGCCTAGGCCGCGTTCAGCGCTTGCGCGAGGTCGGCGATCAAATCCGACGGATTCTCGATACCGATCGACAGCCGGATCGTGGAATCGAGCACGCCGATCTTTTGGCGGATGTCGGCAGGAACGCCGGAATGAGTCATGGTTGCGGGCAGGCTCGCGAGCGATTCCGTTCCGCCGAGACTCACCGCCAGCTTGAGGATTAGGAGCGCATTGAGAAATTTGACCGCCGCCTCCTTGCCGCCGACGATGTCGAACGAGAACGTGGAGCCCGCCCCGAGGCACTGCCGCGCGAATACCCGCCCCGAGGGCGAAGCCTCCTCGTGATGACCGAGGTAATGGACCTTGGCCACTTTGGGGTGATCGCGCAAATAATCCGCCACGAGGCGCGCGTTGCTGTTGGCCTTCTCCATGCGCAGGCTCAGTGTCTCGAGCGAGCGGTTGATCATCCAGCAGGAATGCGGGTCGAGCTGGGTGCCGATGGCGCCGCGCAGCGCCTTGATGCCTTTCATCATCGCTTTCGAGCCGAGGGCGGCGCCAGCGATCAGGTCGGAGTGGCCGCCGACATATTTCGTCAGCGAATACAGCGACAGATCCGCGCCGTGCTCGATCGGCCGCTGAAACACCGGGCCGAGCAGCGTATTGTCGCACGCGATGATCGGCGTGTGCCCCTGCGCCTTTCCGATGGAATCGGCGATGCGGCGGATCATCGCGATATCGACCAGGCCGTTGGTCGGGTTGGCCGGAGTTTCGATCAGGATCATCGAGACGCGGCCTTTGGCCATGGCCTGCTCCGAGGCCTGCTTGACCGCGGCCTCGTCGATCCCGTCGGCGAAGCCGACGGCGCCGATCGACAGACGCGCCAGCGTGTTCGTCAGCAGCGTTTCCGTCCCGCCATAGAGCGGCTGGGAGTGCAGAATGACGTCGCCGGGACGGGCGAAAGCCAGGATCGTGGTCGCAATGGCCGCCATGCCGGACGAGAACAGCGCGCAGCTCTCGGTGCGCTCATAGACCGCGAGCCTGTCCTCGACGATCTCGCTGTTGGGATGATTGAAGCGAGAATAAACCAGGCCCGCGCCCATGCCTTCCGGTGGCTCGCGCCGGCCGGCGACGTAATCGAAGAAGTCCTGCCCGTCCTCGGCGGTCTTGAACACGAAGGTGGAGGTCAGGAACACCGGAGGCTTGATGGCGCCTTCCGACAATTGCGGGTCATAGCCATAGGTCAGCATCAGCGTTTCAGGATGCAGCATGTGATTGCCGATGTGGGTCTTCGACGGGAACGGTTTTGCCATGGCCTGTCTCGCTGTTGATTGAAATCCTCGCCGCGCGTTGGAACTTCCTGATGTCATGACGCAATCGGGAAACAGATGCGCCGACTCGCATCAACGCTACGGCAGTTGGTGCGAACATAACCGCTCGGACGGCGATCCGTCAGACTTGCAAACGGAAAAAGGGCAGCTGATTTCGCAACCGCCCTTTCGTGAGTCCGTGGAATCTATGGCCCGGACGGAGCGATTTGTCCGCCGAAGCTCAAGGAGCGAAGGCGGAAGCGACATCCGGGACAGACTATCAGCTGGCTGGAATCCCCGGATATCGCTTCGCTCATTCTGGCTACGAGGCCTTTCTTCGGCCTCAGCTGTTCTTGACGCGGTAGGTCTCGTGGCAGCCGCCGCATTCCTTGCCGATGGCGGGCAGATTGGCCTTGAGCGAATCCAGGTCCTTGATCTTGCCCTTGGCCTCGCGAACGACTTTGGCGAAGCTTGCGATTTTCGCCTCGAAGCCGGCCTTGTCCTCCCAGATCTTCGGCGAGGTCGAGTAGTCACCGTCAAATTTCAGGCCCTTGGCGCCCGCCGGAAACAAGTTCGGCAGCTTCTTGGCGGTATCCTCGAACTGCGCCAGCGCGCTGTCCACCGTGGCCTGGTGGTAGGGCTTTTCGCCCTTGACCATCGCCGACATCGCGCCGGCGTTCTTGCCGTTGCCCTTCATGAGGGTCTGAGCTTCCTTGACGGAATCCTGTTCCGCCCAGACCGCGCCCATCCCGAGCAGCAGCACGCCCCCGACAACCAACACTCGCTTCATTCGCAAAATCCCTTTCCCTAATGCAGGATCGTGCCGACCCCTCCATGGGCCAACACCGATTGGCAGATTTCATTCCGTCCGGAGCGCGACGATAAATCGTCGCACTCTGGCTCATTTGGCAGAGCCCGCAAAACGCGTTCCGCGTTTGCTTGGACTTACAGGCTGTGACGGCGATGGTGCTCGCTGATCGCGATCCACACCCGCTCGGGCGTTGCCGGCATGTCGATGTGGTCGATCTTGTACTCGCGCCAGAGCGCATCGACGATGGCGTTGACGACGGCCGGACAGGAGCCGATCGCGCCGGCCTCGCCCGCCCCCTTCACGCCCATCGGATTGGTCTTGCAAGGGACGTTGTGGGTCTCGAACGCGAAGGCCGGCCCGTCCGCCGCCCGCGGCAGCGCATAGTCCATGTAGGTCGCGGTGATGAGCTGGCCGTCGGTCGCGCCATAGACCACCTGCTCCATCAGCGCCTGGCCGATGCCCTGCATTGCGCCGCCATGCACCTGGCCCGCCAGCAGCAGCGGATTGAGCGTCTTGCCGAAATCATCGACGATCACGTAGTTCACGATCTTGATGATGCCGGTGGCCGGATCGATCTCGACCTCCGCGACATGAGTGCCGTTGGGATAGGTGCCGTCGGCGCTGGCAAACGTTGCACTGCCATTCAGCTTCGACGGATCGACGCCCGGCCGCTTGACGAGATCGGCGAACGAGATCGAACGGTCGGTGCCGGCGATGCGCACCACGCCTTCCGAAATCTCGAGGTCGCCGGCGCCGGCCTCCAGCGCCTGCGCCGCGATCTCCTTGAGCTTTTGCCCCAGCTCGCGCGTGGCGCGCTCGACGCTGACGCCGCCGGAGGGGATCGAAGCCGAGCCGCCGGTGCCGAGGCCCGTGGCGATCTCGTCGGTGTCGCCCTGGTGGATGTGGACGCGCTCGGGCGCGACGCCGAACTGCTCGGCGACGATCTGCGCATAGGCGGTCTGGTGGCCCTGCCCGCTCGACTGCGTGCCGATCAGGACGGTGACGTCGCCGTTGGGATCGAGCCGCACATTGGCGGTCTCCTCGCCCATGGTGCCGCAGACCTCGACATAGCTCGCCAGCCCAATGCCGCGGATCAGGCCGCCCTTCTTGGCCGCCTTGGCGCGCTTTCCAAATTCCTTCCACTCGGCGATCTCCATCGCGCGCTTGAGATGCGCGGCGAAGTCGCCGGAATCGTAGACCTTGCCGGTCGCGGTCTTGTACGGCAGCGCCTTCGGCGGAATGAAGTTCTTGCGGCGGATGGCATCCGGCGTCATGTCGAGTTTGCGTGCGCAGGCATCGACGAGGCGCTCGATGACATAGGCGGCCTCGGGCCGGCCCGCACCGCGATAGGCATCGACCGGCACGCTGTGGGTGAAGATGGTGCGCACCCGGCAATGGAAGGCCTGGATATCGTAGAGCCCCGGCAGCATGCCGGCGCCGCCATGAGGAATATAGGGCCCGAAGGTCGACAGATAGGCGCCCATGTCGCCCATCAGGTCGCAATCCATCGCGAGGAATTTGCCGTCTTCAGCCAACGCCATCTTCGCGGTGGTGACGTTGTCGCGGCCCTGCGCGTCGCCCATGAAATGCTCGGAGCGGTCGGCCGCCCACTTCACCGCCTTCTTCAACTTGCGCGCGGCGACCGCCATCAGGGCATATTCCCGGTACGGAAATAGCTTCGTGCCGAAGCCGCCGCCGACGTCGGGGCAGATCACCCGCATCTTGTCGGTGGGGATGTTGAGCACGTTCTGACACAGGATGTCGCGCAGGCGGTGGCTGCCCTGGCTGCCGACCGTCAGCGTCAGATGATCGCGCTTGGCGTCGTATTCGCAGACTGCCGCACGCGTCTCCATGAAGCTCGCGACCACGCGCGGATTGACGATCGAGATTTCGGCCACCGCATGCGCCTTGGCGAAGGCAGCTTCGGTTGCTTTCTTGTCGCCGATCGAGACATCGAACAGCACGTTGCCGGCCTTGTCGGGCCAGACCTGCGGCGCGCCCTTCTTGACGGCGTTGACGACGCCGGTCACCGCCGGCAGCGGCGACCATTTAACGTCGATCGCCTCGATCGCATCGCGGGCCTGGTCGATGGTCTCGGCGACCACGAAGGCGATGGCATCGCCGACATGCCGCACCTCGTCCTTGGCCAGGATCGGGTAAGGCGGGCCGGTGAACGGATCGGTCTCGAGATTGAACAGGCAGGGCAGATTGCCGAGATCCTTCACATCGTCCGCGGTCAGGATCAGTGCGACGCCGGGGAGCGTGCGGGCACGATTCGCATCGATGGTGTATTTGGCATGCGCGTGCGGCGAACGCAGCATCAGGCAGCGGAGCGCGGCCTGCGGCGCGTAATCGTCGGTGTAGCGGCCCTTGCCGCGGATGAGCGCGTCATCCTCCTTGCGCAGCACGCTTTGGCCAACGCCGAACTTGATGGGAGCCGCCATTTTATCTTCCCGTTCTCATGGTTGTTTTGAGGGCATATTGCCGTGGAAAAACTGGCAAGGCAAACGGGTTTAGGTGGGCGTTGCCCATTGAGGTCGATGATTCGAAGCCACCGCCGACGGTTCTGGCGCAACCAGGTCGCGCAGTCGTGCCAAACGGCCTTAGGGGGTGAATTTTCTGACCATAAGGTACTTGTCATACGTGGCGTCACCTATGCGGACGGCAGCGGGATCCGTGCCGTAGACCTCGAACCCGTTGCGCTTGTAGGTCCTGATTGCAGCTTTGGCTTCGAGCAGGACCTCGAGATGTACCTGCTCGACGCAGGCCTCGGCATGGACAAGAAGCTCCTTGGTGAGTCGATCTCCGACCCCTTTACCTCGGCCGTCTTCCCTCACATAGACCGTGAAGATGTGACCCCTGTGCTGCAATCGACGCGCAGGCGAGACGTAGAAGCCCGCGACTCCGATCAAATTTCCCCGCCCAAAGGCGCCAAGGATGGTCCCACTCAGCCAACGGCGATAAACCGCCATCATCGCCTCCCCGCCCTCCTCCTCTTCAGGAGAAAAGAACGTTTGAGGGTGCGTCCGAAGCGCCTCCGCGCGAATGTCGCGAAAGAGATCGAGGTCATCGACAGTCAATCGGCGCATGTCTACATCCGCCTGAGCACTGGCAGCATGCGATATCATGATCGCGTCCTCTCCCTTGGGTCGGCGGGGATTGGTGGGGCTGTCACATCCCACCACGACCCCACAGAGTCCTCGCGCTGTCTCTCAACCTCTCGATGGCGCGCTCCGGCGCGACGCTGTCGATCTCGCCGCGCGTCAAGCCGATATCCATCAGCTCCCTGTCGCTGAGGTCGTGCAAGGTCACTCGCTGGCCCTGGCGCCGCTGAAGAAATACACGCCAGTACCGCCTGAGCAGGCTGAAGACGATGGAGAGGTCGAGGTCGCGCCTTGCGGCATCGACCTCAATTTCGGGTGAGATGTTCGTCTGTTGGGGTGGCATCGGATGCTCCTGCTGTTGAGCCGGCAGGGAGCGTGGCCAAAGAAAAGGCCCCGTCCGATGCCGGCGGGGCCTGGTGGAAGAGATGTCGTCGTCGAATTCTTAGCGCACGACTCCTTCCACGGCCCAGCCGAAGCGGGTCATGTGGTTGAAGTTGATTTTACGCGAGCATTTGATCATGAGGAAGCCGATAGCACGGCGATCGCGCAAAATCAAGGGATGTACGCACGCCTGTTGCATCCTGGGGGCGAGCCGCTCGCGCTGGCGCCTTCGCCGCTGGAAGCTCGCGTGGCTGCGTACCAGCGAGACCAGTCAGGCACGGTCCGGTCCGAGAAAGCTCGTCCCACCGCAAAGAACAGCACCAGCGGCAGATTGGCCCAGCTTCCCCGGAGCACAGAGGCCCTGCTTTGACGAATGTCATGGCGAGCTAACGGTTCTTCCGAGTGTTCCAGCATGTTGCCACTTTTAGGAGGACTTGCTGCGCGGGGCCCGATCGGCAACACTACTCGGATTTCAAGGAATTGTTTGAAGGGGTACTCTGATGCCCGAGACATTGGAAAGCCTATTGTGGTGTGCCGCGCTGGCGACGTGGCTGATGCTTTTCTTCGGGATCGCAGGTGAGCAGTTGAAGCCTCTCTCAAAACTCCTCGGCCATCTGCTCCAGGTTGCGTTCAAGCCTAGGGCGAAGTGACGCAATAGCGGACTGAAGGGCGCGGCTTGGCAGCTCCCGAACTGGCAGAGCTGCGCGCCGCGTTGATGGCGTGGACCGAGTCGCGCACATCGTGCGGCCCCACACTCTCTCGGCCCTGCGAGGGGGCGATGACGCTTGCGCCACCGCTCCCCGTAAGTTCTCAGGTAAGTTCAGGCTCAGGCAAGTTGTTGGCTATCACGCAGAGAGAGGCTGAAACGAACAACGCCGCTAGCCCGCCAGCCTCCGATCGAGGGAGAACCGGCCTCCTCCGGTGACTAGGATCAACAGCGCGCCTCCCAATATCGAGATGTTCTTCAAGAAATTGTTATACTGCCCAATCTGTTGCGGACCGGCGGGATATTCCCAGTAACGATGTGCGATTGCGGTAGCCGAGACTACAAACAGGAAAGCCAAAATTGCGCAGTAGCGCGTGCCAATGCCAAGGACCAAACCCGCCGACAGCACTATTTCCACCACGACGGTGATCGTCGTGAACACTTGGGGCACTGGAAGGTTCAGCGACCGAAAATAGCCTACTGAGCCACTGAAGTTAGTAAGTGCTCCGTACGCGCTTCCAACGAAGACCCATGCAAGCAGGATGCGGCCGATCAGGATCAGCAGGTCGGCATTACTGGTGGCGAACTCGTCGATCCGAGGTGTGGGAGAGCGGAATGTCATGGTCACTGCCTCATTGCGTTGTTGCGTGAGGACGGCACCTGAATATCGAAGATCGTATCACGGTCGGCGAATCGAATGAAGGGCGCCCCCGCGGGGCATGATGCGGTCATGGCGGGTAACGCCTAGCCCCGCACCAGGGACACCAGCCAGCTGCGGCCGAACAGGACGAGGATCGCGAGCGCGTAGACGATCGTGCCGCCGGCGGCCAATAGGGCCAGCGTCACTTCGTCCCGGAATTGCATCGCGCCGAGCGAAGAACCGCTGACGCGCGCGATCAGCCAGAAGGCGGCGGCCAGGATCAATCCGGTCAGCAGGAATTTGGCGAGCGACAACAGCCAGGCGCGGTCCGGCACGAGGAAGCCTCGTCGCAGGGCGAAGAACAGCACCAGCAGCAGATTGGTCCAGACGCCGACGGCCGTCGCGAGCGCGAGGCCGATCTGCGCGAGCGATCCCATCAAGGCAACCTTCAGCGCGACGTTGACCGCGATACCGGTCAGCGACGCGCGCACAGGCGTTGCGGTGTCCTTGCGGGCATAGAAGGTCGCGACCGCGCTGCGGATCAGCACGAAGGGGATCAGCCCGATGGCATAGGCCGCGAGTGTGCCGCCGGCGGCGACGGCATCGGCCTTGGAGAACGCGCCGCGGGCGAACAGCGCGCGCACGATCTCGTCGGGCACGGTGAGAAAGGCCGCGACGAACGGGATCGAGAACAACAGCGTAAAATCGAAGGCGCGGCGCTGCGCCTTCATCGCGCCGTCGTGGTCGTTGGCGGTGATCCGCCGCGACATCTCCGGCAGCAGAACCGTGCCGATGGCGATGCCGATCACGCCGATCGGGAGCTGGTTGAGCCGGTCGGCGTAATAGAGCGCCGACAGCGCGCCGGCGGGCAGGAAGGTCGCGATGATGGTGTCGGCGAACAGCGCGACCTGCGTGCCCATCGAGCCCAGCGTCGCCGGGCCCAGCGCCTTGAAGAAGCCGCGGATGTCCTCGTCGAGCTTGAGCGGTGCAAAGCGCGGCAGGCCGCCATGGCGGGCGAGATCGCCGGCGAGCAGAAAATATTGCAGGAAGCCGGAGATCAGGACGCCCCAGGCCGCGGCGTGGCCCGCGGTCGGAAACCAAGCGGCGAGCGCCAGCGTCATCATCATCGCGACGTTGAGGAAGATCGACGCCGCCGCGGCGCTGGCGAAGCGCTGCATCACGTTGAGCATGCCGCCATAGAGCGTCACCAGCGTGATCAGCAGCAGATAGGGAAAGGTGATTCGGGTCAGCTCGATCGCGAGCCTGCGCTGCTCGGCATCTTCGGAAAAGCCCGGCGCCAAAATACTCATGGCCTGCGGCATGAACAGCCAGGCGACGATCAGGAGCACCACTTGCGAAGCCAGCAGCAGCGTGAAGATGCGGTCGGCGAACAGGTGCGCTGCAGCCTCCCCCTTCTCGCCGTGGACATGCGCATAAGCCGGCACCCAGGCGGCGTTGAAGGCGCCCTCGGCAAAAATCGCGCGGAAATGGTTGGGCAGCCGCAGCGCCACGAAAAAGGCGTCGGCCACGGGACCGGCGCCGAGGATCGCCGCCAGCATGATGTCGCGGGCAAACCCCGTCAGCCGCGAGAGCAGCGTGTAGCCACCAACCGTGAAGATGCGTCCGAGCATGCGTCTGTTTTAGAGCATGGCGCGATTAGGTCTAGGTGCAAGCGGCGATGGAGGTGCGCTCCCTCCCCGCTTGCGGGGGAGGGTTGGGGAGAGGGTACCTCCGCAACGGGACATCCCCAAGAGGACAGAACCCCCACCCGCCGCGCTTCGCGCGACGACCTCTCCCGCAAGGGGAGAGGGTAAGAGATCAGCCCGCAATCGCGCCTTGCACGGCGGCGATCACGCGCTCCTGATCGGCCTCGGTCAGATAGGCGTGCATCGGCAGGCTGATGACGTCCCGCGACAGGCTCTCGCACGCAGGCAGGCCGCCCTCGGCCACCGGATACTGCTTGTAGGCGGTCTGCTGGTGCATCGACTTGCCGTAATAGATCGCGGTCGGCACGCCCTGAGCCTTCAGCGCGGCGGCGAAGCCGTCGCGGTCGGTGCCTTTGGGCAGGCGGATCGTGTACTGCGCCCAGACCGAGGTATTGCCAGGCGCCAGACGCGGCACCGTGACCACGTTGCTGAGCCCGCGCGCGTAGCGTTCGGCGACCCTGTTGCGGGCGGCGATCTCGTCGTCAAAAATCTTCAGCTTCTCGATCAGGACTGCGGCCTGCATGGTGTCGAGCCGGCCGGTCAGGCCGAGGCGGACGTTGTCGTATTTGTCGACGCCCTGCCCGTGCACGCGGATGCTGCGCAGCGTCGCCGCGAGCTCGTCGTCATCGGTGAAGATCGCGCCGCCGTCGCCGAAGCAGCCGAGCGGTTTTGCCGGGAAGAAGCTGGTCGCGGTGGCGAGCCCGAGGGTGCCGAGCTTGCGGCCCTTGTAGCTCGCACCGAAGCCTTGCGCGGCGTCATCGAGCACGAACAGGCCCTCGGCCTTGGCGATCTCGGCGATGGAATCGTGATCGGCGGGCTGGCCGAACAGGTCGACGGGAATCACCGCGACGGGTCTCAGGCCGGCCTTGCGCGCAGTCGCGATGCCGCGCTTCAGCGAGTCCGGGCTCATGTTGAAGGTGGCCTCATCGACGTCGACATAAACCGGCGTCGCCCCGGTCCGCGCCACCGGCGAAGCCGTCGCGATGAAGGTGAAGGACGGACACAGCACGGCATCGCCGGGCCCGACATTCTTCGCCATCATCACCATCAGGATCGCATCGGTGCCGCTGGCGCAGCCGATGACATGCTTGGCGCCGGAATAGGCCGCAAGCTGCTTCTCGAGCTCGAACACCTCCGGGCCATTGACGAACTGACAATGGTCCATCACGCGCTTGACGGCGGCATCGAGCGAGGCGCCGAGCAGGCGGCGCTGCGAGGCGACGTCGATGAAGGGAATGGGTTCGGAACGCAGATGCTGGTTCATAGCCGGGTTCTCGGCGCCTTGCTGGTTTTGAGCGGTCGACATGGAAAGGGATCAGCCGGCGACGCGGCGCGGGCCCTTGAGTGCGGGCGATTTAGCCGCGGGCCGTGACGGCGTCTCGAGGCACTGGGTGGCGATCTCGAGGCTGGCGACGCCTTCGTCGCCGGTGACCGCCGGCGTCTCGCCGTTGCGCACCGCCTTGAGGAACGCGATCAGCTCGGCGCGGAGCGGCTCGTCATGGCCGACCGGCAGATGCCGCATCGAGTAGCTGCCGTCGGGCTTGAAGCCGAAGCACTCGGTGACCTGGCGCGTCAAGAGGTCGCCCATCACGTATTTGCCGCGGGTCGCGACCGTGACGCTGCGCGCCTTGAACGGCGTCAGCCAGTTGGTGTTGATGTGGGCGAGCACGCCGCTCTCGGTGCGGAACTGCAGCAACGCGATGTCCTCGCGCTCGGCGACCGCGCTCGACAGCTGCGGCTGCACCTCGACGATGTCGGATTCGGTGAACCAGCGGATCAGATCGATGTCGTGCACGGCGAGATCGATGACGACGCCGACATTGGACATACGCGGCGGGAACGGGCCGACGCGGGTGATCGCGATGGAGAGAATATCCTCGCCCGCGATCGCCTGCTTGACGGCGGCGACCGCCGGATTGAAGCGCTCGACATGGCCGACCATCAGCGTCACGCCCGCCTTGTGCGCGGCGGCGACGATCTCGCGGCCCTCTTCGACCGTGGATGCGATCGGCTTCTCGACCAGCACGTGGATGTTCTTGGCGATGCAGGCGAGCGCGACCTCGTGATGCAGATGGGTCGGCGCTGCGATGGTGACCGCATCGACGCCGGCGGCGATGAGCTGGTCGAGCGTCTCGAAGCTCGGGCAATTGGCAAGCTCCGTCGCGCGGGTGCGATGCGCGTGCGAAGGATCGACGACGCCGACGAGGTTCACCCCGGGCAGGCCACTGAGCACGCGCGCATGGTTGCTGCCCATCACGCCGGCGCCAATGACGCCGACGCGCAAGCCGGCCTTTGCCGGTGCAGATCCTTTGGAACTCATCTGAGCAAACCCCGATTCAACGCAAATCCCCGGCGCGCTTCTAGCACGGACGCCACATTTGTGGCGAATGCCGCCCTCGCGGCCCGGACACGATTTGATTCAAAAAGTTACACGTTGCCCGGACCTTAAGCGAAAAATATCGCCTGTTCGGCCCGGGTCGTGATTCGGAGTTTGGTGGTTACGACCTTTGATAGTCGTCTTCAATCCGGATGATGTCGTCTTCCCCGAGATAGGAGCCGGTCTGGACCTCGATCAGTTCCAGCTGGATCTTGCCCGGATTCTCCATCCGGTGGACGGCGCCCATGGGGATGTAGATCGACTCGTTCTCGTGCACGGTCTTCAAGGTCTCGTTGACGGTCACCTGCGCGGTGCCGCGGACCACGATCCAGTGCTCGGCG
>NZ_LBJC01000022.1 GCF_004114535.1 Bradyrhizobium nanningense
CGGTCGCCGCCGTGGTGCCGCCGGCATTGCCGGAGAACAGCACGTTGGAGAGCGCAGTCGCGCTGGTGTAGGTCGTGGTGCCGCGGAGGTCGGACGCGGTCGCACCCGCGATCGTGGTCGAAACGTTCGACTTGGTCGAGTAACCGACCGTGGTCTGCAGCGCCTGGTTGGCGATCGATTTGGCGGAATCGAGCAGCTTGGATAGCGAGGTGATGCCGGTGTTGGCGGCCTGCAGCACCTGCACACCGTTGGCGATGCCATCGAGCAGGTTGTTGATGTCGCTGGCGCGGTTGTCGAGCGACTGGGCGGTGAAGAAGTTGGTGGGGTTGTCGAGCGCCGAGTTCACCTTCTTGCCAGTCGACAAACGGGACTGGGTGGTGGCGAGCAGGTCGGCGGTGGATTGGAGGGAGAGCAGGTTCTGGCGAACCGACGCAGAGAGAACGATACCGGACATGACTTTTACCCTTCTGGGAGCTGACTCGTCTTCCTTCGATCTTGTGGGATCGAGCGACGGAGGCAGGGTGGGTCGACATGCCTAACAAAGGGTGAAATCTGCTCGCGAGCCGTAAGCGCCGGTTCACCATAACGCAGTCGGCACGTGTCCGTAGCGACGCCGATCGATCTGAAATTTCTCGGCTTTTCGGGACGTTTTCTTCCCGTTAACCATAACCGATGGTTACTTCTTGCAGCGGTTTGGTCGTCCCGATTGCTGGGCGCAAAAAGAAGACGGCAGGGCCGAAGCCCCGCCGCCGTGTTTGGTTTGCGATGTCAGCCGCTATTAGCGAAGCAGCTGGAGCACGCTCTGCTGCGACTGGTTGGCCAGCGACAGCGCAGAAACCGCGATCGACTGGCGGGTCGACAGCGCCTGGCTGTTGGCCGCTTCCTCGTTGGTGTCGGCCAGCGTCAGGTTGGACGAACCAGTCTGCAGCACGTTGATCAGGTTCTTGTTGAAGTCCTGACGCACCTGCACAACCGAGAGATTCGAACCGAGCGTAGAGGCTTCCGATCGCAGCGTGCTCGAGGCCGAGTTCAGGTTGGTGAGCACCTTGTTGGTCGCGGAGTTGTCGATAAAGTCCGTGCCTTGCACCAGACCGGCCAGACCCAGACCCTTCGAGTTGAAGGTCACGCCGGTGATGTTCAGGTTGGACTTGCCGGTCTCGTCGAACACCAGCTTGAGCTGGTCGCCGTTGAGCAGGTTGACACCGTTAAAAGAAGCATCCAGCGACGTCGTGTCGATTTGCGTCAGGATGTTGTTGTACTGGGACACCAGGTTGGTACGAGTGGCCTGGGCAACCGCGTCAGCAACCGGCGCGGTAGCGTTCGACCAGCTCAGGGCCGTGGTGATTGTGCCGCCGATCGTACCGCCAGCAGCGGCCGAGCCGATCGTCGACGAAGCATAGTCGTTGGTTGCCGAGACCGTGAGCCGGCCGTTGGCATCGATCGTGGCCGACAGGTTGTTGGCCTGAAGTGCCGTGTTGAGCTGATCGAGCGTCTTGACGGTGCCGTTGGTGCCGTCGCCGAAGGTAACATTGACCGCCGTGCCGCCATTGAAGGAGGAGAAGGTCAAGGTCTTGCCCGAGACGCCGCCGGAGGCCGCGGTGCGGCTCGCCGTGAAGGCGGTGCCGGTGCCGGTCGAACCGGTGAGCCCGAGCGAGGACAACGCATTGCCCGAGCCAGTGATCGACAGGTCCG
>NZ_LBJC01000023.1 GCF_004114535.1 Bradyrhizobium nanningense
AACTGGCACCGACCTCACGGTGGTATAGACTCTCAAACGCCGATCAGCAGGCTCGGTTTGACCAAGGATAACCTCTTGAGGCTCCACACCTAGCCCGACAGTGCCGCCTTCACCAAGCCGCTGGCCTTGCCGAAGTCCATTTGCCCCGCGTACTTCGCGCGCAACACGGCAATCACCTTGCCCATGTCCTTCATGCCGGCGGCGCCCGTCTCGGTGATCGCGTCCGCGATCGCCTTATTCACCTCGTCGTCGGCCATCTGTTTCGGCAAATACGCCGAGATCACCGCGATCTCCTCGCGCTCCTGCGCTGCGAGCTCGGCGCGGCCGCCCTTGTCGTAGAGCTCGACCGCCTCCTGGCGTTGCTTGATCATCTTCTGGAGCACACCGAGCAGATCGGCGTCCGACAGCGGCGGCTTGCCGTTGCCGCGGGCGTCGATGTCGGCGTTCTTGATGGTCGAATTGACCATGCGCAGCGTGGACAGCTTGCGCTCGTCCTTGGCCTTCATGGCCTCCTTGACCGCATTGTTGATGTCGTCGCGCAGCATGACCGTGATCCCTTCGAATAGATGACGCCTGATCTAGGCCGTTCGTGACCTCTAGACAACCTCGGTTCCGAGCCATTCGGTGAGCGCGCGCACGGTGGCTTCCGGCTGCTCGGCTTGCGGCAGGTGTCCGCAGCGCTCGAGGATCACGAGCCTTGCGCCGGCGATGCCCTCGGCCATCTCTTTCGAGAGCGCATTCGGGATGGTGTTGTCGGTATCGCCCGTCAGCACCAATGTCGGGCAGCTGATGGCGGAAAGCGTCGGTCGTGAGTCCACCCGCGCGATGATCGCGGCCTGTTGCCGCAGATAGCCCTCGACGCCGACATCCTCGTCCTGCGCGTGCACAAGCTTGAGAATCTCGGCATCATCGCGTCGCGACGGATGTACCAGCTCCGGAAAGCTCTCCTCGCGGATGGCGCGGAGCTCGCCGCGCCTGGCACGCTCCATCAGGCCGCGGCGACGCGCGGTTGCCTCGGGGGTATCGGGCCGCGCCTGGGTGTTGATCAGCGCGAGTTTTATAACCCGTTCGCCCGCCTGGCGCATGATCTCGAGCGCGATGTAGCCGCCCATGGAATGGCCGGCGAGCGCGAAGCGCGGCGGCGCCTCGCTCAGCACCCGCCGCGCGATCGCGGCCATGTTGTCATCGCGGATATGGTTGGCAACCATCACGGGCCCGAACCGCCACAGCGGCGGGATGACGGGGGCGTAGATCCGGGCCGAGGAGGCCAGCCCCGGAACCAGCAGAATCGGGGTGGTCTGGTCCATTATTGCCTCGCAAGCCCCGCAAATTACCGGAAATTATGCGGCCGAGCTTAAGGGGCCGAGGAGGCCTGTCAAATATGCAAAAACGCATGTGAATCCGGCTTCTCCCGCTTTGACGGCGGCGCTCGCGGGGACTATGAAACGCGCTCATGACACAACATGACAACGATCCCGCTTGGCCGGACCACAAACCGACCGCGCTCCTCGTGCTTGCCGACGGCACGGTGCTCGAAGGTTTTGGTCTCGGCGCTGAAGGCCACGCCGTCGGCGAAGTCTGCTTCAACACCGCGATGACCGGCTATGAGGAGATCCTCACCGATCCCTCCTATGCCGGCCAGCTCATCACCTTCACCTTCCCGCATATCGGCAATGTCGGCACCAACGACGAAGACATCGAGACGGTGAACATGGCGGCAACGCCCGGCGCGCGCGGCGTGATCCTGCGCACCGCGATCACCGATCCCTCGAACTACCGCGCCACCAAGCATCTCGACCAGTGGCTCAAGGCGCGCGGCATCATCGGCCTCTCCGGCATCGACACCCGCGCGCTGACCGCGCTGATCCGCAGCAAGGGCATGCCCAACGCCGTGATCGCGCATTCCAAGACCGGCGAGTTCGACCTGCATGGCCTGAAGGAAGAGGCGCGCGAATGGCCGGGCCTCGAGGGCATGGACCTCGTGCCGATGGTCACGAGCGGCCAGCGCTTCACCTGGGACGAGACGCCTTGGGCCTGGGACAAGGGCTTTGGCCGTCAGGACAAGCCGGAGTTTAACGTCGTCGCCATCGACTACGGCATCAAGCGCAACATCCTGCGCCTGCTCGCCGGCGTCGGCTGCAAGGTGACGGTGGTGCCGGCGACGACCTCGTCCGAAGACATCCTGGCGATGAAGCCGGATGGCGTGTTCCTGTCCAACGGTCCGGGCGATCCGGCCGCGACCGGCAAATATGCCGTGCCTGTGATCCGGGACGTCATCAAGTCGGGCACGCCGACCTTCGGCATCTGTCTCGGCCACCAGATGCTGGGCCTTGCCGTCGGCGCCAGGACGAAGAAGATGCATCAGGGCCATCACGGCGCCAACCATCCCGTCAAGGACGAGACCACCGGCAAGGTCGAGATCACCTCGATGAACCACGGCTTTGCGGTGGACGAGACAACGTTGCCGAAGGGCGCGACGCAGACCCACATCTCGCTGTTCGACGGCTCCAATTGCGGCATCCAGCTCGACGGCAAGCCGGTGTTCTCGGTGCAGTATCACCCCGAGGCCTCACCGGGTCCACGCGACTCGCACTATCTGTTCCAGCGCTTCGCCGACCTGATGCGGCAGAAGAAGAGCGCGTAAGGCGCATTCTCCACGAATACTTCACGACAAAAGCCCGGGCTCGCCCCCGGGCTTTTTCGTCATTCCGGGGCGCGCGTAGCGCGAGCCCGGAATCCATCAAGCAACAGACTCTGCAGCGCGATGGATTCCGGGCTCGACGCTGCGCGTCGCCCCGGAATGACGGTGGAACGAGGAACGCCGTCTCACGCCGCTCGTTGATCCCTGGTATCCTCGCGCAGGAGTCCGATCATGTCCGTCGTCCGCGACAATGCCGAGCCGCTCGCCATCGTGTTCGAGGATGACGGGCTCGTGCCGAACAACATCCGCCCCTTCCTGGTCTACCAGGGCGCGGTGAAGCTCGATCCGAAGCAGCCGGAAGCGACCATCGAAAATCTGTTCGAGGCGAACGGCTGGGGCGGCACGTGGCGCAACGGCGTCTACGACTATCTGCATTATCACGCGACGGTGCATGAGGTGCTCGGCGTCGCGCGCGGCAGTGCACGGGTTCGCTTCGGCGGCGATCACGGCCAGGAGCTGGACATCAAGGCCGGCGACGTCGCAATCCTCCCCGCCGGCACCGGGCATCAATGCATCAAGGCCAGCGATGATTTCTGCGTGATCGGGGCCTATCCGCCAGGCGCGAAGATGGAGATCACGCGCGCAACGCCGGAGAACCACGCCAAGGCGCTGAAGACGATTCCACAAGTCGCACTGCCGCTGGCCGATCCCGTGACGGGGAAGCATGGCGCGCTGATGCGGCTGTGGCGGTAGCCGCAAGCGCGGTGCCGTTGGGTGGGCAAAGGCGCGCCCTTGCGCGCCGTGCCCACCATTCCCAGTTGGTGGGCACGCTTCGCTTTGCCCACCCTACAAGAGCCCGGCCTACGCCTCGTTGCCGCCTTCCTGCCGAGTGGCTTCGAACAGGAACCACGTCCGGCGCTCGGTCTCGTCGATGAAAACTTCCAGGATGCTGGCGCTGGCGACATCGCCGGCGTCGTCACAAACATCGTGCGCTTTGCGCATGGCGGCTGCGACGTGCTTGTTGTCCTGCATCAGCTCGCGCAGCATCTCGCGCGGCGGGACGTAGTCCTCGTTGTTGTCCTTGATGGTCTGGAGCTTTGCGACCTGGCCGATCGATTTCAGCGTGGTGCCGCCAATCTTGCGGACGCGCTCGGCAAGCTGGTCGGTGGTGGCGAAGATCTGCTCCGACTGCTCGTCGAGCAGCAGATGGTAGTCCCGGAAGTGCCGCCCGCTGATGTGCCAGTGGAAATTCTTGGTCTTCAAATACAGTGCGAAGGCGTCGGCCAGAAGCACGTTGAGCGCCTCAGAGACCTTCTTGACCCCGTCGGGCGACAGATCGGTGGGGGTATCGAGATCGGGCGAGACCTTGTTGGTTTTGCTCACGGGGGACCTTCCTGTTAGGACGCGGACATTGACGGCGCGCCGTCGCACCCCTAACGCAAGGCGGCAGCGCCGGTTCCTGCCCCAGGAACCGATGGGACCTTCGAAACGCCATGGACGATTGGATCGACTATTACGACTCCACGCATACGATCTATGTCAGCAGGCTGCATCGCGACTTGCACTTCCAGATCATCGCGCGGGACATCATCGGCTACATCTCCTCGCCCGACGCGACGGTGTTGGACTATGCCTGCGGCGAGGCGCTGTCGGCGAACCAGGTGGCATCGGCCTGCGGCCAGCTGATCCTGGCCGAGCCCGCGCCGGGTGTGCGCGGCCGGCTGATCTCGCGGTTTGCCCCGAATACGAAGATCCGCGTCCGCTCGCTCGACGACGTGCGCAAGATGCAGGACCAATCCATCGACCTCGTGGTGATGAACTCGGTCGCGCAATACATGACGCCGGACGAGCTCGATGCCGCGCTCCTCAACATCCGCCGTATCCTGAAGCCCTCCGGCAAGCTGGTGCTGGGCGACATCCTCCAGCCCAATGTCGGCATGTTCAGGGACGTCATCGCGCTACTCGGCTTCGGCCTCCGGCACGGCTTCCTGAAGGACGCGCTGATCGGACTGATCAGCACCGCGCTGTCGGATTACCGTCATCTGCGCACGCGCATCGGGCTGCAGCGCTATAGCGAGGACGAGATCACCGCCAAGCTGAAAGCGGCGGGTTTCGCAGTCCAGCGTGCCCATACCAATATCGGCCACAATCGCTGGCGCATGACCTTCATCGGCTGGCCGCCTCTGGTTCGTTAAGCATAACGATTAGCCGAGGTGGCTTGTCCTACTCCGATCGGTCATGATCGCCGCGGCCCGGTGGCGGAAGCGTCTACGCGAGGGCGGTGCAACGCTCTTCATCCTGGTTCAAATCCAGGCCGGGTCTCCAGCCTTCGCTGCTTACGCAGCTTCGGCTAGGCAAGCCAGCCTTGCCGCGCTTAGCTCGCAGAGCGGCGGCGGGTTCGGCTGGGCAAGCCCTTTCGTAGCGAAGGCTGCCTCGGCGAAGCCCGAAGGGCGACGACGGGCACGCTTCGACTGCCCCCCGAGGCAACATCTGCCTTCAATCCATCTTCACCACGTCACACCCGGACAGCACCTGAAGCCGCCCGGCATCCCTGGCCGCTGATTTGATCACGGCATCGAGCAGGCCCGGAAAGCGCGCATCCAGATCCTCGCGGCGCAATCGCATGAAGCGGTTGGTGCCTGCCACGCGCGTCTGCATCAGGCCGCATTCGCGCAGCTTGGCGAAGTGGTAGGCGAGGTTCGACTTGGCGCCGAGCCCGCTGAAGTCGCCGCAGCAGAGCTCGCTGCTGACACGTTCTTGCTGGGCGAGCTGATAGACGATGGCAAGCCGGATCGGATCGCTCAGGCAATCCAGAACCATCGGCAGCTCGATCTGCTCGCGGGTCGGGTGAAGCGGAGTACGGCTCATGGACGAATCATAGCTAAACTGTCGCAATGTTCAATAGTTCTTGAACAAATTGACTCCTGGATCAGCAAGGACGATAGTTCAATAGATGTTGAACATAGAGACTTCCCCAATGAGCGTGTTCTGGCTGGCCTTGGCGGCCTTTGCGATCGGCACCGAAGGCTTTGTTATCGCAGGACTTTTGCCCGGCATCGCCGGGGACTTGCAGATTTCTGTTTCCGCTGCCGGGCAATTGGTCACCGCCTACGCTCTCACCTACGCCGTGGGCTCGCCGATCCTGGCGGTGACGCTGAACAACCTCGACCGCCGTACCGCACTCGCCCTGGCGCTGGCGACCTTCATCGCCGGGAATATCGCGGCCATGGTGGCTTCCAATTATGCCCTGCTGCTGGCTTCGCGGATGCTCATGGCCGTGGGCTCGGGTCTATGCATGCCGACGGCCCTCTCCGTATCGGTCGCCGTCGCATCGCCCGAACGGCGGGGCCGGGCGGTGGCGCTGGTGACCTCGGGTCTTACGGTTGCGACCGTCATCGGCGTTCCCCTCGGCAATCTCGTCGGCAGCTGGCTCGGCTGGCGCGCGACCTTTGCCATGGTCGCGCTGATCGGCGCCATCGCGTTGGCCGGCCTGTTGCTCGGGCTGCCCCGCGGGCTGCCGCGCAACACGGCTTCGCTCAGCGAACGGCTCGCGGTGGCGCGCCACGGCAATGTCGTGGTCTCGCTTCTGATCACGATCTTATGGGCGCTCGGCGGCTTCACCGTATTCACCTATTTCGCGGTTCCGTTGCGCAATCTCGGCTTCGACGCCTCGCAGATCAGCCTGGCGCTATTGGTGTTCGGCGGCGCGGCGGCGATCGGCAACATGCTTGGTGGCGTCCTGGCCGACCGGCTCGGCTCGCTCGCGACCGCAGCGCTCGGGCTCGCCGGCATGGCGAGCGCCCTCATCCTGCATTCGCTGGTCCTGAAGCTGATGCCCGGCCAGGCCCACTACGCCGTGCTGGGCGCGATCTTCCTCTGGGGCATCTCGGGCTGGGCGTTCTATCCAGCCCAGATCGCCAGCATCATCCGGATCGAGCCGCAGGCCTCGATGATCGCGCTCTCGCTCAATGCCTCCGCCATGTATCTCGGCTTCGCCATCGGCGGAGCGCTCGGGGGCGCGGTGCTGGCGACCTTGTCGCCGACCGACCTCGGCTGGATCGGCGGATCGAGCGTTGCGGCCTCGCTTCTGGTGCATCTCGCCCGTGGCTGGCAGGCCCGGCCAAAACCGGTCAAAATTGCCGGTTGATGGGCGTTTTTCGGGGTTTCGCCGCCCCGAAAACTGGTCTAAGACCCACCCGCGCGCGAGGGAGACCACCGCGCTCTCGGCCACAGGGACGCGCAGCAAGCGCGCCCTTTTTTTTGCCCAAATTCCACTTCGGCGAGAGTTGATGCCCAAACGTACAGACATCACCACCATCCTGATCATCGGCGCCGGTCCCATCGTGATCGGCCAGGCCTGCGAGTTCGACTATTCGGGGACCCAGGCGGTGAAGACGCTGAAGGAAGAGGGCTACCGCATCGTCCTCGTCAATTCCAACCCGGCCACCATCATGACCGACCCGGAATTGGCCGATGCGACCTATATCGAGCCGATCACGCCCGAGATCGTCGCCAAGATCATCGAGAAGGAACGTCACGTCATTCCCGGCGGCTTCGCGCTGCTGCCGACGATGGGCGGACAGACCGCGCTGAATTGCGCGCTGTCGCTGCGCCGCCAGGGCACGCTGGACAAGTTCCACGTCGAGATGATCGGCGCAACCGCCGACGCCATCGACAAGGCGGAGGACCGCCAGCTGTTCCGGGAGGCCATGACCAAGATCGGGCTCGAGACGCCGAAGTCGCGGCTCGCCAACGCCTCCGACCTAAAGAAGTCTTTCCGCGACAAGTACCAGGCGGAGCGTGAGAAGGCGTCCGGTGCAGCGCTCGCAGAACTCGAGCGGCAGTGGACGCTGGGCGAGAGCGATCGCCGCAAGCGCTATCAGGAATACGCGCTGGGGCAGGCGATGATGGCGCTGTCCGAGATTGGCCTGCCCGCGATCATCCGCCCCTCCTTCACGATGGGCGGCACCGGCGGCGGCATCGCCTACAACAAGGAAGAGTTCCTCGACATCATCGAGCGCGGCCTCGATGCGTCTCCCACCAACGAAGTGCTGATCGAAGAATCCGTGCTCGGCTGGAAAGAGTACGAGATGGAGGTGGTGCGCGACAAGAAGGACAATTGCATCATCGTCTGCTCGATCGAGAACCTCGATCCGATGGGCGTGCACACCGGCGATTCCATCACGGTGGCGCCGGCGCTGACGCTGACCGACAAGGAATACCAGATCATGCGCGACGCCTCGCTGGCGGTGCTGCGCGAGATCGGCGTCGAGACCGGCGGCTCCAACGTGCAGTTCGGCGTCAATCCGGACGACGGCCGTATGGTCGTCATCGAGATGAATCCGCGCGTGTCGCGCTCCTCCGCGCTGGCGTCCAAGGCCACCGGCTTTCCGATCGCCAAGGTCGCCGCCAAGCTCGCGGTCGGCTACACCCTGGACGAGATCGCCAACGACATCACCGGCGGCGCCACGCCCGCCTCGTTCGAGCCGACCATCGACTACGTCGTCACCAAGGTGCCGCGCTTCGCCTTCGAGAAATTCCCCGGCGCCTCCACCACGCTGACCACGTCGATGAAATCGGTCGGCGAAGTCATGGCGATCGGCCGCACCTTCCAGGAAAGCCTGCAAAAGGCCCTGCGCGGGCTCGAGACCGGCCTCACCGGCCTCGACGAGATCGAGATCGAGGGTCTCGGCCGCGACGACGACAAGAACGCGATCCGTGCCGCGCTCGGCACGCCGACGCCGAACCGCATTCTTCAGGTCGCCCAGGCCATGCGGCTCGGCTGGTCGAACGAGGACATCTTCAACTCCTGCAAGATCGACCCGTGGTTCCTCGGCGAGATGCGCGGCATCGTCGACATGGAGGAAAAGGTCCGGAAGAATGGCTTGCCGAACAATGCCTTCGGGATGCGCTCGCTCAAGGCCATGGGCTTCTCCGACGCGCGGCTTGCAGTGCTCGCCGAGACGACGGAGGCCAAGGTCACCGCGAAGCGCCATGCGCTCGGCGTTCGCCCCGTCTACAAGCGCATCGACACCTGCGCGGCCGAATTCGCTTCGCCCACCGCCTACATGTATTCGACCTATGAGGCGCTGTTTGCGGGCGCGCCGGCGGACGAGAGCGCCCCGTCCGACAAGAAGAAGGTCATCATTCTCGGCGGCGGGCCCAACCGTATCGGCCAGGGCATCGAGTTCGACTATTGCTGCTGTCACGCCTGCTTCGCGCTCCATGATGCCGGCTACGAATCCATCATGGTCAACTGCAATCCGGAGACGGTGTCGACCGACTACGACACTGCCGACCGGCTCTATTTCGAGCCGCTCACCGCCGAGGACGTGCTGGAGATCATCGCCAAGGAGCGCAGCAACGGCACGCTGCACGGCGTGATCGTGCAGTTCGGCGGCCAGACGCCGCTGAAGCTGGCACGCGCGCTGGAAGCCGCCGAAGTGCCGATCCTCGGCACCTCGCCCGATGCCATCGACCTTGCGGAGGACCGTGACCGCTTCAAGCGCGTGCTCGACAAGCTTCGCCTCAAGCAGCCGAAGAACGGCATCGCCTATTCGGTCGAGCAGGCACGGCTCGTCTCCGCAGATCTCGGCCTGCCGCTGGTGGTGCGCCCGTCTTACGTGCTCGGCGGCCGCGCGATGCAGATCATCCGCGAGGAGAACCAGCTCAACGACTATCTGCTCGGCACGTTGCCGGAGCTGGTGCCGGCGGACGTCAAGGCGCGCTATCCGAATGACAAGACCGGGCAGATCAACACCGTGCTCGGCAAGAACCCGCTGCTGTTCGACCGCTATCTGTCTGATGCCACCGAGATCGACGTCGATTGCCTCTGCGACGGCAAGGACACCTTCATCGTCGGCATCATGGAGCACATCGAGGAAGCCGGCATCCATTCCGGCGACAGCGCCTGCTCGCTGCCGCCGCACTCGCTCGACGCGAAGATGATCGAGGAGCTGGAGCGTCAGACCCGTGAGCTCGCGCTCGGCCTCGACGTGGTCGGCCTGATGAACGTGCAATACGCCATCAAGGACGGCGAGATCTACGTGCTCGAGGTCAATCCGCGCGCCTCCCGCACCGTGCCCTTCGTCGCCAAGGTGGTCGGCACGCCGGTCGCCAAGATCGCCGCGCGCATCATGGCGGGCGAGAAGCTCGCCGATTTCAAGCTGAAGAAGGCGAAGCTCAAGCACGTCGGCGTCAAGGAATCGGTCTTCCCCTTCGCGCGCTTCCCCGGCGTCGACACGGTGCTCGGCCCCGAGATGCGCTCGACCGGCGAGGTCATGGGCATCGACCGCAACTTCGAGGTCGCCTTCGCCAAGAGCCAGCTCGGCGGCGGCACGCGAGTACCGCGCAAGGGCACGGTGTTCGTCTCGGTGCGTGAGAGCGACAAGACGCGTATCGCGGAAGCCGTGCGCGAACTGCATTCGCTCGGCTTCAAGGTGCTGGCGACCTCCGGCACCCAGCGCTTCCTGACCGACCAGGGCATCCCGACCGAGAAGGTGAACAAGGTGCTGGAAGGACGGCCGCACATCGTCGACGCCATCACCAATGGCGACGTCCAGCTCGTCTTCAACACCACAGAAGGCCCGCAGGCGCTGGCCGACAGCCGTTCGCTGCGGCGCGCGGCCCTCTTGCATAAAGTGCCGTATTACACCACTCTTTCCGGGGCCGTGGCGGCCGCGCAGGGCATCCGCGCCTATCTGGGCGGGGACCTTGAGGTTCGTACCCTGCAGAGCTACTTTTCGGAAACCTGATCGCTAGCGGCGGCAAAACCGCCGCTAAGTGATTGGCAATGAACCCGCAATGGCCGGAGGAACTGTCCGGCCATGTGGTTGTTCTGTTCCGGCGCCAGACCCACATAACGTCCCGATGGGCTCATATTCAGCCCCGGGAATACCGACGAATCAAGGTTGCCGCGCCCCGGTCTTTGCGGGGCGCGCAGCTGAAGGACGAGAGAAGAGATGGAAAAGGTTCCGATGACCCAGGCCGGCTTTGTCGCGCTCGGGGAAGAATTGAAGAAGCGCCAGTCGGAAGATCGTCCGCGGATCATCGAGCATATCGCGGAGGCGCGCTCGCACGGAGACCTGTCGGAGAACGCGGAATATCATGCCGCGAAGGAAGAGCAGTCCCACAATGAAGGCCGCATCGCCGAGCTCGAGGACAAGCTCGCGCGCGCCGACATCATCGACATCTCGAAGCTCTCCGGTGACACCATCAAGTTTGGCGCCACGGTGACCCTGGTCGACGAGGACACCGAGAAGAAGACGGTGTGGCAGATCGTCGGCGAGGTCGAGGCCGACGCCAAGAAGGGCCGTATCTCCATCACCTCGCCGCTGGCGCGCGCGCTGATCGGCAAGAAGAAGGGGTCGACCGTCGAAGTCAACGCCCCCGGCGGCGCCAAGGCGTACGAGATCACCAAGGTAGAGTGGCGGTAAGAACTTGCCGCTTCACTGACGTTTCGAAAAGGCCGCGCGATGCGCGGCCTTTTTGTTTGGCATGTTGCCCGCGAGGTGGAGCACGCACTCTCCCCCTCGTCATTGCGAGAAGCAAAGCGACAAGCAATCCAGAATCTTTCCACGGAGGCATTCTGGATTGCTTCGCTGCGCTCGCAATGACGGAGTGTGCGGCAGCAGCGTCCGCTACTCACGTGTCCCGGACGCGCTGCAACGCATAGCGTTGCTGCGCAGAGCCGGGACCCAGAAAGCAACACGGGAAGGCCCGGTAAGATGGGCCCCGGCTCTGCAGCGCACCGCCAAGAAGCGCTGCGCTGCGTCCAGGGCACGAGAGTGGAGACCTACCGTCTCCCCTTCACGTCCAGCGGCACCGCCGCCTCGTACTTCGAATTATGCAGGACCAATGACGTCCGCACGTTGCGGACGTGGGGCGCGGCGGTGAGGTGCGTGACGAAATCCTGGAAGGTTGCCATGTCGGGGGCGACGCATTTGAGGATGAAATCGACCTCGCCGGACAGCATCCAGCATTCCCGCACCAGCGGCTCGGCGCGGACGAATTCCTCGAAAGCACGCAAATCCGCCTCGGCCTGGCTGGACAGGTGCACGGCGGCGAACACGGTCACGTCGAAGCCGAGCTTGCGGGCATCCAACAGACCGCGGTAGCCGTGGATATAGCCCTCCTCCTCCAGCGCCCGGACGCGGCGCAGGCAGGGCGGCGGCGAGATGCCGACGCGCTTGGCCAGCTCGACATTCGTGATTCGACCGTCGGCCTGAATCTCAGTGAGAATTTTCAGGTCGATCTCGTCTAGGTTCCGCGACACGTGATTGGAACTCCTGGCCTTTACGGCGGTAATGGTGGGGCTTGTCGCAATCCTCATAACCCAGTCTGCATGGCCAGCGCAATTTTATTGCGCGTGCACCGCAATCGACTTTTGTTCCTTGTTGGAAAAATCCGCCGAGAGGGAATGCAATTCTTGCATAGCTCACCAGAACGCTTAGATTAGCTCTGATATTTCAGCGCCACCGCGACGCCTCCCGGCATGTTCCGCGCCCGCGCTGCAAATCCCCCGTGAAAGGCGTCCATCGAAATGTCCGCTCCTGTTCATGCAAAGGTCGTCATTATCGGCTCCGGCCCCGCCGGTTACACGGCGGCGATCTACGCCGCGCGGGCGATGCTCGAGCCGATCCTGATCCAGGGCATCCAGCCCGGCGGCCAGCTCACCATCACCACCGACGTCGAGAACTATCCGGGCTTCGCCGACGTGATCCAGGGCCCCTGGCTGATGGAGCAGATGGAGAAGCAGGCGGTCCATGTCGGCACGAAGATCGTCACCGACCTGGTCACCAAGCTGGAGGCCGCGCAGCGGCCGTTTCGCCTCATCTGCGACTCCGGCGACGTCTATCTCGCCGACGCCGTCATTCTCGCCACCGGCGCGCAGGCGCGCTGGCTCGGGCTGCCCTCCGAAACCAAGTTCCAGGGCGGCGGCGTGTCGGCCTGCGCCACCTGCGACGGCTTCTTCTACCGCAACAAGGACGTCGTCGTGATCGGCGGCGGCAATACCGCAGTCGAGGAAGCGCTGTACCTCACCAACCATGCTTCGCAGGTCACCATCGTGCATCGCCGCGATCATTTCCGCGCCGAGCGCATCCTGCAGGAGCGTCTGTTCAAGCATCCGAAGATCAAGGTGATCTGGGACTGCGCCGTGGACGAGATCTGCGGCACCGAGAACCCGAACAAGGTCACCCATGTGCGCCTGAAGAACGTCAAGACCGGCGCGCTGAGGGACGTGAAGACCGACGGCGTCTTCATCGCCATCGGCCACGCACCGGCGACCGAGCTCGTGAAAGACCAGATCAAGCTAAAACCGTCGGGCTATGTCGAGGTCGCCCCGAACTCGACCGCCACCTCGATGCCCGGCCTGTTCGCCGCCGGCGACGTCGCCGACGAGACCTATCGCCAGGCCGTCACGGCCGCAGGCCTCGGCTGCATGGCAGCGCTCGAGGCCGAACGTTTCTTGGCCCTGCGCGCCAGCGAGCGCGCGGCAGCGGAATAACGATCATGCCTCGAACACGCGACGGATTTACCGATATGGACTGGGACAAGCTGAAGGTGTTTCACGCAGCGGCGGAAGCGGGCAGCTTCACGCATGCGGGCGAGCAGCTCGGCCTGTCGCAATCGGCGGTCTCGCGCCAGGTCTCGGCGCTGGAGCAGGAGCTTTCGGTCTCGCTGTTCCACCGCCACGCCCGCGGCCTGATCCTCACCGAGCAGGGTGACCTCCTGTTCCGCACCGCGCATGACGTGTTCATGCAGCTGCAGGCGGCGCGCGCCAAGCTTACCGACAGCCGCGAGCGGCCGAGCGGCGACCTCAAGATCACCACCACGCCCGGCGTCGGCATCAACTGGCTGATCCCGCGGCTCGGGGAGTTCACCGCGCTTTATCCGGAGATCCGGATCTCCTTGATCGTCACCGACGAGGAGCTCGACCTCTCCATGCGCGAGGCCGACGTTGCGATCCGCACCCGCAAGCCGACGCAGCCGGATCTCATCCAGCGCAAGCTGTTCGCGATGGGCTTCCACGCTTATTGCTCGCCGGAATACATCAAGCGCTTCGGCACGCCGCGCACGCTGGAGGAGCTCGACTCCCACCGCATCATCACGCTTGCCGACGGCAGCTTCGCGCCGCACCTGCAGAACCGCAACTGGCTGGTCGAAGCCGGGCGCAACGGCTCCGGTCCGCGCGAAGCCTATTTCAGAGTGAACAACATCCTCGGTCTCGTGCGCGCCTGTCAGCAGGGCCTCGGCATCGCTGCCCTGCCCGACTACCTCGTCGAGGAACAGAGCAAACTCGTGCAGCTGTTCGGCGAGTCCGACTCGATCCAGCTCGATACTTATTTCGTCTATCCCGAGGAGCTGAAGACGGTCGCGCGCGTGCAGGTGTTCCGCGACTTCGTCGTCAGCAAGGCGCAGCGCTGGCCGTCCTGATTTCCGCATGACTGACATGCGGCCTCGGCTGTTGCTGCAGGCCGCTCGTCAAGCCCATACTGTTTGTAGGCTGAGCCTTCGCGTTGCGCATTTGTCCCCCTCCTCCAGTGGCGCGGGAGTTCAGTAATCCCTCTTGGAAGGTGATTGTGTCGGCCTCACGTGGCCAATACCTTAAGCCGGGCTCTTTGGGCCCGGCTTTTTTTCGTTGAAATCGGCCTTCGCCTTCCGCGTGTATTGACAGTTCCACGCATACCCCGCATCATTTGCAAATGATCACGAAGTCGTGCGCAATCTCGTTCGAGGCCATCGCCTCGAAAAAAGGCCCCCATCCCGGGGCCTCGGATTTTTGCGCGCACTAGCTAAGCTTGGTCATCGCTGCAAATCTTCGAAAACCCCGCCGCCTGGACGGGGTTTTTTCATGTGCCCTCCGTCTCAGGTTTTTTTTCCGAGAAGGAGCTGGAAACATGACTGATCTACAGGAACAATTGCACGGGCTGTGGCTGCCGCTGGTGACGCCGTTTCAGAACGGCGCCCTCGACGAGAGGTCGCTGCGGCGGCTGACGCGGCACTACAGCGCGCAAGGCATCGACGGCTTCATCCTGGGAGCGACCTCCGGCGAAGGCATGACGCTGCGCGAGGCCGAGCTCGAACGTCTGGTCGCGATCGTGCGCGACGAGATGGCCGCCGGCCGCCGCACCTTGCCGATCTGCCTTGGATTGTCGGGCGCCGACACCGCGCGGCTGCAGGAACGTCTCGACGAGACCGCGGACTGGCCGATCGACGGTTATCTGATCGCGAGCCCCTATTATGTGCGGCCCTCGCAGCGCGGCCTCTTGGCGCATTTCGAGGCGCTCGCCGATCACGCCGCCTGGCCGCTCGCGCTCTACAACATTCCCTATCGCACCTCGGTGAACATCACCAACCAGACCATGCTGCGGCTCGCCGAGCACAGGAACATCGTGGGCCTGAAGGATTGCGGTGCAAGTCGCGAGCAATCGATCGCGCTCTTGCGCGACCGCCCGAAGGAATTTCGCGTGCTCACCGGCGAGGACGCGAATTACTTCGAGGCGCTCGCCGACGGCGCCGATGGCGGCATCGTGCTGTCGGCCCATGTCGAGACCGCGACCTTTGCGGCCGTGTATGCCGAGATGAAGCGCGGCAACCACGATGCGGCACTGGCGCGCTGGCATGAGGTCGCCGATCTGACGCGCCTGTTGTTCACCGAGCCGAGCCCGGCGCCGGCAAAGTACTGGCTGTGGCGATGCGGCCTGATCGACAGCCCCGAAGTGCGCCTGCCGATGGTGGAAGTCAGCAGCGAACTCGCCGCCACCATCGATCGCGAGATCGCGCGACGGACGCAGGCCGCGGCGTAGTTCTTTACCCTCCCCTGTAGGGCAGGGGAGGGTAAGAGCGCGCGCTCGTGGTTAACGTCACCCCAACAGCCTTCGCACCCGCCGCATGACGCATCCACGTCTCGTTTACGCATCCGTCCCTATCGTTTCTCTCCAGGAGCTTCTCAGAGGGGGAATGACCATGGGGCATCGCACCCGACCGACGGCCGCCCGACAATTTGCGCCGGCCGATCTTTTGCAGGGAATTCTCGTCGTATCGTCGTTCGGGTTCTGGGCGGTGATGCTCGGCCTGATGCCGGTGCTGCTGTATCGGATCTGGCTCGCCTAACGGCGGCACCCCGCGCGGATGGTTAAACGGCCGTCACAAATGCGTTCAAAATGCGAGTGGCGTCGCAAGCCGGAATTTTAAAGCATCACAGCTATCGTTCACGCCCATAAGCGAAGAAATCGCGGGGGCGTTTTGTGAATAGTCAGAATGAAATGGCGTCGTATTTCGGCGCCGGACAGGAGCAGCTGTCCACCGAGCAGAGCTTTACCACCGAGGACGTTCTCTGGGCCGTCGGCATCTGGTCGGTGATCCTGACCCTGTCGCCGGTCATCGTGTTCTACATGCTGATGGTGGCCTAGCCGCTTCAGCAGATTCCGAAAACGCAAAACGCGCGGACGTTCCCGCGCGTTTTTCGTCCGGGGAATGATCAATAAAAAATTATGCTGCTTGCTTGTGCATTGCGCCGGATGCCGACGCCGTGCCGCGAATGGCCTTCACTGAACGCTCGATCGCCGCCCACAGCCTTGCGATTTCCTGAGCCGCACGGCTCTCGGCCTGATACTCCCGCGCGCCCTCGCCATGGCTCAGCGCCATCAGCAAATCCGAACGGTTGGTGATCTGGCCGCCCCACACTGGCGCACGGAATTTCGCCAGGGCTTCGCGGGCGATGGTGACGATCGGGCTTTCGGCTTCGTCGCGCTTGGCCGGCGCACCGTTGAGCACGACCGCGTAGGGCTTGCGCGCGGCGCGGCACATCTGGATGGTCTCCTGCACCGCGTTGACGTCGAATACGCCGGGACGGGCGGGAATCACCACCATGGTGGCGTTCTTGATCGCGTCGTCGACGACGGCCGACAGGTTCGGCGGCGTGTCGATCAACACCCATTCATAACCGTCGCGCTTGGCAGCGGAGACGATGCCGCTGACGGAGTTCACGGCCGCCTTGATCGGCGGTTCGTTGGTGCCGCGCAGCTTGTGCCACAGCGTCAGCGAGCCCTGCGGATCCGCGTCCACGAGCATGACCTGCTTGCTCGCCTTGATCTGTGCGGCAAGATGTGCGGCGAGGGTACTCTTGCCCGAGCCGCCTTTACGCGATGCAAAAACAATGACGTTCATACCTTCGGCCTCCAGATTGACCCCAGGCCGCGAAAATGAATCACCACGCTGATTCGTGAAAGATAAATTTGTCGAGAGTTGCGCTGCGGTCACGAAATAACAAGGCGTGCTGGCTTTTGAGTCACACTGCGGTGTGCGGGGCGCGACACGAGCTGCAATGAAACGCTCCGCGCGCTGGTTTGTGTGCGCATTTTGAGCATTCGTTCGCGATCAAGCCGGATGCAACTTCGCCGCGCAAATCCGCATCCGACTCTTTTCCATCGTGCCTGCGCATGATCGTCGCAAGCCTCGCACCAGCCCGCGCGAACAAAAGGAGTCCGTTACCTTACCAAGCTTCGAAAAAGGATCGCGATTGCCCCGCGCCTAGCCGTCGCTGGTCTTTTTCTTCTTGGTCGCCGGCTTGGTGCTCTTCTTCGCGGTTTTGGGCGCGATGTTGGTCGGCTTGCCGGCGCGCATCTCGTCCGGCTCGGGTCCGGGGCGGAAGAACACCCGGCATTGCGGCGAGAGCTGCGCCTTCTTCTTGATCATGCAGGCGGTGATGGCATCGACGTTCGGCACGAACTCGCCGCACAGCCGCATCGCATCCGGCGTGCAGGCCTGTTGCTCCTCCTGGGTGTAGGCGAAGCCGGCACTCGGCTGGACCAGCACGGCGAGGGCCATCCCGAGGGTTGCAGCAGCCAAGGATGTCTTGAAGCGAAGCGCCGGCATCGATCCCCCCACATATCGAACAGGAGGGGATAGTGGGTGAACCGCGGTTCGTTGGCAACCGAGGGGAGATGCGAAAGCCGCAAGCTGTGCGGTCTCGGCAACAGGCGGGCTGAGCGCGCGCCTCGTCCTTCGAGACGACCGCTTCGCGGTCTCCTCAGGATGAGGCTAAGCGGCATGAGTGCCCGTTGAAACCAGTGCCGCGCCCCCGGTCCACATCCTGAGGGCCCGCCAACGGCGGGCGTCTCGAAGGATGGCCGCGGACAAGATCGCTCTCATATGCGATGCCCCTGTGGGCAACAGGGAGGCCAGCCCGGCCCAAGCCGACCTCCAGCGCAAAAACGCGAAAACAACCCCATGCACAGTAGCCAAGTCTCGGTAATCCCGTGTCATTTCATGTCTTAGGATTTAGCGAAACCGGGTTTGACTTGTCGGGCAAAACAGGGGCATCATGTCACATCCAAGAAGATGCGCGTGGGGTGGCCGGCTTGTCTCCTGCGCTGGTCGAAAAGCGCACGCGAGGAGGACGATCGCATGGAGGGGAATGAAGCGGAGCTGCCGCTGTCGGGCGTCACGGTGGTCTCGCTCGAGCAGGCGATCGCGGCCCCGCTGGCCAGCCGTCACCTGGCCGATTGGGGCGCGCGGGTGATCAAGATCGAGCGGCCGGGCACCGGGGATTTCTGCCGGGACTACGACCACGTGATGAACGGCCTGTCGAGCCAGTTCGTCTGGACCAACCGCTCCAAGGAAAGCCTCGCCATCGACATCAAGAGCGAGGACGGCCGCAAGGTGCTCGACGCCCTGCTGCCGCAGGCCGACGTGTTCATCCAGAACCTCGCGCCGGGCGCGGCGGAGCGGCTCGGCCTCGATGCCGCATCGCTGCTGCACAAATATCCGCGCCTCATCGCCTGCGACGTCTCGGGCTATGGCACGGGCGGCCCCTACAGCGACAAGAAGGCCTATGATCTCCTGGTCCAGTGCGAGGCCGGCGTGCTCGCCATCAACGGCACCGAGGCGGAGCCGGCCAAGGTCGGGCTGTCCGTGGTCGATATCGCCACCGGCATGTATATCCTCAACGGCGTCTTGATGGCGCTGTACCGCCGCGAGCGGACCGGCAAGGGCACCGCCTTCCAGGCCTCGCTGTTCGATTCCATCACCGACTGGATGAGCTATCCCGCCTTCTACACACACAGCACCGGCCGGCCGCTGCCGCGCACCGGCGCCAGGCACGCGACGATCGCGCCCTACGGCCCGTTCCGGGTCGGCGACGGCAACACCATCTTCTTCGGCATCCAGAACGACCGGGAATGGCGGTCGCTGTGCCGCATCGTGCTCGGCGACGCCGGCTTCGCCGACGACCTGCGCTTCCGCACCAATCCGCTGCGGATGCAGAACCGCGACGAGCTGCAGACGCATATCGAGCAGCGTTTTGCCGCCATGACCGGCGAGGAGGTGTTGCGGCTGCTGGATGAGGCCGGGGTCGCCAACGCGCATCTGAATTCGGTCGAGGCCTTCCTGGCGCACGAGCAGCTGCATGCGCGCTCGCGGGTGCAGAGCGTCGGATCGCCACGCGGGCCGGTGATGAGCTTCCTGCCGGCGCTGACCATTCCCGGCCTCTCGCCGCGGATGGATCCGGTGCCGGAAGTGGGACAGCATAATCAGGCCATCCTCGGTGAACTCGGTCTGGCGAAGGACGCATGACGATGGCGCAGCAGCGGCCAATGCGGGCCTACCTCGCCGTCCCCGCGCATCGCGCCCGTCTCGTCGCCAAGGCTGCGGCCTCAATGGCGGATGCGGTGTTCATGGATCTCGAGGATGCGGTGCCGCCGTCCGAGAAGAGCGTTGCCCTTGGCGAGGCCGTGCAATCCCTCGCCTCGTTCGACTGGGGCAACAAGCGCGTCACCGTGCGGATCAACGCCGTCGACAGCCCGTTCATCACCGAAGAGATCCGCGCGCTGGCGGCGCTTCCCCGGCTGGATGCTTTGATCGTGCCGAAGGCCGAGCGCACGAGCGACATCGTTGCGATTGCCGATCAGCTACGCGCCGCCGGGCCCGATCGCGCCGCGCCGGTCGCGCTGGAATTGCTGATCGAGACCGCGCTCGGCCTCGTCAATGTCGACGCGCTCGCCGCCTGCCACGACAGCGTCGCCGCGCTGCATCTCGGCGTCGGCGATTTCGCGGCGTCGATCGGCGCCCGCTCCTCCGACATCGGCGTCTCACCGGACGGCTATCGCCATGTCGGATCGGCACAGAGCGATTACGCTTCCGCCCCGCTCGACCTGTTCGCCTACCCGATGATGCGCCTGCTGGTGGCCGCCCGCGCGCACGGCCTCATCGCCATCGACGGCCCCTGCGGCGCGTTCCGCGACGCCAGGCTGACCGAAAGCAGCGCGCAAAAGGCCGCGGCGATGGGCTTTGACGGCAAGCAGGTCATCCACCCCGATCAGATCGAGCCGACGCTGCGCGCGTTCATGCCGTCGGAGCAGGAGCTGGAAGAGGCGCGGCGCATCGTCGAGGCCATGGAGCAGGCGGAGGCGCAAGGCCAGGGCGCGGTGACGCTGGACGGCAAGATGATTGACTATGCCAATGTGCGCATGGCACGCCGGATCATCGGGCTGGGGTCTTAAGCGCGCATGGCCACGCTCCTGATCGTCGCGCCGGTGTTTGCGCTGATCGCGGCCGGCTATGCCGCGGTGCTGTTTCGCTTCGTCTCGGAGAGCGCGCACAAGGGCATCAGCGAGTTCGCCTTCAGCATCGCGATCCCCGCGCTGCTGTTCCGAACCATCGTGGTCTCGGAGTTCCCCGACGTCAGCCCCTGGCGGATGTGGGGCGCCTATTACGGCGCGCTGGCGCTGACCTGGATCGCGGCGCTAGCGATCTCGGCCCTCCTGCGCGCGCGGCACGAAGATCGCGAAGACGGCGTCGTGTTCGCGATCGGCTCGGTGTACGGCAACATCGTGATGCTCGGCATTCCCCTCGTGCTCTCCGCGCTCGGCAACGAGGCGGCGGGCCCGATGGCGCTGATCCTGTCGGTGAACACGCCGCTGCTCTGGCTCTGCGGCATCCTGCAGATGGAGCTGGTCAGCCGCAAGCGCACCGGCTCGGCGCTTTCGGTGATCCGCCCCGTGCTCGCCGACCTCGCGCGCAACCCCTTGATGCTGGCAATCGGCTCCGGCGTCATCTGGCGCTTCACCGGCCTCGGTCTCACCCCCGTCATCGACCGGACCATCGAGCTCCTGGCCCAAGCGGGCTCGCCGACAGCGCTGATCGCGCTCGGCATCAACCTCTTCCGCTTCGAGGTGAAGGGCGAGAAGCTGAGCATTCTGGTGATGTGCGCGCTGAAGCTAGCGGCGATGCCGGCCGCGGCGTTCGTGCTGGCAAGCCTGCTCGACCTGCCGCCGATTCCAGCGGGCATCATCGTGCTGTTCGCGGCGATGCCGACCGGCGCGAATGCCTACATCTTCGCGGTGCAGTATCAGCGGCTGGTGAACCCGGTGTCGGGCGCGGTGGCGCTGGGCACGCTGCTGGCGGCGGTGACGTTGCCGGTGGTGGTGTGGGTGGTGGCGGGAGGCGTGAAGTAATTCTGCCGCATGCGTGTGACAGACCACCATGCTGGACGGAGCGTGTCATGGCACAGAACATCTACGACAATCCCGATTTCTTTTCAGGTTACAGCCAGCTTCCACGCCAGGTGCACGGCCTTGCCGGCGCACCCGAATGGCCCGCGTTGCGCGGCATGTTTCCCGACGTCGCCGGCCGGCGCGCGATCGACCTCGGCTGCGGGTTCGGCTGGGTTTCACGCTGGCTGCGTGAGAATGGCGCCATTCAGGTTCTGGGCATCGACCTCTCCGAGAGCATGATCGCCCGGGCGCGTCAGACCACCACGGATTCCGCGATCACCTATCGAATTGCGGACCTCGAGATGATCGAGCTTCCCGAAGCGTCCTTCGATTTCGCTTTCAGCTCGCTGACCTTCCACTATATCAGCGACTTCGACCGGCTCACGCGCATGATCCATCGCTCACTCACGCCGGGCAGCCACCTCGTCTTCTCGATCGAGCATCCGATCTTCATGGCTGCCGACCATCCCAACTGGATCGAGGACGAGGACGGACGCAAGACATGGCCCGTCAATCGCTATGCGATCGAAGGGGAGCGCCGCACCGATTGGTTCGCGAAAGATGTGGTGAAGTATCACCGCAAGATCGGAACGACGCTCGGCGCGTTGATCCGAGCCGGGTTCACCATCGAAGCCGTCGACGAATTCGCCCCGTCGGCGCAACAAATAAGGGACAACCCGGCGCTCGAGCAAGAGCTGGAACGGCCAATGATGCTGCTTGTGGCAGCGCGGCGGCAGGAGTGAGCGCGGGGATTGGCGGGCTGGGGGCACTACATCGATCTTGAGGAGCGCTCGGATATCAGGCGCCGGGCAGGGAGTTTAGTGCACTATCACCGTAATCCCCGGGGGTGGGCCCAAAATTCGCTCGCGGACCTTTGGCTATATCTCTTCCGGCAGGACGTAGAAAATTCCGGAATTCGAGGCCGGAGCCGGAGGGCGATCGGAACCTATTGCAGTTCTTCGCGAGCGAACTTCCCGAGCGCAGCAAGCAGGGCCTCACGTTCTTCCGCATAGGGCCTGTACGCCTCGCTTTGACCAATGTTTAGATTAGCGATGTCGTTGTCGAGCCTCTTGCCCGCGGCTTGGGATATCCAAACCTGTCGCTGACTTGCGGCGATATCTAATTCCGCGACCATTATCGAGAAGCGCGGGAAATAGATCGACGTGATGGCTTGCAGCTTGGCAAACGGCGAAACTGTTACTGGAACGTCCTGCTCCCCATAAGCACGGCGACTTTGAATACCATCAAGCCAGTGATCGAAATCATAAATCGCGGCCACTAATTCTTCGAGCTTGTCCGCGCGGCGCTTCTTTGCCTCGCGGCGATGTTGCGCGATCTCGCGAATGATCGTCACCACCGAACCGGCAGCGGTGCCCGCTAGGGTCAAAAGCCCACCGACGACTACGGGCCACAGCGATGCGTCTGATCCGGCCATAGGCGATCTGTCGATCATCCAGCGCCCGCTCACTTTTCCCGGGCAAATCGTGGGGAACTGCTCTCAATCCCTTGAAACCGGGATCTTTCTCCCTGAGAGTCCTAGCGCGAGTCGGCAATCCCGATTTGCAATTGTGGCGGCAGAGCCGGTCAACTGCCAAGTCCGATCCGGCTCCGCTCGCCCGTGGCGATCCACGTCAGTAACCTGACGGGACCAGCAAACGGCTCGTTGGGGCAACCCTTCGGGCCGTTTGTCTTTGCGGAATAAGACAGATTGTCCCTTCGCGATATGCGAACAGTAGAGCTACCGAAGATTCTGTAAAGAGTTTATGCACCGCTTTTGCTTTGGGCGCGCACTAAAACTAGCGCGTATCTCAAACTTAATCTCAAACTTAAGCGCGCGCTACTCGTCGCCGTGGTGGTAGCTTTAACAAAATCAGATTTGTGGATTTTCGCTAAACTATTGATCAAACTGGTACAGTTGGGTGGGCTCGAACCACCGACCTCCTGTTCCACAGACAGGCGCTCTAACCAACTGAGCTACAACTGCATCCTTGTGAGCCGCCCTGAAGGGTGCCTGAAAAGGCTCATCGCCGAGGGGGCTGGACGGGGCGGAAACTAGGTGCAACGGCCCGGTTTGGCAAGGCCGCAATGGGGTGAAAAACTTGCGGAAATCACCGTCAGTGTGGGGAAATCGGGCGGGTTGGCGGGCATCAAGGTGTTGCGCTGCCCCTCTTCCGCTTGCGGCAGGGCACCGCGTATGACCCCTGGCTCTTAGGGCGCTCAAGCTTCCACATCGTCATGGCCGGGCTTTGTCCCGGCCATCCACGCTTTCGGCCGGCGCCAAGAACGTGGATGCCCGGGACAAGCCCGGGCATGACGACCTTCCTTGATTCCCACATGCGCAAGCGGGAGAGGCGAAGAAAAAACCCGGGCCTTTCGGCCCGGGTTTCTCGAACTCAAACCGACCTGAACGCTCAGGCGGCGGACGGAAGGTACTTCGAGGCGCTGGCCTTGATCGGCTCGACGGTCTCGGCGGCGATGCGCTGGCCGATCTCGGCCAGCTCCTTGGCCTGGGACTGGAAGGTCTCGAGCTGCTTGCGGGAATGGTTGGTCCACAGCGCGAACGCGTCCGATGGCGACTTCACGCTGAACAGCTCCTGGGCGAAGTCCAGATGAGCGCTGGTGTTGGCCTTCATGAACTCCACCAGCTTGGCATTGTACTCGCTCGCGCCCTTGGAGGCCGAGGTGAACACGGCCTCGACGGTGCCGTTGTGGGTCTCGGCCGCGTCCTTGAACTTGGCGTAGTTTTCGCGGGCCTGCGACACGCCCTTTTCGGCGAACGCACGCATCTGCTCGGGGACCTCGAACGGAATGATCGAGGCAGAAAACGGATCAGTCGCACCTGTCATGGTCGTCCCTCACGATAATGAAAAAATGGAGTGAGCCTTCTGGCGCGCCCGCCGGCCAACCGGGGCCTTCTTGTTGGCGGGAACGAAGACTGGAAACGCGAAACAAACGAGATGGCTCGCCCAGCGCCCAGCACTATTGCTGCTTATCATGTCAATATTGTGCAGCGCAACGCGCCGCGAGGGTGCGTTGCGCAAATTTAATTTCGGGGAGGATGAGGTTCCGGTAAGGGGGAACCGGGGGTTGAGGAACGGTGGACAATCGGCACCGCTTGCTGGGCTACCCCTCTCCCCTAACCCTCCCCCGCAAGGGGGGAGGGAACGGACCTTTCTCGGAGCGCGCGTCGAGACTCATTACGCTGCTATGCCGCCGCCTCCCCCGAATCCCCTTGGATGCAACCGGGCGGCGGCTTGCGGGGGTGGCGGGATTAAGGTTATCGCGGCTTTGGATTACCTCCGAAGCACCGGAGCCGTGGACCTGCGTGCGAGCGCGCGCGATACTAACCCTTTCTTAAGGCTGTCATTCCCGGCAGCCGCCAGCGTCAAGCGTGAGACTAAAGCCGGTCGGATGACGAGTTCGGATTTCCAGTTGCGAGGTGTGGGCGATCCGCGGCTGGCGGTGCATGCGACCTCTCCTCTGCCGGCCTGGCTGTGGTCGATCGACGGCGCGCGCGTGCTGTGGGCCAATCCGGTCGGCGCAAGATTGTTCGGCGCGGCGCATAGCGCGGCGCTCGCGGACAAGGTGTTCGGCCCTGCCGACCCCCATCGCCGCCAGGTGATCAGGCTCGCGCGCCAGCTGCCGGCCAACGGCGCCGTGCGGCTCGAACGTCTGCGCGGCTTCGGCGCAAAGCTCGGCACGCTGATGACCTGCGCCTGCGCCCGGCTCGCCTTTGCCGACGGCAGCCACGCTGTGCTCGTCACCGCGATGGACCCGACGCTGCGGAGCATGCCGCTGATCGAGCGGCTGCATCGCCTGGTCGAAGGCGCGAAAATGCCGATGGCGGCGTTCGCGCCCGACGGCCTGTTCGTCGGCGCCAGCGACGCTGCCCGCGCCCTGCTCGGCTTCCGCGATCTCGGCGAGGCCGGGCTCGAACGGGCGCGCAGCGATGCGCTGCGCGAAGGCCGCGCCGAGACGCCGATCGGGATCGGCCAGATGGTGCTGCAACGGGTCGGCCGAGGCGCCGATGTCGGCCTGGTCGCGCTGATCGAGCCGGCCGCCGCCGCGCAGGCCAAGCCTTCCGAGCATATGCCTTCCGAGCATATGCCTTCCGAGCATATGCCTTCCGAGCATATGCCTGCCGGGCCTGTGCGGACGGCGGATCATGCGAGCGAGCCGCCGGTTGAACCCGCGCAAGCCGCCGCGACCATGCCGAGCGAGCCGCCGCCATCGCAGGACGTATCGGCCGGGATCTCCCTGTTCGATGCGTTCGCCGAGCCGATCGAGGCGCCCACGGCAAATGAGACGATCGCGCCCGAAGCGCAGGACATTGCAACGGTCGAGGACGCGGTCGAACAGACCGGTGGAAACCCGGCGCATGAGGCGGCCGACGAGGCCGCCGGCATCGCGCCAAAGACTCCGGTTGAAAACCCGCTTCAAGCCATCGTGTCGCCGCAGGCTGCGCCGATCAGTGTCGGCATGGTCGAGCCGCCATCGAGCCACGCATCGTCGGGCCAAGAGCCGCCCGCACCGCGTCAGCATCCGCTGCGCTTCCTCTGGCAGACGGATGCAGAGGGCCGCTTTGTGCTGCTCTCCGACGAATTCATCCGCTTGATCGGCGCGCGCACGGCTAGCGGCTTCGGCCGTCCCTGGCACGAGATCACTGAGGCATTCTCGCTCGATCCCGATGGCCGCGTCGCGCAGGCACTGGCAAGCCACGACACCTGGGCCGGCATCACCTTGAACTGGCCGACCGACGGCGGCGCGCTTCTGCCGGTCGAGCTCGCGGGCCTGCCGATTTACGATGCCGCGCGCAATTTCGCGGGCTTCAAGGGCTTTGGCGTCTGCCGCGATCTCGACGGCCTCAACCGGCTCGATGCGCTCAGGCGCTTCGAGCTGTTCGCTGAGCCGCCGACGCAGCACGGCCTGGCCGCCGATGCGGTCGAGCCGGAGCACGAGGCGATCGCTGAGCCCGAGCCGGTGGCAGAGGCGCCGCCTCCGGCGATCGCCCCGCCCGAGCCTGAGCCGACAGCCGAACCCGAACGACCCGAACCCACCAGCGACGCGAATTCACATCCAACAGATCCGGACATATCAGTGGAAACGCCTGTCGAGACTTCCTTGGAAACCCCGCCCAATGTCGTGCCGTTCCGCCCGCCCGGCGATGCGCGCTCGCCGACGCTGACGCCGATCGAGAACAGCGCATTCAACGAGCTCGCGCGGCAATTGTCCGAACGCTTGGAGCGCGAGCGCGAGGCGATCGCGGACGCGTCCGAGCCCGTGGCGGAGATCGCGACTGAACCGCCGGAGCCCGCGCCGCAAGCTGCGGCCGAATGGCTGACCGAGCCCGCGCCGCCGCCACGCGGCGCCAGCGCGCGCGACCGCACGTTGCTCGACCTGTTGCCGACGGGCATCCTGATCTATCGGCTCGACCGCCTGCTCTACGCCAACCCGGCGTTTCTCGCGCGCATGGGCTATGCCGACATCCATGCCCTGGAGGATGCCGGCGGGCTGGATGCGCTCTATGTCGAGCCCGGCGTGTCCTCGGCGAGCAGCACCTCGCAAGCCGGCACGCCTGTCACGATCAGCGCCACGGTCGCGAACGGCGAAGCGCCGCTTCCGACCACCGTAGCGCATCTGCACACGATCGACTGGGACGGCGAGAGCGCGCATGCGCTGATCTGCGCGCTGCCGCAGCCGGCAGCCGCCATCGAAGAGACGGCTGTCGAAGAGATTGTTGTCGCCGAGACCATTGTCTCGGAGTCCTGCCCTGACGAACTCGATCCTGCGGTCGGCGAAGCCGAGGCCGAGGATCTCGCGGCGATCCTCGACACCACGGCCGAGGGCATCGTCATGTTCGATGCCGAAGGCAACATCCACGCCTGCAACCGCAGCGCGGAGGCGCTGTTCGGCTATGACGGCACGGCGCTGCTGGAGCAGAATTTGCTGACGCTGTTCGCGCCCGAGAGCCAGCAGATCGTCGTCGACTATCTCGAAAGCCTCAAGAGCCAGGACATTGCGAGCCTGCTCGATCACGGCCGCGAGGTGCTGGGGCGCGAGAAGAAGGGCGGCGTCATTCCGCTCGCGATGATCATGGGCCGCACGCGGCCCGACGGGCCGAACTTCTTCGCCGTATTCCGCGATCTCTCTCACGCGAAGAAGGGCGAGAGCGAGCTGACGCAGGCCCGCCGCCTCGTCCACAGTGCCGCCAACGCCAAGGCCGACATGCTGGCGCGGATCAGCCACGAGATCCGCACGCCGCTCAACGCCATCATCGGCTTTGCCGAGGTGATGATCTCCGAGCGCTTCGGCACGCTCGGCAACGAGCGCTACGGCGAATACATGAAGGACATCCGCGCCTCCGGCGAGCGTGTCATCGCGATCATCGACGATTTGCTGGAGCTGTCGCGGATCGAGACCGGCAAGCTCGACCTCAGCTTCGCCAACCTCAACCTCAACGACCTCGTCGAAGCCTGCGTGACGGTGATGCAGCCGCAGGCCAATCGCGAGCGCATCATCATCCGCACCTCGCTCGCGCATGCGCTGCCGCAGGTGAATGTGGATGCGCGCGCGATGCGGCAGATCACCATGAACCTGATCTCGAACTCGATCCGGCTCGCCAGTGCCGGCGGCCAGGTCATCGTCTCCACCGCCGTGACCGACCGCGGCGAGATTGCCTTGCGCATCCGCGACACCGGCCATGGCCTTTCCGAGCGCGAAGTCGCCGCCGCGATGGAGCCGTTCCGCACCCCGCCGCCGGGCGATGCCGCGGACAGTGCGGCGCTGAACCTGTCGCTGACCAAGGCCCTGGTCGAAGCCAACCGCGCCCGCTTCAACATCAAGAGCGCGGGCCACGGCACGCTGATCGAAGTGGTGTTCGCACCGGCGCTGGCGGGGGCTTAGGGTGTTCTGCCTCTCCCGTTTGCGGGAGAGGGGCGGGGAGAGGGTGTTCCCCTAGAGGAGAGAGCCCTCACCCCGCGCGCGGGACGATCCATTTACTCTATTGCCGGTTCGCCGCCTTACCTCACGCCGCGCGCACCGTCTCCAGGAACCTGCTGACCTCGATCTTCAGCCGGTTGCTGTCGTTCGACAGGGATTGTGCCGCGGACAGCACCTGCGAGGAGGCAGATCCGGTCTCGGTCGCGCCCTGGCGCACGCTTGAGATGTTGGCGCTGACCTGCGTGGTGCCGGCGGCGGCGTTCTGGACGTTGCGCGAGATCTCGCTGGTCGCCGCGCCTTGCTCTTCCACCGCGGCCGCGATGGTGGAGGAGATTTCGGACAGCCGCTCGATGGTGCCACCAATGGTCTTGATGGCGCCGACGGAGTCTTGCGTCGCGACCTGGATGCTCGAGATCTGCTGACCGATGTCGCCGGTCGCCTTCGCGGTCTGCTCGGCCAGGGCCTTCACTTCCGACGCCACCACGGCAAAGCCGCGCCCCGCTTCGCCGGCGCGCGCCGCCTCGATGGTGGCATTCAGCGCCAACAGGTTGGTCTGGCCCGCGATGGCGTTGATGAGCTCGACCACGTCGCCGATGCGCGCGGCCGCCTTCGACAATTCGCTGACGCGGTCGTTGGTCTGCCCGGCCTGGCTGACGGCCTCGCCGGCCATGCGCGCGGAGGCCTGCACCTGGCGACTGATCTCGTTGACGGAGGCGGTGAGCTCCTCCGCCGCGGACGCCACCGACTGAACGTTGGTCGCGGCCTCTTCGGACGCCGCCTCGACCAGCGTGGCAAGCTCGCTCGAGCGGCTGGCTGTCGTGGTCAGAGACGTGGCCGAGGCTTCGAGCTCGTTGGCGGCGGACGACACGGTCTCGACGATCTCGCCGACCGAGCCTTCGAAATCGTCGGCCATGCGGATCATGTCGGCGCGGCGGCGCTCGGCGGCGAGCTTGTCCTGCCTGATCTTCTCGTCCGCCTCCTCCTTCGCCTTCCGCTCGGCATTGACCTTGAACGTCTCGACGGCTTGCGCGATCTCGCCGATCTCGTCGGGACGGCCGAGCCCGGGCAGCACGATGGCGAAATTGCCGTTGGCGAGCTGGATCATCGCCGCGCGCATCGCGGTCAAAGGCCTCGAGACCGAGCGGCCGATGAAGATGCCGAGGCCGAGCACGCTTGATGCGATCAGCGCGATCGCGACGCCGATCCAGAACTGGATGCTGGCGCGCTCGGCCTCGTTCAGCCGGTCTCCCTCGATGCGGATCTGGTCGACCGATTTCGAGACCTGCTCGATCACGGGCTCGACCGCGGCGAAGGCTTCGGACATGGCCTTCAACTCGATCGCAAGCTTCAGCGCGGTCTCCATCCAGGCGACGAAGTCGCGCTGATAGTCAGCGAGCTTCTGGCGCAGCTCGGTCTTCGCGTTGTCGGGGATGGCGGCAGCATCGAGGCTGCCCGCGAATTCCGCGGCGCGCTTCTTCATGTCGTCGCCATATCTGGCATCGCGACGCAGCATGAAATCCTTCTCGTGCCGGCGCATCATCAGCATGATCACCTTGAGCTGGGAATTCAGAAGCTGGTCGACCTCGCTCTCGATGCCGTGGACGGAACCGCGCAGGCGCCCCTCAAGGCCGGATTTTTCGTCGAGGCCGAGCCGCCGCCGTTCCTCGACCACCGCGGCGAAGTGCGCCTGGTAGGTCTTCAGCGCTGCATTCATCGCGTCGATCTTTTGCACCAGCTCGGGCTTGCCGAGGGCTGCGATCCTGCCGCGCAGCGTCTCGATGTCGAGCGCCACCTGCCTGCTGATCTCCACCTGACGCTGCGCTTTGGCCGGGTCGCTGCGCAGCAGGAAATCTTTTTCGGCGCGGCGCGCCTCCAGCAGCTCGACCGCGATCCTGTTGTTGAGCTCGAACACGGTGCGCGCGTCGTCGGCGGCGTCGCGATAGACCGCCATCGCCCTCTCGCCGTAGAGATGAATGCCGCCGATGAGGACGACACCGATGACGCCAATGACGCCGATCGCGGTGATCTTGTGCGTGAGCCGGAGAGAAAAAAATCGCATCTGGGCTTCAAAATTGGTTGTGGCTGATGCGGTTTATGAAACCTCAAGGCGAGGAAACTTCCGTTAATTTGCGGACACGTAGGAATACGTGCTTATGCACGATACCCGCCACACGAGAGGTACGGGGGTCCCAACGAAACGTTGTGACGGCACCTTATGCACGGTGAGATACACGCGCATGGCCAATAAAAAAAGCACGGCGCCGGTGGCGCCGTGCCTGGCTGTCTTCAAGTGACCGTGACGGTCCGGATCAGCTGTAGATCTCGAACAGGCCGGCGCCGCCCTGGCCGCCGCCGATGCACATGGTGACGACGCCCCACTTGGCCTTGCGGCGGGCGCCTTCCTGCAGCAGATGGCCGGTGAGACGGGCGCCGGTCATGCCGAAGGGGTGGCCGATCGCGATCGAGCCGCCATTGACGTTGTACTTGGCGGGATCGATGCCGAGCTGGTCACGGCAATACAGGCACTGGCTGGCGAAGGCCTCGTTGAGCTCCCACAGGTCGATGTCGTCGATCTTCAGGCCGGTGCGCTTGAGCAGCTTCGGAATTGCGAACACCGGGCCGATGCCCATCTCGTCGGGCTCACAGCCGGCGGTCGCCCAGGCGACGAAGCGGCCGAGCGGCTTCAGGCCGCGCTTCTCGGCGTCCTTGGCTTCCATCAGCACCACAGCGGCGGCGCCGTCGGAGAGCTGGCTGGCATTGCCGGCGGTGACGAACTTGCCGGGCCCCTTTACCGGCTCCAGCTTGGCGAGACCTTCCATCGTGGTCTCGGGCCGGTTGCACTCGTCGCGATCGACGACGTAGTCGACGATGCTCTCGGCCTTGGTCTGCTTGTCGACGACCTTCATCTTGGTCTTCATCGGGACGATCTCGTCCTTGAACTTGTTCGCCTGCTGGGCGGCGGCCATGCGGCGCTGCGATTCCAGCGAGAACTCGTCCTGGTATTCGCGGCTGAGCTTGTAGCGCTCGGCGACGATGTCGGCGGTGTCGATCATCGCCATGAAGATGTCAGGCGCGACCTTGAGCAATTCAGGGTCGATCGATTCCTTCGGCGAGCCGCCGCCGGGAATCGAGATGCTCTCGACGCCGCCGGCGACGATGCAGTCGGCACCGTCGGAGCGGATCGAGTTGGCGGCCATCGCGATGGTCTGCAGCCCCGAGGAGCAGAAGCGGTTCACCGAGACGCCGGCCGTGGTCTTCGGCAGGCCGGCGAGCAGCGCGGCCTGGCGGCCGATGTTCGGCGCGCCATGGGCGCAATTGCCGAGATAGCAATCCTCGACATAGTCCTTGTCGACGCCGGCGCGGTCCACCGCGTGCTTGATGGCGTGGGCCGCGAGCGACATCGGCGGCGTGATATTGAACCCGCCGCGGCCGGATTTTGCGAGGCCCGTGCGCGCATAGGAAACGATGACGGCTTCACGCATGTGTTTCTCCCTTGTCGAACGATTGGTACGAAGCGTCCTGGGCGCCATTGGTACACAAAGTTTGACGGGCACGGAAAACAAAAACGCCGCCTCCCGCGAAGGAGGGCGGCGTTGTTCCGCGGGTCGGAATATATGTTCTTCGTCATTCCGGGGCGGCTCGCAGAGCCGAACCCGGAATCTCGAGATTCCGGGTTCTCGCTCCGCGAGCCCCGGAATGACAACAGCTAGAACGTCAGCGCCTTGGCCTGCTTGACCTGCGGCAGCGCCTGCACCTTGGCAAGCAGGTCCGCCGGCACCGCGCCGTCGACCTCGACCAGAGCGATGGCATCGCTGCCGGGCGCGACGCGGCCGAGATGGAAGGTGGCGATGTTGATCTTGGCATCGCCGAGCAGGCTCGCGAACTGGCCGATGAAGCCCGGCTTGTCCTCGTTGGTCACGTAGATCATCGACTTGCCGAACTCGGCGTCGACGCGGATGCCCTTGACGTCGACCAATCGCGGCTTGCCGTCATGGTACACAGTGCCGGAGACCGAGCGCTCCTGGCGCTCCGTCGCCACCGTGACGGTGATCAGGCTTTCGTAGTCGCTCTGGGCGGCGCGCACGATCTCGTCCACCACCATGCCGCGCTCCTTGGCGACGACGGGCGCCGACACCACGTTGACCTCGCCCAGCATCGGGCGCAGCAGGCCCGACAGCACGGCCGAGGTGATCGCCTTGATCTTCATTTCGGCGACGTGGCCCTCATAGGTGATCTCGACCTTGAGGATGCCGCTCTCGGTGAGCTGGCCGGCAAACGAGCCGAGCTTCTCGGCGAGCGCAATGAACGGCTTCAGCTTCGGCGCTTCTTCCGCCGTGATCGAGGGGAAGTTGACCGCGTTCGAGATCGCGCCGGTGAGCAGGTAATCCGACATCTGCTCGGCGACCTGCAGCGCGACGTTCTCCTGCGCTTCGGTGGTGGAGGCGCCGAGATGCGGCGTGCAGATCACGTTGGGATGACCGAACAGCACGTTCTTGGCCGCGGGCTCCTCGACGAAGACGTCGAAGGCGGCGCCGGCGATGTGCTTGGAATTGAGCGCATCGACCACCGCCTGCTCGTCGACGAGACCGCCGCGGGCGCAGTTGATCAGGCGCACGCCCTTCTTCATCTTGGCGATCGCGGCCGCGTCGATGATGTTCTTCGTCTTCTCGGTCAGCGGCGTATGCAGCGTGATGAAGTCGGCGCGCTTGAGCAGGTCGTCGAGCTCGACCTTCTCGACGCCGATGTCCTTGGCGCGCTCCGGCGACAGGAACGGATCGAACGCGATCACCTTCATGCGCAGGCCGAGCGCGCGATCGGCGACGATCGAGCCGATATTGCCGCAGCCGACGACGCCCAGCACCTTGCCGGTGATCTCGACACCCATGAAGCGGTTCTTCTCCCACTTGCCGGCCTGGGTCGAAGCATCGGCCTGCGGAATCTCGCGGGCGAGCGCCAACATCAGGGTGATGGCGTGCTCGGCGGTCGTGATCGAATTGCCGAACGGGGTGTTCATCACGATGATTCCCTTGGCCGTGGCCGCGGGAATCTCGACGTTGTCGACGCCGATGCCGGCGCGGCCGATCACCTTGAGATTGGTCGCCTTCTCCAGGATCTTGGCGGTCGCCTTGGTCGCCGAGCGGATCGCAAGGCCGTCGTAATTGCCGATGATCTCGGCGAGCTTGTCCTTGTCCTTGCCGAGATTGGGCTGGAAGTCGACCTCGACGCCGCGGTCTTTGAAGATCTGAACGGCGGCCGGAGAGAGCGCGTCGGAAATGAGAACTTTGGGCTTGGTCATGGGATGTGTCCTTCACCGTCCCTAAGGGAGGATCGGCCCGCGGGCCGGAACGAGGAATTGCGCGGAAGCTCTTTGCTCTCCCTCGCCCCGTTCTTACGGGGAGAGGGTTGGGGTGAGGGCAGCCACAGGCGAGGTGCTCGTGGAGAGAGCCTCTCACCCGGATCGCATCGGACGATGCTGCGCATTGCCGAGAGCGACCCGGCCTCTCCCCGTAAGAACGGGGAAAGGCGAAGAAAACAGCTACGCCGCCTTGGCGAGCGCTGCCTTGGTCTCGGCGAAGGCCCAGTCGATCCACTGCGTCAGCAGCTCGACGTCCCTTGCTTCGACGGTGGCGCCGCACCAGATGCGCAGGCCGGCCGGCGCATCGCGGTAATAGGCGAAGTCGTAGCCGGCGCCTTCCTTCTCGACCAACGCGACCAGCTTCTTGGAGAAGTCGGCCTGCGCGTCGTCCGAGAGCGAGGTGATCGCGGGATCGGTGAACTTGAGGCACACCGAGGTGTTGGACCGGATCGAAGCATCCTTGGCCAGGAAGTCGATCCAGGGCGTCTTCGCCTTCCAATCGGCGAGCACCTTGGTGTTGGCGTCGGCACGCGCGATCAACGCCTTGAGGCCGCCGATCGACTTGGCCCAGTTCAGCGCGTCGAGATAATCCTCGACGCAGAGCATCGACGGCGTGTTGATGGTCTCGCCGACGAAGATGCCCTCATTGAGCTTGCCGCCCTTGGTCATGCGGAAGATCTTCGGCAGCGGCCAGGCCGGTTTGTAGGTTTCGAGCCGTTCCACCGCGCGGGGCGACAGGATCAGCATGCCGTGCGCGGCTTCACCGCCGAGCGCCTTCTGCCAGGAGAAGGTGACGACGTCGAGCTTGGGCCAGTCGAGGGGCTGCGCAAACGCTGCGGACGTCGCGTCGCAGATGGTCAGGCCTTCGCGGGTCGCGCTGATCCAATCGGCGTTCGGCACGCGCACGCCGGAGGTGGTGCCGTTCCAGGTGAAAACGACGTCGCTCTTGGGATCGACCTTGGAGAGATCGGGGATTTCACCATAGGCTGCGTTCAGCTTGGTGACGTCCTTGAGCTTCAATTCCTTGACGATGTCGCTGACCCAGCCTTCGCCGAAGGATTCCCAGGCGAGCGTGGTGACGGGCTTTGCTCCGAGCAGCGACCACAGCGCCATCTCGACCGCGCCGGTATCGGAGGCCGGCACGATGCCGATGCGGTAATCGGCGGGCACCTCGAGCACTTCGCGCGTCAGATCGATCGCGAGCTTGAGCTTGGTCTTGCCGACCTTCGCGCGATGCGAGCGGCCGAGCGCTGCGTCCTTGAGATTTTGGGCATTCCAGCCGGGGCGCTTGGCACAGGGGCCGGAGGAGAAATGCGGCACGTTCGGCCGCGAAGCGGGCTTCGCTACAGTCATCGTCTACCCTTCCAGATAGTAAGCCTCCCGTTGGGGGGAGGTGTCCCGCCGCGGCTGATACGGGAATCGGGCAGAGCAGTCAAGGCAGTTCCGGCGTCTCACGCTGGAGTGAAGGGGCTTCCGCTGCGATATCGGGGGATTCCACGACAGCGAGCGCGTTCAGCAAGTCCGTGGCCTCGCTGATCAATTGCGCGGCCCGGCGGCGGCTGCCGACTTTCAAAATGCATTTGTCGTTGGCCTGCACGACATAATCGTTGCCGACCTTGATCATGGAATAGCTTGTCATCGAAATCCCCGAACCGACCGAGCCCGGTTTCTGACGCTACGTAGCACCGTTCGTTCCTGTGGGAACATGAACGAAGGACGGGTAGTTTATCAGGCCTTAAGATGAACGAAGGTGCGATCCGATTCCGCTGATCAAGCAACGCATGCGGCCAAAGCCCCATTCCGATACAATCGCAACGGGACTGTGGATTTGTGGATTGACGCGTTTTCTTGACGCGAACAGGTATCCACTTTCGAAAACGCTCTTGCTGCCTCAGAAGCGGACAGTCATACCGACGTGACTCGCTGTGAATCCGAGCCGCTTGTAGAAGCGCTGCGCGTCGGTTCGCGTGTGGTGCGTCAGCAATTCGACCAGATTGCAGCCGCGCGCCTTTGCTTCCGTCACCGCCCATTGCACCAACTGCTCGCCGATGCCGCGTCTGCGACAATCAGTGGCAACGCGCACGTCTTCGAGCAGGCCGCGACTGCCGCCTTGCGAGCTGATGCCCGGCAGGATCGCGAGTTGCAGGCAGCCGACCACCCTGCCCTCGCTCTCGGCCACCACGAGCGTGAGATTCGGATCGCGCTCGACCCGCGCGAACGCGTCGTAATAGGCGGCCGGCAAGGGATCCTCGACGCGCTCGCGAGCGCGGCCGAGATGATCGTCGGCCAGCATCGCCACGATCGCGGGAACGTCGTCGGGGCGCGCACAACGAATGGAGAGGGTGCTCATGTCGAGAACTCCAGCCTCAGCGCGCCGGCGGAAGACCGAGAGACACTTCGACCTCGCCGATCCAGCGGCGGACGGAAGCATACTTGCCGAGGTCGAAGCCGCCTTCGTGCGCCACGCGGGTATAGGCGAGCAGCGAGACGTCGGCGAGCGATACCGCTTCGCCGGCGAAGAATCGGCTGGCCGAAAGATGCTGCTCCATGCGGTCGAGCGCCGCATAACCGCGCTTGACCTTGTCGGGGTCGAGCTCGGATGCGTCCTTGCCGAGATAGACGAGAAGGAAGCGGCACACCGCGATATAGGGCTCGTGGCTGTACTGTTCCCAGAACAGCCATTCGTCCATCTTCGCGGCCGTAAAGGCGTCGCGCGGAACGAGCGCGCTGTCGCGGGCGAGATAACGGATGATGGCGTTGGACTGCGCCAGCGTGCGGCCGTCGTCGAATGCGACGGTGGGCACTTGGCCGGCGCCGTTCATCTTCAGGAATTGCGGCGTGCGCGTCTCGCCCTTGCGCGTGTCGGTCTCGATCCATTGATAGGGCAATGCGAGATGATCGCAGACCCATTTCACCTTCAGACAGTTTCCTGAATTGCTGTCGCCGTAGACCTTCATCGCTGCCGCGCCCCGCGTTTGGCGCAGAGCATCAGGACGGCGCCGAGCTGTCAACCGCGGCGCGGCGACGTCGCGTCAGAACTTGTAGCCGAGGCCGGCGCGGACGGAGTGGATGTTCGATTCGATGTCCGACGTCACGCGCTGGTATTCGTATTCGGCGCGGGCGAACAGTCCGCCGACCAGCACGACGTCGACGCCGGCGCCGGCAGAGTAACCGTAGACCAGCTTGGTCTTGGTTGCAGACGTCGTCGGCGGCTGCACCGACGCCGGACTAGCGGAGGCGTAGCGGTCGACCGTCTGGCTTCCGAGGCCGCCGCCGAAGAAGGCGTAGGGCAGGAAGCATCCCCAGGCGTAGCCGGCGCGCATGCGCAGCGAGCCGAAGTCCGAGATGCCGACGACCGCGGATGTCTTCGTGGTGGCAACGACGGTACTGGTATTGTCGAAGGTCAGTCCCGTCGAGCTCGAGGTCGACTTGAAGCCGCCATGGATGTAGTTCGCCTCGATGCCGAGCACCACGTCGTCCCATTGCCCGTTATATCCGGCAAACACGCCGTAGCCGGCAGTGCTGCTCTGCGCGGCTGCAAGCGGCTGCCAGTTGTAGGCCGGCCCCGGAGTGACGAAGGTCGACTGGATATCGCTGTTGATGGTGGAGGAGATCTTCGAGGTGATCTTGCCGTAGTCACCCTGGCCGCCGACGTAATAGCCCTGCCAGTTTGGCCGGGCATTGGTCAGGCCGTCGGTGAAGCTGCCGCGCAAGATCGGCAGATCCGGCATGTCGGCCGCGTGCGCGGCTGACACCGTCCCCAACATCACCGCTGCCAACAAAAGCCCACGCATCGCAACGCTCCATCGAACTCGAACTTTTCGCCCGTGATCATGGCTCGTTAACCTTAACCAATGGTTGCGTTGGAGGCCTTCGTCGCCGCTCGCCATGAAAAATACGCAAAGCAAAACGGCGCGGGATGATCCCGCGCCGTTAAGAAAGTTTAGGCGATGAGGCTGCCGATCAGCCCTTGGTGACGAGCGGCGGCGGCGCGTAGACCGGCGGGCTGTTGAGATCCCAGCGCACGCCGAGCTTGACGTCGTGCGAGGTGAGCTCCTTGATCTTGATCGAGGTCGGGCCCGAGGCGCTGTTGTCGAACAAGCGGAAATTGCCGGGCGCGGCGTCGCCGAGGTTCATGTAGCTGTACGCCAGTTCGACGGTGAAGCCGGGATTGACCTTGTAGGCGAGACCGGCATGCGCGGCCCAGGCAAAATTCCACTTCCCGTTGTCGGCGAAGTAAGCGACGCTGTTGGCCAAGGGCGGAGTATTGCCCACCGTGTACGACACGCCGTCGTCGCGGAAGCCGCTGATCTTGTTGTAGGAGCCGCCGACACCGGCGCCGATGAACGGGGTGATGCACCACCACGTGCCGAGATCGACATAGGCGTTGGCCATGACGACCCATTCGGACTTGCTGCCGCTGTAGTTATTGGAGCCGACGAAGCCGGGCCCAATGACGTTGTCGGCGCCATGGAGGTTGGCCTTGCCGCGATACTGGCCGATCACGTCCGCACGGAACCAGTTGTTGAAGCGATAGCCGACGCCGAGATCGAACAGCGGCGAAGAGTCGAAACCGAGGCCCTCCGTCGTCTTCGAATACCCGGCTGGCAGGGCGCTCTCGATGCTCTTGGCGCTCTGGTTGGTCATGCCGATATCGCCGCGCAGATACCAGCCGCCGAAGTCTGCGGGCGGAGCCGGCGGCGCGTACATGGGAGGGGGCGCCGCGATCGGCATATCGGCGGCGAACGCCATCGACGAGATCAGGGTTGCCGCACCCGCGGCAAGGAGAGACTTAACGCTACGCATTGGCTTCGTCCTTATGGCCGGTGAGGCAAATACGCAGGCCTCACGTTCTGGAAACTCACGGTGCGGACGATGCCAGCAAATGTTTAAGCGCCACTTAACCCTAATTTTTAAGGTTGATTTTTTCTGACTACTCGCGCGCGCGGCGCGTGAGCGTTGCAAGAATGCCGCATCAAATGCGACGACTTGGCCGCAATTGCTAACGATCCGTGAAAGTGCGCTGCAGCGAGAGAGGACGCGTCAACGCGTGTGCCGCGGCAGCTTGGGCAGGAACACCGCAAGCAAGCCGATCGCCGGCAGATAAGCGCAGACCTGGTAGACGAACTCGATCGAGGTGTGGTCGGCGAGCTTGCCGAGCACGGCCGCCCCTAGCCCCCCGATGCCGAAGGCGACGCCGAAGAACACGCCGGAGATCATGCCGAAACGGTGCGGCACCAGCTCCTGCGCGAACACGATGATCGACGACGTCGTCGAGGAGATGATCAGGCCGATGACGATGCTGAGCACCGCGCTGGCAACCAGCCCGGCATAGGGCAGCGCCAGCGTGAACGGCAGCGCGCCGAGGATCGAAATCCAGATCACGATCTTGCGGCCGAAGCGATCCCCGAGCGGGCCACCGAGAAACGCGCCGACCGGGTTCGCCGCCAGGAAGATGAAGAGATAGATCTGGGCGGCCTGCGTCGACACGCCGAAGCGGTCGATCAAATAGAAGATGTAGTAGCTCGACAGGCTCGAGACGTAGAGCTGTTTCGAGAACAGCAGCGCGACCAGCACGAGCAGCGCGACGGCGACGCGGCGCGAGCTCGGCGCGTCGGGATGGGCTTGAACCGGCGCCATCTTCCTCGCCTTGATCTGCGGCGCGTACCAGCGGCCGATGCGCCAGAGGATGAGGATCGCCAGGAACGCGATCGAGGAGAACCAGGCGATGCTGCCCTGCCCGAGCGGCACCACGATCAGCGCCGCCAGCACCGGCCCCATCGAGGTGCCGAAGCTGCCGCCGAGCTGGAACACCGATTGCGCAAAGCCGTAGCGGCCGCCCGAGGCGAGCCGCGCGATGCGCGCCGACTCCGGGTGAAACACCGCCGAGCCGAGGCCGACCAGTGCGGCGGCGACGAGGATGACGAGATATTGCTGCGCGGCGCTGAGCAGCAGCAGGCCGAAGAAAGTCGAGGCCATGCCGATCGCCAGCGAATAGGGCTGCGCCTTCTTGTCGGTGTAGTGCCCGACCACGGGCTGCAGCAGCGAGGCCGTGAACTGGAAGGCCAGCGTGATCATGCCGATCTGCGCGAAATCGAGCGCGTAGGTGTCCTTCAGGATCGGATACACCGAGGCGATCAGCGACTGCATGGTGTCGTTGAGGAAGTGCGAGAAGCTGATGCCGGCGAGCACGACGTAAGCCGGCCCTGCTGCTTTGGCGGCGGGTGCGACGTCAGCGACGACGACGGGCTCGGTCAGCGCTTCCTCTGAGACGACGACAGGCTTGTTCAATGCAACATCCCGGCGCGGCAGATGGCCGCAGCTTGCTAGGTACGATGCTGGCGGCGACCGAACCACCGCCAATCGCAAATGGCTGGGATGCGCTTGGTCTGCCGCGAAGCAGCGCGGCCAGCATGGTTCGAGACGCCCGCCTCTGGCGGGCTCCTCACCATGAGGGTCTCGTATCTCGCCAAGACGAAGGAATTGCAGGGCGGGCAAAGGCGCGATTGCGCCGTGCCCCACGGCACAGAAGTGGTGGGCACGCTTCGCTTTGCCCACCCTACGATACTGCACGTGGGGTGAGATCACCCCACCCCGCTCGCGCCTGAGAAATCCTAAGCCGCGGCCTGGCCGAGCGCGGAGACGATGGTGTCGACGACGTCCTCGACCAGGATGCGGTCCTCGCCCTCGCCCATGACGCGGATCACGGGCTCGGTGCCGGACGAGCGGATCAACAGGCGGCCGTGGCCGTTGAGCCGCTTCTCACCGTCGGAGATCGCCGACTTGACGTCGGAATCGTCGAGCGGCTTGCCGCCCTTGTGGCGGACGTTCTTGAGGATCTGCGGCAGCGGATCGAAGCGGTGGCAGACCTCGGAGACGGGGCGGCGCAGCTTCTGCACCACCGCCAGCACCTGCAACGCCGCAACAAACCCGTCGCCGGTGGTGGCGTAGTCGGACAGAATAATGTGGCCGGACTGCTCGCCGCCGAGATTGTAGCCGCCGTTCAGCATCTGCTCGAGCACGTAGCGGTCGCCGACCGGCGTGCGGACGAGATCGAGCCCCTGCCCTTTCAGGAAGCGCTCGAGCCCGAGATTGGACATCACGGTGGCGACGATGCCGGGACGCGACAGCCGGCCGTCTTCCTTCCAGCTCTGCGCAATGACTGCGAGCAGCTGGTCGCCGTCGACGATATGGCCGCGCTCGTCGACTAGGATGACCCGGTCGGCATCGCCGTCGAGCGCGATGCCGATGTCGGCGCGCATCTCGCGCACCTTCTTCGACAGCGCTTCCGGCGAGGTCGAGCCGCATTCCTTGTTGATGTTGAAGCCATCGGGCTCGACGCCGATCGGCACGACGTCGGCGCCCAGCTCCCACAGCGCTTCCGGTACCACCTTGTAGGCGGCGCCGTTGGCGCAATCGACCACGACGCGCAGGCCGTCGAGCGAGAGGTCGCGCGGCAGCGTGCGCTTGGCGAATTCGATGTAGCGGTCATGCACGCCGTCGATACGGCGGGCGCGGCCCAAGCTCGCGCTCTGCGCGAGCCTCTTGTCGAGGGACTCGTCGAGCAGCTGCTCGATCTGCCGCTCGACGTCGTCGGACAGCTTGAAGCCCTGCGGGCCGAACAGCTTGATGCCGTTGTCCTCGAACAGGTTGTGCGAGGCGGAGATCATGACGCCGAGATCGGCGCGCATCGACTTGGTCAACATCGCGACCGCCGGCGTCGGCATCGGCCCGACCAGCAGCACGTCCATGCCGACCGAGGTGAAACCGGCGACCATCGCGTATTCGATCATATAGCCCGAAAGGCGGGTGTCCTTGCCGATCACGACACGGTGGCGGTGGTCACCGCGCTGAAACGCAAGGCCTGCGGCCTGGCCGACCTTGAGCGCGAGCTCCGGCGTGATCAGTCCGTTGGCGCGGCCCCTAATCCCGTCCGTCCCGAAATATTTGCGGCTCATATCGTCCCCCAACGCAACGACCAGGAATCCCTTCGACAACCACGGGCTGCCCGAACAGGCCCCGCATCCCTGATTTGCTTGGGGTCTTATAATGCTTGTGCGGCTAACTTGGCTTCAAAAAATATGATGAATGATTACGGAACCGGAACTCCCGCCAATCCGCTAACGTCCTGTTAACACTATGTTTCCCGCCCAGACGGCGAAACGGGGCGGAACCCGGTCTCGCCGCTGCGCTTCACGTGGCTGTCCCCGCGGCTCGGCGCCGGCTGGGTGACGTTGACGGGATCGGAGCCCGGAAAGGTCTCTTCCAGCCCCTCTTCCAGGGCTTCCTCGAGATCATGCTTTTCCTTGAGCTCTTCCGGGGAAGGTCCGGCGTGCGGCCTCGTCATGGCACTCTCCTGCAAAACGTTCTGCAAACGATTTGGCTGTGCATCCAACCATGCTAGATGACCTCGAAATCTTCCGATGCAAGACTTCCGAGTAAGACGGGCCGGGGAAACGAGCATGAAGCATATTACCTGTATCGACGATCTTCGCGCCCTGCATAAGCGTCGTGTGCCGAAGGCGTTCTTCGACTATTGCGACCGCGGCTCCTATGCCGAGGAGACGCTGCGCGCCAACCGCGAGGACATGCAGGCGATCAAGTTCCGCCAGCGCATCCTGGTCGACGTCTCCAAGCGCGACACCTCGACCACGATCCTCGGCGAGCCCTCGACCATGCCGCTGATGCTCGCGCCCGTCGGCCTGCTCGGCATGCAGCATGGCGACGGCGAGATCCACGCCTGCCGCGCCGCGCAGGCCGCCGGTATCCCGTTCACGCAATCGACCATGTCGATCTGCTCGATCGAGGACATCGCCGCCAGCGTCGAGAAGCCGTTCTGGTTCCAGCTCTACGTCATGAAGGACCGCGGCTTCATCAAGGAATTGATCCAGCGCGCGATCGCGGCCAAGTGCAGCGCGCTGGTGCTGACCGTAGACCTCCAGGTGATCGGACAGCGCCACGCCGACATCAAGAACGGCATGACGGTGCCGCCGGAATGGTCGCTGTCGAAGCTGCTGGATTTCGCCAGCAAGCCCACCTGGGTCTCCGGCGTGCTGCAAGGCAAGCGCCGGACCTTCGGCAACATCGCAGGTCACGTCAAGAACACCGAGGATCTGAACCGCCTCGCCGAATGGACCGCCTCGCAGTTCGACACGTCGCTGAGCTGGAAGGACGTCGAGTGGGTCCGCAGCATCTGGCCGGGCAAGCTGATCATCAAGGGCATCCTCGACGTCGAGGATGCCGAGGAAGCCGCCAAGACCGGCGCGCAGGCCCTGGTCGTGTCCAATCATGGCGGCCGTCAGCTCGACGGCGCCCCGTCCTCGATCGAGGTGCTGCCCGAGATCGCGGATGCGGTCGGCGAGAGGATGGAGATCATGTTCGACGGCGGCATCCGCTCCGGCCAGGACGTGATGCGCGCGCTCGCGCTCGGCGCGAAATCCTGCATGATCGGCCGCGCCTATGCCTATGGCTTAGGGGCCGGCGGCCAGGCCGGCGTCGCCAAGGCGATCGACATCATCCAGAAGGAGCTGCTCACCACCATGGGCCTGTGCGGCGTCAACCGGATCGACGAGATCGACGATCATATCATTGCGATGTGAGGCGAAACCGTCGCGTCAAACACGGCCGTCGTCCCGGACAAGCGCGCCCTAAGCGCGCGCCGATCCGGGACCCATAGCCACAGGCGGACGTGGCTATGGGGACTCGGAGTTACCTCCTTCGCGCAACAACTTGACCCTGTGGTTATGGGTCCCGGATCTGCGCTGACGCTTGTCCGGGACGACAGCGGTGTCTGTCGCGGTAGTTGCGCAATATATCCCGCGCCTCACATCGGCGGTGTCAGGCCGTCGCGGCCGACGCTGACGCGGTTGGTCTCGAACGAGCCGTCCGGCAATTGCTGCATGAAGGCGATGACCTTCGCACCCGGCTTCAACTCGGATTTGTCGCTCGGCACGAAGGTCACCACCGGCGTATTGTCGGCGACGAACACCTTCTTCTCGCCGTCCTTGTACTTGACCAGCAGGGTATGGCCGTCGTTGCCGACGACGCTTTCGGCCACCGTCGCATTGGTCATGCTGGAATTGGGCTTGAGGTCATAGGGCCGCGAGCCCTCGCCGGTGCCGCGCATGCTCTCCGGAAACACGTGCACCTCGACGGCGTTCTGGCCGCCGGCCGGTCCTGGCACCGTGGTCGCGCCGATGAACGAACCCGGCTTGATCTCGGCGAGTGAGATCTTGGTGATCCCTGATACCTTCACGTCAGGAGCGATGCTCAGCTTGACGTCCTCGCCGCTACGCGACTTGACCTGCATCGTGTCGCCGTTGACGGCTTCGATGGTGCCGCGCACCCGCGTCGGCACCGGCGCCTTCTGGGCGAAGGCGAAGTAAGTCGATACGGCCACCATCGCGACGGCGATCAGCGGACGTGTGAAAGTTGCACGTTGAACAGACATGACGGTCTCCGGTTGTCCCCACGGATAGAGAACTCCGAAGCACCCACCCTATTCTCTCAAGTCTTTGTGAGATCGGCCTCGATCAATGCGCGCAGCTCGGCCGTGACCTCGGGCCGCCGGCCGAACCACAGCTCGAAGCCGCGCACCGCCTGATGCAGCAGCATGCCGAGCCCGTCGGCGGTCTTCAGGCCACGCGCCTTGGCCGCGGCAAGCAGCGGCGTCACCAGCGGGACGTAGACGAGGTCGGCAACGACCGCCGCCTGCAGCAGGCGCGCGACGTCGACATCGAGCGAGGGCTGGCCGTGCATGCCGAGCGAGGTCGTGTTCACGAGAAGCTTTGCGCGCGGCAGCACATCGCCGATCGCGTCCCAGGGCAGCGGCTGCACTTTCGGCCCGAACTGCCTTGCCAGCGCCTCGGCCCGCGCGATGGTCCGATTGGCGAGATGGACGCGCTTGATGCCGCGTTCGAGCAACCCGAACACGACCGCACGCGAGGAACCGCCGGCGCCCAGCACCAGCGCCTCCTCGGCCGCGTCCCAGCCGGGCGCGCTGGCGTCGAGATTGCCGATGAAACCTTCAACGTCGGTATTGGTCGAGCGCAGCTCGCCATCGGCAAACCACAGCGTGTTGGCCGCGCCCACGGCCCTGGCGCGAGCGTCGGGCGTCGACAGCGCCAGCACGCTCTCCTTGTGCGGGATGGTGACGTTGGCGCCGACGAAGCCGCGCAGCGACAGCCGCAACACGAAATCGCGCAAGTCTTCGGGCGGCACCGCCTCGATGACGTAGCCGCCTTCAATGCCCAGCGTGCGCAGCCAGTAATGATGGATCAGCGGCGAGCGCGAATGCGCGGCCGGCCATCCGATCAGACAGGCTGCAGGCGATTTGGACGCGGTCATCTTTCCCTCGGGGCCGAATTCCCGACGCGATCCATTTCGCGTCGCGCCCGCTCTGTCAAGCGCACGGAGGCCACAATGTCGGTCAGCCGGCCGGTCGATAACCGCGCGCCGTCAGCTCGCCGCAGCCTCCTCACTTGCGCCGCCCTTGATGTCGGCGATCGCGCGCTCAAGGCTCTGGCGATATCGCGCGCGCGGCGGCGTCACGCCATGGGTGAGCAGCGCGCGGCGGACCGCGGGCGAAGCCCCGGTGATGAACAGCCGGATGCCCTCGCGGTGCGCCTTGGCGGCGACGCGGCCGAGCACGTTGGCCGCTGTCGAATCCAGGAACGGCACCGCGGCGAAATCGACCACGAAGGCCTTGCGCTTGTCGGCGACGGCGTCGAGCACGCCTCCGATCGCGGAGGCCGCGCCGAAGAAGAACGCGCCGGTGATGCGGTAGACCAGCACGTCGCGATCGACCGCAAGCGCGGAATCGTAGGGAACGCGGTCGCCATTGCCGTCGTCGGGACGATCGGCCGCGGCCAGCGGCGAGCGTTCTTCGATGCCCGTCATCTCCGCCATGCGGTGGATGAACAGCACCGCGCCGAGCGCGAAGCCGACCAGGATGCCTTCGGTCAGGTCGCGGAAGATCGTCAGCAGGAAGGTTGCGAGCAGCACGACGGCATCGCCCCATGACGAGCGCAGCAATGTGCCGAACTCATGCTTCTCCGCCATGGTCCAGGCCACCACGACCAGCACCGAGGCGAGCGCGGCGAGCGGGATGTAGCTTGCAAGCGGCGCCGCAATCAGCATGAACAGCAGCAGGAAGACCGAATGTAGCATGCCCGCGAGCGGCCCGCGTGCGCCGGCGCGGATGTTGGTGGCGGTACGCGCGATCAGGCCGGTGACGCAGATGCCGCCGAACAGCGCCGAGACGAAATTGGCCGCGCCTTGCGCTACCAGCTCGCAATTGGAGCGGTGACGGCGCCCGGTCATGCCGTCGGCGACCACCGCAGACAGCAGCGATTCGATGGCGGCCAGCAGCGCGAACGCGATCGCATCGGGCAGCACGGCGGTCGCCTTCGCGATCGAGAACGCCGGCAAGGCCGGCGAGGGCAATTCGCGCGGAATGCCGCCGAAGCGCGATCCGATGGTTTCGACCGGTAGCGAGAACGCCGCACACACGACGGCCGCCAACACCACCGCGATCAGGATCCCGGGCCAGGACGGCCGCCAAATCCGCAAGGCCGCGATGATGGCGATGCTGACGACGGCGACTGCGACCGCGGATGGATTGACGCTGTTGAGGCCGCCGGCGAGCGCGAGCAGCTTCGGCACGAATTCGCTGGGCTCTTTTCCCGCGAGCGTGATGCCCGAGAGATCGCGGAGCTGGCTGGCGAAGATGATCACGGCGATGCCGGCGGTGAAGCCGACCGTCACCGGATAGGGAATGAACTTGATGTAGGTCCCGATCCGCAACAGGCCGGCGGCGATCAGGAACAGGCCCGCCATCATGGTGGCGAGGATGACGCCGTCGGCGCCGTGGCGCTCCGCGGTCGCCGCGACCAATACGGTGAACGCGCCGGCAGGTCCGCCGATCTGGAAACGGCTGCCGCCGAGCAGCGAGGCGATGAAGCCGCCGACCACGGCGGTGTAGAGGCCGCGGTCCGGAGTCACGCCCGAGGCGATCGCAATCGCCATCGACAGCGGCAGCGCCACGATCGCAACCGTCAGGCCCGCGAAGACGTCGGCGCCGAAATCCTCAAGACCGTAGCCTTCACGCCAGACGGTGACGAGTTTCGGCAGATACAGTTCGGCAAAAGTCGGTTGGCGCAGCCGGTGCAGCCGGCTCGCCTGATCGCTTGTGATGCTCATCTCAGCAAAAATGCTCCGCTGCCCCTCGATGCTCCGAAGCATCGTGCGTCCCGTGTTGCCGAGGTGCGACGATGCGCTGGCCCATCTTGATCCCACGCACGATCAACGCCCGATCATGCTCCGACGCGGCGCGGCGGCCCGGGCTCCTTCAGGCGAACGCCACGCCCACCGCTGTCGCTGCGGACCTGCTCGCCGATCAGCTCGATGCCGGCCCGCTCGAACGCCTCGACCACCTTGATCAGGGTCTCGACCACGCCACGCACATTGCCGGTCGAGGCCTCCATCCGCTGGATGGTCGGCAACGACACTCCGGCAAGCTCCGCCAGGGTTTTCTGGTCAATGCCGAGCAGCGCGCGGGCTGCCCGCATCTGGAATGACGTGATCACCTCGGCCTCACTTACCAGCACTTATAAATGATATCTAGAACATATACAATGATCTAAAATACATCATTCGAGAGTGAGCGCAAGGGTCGGGCGATCCAATCGGTCGCCCTGCCACAGCCACACGATTGGCTCCGTCATCCTGAGGTGCGAGCCATGCGGCGCGAAGCGGCGGCATGGGGAGCCTCGAAGGATGGGCGGCCCAGCTGCTGCAGCCGGGCCGTCGCCCTTCGAGGCTCGCCTTGCTTCGCAAGACGAGCACCTCAGGGTGACGGCGATAAATATTCGCGCGCCGCTTCCTCCATGAGGGGAGAGGGCGCGACCGACTTGAGACGCGGCACGCGTGGAAACAGCCCCTCACCCCGCCTCTCCCCGCGAAGAGCGGGGAGAGGGTGAGAGAGAGTACGCGTCCCGTCGCGCGCGAAACCAATCACGCCGCGTGTTGATGCGCGGCGATGATCTGGTCGGCGGCACGGCCGGTGACTTCGGCCATGTGGTCGAACTGGCGGGTGAAGCTGCCGGCGCCGGCGGTGGCCGAGCGCAGCTCCACAATCAGCTCGCCGATCTCGGCTTCTGGCATCATGGCACGGACGCAGTCCCAGCCGCTCCAGCCGTCGCGGGTGTCGAAACCGAGGATCTGTCCGCGCCGCGCCGACAGGATCGCGTTGATCTTGGCGGTCGCATCGGTCGGGCAGACGATCTCGACCACGTGGATCGGCTCCAGCAAGACCGGCTGGCATTGCGGCAGGCCTTCGTTGAGCCCGATCCGCGCCGCCGTGCGGAAGGCGAGGTCGGAGGAGTCCACGCTGTGATAGGAGCCATCGGTCAGCGTCACCTGCACGTCGGTGACGGGGAAGCCGAGCGGACCGCGCGCCAATCCGTCGACGACTCCTTCTTCGACCGCAGGGATGTAGTTGCGCGGCACGGCGCCGCCCACCACCTTCTCGGCGAACTTGAAGCCGTCGCCGCGCGGCAGCGGCTTGATGTCGAGCACGACATCGCCGAACTGGCCGTGACCGCCGGACTGCTTCTTGTGGCGTCCGCGCTGGGTGATCGGTTTGCGGATGGTCTCCTGGTAGCCGATACCCGGCGGATGCGAGATGACCTTGACACCGAAGCGGTCGCGCAGCCGCTCGCCGGCGACGCGCAAGTGCATCTCGCCCTGTCCCCATAACACGGTGTCGTGGGTCTGGGCATTCTGCACGACGACCAGCGAAGGATCCTCCTCATGCAGCCGCGCCATCGCCTGGCCGAGCTTGACGTCGTCCTTGCGATCGGTGGCCGCGATCGAGATCGCGAGCACCGGAGATGTCGGCTCGATTTCGATCAACGCGGCAGGCGGCGTCTTGCCGTTCGAGACCGTGTCGCCGGTCTTGATCGGATCGAGCTTGGCGAGCGCCACCGTATCGCCGGCCTCGGCCGCAGCACGCTTGGTGTCGTAGGCGCCGTTGACGGCGAGGATGCCGGAGATGCGCCCCGCTCCGCCCGAGGCTGATTGCAGCGTCGCACCGTCGTCGAGGTGACCTGCGAGCAGCCGCGTCAGCGACAGCTTTCCGCCATGCTGCGAATGCAGCGTCTTGAAGACGTAGCCGAGCGCGTCCTTGGTCTCGGGCACACCGAGGCGTTTTGCGGTCTCCGCGATGCCAGGCGCCTCGTGACGCAGCGCCTTCATCAGGCGCAGCACGCCGTTCTCGCGCGCGGCGGCGCCCAGCAGCACGGGACAGATCAGCCCCTCGCGCAATTCGCGGGCAAGATCGTCGAACACGGCATCGCGCGGCGGCTGGATGTCTTCGAGCAGTTGCTCCATCAGCGTATCGTCGTGATCGGCGAGCTTCTCCAGCATCGAGAAGCGGGCTTCCTTCTCGCGATCGAGATCGCCGCCTTCGAGCGCGACCACCTCGGAGGCTTTGTGCTCGCGATAGACGAAGGCGCGCTCCAGGGCGAGATCAACGAAGCCCTCGATCAGTTCGTCCTTCCAGATCGGGATCTGGCGCAGCACCAGCGGCACGCGGGAGGCGGGCTGCAGCATCGCGAGCGACTCGCGAATGCGCTGGCTCGCGCGGTCGATCTTGTTGAGGAACAGGAAACGCGGGATCTTCAGCTCCTCCAGCTCGCGCAGGATGATCTGAAGCTGCGGCAGCTTCTTCTCGTCGGCCTCGCAGACCACGATCGCCGCATCGACCGCGGGCAGCGTGGCGCGCATGTCGTGGGCGAATTCGACGGAACCGGGACAATCGAGGAAGGTGTAGCTGTCGCCCATGAAACTCGTGGTGGCGGCAGTCAGCCCGACGGTCATCTTGTGATGGCGGGCCTCTGGCGTGGCGTCGCCGACGGAAGTTCCGGCATCGACGCTGCCGGCGCGCGGGATGGCGCCCGTTCGCGCAAGTATTGCTTCGAGAAGTGTGGTTTTACCGCTTTGGAAAGGGCCCACCAGCGCGATGCACCGTGGACCTCGGGGACTTCTGACGTCTTGTCCCATTCGCCGCCTCCTTGATGTGGAGCTCGGCCCGTGATTGGGTCGGCAAACGGAGATGCTCTGCCCGTCGCCGAGATTTGGCAAGCATCAAACGTCGCTGCGGTGCGTCGTCACTTAGATCAAGTCTTATAGTGCCTGATGCGATCAGTCGGTGTTCCACCTCCCCTCGCAGGGAAGAGGTGAGAGACAGCCTGCTCTACGTCTCAACGGCCCGGGCGGAGTTCCAGGCTCTCGAGGCCGGCGGCGACGTTGAGACCGACCTGGCCCTGCACGCTGAGCGGCTGGAGCGCGATTGAATTGTTGGAGCCGCCGACCAGCACGTTGCCTCCCAAGCCGACGCCGACCGAGGCGCTGCCCTGCGCGCCGGCATAATTGCCGGAGAGGTCGCCCGGGCCGAGCCGATCGACCGGTGCGAACACGCCCCACGCCAAAGCCGTCTCCTGGGTGATGCCGATGTCGACACCGACCTTGCGGATCGTCGCGACATAGCGATCGTCAGGCAAGCCATCGGCGCGCAGCACGCAGCCGAGATGGGTCACCGATCCCACGATGAAGCCGACGCTGGCGCCGCCGCGGCATTCGAGCACGCCGACCCGCGCCATCCGCTGCTGCGCGCTGCCGCTGACGCTGGAGGCAATGAGACTGGCGACGGCGAGCCCAGCGAAGATGAACGAACGGCGCATGAAATATCTCCGGCGATGATGTGATGCGAGCAAAGAGCGCCCCATCCGCGTTGCGCCTCTATGCCACAAGAGTGTTGTGGGAGCCAGATCGGACCTCTCTAAAATCGCCGTCGTGGAGAGAAGCCCCTCACCCCACCCTCTCCCCGTAAGAACGGGGCGAGGAAGTGAGAGAGCGGTGCCTGCCTGACGGCGTCGCTTAACCTCTCCCCGCACTTCAGCGGGGAGAGGTCGACGCGCGAAGCGCGGCGGGTGAGGGACAAGGCACAACGTCGACCAGAGCAGAAGACCATCCGGCTCCGTTCCACCCCAAATAAAAAAGGCCCGCGCGGGGCGGGCCTTTTCAATTCTCGTCGCAACAGGCTTACCGCAGATTGCCGCAGAAGCGCTGGATGCGCTTGCAGGCGTCTTCGAGGTCCGAGGTCTTGGTCGCATAGGAGATGCGGAACGCAGGTCCGAGGCCGAAGGCCGAACCCTGCACCACGGCGACGCCCTCGGTCTCCAGCAGCTCGGTGACGAACTGCTCGTCGTTCGAGATCAAGTTGCCCGACGGCGCTTTCTTGCCGATGGTGCCGGCGCAGGACGGATAGACGTAGAATGCGCCTTCGGGACGCGGGCACTCGATCCCCTTGGCCTGGTTGAGCATGGAGACCACGAGGTCACGGCGCTCCTTGAACACCTTGTTGTTGGCCGGAATGAACTCTTGCGGACCGTTCAACGCCTCGACGGAGGCCCATTGCGCGATCGAGCAGGGGTTCGAGGTCGACTGCGACTGGATCGTCGACATCGCCTTGATGAGTTGCGCCGGACCGCCGGCATAGCCGATACGCCAGCCGGTCATGCAATAGGCCTTGGAGACGCCGTTCACGGTGAGCGTGCGATCATAGAGGCCGGGCTCGACCTGCGCGACCGTGGTGAACTGGAAGTCGTCATAGACGAGGTGCTCGTACATGTCGTCGGTCATCACCCAGACATGGGGATGCTTCACCAGCACGTCGGTCAGCGCCTTCAGTTCCGAACGCGTGTAGGCGGCTCCCGTCGGGTTCGACGGCGAGCACAGGATCACCCATTTGGTCTTTGGCGTGATCGCGCGCTCGAGCGCTTCGGCCTGGAGCTTGAAACCGGTCGCGGCGGTGCAGACCACCGGCACCGGCTCGCCGCCGGCGAGCGCCACCATCTCGGGGTAGCTGACCCAATACGGCGCGGGAATGATCACCTCGTCGCCCGGATTGATGGTGGCCATCAGTGCGTTGTAGAGCACCTGCTTGCCGCCGGTGCCGACGATGATCTGGTTCGGCTTGTAGGCGACCCCGTTCTCGCGCTGGAACTTGGCGATGATCGCCTCCTTCAGCTCGGGGATGCCGTCGACCGCAGTGTACTTGGTCTTGCCGGCTTCGATGGCGCGGATCGCCGCCAGCTTGATGTTGGCGGGCGTGTCGAAGTCGGGCTCGCCGGCGCCGAGGCCAATGACGTTGCGGCCCGCCGCTTTCAGCGCGCGTGCTTTATCCGTGACCGCGATGGTCGCGGACGGCTTCACACGGTCGAGCGCAGCGGCAAGGAAGGACATCGTCATCTCCTGACAAGCGTCGTGAAACCATTCGCCTCACGACTCCGATTGTGGGAATGCAGCCACCCTAAAACGTGAGCCGCTGCACCGCAAGAAACTTCGGTCCGATCCCGAGAAAGTTTACGGATCTGGAGCGGTTCAAGGCTGGAGTCCCCGCAATTTTCCGCAAACTTGCCGCGCAAACCCCTCATATCCGACAAGGCTTGTCCTCGGAGCAATTTCAGGCCGTGCGCGACCATACGGAAGGTCGTCATGCCCGGGCTTGTCCCGGGCATCCACGTTCTTCCTGCCGCGGTTGGAGACGTGGATGGCCGGGTCAAGTCCGGCCATGACATTGTGGAGATTTCGGCGCCCTTATCACTGCTGCTCAGCCCTTCACACAAACGCGCGGCGATAGGTCCGCGCGTTGACGCAAGCGTGAACTGGGTTGCATGGCGCTACGGAAATGATCTTCCGCCGCATTGCAATGCGGTAGGGTTTTCGAGTTTTTCTATTGGCCGGCACTTGCGGCGGATTCGCATCGGCATCATTGTTTAGCCGCGCTGCGGGCCAACGAGCGCCGCGTCTTCCCGTCCTCGGAATCGAACTTCCAGAATGTACAAGCTCTATTCGATGCAACGCTCGGGCAATAGCTACAAGGTCCGCCTTGCGCTGGCGCTGCTCAACGTGCCTTACGAAGCGATCGAGGTCGACATTCTGCGCGGCGAGAGCCGCACGCCGGACTTTCTGAGCAAGAACCCGTCAGGACAGGTGCCGCTGCTCGAGGTCGGCGACGACCGTTATCTCGCCGAGTCGAACGCCATCCTCTGGTACGTCGCCGTCGGCACCCCGCTTGCGCCCGAGAATCGCATCGACCGCGCCGAGGCGCTGCAATGGATGTTCTTCGAGCAGCACGCGCTCGAACCGAATATCGGCGCCGCCTATTTCTGGTTGTCGCTCGTCAAGGGCGGCCGCGACCTGCAGACCCATTCCCTGGAGGACTGGATGGAACGCGGCTATGGCGCGCTGCAGGTGATGGAGAACCACCTGAAGACCAACGCCTATTTCGCCGCGCGCCAGCTCACGGTCGCCGACATCGCGCTGTACGGCTACACCCACCTGGCCGACCGCTGCGACTTCGACCTCCAGGCCTTCCCGGCGATCCGGGACTGGCTGAAGCGGGTGGAAGCCGCGCCCGGCTTCGTGCCGATGGACTGGCGGCCGGCGGACATCGACGACCCCGCCAGCATCGCGGCCAGCGCATGACGGTGCCCCGCCCTGCTCTGGGGAATAGCGGGTATAAAGGTAATATTTGCCGCAATCCGGCCATTTTCACCGCGATAGCCGCCGCAATATTGCCGGTTGAAACTGGGAAATTGTGGAAAGTCGCGGGTGATTCGCTCGCGTGTTGAAGGATTTAGACCATGACACGGGCGTCCGGCACGGCAGGCTTTCAGGGCCATCCCGCCACCGTCGCGTCTTCCCGGCTGACCAACGCGGTCGCGGCCTCACTCGCCGTCGCCGCGCTCTCGCTGTGCCTGATCGTCACCCTGACGGTGCTGTCGACCAAGGCGACCATGGCGATGGGCCTGCCGGTCTGATTCCCGTTTCATCCTGGTCCAGCCTTCAAGGCGCCGCATGCCCCGCGCCGGCCGGCATCGCGACAGGACGTCGATGAAATCACCTGTACTAGTCGTTGCAATCACATTGACTGCGGCCATCCTGGTCGCGGCGTCATTGTTGATTGTCGTCGGCACCCGCAAGGGGCCGGGGACGTCGACGCTGAATGCGCCTGCGCTGCAACAGCCGCTCAAGCACGCGCACTTGGTCTAAAATCATCCGAAAGCCTGAGACTTGCGGGCAAACGCGCCTTAAGCACACCGCACGAAAGCGCATCGCAATGGCGCAACGATCAGCCAGTGTTGCGACCTTACCTCGTTCGGGAGGAGCGAGACTGGCCCATGCGGTTCGGATGGCGTGCGATCTCCGGTCCGATGCTGACGGCAGCAACCCTGCTGCTGGCGATGCTCTCCGATCGCTTGATCCCCCCGCCCTCGCCGGCCCCGCTGCTCGTTGGCCTCGTGGCGCTCGCCGGCGCATTGTCGGGTCTCGCCTCCGCCATCACCAGCGCAGCCGTCGCGGTGATCGGTGCGACGCTGTTGTTGCTCAGTCGTCACGGCGTTTCCACCTCTTTCGCCGATCTCGTCCAGCTCGGCCTCCTGGCCATCACCGCTGCCGGCACCGCCCTCATCATCGGCCTGATGCGGGAGCGGCTGCTCGGCACGTTCGCGGCCGAGCGCCGAAGCCATGCCACGGCCGCGCGGCTGTCGGCCGCGCTCGACCAGGTCGATATCGGCATCGTGCTGCTCGATGCCGAGACGCGGGCCGAGTTCATCAACCGCGCGTTCCGCGATTATTTCGCGTTGCCGGACGAGATCGCCGACGGCAAGCCGCCCTTCATCGCGTTGATGTATCACGGCCGCGACACCGGCGCGTTCGAGCTGCCCGAAGACGAACTGGGCACCTTCATCGCGCAGCGCATGGAGATGGTGCGGACCGGCGATGCCACGCCGATCAACATCGCCCTGCGCACCGGCGAAGTGCTGCGCTTCGTCTGCGCCGCGCTGCCGGACGGCGGACGGATGCTCAGCTATACCCCGGTAACCGACCTCGTGCGCCACACCGACCCGCCGGCACGCGCCGACTACTATCGCTCGCTGCGCGATCCCACCAGCCGCAAGCTGATCCGCTATCTGCGCGTCGCGGAATGACCATTCGGCCCTTCGCGATTGATCGTTGCACCTGTCATCACGTATGAAGTGAGCTCATCGATCGCGGGACCTCCACACATGTCGCTCACCATTCGCTCCGTCACCAGGCAGGACTATGATCAATGGCTGCCGCTGTGGGACGGCTACAACGCCTTCTACGGCCGCTCCGGCCCGACCGCGCTTGCGCCAGAGATCACGCGCATGACGTGGCAGCGCTTCTTCGATGCCTATGAGCCGGTGCACGGCCTCGTCGCCGAGAGCGACGGCAAGCTGCTCGGCATGACGAACTATCTGTTTCATCGCAGCACCACGGCGATCGAGCCGTCCTGCTATCTGCAGGATCTGTTCACGCTCGAATCCGCGCGCGGCAAGGGCGTCGCCTCGGCCCTGATCCATGGCGTCTACGAACGCGCAAAGCTGGCGGGGTCGCCACGCGTCTATTGGCAGACGCACGAGACCAATCTCACGGCGCAGCGCCTGTACGACAAGGTCGCGGAGCGTTCCGGCTTCATCGTCTATCGCAAGCTGTTCTGATCCCCGCGCGCACCCTGTGGATAACTCCCGCTGTCACCCGCGCGTAACATAGCGGGATTAGGCTGCACCTGCGTCTGATCAGGCCCCCCGTCACCGATCAAGCGCCCCAAAGCGGTCCCCGTCAGTCGCCGCGTCTGACAGGGGCCGCGTTTTTTTGTCCGCCTTGCCAGCATGGCTGCAGCGCGGCGCGCGCCTTGCTGCTGCGGTGCGCGGTGGTCAGAATGCCGCCCTCATCGCTGACAGGATCTTCCATGGAAATTCGCAATCTCGGCGCCTCCGGCCTTCGCGTGTCCGCGGTCGGGCTCGGCTGCAACAATTTCGGCCAGCGCACGGATCTGGAGACCTCGCGCAAGGTGATCCACCGCGCACTCGATCTCGGCATCACGCTGTTCGACACCGCCGACATCTATTCGAACATGGGCGGCTCGGAGACGGTGCTCGGCACCGTCCTGGGCGATCGCCGCAAGGACATCGTGCTGGCGACGAAATACGCCAAGCCCATGGCGGAAGACGGCACCAAGCAGGGCGCCTCGCGCCGGTACATCATGGCGGCCGTGGAAGCGAGCCTGAAACGGCTGAAGACCGACTACATCGATCTCTATCAGCAGCACGATTACGATCCGCTGACGCCGATCGAGGAGAGCCTGCGCGCACTCGACGATCTCGTCCGCCAGGGCAAGATCCGCTACATCGGCAATTCCAACTTCCCGGCTTGGCGTATCGCGGAAGCGGAGTACGTCGCCCGCGCGATGAACGTGAGCCGCTTCGTCTCCTGCCAGGACGAATATTCTCTCGTCGTGCGCGACATCGAGAAGGATCTGCTGCCGGCAGCGACGGAATACAAACTCGGCCTGTTACCGTTCTTTCCACTCGCGAGCGGACTCCTCACCGGCAAATACAGGAAGGGCGAGGCCGCGCCCGGCGACACCCGCTTCGGCCAAACTCCGCGACTGCGCGACCGCTACGTCACGCCGCGCAACGAGGACATGGTCGAGAAGCTCCAGGCCTTTGCCAAGGCGCGCGGCCACAGCATGCTCGAGCTCGCGTTCTCATGGCTCGCCGCGCGCCCGCAGGTGTCGAGCGTGATCGCCGGCGCCACCCGCGTCGAGCAGATCGAGGAGAACGTCAAGGCGATCGCGTGGAAGCTCAGCGCGGATGATCTTGCCGAGATCGACAAGATCACTCTGAGCTGAACTCTGCGGCGGGGCGCGTTACTTCGCGCCGCGCCCGACCGTCTGCATCACCTCGAAACCTTCGAACTGGGGATGGCCGAGATAGAGCGGCTTGTTGTCGCCGGCCCGCTGATGCGCGGCGCGAAACGCCTCCGACTTGGTCCAGGCCTCGAACGCGGCGTGGTTCGCCCAGACCGTGTGCGAGGCGTAGAGCGTGTGGTCCTCGGCTTCCGGCCCGCGCAGCAGATAGAATTCGACGAAGCCCGGCACCTTGTCCAGATGCGTGTCGCGCGTGAGCCAGACCTGCTCGAAGTCGGCCTCGGAGCCCTTGGCGACACGGAAGCGGTTCATGGCGATGTACATGGCTGTGGTTCTCCTGCAAAGACGATCGTGAGGGAGGCACCGTTCTCTCGCTCCCTCGCCCCGTTCTTACGGGAAGAGGGTGGGGTGAGGGGCCGTCTCGGCGAGTTCGGTTTGAACTATAGGCGAAGACCACGATACGGGCACTGTCATTATGCGAGTCGGATGGACTACCCCTTTGCGCAACAATGTGCCCTGCCCCTCACCCGGATCGCTCAGGCGCGCAATCGCGCGCCAAAGCGATCCGACCTCTCCCCGCCAAGAGCGGGGAGAGGTTAAGAAACCAATCCCTTGATCGGCTTCGCGCTCGCGCTATCTGGAAACACCGTTTCCGCCAGCACGCGGTCGGACAGCCCGAACTGCCCTTGCAGCACGCCCTTGATCACCGAGCGCAAGTCCGTGGTCGGCTTGAGGTCGCGGCCCTCGTGGAGATTGGCGAGCTTGAGACCCGGCCAGTCGGCGATGACGCGGCCGCCCTTCACGGCGCCGCCGGCGAGCAGTGCGATCGTGCCGGTGCCGTGATCGGTGCCGTCGGTGCCGTTGATGCGCGCGGTGCGGCCGAATTCGGTGGCGACGACGACGACGGTGTCGCGCCAGCGCTCCGCCAGGCCGCTTTCGAATTCGGCGAGTGCGCCGTCGAGGCCGCCGAGCAGGAAGGCGAGACGACCGACCGGGCCGCCTTCATTGGCATGCGTATCCCAGCCGTCGAAGGCGAGCGCGGCGATGCGCGGGCCGTCGTCAGCCGCCATCAGCTTGGCGGCGCCGCGCGCCACTTGGCGCATCTGTGCGACGGCGTTGCCGGGCTTGCGTTTCATGTCGTCACCGCTTGCGGCCTTGTCGAGTTGCAGCCCCTGTGACAGCGCCGTGGCCAAGGAGGGATCGCGGTGACGATAGAGATCGACGAGGCGCATCGCGGTGTCGTCATCGGCCTGCGGCAGCACCAGCGGCGCCCAGCCGACGGTCGGCGCATTGCCGCGCAGCACCAGCGGCGTGGTGGGCCCGACCGCAAGACCGCTCGACACCCGCTCGCCGCGCGGCAGCGCTTCGAGCGCGCGGTTGAGCCAGCCGGATTGCACGCGGCCCGGCCCGGCATAGCCGCTTTCGAGCACGTCCTGGCCGTCGAAATGCGAGCGGTCGCGATAGGGCGTCGCCACCGCATGGACCACCGCGGCGTGCTTGTCGCGATACATGCGCGCAAACTCGGGCATGGCCTGATGTAACGCGAAGAAGGAGTCGAGCATGATCGCGGGATGGGCGCCGTCGCTCGCGAGCGCGATCGGGCCGTGCAGGCCGGCATAATCGGGGTCACCAATCGGGGCGACGGTCGAAAGGCCGTCGAGCGCGCCGCGCAGGATCACCACGACCAGCCGGGGATCGCGCCCATCGGCGGCGCGTGCGAATTTCGGCAGGTAAGCCCAGGCCGCGAACGAGGCGCCGCCAAGCAGAAGGCCGCGGCGCGAGGTGAGCAGCCGGTTCTCGGTGCAGTCCATCGTCACCTCCTCTGCATTTCCGGCGACATCAAGAGCAGTGCCAGCGCCTGCTGCCGCGATTCCGCGCGCTCGACGGTTCGCCGCGTTTCGATCGAGGCCGCATCGGCCGCCGCGAATTCGAGGAGGTCGAGCGGATCGATGTTGTTGCCGAGCCGCGCACCCATCTGTGCGGCGATATCGAGCCTGAGCTTCATCCCTTCGGGCGCAGCCCAGGCGGCGCTGCTATCCGGGAAACCGTTCGGCCCCGCCGGCGACCACAGCGGCTGGCCCAGCAGATTGAGATTGTTGAGATACGCGCCGGGATCCTCCGGCACGCGCGCGAGCAGCCGGCCGCTGGCGACGAGGAAATCGTAAGGGCTGCGCATCTTCGTCAGCGGCGCTTTCCAGGCCTCGTCGGAATCGACCAGCGCGGTTGCCAGCGTCCTGAGATCGCCGTCGGTCCTGACGAAGACATCGCGCAGGCGCGCAACCAGCGCCGGCGGCGGATCGTCGGCGACGAAATGGCGGACGAATTTGGTGGCGATGAAGTTCGCGGTCGAGGGATGCCGCGCGATGTCGGCGAGCGCGGCCTCGCCCTGTGCGAGGCCCGTCGGCTCGTAGGACTTGCCGAGCAGCATTTGCGGACCGGGCTGGTGCGCATTGGCGTTGAACACGAAGGAGCCGGGAGGGCCTAACTGCCCCTGCCTTCCGGCGAAGGTCCAGCCGGTGATGATGCGCGCGAGCGAGGTGACGTCGTCCTGCGTATAACCGCCGCCGACGCCGAGCGTATGCAGCTCCATGATCTCACGCGCGAGATTTTCGTTCAGGCCGCGCTTGCGATTCTGGCCCGCGCGCGAGTCCGGGCCGAGCGATTGCTGGTTGTCGAGGAAGAACAGCATCGCCGGATGCTGCTCGACTGCCCTCAGCATGTCGGCGAAGCGCCCGAGCACGTGCGGCCTGATCGCCTCGCGCTCGAACGCGCCGGCCCAGATCCGCGCCAGCTCGCCCTTGCTCGCTGCGATGCAGAAATGATTGGACCAGAACACGACGAGACGCTCGGTGAAGCCGCACTCTGCCAGCGTCGCGCGCTGCAGCCGCGCCAGCGCTTCAGCGCGGAAGGTCTTTTGAATCACGTTGAGCGGCTGTGGCGCCGGCTTTGCGGCCGGCGCCGCTGCGCCTGGCTGCATCAACTCCGGCTTCGCCGCGATGTCGGCAGGCTTGGCCTGTGCCATCTGGCCGGCGATCTCCGTCGCGGCCGCGTTCAGCGAGAGATTGCGGCGGAGCGCGGGCTTCTGCTCGGTCGGCGCCGGCGTCTCGGCGGGCGCTGTGGCCTTTGCCGCTTCGCGCGCCTGCTTGACCTGATCCTGATAGGCGAAGACCGCCTGCCCGAGCTGCTGCGTCGATTGCAGGCCGGGCGCCTCCAGCAGCAAGCCGGTCGGACGGGCGAGCTCCGCTTTTACGAAGCCGCGCGGATCGGAGGCTGCGTTGATCAGATCGCCCGAGGCGCCGCCGCGGGCACCGAAGCCAAAACGGTTGAGCGCAACGAGCGCGGCTTGCGAATCGCGGGCCATCGATTTGTCCTTGGCGTGCCGGGAGCCGCTTTCCGAGTCCGCGCGCGAGGCCTAATATACCGCAACGACCGATGAACCCGACATGAAAATCACGGCGAAGCTTCGACGCAAATCATGACAAATCCGAAAGAATCCTCGAGGCCGGAACCGCGCCGCCTCGCCTGCGCGCGCTGCGGCACCGAGTTCGGTTGCGATCTCTCGGGCAATTGCTGGTGCGCGGAGGAGACAGCAAAGCTACCGATGCCGGTCGCGGGCGAGGATTGCCTGTGCCGGGAGTGCTTGCGCAGGGCGGCGGAGGCAGTATCGTAGGGCGGGCAAAGCGACTTGTCCGCCGTAGCTCGAAGAGCGAAGGCGGAAGCGTGCCCACCATTTTCATTTGCGTGTGCGAGAAGACGTGGGCACGGCGCTTTACGCCTTTGCCCGCCCTACGAAGCTTACACCGCAAACCCCGGCGACTTCCGCGCCATGCCGTCGAACGCATCGAGCAGCTTCTCGCGCCAGGCATAGACCGGATCATCCGCCTCCAGCAGCTTGAACGGGCTCACCACCCGCGCCCATTGAAAACCGCCGAACACGATGTAGTCGGCATAGTTCGGCGCGTCGCGGCCGATGAAGGGCTGCTTCTTCAGCGTCTGGCGCATCACTTCGAGCGACTTGCGGAAGGCAACCACGCCGGTGTCGCGGCTCGCCATGACCTCTTCCAGGCTCTTGCCGCCGAACCGCGCTTCGCGCGACTTGCGAAAATACGCAGCGTCGTTCTCCGCCAGATTGTTCGGGATGTCGGCGACGATCAACGGAAAGATGCCGCCGACGATGGCGATGTCGCCGAAGGCGTTGATGAAGCGCGCCATGGCGCGGCCGCCCTCGCCGCCGAACAGCGACGGACGGTCCGGAAAACTGTCTTCGAGATGATTCGCGATGGTCCAGGAATCGACGACCGGCTTGTCGTCGTGCAGCAGCACCGGGACTTTCTCGGAGCCGTGCGGTGCAAGCGCGCTCTTCTCGGTGAAGCGCCAGGGCAGCGATTCCGCCGACAATCCCTTGTGCGCCAGCGCCATCCGCGTGCGCCAACAATACGGGCTGAACGGACGCGAGGCGTCGATGCCGACGAGTTCGTAGAGCTTGAGTGACATGTGCTGTTCCGTCCTTGCGAGCGCAGCGAAGCAATCCAGTCTGCCGCCGCGAAGGACATTCTGGATTGCTTCGCTGGCGCTCGCAATGACGATGTGGAGAGATTACCGCCCGTTCGCGCGCAGCAACCTCTCGCCGCCTTCCGTCACCGCGATCACCAGTCCGAGGCCGGCAATCGTCTCGCGCGCGACATAGCCGCGGTCGGCGGCGTCTTCCCAGATGGTGAGGCGCGGGCACGAGGTCTTCCAGGTCGAAATCACCTCGGCATAGGCGCGTGGTTCGCGCGCGACCCATTCGACGAAGTCCAGCACCAGCGGATCGGCAGTCTCGCTCATTGCAAACCTCCCTTGTCGAAGGCGGCCAGCACTGGCGTGCGAACCATGAGCCAGCCGCCATAGGCGATGTAATAGCAGGCGATGGTGGTGATCAGCTTGTTCGACCAGGCGATGAATTGCTGGTCGGTCATGGCTTCGAGGATGCGCCGCGCCAGCGTGGTGCCCAGCATCGAGGCTGCGATCGCAACGCCGGCGAGCACGGGATCGAGGCTCGCCGCCTGATCGATGATGCCGCCGAAATAGATCAGCTTGGTGAAGTGGCTGACGAGCTGGCACATCGCTTTGGTCGCCACCTTCTCGCGCCGGCCGAAATTGCCGCCGAGGAAGAAGGTGTCGAGCAGCGGGCCGGAGACGCCGGTCATCAGCATCAGGCCCATGCAGATCGTGCCGTAGACCGTACCCTGCCAGAGACGGTCGGGATCCGGCTTGATGTTCGCGGGCAACAGCCGCGCCATGAACGGGGTGATGCCGAGCAGCAGCAGCGCCATCGGCTTGTCCGGCACGTAGCGGGTGAGCGACCACGCCGCGAGCGCGATGGCGGCGCCGACCATGTAGTTCGCGACCGGCCGCCAGCGGATATGCGCCCGCCACAGGAACGCGCGCCATCCGTTCGAGGCCATCTGCGTGATCGCGTGCAACACCATCGCGGTCGGCAGCGGCATCAGGGCCAGGAGCACGCCGATCAGGATCAGCCCGCCCGCCATGCCGAACAGCCCCGACAGGAACGCGGTGGCGACCATCAGCAATCCGAGGGCAGCGATCATGATGGGCGTCACGGGGTCGTTCTCCTTTCGGCAGGTAAGGGACGCAAGCTGCCGATTCCCGCGCCGCGCTTGCGGGGAAGGGCGAAGGAGAAGGTGCCTCGCTTGCCCTGGCTTCGCAAACTGAGTTATCTTGGCCTGGCATCAGCTTTCCTGAGGGTGGGTCATTTGCGGCGGCTGCTGTTTCTCAACGGCATCAAGGCGTTCGAGGCGGCGGCGCGGACCGGCAGCTTTGCTGCGGCCGGGCTCGAGCTGAGCGTGTCCGCAGCCGCCGTCAGCCGCATGGTGCATCTCTTGGAAGAGCGGCTCGGCGTTGCGCTGTTCGAGCGCAAGGCCAACCGCCTGGTGTTGACGCAGGCCGGCCGCGCCTATCAAAGCGGGCTGACGCCGATCTTCGATGCGCTGGCCAGCCTCACCGCGCAGGTGACGGCGCCTGCAAGCGTCCGCGTGCTCACCATCGGCGTCGGCCATACCTTTGCGATGCGCTGGCTGATCCCGCGCCTGTCGGAATTTCGCAGCGAGGAGCCCGATATCGAAGTGCGCTTCACCACCGGCGGGGCGTCGGTGCCGTTCGGCGAGGACTGGAGCTGCGGCATCAAGCTCGGCACCGGCGACTGGCCCGGCCTCGTCGCCGAGCCGTTGTTCGCCGGCGACCTCACCCCGGTCTGCGTGCCCCGCCTCGCGAGCGGCCTGAAGCGCCCGTCCGACCTGAAGGGCCCGAGCCTGATCCGCGTGGCGCACTCAGCCGAGGACTGGCCGATCTGGCTGAAGGCCGCAGGCGTCACCCGCATCAATGCGCGCGGGCCCGAGTTCCAGTTCTACGGCCAGGCGCTGCAGGCCGCGGCCGACGGGCTCGGCATCGCCATGGGCATCCGCCCCTATATCGACGACGACCTCGCCGCCGGCCGGCTGGTCGCGCCATTCGACCTCTCGGTACCCAAGGGCATGCGCTGGTATCTGCTCTATCGCAGCTTTCAGACCGAGCAGCGCGACTTTGCCGCGTTCCGCCGCTGGATCATGCGCGCGGCGGCGGAACCCGCCGCCCGGCCGGTGAAGCGAACGGGCCGTCCTACCGCGCGGAACTGACGCCCGACAGCAAAAAAGCCGGCCGCTTGTGAACGGCTTCACATTCCGAAATACCCAAACGTGGTCCCCTGACCCTCCAACAAGACACGTACGGAAAACTTCGGGGACGACCATGACGACGCTCTACGACGGCTTTGACATCGAATCTTTCGAGGCTGGCAAAGGCCTCTGGCACGCCCGCATTCGCCGCGCCGATCTCAGCCCCCTCGCCATCGACGGCGTGCTGTTTCCGGCCATGGAAGTCGGCTTCGCCTGGCCCGATCAGAACGCCGCGATCGCCGACGCCAAGCATCACATCGACCGCTTCCGCCGGCGGACCGACAGCGACGACGAATAAGCGGCCACGACGGCAAGCCAGCCAGGGACAGCGCAGCGCAAGAAGGGGCAACCGGTCATGTCAGTCATCGAATTCGAAGACACGTCGCGGCCGAGGATCTACAGCCGCACTGTGCTGTCGAATTGCCCGGAATGCGACGGTGATCTCGCCGTGCTGCGGGTCATCGGCGGGCGCGCCGGAAACGAGTACTGGACCATGCGCTGCACCGATTGCGGCGGCATCCACCTCGACATCCTGACGCCGTATCAGGCCAGCGCGGACGACGAGGGTCCGCTGCCGGCGGCGTGAGCCCCTGCTGCCAGGAGCCCGCGCGCGTCGCATGTCGACTACCGCGTCGGCACGCTAGGTGCGGCGGGCTTTGACTGCTCGATCGAGCCTGTGGACTCTGGCTCACGCCGCGGGGCCGCAACTGCGCTTGGCGGTTCGGAGGGACGAGTCGGAACGGGCTGACGCGCATATTCGGTCGGCGTTTGCCGCTTGACGCTATAGAAGCGTCCACCCGTCCCCCTGATAAAATACCTTTGCTCGAAGATTTCCTTATATACGGGATCGTCCGCAAGTGTCCTGGCCATCACCGTCTTGCAAGCATTCTCGGCGTCGAAGAAGCTTTTGCAGGTCCGCCAAATGAATGCCGTCACGAGATAAAAATGCGGAACGTAAGCATCGAAATTGAGTGTGGCGTAGTTCATATTCGACACAAACGCCCGCCAAAGCCGCAAATTACCGTTGCCGTTGTTCACGATGTAGCGCGCGTAGGCGAGAGTTTTGCAGACTGCCGCTTCTGACGAAATATCGTATGTCGCATCAACGGGCGCATTCCAATCAATTGCCCACGCAAACGTAGAGCAACGACGCGTCAGGTTATCGATGATAAGCCACAGATTGATCTCAAGCGAATCTCTGTAGAGCGGCAGCAAGGTGACGACCGGCCCCGCACTCGAGAAACTCAAGTTGAGAAGGTCATCGACGATTGTCGTCGTTTCGTTGACCGCCTTGTTGGCGTAGATCGCGGCCTTCGCGGTCGACGACAGGACCGGAATCTTCCCCATCAGCTTGTCACGGATTTCGCCCAAGTAGACATTGCTCTGAGCGTTGAACAATGAAGACAATGCGAGCCTGAAAAGGGCGTAATCGAGTCGCGCCATCTTCTCGTCAAAGAACTGACAGATGGCAGGCTCCGTATAGCCGGACGCATCGATCGTTCCGATCTTGTTAGGCGCATTTTGTACCTTGGTTGCATCGTCGAAACCAACGACGATGTATTTGCCTGTGCCCCTTGGATAAAGGCAATTGTACGCCTCCGACGAGATGGTCAGAACTGTTTTCAGATTTCCTTCGATCGCGGCCTTGTCAGTTTCGTTGTGGCTACCTTGTCGTGCGGCTGCGAGCAGTACACCGGCCAACAGGTACGATCTGAACAATCTATGGCTCTTCGTATTGGCAACGAAGAGTACGTAGTCCTCTATCTCCGCGACCGTTCCACCCCTTCGATCAATCTCCGCGCAGCCCGACAGCATCGACAGCGCAACGGCCGCCGCGGCAATGCGGCGTCCCATTCCGAACAGCATTCCCCGCCCCCAATTTCGTAAATAAAAAACTCAGCCTATAGGCGAATGTCGCCATGGGAGGTTTCGATTCGCGAGTGGGTTGCGGTTGGAATCCGATACGACTGCGGCGTTTTCCACAAGCTCGGGTTCCATTGCAGCAGGCCGCCCTCGGAGCCGGCTTGGCCTTGACCGCCGATCCTGCTGCCAACCTGCTGTCAGCAGCCTGCATAGCAACAGGCATTCGCCCTTTATTGCGGGGCGGACTCGTCCCATATTCGCTGCATGGCGAAGAAACCTGCATCCTCCGAAAAATCCGGCAAATCCCCCAAGACCAAGGCCCTGAATTCCAGGGCGCCAAATTCCAAAGCTCATCGCCCAGACGTGCAGCCGATCGGGCCGGCGCTGGCCGAGTTGCTCAATCCCGCGATCAATCGCGGCGATGCCGGGCTTGGATCGGGCACCGGCCTGCAGCCGCCGCCGGACAATTCGCGCGACCGCCGCTCGGGCGGCGAGGCCGCGGCCCATCGCGCGCGGGCCTCGACGCCGAAGGCGTTTCCCCAGGATAATGCGTCGCCGATGCCGCTGCGGCCCAATCCGCAGCCGCCGGGCGCCCGGCAATCCACCGAAATTGGCGAACTGGAAGAAGCACCGCAGGCCAATTACGGAACCGCGGCCACGATCCCGACGCTCGATCCGGAATTGGCACGGCAGCTTGGATTGCCCACCGAGGAGGACGACGCCGAGGCGTTGGCGCGTCCGCCGCGCTCCAAGATGGAGGCACTCGGCGTCAAGGCGACCGCGGATGCGCTGGAATCGCTGATCCGCGAGGGCCGGCCGGAGTTCCGCAAGGACGACGGGTCCACCAAGGTGTGGACGCCGCACCGCCCGCCGCGGCCGGAAAAGTCCGAAGGCGGCGTGCGCTTCGAGATCAAGTCGGAATATCAGCCCAAGGGCGACCAGCCGACTGCGATCGCGGAGCTGGTCGAAGGCGTCCAGCGCAACGACCGCACGCAAGTGCTGCTCGGCGTCACCGGCTCGGGCAAGACCTACACCATGGCGCAGGTCATCGAGAAGACGCAGCGCCCAGCGCTGATCCTGGCACCGAACAAGACGCTCGCAGCCCAGCTCTATGGCGAGTTCAGGAACTTCTTCCCGGACAACGCGGTGGAGTATTTCGTCTCCTATTACGATTACTACCAGCCGGAAGCCTACGTCCCACGCACCGACACCTATATCGAGAAGGATTCCTCGATCAACGAGCAGATCGACCGCATGCGCCACTCGGCGACGCGCGCGCTGCTCGAACGCGACGACGTCATTATCGTCGCCTCGGTGTCCTGCATCTACGGTATCGGCTCGGTCGAGACCTATACTGCGATGACCTTCGCGCTGAAGAAGGGCGAGCGCATCGACCAGCGCCAGCTCATCGCCGACCTCGTCGCGCTGCAGTACAAGCGCACCCAGGCCGATTTTACCCGCGGCACGTTCCGCGTCAGGGGCGACGTCATCGACATCTTCCCGGCGCACTATGAGGACCGCGCCTGGCGCGTGAATCTGTTCGGCGACACCATCGAGACCATCGAGGAGTTCGATCCGCTCACCGGCCACAAGCAGGACGAGCTCGAATTCATCAAGATGTACGCCAACTCGCACTATGTGACGCCGCGCCCGACGCTGGTGCAGGCGATCAAGTCGATCAAATCAGAGCTGAAGCAGCGGCTCGACCAGCTCAACAACCAGGGCCGCCTCTTGGAAGCCCAGCGGCTGGAGCAGCGCACCACCTTCGACCTCGAGATGATGGAGGCGACGGGGAGCTGCGCCGGCATCGAGAATTATTCGCGCTACCTCACGGGACGCCGGCCCGGCGAGCCGCCGCCGACGCTGTTCGAATACGTGCCCGACAACGCGCTGATCTTCGCCGACGAGAGCCACGTCACCATCCCGCAGATCGGCGCCATGTTCCGCGGTGACTTCCGCCGCAAGGCGACGCTGGCCGAATACGGCTTCCGCCTGCCGTCGTGCATGGACAACCGCCCGCTCCGCTTCGAGGAATGGGACATGATGCGGCCGCAGACGGTCGCGGTGTCGGCGACGCCGAGCGGCTGGGAGCTGAACGAGAGCGGCGGCGTGTTCGTCGAACAGGTCATTCGCCCCACCGGACTGATTGATCCTCCGGTCGACATTCGCCCGGCCCGCACCCAGGTCGACGATCTCGTCGGCGAGGTGCGTGCCACCGCGCAGGCCGGCTATCGCTCGCTCGTCACGGTGCTGACGAAACGCATGGCGGAGGACCTCACCGAATATCTGCATGAGCAGGGCATCCGCGTCCGCTACATGCACTCCGACATCGACACCATCGAGCGCATCGAGATCATCAGGGATCTTCGCCTCGGCGCGTTCGACGCGCTGGTCGGCATCAACCTGCTGCGCGAAGGCCTCGACATTCCCGAATGCGCGCTGGTCGCGATCCTCGATGCCGACAAGGAAGGCTTCCTGCGCAGCGAGACCTCGCTGATCCAGACCATCGGCCGCGCCGCGCGCAACGTCGACGGCAAGGTGATCCTCTATGCCGACCAGATGACCGGCTCGATGGAGCGCGCCATCGCCGAGACCAACCGGCGCCGCGAAAAACAGGTCGAGTACAACAATGCCAACGGCATCACGCCGGAGAGCGTGAAGAAGCAGATCGGCGACATCCTCAACTCGGTCTACGAGCGCGACCACGTGCTGGTCGAAGTCGGCGGCCACGACATGACCGACGACGTCATCTCGATCGGCCACAATTTCGAAGCCGTGCTCGCCGATCTCGAAACAAGGATGCGCGAGGCCGCCGCCGACTTGAACTTCGAGGAAGCCGCGCGCCTGCGCGACGAGGTCAAGCGCCTGCGCGCCACCGAGCTTGCGGTCGTCGACGACCCCACCGCAAAACAACGCACCGTGCAGGGCAAGGCCGGCGCCTACGCCGGCACCAGGAAGTACGGCGATGCCGCCAACCTGCCCGTCAGCGCCATGAAGAAAAAGACCGTGGGCTCGGCGCTGAAAGCCAGCGGCAGCAACAGCGGCTCGAAGGTCCACAAGCCACATCTCGACGAGATGCACGGCCCGGAATCGCTGCCCTACCGCGAAAAGCAGACGCTGCCGGCAAAGCCGTTCGGAAGCACGAGTCGCATCATACAGCCGACGGATTCGCGGCAGTCGGGGCCGGAGTTCGGGCCGGCGCCGAAGTCGACGGGTGGGATGCCGGGGCGGCGTGGGGGGTGGAAGAAGAGGTAGGGCTAGAATCGACAATGCCGCTCGTGGCTAGGGCCCGCCGGCAGCGTCTTGGAATGACGGCGGAGAGACGTCCTTCCTCACCCCACGCTCGCCGTCACCGACAGCAGCGGCACGAGGGTGACGAGCTGAAGCGAGGCGACCGGCTGGGTGCGCCATGCCGTGATCTTGTCGGACAGCGACAAATGGGCTTCGAAGAATTTCGGCTCACGGTCTTGAAGAGGTGCGGGAAGCTCGGACCGAAGCTCACGGCGAATAGTGCGTGGGCGAGCGAGGCGATGGCGACGCCGGGATCGCGGACGAGATCGTGATTGCCGCAGAGCTTGAGCAGGAAGGCGGCTCACAACTGCTCCAACATCGTCATTGCGAGCGCAGCGAAGCAATCCAGAGTCTTTCCGCGGAGGGATTCTGGATTGCTTCGCTGCGCTCGCAATGACGGGTCGAGGGAGCACGGCTCCGACTGTCGTCCGACGCGCGGCGGCTTCCCCTCACGCACCTCAGTTGGGCAAGAATGGAGAGCCGACGCGGATGCAGGGCGTCCTACAACTTCCCCTGCCCGTTCACCTGGCCCTGCTGCTGTCGCTGCTTCTCCTGCTCCTTGGCGTGGTGCCGGCCGTAGAGGCAGCCGGCGGCGGCGCCGAGTGCGCCGTGATGGCCGGCATAATGGCCGGCGACGCCACCGACGATGGCGCCCTTGATGCAGCCCTTGGCGTTGACGGCGGAGGTCGCGCTGCACATCAGCAGCACCGTGGCGATGGCGACAAGAGATTTCATGGATCGGTGTCTCCGGATGCGATGTCAGACCCTCAACGAGCGCGGATGGGTCCGAGTTCCAGCACCTGGGCCACGCACGCCTCGCAGATAGGCGTGGGGCGTCATCGCCAGGAGCAAAAGTCCGCACGCAGCCGAGTGCGCGGCCCGCCATCGCCCCCCATGAACGCGGCATGGCGCTCGCGCGTCATAGTTGGCAAGCACCCTGTGTTTTTGCGGATTGATGGACCCGCGAGGCCCGCGGTAGCGTTTGTGATCCACTGCCGACGAGGGCGGGAGCAGCATGACGGTTGAATCGCTGAACAGGCAACGCGTGCTGCATCTGCTCGACGCCTTCGCGCGCGGCGACATCGAGGCCGCGCTGGCGTGCTGCACCGACGACGTCGACTTCCTCACCCACCCGCCGATCGACGTGCTGCCGCACATGGTGCCGCGCCACGGCAAGGCCGAGCTGCGCGAGCTCTGGCAGACGATCTGGTCGCGCTATTCGGAGGTCCGCTACAAGGCGCCACACGTCGTCGCCGAGGGCGAGGCGGTCGCGACCTACATGAACACCTATTTCAGGAAGCGCAGCAACGACCGCATCGTGCAGTTCGACATGGCCGTGTTCTATACGTTCCGGGGCGGGCTGGTGGCGGAGATCCGCGAGATCATCGATTCCTACGATCTGGTGCAGCAGGTGCTGGAGCGCGAGATCGGCCCGTTGATCACGGGTGCGCGGGTGGATTGATCCTTATCTTCCCGGCCGGACTCCGGATCGGAACCCGCGCCCGGAAGGTTACGGGGTTCTATTGTAGATCTCACAAAGTCCGTTCAATTGTGCATTGCGAAAACGTGAATTGCGTTTTGGCCGAAGTTCGGTATTTTGTTCGCATACAAATGAGTTGATCCTCCCCGGCGCCTGACTGCGCATGGGGTCCTTTTCCGTTTTTTTCGCAAGCCAGCTTCAGGACGGCCCAAAATGACAGAGCACAGCCTCTGGCGTTTCTCGCGCGCGTTGCACCGTGCGATCAACGACCGGCATTTCGGGGATATCGAGGCCCTGATCGACGAGGACGTCGAATGGGCGCTCTACGGCCCGATCGACATGTTTCCGTTCCTCGGCGCGCGCCAGGGCAAGGACGCCGTGCTCGACGTCATCCGCCAGCTCGCCGACAATTTCCAGGTCCGCCGCTTCGACCGCGAGAGCATCATGCTCGGCGTCGATTCCGCCGCCTCGATGGTGCGCTATTCACTGACCGCCCTCGATTCCAACAAGCCGATCAGCTTGCGGGTCGCGCAGTTCGCCCAGTTCAGGGTAGGCAAGCTCGTCAGCATGCGCGTCCTGATCGACACGTTCGACCTGGTCGAGCAGGCACTCGGCCGCGCCATTCATCTGCCGAAGATGACCAGCGTCGGCTGAGGGGGACGCCAACGGGCCCCGCTGTTCGGGACCGATGATGATGCCGGCTGCGACGTCCTGGCCTCCAGCCCCGCCGGATGCCGTCGCGTCAAGAACTCGTCATCGGGCGCGCGCCTTTGGCGCGGCCCGTTGGTTCGGGGCCTCGAAGGCACCGCCACAATTTCGCAACGATGGACCAGCATTTTCCCGCGCGGAATGGCGCATGGTCTTTGCTGACGGCCGATATATATTATCGGAAAGCATGCGCTGGGGCTCGCGGGCAGGACGATGGAATTCTCGACAGGGTTTGGCTGGACCAGGCTGCCAGTGCTGGGGGCCGCATTCATTTTGGGCTCGGTGCTGACGGTCTCGGCGCAGATCATTCCGCCCTTCTCCCCACCAGCGACCGCGGCTGACGACGAGGCCGCGACGGAGGCCGTGGCAGAGGCGCCCGACGTCAACGACCCCGACGTGCTCAAGGGCATCGACGTCGACAAGCTCGACTGGAGCCAGCTCGCAGTCGATGCCGGCACCGGCATTGACCCCCTGGCCGCCAAGAAGCGCGCCCAGGCCGCCGCCAAGGACGGGCTGGACTGGTCGTCCAATGCCAACGCGAACGGGTCCTCGGCGGTGAAGGTGAAGCAGTCCGTGTTCTCGTTCTGGGATACGCGGATCGGCGCCGACATGACGGTGACGAACGAGCCGCGGACGATGTCCGAGCTGCTGGCGCAGAAGGCCACCAACGGCGGCAACCTGCCGCAATCCTCGGGCAGCGCCTGGGCGACGGCGACCGCGCCCGGCGCGGGCTCGATCTGGGACAAGACCGCGGTCGAAGCCCGCGTCGATCCCGGCTCTGAACAGAGCAAGATCGGGGCCTCGCTGACCAAATCGGTGCCGCTGTCGAGCGACACTTCATTGACGCTCCAGAACGGCTACAGCGTCAACCAGCAGGGCACCGCCGCTGTGCCCGGCATCGGCGGCCACATCACCCGCAATTACGAAACCGACCAGTCCGCAAAGGTTACTCTCACTGACACCGGCACCAGCATCACCGCCGGCCAGACGCTGTCGACCACCGACGACAAATGGCTGCGCAAAGTCGGCGCCGAGCAAAAGCTGTTCGACAACGTCACCGTCTCCGGCTCGGTCGGCGAGACCTCCCAAGGCGCGATCAACAAGAGCCTGACGGCCGGCTTCAAGAAAAGCTGGTGAGTTTCTTACCTCTCCCGGCAAGCGGGGCGAGGGAGTGAGGCGCCGACCGAGCCGCGTATCCACCGCCGCAACGCCATTCACACTCTCCTAACCATATGCCACGGCAAAACCCCCGAATGGTCCGCCCTTGCCGCATCTCGGCCCATTTGCGGTCAAAATCGGACGCCCTGATAGGGAAGCCTCACAGACGTCGTCGTGCGGGGGACACTCGCGCTGCGCTCAACGCGAACAGGGGAACAACGATGAACGCCATGCGTCCGGAAAAGATCGAAGCCACCGAGACCGAGACGGTCGACACCAACCTTGCCGCCGTGACGGAGGTCGAGGCCGGGATCCGTGATTTCGTCCGCAATGATATCGCCTATCTGCGCCGTCCGGCGTCGACCACCACCGACGCGCCGCCGCTCGACCCGAGCGCGGAAGCCACCGTCAACAACGTCAACTCGCTGATCCAGCGCGTCGCCGGCACCTCGCTCGCCGAGATCGAGAACCTGATCTCCGAGCTCGAGAGCCTGCGCGATCTGCTCCATGCCGAAGGCCAGCGCGTCCAGCGCGAGATCTCCGGCTATGCCCAGCTCAGCCAGGCCGCGATGAAGTCGACCCGCATGATCGCCGACAACGTCGCGCAGTGGAAGCGCGCCGCCGACGGCCTGCGCAACAGCTGATCGTTCGACCAAGCATCACCGAACCGCCGCGTTCCCGGCAGGGAGCGCGGCGGTTTTGATTCTGGGAGGTGCGATAGGGCCCACACTGCCTCTCCAACAAAGGTGTCATCGCCCGGCCTTGACCGGGCGATCCAGTATTCCAGAGAAGCCAGTGATCGAGCGAGAGGTCTCGGCGCACTGGATGCCCCGGTCAAGCCGGGGCATGACAACGGAGGGTGTGGCCGCGACGACGGCGCTGCGGTGGATACGCGTTCACATCGTCAACGCAGCCAGCGCCGTTCACTTTGAACCCTCCCCCCGTCCCTGGCGACCAATGCCAGGCGCCCGTGCCGCCACGGCCGGGCTTGGGGACATCTCACATGGAAAGCATTCGGCCCGACACCACGGACCCGATACCATTGCGGCCCGCGCCGAATCAATTCGGCACGATCATGCTGCGCTTTGTCGGGCTGCTGGCGGTTGCGATCGCCATCCTGGCGTTCGTCTATAGCCGCTGAGATGCGGCGGCCGGATGCCGGCCGCGAAGAATGAACGAACTCTTACCGGCTGGCGTCGACGGCCGAGGCTTCCAGGGTGTAGGCGCCATCGGCATACCCCTTCACCACCATGCCGGCGACCAGCATCACGGCCAGCGTCGCGGTCGCGAAGATAAATCCAACGAGCTTGAGTGCGCCGCGATCAGCCATGGTCCTCGTCCCCTGTCGTCTGCCCAATTCGTTTCAAATAGACAGCGACAGGTTCATAATTAGTTAGCAACTGACTGGTTCCCGCCAAACTGCGAGGGGTAACCATGTTGCGCAGGCTTATGGCAGCCGTCCCGAATCCCGTCCATAGCGCGCGAGCAACACTTGCCCACCGATTTGGACCGTTCATCTTGGAACAGATCTAACCGGCCTTCGCACGCATCGGCACGAAGGCTGAAGCGGTGATGGAATAGACCTCCTCGCCGCGCTCGTTGGTGCCGGTGGTGCGGGCGGTCAGGATGCCCCAGCCAGGCCGCGAGGCCGAGCTGCGCTTGTCGGTGACGACATTGACGTACGCGATCGTATCGCCGGCGAGCACCGGCCTGATCCAGCGCAGGTCGCGAAAGCCCGGCGACGGGCCCCACACCGCAACCTCCTCGCCGCGCGAGGCCGCCTCGCGCGCCAGACGCTGGCCGTCCGCGACAAGCAGGCTCATGCAGGCCGAGCCAACGTGCCAGCCCGACGCGGCGAGCCCGCCGAACAGCGAGTTCTTGCCCTCCTCCTCGTCGAGATGAAAACGCTGCGGATCGAACTTGGCGGCGAATGTCTTGATGGCCTCGGCCGTGAACGTATAGGTGCCGATCTCGCGGCGCTGACCGATCTCGATGTCGTCGAAGAACCGCATCAGACCGCTCCCTCGCAGCGCTTGATCAGGATCGGCGACGTCATCTCGGCGAGCGCCTCACCCTTGGCGTTGCGCGCGGTGCATTTGAACTTGACGATGCCGAGCTCGGGCCGGCTCTTGGACGTGCGCGCCTCCAGCACGTCGACATCGAGCATGAGGTCATCGCCGGGCCGCAGCGGCGACAGCCAACGCACCTCGTCGACGCCGGGCGACCCCAGCGATGCGGCGCGGGTGATGAAACCATCGGCCATCATCCGCATCATCAGCGAGCAGAGGTGCCAGCCCGAGCCGGACAGGCCGCGCAGCATGCTTTTGCTGGCGGCCTCCTCGTCCAGATGCATGGGCTGCGGATCGAACTCGGCGGCAAAGGCCAAAATCTCGTCGCGGGTGACATGTCGCGGGCCGAACGTACCGAACCGGCCGGGCGGGAAATCTTCGAAGGTCAGGGTCATCTTGGGAAAGCTTTGCAGGAATGACAGATTGTGGCCGCACTTTGCGGCAATCTCAACCCGCCGGCCCGCATGGCTCGTGCTACATACCGGGTGGCGGCGTTGATCTGAGTCGGATCGACCGAGGACCGAGATCCATTTACCAAGGCCCAATGCCCTGGGGAGAGCAATGTTTTCATTCAGCGACCTGTTTCAGTGGGACCGCTTCATCACGCCGACGATCATCAAGACCTTCTATTGGCTGGTGATCGCGCTGATCTGCCTGTTCGGCCTCTCCGGCATCTTCTCCGGCCTGGCCGCGATGGCGATCAGCCCGTTCGGCGGCTTCCTGGTGCTGCTGTCGTCGATTGCGAGCGTCGTCGTCGGCGTGGTGTTCTCGCGCATCCTCGCGGAGTTGATCCTGATCGTCTTCCGCATCAACGAGCATCTCGGCGCGATCCGCGACCAGGGCGGCGGGATGCGGTGAGGTCTCGTGTCCCGGACGCGGCGCGGCATGAAATGACGCGACGCAGAGCCGGGACCCATGCATCCGCAATCAAGTCTTCTGGGCCCCGGCTCTGCAGCGCACCGCAAGAGCGCTGCGCTGCGTCCGGGGCACGAGATCCAGCTTACGTATTAAACCTGAAATGCATCACGTCGCCGTCGGCAACGACGTATTCCTTGCCTTCGAGCCGGAGCTTGCCGGCATCGCGCGCGCCGGCTTCGCCGCCGAGCGCGACGTAGTCCTCGTAGGCGATGGTCTCGGCGCGGATAAAACCCTTCTCGAAATCGGTATGGATGACGCCGGCCGCGCCCGGCGCCTTGGTGCCGCGATGGATGGTCCAGGCGCGCGCTTCCTTCGGGCCCACCGTGAAATAGGTGATGAGGTCGAGCAGCGTGTAGCCGGCGCGGATCAGGCGATCGAGGCCGGCTTCCTCCAGACCCAGCGTCTCCAGGAAGTCGGCGCGCTCTTCACGTGAGATGGTGGCGATCTCGGACTCGATCTTGGCAGAGATGACGACGGCGACCGCGCCTTCCTTGGCGGCCTGGTCCTGCACGGCCTTGGAGAACGCATTGCCTGACGCGGCCGAGCCTTCCTCGACGTTGCAGACATAGAGCACGGGCTTGGACGACAACAGGCCGAGCATCCCGAAGGCGCGCTCCTCCTCGGCTTTGCGCTCGACGAGGCGCGCCGGCTTGCCCTCGCGCAGCAGCACCAAGGTGCGGTTGACGAGGTCGAGCTGCTCCTTGGCGTCCTTGTCGTTACCTTTGGCCTTCTTGGTGAGGTTATCGACGCGCTTTTCGAGACTGTCGAGATCGGCGAGCATCAGCTCGGTCTCGATGGTCTCGATGTCGGCGAGCGGGGCGATCTTGCCCTCGACATGGGTGATGTCGGAATCTTCAAAGCAGCGCACCACATGCGCGATGGCGTCGACCTCGCGGATGTTGGCGAGGAACTGGTTGCCGAGGCCTTCCCCCTTCGAGGCGCCGCGGACGAGGCCCGCGATGTCGACGAAGGTCAGCCGGGTCGGAATGATCTGGCCCGACTTGGCAATGGCGGCAAGCTTCTCCAGCCGCGGATCCGGCACGGCGACCTCGCCGACATTCGGCTCGATGGTGCAGAACGGATAGTTCGCGGCCTGGGCCGCGGCCGTCTCGGTCAGCGCGTTGAACAAGGTCGACTTGCCGACATTGGGCAATCCGACGATCCCGCATTTGAATCCCATGGTATCCTCTAACGCAGTGCGTAGGGTGGGTTAGCCCTGTAGATGCGCAAGGCGCATCTGCGCGGCGTAACCCACCAATTTTCCGGTCGTGGCATGGTGGGTTACGCCTTGCGCCTTCGCTTGTCGAAGCTCGCGGACGTCGTCGGCTAACCCACCCTACTCCTTGTCGTCCTTGGTCAAAAATCCCTTCGCCTGCATGGCGAGATGCACCCTGTTGGCAAAGGTCGCGTCCGTGCCCTTGGCAACCAGGCCTGCGTGCTCGGCCACCGCCTCGCACAGCGTCGCCACCCAGTCGTTGTCGGCCTTGGCGAAGTCCGACAGCACGTGGCCGTGCACCAGTTCCTTGACGCCGGGATGACCGATGCCGAGGCGCACGCGGCGGTAGTCGTTGCCGATATGCGCCGAGATCGAGCGCAGGCCGTTGTGACCGGCGATGCCGCCGCCGATTTTCACCCGCACCTTGCCCGGCGGCAGTTCGAGCTCGTCGTGGAACACCGTGACGTCGCCAGGCGCGATCTTGAAGAAGCTCGCGGCATCCTGAACGCTGCGGCCGGACTCGTTCATGTAGGTCGTCGGCTTGAGCAGGATCACGCGCTCCGTGCCGAGCGCGCCTTCCGAGGTCTCGCCCTGAAACCTGCGGCGCCATGGCGCAAAGCCATGACGCCGCGCGATCTCGTCGACGGCCATGAAGCCGATATTGTGCCGGTTGCGTGCGTATTTCGCGCCGGGATTGCCGAGCCCAACAAAGAGTCGCATGACGCGGCGCGCCCCTCAGCTGGCGCGCGATCAGGGACCGCGCGCCGGCTCTTTGAGAGATTACTTCTTCTTGTCGCCGCCGGCGGGAGCCTTGGCAGCCGCGGCAGGTGCAGCAGCCGCGGCCGGAGCCGCAGCGCCAGCCGCCGGAGCTGCCGCAGCAGCGCCAGGAGCTGCAGCCGCAGCCGCGGCCTTCTGCTCTTCGGCGTAGCCGGACGGCGGCACGATGGTGACGAGGGTCGCGTCCTCGCGGGTCAGCGCCTTCACGCCGGCCGGCAGCTTGACGTCGGACAGATGCAGCGAGTGACCGATTTCCAGCGAGCCGACATCGGCTTCGATGTACTGCGGAATGCTCTCGACACCGCATTCGAGCTCGATCGCGTGGGCGACGATGTTGACCGTGCCGCCGCGCTTCACGCCCGGGGACGTTTCCGCCTTCACGACATGCAAGGGCACGCTGATGCGGATGGTGGCGCCTTCGCCGAGCCGCATGAAGTCGACATGGATCGGGAAGTCCCTGACCGGATCGAGGTGGTAGTCGCGCGGAATCACGCGGTGCTTCTTGCCCTCGAGATCGATGTCCACCAGCGTGGTCAGGAACCGGCCGGCGAGGATGCGCTGGCGCAGTTCGCGATCTTCAATCGAGATCGTGACGGGGGGCTGGTTGTTGCCATAGATCACTCCGGGCACTCGCCCGGCGCGACGCTCAGCCCGGGCGGCCCCCTTGCCGCTCTTCGGACGTGCGGTCGCCTTCAATTCCTTGACGGTCGTCGCCATGTCGTTAAGTCCTTGTTTTTGCAAAAGTTAATGGGCCGCAGCGCGGCCCATGGCATAGCTCGCAGCAAGCCTCCAGGGGTGCGGGGGCCACGAACTTGGCGGGCTTTTAGCCGGAAGATGCGGAAATGACAAGGAGAATGGGGGGCTACCCTCCCCTGGAGGTAAGGACGAGTGCCTTACGTCGGCGCCCCGCCGAGCTTGGCCTCCAGCGCCGCGATTCGCGCTTTCAGCGCCTCGTTCTCCTCACGCGCCAGACGGGCCATGTCCTTGACCACCTCGAACTCCTCGCGCTTGACCAGATCCATGTCGCGCAGGAATTTTTCCGCCTGGCTGCGCATCACCGTGTCGAACTCGCGCTTGACGCCCTGAGCGGCACCCGCGGCGTCGTTCATCAGGCGGCCGATCTCGTCGAAAAACCGGTTGCTGGTCTGGGTCATGGCGGGCCTCCGATAAACTTTGCGCGAACTCTCCGAGACACAATGGCAATCCAGAGGGAGCGGTTCAAGGGCCGCGCGGTGGTATCCTTGTCATGCTCCGGTTTCCTTGCAATCGTACTCAACGTCCCGGCATAAGAAGAATCACAGGGCGTCTGCTGGCGCTCGACCGCCGCAATCTCGTGTGAGCGATATGGATCGAAGCATCCGCGAATTCGGTGCACCTCTCCCGCTCGCGGGAGAGGTCGGCACGAAGTGCCGGGTGAGGGTTCTTTCCTCTGGGGGAGTCTTCGTTGTCGAAGCACCCTCTCCCCTGCCTTCCCCCGCAAGCGGGGGAAGGAGTGCAGCTCCGTCGGGGCCGCAGCTTGCCCATCAACTCTAGAAGCAAGGCGCGATGCCCTTTCTGCTCATCGACTTTCCCGCCTTCAAGCCGATCGCGCTCGAGATCGGTCCGTTCGCGATCCGCTGGTATGCGCTCGCCTATATCTGCGGCATCGTGTTCGGCTGGCTCTATGCGCGCTCGCTCCTCAAGAATGAACGCCTGTGGGCCGGGCCTGCGCCGATCTCGTTGCTCCAGGTCGACGACTTCATCCTGTGGGTCACGCTCGGCATCATCCTCGGTGGCCGCACCGGCTACGTGCTGTTCTACAACCTGCCCTTCTTCATCGATCATCCCGCCGCGATCTTCAAATTGTGGGAGGGCGGCATGTCCTTCCATGGCGGCTTCCTCGGCTGCGTCGTCGCGGTGATGTGGTTCGCCTACCGCAACAAGATCCCGATCCTGTCGCTCGGCGACATCACCACTGCAGTTGCCCCGGTCGGGCTGCTGCTCGGGCGGATCGCCAATTTCATCAACGGCGAATTGTGGGGGCGCGCCACCGACGCGAGCCTGCCCTGGGCGATGATCTTCCCCAACGATCCCACGCAGCTGCCGCGTCATCCGAGCCAGCTCTACGAGGCCGGCATGGAGGGCATTCTGCTGTTCACCGTGCTCGCGATCATGATCCGCTTCGGCGCCTTGAAGCGGCCCGGCATGATCCTCGGCGCCTTCATCCTGATCTATGGTCTGACCCGGATTGCCGGCGAGCATTTCCGCGAACCGGACGCACAGCTTGGTTTCCTCTGGGGCGGATTAACCATGGGCATGCTGCTGTCGATCCCGATGCTTATCGTAGGCCTCATACTTATTGTATTGGCAGTCCGGCGCGGTGCGCCGAAGCCCCTCGGTGCCATTCGTTAATTCATTTCGAGAAAGTACGCCGTGACCGACCAGCCGCTGCTCAATGAGATCAAGGCGCTGATCAAATCCTCAGGCCCCATGCCGGTCTGGCGCTACATGGAACTGTGCCTGATGCATCCGCGCCATGGCTATTACGCCTCGCGCGATCCGCTCGGGCGCGAGGGCGACTTCACCACCGCGCCCGAAGTCAGCCAGATGTTCGGCGAGCTGCTGGGACTGTGGACCGCCTCGGTGTGGAAGCAGATGGGCTCGCCGCAATTTTTGCGACTGATCGAGCTCGGACCGGGCCGCGGCACCATGATGGCGGATGCGCTGCGTGCGGTGCGCGTGCTGCCCCCGCTCTACCAGGCGCTCCATATCCACATGGTCGAGGTCAATCCCGTCCTGCGCGAGCGGCAGAATGCGGCGCTGTCCGCCGTGCGCAACATTTCCTGGCACGACAGCATCGACGACGTGCCGGAAGGCCCATCCATCATCCTCGCCAACGAATATTTCGACGTGCTGCCGATCCACCAGATGGTCCGCCACGAGAACGGCTGGCACGAGCGCGTGATCGAGATCGACAGCAACGGAAAGCTTCAATTCGGCGCTGCGCCGGAGCCCACGCCGCGCTTCGAGGTGCTGCTACCGCCCTTGGTGCGCGCCGCCCCCATCGGGGCCGTGTTCGAATGGCGGCCCGACGGCGAGATCATGAAGCTCGCCACACGCGTGCGCGACCAGGACGGGGCGGTCCTAATCATCGACTATGGTCATCTGCGCAGCGATGCCGGCGACACGTTCCAGGCGATTGCCCGCCACACCTTCGCCGATCCCTTGAAGGCGCCGGGCCAGGCCGACGTCACCGCCCATGTCGACTTCCAGGCGCTGGCGCGCGCGGCCGAGGATGTCGGCGCGCGCGTGCACGGGCCGGTGACGCAAGGCGACTTCCTCAAGCGGATCGGCATCGATACAAGGGCCGCCGCCTTGATGCAGAAGGCCACGCCGGAAGTGGCCACCGACATTTCGATCGCGCTCAAGCGCCTGACGGACACCGGACGCAGCGGCATGGGCTCGATGTTCAAAGTGCTCGGCATCTCCGAGCCGCGGCTGACAGGCATTGCCGGCCTCAGCGATCTCGAACAGGCCGGAGGCAATTGATGACGCTCACCTCGTCGCTGCTGGCAGCGGTGCCCGGCCTGCGCCATGCTTTCTTCACGCGTGAAGGCGGCGTCTCCAGCGGCATCTATTCCGCGCTGAACGGCGGGCTCGGCTCCAACGACGATCAGGCCCTGGTTGCGGAGAACCGCCGCCGCATGGCCGAGCATGTCGGCGTCGCCGCGGACCGTTTCATCAGCCTGCACCAGATCCACTCGCCCGACGTGCTCGTTGCTGTGACACCGTGGCCGAGCGGACCGCGGCCGAAGGGTGATGCGCTGGTGACCAAGACGCCCGGCATTGCGCTCGGCGTCTCCACCGCCGATTGCGGACCGGTGCTGTTCGTCGACCCCGATGCGCGCGTGATCGGCGGCGCGCATGCCGGCTGGAAAGGCGCGCTCACCGGCGTGCTGGAGGCGACGATCACCGCGATGGAACGGCTCGGCGCAACGCGCGGCGGCATCATCGCAGCGATCGGTCCCTTGATCCGCCAGGACAGCTACGAGGTCGGCAACGAGTTCGTGGCGCGCTTCATCGAGGCGGATGCTGACAACGCAATGTTCTTCATCCCGTCAGTGCGCGAAGGACACGCGATGTTCGATCTCGCCGGCTTCATCCGTCAGCGGCTGGAGGCCGCCGGCATCCTGATGATCGACGATCTCGGTCTCGACACCTACGCCGACGAACGCTTCTTCAGCTATCGCCGCTCGGTGCATCGCAAGGAGCCGGATTACGGCCGCCACGTCCACGCGATCGCGCTGGAGGGGTGAACGCGCGGGTCGCGCCACATTCTCAGTCGTCATGCCCGGGCTTGTCCCGGGCATCCACGCCTAGCCGCACATGAGGAGGCACGTGGATGGCCGGGACAAGCCCGGCCATGACGAGTGGAGTTATCTCAATTCCCGCTCAAATCTCGTTTGCGGGAAAATCTGTGTCGCAGCCGCCCTAGACCTTAACCGATTTTAACGATATCGCTGCCCTCCATAATGAGGGACGCGTCATTCATCTTGCGCCGTGCGGGTTCGCGCGTGCTGGCGATCATGCTGCTGGCAGCCGCGACCGCGCTTGGCGGCTGCGCCGGCGGCGGTGGCAGCGCCGCCAACTCCTATGCGATGGCGCCGGGCGCCGGCTCCGGGGCAACGGTCGCCTTCGAATCGATCGACGGCCCGCCGCCTCAGGTGTTCGACCGCATGGTCGGCGTCCTCGACAGCGAATCCAAGCTGCGCAGCCTGTCCGTGGTCTCCCGCGAGGGGACGGCCGCCTACCGCGTGCGCAGCTACCTGTCGGCCCAGATCGTCCGCGGCAAGACCGTGATCGCCTGGGTCTGGGACGTCTACGACGCCAACCAGCAGCGCGCGCTGCGCCTGTCAGGGGAGGAACCGGCCTCAGCCAAGGGCGGTCGCGACGCGTGGGCGGCTGCCGACGATCTGGTGCTGCGGAAGATCGCCCAGGCCGGATTCAGCGGACTTTCCAACATGATCAACGGAACACCGGATGGCCCTGGCGCAGCGCCAGGCTTGCGGGGACCAGCGGTGGCGAGCGTGATTCCGGAGGCCCCGGCGGCCGAGTTGCCGGCTTCGGCGCTCGGCTATGCCGAGCGATAACCCCCGCTAAACCACGGCCTCAAGTTGCGGCCAAACCGTTGGCCCGACTCAGGATTTTCGAAGGGAAAACGTAGCCTTCCGGGTTGCCATTGCAGCCTCCCGCCTGATATTTCCTCGCCCGTCGTAACCGTGCTTCCAGTGGGATCAGAGATGTTGAACGTCGTATCCAGCAAAGCGCGGGAGGAAGCATCCATGTCGGCCAAAAACGGCTCCATCAAGCTCGTCGCCGGCAACTCCAATCCGGCGCTCGCGCAGGCGATCGCGCAAGGCCTCGACCTGCCGCTGACCAAAGCGGTGGTGCGGCGCTTCGCCGACATGGAGATCTTCGTCGAGATCCAGGAGAACGTCCGCGGCTCGGATGCCTTCGTCATCCAGTCGACCTCGTTTCCCGCGAACGACCATCTGATGGAGCTCCTGATCATCACCGACGCGCTGCGCCGCTCCTCGGCGCGACGGATCACCGCGGTGCTGCCCTATTTCGGCTACGCAAGGCAGGACCGCAAATCGGGCTCGCGTACGCCGATCTCGGCCAAGCTCGTCGCCAATCTGATCACGCAGGCTGGTGTCGACCGCGTCATGACGCTCGATTTGCATGCCGGCCAGATCCAGGGCTTCTTCGACATCCCGACCGACAATCTCTACGCGGCGCCGTTGATGGTGCGCGACATCAAGGAAAAGTTCGACCTCTCCAAGGTGATGGTGATCTCGCCCGACGTCGGCGGCGTGGCCCGCGCGCGCGGCCTTGCCAAGCGCATCAACACCCCGCTCGCGATCGTCGACAAGCGCCGCGAGCGCCCGGGCGAATCCGAGGTCATGAACGTGATCGGCGATGTCGCCGGCTACACCTGTATCCTCGTCGACGACATCGTCGACTCCGGTGGCACGCTGGTGAACGCCGCCGACGCGCTGATCGCCAAGGGCGCCAAGGACGTCTACGCCTATATCACCCACGGCGTGCTCTCCGGCGGCGCGGCCGCGCGCATCTCCGGCTCCAAGCTGAAGGAGCTGGTGATCACTGATTCGATCCTACCGACGGACGCCGTGACCAAGGCGCCGAACATCCGCACGCTGCCGATCGCCAGCCTGATCTCCGACGCGATCGCGCGCACCGCGGCGGAAGAGTCGGTGTCGAGCCTGTTCGACTGATTTCTTCTTGGCCCCTCCCCGCTTGCGGGGAGAGGCCGGAATTCGAGCGAAGCTTGAATTCCGGGTGAGGGGGACTCTCCGCGAGTCCAACTCTAACCGTCGCCGCGGAGACTCCCCCTCACCCCAACCCTCTCCCCGCACGCGGGGAGAGGGAGAGACATCCTACCCCACGATCCCCGCTGCGACCTGGCCGCGCAGACGCTCCAGGCCGAGCAACGTCTCCGCACAGGCGGCCGCCACCTCGACGCCCTTGATGGCAAAATGCTTGCGGAAGAAGTCGTAGTGCACCTCGGTCTCGTGGAATTGCTGCGGCGTCAGCACGGCCGAGAACACCGGCACCTCGGTGCGGAGCTGCACGTCCATCAGCGCCTTGATGACGGTGTCGGCGACGAACTCGTGCCGGTAGATGCCGCCGTCGACGATGAGGCCGGCGGCGACGATCGCGGTGTAGCGCCGTGTCTTGGCAAGGACCTGCGCGTGCAGCGGGATCTCGAACGAGCCTGGCACCTCGAACACGTCGACATGGGTGAGATGCCGCGCCGCGGCCTCCTTCATGAAGGCGATGCGGGCCTCCTCGACGACGTCGTGATGCCAGCAGGCCTGTACGAAAGCCACCCGCTGCGGCTTTGCGAAGCGCGGATGGTCGGGCGCGGGTCCTTGCGGAACCGGCGGTTGGGGAACTTCAATTTCGGCTTGGGCAGCTTGGACTTGGGGATCTTGCAACATCTGATTCATGGCTTTCCTCGGTTTAAGGACCAGAATCAGGGCACACGGAACGACAAACAGCCGCACCTTGCGATGCGTCTGCCACCGACCGTTCTCTTTCATCCGGACTTTAACCGTCGGCTTCGGAGTTGCACCGAATCTGCTGACCCTTCCCTTCGGGATACCCCCCACGGAAGGCGCTCGCGGGCTTAGGCCTTTCGGCCCTTACCGCCGGTGGGGACTTTCACCCCGCCCTGAGAACATCGGCCGTCCGGAATGAACGGCCTGACCGGAAATATGACGCCGCCCGGCGGCCGCAGCAAGCGTGTTCCTCATGGGGAAAGCGCATGGTCCCATGCCATCGCGGCGGGAGCAGCCCTCACGGGACGGAATTAACGATTGGCGGCCCCGGCTAGTCCGACTCCGGTTTGTTCTCTCCGTTAAGAATTGTGGCGGAGATGAGCTGTGGACGAACGAGTCCTGGCTTGTGGACGGACTCGGGACCCCGTTGCGCAGATTCCGCAAATCACATCACTTGATCCGCGACAGGCCCGCGCTGATCCGAGGGATCGCAAGAGCGACCCTGAGGGATCGCAGCAGCGACGTTGAGGGAGCGTGCCGGGCCGACCGCGTGCGTATCAAGGACAACAAGAAGGCAAGAGGTCGAGACGGCATGTCCCTGCTCGAAGGCACTATCGATTCCAAAAGCCATCCGCTCGCGGTGGTCGAGGATATCGCTGCCAGCAACAACTGGCCGTTCGAACGCTCCGGCGAAGACGAACTCACGATTGTCTCGAAGGGACAATGGACCGACTACCAGCTCTCCTTCACCTGGATGGGCGAGATCGAGGCGCTGCATCTGGCCTGCGCCTTCGACATGAAGATTCCGCTCGCGCGTCGTGGCGAGGTGCAGCGGCTCGTCGCTGCCGTCAACGAGCAGCTGTGGGTCGGTCATTTCGATTTGTGGACCAACACCGGCATGGTGATGCACCGCCAGGCCCTGGTGCTGCCGGGCGGCCTCACCGCCTCGACCGCGCAATGCGAGGCCATGCTCGCCGGCGCCATCCACGCCTGCGAGCGCTATTTCCCGGCGTTCCAGTTCGTGGTGTGGGCAGGCAAGACCACCACCGAGGCGATGGACGCCGCGATGTTCGATACGGTGGGCGAGGCGTAAGTCTCGCTGCAAGAGCGGAGGGGGCCACCCTCTCTCCCCGACGTCGTCCCGGACAAGCGAAGCGCAGATCCGGGACCCATACCGCGTGATGTCTCTTGTGGCACGCGGCTTGTTGCCAACACCTTCATCCACTAGAACCGCCTGTGGTAACGCGACGAGCAAGTGCTCGCGCGGGGACGACAGCGAGTGTGTGGCAACAGCGATGGCGAACAACCCCCTCCAAAACATCACCGGCACCATCCTGCTCGCCGGCGCCGGCAAGATGGGCGGCGCGATGCTGACCGGATGGCTTTCGGGCGGGCTCGACCCGCGCCGCGTGGCCGTGATGGATCCGCACATCGCGCCCGAGATCTCCGCCCTGGCCGCCAAGGGCGTCGCGCTGAATCCTGATGTGAAGACCGCCGGCCCCGTCGAGACGCTGGTCGTCGCGGTGAAGCCGCAGATGTTCCGCGACGCCGGCGCAAGGCTGAAAGCGTTCGTCTCGGACAAGACCTCGGTGGTCTCGATCATGGCGGGAACAACGATCGCATCGCTCCAGGAAGTCTGCGGCGGCGCCGTGGTGCGCGCGATGCCGAACACGCCGGCCGCGATCGGCCGCGGCATCACCGTCGCGGTCGCGGCGAACAACGTCAGCCCTGCGCAGCGCGCGGTGGCCGATGCGCTGCTGCGCGCCACCGGCGCGGTCGAATGGGTCGAGGACGAAGACCTGATGGACGCGGTGACCGCCGTCTCCGGCTCGGGGCCAGCCTATGTGTTCCTGCTCGCTGAGGAGCTGGCGCGCGCCGGCATCGAGGCCGGGCTGCCCGAGCCGCTGGCGACGAAGCTCGCGCGCGAGACCGTCGCCGGTTCCGGCGAGCTGCTGCACCGGTCGGAGCTACCTTCCAGCACGCTGCGCCAGAACGTCACCTCGCCCGGTGGCACCACCGCCGCAGCGCTCGGGGTGCTGATGGGCGAGCCGGGCCTGCGCGAGCTGATGATCCGCGCGATCGCAGCGGCGACGCAGCGGTCGAAGGAGCTCGCGAAGTAAAGACAGGGGCCGTATCTTCGTAGGGTGGGTTAGCCGTCGGCTGCGCGAAGCGCAGTCCGAAGGCGTAACCCACCATGCTTCAGCGATCGCGAACGTTGGTGGATTACGCTTCGCTAATCCACCCTACTTAGACAACCGCTTGTTGAACAACTCGACATTGACGAGCCCGCGCGCGTGGCGGCCCTCGCCGAGCTTGCGCGTGCCCTCGAAGGCCTCGACCTCGAAGCGGATGACGCGGCGCTCCACCGCAATGACCTTCGCCGTGGTCCGCACCGTTGCGCCGACGAGGGCGGCCGCGAGATGGCGGATATCGACCTCGGTGCCGACAGTGACCCAGCCCGGCTGGAGCGCGGCGCGGATCGCGTCGCCCGAGGTCATCTCCATTTCCAAAATCATCATCGGCGTCGCATAGACAAAAGGCATGCCGGGCACGAAATGCCCGACCGTGCGCTCGGCCGGCACCACCAGCGTGCGCTCGGCGCTCATGCCGATTGTGATGAACTCGCGTGCGTCCATGGTGCCTCACAAACAGTGTCGTCCCGGACAAGCGCGCCTTAAGCGCGCACCGATCCGGGGACCCATAACCACAGGACGTCGTGGCTGCGGGGATTCGGAGTTGCCGCTTCGCCAGATAACCACTCCCTGTGGTTATGGGTCCCGGATCTGCGCTTTCGCTTGTCCGGGACGACAGCGGCGTTTGCCGCGACGGCGCTGCTACTTCTTCGCCGCCGCCGCACGTTCCACGAAGGTCTTGCCGCCCTTCATCTTGTGACGGAGCGGGGCTTCGTTGATCTGGATGACGACGGCATCGGCATCGACGCCGAGATTCTTCACCAGCGCCTGCGTGATGTCGCGCATCATGCCGGCCTTCTGCTCGTCGGTGCGGCCCTCGGCCATGCTGATGGTGATCTCAGGCATCGTCGTCTCCCTGCTTTCGTCATGGCCGGGCTTGTCCCGGCCATCCACGTTCTTTGCCATCAAACAGGACGTGGATGCCCGGGACAAGCCCGAGCGTGACGACGTCAGCGAATGGCTAGCCCCAGCTCACGTCATGGCGGGCCAGCACCTCGCGCACTTTCGCGACGAGATCGGCTTCGCTGCACGAGAACTGCGCCGGCCGGCTCTCGCGCCATTCCTGGTTGGAGGCGATCGCCGCGGCCGCCTTGGCGCCTTCGATCAGGTCCTTGATCTGCAGCTCGCCGCGCGCCTTCTCGTCGGAGCCCTGGATGATCACGCACGGCGAGTTGCGGCGATCGGCATATTTGAGCTGATTGCCCATGTTCTTGGGGTTGCCGAGATAGAGCTCGGCGCGGATGCCGGCGCTGCGCAAGGACGCAACCATCTTCTGGTAGTCGGCGACGCGGTCGCGGTCGAACACGGTGACGACGACGGGGCCGAAGTCGGGCTTGGTGTCGAGCTTGCCGAGCAGCGTCAGCGCGGCCTGAAGCCGCGAGACGCCGATGGAGAATCCGGTCGCCGGCACCGGCTCGCCACGGAAGCGCGAGACGAGACCGTCGTAACGCCCGCCGCCGCCGACCGAGCCGAAGCGCACCGGGCGGCCCTTCTCGTCCTTGGTCTCGAGCAGCAGTTCGACCTCGTAGACGGGGCCGGTGTAATATTCGAGGCCGCGCACGACGGAGGGATCGATACTGATGCGATCTCGGCCATAACGCGCGGCCTCGACCAGTTCTGAAATCATTTTGAGTTCTTCGACACCAGCTCGCGAGGTCTCATTTGCTCCGAAGTGGGTCATTAAGCCGTCGAGCACTCCCTTGTTACTCTCGACATACGCGCCCTGCCCAACATGCTCTGGTTCGGTCATCGTTCCGCTCTGTAGGAGTGTAAACACCAGCACCTTCTGTATTTGATCTTTATCTAGACCCGCGCCTTTGGTGAAATCGCCACTCTCATCTTTTCGGCCTGGGCCGAGCAGAAGCTCGACGCCCTCTGCACCAAGTCGATCGTATTTATCGATGGCTCTCAGCACCGTCAGACGACGACCCGCGTTTTCGGCCCCGCCGAGCCCAATATCTTCAAGCACGCCATCGAGCACTTTGCGGTTGTTGACCTTCACGACATAGGAGCCGCGCGCGATGCCGAGCGCCTCCATCGTATCCGCCGCCATCATGCAGATCTCGGCGTCCGCCGCCGGCGTCGCCGAGCCGACCGTGTCGGCGTCGAACTGCATGAACTGGCGGAAGCGGCCGGGACCGGGCTTCTCGTTGCGGAACACGTAGCCGACACGGTAGCTGCGGTAGGGCAAGACCAGCGCGTCGGTGCCGTAGCGCTCGCCGACGTAGCGGGCGAGCGGCGCCGTCAAATCGTAGCGCAGGCTGATCCACTGCTCGTCGTCGTCCTGGAACGAGAACACGCCCTCGTTCGGGCGGTCCTGGTCCGGCAGGAACTTGCCGAGCGCGTCGGTATATTCCATCGCCGGCGTCTCCACCGGCTCGAAGCCGTAGAGCTCGTAGACGGCGCGGATCTTCTCCACCATCTCGCGCGTCGCCCGGATCGCGGCAGGGTCGCGATCCTCGAGCCCGCGCGGCAGGCGCGCCTTCAGTTTCTGCGGTTTTTTGGATTTCTCGGCCATCCGCGGCGTTTACCAGCCGACGCGGGGGGCGGCAACTGCCTGCTCGCCCTACGGCTGCTCCATCCGTTCATGACGTGCTGATCGGCGTTCCCCGGATGCTGCACAACGCGCCGCCTCTTGGCGGCGTGGTGCGCTGCTGATCCGGGGTCCAACCGCTGGCGCCCTGGGTCCCGGCTCGCGCTTTGCGCGTCCGGGACACGAGAGTCCCTAGAACACCTTGCGGATCCAGTTGTGGGGATCGTTGGTGCGGCCGTACTGGATGTCGACGAGCTGCTTGCGCAGGCCCATGGCGACGGGGCCGGCGGCGCCGCCCGAGATCTCGAAATCGCCGCTCACCGAGCGCACCTTGCCGATCGGCGAGATCACGGCCGCGGTGCCGCAGGCGAACGCTTCCTTCAGCTTGCCGCTGGCCGCATCCTTGCGCCACTGGTCGAGCGAATACGGCTCCTCGCGCACGGTCTTGCCGGCATCGCGGGCGAGCGCGATGATGGAATCGCGGGTGATGCCGGGCAGGATCGTGCCGAGCGGCGGCGTCGAGAGCGAGCCGTCGTCGAACACAAAGAAAATGTTCATGCCGCCGAGCTCCTCGATGTAGCGGCGCTCGATCGCGTCCAGGAAGACGACCTGATCGCAGCCGTGCTGGATCGCTTCGGCCTGCGCGCGCAGGCTCGCGGCGTAATTGCCGCCGCACTTGACGGCGCCAGTGCCGCCGACGGCCGCGCGCGTATAGTTCTCCGACACCCAGATCGACACCGGCGCGGGACCGCCCTTGAAATAGGAGCCGACCGGCGAGGCGATGACCGCGAAGATGTATTCGGACGACGGCTTGACGCCGAGGAAGGTCTCGCTCGCGATCATGAAGGGCCGCAGGTACAGGCTGCCATCGCCGCCCGGCATCCAGGCGCGATCGATGCGCACGAGCTGCTCGACCGCCTCGATGAAGACATCCTCGGGCAGTTGCGCCATTGCCATGCGGTCGGCCGAGTCCTTGAAGCGCCGCGCATTGGCGTCGGGGCGGAACAGGTTCACGCCGCCGTCGTCGCGCTTGTAGGCCTTCAGACCTTCGAAGATCTCTTGCGCGTAGTGCAGGACGGCCCCGGCGGGATCCATCTGGAAGTTGGCCCGCGCCTCGATCTTCGCCTCGTACCAGCCACCCTTGGCTTGATTGTAACGGACGATCGCCATGTGATCGGTGAAGACCCGCCCGAAGCCGGGATCCACCAGCTTGGCCACACGGTCCTTTTCGGATGTCGGATTGGTTGCGGGCTGGATGTCGAATGTCATGCTCATGTCCTTGGCTCCCGCTGCCGGTATCGGCGCTGTTCTGGCGCCCGCCTGCCCCGTTCGGGGCCAGCTGGCTGGATTGGTTTCCGGCTGGACCACCGCCAGCCTTGTTACGGCCGGTTTCCCGTGGCCAGCATGTCGGGCAGGACATGCTTTTGCGGGAGACCGAAGTCCAGTATGTTTTGCCGAAATGCCGCTCGACAATCGCACGGTAGATCTGATCCGGCCGTCGTCGCCTGTCCGGCTGTTTTCGCCGTCCTGCTTCGATGACACCCGCCGCGAAACGATCTAAAATTTCGTCCGGGTTGATCGTTTTGTAACATTGAACCCAAGATACGTCAATATGCCTGACATAAATTTCGCGACTTCCTCTCAAGATGCCGCCGAGCCTCGGCCGGCCGCAGGCGATGGAGCCAATTTGCGCTGGGATATCATCGAGCTGCTGTTCTTCGCCTACCGCGATTTCGTCGGCGATCCCGACCAGGAGCTGGAGGCTTTCGGCTTCGGCCGGGCTCATCACCGGGTCATGCACTTCGTCTACCGTTATCCCGGCCTCAAGGTTGCCGATCTGCTCGACGTCCTGCGCATCACCAAACAGTCGCTCGGCCGCGTGCTCAAGCAGCTACTGGACGAGGGCTATATCGTGCAGAAGACCGGCGACAATGACCGCCGCCAGCGCCTGCTCTACGCGACGCCGAAGGGCGAGGCGCTGGTGCAGAAACTTGCCGGTTTGCAGACCACGCGGATCACCAAGGCGCTCGCCGAGATGGGTCCGCAGGATGCCGAGACGGTCAAGCGCTTCCTGCGCGCGATGATCGATCGGGACGATCCGGACAAGGTGCTCGAGACCATTTTCGCTTCCGTCAATCAAACCACCAAGGAGTGACCGTGACGCTCGCTGCCACTCTCGCCCGCCCGCCGGCGCGCCCGGCCGACGACGCCCCGCATCTGCTGCTGGTCGACGACGACCGCCGCATTCGCGATCTGCTCTCGCGCTTCCTTGCCAGCGAGGGCTATCGCGTCACCACCGCCGCCAGCGCCGGCGATGCACGATCAAAATTGCTGGGTCTGCATTTCGACCTCTTGATCCTCGACGTCATGATGCCCGGCGAGACCGGCTTCGATCTCGCGCGCTTCATCCGCACATCCTCCTCGGTGCCGATCGTGATGCTTACGGCGCGCCATGAAGCCGAGGCCCGCATCGAGGGCCTGCAGATCGGCGCCGACGATTACGTGGCAAAACCGTTCGAGCCGCGCGAGCTGGCGCTGCGCATCAACAACATCCTCAAGCGCGCCGCCCCGCCGCCGCAGGCCACGACGATCGAGAAGATCGCCTTTGGTCCCTACGTCTACCATCTCGATCGCGGCGAGCTGCGCCAGGGCGAGGAGGTCATCCACCTCACCGACCGCGAGCGCGAGATGCTGCGCATTCTCTCGGAGACGCCGGGCGAGACCGTGCCGCGCAGCGCGCTGACCGGCAATGGCAGCGTCAACGAGCGCGCCGTCGACGTGCAGATCAACCGCCTCCGGCGCAAGATCGAGACCGATCCCGCCAATCCGCTGTTCCTCCAGGCGGTGCGCGGCATCGGCTACCGGCTGGTGGCCTCGCCATAATCAAGTGAAGCACGCCAGATGAGCACGATCGACACCGGCCTGACGCTTTTGAAGAGCGCCGCCGGCCGCGTTTCGGCGGCCAATGGCTGGATGGGCCACGCGTTCAAGGGCTGGATGCCGACCGGCCTCTATGCCCGCGCGCTCCTCATCATGATCGTGCCGATGGTGGTGCTGCAATCGGTGGTCGCCTTCGTGTTCATGGAGCGACACTGGAACACGGTGACGCGCCGCCTGTCGGCCGCGGTGGTGCAGGACATCGCCGCACTGATCGACGTCTACAAGGGCTATCCGCAAGATAAGGATCGCGATCAGATCCGCCGCATCGCGCAGCAGCGGCTCGGCCTCGTCGTCGATTTCCTGCCCGCCGGCGACATGCCGCCGCCGGGACCAAAGCCGTTCTTCTCGCTGCTCGACCAGACCCTGTCGGTGCAGCTCGGTCGCCAGATCGGGCGCTCGTTCTGGATCGACACGGTCGGTCGCTCCAATGTCGTCGAGATCCGCATCCAGCTCGACGATGCCGTGATGCGCGTGTTCGCGCAGCGCAGCGCCGCCTATGCCTCAAACTCGGAGATCTTCCTGTTCTGGATGGTCGGCACGTCCTCGATCCTGTTGATCGTCGCCGTGCTGTTCCTGCGCAACCAGATCAAGCCGATCCTGCGCCTTGCCGACGCCGCTGAAAGTTTTGGCAAGGGCCGCGAGGCACCGAACTTCAGGCCGCGCGGCGCCCGCGAGGTGCGGCGCGCCTCCGTCGCCTTCCTCGAGATGAAATCGCGCATCGAGCGCACGATGGAGCAGCGCACCGCGATGCTTGCCGGCGTCAGCCACGATCTGCGCACCATCCTGACCCGCTTCAAGCTCGAGCTGGCGCTGATCGGCGACAGCCCCGAGCTCGAGGGGATGCGCAAGGACGTCGACGAGATGTCGATGATGCTTGAGGATTACCTCGCCTTTGCGCGCGGCGATTCCGGCGAGCAGTCGCAGCCGACCGACATGGCGCAGGCGCTCGAGGAGCTGCGCGGCGATGCCGAGCGCCACGGCCATACCGCGACCGTCGCCTTCCACGGCCTGCCCGTGGTGACGGTGAAGCCGGCCTCGTTCAAGCGCTGCCTCGCCAACCTCGTCACCAACGCGGCGCGCTACGGCAAGAGCATCGCCATCACCGGCCAGCGCGATCACCGTTATTTGACCGTGACCGTCGACGACGACGGGCCGGGCATTCCCACGCACTTGCGCGAAGAGGTGTTCAAGCCGTTCCTGCGGTTGGACAATGCCCGCAACCAGGACGAAGGCGGCACGGGCCTAGGCCTTGCCATCGCCCGCGACATCGCCCGCTCCCACGGCGGCGACATCACCCTCGGCGACAGTCCGATGGGGGGATTGAGGGCGAGCGTGAGGATTCCGGTGTGACGGACGTAGCCGCCGTTAGACAGCTTGCAGTTGCTCGGCAAGGTCAATGAAGCTGGTCGCATAGACGTCGAACCAGCTCTCGGGCGAGATATCGGGCGCGGCCTCGGGGCCGAACTCCAATGCGCGAGGCACGAAAGCCGTCTTCATGCCGAACGCGCGCGCCGCCTTCAAATCGTATTTGTGGCAAGCAACCATCAGGATCTGATCCGGCCGGTAGCCGAGATAATCGACGGCGAGTTGATAGACCGCCGGCGCGGGTTTGTAGCTCCTGGCCAGCTCCGCCGTCAGCACGGCATCGAATGGCAGGCCGGCATTCCTGACCAGGGCGATCACGCTGGCCATGCCAGCGTTCGACAACGTCGACGTCAGATAATGTCGACGAAGCCGCGTCAGCCCCTCGACTACATCCGGCCAAGCGTCGAGCCTCGTCCACACATTGTTCAGCTCATCACGCTCGGCATCATCGAGGCGATCCGACAAGCTTCGCGTTTCCACAAGCTTGTCCAACGCTTCCCGATAAATGCGGTCGACCCGCAACCAACCGCGATGGCCGGCAATCACGGCATTCATGGAAGCGCGGTAGAGTTCGCGCCACTCTGTTGACAGGGCCGCCCAGTCGATGTCGAGCCCCTTAGTCTCATTGATCGCGGCACCGGCGCGCAGGATCGGCTGGTAGAAGTCGACACAGGTGCCTTGAACGTCGAACGTGATTGCCTTGATGTCCGCAAGCCCGTTCGCATTCATCTCCGCACCCGTTCCTACTTCGGCAGTAGCGCCTTCAGCTTGTCCATATCGCGCACATTCATCTTGAAGCCGCCGGGCATCACGATGTCACCGGGCTTCTGATCCGGCTTGCAGGCCCCCAGCCACTTCGCGTCGAGTTGCATCGTCGTATCGCGCCCCGCCGCACCGGCAGCGCCGCCCTGCGCGTGCGACGAGGTCTTCACCGTGTAGGCCGAATTGAAATCACCGGTGATCTCGGCGTGCGAGGTCGTGCTGATGCCGGCGACGCTGCACTCGGAATCGCTGACATAGCCGGTGGCGGTCTTCTTGATGTCCTGCTTGGAGCATATCTGCTTGGCCATCGGCGAGACGTTGTTGTTCATCTCCTTGTCGACGGTCTCGTCGGTACAATGCTGCATGGTCATCTCAGGCATGGGCGTGCCGGTCCTGACCATCTTCATTTCCCAAAGACCGGCCTTGCGCACCGGCAGATCGTCGGCGATGGCGCTGCCCGCCGACACCACGAGGCAAAGCGTCGAGCCGAGCAAAGCGAGTTTGCGCGTCATGCGAGAAGCTCCCGACTAAGACTAGCGGCGTTACGACAACGCCTCAGTAGAGCGTGCGGATCGGCTGGTCGGCGGCGCCATAGGGCACCCAGCGGCAGGAGAACGAGATATAGCCGCCCTCATAGGCCTGCACCCCAAGGAATTTCACGACCTTGCCATAGCGCGCGCAGTGATCGACCGCCACTTGCCGGGCATCGACCTGGGTCGCCATCGAATAGGCGATGATGCCGCCGGTGTCGTTGCCCTTGAATGGCGGCACGTAGTCGGCGCGCGCCGACTGGCTCGCCATCATACCCAGGGCAAGAAAGCCCGCGGCCGCAATGATTCGCATTCCCGTCACTCCGATTTCCTGGCCGCCAGTCTACGGTGCCGGGATGGAAGTGAAAAGAACCGAAGCCCTGCCGACCGCGACACTGTGGTCAACTCCTGGCGAAGTGTTGCCGCGCTGCACTTGACCTCCCCCGGCCTTCGCGGCACCGTCCCACCTTCGCAAGACCTTAGCTGTCCGGATTGAACATGCGCGCGCCCTCCCTGAAATCATTCCGCTATGCCGCCGTGCTCGGCCTCATGTTCGGGGCGGTGTCGCTCGGCGAGGCCAGGGCCGCCAATCCGCTGGAGATGAATTTTTGGCTGAGCGGACCGCGCTATGACGGCGCCGTCGCCGATTGCGACAGGGCGCTGCCGACGATCGCGACCGAGTTCTGGGAAAAGGAAAGTACGTTCTGGAATTCCTCGTTGAAGATCACCGGGTTCTCCGCCGTTCACGAGACCGCGTTCCGGCCCTGGCAGTCCGACAACATTCCCCGCCGCTATTGCACCGCTGACGCCATGCTCAACGACGGCAAGGTGCGCAAGGTGCATTTCTCGCTCATCGAGGATGGTGGGTTCGCCGGCTACGGCAGCGGCGTCGAATGGTGCGTGGTCGGGCTCGACCGCAACTGGGCCTACAATCCGGCCTGCCGCGCCGCCAGGCCTTGAGTTCGAAGCGCCCCGATTCGGGGCGGTCAGCGGTCAAACGGCGTCGGCTGAATTCTGTTCTTGAAATGTTCCTGTCGCCTGCTAGGCTTCCTTGCACAGTCTAGTTGAGGGGCGTTGCCATGTTTCATTCCAGATTGCATTCCTTCTCCCGCCTGGTGATCTCGCTGGCCCTTTCCCTGATCCTTGCCGCGGGCCTCGCCTCGTTCGCCGGTGACGCCAAGGCCCAGGACAAGCGGCAGAACGCGCCGGGCGAGTTCGATTTCTATGTGCTGTCGCTGTCATGGTCGCCCTCGTTCTGCGAGGAGGCGGCCGAGCGTGGCGGCCGCTCCCAGATCCAGTGCGGCGGACGGCCCTACGCCTTCGTGGTGCACGGGCTGTGGCCGCAATATGAGAACGGCTTCCCGGAATATTGCCAGCGGCCCGCGCCGCGGCTGAACCGCAGCATCGTCTCCTCGATGCTCGATCTGATGCCGGCGCCGGGGCTGATCTTCAACGAATGGGACAAGCACGGCACCTGCTCGGGCCTCGCCGACCGCAGCTATTTCGAGACGATCCGCAAAGCGCGCGCCGCGATCAAGATTCCGGCCGAATATCTCGATCTGTCGCAGGCCAAGACCGTGGCGCCCGCGGAAGTCGAGGAGGCCTTCATCAAGGCCAATCCGGGGCTGAGCAATGCCGCCGTCTCGGTCACCTGCAACCGCACTCGGCTCTCCGAGGTCCGCATCTGCCTCAGCAAGGACCTGCAATTCCGCGACTGCGATGAAACCGATCGCCGCGCCTGCCGGCGTGAGCAGGTGACGATGCCGCCGATCAGGGGCGGTTGATCCCATCGTTGCGCGCGCTGCACTCTCCTCTTGTGCCCCGGACGCAGCGCCGCGCCACTTCGGCGGTGCGCTGCAGAGCCGGGGCCCATGCTGCATAGGACTCCATGCCCCCTGTTGGGTCCCGGCTCGGCAGCGCAGCGTTATACGCTGCGACGCGTCCGGGACACGTGATTGTGCCTCTTTGCTCAAGCCATCACGTGGCGTAGTGCTCTTCTCATGAACTATCGCCACGTCTTCCACGCCGGCAGCTTCGCCGATGTCATCAAGCACATCGTGCTGGCGCGCATCATCACCTATCTGCAGGACAAGCCGGGGGCGTTCCGCGTCATCGACACCCATGCGGGAGCCGGCCTCTACGACCTCGACAGCGACGAGGCGCGCCGGAGCGGTGAATGGCTGACCGGCATCGCGCGGCTGATGCAGGCCCGCCTGTCGAACGAGAGCGCGGCGCTGACCAAGCCCTATCTCGACATCGTCCGCGCCTTCAATCCGAAGGGCGAGCTCAAGGCCTATCCGGGCTCGCCGCTGATCGCGCGCGGCCTGCTCAGGCCGCAGGACCGGCTCGTCGCCTGCGAGCTCGAGCCGAAAGCGCGGAAAGCGCTGATCGGCGTGCTGCGCCGCGACGAACAGGCCCGCGTGGTCGACCTCGACGGCTGGGTGGCGCTGCCGGCCTTCGTGCCGCCAAAGGAGCGGCGCGGCCTCGTGCTGATCGATCCGCCCTTCGAGGCCAAGGACGAGTTCGAGCGGCTGGGCGAAGCCTTCTCCACCGCCTACGCGAAATGGCCGACTGGTATCTATGTCATCTGGTATCCGGCCAAGAACCGGCGTGCCACCGACACGCTGGCCCAGACGGTGGCGCGGCTCGCAGCTGCAGCAAAACCACCTGGAAAATGTCTGCGCCTCGAGTTCAGCGTCGCGCCCCAGCTCGATGGCGGGGCGCTCGCCTCCACCGGGCTGCTGATCGTCAATCCGCCCTACACGCTGCAGGGCGAACTCAAGACCATCCTGCCCGAGCTGGAAATGCCGCTCGGCCAGGGCGGCGCTGCCAGATTCCGATTGGAGGTACCCAAGCCTTAAAGCAAGGCCGTAACACTCCGGCATTCTTGGGAAAAATATGCAGGAGCGGTAGTCAATCTGCAGAGAACCGTATTATGCTGTTTGCGTGACTGGCTTTACGTTCCGCTTCCGCGAATGGTTGCGGCGGAGTGAAGGCCTAAGAAAGATCCGGCCGGACCGTTAGGGTCCGTCCAAGGATGGCCAGCTCTCCCGGGCTTCGTAACGCCCGGTCATGTCGTGACGTGAGTCTGCGTCGCGGCGGAGGAGCAATGAGGGGGAGTTTCCCGATGGCCATGACGGGAACGGTTAAGTTTTTCAACGGCGAACGCGGCTACGGTTTCATCAAGCCCGACGACGGCGGCCGCGACGTCTTCGTGCACATTACTGCTGTGGAGCGGGCCGGCCTGAAGGACCTTGCGGAAGGACAGCGCATTACTTTCGAAGTCGAACCGGACAAGAAGGGGAAGGGACCGAAGGCGGTCAACCTGGTCATCCTTTCCTAGCGGGCCTGACGCAAAACACCCGGCGCAATTACGTCGCGCAATACTTGGCGCAAAAAATACTTGGCGCAAAAAAATCCCGGCCGCGAGCGGCCGGGAGGTTGTAGTCCGGTATTTTCTTCTTCAGCTATCAGAAACGATAGTTCACGCCTGCGCGAACAACGCTGGCGCTATAGCCGTTTGACACGCCCGTAATTGCGAACTGACTCGTCGACAGATCGATGTAGAGGTATTCGAGCTTGGCGCTCCAGTTCGGAGCGAGGCCGACTTCCGCGCCGGCGCCAATGGTCCAGCCCGCGGTGGTATGCGATTCCGCCCAGCCGAAAGTCTGCCCACGCAGCTCGCCGAAGGCAAGGCCCGCGGTGCCGTAGAAAAGCACGTTGCTGAAGGCATAGCCGGCGCGCCCGCGCAGGGTGCCGAACCAAGGATTGGAGAATTTCCACGGCGCGAAAGTATCCTCGGCGCCGGTGGCCTGGATATCGCCCTCGACGCCGAACACGAACGGGCCGTTCTGGAAATTGTAGCCGGCCTGCACGCCGCCGACGAAGCCCGACGGCTTCGAGGGATTGTTGTCGACCGAACCCCATTCATAGCCGATGTTGCCGCCCAGATAGGGACCCGCCCAGCTATAGGCATTGAGCGGCTGGTTGACGGTATAGGGGGCGCGCTGCCCGTAACTGAGATCGGCGGCCTCTGCCGAAGCTGTCCAGCCGGCTGCAACCAACGCGGCCGCGCCCACAACGAGCCTCTTCATCACACACTCCAACGCAACTGCCGTCACCAGATGCGGCCGGCGCCTGCGCCGCCGCGCGAGGCAAAACCGCATGGTTACGGAACCACCACTTTTTCGCGTAAGATTTATCGAGAGTTTTAAGTTAAAGGGCTGTTAAGCTGGGTTACCGAGCGCTTAACAGACTTAAGGAAGCGTTACCGGGAACTGCGCCGCCGTCCTGTGCGTGCCGCACGGCCGGAACTTCAAATCGGCACCCCCAGCGCCTAAATTCGCCCCATGGTTCACGATTCCACCGACAATCCGGACGACCGCGCGCGCAAACTGCCCCAGGCTGCCGCGAGCGACACGCCGCCCGACCTCGATCCCGCGACGACCGGCGGCGACGACGAGGACGAGGCGCGGCTGCCCGACATCCTCGAAGAGAGCGGCGCGGTCGGCGAAGAACCGCTTGCGACCGGTCACGAGGCGATCGAGCGCGCGGTCCGCCTCGCCCCGACCTCGCCCGGCGTCTATCGCATGCTCAATGCGAATGCCGACGTGCTCTATGTCGGCAAGGCCAAGAACGTCAAAAAGCGCCTGTCGAACTATGCGCGGCAAAGCGCGCCGCAGCCGGCGCGCATCCTGCGCATGATCGCGGCCACCGTGACGGTTGAGATCGTCTCGACCAACACCGAGACCGAAGCGCTGCTGCTGGAAGCCAACCTCATCAAGCAGCTGCGGCCACGCTTCAACGTGCAGCTGCGCGACGACAAGTCGTTTCCCTATATCCTGATCACCGGCGACCATTGGGCGCCGCAGATCCTGAAACATCGCGGCGCGCAGAGCCGGCCCGGGCGCTATTTCGGTCCGTTCGCCTCCGCCGGCGCGGTCAACCGCACCATCACGGCGCTGCAGCGCGCGTTCCTGATCCGCTCCTGCACCGATTCCTTCTTCGAGAGCCGCACCCGGCCCTGCCTGCTCTACCAGATCCGCCGCTGCGCCGGCCCCTGCACCCGCGAGATCGACTTCGGCGGCTATACGACGCTGGTGCGCGAGGCGAGCGACTTCCTGTCCGGCAAGAGCCATGCGGTGAAGCAGGAGCTTGCCGGCGAGATGGAGAGGGCCGCCAATGAGCTCGAGTTCGAGCGCGCCGCGCTCTACCGCGATCGCCTTGCCGCGCTCTCGGCGATCCAGTCGCAGCAGGGCATCAATCCGCGCACGGTCGAGGAAGCAGATGTGTTCGCCATCCACCAGGAGGGCGGGTTCTCCTGCGTCGAGGTGTTCTTCTTCCGCACCGGCCAGAACTGGGGCAACCGCGCCTATTTTCCGCGCGCGGAGAAGTCGTTCACCCCGGAAGAGGTGCTCGGCTCCTTCCTCGCGCAGTTCTACGATGACAAGCCGCCGCCGAGGAACATTCTGCTCTCGCATGAGATCGAGGAGAGCGAGCTGCTCGCCAACGCGCTGGCGATCAAGGCCGGTCACAAGGTCGAGGTCGCCGCGCCCAAGCGCGGCGAGAAGAAGGAGCTCGTGGCTCACGCGCTGACCAATGCACGCGAGGCGCTCGGCCGCAAGCTCGCGGACACCGCCACGCAAAGTCGTCTGCTCGACGCCATGGCCGCAACGCTCAGCCTGCCGCATTCGCCCAAGCGCATCGAGGTCTACGACAACAGCCATATCCAGGGCACCAATGCGGTCGGCGCCATGATCGTCGCCGGCCCCGATGGTTTCGTGAAGAACCAGTACCGCAAGTTCAACATCAAGTCGGAAGGGATCACGCCCGGCGACGACTTCGCCATGATGCGCGAGGTCCTCGAACGTCGCTTCAAGCGCCTGATCAGTCCGCCCGAGGACGCCGGCACCAAGGCCAAGGACGACGATTTCCCGCAATGGCCCGACCTCGTCATCATCGACGGCGGCCGCGGCCAGCTCAACGCCGTCCGCGAGATCTTCGCCAATCTCGGGCTGACCCAGGTGTCGCTGATGTCGGTCGCCAAGGGGCCGGACCGGGATGCCGGCCGTGAGACCCTGTTCATGCCGGAACGCGAGGCCATCAAGCTGGAGCCGCGCGACCCCGTGCTCTACTTCATCCAGCGCCTGCGCGACGAGGCCCACCGCTTCGTCATCGGCTCGCACCGCAAGCTGCGCAAGAAGGACATCCGCGAGGCCGGCTTGCAGGAGATTCCAGGCATCGGCCCGTCGCGCAAACGTGCCTTGCTGCATCATTTCGGGACCCTGAAGGAGATCGAACGCGCCTCGATCGCCGATCTCGGCAAGGTTCCAGGGGTGAGCGCCGAGAGCGCCCGCAGGATTTTCGAGTATTTCCATCCCCAGCCGGGATGAACTAAAGGGGACCTCGGTCATATGGTCGTCGCATCCCGCACCCCATCTGGGGGCGGAACGGTTGACCTTCAGGCTTGAGCGGTATTGGTAGGACGGATGAACATCGCCACGACACGAGGGACGACCAGCCGCGCGATGTCCCTCCCGAATCTCCTGACTTATGGCCGGATCGCCGCGATCCCGGTCGTGGTCGGATGCATCTATGCGCAGTCGATTCTGGATCAGCCGCTGTGGCTGCGCTGGGTCGCGGTCGCCATCTTCATCGCCGCCGCGGTCACCGATTACCTTGACGGCTATTATGCGCGAATCTGGAATCAGCAATCGGCCTTCGGCCGGATGCTCGATCCGATCGCCGACAAGCTGCTGGTCGCCTCCTGCCTTTTGATGCTGGCCGCCGACGGCATCATCCATGGCTGGTCGCTCTGGGCCGCCATCGTGATCCTGTGCCGCGAGATCCTGGTCTCGGGCCTGCGCGAATATCTCGCCGCGCTCCGCGTCAGCGTGCCCGTGACCAAGCTTGCGAAGTGGAAGACCACGGTCCAGCTCGTTGCGATCGGCTTTCTGCTCGCGGGACCTGCCGGCGACGAGATCGTGCCCGTGGTCTCGATGATAGGCCTCGCGCTGCTGTGGGCCTCGGCGATCGTGACCATCTACACCGGCTACGATTATTTCCGCGCCGGCATCCATCACCTCATCAAGGAGGACGAGGGATGAAGGTGAAGTATTTTGCCTGGGTACGCGAGCGCGTCGGCAAGGCGGAGGAGACCATCGAGCCGCCCGCAACCGTGCGCACCGTCGCGGAGCTGATCGCCTGGCTGTCCGGCCAAAGCGAGGCCTATGCCTACGCGTTCGAGAAGCCGAAGGTGATCCGCGCCGCCATCGACCACGCCCACGTCAAATCGGACGCTGCGATCGCGGGCGCCCGCGAGATCGCGTTCTTCCCGCCGATGACCGGCGGCTAGGCCATGACCTCCCCTGTCACCACCTGCCCTGTCACCATCCGCATCCAGGAAGACGATTTCGATATCGCCCGTGAGATCGCGGTCCTGACCGAGACCCGCACCGACATCGGTGCGGTCGTGAGCTTTTCCGGCATCTGCCGCGCCGACGACGACAGCGCGAAGGTCGCGGCGCTGACGCTCGAGCATTATCCCGGCATGGCCGAGGAAGAGATCAGGCGCCATGCCGACGAGGCCACATCGCGCTGGCCGCTGAACGGCGTCACAGTGATCCACCGCGTCGGCCGCTTCATGCCGGGCCAGAACATCGTACTGGTGCTGACGGCCTCGCAGCATCGTCAAGCCGCATTCCAGGCGGCCGAGTTCCTGATGGACTACCTCAAAACCAGCGCGCCGTTCTGGAAGAAGGAAGAGAGCGCCACCGGCACCGGCTGGGTCGAAGCCCACGCCCGTGACGACGCGGCCGCCGCACGCTGGACCAAATCCTGATGGCACGAGTTGCAAAAAAGACCGCGCGCGGCCGCATTGCGCCGAAGTTCGCGAAAGTGGGATCCGGCGAGCTTGTCACGCTGTTCGATTTCGTCCGCTATGCCGTGAGCCGTTTTGTCGAAGCCGAGCTCGCTTTTGCGCACGGCACGACCGACCCGGTGGCGGAAGCCGCCTTCCTGGTCGGCGAAGCGCTGCATCTCGATCCCGAGCAGTTCGAAGCCTTTGCCCCCGCCCGCGTCACCGCGGCCGAACGCAAGACCATCCTCGATCTGATCCATCGACGCATCACCACGCGTAAACCGGCCGCCTATCTCGTCAACAAGACCTACATGCGTGGCCTGCCCTTCTATGTCGACGAGCGCGTCATCGTTCCGCGCTCCTTCATCGGCGAACTCCTGGATTCGCATTTCGGCAGCGACGGCGAGGCCGGCGCGCTGATCGACGACCCCACGGAAGTCGGGCGCGTGCTCGATCTCTGCACCGGGTCGGGATGCCTCGCCATCCTCGCCGCGCATCATTTCCCGAACGCCATGGTCGACGCCGTCGACATCTCCAAGGGCGCGCTCGAGGTTGCCGCCCGCAATGTCGGCGAATATGGACTCGAGGAGCGGATCAGCCTCTATCGCGGCGACTTGTTCGCGCCGCTCGGCGACAACAGGTACGATCTGATCATCACCAATCCGCCTTACGTCGATGCCGAGGGCATGGCCGCGCTACCGCCGGAATGCCGTGCCGAGCCCAAGCTCGCCTTCGACGGCGGCGCCGACGGCCTCAATGTGGTGCGCCGGATCCTGCGCGAGGCGCCCGATCACCTGACACGAGATGGCGGGCTGATCTGCGAGATCGGCCGCGGCCGGGAATTGGTCGACGAGGCCTTTCCGGAACTGCCGCTGCTCTGGCTCGACACCGAGGATTCCGAGGGCGAGGTGTTCTGGATCGCGGCCGCCGATCTCGGCTGATTCATCATGACGGATGGAGCTCCGTCGGAACAAGTCAAATACCGCCACGTTCATCCCCCGAACGAATTTTCTCGCTCTCGGAGGATGTCCGCATGCTCGCGCCATCGGGCGAATTGCTGCGCGCCGGCATGGCGCTGAAGCTCAACCACGTCAAACGCGCCGCTCAATCCTATCTGCGTGACCAGACCAGCCAGGCAACCGGCAAGGTGACGTCTTACGCGGTGGCCGGCGGGCTGTTCGCGGTCGCAGGCCTGTTCGTTGTGGCTGCATTCTTCGTCGGACTGATCGCCCTGTACCGCTGGGTCGGCATGACCTACGGGCAGTTCTGGGGCTTCGGTGTCGTCGCCGGAGTGCTGCTGGTGCTGGCGGCAGTCTGCGCTGGCGTGGCAATGGCGCAGATGAAGCGCAAGTCCAAGCCGATCGTGCCACTGGCCAGCCGGTTGCGCGTTGCGATCGCGACCCCGCGGATTCCGCGCGGAACGGTCAAGGAGGCCGTTAAAGAGGTCGCGACCACGATTCCCCTTGTGCCGCTCGCGCCGGGCGAGCGCCGCCATGGCGCAAGAGCCTGGCCGGCGCGCACCAACCGGCCCGTGCAGCTTGGCCTGATGCTCGCGGCGATCGGACTTGCTGGGTACACGGCGGCGCGCCGCAGGCGTCACACCCACAGATTGGACGCCTAAATGCTGGTGCGGCGCTCCGAACAGATCGACTCCTGGCTGCTGATGGCGGCGACGGCCGTCTTCGTGCTGACGGCGGAGCGCTACTTTCAGGACGCTGGCCTGGTCGGGTCGGAGCCACCGCAGGACCACCGCAAAGGCGAGGCGAATTCACCGGAAACACACCCGGCGCGCGCCGCCGTGCAGCCCGGCCACGGCCGTCATGCGAAGAGCCCGTTCTCAATCCCGTGGGCGGGCTGGAAGGACATCTTCTGGCGCACCTATCAGCGCGTCGACGAGGATCGCCTGCTGGCCACGGCAGGCGGCGTTGTGTTCTTCGGGCTGCTCGCGATCTTTCCGGCGGTGACGGCGCTGGTCTCCTCCTATGGCCTGTTCGCCGATCCCAAGACGATCAGCGCCAATCTGCAGACGCTGGCGACCATGCTGCCCGAGGGCTCGTTCCAGATCGTCGAGGACCAGGTGGCGCGCGTGGTGTCGCATGGCAGCACCACCCTCGGTGTCACCTTCCTGTTCGGCCTTCTGCTGGCGATCTGGAGCGCCAATGCCGGCGTCAAGGCGATCTTCGATGCCCTCAACGTGGCCTATGAGGAGCGCGAGAAGCGCAGCTTCATCAAGCTCAACATGGTGTCGCTGGCCTTCACGGCCGGCGGCATCGCGGCGCTGCTGGTGATGGTGGGGGTTGTCGTTGCCTTCCCGCTCGCGCTCAATCATCTCGGCATGGCGCCCGAAAGCAAGCTGATCGTGGCGCTGGCACGATGGCCGCTCATGTTCCTCATCCTGCTGGTGGCGCTCGCGATCCTCTACCGCTTCGCGCCCAGCCGCGATGCGCCGCGCTGGCAATGGCTGAGCCTCGGCGCGGTGATGGCCGCCCTCCTCTGGATCGCCGGCTCGGCGCTGCTGTCCTGGTATCTCTCGGAATTCGCCAACTACAACGCGACCTACGGCTCGCTCGGCGCCGCGATCGGCCTGATGATGTGGATGTGGATGTCGGCGATCGTCATCATGTTCGGCGCCGAGCTGAATTCGGAGATCGAGCGGCAGACGCTGAAGGACACGACCACCGGACCGCCCAAGCCGCTCGGCACCCGCGAGGCCGTCTCGGCCGACACCGTCGGCGCCGCCGCGCCATCCTGACTCCGCGCCGGCCCGAAGGCGCCGGCGCGCGGCCGCTATCCCCTCGAATCAACAATGATGTTAAGGTCATGCGGCTCGGGGGAGCATGAGGCGTGACGGGATGGTACAGCCTCCCGTGTTTTCCCGGGTGAGGCAGTCAGCTCTTGAGGCGTAACGCGCGGCATGATTCGCATTTCGACGATCTTCATCGCCATCTGCATGGTTCTGGTCGCGGCCTCGCTCGGGCTTGTCCTCTACGCCGTCGCGGGCATCAGCGGAACCGAATCCGCGATCGTGGCGCTGACCGCGCTGACCTTCCTGATCCTCTACAACGCCGTGTCGATGCGGCTGCGTGACCGCAGCGACGTCGGCGGCCAGATCGCCGATCTGTCGCGCGGCACTGCCGACCTCGCCCGCCAGGTGGCCGAGTTCGGCCGCCGGTTAGCTGCGATCGAGGGACGCATCGTCTCGTCCAATTCGACCAACTCCGACCGCATCCAGTCGGTGGTCGGCGAGATCAACGAGCTCGGCGGATTGGTCAAACAGCTCGCCACCACCGTGTCGGCCCATGAGGACATGCTGGCCGGCACCGCGCCGGCTCCCGCCCCGGTCGCCGGATCCGAGCCGGAGGCGCCGATCGATCTGGTTGCGCCGTTCGAGGAGCGGCCAGCCGCCCCTCCCTCGCTTCCCGCAGCACCTTCACCTCCGCCTTCACTGGCGCAGCCGCGACCGGCGCCGGCGGTCCGGGCCCCGACCAACAACCCGATCCAGACGGCCACTGGGCGCAACCAGACTCAATTGCTGGCGACGCTGCGCAACGCCATCGACGAGAATCGCATCGACATCTTTCTCCAGCCGATGGTGACGTTGCCGCAGCGCAAGGTGCGGTTCTACGAGGCGGTGACGCGCCTGCGCGACGAACGCGACCAGTTGGTCGCAGCCGAGGAGTTCATCAGCATCGCGGAGGCTTCCGGGCTAATCGGGCGCATCGACAACATGGTGATGCTGCGCTGCGTGCAGGTGCTGCGGCGCCTGATGGTGCGCAACAAGGACGTCGGCGTGTTCTGCAACGTCGCCGCTTCCACGCTCGGCAATTCCACCACCTTCGCACAATGCCTCGACTTCCTCGAAGCCAACCGGGCGCTGGCGCCCTCGCTGGTGCTGGAGTTCAAGCAATCGACGTTCCGCAATCTCGGCCCGGCCGAGACCGAGAATCTCGCAGCGCTCGCCCAGCGCGGCTTCCGCTTCTCGATGGACCACGTCACGGATCTGCGCATCGAGCCGCGCGAGCTGGCCGACCGCGGGGTGCGCTTCATCAAGGTGCCGGCCACGCTGCTGCTCGACCCCAGGCAGGCCTCGACCTCGGACATTCATCCGTCCGACCTCTCCGACCTGCTCGGCCGTTTCGGCATCGACCTGATCGCCGAAAGGATCGAAGGCGAACGCGCGGTCGTGGACCTGCTCGATTATGACGTGCGGTTCGGCCAGGGCTTCCTGTTCGCACCGCCCCGGCCATTGCGGCCGGAGGGAGCATCTGCTACCGGCGGGGCCTCGCCGAACCAGGCGCAGGACATTCAGGGATCCAATGGCTCCGCTCCCCCCAGCCAAGGCGCGACATCTGGCGCGACGTCAGCCGCTCCTGCGGCACAACGCATCACCGGCAACGCGGCGCTGGCGCGCCGCATCTGATCGGCCCCGCGCCTCATGACCACGCTACATTTCGCCGAAAGCCTGCGCGAGCTCGTGGGCGGTGTGGACGTCGTGCTCAGCGACATCTGGGGCGTCGTCCATAACGGCCTCGAATCCTTCCCCGAAGCCTGCGAAGCGTTGCACACCTATCGCAGCCAGGGCGGTACGGTGATCCTGATCACCAATGCACCGCGGCCGGCCGATTCCGTGCAGCGGCAATTGCGCAAGCTCGGCGTCGCTGACGAGACCTATGACGCCATCGTGTCTTCGGGCGACCTGACGCGGCTCTATGTCGCCGAGCATCCGGGCCGCAAGATGTTCTGGCTCGGCCCCGAGCGCGACAACTCGATCTATCGCGGCCTCGATGCGAAGACCGCGCCGCTGGAGGAAGCCGACTACATCGTCTGCACCGGCCTCTATGACGACGAGACCGAGACGGCGGAAGACTATCGCGGCATGATGCTGAAGGCGCGCGAGCGCAAGCTGACGCTGATCTGCGCCAACCCCGACATCGTGGTGGAACGCGGCGACCGGCTGATCTATTGCGCCGGCGCCATCGCGGAGCTCTATCGCGAACTCGGCGGCGAAGTGATCTTCTACGGCAAGCCGCACCGGCCGATCTACGAGCGCGCCATGGCGCTCGCCGGTGAACGCCAGGGCCACCCGATCGACCGGAAAAAGGTGCTGGCGATCGGCGATTCCGTCCGCACCGACTTAACCGGCGCGCGCGAATTCGGCATCGACTGCCTGTTCGTGACCCGCGGCATCCATGCCGAGGAGTTCGAAGGCCTCGACCAGCTCGACCCGGCATCGGTGATGGAATTGTTCGGCCACCCGCCGAAGGCGCTGATGCGCGAATTGAAGTGGTGACGGCTATTGAAGTGGTGACAGCTGCGGCTTGAAGGGATGTCGGCTTTAGGCGAATCTCTAAGCCCCAGACACCGTCATGGCCGGGCTTGACCCGGCCATCCACGTCTTCCTCTTTTGCAGCCAAAAACGTGGATGCCCGGGACAAGCCCGGGCATGACGTTCCAAACGGAAAATTGCTGTCCGGCGAACAGCGTCCTTACGCGCTCGCCATGTCCGGGAAGACCGCCTCGATCTTGGTCTTTAGCGTCGCCGCATTGAACGGCTTGACGATGTAGTTGTTCACGCCGGCCTTCTTGGCCGCGATCACGTTCTCGGTCTTGGATTCCGCCGTGATCATGATGAACGGCGTGGTGGCGAGGTTCGGATCCGCGCGCACTTCGCGCAAGAGGTCGTAACCCGTCATCGGCTCCATGTTCCAGTCGGAGATCACGAGCCCGTACTTCTTGCCGCGCATCTTGTTCAGCGCTGCCGAACCGTCGCTGGCATCATCGATGTTCTCGAAGCCAAGCTGCTTCAGCAGATTCCTGATGATACGGATCATGGTGCTGTAGTCGTCCACCACCAGAACCGGCATCGACAAATCAACCGCCATCTCGACTCCCCCAACGCATACCCAGGAATATTACGATCGGACCCGCCGGGCCGGAGCCCGCCTGTTCCAGATGCAAGGACTAGCACCAAGGCGTTAAACAGCGCGTTAATTGGAGGCACCCCGAAAGAACCGAAATTGCGTGGGATTCGGCCCGCCCCCCTTCCGCTTGACTTCATCGGGCCGGGCGCGCCACGGTCCCGGCCGGTCCCGCCGGTTCGAGAATTCCCCTGATGGCCCCGCATTTTAACGTTATCCGCGACACCACGCCGGTTTCCGCGATTCCAAGGGGCGCCGTGGTCGCCATGGGCAATTTCGACGGGGTTCATCTCGGTCACCGCGCCGTGATCGCCGCTGCCATGGAAATGGGCCGGGCGCATGGCCGCCCTGCGCTGGCGCTGACCTTCGAGCCGCATCCACGGCGGTTCTTCAGCCCCAACACTCCGCAATTCCGCCTGACGGACGAAAACGCCAAGCTGCGGCTTCTGGCCGGCACCGGGCTTGCCGGCGCCGTGGTCATGACCTTCGACAAGGCACGCGCCGGCACCACCGCGCAAGATTTCATTCACCATGACCTGATCGGCCGGCTCGGCGTCAGCGGAATCGCGGTGGGTTACGACTTCCATTTCGGCAAGGGCCGGGTCGGCTCGCCGAGCCTGCTGGTCAACGAGGCGCCCCGGCTCGGCATCGAGGTCGATGTGCAGCCGCATGTCGACATCGATGAGCGGCCGGTATCCTCCAGCGCCATCCGCATCGCCCTCGCCGAGGGCCAGCTCGACGAGGCCACCGCCATGCTGGGCGCGCCCTGGTTCGTCACCGGCGAGGTGATTCACGGCGAGAAGCGCGGCCGCGATCTCGGCTATCCCACCGCCAACATTCGCCTGGACGCCAATTGCGGCCTGAAGCACGGCATCTATGCGGTGCGGGTCGGCCGTGGCGCCGAGCGGCTGGACGGGGTGGCAAGCTTCGGGCGCCGCCCGACCTTCGATAACGGTGCCCCGCTCTTGGAAATCTTCCTGTTCGACTTCAAGGGCGACCTCTACGGGCAGGCGCTGGACTGCGCCTTCATCGGCTTCATCCGCGAGGAGCTGAAATTCGAGGGCATCGAAGCCCTGATCCGGCAGATGGACGACGATTCCACCCGTGCCCGCGCCATCCTGGCCGCCGCCCCGGACGCGTTTCCGCGGCTCGGCGCCCTCGATTGAGGCCTGAAACCGGCCTCCCCCGAACCTTTGCGCTTCCCTTGGCCCCCTGCTATGGAGAGCCCATGTTTGCGCGGCGCATCATAGGGATTAGCGGCCCGGCTTCCGCCTGAGCCCAAGGGCTCGGCGCAAGACCGGGATTTTGGTCGTTTCACCCCCGCGATTCCGCATCGCCATCCGTTCCCGCGCCATTCCGAGCCAGTCAGCCTCATGTCCGAAAAGCCGCAAAAGTCCCAAAAGTCTGAAGCGAAAGACTATTCGAAGACCCTGTTCCTGCCGCAGACCGAATTCCCGATGCGCGCCGGCCTGCCACAGCGCGAGCCGGAGATCCTCAAGCGCTGGTACGATATCGGCCTCTACGAGAAGCTGCGTGAGAGCGCGAAGGGCCGCGCCAAGTTCGTGCTGCATGACGGCCCGCCCTATGCCAACGGCAACATCCATATCGGCACGGCGCTGAACAAGATCCTCAAGGATCTCGTCACCAAGAGCCAGCAGATGCTCGGCTTCGATTCCAACTACGTGCCCGGCTGGGATTGCCACGGCCTGCCGATCGAGTGGAAGGTCGAGGAAGAGCACTATCGCAAGAAGGGCAAGCAGAAGCCCGACTTCCGCGACAGTGCTGCGATGATCGACTTCCGCCGGGAGTGCCGTGCCTACGCCACGCATTGGCTCGGCGTGCAACGCGAGGAGTTCAAGCGCCTCGGCGTCATCGGCGACTGGGATCATCCCTACGCCACCATGAGCTATCCGGCCGAAGCCCAGATCGCGCGTGAACTGATGAAGTTTGCCGCCAATGGCACGCTCTATCGCGGCTCCAAGCCGGTGATGTGGAGCGTGGTCGAGAAGACCGCGCTCGCCGAGGCCGAGGTGGAGTACGAGGATCACACCTCCGATACGGTGTGGGTGAAATTCCCGGTCACCTCGCCCGCGCACGGTGCACTCGCCTCAGCGAGCGTCGTGATCTGGACCACCACGCCCTGGACGCTGCCCGGCAACCGCGCCATCTCGTTCTCGCCGAAGATCGCCTACGGCCTGTACAAGGTGACGGACGCGCCCGCCGACAATTGGGCCAAGACCGGCGATCTCCTGATCCTGGCCGACGCGCTGGCTGACGAGGTCTTCAAGCAGGCGCGCGTGACAGCCTATGAGAAAGTGCGCGACGTCCCCGGCGACACCATGGACGCGATCGAATGCGCCCATCCGCTCAAGGGCCTCGCCGGCGGCTACGACTTTATCGTGCCGCTATTGCCCGGCGACCACGTCACCGATGACACCGGCACCGGCTTCGTGCACACCGCGCCCGGCCATGGCCGCGAGGACTTCGATGCCTGGATGGCGCAGGCGCGCGATCTCGATGCGCGCGGCATCAACACGGCGATCCCCTATACCGTCGACGAGAACGGCGCCTACACCGATCATGCGCCGGGCTTTGCCGGCAAGCGCGTCATCACCGACAAGGGCGAGAAGGGCGATGCCAACGAGGCCGTGATCAAGGCGCTCGTCGAAAGAGGCATGCTGCTCGCGCGCGGCCGGCTGAAGCATCAATATCCACACTCCTGGCGCTCCAAGAAGCCGGTGATCTTCCGCAATACGCCGCAATGGTTCATCGCAATGGATAAGCCTGTCGTGGACGCGCCGGGCAAGCCCGGCGCCATGGACCTTGCCCAGGGCGGCAAGGCGAAGAGCGGCGACACGCTGCGCGCCCGCGCGCTGCACGCGATCTCGGTGACGCAATGGGTGCCGCCGTCGGGCGAAAACCGCATCAACGGCATGATCGAGGCCCGGCCCGACTGGGTGATCTCGCGCCAGCGCGCCTGGGGCGTGCCGATCGCCGTGTTCGTGCGCGAGAAGGGCGACGGCTCCGCCGAGATCCTGCAGGACGAGGCGGTGAACACGCGCATCGGCGAGGCCTTCGAGAAGGAAGGCGCCGACGCGTGGTACGCGACAGGCGCGCGCGAGCGCTTCCTCGGGTCCCGTGCGAGCGAGGATTGGCAGAAGGTCGACGACATTCTCGACGTCTGGTTCGATTCCGGCTCGACCCACGCTTTCGTGCTCGAGGACCCCGTGCATTTCCCGGGCCTCGCCGGCATCAAGCGCAAGGTCGACGGCGGCACCGACACGGTGATGTATCTGGAAGGCTCGGACCAGCATCGCGGCTGGTTCCACTCCTCGCTGCTGGAAAGCTGCGGCACGCGCGGACGGGCGCCTTACGACATCGTGCTGACCCACGGCTTCACCCAGGCCGAGGACGGCCGCAAGATGTCGAAGTCGCTCGGCAACACCATCGAGCCGCAGGCCGTCATCAAGGAATCCGGTGCCGACATCCTCCGGCTCTGGGTCGCGTCCTGCGACTACACCGACGACCAGCGCATCGGTCCCGAGATCCTGAAGAACACGGTCGAGACCTACCGCAAGCTGCGCAACACCGTGCGCTGGATGCTCGGCACGCTGCATCATTACAAGCCGGCCGAGGCGGTCGCGCCCGCCGAGATGCCGGAGCTCGAACGGCTGATGCTGCACGAGCTCGCAATGCGCGCCGCCGCTATCGGCAAGGCCTATCGGGAGTTCGACTACAAGACCGTGGTCGCGACGCTCTCCGCCTTCCTCAACAGCGAGCTCTCGGCGTTCTATTTCGATATCCGCAAGGACACGCTGTATTGCGATCCGCCGTCCTCGCTGACGCGCAAGGCGGCGCTGACGACGATCGACCTGCTCTGCATCTCGGTCCTGAAATGGCTGGCGCCGATCCTCAGCTTCACCGCGGAAGAAGCCTGGCGCATGTACCGCCCCGGCGCCGAACCGTCGGTGCATCTGACGCTGTTCCCGACCGATCTCGAAGAATTCCGCGACGACAAGCTCGCCGCGAAATGGGAGACGATCCGCAACGTCCGCCGCGTCGTCACCGGCGCGCTCGAGCTCGAACGCGCCGCCAAGAACATCGGCTCGTCGCTGGAGGCCTCGCCGGTGATCTATGTCGCCGACCGCGAGATGCTGGCAACCTTGTTCGACATCGACCTGGCTGAAGTCTGCATCACCTCGAACTACGAGGTGCGTGAGGGCGAGGCGCCGGCGGGTGCGTTCCGTCTCGATGCGGTGGCCGGCGTCGCCGTCGTGGTGGAGAAGGCGGTCGGCACCAAGTGCGCCCGCTCCTGGAAGATCTCCCCGACGGTCGGCGAAGACGCCGAATACCCCGACGTCACCCCGCGCGACGCCAAGGCGTTGCGCGAATGGAAGGCGTTGGGCGTGGCGGTCTGATCCCCGGCATGCCCCCGCTTGGCGCCGGCATCCTCGCGGCTATTGTCACGCTCGTGGCCGACCAGGCCTCGAAGCTCTGGCTGCTGAACGGGTTCGACCTCGCCCGCCGCGGCGTCGTCAAGGTGACACCGTTCTTCGACCTGGTGCTGGCCTGGAATATCGGCATCAGCTTCGGCTGGCTCCAGAACGACAGCCAGGCGGCGCAACTCGCGCTGATGGCGGTCAAGGCCCTCGCCGTGGTCGCGCTGGCGATCTGGATGGCCCGTTCGCATACCCGGCTTGCCACGGTTGCGCTGGGCCTGATCATCGGCGGGGCGATCGGCAACGGCATCGACCGCCTGGCCTATGGCGCGGTGGTCGATTTCGCGCTGTTCCACATCGAGATCGGCGGAAATACCTATAACTGGTATGTGTTTAACCTCGCAGACGTGGCGATCGTTGCTGGGGTGGCGGGGCTATTGTATGATTCCTTCCTGGGGGTACCCGCCGCAAAAGCGCCCTGATCCCGGCCGATACGGACCGGCAGGCGGAACCCGTTTTGCGAGGGATTGGCCGCGTTTGAGCGGCAATCTGCCACAATATGGAACAGGTACGATAATGCGCAGCTCGAAGACCAGCGGTTCAATGGTTCGAGACCCCCGGTCGGGGTTCTGGCGGGCGTTGAAATTGTCCGCGGTCGCGCTCGGCATCGGTCTCGTCATGTCGGCCGGCGCGGCCCGCGCCGGTGACGACGACGATGAAGATGATGGCATGACCTTCGAAGAGAAGATCATCGACAATCTGATGTCCGGCATCGGCGCCAAGAGCATGGAGAAGAAAGGCATCGAATACCGCGAGCGCTCGCCGCTGGTCGTGCCGCCCAAGCTCGATCTGCCGCCGCCTGCGACCGAAGCCAAGGCTGCGCCCAACTGGCCCAAGGATCCCGAGGAAAAGCGCCGCAAGGAAGCCATCGCCGCGCGCAAGAAGGCCACCAAGGAAACCGAGAACTGGCAGGTCGCCCGCCCTCTGACGCCCGCCGAGATGAAGGCCGGCCAGGTCGCCGCGGCCCCCCGTACCAGCAATGATCCGATCCAGCCGGGCACCAACGCCAATCCGTCGCTCAGCCCCGCCGAGCTCGGCTTCTCCGGTGGTCTGTGGAACATGATGAAGGGCGGCAACGCCACCGAAGAGAAGAAGTTCACCAGCGAGCCGCCGCGCCAGTCGCTGGTCGAGCCGCCCGCGGGCTATCAGACGCCCTCGCCGAACTACGCCTATGGCGCCGGACCGGACAAGTCGCGCCGGACCTATTTCGACATCATGTCGGGCAAGGACAAGGAACAATAGCGTTCCTGTCCCACGGAAGCGGACCCGGCGGCGGCGCGTGTCATGCACGCCGGCCGGTAGTCCATAAATTGCCTATCAGTAACTTGCCACCGCGTTGAGTTCTCTGCTTCGTGACGCGAAGCCTCAGCCGCACGGTGTAGCATGCCGTGCCTCCGAGCCGGACATCCGGGCCTCGGCGTTTTAAAAGGATCATGATGTCCTCTTACCGATCGGCTGCCTGCCTCCTTGCCGGACTGCTTTCGACCAGTGTCCTGACGGCCGGCGCGGCCCTTGCCCAGACCACGGTCACGTCGGCACCGCCCGCCAGCTTCACGCTTCCCAACGGCATGCAGGTCGTGGTGATCCCCGATCACCGCACGCCCGTGGTCACGGAGATGATCTGGTACAAGGTCGGCTCGGCCGACGAGACGCCGGGCAAATCCGGGCTCGCGCACTTCCTCGAGCACCTGATGTTCAAGGGCACCTCGAAGCATCCCGTCGGCGAATTCTCCCAGACCGTGCTGCGCGTCGGCGGCAATGAGAACGCCTCGACCTCGGTCGACTACACCAATTACTACCAGCGCGTGCCGAAAGAGCAGCTGCCGACCATGATGGAGTTCGAGGCCGACCGCATGACCGGCCTGATCCTGAAGGACGAGAACGTGCTGCCCGAGCGCGACGTCGTGCTCGAAGAATACAACATGCGCGTCGCCAACAATCCGGACGCGCGGCTGAACGAGCAGATCATGGCCGCGCTCTATCTCAATCATCCCTACGGCCGGCCGGTGATCGGCTGGCATCAGGAGATCGAGAAGCTCGATCGCGAGGACGCGCTCGCCTTCTACCGCCGCTTCTATGCGCCGAACAACGCGATCCTGGTGATCGCCGGCGACGTCGAGGCCGCCGACATCCGCCCGCTGGTCGAGCGCAATTTCGGCTCGATCCCGGCGCAATCGGCGATCCCGGCGCGGCGGGTCCGTCCGCAGGAGCCGGAGCCCGCAGCACCGCGCACCGTCACGCTGGCCGACCCGCGCGTCGAGCAGCCGAGCATGCGCCGCTATTATCTCGTGCCCTCGGCGACCACCGCTGCGGCCGGCGAGAGCGCGGCCCTCGACGTGCTGGCGCAGCTGATGGGCAGCGGCAGCAATTCCTATCTCTACCGCGCGCTCGTCGTCGACAAGCCGCTCGCGGTGTCCGCCAATGCCAGCTATTCCAGCACCTCGCTCGACCCGACCCAGTTCGCGATCTCGGCCTCGCCGAAACCCGGCGTCAGCTTCGCTGAGGTCGAGCAGGCAGTCGATGGCGTCATCGCCAACGTCGCGCAGAACCCGATCCGCGCCGAGGATCTGGAACGCGTGAAGACCCAGCTCATCGCGGAAGCGATCTACGCCCAGGACAACCAGGCGGTGCTGGCACGCTGGTATGGCGGCGCGCTGACCACGGGGCTGTCGATCGAGGACATCAGGAGCTGGCCCGACCGCATCCGCGCGGTCACCGCCGAGCAGGTCCGTGCCGTTGCGCAGAAGTGGCTCGAGAAGAAGCGTTCGGTCACGGGCTATCTGATCAAGGACACCAGTGCCGCCAAGCGCGAGGAGAAGCGTTCGTGACCTATCCCTTCCTTCGACGCGTGGCATTCTCCTTTGTCGCCGGCGCCACGCTTTCCCTCGCCGCCATCTCGCCGTCGCTGGCCGCCGCAAAGATCCAGCGCCTGGTCTCGCCCGGCGGCATCGAAGCCTGGTTCGTGCAGGACGCGACCGTGCCGCTGATCGCCATGGAATATTCCTTTGCCGGCGGCTCAGCGCAGGATCCCAAGGACAAGTCGGGCGTCGCCAATCTGGTCGGCGACCTCCTCGACGAAGGCTCCGGCGATCTCGATTCCAAGACCTTCCACGAGCGGCTCGACCGCCGCGCCATCGAGCTTTCCTTCAGCGCGACCCGCGACACCTTCCGCGGCAGCCTGCGCATGCTGCGCGACAACAAGGATGAGGCCTTCGACCTCTTGCGGAGCGCGCTGACCTCGCCGCATTTCGACACCGCCGATGTCGAGCGCATTCGCTCGCAGGTCATCTCGGGCTTGCGCCGCGAGACCACCAATCCGACCTCGCTGGCGAGCCGCAAATTCCTGGAAGTCGCCTTCGGCGATCATCCCTACGGCCGGCAGACCAACGGCAATCTCGACAGCGTGCCGACCGTCACGGTCGCCGACCTGAAGGACTATGTCGGCCGCGTGATCGCCAAGGATGGGCTGAAGATCGCAGTCGTCGGCGACGTCGATCCGGCAACGCTCGGCAAGCTGCTCGACCACACCTTTGGCGCCCTGCCCGCCAAGGCCAACCTCACGCCGGTCCCTGACGTCGAGGCCGCAAAGCCGCCGCAACGCGCCTTCGTGACCCTCGACGTGCCGCAGACCGTGATCACCTTCGGCGGCCCCGGGGTGAAGCGCAACGATCCCAACTTCATGGCGGCCTATGTCGTCAACCACATCCTCGGCGGCGGCGGCTTGTCCTCGCGGCTCTATCGCGAGGTGCGCGAGAAGCGAGGCCTCGCCTATTCCGTGTTCGAATCGCTGCTCTGGATGGAGCGTTCGGCGGTGTTCATCGGCAATACCGGCACGCGTGCCGACCGCGCCGGCGACACCATCGATGCCATCGAGAAGGAAGTGCGCCGGATCGCCGAGGAAGGCCCGACGCAGAAGGAGCTCGACGAGGCCAAGTCCTACCTGAAGGGCTCGCAGATGCTGGCGCTCGACACCTCCTCCAAGCTGGCGCAGGCGCTGCTGCAGTACCAGCAGGACAAGCTGCCGATCGATTATATCGAGAGGCGCAACGCCATCGTCGACGCCGTGACGCTGGACGACGCCAAGGCAGCCGCCAAGCGGCTCTGGGGCCAGGGGCTGCTGACCGTCGTGGTCGGCCGCGCCCCGCAGGCCGCAGCACAACCGACCGCGGCTCCGGCGACGAAGTCGAACTGACTTCCCCCCTCACGTTTGCTGAAATGGCCGGGTCCGCCCCGGCCATTTGCGTTTCCACTAAGCACCATTGCCGAACCTGGACGTCCGCGATATGTCCGGACATCACGGATGGTGCCATCATGCTGCGGATATCCCGCGATCTCGTCATCGACGAGGACGACATCGAGATCGGTTTTGTCCGCGCCTCCGGCCCGGGCGGGCAGAACGTCAACAAGGTCGCGACTTCGGCCCAGCTTCGCTTCGACACGCGCAAGCTGACTTTGCCGGAGGACGCGGCCCTCCGGCTCGCCCGCATCGCCGGCCAGCGCATGACCAAGGACGGCGTGATCGTGATCCACGCCCAGCGCTTCCGCACCCAGGAGCGCAATCGACAGGACGCCATCGACCGGCTGGTCGAGATCCTGAGCGAAGCCATGATACGGCCGAAGCCGCGGCGCGCGACAAAGCCGACTTTCGGCTCTAAGCAGCGCCGGCTCGAGGGCAAGAAGCGCCGCAGCGACGTCAAGGCCGGCCGCGGCGGGCGCTTCGAGGACTAGCAGGCGCAGCCAATAAAACTCCGGCCGCCAAGCGGCCGAAGTTCTGCCGGCGGGACTAGTAACGCTTGGATGGAGCTGCACCGCCTGCCGTGGAATCGTCGGCAGTTCCCTTGTGCGTAGCGCTGCCCGTGGTGCCGACCGCGCCTTTGGTGCCTTTGGTTGACTTCATGCCGGTCTTCTCGCCCGCGGCGCCCGGCTGAGCATTCATCTCCTCATCGCCGCTGCCCATCGTGCTGCCTTGCATGGGTTTGCCTTGCACGGTGCCGCCTGGCTTTGCGGTGGGGGGCGCGCTTTGCGCAAGAACGGGCGTCGCAACGAGAGCCGAAAGAGCGCATGCGATCATCGAGGTCTTCACCAACTTCATCCATTTCTCCTGGATTTTTCCGCGGTGCATGGTTCGGCCGTTCCCGACGCCGCTCGTCTGCACCGGACCATTGCATCGCGTCGAGAGTTCGAACGGCGCGAACGCCATGCAATGCGCATCGTGTGGTGATCGTTTAGGGATTTGACGGCGGTTTCGCGGAATTGTGCTCCGCATATAAGGCAGCGTGGAACACCACGTACCACGAACATCTCCGCTCGTCGCAAAACAGCCCGCTACTACCACCGCCCATCTAACGCCGCCTAGAGTTTGCGCACTCTGGTGTTGATGTGGATGGGCGGCTCCTGACGATGCGCGGGATCGTGCTGGGATTGTGCACCGCGATGGTGCTGGTGGTGCGGATGGCAGACGCGCAAATGCCCTTGCCGGCCGCAAAGCCGCCGGATGGCGCGACACTCTTCAAGCAGCAATGCGCGGTGTGCCACACGTTGAGCCTGTCCGAACCGATGCGGCAAGGGCCGCCGCTGGTGAAGGTCATGGGACGTCCCGCCGGCAAGGCCGAAGGCTTCAAATACTCAGAGGCTCTGTCGAAGGCCGACTTCGCCTGGGACGATGGCAGGCTCGACGCCTGGCTGACCAATCCGCAGGCCGTCATTCCCGGCGTGGTCATGGCCCACCGGCAGGCCAAGGCGGAGACGCGCGCCGCCATCATCGCTTACCTGAAGGAGCAGAACTGAATGGCAAAGCCCGTTCATTCCATGATCCGCGTGCTCGACGAGGCACGTTCGCTCGACTTCTACAAGCGCGCCTTCGGCCTCGAGGTCGCCGACCACCTGAAGTTCTCGGACTTTGCCCTGATCTATCTGCGTCACCCCTCCTCACCGTTCGAGGTCGAGCTGACGGTGAATTTCGATCGCAAACAGCCATATGCGCTCGGCGACGGCTACGGCCATCTCGCCGTCGTGGTCGAGGATCTCGACGCCGAACATGCGCGCTTCGAGCGCGAGAAGCTCGAACCGGGGCCATTACGCGACTTCAAGCACGACGGCAGGACGCTGGCGCGCTTCTTCTTCGTCAGTGATCCCGATGGCTACAGGATCGAGGTGATCCAGCGGGGCGGACGTTTCAACTAACCAATCAAAAAATCCACGGAGGAATGCCATGCGAGAAGTCGATCGTCGAAGCAAGCACAGCCGCCGCGTCTTTCTCAAGGGCGCAGCCACGGCTGTACCAGTCGTCGCTGTCGCGACCAGCGCCGCCGTCAGGATCGAGGATGCCTGGGCCGAGGATGCCAGCGCACTCTCGCCTGCGACGATGAAGACACTGCTGAAGGTCGCGCGCGACATCTATCCGCACGATGTCCTCGGCGACAGCTATTACATCACCGCGATCAAGCCGTGGGATGGCAAGGCGGCCAAGGACCCGTCCGTCAAATCGCTGATCAGCGACGGCATCGCGCGGCTCGACCAGAACGCGCGGGACCGCCACAAGGTGGCCTATGCCGAGGTGCCCTGGGAAGCCGACCGCGTCGTGCTCTTGAAAGAGATCGAGGGAAGCGACTTCTTCCAGAAGGTGCGCGGCGACCTCATCGTCTCGCTCTACAACCAGAAAGAGGTCTGGCCGCGGTTCGGCTACGAGGGCTCTTCGGCCGAGCACGGCGGCTACATCAACCGTGGCTTCGCCGACATCGACTGGCTACCGAAGGCTTGAGACCCACCCCAACGGTTCAGGAGAACGCATATGGCAAAATTCGATCTGAACGACTCCAGCGTTGTGGTGATCGTCGGCTCCGGTGCCGGCGGCGGCACGCTGGGCAACGAGCTCGCGCAGAAGGGCGTCAAGGTGGTCATTCTCGAAGCAGGCCCCCGCATCGAGAACCACGACTTCGTCAACGACGAGTGGGAGAGCTTCTCGCAGCTCGCCTGGACCGATGCGCGCACCACGTCAGGGACATGGCGCGTCGCCAAGGATTTCTCCGGCCTTCCCGCCTGGATCGTCAAGGCGGTCGGCGGCTCGACGACCCATTGGGCCGGCGCGTCGCTGCGTTTCGACGAGCACGAGTTCAAGGTGAAGACCACCTATGGCAACATCCCCGGCGCCAATTTGCTCGACTGGCCGGTGACGCTCGCGGAGATGGAGCCGTGGTACGCCAAGGCCGAGGACAAGATGGGCGTGACCCGCACCAACGGCATTCCCGGACTTCCCGGCAACAACAATTTCAAGGTGCTCGAGGCCGGCGCCAAGAAGCTCGGCTACAAGACCGTGCACACCGGCAACATGGCGATCAACAGCCAACCGCGCGACGGACGCGGCGCCTGCCAGCAGATCGGCTTCTGCTTCCAGGGCTGCAAATCCGGCGCGAAATGGTCGACGCTCTATACCGAGATCCCCAAGGGCGAGGCGACCGGCAATCTCGAAGTGCGGCCGAGCAGCATGGCGATCAAGATCGAGCATGATGCCGGCGGCAAGGTGACCGGCGTCGTCTATGCCGACGCGAGCGGCGCAATGCAGCGCCAGAAGGCGCGCATCGTCGCGGTCGCCGGCAACTCGATCGAGAGCCCGCGGCTGCTGCTCAACAGCGCCTCGACCATGTTCCCCGACGGCCTCGCCAACTCCAGCGGCCAGGTCGGCCGCAACTACATGCGCCACATGACCGGCAGCGTCTACGCCGTGTTCGAGAAATCGGTGCACATGTATCGCGGCACCACCATGGCCGGCATCATCCGCGACGAGGCGGCCAACAACCCGAAGCGCGGCTTCGTCGGCGGCTACGAGATGGAGACGCTGTCGATCGGACTGCCGTTCATGGCGGCATTCCTCAATCCCGGCGCCTGGGGACGTCCGTTCACGTCAGCGCTCGACGGCTATCCCAGGATGGCCGGCATGTGGCTGGTCGGCGAGGACATGCCGCAGGAGACCAACCGCATCACGCTCGACCCGGTCGTGAAGGACAAGTTCGGCCAGCCGGTCGCGAGCGTGCATTTCGACGATCATCCCAACGACATCGCGATGCGCACCCACGCCTACAAGCAGGGTGCTGCGGTCTATGACGCCGTCGGCGCCACCGTGACTTATCCGACACCGCCCTATCCGAGCACGCACAATCTCGGCACCAACAGGATGAGCGAGAAGCCGCGCGACGGCGTCGTCAACAAGTTCGGCCAGAGCCACGACGTCAAGAACCTGTTCGTCTCAGACGGCAGCCAGTTCACCAGCGGCGCGGCCTGCAATCCGACGCTGACCATCGTCGCGCTGGCGATCAGGCAGGCGGACTACATTGCCGGGGCGATGCAGAAGAGGGAGATTTGACCTCACGTTTGCGATCGCGCCCGCCGGGACGGCATTGAGGAGGAATTGCCTATCCACACTCAGGGTGTCGTCCCGGCGAACGCCGGGACCCATAGCCACAGGGCCCAGTTTGGCGAAGATTGGTCGTTCGGTACGACTGCCTTCCGCAATCGATAGATCACGCGGTATGGGTCCCGGCGTTCGCCGGGCCGACATCGAGAGTGAAGCAACTACTCGGCCGCGTCGAGAATGGGCGCCACATTGGCCTTGAACTCCTGCGCTGACGCCGTCGACTTCGCGCGGTAGATCAAGCACGAGCAGCGCAGCAGCGAAGCAAAGTTGTTGACCTCACCGTGATGGTCGAGCACCTCGTTATAGAGCGTGGTCAGGAACTTGCCGAGGCTCATGCTCTCCCTGGCCGCGATCTCCTCCAGCGTGTCCCAGAACGCCATTTCCAGCCGGATCGAGGTGCAATGGCCGTCGATCCGCAAGGAGCGGGTCTGGGATTCGTAGTCGCGTTGGGGCTGATGCGCGAAGAGATGGCACATGGCGTCCTCCCGTCCTGTTGCCGTTTTTTCACAATGCTACACCGCTGCCCGGCGCCTCACAATCACGACCACAACGGGCGGGTGGCCCCACCAGCGCTGCGAAAATTTTCTCGAACGCTCAATGTCTTCAATGTGATAGGAAGCCTTTTTCCCCAGCCCACAACGCAGCTGTTGCTCAACACATGCTTTTGACGCAACAGGGCCTAGAATAGCGTCACCCACGAATCCCCGTTCGAGCCCCAAGATCGAGTTCATGCCCGTCCGCCAGCTTCCAGAGCAAGTCGTCAACCGCATCGCCGCCGGCGAGGTGGTCGAGCGGCCCGCGAGCGTGGTCAAGGAACTGGTCGAGAACGCGATCGATGCCGGCGCGAGCCGGATCGACGTCTTCACCGACGGCGGCGGTCGGCGGCGAATCGGCATCACCGATGACGGCGGCGGCATGACCGCGAAAGACCTCGCGCTCGCGGTCGAGCGCCATGCGACCTCCAAGCTCGACGACGAGGATCTGCTCCAGATCCGCACCCTCGGCTTCCGCGGTGAGGCGCTGCCCTCGATCGGCTCCGTCGCGCGGCTCTCCATCACCACACGCCATGCCAGCGAGCCGCATGCCTGGGCGCTGACCGTCGAGGGCGGCGCGAAGTCCGAGATCATGCCGGCGGCGCTGGCGCACGGCACCCGCGTCGAGGTTGGCGACCTCTTCTATGCGACGCCGGCGCGGCTGAAGTTCTTGAAGACCGATCGCACCGAAGCCGAGGCGATCCGCGAGGTGGTGCGCCGCCTCGCCATGGCGCGGCCCGATATTGCCTTCACGCTGGCGGGCGAGGAGCGCGCGCCGGTGACCTGGGCCGCGGCGCTGCCCGGCGCTGCTGGACGGCTGACCCGCCTCGGCGACATCCTGGGCGCCGAGTTTCGCAGCCACGCCATCGAGGTTCATTCCGAGCGCGAGGGTGTCGTCGTCGCCGGCTATGCCGCAGCGCCCGCGCTCACCAAGGCCAATGCGCTCGGGCAATATCTCTTCGTCAACGGCCGCCCGGTGCGCGACAAGCTGATCCTCGGCGCGGTGCGCGCCGCCTATTCCGACTATCTGCCGCGTGACCGCCATCCGGTGCTGGCGCTGTTCGTCACGCTCGATCCGCGCGAGGTCGACGCCAACGTGCATCCCGCCAAGACCGAGGTGCGGTTCCGCAATGCCGGTCTCGTCCGCGCGCTGATCGTGCACGGATTGAAGGAAGCGCTGGCGCGCGAGGGCCGTCGCACCGCCGCCAACAGCGGCGAGAGCGCCTTGTCTTCGTTCCGGCCCGCCTTCATGCCGCAACGTCCGGCGAGCTGGGACTGGCGGGCCTCGCCCGCCGCCCCCGTCGCGCCGATGCCGTCATTCGAGGGCGCCGCCGCGCCCGCGTTCGCGGAGCGCGCACAGGCCGCATTCGACGTCGGTGCGCCCAGCGCGGACGTGCGGATCGAGACCCAGCCAGCAGGCGATCTCGTCGACCGCCCGCTCGGCGCGGCGCGCACCCAGATCCACGAGACCTATATCGTCTCGCAGACCCGTCACGGCCTCATCATCGTCGACCAGCACGCCGCGCATGAGCGCATCGTCTACGAGCGGTTGAAGGCCTCGCTGGCCGCGAACGGCGTGCAGCGGCAGATCCTCCTCATTCCCGAGATCGTCGAGATGGACGAGGCGACGGTCGAGCGCCTCCTGGAGCGCAGTGAGGAGCTCGCCTCGTTCGGCCTCGCCATCGAATCCTTCGGCCCCGGCGCAGTCGCGGTGCGCGAGACGCCCTCGCTGCTCGGCAAGACCAATGCGGGCGGCCTCTTGCGCGATCTCTCGGAGCACATGGCCGAATGGGACGAGGCGCTTCCTCTCGAACGCCGCCTGATGCACGTCGCGGCCACCATGGCCTGCCACGGCTCGGTGCGCGCCGGCCGAAGGCTGCGGCCCGAGGAAATGAACGCCCTGCTCCGCGAGATGGAGGAGACGCCCAACTCCGGCCAGTGCAATCACGGCCGGCCGACCTATGTGGAGCTGAAGCTGAGCGATGTGGAGAAGCTGTTCGGGCGAAGGTGACCCGAAGCTCTCGTAGGGTGGGCAAAGGTGCAAAGCGCCGTGCCCACGATCTTTCCATGATTACGATAGAAGCGGTGGGCACGGCGCGCGAAGAGCGCGCCTTTGCCCACCCTACGGCAGCGAGACTGTTCGGCCAGCGATGAGCTTCGTAGGGCGGGTTAGCGCAGCGTAACCCGCCTCTTCTGCGTCTGCCGAGACGATGGCGGATTACGCTGCGCTAATCCGCCCTACGCAAAAACACGAATTCCGTGTCGTCATAAGCCCGCCGCTCTAGTTCTTCGTAGCCGTCCGGCGTCACGAACTGCGCGGCTTTCGCTTCCTCCACCACCAGCAGCGCGCCCGGCGTCAGCCAGCCGCCGTCGCGCAAGGACGCGAGCGCCTTCTCCGCAAAGCCCTTGCCATAGGGCGGATCGAGGAACACCAGCGAGAACGGCTCGACGGGATGCGCAGGCCCGAGATCGGTCGCGTCGCGCCGATAGACCTTGGTGACGCCACCCAGGCCCAGCGACTCGACATTGTTGCGCAGCAGAGCCCGCGCTTCCGCGCCATTGTCGACGAACAGCGTGAACTTCGCGCCGCGTGACGAGGCCTCGATGCCGAGCGCGCCGGTGCCGGCGAAGAGATCGAGCACGCGCGCATCGGCAATCGGATCGTCATAGGCATGCACGAGGATGTTGAACACGGACTCGCGCAAGCGGTCCGCCGTCGGGCGGATGTCGCGCGAGGACGGCGAGGCGAGATTGCGCCCCTTCAAGCGACCGCCGACGACGCGCAACGCTAGTCCTCCCGCGGCGTCAGATCGCGCTTGCCGTGATAGCCGCGCTTGGGACGGCGCGGCGGGCCGTAGCCGCTGGCCTCTTCCTCGTTGCGCTCGCGCGCCTCCTCGCTCCCGGTGCGCTGCACCAGCACGCGGCGGCCCTTGCGGTCGTTGATCACGGCACGCTTGCTAACGGGCTTCGTCTCGCGCGGTGCATCGTCATCTCGCGCTGCCGGCTTCGCAGGCACGTCGAACTGCGCCCCCGACTTCTCGATCACCTTATCGCCGAGCTGCTCGCGCAGCACCCGCGACTTGATCTCCTCGACCTGGCCTTCAGGAACCTCGCCGAGCTGGAACGGGCCATAGGAGACGCGGATCAGCCGGTTCACCTCGAGCCCGAGATGGGCGCAGACGTTGCGCACCTCGCGGTTCTTGCCCTCGCGGATCGCGAACACCAGCCAGACATTGGCGCCCTGATCGCGCTCCAGCGTCGCATCGATCGGACCGTATTTGACGCCCTCGATCTCGATGCCATTCTTGAGCTCGTCGAGCTGCGCCTGGGTAACGTCGCCATGGGCGCGAACGCGGTAGCGGCGCAGCCAGCCGGTATCCGGCAGCTCGAGCGTGCGCGCAAGCCCGCCGTCATTGGTGAGCAGCAAGAGGCCTTCGGTATTGAAATCGAGCCGGCCGACACTGATCAGCCGCGGCAGGCCTTCCGGCAGATTGTCGAACACGGTCGGACGCCCCTCGGGGTCGTCATGCGTGGTCATCAGTCCGCGCGGCTTGTGATAGAGGAACAGCCGCGTGCGCTCGCGCTCCGGCAACGGTTTGCCGTCGACCATGACGACGTCGTTCTTCGTGATGTCCAGCGCGGGCGAGTTGATCACCCGGCCGTTGACCGTGACGCGGCCCTGCGTGACCATCTCCTCGGCGTCGCGGCGCGAAGCCAGGCCCGCGCGCGCCAGCACTTTGGCGATGCGCTCGCCGGCCTTCTTCGGCTTCGGCTCTTCTTCGCGGCGCGGCCGCCGGTCGAAATCCCGATCGCGCTCGCGATAGGCACCACGACCGCCGAAGGCGGGACGTTTCTCGAAGATCCTGCTGTCGTCCTCGTTTTCACGGCGCGGCCGATCGCCGAAACGGCCTTCGCTGCGCGGATGCTCGTGCCAATCGGAACGGCCTTCCGACCGCTCGCGCGGCCGATCGAATTTTGGACGATCCTCGCGCGGCCGATCGAATTTGGGCCGCTCACGGAACGGGCGATCCCCCGATGCGCGATCGTCGCGTGAGCGCGAGAACCGCGGACGGTCCTCGCCGCCTTGCCGATCATCGCGCTTCTGCCAGGGCTTGTCCTCGCCGCGGTCGCGGCCACCGAAATCCTTGCGCGGACCTTTGCCAAAATCCTTGCGCGGCGGCCGATCGCCGCGCGGAGCCGCGTCGCGCTTCTGCCAGGGCTTCGAATCGCCACGCTCGCCACGATCTCCGCCGCGCGAAAACTTCCGCTCGCCTTCGAACGGGCGCTCCGGACGGTCGCCGCGCGGCGAATACGGCCGCTTGTCGCCGAACTTCTTGTCGCCGAACCGTCCGGCGGGACGGGACTCGTCGCGATCGCGGCTGCGCGGCGGACGGTCGTCACGGCCATAGGACGGCCGGTCACCGCGCGGCTTGAATGCGCGCTTCTCACCGTCGCGCGATCCACGATCGGAAAATGGACGGTCGCCACGCGGCTTGAAGCTGCGCTCGCCGCGGCCTTCATTGCTGCGATCGTCGCGCTTGAAGCGCGGACGGTCGGAAAAATCGCGGCGCGGGGCATCGCCCTCCTCGCGGCGCCGGAACGGACGGCTGTCGCGATCGCCACGGGGCGGGCGGCTGTCACGGTCCCCCCTTCCCTCGCTCTTGCCCTCAAAACCGCGCTTGGCGAACTTCTTCTCGGGACCGCGCGCCTTGCCGCTACGGCCGCCCTTCGCCGGTCCCTTGGCCGGGCCTCGCCGGCCGCGGGAATCGTTGTCTTTGTCGCTGTCGCGAGGCATGGATAATCTCACTCAAGGGGGTGGCCGTTGAGCATTGTGCGCGCTCGTTCCGAGCCGCATGCTCAGGCAAAACCGGTAAGCACTTCTGCTGAAGGCGCAGCTACTAGCAGGTTTCTGGCGATGATACGAGGCTTGAAAGCCCCCTCTTTCATGGATTTGGCGCTCAAAACGGCCGAAAATGCCGGAAAGGCGGGCGAAGTTCCGATCGGCTGCGTGGTGGTCCGCAATTACGAGGTCATCGCCACCGCGGCGAACCGGACGCTGACCGACTACGACCCGACGGCCCATGCCGAAATCGTCGCGCTGCGCGAAGCCGCAAAGAAGATCGGCAGCGAGCGCCTCGTCGACTGCGACCTCTACGTGACGCTGGAGCCCTGCACCATGTGTGCGGGCGCGATCTCGTTTGCAAGGGTGAGGCGGCTCTATTACGGCGCCGCCGACCCCAAGGGCGGCGCGGTCGAATCCGGCGTCCGGTTCTTTGCCTCGCCGACCTGCCACCACGCGCCGGACGTCTATTCCGGCGTCGGCGAGAGCGAGGCGGCGCGGCTGCTCAAGGAGTTCTTCCGGGAGCGACGGTAGGGCTACACACTCCACCGTCATGCCCCGCCTTGACCGGGGCATCCAGTACGCCGCGGCCTATCGATCAATCACTGCCGTCACGGAGTACTGGATCGCCCGGTCCTAGTGCGCAATTGCGCACTGGCCGGGCGATGACAGTCGAGGGCGTGGTGTGGAGCGTGGCTCTCAAGCCGAGAAAAACTCCCGCAATGCCTTCGCTGTGACATCCGGGTTCTCTTCCGTGAGGAAGTGACCGGAATCCACGGGCATGCCGACGACGTTCGTCGCCCATTGCCGCCAGGTATCGAGCGGCGTCGCCGCGGCTTGCGCCACGCCGGCATTGCCCCACAGCGCCAGCATCGGAACGGTGATCTTCTTGCCGGCCTCGAAATCCGCCTTGTCGAGATCGTAGTCGAAATAGGCGCCGGCGCGGTAGTCCTCGCACATCGCGTGGATGCGGGCGGGATCGCGGAACGGGGCGAGGTAATGCTCGAGCGCGCGCGGGTCGATCGCGTCCAGCGTCTTCGATCGGGTCTGGCTCGCCATCTTGAAGCGCAGGAAGAACTCGCCTTGGCCAGCGATCAGCGTCTCCGGCAGCGGATGGGGCTGCGCCAGGAAGGTCCAGTGATAGATCTTCAGCGCGTAGGCGCGGTTCATCCGCTCCCAGTAATTATAGGTCGGCAGGATATCGAGCACCGCGAGCTTCGACAGCCGGCCGGGATGGTCGAGCGCGAGGCGGTAGGAAACGCGGCCGCCGCGGTCGTGGCCGGCGAGCGCGAAGTGCACGTGGCCGAGCCGCTCCATCACCTCGACCATGGCTTTCGCCATCGCGCGCTTGCTGTAGGGGATGTGCAGCGCATCGCTCTCGGGCATGTCGGACCAACCGTAGCCCGGCAGATCGGCGATGATCAGCGTGAAGGCGTCGGCGAGCTCAGGCGCCACGCGGTGCCACATCACGTTTGTCTCGGAGAAGCCGTGCAGGAGCAACAGCGGCGGTCCGCTGCCGCCGACGCGGGCGAAGACGCGGCCGAACGACGTGTTGATCCATTCAGCTGCAAAACCCGGATAGAGGTCGGCGAGATCGGACATCTTGTTGCATCCTTATGTGGTCAGTCCAAAGGTCGTCCCGACACACAAAATGTCGAAAACAACCCCATGCACAGTAGCGGTATTATCTGCGGGGTACCTAACCCCAACAGCTGATTGCACATTCTGGAATGTCGATGTGGCGGCGCGGTGACACCCAACGCGAGATCTCGACCCTATCAGCCGCTTCTCGGCTCTTCTCAGCCTTTGGCCTTCTCCGCTTCCACCGCCTGCCAGCCGATGTCGCGGCGGCAGAAGCCCTCGGGCCAGCGGATGCGGTCGACGGCCTGGTAGGCGCGGGCCTGCGCTTCCGTCACGGTCGCCCCCAACGCACAGACGTTGAGCACGCGGCCGCCATTGGCGAGGATCGCGCCGTCCTTGGCCAGAGTGCCGGCGTGGAAGATCTCGACGGTCTCCACCTTGGCCGCGTCATCGAGCCCCTCGATGCGCGTGCCCTTCTGGTAGTCGCCGGGATAGCCCTTCGCCGCCATCACCACGGTGAGCGCGGAGTCTGGATGCCAGCGCAGATCGAAATGCTTCAGCTGCCCGTCGCAGGAGGCGAGCAGCGCCGGCACGATATCCGACATCATGCGCAGCATCAGCACCTGGCACTCGGGATCGCCGAAGCGGACGTTGAACTCGAACAGCTTTGGGCCCTGCGTCGTCAGCATAATCCCGGCATAGAGGATGCCGCGGAACGGCGTGCCGCGCTGCTTCATGCCGGCGACCGTCGGCAGGACGATCTTCGCCATGATCGCGTCATGGATCGCAGGCGTGACCAGCGGCGTCGGCGAATAGGCGCCCATGCCGCCGGTGTTCGGGCCGACGTCGTGATCGAACACGCGCTTGTGGTCCTGCGCGGAGGCCAGCGGAATGGCCGTCTCGCCGTCGCACAGCGCGAAGAAGCTGATCTCGCGGCCCGGCAGGAACTCCTCGATCACGACCTCAGCGCCGGCCTCGCCGAACGCGCCCTCGAACATCATGGCGATGGCGTCCTCGGCCTCGCGCACGGTCTTGGCGACGACGACGCCCTTGCCGGCGGCAAGGCCATCGGCCTTCACGACGATCGGCGCGCCCTGGCTCTGCACATAGGCGCGGGCATCGGCGGCATTGGTGAAGCGCTTGTAGGCGCCGGTCGGAATGCCGAACTCGGTGCACAGCGCCTTGGTGAAACCCTTGGAGCTTTCGAGCTGGGCGGCCACCCTGCTCGGTCCGAAGGCCTTGATCCCGGCGGCGGTGAGGTCATCGACGATGCCGGCCGCCAGCGGCGTCTCCGGGCCGACCACCACGAGCTCGACCGCATTCGTCTTGCAGAAATCGATCACCGCGGCATGGTCGGCGACATCGAGGCCTACGCATTCCGCCTCCTTGGCGATGCCGGCATTGCCGGGCGCGCACCAGAATTTGGTCACCAGGGGAGAGGCCGCGATCTTCCACGCCAGAGCATGTTCGCGGCCGCCGGAACCGAGCAGGAGAATGTGCATCGAAGGCTCGAAATGAGGGGTTTTGCTGGGGGCGGAGGTCGCACGAATCGGGGTGGGGCTCAAGGGGGACGGCCCGTACTCCCCCGTCATTCGGACGGCGCCCTTTGATGCCACGATTGCAAGAGCAGCAATCGGATGGCCTACCCCTGCCTCCCCGCAATAATCTCCTGCAACGTCGCCACGTGCCGAGCAAACGCCCCGCGCCCCGCCGCCGTTGCCGTCACCGTCGTCTGCGGCTTCTTCCCCACGAACGCCTTCTCCACCGACACGTACCCCGCCTTCGCCAGCGTCTCGATGTGCGCCCCGAGATTGCCGTCGGTCGCCCCGGTGAGTTTTTTCAGGCGGGAGAATTCGAGACCGGCGGCGGTGGCCGGCAGCGAATTCAGCGCCGCCATGATCTTCAGCCGCAGCGGCTGATGGATGATGTCGTCGAGTTCGGCCATGGCGCTAGCTTCGTCGCATCCAGAGGCCGCCGCCGATCAGCCCGACGCCATTGACGACGGCCATCCACGGCACGAAAGCGTCGCCGGCGACGAAGTAATAGCCGACCAGGGTCAACATCGTGATGCACACCGCGATTGCGACGAAGGCGTAGGCGAGCCAGAGCCCCGCAAGCGCATAGAACAGCATGAAATAGATGGTCCAGAATGCGCCCTGCTGCCGTGGCGAGAAATGTCCGAGGACCAGCGCGCAGAAATAGCCAAAGGCGATGCACAGCAGGAAGGCAACGAACATCCGCCGGTCGAAGCCGCGAACGCCCGTTTTGGCCTGCCTGGACGCGCTGATGGCAAACGATCCAGCAAGGCCGAGGACATAAACGGCGAGCCAGATGGGGTAGCCCTCGCGCGGCTGGAGCCAGGTGGCGATATTCCCGGCGAACACCAGGGCGCCCCAAAGGATCATCATCTGGCTTGCGATGTCGTAGACCCGCGATCGCCGTACGCGTTGGACCATATCGTCGATCTCGGCCAGCGCTTCCGATGCCTGCTTGCTGTCGATCATGGCAGCCCCCTCAACCCGGCATCGCCGCAACATCGCGCGGGCGTTCGCCGGCACGTCGGCGGCGCGCGACAGCAACGGTGCGCATGACCGCGTAGCCGATCAGGAACATCGCGGCCTTGCTGACGATGCCATAGATCGACATCGCCGCCGACCAGGTCGCGACGTCGAAGTTGAGGGCCACGATCACGTTGAGCGCGGCAGAGAAGAACATCAGGCCCGACCAGGCGTAGCCGACAATGATCGCGACGTCAGGCACCAGCTCGATCGCGATCGGCGGCAGATAGCGGTTCATCCACCCCCGCTTCAGCATCACGATTCCGGCGACGATGTAGATGACGCTCGGCTTGATCATGACGAAACGTGGATCCGCGGTGATCAGCGTGACGGTGCCCGCGCCGAGCACCAGAAACAGGCTCATCCATTGCATGGTGTCGATCGGCTTGCGGCGTGCGAATTGCCAGCCGATCTGGGCGAGACCCAGCACCATTCCGAGCACCACCGACAGGGTCACGTTGTGGGTCAGCAGATAAAGCATGAGAAAGAACAGCGTCGCCGCCATGTCGAGCAGCAGCAATTTTCCGGCTTCGAACAGGTTTTTCATGGGTGCCTCCACAGCTTGCCGTCAGCGGGTCGCATCATCGCCGTGACACCCCCCTTCAACCTGGATCCAGAGAACTCTATAATACAGAGTACTCTCCCAGTCAATTACCGCATTGGCGCCGCGCCGCGAAAATCCTTAACGTCGGGTCTGACCCCAAAATGCCGAATCGTTTGCCGATGCCGCCTGCGGAACAACTTCACAACGCGCCCGAATTCACCGTCTCCGAGCTCTCGCAGTCCCTGAAGCGGACGGTGGAAGACACCTACGGCCATGTCCGGGTCCGCGGCGAGATCTCGGGATTCCGGGGCGCCCATTCCTCCGGCCATTGCTATTTCGCGCTCAAGGACGAGAGCGCCAAGATCGAGGCGGTGATCTGGAAGGGCGTGCACGGCCGGATGCGCTTCAAGCCCCAGGAAGGGCTCGAGGTCATCGCCACCGGCAAGCTCACGACCTATCCGGGCTCCTCGAAATACCAGATCGTGATCGAGGCGCTGGAGCCAGCCGGCATCGGCGCGCTGATGGCGCTGATGGAGGAGCGCAAGAAGAAGCTCGCCGCGGAAGGGCTGTTCGACGAGGCGCGCAAGCAGCTCTTGCCCTGGCTGCCGGAGGTGATCGGCGTCGTGACCTCGCCGACCGGTGCCGTGATCCGCGACATCCTGCATCGGCTGGAGGACCGCTTCCCCCGCCGCGTGCTGGTGTGGCCGGTCAAGGTGCAGGGCGACGGCTCGGCCGAGCAGGTCGCGGCCGCGATCCGCGGTTTCAACGCGCTGCCCGAGGGCGGCAAGATCCCGCGGCCCGACGTGCTGATCGTCGCGCGCGGCGGCGGCTCGCTGGAGGATCTCTGGTCGTTCAACGAGGAGATCGTGGTCCGCGCCGCGGCCGAGAGCATGATCCCGCTGATCTCCGCGGTGGGGCACGAGACCGACATCACGCTGATCGATTTCGTCGCCGACAAGCGCGCGCCGACGCCGACGGCGGCGGCCGAGATGGCGGTGCCGGTGCGCAGCGATCTGTTCGTCGAGGTCGGAGATCTCGGACGGCGCACCCGCGCCTATTGGCAGCGCGCCCAGGAGAGCCGCCGCAGCGAGCTCCGCGCCGCCGCGCGTGCGCTGCCGGCGGCTGGCGATCTCCTGGCTATCCCGCGGCAGCGGCTAGATTCGGCGGGCGCCTCCCTGCCCCGTTGCCTCAAGGCCAACACGCACGCGCATTTCCGAAGGTTCACCGCCGCCAGCGCCAAGCTGACGCTGCGGGTGCTGCACGGCCAGATCGCACAGGCCGACCACCGGCTCACCGTGTGCGGCGAACGCCTCGGGCTCTCCGCGCGCTCGCTGTTGCGGCGGCGGCGCGACCGCTTTGCCGGGCTCGAGGTTCGCTTGCGCGCCTCAAAGCTTTCCAATGCGCAGGCGCAGCGCAACGCGATTGCCCGCCAGCGCGAGCGCACGCATCGTCTTAGCGAGCGCGCCGGCCGCGCGCTCGTGACGCTGATGCAGCGGCTGGAGGCCCGCGTCGAGAACAGCGGCAAGCTGCTCTCGGCCTTGTCCTATCGCAGCGTGCTCGCGCGCGGCTTTGCGCTGGTACGGGATGAGGCGGGTCATCCGCTGCATGCGGCGGATGCGATCGGGCCGGGCGCGCGTGTCGAGATCGAGTTCGCCGATGGCCGCGTCGGCGCCACCGCGGATGCGGATCGCCCGACACCGGCGGCAAAGCGCACGCCGGCGCAACAGAAGCCGGCTGCGGCGGACGCAAAGCCCGCGCCGAAGCGCGTGGTCAAGCCGGTGGATCAGGGCAGTTTGTTCTGAGGCAACGACCGAGCGCTCCACCATCGGTGTCATTCCCCGCCTTGTGCGCAATTGCGCACTGGAGCGGGGAATCCAGTACGCCGCGGCTTCTCGGTAAACCACAGGCGTCTCGGCGTACTGGATCGCCCGGTCAAGCCGGGCGATGACACCGAATTTGTGGAACACGCGCAGCCCCAATCTCGTGGAGACAGCTCGCCTACCGGCAGGACAATCCCGCATCGATGGTGGTCCAGAAGCCGCAATGCTCCGGTGCGCGCTGTGGGGCGCCGGCGTGGGCCTCGTACAGGAAGATCGCGACGGTGAAGACGACGAGTGCGGAGAACAGGGGGATGCGGTTGCGCATGGAGATTGCGTTTAATCGACATCGTGGTCGAACTAAGGCGCCGTCACGCACTGAAACCGGCGCCGTGCGCGATCCGTAGATTCCCGGTCGGCCATCATGGTCCGTGCAGGGCGGTGGTCGATGCGGGGCTGTCCGCCTGAATTTGTTCCTCGGGCGGCCCCGCTTCCGCCTTCGCTTCTACCGAGCTACGGCGCGACAAGTCCGCTCACCCAAGCTACCGCGCCAGCCATTCCGCGACATCCTTCTGCGACTCCGCGCGCGCTTCTGCATCGGTGCCGAGATGGCCGCGCTCGGGCGCGGCGGCATCGTTGCTGCCGCCGGCTGCGTGCAGCGGCGTGTTGGCGCGGTCGAAATCGTGATAGGCGCCGGGATAGACCACGATGCGCGCGAGCGCGCTGCGGCCATGCGCGCCCTCGACCATCTGGCGGCAGGCGGGCGGAGACGAGACGTCGTCATCGGCGCCGATCAGCACCAGGGTGGGCACCCGCGTGCTCCAGCCGAGGCCGGCGGAAATCCGGCAGTCCGGATAGAAGGCGATCGCAGCGCGGAAATCGGGCGCCAGATCGCGCGCCCCGCTCTGCGGACGCACGGCCCAGAGCAGCGCGCTGGCGCCATTGGCCCAGCCCATCAGGCTGACGCGGTCGCGCGCCACCCAGCTCTGCTTCATCAGCCAGGCCCGCGTCGCCGCGACGTCGGCGACGCGCTCACGTCGCGCCTTGACGTGCATCTCCTTGACGCGGCATTGCGGCCCGAGCTCGCGCGAGCCGTAGCTGTCGGGCCACAGCACGGCGTTGCCGGCCTTGAGGAGGCGCTCGGCCCAGTCGCGATAACGCGGCAGCACGGCATCGGAATGGCTACCGAGCCCGCCGCAGCCATGCAGCGCGATCACGGTCGGAAACGGGCCTGCACCCTCGGGCTTGTAGAGCTGCGCATGCAGCACGCCCGAGGCCAGCGGAATATCGACCGGCTGCGGCGCCGGCGCGGCACGCGCGGCCGACATCGCTAGCGTCACGAACAGGGCGGTCAATCGAAGGCGCATCGGACTCTGCCGTATCAGGTGCCGGACCGCACGCGGCGCACCGGGATGATCCTTCGGGCGAGCATTATCACGCGGGAACGGCAGCAAAACATCACAAAGCGGTGGGTTTACCGGGCGGACAAGGCGCCCTATCTATGCTACATCCCGTCCAACACATCGTGCCCTCCAAGGGTTTCCTTGGCAGCGGCCTTCCACGGAGACTTTCGACCGTGCTGAACAAGTTCGGCCCCTCGGGCCATGGAGAAGCGCAGGTGCAATATCTCGACGGCGATTTCCGTGTGATCTCGCCGGGGACCTTCGTGCGCTGCGCGATCACCGATGTGCGGATCCCGCTCGACGAGCTGAAGTACTGGAGCGTGGATCTGCAGGAGGCCTACGCCACCCCCTCCGCCGTCCTGCAGCGGCATTTTCCCGGCGCGCCGAAACCGCAGGAATCGTGATCGAGTCCGTGGCACCATTCGGCTATTGCGGCTCGGGAGCATCGCCGCCGACGCAGGTCTTGATGAAACTCCTCCTGGATTCACCGACGATCTTCTGATCGATCGCCTGCTTCAGGCAGTCGAGCCGCGCCTGCGCCAGGCAGAGCTGCAGCTGATCGCGCTTGTCCTGCCCTTTCAGGCTCGCCGTCGTGGCAAGGCACGTCACGCGCTTGGTCGCGGGAACCGGCACGGTGGCGGTCGGAGCGGCTGCAGGCGGTGCGGACGTCTGAGCATGGGCGGGCAAAACCGGCAGACCCACGAGGCTGGCGGTAAGAATCGCGGACCGCAATTTCATCTGACTCTCCTGGACGCAGCTCTATCGATAGGAGCCTGGCCATGAATGTCGGCTGAATGTCCGCCGATACTTAAAATTGTCCTGCTTCCATTGGGGCGCATTTAATCCGCCCGCATCACACTGCTTTCGGGAAAAAGTGGCAAGTGGGCAGGAACGCATGGACCTCCGGAGATCTTTCACCCGTTCGTTCGGTGCATCTTTGAGCTCAAAAGGTCGTGCTCGACGGCGCGACCGAACGATTCACCTGCTTGAACGGTTCGCCCGCGACGAGTCGGGCAGCTATGTGATCATTTCCGCGCTGCTGATGCCGGTCCTGGTCGGCACCGCCGGCCTCGGAACGGAAGTGGGCTGGTGGTACTACAAACACAAGAACATGCAGAGCGCGGCAGATTCCGGCGCAGTCAGCGCTGCGACGGCTGCGAGTGCAGGCGGCGACCCCTCATCCGAAGCCAATGCGGTGACGGCAAACTACGGCTACGCCAATGGGACGGGCAACGTCACGGTCACGGTGAACCAGCCCCCGAAGACCGGCAACAATGTATCGAATTCGCAGGCCATCGAAGTCATCGTGAGTCAGCCGCAGCAGCGCCTGCTGTCAGCTTTGTTCGGATCGGATTCCGTGCTCATCACCGCACGCTCGGTCGCCTTGCCGAATTCCGGGACAGGCTGCGTCCTCGCGCTCAACTCGGGCGCAAGTCCCGCTGTCAACGTCAGTGGCGGCAACCAGCTCAACCTGATCAAGTGCAACCTTTACAGCAACTCCAGCGCAAGCCCCTCGCTCAACGTCGCCGGCAGCGCCTCGGTCGCGGCAAACCAGGTCGGCGTGGTTGGCGATGTCTCTGGTTCGAGCAGCATCACCGCGACCAACGGGATCAAGACGCACGTCGCGGCCGTCGCCGATCCCTACGCCAACGTCTCTCCTCCCGCCAAGCCGAGCTGCACCAACGCCAAGATCACGGTCAACGCCAACGGAAAGACGAACTCGCTCGACCCAGGCTGCTACGCGGGCAGCATCACGGTCAATGCCGGCGCAGTCCTGAACCTGAATCCAGGCATCTATTATCTGGACGGGGCCAACTTGAGCGTCGCCGGAAACGCCACCATCACCGGCAGCGGCGTCACCCTGGTGTTTACGGGCTCGGGGAGCAACTGGGGGACCGCCTCGATCGGCAGCAACGCCACCATCGACCTGACGGCGCCGACCAGCGGCGCCACGAAGGGCATCGTCATGTACGGCGACCGCAACATGCCGGCCGGGACAGCCTTCAATCTCACCGGTGGCAGCACGCAGAATTTCGGCGGTGCCATCTACCTGCCAAAGGCCAACCTCAGCTTCAGTGGCGGCAACGGCACGAGCACATCCTGCACCAAGATCATCGCGGACACGCTGACGTTCAGCGGCACGTCGAACCTCCAGGTCAATTGTACCGCGCTCGGCACCGCGACGATAGGTTCACAAACCGCACAGCTCATCGAATGAGGCTTGGACCGATGCAAATCCAGAACCTCTCATCAAAGTATCGCCGTCGATTGCTTGGTTCTCTCGCGAGGCACGCGCGCGCTGCCGGCAGCGATCAACGGGGCGTCGCGGCTGCCGAATTCGGCATCCTGGTCCCGCTGCTGTCTCTGATGGTCGTTTCGGTTACGGACATCGGGCTTGCGCTCTATCGCAAGATGCAGGTCGAGAATGCCGCACAAGCGGGAGCCCAATACGCGATTGCGCGCGGCTTCGACGCCAGCGGCATTTCGAACGCCGTCGCAAGTGCCACCAATGCGACGAACATCACCGCTTCACCTCCGCCGGTCCAATTTTGCGGTTGTCCAACGAGTGCGGGAGTCAGCGCCGCCACCTGCGGAACGGTCTGCACCGGCGGTGCGCAGGCCGGAACATATACGACGGTCTCGGCGCGGGCGACGTATTATACGATCATCGATTACCAGGTCGTGGCGGCCACCTACACTTACACCGCGCAATCCACTGCGAGGTTGCAGTGAAACTCACGGCACTATGGCGCGACACGCGGGGTACGTCGGCGCTGGAATTTGCGCTGACCGCTCCCGTGTTCTTCCTTTTCATATTTGGCATCATCGAATGCGGACTGCTGTTCTGGACTCAGCTGGGAATCCAGCATGGCAGCGAAATGGCGGCGCGCTGCGCCACCGTCAACACCACGCTCTGCTCGAGCAGCAACACCATCACGAGCTACGCTGCCCAGCAGGCCTTCGGCCTCACGCTCCCCGCGGGGACGTTCACCTATTCCACGGCGACGTGTGGCAACCAGGTCAGCGCGAATTATTCGTTTGAGTTTCCGCAGATCCTCAACCTGTCCCCGATGACACTGACCGGCCGGGCATGCTTCCCGAGCTGAGACCGTGCAACGGGCAGCTTTGCCGCCCCTGCTATCATCGCGCGCCGAATCGCCGCTCTCGCGCCTGATTTGCCAGCCTCACCGCCGATGATCTCCGCCACGCCGCTCCGCGTTGCATCGAACAGTGCGTGCACTCAGTGGTTAGTCATTTCGCGCTGTGGTTGGATTCTTTGTTGCGATTCGGCGCCCTTAAGTTGTTCGACGAAGTCTTGGTGAAACAGAGGGCTGTTATACTTGCATGTTAGGTAACTGGCCCTGCTCCTTTTATCGCACAGACAATCAAGTCAACCAAACGGCCATTGAGCTTTGGAATTGGCGCAGTCTGTGAACGGGCTCATATCGAAGAGTCAATTTGAGGGCTACGTTCACCGCGAAAATTCGCGTCGGAATATCAAGTCAAACGATGGGGGTGATCATGCCCGCCATATTAGAGTTGCTCTATCGTGAATATTGCCGCGCCCGTCTTGTTGAAATGCGGAAACAGCTTCTGATCGCAACTGAACGCGCTCAAGCTCTGGACGTGGATCATCATCCTGCAGATCGGGGTGACGATGACGAGACGGACATACATCGCAGACCCGATCACCGCGCGCCGTACTGAAGCGGCCCGACGGCGGGCAACCTCTCCCGCGTAGCAATGACCAAGCAATTGGCGACAGTTTGGGAGCCTGCAATGAATACACCCGAATACTATACTGTCATGGTGGCCTGCCTCTCGTGCCTGACCATTATCGGAATGATGGCCGCCGGGGCGTGGTGAGCATAACCGACTGCTGAAGCACGATCGCCGTGGGGGACCGAGGCCGCCGGCAAGCACGTTCAATCCGCCCCTTGGCACCGGACGCAGCACGCGCCGGACTGCAACGTCCGTCGATGGACGCCAGACCTTCGCCTCGCTTCGGCTTGCAGACGTGATTGTTTCTGGGATGAGAGCGTTGCCGCCGCCTGCAACGCCTGCGGCGGCTTCGCTCTAGGTCCGGATATCAGCCTCCGGGCGGCGTATACGAAGAACGCAGCTTCGCCGCGTTCTGGCGAACCTGCTTGATCTCGTCCTGCGTGAACAACCGAGTCAGTTTCACGTTCTGCAGGGTGCCTGCCGTAACGGTCAGTCCGGAAATGGCCGGAGCCGCACCCGGATCAGGCACATCGAAAATCACCAGAACGCCTGGGCCGTCGGTCGCAACGCTGTACATCGAAATCAGCTTTCCGCCGGCCGCCTCGATAAGTTTCCTGGCCGCTTCCTGGCGATTGGTCGTGGGATTTTCCAGGATGGCGTTGAGCGCGTGTGGCGTGTATTGTCCGGTGAGGCAAAAATGCATGGCATGTTCTCCTCTGAACTCTTAGCAATACCTCTTCCTGCCGTTCCGAGCTGTCGTTACGGCCGTCGCATCTGAAATGATGAAGATACACTGCCCGCCGTGGGCATAAACGCCGCCGATGATTTCCGGAAGTTCGGCACGTCCCGGTGACGGCTCTCATGGAAGGCTACATCAACTCCCGAATTTGCGGAAGAGACTTTGTCAGCCGCGACATGACAGCTCGGTTCACACATCGCATCGCGCTAATTAATTCTCCATCACACGTTGCCTTCGCGCAGGAGAGCGAGGCGCAATCTTCGCGGAATAGCCTTGCCTCTCTGCGAGATCATCGCCTGCTGAATCGTCGCTCGCGCGCCTTGTAGAGATGATCGCTGATGAGCCGCCGCAGCGCGTCCGGGTCGTCGAACTCGAGCTGGACGGCAAACGGCACGATGTCGTCAGGCACATCCTCTCTGCCGCGCAGGCGTGCGAGGTCCTTTTCCGTCGTCACCAGCGTGAGCTGCTCGCGCTGGGCCTCCGCCGTAAGGGCCGAGATCTCGTCGCCCGAGAACATGTGATGATCGGCGAAGGCGCGCGTGCGCGCGACCTCGATGCCGCAGGCTCGAAGGGTGCGGAAGAAGCGTTCGGGATCGCCGATGCCGGCAAAGGCGAAGACCTTCTGGCCGAGCAGCCGCGCGAGCGAGGCCGCATCCGGCATCAACCGTGCGCGCAGCTCGGGCTTGTTGCGCTTGGCGAGCTCGGCGGCGACATCGTTGGCGGCGCGGCCGTCGCCGATCAAGACCAGCGCGTCGGTGCGCGCAAGCTGGGCCTGCAGCGGCGCGCGCAAGGGGCCGGCGGGAAACACCTTGCCGTTGCCGAGGCCCCGCTCGCTGTCGATCACGATCAACGAGGCGTCCTTGAGCAGGCGCGGATTCTGAAAACCGTCGTCCATCACGATCACGGTCGCGCCCTGCGACTTCGCCAGCGCGACCCCGTCGAGGCGATCGCGCGCGACCGCGACCGGGACGTCGCGCGCCATCATCAAGGGTTCGTCGCCGACATCGGCAGCGGTGTGGCGTTCGCGGCCGACCATGACTGGGCCTTTCAGACGCCCGCCATAGCCGCGGCTGAGCACCACCGGCGTCTCGCCAAGCTCGCGCAGCAGCTTGGTCAGCGCCAGCACGGTCGGGGTCTTGCCGGCGCCTCCGACATGGTAATTGCCGACGCAGATCACGGGAAGGCCGGCGTCCGCGCCCTGGCGCAGCATGCGCCGTTCGGCAATCGCGCCGTAGAGCGCTCCGAGCGGCCATAACGCATACGACGGAAGAGAGCGTGGCCGGTACCAGAAGGCCGGCTCACGCATTGGCAGCCCCCATCTCGATCCGCAATTGCAGCAGATAGGGCTCGAGCGCCGTCATGGTGCGATCTAGCGCGCCGCCGAGCTGCTCGACCACGCCGGTGCCTGCGCGCTGCATCTTCTCGCGCAGGGCGGGATCGGCCAGCAACTGGCCGAGCTGCTTGACCAGCGATTCCTGCGTGTCGGCCTGCCGCGCCGCGCCGCTCGTATCGAGCGCCGCGAAGACATCGGCGAAGTTGAACACGTGCGGACCATGAACGATGGCGGCCCCTAACTTGATCGCCTCGATCGGATTTTGCCCGCCATGGCGGATCAGCGATCCGCCCATGAACACGATTGGCGAGAGGCGATAGAACAGGCCGAGCTCGCCCATGGTGTCGGCGATATAGATGTCGGTCGTTGCGGTCGGCAGCTCCTCGCGCGAGCGCAACGCCGGCGTCAAGCCCGAGGCCGTGACAAGGCCTGCGATCGAAGAGCCGCGATCGGGATGGCGCGGCACGATCATTGTGAGGAGCTGCGGGAAGAAGCCGACCAGGCTGCGATGCGCCGCAACCAGCATCTCGTCCTCGCCCGGATGGGTCGAGGCCGCGACGATGATCGGCCGCCCGCGCGTCATCGCCATCAACCGCTCGAGCTTGCCGGGATCGGCGGGCGGCGCCGGCACGTCGAGCTTGAGATTCCCTGTCGTGACGACGTCGCGGCCGCCGAGCGCAGAGAAGCGCTCGGCGTCGGTCTTCGACTGCGCCAGACAGATATCGAAGCGCGACAGCAGCGCCGAGATGGTGCCGTGCATGCGCTGCCAGCGCGGAAAGGAGCGTGGCGACATCCGCCCGTTGATCAGCACCATCGGCACCCGGCGTGCCGCGCCGGCGAGGATCAGGTTCGGCCACAAATCGGATTCGATGAACAGCGCCAGCGACGGCTTCCAATGGTCCAGGAAGCGCGCGACGTAACGCGGGGAATCATACGGCACGTATTGATGGATGACGTCGGGCGGAAATCGCTTGGCGACCACCGCGGCCGAGGTGACGGTGCCCGAGGTGAGCAGGATGCGCAGATTGAGATCGCGCAAACGCTCGATCAGCGCCCCCGCGGCCAGGACCTCGCCGACACTGGCACCGTGGATCCAGACCAGGGGACCATGCGGCCGCACGTCCCGCGACAGGCCGCGCCGCTCGCCGACGCGCGCGGGGTCTTCCTTGCCCTGCCTGAGCCGCCGCTTGATCAGCGCAGGCGCAAGCGGCACCAGGCCGGAGGCCAGGCGCCGATACATCCGCAGCGTCATCGGCAGCGCAATGGGCAGCGATTTAGGCATCTTGCGGCCCCGGGCGGCCGAGTTGCGCATAGGCGCGGCGGGTCGCCTCGTTCAACGTCTCTTCCAGCTCCAGCCGCAACGCTTCCATCGTGGCGGCGTCGGCATCCGCGGGAACGTGGATTTCCCTGATGCCGACCAAGGCGCCCCGCCCGAATGGCAGATTGATGGTGGTGCGGTCCCAGTTCTTCAGCCGGATGAAGCGGCTGGTCGCCATCGCGAAAGGCATGATCGGCCGCCCGGATTCCCGTGCCAGCATGATGATGCCGAGCCCGGCCACGCGCGCGCGCTTGGGGACATCGGCGGTCAGCGCGACATTACAACCGTCCTGGAGCGTCCGCACCATTTCCTTGAAGGCGCCGACCCCGCCCTTGCGGTGGAAGGCGCTGCCATGGTCGCCGGAACCGCGGATCAGGCCGATGCCGAGCCGGTCCACCGCGATGGCGTTGAACTCGCCGTCGCGGTGACGGGAGATCAGGACCTTGGCCCGGTAGGATTCCTTGTTCTTGATGAAGGGGGTGAGGAAATGCTGGCCGTGCCAGAACGCGAAGATCGCGGGGATCTGCGGCTCGACGCGTTCATAGACGTCGGGCGGATCGAACGTGAATTTGTTGGTCCGCCAGACCAGACGCAGATATTCGGCCGCCAGAACCCCGACGGCACGCTGAAACCAGCTGCTTCGCAGCGTATTGCGAAGCAGTCTTTTCAACGCGCCGGTTCTTGATTCGGGTCGAGCAGCCGATGGAGATGGACGATGAAATAGCGCATCTGCGCATTGTCGACCGTGCTCTGCGCCTTGGCCCGCCAGGCGGTGTGGGCGGTCGCATAATTCGGATAGAGGCCGACGATCTCGACGTCGTCGAGATTCTTGAAGATGTTCTGCTCAAGATCGACGAGCTCGCCGCCGATCACGAGGTGAAGCAGTTGTTGCGGGGCACTATCTGGCATCAGTTCTGTTCCTAACGGGCTGCCCGGCAAAGCAATGTTCGACAGGCACGACGACGAGCGCTTCAGGCCAAGGGGCGGTTTCGAAAATGCGCGACAATGCCCGCATGACGATCGCGCCCCGCTGCCACCAGCACTCCGTGCGCCACTTCCCGGCGGTTATAGAGGATGGGTTCTCCGGAGAGGTCGCTCATCCTACCATCGGCTTCCTGCACGATCAAATCGGCCGCCGCAAGGTCCCAATCATGGCTGTTGCCCCCCGCAAAAGCCGCATCCAGCGCGCCATGGGCGACCCGGCACAGGCGCAGCGCCAGCGAGCCGATTCGCGGATGCAGCTTGATGTCGCCGAGTGACGGCTTCAGGCGCTCGACCAGGGGTTTGGGGCCGGCGACGCGGGCAAAGTCCAGTTCGGCTCCGGAGGTCGCCCGCACCGGGACGGCGTTGAGCGTCGTGCCTCGGCCGCGCGCGGCGAAGAAGAACTCGCCGCTGGTCGGCGCGAACACCGCGGCCAGCACGGGCGAGGCATCCTCAACCAGCGCGACGCTGACGCACCAATCGTCATGGCCGTTGAGGTAGTTGCGAGTGCCGTCGATGGGATCGACGATCCAGGTCAGCCGCCGCGACAGCCGGGCTGCGTCATCGGCGCTCTCCTCCGAGAGCCAGCCATAATCCGGCGTCGCGCTGCGCAAGCGCGTTTCGAGCAGATCGTTGACGGCGATGTCGGCTTCCGAGACCGGCGAGGAGGCGCCCTTGGTCCACTTCTTCAGCTCGGTGCGGAACATCGACTGCGCCAGCGCGCCCGCTTCTCGCACCGTGTCCTGCAGCAGCGCGGCGTCGCGCGTCAGGATCGTGTCGTTCGCGTCAACGTCCGCCAAGGGTCAAACCCTCGATGCGCACCGTCGGCGCATTGATGCCGTAGCGGAACTCGAGATTGTTCGCGGGCTGCATTGACTTGAAGATCTCGAACAGATGGCCGGCGATCGTCACCTCGCTGACGGGATAGGTGATCTCGCCGTTCTCGATCCAGAAGCCGGAGGCGCCGCGGCTGTAATCGCCGGTAACGCCGTTGACGCCGGAGCCGATCAGATCGGTGACGTAGAAGCCTTGCTTGATGTCGGAGATCAGCTCGGCGGGGCTCGGTGTGCCGGGTTCGAGATGCAGATTGTAGGGCCCCGGCGAGGGCGAGGAGGAGACGCCGCGATGGGCGTGGCCGGTGGTGGCAAGGCCGAGTTCGCGCGCGGTGGCGCAATCGAGCAGCCAAGTCGTCAGCACGCCCTCGTCGATCAGCGCGGTTTTCTTCACCGCGACGCCCTCGGCGTCGAAGGTCTGCGAGCGCAGGCCGCGCTTGCGCAGGGGATCGTCGATGATGCGGATGTTCTTCTCAAACAGCTGCTGGCCTAGCTTGTCCTTCAGGAAGCTGGTCTTGCGCGCGATCGAGGCGCCGTTGATGGCGCCGACGACATGGCCGACCAGCGAGCCGGCAACGCGCGGATCGAACACCACCGGCACCTTGCAGGTCTCGACCTTGCGCGGATTGGAGCGCGCCACGGTGCGCTCGCCGGCGGAGCGGCCGACGACCTCAGGCGACAACAGATCGGCGGCGTGCGGTGCCGAGGTGAAATCGTAGTCGCGCTCCATGCCGGTGCCCTCGCCCGAGATGGCGGTGGCCGAAATCCCCTGGCTGGAGCGGAGATAAGAGCCGTGGAAGCCGGTCGAGGTGACGAGCACCATGCCGCCGATCCCGGCGGAGGCCGAAGCGCCGCCGGATTTGGTCACGCCCTTCACGCCGAGCGCGGCAGCTTCGGCCGCGAGCGCGCGACGCTCGAGCTCGCTGGTGGCGGGCACGTCGGGATCGAGCAGATCGAGATCGGGGAAGTCGCGCGCGAGCAGCGCGGGATCGGCGAGGCCGACATATTTGTCGTCGGGCGCGACGCGCGCCATCGCGACCGCGCGTTCGGCAAGCTTGGTCACGGCATCGCCGCTGACGTCGTTGGTCGAGACCACCGCCTGGCGCTGGCCGACCAGCACGCGCAGGCCGACATCGTCGCCCTCCGAGCGCTCGGATTCCTCGACGCGCCCGTCGCGCACCTCGACGCCTTGCGAGACGCCGCGCACCGCGACCGCGTCGGCTGCGTCCGCGCCCGCGCGCTTGGCCGCCTCGACCAGCCGCTGCGCGAGATCGGAGAGCGCGGACTGATCGAACAGGTCGCGATGGGCTGTGGTCGAGCTTGCGGATGGTGAAGAGTTCACGAACGAAATCCTGTTGGGGCGGGGTGCGGGGCCGGAACCCACAGATGTGCCCTGATCGCGCGGACTTCAAGCATTTTCAGCCCGCCAAAAGCTCAGATTCGCACCATCGGCGCAACGTCTCGTCAATCATGCGCGCCAAGGTCTTGTCAATCATGAGGAGCAGTGACGGTGGGTTAACCAGCCTTTTTAAGCGGTTTCGGAAGGGCGCGCGCTAAGGTCCTCGCATCGACCGGGAACATAATCCCGGCGGGGAGAACGAAAGCCGTGAGGCGTCAAACAGCAACATGCGGGGTCAACCCCGCCGGGTCGAGCCGCTCTCTGCGGCTCGACCCTCTTTCCCTTCCGGTCCGCTTCGATGCGCATGACCCGCGCGCCGACGGATATGTCAGGCAGATCGAGCTTCATCGCGAACGTGTCGTGCTGCGCCGTGCCGTCCGCGGCATGCAGATGGCGATCAACGTCCGCGTCAGCGACTTCATCGGCGTCGCGCTGCGCGGCAACGACGAGGCACAAGCCCTCGTCCTCGTGCATCGCGATCCCTCGCTCTCCGTGCCGCTGCTGGTCGGGGCCGATGGCGACGAGCTCAATGAGGCCTGGGCGATCTGGAGCGAGCTGTTCGCGCTGCCGCAACTCGATGAAGGCGCGTGCAAGCCTGCAGCCCGCCGCCGCCGCGCCAATGCGATACGCGCCCGCCGCCCGAAATTCTTGATGCGCAGGCGCCCGGGTGTGGCGCGCGAGCTGCCGGTTCATCGCGAAGAACGCGAGATCATCGCGCGGAATTGAAGGTGCCGTAGGTGGGTTAGCCCTGCGATAGCGCGGAGCGCAATCGCTCGGCGTAACCCACCTCTTTGCTTTCCACTCGGATAGAAGTTGGTGGATTACGCTTCGCTAATCCACCCTACGCAGTCGCGTCACGCCGACCGCATCACCGCGTCCGCGAGCAATCCCGCGAACAGCAGCAAGCCCGCATGCTTGTTCGACTTGAACAGACGCAGACACAGCTCGGGATCCTCGATCCGCAAACGCACGATCTGCCGCGCCAGATGCGCGGCGAAGGCGGCGAGCCCGAGCCAGGCCGGCCAGCGCGCCTCACCTGAGGCCAGCGCGACGCCGATCAGCATCACCGACAACCCGTAGAACAGGATCAGCGCCTGGTGCGTATGGGCGCCGAACAGGCGTGCGGTGGACTTGATGCCGATCAGCGCGTCGTCCTCGGCGTCCTGATGCGCGTAGATCGTGTCATAGCCGATCACCCAGGAAATCGCGCCGGCATAGAGCACCAGCGCGGTGAGGTCGATGCGGCCGAAGGTGACGGCAAATCCCATCAACGCGCCCCAGGAGAAGGCAAGCCCGAGCACGATCTGCGGCCACCAGGTGATCCGCTTCATGAAGGGATAGATCGCGACGATCAGGAGCGATGCGATGCCGGTCGCGATCGCGAAGCGGTTGAACTGCAGCAGCACCAGAAGGCCGATCAGCGCCTGCACGACCATGAAGGCCAGCGCCTGCTTCGTGCTCACCTGCCCCGACGGCAGCGGCCGCGAGCGGGTGCGCTCGACCTTGTCATCGAGGTCGCGATCGGTGATGTCGTTCCAGGTGCAGCCTGCGCCGCGCATGACGAAGGCGCCGATGAAGAACAGCACGATGGTAAGCGGCAGTCCGCGGACGTCATGCGCCATGCCGCTCGCGAGCGCCGCCGACCACCAGCATGGCATCAAGAGCAGCCAGGAGCCGATCGGACGATCGAAGCGGGACAATCGGAGGTAAGGCCGCGCCCATGGCGGCGCGAGCGTATCGACCCAGTTGCCGGTGGAATCGGCAACGCGGGCGGATGTGTCGCTCATCGGGTGAGGACGTTGCCGTTGAGCGTGTCGAAGGTGCTGCCGCCCTTCTTGCCGGCATTGGCCTCAGGCGCCGAGCCCGACCCCAGCACCTCGCTCAGCGACGGGCCTGCGGGGCGTGCCTGCTGCTGCTGCATCTGCGTCGCGACGTTGCAGACCTTGATCGCCATGGCCTCGGTGTTCTTGTGACCATCCTTCATCTGAGCACCGACCTGCGGCGGGATTCCGCATTTGGCGGCGTTGCCCTCGATGTACTTGATCATCTTGGTCTCGGCCTGGCTGAAATTGCGGATCAGCTTGCAGGCCTCGTCCGGCGGCGCGTGACGGTCGCTCGCGGCCTTGATCAGCTTGCCGCGCTTCTCGGCCTCTTCGCGCAACGGCATGAACGCCTTCATGCAGTCCTCGCCGGGGCCGGCTTGCGTCGGCGGAGCCGCGCCGAAAGCACCGGGGCCACCGATCGGCGCGGCGCCGTTCACGGGAAATGACGATTGCGGAGCCGCACCAACCGAGGCGGTCGGCGCCGAACCGTTCACCGGCGGAAACGCCGAACTGGCGGGAGCCTGATTGGGCAGGGGCGCGGGGAACGCGCTTTGCGCATAAGCCCCCGCGGCACCCATGGTGACCATGGCGGCAGCGATCGGAACCATCAAATGACGGATCATCAAGAAAGTCTCTCCGGCAGGAGCTTACGGGGCCCAGCGTCTTCCCAATAGAAGCGCAACCAGCGTGCTCGCGATTTTACGATTCCCGCCGGCGCTTAACAACCCGCCGAATAGGGCAAGAGCGCGGCGCGCCGACGCAGCGGTCTGGCAATATTTACCCCCAAAATGGCCGCTTTCGGTTAATAACGGCGCCGAATTGGACTTTTGAACGATGCCCTCCCACGATTTTCGCGCCCCCCGCCTGTTCGTTGACGCCCCCCTTGCCCAGGACGCCAGGGTCGCGCTCGACCGCGACCAGAGCAATTATCTCGGCAACGTGCTGCGGCTTGCCGCCGGGGCCGAGGTTTTGGCGTTCAACGGCCGCGACGGCGAGTGGCAGGCCGCCATTGAAGGCCGCAAGCGACCGGACGGCCTTCTCATCCTCCAGCAGACCCGGCCCCAGGACCGGCTAGCCGACCTCGCTTACGTCTTCGCCCCGCTGAAGCATGCCCGGCTCGACTACATGGTCCAGAAGGCCATCGAGATGGGCGCCGCCGCGCTGCATCCGGTCCTGACCCGGTTCACCCAGGCCTCGCGGGTCAACACCGAGCGGATGCGGGCCAATGTCGTCGAGGCCGCCGAGCAATGCGGCATTTTGAGCATCGCCAATGTCGCCGAGCCGGTCGCCTTGGAGCGCTTCCTCAGCCAGCGCCCGACCGACCGCCTGCTGATCTTCTGCGATGAGGCCGCGGACGTCGAAAACCCGGTCCAGAGCCTGCAAGCCGCGCGCGCGGCCGGCCAGGGTATCGACGTCCTGATCGGCCCCGAAGGCGGCTTTGCCGAGGAAGAGCGGGCCCTGCTGCTGCGGCAGCCCAAGATCCTCCGGCTGGCCTTGGGCCCCCGGATCATGCGGGCCGACACGGCCGCCGTGGCGGCGCTGGCGCTGGTGCAGGCGGTGCTGGGCGATTGGGGAGGCAAGAACGCCTAGCGTTCGCTGAGCGATCGTATTTGCGAACGCAGGAGGCCGTCATGGCCGGGACAAGCCCGGCCATGACGATGAGTTGGGCGACCGTTAAGCGATTGATCCTTTGGAGGTCGAAACCGCTTTCGGGCCATGCTAAGGGCTGCGCAACTCCTGCCTTCCCCTTGCCCTGCCCGGTTCCACCGGGACGATGGACCTCTGTCATGACCGCGACTGCCACCTCAAATGCTGCCGGCTCCGCCGCCTGGGCGGATACGCTGCTGTTGTCGTTCGCGCAGGCCGGCTATGTCAGGGCCGAGCCGGCGATCCTGCAACCGGCCGAGCCGTTCCTCGACCTCTCCGGCGAGGACATCCGCAAGAGCCTCTATCTGACCACGGACCTCACGGGCGAGGAGCTCTGCCTGCGCCCGGACCTGACCATTCCGGTCGCCCGCGACTACCTCGCCTCCAGCCGCGCCGGCCAGCCAGCCGGGTTCAGCTATCTTGGCCCGGTGTTTCGTTACCGCAGCGGCCAGGCCAGCGAATTCCTGCAGGCCGGCATCGAATCGTTCGGCCGCCAGGACCGCGCCGCGGCTGACGCCGAGATGCTGGCGCTGGCGCTGGAGGCGACGGCCGCCTTCGGCGTCCGCGACGTCGAGATCCGCACCGGCGACGTGGCGCTGTTCAACGCGCTGCTCGATGCGCTCGATCTCTATCCGGTCTGGCGCCGCCGCCTGGTCAAGGATTTCAACCGCAAGATCAGCCTGGAGCAGGATCTGGAGCGGCTGGCGGCGGCAACCACCGCGACGCGCAGCGAATATCAGGGCGTGCTCGCAGCCCTTGCCGGCTCCGACCGCAAGGCGGCGCTCGCCTTCGTCACCGACCTGATGTCGATCGCCGGCACCACCAATGTCGGCGGCCGCACCACGGCCGAGATCGCCGACCGCTTCCTCGAGCAATCGACGCTGAAGGGCGGCGCGCTGCCGCGCGAGGCGATCACCGTGCTCAAGCGCTTCCTGTCGATAGCAGGCAATCCCGACGATGCCATCGCCGCGCTGCGCGCGCTCACCATTGATGCCAAGCTCGACCTTGCTGCGGCCATCGACCAGTTCGAAAGCCGGGTCGGCTTCATGGCCGCGCGCGGCATCGACGTGAAGCAGACGCGCTTTTCGACCGCGTTCGGACGCGGCCTCGACTATTACACCGGCTTCGAATTCGAGCTGCATCACCGGGGCAACGGCGCCGAGCCGCTGGTCGCCGGCGGCCGCTATGACGGGCTGATGACCCAGCTCGGATCGGCTGAACCTATTCCCGCAGTCGGCTTCTCGGTCTGGGTGGATGCGCTGAACCGGATCGGCCGCAAGGTGGGAGCTTAAGTCATGAGCGCGCCGTTCGTTCTGGCCGTTCCTTCCAAGGGCCGCCTGCAGGAAAACACCGAGGCCTTCTTCGCCCGTGCCGGCCTCAAGCTGTCGAAGGCCGGCGGCGCCCGCGACTATCGCGGCACCATCGCAGGGCTCGACAATGTCGAGGTCGCCTATCTCTCGGCGAGCGAGATCGCATCGCAATTGTCCCGCGGCTTCGCGCATCTCGGCGTCACCGGGGAAGACCTGGTGCGCGAGAACATTGCCGATGCCGACAACCGCGTGTCGCTGATCGACGGGCTCGGCTTCGGCTTTGCCGACGTCGTCGTCGCGGTGCCGCAGGCCTGGATCGACGTCCGCACCATGGCCGACCTCGACGACGTCACCACCGGCTTCCGCGAGCAGCACCACATGCGGATGCGGGTCGCGACCAAGTTCGTCAATCTCACCCGGGCGTTCTTCCAGACCCACGGCATCACCGATTACCGCATCGTCGAAAGCGCAGGCGCGACCGAAGGCGCACCTGCGGCCGGCAGCGCCGAGCTGATCGTCGACATCACCACGACAGGCGCGACGCTCGCCGCCAACGGCTTGCGGGTGCTCGACGACGGCGTGATCCTGCGCAGCCAGGCCAATCTGGTCGCTTCGAAAGAGGCCGATTGGTCGCCGCAGGCGCGGGAGACCGCACGCATCATCCTCGATCACATCGCGGCAAGGGCGCGGGCCAACAAATACCGCGAGGTCCGCACCCGCTTCCGGCAATGCGATGCCGCCCTGCTCGGCGAAGCCCATAGCCGGTTCGGCGTCGAGGCCCCGTTCGGCGGACCGACCTCGTCAGGCATGCTGACGTTGCACTGCCCACCGGGGCAGCTCTATGCGCTGGCGAGCTTCCTGCGCGAGCATGGCGCCGAGAACGTCTCGGTGGTCTCGCTCGACTACGTGTTCGACCGGAAGAACCCGCTGTTCGCGAAGCTCGAGGCGTTCCTGCGGCGGTGAGTCTCAGGTCCGTTCAGCGTAGCGACAGCAAACCGCAGCTACCATATGCTGTTGAGATGACTTTGAACGCCTCTGGAACCTTGATCGATGACGCTGGGCTCTGACGTATCAGGCATGACGACCAATGCGGCCAGCGCCGCCGCGAAGGGACTGTCGATAGTCGTCCCCGTCTACAACGAGGCGGCGGGCCTCGCCGCCCTGCATCAGCGCATTTGCGATCTCGCAAGAACCTTGCGGGAGCGCTATCGGCTGTCTTGCGAGATCGTTTATGTCGACGACGGCAGCAAAGATGCGACGCTGGCGATCGCACGTAGCCTGCCGGCCGACGCGATCGACGTCCAGGTGGTGTCGCTGTCGCGCAATTTCGGCAAGGAGGCGGCGCTGATGGCCGGCCTCGACCATGCCCGGCTCGGCGCCGTCATGTTCATGGACGGTGACGGCCAGCATCCGCCGGCCCTGATCGAACAGCTGGTGCGGCACTGGATCGAAGACGGTTATGACGTCGTCTACACCGCCAAGGCGCATCGCGACAACGAGACCTTCCTGCGCCGCGTCGCCGTGCACGGCTTCTATGCGCTGATCAATTGGGGCGCACGCCAGAAGATTCCCGAGGACGCCGGCGACTTCCGCCTGCTCTCCCCGCGCGCTGTCGCCGCGCTCAGGCAATTGCCCGAGCGCAACCGCTTCTTCAAAGGCCTCGCCAGCTGGATCGGATTCCGCCAGATCCGTGTCGATTACGAGCCCTCGGCGCGCGCCCATGGCGTCACCACCTTCAACGCCGCAAGCCTGCTTGGCCTGTCGATCGAGGGCCTGACCTCGTTTTCGGTGGCGCCCTTGCGCTTCGCCAGTCTGCTCGGCGTCATTCTCGCCGGAGGCGCCTTCCTGTTCGGCCTTTCGATCCTCTGGGAGGTGTTCACGACCGGCAAGCAGGTACCCGGCTATCCTTCGCTCGTGATCGGCCTGATGACGATCGGCGGCGTGCAGCTCATCATGATCGGCATCGTCGGCGAATATATCGGCAAGATCCTCTCCGAGCTGAAGGCGCGCCCGATCTACTTCGTCGCCGAGCACAGTGAAAAGCACTTCGAGACTGACAAGGCTGACGACGCCGCGAAGAGGACGGCGGCTGAATGAGCGCGGCCGCGGACCTGCGGCGGATCTGGCTCTGCGCCGACGATTACGGCATCAGCCCGGGCGTCAACCGCGCCATCCGCGACCTGATCGAGCGTGGCCGCCTCAACGCCACCTCGGTGATGATGGTGGGTCCGGCAATCGAACGCAGTGAGATCGAGGCGCTCCAGGCGTCCGCGACGGCGAGCCCGCGCTGCGCGATCGGATTGCACGTGACGCTGTCGGCGCCGTTCCGCCCCCTGACCATGCACTTCCGCCCGCTGGACGGCGACATGTTCATGCCGTTTCCCAAGCTGCTGCGCGCCGGAATGCTGCGTCGGCTCGACCGCGAATTCTTCCGCAACGAGGTGAAGGCGCAGCTCGCCGCCTTCGCGGAGGCGTTCGGCCGCGCGCCCGACTTCGTCGACGGCCATCAGCATGTGCAACTCTATCCGCAGGTGCGCGACGGCTTCGTCGATGCGGTCGTTGATGCCGCGCCGAACGCCTGGGTGCGCCAGGGCGGTCGCGACCTGCCGCTGGCGCAGCGGCTGGCTTCCCCCAAGGCCATGGTGCTCGACATTCTTAGCGCGCAATTCCGCCGCCGCGCCGGCCGCGCCGGCCTCAGCTTCAATCCCGGCTTTGCCGGCGCCTATGACTTCACGCGGGCGGCCGATTTTGGCGAGCTGATGCGGCAATTCCTGGAAGGCTTGCCGGATGGCGGCCTCGTGATGTGCCATCCCGGCTTCGTCGACGATGTCCTCGCCGGCCTCGACCCCATGACGGATGTCCGCGAACGCGAGCACGCCTATCTCTCGGGCGAAGCCTTCGCGCACCTGCTCGCGGACAGCCGCGTCACCCTGGGATGAGCCGCGAAAAACAAGCCGCGAGGCAGGTTGTCGCATACCGAAATTTAATCCGGCCGGCACTGTTGGGGCCACAATGGAACCCTACATCTCCTGCGCGCTTGGTTTTGCGCTCAGGAGACAGATCATGACGCCGCAGGAACGCCAGCTCGTCGACGACCTTTTTGACCGGCTTTCGAAACTGGAAAATGCACCGCGTGATACCGACGCGATCGCCGCCATCTCCGACGGGCTGCGCAAGGCGCCCGGCGCGGTCTATGCGCTGGTCCAGACGACGCTGGTGCAGGACGAGGCGCTGAAGCGCGCGAATGCCCGCATCCAGGAGCTGGAAGCGGCCCGTGCGCCCGAGCCCGCACAGTCCGGCGGCTTCCTCGACACCATGCGCGACACGCTGTTCGGCGGCGGCCCGTCGCGCGGCTCGGTTCCGAACGTGCCGCCGCGTGAGCAGCGGCCCGTCTGGAACAGCGGCGGAGCGATGCAGCAGGGCCAGCCGGGTTACGGCGCGCCGCCCTACGGACAGGCTTACGGTCAAGGCCAGGGCTATGGCGCTCCGCCGGTCGGCGGTGGCGGCGGCTCGTTTCTTGGCACGGCCGCGGCGGCCGCGGCCGGCGTCGTCGGCGGTTCGCTGCTGCTGTCCAGCATCCGCGGCATGATGAGCGGATCGCACCAGCAGGCCTTCGGCGACGCCAATGCCCTCGGCGACCGCAGCGCTGGTGGAAGCCCTTGGGGCGGCAGCGACCAGTCCGGCGGCTCGCTTGCGCGCGATGCCGGCCTTGACGACATCGGCGCGAACCGCGATTCCCGCCAGGGCTTCTCCGACCAGGCGTCGAACGATCGGGACAACAACGATCAGAACTACGACGACGATCACGACGACAACGTCGACATGGCCGACGACAGCGACTTCGGCGGCGGCGACGATGGCGGCAGCGATTACGCCTAGGCAATTCGAGCGACAGACGTGGAACGGCCGCCTCCGGGCGGCCGATTTCTTTCGAGGCAGAGCTCAAGCGTCCGCTCGGCCATCACCTGCAAGGAGGCCATTCGATATAATATGACTAGTGCATGCGGCGCTTGTCGGAGAGCACCGAGCAGAACGTCACGAGACGCGCCTGACTTCACCATACACAACAAAATCACCCTCCGACACGTGCAGCACGTAGACTCCCGGATTTCCAAATTTGGACATGGGTGTTCAACTGGAAGAACACGTTGCTTGCCACACGTCGTGGCTGCCTCTCTTGGCTAAAGTCGGGGGTTTCGAGAATGAGTCCACTTCAGCAGCGCATTGCAAGCCTGAGCGACGTCACAACACATCTCATCACCGAATTGTACGAGTTGGAGGGACTGCACGAGCGCATCAGGAAGGCGGAGCTGTCGGTGCGGCGCTTGAACCGCTCGGCTCGCGCACCGCATCCGGCCTCGTCAACTCGTCGTCGCCGCTCGGCCGTCACTCGTCTCGGGTTGCGGCACCGTCAGCAATCATAGACCCTTCAGGCAGGCGTTCGGCGGCGGCAGCGCCCGCCTGGATGCCGCGCATTTCGGGTCGGCGCGGCAATCGGATTTAATCGCTGCATCGAGCGCATGACGCTTCACATCACCACGACCTTGGTGCCGACATTGACGCGGCCATAGAGATCGATGACGTCCTCGTTGCGCATGCGGATGCACCCCGAGGAAACATTGGTGCCGATGGTCCAGGGCTCGTTGGAGCCGTGGATGCGATAGAGCGTCGAGCCCAGATACATCGCGCGGGCGCCGAGCGGGTTTTCGGGACCGCCTTCCATGTGCCGGGGCAGATCGGGGCGACGTGCGATCATTTCCGCCGGCGGCGTCCAGTCCGGCCATTCGCGCTTGGCCGTGATCGACTTCACGCCGGACCAGGTGAAGCCGGGGCGCCCGACGCCGATGCCGTAGCGCATCGCCCGGCCGTTGCCCTCGACGAGATAGAGGAACTTGTTCGGCGTATCGACCACGATCGTGCCGGGACTTTCCTTGCCGCTATAGTCAACGAGTTGTTTCTCGAATTTCGGGTCGAACGCGCGCTGCCGCGGATCGACCGCCTCCTGCTGGAGCGCGCCCTGCTGATATCCGCCTTGTTGATATCCACCTTGCATCTGCGGCTCGCCCATCGGCGGCAAGCGGCGCTGATCGTAATAAGCCGGCTGCTGCTGATACACCGGCTGCTCGGGCGCGTAAGCCGGGCCGCGGCCGGGACCGTCGCCGAACAGGAACTCGATGAAGCCGCCGCCCATGTTCGAATTGGAGGCGACGCGCACCGGGGCCGGCGGCGCCTGCGGCGCATAGAGCACCGCGGGCGGATCGTTCGGCACGGTGTTGTCGAAGGCGCTGGCGTCGTTCGCGCCGACGATGAAGGTGCAAGCGCTGCCAAGCAGCGCAACGGACATTTTCTTGAACATCGACGTACTCTGTACTGTTTCGTCTAGATCACACGCGCCGTGGAGAGCTGATGGCTGGTCCGCGCCCCCGACGTGGTCAATAAAGAGCAAAAGCCGTTTTGTTTGGTAAACAGAAACGGCATTCGGATTCACCACATCGTCAAGCGCGCGGCAATTTGGCGATCAGCCTTTATTTTCGATGAACGCGGCGCGGCCATGGTTAATCGCTTCTTTGCGCGCCGTCGCGCGCAGCCGCACAACAGTTCCTGCCGTGAACTTCGTGTTAAATCGCTTCTGCCTAAAAAGGCGCGTGAGTGAGGTGGGGGGAGTATCCTGATGGCTGTTCACCGCAAACGTTTTCGCGTCGAGGACATCGTCGGTGGCGAGATGCCGATTCTTGACGTAACCGAAGAGGCAGGCCCGATGCATAGCGAGATTATGGCTGAGCTACGCGCGATCCGCGCGCAGATGGCGAAGGGCACTACCCCGCTGTCCGGTAGCGCGGCCATGGCGGCGATCGACGCCTCCACCGCCCACGAGCTCTCCGAGGCGCGTACCATGCTCGATACCTATCGTGCGCAGATCGAGCAGTGCGAGAAGCTGAAAGTCGAGCTCGACCTGATCCATGACGCCATCGACCGCACCAAGCGCGAGATCGCGACGCTGCACGGCAAGAGCTTTGACGGCGGCGAAATGGCCAAGGTCAATGGCGAGCTCGGCGCGGTGGTCGGCGGCACCGAGCAGGCGACGCAGCAGATCCTCGAAGCCGCGGAATCGATCGACCAGGCCGCCAGCGCGATGTCCAAGGTGGACTCGATCGACCAGCAGAAGCGGCTCGCCGACGACATCCAGGAACGTGTCATCTCGATCTTCGAGGCCTGCAACTTCCAGGACCTGACCGGCCAGCGCATCAGCAAGGTCATGACCACGATGAAGTTCATCGAGCAGCATATCAATGCGATGATGGACATCTGGGGCGGCGTCGACGCGATCAAGTCCCACGTGCCGGCGCCGGTCGACAATCGCAGCGAGGACGAAAAGCTTCTCAACGGTCCGAAGCTCAACGGCGACGTCGGCCACGCCTCGCAGGACGACATCGACGCGTTGTTCGACTGAGCGAGCGCGGACTACGGAATAGCAAAACGCCGGCCCTTGGGCCGGCGTTTTTGTTTGCCGTCATTGCGAGGAGCAAAGCGACGAAGCAATCCAGACCGTCTCCGCGGAGACAATCTGGATTGCTTCGCTTCGCTCGCAATGACGAGAGGTTAGACCGAAGGTCGCCTCACGCCCGCGGCGCGCAGCGGACGTAGACCATGTTGCCGTAGCGGGTGGCGGCGTCCTTGTCGATGAAGCGGGTGATCAGGACGCGGCCGTCGAAGGAGACGATTTCGCGGTCCTGCTCGCCGGGGGTCGGCCCCGCCGGGCCGATGTAGTTCTTGCCGCTCGGCGAGCCCTTCAGCCGCAGCTCCTGGGGCGTCGCCTGGTCAGCCAGATGCATGATCACGCCGCCGGAGGAGCCGGCGGTGATCACGTAAGGGTTCTTGCACTGGGCCCGGGCGGCAGCCTCGGTGCGGGCGCGGTCGGCCGGGTTCTGGAACGAGGCCAGACCCCAGCGGCCCACGATCTCGTCGGCGCGAATGGTCGCAGGCATTTCCGGGGCAGTGCCCGGCTCGGCTTCGGGCGGCGGCGAGGACGACGAGAAGGACGGCAGGCTCATGCCGCCGCCGCAGGCGCCCAGCAGCAGCGCCAGACAAGAGGCGGCCGCCAGATTGGCAACCGTGCGCGCGTGAGCTGAACTGATCATGGCATTCCCCCGAACAAGACCATGGCCGCACCCCTCCCGCAGCCAACCGCAAAAAAGCTGCCGGAGCAATGACGTCCTTTGATACGTCGGCGCCCCCAACAAGTTTCCAATGCCACCATCCTATATCCGCCTCACCAATCGCTTAACCACCTTTGCTTGACAGGATCGCGGCCAAGCCATATTTCCGGACCCACTATTAGCACTCGGAAAGCCCGATTGCTAAGCGCGCCGTTCGATCCTCGGGAGAGGGGGTGGACGGAAGCGCCGCCGCACCCACTTCCACTACTTCCGAAGCGAGCCTCCAAAGGGAAACGTCATGGCTAAATCCAAATTTCGTCCGCTGCATGACCGTGTCGTGGTCAAACGTATCGACGCCGAGGAAAAGACCAAGGGCGGCATCATCATTCCGGACACCGCCAAGGAAAAGCCGTCCCAGGGCGAGGTGGTCGCCGTCGGCCCCGGCGGCCGCGACGAGACCGGCAAGCTGACCCCGATCGACCTCAAGGTCGGCGACCGCGTGCTGTTCGGCAAGTGGTCGGGCACCGAGGTCAAGATCGACAACGAAGAGCTCCTGATCATGAAGGAGTCGGACATCATGGGCGTTCTGGCCTAAGGCCACCCGCCTGAACGGCCGCTGAATTGTCATGCCCGGATCCGAGCGATCCGGGCATCCATCATTCCGCCGGGTTCGATCTTCGGATCCCGGACGTGATGCGACGAGCCAGCGGCAGACACATCACGAAACACGAGGGATTGCAGAAATGGCTGCCAAGGACGTCAAGTTTTCCGGAGACGCGCGCGATCGCATGCTGCGCGGCGTCGACATTCTCGCCAACGCCGTCAAGGTGACGCTCGGCCCGAAGGGCCGCAACGTCGTCATCGAGAAATCGTTCGGCGCGCCCCGCATCACCAAGGACGGCGTCACCGTCGCCAAGGAGATCGAGCTCGAGGACAAGTTCGAGAACATGGGCGCCCAGATGGTGCGTGAGGTCGCCTCCAAGACCAACGACCTCGCCGGCGACGGCACCACCACCGCGACCGTGCTGGCCCAGGCCATCGTGCGCGAGGGCGCCAAGGCGGTTGCCGCCGGCATGAACCCGATGGACCTCAAGCGCGGCATCGACAGCGCGGTGGCAGCCGTCGTCAAGGACATCGAGAAGCGCGCCAAGCCCGTCGCCGCGTCCTCCGAGGTCGCCCAGGTCGGCACCATCTCGGCCAATGGCGATGCCGCCATCGGCAAGATGATCGCCCAGGCGATGCAGAAGGTCGGCAACGAGGGTGTCATCACCGTCGAAGAGAACAAGTCGCTCGACACCGAAGTCGACATCGTCGAGGGCATGAAGTTCGACCGCGGCTATCTCAGCCCCTACTTCGTCACCAACCCCGAGAAGATGACCGCCGAGCTCGAGGACGCCTACATCCTCCTGCACGAGAAGAAGCTCTCGGGCCTGCAGGCCATGCTGCCGGTGCTGGAAGCGGTGGTGCAGTCGGGCAAGCCGCTCGTCATCATCGCCGAGGACGTCGAGGGGGAGGCGCTGGCCACCCTGGTCGTCAACCGTCTGCGCGGCGGCCTCAAGGTTGCAGCCGTCAAGGCACCTGGCTTCGGCGACCGCCGCAAGGCCATGCTCGAGGATCTTGCGATCCTGACCGGCGGCCAGCTCATCTCCGAAGACCTCGGCATGAAGCTCGAGAACGTCACGGTCAAGATGCTGGGCCGCGCCGGCAAGGTCGTGATCGACAAGGAGAACACCACGATCGTCAAGGGTGCCGGCAAGAAGCCGGAGATCGAGGCCCGCGTCGGCCAGATCAAGGCCCAGATCGAGGAAACCACCTCGGACTACGACCGTGAGAAGCTCCAGGAGCGCCTCGCCAAGCTCGCCGGCGGCGTCGCGGTGATCCGCGTCGGCGGCGCGACCGAGATCGAGGTCAAGGAGAAGAAGGACCGCGTCGAGGACGCGCTCAACGCCACCCGCGCCGCGGTGCAGGAAGGCATCGTCCCCGGCGGCGGCGTCGCGCTGCTGCGCGCCAAGAAGGCGGTGGGGCGCCTCACCAACGCCAATGCCGACGTCCAGGCCGGCATCAATATCGTGCTGAAGGCGCTCGAAGCCCCGATTCGCCAGATCTCGGAGAATGCGGGCGTGGAAGGCTCGATCGTGGTCGGCAAGATCCTGGAGAACAAGTCCGAGACCTTCGGCTTCGACGCCCAGAACGAGGACTATGTCGACATGGTCGAGAAGGGCATCATCGACCCCGCCAAGGTGGTGCGCACCGCGCTGCAGGACGCCTCCTCCGTGGCCGGCCTGCTGGTCACCACCGAAGCCATGGTCGCCGAGATGCCGAAGAAGGAAGCCCCGCCCGCCATGCCCGCCGGCGGCGGCATGGGCGGCTTCTGAAGCCCATCCTCACCTGACACGATTGCGAAGGCCGCCTCGGGGCGGCCTTCTTTTTTGGGAACGGTGGGCACCGCTTTCCGATTCAATCCACCGCCAAAACCCACTACGGTGGCGCCGATTCTGATTGCTTGAGGATGTCGTCGATGCGCGCGCTTCTGGTTTGTTCGACAGCCCTGTTGGCGGTTCTGCTCGCCGCTTCGCCACATTTCGCCTCCGCCCAGATGAAGCTGTCGCCCAAGGCCGCGGCGCCCGGTGGCGTGGAGACGCGCTATTTCACCTCGATCGACGGACTGATGGACGGCAATGCCGACGTGATCCTGAAGGAGACGCGCCAGGGCAAGGCGGTCACGGCGGCCGTGCTCGACGTCTGTTACCCCATTGCGAAGAATTCCGATCGCAAGGACCGCTTCGTCGTCAACCTCCAGGTCGCGGGCCAGACGCTGACCGGCACCACGCAGAGCTTCAGTGAGAAGGCGCCCGTCAGCGTCAAGCTGCTGCGCAAGCAGAGCGGCGACACCTTCGAGTTTCGCGGCCAGATCAGCATCGGCCAGGCGGTGACCGAGGTCACCTCGCCCGACAATTCCGATCTCAGCGAGAAGGAATTTTTGGACAACCAGACCTCCGACGACGGCATCACGCCGCAGCCGAAGGATTTCACCGACGTCTCGCCGGAGGCGATCGCAGTCAAGGTCAAGCTCGACGCCGCAACCGACTTCCTCAAGAGCCTGAAGGGCCAGGACGTTGAAGTGACGCTGGCGAGCCTCAATGTCGGCTGCGATGCGCTACGCGCAGGCGAGCAGACCATCAACATGTCGGTCGATCCCGAGCGCGCAGGCGCGCTGCTGGCGAAATTCAAGGCGATGCCCGGCGTCACCGCCGCGGGGTGGACTGCGGGCATCACCGAGATGGACCGCACCATTCGCTTTGCCGCGGCCGACTGGCGCGAGGGCGACAAGATCAACCGCAACAAGCTGGCGACCAGTGTCGCGAACGTCTTGAGCCGAACGCTGGCGGCAAAGCCGGTCTCGCAAAGCTTCAACCCCGCGACGGGCAAGCTCAAGCTGGTCTTCAAGCGGCCGAACCAGGATTTTCCGGCGCTCGAGCTGACCGACACGATCGAGGTCACCGGGCTGGTCTCGCCGGACAAGCCCGGCACCACCGACAAGCTCATGCTCTGGATCGGCAGCCCCGCGACGACGACTGCCGACGAGAGCAGCGGCGCCAAGCTCAATCTCTCCGACGACGCCTCGGTCGACGAGGAAGGCGAGCAGCCGGACGACAACGGTTCGATCGAGGCGCTCGCCAAGGAGCTCAAGGGCCAGCGCTGGGACGCCGACAAGTCGGTGTGGAAGTAGCCTCCCGTGCCCCGGACGCAGCGCAAAGCGCTGCGAGCCGGGGCCCAGAGGCCACGAGCGAAGTCGCGGATGAGAAAACTGGTCCCGGCTCTGCGGCGCATCGCTTGCGCGACGCGCCTTGTCCGGGACACGAGAGTAACGTTTGAGAGCCCTAATTCCCCGTCGTCCTGAAACGCAGCGGCTTCGGGCCGATCAGCGTCAGCACATCGCCCTGACGCTTCCAGGTCTCGACACTGGAGAGCGCCGCGACGAGCTCGTCGTCGGCCTGGGCTCTAGCCGGCGGGCAGGAGCGATCCTCGATCTGCCCGGGCACGAAGATCACGGTGTTGCCGGCGACCGAGAACTGGCCCTTGCCGCCCTTGCACCACAGCTCCAGCACGACCTCGCCGTGGTCGCCGATCTCGATGTTCGGAATCCGCTTGGAGCCTGCTTGCGGCAACGCTTCCAGCGTCATCTCGGTGCCGAACGGAAAACCGTCCTCGGCACGCGCGACCATGGACATCGCGAGCATTGCAACCGCCGCACACACCAAATGCTTGAACGAAACCATGAGACCTCTCGTCCGACCTGATTTGCCGCACCTTCTATAAGACGGCGGCGCCATTGAGAAGGTTCGCGGAGCGTAGATGCAAAAATCCCCGCGAGGGCGAACCTCGCGGGGATCTGCGTTGAAGCCGGACGTGGCCCCGCTACTTCAGGACCAGCGCCGTGAACGGATAGACATAGGCCTGCAACGTCACGAGCACACCGACGAGGCAGGCCAGCACGATCGAGTGCCAGAACACGAAGCGCAGGATGGAGCCTTCGTGGCCGACCCAGTTGGTCGCGGTGGAGGCGACGACGATGGACTGCGCGTCGATCATCTTGCCCATCACACCGCCGGACGAGTTCGCCGCGCCCATCAGGATCGGCGACAGGCCGAGCTGCTGGGAGGTGATCTTCTGGAGGTTGCCGAACAGGATGTTCGAGGATGTATCCGATCCGGTCAGAGCCACGCCCAACCAGCCGAGCAGCGTGCCGAAGAAGGGATAGAGCACCCCGGTTGCGGCGAAGGCAAGACCGAGCGTCGCGTCGACGCCGGACAGCCGCGTCAGCGTGCCGATCGCCAGCATCGCCGAGATCGTGATCAGCGAGATTGCGCAGAGCCGGATGGTGCGGCCATATTCGGCCGCGAGTTTGCCGGGACCGACGCCCATCAGCAGGCCGGAGATGATCGCCGCAATCAGCATGCCAGTGCCGGTGAACGACAGATAGGTGAAGCTGAACACGGCGGCTTCCTTTGTCGGCCCTGGCGCGACCGGCGGCATCTTGTTGATCATCTGGTGCAGTTCCGGAACCGGATAGTTCCAGGTGAAGATGCCGTTCGCCCAGGTCTTGAAGGCGCCGTTGCCCCAGATCAGCATGACGATGCAGACGATGATCCACGGCAGCAGCGCGCTAAACAGCTCGCTCTGCGTCAACGGCGTCCTGTCCAGCGGTTTTGCGGCCGCCATGGTGGCTGCCGATTCGTCGCGGCCGCGCAGCGCCGGCGACAGCCAGAGCTCCCTCGGCTGCCAGACCTTCAGGAACAGGATCAGCGCGCCCATCGAGATCAGCGATGCGCCAATGTCGACGATCCAGGGATTGATGTAGTTCGAGATCACGAATTGCGGGATCGCGAACGACACGCCGGTGACGAGGATCGCCGGCCAGACGTCCTTCATTCCTCGCCAGCCGGCGAATGCCCACACCACCCAGAACGGCACGATCAGCGAGAAGAACGGCAATTGCCGGCCGACCATTGCACCGAGAATGTAGGGATCGAGCCCGGTGACCGAGGCAAGGCCCTGGATCGGCGTGCCCAGCGCGCCATAGGCGACGGGTGCGGTGTTGGCGATCAGCGAGAGCCCCGAGGCGGCCAGCGGCGAGAAGCCGAGCCCGATCAGCACGGCGCCGGTGATCGCGACCGGCGTGCCGAAGCCCGAGGCGCCTTCGAAGAAGGCACCGAACGAGAAGGCGACCAGCAACAATTGCAGTCGCCGATCCTCGGTAACGCTACCGATTGCACGCTTGAGTAGCTCGAATTTCCCGCATCCGACCGTCACCTGGTAGAGGAAGATGACGTTGAGAACGATCCAGCCGATCGGGAAGAAGCCGGTCACGACACCGAGGATCGAGGCGCGGATCGACATGTTCGCGGGCATGGTGAAAACGAAGATCGTGATCAGGTTGGTCACGATCATGGCGATGACGGCTGCGATGTGAGCCTGAACGCGCCCGCTCGCGATCAGGACCAGCAGCGTGACGACCGGCACCGCCGCCGCAATCGTCGACAGCACCGGGCTGTGTAGCGGATCATAGATTTGATTCCACATGGTCTTCCTCCCCCACGCATGTTTGCGGCAGGCGGCCCGCGTGGACAGCCGAACCTGCTTGACGCTGGAAGCGATAACCCCCGAGTCGGACGCGAATTCCACGCGAATGCGGCGGTTCCCCTCCGCTCACAAGCTCGCGAAATCCCTGGCCGCCCCACCCCGCGCCGTCGAACCCCATGCTAGGGTTGCGAGCTGCGACAAGCCAACGCAAATTGCAGGCCTTGCGACTTTAGTCTAAGCGCGCCCATTTCCCCCACGGCCTCAAGTCTTTGGCTCCGGGCATTTGTGCACATCCCCCAAGGAGACCCCGCTCTGTGAAGAACATCAGCGCCACGCTCGCGATCGTTTGGCGAATCGCTGCTCCCTATTTCTGGTCGGAGGACAAATGGGCCGGCCGCGGCCTGCTCGCCGTGGTCGTCGCGATGGAGCTGGTCCTGGTCGCGATCAACGTGCTCCTCAATCAATGGCAGAACCGGTTCTACAGCGCGCTGCAGGCCTACGACCTGCCCGAATTCGTCAAGGAGGTCTGGATCTTCCTCGGCCTTGCCTTCACCTTCGTCGCCCTGGCCGTCTACAAGCTCTACCTGAACCAATGGCTGCAGATCCGCTGGCGGCAATGGCTGACGCAACATTATCTCGGCGAATGGCTCGATGGCGCCACCCATTACCGCATGCAGCTCAAGGGCGACGCCGCCGACAATCCGGACCAGCGCGTCACCGAGGACGTCAAGACCTTCGTCGAACAGACGCTGACCATCAGCCTCGGCCTTTTGTCCTCGATCGTGACGCTGGCCTCGTTCGTCGTCATCCTCTGGGGCCTGTCCTACAAGGCGCCCTTGTACATCTATGGCACCGATATCGTCGTCCCCGGTTTTCTGGTCTGGTGCGCGGTGGCCTATGCGATCGTCGGTACCGGGCTGACCCATTGGATCGGCTCCCCGCTCATCAATCTCAATTTCGAGCAGCAACGCTTTGAGGCCGACTTCCGCTTCAACTTGATCCGCGTGCGGGAAAACTCCGAGCAGATCGCCCTTTTGAAGGGCGAGAACGCGGAGCGGGGGCATCTGCTGCAGCGCTTCGGTTTCGTCATCGGCAATTGGTACGAGATCATGCGCCGGACCAAGCGCCTGACCGCCTTCACCGCAAGCTACGGTCAGGCTGCAACGATCTTTCCCTATGTGGTGGTGGCGCCCGCCTACTTCGCCAAGCGCATCCAGCTCGGCGACATGATGCAGACCGGCTCGGCGTTCGGCAGCGTGCAGGATGCGCTGTCCTTCTTCGTCACCGCCTATCGCTCACTCGCCGAGTGGCGCGCGGTGATTGCCCGCCTCGACGGCTTCGAGATGTCGGTCAGCGCCGCCGCTCACGGCGCGGCTCACGAGCCGACCATCGACGTCGCGCCGTCCAAGGGCAAGGCCATCGCGCTCGAGCAATTGCTGGTCAAACTGCCGAATGGCACCCCCCTGGTCGCAGCCGATGCCTTCACGATCCAGCCGTCGGAGCGGGTGCTGGTGACTGGCGCGTCGGGCTCCGGCAAGTCGACACTGTTCCGAGCCATGGCCGGCATCTGGCCGTTCGGCACCGGTGCGATCGCCATTCCCGAGAAGGCGAAGCTGATGATGCTGCCGCAGCGGCCGTATTTCCCGATCGGCCCGCTCGGCGACGCCGTCATCTACCCGGCCGAGCACGGCTCCATCCCGCCCGAGAAGATCCGCGACGCCCTCATCGCGGTCGGCATGCCGCGCCTGGCGGACCGGCTCGACGAGGACGGCCACTGGAACCGGATCTTGTCGCTCGGCGAGCAGCAACGCCTTGGGCTTGCCCGCGCGCTGCTGCACGTGCCGGACTATCTCTTCCTCGACGAGGCGACTGCCTCGCTGGACGAGCCGTCCGAGGACCGGCTCTATCGGCTGCTGACGGAAAAACTGCCACAGGCCACCATCGTCTCGATCGGCCACCGCTCGACGCTGGAGGCCTTCCATACCCGCAAGGTGGCGTTGGTGGAGGACGGCGAGATCCGCGTCCTCGGCAAAGCCGGCGAGCCGGCCCGGGCGGAGCCGACCGTGGCGCGCTGAGACAAGCCGGCAACGGCGCGCCATTCCGCCCTCGTGATGGCGAGCGTAGCATTTCGGCTCTCTTGCCCCGGACGCAGCGCAGCGCGCCCGGCGATGCGAAGCATTGTCCGGGACGGTGCGCTGCAGAGCCGGGGCCCATTCCGTCGATAGGAATCGGTGTTGCGCTGGGTCCCGGTTCTGCGCAGCAGCGCTGACGCGCCGCAGCGCGTCCGGGACACGAGAGTTGAGCCTGCTGTTGCCTCACACCCGCACCTCGAGTCTCTGCCTCGCGTTGCGCTGAGCACCCGCCTCCCCAAAAGCAAAAGGGCGGCAGATCGCTCTGCCGCCCTCATAGATGGTCTCGGGAAGAAACTTACTTCAGGTTCGTCATCGCCGTCAGGTCGAACGAGAGCTTGGCGATGCCGGCCGCGCCGCACCACTTGGAGCCGACGCCCGACGGATTGATGCTGCTGTAGCTGCTGCTGAAGGTGGCGGTGTTGTCGCTCGTGAAGGCGTTGCAGTTAGCCTTCGAGAGATCGGTGTCCGAGTAACGGAGATCCAGCGTCATCACCTTGTAAGTAAAGCCGACGCCGATGTTCCAGGTGTTGTAGTCGGCATATTTGATGCCATTCGGGAACGGACCGCCACCCAGCGGACTGGCGATGCCGGTGCCGTAGAACGAATCGGATGTGCCGAACCACTGACGGCCGAATTCACCCGACACGTACACGCCGACACCGCTCGAACCGAAGGTCGTGCTCGGCGCCGTCCACTTGGCCGTGACCGAGGTGTAATTGCCCCAAGCGCCGGTGTTGAGGAAGTTCGGCGAATAGAACTCGTTGAGGCCGACGCTCCAGTTGTCATTGATGGTGTAATTCACCTTGCCGTAGACTTCGAAGAAGCTGACGTCCTTCTTCATCACGTTGCCGTTGAGCAGGGCGTTGGCGGCGCACTCTGCGCTGAGCGGGTTGCCGGCGGTGTCGGTCGGCGCGCCGAAAAAGCAGGTCCCACCCGGATACAGGTAACCCCAGACGCCGATATCGAAGGCGAACGCGCCGAAGGTCGGGCGGATACCGCCGTAGACGTCGATTTCGGCGGCAGCGCGGTTCGGGAAGGAGATGCTCTCGCCGGCCACGCCGACATAGAGCTGGAGGTCCTTGGTGACGTTGTAGCGCGGCTCGAAATAGACGGCGACCGACGGCTTGTGGTTCGACTGGGTGATACCGCGGAAGATGTAGTCGTTCATGATCGCGCCGCCGAAGGCGATATCCCAGGGATCGAAGGCGACCACCGGCGGGGCCTTCTTCGCCTTCACCGCCATATCCGCGGCGAAAGCCGAGCCCGTCGTCACCATTGCCAGCGCCGTTGCTAACAAAGCCACTTTTTTCATTTCGATCCCCATCACCAGTTCTACGCAGTCGGATCCCGGAAGCCCCCCGGCGAACGACCTGTGTGCAAAAATGCGTTACTGCGACAATCTGGATTGAGGGACGTGGGCCGTGAAGCAAAATTCGCGGGCATCTGCCGCCTTTTTGGGCGTTTTGACGATTCCACGAAAGGTTGTCGGCCTGTGTGTCTTCTCGATCACATTATTTGCATTCCGAAGTGCACGGAGGGACCGTGCAAGTACGGGTCGGCAGCTCGCGTGGTAACCGGGCAACGAATCAGCCACGCGCGGGGAAGGGACGCCTTCCGGAGGTCCCTGTCGCGATGCAAAAAGGCCGCGGCGTCACCGCAGCGGCCCTTCCGTTGGCGATCGCCGTTGCTGGCTGGGACCTAGCCCTGCCCCTCGGCCGGTGCCGCTTCCGTAGAAGACGAAGGCATCGCCCAACTTGTCTCCGCTGCCGGCTCGGGAGCCGGAGCGGCCGGCGGTGCTGACGGCTTCGGCGCGGGAGCTGCCTTCGCCTTCTTCGGTGCCGCTTTCTTCGCGGCTTTCTTCGGGGCAGCCTTCTTGGCGACCTTCTTCACAGCCTTCTTGGCCGACTTCTTTGCGGCCTTCTTCGGGGCAGCCTTCTTCGATTTTCTGGCCGACTTCTTCGCGGACTTCTTGGTTGCCTTCTTGGCGGTCTTCTTCGCCGCTACAACCTTCTTGGCCTTTTTGGCCTTCTTGCTTTTCTTCTTCTTCGCTTTCGCCATCGTGGTCCTCCTGTTGCCGCCGAACAATGGTCGATCGGGCGTCTTCAGTCGTCACCTCGGGAGGAAAGTTCAGGCTCTGAAAGCTCAAACTGACGCGTTCAGTGCCGGCCGCGACCCGCCCGTAGCCCAATCGAGAAGCTCAATCGTGTGTACGACCGGAACTGACGTGCCACTGGCAATCTGCACCATGCAGCCGATATTGCCCGCAGCGATCATGTCCGGTTTGACGCTTGCGATGTTGGCGACCTTGCGATCACGCAACCGGCCCGCAAGCTCGGGCTGGAGAATGTTGTAGGTCCCCGCCGAACCGCAACACAAATGGCTTTCGGGCACATCTTTCACCACGAATCCATTCTTGGAAAGCAATTCTTTCGGAAGGCCCGTGATTTTCTGCCCGTGCTGCAACGAACATGCAGAGTGATAGGCGACGACGATGTTGTCCTGTCGTGCAGGCGATTCCAGTTCGAGGCCGGCAACGTATTCGGTGATGTCCTTGGCGAGCGCAGATACCTTCGCCGCATCGGCCGCAAACGCTTTGTCCTCGCGCAGCAGATAACCGTAGTCCTTGATCACGGTGCCGCAGCCGGAGGCCGTCACCAGGATGGCGTCGAGCCCCTCGCCTGCCGCTTCCTTTTGCCAGGCCGTGATGTTGGCGCGGGCGCGGGCCAAGGCATCGTGGTCGTTGCCGAGATGATGGGTCAGCGCACCGCAGCACTGCTCGTCCTTGACCAGGACGACCTCGATGCCGTGGCGGGTGAGGAGGCTGATCGCGGCCTGGTTGATGCGGGGCGCCAGCACCTGCTGGGCACAGCCCTGGAGCAGCGCGACCCGTCCGCGCTTCTTGCCGAGCGCTGCGAACACGCTGCCCGGGAGCGGGCCCGGCGCCGGCAGCCGGCTTGGCGCCAGCGCCAGCATCGCCTTGATGCGCTGGATCAGGCCGGGCGTGGCCGAGGGCCGCGGCGTCGGCAGGAACACGGCAAGCGGGCGGGCGAGCCGGGCCAGCACCACGCTCATGCGGAATCGCTGCGGGTCCGGCAGGACGAAGGCCAGCACCTGACGCAGCAGCCGCTCGGCCAAGGGCCGCTGATAGCGTTGCTCGATCCTGACCCGGGCCTGGTCGACGAGGTGCATGTAGTTCACCCCCGAGGGGCAGGTCGTCATACAGGCCAGGCACGACAGGCAGCGGTCGACATGCTTGACCACTTCCGCCGTCGGCGCCTGATCCTTCTCCAGCATCTCTTTGATCAGATAGATGCGGCCGCGCGGACTATCGAGCTCGTCACCGAGCAGCACATAGGTCGGACAAGTCGCGGTGCAGAAGCCGCAATGGACGCAGGCGCGCAGGATCTTGTCGGCCTCGGCAATGTCGGGGTCGGCAAGCTGCGTCAGGGAGAATTCGGTCTTCATTCAGCAGCGCTCCGCGTGAGCCGTCCCCGGTTGAGGATGGTCTTCGGATCGAAACTGGCGCGGACCCGCTCGCTCAGGGCGGCAATACCGGGTGCCTGCGGATGGAACACATCGACATTGCGCCTGACGTCCTCGGCCGCCCGGATCAGCGTGGCGTGCCCGCCGAGCGCGTTTGCACGCGCGCGCACCGCCGGGCCATGTGCGTCGCCCTTCGGCGGGAGCGCCGCCCAGATCAGGCCGCCGCCCCAATCGTAGATCACGTCACCCCCGGTCTCGCGCGCCAATTGCGTGCCGAGCACAGCACCCGACGCTGGCGGGCAGACGATCCGCCACACCGGCCAGGCGCCGAGCGCGCCGCTGGCCGCGAACGGCAGCACGTCGCGGATCGTGGTCCACAGCACCGCGGAAGCCGCGTCCTCGATCAGCGTCGCGGCTCCGAACGGCGCCAGCAATTCGCGCAGCGAGCCGGCGCGATGGGCGGCGGAGGCTGTGATGCCCTCGAGCCGCAGCATGGTCAGCGCCTCGCCCTCCCCGGCGAGATCTCCAAGCCCCTCGGTCTTGGCCCGGAATGCCGATGTCGGCAGATGCGCGGCGGCGGAGACGTCGAAGGGCGAGCCGAGCGCCGCGGTCATGGCCTTGTTGGCGACGGCATCGTCGAGCCCGCGGAGCAGCAGCGTCCGCTCCGCCTCCGGCTTCGGCATCACCTTCAGCGTGACCTCGGTCATGACCGACAACGTGCCCCAGGATCCCGCCAGCAGCTTGCAGAGGTCGTAGCCGGTGACGTTCTTCACCACCTTGCCGCCGGTCTTGAAGCTGTCCCCGAAGCCGGAGACGGCGTGCGCTCCCAGAAGGTGGTCCCGTGCCCCGCCTGCCCTGATCCGGCGCGGCCCGGCGAGCCCGGCTGCGATCATGCCGCCGATGGTGCCTGATACCGCCGTCCCGAGCAGCGGCGCGGTGTCCATCGGCTCGAAGGCGAATTGCTGGTTCTTGGCATCGATCAGCGCCAGCACGTCGTTAAGCGGCGCGCCGGCCTGGAGGGTGATGATGAGTTCGTTCGGCTCGTAGGAGGTGACGGCATTCAGCGCGGAGAGGTCGAGCACCGCGTTGGTCGCCATCGCGTGGCCAATGCTGCGCTTGCTGCCATGACCGATGATATCGAGCGGCTGCTCGTTGGCAATCGCCGCGCGCACGACCTCTTCGACGTCTTTGGCGTCTCTGACCTTGAGCGTATCCACGGGAAAAGGCGGTAGCGAAATTCGCATCCAAAATCAATGAGGCGTGACGCCGGCGTCCATGGCGCGATCGGGATCCATCACCCACTACAACAACGTTTCGATCATGATCGAAGCGTTCACGACATCGACACTTCGATCAGCGGCGAACCAAAGCCGGCAGCGCCTCACTACAAGCTTGCACGATCGCGATCGAGACCCACCGATGGAGACAGACATCATGAACCATTATGCCGTGCAGAAATCTCTTAGCGCCGCCGTCGATGGCGGCGGATTGCTCGTCGTCGCGCAATGGGAAGCGAAGCCGGGCGAAGCCGACAAGGTCGCGGGGATTCTCGACCGCTTCCTGCCGGAGGCGCAACGCGAGGACGGGGTCAAGCTGTTCCTGATCTCGCGGGCTAAGGACAATCCGGCCCAGTTCCTGTTCTACGAGTTGTTCCGCGACGAGGCGGCTTTCAAGGCGCATCAGGACAGCACCCATTTCAAGACATATATTGCCGGCGAAGCGCTGCCGCTGCTGGCCAAGCGCGAGCGGGCGCAATACGGGCTGCTGTGAGCGCTCTTCTTTCCCTCTCCCCTTGCAAGGCCTTGCAAGGGGAGAGGGTGCACCGTCGCCACGGCCTTCAGAACCGCGGCAGATCCGGAAACGCGAGCTTGCCGGCATGCACGTGCATGCGGCCGAGCTCGGCGCAGCGGTGCAGGGTCGGAAACACTTTGCCGGGATTGAGCAGGCCCTGCGCATCGAAGGCGCATTTCAGCCGCTGCTGCTGATTGAGGTCGATCTCGCTGAACATGTCAGGCATCAGGTCCCGCTTCTCGATGCCGACGCCGTGCTCGCCGGTGAGCACGCCGCCGAACTCGACGCAGGCACGCAGGATATCGGCGCCGAAGGCTTCGGCGCGCTCGATCTCGCCGGGCTTGTTGGCATCGTAGAGGATCAGCGGGTGCAGATTGCCGTCGCCGGCATGGAACACGTTGGCGCAGCCGAGCTGGTATTTTTCGCCGAGTTCGCGGATGCGGGCCAGCGCCTTCGGCAGCGCGCCGCGCGGAATGGTGCCGTCCATGCAGAGATAATCGGGCGAGATGCGGCCCACCGCCGGAAACGCGGCCTTGCGGCCGGCCCAGAACAGGTTGCGCTCGGCCTCGGAATTGGAGATCTGCAGCGTCACCGAACCGCAGCCTCTTGCGATGCTCTCGACCCGCGTGATCAGCTCATCGACCTCGATCTTGGGACCGTCGAGCTCGATGATGAGCAGCGCCTCGACGTCGAGCGGATAGCCGGCATGCACGAAGGCCTCCGCGGCGTGGATCGCGGGCTTGTCCATCATCTCCATGCCGCCGGGGATGATGCCGGCGCCGATGATGCGCGCCACGCATTCGCCGGCGGCCTCGACCTCGGCAAAGCCCACCATCAGCGCGCGCGCCGTCTCCGGCTTCTGCAGGATCCGCACCGTGACCTCGGTAATGACGCCGAGCAGGCCTTCGGAGCCGGTGATGACACCCATCAGGTCATAACCCGGGTTCTCGCACCCCTTGCCGCCAATGCGCAGGATCTCGCCGCTCATCAGCACGATCTCGCAGCCGAGCACGTTGTTGGTGGTCATGCCGTATTTCAGACAGTGCACGCCGCCGGAATTTTCCGCGACATTGCCGCCGATCGAGCAGGCGATCTGGGAGGACGGATCGGGCGCATAGTAGAAGCCAGCATGGGCGACCGCCTGGCTGACCGCCAGATTGGTGACGCCGGGCTCGGTGACGACGACGCGGTTGTCGAAATCGATCTCGCGGATGCGCTTGAACTTGCCGAGACCGAGCAGCACGCCGTCTTCGAGCGGCAGTGCGCCGCCGGATAGCGAAGTGCCGGAGCCGCGCGGCACCACCTTGATGCCCTGCCCTGCACAATATTTCAGGATGAGCGAGACCTGCTCGGTCGTATCGGGCAGGACCACGACCATCGGCGGCTGCCGATAGGCCGTGAGCCCGTCGGATTCATAGGCCCGCATTTCGGCAGGCGTATCGATCACGCCCTCGCCGGGCACGATTGCGCGCAACGCAGCAACGATCTCGGCGCGCCGCGCGAGCACGGCCTGGTCGCTCGCAGGCATCATGATGGCCATATCAAATCCTTCATGGCATATCCTTCCGGCTCACGCCGCACGATCAATTTGTCTCGCCAAATCAATCACGTCCGCGCCTGTTTGGGTAGGTCATCCGAAAGTCGGATCGACCATGTTCCGCAAGTTCGCTCTGGGACAAGTAGGAAATCGTGAAACCTGTCATGGTTTGGTGGCTTGTCCAAGCCGAGCAGGCCTGCCAAAACCGCCCGGTCGGGCGACTGCCGATCCGGCAAGCGACTGACCAGGCCAGACCCACCAGGGAAGAGAGACGAAGAGCATCCGATGACAAAATTGACTTTTGGCGCACTGACGATCCTCACCATGATTGCCACCGCACCCGCCGCGATGGCGCAGGATGTCGCGGCCGGCAAGACATCGTTCAACAAATGCCTGGCCTGCCACGCGATCGGCGAAGGCGCCAAGAACAAGGTCGGCCCCGAGCTCAACGGCCTCAACGGCCGCAAATCAGGCACCGTCGAGGGCTACAGCTATTCGGACGCGAACAAGAATTCCGGCATCACCTGGGACGAGGCCACGTTCAAGGAATACATCAAGGACCCCAAGGCCAAGGTCCCCGGCACCAAGATGGCGTTCGCCGGCATCAAGAACGAGACCGAGATCAACAATCTCTGGTCCTACGTCTCCCAGTTCGACAAGGACGGGAAGATCAAGCAGTAAGCGCGCATAAGGTAGTCGCGGCAGCTTCGGTTCTGATCGAATCAGGACCGAAGCTGTAGCTTTCTGTGTCGACGCGCTCCACCGCGTCATTGCAAGCATAGCGGCTTGTCCGCCGAAGCCTTGGCGAAGGCGGAAGCAATCCAGAACCCCGCCGCGGAAAGACTCTGGATTGCTTCGTCGCAAGGGCTCCTCGCAATGACGGAGTGTGAGCCCGACCGCTTGCTTCTCCAAGTGACGCTGTCATTCCCTGCGAAGGCGGGGAATCCAGTACGCCGCGACTTCTCGGTTCAATCACAACTACCTCTGGAATACTGGATCGCCCGCCTTCGCGGGCGATGACACTGTGTGCGTGGTGGCAGACGCGCCTTCGCAGCCTCGCGGCGCGTTTCGCCCGAGCTTTGATTGGGTCTCCACCCTCTCAAAGCCAAGAGGGCGCAGGGAAGGCCGGGTGCCGACATCGCACCCGCGGTCCGCTGCGCGAAATGCACACGCAGAGAAGACCGCACAGCAGCATACAGGTGGTGCCGATCACTCGGCCTTCCCTGCGCGATGGTCGGACGGCTTATGCCGTGATCTCCCAGGAGCCGAACTTTCCTTCTGGCCTCCCTCGCCGTTCGAATTGGCGATGCCGTCCACCCGGTTGGGTTCGCGCGCATCTTCGAAAGGCTTGACCGTAGCAACGACGGCCAGGACCACACGGTTTTGCCGTACGCACGGCCCGCCATTCGCCGCAGTTTTTCCAGCCCTGTCGACGAAGCCGGAAACTTGCAAGACGAGACGAAGCCTAGCAGCGCCGCTCGTCCGCACGCGGGTTTCGAGCTCACAGGGACTACCCGCCCTGCCCGTCCCATCTCGTGCCGACGCTGCCGCGTCCGCCGCAAGCCCGGCTCGCGAACGTGACGACCACAAGATCGCCCCTCTTGATGAGCCGGGATGCGCGACACATACGCCAAAACCGAATTTCGTTAAAGTGGAATATTTTTAGCGAGACGGATTGACAGAGCGCGACACAGGCACGGTTGCGTAGCCCGGATGAGCGCAGCGACATCCGGGACAGCGCGAGATGCGGGGCGAGCGCCCCCCGGATATCCGCTCATCCGGGCTACGGGAGCATCCATCTCGCTCTAATCGGCGGCCGCCTGTGCCGGGGCGATTTTCCCGATCATCGTCTCGATCTCCGCTTTCACACGATCCGGCACGGCGTTCTGCACCATGTGGCCGAGATCGGGCAGCACGATCAGCTTCGCATTCGGCACCATGGCCGCGAAGGGGCGGGCGTGGATGCCGGTCCTGACCGTCTTGTCGGGCTCGCCGGCGATGATCGTGACCGGCGCTTTGATCTCGCCATAGCGCGGAGCTTGCGCCGCGACGGCTTCCTTCAGCGTCACCAGATCATAGGCGTTGGCGATGAATTCGCGCGGGCGCAGCAGCAGCGGCGTCGCGGAATCCCGCACGAAACCATCAGGCATCATCTGCGGCAGGAATACGTTGCGCGCACCAGACTCGGCCACGACGTAACCGAGCGGCAGGGTGATGGTGTAGGCAAGCAGCGGGCCGATCACCGGCGTCGCGATGATCTCGTTGTAACGGCCGACGCCGCCGCGCCAGGGATGGGTGACGGGCGCGAGCATGACGAGGCCGGCGACGCGGCCCGGGTGATCGAGCGCAAGCCGCGCGCCGAGCGCGCCGCTCCAGGAATGCACGACGAAGACCGCACGCTCGATCCCGAGCTTTGCAAGCGCCTCATCGATCATCCGCGCCTGGATCTGCGGCGTGGAATCCCGGCGCCGCGCCCGCGTGCTCCAGCCATGGCCGGGGCGGTCGACCAGGATGACGCGATGGTCCTTGGCGAGAATGTCGCCGAGCGGGCGCCGCATCGCTTCGAGATTGGAGCTTGCGCCGTGCAGCATCACGATCGGCACCCCCGCATCGCGCGGGCCGATATCGACGACGTGAAGCGTGGCCCCGTCGACCTCGACCATCTCGCCCTGCGGCGGAAAGGCGCGCTGCACGGCGACGATTCCGGCCTGCGTGACCAGCGCCAACAGAACCAGCGCCGTCAAGACTGACATCACGATCATGGAGAGAATCCGGGAGATCCAGGGCACAGGGCAGTTACGGGTCCGATGGGCGGCAGTTTCGCAGCCTCGGCTTTCGGTGCTTCCACCGAAAATGCCGGGGCTGTGGATATGTGCACAATTGCCGAACGTAAAAACTCAATGGAATCAACAATATTCCAAGAGGACACGCAAGCCTCGGACCAGCTTCATGCGGCCGTCATCGCGGCTTCCTTATAATCGCCATGGTCGGTTCCGCCATCTAGGCGCGGGTGGGCGCCGATCCTCCTCGCAGCCTCAGGGGATGTGGGAAAGACCGGCAGAATTTGTCCTGGTTTGAACCGGAGGAATTTCGATGAGCTTCAGATCGAACGACACTGCGATCGACGAAATCGTCGCGAGCTGCAACGGCGACCTGCGCGGTGCCGTGCGGGCGCTGCTGCTGATCAACGAGCATCTCGAGGCGGAGCTGGCAAAGGCTTATGCCGCAGCCGCCGATCACGGCCTCGTCGAGCGCGGCGGCAGCGTTTTGCACTAAAGTGCGATCGATCGCACTTTAGGCTCTGAGCATGATCTTGTCGGAAAACCGCTGCACACTTTTCGCGAACGCGGCCCTTCGGGTCCGGATCAGGCTTGGAACGCAGGCTAATCCGTGCCGTCCTCGTCTTTTTCCTCGTCCGGCGTGAGCGCGGGACAGACGCGGATCGTCGAACGGGCAATCTTGGCATCGGCCTTGGACTTGTAGGGACCGTCGCCGAACCAGATATCGCCGATGATGACCGGATTGCTGCTCACGATATTGCATTTTCCGGTGGCGCGGTTGCCGACCACCCAGAACAGTCCGTCGGCAAAGCTCACCGTCCCCGACGCCAGCAGCAAGCACCCCGCAAAGATCAAACGCTTCATGGCTTTCGCTCCTGCCATGCAGGTAGGCCTGCGGCAGGCCGGGCAATAGTCCTTGCGCCGCGGCGTTTCCGATCGTGGTTAACCCGCGCAGGGTGCAATTGCTCGAAAGCTGATCGAGTTGTCGGCTAGATATCGCGGCCTTCGACCTTCTCGGTCAGCGCCTTGACCTGATCGGGGATCTTTTCGAGGTGCGGATTGACGGCGAGCGCCTTGCGATAGGCGTCGAGCGCGCGCTTCTCGTCACCGACCTCCTGCATGATCATGCCGAGGCCTGCAAGCGCGCCGAAATGGCGCGGCTCCCGGACCAGCACTTGCTGGATATCCGCGAGCGAGCGGCCATAGTCGTTCTGCATGTAATAGAGCGTGGCGCGCCGGTTCCAGGCCTCGATGTAGTCGGGCCTGAGCTTGATGATCGAATCCAGCAGCTTGATCGCGACATCGATCTTCTTCGCATCGACCGCGGTCTTGGCGCGCGTCATCAACAGCGCCGCGGTGTCGCTCGGGGTCTGGAGCCAGATCGCCCAGATCCGCGCTTCGACATGCTTGGCGCTGACCTCGTCGGGTGCAGCCTTCAGCGCGCCGAACAGGAAATCGAGATTCTTGGTGCGATCGACCTTCGGCAGCTTGGCCGGCGCCTCGGGCAGCTTCTTCTGCTTGCCGGGCGGCTCAACCTGCTGGGCCCAGGCTGGAGCCAGCCCAGCGGTTCCCAGCACGAGGGCCAGACACAGAGTGCGCGCAAACTGGAATCTCACTGCCATGGTGAAAGTCTAAACGCGCAAAGCCGCCCTTGCAAAGCAAAGGCGGCGTCAAACTCGTGTGAGCCGTGGTCTTGCGGGAACGCGCGAGGCGACCGCGAGGGCAGAGATCGGACTGACCGATCAGCCCTGGCGAGCCTTGAAGCGGCGCTGCACCTTGTTGATCACATAGACCCGGCCCTTGCGGCGGACCAGGCGGTTGGCGCGATGGCGACCGCGCAGCGATTTCAGCGAGTTACGGACCTTCATGGCGGAATCCTGAACGTTCGAAAGGCCGTGTTCGGCACTACCGTTGCGGCACGCGCGAATGTGGCAAAATGAGATTTTTCCCGCTGGCGGATGACCGCCCGGGACGGGGCGGTTCTTAAGGCATGGCGGGAGGTGATGTCAATGTTAACTGCCGCCTTCCGAACCGGCAAATTCTCGAGAACAACCCCACGCACAGTAGAAACGGCCGGATCGGCCCGATTTATCGCCAGAGAAATCAGCCCCTTTCGGCGACGCCTTGCCAAATTCGTTATATCATATAATCAATTTGGCAACCCGTCGGGAGGAAACCCATGCCGAAGCTGAAGCTGCCCAATATCGACGATGTCGTCGCCATCGACATCCACACCCACGCCGAGGAGCCCTGCGGCTGCCACCCCGACGACGGCTATGACGATTTCCAGGCGCAGATGGCGGAGTATTTCAAATCGCCGAACAAGCATCCGCCGACGGTGCCGGAAACCGCGGCCTATTACCGCTCCAAGAACATCGCGGCGGTGATCTTCCCCGTCGATGCCGAGCGCGAGACCGGCTTCCGCCGCTACAACAATTACGAGATGCTGGAGGTCGCCTCCGACCATCTCGACGTCCTCATTCCCTTCGTCTCGATCGACCCGCACAAGGGCAAGCTCGGGGCGCGCGAAGCACGCAAGCTGATCGAGGAATACGGGGTGCGCGGCTTCAAATTCCACCCGACCATGCAGGGCTTCTATGCCAATGACCGCATGGCCTATCCGCTCTATGAAGAAATCAACAATGGCGGCGCGATCGCGCTGTTTCACACCGGCCAGACCGGGGTCGGCTCGGGCATGCCCGGCGGCATGGGGATGCGGCTGAAATATTCCAACCCGATGTACATGGACGACGTCGCGGCCGATTTCCCCGACCTCAAGATCATCCTCGCCCACCCCTCCTTCCCCTGGCAGGAGGAAGCGCTGTCGGTCGCGACCCACAAGCCGAACGTCTACATCGACCTCTCCGGCTGGTCACCAAAGTACTTCCCGCCGATCCTGGTGCGCTACATCAACTCGATCCTGCAGGACAAGATGCTGTTCGGCTCGGACTGGCCGGTGATCACGCCCGACCGCTGGCTGTCGGATTTCGCCAAGATCGACATCCGCGACGAGATCCGGCCGAAGGTGCTGAAGGCCAACGCAAGGAAGATTTTGGGAATCTAGAGCGCAATGGGCTTAGGCTGAATCACGCGGCCGAGGGCTCGGTGCACCCCTCCCGCAAGCGCTTGCGGGAGAGGCCGACGCGCCGGGCGATGCGAAGCATCGTCCCGTGCGGCGGGTGAGTGTTCTTTCCTCTAGGGGATTATCCCGCTGTGGTGACACCCTCTCCCCAGCCCTCCCCCGCAAGCGGGGGAGGGAGCATACCTCCATTGTTGCGGCATTCGATCGAACGACCGAAGCCCTCATGCTCAAGACCTCAGACTGCGCCAGGCTTCCGTCGACGCTCCCGGCCGGGTCGGAATTACAGTCGACAACCGACATTCGAGTAACTGCCACGGATGGTCCGCGACGGGCCATAAACGGAAGTGCCCTTCCTGAGCAAGCGTAGGTTAGTGTTGTCGGCAACAACGCCGCGACCTGCCCCAACTAGGAAGCTGTAATGACCCGGTCTATGAAAATTCCAACCGAGCTTTTTGACAGTCGGAAATTCGGTCTTGCTCAGGTGGCCGTTACTCCGACGCCCCTAGGGCACGCGATACACATTTCTGGTCAAGTCGCGTGGGACTCGAATGGAAACATCGTCGGTACTGATGACATTGGACGCCAATTGGAAAAGAGTTTGGAAAACCTCAGCGTCGCCCTAGCTTCCGTTGGTGCCAGACTTGATGACGTGGGATCGCTACGGATTTACATCAGGCAAACCCACCTCCACCAAGGTGACGCCATATCTCACGCCCTCAAGGCTGTATTTGGTGATAATCCACCGTGCACAACTTGGATCGGAGTTACGAGCCTCGCCAGGGACGAGTTCCTTGTTGAGATCGAGCCCTCGGTTGTATTCCTGCCCCGAACAATATGACTAAACACAAATGGCACCCCTTCAACGTCTCTTCCGGGTAACGACCCGCCGATCACACTTGCAGTGGCAGACCTCCGCTTTGCTCTGGTAAGCTGACGATGATGCGCACTCCCCAAGCGGAATTCTTGCGACCGCAACGACCTGGAAGGACAGCCCATGAGCATCAACGCCGTCGTCTTCGACGCCTATGGGACGCTCTACGACATCCAGTCGGTCGCGGAGATCACCGAGGATGCGTTTCCGGGCTATGGCGAGATCATCACGCAGGTCTGGCGCATCAAGCAGCTCGAATACACCTGGTTGCGCTCGCTGATGCGGCGCTACCAGGATTTTGGCGCGGTCACCCGCGACTCCCTTGCCTATACGTTGCGGGTGCTGGGGCTGGCCTACGAGAGCGAGGCGTTCGAGCGCGTCATTGAGAAGTACCTGCAGCTCGATCTTTATCCGGATGCCACCGCAGCGCTCACCGCGCTCAAACCGCGAAAGCTTGCCATCCTCTCCAATGGCAGCCCGGACATGCTGAATGCGTTGGTGCGCAATTCCGGGCTCGACCGCCTGCTCGATGCGACCATCAGCGTGGACGCCAAGAAAATCTTCAAGCCGAGCCCGGCGGCCTATGAGCTGATCGGCGAGGTGCTCGGTACCGCGCCGAGCGAGGTTCTGTTCGTGTCCTCCAATCCCTGGGACGTGGCGGGAGCAAAGTCGTTTGGATTGAACGTCGCCTGGATCGAGCGGGTGACGCCGGAAGCCATGGCGCTGGCTTGCGTCGAGAACGAACTCATGGCACCGCTCACCATGTTTAGGGCGATCCGCACCCAGATGGACGAGCTTGGCTTTGCGCCGGACCACCGCGTCCATGCGCTCTCCGAGCTGCCAGGGATTGCCTAGGCATCGCCGCCCGTAAGTCTGACAAGTCTGACATGAGCTGCCCGGAATGAGCCTGGAATCCGTTCGCGCCTTCTTCGCCAAGAAAGCCCCCGACATCACCGTGATGGAATCGCCGATCAGCTCGGCCACGGTGCCGCTTGCGGCCGAAGCCTATGGCGTCGAGCCCGGCCGGATCGCCAAGACGTTGTCCTTGCGCATCGGCGAGCGCGTGATCCTGATCGTGGCCGCCGGCACCTCGCGAATGGACAACAAGAAGGTCAAGGCGCAGTTCGGCGGCAAGCCGAAGATGCTCGGGCTGGAGGAGGTCGCCGACATCACCGGACACGAGGTCGGCGGCGTCTGCCCGTTCGGCCTGAAGGCGCCGCTGCCGGTCTATTGCGACGTGTCGCTGAAGGCGTTCGACGTGGTGGTGCCGGCCGCCGGCTCAACCCACAGCGCGGTGCGCATCACGCCGGAGCGGATGGCCGAGCTCACCGCGGCCGAATGGGTCGACGTCTGCGAACACCGCCCTTAACAGAGGCTAGTCATCCTCGTCATAGGGACGCGGTTGCGCCTGCGGAGGTGGCGGCAGCGCATTGTTATAGCGCGGCGGTGCAGCGCGATTGCGCGGGACCTGCTGTTGCGGCGGCATCTGGTTGTTGGACTGGAACACGGCGCGGCAGCCGCTCGAGAGCTGCGGCGTGTTCTGCTGCAAGCAGGCGGTGATGCGGCTGACGTCGGGAATCTGGTCGCTGCATAGCCGCCAGACGTCCGGCGTACACGCCATCTGCTGTTCCATTGTTCCGCGATACTCTTCAGCGAATGCTGCGCCCTGCGCGACGATGCCGCCGACCGCGAGCGCCACACCCAGCGCAATCCGCTCTGTTCGCATGTCCCGATCCTTCTCGATTCCCGTCGATTTTCATCAATCAATGAGGCGGGAGCCGGTTCTGGACCAACAACAAAATGTGAAACCAGCTCTGGAACCTACTCCACCTTGCCGATCTTCTTGACCGCCGCCAAGCGGCAAGAACAAGACGTTTACGAAGCGTTAGCCATGTCCGGCTCCGCCAGGAACGCATGCCCGGACGCGCTGTTGCCCTCTCAAGGAGAGTGAGCGATGCGGAATCTGGCGACCATCGACGTCGCGCTGGACGAGATGCTGGTGAATCTCGCGGCGATCGTGTTGCGGCTTGCAGAGCCCGAATTGACGCGGACGCCGGAAGCGCGGCGCGCATTGGCGCAATCGGTCCATCAATACGCGGTGTGTGCCGCACGCTCGAGCAACCCGCGCGTTCACGAATTGAAGTCGCAGCTCGACGAGACGTTAAAGCCGAGCTTGCGCATCGTGGCGATCGACGGTGTGAAGGTGTCGTAGTCACGCTTGTCATTGCGAGGAGCTCTTGCGACGAAGCAATCCAGAATCTCTCCGCGGAGACACTCCGGATTGCTTCGCTCTGCTCGCAATGACGGGGTGTCGAAGCTGCTCGCTCTCCTACGACCCCTTGACCTTCACACGCGTCCGCCGCTTGCAGGTACCCGGCAGCTTGGCCGCGAGGAAATCGCCGAGGGCTTCGACGCGCGCGGGGCGCGGGCCGCCGGGCGGCGTCACCAGGTGGACGGCGCCTTCGGCCTGCTTCCAGTCCTTCAGGATCACTTCGACGGCGCCCGACGAGATCGCTTCGCCGACGATGAATTCGGGCAGCTCGGCGATGCCGAGGCCCGCGACCAGCGCCGGCATCACGGCTTCGCCATTGTTGACGCGGAGCTGGCCACCCGGCCGCACGCTGGCCTGCTCACCGGCCGAATTGGTGTAGTGCCAGATGTTGGGCGTCGACATGTAGGCGTAGCTGAAACATTTGTGCTCGGCCAGATGCATCGGATGCGTCGGCCGGCCATGGCGCTTCAGATAAGACGGTGCGGCCACGGTGAAGCGCGGCATGGTGAAGAGCCGCCGCGCGATCAGCGAAGAGTCGGGCAGCCGCGCGATCCGCACCGCCATGTCGAAGCCCTCACCGATCAGGTCGATGGTCGCATCGCTCAAATGCAGATCGACCGAAACTTCAGGATAGGTCTCGAAGAATTCGGGCAGCAGCGGCGCCACCGCCTTGATGCCGAACGTCATGGGCACGGCGAGCCGCACCAGGCCGCGCGGCGCCACCGATTGCGCCAGCGCCTCGTTCTCCGCCGCTTCGCCGTCGGCCAGAAGACGCGTCGCGCGCTCGGCGAGCTTGTGCCCGGCATCGGTCAGCGCAAGCCGGCGCGAGGTGCGGTTGAACAGGCGCGCGCCGAGCCGCTCCTCCAGCCGCGTGACCGCCTTGGACACCGTCGCCTTGGACGTCGCCAGCTCGCTCGCGGCCCCCGCAAACGACCGTAATTCCACGACTTTTGCGAAAATCGCGAGGGCCTCGAAATCCGGGAGTTTTGCCATGGGGCGGATCCAGTTTTGGTATTTTTGGAAACAATGCATTTCAACAGTTTCTATTTCTATACCATGGGCGAGGACTTATCCAAGGGATCAATCGCAGTCGAATTGCCCATACGTTCACCAGAGGATCTACGCATGATCGAACTCAGACCTTTCGCAAAGCTCGGCGGCGCCGACCACGGTTGGCTCAAGGCCAAGCATCATTTCTCCTTCGCCAGCCATTATGACCCGAACAACATGGGTCATGGCGCCCTGCGGGTGTGGAACGACGACGAGATCGCGCCGAACACCGGCTTTCCCGCCCATCCCCACGCCAACATGGAAATCATCACCTATGTGCGCGAGGGTGCGATCACCCATCAGGACAGCCTCGGCAACGAGGGCCGCACCGAAGCGGGCGACGTCCAGGTGATGAGCGCCGGCAGCGGCATCCGCCACTCCGAGTACAATCTGGAGCCGACGAAGACGCGGATCTTCCAGATCTGGATCGAGCCGACGGTGCGCGGCGGACAGCCGACCTGGGGCTCGAAGCCGTTTCCGAAGGCGAACCGCTCCGGCAAGCTCGTCACCATTGCGAGCGGCCTTGAGGGTGACACCGACGCGTTGCCGATCCGCGCCGATGCGCGGGTGCTCGCGACGACGCTGAAGGCGGGCGAGAGCGCGGAGTACGCGCCGCAGACGTCGCGGCACCTCTATCTGGTGCCCGCGGCGGGCGCCGTCGAGATCAACGGCGTGCGCGTCAACGCCCGTGACGGCGCCGCGATCCGCGACGAGGAGCGGCTGACGATCACGGCGCTCGAAGACTCCGAGCTCGTGCTCGTCGACGCGGCGTAACACCCAACAGCCAGCAATCAAATCCAATCAACGGAGACCACCATGACCAAAGTTCTCGTCCTCTATTATTCCGCCTATGGCCATATCGAAGCGATGGCGAACGCCGTCGCTGAAGGCGCGCGCGAGGCCGGCGCGACTGTCGACATCAAGCGCGTGCCGGAGCTGGTGCCGGCCGAGGTCGCGAAAGCCTCGCATTACAAGCTCGCTCAGGCCGCCCCGATCGCTGAGATCGCGGACCTCGTCAATTACGACGCGATCATCGTCGGCACCGGCACGCGCTTCGGCCGGATGGCCTCGCAGATGGCGAACTTCCTCGATCAGGCCGGCGGGCTCTGGGCCAAGGGCGCGCTGCACGGCAAGGTCGGCGGCGCCTTCACCTCGACCGCGACCCAGCACGGCGGCCAGGAGACGACGCTGTTCTCGATCATCACCAACCTCCTGCATTTCGGCATGGTCGTGGTCGGCATGAATTACGGCTTCGCCGGTCAGATGAAGCTCGACGAGATCACCGGCGGCGCGCCTTACGGCGCCACCACGATCACCGGCGGCGACGGCAGCCGCCAGCCCAGCGCCAACGAGCTCGCCGGCGCGCGCTATCAGGGACGCCAGATCGCGGAGACCGCCAAAAAACTCCACGGCTGATCTGCAGCCGATACGTTCGCGGCATTCCCGTCCGGGAATGCCGCTTCAACGCGCCCCTTTGCCCAGGGCCCGCGCAACAAGGGCGGCAGCCTGGGGATAGCGGCGCAGGCCCTGCGCGGCGTGGTCGCGCAGGGCAAAGGGCAGGCCGCGCCAGGACAGCGCAACGCTGACATCAGTCAGCGGCACCCTCTCGGCGCCGAAGCGGCGCTTGTAGTCTTGATTGCCGATGCTGAGGTCGAAACGGCGCACGCCCTTTGTATGCAGCGCCGCCATCGTGCGCTCGATGATGAGTCGCCCGGGAGAGCAGCTCGACCATGAATCGCCGGCGTGACTGATGCGCAGCAGGTAATAAGTCGTGCCTTGCCTGACGCCGAACGACGTGCCGACGATAGCCTCGTCGCAGACCAATGCCGAAACGACGGCATAGCCTTCCGCAAGGCCCTGGCAGGCAACCTCGCGATAAAATCGCGCGTGAGTCTCGTCGTTGAGGACGAACCGCGAGCCGAGCGTTCGCATACGCGCCTGCTGCTGGACATCCATCACGTCCAGCAGCTCGTGCGCGCGCGTGACGTCCGTGGCGATCTCGAATCGTGCGCCTTGGTGCCGGCTGAAGACGCGCCAGGAACGCGGCATCTGCGTGCGCTTGATCGATGCCTGATAGTCCTCGTAGTCGTCGCCCATCAGCACGAGATTGCCGTTGAGCGAGGAGGACCCGATCCGCCCGAGCGACGCCAGCGGGTTCGGCTTGCCGCCGACCTGGGTCGGCATCTTCCTGAGGCGGAGCAGATCGAAGCGGTCCGGCAAGGCGCGCAACGCCTCGACCAACGCCCTGCTGATTGCATGCGCCGCCCCCGTATCCAGCGTGGCATCGGACGCCAGGATCGGCGCGTTGTTGTCGGAGACGTCGAGATCGGCGAATTCGACGATGCGGATGCCGCGCCTGACATGGCTGATCATCGGCACCATCGCGATCTCCTTGCCGGTGGCGGCATCGGAGATCATGGCAATCAACGGCGCGACGTCATGGAACGCCCGGTACCAGGGGCCGAGCCAGTAGCCATGCTGAAAGGCGGTGCGATGCCCGGTGTTCAGGCGCAAAGCGGCCTGGCGCCAGTCACGCACGACATCGATCGCGATTCTCGATGCGCCGGACGCGAGGCCATCCAATCGCTCGACGCCGAGCAACGTCATGGCTTCGGTTCCGCTTGCGCAACGCATTGGAACCTCGCCAGGAAGTGCAGACCGGCCGCGGCCAGAGCGAACATGAACCAGATCGGATTTTGTCGCTCCAGCAGGAAGGTCTCGGTCGCTCCATAATAAAGGCCGAACAACCACACGGTCAGGAACAGCTTTGCCAGCGCACCACTGCGATTGTGTGTCTGGGCGGACTGGAAATTGCCGAGCGGGGCGAGCACGAAGACTGGGATCACGAGCAGCAGCCCTGGCAGGCCGATGGTGACCGCGAGGTCGAGATAGCTGTTGTGGCTGTGCGCCGCCGAGGTCGCCCATTCAGCACCCTGGGCGGTCTGCCGTGCCGTGACGTCGTCCCAGAAGGCCGCATAGCCGTGACCGATGATCGGCTTCTCGGCGACGGCCGCAAGCGCGAACTCCCAGATGTCGGAACGGCCCGTGAAGGTGGGATCGAGCGGAAGCAGACGCGTCATGGCCCCGAGCGCCGGGCTCAGGACACTGCCGACCGTCAGCAGGTTCATCACGATCAGCGGCACGAAGCAGATGATCCGCTTCAGCCACAGGTGTGGCGTGACATAGGTCAGCGAGGCGAGCGCGTAGATCGCAAGGCACAGCACCGACGAGGTCTTGCCGCCGGTGAAGATCAGGAAGAGGCCGGCCAGCACGGCGATAGCCGGTCCCATCACGAAGGAGCCGACGGCGGACAGATAGATGCCGACATAGACCAGAATCGTCATCACGGGCGAGGCGACGTTCTTATGGCCAAAACTGCCGCGCCAGTCGCCGGCGAGCTGCGGCTCGGCGATATCGAGCGCGGTGTGGATCGAATATTGCGGCGCGAGGACGACACCGAGATAGCACAGCGCGAGCAGCACCAGCGCAGCGGCCCCCAGGCACAGGTTGAAGCTGCGCTGCGTCGGCGGCAGCAATGGCAGCAGGACGGCGAGCGACGTCATGCTGACGAGGAGCACGAAGCGCTGCATCGACACGCCGCGGCTCTCGGACAGCACGATGTTGATCAGCAGCCATCCCACGAGACAGAGATGAAGCGGCGTCACCAGGGTCTTCAGCGCAGGCGCATCCGTGCCAGCGACGAACAGCACCGCGACTGCAGCGAGGAAAGCCCAAGAGATATAGGCCAGTGCCATTCGCCCGCCGACGACGGTGGTGACGTCGGGATTGCGCAGATCCGGGAAGGGATCGAGCGTCACCAGCACCAGCAGCAGCGACGCGACGGCGACAAGGCAGCGCGCCGCCTGCGCGGCATTCAGCTCCTTAAGGCCATCACGCAGCATCTGGCCCAACGATCGGGCCTCGAGGTCGGTCATGTCGGCGGCGCTGCGGTCCATGCTGCGGTCCACGGCTCAAGACATCCGGTGACGGCGGTGAAGCTCCAGGTTCTGGCTCGCCCCTGGTGCGCGTCCGTCAACCGGCGTGCCGGAGCTGTGCGCCGCCGGCTGCCGCACGATGCTCCGTGCAATCTCGTAATATTGCAGCGCCCGTTGCTCGAGCGTGAGATTGTCCAGGATATAGCCGCGCGGGTCGAACGCGCCCGCGGCGCAGCCGTCCCAGAAGCCTTGCCACCCCGCTTCGAACCCCGCGATGTCGACGAACTTGGCGCCGCAGCGCTCGTCCCAATACGGCACCGACGACACGGGCGCGAACTGGACGCGGTGCGGATAGTAGTCGGGATCTCGCCACGGCCCGCCCGGATCCCAGGCGAAAACAGGCACGCCGCAAGACAAGGCCTGCTGATAGGCGATGCCCTGGCTTTCGTTCTGGCACAGGAAGATCATCGCGCGCGCGGCCGCCAGCGCGGCCTGATAGTCTTCCTCCTTGTAGCTGCCGTAGCGCAGCTCCGTGAACGAGCGCCCCTCCTTGACGAGCCGGGCACGGACCGGCTCGATCAACTCCGGCGCATAGCGCTCGCGGTCCCAATGGACTTTGTCGTAGATCAGCACATCGACCGTCTTTTGAGAGGCGTGCGACGGCGCCCACAGATCCGTATCGATGCCGATTGGCCAGGCTTCGGTGTCGGGCCAGTACGGCCGATACATGTCGGCGTACCAGGGGCCGGGCACCACGACCTTCTTCACCGGCAGACGCTTGAACAGATCGGGATCGTCGAGCGGATGATTATGGGCGGCGACACCGAGCAGGATCGGGTTTTTCCACGAAAACTTGTCGAGCAGAAAGGTGCGGCCGATGATGCAGGCGAGCTCGTCGGGATGCTGCGCGATGTAGCCGTAATCGTTGACACGATAGCGGATGCCGAGCCGGTCTAGCCCGTCACAGAGATTGAGGAACACGCGAAGCTGACCGCTCATGCGCGGCTCGCCGAGCAGCATACGGCGCGCCATGCGCCGCAGATGCCGGTCGCCGGGAAACCATCGATCGTCCTTGTCCTCGTAAAAGAGGTTGAGGACCATCGCATCGGGGTCGTGTTCGAACGTCTTTGCGGGCACTGGATCCATCCGCGGCGGCCTAATGCGCATTCTCGCATGGGACCGGCTGCCGCACTCTTCCGAATTTGCCACAGGCTTAATGCCAGCGGCTTAACGCTATTCTACGAAACCAGCGCCGCGCATGCCTTCCCGACAGCCATTCCACCGCAATGTGAGTATCATCTGCAGGCCGCCGAGGTTGCGATCGCCAACGTCGGCAACCCGCCTGATGCGCCCTGGTTAACAGATCATTAAAACGAGCCACAGCTTGATCACCGCCGAAGACGTCCTCGACTTGCCGGCCGCCTCTCGCGCAACGTCGGCAGCGCGCCTGCCGCTGCCGGTGAATTCGGTCGCGTTGGTCTCCGTCATCATTCCCGCCAAGAACGCCGCGGCTTATGTCAGGGAAACCATCGCGACCGCACTGGCCCAAGGCGATGTCGCCGAAGTGATCGTCGTGGACGACGGCTCGACGGACGATACATTGGCAATCGTCCGCGCCGTGCACGACCCGCGGCTGCGCCTGATCCACAATCAGTCCGCGGGCGTGTCGGCGGCGCGCAATCTCGGCGCACGTCATGCGAGCAGCGAGTGGCTGCTCTTCCTCGATGCCGACGACCGCCTGCGTTCCGGCGCTGTGGCTGCGCTCCTGGCGGCGGCACGCGGCGCTCCGCGTGCGGTTCTCGTCTACGGCGACTACAACACGATCGACAGCGACGGACGCCAGATCGGCCGGCGTGGCCTGTTGAAGGGACGCCGCAAGCCGTCGGGCGACGTGCTGACACGGCTCGCGGCTGGCAATTTCATCGTCAATGGCGGTATCGCGCTCGCACGGGCGGAGGCCTTCCGCGCCATCTGCGGCTTCGACACCTCCCTCCGGTATTGCGAGGACTGGCATTGCTGGTGCCGCCTCGCCGCGATCGGCGAATTCGAATTCGCGCCAAAGCTGCTGCTCGATTATCGTCTGCACACCGCCAACACCATGAACGCCGCGGTCCGGACACCGAAGGACTTCTTCCCGGCCATCGCGCGGGTGTTCGACGACGGGCTGATCATGGCGAGATTGCCAGAGGGCACGGCACCCCGGCTGCGCCTCGCCGCCGAACTTCATCTCATCACCTATTCGGCGATGCAGGCGGTTCGCTTCGGCCGATATCGCCAGGCCTTCGGCTATCTCGGGATGGTCGGGCGGCGCTCACTCAAGGCGCTGCCGCGCGCCACGGCAAGGACCGCCCTCGCCCGCTTCGGCATCTAGCCGTCACGACACGATCTTGGAGGCCTCATAGGGCTTCGGCGCGAAGCCGAACGCCGCGAGCATGGAGCCGAGCGCCACCAGCGCCGGATGCATGGCGACGACGGCCTTCGACGTCGCCAGCAGGCGAGCGGACCGAACCAGCGACAGCGGCAGCCGTCCGAGCATTTGCGCAAACACCCACGCGCGGCCGCCTGCGCTCTGAGCAGCCTTCGACTGCACCCGATAATTGATCGCGCCGATGCGCAGACCGCGCCTTGCGATCCAGCCAAAACTGGTTCGGCTTTGCGGCACGGTCTCGGTAATGACGGCCTCCGCCGTCCAGTGGAAGATCATGCCGGCATCGCGGCATCGCACGAAGAAGTCGCAATCGCCGCCGCCGAGGAAATTGAAACGCAGGTCGAACGCGGGACGATCGAACCGCTCGAAGGTGGAGCGTGTGATCAGGCAATTGCCGCAGCCATAGATCAGCGGCACCGCGCCGGAATAGTCGTAGGCGGGACGGAAGGCCGGATGACGCGACAGCCACGGCTTGCTGTCGTCCTCGAACACCGGCAGCACCGGCCCGCCGACCACGTCGGCGCCGGTCGCCTCCGCGGTGCGGACCATCAGCTCGAGCCAGTCGCTCGATGCGATCTCGTCGTCGTCGATCATCAGGAAGCGGGTCGCGGCGGGAAACAGCGCCTGCGCCGTCTCGAAGGCAGCGTTGATCGCTTGGCAATTGCCCTGCCGTTTTTCGACAAGGCAGACACCCTGCAGCCTGCCGGCGGCCAGAAACTCCGCGGCGACCGGCGCGCTTTCGCGCCGTGCAGTATCGTTCTCGACCATGACGACCGCAAAGGAGCGCGGGGTACGCTGGTTCGCCAGCGATTCCAGCGTCAGCCGCAGGTGTTGCGGACGGCGGAAGCAGGGAATGCAGACGACGATGCCGACCGACAGGTCGATGACGCGGGAGCTCGCCGCGATCTCCCGGTTGGGATTGCCCAGGGCATCGGAGATGCGCGTGGCGGACAGGTCTGTCGGGATCAATGTCATGTGGTTCTAGATGTCCGAGATATGTTGAAAAAGCCCTGCTTCAGTCACGCATCCCGCGACGGCACATCGAAGCGAGACAGATGCGTCCCAAAATGAGCGGCCCGGCCAAGGCGCGCGCCAGGCCTCGCGCCGATCTCCCGGCCCCGCTGAACCGATATCATGCGTTTAACCGCTTTCGCCTGTTTCTCCCGCGAAATCATCTGCGCGTGATACTGCAAATCGCGGTCCATGCGGCAGCAACCGACTCAACATGAACAATGCCGTAGTTAATGCGTGTGCGCATTAACCCGACCGTAAGCACTGCTATCGGTGAGACGGCGCGGCATCGGATTTGCTCTTCGGGCAAGCGAGTCTTTTCCTGTAAATTTGATTAGAACAAGCGCGGTCAGAAAATATGAACAAGCCAGCCACGATCGATTTCGCGACAGCCACGGCGATCCGGATCCCCGCGGGCGCCGCACCCGTGCAGGCGCTGCACGATCTCGTCCCCGGCGAAGCCCGCGACAGCCTGCTGGCCGTGCACGAGGTGCTGCGCCGTGAATTGCCGAAAGGCCAACTCGCCATCTACGAAGCCGGCGGCGGCTCGTGCAGCGTCCTGCCGCCGGAATTGCTCGGCCGCAGCAAGGTCACCGTCGTCGACATCGACGAGGACCAGGTCCGCAACAACACTTACGCGGACGAAGCGATCCTCGGCGACGTGCAGACCTACCGTTTCGGGCGCGAGACTTTCGATCTCGTGATCTGCTACAACGTGATCGAGCATCTGCCCCATGTCGACGCCGCGCTGCTGAATTTCCGCGATGCGCTCAAGCGCGGCGGCATGATCCTGATCGGCGCTCCCAATCCCCGCTCGCTGTCCGGAATCGTCACCAAATATTCGCCGCACTGGTTTCACGTCTGGTTCTATCGGCACATTCGCGGCATCAAGGATGCCGGTCTGCCCGGCGAGCCGCCATTCCCGACCTTCTTTCACCCGCTGGTGACGCTGTCCCGGCTGGAAGCATTCGCGACCGCCAACGGTCTCGAGATGATCTACCGCCGTGAGGTCGAGAGTCCGCGCTATCCCGAGATGCGCCGGCGCAAGCCGCTGTTCGCGGCCCTCGTGGACGCCGGCGCGGCCGTGCTGAACGCCGTGCTTCCGCGCGACATCGACGTCCGCCGCGGCGACTATCACGTCATCCTGCGGAAGAGCTGACCATCATGGCGCGCGCGCGGCTCATCACAGGACAAGCGGAGCCTCGCATCCGAGCCGTGCGCGGTAACGAACCGTTAATCTCCAGGGAGCCCGCTCGACCCGAGCGTCACGAGGACGCACGGTGGCGTGGCAAGCGCTTAAACGCTTTGTTTGCCATTTCGGTGAATAGTCTCTCAATGAGTATGGTTAATTTTCCCTGTTGCGTTGATTGGGCACCTATATCCCGGGTGCATGGCGTCGAGCGAAGACTAACCCCTCAGCCTGCGGCATTTAGAATGAAAGCTGGGGATCATGCTTGACTACAACCAGCCGATCGATCGGGCGAGGTCCGAGCTCCCGCAACAGAGGTCTCAGGCCGGCTTCAACGTGTTGGAGCTCGCCAATTTGCTCTGGCGGCGCAAGATCGCGATTGCCGCGGCTGCCCTGCTCGGCGCAACGCTTGCCGTCACGATTGGCAAGAGCCTGACGCCTCGCTACACCGCCACCGCCCAGCTCTATGTCGATCCGCGCGAGCTTCAGCTTGTCGATCGCGAGCTGACGCCGCGCGCGCAGGACGTCTCCGGCATGTCCATGGTGGTGGAGAGCCAGGCGCGCCTGATCACCGCCAACAGCGTCCTGCTCAAGGTGATCCAGCAGGCGGGTCTCGACAAGGATCCGGAATTCGGCGGCGGCGACGGCAGGAGCCTGATGTCGTCGCTGCTCGGCCTGATCGGCCTTCAGCCTCCCGCGCCCTCCGCTGCGGCCAACAACGAGGTGCAGCTTGCGGCGCTGGAGGCGCTGAACAGGCACATCACGATCCGCAAGACCGAGAAGAGCTTCATCGTCGACATCGAGGTCTGGTCGACGGATCCGGCGAAGGCGGCGATGCTCGCCAACACGCTGACCAATGCCTACCTCGCCGAATCCCGCAACTCCCAGGCTTCGGCCGCACGGCGCGCCACCAACGATCTCTCCGGCCGCCTCAAGGAGCTGCGCGAGCGGCTGCGCAACGCCGAGACCGCGCTCGCCACCTACAAGGCCCAGAACAATTTCGTCGGCACCCAGGATGCGCTGATCAGCGACCAGCAGCTCTCCGCCAGCAACCAGCGGCTTTCCGCGGCGCGCGCGGCGACGATGGATGCCCAGGCGCGGCTCGACCAGATCGAGGCGAGCCGCCGTACCGCTGCCGATGCCGGCGCTATACCAGAAGCGTTGCAATCGCCGACCATTGCGAACCTGCGCGCGCAATATGCCGATGCACGCAAGAAGTATGCTGAGCAGGCCGGCGAGCTCGGCCCGCGCCATCCGGCGCTGCGCCAGACCGAAAAGCAGGTCGAGGACCTCAAGCGCACCATCAACGAAGAGATCGACCGCTTCGCCCAGTCCGCCAAGAACGACTTGACGCGCGCCCGCGACTTCGAAGCTTCGCTCAACCGGGCGCTGGAAGCGCAGAAGCGGCAGAGCGTCCAGCTCAGCCAGGCCGCCGTGCGCCTGCGCGAGCTGGAGCGCGAAGCCGATGCCAGCCGCGACGTCTACCAATCCTTCCTCAAGCGCTCGCGCGAAACCGAGGAGCAGGAGAGCCTGAACACCTCCGCGGCCCGCGTCATCGGCGAAGCGACCGTGCCGCAGCGGCGCTCGTTCCCGCCGGCGATGAGCCTGTTCGCCATGATCGGCTTCATCTTTGGCGCGCTTGCGGCCTCGAGCTGGTTCGTCGCGGCCGAGCTTCTGTTCGCCGGCGCAACCGCGCCGGTGCCCGCGCCAGCCCGCCGTGAACGAAAGCCGGTGCCGGAGACAACGCGCGCGCCCGAGGTTTCGCGGGCGCAGGAAGCTTCGCGGCCCGAGCAGCCGTCGCGGGCCGCCGAGGTCGCGCAGATCCCGCCCGAACTTGCCGCGCCGCCGCTGCAACCCGCGATGGTCGAAAATTCGTTGGTCGAAAAGCCGCTGATCGCCCGCCTTCAGGAGGCCGACGTCATTCACACGCTCGGCGCCATTCTCACCACCGGCGGCGGCGGCGATCTCACCCGGCTGGGCTGGCCGACATTGCGGCCCGGCTTTCCCCTGACGAAGCTGCTCAACGCCTGGCGCGACATGCGCGCTGCCGCGGCCCGGCGTGCCGGCGACAAGACAATGCCCGTCATTGCGCTCGTCGGCGCTGGCGAGACCGCCGGGCGCAGCGTGAGCGCGCTGAACTTCGCGCTCGCGGCTGCGCGCGATGGCGCCCGCGTGCTGATGATCGACGCCGACCATCAGGCCCACGCGCTCTCGAACAAGGTCAGCCGTCCCGGCAGGAACGAACCGAGCAGGCTCGGCTGGCTCTCGATCGGCAGCAAGGCCGCACGCGAGATCAAGACGGTCAACGGCATTTCGGTGCTGCCGGCCGGCGAGGGCGATGCCGGCAAGGCCGCCGACGCGATCCGCAAGGCGATCGCGCAGGCGCGCGCCGCAGGCGGCTACGACCTCGTCATCCTCGACGGCCCTGCGATGCCGCTTCCTGCCGGCAGCCGCAAGCTGCTCGATGACACCGACGCGCTGGTGGCCGTGCTGCCGACCAGCCTCGACATCAACGACAGTCTCGAAGAAATCCTGGCCGCGCTCGGCCGCGCCGAGCGCAAGCTCGTCGGCGTCGTGCTCGACGAGCTCACCCCCGCAGTCGAAACGCGCCAGCGAGGCAGACAATATGCTTGAGCGCCGCGTCAACCTCGACGGACGGGCAGCAACTGCCGACGTGCCACGGATCACCGTCGGCGGGCTTCGCATGGCCGCGCTCGACCTGGAAGAGACCGCCGATTTCATGATCGAGGCGACCGATCCCGACAGTCGCATCGGCCGTCCGCTGTTCCTGACCTCGGCCAATGGCGAGGTGCTGGCGCGCTGCTCGACCGAACCGCAGACCGAGCGCCTGTTCCGTGCCGCCGATCTGATCAACGCCGACGGCCAGCCGCTGGTCGCCGCCTCGAAGCTGCAATCCTGGTTTCCGCTGCCGGAACGCGTTGCAACCACGGACCTGTTCCACGTCGTCGCGCGCAAGGCGGAGGCGCTGGGCCGCACCTTCTACATGTTCGGCGCCAGCGAGGCCGAGAACATCGCAGCGGTCGAAAACGTCCAGAAGATGTATCCGAACCTCAAGATCGTCGGGCACAGCCACGGCTATCTGCGTGGCGAAGCGCTACGCGAGAAGGTCGAGGAGATCAACGCGCTTGCGCCGGACTATCTGTGGGTTGCGCTCGGCGTGCCCAATGAGCAGGCATTCGTCGAGGAATTCACGCCGCAGCTCACCAATGTTGGCGTTATCAAGACATCCGGCGGCCTCTTCAATTTCTTGTCAGGCAGTCGTTCCCGCGCGCCGCAATGGATGCAGAAAATCGGGCTCGAATGGGCCTGGCGCACCTTGCTCGAGCCACGCCGCCTGCTCTGGCGCTATTTGACCACCAACCCCCGCGCGCTCTATCTTCTCTTCAGCCGCAACCGACCCCTCCGCTAAGAGAAGAGCACAAGACGATATGACCGACCGACCGACCGTCCTCGTCACCGGGGGCGCGGGCTATATTGGCTCGCACGCCTGCCGCGCATTGACCGCCGCCGGCTATCAGCCCGTCGTGTATGACAATCTCTCGACGGGTCATCGCAGTTTCGTCGCCGGCCCGCTGGTCACCGGCGATCTGCTCGACGGCCCGGTGCTGGCACGCGCCTTCGCCGATCACAACATCACTGCAGTGATGCATTTCGCGGCGGCGAGCCTTGTCGGGGAGTCCATGACCGACCCGCAGAAATATTACATCAACAACGTGCAAGGCACGCTGTCGCTGCTACAGGCGATGCGCAACGCAGGCTGCCATCGCATCGTGTTCTCCTCGACCGGCGCGGTCTACGGCAATGCCGATTCCAAGGAACTGCCGGAAGATTTTCCCTGCGCGCCGATCAACCCCTACGGCGCATCGAAATGGATGATCGAGCGGATGCTCGCCGATTACCGTTCAGCCTATGGCTTCGGCGCGTTCTGCCTGCGTTATTTCAACGCCAGCGGTGCCGATCCGGCCGGCGGCATCGGCGAACTGCGCGACAATGAAACCCATCTCATTCCCCGCGCCATGATGGCGTTGCAGGGCCACGTCGACTTCGCAGTGTTCGGCGACGATTACGACACGCCCGACGGAACCGCGATCCGCGACTACATTCACGTCACTGATCTTGCGGCGGCGCATGTCGCGGCCCTGAAGCTTCTGGAAGGCGGGCATGCCGGCGGCAGCTTCAATCTCGGCACCGGCTCCGGGTTCTCGGTGCGCCAGATCCTCGACGCCATCCGGCAGGAGACCGGGCGCGAAGTACCGCATACCGTCAAGCCGCGCCGCGCCGGCGATCCCACCTATCTGGTCGCGGATCCTTCTGCTGCGAGAAAGGTGCTGAACTTCGTGCCGCGTCATTCCGACCTGGCAACGGTGATCCGCACCGCCTGGGCCTGGCACCAGAAGGCGCATCCGTTCAGGCCACGTTAGCCAGCCATATTGCTCCTTGCCGGTGGGCACCTGCCGCCGCTAAAGAGAATGAAGAGACTATGACAACCGCGTCGGCCGCGTTTCTGGCCGTCGCGTGTTTGTGGTATGGCCGCCGATGGAAGCGGCATACGGCCTCCGAGAGACGCCGTTCTGCAAAGCTTCAAGACCACGACCGAGTGTGCGCATCGGCCTGCTTTCTGGCGCGGCAAGGAGCACGGAGCGAATGCATCAGGCCGCAAGCCTGCAATTCGAGCGCGTGGTGGACGAGTTCGCCTGTTGGCTCGCCGTGCCCGAGGAAGAGCGCTCGCCGGCGCCGGCCTGGTGGTGGGGACCCGCGATCGCAGTGCTCGACGTGCGCCAGCCGATGCCCGGTGCGTGGTCGCATACGCTCGGCCTCGAAGACGGATCGACCTTTGCCGAGGGCGCGCGCCTGCTTCTCGCGCTGTTCGAGGACCAGACCTCGGTGTCTTGGCCTGAGGATTTTCCGCGCAAGGCGAAAAGCAAGGATGACGAGACTCGCGAACTGCACCCGCTGCCGTCAGACGACAGCGCGTTTCAGCCGTAACGCTGCGGCTTCGGTTGCGGCAAGGTCCTGCTCCGGCTGGAGCGGCGGCGCAACGGGCAGTGTCATCGGCCGCAGCAGTTCGGCCATCTGCCGCGCCGGCAGGGGCTTTGAGATGAGGAAGCCCTGCATCTCGTCGCAGCCATGGGCGCGCAGGAACGCCTCCTGCTCGGCGTTCTCGACGCCTTCGGCGACGACGGTCATGCCGAGCGCCTTGCCCATGCTGATGATCGCCTGTGCGATCGCCTGGTCCTCCGAATCCTGCGGCAGGTCCCGCACGAAGGAGCGGTCGATCTTGATGGTGTCGATCGGGAAGTGCTTCATCAGCGACATTGACGAATAACCGGTGCCGAAATCGTCGATCGCGAGGCGAATGCCGCGGCTCTGGATGGCGTCGAGCACCTTGAGCGCGCGACCGACATTGCGCATCATCATGCTCTCGGTGACTTCGAGCTGGAGCAGCACCGGCGACATGCCGCTGGCCGCCAGCGCCTCGTCGACGTCCTGCAACAGATGCTCGTCGGCGAACTGCCGCGGCGACAAATTGACCGCCATCGACACCGGCAACAGGCCGCGGCGCTGCCAGGCCATGGCCTGCGCGCAGGCCTCGTTGAGCACCCAGCGGCCGATCGGCACGATCAGCCCGGTTTCCTCCGCCAGCGGAATGAACTGCGCCGGCGAGACGCTGCCGAGATCGGGATGCGTCCAGCGCAGCAATGCTTCCACGCCGGTGATCTGGCCGGTCTCCATCTCCACCTTGGGCTGGTAGTTCAGCGAGAGCTGCCCGCGCTCCAGCGCCCGGCGCAGCGCGCTCTCCAACGACAGCCTTTCGATCGACTGCGTCGTCACTTCCTTGGAGAAGAAGCGATAGCCGTTCTTGCCGTCTTCCTTGGCGAGATACATCGCCATGTCGGCGTTCTTGGTCAGCGTCTGCGCGTCGGAGCCATTGGCCGGATACATCGCGATGCCGATCGAAGCCGTGGTGTGGCACTCGTGCCCGGCCAGTTCCATGGGCTGGGCGAGTGCGGCCAGGAGCCCGGTCGCGATGCGCTGAACGTCGTCGATCTCGCCGCACTGATCGAGGATCACCACGAACTCGTCGCCGCCGAGCCGCGCCACCACGTCGCTTTCCCGCAGCGCGCCACGTAAGCGTTTCGCCACTTCGAGCAGAAGCAGGTCGCCGGCCTCGTGCCCCAGCGAATCGTTGATGACCTTGAAGCGGTCGAGATCGATGAACAGCACCGCAAAACGGTGATCGTGACGCTCTGCCGCGTCGATCGCCTCGCGCAAGAGCCCGTTGAAGGTCTCGCGGTTCGGAAGGTCCGTCAGGCTGTCATGCGAGGCGAGGTACTCGATCCGTTCGTCCGCCTCGTTCTTGGCGTCGGCGCGATCGAAGTTCTCCACCGCAAAGGACACGTTGTCGGCGAGACGCTGCAACAGCTCGACGAACTCGGCCGTGAAGGTCGCCGGTTCGGTCGACATGTAGATCATGACGCCGACGGCCTGGTCGTGCACGATGAGCGGAAACGCCGCGCCTGAGCGCGCCCCGTCGTTGCGGACGATGGCATGGAAGGCACTCACGCGCTGGTCGTTGAGATAGTCGTTGCTGATGCAAGGCTGGCGCGTGCGGAACGCCGTGCCGCTCATCCCGCGCCCTTCGGGCCGCTCGGGATCGATGGAGAGACGGACGTTGCGCGTGGTGTCGGAGGACGGGCCTGCGCTGGCCACGATTTCCAGCTGATCGCTGTCGGCCTTGGCCAGGGCGATGGTGGTCGAGGTGAACTTGGCGCCGTTCGAGGCCGCAAGGCATACCAGGTCGAACAACTCGGCGCGCGACTTCGCTCGCATGATCGCCTCGTTGGTCGCGCTCAAGGCCGCGAACATGCGCCTCAACCGCTCCTTCTGCGCCTCGGTGCGCGCCTTTTCCTCGGCACGCTCGAAATTGTCGAGCGCGAACGAGACGTTTTCGGCAAGACGAGCCAGCAGCTCGACCAGATCCGGCGTGAATGTATCCTCCTCCGGCGCAAGGAACAGCAGGATGCCGATCGGCTTCTGGCCGTCGCGCAGAAGCGGGAAGCTGGCAGCCGCGCGGGTTCCGTCCTCGACGGCCTTGGAGTGCCAGTGTGCCGAGCGAGGATCGTGCATATAGTCGTTGATGACGCTCGGCCGGCACGTCCGCACCGAAGTTCCGATGATTCCCTGGCCTTCGGGATGGTCTGGGGAAATCGCACAGGTGCGCCCGACCATTCGCTCCTGGAGCCGTCCCTTCACGGCGACGACCCGAACCAACTCGCATGTCTCGTCGATGATTCCAATCGTCGCCGAGGCGAACATGCCACCCAGCACGGCCGCCTGACATGCGACGTCGAACAGCTCCTCGCGAGTCTCGGCGCGCATGATGGCTTCGTTGGTGGCGCTCAACGCCGCGAACATGCCGCTCAGCCGGTCTCGCTGCTTGTCGGCCTTCGCCTTCTCCTCGGCGCGGTCGAGATTTCCGATGGCGAAGGACACGTTGCGGGCAAGACGTTCCAGCAGCTCGATCAGCTCGGGCGTGAACGCGCCTATCTCGAGGGAATTGAACAGGAACACGCCCTCGGTGCGATCGCCGTTGAGCAACGGCAGCGCAGCGGAGGATTTGACGCCGGTGCGGCGCGCGCTGTCGTGCCACGGCTTGAGGCGATCATCGGCCAGCAGGTCGTTGGTCAGGCACGGCTTTCTGGTGCGGAAACAGATGCCGGTCAGGCCTCGTCCTTCCGGCACCCTGTCCGTCGTTGCAAATTTGAGCCTGCGCACTTCATCGGAATTGGGTCCTGCGGAGGCGACGACGCGCAGCAGCTCGGAGGCTGGCTCTGTGAGCGCGATCGTGGCCGAGCCGAACTTGCCGCCCTGCACGGACGCTTCGCAGACGAGATCGAACAGCTCGGCACGCGATGTCGCCCGGATGATCGCTTCGTTGGTGGCGCTCAGCGCGGCGTACATGCGCGCCAGCCGCTCTTCCTCCGCCGCAATTTTGGCGTTCTGGGACTCGCGATCGAAATTGTCGAGAGCAAAGCAGACGTTTTCGGCGATCCGCAGCATCAGCGCGACGACTTCTTCCTCCTTGGCCCAGGACCGGCTGATGAAGGACAGCATGACGCCGACGCTCTGACCATGCTTGATCAGAGGAGCGGCGACGCAGGCGGCAACGCCGGAATTGATGTTGGCTTGCTCCCACGCCGTCCCCTTGGTGCGGCGGGGCAGATCGTCTTCCAAGCACGGTTTCTGCGAGCGGAATACCTCACCTGAAATTCCGCGGCCATACGGATTTGCCGGATCGACCGAGTACCGGGTTCGAGCAACCAGTTCCAGGTTCTGGCCGGTACCCGCAACAGGCTTCAGCCAATCGGAATCCGGCTCCTTCAGCAAAATGAAGGTCGAGAGGGATTTGCCCCCGTGAACGGAGGCATCGCAGACGAGCTGATACAGCTCCTGCTCGGTCTTGGCGCGCAGGATTGCCTCGTTGGTGGCGCTGATGGCCCCGAACATGCGGTTAAGCCGCCGCGTCGCCCGTTCGCTGCGCTGTTGCGCGGTTGCGCGCGCGAAATTGTCCAGGGCGTAGGAAATGTTGGCCGACATCCGCTCGAACAGCGAGACCATCTGGTCGTCCAGCGAATTGGGCTCGCTGCGGGTCACCAACAGCACGCCGACACACTTGCCGTTGCAAAGCAGCGGCAGGGCCGCGGCCGCACCGATATCAGCCGAAGCCGCGCCCTCGCGCCACGCCAGCGAGCGCGGATCGTTCAGATAATCGTTGCTGATGCACAGCTTGTGCTCGCGAAACGCCTCGCCTCCGACGCCCGAGCCCTCGGGGGTGCCGGCTTCCGTCGTGATCAGGATCGAGCTCAGTCGCGGAATGTCGTCGCCGCAGCCGGCCGCAAAGCACAGCCGCCGGCCGTCCGGTTCGACCAGGAACACGGCGACCGCCAAGAAGTCCCCGCTCGAAAACCCGGCGTCGCAGACCTTCTGGTACAGCTCGTCCGGCGATTTCGCGTAGAGGATCGCTTCGTTGATGGCGCTCAACGCCGCAAAGGTGCGCGCGAGTGTCGTCGGCACGATCTCAGCTCCCGGGCATTCTGCCTGTTTCTCCCGGGTGACTTTATGAATGGCCATCGCCTAAGTGGTCGTTATTGCGCGCTGCAAACCGTCGATCAAAGTGAACGAGCTGCGAACGAGTTGCGGCAAACTGCCGGAAATACCGTCGTGCGGCACGGGCCTTCGACCAAAGGCGCGTTCTCTTTACGAATTTGCAGCCCTGTATTGGTTTACGGGAGATTGATATCGCCGCCGCGCTTTGAGACGATGGCTTTAACAACCAGCGCCCGCCAAGGGCACGAACCTCGGGGAACGCCATGCCGATCGTCAAGGCCGATCGCCTCACGCGCGTCAGCGCCGCCCTGCTCCGCGCCGCCGGAGCCACCGAGGAAGAGGCCGACGCCGTTGCGGTCGGCTGCGTCAACGCCAATCTCGCCGGCCACGATTCCCACGGCATCATCGCCGTTCCCACCTATATCGACCGCATCAAGGCCGGCCATATCGTTCCCGGCGCCAAATGGACCATCGTCCAGGAATCGCCGACCACGACCGTGATCGACGGCCATTGGGGTTTTGGCTTCCACGTCAACGCCAAGGCGATGGCGCTGACGATCGAGAAGGCGAAGACGGCGAACGTCGCGGCGTGCACGGTGTTCCGGCAGAGCCATGTGGGCCGGCTCGCCGCCTATCCGCTGATGGCGATGCGCGAGGGCATGATCGGGATCGCGACGGCGGATTCCGGCCGCTCGCCGAAGCACGTGGCGCCGTTCGGGGGCAAGGAGGCGCGGCTCGGCACCAACCCGATCTCGATCGCGGTGCCGTCCGATCTCGACGCGCCGTTCTATCTGGATATGGCGACCTCGGCGGTCGCGGCCGGCAAGATCCAGCTTGCGGTTGCGCGGGGCGAGGAAATCCCAACGGGATGGATCATCGACGCCGAGGGACGGCACACCACCGATCCCACGCAATATCGCAAGGGCGGCGCGCTGCTGCCGCTCGGCGGCACCGAGGGCTACAAGGGTAGCGGCCTCGCCGCCATGGTCGAGGTGCTGTGCGGCTTGCTCACCGGTCTCGGCTTCGGCGTCGAACCGACGGGGCGACACAATGACGGCTGCTTCATGGCGGCGTTCAACGTCGCCGCGTTCCGCCCGCTGAAGGAGTTCAAGCGCGAGGTCGCCGAGTTCGCGCATTATCTGAAATCGACGCCGCCGTCCGAGGGCAGCAAAGGCGTCTACTATCCCGGGGAGATCGAGGGCCTGCGCGAGCAACAGCGCCTGCGCGACGGCATCGAGATCGAGGATGCCACCTGGGAAAAACTGCGCGCGCTGGCGCGGGAATACCGGCTCGACACCGTGCTCGATCTGGCCTGACGGAATGGAGAACAGCAGCATGACGCGACAGATGGTCCTGGTCGGCTTCCTCCAGGCGCAGAACTGCACCAACTTGCCGAGTTCCTGGCGGCATCCGGACTCGCGCGAGGATTCGATGTCGGCGGACTATTATCAGGAGATCGCCAGAATTCTCGAAGCCGGCAAGTTCCATATGGCCTTCTTCGACGATCGCCTGGCGATGCCGGACCGCTATGGCAACGACCACGCCCATACCGTCGAATACGGCATCCGCTGCGTGAAGATGGATCCGCTGATCGTGCTGACCACGATGGGCATGGTCACCGAGAAGCTCGGACTTGGTGCGACCTGCTCGACCACCTATTACGAACCCTTCGACGTCGCGCGCCGCTTCGCAACGCTCGATCTGATGTCAGGCGGACGCGCGGGCTGGAACGTCGTGACCTCGCTCAACGACGGCGAAGCCCTCAACATGGGCCGGGATTCGCATCCCGAGCACGATTCCCGCTACGACCGCGCCGACGAGTTCATGGAGGTCGTGCTCGGTCACTGGGACACCTGGGAGGACGGCGCGCTCATCATGGACAAGCAAAGCGGCCGCTTTGCCGATCCGAGCAAAGTGAAGCGGCTCGATCACAAGGGACCGGCATTCAAGTCGCGCGGGCCGTTCACCGTACCGCGCTCGCAACAGGGCCATCCCGTGATCATCCAGGCCGGCGCCTCGGGCCGCGGCCAGCGCTTTGCGGGGCGATGGGGCGAGGTGATCTTCACGGCCGCGCGCAATCTCGCCGGGGCCAAGGAGGGCTACGCGGCCGTACGCAACGAGGCCGCCAAAGCCGGCCGCGATCCCGACCAGATGCTCCTCTGCAATCTGACGACGCCGGTCTGCGCCGCGACCAAGACCGAGGCCGAGGACAAGATGGCCCTAATCAACAAGCTGCCGCTGCAGATCGACGCGCTGTCGCTGCTTGCCGAAGCGCTCAACTACGACTTCGCCTCCAAGGATCTCGACGAGCCGCTGACGACGGACGAGCTGAAGAGCATGCAAGGTATCCTGGGCATCCGCGATGGCGTGCTGAAGAATTCGGGCAAGAGCAACCCGAGCGCGCGTGACTTCGTCACCTTCTCCGGCCGCGGCCAGGTCCAGGACGCCATGGTCGGCGGCCCCAAGGAGATCGCGGACAAGCTGGAGGAAATGTTCGTCGAGCGTGGCTGCGACGGCTTTGTCATCGCCGCAACCTACGTGCCCGGCTCCTACGCCGATTTCGTCCGGCATATCGTGCCGGAACTGCAACGCCGCGGCCTGTTCCAGAGGGACTATCGCGGCAAGACGCTGCGGGAGAATCTCGGGCTCAAGCGGCCGGCGGCCGGCGCCTGGAAGGTGCAGCCGCGCGATGCCGCGGAATAACGAGGACAGACCATGCGCTGGCTGAAATTTACCGCCGCGGGCAAGACCTCGTGGGGACTCGTCGAGGGCGATCAGGTCATCGCGGTCGATGGCGATCCCTTCAGCGAATGGCAGCGCACCTCGCGCGCGCATTCGCTGTCGCACGTAAAGTTCGAGCTGCCGCTGATCCCCCGCACCTTCTATTGCGTCGGCCTGAACTATCTGAAGCACCTGAAGGAAGCCGCCGACAAGCGCGGCGAGGTGCCGGCCGTGCCCGACCGTCCCGAGATCGGCTACCGCGCCCAGAACGCGCTGATCGCACATGACGAGGACGTCGTGATCCCGTCCTTTGCGACGGAGAAGATCCATTACGAGGGCGAGCTTGTCGTCGTCATCGGCAAGAAGGTGAAGCATCTCACCAAAGAGAACGCGATGGATTGCGTGTTCGGCTACACCATCGGCAACGACGTCAGCGAGCGAAGTTGGCAGAAGGCAGACCGCAGTCTGTGGCGTTCGAAGAACGCCGACACGTTCAAGCCGATGGGTCCATGGATCGAGACCGAGGCCGACCTCGACAAGATGGAAACAATCGTCCGGGTCAACGGCAAGGAGACCAACCGCTTCGCGACCGGCGACATGATTTTCGGCGTGGTGCCGTTCCTGGTCGAGCTGACGAAGTATTTTACTTTATGGCCCGGCGACGTGATCTGGATGGGCACGGACGGCGCATCGCCCGATATCAAGCACGGCGATGTCGTAGAGATCGAGATCACGGGCGTCGGGACATTGCGCAACAGGTTTGTGCGGGAGGGGCGGTAGCAGCCTCAGCACCCGTGCCGTAGGGTGGGTTTGCCCTGGAGATGCGCGAAGCGCATCTGCTTGGCGTAACCACCTCGTCAGCTTTCCGCGGAGACATCGATGGTGGGTTACGCCTTCGGCTAACCCACCCTACGGCACTTCCCGTGTCTCAAAACGGCAGCGCCACGCTCGCCTTGATCTCCTTCAACACCACGTTGCTGCGGACATAGCGGATGCCGGGGATGCGAAACATGAACTCGTCGAGGAAGCGATTGTAGGCCGCCATGTCCTTCACGACGACGCGCAGATGATAGTCAGCATCACCCGTGGTCGCAAAGCACTCCAGCACCTCGCGCCGCTTGATCACACGCGCGACGAATTCGTCAACGAACTTGGCGTCGTGCCGCTCCAGCGAGACGTGGAGGATGGCCGACATCGCAAAGCCCGCCTGTTCGCGCGCGACCAAAGCCGCATAGCCCTGAATGACGCCAGCCTCCTCCAGCGCGCGCACCCGTCGCCAGCAGGCGGAGGTGGACATGCCGACCTCGTCCGCCAGTTGCTGGTTAGTGGCTCGGCCGTCCTTCTGAAGGTGGGCGAGAATCCGGGTGTCCTGGTCTTCGATCATGGGATCTCACAATTCAGTCAAATCTACCAAATTTCGCCGCATCGCGCAAAACCTTACCAGAAATCAGCTTCCAATCGAATACATAGGTAAGAACTACCAGCGCCCCGGGCATACCCTTCCACCGTTCGGCAGGGTGCCGCGCGAGGTCTGCCATGGACGCCATCCCATCACTCGATGCTTACGAGCTTTCCGACCGCTATGACCGCGAGGAGGGCCGCGTCTTCCTCACGGGCACGCAGGCCATCGTCCGCATCGCGCTCGACCAGGTCAGGCGCGACCGTGCGGCCGGCCTCAACACCGCCGGCTTCATCTCCGGCTATCGCGGCTCGCCGCTCGGCGGCATCGATCTCGAGCTGTGGCGCATCCAGGACCGGCTGACGCGGGACCGCATCGAGTTCCTGCCGGCCGTCAACGAGGATCTCGCGGCGACCGCGGTGCTCGGCTCGCAGCAGGTCGAGACGCAAGGCGATCGCGAGGTCGATGGCGTCTTCGGGCTCTGGTACGGCAAGGGACCCGGCGTCGATCGTTCCGGCGATGCGCTCAAGCACGGTAATGCCTACGGCTCCTCGCCGCACGGCGGCGTGCTGGTCGTCGCGGGCGACGACCACGGCTGCGTCTCTTCCTCGATGCCGCACCAGTCCGACGTTGCCTTCATGAGCTGGTTCATGCCGACGCTGCATCCGGCCAGCGTCAGCGAGTATCTGGAGTTCGGCGAGTACGGCTACGCGTTGAGCCGCTTCTCCGGCATGTGGGTCGGCTTCAAGGCGATCTCGGAGATCGTGGAGTCAGGCGCCTCCGTCGCGCTGCGGCCGCCGCGCGCCTTCCGCACGCCGGACTTCACGCCTCCGCCCGGCGGCCTGCACTATCGCTGGCCCGATTTGCCGGGTCCGCAGATCGAGGAGCGGCTGGAGGCGAAGAAGCACGCGGTCTACGCCTTCGCCAAGGCCAATCCGATCGACCGTCACGTCTACGACATTCCGGACGCCACCTACGGCATCGTCACCACGGGCAAGGCTCATCTCGATCTGATGGAGGCGCTGCGATTGATGGGCCTCGACGAGGCCGCCTGCCGCCGCATCGGCATCGACGTCTACAAGGTCGGCATGGTCTGGCCGCTGGCGCTGCACGACGCCATGGCCTTCGTGAAAGGCAAGCGCGAGATCCTCGTGGTCGAGGAGAAGCGCGGCATCATCGAGAGCCAGTTCAAGGAGTATTTTTACGACTATCCCGGCAGCAAGCCCGAGCGCATGGTCGGCAAGCACGACGAAACCGGGGCAAGGCTGATCTCCTGGATCGGTGAATTGTCGCCGCGTGCTCTGGCGGGCGTACTGGCGCGCCGGCTCGATCCGATGTTTCCCGATCTCAATCTCGCCGCGCGCGCAGCCGCCCTGATGCCGGAGGCCGCACGCACCATCAACGTCCCGGGCGCAACGCGCACGCCCTATTTCTGCCCGGGTTGCCCGCACAACACGTCGACCAAGGTGCCCGAGGGATCGAAGGCGCTGGCCGGCATCGGCTGCCATTTCATGGCAAGCTGGATGGACCGGGAGACCTCGTCGCTGATCCAGATGGGCGGTGAAGGCGTGAACTGGGCAGCTTCGTCGAGATTCACCGGCCGCAAGCACATCTTCCAGAACCTCGGCGAAGGCACCTACTACCATTCCGGCTCGATGGCGATCCGGCAGGCGATCGCGGCCAGGGCCAACATCACCTACAAGATCCTGTTCAACGATGCCGTCGCGATGACAGGTGGCCAGCCGGTCGACGGTCCCATCAGCGTCCATGCCATCGCGCACAGCGTCCGCGCCGAAGGTGTGGCGCGCATCGCGCTGGTGTCGGATGATCCCGCACAGTTCTCGCCCGCCGACCTGCCAGCCGGCGTCACCATCCATCCGCGCGAGGAGATGGATGCCGTGCAGCGCGAGCTGCGCGATATCCCCGGCGTCTCGGTCCTGATCTATCAGCAGACCTGCGCCACGGAGAAGCGGCGCCGCCGCAAGCGCGGGCAGATGACCGACCCCAAGCGCTTCGCCTACATCAACGATCTCGTCTGCGAAGGCTGCGGCGACTGCTCGGTGGAATCCAACTGCCTCAGCGTCGAGCCGAAGGAGACGCCGTTCGGTCGCAAGCGGCAGATCAATCTGTCGACCTGCAACAAGGATTTTTCGTGTCTCAACGGTTTCTGCCCGAGCTTCGTCACCGTCGAAGGCGCAACGCGCCGGAAGAAGGCCGCAAGCCAGATCGACGCCGTCGGCCACGCGGCCGCGCTTGCCCTGCCCTCCTCGGTATCGCTCGACCGGCCCTACGATCTGCTCGTGACCGGCGTCGGCGGCACCGGCGTGATCACGGTCGGTGCACTGATCGGCATGGCCGCACATCTCGAACGCCGCGGCGTCTCGGTGCTGGACTTCACCGGCTTTGCGCAGAAGTTCGGACCCGTGCTGAGCTATATCCGGATCGCATCAAGGCCCGAGGCCCTGCACCAGGTGCGCATCGACCAGGGCGCGGCCGATGCGCTGATCGGTTGCGATCTGGTCGTCAGCTCTTCGGCAAAGGCGTCCGGCACCTACCGCCGTGGCACGCGCGCCGCGGTCAATACCGCGGAGATGCCGACCGGCGACGTCGTTCGCTTCCGCGACGCCGATCTCGCCTCCGCCGCCCGCTTGCGCGCGATTGGCCGGGTCATCGGCGAGCACGATCTCGGCACGATCAATGCCAACGCGCTGGCCGAACGGCTGCTCGGCGATGCCGTCTATGCCAACATCATCATGCTCGGCTTTGCCTGGCAGCGCGGGCTGGTCCCGATTTCGTTGCAGGCGCTGTTGCGCGCGATCGAGCTCAACGGCGTCGCGGTCGAGCGCAACAAGCAGGCGTTTGCCTGGGGGCGGATTGCGGCTTCCGATCCCGACTTCCTGCCGAAGGTGCCGGAAGCGCCGGAGGTCGAGACGCTCGACCAGATTATCGACCGTCGCGCCGACTTTCTCACCGCCTATCAGGACAGCACCTATGCGGCACGCTACCGAAGGACAATCGCCAGGGTTCGCAGTGCCGAGGCTGCCCTGAACAGCGCGGCTCTGACCGAGGCCGTCGCACGCGCCCTGTTCAAGCTGATGGCCTATAAGGACGAATACGAGGTCGCACGCCTGCACATGCAAAGCGGCTTCCTCGACGAGCTGAAGCGCGAATTCGAGGATGGCTTCAGCGTCCAATATCACCTCGCCCCGCCATTCCTTCCCTCGGAGCGCGACGCACGAGGACGTCCGCGCAAACGCGCTTTCGGCCAGTGGATCCAGATGCCGCTCGCCATGCTCGCGCGCTTGAAGGGGCTCCGCGGAACGCCGTTCGATCCGTTCGGCTACACCCGGGAACGGCGCACCGAGCGCGAATTGATCGCGTGGTATGAAGGCCTGATCGAACGGATGTTGGGCGAGCTCGATGCGGCGTGTCTTCCGGCTCTCGTTGCGATTGCAAAGGCGCCGATGGAGATCCGCGGCTATGGCCCGGTGAAAGAGGCCGCGATCGCATCGGTGAAGACGGAGGTCGAATCCCTTCTGGCAAGGCCGGTCACAGCCAGGGCCGCCTGACAGCAGCCCTCTCACGAATAGGGATTGATCAGCTTCTGCTGCTCAGCGCTGTGATCGACGAGCATGTCGATGAAAGTCCTGACTTTTGCGGACAGATGGTGGCGATGCGGGTAGACCGCGTTCATGGACAGCTCGACGGTCCGATAGTCCGGCAATAGCCGTACGAGCCGACCCGATTCGAGATCGTCCTGAACGAGAAACCCAGCCATCAGGCATACGGCGCCCCCCGCTAGCGCGACTTTCCGCAGCGCTTCCCCGCTATTTGTCACGAAGCTGCCCGAGATGCGCACGGAGGCCGGCGTGCCTTTGCGATCGAGAAAGCGCCATTCGTCACCAAATGGATAGTTCAAGTGCCGACCGCAATTATGCCCGGAGAGCTCGTCGAGCGTCTGCACGCGGCCGTGCCTTTCGAGATAATCGTGCGAGCAGCACAGCACGTGGCGCCAGGTGGCAAGGCTTCGCACGATCAGGCTGGAATCCCGCGGCTGAGTCATTCGCAGGGCCACGTCATACCCTTCCTCGATGAGGTCGACATCAGCCTCCCCCATGCGCAAATCCACCTTGAGCTCCGGATAAGTCGACAGCAGTTGCGCCACGACAGGCGCAACAAACGGTACCATGTGCGTGGCGACATGGATGCGCAGCGTACCGCGAGGCAAGGACTGCAATTCGCTCGCGATGTCGTCGGCTTGCCCGAGATCGGCAAGGATTTGCGTGGCGCGATCGTAATAGGCCTGGCCGACCTCGGTGAGACTTACCTTTCGCGTGGTGCGGTTCAGCAACCGCACGCCGAGGCGGTCCTCCAGCGCCTGGACGTGGTTGCTCACCATGGTGGTCGACATGTCGAGCCGGCGAGCGGCGGCCGAGAAGCCACCGTTTTCGACGACCCGGACGAAGGCGGTGAGACTGGTGAAGCGATCCATGATCTGAAGCCCCGATTATCCGCTATTACTGGATAATGCTTCCACTTTTTACCGGATTATCACAAGGCGCGGGACAGCGCATTTTACCGGCATCACATACGTGCCGCCGGACGGACGTAGGAATATCCGAGGATACCCATGTCAAACGCCTCTTATGTCGCTGAAACTAATAAGAAAATCACCCTCCGCCCGTCCCGTCAGGCGATTCAGCGAGTGGCGCTCGGCCTCGCCTTGGCGCTCGGGATCGCGACCGCCGGCCACTACGGCTACGAATATTGGAGGACGGGCCGCTACCTCGAATCCACCGACGACGCCTATGTGAAGGCGGACTCCACGATCATCGCGCCCAAGGTTTCCGGCTATGTCGCGAAGGTGCTCGTCGGCGATAACGAGAAGGTCAGGGCAGGCCAGACGCTGGCCAAGATCGACGACCGCGACTTCAAGACGGCGCTCGACCAGGCGAGGGCCGACGTCGCCGCCTCCGAAGCGTCGGTGCGCAATATCGACGCCCAGCTCGAACTGCAGCAGCCGGTCATCGCGCAGAGCACGGCCGACGTAACCGCGGCGGACGCCAATCTGAAATTCGCGCAGGAGGAGCGCGCCCGCTACGACGATTTGATGAAGTCGGGCTCCGGCACGATCCAGCGCGCGCAGCAGACCGACGCGGCGCTGCGTGCGAGCAGCGCGCAGTTGCAGCACGCCAAGTCCGGCCTCGTCGCCGCGCAGCGCAAGATCGACGTGCTCACCACCCAGCGCGCGCAGGCAACAGCCCAGCTCGAACGCGCCCGCACGGTCGCGCAGCAGGCGGCGCTGAACCTGTCCTATACCGAGATCACCGCGCCGGTCGACGGCACGGTCGGCGCCCGGAGCTTGCGGATCGGCCAATACGTCCAGGCCGGCACGCAGTTGATGGCGGTGGTGCCGCTCGATGCGGTCTATGTCGTTGCGAACTTCAAGGAGACCCAGCTCACGCATGTGCGCCCCGGCCAGCCGGTCGAGCTGCACGTCGACAGCTTCCGCAACAAGACGCTGCGCGGCCATGTCGACAGCCTGTCGCCGGCAAGCGGACTCGAATTCGCGCTGCTCCCGCCGGATAACGCCACCGGCAATTTCACCAAGATCGTGCAGCGCGTTCCTGTGAAGATCGTGCTCGACGACCACAGCCTCACCGGCCTGCTGCGCCCCGGCATGTCGGTGGTGCCGACCGTCGACACCAAGCAGGCGATGCTGGCCGAGCGCGAGACGGAAAAGCGCCTCGCCGACAACACCTCCCGCGCGAACGGGGGCTGAAGCCATGAGCACGCTCCAACCGACCGTCAACGCCGCTGCCGGCTTCTCCGCCCCTGCTGCGCCCGCGGCGCCGGCGGTGTCCGCCAAAACCTGGATCGCGGTGATCGGCGCCACACTCGGCGCCTTCATGGCGGTGCTGAACATCCAGATCGTCAACGCCTCGCTCGCGGACATCCAGGGTGCGATTGGGGCTGGCATCGACGACGGCGGCTGGATCTCGACCTCCTATCTGATCGCCGAGATCGTGGTGATCCCGCTTTCCGGCTGGCTCGCACAGGTATTCTCGATCCGGATATACCTTCTCACCAATGCGACCCTGTTCCTGTTGCTGTCGGCGGCCTGCGCGCTGGCACAGGACCTGCCGCAGATGATCGTGCTGCGGGCCGTGCAGGGATTCACCGGCGGCGTTCTGATTCCGATGGCGTTCACGTTGATCATTACGCTGCTGCCACGCGGAAAGCAGCCGGTCGGTCTTGCGCTGTTCGCGCTGTCCGCGACGTTCGCCCCCGCGATCGGCCCGACCATCGGCGGCTATCTCACCGAGAATCTCGGCTGGGAGTACATCTTCTACGTCAACCTCGTCCCCGGCGCGGTCATGATCGGCATGCTCTGGTATGCACTCGAGGCGAAGCCGATGAAGCTGTCGCTCCTGCGCGAGGGCGACTGGGCCGGCATCGTCACCATGGCGATCGGGCTGTCGGCGCTGCAAACCGTGCTGGAGGAAGGCAACAAGGACGACTGGTTCGGCTCGCCGTTCATCGTCAAGCTCAGTGTGATCGCGGCCGTTGCACTGACCGCCTTCCTGATCATCGAGCTGACGGTGAAGAAGCCGCTGCTCAATCTGCGCCTGCTCGTCCGCCGCAATTTCGGGTTCGGCATGCTCGCGAACTTCCTGCTCGGCATCGCGCTATACGGCTCGGTCTTCATCCTGCCGCAATATCTGTCGCGCATCCAGGGCTACAACGCCGAGCAGATCGGCATGGTGCTGGCCTGGACCGGATTGCCGCAACTCGTGCTGATCCCATTGGTGCCGCGTCTGATGCAGAAATTCGATGCGCGACTCGTGATCGGCGTCGGCTTCGTGCTGTTCGCGGCATCCAACTTCCTGAACGTCTATATGACCAACGACTACGCCGCCGATCAGCTGCTGTGGCCCAACGTCGTCCGCGCGATCGGCCAGGCGCTGGTGATGGCGCCGTTGTCCGCGGTCGCAACCGCGGGCATCGAGCCGGAGAACGCGGGCTCGGCCTCCGGACTGTTCAACATGATGCGCAATCTCGGCGGCGCCGTCGGCATCGCGCTGCTGCAAACGGTCCTGACCAAGCGCGAGCAGTATCATTCTAACGTGCTGATGCAGTCGGTCTCGGCGTTCGAGCAGGCCACCCGCACCCGGCTGGAACAATTGACGCAATATTTCGTCAATCACGGCGTTCTCGACCGTGCAGACACCGCGCATCGTGCCTATGTCGCGATCGGCCATACCGTGCAGAAGCAGGCGTATATCCTCGCCTTCAGCGACACTTTCTATCTGCTCGGTATGGCGCTGATCGTCGCGCTCACCGCGGTCCTGTTCCTGAAGAAGCCCGGCCAGACCTCGGCCGGCGGTGCCCACTGACGTCAGCCCTGCCAGCAAGGAGAACGACCATGAAGCCCCGCATGAATTTCTACCAGACCGCCCCCGATACGATGAAGGCGCTGATGGCGCTGGAGCAGCAGATCCAGTCCACCGGACTCGAGAAATCGCTGATCGAGCTCGTCAAGATCCGGGCGTCGCAGATCAACGGCTGCGCCTTCTGCATCAACATGCACACCGAGGACGCCCGCAAGCGCGGCGAGACCGAGCAGCGCATCTACCTGCTCAATGCCTGGCGCGAATCCCCGCTCTATTCCGACCGCGAACGCGCGGCGCTGGCCTGGACGGAATCGGTGACGCTGATTTCGCAGACCCACGCGCCCGACGATGTCTACGAGCAGGTCCGCGCGCAGTTCTCCGAGGAAGAGACGGTGAACCTGACCATGCTGATCGGCGCCATCAACGCCTGGAACAGGATCGCGATCGCGTTCCGTGCGGTTCATCCGGTGAAGGTGAAGGCGTCGGTGGCGTGAGGAGTGGCAACGGCGCGATGCACACGGCACCGCCTCCACAATCTCGGCCGTCATGCCCCGGCTCGACCGGGGCATCCAGTACGCCGCGGTCTCTCGGTTCAGCAACAAACGCCTCTGGAATACTGGATCGCCCGGTCAAGCCGGGCGATGACAGCGAGAGAAGACGTGAGCACGCTTCGCTTTGCCCACCCTACGAGAGCTGAGCGTGTGGCTCAGACCGCCGTTGCCTTGGCGAACTCCACGTAGATCTCGCGAAGCCGGGTTGCCATCGGGCCGGGCCTGCCATCGCCGATCTTGTTGCCGTCGATTGCCACCACCGGCTGCACGAACGAGGACGCGCTGGTGATGAAGGCTTCCTTGGCAGCGAGCGCCTCGGCGACCGTGAAGGAGCGTTCCTCAACGCGGAGTTGGCGTTCCTCAGCAAGCGCGATCACGGCCTTGCGGGTACAGCCGGGCAGGATCGCGTTGGAGTTCTTGCGCGTGACGATGACGTCGTCCTTGGTCAAGATGAACGCCGACGAAGAACCACCTTCGGTGACGAAGCCATCTTGCAGCATCCAGGCCTCGCCAGCACCGGCTTCCGCCGCGGCCTGTTTGGCCAGCACCTGCGCCAGCAAGGCCACGCTCTTGATGTCGCGCCGCTCCCAGCGGATGTCGGGTACCGTGATGACGTTGATGCCGGTCTTTGCCACCGGGGCGTTGATGATGTCCTTCTCCGAAGTGAACATCACCAGGCTGGATTTCACGTCGGCCTTGGGAAACGGAAAGTCGCGGCCCTTGTCGGCGCCGCGCGTCACCTGGAGATAGACGAGGCCGTTCGCAAGCTTATTGCGTGCGATCAGCTCCTTCTGCAGCTCGGTGATGCGCTCGACCGTCTCGGGTAGCTTCAGCTTGATCTCGCCGACCGAGCGCTCAAGCCGCGCCAGATGCGAGGCGTTGTCGACCAGCTTGCCGTCGAGCACGGCCGAGACCTCGTAGATGCCGTCGGCGAACAGGAAGCCGCGATCGAGGACCGAGATTTTGGCGTCCGAGAGCGGGACGAATGAGCCGTTGACGTAGGCGATAGGATCCAAGGCGGGTCTCCTGGCGGAATGGGGGAATTGCCCCTCGGTATAGGAGATTTAGCGAGCGCGATAAACCCTCGATCCGTCATTCCGGGGCATTCGCGCAGCGAATGAGCCCGGAATCCATTTCGCCCCGCGTACGCCGCCTGATGGATCCTCAGGTGCGCAATTGCGCACCATAGCTCGCGCTACGCGCGCCCCGGGATGACGACCGGCTAATGCGACAGGATCTTCGACAAGAACTTCTGCGCGCGGTCGCTGCGGGGCTTGCCGAAGAAGTCGTCCTTCGGGGCGTCCTCGACGATCTCGCCGCGGTCCATGAAGATCACGCGGTTGGCCACCTTGCGGGCAAAGCCCATCTCGTGGGTGACGACCATCATGGTCATGCCTTCGCGGGCGAGATCGACCATGACGTCGAGCACCTCGCTGACCATTTCAGGATCGAGCGCCGAGGTCGGCTCGTCGAACAGCATGACGATCGGATCCATGGCGAGCGCGCGGGCGATCGCAACGCGCTGCTGCTGGCCGCCGGAGAGCTGCGCGGGGAATTTCTGCGCCTGCTCCTTGAGGCCGACGCGCTCCAAGAGCTGCATGCCCTTGGTGACCGATTTGTCATGCGGCCGCCCGAGCACTTTCTCCTGCGCCAGGCAGAGATTGTCGATGATCTTGAGGTGCGGAAACAGCTCGAAATGCTGGAACACCATGCCGACGCGTGACCGCAGCTTCGGCAGATTGGTCTTGGGATCGTTGACCTTGGTGCCGTCGACCAGGATGTCACCGCTCTGGAACGGCTCCAGCGCGTTGACGCATTTGATCAGCGTCGACTTGCCCGAGCCCGAGGGGCCGCAGACCACCACGACCTCGCCCTTGGTGACGCTGGTGGTGCAATCGGTCAGCACCTGGAAGCTCGGCGTGTACCATTTGTTGACGTGGCTGATTTCGATCATGAGCTTCTAGCCCTAGCGAATGATGGCGATGCGCGCCTGCAGCCGGCGGACGCCGAAGGACGCGATACAGGAAATGGTGAAGTAGACCACGGCTGCGAACAGGTACATTTCGACGAGGCGCCCATCGCGCTGTGCGACCTTGCTCGCGGCTCCGAGGAAGTCCGTGATCGACAAGACGTAGACCAGCGACGTGTCCTGGAACAGAACGATGGTCTGCGTGATCAGAACCGGCAGCATGTTGCGGAAGGCCTGCGGCAGCACGACGTAGCGCATGGTCTGGGCGTAGGTCAGCCCCAGGGCGCTGGCTGCGGCCGGCTGGCCGCGCGAGATCGACTGGATGCCGGCGCGCATGATCTCGGAGAAATACGCGGCCTCGAACATGATGAAGGTAATGAGCGAGGATGCGAACGCGCCGACGCTGATGGGACGCGAGGCGCCGGTCAGCCATTGCCCGATATAGGGCACCAGGAAGTAGAACCAGAAGATGACCAGCACCAGCGGCAGCGAGCGCATGAAGTCGACATAGACGCCTGCGATCCGGCCAAGGATCTTGAAGCCGGAGAGCCGCATCAGGGCGAGCGCCGTGCCGAAGACGAGGCCGCCGAGGGCTGCGAGGCCGGTCAGCGTCAGCGTGAACGTCATGCCCTCGTAGAACAGATAAGGCAGCGCGCGGCGGATGACGTCGAAATCGAGATTACCGAACATCGCCTATTTCCCCGTGATGTAGCCGGGGATCGCGACCCAACGCTCGAGGAAGCGCATCGCGGTCACGACGACGGCGTTGACGAGGAGGTAGAGGATGGTCGCGGCGGTGAAGGCCTCGAACACCTGGAACGAGAATTCCTGCATCGAGCGCGCCTGCCCGGTCAGCTCGAGCAGGCCGATGGTGATCGCGACCGCCGTATTCTTGATGGTGTTCAGGAACTCGGAGGTCAGCGGCGGCAGGATGATGCGGAACGCCATCGGCAGCAGAACGTAGCGATAGCCCTGCGCGGTGGTCAGGCCCAGCGCCGTTGCGGCCATCTTCTGCCCGCGCGGCAGCGAGCCGATGCCGGCCTGCAGTTGCACGGCGACGCGCGCCGACATGAAGAAACCAACGCCGATCGCCGCCGTCCAGAACGGCGCGTTGGGCAGCTGCTTCAGCCAGATGCCGGCGGCTTTTGGCAGCAATTCCGGCAGCACGAAGAACCACAGGAAGAGCTGCACCAGCAGCGGCATGTTGCGGAAGAATTCGACATAGGCAAAGCCGAACCAGTTCGCCCCCTTCGACGGCAGCGTGCGCATCACGCCGACGAGCGATCCGGTGATCAGCGCAATGATCCAGGCCAGCGCCGCGGTCTTGAGGGTCAGCACCAGGCCCGACAGCAGCATGTCGAGATAGGTGCCGGTCCCCATCGGGTTCGGCTGGAAAAAGATTCCCCAGTTCCAGTTGTAGTTCACGTGTCCCCCGCGCGAACGCGCCAGTCATGGTTGTCCCGGCGCCTATGCAAATGTCCGGCCACCCCTGTGTCAAGAGTGGCCGGACATGATCCCGATCGAAAGATCGAGGTTTTTCTTACTTATAGTCGTCCGGATTCGGCGAGTCCGTCGGCTTGGCGAACTCGTTCTTCAGTTCGGGCGAGATCGGGGTGTTGAGGTTCAGTCCCTTCGGCGGGATCTTCTGCGTGAACCACTTGTCGTAGATCTTCTGGGCCTCTCCGGAGGTGTAAAGCGCAGCGGTCGCGGCATCGACCACCTTCTTGAAGGCAGCGTCGTCCTTGCGCAGCATGATGCCGTAAGGCTCGGGCTTGGAGAAGGCGTCCTTGGAGATTACGTAGTCGCCCGGCGACTTCGAGCCGGCAACGAGGCTCGCGAGCAGGATGTCGTCCATGACGAAGGCGACCGCGCGGTCGGTCTCAACCATCAGGAAGGCTTCGGCGTGATCCTTGGCGGGGATGATATTGGCGCCGAGGCTCTTCGCGACGTTGGCCTCGGTGAGCTGCTTGATGTTGGTGGTTCCCGCGGTCGAGACCACCGTCTTGCCCTTGAGATCATCGATCGACTTCAGGCCGCTGGACTTCTTGAAGACGTAGCGGCTGGCGGTCAGATAGTGGGTGTTGGTGAAGGCGACCTGCTTCTGGCGCTCGGCGTTGTTGGTGGTCGAGCCGCATTCCAAGTCGATGGTGCCGTTGGCCATCAGCGGGATGCGGGTCGCCGAGGTCACCGGATTGAGTTTGACCTCGAGTTTGTCGAGCTTGAGCTCCTTCTTCACGGCGTCGACGATCTTGTAGCAGATGTCCATCGCGAACCCGATGGGCTTCTGGTTGTCGTCGAGATAGGAGAACGGGATCGAGGAATCGCGGAAGCCCAGCGTGATCGCGCCGGTGTCCTTGATGTTCTTCAGCGTGCCGGTCAGCTCCTGGGCCCCGGCCTGGCTGACGGCGAAGGTCGCGGCGAGCGCGAGCCCAATGCTACGGAAATGTTTCACTTTTTTGTCCCCTTTCAGGATGATGCGGGCGGGATGCAAGCACAAAACGGCTTGGATTAGAATGTGACTTTTGGCTGGATCGCGGCTCAGGTTAACGGCTCAACTGAGGGGTCTTGTTAGAGGCCTTGGCAACTGGCCGAGATCCCAGAACAGCCCGGCCATCACCGTCAAGGCTTCTTCCGTCAATGGCAGCAGAATGTGCTCATTGGGCGCATGCTGGGAGCAGCCGGGATAGGAGTGCGGGACCCAGATCGTCGGCAGGCCCAGAATCTCGGAGAAGACGTCGTTGGGCAACGAGCCACCGAAATTCGGCAGCACCGCCGGCGCCTTGCCGGTGGTCTCCTGCACCGAATCCGCCGCCCATTTGATCCACGGACTGTCGAAGTCTGTGCGCGATGCAGCAAAACTCTGCGCCGCCCGCACCTCGACCATCGGAAAACCCTTTGCGACCAGATGCGCGCGGATGGCCTCGATCAGGCCCTCAATCTTCGTCCCGACCACGAAACGCAGTTGCAGCACGGCATTAGCGTGGCCCGGAATGGCGTTGGCCGGCTTCTCGATATTGCCCGACGACATCGCCAGCACTTCCAGCGTATTCCAGGCGTAGAGCCGTTCGGCGGCCGAAAGACCCTCCTCGCCCCAGTTCTCCGCCAGCGCGGGCTCGTCTGCCCCCGGCGTCACCTGCACGTCGGCGAGATAGGAGCGGATCTGGTTGGTGAGCCGCGGCGGCTTCAGCGCGTCGAGCTGGATGCGGCCGTGGCCATCGACCAGCGTCGAGATCGCATTGACCAGAATGGTCGCCGGATTGGCCAGCACGCCGCCCCAATTGCCGGAATGGTGGCCGCCGTCGCGCAGGTTCACGTCCAGATGAATGCGGATGCCGCCGCGGCAGCCGAGGAACAACGTCGGACGGTCGGCGGACAGGCGCGGTCCATCGGAGGCCATGAACAGATCCGCCTTGAGCGCGTCGCGATTGAGGTCGCAGACCTTGCCGAGGTCGGGCGAGCCGATCTCCTCGCCCATCTCGACGATGAATTTGGCGTTGAAGCCGAGCTTGCCGCCGCGGGCATCGCGCACCGCGCGGAGTGCCGCCATGTTGATGCTGTGCTGACCCTTGTTGTCGGCGGTGCCGCGGCCGTAGAGCCGCGTGCTCGCAACCGTGGTGCGCCAGGGATCGCGGCCGTCGCGCCACTCACCTTCCATGCCGTCGACGACGTCGCCATGACCATAGACCAGCACGGTGGGTGCGGACGCGCTCTCGTGATGCTCGGCGAACAGGAACGGTGCCTTGCCGCTGGGGGATTCGACGATGCGGCTGGTGAAGTCGAGCGCGGCGAAAGCCGGCTGCATCTCCTGTTCCAGATAGCCACGCAGCTCGGCGCCACGGGATGGGTTCTGGCTCTCGGTCTTGAAGGCGACGCGACGGTCGAGCTCGGCGAGGAATGCGCCGGACCTAAAATCCTCACGGGCGCGGGCGATGGCGTCGGCTCTGGTCATGACTTGCTTTTCGGGACTTTGAGACGAAGGACCTTACCCGACACGGGTTGGCCTTCGAAAGTGGCAGGGAGTTGGATAGTTCTTGTACTTCTCTTGTAGTTCTCTTGGGATTTCGTCCTTGCATCCTTGAGATTGGCTTGCCAGGCGCAGCAGCGCCGCTGATTTTGGCCTTGCCAAGCGCAAGCGATATGCAAGAACTTCGCCAAATAGGACACCCAGTCGGACGTCAAGTTCGGGCGCACGTCTACCATTCGAAGAGCGCTCAGTACAGAGCGCCAGGGGACCAGCATGGCCAAAGAGATCAGGCTCAACGCCTTTGCGATGAATTGCGTCGCACACCAATCACCGGGCCTGTGGACCCATCCGCGCGACCGCACCGCTGAATATAATCGCCTGCCCTACTGGATCGATCTCGCCAAGACGCTGGAGCGCGGCCGTTTCGACGGGCTGTTCCTGGCCGACGTGCTCGGGGTCTACGACGTCTATGGCAACAGCCCTGACGCAGCCTTGCGCAACGCAGCACAGACGCCGTCGAACGAGCCGCTGCTATTGCTCTCGGCGATGGCCGCAGTGACGCAAAATCTCGGCTTCGGTGTCACCAGCAATTTGTCCTTCGAGCCGCCCTATCCGTTCGCGCGACGGATGTCGACGCTCGATCACCTCACCGAGGGACGGATCGGCTGGAACGTCGTCACCGGCTATCTCGACAGCGCCGCGCGTGGCGCCGGCAAGGACAAGCAGACCGGCCACGACGACCGCTACGACATCGCCGACGAATATATGGAGGTCGTCTACAAGCTGTGGGAAGGCAGCTGGGAAGATGACGCCGTGCTGCGCGACCGGGCACGAGGCATCTTCACCGATCCCAGCAAGGTTCATCGCGTCAATCATGAAGGCACGAACTACCGCATCAACAACACCATCCATCTCAGCGAGCCCTCGCCCCAGCGCACGCCTGTGCTGTACCAGGCCGGCACCTCGCCGCGCGGCCGGCAGTTCGCGGCCAAGCATGCCGAATGCGTGTTCATGTCCGGACCATCAGCCAAGATCATCGCGCCGCGCGTGGCGGCGATCCGCCAGGAGGCCGCCGCACTCGGCCGCAACCCGGCGGAGATCCTGATGTTCAACATGATGACGATCATCCTCGGCAACACCGAGGCCGAAGCGGCGGCGAAATACGCCGACTACCGCTCGCACATCAATCCGGAAGGCGCGCTCGCGCTGATGTCGGGATGGACCGGCATCGATTTCTCCGGCTACGAGCTCGACCAGCAAGTGCGTCACGTCCAGAACGATGCCGGGCGCAGCGCGCTCGACAACGTCACGCGGGGCGATCCGGACCGCGTCTGGACCGTGCGCGACGTCATCGAGCATGTCGGGATCGGCGGCGCCGGCCCGGTCGTGGTCGGCACGCCCGAAAGCGTCGCTGACAAGATCGAGGACTGGTTCGAGAAGACCGACGTCGACGGCCTCAACGTCGCGTTCGCGATCTCGCCCGGCGATTTCGAGGACATCGCCGACATGCTGGTGCCGGAGCTGACCAAGCGCGGGCGCTATAAGTCGGAATATGCCAAGGGCACGCTGCGGGAGAAGCTGTTCGGCGGTGGCCGGGCAAGGCTCGACGCGCCACATCCGGCGGCCGGGTATCGCGTGGGGAGGGAGGGGTAGTAGCGCGCCACACCTTCGGTGTCGTCCCGGCGAACGCCGGGACCCATAACCCCAGGGAGCAGTTTGGCGAAGGCTGGTCGTTCGGGATTAGCACCATCCACGATCGATAGATCACGCGGTATGGGTCCCGGCGTTCGCTGGGACGACAGGGGGCTACACCTTCCCGTCCACCATCACCTCGATCAGCTTGGTGCCGGGCCGATTGAACGCCGACGCCAGCGTCGCCTTCAGCTCGCGGGGGTCGCTGATCCTGATCGCCTCGCAGCCCAGCGCCTTCGCGACGCCGGCAAAATCCACGGGGGGATCGACGAAGTCCATGCCAACGTAATTGTCGTCGCCGTGGAAGGCGAGCAGGCGCTGCTTGATGATGCGGTAACCGCCATTGTTGGCGATGACGACGTTGAGCGGCAGCTTGTGATGCGCCGCCGTCCACAGCGACTGGATCGAATACATCGCGCTGCCATCGCCCGAGAAGCAGACGACCGGACGATCCGGATTGGCGATGCTGGCGCCGACGGAGGCCGGCAGGCCCCAGCCGATGCCGCCGGAAGCAAGGCCGTGATAGCCATAGCGGTCACGATGCGGCCGCAGCGCCGTGATCTGGCGGCTGGAGGTGAGGCCTTCGTCGATCAGGATGGCGCTGTCGGGCATCGCCTCGATCATCTGCAGCACCAAAAAGTCCGGATCGATCGGCGCGCGGCCTGCGCTCTTGCCGATCTGCTCGACCAGCGCCGCGCGGCGTGCGGTCCAGTTCTTCGGCGCGAGCTCGGCGAGGCGTTGCCTCGCGCGGCCCGCGAGCGTCGGGCCGCCCATCTCCTTCAGCACCGGGATCAGCGCGCGCAGCGTTTCCTTCAGATCCGCCTTCAGCGCGATCTCGGCGCCGTAATTCTTGGCGATCTCCCAATCGACGAGACCGATCTGCACGATGCCGAGTCCATCCGGCAGCGCATCGATCTCGCTATAGACCGACATCCGCAAGGGATCGCCGCCGAGCGCAATCAAGAGGTCATAGGGCGCCAGCATATCGCGCGCGACCTTCTGCACGCGCGCCAGTGTGCCGACGAAGCTCGGGCTCTCCGAGAGGAAGTGCGATCCATACGGCGTCGAAGACTGGTAAGCGGCCGCACCGAGCAGCTCGGCGAGCTCGGCGGCTTCCCTCAGTGCGTCGCTCTTCACCACCTCGTCCATGGTCACAATGGCAGGGCGCTCCGCCCTGAGGAGCCGCGCGGCAAAAACCTTCAAGGCTTCGTCCGACGGTTTCACGCGAGCGTCGATGCGGGTGGAGCGGCCGAGGTCGATTCCGGCCTCGCTGTTCAGGATGTCGCCGGGCAGCGAAATGAACACCGGCCCGGTCGGCGGCGTGGTCGCGACCTTGGCGGCGCGGCGCACGATGCGCGGCAAATCCTCAAGCCGCGTCACCTCGACCGCCCATTTCACCAGCGGCTCGGCCATGCGCACGAGCGGCCCATACAGCACCGGCTCCATCAGCCCGTGGCCCTGTTCCTGCTGGCCGGCCGTCAGGATCATCGGCGTGCCCGTGAACTGGGCGTTGTAGAGCGAGCCCATGGCGTTGCCGAGGCCGGGCGCGACGTGGACGTTGCAGGCGACGAGCTTGCCGGAGGCGCGGCTATAACCGTCGGCGATCGCGACCACCAGGCTCTCCTGCATCGCCATCACGTAGGTGAGGTCAGGATGGTCTTTCAGCGCATGCATGATCGGCAGCTCGGTGGTGCCGGGATTGCCGAACAGATGCGTGATGCCCTCGTCCTTGAGCAGCGCAAGAAAGGCGGAGCGGCCGGTGATCTTGTTCTTCATCTTTCCTCCAGGAGCGGACGTTGCCGCAAGGACTGAAGGCATGATGGCCGAAGTCGAAGGGAGCGCGCAAGGAAGCGCGGTCATGGCTGCGTTGCGTGTGACGGTCTCGTGTCCCGGACGCGGCGCAACGTGCAACGTTGCGACGCAGAGCCGGGACCTAGAATCCGCACCGAGCTCGCTGACGCATGGGCCCCGGCTCGGCAGTGCGGCACTTCGCGCCGCGCTGCGTCCGGGGCACGAGCGGAGCAAATGGCGGGCTAGATTTCCTCCCGCCCCAGCTCGAACGGGTCCTCGCCGCCCGCGCGCTTCTTCCTTTTCGAGCGCTGCCAGACCACGCCGGGAAAGCCCTTCAGCGGCACCAGCGGCTCGCCGATATAGGCCCATTCCTGCAGCTCTTCGATCGCGATGTGGTAGAGCGGCTGCCGGCCGGTGCGTTCCCGAAACAGCGCGCGGGGGATGTTGACCATATGGGGCCCGCGCGGACGCTCATAGGCGATCGGCGTGCCGCAATGCGAGCAGAAGCTGCGCGCGGTCTTGGTCGCCTTGTCCTCATAGCGCGTGAGCGCGGTCTTGCCGGAGGTGATGCGGAAGCGCTTCTTCCAGCTTCCAACGTAGGTGGCGTAGGCCGCGCCATGGGCGCGGCGACTGGCCGCGGAGTGATCATGCCAGGCCCAGCGCGCGGGGACGTCGATCTCGAAGGTGACCTTGCCGCAGAGGCATTGGCCGGCGGCGATCCCTGCGGCGGCGGCGGCTTTGGCCATTGGTGTCTCTCCGTCGTCATTGCTTCGCTGCGCTCGCAATGACGGAGTTTGAGATGGCCGGCGGAGCGACACAAGAGTCCCGTAGCTAAGCCGGCGTCAACTCGTCATACACCGGATAATCCGTATACCCCTTTTCCTCGCCGCCATAGAACGTCGCACGGTTGTACGGCGTGATCGGATAATCGTGCGCGAGGCGGTGCGGCAGATCGGGGTTGGAGATGAAGATGCGGCCGAAGGCGATGACGTCGGCGTGGCCGTCGGCGATCGCCGCGTTCGCGGTCTCGCCGGTGAAGCCGCCGGCGGTCATCAGCACGCCGCTGTAGAGCGGACGGAACAGCACCATCGCCGATGGCACGTTCTCCCAATGGACGTCGGCACGGCCGGCGCCGCTGGAGCGTGGCTCGATGAAGTGCAGATAAGCGAGACCGAGCTTGTCCAGCGCCTTCACGACGTAGGTGTAGAGCGGCATCGGATCCGGCTCGCCGGAATCATTGGCGATGCCGTGGGGCGAGAGCCGCACGCCGACGCGGTTCGCGCCCCAGACCTCGATCGCCGCCTGCGTGACTTCGAGCAGCAGCCGCGCGCGGTTCTCGATCGAGCCGCCATATTGATCGGTGCGCTGGTTGCTGCGCGACTGCAGGAATTGCTCGAGCAGGTAGCCGTTGGCGCCGTGGATCTCGACACCGTCGAAACCGGCGGCGAGCGCATTCTTCGCGCCTTGCCGGAACGCCTCGACGATATTCTTGATCTCCTCGGTCTCCAGCGCGCGCGGCGTCTCATAGTCCGAGATCCTGCCGTCGGCCGTCATCGCCTTCATCCCCTCCCCCTTGATCGGGATCGCCGAGGCCGAAACCGGCAGCTCACCGCCATGGAAGGAGGAATGCGAGACGCGGCCGACATGCCAGAGCTGGAGGAAGATGATGCCGCCCTTTGCGTGCACTGCGTCGACCACCTTGCGCCAGCCGTCGATCTGCGCCTGCGAATAGATGCCGGGCGTCGCCGGATTGCCGCGGCCGTGCGACAGCACCGGCGAGGCTTCGGCGATGATCAGGCCGCCGGGCGTGGCGCGCTGGGCGTAATATTCAGCGTTGAGCGGTCGCGGCGAAAAGCTCTCGCGCTCGGCCCGCATGCGCGTCAGCGGCGCCATCGCGACGCGATGCGCAAGCTTGTACGGACCGACCTGCAACGGTCTAAACAACGCTTCGAATTTCATGTGGTCCCCGGATGTCTATGAAAGGATGTGGATAGAAGGGAAATGGCAGCCTGAAAGGCCGGCGCTCGTTCTCCCTCTCCCCGTTCTTACGGGGAGAGGGTTGGGGTGAGGGGCTATCTCGGCAATTTCGGTGCGAGCGCAGTCCGCGGAGACTGCCCCTCACCCGGAATCCGCACTTCGCGCGCATTCCGGCCTCTCCCCGCAGGCGGGGAGAGGCCAAGAAGGACAGGCCTTACGCCGTCTTGATCCAGACGGCCTTCACGTTGAGATATTCCTCGACATGCTGCTTGCCGGACTCGCGGCCGTAGCCGCTCATCTTGTAGCCGCCGAAGGGCACGGCCGGATCCATCGCCTGGTAGCAGTTCACCCACACCGAACCGGCGCGCAGCGATTTTGCGACCGCATGCGCCTTGCTGACGTCGCGCGTCCACAGGCCGGAGCCGAGGCCGAAGGTGGTGTTGTTGGCGCGCTTGACGAGCTCTTCCATGTCCTTGAACGCGATCGCCGAGATGACGGGCCCGAAGATCTCCTCCTGCGCGATGCGCATGTTGTCCTGGACGCCGGCAAATACCGTCGGCGAGACGAAGAAGCCCTTCGACAGCGCACCCTCGGTGACGCGGCCGCCGCCGGCGAGCGCGCGTGCGCCTTCCTTCTGGCCGATGTCGAGATAGCCGGTGACGCGTTCGAGCTGCTGCTCGGAAACCAGCGGGCCGATCTGCACATTGGGATCGAGGCCGTTGCCGACCTGCAGCTTCTTGCCGAATTCGGCAACGCGACCGACGAACTCCTCGTAGATCGACTGCTCGACGAACAGGCGCGTGCCGGCGCTGCAGATCTGCCCGGAATTGGCAAACACCGCCATCGCGGCGCCGGGCACGGCGGCATCGAGATCGGCGTCCGCGAACACGATGTCCGGCGATTTGCCGCCGAGCTCGAGCGATACGCGCTTCAGATTGCTGGCGGAGGCGCGGATGATCGATTGCCCGGTGACATGGGAGCCCGTGAACGCGACCTTGTCGACGTCATGATGCGAGGCGAGCGCGGCGCCGGCGGTCTCGCCATAGCCGGGCACGACGTTGACGACGCCGGGCGGAATGCCCGCCTCCATCGCCAGCTCGGCGATGCGCAGCGAGGTCAGCGGCGCCTCTTCGGCGGGCTTGAGCACGACGGTGCAGCCGGTCGCGATCGCGGGACCGATCTTCCAGATCGTCGCGGTGAGCGGCCCGTTCCAGGGAATGATGGCGCCGACGACGCCGATCGGCTCCTTCAGCGTGTAGGAGAAGATTTCGCCCGGCAGCGAGTTCTCGATGGTCTCGCCGTGGATCGCGGTGGTCTGGCCGGCGTAATAGCGCAGCATGCCGACGGCACGCAGGCGATAGGCCCGGGTGCGGCTGAGCGGCGCGCCCATGTCCAGCGTGTCGAGCTGCGACAATTCGTCAAAATTCTTCTCGACGAGGTCGGCAAGCCTGAGGAGTAGGTTCTGCCGCTCGAACGGCTTGACCTTGCTCCAGGGTCCTTCGAAGGCGCGGCGGGCGGCGGCAACCGCACGATCGATGTCTTCCTTGTCACCTTCGGCGACAGTTGCGAGCAGCTCGCCCGTTGCGGGATTGCGGGTCTCGAAGCGCTTGCCCGAGGCTGCATCGACCCATTTCCCGTCGATCAGCATCTGCTTGTAGGACCCGTTCGCGAACGGATGGCGCGTGATCGGAATAGCCTGCGACACAGCCATGGCTGCACTCCCTGTCAGGTGATTGATTGGTTCGATCTGGGCGGGATCGTTATGTCGAAGGATACAGCGGGGCCGGAAAGGCGTAAAGGCAGCGTGGAACGAAGACCTCCCATGCCGACTTGTGCAGGGTCGCGCAGCCGCCATGTTATAGCTCGCGCGAAGCCCCTCTTGCGGAGACGCACCATGCCACATGCCGCGATCGCCAAAGACAATGTTGCCGTGATCACAGGCGGCGCATCCGGCATCGGATTTGCCGCCGCCACCGCCTTTGCGCGCGCTGGAATGAAGGTGTGTATCGCTGACGTCGACGAACCCCGGTTGGCAGACGCTGCAACAAAATTGTCATCCGTCACGTCTGCCGTAGACGTGATGACCTTCGCGGTCGATGTCAGCAACGCCGAGAGCCTGGCGGAACTGGAGCGCGCGGTGCGCGAGCGGTTCGGCGGCACCGACGTCCTCATGAACAATGCCGGCATCCAGCCGGGCAGCACGCTGTTCGGCGAGCCCGATCACTGGCAGCGCATCATCGCCGTCAACATGTGGGGCATCATCAACGGCTCACGCATCTTCGCGCCCAACATGATCGCGCGCGGCAAATGCGGCCTCATCATCAATACCGGCTCCAAGCAGGGCATCACCACGCCGCCGGGCGATCCCGCCTACAACGTCTCCAAGGCCGGCGTGAAAGCGTTCACCGAGGCGCTCCAGCACGAGCTGCGCAACACGAAGGACCGTCGCGTCACGGCGCACCTTCTGATCCCCGGCTTCGTCTTCACCGGCCTCACCGCGAAGGGCCGCACCGAGAAGCCGGCCGGCGCCTGGACGCCGGAGCAGACGGTCGATTTCATGCTGGCGCGCCTGGAGGCCGGCGATTTTTACATCCTGTGCCCGGACAACGACGTGCCGCGCGCGCTCGACGAGAAGCGCATGCTGTGGGCCGCCGGCGACATCGTCGAGAACCGTCCGCCGCTGTCGCGCTGGCATCCGGATTACGCGGACGCGTTCAGGAAGTTTGTGGAGGGGGAGTAGGCTTGCACCGCTCTATCACTCCCTCGCCCCGTTCTTACGGGAGAGGTAAGAAGCCTACAGCGTCTCTTGCTTGTGCCCGCAATTCTTGCAGGCGAACTTGACGCGGCTCTGGCCCTTCTCCGCCTGGACCCGGTTCGGGGCGCCGCACTTGCCGCAGACAGCCTCGATGCGGGTCGTGCCCTGCTTGACGACGATGGATTTCTTTTCCATCGATTCGCGGATCAGGCGCTCGGCCTCCTCACGCAGCGATTGTTTCGACAAAGCTCGTCTCCGCCTCTGAAAGCGCGAGAGCCATATCGCACCTGCGGCCGAAGCACAATGCGCGATGCGGATTGCGGCCATCAAGACGTCATTCCGGATGGTTGCGACGCGAGAGCCGCGGCGCGTGTTGCTCCGAGGCTCTCTCTCGTCCGGATCGGCTCAAGGCGTTTTTTCAAGCGGCCTTGGACACCTCCATCAAGAGCCGCTCGGCCTTCGCGTCCTCGATGCGATTGACCAGCCGGCTGCTCTCGTGATTGTCGCGCACCGTCTTGGTCAGGGTGATGCAGGTCTGGACCAGCATGACGATACCCATGGTGAGATAGCCCTTCATCCAGAAGTCGATCGGCAAGAAGAAGATGCCGATGGCGAGGAGGAAGGCGGAAGCTGCGAAGGACGCGCAAGTGAAGGTGACCCAGGCACTGCTGTGGGGTTGGCCGTTCTGGTTCATGATGGTCTCCTGTTGGTTCAATGATGATGGGATTCGGGATCAGGTCGTGGGCGTGCGCCTGGACTTCAGCCGCGCCAGCACGTCGTCCGCGGTCGTCTTCAGCCGCGGGCCAAAGCCCTGCTCGGCAAGTCTCTCGGCGGTCGCGAGCGGACCGGTGGCCGCATCGAGCTCGACCAGCGCATCGTCGGCCGCCTGAGCTTCCATCTGCCGATCGCGCAGACGCCGCAAAGTGCTCTCCGCCTCCGGCAGCGTAGATTCGTAGGGACGCGCCGCCTCGATGCCGCTGCGGCGAAGCGAGCGCACCGCCTCCGAGGCACGGGCGACGCGGCGGCCGCGATCGAGCTCGGTGATGCGGGCCTGAGCGTTGGCGACGTGCCGCTTCAGCCGGGCGATCTCGGTCGCGAACAGCGCGCGGGCCGTCATCGCGGCATCGCGGTCGGCCTCCAGGCCTGCGATGGCTTCGGCGGCCTCCCTGGCGAGATCGTCACGGCCGCCGTCGAGCGCCGCAACCGCGCGGGTTTCGAGATCGGCAATGCGGGCAACGGTCGCCTCCAGCTTGCGGCCCTCCTGCTGGTCCTGCGCAATCGCCAGCGCCAGCGTTCGTTTGCTGCGCTCGACGGCGGCGGCGGCATCGCGCATCTGCTGGTCGAGAATGAGGAGGGCTGTCCGGTCCTCCAGCTCCTCGCCGGCGGCGGCTACGCTGCCGCGGAAAAGTGTCACGACGGTCTTGAACATCTGTTGCTCCCTGTTATGAGCGCTGCTCACAGAGGCTTTGTAGCAAGAAACTTGAACATAGTTCAAGATTATTTTGAGCGCCGCTCAAGAATTTGACGAATAGATGTCTAAAGCATTGGAACGACGAGAGAAACTTCGCGCCGACTTAGTCCTGGCGGCGGAGCGGATGATCGCTGACCGTGGATTGTCGGGGGTGAAAACCCGCGATCTCGCCCGCGAGATCGGCTGCGCCAACGGCGCGGTCTACAATCTCGTGGCTGACATGGACGAGCTGATCCTGCGTGTGGGCTCGCGCACGCTGCTTCGCCTCGACGAGGCGCTTGGCGCCGCGGAAGACGCGGGCGAGCCATCACCGCAAGAGACGCTGGTCCGCATCGCCCTCGCCTATTGCGATTTCGCGGCCGAAAATCTCCAGCTCTGGCGCGCGCTGTTCGAGCACCGCATGGAGGCCGACAAGGTCGTCCCCGACTGGTCCGTCCAGGATCAGATGCAGCTGTTCCGCCACATCTACCAACCGCTGGCCGCGCTGTTTCCAAAGCGCAGCCGCGAGGAGCTCGGCATCACGGCGCGCAGCCTGTTCTCGGCGGTGCATGGCATGGTGGCGCTCGGACTGGAACAGAAGCTGGTTGCCGTGCCGTTGCCGGCGCTGCGCAAGGAAATCGCAGGCCTCGTGCGCGCGATGATCGACGGATTGATCGCGCGGGCGGCGTAGAGGAGCGATCCGCATCTCGAGCGTGGCTAGACGAACATTCCGAGCACTGGTTGACGCGCATCGTTTCCCCCAGAGCGCGAGCCATCCAGTCCGCCGATCCCCGGCACCGCCACATCGATCGTCGCGGAGAGTTCTCCGCCCGTCGACGAGGCCGGTCTGACCGATCTCCCGCTCCGTGAGCTGCGTGACATTCTCCATGCCGAGAAGCAGCTGACCAAGGCGCTGCCCAAGATGGCGCAGTCCGCTCGCTTCGATCAGTTGCGTGAATGTTCGAGCAGCATCTGGCCGAGACCGAAAATCAGGTCGAGCGCATCAACGAATGCTTCGAACTGCTCGGCGAGAATGCTCGCGCCGCCCTGCAAGGGCATGATGGGCCTGATCGAGGAAGGCCAGGAGGTCATGAAGGAAGCTGAGGAGAAGGAGGACGCAGCCGCCGACCTCGCGCTGATCTCAGCGGCCCAGCGCGTCGAACATTACGAGATGTCCGGCTACACCACTGCACGTAGCCTGGCGCAGCAGCTCCGGCATAGCGCCATCGTCGCCCTGCTCTCCAAATCCCTCGCCGAGGAAGAGAATGCGGACCTGCTGCTCAACCAGGTCGCACGGTCATTGATGTCGGTGGCGAATGCCGGCGGCGCTAGAGCAGGCGGAATAGGACATTTGCGAAGGACGGTAACCGATCGCCTCGCGCTGTCGTACGCGGGGCGATACGATCGGCTAGCCCCGAATATTGCGCCTCGGCGTGCACGTGTTCTCGGCGATGCCCGCCATCGTCAACAACCGCGTCGCGAGCGTGCCTGATAGTCGATCGACAGGCCTCACAGCGCGACCTGCCCCGGTGTGGCCCACCTTTCCCACTAGCTGAAATCGCCGCTGACCTCGATCAAGGGCGCGGCCGAGCTGTTGCAGGATTCGGTTCAAGGCAAATCCGAGGGCCTGACGCCGGCCGAGCAGAACACGTTCATCGCCAACATCGTGTCCGACACGCAGCGGCTGGAGGCAATGGCGCAGCGCTTACGCGAGCTCGTCCGCGCCGAGAGCCTGCCGCAGAACGAGTGCACCGAACTCGCGCCCGTGATCGCCGACCTCAGGAGCCGGTTTCCAGCGAGCTCGATCGAGGCCAGCGGCAGCCTCGACCGCGCCATCGGCATGTCCGGCGAAAAGGCGCTGCATCACCCCTCAGTTTCTTGGTCGGGCATGATCTATTCGGAAAACCGCTTCACACTTTTCCGGATCATGCCTAGATCGCGAAGACCCAGGCGGCGACGATGGCGCCGATGGTGACCAGACCAGCGATGGTCCAGCCGGCGGCATATTCCAGCTCGGGATGGCCGGTCGCCCGCATGATCTCTGCCGGATCGGCGGTATGCTTATGTGCCATGACAGCCTCTCGCACGTTACTTCCCGCGTCATATGTAAGTCGCTTGAGCCGGCAAAAGGTTCCGTCACGGAAATGCGAGGAATGACGCAGCTCGGATTATTCACTGAGCCGGAAGCAGGACCTTCAGGGCTTCGCTATGTCGACAATTTTATCGAAGCCGCCGTCGAGCGGGCGCTGATCGGCCGCATCGCAGCATTGCCGCTCCGACGCTTCCAGTTCGGGGCGTTCGAGGGCAACCGCCGGGTGGCGTCGTTCGGCTACCGCTATGACTATTCGCTGCAGCGGCTGGCCGAGGCGGAGCCGATCCCGGACTGGCTCCTGCCGATCGCGCGCCAGACCGAGGCATGGGCCGGGCTGCCGGAAGCCAGCGTCCGCCAGGTGCTCTGTACCGAATACGACATCGGCGTCGGCATTGGCTGGCACCGCGACAAGCCGCATTTCAAGGAGATCCTCGGCCTGTCGCTGGGCTCGGCCTGCAAGTTTCGCTTCCGCCGCCGGAGCGGCGACAAATGGCAGCGCCATACGCTCGAGGCGCAGCCGCGCTCGCTCTACATGATGCAAGGCGAGGCGCGCTCGCAATGGGAGCACAGCATCCCGCCGGTCGAGGCACGCCGTTACTCCATCACGTTTCGGACGATGACGCCGACCTGACAAGCCGTCCAAAACAAACTCTCGAAAACAACCCCATGCTCAGTAGAAGGCCATTTCCGGCTCGAGCCTCGGCGGCGCCGGGCAACGGCTTGACGCATCGAGACAAAGCGGCGGCGGCGCGCAGCCGGCCCCGGGGCCCCTGCTTGCGTTCCAAACGCGGCTGCGCGCCGGACCGGCCGCCCGTTCCGCGCCGGCCGCAGATCGGCGAGAGATGCCGCGAATTCGCCTCAAGGCCGGCTGACTAATGAGGCGAATTGAAAAGACAGGCCACATCAGCGGGCCAATATGGGCCCCCGAAGGCCGGCATCACCATGAAGAATTATCCGACAATCTTGCTGCTTCTGACCATGACCACGGCCTCCGCGCACGGACCTTTGCCGAGCCGGCTCTCGCCGCCCTCCGATCTCGTGCAAGCGGGCCTCACCGATTCCGACACCAGTGCCGGCGGCACCGCGCGGTTATGCGAGCAGGTCACCTTCTCGCGCGGCCTGCGCTACGGCGAGAGCGAAGCCAACGTGCTCGATGTCGCCAGCAGCGCCACCAAGGCGGACACGCCGCGGCCGGTGCTGCTGTTCGTCACCGGCGACACATTTACCGGCGACCGTGCCGCGCCGGACTTGTCGCGCCAGATCCAGGACCAGGCGATGTGCTTTGCCGCGCGCAACGACATGATTGGCGTGCGTGTCAGTTATCGCCTGGCCCCCGCGGCGACCTGGCCGACGGGGGCGACCGACGTGGCGGCGGCGCTGTCCTGGGTTCACGGCAATATCGACCTGTTCAACGGTGACGCCCGCGAGATCGTCGCGGTCGGCTACGGCGCCGGCGCCTTCCATGTCGCGACCCTGCTGGCGCATCCCGAATTGCAGTCCGATCGCGCCGATGTCGCCGCAATCGTGCTGGTGTCCGGCATCTACCGCGCGGGCAAGGACGCGAGCGACAGCGAGAAGGCCTATCTCGGCAGCGATGTCAGCCAATACAACAAGCGCTCGGTGTTCCCCGGTATCCTCAACGTCGATGTGCCGATCGTACTGGCCTGGGCTGCGGACGATTCCGCAGCCCTCGTGGCACAAGGCGAAACCTTGAAGAAGACGCTTTGCGGCGCCGGCCATTGCCCGCGCAGCGCATTGCTACGCAGCCGCGAGGGCATCGCGAGCGCCTTCGGTCTCGACGGCTCCGGCGACAGCCTCGCCGAGCCGACGCTGCTGCTGGTGCATCAGCTCGAAGCGCGAGGATTGCCGTAGCCGGGGCGTAGCTCCGCTATCGACAACTCACACCATTTGCTGGGCCCACCCCTCTCCCCCGCCCTCGCCCGCAAGGGGGAAGGGAGCCCAGCGGCGTGCGCGGTTGCACTGCGGCTCATCGAAAGCGTCTTGATAAGTCGAGTCTCCTACCACGCGCTTGGTATGTCCCTCCCCCCTTGCGGGGGAGGGTTAGGGAGAGGGGGTACCACACGGGGATTCTCCCGATCAGAGGAGGGCTACACACGCAGAGTGCCGCAACAGCCCGTCAACACACCTGCCATTTCATTCGCCCCCTACATGCGCGCGTCTGAAATGCCCGGCCGAGCCACACGATCGCCAAACGCCTGACCTACATCAATCGGCCTTGGTGCGGATTGAGCCGACCTCGTTCGGGGCCAACGACAAGGTGTCGAGCATGCGCGTCACCGGAAGAGTGCTGTTCGTTTCGATCGTCGCTTTCGCCTCGCTGGGGGCGATGTCGCAGCAACACGCCGAACAGCCGGCGAGCGACAAGGAGATCCGCATCGGCAATGTCATGCCGTATTCGGGAGCGCTTTCTGAATTCGGCGCGATCGGTCAGGCGGAAGCCGCTTATTTCGACATGATCAACGCGCGCGGCGGCATCAACGGCCGCAAGATCCGCTTCATCACGCGCGACGACAATTCCGATCCGTCGACCGCCCTGGAGCTGACGCGCAATCTGGTCGAGAAGGACGACGTGCACCTGATGTTCGGATCGTTCGGCACGCCCGGCAATCTCGCCGCGCGCTGGTATCTGAACGAGAAGAAGGTCCCGCAGCTTTTCGTCGCCTCCGGCGACGAGGAGCTGAGCCAGGCCAGGGCGTTCCCCTGGACCATGGGCTGGCAGCCGTCGATCCGGTCGGAGGGGCGCATCTATGCCAACTACATTCAAGCCTATTACCCCAGGAAGAAGATCGTCGTGCTCTGGCAGAACGACCAGTTCGGACGCATGCTCTACAAGGGGATCCAGGACGGACTGGGCGACTTGAACCGCCATGTCCTCGTCGACATTGCCTTTGACATCGGCGACGAGCACCTCGACGGCCACGTCTCGATCCTCAAGCGCGCCGGCGCCGATATCTTCGTCTTTCTCGGCGTGCCGTCGACGGCCTCCAAGGTGATCAAGCTGGCGGCTTCGCTCAACTGGCGCCCGGTCTTCATCGTCAACGATGCCTCCGCCTCGATTGCCAATGCGATGGCGCCCGCGGGCCTGGAGAATTCGGCCGGCGTGATCTCGGCGACCTTCCTGAAGGACCCGAGCGACCCCGCCTGGAAAGACGATCCCGCCATGAAGGAATGGTTCGCCTTCATGGACAAGTACCATCAGGTCGAAAGCAACAACAACAACGCCGCGGTCTACGGCTACGCCGCGGCCGAGGCGTTGACGCAGGTGCTGAAGCAGTGCGGCGACGACCTGTCACGCGAGAACATCATGCGTCAGGCGGCCTCGTTGAGGGGGTACAACCCCTCCGTCGCGCTGCCCAACATCAGAATGAATACCTCGCCGAGCAACTATCTGCCGATCAAGCAGATGCGGCTCGTCCAGTTCGACGGGCGGTCGTGGCAACCTTTTGGGGATGTGATCGAGACCGCCTTCACGGAAGGCGCGGCGCGGTGAGGTAACCCATGTAACGTATTGCCGGCTTGCGCGTGTGGTCAGCACCGCAGTGCATCGACGGAGCAGGTGTGCTCCCTCCCCCGCTTGCGGGGGAGAGCTGGGGAGAGGGTGCATCCGCAATCGAGACTCCCCAAGAAGAGGGAGCCCTCACCCCTACCCTCGCCCGCAAGTGGCAGAGGGAGCACACCGGTCCCTTGGCACCATCCGAGCCCAATCAAAAGCTCGCCACCCTCACGCCGGCTTCAGCGAGGCCAACGCGCTCTCCAGCAGCGCGCGTACCCGTGCGGCGTCGCCTGACTTCACCACCGCGGGATCGAGATAGAGCTCGAGCCCCGGCGCGCGCTCGGTGATGATGCCGCTTCGCTCTGCCGTCCCGTCGTTGAGCGCGTCGACCGAATAGGGAATCACCTCGCGGCTGATGCCCTTCATCGTGATCGCCGGCAAAGCGTGGGCGCGGACGATGTCGCTGACGAGCGCGAAGGTCTCGTAGCTCAACACGATGCCGCCGGGCTCGGCGATCGACTGCAGGCGCGCGGCGAGGTTCGCCTCGGCGCCGATGATGGTGTAGTCCATGCGGTCGGAGCTGCCGAAATTTCCGACATTGCAATAGCCCGAGTTGATGCCCATGCGCGAGCGGAACGGTTGCTCGATGCCGGACGCCCGCCATTTCGCATTGAGCTCGGCAAGACGCTGCTGCATGCGCCAGGCCATCTGCAGACAGGCCTGCGCATCGGCGCGATCGCCCCTGGTCTCGGGATCGCCGAAGAAGATCAGCATGGCGTCGCCGATGAACTTGTCGATGGTGCCGCCATAGTCATGGGCGATCGCCGACATCTCCGTAAAATATTCGTTGAGGAGCTGGGTCAGCTGCTCCGGCTGCAGCCGTTCGGCGGTGGCCGTGAAATTCTGGATGTCGGAGAAGAAGATGGTGAGCTTCTTGCGCTCGGTGTGGATGGTGACGTCCTTCTGGCCGGAGAAGATGCTCTTGTAGACCTGCGGCGGGATGTAGCGCGAGATCTTCATCGACAGCGAGGCCAGGAAGTCGTTGGCGGATTCGAGCTCCCTGTTCATGGTCTTGATGCGGCCGGCCTGCCTGCGCTGCAGCGACAGGAACGCCAGCCCGCTGCCGGCGGCGATCAGGAAATAGGCCAGCAGGAACTTGAACGAAAAGATGTTGGCGGCGATCGGCTGTGCGATGATCACCTCCTGGATGCCTCTGACGTCGCCGACCTTCCAGTCCTTCTTCGGGCTCTCGGGGTGGCTGTTGTGGCAACTCACGCAAGCCGGACCCATCGCGACGGGCGCGACCAGGCGAACCTTGTCTGAGAACAGCGAGGTCTCGGTGTCGACAATCTTCTGCTCGGGATCGTTGCGAAGCGCATCGAGCGCGTCCTTTTCGAACTTGTCGAGCTGGTGCGTTGCGCGGTTCTGGAACGGGAAGTCCGAGACAAAGCGGTAGGTGATGTTCTCCTGCTGCGCGCCGATCACCCGTCCGAGCTCCAGCGACAGCGTCGCGGGAATCGGGATCGCGCCGGAGACGGATTCGTAATTGTGAACCACCTGGGTCGTGCCGTCGGGATTGGCAAGGATTCGCCCGACCACGTTGGAAGCGTAGTAGCTGCGCACGCTCGTGATCACCGAGTTGAGATCGACCGCCTGCCGGCGCAACGCCGTCTTGCTGAGCTCGGTCAGATCCAGCCACACCGCGAGCGGCAAAGCGAGCAGGAGGAAGGCGACCGCGGCACCGGTCAGGATGCCGCTCTTGCGCTGCTCTTCGGAGATCTCTTGTTTCACGCTGTGGCTCCGTCGTGGGCGGTTTTGTCGCAAACTCGGGGAATTTGCGGTCCAATATGTGCAACACAAGGCCGATAAACGCGCGCCCGCGCAACCCCATTTTATGGTGGTCGCGGCAGGCGGCTTTTCGTTTCATGACGAATGTTTAAGATCGGCATCAAGCTGCATTCACCCCGCCGGGAGATCCCATGACCGAGACCATTCGCATCAAGCGCTTCAACGCGCGGCCCGTGATCGTGCCGATGAACCTGCCGCTCCAGACATCGACGGGCGCGGTCGCCAAGGCACCGCTGGTGCTGATCGACTGCGAGACCGACCAGGGCGCCCGTGGGCATGCCTATTTGTTCTCGATCACGCCGTCGGCCCTGAAACCGCTGACGTCGATGGTCGCGGAAATGTCAGAGCTGCTTGCCGGTGACGAACTGCTGCCGTTCGAGATCGAGCGCAAGCTGACCCAGCGCTTCACGCTGCTGGGCCTGGCCGGCCTGCAGCGGCTGGCGCAATCCGGCATCGACATGGCGGCCTGGGATGCGCTCGCGCGCAGCAAGGGCCTGCCGCTGGCGCGGCTGCTCGGCGGCGCGCCGAAGCCGGTCAGGGCTTACAATTCGAAGGGGCTCGGCATCATGCCGGCGGGCGCCGCGGTCGAGGAGGCCCACAAGCTGCTGGCCGAAGGGTTTCGGGCCGCCAAGATCCGCGTCGGCCGCCCCGATGCGCGAGAGGATCTCGCCGTCGTTCGCGCGGTGCGAAACGCCGTCGGCGATCAGGTCACGCTGATGTGCGACTACAACCAGGCGCTCACGGTGACCGAGGCCATCCGCCGCGGCGAGATGCTCGACGACGAAGGGTTGACCTGGATCGAGGAGCCGATCCGCCATGACGATCATGCCGGCTGCGCCCGCATTGCCGATGCGCTGCGCACGCCGATCCAGATCGGCGAGAATTTTGACAGCGCCTTCGCGATGCAGACCGCGCTCTCGGCGGAAGCCTGCGACTACGTGATGCCCGACGTGCAGCGCATCGGCGGCGTCACCGGTTGGCTGCGTGCGGCGTCACTGGCGCACGCCGCCGGCATCGAGATGTCCACGCATCTGTTCTCGGAAGTCAGCGCCCACCTGCTCTGCGTGACACCGACTGCGCATTGGCTGGAATATGTCGACTGGGCTGATGCCGTGCTGGCAACGCGCCTCAAGATCAAGGACGGCTTTGCGCTGCCGGGCGAGGAGCCGGGCAACGGGATCGAATGGGACGAGGCGGCGGTGAAGAAGTATCTGGTAGGGTAGATTGTGATCGGCGATGCTCCTTCGCGTGTTCGTCATTGCTGTCGAACGCGCACTTCGGGGGCCTTTTCGTCGATTTGCGTCATTGGATATTGAATATCGCCCCCGGGCATTCGTTGGTTACGATCAGCGACGGCAATGCCACGGCGAGGCCGATCGCCCGGATCATTGCCTTCATGGCGTCCCGCCATTGTCGCGCCGGTAGCGGAAGTCGCAATGATCGGCGCCTTGCATGATCGTCTGCGTGCGCGTGAGTCTGACGCCGGAGCCAAAGCCTTCCGCGGTCGCAAAGTCCGCAGTACAGACCAGCAGGAAGCCGAGCTCCGGCTCGCCGAGCGCCTTGTAAAACTCGGCATAGGCGCAGCGCGTAACGTCGAACGCGAAGGCGTCATGCGACTGTTCGATCACGTCATAGGCGAGCGCATCGTCGCGGGCATAGGTCCTGAACGCCGACGATACGGCCTTGCCGAGATCGCTATCGTTCTTGGCTTTCCAAAACTCCTCGCCGTAGCCGCGATAGAGATCGCCGAGCGCCTTGCGCACCAGCGCGTTGGCGCGCACCTCGCCGAGCTCGGCCTGCAGCGCCTTGACCAGCGGCACCAGCACCTGCGCCTGGATTTTTGCTTGCTCGATGACGGATATGCTCATGGGCGACCTCTTGTCTGAGGCAGCGTCGTAGCCGGGATGGAGCGTGAGCATAACCTGGCCGGCGACGGTTGGCTAACCCTCGGCCGGGTAGGCCAGGCGGCCGCCGGCCACGCCCCGCGCCGCCGGATTCATTTCGGCCTGTTTGACTTGCCCGGGCCCGAGAATGTGAAACACCGTCTCGCCGGCCGCGAGCAAATAGTCGGTGATGATCCGCCGGTGGCATCGCCACCACAATGTCTCCGCGCACATGATGGCGCAGCGCTGCACCTGCCCGACGGCGCGCAAATGCGCGAGCCCTTCATGAAAAGCCGCGCCCATGGCGTGGTCGGCGTAATTGTGGAAGCTGCCGTTCTGCCAGAACGCATTGGTCTCGCGCGGCACCTCGCGCTTGCGGCTGCGTAGGCCGCCGAGCGAGGCAATGTGCTCATAACCGATCGAAGCGGTTGCGAGCGACTTGGGGAGGGTCTCGCGATTGTACTGCGGGTTGGTGCGGGAGCGGGGCACGGTGCGCACGTCGGCCACGAAGGTGACGGAGCTATCCTGCAACAATCGGGCGAACTCCTCGATCGAGCGTGTGGCATGGCCGATGGTGAAGAACGGATGAGCCATGGACGCAACTCGGCTCCCGGGGCCGTCAGCTCTTCAACAACCGCAATGCGCGGCGCTTGTGCAGGGCAACGTGGTCGGTCTTGTCGCTCCGGATTTCGTATTGCGGATCGTCCGGGCTGGCGTGGTGGATGTAGCCCTTGTAGTCGACGTCCTCGGTGTGAACGCGCAGGATATGGCCGCGCACGCGGCCGGCCTCGGAATTCCAGCTGACGTGGTCGCCGCGCTTGAAGGGTTTTGTGGAGGACTTCGGCATGACGGAACAATGCCGGACCGACAGGGCGTGTTCCAAGGAGCGGAGTAAGAATGCGCCAGTCCGTCTTCGCTCTTCGAGCTACGCCGGACACGCTTGTTGTTGAGATGGGTTGTGGCTTGCCTAGCCGAAGCTCGCGGCGCAGCCCCCCTGCGCCCGTTGGGCTTCGGCGTGACATCCTTCACTCGCTTCGCGAGCGAAGGATGGTGGGCACGACAGGGATCGAACCTGTGACCCCTACCATGTCAAGGTAGTGCTCTCCCGCTGAGCTACGTGCCCTAATAGTCCACTTAGGTCGGGTGGGGTCCCTATAACGGCTCAGGGGACCCGGCGCAAGGACGGAACGGGGCCGATTTAGGCCGCCAGCATCTTGTTCACTTCGCTGACCAATTCGCGCAGGTGCACGGGCTTGGACAGCACCTTGGCATTCTTGGGGGCGTCCGAATCCGAGTTCAGGGCAACCGCGGCAAAGCCGGTGATGAACATGATCTTGATGTCGGGGTCGAGTTCCGAGGCCCGGCGGGCGAGCTCGATGCCGTCCATCTCCGGCATCACGATGTCGGTGAGCAGCATCTCGAACGGCTCTTCCCGCAACCGCTGATAGGCGGCCATGCCGTTGTCATGGGACGAGACCTGAAAACCGGCGTTTTCCAGCGCCTTGACCAGGAAACGGCGCATGTCGTTGTCGTCTTCGGCGAGCAGGATCTTTGGCATGGCAGGAATCGTCGCATCCCCAGAGGATATCAGCAGAGGTCACTAAGCCCGACAGAGGGTAAATTTGGGGTGAAAATCTTTACCCTGAGACGGCTGCGCTGCCGCACTGTTGTGAACCGGAAAGCAGCCCGAATCAATCGAGCCGCGCGGGCGCATCCACGCCTCCCTGCCCGCACGGTTAAGACGTGTTCCAATGAACCAATACATCTTTTCGCTTGGCAGAATGGTTGCGATTCCGGACAATGACGACACATAAGAGCCGCATCGATCGGCCGAATCAATGCGGTCTGGCGCCCTGCCAGATCCCGGCGTGAAGGGACGAAGCCTGAGAAGATGACCCGGTTTGACGGCAAGACGTCGCCAGCCTTCGAGATCGTGGAGCCCGCGCAATGGCGCGCGCCGGTCATCTTCAACTCGCCCCATTCCGGCTCGACCTATCCGGACGAATTCCTCGCGGCGTCCAGGATCGACCTCACGACGCTGCGTCGGTCCGAAGATTCCTTCATGGACGAGCTGATCGGCCACTTGAGCGAGCGCGGCTTTCCGACCGTCAGGGTCAACTTTCCCCGCTCCTATGTCGACGTCAATCGCGAGCCCTATGAGCTTGACCCGCGCATGTTCACCGGCCGCCTGCCGAGCTTCGCAAACACCCGCTCGATGCGGGTCGCCGGCGGCCTCGGCACCATTCCGCGCGTGGTCGGCGACGGCCAGGAGATTTACCGCGACCGCATCCTGGTCGACGATGCGCTGGGCCGGATCGAGACGCTGTACAAGCCTTACCATCGCGCGTTGCGCCGGCTGATCAACAAGGTGCACCAGATGTTCGGCACCGTGGTGCTGGTCGATTGCCACTCGATGCCGTCAGTCGGCGTGTCCCGCGACGAGCCGCGCCGGCCCGACGTCGTGATCGGCGACCGCTACGGCACGAGCTGCACGCCGCTTCTGCCCGACCGGGTCGAGGAGACCATGACCGGACTCGGCTATTCGATCGGCCGCAACAAGCCCTATGCCGGCGGCTTCATCACCGAGCATTACGGCAATCCCGCGAGCGGCCTGCACGCGGTGCAGCTCGAGCTCAACCGCGCAATTTACATGGACGAGCGGCGGCGCGAGCGCAGTCCACGCTTTGCGCAAGTGGCGACCGATTTCGGCGTTCTCGCCGACGTGCTGGCGACCACGATTCCGTTCGGCGATCTCGGCCCGTTCCAGGCGGCGGCGGAATAGACGCCGGCTTCTCTTCGTAAGATCGTCGTCTGCATTGGCGCGAACGCGTCTTCGCTTCGCCTCGCTTTTCACATGGAAACGAAAGCGAAAGGCCCCCAAGAAAAAAGGGCCGCTCGCGAATGACGCAAGCGGCCCAAGTCTAGGGAGGAAACGCCCAAGGAGGGCAGCGGTAACGCCAAGCGCTACCGCACCGCAACAATATGCGACCGCGCCGCACAAAGTGCAAGGCCTTTTGAGCCGTTTCCCATGCAATATGCACATGGCTCGGTTGCTTCCACGGAAACCCAGATTCAGTTTCTTTGATAAGGAAATTCAATGGGTTGATAGATGTTTGCATACGAACGAGGCAGGGTCGGAACTAAGTTTTCAACGCCATGATCGATATTTGGCCAGGAGATGACTGAGAGGAGGCAGGCTCGCTTCGGCATCCAAAATACCAGGGTGCAAATCAAGACAGCGCTGCACGCGGGAGGCGAATTGAGCTAGGCAGGAGGCGAGCTTCATCCAACTTTCGCTTTGAGGACCTGGCCTGTGACGGTGATCGACTTCTCCGCCTTCATCGGACGGCTCGCCACCGCCTCCGGCGAAACCATCCTGCCGTTCTTCCGCACCTCGCTGTCGATCGACGACAAGAGCAAGACCAAGGATTTCGATCCGGTCACCGAAGCCGACCGCGCCGCAGAGGCGGTGATGCGGCGGCTGATCAAGGCCAACTTCCCCCAGCACGGCATCGTCGGCGAGGAATTCGGCAACGAGCGCGAGGACGCTGACTATGTCTGGGTGCTCGATCCCATCGACGGCACCAAATCCTTCATCGGCGGCTTTCCGATCTGGGGGACCCTGATCGCGCTGCTGCATAAGGGCGCGCCGGTGTTCGGCATGATGCACCAGCCCTTCATCGGCGAGCGCTTCTCCGGCGACAACGGCTCGGCCAATTACAAGGGCCCCTCCGGCGAGCGCCGGCTCCAGGTCCGCCGCTGCACCTCGCTCGCGGAAGCGACGTCCTACACCACGAGCCCCTTGCTGATGAACGAGAGCGATCGTGCCATCTTCGGCCGCATCGAAAAGGGCGCACGGCTGTCGCGCTATGGCGGCGACTGCTACTCCTACTGCATGCTGGCCGCAGGTCACGTCGACCTCGTGGTCGAGACCGAGCTGAAGTCTTATGATATCGCGGCGCTGATCCCGATCGTGACCGGTGCGGGCGGCGTCGTCACCACCTGGGAAGGCAAGCCGGCCCAGGGCGGCGGCCGCATCATCGCGGCCGGCGACGCCAGGGTTCACGAAGAAGCCTTGAGGCTGCTCAACCCATAACAAACGCGAGCGGGAGGCTTGCATGACCATCTCACGCAGGCTTCTCCTTGGTTTATTCCTGCTGCTGCCGTCAGCGGTGGCGGCGCAGAATTTTCCGGCAAAACCGATCAAGCTGATCGTGCCGTTCCCGGCCGGCGGGCCGAACGACATCATCGCGCGTGTGATCGGCCAGCGCATGTCGGAGCTCGCGGGCCAGCCGGTCCTGATCGACAATCGCGGCGGCCAGGGCGGCGTGCTCGGCACCGACGCCGTCGCCAAGGCCCCGCCCGACGGCTACACCGTCGCGATCTCCTCAGCCGGCGCGCTCGCGATCAGTCCGAGCATGGAGAAAGTCGCCTACGACACGCTGACCGATCTCACGCCGGTGACGCTGGTCGCCACCGTGCCGGAAATGCTCGTGGTCGCGACCAACGTGCCCGCGAAAGACATCGGCGAGTTGATCGCGCTCGCCAAGGCGCAGCCGGGAAAGCTCAACTTCGCCTCCTCCGGCCCCGGCAGCCTGCCGCATCTGGCCGGCGAATTGTTCAAGCTGACGGCCAAGATCGACATCGTGCACGTACCCTATCGCGGTGCCGCGCCGGCGGTGAACGACCTGCTGGGCCAGCAGGTGCAGATGACGTTCCTCGACCTTCCAGTGCTGCTGCCGCAGGTCAAGGCGGGTGCCTTGCGCCCCATTGCGGTCGGCTCGGCCGCCCGCGCCCCGACAGCGCCTGAGGTGCCGACCACCGCGGAGGCAGGCTTTGCTGGCCTGCGCATCGAGAACTGGTACGGCATGGTCGCGCCGAAGGGCACGCCGAAGGAGATCGTCACCGCGCTGCATGCACTGGCGACAAAGGCGATGGCGGAGCCGGCGGTAAAGGAGAAGCTCGCAGCCCAAGGCGCGACACTGGTCGGCGACGAGCCGGAGCATTTTCGCCAATTCATCGCCGACGAGACCGCGAAGTGGGCGAAGGTGATCAAGGACGCCGGGGTGGAGACGGCGAAGTAGAGTTCTCTAGGGGGTAAGAGCCGACCTCTCACAACGCGGCCACAGCGTCGGCTCACATCAACACACTCACACTGCCTCCGCCCGCAAATGCTCCACCAGCATCTTCGCCGGCCTTGGCAGCGCCTTGAAGCTGCGCGCGCAGATCACGAGGCGACGGTTGGCGAAGGCGTCGCGTAGTCGAACGACCGAGAGCGGCATCAGCTTGGCGCAGCGGCGGGCGGCGGATTCGGGGACCAGGGCGACGCCGACGTCGGCCGCGACCATCTGGCAGATCGCGTCGAAATCGCGCAGGCGCGCGCGAACATGCGGACGCATGCCGAGCCGAGCCGCGTGCTTGGAAATGTGCATCTGAAGCGCGGTGGCGCTGGTCAGCCCGACGAAATCGCAGGCTCCCGCCTCCTGGAAGTCGATCTGCCGCCGTCCGGCGAACGGGCCGCGGCGCGATGTGACCAACGTCAGGCGATCCTCGCTGAACACGAAACGCTCGATATGATCGGACAGCGCGTGCTCGGCGGCAAAGCCGAGATCCGCGGCGCCCGCAGTGATCGCCGCCGCGATGTCGGTGCTCTCGCGCTCCTCGATGTCGACGGCGACGTCGCGATGCTCGCGCAGGAAGCCGGCCAGCGCCTTGGGCAGATGCTCGGACAGGCCCGAGGTATTGGCGAGGAAATGCACGCTGGCGCGCACGCCAGAGGCAAAGCCGGCGAGATCGCCGCGCATCGCGTCGATCTGGTGGATCACAAGCCGCGCATGATCGAGCAGGCTCTCGCCGGCCGCGGTCAACTCGACGCCGCGGCGGCCACGCTTGAGCAGCGCGACGCCGAGCGCGTCCTCGAGCCCCTTGATGCGCGCGCTGGCCGAGGCCAGGGCCAGATGCGACCGTTCCGCGCCGCGGGTGATGCTGCGCTGGTCGGCGACCGCGATGAAGAGCTGGAGGTCGACAAGGTCGAAGCGCATGGCGGGTCTCTTTCTCATCCTTGGAGCATGATCTTGTCGGAAAACCGCTGCGCACTTTGCGCTAACATGGCCCCTTTGGGTCCGGATCATGCTCTAGCCTTCGTTTCAAACGAAGGCTTGCTCCGTAACCTCCAGATTGTGCGCCGGCACGGCTTCGGTCAATGTACCTGATATGATCGACCCGCTTCTCATTCTCATCGCCGCCGTCTTCCTGATCGCCGGATTCGTCAAAGGCGTGGTCGGCCTCGGCCTGCCGACCGTGTCCATGGGCCTGCTCGCGGTAAGCATGGCGCCGAGCCGCGCGATTGCCATCGTGATAGTGCCCGCCATCGTCACCAACATCTGGCAGACCTTCGGCGGCCCGTATTTGCGCGACATCCTGCGGCGGCTGTGGCCGCTGATGATCGGCACCGTGATCGGCTGCTGGCTCAATGCCGGCGCGCTAACCGGCCCGCATGCGCGCTATGGCACGATCGTGCTCGGCGTCCTGCTTGTCGTCTACGCGGTGATCGGGCTGAACAAGTTCCAATTCCACGTTGCGTCTCAAAACGAGAAATGGGTCGGCGGTGTGGTCGGTGTCGTCACCGGCATGATCTCGGCCTCGACCGGGGTGCAGGTGATCCCCTCGATGCCCTTCATGCAGGCGATCGGCATGGAGAAGGACGAGCTGGTGCAGGCGCTCGGCGTGTTCTTCACCACGGCAACGCTGGCGCTCGCCTTCAACCTCACCACCGTTGGGCTGTTGACGCCAACCAATGCCGTGCCGGGCGCCGTGGGCCTCGCCATGGCCTTTGCCGGCATGCTCATCGGCCAGTCGGTGCGGGCGCGGATGCCGGCCGAAGCGTTCCGTCGCTGGTTCCTGATCGCGATGATCCTACTCGGTCTTTATCTCGCCGGCAGCGCGCTGCTGAAGGAATTTGCGTAAACACAGATCATAGGGTGGGTTAGAACTGCGGTTGCGCGCAGCGCAGACGCTGGGCGTAACCCACCCTACGCAGCTTCCCTCATTCGTTCGAACGAGTTACCGCGTCTCCAGCATGGCGACGCGGATACCGAGATAGATGAAGAGGCCGCCGAGCGCGCGGTTGACCCAGGCGATTGCGCCCTCGGATTCGCGCAGCCGGTGGGCGGCTTTCGCCGCGAACGCCGCCAGCACCAGGCACCACAGCGTTCCCGTGAAGATGAAGATCAGGCCGAGCGTCAGGAAGGCGAGCGGCTTGTGGGCTGAGTCGGCTGCGACGAATTGCGGCAGGAAAGCCAGGAAGAACAGCGCGACCTTGGGATTGAGCGCGTTGGTGAAGACGCCCTGGAGGAAAACCCGCCGCAGCGAGCTGCGCACCGGCTCGTCGATTGCCGCTGCCAGCACCGGGCGTGACCACAGCATCTGAAGCCCGGTCAGGACGAGATAGGCCGCGCCCACCAGCTTCAGGATCGAGAAGGCGGTCGAGGAGGCCATCAGCAGGGCCGAAAGGCCGATCGCCGCGGCCGCGACATGGACGAAACAGCCGCAACTGATGCCGAATGCGGCCGCAGCGCCGCCTCGCCAGCCCATCTGCATGCTGCGGCCGATGACGTAGACGGAATCAGGTCCGGGCGTGACGTTAAGCAGCACTCCCGATAGGATGAACAGCCAGATTTCGTGAATGCCCAGCATATGTGACGTGCCTCACCTCCGGCTCCGGAGCACGGGCTTAGTCCGTTCGTCCCGCCCCGTCCACCACCGGGATTGCGTAGGATTTACCTCGAATTTGCAATGCGGAGCCTACTATCGCTCGGCCGCATCTGCTCTATAAAGGTAGGGTTCTTGAAATGCGGAATTCGAGGCGACTGCCACGCCGTGGCCGGTCTGTCCTCCCTTGGAGCTGCGAGAATATGGAAAGACGTCTGGCTGCCATCGTCTGCGCCGATGTCGCCGGCTATTCGCGCATGATGGGCAGCGACGAGGCCGGCACCCATGCCGCCTTCAAGGCTCATCGCGCCGCGATCCACCCCATCATCCTCAATCACGGCGGCCGCGTCGTGAAGAACACCGGCGACGGCTTCCTGCTGGAATTCGCCTCCATCGTCGGCGCCACCGAGGCCGCGATCGCGATGCAGATGTTGATGGCGGAGCGCAACCACCACCTGCCCGCCGACCGCGCCATGCAGTTCCGCCTCGGCATCCACATGGGCGACGTCATCGCCGACGAGGACGAGGTCTTCGGTGACGATGTCAACATTGCCGTCCGTCTCGAATCGGTGGCGAACCCCGGCGGCTTCGCCATCTCGGCCAAGGCCTTCCGCGAGGCGAGCAAGCATCTCACGGTGCCGCTGACCGATGCCGGCAACCATCGCTTCAAGAACATCAAGGATCCGATCGGGGTCTTTACCTGGACGCCCGAGGGCACGCCGGCGCTCGCCCCCGAGCTTCGGGAGGCATCCACCCTCTCGCAGCAGTACCGCACCGCAATCGTCGGCGTGCTGCCCTTCGCCAATCTCAGCGACGCCCAGGACGAATATTTCTCGGACGGCCTCACCGAGGATCTGATCCACGCGCTGTCGCTGCAATCCTTCTATCGCGTGCTGAGCCGCAACTCGACCTTCACTTTCAAGGGCAAGAACACCAGCACGCGCCTGATCGCGCGCGAGATCGACGCCACCTACTTGATCCAGGGCTCGGTGCGGCGCGCCGGCGCCAAGATCCGCGTCACCGCCGAGCTGATCGCGCCGGAGACCGGCGAGCAGCTCTGGACCGGGCGTTACGATCGCGACATCGGCGATTTGTTCGCGATGCAGGACGAGATCACCACCAACCTGTCTGCCGCCATCGCCACCGAAATCGTCCGGGCCGAGGCCTCGGCGCCGGCACGCCTGTCAACCGACGTGACCGCATGGGACCGTTTCCTCAAGGGACTGTCGCACTATTACCGCCAGACCAAGGAAGACCTCGCCGTCGCCGTCGAGCTGTTCCGCGAAGCCATCCGGCTCGATCCCAAACTGTCGATCGCGCACGCCTATCTCGCCACGATCCAGATCCAGAGCATCCAGTTCGGCTGGGTCAAGGGCACGCGCGAGATGTGGGCCGAGGCGATGAACCTCGCCGAAACCAGCGTCCGGCTCGACCCGCGGTCGTCCTTCGCGTTCTCGATCCTGTCGTGGGCGCATGCGATGGAGGGCCATTACGAGGCCGCGATGGACGCCGCCAAGCGCGCCGTCGCGCTCAACCCCTACGACAATGGCGCCCGCGGCGTGCTCGGCATCTGCCATTTCGTCATCGGCGAGCACCGCGAGGCGATCGAGCTGTTCTCGATGGCCGCGCAGCGCGACAACAGCGACCCGCGCTACCAATGGGCGGCACTGAACGCCTTCAGCCACTATCTATTGCGCCAATATGACGCGACCTTGTCATGGGCGCGCGAGCAGCTCTACATCAATCCCAACCACATGCAGGCGCTGGCGATCCGCGCCGCTGCGTTGGCGCAATTGGGACGAAGCGACGAGGCGAGCGAAGCCGCCCGCGTGCTGATGAGCAACTACCCGACCCTCAACGTCGACCGCCACCTGCGCAACTTCCACTGGAAGAACCCCGAGCATCTCGCTCACTACCGCGAAGGGCTGCTGAAGGCCGGCGTGCCGCTCGGCAAGCTGACCCTGGTGCAGAGCGACGTCAAACGCGCCGCCGAGTCCTGACCGGCGGGCCGCCGCCCCAGGGGCGTTCTCGCACTTCGTTGCCAAAACACGCCTGCTTTGGTTGACAGGACAGTGAATTCGGCCACACTTCGCCACACGCCCAAGTAGTATAGCTTGCTGTCGGTTTGTTAGGACTTTCCGCGCTTGATCGGCGCGCCATTTCACGATTCGCTGTTTTCAGGATTTGGGCCATGCATCACCCCGCCTCGAAGCCTCCCTTCGATCCCTCGATCCCGGTCTCGCCGAACAATCCATGCCCGTTCCTGCGCGGCCTCGTCGGCGAAGGTTTCGTCGAGGGCGGCACCGTCCCTCTCAACACGCTGTCGCAGACCATCGCGAATGCGACCGGCGAAACGGGGCTGAAGAAGGTCTCGGCCCGCATCCAGGTCCGCGGCGTTGCGCTCATCGCCAACGGCTTCAAGCACATCCTGAAGAGCATCTGGTCGGGCGCGCAGCTCGACGCGCTGCGCGGCGGTCCGCTCGACAAGCGCGGCGCCGGCTCGCGCATCCTCGGCGTCGACGGCAAGGTCAACCAGGACGAGATCGCGCGGCTCGCGAGCTTTGGCCGGACCTACACCGACCCGAACACCGGCAGCAGCGAGCCCGGCCTCAACGCTGCGGAAATCAAGTCCTTCATGCGCGACAACCTCAAGCGCGCCGGCAGCGCCGCCCGCTGGTACTACCCGCTGCTGATGAAGTTCGAATGGCCCATCCTCTTGAAGATCATCGGCAAGGGCAAGGGGGACGAAGAGCGTTATCTCAGCGTGGCTGACGTTGGCACGCTGTTCAACGAGCGCCGATTCCCCGACCGCATCAATCAGCGGATATTGTCGCAGCCGCTGCTGTCGGCCTGCCAGCTCCGCTTTCGCTGGGCGGTCGGGCTGACGGCGCTCGTCATCGGCCTTGGCCTCGTCGCCCTGGTGGCCATCGCCGAGTTTCCCAACCAGGTCCGCGCCATGCTGCCCCAAAAGGGCATCCTCGTGAATTTTCTTCCGCCGCCTTTGCCTGCGGTCCCGGAGACGAAGGCCGCCTTCTGGCTCGAGCAAAACTGGTCGCTGAAGGACCGGCACTGGTTCCATCATGCCAGCCAGGGCACCGCGACCTTCCCGGTGCCCTATGAGTGGTTCATGGCCCTGGAGCAGCCACGCCTGCACTTGTTCTCGAAGCCGGGCATGATGAAGGACAGCACCTATCTCGAAAGCTTCGGCTTCATCCCGAGCCCGCAATCGATCCAGACCGACACGACGACGTTGCGCCGCTTCGGCTACGCCAATGTCTACGAGACGACGCAGGTGCCGGACTGGTCGGCCAGGTGGACGCCGGCGGAGAATGTCGACGGCCTGCCGGTCGGCTTCGCGCGGATGACCGGCGTCGCGGATCCCGCGACCGGCCGTCGCGAGGAGGACAAGATCGGACTGACCTGCGCGGCCTGCCACACCGGCCAGATCCATTACCAGGGCGTGGACGTCCGCTTCGACGGCGGCCCGGCCATGACCGACCTGAAGAAGCTGGAGCTCTCCACCGGGCTGTCGATCGCCTACACGCTCTACGTCCCGTTCCGCTTCGACCGCTTTGCCGATCGCGTGCTCGGCCCCGATTCCAGCAAGACGGACCGCGCGGCGCTCAAGCAGAAGCTCAGCGCAATCGGCACATTCCTGATCGACTGGGCTCAAACGCAGCAAAAAACGGTTGAAGGCAAGAAGACCTGGGACGGCAAGCAGCAGAAGGACACCGAGGAAGGGTTCGGGCGTCTCGATGCCCTCAACCGCATCGGCAACCAGGTCTTCTCGCAGGATCTGGCGCTGAGCGGGGTCAAGGGATTCGAAGAGAACCTGCACGCCCAGGACGCCCCGGTCAGCTACCCCGCGATCTGGACGGTGCCGTGGTTCAAGTTCGCCCAGTACGACGCCTCGATCGAGCAGCCGCTGATCCGCAACGCCGGCGAAGCCCTTGGCGTGACGGCCCTGCTCAACCTGTCCGACGCTTATCCGGAGGACAGGCTGTGGCGCTCCTCGGTGAACATCAGGACGCTCGGTTGGATCGAGGACATGCTGAGAGGTCCCGATCCATTCAAGCCGGCGGATCCTTCCGCCGGTCCGAAGTTCGGCGGCCTGCTCGCGCCGAAATGGCCCTCGCAGATCCTCGGCGACGCCTGGAGGCTGAAGCCCGATCGCGTCGAGCGCGGCCGAGCCATCTATACGGAGATGTGCTCCGGATGCCACCTGCCCGCCGTCGACACCCCCGCGTTCTGGTCATCGAAGCACTGGGAGCCGAACGGCGACAGCAAGGTCCTGAACGCGGTGACGATCCCCCTCGACGAGATCAAGACGGATCCCGAACAATCCCTCGTGCTCGGCAACAGGGTCGTCGACGTGCCCGGCTTCCTGAAAGTGAATACGGCCGACCTCCAGACATGGTGGCAATGCGAGATCCCGACCGCGAGCAAATCGCCCAACGAGATGGTCTATGCGCTCGGCCTGATGACGGTGGTCGACCTCGTCGCGCGCAAATGGATGGACGACGAGAAGGTCCCAGAGGCGGAGCGGGGGAAATTGTGGAATCTGGCGCGCAAGAACTGCCTCAATCCGGCGCCCGATCCGCGCTATCGCGCGCGGCCGCTGAACGGCATCTGGGCCACCGCGCCTTACCTGCACAACGGTTCGGTGCCGTCGCTGTATTGGCTGCTGAAGCCGGCGAGCGAGCGCCCGGCCAAATTCTGCATGGGCCACCGCGACTATGATCCCGTGACCGTCGGCTTTGCGGTCACCGCGGACGAAAAGTGCAAGACGGGTGAAACCGAGTTCTCTGCAATGGGATCTGACGGCAAGCCGATCCAGGGCAACAGCGTGCTCGGCCATTCCTTCGAGCGCAAGGACGGCGAGCCGAAACGCCCCGGCGTGATCGGCCGCATGTTCAAGGACGATGCCGAGCGCTACGATTTGATCGAGTATCTGAAGACGCTGTAGTGCGACCAACGCTCTTCGTCGCCGTCATGGCCGGGCATGACGAGCTTGCAGCACGATGCCTCGCCCAAGTCCTCACTTGAACAGCGGCGTGCCCGGCACGAAGGCGTCGAAGGCGGCCCAGAACTGTGAGCGGTAGCGATCCTGCTCCTGCAGGATCTCGTGCTTGGCGCCGGCAATCACCAGATGGGATCCGGCGCGCAGATGATAGGCGAACTCCTCGATCGCTGCGGTCGAGACCACGGTGTCGTTGGAGGCCGCCAGCATCAGGATCGGCTGGCGAATCTCGGAGGGGTAGTTCGTTCGCTTGAACGTGTGCATCGCGCGGAAGGCGGTATCGGCCCAGGCGACGGTCGGTGACGCCAGTCCGAGCGTCGGGTCCTCCTCCAGGATCGCGGCATTGCGGGCATAGCGGACCGGATCGCTGGTCACGGGATTATTGATGAAGGGATCGAACCCGGTGAGGCGGTCGCTGCCGCCGGGGACATAGCGGCCTCCCTGCCCGAGCAGGCGCATCGTCTTCAGCAACGCCCGCACCGGAAACGAGGTGGTGCGGCCGGGCAGGTCGATCATCGGTGCCGACAGCACCATGCGGTCGAACCAGCGCTTGCCCGCATGCGCCACCCGCAGCAGCACCGTGCCGCCCATGGAGTGGGCCAGCGCGAAGAACGGCGGCGGACAATCCGGCAGCACCACCTGCTGCACGAAGGCCTCGACGTCGACCTCGAAATCGGAGAAATCGCGCACATAGCCCTTGCGCGGGTCGCGCAGGCGCCGCGAGGAATGGCCCTGCCCGCGCCAGTCGATCATCGCCACCGCAAAGCCGCGGTCGCGCAGGTCGCGCACGGTCTCGAAATACTTCTCGATCTGCTCGCTACGCCCGGTGAAGACGCAGACCGTGCCCTTGCGGTTCGCCGGCGGCGCCCAGCGCGCAAAGCGCAGCTCGGCGCCATCGGGGGTCTTGATGGTGCCGCTGACGACGTTTTCGGGCACGGGATTGGACGGGATCGAGACCAGCGTCATGATTGGAGGTGCTTGGGCGCGAAGTGCTGCAAATCAAGGGGCCAAAGCGCCGAAAAGGCGCCAATGCCGCCCTCTTGAACGCCGTCTCGTTCCACCCATATCACCTTCGTGCAGGCCGCTACCAGTGTTTCGGAACCGGAACATCAGGCTGCACACAGCTGAAAGCCCGGCCCGATTGGCGGGCGGGTTACCAACAGTCGCTCAATGGAGGACTTGACCATGCGTAGCTACGATCTCACCCCGTTCTATCGTTCCACCGTCGGCTTCGACCGCCTCTTCAGCCTGCTCGACCAGGCCGGTTCGGACGGCGGCAGCCCCGGTTATCCCCCCTACAACATCGAGCGTACCGGCGAGAACGCCTACCGCATCACCGTTGCGGTTTCGGGTTTCGCCAAGGATGAGCTCTCCATCGTCGCGAAGGAAAACACGCTGACGATCAAGGGCGAAAAGGTCGCCAACGAGAACAGCAAGAACGAGGTGCTTTACCGCGGCATCGCCGCGCGTGCCTTCGAGCGCGCCTTCCAGCTCGCCGACTTCGTGCAGGTGAAGGACGCCTCGCTCGAGAACGGGCTGCTTCACGTCGACCTCGTCCGTGAGATTCCCGAGGCGAAGAAGCCGCGCCAGATCTCGATCAACACCGGCGCGCCGAAGGCGCAGGTGATCGAGAACTCGGCCGCGCAAGCCGCCGCGTAAATCACGCGCAACTTCCAGGTTACGAAAACGCCCCGGTGCCCCGGGGCGTTTTTATTTTGCGCTGCATCACAGAGCAGTGAGGACGCGTAACGTCGCCGCTGCGCGCTCCGTCCTTTGGACATCGAACCCAAGAACAAGACGGAGAAAGATCATGTCACTCTGGCGCAGCCTTTTCGTCGCCGCGAGCCTGCTTGTGGCTCCTCTCAGCCTCGCCCACGCGCAGACACGGCAGACCGTGAAGGCGACGAACGTCGTGCTGGTGCACGGCGCTTGGGCCGACGGCTCGAGCTGGTCCGAGGTGATCCCGATCCTGCAGGCCGCGGGCCTGCACGTGACCGCGGTCCAGAATCCACTGTCGTCGCTCAGCGACTCCGTCGAGGCCACCAAGCGCGCGCTGGCCGAGCAGGACGGTCCCACCGTGCTGGCCGCGCATTCCTGGGGCGGCACCGTGATCAGCCAGGTCGGCACCGATCCAAAGGTGACCGGACTCGTCTATGTCGCCGCACGCGCGCCCGATGCGAACGAGGATTTCGTCGCGCTGTCGAAGCAGTTTCCGACCGGTCCCGCGCGAGCCGGCATCGTCGAGCGCGACGGCACTACCAAGCTCTCGGAAGACGCCTTCCTGAAGTACTTTGCCAATGGCGTGAAGCCCGAGCAGGCCAGGGAGCTCTATGCCGTGCAATGGCCGACCGCCGCTTCGATCTTCGCCGGCCGCACCACGGAAGCGGCGTGGCACAGCAAGCCGAGTTGGTACGCGGTGTCGAAGAACGACTACACCATCAACCCGGATTTCGAACGCTTCCTCGCCAAGCGCATGAACGCTACCACGATCGAGCTCGATGCCGGCCATCTCTCGCTGGTGTCACATCCGAAGGAGGTGGCGAATCTGATCCTGGAAGCCGCGGGGTATACGCGGAGCTGAGGCTTAGCCGCCGTCACGCAGAAGCGCCCGAAATTTTCGGGCGGTCTTGCTTAGCTCTCACCCCATCGTCGTCCCTGCGAACGCAGGGACCCATAGCCACAGGGCGAAGTTTGGCGAAGATTGGTGATCCGGTACTCGCGCCTCATCCCCACCGATCGATCACGCGGTATGGGTCCCCGCCTTCGCGGGGACGACACCGTTGATTTGGTTGGCGCCGTCGCGCCAAACTCGCAGCGCTAATCGAGCCCCTGCGCGGCCGGCATGTCCTGTGTCGGCAGGATCGTCGGGGCAGGCTTGGCTTGGCCGACGGTCGGCGCGGCGGCCTGCGCCGCAGCCTCGGCCGGCTTCGCCTGCGCGGCCGCGGTTTGCTGCGGGGCCGGTGCTTGAGCCCGCTGCACCACCGTCTCCGCCGGCTTGGCGGCGACCGGCGTCTCGCCGCGCGACGGAGCGGCTTTGGGCAACGGTACCTTACGGCTTGCCACATGCGGAATCGCGGCCGGCGGGCGCGGCGGACCGCTGCGGACCATGGTTGGCGGCGGCAGCGCGGTTTGCGGCCCGTAAGGCGCAACCGCGCGTTCCTCATAGACGGGCGCCATGCCATAGGCATCGGCGGCCGGCAGGAAGCGGATAATCCGGCCGTCGCGGGCATCGATCACGAGCCGGCCATCGTCGCCGCGGCGATCGATCACCGCGATGGTGTAGACGCTGCCGCGCAGGCGCGGGATGCCGAGCGGCGAGAAGCCGTTGTCGCGCAGGACCGCATAGACCTCGGTGGCCGGCAGCAGCGCAGGCGCCGGGCCGCGCTCCTCATAGCCGTAACGCGGCGGCGGCGCGGCTTCGCCCGGCACGTACGGTCCGTCGAAATCCGACACCGCGACATAGCCCCCGCCCCCGATACCGCTCGCCGGAACTTGTGCCCGAGCGGCGGTTGCAGCCAGCGCCAGCGCGACAGCAGCCACACATCCTGTGAAAAACTTCATGGTCGATACGCTCCTGTCAGGCCCCCGAACGCCTCGCGCTCTTTCGCTTCTTGCGGCGTGGCGCTCCGTTCGAAGGGCTGAGGCGAAGCTTCATTCGGGATTCCGGCGTCCACAGGGCCGGATCGGGGCGCGTTTGCTCCAAAAGCGAGGCTGCGCAACTTTTGGAAAGCGATTGATTGACTTATCGGGAATCGGGACTTCCGCACGCTTGTGTGCTAGACAAAAATTTGGCAAGGTGATGGTTAGGACAGGAAGACTGTCTCAATTTTGCTTGCGGTCCCGGCACAGGGATTGCAGCGAATCCTGGTGCTCTTGAGCCCCAGGAAGGTACCAGGCAAAGCCGTTCTCGGGGACGAAGAGCGCCTAGGCCTGAATTTAAGAAAATGCGGCTCGCTAACGGACGAGCGGTAACCCAGAGGCGGGTGCCGCGGAACGCCCAAGGTGCGCCGAAGATGGCGGTGAGGCAGCTTGCCGCATGGAGAGGACAGGAACAATGAACGGGTCGCAATTCGAGCGCGCAAGCATCGTGGCAGAACAGCTGTCGGCGACGGCCGCCTCGAAAACGACCGATCCGATTCAGGAGCACAATTCGCGCCCCAAGGCCGAAGGCCTGTACGACCCCGCCCTCGAAAAGGATTCCTGCGGGGTCGGCTTCATCGCCAACATCAAGGGCCGGAAGTCGCACGCGATCGTCGCGGACGCGCTGAGCATCCTCTGCAACCTCGAGCATCGTGGTGCCGTCGGCGCCGACCCGCGCGCCGGTGACGGCGCCGGCATTCTGGTGCAGATCCCGCACGCCTTCTTCAGCCGCAAGGCTGGGGAGATCGGCTTCGCGCTGCCGGCGCCCGGCGAGTACGCCATCGGCGCGCTGTTCATGCCGCGCGACACCGCCTGGCGCAACGTCATCAAGAGCATCATCGCCGACCAGATCAAGGAAGAGGGTCTGACCCTGCTCGGCTGGCGCGACGTGCCGACCGACAATTCCTCGCTCGGCGTCACCGTGAAGCCGACCGAGCCCGCCTGCATGCAGGTGTTCATCGGCCGCAACGGCACCGCCAAGACCGAGGACGAGTTCGAGCGCCGGCTCTACATCCTGCGCAAGTCGATCTCGCAGGCGATCTACCAGCGCCGCGACCGCGGGCTTGCAGGCTACTATCCCTGCTCGATGTCCTGCCGCACCGTGATCTACAAGGGCATGTTCCTCGCCGACCAGCTCGGCAAGTACTATCCCGATCTGCACGAGAAGGACTTTGAGAGCGCGCTCGCGCTCGTTCACCAGCGCTTCTCGACCAACACCTTCCCGGCCTGGTCGCTGGCGCATCCCTACCGCATGATCGCGCATAATGGCGAGATCAACACGCTGCGCGGCAACACCAACTGGATGGCGGCGCGGCAGGCTTCGGTGAGCTCCGAGCTGTACGGCAAGGACATCAACCGGCTCTGGCCCATTTCTTATGAAGGCCAGTCGGACACCGCCTGCTTCGACAACGCGCTCGAATTCCTGGTGCAGGGCGGCTACTCGCTGCCGCATGCCGTCATGATGATGATTCCGGAAGCCTGGGCCGGCAATCCGCTGATGGACGAGAAGCGCCGCGCCTTCTACGAATATCACGCCGCGCTGATGGAGCCATGGGACGGCCCCGCCGCGATCGCCTTTACCGACGGCCGCCAGATCGGCGCCACACTCGATCGCAACGGCCTCCGGCCCGCGCGCTATCTCGTCACCAAGGACGACCGCATCGTGATGGCGTCCGAGATGGGCGTGCTGACGATTCCCGAGGACCAGATCATCACCAAGTGGCGCTTGCAGCCCGGCAAGATGCTGCTGGTCGACCTCGAACAGGGTCGCCTCATTCCTGACGACGAGATCAAGGCCGACCTCGCCCGGAGCCACCCCTACAAGGAGTGGCTGGAGCGAACCCAGATCGTGCTGGAAGAGCTGCCGAAGGTGCCGACAACAGGCGTGCGCTCCAATTTGTCGCTTTTGGATCGCCAGCAGGCGTTCGGCTACAGCCAGGAAGACATCGCCATCCTGATGACGCCGATGGCAGCCACCGGCGAAGAGGCCGCGGGCTCGATGGGCAACGACACGCCGATCTCGGCGCTATCGGACAGGGCCAAGCCGCTGTTCACCTACTTCAAGCAGAACTTCGCGCAGGTCACCAACCCGCCGATCGACCCGATCCGCGAGGAGCTGGTGATGAGCCTCGTCTCCATCATCGGACCGCGGCCGAACCTGTTCGACCTGCAGGGCATGGCCACCACCAAGCGTCTCGAAGTGCGCCAGCCGATCCTGACCGACGCGGACCTCGAAAAGGTCCGCTCGATCTCGGACGTGGCCGACACCCACTTCAAGTCGCGCACGCTGGACACCACTTTCCACGCCGGTCTCGGTGCGGCCGGCATGGACCAGGTGCTGGACGAGCTCTGCGCACGCGCCGAGAGCGCGGTGCGCGAGGGCGTCAACATCATCATCCTGTCCGACCGCATGGTCGGTACCGACCGGGTGCCGATCCCGTCGCTGCTGGCTTGTGCCTCGGTGCATCATCACCTGATCCGCACGGGCCTGCGTACCTCGGTCGGCCTCGTCGTCGAATCCGGCGAGCCGCGCGAGGTGCATCACTTCGCCTGCCTGGCCGGCTACGGCGCGGAGGCGATCAATCCCTACCTCGCGTTCGAAACCATCGTCGCGATGAAGGACCGCCTGCCCGGCTCGCTTGACGACTACGAGATCGTCAAGCGCTACATCAAGTCGATCGGCAAGGGCCTGCTCAAGGTGATGTCCAAGATGGGCATCTCGACCTACCAGTCCTATTGCGGCGCGCAGATCTTCGACGCCGTCGGCCTCAAGGCCGACTTCGTCGCCAAGTTCTTCGCCGGCACCCACAGCCGCGTCGAGGGCGTCGGCCTTGCCGAAATCGCTGAAGAAGCCGTGCGCCGTCATGCCGACGCGTTCGGCGAGGCACTGGTCTACAAGACCGCGCTCGATGTCGGCGGCGAATATGCCTATCGCAGCCGCGGCGAGGACCATGCCTGGACCGCGGAGTCGGTGTCGCTGCTGCAGCACGCCGCGCGCGGCAATTCGCAGGAGCGCTACCGCGCCTTCGCCAAGACCCTCAACGAGCAGTCCGAGCGCCTGCTGACGCTGCGCGGCCTGTTCCGGATCAAGAACGCGGAGGAAGAGAAGCGCAAGCCGATCCCGCTCGACCAGGTCGAGCCGGCCAAGGACATCGTCAGGCGCTTCGCCACGGGCGCGATGAGCTTCGGCTCGATCTCGCGCGAGGCGCACACCACGCTCGCGATCGCCATGAATCGGATCGGCGGCAAGTCGAACACCGGTGAAGGCGGCGAGGAAGCCGACCGCTTCAAGCCGATGCCGAACGGCGATTCCATGCGCTCGGCAATCAAGCAGGTCGCCTCGGGCCGCTTCGGCGTCACCACGGAGTATCTCGTCAACTCCGACATGATGCAGATCAAGATGGCACAGGGCGCCAAGCCCGGCGAAGGCGGCCAGCTGCCCGGCCACAAGGTCGACGCGACCATCGCCAAGGTCCGGCACTCGACGCCGGGCGTCGGCCTGATCTCGCCGCCGCCGCACCACGACATCTACTCGATCGAGGATCTGGCGCAGCTCATCTACGACCTCAAGAACGTCAACCCGACGGGCGACGTCTCGGTCAAGCTCGTCTCCGAGATCGGCGTCGGCACGGTGGCTGCGGGCGTCGCCAAGGCGCGCGCCGACCATGTCACCATCGCGGGCTTCGAGGGCGGCACCGGTGCTTCGCCCCTGACCTCGATCAAGCATGCCGGCAGCCCCTGGGAGATCGGCCTCGCCGAAACCCACCAGACCCTGGTGCGCGAGCGGCTGCGCAGCCGCATCGTGGTCCAGGTCGACGGCGGCTTCCGCACCGGCCGTGACGTCGTGATCGGCGCGCTGCTCGGCGCCGACGAGTTCGGCTTTGCGACCGCGCCGCTGATCGCGGCCGGCTGCATCATGATGCGCAAGTGCCATCTCAACACCTGCCCGGTCGGCGTCGCGACCCAGGACCCCGTCCTGCGCAAGCGCTTCACCGGCCAGCCCGAGCACGTGATCAACTACTTCTTCTTCGTCGCGGAGGAAGTCCGCGAGATCATGGCCTCGCTCGGCTTCCGCACCTTCAACGAGATGATCGGCCAGGTGCAGCTGCTCGACCAGACCAAGCTGGTCGCGCACTGGAAGGCCAAGGGGCTCGACTTCTCCAAGCTGTTCGTCAAGCAGAAGGAAGACAAGGGCCAGAAGATCTATCACTCCGAGCGCCAGAACCATCACCTGGAGGCGGTGCTCGACCGCTCGCTGATCGAGCAGGCAAAGCCTGCACTCGACCGCGGCGCGCCGGTGAAGATCGAGGCCAAGATCAACAGCACCAACCGCTCCGCGGGCGCGATGCTGTCCGGTGCCGTCGCCAAGATCTACGGCCATGCCGGCCTGCCGCACGACACCATCCATGTCGGCCTCACGGGCACCGCCGGTCAGGCCTTCGGCGCCTGGCTCGCCCACGGCGTCACCTTCGAGCTCGAGGGTGAAGGCAACGACTATGTCGGCAAGGGCCTCTCGGGCGGCAAGATCATCGTCAAGCCGCCGGCCAACAGCAGCATCGTGCCGGAAGAGAGCATCATCGTCGGCAACACCGTGATGTACGGCGCGATTGCAGGCGAGTGCTATTTCCGCGGCATCGCCGGCGAGCGTTTCGCCGTGCGCAACTCGGGCGCGATCGCCGTGGTCGAGGGCGCGGGCGATCATTGCTGCGAATACATGACCGGCGGCATCGTGGTCGTGCTCGGCAAGACCGGGCGCAACTTCGCGGCCGGCATGTCCGGCGGCATCGCCTATGTGCTCGACGAGACCGGCGACTTCGACAAGCTGTGCAACCTCAGCATGGTCGAACTCGAGCCGGTGCTGTCCGAAGAGCTGATCAACGCCGGCACCTACAACCATGCCGGTGACCTCGAGGCGCACGGCCGGGTCGACGTGTTCAAGAACCTGCTCGCCTCCGACGTCGAGCGGCTGCACGTCCTGATCTCTCGCCACGCCAAAGCCACCGGCTCCAAGCGTGCCGCCGACATCCTTGCCAATTGGAAGGACTGGCTGCCCAAATTCCGCAAGGTGATGCCGGTCGAGTACCGGCGCGCGCTGCGCGAAATGGCCGCCAACGCGGACGCCGAGCCGAAAATCGCGATCGGGGCGTAAGAGAGAAGCCTCATGGTGAGGAGGCGCGAAGCGCCGTCTCGAACCATGAGACCACCATCCGGGCCTCTATCCTTCGAGACGCGGCGCGAAGAGCGCGCCGCTCCTCAGGATGAGGAGTGAGAGAACAAACGAATTAAGCGGCAGGGACTTCGGGTTTAATGGGCAAGATCACGGGTTTTCTCGAAATCGAACGGCATGACCGCAAGTACACCCCGGTCGCCGAACGCGTGAAGCATTACAAGGAATTCGTCGTTCCCCTCTCCGAGAAGGAGGTGCGCGACCAGGCCGCGCGCTGCATGAACTGCGGCATTCCCTATTGCCACGGCACCGGCTCGGTCGCGCCCGGCACGCCCGGCTGCCCGGTCAACAACCAGATCCCCGACTGGAACGACCTCGTCTATCAGGGCAATTGGGAAGAAGCCTCGCGCAACCTGCACTCGACCAACAATTTCCCGGAGTTCACGGGGCGCATTTGTCCTGCGCCGTGCGAAGCGTCCTGCACGCTCAACATCGACGACAACCCGGTCACCATCAAGACCATCGAATGCGCGATCGTCGACCGTGCCTGGGACAATGGCTGGCTGAAGCCGGAAGTGGCGGCGGTCAAGACCGGCAAGAAGGTCGCGGTGATCGGCTCGGGTCCGGCCGGCATGGCCTGCGCGCAGCAGCTCGCCCGCGCCGGCCATGACGTGCACCTGTTCGAGAAGTACGCCAAGGCGGGCGGCCTGCTGCGCTACGGCATCCCCGACTTCAAGATGGAGAAGGGCGTCATCGACCGTCGCGTCAAGCAGATGGAAGGCGAAGGCGTCACCTTCCACTACAACAGCCATGTCGGCGCGGACGGCAATGTCGATCCGCGCGAGATGCTCAACGAGTACGATGCGATCGCGCTGACCGGCGGCGCGGAAGCCCCGCGCGACCTGCCGATCCCCGGCCGCGAGCTGTCAGGCATCCACTACGCCATGGACTTCCTGCCGCAGCAGAACCGCCGCGTCTCCGAGGAGCCGCTCGGCGGCGTCCAGGAGATCCTGGCGGGCGGCAAGCACGTCGTCGTCATCGGCGGCGGCGACACCGGGTCTGACTGCATCGGCACCTCGCTGCGCCAGGGCGCGCTGTCGGTGACCCAGCTCGAGATCATGCCCGCCCCGCCCGAGCGCGAGAACAAGGGCCTGACCTGGCCGAACTGGCCCTTGAAGATGCGGACGTCCTCCAGCCAGGCCGAAGGCGCGGTGCGCGAATACGCCGTGCTGACCCAGAAGTTCTCCGGCGAGAACGGAAAGGTCAAGAAGCTGCACTGCGTGCACGTCGACGACAAGTTCAAGCCGATCGCCGGCACCGAGTTCGAGCTCGATGCCGAGCTCGTCCTGCTCGCGATGGGCTTCGTCCATCCCGTGCACGAGGGCCTCCTGAAGCTGCTCTCGGTCGAGCTCGACCCGCGCGGCAACGTCAAGGCCAATACGCTGGACTACCAGACCTCCCGTCCGAACGTGTTCTCCGCCGGCGACATGCGCCGCGGCCAGTCGCTGGTGGTGTGGGCGATCCGCGAGGGCCGGCTGTGTGCCCGGTCGATCGACACGTTTTTGATGGGGAAGACGGATCTGCCGCGCTGAGCGAGGCGCGAGCCACCTGATCAGCAAACAGTGTCATCGTCCGCCTTGTGCGCAATTGCGCCCTGGAGCGGGCGATCCAGTATTCCAGAGACGTCAGACGTATACGGATAGGCCGCGGCGTACTGGATGCCCCCGGTCAAGCCGGGGCATGACAGCGGAGTGGGTGGCGAGAGCCGGGGCCAACGAAGCGGCATGCGCTCAAACGCGGCTTGCCGCCGCTCTCAATTCTGCAGCCTCACGCCCACCATCACCACCGTCCCCTGCGAGCTCGAGCCCGGCTGGTTCGAATCCAGGATGTCGTGACGCAGCGTGCCCTTGACCCAGATGTTGCGGTTGAACTTGTAGATCAAATTGCTTTCGAAAGAGTAGGTCTTGTCGTTGCGGTTCTGGCCCTGGTAGTCGAGCGTGCCGTAGGTGAATTTGCCGACGGCGGTCAGCCAGCGGCGGAAGTCGTGGTCGACTTCGGCCGAATAGGTGCGCACCAGAACGCCGGAGGAGCCGGCGACCGTGGTCTCGGCGATCTGCGTGTCGGTGAAGAACTTCACCGTGGTGAGCCCGCTCGCATTCCAGATCAGCGAGCCCGAGGTCAGGAAGCCCGAGAGCTGGCTGAGACGCGGATCGGTGTAGTTGCGCGCGGAATAGCCGACCGAGATTTCGCCGGTGAGAATGCGCGAGAACTCGAAGGACGATCCGACCTTGGCGTAGCCGCCGTTTGAATCGCGGAAGTAGCCGTTGCGGTCGGCGGCCTGGTCGTGGACGCGGGTGTCACCCTGGACCTCGACGAACGGCTTCAGGCCCGGCTTGAGATCGTAGGAGAAGCGCCCCACGCCGCCATATTGGTTGAAGTCACGATCATTGTTGCTGAACGTCGAGCCGTCGGTGAGTTTGGAATCCGTGTAGGCGGTGCGATCGACGGTGGCGCCGGCGGCGACCTGGAAGCGATTGAAGGTCTGGTCGAAGCCAACCGTTGTGCCGTAGGCGGCGTAGACAGGATATTTCTGCAGGCCGGCCTGCACGTTGGGGCTGCCGGGATTGTCGGTGGCGAGCCGCAGGCGCAACTGGGAGGTCAGCTTGAGGTCGCGGTCGACGTCGAGACGGCCATCGACATGGCCGGTGAAGTCAGGACGATTGATCTCGACCGGCGACGGCGAGGGAGAACCGTCGATCGTTGCCGGCATGTTGTTGGTATAGCCGGAGAACGAGCCGCGCAGGTCGGCGACCAGCGCGTGGCGCTCCCAGTCGGACACGACAAGGAGATCGGGCGCGACCACATAGACCGGCGAACCGACCGGCTTGTTGAGACGCGCCGGATTGGTGTCATAGCCGGTGGAGAGCTCGAGCCCGCCCTTGATCAGGAAGCTGCCGGCGTAGTCGCCGACGGCTCCAAACGGATCGTCATCCGCCTTGAGGCGGCGGCGCAGCGGCTGGCCGGGCACGGTGCCCGCCATCGCCGCCGGCACCGGCGCCTTGTTGGCGGACGCAGATGGCGGCGGCGCGATTCTGGGCAGGCCGAGCGTAGACGGCGGCGGCGCTGTGGTCGGCGCCGGCGAGCCGGGACCGGCCGCGCGCTTCGGCTTCGGCTGGCCGGGATAGAGCCTGGGTTGCTGTCGCTTGCGGTTGAGCGAGTCGTAGCCGGAGCCGCTCGCGCCGGTGGCGGCCGGAAGGCCATAGGTCGGGACCTGACCGATGCGCGAGGTCGCCGGCTTGTCGCGGGCCTTGCGCGGATCGGCATTGGGATCGGGCAGCGCCGGCAACGCATCCGACGGCGCCTGCGGCACGCCCGCCGTGCGGCGGGTCGGCAGCGTCTCGGGCGAGGCGAAGCCGCCACGATTGGGATTGAACAGGTCGGGCGTGATGCTCTGGGCGGCCGCGGGGGTGCTTCCGAGGCTGGTCAGCGCAAGGCAGGGGACAAGGCACGGCAAAGCCGCGCGCAGAACGTGCGCGCGTTTGCTCCGGCCGGTGCCTGGAGACGACCCCACGATGGAATAACTCCAACGAAATCAAACACTTTCGCGATCGTCCCCACCGGTCGGCGGGAACCATCGTTAATGGAGTTAAAACAATTATGGTTAATGACCCGTTGAGGGCCCGGGCAGGCGCGTCGCCTCCAGAGCCGCGGCGTGCTAAGGAGGCGCCGACCGGGCGAACGCGCCCTCCTCCCTGGACCAGATTATGCCGAGCTCGAAACCGCTGATGACCGCATCATCCGGCCCCATCCCCGACAGCGTCGAATCCGCGCTCCGCACGCTGGAAACGGAGAGCGGCGGCATCAACGCGCTCGCAGCCGCCTTGCGCGGTCCGCTTGGCGAGACGTTTGCCAAGGCGGTCGACCTGATCCGCAACGCCAAGGGCCGCGTCATCGTCACCGGACTCGGAAAATCCGGCCATATGGGGCGCAAGATCGCGGCGACGCTGGCCTCGACCGGCACGCCCGCCTTCTTCGTGCACGCCGCCGAGGCCGGCCATGGCGACCTCGGCATGATCACAGCGGACGACGTCATCATGGCGCTGTCCTGGTCCGGCGAGCAGCCGGAGATGAAGAACCTCGTGAACTATTCGGCGCGCTTCGCGATTCCCATGATCGCGGTGACCTCGAACGCTTCGTCGTCGCTGGGACAAGCCGCCGACATCGTGATCGAGCTGCCGAAGGCGCGCGAGGCCTGTCCGCACAACCTGGCGCCGACCACGTCGACGCTGATGCAGGCGGCGATCGGCGATGCGCTCGCGATCGCGCTGCTCGAAAGTCGCGGCTTCACCGCCCTCGAGTTCGCGCATTTCCACCCCGGCGGCAAGCTGGGCGCGATGCTGAAATTCGTCCGCGACTACATGCGTACCGGCGCGGAAATCCCGGTCAAGCCTGAGGGCACCGAGATGTCGGAGGCCGTCGTCGAGATGTCGGCCAAGGGCCTCGGCTGCGTCTGCATCGTCAACGACGCGGGCGAGGCCGTCGGCATCATCACCGACGGCGATTTGCGGCGCAACATGCGGCCCGACCTGCTGACGGCATCGGTCGACGACATCATGACCAAGCAGCCGAAAACGGTGCCGCCCTCGATGCTCGCGACCGAAATGATCGAGGTGCTGAACACCCGCAAGATCACGACGCTGGTCGTGACCGAGGCGGGCAAGGTGGTCGGCATCGTGCATCTGCACGATCTGCTGCGGGCAGGCGTCGCGTAGGGCGCGCACCCCTCCGTCATTGCGAGCGCAGCGAAGCAATCCAGAGTCTTTCCGCGGAGGGATTCTGGATTGCTTCGCTGCGCTCGCAATGACGGCGGAGAGAATTATACCGGAAACCGCGCCGCGGTCTCCTCCAGCGGCAACCGCAGCCCGTTCGCCAGATACGACACCGTGCGATAGAAGCCGCACAGCAGCATGAGCTCCAGGATCTGTGCCTCGTCATAATGCGCTGACAGCGCGGCAAACTCGACGTCGTCAAGCGTCGCACGGGCGTGCAGCGCGTCGACCGCCGCAATCAGCGCCTGCTCGGCCGGTGACCAACATGACGACGCAGCATCGCCTTGCACGGTGGCGCGGACCTCTTCCTCGCTGAGCCGCGCTGGCCCGGCAAAGATCGCGACATGCACGCCCCATTCATATTCGCACTTGTTCAACGCACAGGTGCGATCGATGACGATCTCGCGCTGGCGCAGCGACAGCGGGCCGGGATCGAGCAAGCCGCCGACGCGAAACTTGTCCCAGGCGCGGCTGTGCCCCGCCATCACCCGGAACAGCACCAGCGGCGGCGCGCCGCGCATGATGCGGTCGAACTGCGCCTGGATCTCCGGGGGATAAGGCGGGGTGAGCGGCGCAATGCGCGGCGAAGTCTGAGGCGTGGCGGAAGACATGGGGCACTTCCATTGCTACTATTATCATAGCAACACGCTACACTATTTGTAGCGCCACGCAAGGGACCGCCGATGGCGAAACAGGCCGACTCAAAGACACACAGCGTCCGTGGCTCCCGCACCGGACGGCCGATCATGGCGCTGCTGGATCTGCTCGGCCGGCGCTGGAGCCTGAGAATATTGTGGGAATTGCGCGGCGAGCCCCTCACCTCCCGCGCGCTGCGCACCGCCTGCGACGAGGCCTCGCCCACGGTACTGCAAGCGCGGCTCACCGAGCTGCGCGAGGCCGGGTTCGTCGAGCTTGGCGAGTCAGGAGGTTATGGGCTGACGCCGCTCGGGCGGGACCTGTGCGAGATGGTCATGCCGCTGCACCGGTTTGCGGAGCGGTGGAAGAGGTAGCGCTTCTCCTACCCTCCCCCGGAGGGTGAGAGCGACTACGCCGCCGCGACCGTCAGGTTGGCGCCATCGACCTGCACCACCTTCACCCGCGTTCCGGCGGGCGTGTCGGGGCCCGCCACGCGCCACACCGTGTCGCCGATGCGCACGGTGCCGCTGCCGTCGATGATCGGCTTCTCGAGGGTGAACTCGCGCCCGAGCAAGGCCTCGGTGCGCTTGTTGAGGAACGGGCTGGTGCTGGCATCGAGCTTCGGCCGGGCAAGGCGCCGCCACACCGGCACGGCGGCGGCGGCGAACAGCGCGAACATCACCAGCTGCAGCTGCCAGGACATGGCAACGGCGAACGAGATCAACCCCACTAGCAGCGCTGCGAGCCCGAGCCAGAACAGGAAGACACCCGGCGCCAGCACCTCCAGCGCCATCAGGATGAAGCCGAAGATCAGCCAGTTCCAGGTGCCGAGCGATGCGAACATGTCGGTCATGACACGACCTTCTATCATTGGCGCAGGCCCAATCGAAGGGTCATGCGCCGGTGACTATCCCTGCCGCGGCGGCACCGCCGGCGGCGTGCTGCCGGTCGGCGGCACCGAGCCGGAGCGGCGCGCGGCAGCGGCCGCGGAGGCCGCACTCTCCCCGAACGTCGCCTTGGCGATCTCGCCGATGCCGGCGAGCGAACCGAGCATACTCGTGGCTTCCATCGGCAGCATGATGATCTTCTGGTTCGGCGCCTCCGCGAACTGCCCGAACGCCTTGATATATTTATCGGCGATGAAATAGTTCAACGCGGCGACGTCGCCCTTAGCAATGGCTTCGCTCACCATCTGCGTGGCCTTCGCTTCCGCCTCCGCCGAGCGCTCGCGTGCCTCGGCGTCGCGGAACGCGGCTTCCTTGCGGCCTTCGGCCTGCAGGATCTGGCCCTGCTTGGCGCCCTCGGCGCGCAGGATTTCGGACTGGCGCTGGCCTTCGGCGGCGAGAATGTCGGCGCGCTTGACGCGTTCGGCCTTCATCTGCCGTCCCATCGCTTCGACGAGATCGGCCGGCGGCACGATGTCCTTGATCTCGATGCGATTGACCTTCAGGCCCCAGGGCGACACCGCGGCATCGACAACGCGCAGCAGGCGCTCGTTGATCTCGTCGCGATGCGACAGCACCTGGTCGAGATCCATCGCACCCATCACCGAGCGGATGTTGGTCATGGTCAGCACGGTGATGGCCTGCGTCAGGTTGGAAACCTCGTAGCTTGCCTTCGCGGCGTCGAACACCTGGTAGAAGGCAACGCCGTCCACCGTCACCGTGGCGTTGTCCTTGGTGATCACCTCCTGCTCGGGAATGTCGATCACCTGCTCCATCATGTTGATCTTGCGTCCGACGCGATCGAAATAGGGCACGATCAAATTGAGGCCGGGGCTCAGCGTCTGCGTGTATTTGCCGAACCGCTCGATGGTCCAGTCATAGCCCTGCGGCACCGTCTTCACGCCGGCCACCAGCGTGACGATGACCAGCAAGACGAGAACAATCGCGAAAATGTCGAAACCGCTCATATTTCCTCCAAGACAGGAAAAGGCCTTTCCTGCGCTGTCATTGGTCGGGAGCGCAAGCCTATCGGTTCAGCGGTCGCAATTCACGTCGGTATCGGCGCAATTCTGCACAAGGCGTCCAGTCAGGGAATGGCCACGATATGTATTCGCGACAGGCTCTTGAAAGCGCCTCGGCGCAGACCTAGCGGCGATCGTTAAGGATTTCGCTACCGTTCGGCGGCCATGCGGTTCACGTTCCAAGCCAATACGTCGAGCCGATCCGCGCCGAAGAAGATCTCGCCATTCCAGACGAACGTGGGTGTCCCGAATATTCCGACCGCATAAGCTTCCACCGTCCGTTCCGTCAAGGCATCGCGAACAGCGGGATCACCGGCCCGCTCCACGATGGCGGGATCGCCGCCGGCGCGGGCAACGACCTCCCTCAACACCGCAGGGGCGGAGATGTCGCGCTGCTCGTGCCACAGACCATCGAAGATGGCGCTGCGGAAAACCTGCTCGACCGGCCCCGACAGCAGGGACGCGACGCACAATGCGGGAATTTGGTTGGGCCGATTGGGCCACTTCCACGATGGCTTGAGGGGCGCCCCGTAAAACCTGGCCATGCGGCGGATGTCCGCCATCAGGTAGGCGCGCTTGGGAGGGATGAGGGTGTCGACATAGGGCGCCCATGGCTCGCGGCCAGATTGGAGATTGAGGATGACGTCGATGAAGATCGGCCGGCCGACCCATTCAACTCCGGTCGTCAAGCCGAAGTCGGCCTTGCGGACCCTGTAATCGGCGAAATAAGCGTAGGGCGATCTGAAATCATAATAGGTTTCGATCTTGAGGGTCATGGCTCACGATTTCCAGCATCCAGAAAGACGACGACAGCCCATATCGGACACTTGCAGCATTCAAGATTTCCGGCCACCGCCAATTCTATTCGATGACGTCGTTGGCGACGGCGAGCAAGGCTGGAGAAAGTGTGACGCCGAGTGACTTCGCCGTCTTGAGGTTGACCGCAAGCTCGAACTTGGTGGGGTTCTGGACCGGCAGGTCGGCGGCCTGCGCTCCCTTCAGAATGCGGTCGACGTAGGAGGCGGCGCGGCGGAGCTGCTCGGTGCTGTCGGTGCTGTAGGACATCAACCCACCTTCGTCGACGAAAGTACGGCTCCAAAATACAGCCGGCACGCGCGCCTTCACAATGGTTGCCAAAAGGTGCCCGCGATTGGCCATGGTGAAGAAATCCGGCAGGACGAGCAGCCCATCGACCTTCCGCGAGGCCAGCGCTGCTATGGAGACGGCGTCATTTACCGGCGCGGGCTCCACCGTCACGTGAAGGGTCCGTGCCGCATCCTCGATCGTGCGCAGCATCAGGGGCGCGAACGGCGCGGTGGCGGGATTGTAGACGACGGCAACGTGGGACACTTTCGGCGTGACCTGCGTCAGCATCTCCAGCCATTTGCCGGCCAGTGGACCGTCGTAATCGGTGAAGCCGGTGACGTTGCCGCCGGGATGCGCGAGGTTTTCGACAAAGCCCTGGCTGACGGGATCGGTGACGACGGCGAACACGATCGGGATCGTCGTGGTGCGCCGGCGCAGCTCCTCGACCGAGGGCGTGCCGACCGCGAGCAGGATGTCGGGCTTGAGCGCGATCAACTCGTCGGCAAGCTGCGCGATCCGGACGCGGTCGCCGCCACCGCTCCGCCAGTCGATCTTGAGGTTGTCGCGCTCCTTCCAGCCGAGGCCGGCGAGCGCCTCGACCAGGACCATGCTGCGCGTCTGGCCGATCGCGTCATCGGCAGCCGTGACCGAGAGCACGCCGAGCCGGCGCGTCGCATTCGGCTGCTGCGCCAGTGCCGCGGCCGGCAACGCCGCAATCATCCCAAGCGTCAGGAGCTCGCGACGGTTCACGAAATTATATCCAGCCCTGGAGCTCGCGCAGCACCAGGGTGCGGATCACGTCCATGCCGGGCTGGCTGTCGTTGAGGCAGGGAATCGCGGAAAACTGCTCGCCGCCATTGTGCTTGAAGATCTCGGCATTCTCCTGCGCGATCTCCTCCAACGTCTCCAGGCAGTCGGCGGAAAAGCCCGGCGTCACCACCGCGATGCGGCGCACGCCCCCCTTCGCGAGCCGCTCCATGGTCTTGTCGGTATAGGGTTGAAGCCACTCGGCATTGCCGAAACGCGACTGGAAGGTCAGCAGCAGCTTGGTCTCGTCCATCCCGAGCCGACGGCGCAGCGCCGCCGTGGTGGCGATGCAGTGCTGCTGATAGGGATCGCCCTTCTCGACATAGGACTTCGGCATGCCATGGAAGGACGCCACGATCAGCTCGGGCGCGAACGGCAGGCTCGCCAGATGCGTCTCGATCGAGCTCGCGAGCGCCTCGATATAGGCCGCATCCTCATAATAAGGCGGCGTCACCCGCAGCGTCGGCTGGTTGCGCAGGCGGGCGAGCACGCGGAACACTTCGTCGCAGACGGTCGCCGAGGTCGAGGCGGAGTATTGCGGATAGAGCGGCACGGCGAGGATGCGCTCGCATCCCTTCGCGACCAGCGCATCGATGCCCGACTTGATCGAGGGATTGCCGTAGCGCATCGCCCAATCCACCACGACGTGGGCGCAGTCCGGCAATGCGGCGGCGAGCTTGTCGGCTTGCGACCGCGTGATGGTCTTCAGCGGCGACTCGTTCTTCTCCGTGTTCCAGATCTTCTGGTAGTCGAGCGCCTTGGTGCGGGGGCGGCTGCGCAGGATGATCCCGTTCAGCACGGCTTTCCAGATCAGCCCCTGGTCCTCGATGACGCGGGCGTCACTGAGGAACTCCTTCAGATAGACCCGCACGCCCGGCGCATCGGCCGTGTCGGGTGTTCCGAGATTGATCAGGAGCACGCCGACGCGCGGCAAAGCTGACTGGGCGGCCGGTCTCGCGGCCTCGATGGGGACGACACTGGTCATGGCTCTGTGGGTCGCGCGTTGGTCCGAACTTGTCAAGATGAGGCCGGTTTCGCTAGAGTCGCACCCAGGCTAGGGAAGGACGATGACACTCGCGGAATGGTGCGTCTTTGGAGCGCTGCTGCTCTATCTGTCGACGATCGCCTCGATCAAATGGATCGGGTTTCGCCGCTTCGACAATTCCCGGCCGCGCGACCCTGCCTTCTATGAGGACCCGCTCTCGCAGCGCGCGCTCGGCGCGCACCAGAACGGTATCGAGACCTTCCCGTTCTTCGCCTTCGCGGTGCTGCTCGCCGAATACAGAGATTCGCCGCAGCGGCTGATCGACGAACTTGCGGCCCTCTTCCTCATCGTCCGCCTCGCCTATGTGCTGACCTATCTCGGCAACCGCCCGACGCTGCGCTCGATCCTCTGGACCATCGGCTTTGCGATCAATCTCGGGATCTTCTTCATGCCGGCCTTGAAGCGGCTCTTGCCGGTGTGAGGCGGCATGGTGCTCTTCAACCCGTCGCCCTTCGAGGCTCGCCTTGCGTTGCAAGGCGAGCACCTCAGGATGACGGTGATGGATTGATGCCGTCCCGGATTGCGCTGCGCTCCGTCCTGACTACGCAGCTCTCGTGTCCCGGACGCGGTGCAGCGCGCTTGCGCTGCTCCGCAGAGCCGGACCCAAAAGGCCAAGTTACCACATGGCGAGATGGGCCCCGGCTCTGCAGCGCACCGTCGAAGGGACGCTGCGCTGCGTCCGGGGCACGAGTGTGCCTCAGAAACACGTCGTCCGCTCAGCCGCGATGTAGCCGAACAAGAGACCCGCGCCGAACAGCAGCACGACGCCCGCGGCCGCGAATTCGATGCCGCGCATGAACAGCGCGCCGCCGCCGTCGCGCCCGGCGCTGAGGCGCGCGGCGATGTCCTTGGCGGAGACGGCGACGACCGCGATGGCCGCGACCGTGATCGCGGTGCCGAGCCCCATCAGGAAGGTCGCGGCGATGCCGGCCCAGAACAGGCCCTGGGCGAGCGCGAACACCAGCACCAGGATGGCGCCGGAGCAGGGACGGATGCCGACGGTGAGGATCGCGGCAAAGCCACGCCGCCATCCGCCGGGCCCGGCGAGCTCTCTCGGCGTGGGACCGTGGGAATGGCCGCAATGCTCGTCATGGACGTGGCCATGCCCGTCGGGGGCATGGGTGAGCGCGTGATCCTGGTCGTGGTGATGGTGATCATGATCGTGATGATCGTGGGCGTCATGATGATGGTCATGATGGTGCGGCACGCCGGCGATCGCCGGCACCGGCTGGGCCGCCTGCAGCGCCCGGATGAAGGTGCGGCCCTTGACCCAGACGAGGCGCAGCCCGAACAGCGCGATCAATGCGTAGCTCGCGATCTCGATCGCCCCTTCCGCCTTGCACATGGTCTTGGCGGTCGCATTCAGGACCCAGGCCGAGATGCCGACGATGAGGATCGCCACCAGCGACTGCATCAGCGCCGAGGCAAACGACAACGCGATGCCGCGCCGCGCGGTCTCGCGGTTGGCGACGAGATACGAGGCGATCACCGCCTTGCCGTGGCCGGGGCCGGCGGCGTGGAAGACGCCGTAGGCGAACGAGATGAAAAGCAGCGTCCACACCGCCGAGCCGTCGGATTTCGCGGCGCGGATCGTAGACGACATCTGCCGATAGAATTCCGACTGCTTTGCCAGCAGCCAGCCGATGATGCCGCTGGCTTCGGGCTCGGCAGTCGGCGCCGGGCGAGGCGCACCAAACGGATTCTGCGCGAGGACATCGTGAAGCGCGGCATCGGCCACGCTGATTGCCAGCAGGACGGCGGCGCAGGCAAGCAGCCCGCGCGCGAGCGGAGACTGAAGACGACCAATCAAGGGCAATCCACCGTGATCTTGTTGGCGAACATCATGCCGAAATTGGTGTTCTCGCCGCTCATGAAGGTCTGCTCGTTGAGCTTCTGCGCGCTCGCGGTGCCGTCGCTGGGACGGTCCAGCTTCATCTGGCAGCCGGCGGGCGCGCTGACCAGCTTGACCGGGCTTTCCTTGGCCATCTGGAAATCGATGAAGAAGGAGCGGTCGAACACTTCGAGCACCAGCTGCTTGGGCTTGACCGGGTTCTTCAGCGGCAGCGTGAAGTGCAGGGTCAGGACCGTATCCTTGTAGTCGAGGAAGTAGTCGACCGGCTCCTGGAATCGCTCCTTCTTGCCGTCGGCTCGCGCGAAGGTGAAGTAGGCATATTCCTTCAGCGACTCGACATTGGTCTGCGCCAGCGGCCCGAGCTCCTCGCGCGTATAGGCCCCCTTGGTCTTGCTCTCGAGCCCCTGCACCGCATAGGCCGAAAACATGTCATCGAAGGTCCATGCATGGCGGACGCCGGTAATCGAGCCGTCCTCGGCGTAGAGCAGCTCGCTGGTCGCGGTGATCCAGACGTGCGGATGCGCGTTCGCCGCACCCGCCGCGAGCGTGAGGCCTGCGACGAACAGCAGGCCGAAAAGTGCGCGCATACCCATCAGGCTGCCTTGGCGGCATCGAGCAGGCCGCGCCGGCGCAGTAGCGCGTCGGGCTCGGGCGGCCGCCCGCGGAAGGCCTCATAGGCGGCTTCCGGATCGACCGATCCGCCCGAGGCGTAGATGTCATCGTGCAGGCGCTTGGCGACGGCGGGATCGAAGATGTCGCCGGCCTCCTCGAACGCGCCGAAGGCGTCGGCGTCCATCACCTCCGACCACATGTAGCTGTAATAGCCGGCGGCATAATGGTCGCCGGTGAAGATGTGACCGAACTGCGTGGGGCGGTGACGCAGCGCGATCTCCTCGGGCATGCCGATCTTCTCCAGCTCCTGCTTTTCGAAAGCGCGGACGTCCTGCGCGGCGGCGGCCGGCTGGGTGTGGAACTCGAGATCGACCAGGGCCGAGGAGACGAACTCGACCGTGGCAAAGCCCTGGTTGAATTTTCGCGCGGCCAGGAAGCGCTGCAGCAGGTCGTCCGGCAGCGGCTCGCCGGTCTGGTAGTGACGGGCGAACTTCTGCAGCACCTCGGGCCGTTCCTGCCAGTGCTCGTAGAGCTGCGACGGCAGCTCTACGAAGTCGGTGAACACGGAGGTGCCCGACAGCGACGGGTAGGTCACATTGGAGAGCATGCCGTGCAGGCCGTGGCCGAACTCGTGGAACAGGGTGCGGGCATCGTCGGGCGACAGCAGGCAGGGCTCGCCATCGGCGCCCTTGGCGAAGTTGCAGATGTTGAGGACGAGCGGCGCGACGTCGCCATCGAGCTTCTGCTGGTCGCGCAGCGAGGTCATCCAGGCGCCGGAACGCTTCGACGGGCGGGCGAAGTAGTCACCGTAGAACAGCGCCTTGTGCTTGCCGTCCCCGCCCTTCATCTCCCAGACCCGGACGTCGGGATGCCACACTGGGACGTCCTTGCGCTCCTCGAAGGTGACGCCGAACAGGCGCGTGGCGCAGTCGAAGGCGGCGGCGATCATGTTGTCGAGCGACAGATACGGCTTGATCGCGGCATCGTCGAAATTGGCGCGCTGAAGGCGCAGCTTCTCGGCGTAGAAGCGCCAATCCCAGGGGGCGAGCTTGAAGTTGCCGCCCTCCGCCGTGATCAGGGTCTGCATCTCGTCACGGTCGGCAAGCGCCCGGGCGCGCGCCGGTTTCCAGACCCGCTCCAGGAGACTCCGCACCGCATCCGGCGTCTTGGCCATGGAATCCTCGAGCCGGTAGGCGGCGTAGGTCGGATAGCCCAGCAGGTTCGCGCTCTCCTCGCGCAGCTTCAGGACCTCGACGATGGTTTGATTGTTGTCGTTGGCATTGCCGTTGTCGCCGCGGGCGATGAAGGCCTTGTAGACCTTCTCGCGGAGGTCGCGCCGGGCCGAGCTCTTCAGGAACTGTTCGACCGAGGAACGCGACAGCGTAACGATGGCCTTGCCTGCCATGCCGCGTTCTTCCGCCGCAGCCTTGGCGGCGGCGACGAAGCTCTCCGGCAGGCCCTGGCGGTCGGCCTCGCCAAGCTCCATGACCCAGTCCTGCTCGTCGCCGAGCAGATGATGGCTGAAGCCGGTGCCGAGCTGGGCGAGCTTCTCGTTGATCTCGGCCATCCGGGTCTTGGCCTCCTCGGAGAGGCCGGCGCCGGCGCGGTGGAAGCGGGTATAGGTGCGCTCCAGGAGGCGGAGCTGCTCGGACGAAAGACCGAGATTGGCGCGGTTCTCATGCAGCTGGGCGATGCGGCCAAACAGCACGGCATTCATCATGATCGGATTCCAGTGCCGCGCCATCCGCAAGGAGACCTCCTTGTCGATCTCCAGGATGGCCGGATTGGAATGCGCCGAGACGAGGTCGTAGAACACGGCCGCGACCTTGCTCAGCAGCTTGCCGGAGCGCTCCAGCGCCGTGACGGTGTTGGCGAAGTCGGGCGCAGCCGGATCGTTGGTGATGGCCGCGATCTCGGCGGAGTGGTCGGCGAAGGCCTGCTCGAAGGCCGGGAGGAAGTGCTCCGGCTTGATCTCGTCGAAGGGCGGGGTCGCAAACGGCGTCACCCAGGCCTTCAGCAGCGGATTGGCCTCGGAGGCCGTAATTTGGCGGGGTTCTGACATCGCACGTCCCGATTTTCATGGCTCGATTGTTGCGGTCAGCTATAGCACGCGATGGGGCTTTTTTGGGCCATTTGGCCTTGCTCCCGGCCGCCTTTTCGGGGAGATTGCGGCCCTCGACAGACCACGGACCCCTTAAGCTCATGAACGCGCCTTCCTCGTCTTCCCGCCGGATCGTCTGGCCAAGCGTCATCACCGTCATCAGCGCCGCCATCCTGATCGGTGCCGAAGTGTTTGGCGCGGCGTTCGCCGGCGGCTGGGCGCTCGCGATCCTGATCGGGCTCGGCGACCAGGGCACACACATCCTGCAAGCGGTGCTGTTCGCACTCGGCGTGCTGGTGATGACGGCGTTCATCCGCGGAGCCCAACGCGTCGAGCCCTTCACGAAGCGCGGCTGACGCATCTCGCGCGAGAGCGCGCGCGCTGCCACAGAAAGCTTAACACCCGTTCATCTTCCGCGTCGCGCGCGCAACACTGCGCAAGCAGATGTTAGGCAATTCTGTTCGCAGCCTAAAAAAATTCTTGCGAAGCCGAGTCAAAACACTTATGTGCGGACTTGCCCAATTTCGCACGTGCCTGTGGTCGTGTGTCAGTCGGTAGGTATCCGGACAAGAGGCCGGACAGCCGCCAAGGGGTGAAGAAGCCGAGGGGCTCTTCGGAAGTGCGGAAGTCGGAAGGCTCCTAGCCGGAAGACGAAAGCAAACCCGGAGCGTCCAGCATCTCTCTCAAGAGGTGCCTTGTCGAAGGTGACTTCGCTCTTTGCAACCGTGACTGGCAGCCGGAGGCGAACCGGCGCACCCCGCTCTCAACGGGGGACGCGACTTAAAGCAACGACGGATCGGGCTTTTTTGGTCTCTACCGGCAGTCCAACGCCGGCGCGGGCTACTGAAAAGGCTTGTCCTTCATTGCCAGGTGTGCGGGCGGGAACACTCCCAACCAATCCACGGCAGCACAGTCTGGTTTGAGTCTTTTGGCTTCGTCGCGCCTCCATCGCGCGATCCGGCCAGAGCACTCTTATCCGACGTCATGTTTTGAACGGGCCCGTCGCTGGGCCGTTTGGGAGAGTGCCATGACCGAACGAATCCAGGAATTCCTGCGCAACCGCCGCAAGAATGGCCTCGACACCGAGCCGTGCCTCGTCGTCGACCTCGAGGTCGTGCGCGACAATTATCAGAGCTTCGCCAAGGCGCTGCCCGACAGCCGCGTGTTCTATGCCGTCAAGGCGAACCCGGCGCCGGAAGTGCTGGCCCTGCTCGCCTCCATGGGCTCCTGCTTCGACACCGCGACGGTTGCCGAGATCGAGATGGCGCTGGCCGCGGGTGCGACGCCCGACCGCATCTCTTTCGGCAACACGATCAAGAAGGAGCGCGACATCGCGCGCGCCTTCGCGCTCGGCATCCGGCTGTTCGCGGTCGATTGCGCCGCCGAGGTCGAGAAGGTCGCCCGTGCCGCTCCCGGCGCGAAGGTGTTCTGCCGCATCCTCTATGACTGCGCCGGCGCCGAATGGCCGCTGTCGCGCAAGTTCGGCTGCGACCCGGAAATGGCCGTCGAGGTGCTCGACGCCGCCAAGCGTCTGGGCCTGGAGCCGTGCGGCATCTCGTTCCATGTCGGCTCGCAGCAGCGCAAGGTGAAGGCGTGGGACCGCGCGCTGGCGATGGCCTCGCAGGTGTTCCGCGACTGCGCCGAGCGCGGCATCAACCTGACCATGGTCAACATGGGCGGCGGCTTCCCGACCAAGTACCTGAAGGACGTGCCGCCGGTCGTGACCTACGGCCGCTCGATCTTCCGCGCGCTGCGCAAGCACTTCGGCAACCAGATTCCGGAGACCATCATCGAGCCGGGCCGCGGCATGGTGGGCAATGCCGGCATCATCGAATCCGAGGTCGTGCTCATCTCGAAGAAGAGCGACGAGGACGAGGTCCGCTGGGTGTATCTCGACATCGGCAAGTTCGGCGGGCTCGCCGAGACCATGGACGAGTCGATCCGCTACGCCATCCGCACCCGTCACGACGGCGCGGACATGACGCCGTGCGTGCTCGCTGGGCCCACCTGCGACAGCGCCGACGTGCTGTACGAGAAGAACCCGTATCCGCTCCCGGTCACGCTCGAGATCGGCGACAAGGTTCTGATCGAAGGCACCGGGGCCTATACGTCGACCTACTCGTCGGTGGCCTTTAATGGCATCCCGCCGCTGAAGACGTATCACATCTGATTTGCCACATCTGATCCGCCTCTCTTTCGAGGCCTGACCAACCCGGGAGCCGGCTTGCCGGCTCCTTACCCAACATCCCGATTTCTGACGACGCCTTGAACAGGCGTGCTTCGCGCACGTCGGTTCAAACGGGGACTGACGCGCCATGACTGCTTTTCGGAAGCCACAGATCGCCCTCACCTCGAAAGCCGCTCCGTTCGCAATCCGTGCGGAGCGTGCTGCCGACGTCGCGATGCGTGAGGCGCTGCTTGATGCCAGCTTTGGCGAGGACCGCCATGGCCGCACCTGCCAGCGCCTGCGCGACGGACGTGCACCTGCCGCAGGCATGGCCCTGTCGGCTGTGCGCGAGGGCAAGCTCGTGGGAACCGTGCGGCTATGGCACGTCAGCGCCGGAGGCAGGCCCGCTTTGGTCCTCGGACCGCTGGCGGTCGACCCTGCCTGCCGCGAGCTCGGGATCGGCGCCGCGCTGATGCATCAAGCGCTGGCAGCCGCCCGGGCGCGCGGGCATGAAGCCGTGATCCTGCTCGGCGATGCCCTCTATTACGCCCGCTTCGGCTTCTCGGCGGAGAAGACGACTGAGCTCGCGCTGCCCGGCCCGTTCGAGCGCGACCGCCTGCTGGCGATCGAGTTCGCCGACGGTGCGCTGGATGGTGCCGAGGGGATGATCGTCCCGACCGGCGCGACCCTGCCCAAACGGAGGTCGGTTCGCGCACCTGTGGCGCACGCGGCCTAAGGGATCGCCTTCGTCGCGAAAACCCAAGCCGCGTTAAGCGGTAACGCCCGGCCGCGCCTGCGCCACGCCCGTTCCTTTGGGGTTGCGCGGGCGCCGGAAACGCCCTTTAACCCCACGAAATTCCCCCTTCCCTCGAGGCCCACGACCATGCCCCGTCGCCTGATCTCCACCGGCTCTCCGCTCGAGAAGACCGTCGGCTATAGCCGCGCCGTGATCGACGGCGATTTCGCCTTCGTCGCGGGAACCACCGGCTATGACTACAGCACGATGACGATGCCGGCCGACGTCACGAGCCAGTCACGCAACTGCTTCAAGACCATCGAAGCCGCCCTGAAGGAAGGCGGTTTCGAGATGGCCGATATCGTCCGTGCGACCTACTACGTCACTGACCCGAGCTACATCGATGCCCACTTCGCCGTCTGCGGCGAGGTTCTCGGCGACATCAGGCCGGCCGCGACCTTGCTGGTCGTCAGCGCCCTCGCCAAGACCGAGATGAAGGTCGAGATCGAAGTCACCGCCAAGCGCCGCAGCGTCTGATAAGCGCCGCAGCGCCTGAGCCACCCACCCTTTGCCAGCCAGCACGTTACGGAGAAACCGTCCCATGAGCCCTCCCTCGCAGATCTACGCGAAGATCACTGGTCCCATCGTCATGGTCGGCTTCGGCTCCATCGGCAAAGGCACGCTGCCGCTGATCGAGCGGCATCTCGATTACGACAAATCGCGCGTCACCGTGATCGATCCCAAGGACGAGGGCCGCAAGGCGCATTGCGAGAAGCACAATGTCCGCTTCATCCAGAAGGCCGTGACCAAGGACAATTATCGCGAATTGCTGACCCCGCTGCTCACAGAAGGCGGCGGCCAGGGCTTTTGCGTCAATCTCTCGGTCGATACCGGTTCCACCGACATCATGGAGCTCTGCAACGAGCTTGGCGCTCTCTATATCGACACCGTCAACGAGCCCTGGCTCGGCTTCTATTTCGATTCATCGAAGGGTCCGGAAGCCCGCTCCAACTACGCCCTTCGCGAAGTGACGCTGGCCGCCAAGAAGGCGCGGCCTAAGGGCTCGACGACGGCGGTCTCCTGCTGCGGCGCCAATCCGGGCATGGTCTCCTTCTTCGTCAAGCAGGCACTGCTCAACGTCGCCGCGGATCTGAAGCTCAATGCCCCCAAGCCGAAGACCAAGGCCGAATGGGCGGATTTGATGCGGCAAGCCGGCATCAAGGGCATCCACATCGCCGAGCGCGACACCCAGCGCTCCAAGAAGCCGAAAGAGCCCGACGTCTTCGTCAACACCTGGTCGGTGGAAGGCTTCCTCTCGGAGGGCATGCAGCCGTCGGAGCTCGGCTGGGGGACCCACGAGAAATGGATGCCCGAGAATGCGCATACCCACGAGGCCGGCTGCGGCGCCGCCATCTATCTGATGCAGCCGGGCGCCAATACGCGCGTGCGCACCTGGTGCCCGACCCGCGGCGCGCAATACGGCTTCCTCGTCACCCACAACGAGTCGATCTCGATCGCCGATTACTTCACGGTGCGTGACCCATCGGGCAACGCAATCTATCGGCCGACCTGCCACTATGCCTATCATCCGGCTGACGATGCCGTGCTGTCGCTGCATGAGCTGTTCGGCCGTGCCGGCAAGATGCAGGAAAAGCACCACATTCTCGAAGAGGACGAAATCGTCGACGGCATCGACGAGCTCGGCGTGCTGCTGTTCGGCCACGACAAGAATGCGTACTGGTACGGCTCGCAGCTCTCCATCGAAGAGACCCGCGAACTCGCGCCCTACCAGAACGCCACCGCCCTGCAAGTGACCTCCGCCGTGCTCGGCGGCATGGTGTGGGCGCTGGAAAACCCGACCGAGGGCATCGTCGAAGCCGACGAGATGGATTTCGATCGTCTCCTAGAAATCCAGTTGCCCTATCTCGGCCCGGTGAAGGGCTTCTACACCGACTGGACGCCGCTGACGGATCGCCCGGGACTGTTCCCGGAAGACATCGACACCAGCGATCCGTGGCAGTTCAAGAATATTCTGGTGCGGTAATCACGACCGTCATGCCCGGGCTTGTCCCGGGCATCCACGCACTTTCCTTCAAGAGGCGCCAAAGACGTGGATGGCCGGGACAAGCCCGGCCATGACGCGATAGCTGGCGGTTCGCCTACTTCTTCTCGATCGGCGGCGCGATTTTCTCGGCCGGTGCCGGCGGCAGTGCTGGCTTGGCCGCGCCCGCCGCGCCTTGCGTCTGGGGCTCCGGCCGCGCGGGCTCGGGCGCCGGCGTGGTCGGCCGGTCGCCGCCGGGCTTGGCCTCCGCTGGCACTTTGCTCTGCTCGTCGGACGGCGTTCCCTGAAGCGGTTGCGTCGCCTGCGCCATCTGCATCCGGCTCTCGGCGCGGATTTGCGCCAGCGATATCACCGACACCACGAGTCCTGCTGCGAACAGCGAGGCTGCGATGGTCAGGTCGAGCTTCAGTCTGCGCTTGTCATTTTGGCCGGGCATGTCGATCACCGCCTTTGTCCGCGGAATCAACGAAATCGCCCCACCGGAGTTCCGTCCCCAACAAGCCGGGAACCGACCGCCTGCGCGCCAAAACGACGCGTTTATTCCGTCGTGCTGGCTTCCCAGGTGGCATGGCGCACGCCGGGCAGATGCTGCAGATCGGTCGCCACCGCGTTCAGCTCGTTCGGGTCGACCGCGCTCGCGACCAGCTTCGCGACAATCTCCAGCATGTCCTCGCCGATCTCGACGACCTCGATACCCGCCACGGGATATTTCGCACCCTCAAGCTTCTCGACGAGGCGGTCGCGCATGTCAGGCAAGGCATCGGCCGCGACCGCGAGCTTGAAATAGTAGGTCGCCTCCAGTGCCTTCTCGTTCAGCGGGATGCGGTTGATGGCGTTGACCAGCGGGCGCAGCATGGTGTTGCCGGCGATGACGAAGACCGTCAGCGCGGCCGCCTGCGCGATCATGTCGGCACCGGCGCAGGAGCCGACCGCGGCCGAGGCCCATAGCGTCGCCGCGGTGTTGAGCCCGCGCACGTCCATGCCCTGCTTCATGATGACGCCGGCGCCCAAGAAGCCGATGCCAGAGACGACATAGGAGATCACCCGCACCGCGCCGTCGGCGCCGTCCAGCTGCATCGCGAGATCGACGAAGGCGGCCGCTCCCACGGCGACCAGCACGTTGGTGCGTAGGCCCGCCGTGCGCTGACGATATTGCCGCTCGGCGCCGATCAGCGTGCCCAGCACGAAGGCCGCGATGAGGCTGATCAGCGTATCGGCGAAATCGCCCAGCTGGAAGGTCGTGAGAAATCGCATGGTCCCCTATACGGCCGGAACCATGACAGATCAAAGCTCCAGCAGGCCGCCGTCCCCATTTTCATCGGCAAACGCCAGCAGCGTACCCTTCGCATTCCAGGCGATCGCGGCGACCGGGGGCGTGCCGTTGCGGCGGACCAGAATTTCCGCGCCGTCTTCCAGACGCACCATCAGCACGGTGCCGTCGCTATAGCCGGCGGCGAGAATGTCGTTCTTCGGATGGCAGGCGACGACCGAGACGCGCGCCTGCAGCGGCGCGAGCATCGCAGGCTCCTTGCCCATCGGACCGTCCTTGCTGCCGAACGGCCAGATGATGACGGTGTCGGCGCCCGAGGTCGCCAGCCCCTTGCCGCCCGGGCTCCAGGACATCGAGCGGACACGGCCGGGATAGCCGGTCATGCGCATGTGCCTGTTGTCGGCGAGCCGCCAGCCGTGCAGCGCCGGCTCGTGCATCGCGGTGACGAGGAACTTGTTATCGGGACTGAAGGTGACGGCGTGATGCGAACCGGCCCAGGGCAGGAATTCGGCCGACCCCTCCATGTTCGGAAACCACAGCGTCGCGCCGTTGTAATGCGCGATGGCGAGCCGCAGGCCCTTCGGCGCGAAGGCAAGTCCGCCGACGGTCGAGGGCACCTCGAGCGACTTCTCCTCGTTCTTGCCGCTCTTCACGGTGGCGGTCTTGCCGGCCGACCATGCGAACGCGCCGTCGGTGTGCAGCGCCACCGCATCGATCCAGCGCCGCTTCGGGTCGGTCGCGAGCAGCGTCACCTCGCCCTTGGCGTCGAGCGAGACGACCTTGCCGTCGTCGCCGCCCATCACGATGCGCTTGCCGTCGGAGGCGGTGGAGAGAATGCCGCCACTGTGCACGGCGACTTTGGTGATCTCCCCCTTGGCATCGACGAAGGCGACATTCTCCTCGCCGCCGACGAAGGCGGCGCGGTCGCCGAGGAAATGCACCGAGGTCACGGCCATGCCGAGCGCAACTGGCTTGACGCGGTCGGTGACGGAGACGATCGAGGCGGAATCGGGGGCCGGCGTAAACTCTTTCATCACGAGACGATGCAGCTCTCAAAACCCTCGCGAATGGCCTCTTCCGGCAATTCGCGGCCGATGAAGACGAGGCGGCTCTCGCGCGGCTCACCCTCCTTCCACTTCCGCTGGTGGTTGCCCTCCAGCATCATATGGACGCCCTGGAAGACGTAGCGGTCCTCGTCGTCGTGGAAGGCGAGGATGCCCTTGGAGCGCAGGATCTTGCCGCCCTCGACCTGCACCAGGTTCTGCAGCCAGGGCATGAACACGTTGGGATCGAGCGGCTTGTCGGTCTTGAGCGACAGCGACTGCATGTCCTCGTCGTGATAGTGCTTCAGGCCGTGGCCGTGATCATGATGGTGATGGTCGTGGCCGTGATGATGGTGGTGATCATGGTCGTGGTCATGATCGTCGGCCTCCAGGAAATCCGGCTCGATGTCGAGGATGCGGTCGAGATCGAACGCGCCGCGGTCGAGCACGTCGGCCAAGGCCACCGAGCAGCGCTCGGTGCGGTGCAGCTTCGCATAGGGGTTGATGCCGCGGATGCGGGCCTCGACCTCGGCAAGCTCGCCCTTGCTGACGAGGTCGGTCTTGTTCAACACGATGACGTCGGCGAAGGCGATCTGGTTCTTGGCCTCGGGCGCGTCCTTGAGCCGGTCGGACAGCCATTTGGCGTCGGCGACCGTGACGACCGCATCTAACCGCGCGTTCTTCTGCACGTCCTCGTCGACGAAGAAGGTCTGGGCGACGGGCGCCGGATCGGCAAGGCCGGTGGTCTCGACGATGATGGCGTCGAACTTGCCCTTGCGCTTCATCAGGCCGTCCATGATGCGAACGAGGTCGCCGCGCACCGTGCAGCAGATGCAGCCGTTGTTCATCTCGAACACTTCCTCATCGGCGCCGATGATGAGGTCGTTGTCGATGCCGATCTCGCCGAATTCGTTGACGATGACGGCGTATTTCTTGCCGTGGTTTTCCGACAGGATACGGTTCAAAAGCGTGGTCTTGCCGGCACCGAGATAGCCGGTCAGGACAGTCACAGGAATCTTCTGGGAGGCTTCAGACATAACAACTCCGGATCGGGCTTTGTCCCGCGCGACGCGAGGCGGGGTGGCCCCTGCCCTAATGGTCAAGCGCGCTGGTCAGGGCCTTTATATTGTGCCTGACCATGTCAATGTAAGTGGGTGCGGGCCCCTTTTCGCCGGTCAAACCGTCTGAAATCAGGGTCCCGCCGACCTTGGCCCCGGTCTCGGCCGCGATCCGCCGGATCAGGCGGTCGTCGCTGATATTTTCGAGAAATACCGCCGGGATCCTCGCGGCCTTGATCTGGCCGATGATGACCGCGATGTCCCGGGCGCTGGGCTCGGTTTCGGTGGAGACGCCCAGGGGGGCGATGAACTGGATACCGTATTCGGTCGCGAAATAGCCGAAGGCATCGTGGGTGGAGATCACCTTGCGCCGCTCGGTTGGGATTTTAGCCACGGCCTCGCGGACCTCGCGGTCGAGCGTTTCGAGCTTTTCCAGATAGGCCTTGGCCTGGGCGCGAAAGAAGTCGGCCTCGTCAGGATCGGCCGCGGCCAGCGCATCGGCGATATCAGCCACGTAAACCTTGGCGTTGGGGACGGACTGCCAGGCGTGCGGATCGGCGGCCGAGCCAAGCTTCAGCGGCACGATGCCGGCACTGGCGGTGATGACAATTGCCTTGCTGCCGGAGGACTGCACGAGGCGCGGCAACCAGCCCTCCAGCCCAAGACCGTTGACGATGACGAGCTTCGCCTCCGCGATGCGCTTCGCATCACGTGGCGCCGGCGTGTAGACATGGACGTCGCTGTCGGCCCCGACCAGCGTCGTTAGATTGATCCTATCACCGCCGACATTGCGGACGAAATCGGCGAGGATCGAGAAGCTCGCGACGACGTTGAGTCGCTCGGCCGCCTGGAGCGGCGAGGTGATCAGCAGCAGGGCAACGAGCAGGCGGAAGCGCATCGCCATCACGCTTCTAGATGCCGGCCGGGAAACAGCTGCCGGACGATGCCGCCGACGCGGCCGAACAGCACGGAGACGATGTAGAGCACTGTCGCCACGAGAATGACCGCAGGGCCCGACGGCACGCGGGTCTGGAACGACAGCACGAGCCCGGCATAGCCGGAGACAGCGGCAGCGATCACGGCGATACAGATCATGGCGGTGAGATCGCGCGACCAGAACCGGGCGATGCCCGCCGGCAGGATCATCAGGCCGACCGCCAAGAGCGTGCCAAGCGCCTGGAATCCGTTGACGAGGTTGATCACGACCAGCGCCAGGAAGGCGAGATGCGCAGGTCCTCCGGCGCGGCTCACCGTGCGCAGGAACAAGGGATCGACGCTCTCGATGACCAGCGGGCGGTAGATCACGGCGAGCACGAGCAGCGTCACGGTGGCGTTGAAAGCGACCACCAGCAGGGTCTGGTCGTCCATCGCGAGGATATTGCCGAACAGCACGTGCAGCAGGTCGATATTGGTGCCCTTGATCGAAACGATAGTGACGCCGAGCGCCAGCGAGGCCAGATAGAACGTCGCGAGCGAAGCGTCCTCCTTCAGCCCGGTCGAGCGCGCGACCACGCCGGCGAGGATCGCGACCGCAAAGCCTGCGATCAGGCCGCCCGCCGTCATCGCGAACAGATTGAGGCCTGAGAGCAGGAAGCCGATTGCGGCGCCCGGCAGGATCGCGTGCGCCATGGCGTCGCCGACGAGGCTCATCCGCCGCAGCATCAGGAACACGCCGATCGGCGCGCCGGCCAGCGCCAGCGCGATCACGGCGGCGAGCGCGCGCCGCATGAACTCGAATTCGGTGAACGGGCCGATCAGCGCGTCGTAGAGCATCGGATATCAGGCCGCCCGCGAAGGGGCATCGTCAGCCGCGCAGGCCGCCGCGCTGTCGTCGAAGGCCTCGCACATCCGCATCGCGACCAGCAGGTTTTCCGGCGTCAGCACGTCCGCCGTCGGTCCCCACGCGACCGGGCCACGCGCCAGCACAAGCGTCTCGCTGAAATGGTTGCGCACCATCTCCATGTCGTGCAGCGCCGCGAGCACGGTGCGGCCCTCGCCGTGCCATTGCTTGACCAGCGCGAGCAGGTCGGCGGTGGTCTTGGCATCGATGGCGTTGAAGGGCTCGTCCAGCACGATCAGGCTCGCGTCCTGGAGCAACACGCGCGCGAACAGCACGCGCTGCATCTGGCCGCCGGAGAGCGTGCCGATCGGGCGATTCTCGAAGCCATTGAGGCCAACGGACGCGATCGCGCGCAGAATCTTTTTCCGCGCGGCCCTGCCGATGCCGCCGAACAAGCCGGCATCGCGCCACAGCCCGGTGCCGACGAAATCGAACACCGAAATCGGGAAACTGCGGTCGATCTCCGCGCTCTGCGGCAGGTAGGCGATGTCCCTGGCGTCGAGCCCGCCGAGATGGATGCTGCCGTCGAGCGGCTTGAGGATGCCGACGATGCCGCGCAGCAGGGTCGACTTGCCGGCGCCGTTCGGGCCGATCACGGCGACCAGCGCACCTCGCGCGACCTCGCCGTTGAGGTGGTGCACGGCCGGATGCCGGTCATAGCCGAGCGTGACGTTGTGAAAGTGCAGCGCCGCCATCGTCACCTCATCGCCAGGAAGACCACGCCCCAGAGCACGGCACAGACGGCGAGCGCGGCCGCGAGGCGCGCGGCCATGGTCATGCGCAGGATCGACCACGGCGCCTCCTGGGCGGGATGCGGCGAGGCTGCATCGTGGACATGGGCGTGACTGTGGTCGTGCCCATGCCCGTGCGCATGGGAATGGCCGGGAGCATGGTCGTGATGATGGGCGTGAGACGCGGCGGGAACCATACCCGGGACGTTATATTATAACATTACGCCTGTCCACGCCGGCTCACGGCTTGCCGATCACCATCGCGATGGCGGCTGCCACGAAGGGAAATGGCACCGACACGGCACAGCGGAACCAGACGAAACGGGCTGGCATGAACGGGATTTCCCACAAGATCACCCGCTGGAAGGCAAATAGGGCCCAGGCGACGACATAGGCCACCACCTGCGGCACCCCGCCGCCCGACTTCAGCGCCACGGTGCCGATGGAGAAGCCGATCACGGGGCCGCCGGGCGTCGCCGCGCCGGCGACCACGGCGGTCGCAACGCCGAGCCAGCCGCTGTCCGGCCCGAGCCAGCCGGTGATCACCTGCTGCGGGATGATGGCAGCGATGTAGCCGGAGCCGATCACCCCGAGCGCAATCCGCGGCACGATGTTGATGAAGTCCATCGAGCCTTCGCGCAACGGGGCCTTGAACACCGGAGGGCCGCGGCGGAAGGCGATCAGCCCGACGCCAAACACCGAGCCCCACAGCAGGATGTCGATCAGAAGCGCGGCGCTCATGCCGCGTCCTCGTCGCTGGCGCGCTTCGGATAGAGCCGAACATAGACGAAGCGCCCGAGCGCGCCGGCGAGCACCGGCAACGGCAGCGAGATCAGGATCCGCCACAATGTGAAATCGGTGCCCATGATCGGAATTTCCCAGGCCACCGCCCGGCCATAGCCGATCAGGGTCCAGCTCACGACCATGGCGATGGTGGCGCCGAAATCGGCGCCGACCGCGAGCAGTGCGCTCGCCACGGGATAGGCGGTGAAGGGCCCGCCGGGCAGAATCGCGCCGAAGGCGGTGCCGATCAGAAGGCCCATCAAGCCGGATTTCGGCCCGAGCGAGCGCGAGACTTTTTCGTGCGGCAGGATTTCCGAGATGAAGGCCCCGAGCAGGCAGCCGGCGAGCACGCGCGGCAGGATGCCTGAGAACAGCGAGAGATCGTGGGTCAGGATGTCGAGAACGCCGTCGGTGCCGTCACGCCGCCAGACCAGCGCCGCACTCACCGCGACCAGCGCCGCGATGATGATGGTCGACCAGCCGATCGGCTTGCGGACCCGCCCGGGCCGCGGCTCGGACTCCGCGTCCTCAGCTGGCGCCGGGGTGTTCGGGGAAGGTTCTGACAATTGGGGGGAGCGGCTCAAGGGAGATGCCCGTCCTGATTAAGGGCGCCGCCGAAGCGATGCAAACGGTGTGATGGCAGACCCATGCGCGTGCCGCGCAGGGCAATTCCGCACAGCAAAAAAGGCGGCCGCGTATGCGACCGCCTTGTCGTCATCCGGGGCGGCGCGTCAGCGCCGAACCCGGTATCCACCAGGCGTCAGCCTGAGTGGATAAATGGATTCCGGGGTTCGCGCTTCGCGCCCCGGAATGACACTCAGGCCTTGTCGAACAAGGACTCGACGTATTCCCAGTTCACGAGGTTCTCGACGAACGCCTTGAGATAGTCGGGACGGCGGTTGCGGTAGTCGATGTAGTAGGAGTGCTCCCAGACGTCGCAGCCGAGGATCGGGGTTGCGCCGTGCACCAGCGGATTCTCGCCGTTCGGGGTCTTGGAGATCTCGAGCTTGCCGTTCTTGACCTGGAGCCAGCACCAGCCGGAGCCGAACTGGCCGACGCCGGCCGCCTGGAAGTCGGTCTTGAACTTCTCGAAGCCGCCGAGGTCCTCGTTGATCTTCTTCTCGAGCTTGCCGGGCAGCTTGGTGCCGCCGCCATTGGGCTTCATCCAGCTCCAGAAGTGAATGTGGTTGTAGTGCTGGCCGGCATTGTTGAACACCGCGGGGTTCTTGCCGAACGAGCCCTTGACGATCTCCTCAAGGGACTTGCCTTCCCATTCGGTCCCCTTGAGCGCGTTGTTGCCGTTGGTGACGTAGGCCTGATGATGCTTGTCGTGGTGGAATTCCAGCGTCTCCTTCGACATGAACTGGCCAAGGGCGTCATAGGCGTAAGGGAGTGGGGGCAGCGTAAAGGTCATGGGTTCTTGTCCGCAACTGGGTGGAGAACGAGTTCTAACGGTCATCCCTTATAGAAGGTTCCGCGGCCGTTAAATACCGCCAATTTGCGAAAACGCGTGATGCGACAGCTTGGCCGGATTGCACAAAATCGACGCAAGCGTAGACGTTCTGCCGCAGGCGAGACGCGCCGACGAAAAATATCATTGCCTTTGAACCGCTTATGACAGAACGAATGCGCCACGAAGCGGAGCTCCGAAGAACCAAGCCATGAGCATCGAGATCGACATTTTGAACGGCGACGCCTCGTGGCCGATTGCAGAGCCGCTGCATCAGGCGGTCTGGGGATCAGACCTCATCGCGGATAAGCGCTGGGCCCACGTCAAATGGGCCAATGCCGATCTGCGCGTGCTGATCGAGACCCCCGAGGATGGCCTGGTCTGCCATGTCGGCATCTATTTCCGCACCGTCATCTGGAACGGGCAGAAGGTCCATATCGGCGGCATCGGCGGGGTCTGCACGCGGGAGGACAAGCGCGGCCGTGGCTATGCAACCGTGGCGATCGACGCGGCGGTCCACACCATGCGCCAACGAGGCCGTTCGCTTCGCGCTGCTGTTCTGCGAACCTCACAATTTTTCCTTCTACGAGACCCGGAGCTGGCTGCCCTTCAAGGGCGAGGTCTATTGCGAACAGCCGGAGGGGCGCATCCGCTTCACCCACATGGCGCCCTACGTCTTCAACATCGTCCGCGCGCCGACGCTGGGCATCATCGACCTATGCGGCCTGCCCTGGTGAGCCCTGCGTGAGCGAGGGCTGGCCGGCGGCCGCACGTCCTATAATATGTCGATCATCATTCAATATTCCGCCCGGTGAACATGACGATCGACGCTCCCCTAGACGCCGTCCCGCCGCGTGCACCGGCCGCCTCCCCCATGGCCAGCCTGGTGACGGCGCCGATCCTGCCGACGCTGCTCCGGCTCGCAATCCCCAACATGATCGCAATGGTCGGCAGCACGCTGGTCGCGATCGCCGAGACCTCCTATATCGGCCGGCTCGGCACCATCCCGCTCGCCGCGATCGCGCTGGTGTTTCCGTTCGCCATGCTGACGCAGATGATGAGTGCGGGGGCGATGGGCGGCGGGGTGTCCTCCGCGATCAGCCGTGCGCTCGGCGCCGGCGATCGTGACCGCGCCGCGACACTGGCGCTGCATGCCGCCATCATCGGCCTCTGCGGCGGGCTGTTCTTCACGGTGATGATGCTCGTCTTCGGCCGCTCCTTCTTCACTCTGCTCGGCGGCCGCGACCGCGTCCTGGAGGAAGCCAGCGGCTATTCGCAGGTGCTGTTCTCCGGCGCGGTCGCGATCTGGGTCGTCAACACGCTGGCCTCGGTGATCCGCGGCACCGGCGACATGCGCCTGCCCTCGATGACGCTGATCGGGGCGAGCCTGCTCCAGGTTGTGCTCGGCGGCACGCTGGGTCTCGGCCTGTTCGGCGTGAAGCAATTCGGCATGCCTGGCGTCGCGAGCGGCCAATTGATCGCGTTCAGCTGCGCCGCGATCTTCTTCCTCTGGTATCTATGGTCCGGCCGCAGCCGGCTGCAGCTCGACTTCCGCGCCTTCCATTTCGAGCGCGCGATGTTCCTGGACATTCTCAAAGTCGGCGCGGTGGCCTGCCTGTCGCCGCTTCAGACCGTGCTCACGATCCTGATCTTCACGAAGATCCTGGCGACCTTCGGCACCGAGATGCTGGCTGGTTACGGCATCGGCTCGCGGCTGGAATTCCTGCTGATCCCGATCACATTCGCCTTCGGAATCGCCTCGGTGCCGATGGTCGGCATGGCGATGGGCGCCGGACATTTGAAGCGGGCGCGGCGTGTCGCCTGGACCGCGGCTGCGGCCTCCGGACTCACGGTCGGCCTGATCGGGCTCGTCATCGCGCTCGATCCCGCGCTGTGGGTCGCGCTGTTCACGCGGGATCCTGGCGTCACCGCCGCGGCGCACAGCTATTTCCACTGGGCCGGCCCGGCCTTCGTGTTCTTCGGCATGGGCGTGTCGCTGTATTTCTCCTCGCAAGGCGCGGCGCACGTCGGTGGTCCCGTGCTGGCCTCCACCGCGCGACTTCTGATCGTCGCGATCGGCGGCATCGGCCTCATCACGGCGCAAGCGCCGGCCTGGACCTTGTTCGCGCTGGTTGGCGGCGCCATGGTCGTGTTCGGCCTGTCGACTGCGGCCTCGGTCGCCTTCGCGCGCTGGGGCAAATGAGCGCAGTCCAATAAACGCAGGAATGTGATTCCAGCCAGCGTTGCACTATCCCTCCGGGCTGCTATGGAGGCACTCCAATTTCGGGGCCCTCTCCATGACTTCCAGATTCGCTGCTCTCATCGTCCTTCTTGCCGCGCTGGTTGGCGCATCTGCCGCTCATGCGCAGAACGCCGACGGGACATGGCTGACCCAGGCGGGTGATGCGCGCGTCAAGATCACCAAGTGCGGCGGCGGCATCTGCGGCCACATCGTCTGGCTCCGCGAGCCCATGGACACCGCGACCGGCCAGCCCGCCACCGACAGCAAGAATCCCAATCCCGCGCTCGCCAAGCGCCCGATGATCGGTTTGCCGTTGTTCAGCGGCATGCAGCCCTCCGGTCCGGGCAAATGGTCGGGCCAGATCTACAATGCCGACGACGGCAGCCCCTATGCCAGCAGCATCACGGTAACGGGAGCCGATTCGCTGCGGGTCGAAGGCTGCGTCGGCGCGCTCTGCGGCGGCGAGAGCTGGACGCGCGCGGGGCGGTAACCCCGCTTTCGTGTCCCGGACGCGATGCAGCGTGCAACGCTGCTTCGCAGAGCCGCGACCCAGAAAGCAGCATGGTACGAGAAGAAGAGGTGGGTCCCGGCTCAGCAGCGCATCATTTCATGCTGCGCTGCGTCCGGGGCACAAGAACCTCTCACGCCGTCATCGCCTTCAGCGCCGTCGCCGCCGAAGCGTAGCCGCCCCGCGCCCCGTCGATGAAATGCACGTGGTCGCTGCGCAGCGCCGACGGCGTGAAGCAGGTCATCATCGCGGCATCCTGCTGATGGAGGCCGTAACGCACGATCCCGTCGCGCGCGGCGGCCGCGAGACGGTCGCTCAACGCGCGCTCGAGCTGCGGGGTGCAGTCGAGAATCATGCGCAGGCCGTCGTCATACTTCCTGAAGTCCGAGTTCTCGACGACCTGGCGCCGGTAGAGGTCGGGCACGAAACCGCCGACCTTGAGGTCGAAGCGCATGATCAGATAGACGAACAGCGTAGTGGCCAGCACCCGGGCTCGGCGCGCAAGCAACGGGCCGCCGCGCCTGGTGCGGGCTTCGTATTCCAGCCCCTGCGGCGGCCATTTCAGCGGGGGTCCCTGCGGCGGCACCGGACGGGCGCCGTCCGGGCTGCGCTCGACGAGATGGATAATGTCCTCGATCACCTTGCGGAAGGCATGCGGGTCGGCGCCGCGCGTCGGCATCACCAGAACCGACAGGATCAGCCCGCGCGAGGCCGGCATCATCTCGAAGCGGCAGGACAGTCCGGACAGGTCAGGCTGCGCGCCCGCCGGCGCCTCTGCGACCGCGAACTCGCCGCGCTTCATCGCGGCGTCGGCGAAGGCGAGCCCGCCGCCGGAGAACATCGCATAGGACAGGTTCACCGACGGACCGAAGCGCGCGACCCGAACGTCGAGGCCGCGCGCGCGAATGGCGCTTACCGGCACCAGCGCGACGCGCATCCTCAGGTCGAGATCCTCCCGCACCCAGGTGGCGGTCGCGGCGAGTGCGTCGCGCGCCGCATCGAGATCGCCGGGCCCGACCGCAAAGCTTGCGCCGTCCCCGCCGAACACGAAGGGGAATTCCCGCCCCTCCAAGGCGTTCGTCACTGCCGCGATCACGGCCGCACCGGCCATGTTGACCGCCTTGTAGCGCTGCGCCGCGATCGCCTTGGTGGAATCGACGATATCGGCAACGCCGATGCTCCAATCGTCCGGGAGCGGCGCATAGAGCGCAGGGTCCATCAGGCTGGTGAAGCCGCGGAAAACGGGAATGCCGCCATAGAAGGATTCGCCTGAGGTCATCGGGGATGCCGGATGGTTGGAACGTGCTACAAATACGTGGCAGGATCGATCCGGGTTCGCCGGCCGGCGGCCCTTTCGATCATTGGCTGAAACCGGCCAGGACAACAAGATGCGGCGGCAACAAGATGCGGCCGCGTTGCATTGCTGCAGCGGGGCATTGATCGGCATCAAACGACCCGCCGGGGAGTGCGGCTATCGTCGCTCAGCTCCAAGGATTGCATGGGATGATCGAGGTGTCGGACTTCGGCAACAAGGACTCCACCGCTCCGGTCCGTCGGCGCACGGGCATCGATCCGATCAGCGCGGTGAAAATGCCCGAAAGACTGACGGAGGCCGTCGATGCCTGGGCTGAAGCCCATCGCCTGACCCGCGCGGAGGCGATCTGCAAGCTGATCGAGCTGGCCCTGAAGATCGCGCCCCCGGTGCTCTCCCCGGAGCACCCGATCGCGTCAGAGGCCACCAGGATCGAGGAGATCGCAGTCCACGAGATCGAAACGCTGCTCGATCCCGCATTGCCGGCGGACGAACGCGAGCGCCGCATCCGCCGCCTCACCGAGGGGCCGCCGGAATTTTCCCACGAACGAGTTGACCTGCCGAAGGACCCGCCGAAGCACCGGACGTGAGCAGCAAAAGCATAATCCGGAAAAGTGCGCAGCGGTTTCCCGAAACGATCATGCTCAAAACAATATCCTAAAGCGCGATGATGACTTTCCTAATCTCACCGCGCTTTAGTGCAGCTTCTCGTCCTGACGCTTGCGCAAGCTCTCGAGAGACGCATCATGGCAGCCGATCAGCCGCACGAATTGCTGCGGGTACATTTCATGGCCGTGACTGCCGGAATTCTGATGCGTCATCGGCGGGCAGTGGACATCATCCAAATCCGGCTTGGCGCGGGAATGCTCCGTCCGGCCCTGATTTGAAGCGGTCGTAATTGGCATGGCCATGGACTGCTCCCTGTCAATTAGGGCAGATCGATTGACGTAACCCAATCGATTGCAGGCCATCTTACGACCAAATCCGGCTGAATGTCATTGGGCCGGATCAACGCAATTATGGCGGCGGAGTTCCGCTTAGGCCGTATTCCCTGCGTCGACGGTGAAGACGGTCCCGGTGACGTTGCGGCCGCCTTCTCCCAGCAGATATTCCACCATGCGCGCGACGTCGTCCGTCTCCGGCAGGCGGCGCAGCGCGCTGCGGCCGGCGATGCGCTTGCGCCCCTCGTCGGAAAGATTGTGCGTGAGCTCGGTGTCAATGAAGCCCGGCGCGATCGCATTCACGGTGATGCCGACCTTGCCGACCTCGCGCGCCAGCGAGCGGGTGAAGCCGGTGGCAGCCGCCTTGGTCGCACCATAGACGGACAGGCCGTTATAGCCGGTCGTCGCAATGATCGAGGAGATGTTGATGATACGCCCAGCACCGTCCGCCATCATCTGCCGCGCCACATATTTGGTGAGGATGATCGGCGACAGCACGTTGAGCTGCACCAGCGCCTCGATCTCGGAATTATGCATGGTGGCGAGCAGGCCTTCGGTGCCGAGGCCGGCATTGTTGACGAGGCCGTAGACCGGGCCGAACTCGTCGCGCACGAGCTTTGCGAAGGCCGGGATCGCGTCGATCACGGCGAGATCGCAGGGACGGAAATGCAGGCGCCCCTCGGATTCGGCGATTGCGCCCTTGAGCTCCTCGCTCTCGCGCCGCGCCACTGCGATCACGTTGTAGCCGACACCGACGAGGCGTCTGCCGATCGCTAGGCCAATGCCGCGGCTGCCGCCGGTGACGAGAACGTTATGATGCATCGGTGCGCGCCAGTTTTCCGGCCGGGGTGACATCGAGCGCCTCGACGAAGCGGATCACCGCCGGCACCTTGTGCGAGGCGAGCTGCGCGCGACACTGAGCCAGGATCTGGTCGCGAATTTCCTTGACCCGCGCCTGGTCGGTGCCGTCGGCCAGGATCACGTCGGCGACCACGATGCCGCCGGTGATCGGACTCTTGCGCGACTTGGCCCGCGACATCCGCACGTCCGGATGGCGGTTGATCACCGCCTCGATCTCCTCGGGGTGGACCTTCAACCCGCCGATATTGATGATGCCGCCGCGGCGGCCGACGAAATAATAGCGGTCGCCGCGGAGCTCGACGATGTCGCCGCTGTCGACAAATCCGTCGTCATCGGTGAGCGCTGCGGCGCTGCGGCCGACATAGGCATGCGCGGTGCGCGTCGAGCGGATCCGCAGCGAACCGTCGATCACTTTCATCTCGACGCCGTTGCGATTACCGAGATAGTCGGCCGGAAAGCCTTCCAGCCCGTCATTCACGGCGAAGCCGACGCCGGCTTCGGTCGAGGCATAGGCATGACCGACTGAGGAATTGGGGAATGCCGCCTTCAACCCGTCGAGTACCGCCTGGTCGGCGATTTCACCGGAGAGGCGGACGTAAGCCGGGGCGAATTGCGCGGCAGAGCCGCTCATCAGGAGCTTGCGCCAGTGCGACGGCGTGCCGGAGATGTGCGAGACGCCACGCGCCTTCAGCCGCGCGACGTGATCGCCGAGCGCCTCATGCGGATCCGACAATACCATCGAGCCGCCGGAGAGAATGGCGCGGAGGAAGATTTGCAGGCCGCCATAGCGGCGGATGTCGTAGAACGTCGCCCACACCGGCGCAGATCCGCGCGCGGGCCCTTCCGCGACGATCGCGCCGGTCAGCGCTTCCAGCGTGTGACCGACGATCTTCGGCACGCCCGAGGTGCCCGAGGTGAGCATAAGCCATTCCGTGGCGCGCTCGGTCTTGGCCGGCGCGGTGGCTTCGAGCGGCAATTGTGCGGTGACGACGAGCGATATGCCCGAATTGGCCCAGCGACCGGCTTCGTCGGTGACGACGGCATCGATCCCGGCGTCCGCGATCAGCGCGTCGAGATGCGCCGGGTTGAGATCGGGCGGGCACAGCAGCATGCGGCGGGCGATGCCGTCGAGCTCGATCATGGCAAGTCCCGACCGGAGCTGGTCGGACAATTTGAGCAGCACGGAGCGGCCCGACAGTTCGCTCAACCGGCCGCCGAGGACCGTCTGCGACAGGATGTCGGTCAGCGACACGACATGCTGCGCATCGGAGATCGTGCGGACTTTCAGCTCCGCGCCGAGATGGTCGCGAAGTGCAAAGATCTCACGCGGGGACATTTTCGTAGGCCCGCACGAAATCGCCCACCGTGGCGGGGAATGCTGCGTCCTCGGAAATGGTGAAGGGGTCGACGCCGGTGTCGTCCTCGAGACGCGCGACCAGAATGGCAAAGGCGAGCGAGTCGAAGCCCGTCTCATGCAGCGACAAATCGTCCGACAGCTCCGGAAGCGTGACGTTCTGCTCCTTGGCGATCTGCCTGATCGCCTCGATGACCTTAGACCTTACCGACATGGCTGGCTCGCTTTGTTATCGTTGGTGTTGCGGCGGCTCTTGCTGGCCGCCTCCCCATGGCCGCTTGTTTACCCGGGAGAAGTAAATGCCTTCTTGGACAATTCAGGTAAAATTGGACCTATCTGCTGATTTTGGCGGGATCTACAGCCTGATCGAGCCGCCTATGATTCGTGCATACGCCTCGGCGTCCAGCAGGACATAGGCCCCGGTTCTCGAATCCACCATGAGCAGCGGATCGGAAATCGTGGCGGGATCGAAGCCTTCCCGCGACAGATCGCCTTTCTTCTGCTTGAAGGTCTCGGTCGCATCGAGCTCGCGGGAAATGCGGATGAAGACCGGGCGCGCATAGGCCGGCAGGCGCTGCGCCAGATGTGCGGGCAGCGCATCGATGTTAAAGCCCTCGTTGACGACGATCGCGCTCATGCCGGCGCGGCCGTCGGCGCCGGGGATGCTGACGCCATAGGTAGTGGCGTCGACCACGCCGGCGAAATCGCGCATCGCATCGTTCACCTCCGAGGTCGCGACGTTTTCGCCCTTCCAGCGAAACGTATCGCCGATACGATCGACGAAATGGAAGAACCCCTTGTCGTCGATCCGCATCAAATCGCCGGTGCGAAACCAGGCGTCACCCCTGGCAAACACATCGCGAAGAATCTTCTTCTCGGTTTCGCCGGCGTCGGTATAGCCCTCGAAGCGGCCGCCGCCTTCATCGGCTGTGCCGATGCGGCCGATGGCTTCGCCGGCCTCGCCGCGGGCGCAGGGGAGGCAAAATCCTTCTTCATTGCGCAGCGGCGCGCCACTGTCGGGATCGAGCTTGACGAGATTGGCAGGGAAGCGATGCGCGAGCAGCGGCGGAATGCGGCCGATCGCGCCCGGCTGTCCCTCGACGTTGAACAACGAAAAATTGCCTTCCGTCGCCGCGTAGAATTCGAGGATACGGGGAATGGCGAAACGCGCCTGAAAGTCTTCCCAGATGTCGCCGCGCAGGCCGTTGCCGCAAACGAGGCGGAGACGGTGGCGGTTCTCGTATTCCGACGGCGGCGCCTTGAGCAGGTAACGACAGAGCTCGCCGATATATTGAAACAGCGTGCAGTCGTGACGGACGATGTCGGACCAGAAATGCGAGGCCGAGAATTTCTCCGAGATCAGCACCGAGCCGCCGGCAGCGAGCATGCTGCATGGCGCGACGATGCCGCCCACCGAGTGGAACAACGGCAGGCAATCATAGAGCCGGTCTTGCGGGCTCGCGCCGGTGAGGCCGGCGAACCAGAAGCCCCAGTTGAGAATGCGGCGATGGCTGATGCTGGCGGCCTTCGGCAGGCCAGTGGTGCCGGAGGTGTAGATCAGCAACGCACGGTCGTCGATGGTGACCTCGCCGTGCTCCTCCGGCGAGAGGGGAGCGTCGTCCAGCACCGCAAGCGCGACGTCGATGGCGCGATCACTGCGGGCATCGCCATGCGTCCAGACCTTGGCCTGGGTTTTCAGGTGCGGCGTTGAGCTCTCCCACATTTCCGTCAGCTGATGCGCCACGATGATGTGCGAGGGCTTGGCGACGTCGATGCAATGCGCGAGCGACGACCCAACCAGCTTGGTGTTGAGGAGCGCGACCACACCGCCGACCCGGCTGATCCCGAGCCACGCCGCGACGTAGTCGGTACCGTTCGGCACGATCAACGCGACGATATCACCCTTGGCCACGCCGACCGAGCGCGCCCAGCGCGCGTAGCGATTGATGCGCTTCGACAGGCCCGCGTAGTCGAGACTTGCGTCATCCGCGAGCAGCGCGACGCGGTCGGGCTGGCGCTGCGCCCAATCATCGACGACATCGGCGAACAGACGTCCCGGCAGAGTTTCGATCCGCGCGGTGAGCTCGATGGCCTTCAACCAGATCTTTGAAGCCGAAGGCGCGCGCTCGGCTTTCGGTCGTTCGATGATACCGGTTGTCATGCCGTTCATTCTTTCGGGCGTGTCTGCTGTTTCCCGGCAGCTTAGCTCGCGCGTCCTGCCCAGGTGTTAAGAGACAAGGTAAAGGCCGATTAGTGCACGATTAACTCTAGTGATCCTTTACCAAGCCGACGGGATCGGCGTGCGCCGGGGCACAGTTCTTGCGATAGCAACGTGAGAATGGGAATGCAGACCATGATCACCAGACGACATTTCCTCCAGGCTGCCGCCTGCGCTGCAGCTACGCTCGCCGCGCCGCGCGCTTTTGCTCTCGGTAACCCCTCCTATCCCTCGCATAGCGTGAAATGGGTGGTGCCTTACGCGCCGGGTGGCGCGACCGACCTGCTGTCGCGGCTGCTCTGTCAGCGACTGTCCGACCGGCTCGGCCAGACCTTCGTGGTCGAGAACAAGCCCGGCGCCGGCAGCAATATCGGGACACAGGCGGTCATCACTTCGGCACCCGATGGCTACACACTGCTGCTGACCTCGACCGCGAACGCGATCAACGCCTCGTTCGACACGGCGCTTCCGTATGATTTCGCCAAGGGCATCGCACCGGTTGCCGGCGTCGCACGAATTCCGCTGGTGCTGGTCGTCAACAACGACCTGCCGGTGAAGACCGTGGCCGACTTTATCGCCTACACCAAGGCTAATCCCGGCAAAGTGTCGATCGCCTCCTCGGGCATCGGCACCTCGCTGCATCTCTCGGGCGAATTGTTCAAGTCGATGGCCGGCGTGCAGTTCACCCACGTTCCCTATCGTGGCTCGGCGCCGGGCTTGACCGACGTGATGAGCGGGCAGATCCAGGGCATGTTCGACAACGTCACCTCGTCCTTTGAGCTGGTGCGCGCCGGCAAGCTGCGCGCGCTCGGCATCACCACGCGTGAGCGCTCGGAGATCCTGCCCGACGTGCCACCGATCGCCGACACGCTGCCCGGTTATGAGACGAGCTCGTTCTATGGCGTCGGCGCCCCGCGCGATACGCCGGGCGAGATCGTTGAACTGCTCAATCGCGAGATCGACGCCGCTTTGTCCGATTCCGGTATCAAGGCCCGCATCGCCGAGCTCGGCGCCGTCCCGCTGCACGGCAACGCCAGCGAGTTCGGCGGCATGCTTGCGGCCGAGACCGACCGCTGGCGCAAGGTGGTCGAGCTGTCGGGGATTAGGAAGGACTAACGCGCGATGAGATCTGGATGAATCGTCATCGCGCCTTAGGTGTGGTCTGTCAGGAGGTTGTCCATCTGGTCTGAACCGAGGAAGCTGAGGTTGCGAAGCTTCAGTGTTCCAAGGAGAGACCAGATGAA